>NZ_FRCC01000001.1 GCF_900142775.1 Flavobacterium flevense
TCATATTTATAGCCCGTACCAACAAGCGTTGCTTTAATTAATCCCAGAGTACTGCCAATCCAATAATTATTATCTAAACCTTTTTCGAACGTATTTACAAAAAAACCATTATCAAGTCCGTCTCTTGAACTTATTGCTGGGTAATTTATTTTATAAAAAGATGTAGAAACAGTTTGTTGCTTCTTAGTATCAAACACAGAAGTGTTTGCTTTAAGAAATCCATTTTCGGTACCTAAAAGTAAATAGTTAGTTTCATTAGTATATAGTCCTGTAAAATTAGAATAAATGATGTCCCCGTTTGAAACCGTAATTTTCCTTAATTTTGTTTTTCCACTATAGTTTTCAACAAAAAACAATCCTTTGTTTGTAATCATCCATTCTAAACCACTTTTATCAGATTTCATGTCTAAAAACATAGTGCTTTTGGGTACATTATTTAAAAAGTTTTCAGTGAGCACAATTTCAGCGGCTGAAGAAAAATCAACCGAAAAAACTTTTAGATAATTATTCGACAAAACATATGCTTTATCATCATTAGAAATATAAATAGAATTTATCTTCACTTTGCTTAGTGTAGCGTTATCGTTTAACTTCCATTTGAGTTTTAAAAATTTCTCTTTCTTAATATCAAAACATTCAATTCCCCCTTGTGTTACTAACCACAATAGATTATTTTGGGGAACTATTTTAACTATTCTATTTTTGTAAACACTTTCAAATGGAGAATTTTCATTGAAAAATGTTTTTATATCGTAGCCATCAAATCTATTTAATCCTCTTAAGGTTGCAAACCAAATAAAACCTCCATTATCTTGAATAATAGAAGTAACATCAGAATGTGCCAAACCTTCATCAACAGATATTCTATTGAATCGCAATTGCATTTCTTGAGAAAAACCTATTTGAAGAGCAAATAAGAACCACAAAAAAGACAGTATACTTTTTTTAATCATTATATAATAGTTTACAAAATTTACAAATTCGCTAAAAAAACATAGCACAGTTGCTCAAATACTGTTAAGCAAAGTTAAACCTTATGTTAAATTAAATTTAGCGTTTTTAATTTGAACTATTGTTTTTTTGTTCTATTTAGATGCTAAATCAATGATTATTTGACATATCTTAAGTATATCTGTACCTTATACAATAAGACTAAATTTAAAAATGCATACTTATTTATAAATTTATCTAGTTTTAACAAAGTATTCAAAAATCAGAGTGATTAGTTACACCAGGAAAATATTGTGTTCTAAACAAAAAATTGATACATAATCAAATGATTTTTCACTTTAAGCTAATCTAATTTCTGCTTAATATTTTATATCTTAAAAAAACGACAAATTAAAGAAAATACAAATTTGTTTTTTTTGACATATTCCTAAAATCAAAAGGATATTAAAATAAAACAATGCTTTACCTAATACTTATCACATCATAATTAACCCGAACCCTTCTATTTTACTTTTTTCTCAACTTTAATACGTAAAAAAACCTTAATAAGAGAAAAAGCAATTATCATGTTCAATTAAACAATCTAGCTCTACAATTTACTTCTAAATTTGGTTTGTAATTTCAAACAAGATTATAATGAAATCAATTGTTTCGCTCTTATTAGTTTGGATATTTTCTTTAAATGTCTTTGCTCAGGACAATAAAGTCACAGACCTAACAGTTCTAAAATGGCGTATTTGTTTAGATAAAGAAGCAACCTGGGCAAATGACAAATTATTTCTAACTCCAGAAATTTTAAAATTACCAAATAATCCGCCTTCTGAAGGATGGGAAATGCTTGAAAAAACTGGAAATGAAATTACCATTCCCGCAACCGTTGAAGAGCATTATTGGGGCGAAAACGGCTATGATTTCGGGATAACTGGTGATTACATAGGTGTTTTTTGGTTTTCGACTCAATTTAAGGCAAAGGAAAATTGGAAAGGAAAACGAGTGCTTCTCCATTTTAAAAGTACCAGATTAAGAACTGAAATCTATGTCAATAAAAAATTAGCAGGCTATGAAAACAATCGATTGGGAATGCGAATAGAAAACGGTGAATCCATTGTGGGTGTTTATGCCGATCGTAAAGAAGAACTCTATTCTACAGTCGTTAGAATACCTGTTGGAATAAGAGAAATTATCATTTCATCATTAGATTTAACGAAAGCTATAAATTCAAATACTTCAGCAAGTGTTGTGGCTAAAAAAATACTGCAAAATATGTTACTTAACTAATAAAATAAATTATGAAAATTAAAACCAGTCGTATCTTTGGCTCTTTACTATGTTTGTTCCTGGTAATTTCTGCTGCTTCACAAGAATCTAGTGATTCAAATAAATTAACTTCGCTTAAAGATAAAAAAGTCTTATTAGTATATGGAGGTTGGGAAGGTCATAAGCCAAAAGTATTTGCGGAAAGAGTGAATAAATGGCTTGAAAAAGAAGGTGCCAAAGTTACTATGAGCGATTCATTGGGAGTTTATACTCAAAAAGAAATTATGGACAATACCGACCTTGTAATCCAATATTGGACGATGGGACAAATTTCAAAAGAACAAAGTAAGGCTTTGTTGGATGCTGTTAAAAATGGAATTGGAATAGCGGGTTGTCACGGTGGATTGGGTGATTCCTTCAGAAACAATACAGACTATCAATATATGATTGGCGGCCAATTTGTAACACACCCTGGAGGTTTAATCGATTACGATGTAACTATCATTAAGGACAAAAACCCAATTACTAAAGGTATTTCTAATTTTAGTGTTAAAAATACGGAACAATATTATATGCACATTGATCCTAAAGTAAAAATACTGGCAACAACCACTTTTTCAGACACTCATAATTATTGGATTAAAGGAACGGTAATGCCTGTTTGCTGGACAACTCAATATGATAAAGGAAAGGTTTTTTATTTATCAATTGGACATGATCCAAAAGATTTTGATAATCCTGACGCATGGCAATTATTAACTAGAGGCTTCAAATGGGCTTGTAAATAAAAATTAAAAAAAATGACACGAAAATTAAGAATGGGAATGATTGGTGGAGGAATTGGTTCATTCATCGGTGATGTGCACCGAAAAGCTGCTGCATTGGATGGTATGATAGAGTTAGTCTGCGGTGCTTTTAGTAGTAGTCCTGAAAAATCGATAGCCTCTGGCAAAGACTTTTATCTTCCCGAAGATAGATGTTACAAAGATTATGAAGAAATGATCGCAAAAGAGAAAATGCTTCCCGAAGATCAACGAATGAATTTTGCGGCAATAGTGACACCCAATCACATGCACTTTACTCCCGCAAAATTAGCTTTAGAAAACGGTTTTCATGTGGTTTGCGATAAACCTATGACCCTAACCCTGGAAGAGGCTATTGAACTTGAAAAAATCGTAACCAAAAGTGGGCTATTATTTGCTTTAACCCATAATTATACCGGACATCCATTAGTTAAACAAGCTAAAGCTATGGTGACCAATGATGTCTTGGGAAACATCCGAAAAATTCAAGTACAATATTTACAAGGCTGGTTATCCACCTCAGTAGAAAAAACAGGACACAAACAAGCTTCTTGGAGAGTAGATCCTAGTAAATCAGGTATTGGTGGTGCTCTAGGCGATATTGGTACGCATGCCGAAAATTTGGTCGAATATATTACAGGTTTAAAAATAGAGGAATTAGCAGCCGATTTAGGACGATTTGGTAAGGGAAGAGTATTAGACGATGATGGAAATCTACTTATTCGGATGGAAAATGGTGCCAAAGGAACAATGTCATTTTCTCAAATTGCTTTGGGTGAAGAAAACAATCTATCTATTAAAGTATATGGAGAAAAAGGAAGTTTAGAGTGGCATCAAGAAAATCCCAATCAATTAATTACACATTGGCTTAAAGAACCCAAAAAAATCTTCACTCCAAATGGGAATGATTTATATCCAGAAGCATTAAATAGTTCAAGAATACCAGCTGGTCACCCAGAAGGCTATTTAGAAGCTTTTGCAACTATTTACAAAAATTTCGCTATTCATTTAATGGCAGTATTAAGCAATAAAACAATTGAAAAACCCGATTATCCAACAGTAAATGATGGAATAAGAGGGATGAAGTTTATTTATGCAGCAGTAGAAAGTGATAAAAACAATGCTACTTGGACTAAGATTTAATATACAAATAGAATGTCTTAAATTATTAACCAATTTATATGAAAACAATTAAAGGACCTGCTGTGTTTTTAGCTCAATTTGCGGGAAATCAACCTCCATTCAACAGTTTAGAAGGGATGTGTAAATGGGCAGCCGATTTAGGATATAAAGGAATACAGATACCAACATGGGAACATAGCTTAATCGATATTGATATAGCTGCTGAAAGTCAGGATTATTGTGATGATTTAAAAGGAAAAGTTAATTCCTATGGATTAGAAATAACCGAGTTATCCACACATCTTCAAGGACAATTAGTCGCTGTAAATCCAGCTTTTGATATTATGTTTGATAGCTTTGCCCCTGACGCAGTCAAAAACAACCCAAAAGCAAGAACAGAATGGGCAATCCAAACCGTGAAAAATGCTGGAACTGCCAGCGGACGATTAGGATTAAAATCTCATGCCACCTTTTCAGGATCTTTATTATGGCACACTGTTTATCCATGGCCACAACGACCTAATGGACTTGTGAAAATGGGATTTGAAGAATTAGCAAAGCGATGGCTACCCATTTTAAACCATTTTGATGAGCATGATGTAAATGTATGCTACGAAATTCATCCTGGAGAAGATTTACACGATGGAATCTCTTTCGAACGTTTTCTTGAAGCAACAGCGAATCATCAACGAGTAAACATTTTATATGATCCTAGTCATTTTGTATTACAACAATTAGACTATTTAAGTTTTATTGATTTTTATCACGACCGCATTAAAGCTTTTCACGTAAAAGATGCCGAATTTAATCCTACAGGAAAACAAGGCGTTTACGGTGGCTATTCCGATTGGAAAGATAGAGCGGGTCGTTTTAGATCTTTAGGGGATGGTCAAGTGGATTTTAAAAGTATTTTTTCAAAATTAACCAAATACGAATGTGATGTATGGGCAGTAATGGAATGGGAATGTTGCATAAAATCATCATCACAAGGAGCTCGTGAAGGCGCTCCTTTCATACTAAACCATATTATTGAAGCAACTGAAAGAAGTTTTGATGATTTTGCAGGAACTGAAATTGACAAAGAACAATTAAAAAAGATTTTGGGAATATAGAAACGATTTGAAATAGCACTATTAAATCTAATAAGCCGCCAAAGTTCATCTCTCAAAAATATTTTTATTCAAGATGGAAAATTCATTTTCTAAAAAAATGTTCTTAAACTAAATCACTTATTTTACTACAAAAATTATTTTCTATTTTGCGGTTTAAAAAGAGTAAATTATACTGCCTATTTAATGCTTTTTATCCAAACAAATCTCTAAAATCTAATATAAAATGATTTGAGATTTGTTCGGATAAGAACACTTAATAATAAGCATCTTTAAATTTTAAAAAATGTATCATAGAATAAGTTCCACGGCTTTAATTGTAGATTGTATGAAGCTTCTCAATATCGGCAGTGTCTATGTAGACAGGTTTCAGTTAATATTACTAGTTCCATCCATCAGTTTTTGAATATCCTCATAACGGTAGTACATAAGCCCTCCTATTTTATTATAAGGAAGAGTACCATTTAACCGAAGGTTCTGTAGAGTCCCTGCTGAAATATTTAAAAGTTTACGAACCTCATAGCTTTTGAGCCAAACACGAGCTTCTTGACCTTGCTTGCGAGGATACTGTTGATACTTGCGGATTTCTTCCAACAATTCTTTTTTAAATTTTTCAAGGTCGTCTTTAGTAATTAGATCCACGTTCATAATTTTCACTTTTTTATTAGCTTACACCATCTAAACTTATAAGTCAGGTAGTTAATTAATTTGGCAAACAAAATAACGCTATTATAGTCCTAAAAAATAAAATTGGATACACTTGGCTAACTTTGTCTATCTTTTACTAGCAAAATGCTTTTTGTTATGGTTAGCTAACTAGAATAAAATAATTGAGATTAAATCGAATAACAAGAAAAAGGCGATTGTAAATAACCACCTTTTATGTGTCAAAAATTCTACGTGTAACATTAATTGTCTTGCAAACTACTGGAAGATATACGCTGCTTAAGATTACGCATGTCCTCACTAAGTTTGTGTTCTATTACCTTTGCATAGATTTGAGTGGTGCGAATATTTGTATGACCGAGCATTTTCGATACACTTTCTATTGGAACTCCATTACTCAGTGTAACTGTAGTTGCAAAAGTATGCCTTGCTATATGAAAAGTCAATATCTTTGTTATCCCACATATATCAGCGATTTCTTTAAGGTAACCATTCATACGTTGATTTGAAATTACAGGAAAGACTGTACCATTATTTTGTGCCCGGGGATCATCCCTATATTTTTCAATTAATTTCATTGCTTGTGGCAATATCGGTACACGTACACTTATGTCAGTTTTTATCCTATTTGTGGATATCCAAAGCTCTCCATCAGCACCAGTAATAATATTATTCGGTCTTAGCTCAGCAAGGTCAATATAAGCAAGCCCCGTATAACAACTAAACAAGAACATATCCCTTACATGTCTCAGACGTTCGATGCCAAAATGTTTGTTTTCTAATCCTTCGAGTTCTCGTTTGGTCAAACATTGTCGCTCCACTTTGTCAAAATGCTTTTTGAAACTTGAAAACGGATCTTTAGGTAACCAATCTAACAGTACAGCCATATTTATCATTTTACGAAGTCTTTCAATATGTTTCATTATGCCATTGTTATTTAAAGGCTTTTGATGATCTTTCGGGACATGATTAAATAAATAGCTTTCAAAATCTAATATAAATCTATAGGTCAATTCAGAAAGAACAATATCACTTCTATAGTACTTCTCCATAAGGAACTTTTTAATATACCTTTGGGTCGTATAGTAATTTTTCATCGTGCCATGAGCCAACTTATGCATCTGTTGCTGATTATGATGTTCTATAAGTACTAGCATTGTTGGAGCCAATTTTCCAGTACCCAGCATTTTCTCTCGAATTGCAGGACCATCTATCACGACATCTGTGAGCAGCATCTGTTGGTAGGTACTTATAATTTTTGCTTTGAATTGATTAAGAAACATACTAAGTTCAGCGATTTCCTTTCTGCTTCCCCTTGGCATTCCTTTTTTGCTGTCCCATTCTGATGCCATTACCGAGCGCTTTACTGATATTTCTGTACGCTTGCCATTTACAGTTATTCTTGCGCAAATTGGCATTTTTCCCTGTGAAGAAACCTTCTGTACTTTAAGATAAAATAATACCCCAAATGTGTTGTTTATTGTTTTCATATCTCCAAAAAATTTAATATTTAACATCTCTTTTCTGATAAATTCAAATCATATTTGGAGATACTATTATGTAAATAAATAGATTCGATTACCCCAGGAATTTAAAAATACCAAACAAAAAAACATTGACTGAATTAGAAGATGTTATCCCTTTAAAAGGGACCTAAATTTAGGAAAACAAAAAGGGTAGCCGAATAGGTCCCATTTTATTTGATACGACTTGAACATTTTGGAGTTAAATAAATAGAAAAACCCCTTAAATCATACAATTTAAGGGGTTTTGACTGCTTTTAAAAAGCTTTTTTGTCGGGGTGGCAGGATTCGAACCTGCGGCCTCCTGCTCCCAAAGCAGGCGCGATAACCGGGCTACGCTACACCCCGTAACGCGGCTGCAAATATACAACTCTTTTTTGCTTATGCAAACTATAAATCAAAAATAAATTCAATTGTAAAAATATTTTTTTAGCGGTAGTCTAAAACCTGACAAAACACCTCAAATCAGGCTTTAACAAATGTTAACAAAATAGATTTTTAGAAACAATAATAAATTGTATTTTTACCGTTCAAAATTATAGAAATAAATGGGCAAAATCATTGCGATTGCTAATCAAAAAGGAGGCGTTGGAAAGACTACTACATCAGTTAATCTTGCTGCTTCCCTGGGCGTTTTAGAAAAGAAAGTTTTATTAATTGATGCTGATCCTCAGGCTAATGCCAGTTCAGGATTAGGAATTGATGTGGAAAGTGTAGAAATTGGTACTTACCAGATTCTGGAACACAGCAATACTCCTAAAGAAGCAGTAGTAAAATGTTCCGCTCCTAATGTAGATGTTATTCCTGCTCATATTGATCTTGTGGCTATCGAAATTGAATTAGTAGACAAGGAAAACAGAGAGTATATGCTTAAAAAAGCGTTGGAAAGTGTCAAAGATGATTATGATTACATCATCATTGACTGTGCTCCTTCGCTGGGCTTACTAACATTAAATGCTTTAACAGCTGCCGATTCTGTAATTATTCCTATTCAATGTGAATATTTTGCATTAGAAGGATTAGGAAAATTATTGAATACTATTAAAAGTATCCAGAAAATTCATAATCCGGACTTAGATATCGAAGGTTTATTATTAACCATGTACGATTCCAGGTTACGTTTATCCAATCAGGTGGTTGAAGAAGTTCAAAAACATTTTAATGATATGGTTTTTGAAACCGTTATCCAGCGAAATGTGAAATTGAGCGAAGCACCTAGTTTTGGCGAAAGCATTATTAACTATGATGCTACCAGCAAAGGAGCAACAAATTATTTACATCTTGCTCAAGAAGTTATAAAGAAAAATAGCAACTAATTTTATGGCAAAAGCAATAAAAAAACAAGCCTTAGGAAGAGGTTTATCTGCATTATTAAAAGATCCTGAAAATGACATAAAATCAGTTGAGGACAAAAATGCAGACAAGGTTGTTGGAAATATTATTGAGCTCGAAATAGAAGCTATAGAAATAAATCCGTTTCAGCCCCGAAGCAATTTTAACGAAGAATCATTAAAAGAATTAGCCACTTCTATTAAAGAACTGGGGGTAATTCAGCCTATAACTGTTCGAAAATTAGATTTTAACAAATACCAGTTAATTTCCGGAGAGCGCCGTTTGCGTGCTTCGAAATTAGTAGGTCTTACCACTGTTCCGGCTTATATTCGAATAGCCAATGATAATGAATCACTGGTGATGGCATTGGTAGAAAATATCCAGCGTCATGACTTAGATCCTATTGAGATTGCACTTTCGTACCAGCGATTAATGGATGAAATCCAATTGACGCAGGAGCAAATGAGTGAACGTGTAGGTAAAAAACGTTCTACAATTGCTAATTACTTACGCCTTTTAAAACTGGATCCGATTATCCAGACAGGAATTCGTGACGGTTTTATCAGCATGGGACACGGAAGAGCCATTATCAACATTGAAGATTTAGACGCTCAAACGGATATTTATCAAAAAATTGTAAGTCAGAATCTTTCCGTTCGTGATACTGAAGCTTTGGTAAAAAGCTATCAGGAAAGTTTAAAACCAAAAGCGGCTGTAAAAGCTAAAACGGCTTCTTTTGATATTGACGACAGTCAAAAAAGAGCTTTTAATTCTTATTTTGGCAACAAAGTAGATATCAAAGTCGCCAGTAACGGAAAAGGAAAAATCACCATTCCTTTCCAGTCTGAAGAAGATTTTAACCGAATTATAGAATTAATCAAGGGATAGTGAATAAAATTATTTCCATAGCACTATTTCTTATTTTCTTATGCAACACTGCTGCATGGGCACAAAAAAAAGTCCCTACAGAAGTAGTTGCTGCTGATACTTTGAAAGCAATAGATATTGACCCGTTAACACCTGCAAAAGCTGCCTTTTATTCGGCTGTTTTACCGGGTTTAGGTCAGGCTTATAATAAAAAATACTGGAAAATCCCTCTGGTTTATGGTGCCATAGGAACCAGTCTTTATTTTTATTTAGACAGTAATAAAAAATACCATCAGTTTAGAGATGCCTATAAACGAAGACTGGAAGGATATTCAGACGATGAATTCTCTTATCTGGATGATAACCGGTTAATTGCGGGTCAAAAATTTTATCAGCGTAACCGTGACTTATCCTCATTATTTATTGTAGGCTTTTATGTTTTAAACATTATTGATGCTAATGTGGATGCCGCTTTAATGCAGTTTAATGTAGATGATCGTTTATCAGTAAAACCAACTCTTTATCAAAATAGTTTTAACTATAAGACTAATGTAGGACTTACTCTTAATTATAATTTTTAACAGAATACAATAGAATTGGTTTACTCCAAATCATTTTAATTTAAAATACACACAAATGAAAATTGCGCTTTTAGGATACGGAAAAATGGGTCAGGTTATTGAAAGAATTGCTCTGGAAAGAGGTCATGAAATTGTTTTGAAAAAAGACGAATTCAATACTTATGACGGACTTTCAAATGCAGATGTAGCTATTGATTTCAGTGTTCCTATGGCTGCAGTAGATAATATTTCGGCTTGTTTCAATACGAATGTTCCTGTAGTTTCGGGAACAACGGGATGGCTGGATCATTACGAAGAAATGATTGCATTATGTAAAGAAAAAAACGGTGGTTTTATATCCAGTTCCAACTTTAGTTTAGGCGTGAATTTATTTTTTGGACTTAATGAATACCTGGCCAGAATGATGGCTAATATTGACGGTTACAAAGTTAGCATGGAAGAAATTCATCATATCCATAAACTGGATGCTCCAAGCGGAACCGCTATTTCATTAGCACAAGGCGTGATTGAAAACAACAGTCAATACAGCAAATGGACTCTTGAAAATGCAACCGAAAAAGACATTCATATTGAAGCTGTCCGTACGGGTGAAGTTCCGGGTACTCATACTGTAACGTATGATTCAGGTATTGACAGTATCGAAATTAAACACACAGCTCATAATCGTGAAGGATTTGCACTTGGTGCGGTTATTGCTGCCGAATGGTTAGCCGGGAAACAAGGTATCTTCAGTATGAGAGATGTACTTAACATTCAATAAACTTGTTTAAAATTTAAGGTAGAAATACTGCTTTAAACTTTTCAAACTTAAAAACACATAATTATGACACTATATCAATGGTTTGTATTTTTTCTTATTATTCAGGTGATTCACTTTTTAGGAACCTGGAAATTATATGAAGCGGCAGGAAGAAAAAAATGGGAGGCTGCAATACCGGTATATAATGCTATCGTATTAATGAAAATCATTGGTCGCCCTACATGGTGGACTTTATTGCTTTTTATTCCCATCATCAACTTAATTATGTTTCCGGTTATCTGGGTAGAAACTCTGAGAAGTTTTGGAAAACGCAGTCAGTTAGATACCTTTTTAGGCATTATAACTTTTGGATTGTATATCTATTATGTGAATTACACACAAAAATTAGAATATAACAGTGACAGAAGCTTACATCCCAAAAACAAAACTGCCGATACGGTAAGCTCTCTTTTATTTGCTATTATTGTTGCTACTTTAGTACACACCTATTTTGTACAACCTTATACGATTCCAACTTCTTCATTAGAAAAATCATTATTAGTGGGTGATTTTCTGTTTGTAAGCAAAATAAATTACGGCGCCCGAGTTCCTATGACTACTGTGGCTTTGCCAATGGTTCATGACACTATTCCGATGACCAAAAGAAAATCATACTTAAATTGGCCTTTACTACCCTATTTAAGATTACCGGGAATAGAAGACCATATTAAACGTACAGATATTGTTGTTTTTAACTGGCCCGTAGATACCGTTCATTATTTCCGTGAACCGGTAGGAACTCCGGGAGTTATAAAACCTATCGATAAAAAATCAAACTATGTAAAACGTTGTTTGGGTATTCCTGGTGACAGTTTAGCTATAAAAGACGGAATTGTTTATATCAACGGAAAAGTATTAGAATTACCTGAACGTGCTAAACCTCAGTTCTCGTATGCTGTGGGTATTGATACTAAAAATCCTCCCGTAAATTTAGAACAACTATTAAGAGAAATGGATGTCACTGATGGTGTAGGTCTGAATGATTCCAGAGACACTCTTTATTTTAGAGCATTAACTGCTGCAGGAGCCGAAAGATTAAAAAATACTGCCGGAATAACTGTTGTAAAACGACAAATAGGTAGAGGTGTTGAAAATGGAATATTTCCTCAGCTAAACAAATGGAATGCAGATAATTTTGGTCCAATTTATATTCCTCAAAAAGGAAAAACAGTAGCCATTACTCCGGAAAGTCTTCCTTTTTATAAAAGAATCATCACTACTTATGAAACAGATGACAATGGCAATCAAAATGATTTAAAAGTTACCGGAAACGAAATCAGACTGAATGGAAAAGTTATCAACTCGTATACTTTCAAACAAAACTACTATTGGATGATGGGTGACAACCGCCACAATTCTGAAGATAGCCGTTACTGGGGTTATGTTCCGGAAGATCATATTGTAGGGAAACCTGTTTTTATCTGGATGAGCTGGGATACAAACGGAAAAGGATTGAACAAAGTGCGTTGGGACAGAGTTTTCACTACAGTTAGCGGTGAAGGTCAGCCCCAATCTTATTTCAAAATTTTCCTGATTTTATTAGCCGCATTCTTCGTGGGTGAATATTTTTGGAAAAAAAGAAAAGAAAAAAAAGAAAACATATAGCCAATGTTTAAAAGTCAAAAGTCATAAAATAGCTATTTTATGACTTTTGACTTTATGACTTTAAAACGTTAGCCAATCAACAAATGAAAACCTTATTACACCCCTCCTATTTTCCTTCTATCAGTCATTTTGCAGCAATGATACAAGCAGAAAGTATCGTGTTTGAAATGGAAGATAATTTTCAAAAACAAACCAATAGAAACCGTACGTATATTTATAGTCCTAACGGAATTCAGCTTTTGAATATCCCCATAAAACATTCTAAAACAAGCCACCAAAAGACAAAAGACATTCAGATAGAAAATGATTTTGACTGGCAAAAACAACATTTTAAATCCTTAGAAGCTGCTTACAGAAGCTCGCCTTTTTTCGAATTTTTTGAAGATGATTTCATTCCTTTTTTCGAAAAAAAACATACTTTTTTAATGGATTTGAATTTGGAAGCATTGGAAATTATCTCCAAATGCATGCGTACCAAATTCGATTTTGAAACCACTACAGAATATTTTCATGAAGTGGATACCAATGAAATTAAAGATTATCGTTTTTTGGTAAACGGGAAAAAAGACCCTTCCGTTTTTGAACCTTACACTCAGGTTTTTGATGATAAATTTGGCTTTATCAACAACTTAAGTATCTTGGATTTACTGTTTAACGAAGGGAAATTTACCGTTGATTATCTAAAAACACAAAATTTAGTAGTTAAATAATTAGGACTAATTTTTTACTGTAAAAATTCAATACTAATTCGTGCATTCGTGGCAATAAAACCTACTCCAGCGAAAGCTTTGCCATTATCGGGAAATGGTCTGAATTATCAAATTCAGGAAAGGTTTCAAATTTTTTAACCTCCATTTGTTTATCGGCAAAAATATAATCAATTCGGGCAGGATAATATTTAAAACGATAGGTTTGTCCAAAGCCCACACCGGCTTCTTCAAAAGCATCTTTTGAATCCCCTTTTATAATGCGATACACGTATGAAAACGCACTGTTATTCATGTCTCCGCAAATGATTACAGGATAAGGACACTCTTTTAAGCTCTCTTTTAAAATCTCCGCTTGTTCTTGTTGTTGCTTAAAAGCTTTACTGATTCTAAAAAATATCATCTGCGATTTCTCTTTATTCATCACATCAATATTTTCTGAAATCTCATTGACATCCGGCGAAATTTTAATGGATTGTAAGTGCATATTATACACCCGGATAATGTCTTTCCCCTTCTTAACATCAGCATAAACAACACTATTATTAGAATTAGGAAACAGAATCTTTCCTTGCTCAATAATAGGAAATTTAGAGAAAATAGCTTGCGCGGTTTTAATTTGGTCTCCCTCCATAAAAATAGTCCGGTGCGGATATACCTTTAAATCAATATGTGCCGAATTAGAATATTCCTGGATACATAAAATATCAGGATTTTTATCGTTTACAAATGCTAAAATAGTTTCCGGAATATCTGCTTTATCATCCCATTTAAACAAATTAAACAAACGGACATTATAGCTCATCACCACAAAATCCTTATCGCTCTCCGGATATTTTTTAGCCGAAAATTTATAAAACTTATTAATAAAAGTAATACCTATTAAAAGAACCAACCCTGAAACAATCATCCTTTTTTTGAACTGAATGGCCCAATACAAAAAGAAAAGGCTGTTTAAAATAAAAAACAAAGGCATGAAAAGTGTCAAAACGGATAACCATGGAAAAATTTTAGGTGCCAAAAATGGAAGCACATAAGCTATAAAAGTGACGATAATAAGCGTAATGTTCAAATAAAACATTCCTGTATTGAACCATGAAAGTTTTTTCATTTTATTTTATTTAATGTCTAAAACCCCTTTTACAACAAAGCATTTTAAACAATTACTTCCCTGACTTGAATAAAAAATCTTTCTCTTCTTTAGTTAAACTATCGTAACCTGACTGGCTGATTTTATCTAAAATCTCATCAATTTGTTGTTGCGCTTTATCTTTTGTGACAATTCTGGAAGCAGTTCTTTTTTCTGCTGGCTTCACATTATAATTTCTATGTACTTTTTTAAAAGGCGTTGATGGAGACATTCTGAAACCATTAGCAAAAAAATCAATAATACGAGTAACAATCAGACTCATATCAGTACCATTTTGCAATGCTTTTATGTACATAAAACCGAAAAAAGCACCTGCTAAATGCGAAATATGTCCGCCCATATTATCTAAACGGATTTGCATTAAATCTAGTATGAGCAACACCGCTGTTAGATGCCATAATTTGACGTTTCCTATTAACAACAAACGCACTTGCATTAAAGGCTGATAAGCCGTAACGGCCACTAATATTGCCATTATTGCTGCCGAAGCTCCCACAATGGCTCCGCTAATATTCATGATATAATAACTGGCTGCAAAAACTACTCCTGCAAAAACAGCACTCAAAAGATAGAGTCCTAAAAATTGCTTTTGGGTAAAAAAGGTTAAAAACAACTGACTGGCAAAATTAAGGACCAATAAATTGAATAAAATATGGAAAAAATCAAAATGAAAAAAAGAATAACTCAGCAGCGACCAAGGTTTCCATAATAAATCTGCCGGATTAGAGGACAAACTTACATATTGAAGAAAATCGGCTTCAACATTCCCCAGTAGTAATAATCGGGGCAACACATACGAAATTAAGAAACAAGCTATGTTCCAATAAATTAATTTATTAGCTACTCCTCCCAGTTTATATTGTAATTTTAAATCGTCTAAAATATTCATTTTTCAATTCTTTTTTCAGGTTGAATAGCCATCTTAATTCCAACGGCGGTCATTAAACTGGTTTTTCTTCCAATACCACATAATCAGAAAACCAGTTATTGCTCCGCCAATGTGTGCAAAATGAGCAATCCCCGAGTCTATTCCCATTAAGGAATTCCCAAAGATACCGAAGAAACCATCAAACAAAAGCATATAAACAGGAACAAAGTATTTAGCTTTTACAGGCACAGGAATAAACATAATTCCCAGCTCAGCATTAGGAAACATAAAAGCAAAGGCAATTAATAATCCATAAACAGCCCCCGATGCTCCTACCATAGTCGTTGCAAAAGAACTAATAAAATTTTGATATTCAGTCGCTGTCAAAAGAGACTGCCATTGCGTATTAATTTTTCCCTGATTCAGTAACTGCAAAATTTCCGTTCTTTGAAAACCATTCGATTCTAATATACTAACGGCATCATTAAAGTAATAATAACTCACTCCGGTTTGTACCAGAACAGCTCCTAATCCGCAGGAAATATAAAAAAACAAGAATTTCTTTTCGCCCCAAAAATGTTCCAACGTTGAACCAAAAGAATACAAAGCAAACATATTAAAGAAAATGTGCATAAAATTACCATGCATGAACATGTGGCTTAATGGCTGCCAAAAATGAAAACCTTGATTTTCAGGAAAAAACATCGCTAAAATTTGATATGCCGGTTCACCTACGACAAGTGTTCCCACAAAAAACAAAATATTAATGATTAATAATTGTTTTACTATTGGTGTTATATTCATCATACTGCAAATTTTTTATCTAAGTCTTCCACACGCATCGTGATGAAAGTGGGTTTTTGAAAAGGCGATACATTAGGGTCTTTACAGGCAAAAAGACCATTTACTAGATTTTCCTGCTCTTTTACCGTTAAACTGATTCCTGTTTTAACAGCCAGACTTCTCGCCATCGATTTGGCAATACTGTCATTCTGACTAAAACTATTCTCTGGGATTCCGTCTTGTAAATCGCTTAATAATTGTTCTAACAGGATGGAAACTTCACTTTCGGTCACATTTACCGGAATTCCGGAAATCACCACATGATCGTCATTCGTTTCTTCAAAAACAAATCCTGTATTGACCAATGAAAGCTTTAATTCGCTGATTAATTCCATTTCGCCTGACGAAAAATACAAATTCAACGGAAACAGTAATTGCTGACTCGATGCCTGATGTACCGTCATATTAGTCAAAAATTGCTCATATAAAACCCGCTGATGTGCACGCTGCTGATCCACAATAACCATTCCTGATTTGATAGGCGAAACAATATATTTTTTATGAATCTGATAGACATTCTGAACCGCATGTTCTACTTCTTCATCATTAAATAACGAAGCGGTAACTTCTTCACTTTCAAAAGAAATTTCGGCGCTTGCCGGAAACTCAGGTTCTTGTTCTAAACCTACATACAAGCTTTCCCAACTGGCCGTTGCGGCTGGTTTTTTATACAATGATCCAGATGATCCCGAACCAGCATAATGTTTATTGACTTTATCATCCGAAAATGGATTGAAAGTACTATCGACCTGAATGGTGGGCACTGCTCCCGCCAAATCTTTGTAATGATAAGGGGTATCCAAATTAGAATCTCTGTCGAAATCTAAAACCGGAGCCACGTTAAACTGCCCCAGACTGTGCTTGATAGAAGCTCTTAAAATAGCATACAAAGCGCTTTCATCATCAAACTTGATTTCAGTCTTTGTAGGATGTATATTGATATCGATAGAATTAGGCGGAACTGTTAAATACAAGAAATAACTGGGCTGTGCTCCGTCTTTTAAAATACCGTCATAAGCCGCCATTACTGCGTGATGCAAATAGCCGCTTTTTATAAATCGGTCATTGACAAAGAAAAACTGTTCCCCTCTGTTTTTTTTAGCAAATTCAGGCTTGCTGACAAATCCTTCAATAGTTACAATTTCGGTTTCTTCATGAACGGGAACTAATTTCTCATTGGTTTTACCTGAAAAAACATTCACCACACGCTGTCTCAATGTTGAAACAGGCAAGTTGAACATTTCACTACCATTATGGTAAAATGTAAAATGTATGTTCGAATGTGCCAAAGCTACTCGCTGAAATTCATCAATAATATGGCGGTATTCCACCGTATCCGATTTTAAGAAATTGCGTCGGGCGGGAATATTAAAAAACAAGTTTTTAACAGCAAAAGAAGTCCCCTGAGGCAAAACCGCTGTTTCCTGCGATACAAATTTGCTTCCTTCAATAACTATTTGTGTTCCTAACTCTTCCTGTGGCTGCCTGGTTTTCATTTCCACATGAGCAATCGCTGCAATAGAAGCCAATGCTTCTCCACGAAAGCCCTTAGTATGTAAGGTGAATAAATCTTCGGCATGACGAATTTTAGAAGTTGCGTGACGCTCAAAGCACAATCGCGCATCGGTTACGTTCATTCCTTTTCCATTGTCAATCACCTGAACTAATGATTTTCCGGCATCTTTTATAATCAACTTGATATCAGTTGCATTTGCATCTACTGCATTTTCAAGTAATTCTTTCACTACCGAGGCAGGTCTTTGAACGACTTCTCCAGCGGCAATCTGGTTCGCAACATGATCAGGAAGTAATTGGATGATACTCGACATTTTTTTAGTATTCAGTTTTCAGTAATTAGTATTGAGAAGATAACCAAGCCCAGCAAATTTAATAAATTTCTATCGGCTTTTAGGGTATCCTATGTCATAAATAAAACAAAAAAACCCATACTATTTAGCAAAATAGTATAGGTTTCATTCTGAATTATTTAGTTTTTATTCTTTTAATTCCAAAGGTGTTCCTTCATCCAACTGAACAGCACCCGAAGTCAATAAATTTTGACTGGAATAACCATGAGTCAACGAAGCCTGCTGGCGGATATAAGCCATTTTTATGGCTGCAATAGCGGCTTCTGTCCCTTTATTTCCGTGAATTCCCCCACTTCTGTCAATAGATTGCTGCATCGTATTATCGGTCAGTACACAAAAAATAACCGGAATATCTGTTTGTACATTCAGGTCTTTAATTCCCTGAGTTACGCCTTCGCAAACAAAATCAAAATGCTTCGTTTGTCCCTGAATCACACATCCAATAGCAATAACCGCATCTACTTTTTGAGTTTGCAACATTTTTTTTGCACCATAAATCAACTCAAAACTTCCCGGAACATTCCATCGGATAATATTTTGAGCAGGAACTTCATTATCTAAAAAAGCATCTTCTGCTCCTTTATACAAACCTTCTGTTATATTTTCGTTCCACTCGGAAACTACCACTCCAAAACGAAAGTCTTTAGCACTTGGAAGTGCACTTTTATCGTAAACTGATAAGTTTTTATTAATCGTTGCCATATAAAATTTAATTTTTAGACCTTGAATTTATAAATAAAAATTGGTGATTACAAGCTTTTTTATAACTCGTAACCACCAATTTTTTATAATTTATTGCTATTATTGAGACAAACCAATCAACCCTTCTACTGAAGCGGCTTCCGGTGAATTCTCATAATTTTCTTTAATATCTGTAAAATATTTCAATGCATCTTCCTTGTTACCAATAGCTAAAGCTGTTTTTCCGGCTTTCAAAAGGAAACGTGGTGTGGTGAAATCATTTTTATTAGATTCTGCTGCTTTTACATAATTTTCCAAAGCTTCTTTTGGCTGATTATTTTCAGAATAGGCATCACCAATTGCTCCTTTTGCCATAGCACTCAAAACAACATCTTCTGATTTAAATTTGCTCAAATAATCAATAGCTTCTGTATATTTTCCAGTATTCAAATAAGCGATACCGGCATAATAATTAGCTAAATTTCCTGCTGAAGTCCCTGAATATTCATCGGCAATTTTAATAAATCCAAATTTCCCTTCAGAACCATTCAATGCTAATTTGTATAAGGAATCACTTGCTACTCCGTTGCTGGCCTGATCAAAATTTTGTTGTGCTACAAACATTTCACTAGCAGCTTCCTCTTCTTTTGGTTCTGCAACAAATTTCTCATAAGCTACATAACCTACTGTAAACAAAGCAATAGCTGCTACTACACCAATAATTATTTTTTGGTTTTTAGCAACCCAGTCTTCCGTTTTTGATGCAGTCTCGTCTAATTTAGAAAAAACTTCAGCAGTTGTACTGTTTTTTTCATCAATTACTACTTGTTCTTCTACTGCTTCTTTAACTTCTTTCTCTTTTGGTGCTTTATATCCTCTTTTATTGTACGTAGCCATTTAAAATTAATTTAGTGAACCGCAAAAATAAAATTTTTATTCAAACCCACACATAAAAACTCATTTTTTATATTTAAATCGAAAATATTTTTATTTTAAGTTTTTTTTGAACAAAAAATGTGATTAAATTTTTACTATAGAAAAGCACCAAAAGTCGTTTATATCGATATTTTTCAATAATTTGCAGCCTCTTTTGAAAGCCTAATAAAAAGACCAATCTCTCAATAGCAGCATCCCTCAAAAATGTATTTAAAAAAAATAGCTTTATTCAATTATAAAAACTTTTCGGAAGCCAGCTTCGAGTTTGATGGTAAAATAATCTGCTTTGTTGGGAAAAACGGCATTGGTAAAACCAATATTTTAGACGCTATTTACCATTTGTCCTACGGAAAAAGCTATTTTAATCCGCTGGCAGTTCAAAACATCAAACACGGCGAAGAGTTTTTTGTCATTGACGCCGAATTTATCAAAAATGAAAGAAGTGAGCAATTGCTGTGCAGTCTGAAAAAAGGGCAGAAAAAAATCCTAAAACGCAACGGCAAAGTCTATGATAAATTCTCCGATCATATTGGGTTTATTCCGCTCGTTATTATTTCGCCCGCTGACAGGGATTTAATTATCGAAGGCAGCGAAACCCGCCGAAAATTCATTGACAGCATTATATCTCAACTGGATTCTCATTATTTACAACAACTCATTCAGTATCAAAAAGTAATGAGCCAGCGGAATGCGTTGTTAAAATATTTTGCACTAAATCATGTTTTTGACAATGATACCCTTTCTATATATAATGAGCAATTAAACGATTTTGGCAATTATATTTTCGAAAAAAGAAAAGAATTCATTGCCGAATTTATTCCAATATTCAACAAGCACCATCATGCTATCACCGATTCGCAGGAATCCGTACAATTAGTATATGAAAGTCATTTATTTGAAAATGATTTATTGACGCTTTTACAGCAAAATATCAATAAAGACCGAGCCTTACAATACACCAGCGTGGGAATCCACAAAGACGATCTGGCTTTTGAAATTGACAATCATCCTATCAAAAAATTTGGTTCTCAGGGACAACAAAAGTCGTTTTTGATTGCGCTAAAACTGGCTCAGTTCGAATTTCTGAAAAAACAAAGTGGTGTAAAACCCATCTTATTATTTGATGATATTTTTGACAAACTAGACGAAACCCGGGTAGCTAAAATTGTAGAAATGGTGAATTCAGATACTTTTGGTCAGCTTTTTATTTCAGATACACATCCGGAACGCACAGAAGCTATCGTGAAATCGACATTGCAATCGTATAAAATATTCAATTTGTAATTTTTTAAACATATAAGTCATATAAGTTTTTTTATCTAATACTTTACTCAATGAGCTGTGTGGTTTTATAAATGCAGATCATATAAGAAAAAATAGCTTTTTATGCACCTATTACTTCTCTTATATGACCTTATGATTAAAATTTAAGTTATATGTAAAAACAAAAACTTATATGACTTATATGTTAAAAATGGCTTTATTTCATTCCTCTTTACTGGATTAATCCGTTTAAGTCTGCGTAATCTGTGGTTAAATTTTAATATAAATCTATCAAAGTCTGTCGTTTTGACTATTTTTGATACAATTAAAATTCAAATTCGATGAAATTCAAATCCTTATTCGCAATAATCCTTTTATTCAGCTTGTTTTCCTGCCATGCACAGACTTCGCAAAACATTAAAACGGTTGAAGTTACTGCTTTCGCAAAAGAAATAAAGACAGCCAAAAAACCGCAAATCATTGATGTTCGTACTCCGGAAGAATTTGCCGAAGGACATATTAAGAATGCTGCAAACATAGACTGGCAAGGAGATCAATTCATCCTGAATGCTGAAAAACTGAATAAAAACAAACCCGTCTATGTGTATTGCCGAAGCGGAAAAAGAAGCCAGAAAGCATCTGAAAAACTATCCGAATTAGGATTCAAAGAAATTTACAACCTGGATGGCGGCTACCTTCAATGGAAAGCTGAAACAAAAACAGCGCAATAAAAATAAAAAGTTACATTCATGCTTACAAAAGAATCACTACAATTTCTGGACGATTTAAGAGCCAATAATAACCGCGAATGGTTTCAGGATAACAAAAAAAGATACGAGATTTTCAAAAAAGACTATCATCAGTTGGTCTCTGATTTTCTGGATGCCATGAAACCCATGGATCCGTCACTAGAAATGCTGGAAATAAAAAACTGTACTTTCAGAATCAATCGCGACATTCGGTTTTCTAAAGACAAATCGCCTTATAAATCGCATTTGGGTGTCTGGCTTTCATCGGGTGCAAAAGATCAGAATCGTTCCGGATATTATGTTCATATTGAAAAAGGAGGCAGTTTTATTGCTGGGGGATTTTATTCACCTGATCCGGACCAACTAAAAAAAATACGCAAAGAAATTGCTTTTTTCTACGACGATCTGGAAGCTATTTTGAACGAACCTAATTTCAAAAAAGAGTTTGGTGATTTTAACCGAAGCGAAAAAAGCCTGTTAAAAAATCCGCCAAGAGGTTACGAAAAAGAGCATCCTGCGATTGATTTTCTCAAGTTAAAAAGCTTCGAAACGCTTCAGAAATTCGATATCTCCGAAGTGACTAAAAAAGATTTTGTTTCGAAAATGAGTCAGAAGTTAATCCTTTTAAAACCATTGAACGAATTCCTGAACCGTGCACTCGAAACAGAGGAGTTTTAAAATAATACTAAAATTTCTGCCACGAATTCACAAATTAATCTAAATAATTCGTGAATTCGTGGCAAAAAACTTCTTTAATGAAAAAAAGAAAAATACTTTTTCTTGGAGAATCCTATCGCGCCGATGCCATCACGTGGACAAACGGCTTAAAGGAATTTGGTGATTTTGAAATTATCAGTTGGGAATTAAAAACGCCTAATAATTCGTTCCTGAACAGAATCCTGCGAACACTGGAATTAGTCTTCGCTCCTATTACAATACGCAAAATAATTCGTCAGCAAAAACCAGATATGATTATTGCCGAAAGAACCACAAGTTACGGTTTTCTGGCAGCACTTTCAGGTATGCAACCTTCTGCCATTGCCCAACAAGGCAAAACCGATTTATGGCCGGAAGATTCCATCACCATTCCGCTTAAAAAAATCATTCAGAATTACGCCTTTAAAAAAGCCACGCTCATTCATGCCTGGGGAAATATCATGGCTGAACACATGAGAAATTGCAATGTGGACATGCAAAAAGTAATGGTTTTGCCTAAAGGAATTGATGTAGATTTATTCGAAAACAAAAATACTTCTGATTCTGATAAAATTGCTGCCATTATCACTCGTTCGCTTTTACCGGAATACCGCCATGCTATTATTTTGAAAGCTTTTGGCATTTTATACCAAAAAGGAATTGATTTTAGCCTGACAATTATTGGCGATGGCAAACAACTTTCATATTTAAAAGCATTATCTAAATCATTGCAAATCGAAAACAAAGTGGTTTTCACAGGGAGAATCCCGAATACCGAACTCCCTAAATTATTACAACAATCCAATTTTTACATCAGCATGCCTGTAACCGAAGGCGTTTCGGCTTCTTTATTTGAAGCTATGGCTTGCGGTTGCTATCCTATAGTTTCTGATATTGCGGGAAATCAAAGTTGGATTCGCCATCGTGAAAACGGACAATTAATTACGGTAGATGATATTGAAATGCTTGCTAATGAAATCCTTTGGGCTTTTGAGAAGAAAGCGATTCGAAACCAAACCATTACAAACAACCGCAAATTCATTGAAAATCATGTGAATTACAAAACTAATATGAAAATCATTGCGGATAAATACCACATATTAATTGACAAAACACTTAAAAAAACAATAAATCATAAATGAAACAATTATTCACATTAATTTTTTTTTCAGTTATCAGTATTATTTCTTATTCTCAAAATATTAATTTTGAAAATAAGTACACATCTGAAATAGTTTTTATAAAAGACTCAAATTTAAAAAAATTACTTCTCAAAATCATCAAAAAAGATGTCCTTTGTCAAACAAAAGGACTTGAGTGGTATCTTGATATTATAGATAATGATAAAATTTTAATTAGCAAATATGCTATTGAAAACTTTATAGATACAAAAGGAATCAATAATATATATGCAACAACAATAGATGATAACATTCTATTTATTGTGAACAGCGAGTATATGAATAATATTATCTCAAAATCAAAATATTCAATAGATCTAAGTCACTTCAAAGGAAAAGAAAATTATTCTACAGTAGATTATTCATTTTGGGCTATTCAAAAAAAAGGTAATAAATATCAAATTATTAAAGAAAAAAAATATAACTGTGATTAATAAATTGTAGATTCAACCTATAAATACAACGATTTACAAAAGAAATCCGTTTGATCTGGGTTAATACATGGCTAACTATTTTAACCATATAAGACATATAAGTTTTTGTATCTTCTAATGTGGAAAAGAAGTTCAGATAAGTTCATTTTCATTTATGAAAATGAAAATCTGCGGCAATTCTTAAACTCATAGATTAAAAAAATAATTAGTATCCGATAACAACTATCGGGATCGTGGTGAATTTATTAACCGCAAAGTTCGCCAGGATTTACGCAAAGAACACAAAGCTTAGCGAACTTTGCGCAAACTTTATGTCTTTGCGGTAAAATCAAAAATTATAATCCTTACTTTTGAACCTTCAATTCACGACTAAAAAAGCGCTTTCTTTTATGGAAATTCAACATCATTTTTCTTTAAAAAACTACAATACTTTTGGCATTGAAGCCAAAGCCAGACAATTTGTTGCTGTTCACAGCGTAGCCGAATTGAAAACGGTTTTAGAGCAAAATTCTTCTGAAAAAAAGTTCATTTTGGGCGGCGGCAGCAATATGTTACTGACAAAGGATATTGATGCATTGGTGATTCATATTGATTTAAAAGGAAAAAAAATCATTAAGGAAGACGATGATTTTGTGTGGATTGAAAGTCAGGCAGGCGAAAACTGGCACGAATTTGTACTTTGGAACATTGAGCAAAATTTTGGCGGACTGGAAAATATGTCGCTAATTCCCGGAAATGTGGGTACAACTCCTGTTCAGAACATTGGTGCTTATGGCGCCGAAATCAAAGATACTTTTGTTTCCTGTGATGCCATACATATCGAAACGCAGAAAATGAGAACCTTTACGAATGCCGAATGTCGTTTTGGATACCGCGAAAGTATCTTTAAACACGAAGCAAAAGACCAATATATTATCACTTCGGTGGTTTTTAAACTAACTAAACGTAATCATAAAATCAATACTTCTTACGGAGATATTTTAGCCGAATTAGAGAAGAAAAATCCCGAAGGCTCGGGACTAAATCCTGGGTTGAAAGACGTAAGCAATGCCGTAATTGCTATCCGACAAAGTAAATTACCGGATCCTAAAGAACTGGGAAACAGCGGTAGTTTTTTTAAAAATCCTATAGTTTTAAAAAGTGATTTTGAAGCCATTCATAAAAAATTTCCGGAGATGAAATTCTATGAAGTTTCGGCTACTGAAGTGAAAGTTCCTGCGGGTTGGCTTATTGAACAAGCCGGGTTTAAAGGGAAGCGTTTTGGTGATGCCGGAATTCATAAAAATCAGGCTTTGGTTTTAGTCAACTACGGCAATGCAACAGGACAGGAAATTCTGGCTGTTTCTAAGGATATTCAAAATACTGTTTTTGAGACTTTTGGCATTAAAATTGAAGCCGAAGTAAACGTGATTTAAGTCGAAAAATCCACTTGAAAATTTTCTTTTAAAATTCATATTTTATCATTTACAATTCCTAATTGTATTCTTACCTTTGCAGTCGATTAAAAACTCTTAAACTCCAATGCTTATACTGATTCTTTACTTTTTTATTGCTATTGTTGCTATTCAAATTGCGTATTATTTAGGTGTTTTTGGGAAATTTGCTTTCGCCAAAGCGCAAAAAATAACACCCAAGAAAATAGCTGTTTCGGTTATCGTTTGTGCTAAAAATGAAGAAGAAAATGTAGCTAAATATGTTCCGCTTCTGGCAGAGCAAAACTACCCTGATTTTGAGATTGTTTTAATCGATGATGCATCGAGCGATAATACATTAGAACTTTTTGAAGCATTCGAACAACAATATTCTAACATTCGTCTCGTTAAGGTAAAAAACAACGAAGCGTTTTGGGGAAATAAAAAATATGCACTGACCTTAGGTATCAAAGCTGCCAAAAAGGAATATTTACTTTTCACTGACGCAGATTGTTTTCCAACATCTAAAGATTGGATTACTGCTATGAGTTCACAATTTACATTACATAAAACAATTGTTTTGGGCTATGGAGGCTATGAAAAAATTGCCAACTCCTTCCTGAATAAGATTGTTCGTTTTGAAACCGTACTTACTGCTGTACAGTATTTTTCATGGGCAAAAATAGGGCATCCATATATGGGTGTGGGTCGAAATTTAGCCTATAAAAAAGAAGAATTCTTTAATGTAAATGGTTTTATCAATCATATTCAGGTGCGTTCAGGCGATGATGACTTGTTTATTAATGAGGCGGCCAACAGAAAAAACACAACAATAGCCTACACTCCGGAGAGTTTTACCTATTCGGCACCAAAAACCACTTATAAAGACTGGTTTACCCAAAAAAGAAGGCATGTAGCCACGGCAAAGCATTATAAAATGATCGATCAGTTGCAACTGGGTCTATTTTTCAGTTCGCAGTTGTTGTTTCTTATTCTGGCAATCGTACTATTGGCATTCCAGTTTCAATGGATTTTAGTATTGAGTCTGGTAGGTTTAAGGTATTTATGTGCGTGGACTACCATTGGTTTTTCGGCTGGAAAATTAAAAGAAAAAGATCTTAAATTTTGGTTTCCAATAGTCGAAATTGCACTTGTTTTCACACAACTTAATGTGTTCTTTACTAATATTTTTTCAAAACCGGTCAATTGGAAATAAGTAACCAAATAGAAAAAGCAAAACAAGGAGACCAGACGGCCTTTACTTTTCTGTTGAATCATTACTGGAGTGAAGTTTACGGATTCATGCTCAAACGCACCGAAAACGAAACTAACGCCGAAGATATTACCATTGAAACTTTCTCAAAAGCTTTTGACAAAATAGCGACTTATAACCCTGAATTTCAGTTCAACACCTGGCTTATTGCTATTGCAAAGAATGTCTATATTGATATGCTTCGCAAAAAAAGATCGAGTCTTTTTGTGGAAACTACCGAACAGGAAGACCAGAAAGCATACAATATTGCCGATACTACTCCGTCTAAAGAAGACGAATTGATTACCGAGCAAAATCTGTCGCAATTGCTGCAATACATCAAAGAATTGAAACCTCATTATCAGGAAGTAATCCAACTGCGCTACTTTCAGGAAATGAGTTATCAGGAAATAGCAAACAAAATTGACGAACCCCTCAACAACGTCAAAGTAAAACTCCTAAGAGCTAAGAAATTATTAGCGGAGATTATCGATAATAAGCGGTAAATTTTTATTTTTTTTAAACCATTAAGGGCATTAAGTTATATTAAGGTTTTCTTTTAGAGGTAAGAAAAGTTTTTATATTTGTAGAAATAGAAAACTTTCGTATAACATCCTATTTAGAACAAAACAGCGCACATTTATGCGTTTCTAAACGAGTTAGAAGTAATTATAAAAAACAAAGTATGGCAGAAGATTTTATTGATAGTGATATAGAAGATAGAAGAACTATCGAAGAAGATATTGAGAAATTTGGCTGTCATTTAATATTGATTGAGCCAGATAATTATTTACCTGGATTTGTTTATACGATTGGATTGTTTAAAAAATTCAATCATCCAGAAATTATTTGCTTTGGTTTAAGCAATAAAGTTTCTGCAGCAATCCTCAATCATGCTTGTGATCTAATTAAACAAGGCAAAACTTTGAACCCAAATGAACTGTATAAAGGATTTCTACAAAACTTCCCTATTCAATTTATTGAAGTTAAAAAAGAATTTTATGCCGACTACGTTGGATATTCAGGTTGGTATTATAATAATTTTGATTTTCCGATTTTACAATTGGTCTGGACAGATAAATCAAATCATTTTCCTTGGGAAGATAAATTTAATGCCGACTGGAAATTTAAACAACCGCTATTAGATCGAAGCACAGATTTCAAGTTTTATGAAGAACGCAATTTGGGAGTCTTTACAACTAAACAAGTCTTAGATGGTGAACCTATTCTATACGTATACCATAATGAAGATGGTGATTGGCAATTTTTTTCAACTTTAGACCCAAATTTAGAAGATGCTAAATTAGTTAGCTTACAAGAACTCAACAAATTAGACCCAACAATCAACGAAATTTATCATTTACAATTTGGCTTTAGAGCTTGGCGAGAAACAAAGGAAAATGATTGGGAATATGAAGATTACACAGAACCGGAAGAATAACACGACCGCTCAAATATATCAACACAACAATAGCGATTAAATACTTTCCGTGCCGACAGCAATCAGCAACTTTGTCGAGTTACTAAATGAGATTGCTTCCTTCGTCGCAATGACAGGATTGCGGATAATTATATTAAAAAATGAATTGGAACGGGCTTCAGCCCGTTTTAAAATTAGAATCTAAATTGGCTTTAGCCTAAACAATCTTGATTTTGCTAAAGCCAAATACATTTAACAAATAAATCCGTCCCATTCTAAAAAACGAGACGGATTTTTTAGTCTTTCACACATTAAAGACCTAATCGCAGGCTTGGGGTGCCTACGCTAATTCTTGTATTTACAGTACTCGGACTGTAGCTTCTTTGATAAGAAGGTCGTTCGTAACCGTAGTAATAATAGCCCGCATAAGTATAAAAAGCAGCATCATGGTGGCAATGCCCATCACAATGATAATAATGTTGACTATAAGCCTCTTTCTTGCTTGCTAAATAAGCACGATACGCTTTTTTATCTTTTTGTTTCAAAGCCTTTTCGTATGCTTTTTGTTCTTTCCAAAAAGATTTTTCCTCTTCTTTGGTTTTAGCAGTAAATGCTATTTCGAATTGAGCATCTTCTGCACCACGTTTTTGATAATAGGACATTTTATCAGTAGCAACATTTACATCTGTTTTACTTTTCACGCTGCCATTCTGTGCGTTGATTGCTAGGCTTCCTAAAAAAAGAAATACTATTATGGAGTGTATCGTTTTCATAATTTAATAATTAATAGTTTGTAGCACATTTTAGTAGTAAGACAACTATACTATTGTTTTCCCTACCTGCTCGACTATTTTTTATCAAAAAAATCTATTCAATCATTGGCTACAGCCAAAACAGAGAAACAAAACTCCAAGAAACGATACTTAGTATTTGATCTAATTATAAAATTTTCTCCCATTAATGTTGTTCTGTATATAATTTCAGGATGGGACAATGGTAAAAAAAAGAGGCTGACCTTATTAGCCAGCCCCTTATGATTTTTATTCTGAAGCAAAATCGACATTATATGTTTTCACTACACCATTATAATCAAACTTCACTATTGCTTTTCCAGTTAAGGAGACTGCTTGTTCAATACTAACCTTTACTTTAGGATTATTGGTAGAAGCAGAAACAACCGGTATTGTAGTTTTACCAGAAGGAATTTTATAATTTGCCTGATAGATATTGTAAGCTGTTATACCATTTTGATCTGTTGATCGTACTGGATTAGGAGCTAATTCTAATGCTTTTCCGTCTACAGAGATTTTTACTTCTGGTGCAATTGGACGAGAAACTTTTTTGTTTTTTGCGCTAAAACTCAAACCTATAAAATCAAAAAGTTGTTCTGACTCATTCCCTTCTGCCACTAAAAAAATAGCGTGTTTTTTGTCTAAACCATCGACAAATTTTGAAACATCTGCAGAAAAATCAGTAACTTCCTGTTTTGAGTTTTCCGGAACAATAATCTCTGCTATTTTTTTTCCTTTCCATGTTGCATTATCCCAAGGACCGTCTAACCAAACACTCACTTTGAATGATTTTTTTGTTTTTGGCGTTAGAAACAGATTAAATTTGGTATTATTTCCTTTTTTAGTTCCCGAGAATGCTTTTAAACCATCTTTATCATTTTTAAGTCCTCCAAAACCAAAATATTTATATCCTATAATGTGACCATTTTTTACTTTAGTAATAGGCATGTTATTATCCCAAATATCCCATGAATCTTGCTGAATACTATTATCAGAAAGATAACTGGCATAACCCGCAGAATAATATTGATAAGGATTAAGTCCGTAAATATGAAAACCTTCTGAAGTTACTTCAGCACCTTTATATTCTTTACCCTGACTATCTTTAGCTGACCAAATTTTATCCGGACTGTAAGGATCAAATCCTGTTATTGTAACAGTTCCACCTTCTGAAACAGCTTTATCATCCCAAGTTACCTTAACAGGGGCTACCATTGCTTGGCGTGCAAAACCAAATCCTCGGGGAGGTCTGTGATAAAACACATACCATTGTCCATTAATTTCCTGGATACTTCCATGAGTATTATGCCCAGCATTAGTCGTTACAATTGCTGTACCGTCTTGATTTAATACAGGAGCACGAGAATCAACTAAAACACCGCCACTTTTCCATGGTCCTAAAGGAGAATCTCCTATTACATAACGTAATGTAGAATTTGAACTACCCACACCATATTCTGGTCCTGAATAACCGCTGTAAATTGAAACATATTTATTCCCAACTTTTCGAATAGAAGAAGCTTCAAAAAAATTGAAAGTACCCAAATCTTCGCCGGAGTATATTGCAGGGAACTCAGTGCCTTTTGGATCTCTGGTTACTCCATATCTTAAACTAGCAGGTAAAAAACGCTCAATAATTTTAGTTCCTGGTCTAAGTGAGTACATGGTATTTTGATCTAATTCTGCAGCTGAAGATTTCTGAAATCCCCAATATCCATAAGCTCTAAATCCAATTTCATAATCTGGATCTTTAGGATCAGTAATATATTGAACATAAATAGCGGGATCAAAACCTAAGATACTACCTGGCAGAGTACGTTTTCCATCAGGAGTTAAGTTCACCGGAACAAATGGACCATCAGGACGGCTTCCTTTGGCTACCATTGCTTCTCTGTTTTGTCCGCGGCTATGCGGATACAGATAGTATTCTTTTTTTCCATCTTTTCTTTTTACCTCAACAAGATCAGGTGCATACATTACATCCCACTTTCCATCTACTTCATAAGTAAAAGCAGGTCCTTCATCACGCCAACTGCCCAGATTTTCTACTGGTGCCGACCAGATTCTGATGTCTGGTCCGCAATAACTTGTCATTCGTAAATCATGCGACCCAATAATGTAGGCACGGTATTTTCCTGGATTATCAGGATCTTCAAAAACTCTTGGTTCTCCATCAGGTAAATGTTCCCACAATGGAAGGTACGGATTTCCTATTGAGTTATGCACAAATCCTTTTTCTGATTTGTTGTTGGGATTGTTATTATTTTGTCCCGTGACCTTAGTTCCACAAAACAATAATCCCCATACACATACTAAAATTACACTTGTTTTTTTCATTAGCTTTTTTATGTATTTATTTAAAGTTTATTTTCTCTCTTAAAATAATTGTTATTTATATTCTCCTATTTCTTGTTATACAATACTTCTGTAGCAAAACATTTTATTTATACAATTAACCTCTTACCCAAGGCATTTTTCTCTTCAAATCATTAGCAATGATATCATCTAGTTTTCCAACTGGTTGTTTACAATCCGCAGGAATTGGTTTCTTACTAAACTTTTGAAAATAAAGACGACGTAAAAGTTCATACGTTCCATATAAAATGCCAAATTCAGTATTCGCTTGTATACCATTAGAAAGCAATTTAAAACTATTGAATGGTAACTTTCAGCTTTTTTAAAGCTTTTGCATCCGAACTATTACCGTATAATATTTCGTAATCACCTGAGGTAACAACGACTTTATTTTGTGCCGCATCAAAGAATTCAAAAGTAGAAGGCTTTAACGAAAGCGTCACTTGTTTTGACTTTCCAGATTCGACTTCCACACGTTTAAATTCTCTCATCGTTTTAAGTGGTCCATCAACATCATTTACTTTTCTAATATAAATCTGAACTACTTCTGCACCATTACGTTTACCCGTATTGGTTACCGGAATTGTAATAGCTACTGTTTCATTATTCTTAATTGTTGTTTTGCTTAGCTTGGCTTTACCAATAGTAAATTGAGTATAACTCAATCCAAAACCAAATGGATAAAGCGGATCAGACATAAATCGATACGTACGACCTTTCATAGAATAATCTTCAAAATCAGGTAATTGATTTATGTTTTTATAAAAAGTCACAGGAAGACGACCTGATGGATTGTAATCTCCAAAAAGGACATTGGCTACAGCCGTACCACCCGATTGACCTGGATACCATGCTTGTACAATAGCTTCACAAGACTCTGTTTCTGGAACCAATCCCATAGCTGAACCTGAAAAATTCACAAATACAACCTTTTTTCCAGCTGCTTTCAAGGCCTGAAGCATACGGCGTTGAATGGATGGAAGCTCAATATCCGTTCGATCACCCCCTTTGAAACCTGGAATTGTTACACGCATTTCCTCACCTTCAAGAGAGGGAGCAATACCGCCAGCAAAAATTACAATATCAGCATCTTTTACTTTAGCAATACTAGCCGATAAATCTACTGGTACTAAATATCCAAAGTCAAAATTCAATGCAGCATCGCCATTCCTCTGAGAAAATAAAATTTCAATAGTATATGATTTTCCAGCCTCGGCTTTTAAGGTATAAACATTAGTAGTATTGTTTGCAAAAATATTTTTTACGACTAATTCGTCATTAATAGTTAAACTAGTTCTTCCATTAGTTTGAAACTGGAATGCTACATCACCTGATTTAGTAGGCTTAAATACTGTTTTATAACGTGCAGAAAAATTTTTAATATTAACACCCGCAGCGAAAGCAGTAGCTCCCAGGGTTGTTAAATGAAACGGTGAAGAAATTACTTCTGTTGCAACTGGTTCTCCTTCTGGTGTAATAGTATTCCAATACTGAGCAACAAATCCTTTTTTTCCATTCATACTAGATTCAGAAAAAAGACTATTTACAGCAACATCATTCGTGCGATCGCATCCCCATTCATAAATCAGTTGAGACTCCGGTAAAGTTTTACGCACCGCTTCTAACAAAGTAACCGTATGAGCAGGGAATCCATTGTAATTTCCCCATTGCATTATGGAGTCTTTTGCATTTGGCCCCATAACAGCAATTTTCAACTTTTTATTCAAAGGCAGGATATTATTTTTGTTTTGCAACAATACGATACTTTCTTCCGCCATACGAAGTGCTAAAGCTTGGTGTTCTTTACTATTCACTACCGAATAAGGAATATCCCAAACTGGTTTATCATTCATTTCACCCAACTCAAAACGTGCTTTAAGTAATCTTAATAAAGAAACATCAATACGCTTTTCATCCACCAATCCTGTTTTAACTGCCTCCGGTAAATTTCGGAAATCACTGCCACATTCTAAATCAGTACCGTTTAAAACAGCATTTGCAGCTGCATGGGTTGCGTCTGGTTGCGTAGCATGTGCATTGGTTTGATAAAAATCAGAAATAGCCCAACAATCTGATACTACTAATCCATCGTAACCCCAATCATTACGAAGTATTTGTGTCAACAAACGATTACTTCCGCAACAAGGTTCTCCTTCAAAACTATTGTAAGCACACATAACTTCTTTTACATTCGCTTTTTGTACTAAATCTTTAAAAGCGGGTAAATAAGTTTCCCATAAATCACGTGGTTTAATGTTTTCTGCATTAAAAGAATGTCTGTTCCATTCTGGACCTGAATGAACAGCAAAATGTTTTGCACAAGCATGCAACTTATCATATTCACCATCTTCAGGGCCTTGCAAAGCTTTTACTACAGCAACTCCCATTCGACTAGTCAAAAAAGGATCTTCTCCATAGGTCTCTTGTCCGCGTCCCCAACGAGGATCTCGAAAAATATTTACGTTTGGTGTCCAGTAAGTCAAGCCTTGGTAACGCTTTAAACCTCCTTGTTCACTGAATTTATTCGATTTAGCTCTTGCTTCATCTGCCACAGCGGTAAAAGCATCAAATAGTAAAACGTCATTAAATGATGCAGCCATACCAATAGCTTGCGGAAAAACAGTTGCTAATCCTGCACGTCCCACACCGTGTAAAGCTTCATTCCACCATTCATATGCTTTGATTCCTAACCTTGGAATAGCAGGAGAATTATTTTGCATTAATGCTGCTTTTTCTTCTAGTGTAACACGAGATAGTAAATCTTTTGCCCTAGCATCAGCACTTAATTTTGTGTTTTGATACGGATACGGTTGCCCCAATAAACTCGCAGTAAATAAAAAACTTACAAAGCAAAGGAATAGTTTTTTCATATATATTTATTTCAATTATTGCTGTTTTAAAGAAATAAACAAAAATATACAAAAAACACAACCGATTGTGTTGTTTTTTATATTATCTAAAAAATAAATAAAATTTTAATTCCGATAATGAAATTAAAAATGGAATTTTTAAAATTCCGCTTAAAAAAGCAATTTGACTCAACTCATTATATAACAGCATCTTATTAAAAATTAGTAATACCTCTTTAGATAAATTTAATTATTCTACGACTAAATCATTCTTGAAAGGAGAGGACAAATATTTTACTAAAAAAAACAAAAAAATAGTACAGAAATTACATCTAAATTTTGTACCTTAATCGTTCTAAATAAAAATACCACATACGCATACGATTTAACTGAAATCTTTAACCCATTAAATCAATATCTTATGTCACAACACAGCCTTTATGAAAGTAACTGGATTAATCTGGTTTTCGAAAACAGAAACAAAGAGTACGGTGCCTTTCAACTGCGTCAGGAAACCACCAGAACTTCTTTTAACGCTCTTTTTATTGGTATTTTAGTATGTTCCTCACTAATTATTTTACCCAATTTACTGCTTCACCCAAAAGAAATTACCGTTCCCACAAAAGAGGACTGGACAGAAACCATTGTTCAGCTTCAAGACATTTATCAGGCTGAACCGCAAGCTCCTGCTGCTCCTGCACTTCCTGAAATCGAGAGACAAACTCCTACTGAAGCAATCGAAACCAAACAACTAATTGATCCGATAGTGGTAAGTGCTTCACAAGCGACGCCCGATATTGAATTTACCAAGGAAAAAACCAATCCTGTGGACACCACCAAAGACGGAATGGGTGCTCCGGGACTCAGCACCGGAACAGGCGAAGGTGTACTGAATGGAAGCAGTGATGGAACAGGCATAGGAACCGGAACTTCCAATACTAATGGTAACGAACTGGTTATTAACGAAGTCTTAGATAAAAAACCATTATTTCCGGGAGGAATAGAAAAATTCTACCGCTATGTGGGAAACAATTTCAGAAGCCCAATGCTGGACGAAAGTAAAAACGTACGCATTTTTGTTTCTTTTGTGGTAGAAAAAGACGGTAGCATGAGCAACATAAAAGTAATTAACAAACCGGGTCAGGCACTAGAAAAAGAAGCGATCCGTGTATTGCAATCTATAAAAACCAAATGGTCTCCGGGGATATTGAATTCAAAACCAGTGAGAACGGCTTATAATTTACCTATTGTTGTACAAATTAATTAAAAGCAACTTATATAAAAACTCAAAGCAGCTCCAAAGGCTGCTTTTTTTTTTGGAGCTAACTTTTCAATTTGCCACAGATTAAAAACCTTTGAACTGTCATTTTTATAACAAATCCTGTTGAAAGCTTCGACAATTAAAACACTGCATTTTAAATCAAGTTTCCGTATCTTTGTAGCCTTAAAATTGATTTATGGAAACTGTTTTAGATACTACTACACCGGTTGCTACTCCAGCCACAGCTAAACCAAAATGGTTAAAAGTAAAACTACCAATCGGGAAAAAATATACAGAACTTCGCGGCTTAGTTGATAAATATAGCCTAAACACCATTTGTACCTCAGGAAGCTGTCCTAATATGGGCGAATGCTGGGGCGAAGGTACGGCCACTTTTATGATTCTGGGAAACACCTGTACCCGTTCTTGCGGTTTTTGTGGTGTAAAAACGGGGCGTCCGGAAACGGTAGACTGGGATGAACCTGAAAAAGTAGCACGTTCCATCAAAATCATGAATATCAAGCATGCTGTAATTACCAGTGTGGACAGAGATGATTTGAAAGATGGTGGTTCCATTATTTGGATAGAAACTGTAAAAGCCATCCGCAGAATGAACCCAACTACGACTCTTGAAACTTTAATTCCCGATTTTCAGGGAATTGAAAGAAACATAGACCGTATTGTTGCTGCTAATCCGGAAGTGGTTTCGCATAATATGGAAACCGTTCGCCGATTGACCCGTGAAGTACGTATTCAGGCCAAATATGACCGTAGTCTGGAAGTTTTGCGTTACTTAAAAGAAAAAGGAATCAACAGAACCAAATCCGGGATTATGTTAGGTCTTGGTGAACAGGAAGAAGAAGTTTTCCAGACCATGAGGGATCTTCGCGCTGCTAATGTTGATGTAGTTACTATTGGCCAATATTTACAACCCAGTAAAAAACATTTGCCCGTTAAGGAATTTATCACACCTGAACAATTTGCTAAATACGAGCAATTTGGATTGGAATTAGGTTTCCGTCATGTTGAAAGTGGTCCCTTAGTTCGTTCCTCTTATAAAGCACAAAAACACATATTATAATAAAATCTATTTGGTTATTCGGTTATTTGGATAGCGATTAACCAATAAACGAATAACCAAATAAACAACATAATTGAAAACAAGAATTGCCATCAATGGCTTTGGTCGAATTGGCCGAAACCTTTTCCGTCTGCTTTTAAACCATCCTGAAATAGAAGTTGTCGCAATAAATGATATTGCCGATACTAAGACTATGGCACATTTAATCAAATACGACAGCATACACGGTGTTTTGCCCCAAACGGTAATTGCCGATGAAAAAGGATTTAGCATTGATGGAATACATTATTTATTTTTCCACGAAAAAAGTATTTCTAATCTTAATTGGAAAGATTTAGATATTGATTTTGTGATTGAATCCACAGGAAAATACAAAACCCACGAAGATTTAAATCAGCATATTATTGCAGGAGCCAAAAAAGTAATTCTTTCCGCTCCTTCGGAAGTAGACACTATTAAAACAGTGGTTTTAGGCGTTAACGAACATATCCTGGACGGAACCGAAAAAATCATCTCTAATGCGAGTTGTACCACTAACAATGCCGCGCCGATGATTAAAATAATTGATCAGCTTTGCGGAATTGAGCAAGCGTACATCACTACTATTCACTCTTTTACCACTGATCAGAGCTTACACGACCAGCCACACAAGGATTTAAGAAGAGCCAGAGGTGCCAGCCAGTCTATTGTTCCAACAACTACAGGGGCAGCTAAGGCATTAACAAAAATTTTTCCTATCTTAGAGGGCAAAATTGGAGGATGTGGTATTCGTGTTCCTGTTCCTGATGGCTCGCTAACTGACATTACTTTTAATGTAAAGACAGCGGTTTCCATTGCAGAAATCAATGAAGCTTTTAAATTAGCTTCGGAAAATGAACTTAAAGGAATACTGGATTACACCGAAGACCCAATCGTATCAGTAGATATTATAGGAAATAGAAACTCCTGCTTATTTGACGCTCAGCTAACTTCTGTTATTGACAAAATGGTAAAAGTAGTAGGCTGGTATGATAACGAAATAGGATATTCGTCCCGTTTGATTGATTTAATACTTTTGACCAAACCCTAATTGACTAAATGAAATTGAAAATCAAATTCTACCTGATTTTATTTATTTTATTTAATTTGTCTCTGTATTCTCAAAAAGAAGTAACAGACAGCATTAGCTATTACAACACTCAGGCAAATGCGAATATCAAAGCTAACAATTACAAAGAGGTTTTCCTGTACACTCAGAAAGCGATCAATTATGCTGAGGAACATTCGAAAATAAAAGAGCAGGCAGCCCAGACAGCTAAATTGGGCCGATTGTATTACAGTCTGAAAAAATATGATGATGCTGTCGAAAAACTAACCGAAAGCATCAACTTATTTAAATCTTTAAGTCCGTCAGCCGAATATGCTAAAGCCTACTATTTTCTGGGATTAGCTTACATTCAAAAAAATAATTTTAGTGCTGCAGAAATTTGCATTAGCAAGACAAGTGCCATTTCTAAAGCAATTGAGCTCAATGACAACAACGAATCAATCCTGCTGCAAAAAGCTATTATTTACAAGGCTAATCAAAAATATGATAAAGCGGCAAGTATTTTAAACAGTATCATTTCCAAACCTGACAAACCAGGAATTTTAGATACAAAAGCGGAGGCTTTATACCAAATGGGTTTGATTGAAGAACACAACAATCGAAATAATTTAGCCTTAAACTATTTCAACAAAGCCTTGAATTTAAATGCTAAAAACGAAAACTTAGATCAAAAATCGAATATTTTACTCGCTATTAGTACCGCTTACGAAAAAATGCTGGATAAAAGCAATGCGTATGCTTATCTAAAACTACATCTGAATTTAAAGGAAAGTATTGCTATAGCGAATAATGAAAAACTTGGCATAAATGACTATGAAGCCTTCAAAGAAAAACAAAGAGAGCAAAATCTGATTCGTTTAAACAAACAGAAACAGGAAGAAGAAAAAACTAAAAATTTCTCAAGACTCATTAATTATCTATCCATTGCGTTGATAGTGATTTTATCATTATTAAGTTTCTCCCTTTACAGAAACAATATCATTCGAAAAAAGTCAAACCTGCTGTTAACCGAAAAGAATAATGAGCTTGTAAAAGCGAAAGAAAAAGCAGAAAAAGCTTCTAATGCCCGGGCTGATTTTCTATCTATTGTAAGTCATGAATTAAGAACACCCTTAAACGCCATCAACGGAATTACGCATTTATTACTGGAAGAAAATCCTAAAAAAACGCAATTGCATTACCTTAGTTCCTTACAATATTCCGGAAACTATCTAACTGCTTTTATCAATGATATTTTAGAAATTAATAAAATTGATTCTAACAAAATAGAATTAGAACATATTGATTTTGACATCAAACAATTACTGGAGGATCTTCAAAATTCCTTACTGGAATTAGCCACAAAAAATAAAAATGCTTTTGTATTTGACATTGACCCCAATATTCCAAATAATTTAATTGGCGATCCTATTAAATTATCTCAGATATTCATGAATTTAATCAATAATGCATTAAAATTTACCAAAAACGGAAAAGTAACCCTTACAGCAAAACTACAGTCCATTCAGGATGAAAAAGCAGTATTATACTTTGAAATAACGGATACCGGAATAGGAATTCCGGAAGAAAAACTTAAAACTGTTTTTGAGAGTTTTTCTCAGGGTTCCACAGAAATCAACAGAAAATATGGCGGAACCGGTTTAGGACTCACTATTGTAAAAAAACTTTTAAAAGTGCTGGGTAGCGATATTCATTTAAAAAGCACACTGGGCGAAGGTTCCGTGTTTTCGTTCGAATTAGCCTTAGCTGTCAACAATAATCAAACTCCTGTAGAACCAAAACAACAAATTCCATTTGATATTTCGATAATAAAAGGCAAAAAGATTTTAGTGGTTGAAGACAACAAAATCAACCAAATGATTACTAAAAGAATGCTTGAAAACAAAGAAATCATTTGTGAACTCATTGACAATGGTGAAGATGCAATAGAAGCGGTCAAAAACCATAACTATGATTTAGTCCTTATGGACGTGCATTTACCGGGAATTAATGGAACGATTGCTACACAGGAAATCAGAAAGTTCAACAGCATAACGCCTATCATTGCCATGACTGCTATTTCATTGAATGAAAACAGAGCCATGCTTCTTTCCTACGGAATGAATGATGTCATCACCAAGCCTTTTATTCCGGATGATTTTTACATACTGCTTTGCAGATACCTCGCAGATTAATAATTCAGGATAAGCTCTTTAATGAGTTTTCGAACTTTAGGTTCGGCTTTTCGTGCGGCTTCTAAAACCTCATCATGAGAAATCGTATCAATACTTTCCTCATTTCCCATATCTGTAATTACAGAAACGCCAAAGGTTTCAACCTCCATGTGACGCGCTACAATAACCTCGGGAACAGTGGACATTCCCACACAGTCAGCACCCAGAATTTTGACCATTTTATATTCGGCCAGAGTCTCAAATGTGGGTCCTTGTAATCCCAGATAGATGCCGTCTTTGACTTCAATATTGTTTTTTTGTGCCAAATCTTTAGCCACAGCAATCATTTTTTTCGAATAAGGCTCACTCATATTGACGAACCTTGGTCCAAAACGTTCATCATTCTTTCCTCGCAAAGGATGTTCCGGAACCATATTAATATGATCGGTGATAAAAACAATATCACCTACTTTATAGTTAGGATTAACTCCGCCAGAAGCATTCGAAACAACCAGTTTTTGAACTCCTAAATATTTCATTACCCGCACCGGAAAAGTAACTTCCTGCATAGAATAACCTTCATAATAATGAAAACGTCCCTGCATAGCCACCACTTTTTTGGTTCCGATGGTTCCAAAAACTAGAGCTCCTTTATGCCCTTCGACAGTAGAAACAGGAAAATTAGGAATTTCGGTATAGGGCAAAGTGAATTCTATTTGAATATCTGCTGTAAAACTCCCTAATCCTGAACCCAGAATCACTCCATATTCCGGAGTAAAATGGGTTTTCTCTTTTATAAAACTAACTGTTTCCTGTACTAGCTCCCACATAATTTTTTATTGTTTTATCAAATTGATCTCCCGAAGTTTCGGGACTGGAAAGAAATGAACTTTGTATGGGTAAGTAAAAAAGTTGCCCGTTAGGCACACTTCCTTTTAATCTTACATAATCTTTTTCGGTCGTAATAATAATCGAATCCTGAGCTTTAATAATAATTTCCCGGATATCATTTTCAGAAAAATGATGATGATCCGGATAAGTCAGACAAACATCATCAGGATTTTTTAAATAGGAGAAGAAAGATTCCGGCTTTGCTATTCCGGCCAAAAGTAACTTCTTTTCCTCCTTAATTTCACTTATTTCAATCTTGCTGTTTTCCGAATAAATACAGTTATCATAAGCAATAAAGCTAAAATATAATTCCTGATTTTTAGCCAGTTTAAGCTTGTTTTTTATCGAAAGTTGCTCCGCTTCAGAAAGATTGGGCGGACATTTAGTAACTACAACTACATCTGCTCTTTTTGCTCCGCTTCTGCTCTCTCTCAAATTTCCTGTGGGCAATATAAAATCCTGTGCATAAATATCACCATAAGCGGTCAATAAAATATAAAATCCTGCCTTTACTTTCCGGTGCTGAAAAGCATCATCAAGCAAAATAACTTCCGGTTTTTCAGACTGAGACAGCAATTGTTCGATACCGTTTTTTCTGTTGGCATCAACGGCAACCTGAATATTTGGGAATTTTTGATAAAACTGAAAAGGTTCATCGCCTAAAATTGCTGCATTGGCATTGGCATCAGCCAGAACAAAACCTTCGGACTGTCTTTTATATCCGCGACTTAAGGTTGCTATTTTATATTTTGGCGAAAGCAAACGAATTAAATATTCAATCTGCGGTGTTTTTCCGGTTCCGCCCACACTAAGATTTCCCACAGCAATTACAGGAATATCAAATGAATAAGATTTTAAAATGCCTTTATCAAAAAGAAAATTCCGAATACTGGTAATGAAACCATAGAGAATGGAAAAAGGGAAAAGTATTTTTCGAAGTACATTCATAATTATTTATCAGAATAGTGTCCCATTGCTGAAACTACAAAAACGGTTACAATATCGTCATCTACCCGATAAATCATTCGGTCTTTTTGATTGATTCGTCTTGACCAAAACCCCGAATATTCATGTTTCAATGGCTCAGGATTTCCAAAACCCTCATATGGATTTTCGGTGAGATCAATTAAAATTTTAGCAATATTTTTAATTGTAATCTTATTTCCTGATTTCTTATGCTTTTCAAGATCTTGATTAGCTACTTTAGTTACTTCAACCCTAAACTTCCCCATATATCATTTGGATCTAGTGTTGTTGTTTTGCCATTTTTAATATCTTCTTCTGCTTTTTTTATTTTAGCAACAAATGATGGACTATATAAATTTTCTTCTTTTGTAATTTTTTCAGAATCAGTTTCAATAATTTCTATACCATCAACACCTTTAAAGAAAGCTTCAAACATAGCCATGAATGCTTTTCCTGTTTTAGTACGTTCATTAACTTTAATAGTAGTCATAACTTTAGGTTTAGAATTACAAAGATACAAAATTCGTATAGGATTCATTTTAAAGTTCATTGCTTTATTCGTTAATTTGTTTATTCGAAAAAACGAAAAATGAAATCGAAGATTCACGAACACCATAAAAATAAAAACAGTGATTAAAATAAAAGAAATTCTTTCCTTACTCGAAGAAATGGCACCTTTAGCCTACGCTGAAGATTTTGATAATGTGGGTTTATTAGTTGGAGATCCTAAAACAGAAGCTACCGGTGTTTTAGTTTGTCACGATGCTCTGGAAAGTGTTATTGACGAAGCCATTGACAAAAAATGCAATTTGGTGGTTTGTTTTCATCCCATTTTATTTTCAGGATTAAAGAAAATCACGGGTAAAAATTATGTAGAACGTTCGATAATCAAAGCCATAAAAAATGACATTGCTATTTATGCCGTTCATACGGCTCTGGACAATCATCAATATGGAGTGAACAAAATATTTTGTGATGCATTAGGATTAAGCAACACAAAAATATTGATTCCGAAACAGAATTTTATTCGAAAACTAATCACTTATACCATTCCGGAAAATGCCGCAAAACTACGCAATGCCTTATTTGAAGCAGGTGCTGGAAACATTGGAAATTATGAAGATTGCAGTTTTAATTCTCCTGGAATTGGGACTTACATGGGCAATGAAAACAGCAACCCTGAAATAGGCGAGCGTTTCGAGTTTGTTGAAAATGAAGAAATCAAAATCGAAGTTACTTTTGAAAAATATTTAGAATCCAAAATTTTAAAAGCACTCTTTAAAAATCATGTTTATGAAGAAGTGGCTTATGAAATTTATGATTTACAAAATTCGCATCAGAATATTGGCCTGGGAATGACAGGAGAATTTGAAAATCCGATGCCTGAAAAAGAGTTTTTACTTTTTGTAAAAGACAAAATGCAGGCTGAAGGCATCCGTCATTCTGCCTTTTTAGGAAAATCAATAAAAAAAGTAGCCGTTCTGGGAGGTTCAGGAAGTTATGCGATAAAAAACGCTATTCAGTCCGGAGCCGACGCTTTCCTGACTGCTGATTTAAAATACCACCAGTTCTATGAAGCTGAAAATCAATTACTTTTAGCCGATATTGGACATTTTGAAAGCGAACGCTATACAAAAAATTATATTGTTGATTTTCTTAGGAAAAAAATCCTTAATTTTGCAATCATTTTATCTGAAGAAAATACAAATCCAGTTAAGTACTTATAGAATATGACTAATACGAAAGAATTAAGTGTTGAGGACAAGTTAAGAGCCATCTACGATTTACAATTGATTGACTCTAGAATTGACGAAATTAGAAATGTAAGAGGAGAACTGCCTCTTGAAGTGGAAGATTTAGAAGATGAAGTTGCCGGTTTAAGCACACGTTCTGAAAAATTGAAAAGTGAGCTTGAAGTAATCGAAGAGCAGATTAAAGCTAAAAAGAATAGTATTGAAGACCACAAAGAGGCGATCAAAAAATATACTAAACAACAAGAAAGTGTTCGTAACAACCGCGAATTCAACTCTTTAACTAAAGAGGTGGAATTTCAGGAGCTTGAAATTCAATTGGCTGAAAAGCAAATGAAAGAGATGAAAGCTTCTATCGAACATAAAAAAGAGATTATTGCTCAATCTAAAGAAAAATTAGAATTGAAATCAAATCACTTGAAACACAAAAAATTAGAGTTAGATGATATCATGGCAGAAACTGCTAAGGAAGAAGAATTCTTAACTCAAAAATCAGCTGAATTTAAAGAGCAAATCGAAGAAAGATTGTTAGCAGCTTACACCAGAATTCGTTCAAGTGTACGTAACGGCTTAGCAGTTGTTTCTATCGAAAGAGGAGCTTCTGCAGGTTCCTTCTTTACCATTCCTCCACAAACTCAGGTTGAAATTGCTTCCAGAAAGAAAATCATCATCGATGAGCATTCAGGAAGAATTTTAGTTGACAGTAGCTTAGCAGAGGAAGAAAAAGAAAAAATGGAAAACTTATTCGCAAGTATTTAATTATATTTAAGTCCCGATGGTTAATCGGGACTTTTTTATTATGAAAAAAATCCTTTATTATCTTTTTACCAAATCCATTGGTTTTTATATCAATGTACTTAGTTTTATTTTTCCTGAAAAAGCGAATCAGATTGCTTATGACTTATTTAGTCAGCCTCGCGATGGAAGATTAACCAAAGATAATTTACCCCAAATTCTTCTGGAAGCTAATAGAGAAACGTATCAGCACCAGGGTGAATATTTTCAAACCTATACCTGGAAAGGGAACGAAAATGTTGTTCTTTTAGTTCATGGCTGGGAAAGCAATGCTTCCCGATGGGAAAAATTACTTCCTTACTTAAAAAAATCCGGCAGTACCATTATTGCTCTTGATGCTCCGGGACATGGATTATCCAGCGGAAAGGAATTCAATATTCCGCAATATGCCGTTTTTATTGATATTATTGTTCAAAAATTTCAGCCTAAATATCTCATTGGACATTCATTAGGCGGAAAAACCTGTTTGTATTATCAGTCTACGTATCAAAATAATAACTTTGAAAAAATGGTGATTTTAGGATCGCCAAGTGATTTCAAAATTATTCTGAACAATTACATTAACTTACTTAGCCTAAATTCTAAAATCTCAAAAGGACTTGAAAACCACTATCTGCATCATTTTAATCTTCAATTAGAAAATTTTTCCGGCAAATCATTTGCATCTAAAATAAAAACAAAAGGATTTATTGCACATGATACTGAGGATACCATAGTCTTATTCGAAGAAGGAAAAAAAATAGCCAGCAGCTGGCAGGATGCCGTTTTTATTGAAACAAAAGGACTTGGACACAGCCTTCACGGAAAAGAATTGTACCAAAAAGTATATCAATTTCTGTTTGAATAACTTTTCAATTTCAAAATTCAATTTCAATGACAATGGCAAATCTGTTGTAACTCTATTTTAAAATTGATATTGCTATTGTTTTTTTTGCAATTGTCATTGTTATTGCCATTGCCATTATTATTGTATTATTGCTTACTTTTGCACTATGGAAGAAAATCTAAAAAGGCTCAATAAATTCATTGGAGAAACGGGGTTTTGCTCCCGCCGTGAAGCAGATAAATATATTGAAGAAGGTCGTGTTACCATCAACGGAATTGTACCCGAATTAGGCACTAAAGTTTCCCCTAATGATGAAGTACGTATTGATGGCAAACTCATTCATGAGAAAAATGAAAAACACGTTTACCTGGCATTCAACAAACCTGTGGGAATTGAATGCACGACCAATTTAGAAGTCCGCAACAATATTGTAGATTATATTAATTATCCAAAACGTATTTTTCCTATTGGCCGTTTAGACAAAGCCTCTGAAGGATTGATTTTCATGACTAATGACGGTGATATTGTCAACAAAATATTGCGTGCCAGAAACAATCACGAAAAAGAATATACCGTAACGGTTAACAAACCCATTACGGATAGATTTATACAACGAATGGGAAATGGAGTACCAATTCTTGACACGGTAACCCGAAAATGCAAGGTGGAACAAATTAGCAAAAACATTTTCAAAATCGTTCTGACTCAGGGTTTGAATCGCCAGATTCGCAGAATGTGTGAATATCTGGGCTACGAAGTTACTGCTCTGAAACGTATTCGTATCATCAACATTTCACTGGATGTTCCTGTAGGCCGTTACCGCGACTTAACAGATGCTGAAATCAAAGAATTAAACGAATTGATCGAACCTTCGAGCAAAACAGAAGAAGCCAGTTTACCCAAAACTGAAGTTCCTAAACGCCGAACCGAATTCATCAAAAAAGACGATCCAAGGTTTAAGAAAAGAGGGGATTATTAATTCAATAATCCCTTTAATATTTTATCCAATTCTTCGGCATCCGGATGAATGGCTAAAATTATACCTCTAGCATCAATAAGAAAAGTCGAGCCTCCGGAATTAGAAATATTGTATTTATCCCAAATTCTATTTTTATTTTCCAGTTCGATAAGATTCAGCCACGGATATTGGTCTTTTTCAATTGCTTTTACAAAAGCATTGGTGTTTTTAAATTCATTAGCTACCCCAAGAATCACAAATCCCTTTTCTTTGTATTTTTCATATATAGGAATATAACTTTTACTGGTTACTCTGCAAGGTCCGCACCAGGAAGCCCACAAGTCAATTAAAGCTACTTTACCAGCAATTACATCTGAAGCAATTATATTTTTTCCATCAATTGTAGGTGCGGAAAAGTCAATATACATTCCTCCCACTTTTACTGTTTTAATGCCTTCTAAAATCTCATTGATTTGTTTTGTATAAGGATGCAAAGGATATTTTTTAGAATAAATTTCGAATATATTGGACAACACATTTAAATCGGTAGTTTTTTTATTTTGTTTGTACCACCTTACATTATTCAATAAAAGGGAATACGAAAAAATATCCTGATTTGTTTTTACATATTTCACTTCCCAATCAAATTTTATTCTTTGAATAGAATCCATCTTGCTTTTTAAAAACCATGCTCTGGAACTATACCCATTTTCTGTCTCCAATAATTCATCTCGCAAACGGTAAAGTTCATTCAATTCCAAATCTTTTTCATGACCTTTAATCTTATCCATAATAGTATTTACCGCTTCACTAAAATATTTTTTTGATTCCCAAAGAGAATCAAGTTCTTCATTAAAAGGTTTTGCTATAGGTTCAAAAACTTTTTTTTGCTCATTTTTATAAGCAAGCATTTTGTTTGTCAAATTCCCTCCGGAGATGGTATTTTTATCAAAATCTTCTCCTGTAAATAAATTAAATTCAACCGCTCCATCTTCTGCAAAAAAAGAAATGGGTCTGAACATAGCATTCTCTAATTCTTCACCTAAAATCAGAGTATACTTTTCAGAGAAAGCTGTTTTTAAATCATACTCAAAGTATCCATCTGTAATGGGGATTTTCACTCCGCTTTTAAAAGGATTATCTTTTTCAGTAACCAGCATTAAATAAGTTGATTTCCCACTATTGATTTTTCCTTTTAATTTAGAATTAACGTTTGTGATTGTTGTTACAGCTTCTTTTTTGAGGTTTCCTGAACTCTCAATTGGTTTGTCTTTTTTTTGCTGCGAAAAAACAACTGCGTTGCCAATAAGAAAAACGAGAATTATAAAGTTTTTTTTCATTAGGTTTATTTCTAATAGTAGCTTTCAAAAGGCTAAATATACTATTTTTCTAACAAAAAAAAATCCAAAAAAGAAATCGATTCGATTGTACGTTATTGGATTTTAAATTTTAAAACAATTAATTAACCTTTTCTTCGAATTTTAGTAATCTTCATTCTATACTAAGCATATAATTTTGCTGTTGAAATTAACCTACTGCAATTGAAATTCTCAATACCCCACATTCGCGATTTCAGAATCCAGATATTCCTGTCCTTCTCTGTAATGATAGTTTTAATTTTAATTTGGTTTCTACTCTATCTCACTATAGATCGTAAAATTGACAACCTCAATGATTTTAGCTATAAATCCTATCGGGTTTCCCAGGATTTTAGTGCGAATATCAAACGCTTCCAAACGTTTTTATTGTATGGTTACAAACAGGAAGATTTCTATGTAAACCATAGCCAGAAAGACCTTAAGGAATATATTTCGAATTTAAAAGAGCAAAAATCGGAGATAAATTTACTTTTCAAACAATCTAAAGAACTTAACATTGGGATCAATGAAAAACGCATGTTTAGTCTTTTTGACAAAATTGATTCCCTTATTTCTGATGTGAATTTATACAAAAAGATAGCACTGGTACGGGGTTTTAAGGATTATGGAATTGAAGGCAAAATGCGTGAAAAAGCACATTCATTAGAAAAAGAAAAAAAATTAAAACCTGCTGTCATATTACAATTAAGACGTCATGAAAAAGACTACTTAATGCGTAATGAAACTGACTACATAGAAAGTTTTAAGAAACTATACAACCACACCATAGCATCTCCGGAAATAGATAGCAATACAAAGGGAACTTTAAAGGCTTACAAAGACTATTTTGATCAATTAGTTTCACTAAGCAGCAAACTGGGACATTCGCAAAATCAGGGTTTAAATGGTGAAATAAATCAGCTGAACGAGGAAATAGAAACTGTATTCATCGAAATTATAAGTTTTAACGAAAAACAAATCAGTCATTTAAAAACCAATTTGTTTTACTTTCAACTAGGGCAAAGCTTGCTGATGATTGCGATTGCCATTTTTTTATGTCTCTATATTTCCAGGTATTTCACTAAGGACATTCAGTTGCTTTCATTAGACATATCTAATTTTATATTATCGAATTTTAAAAATACAAGTACTCATTTAAACCATAAATCATCAATTAAAGAAATTGATTATTTGCTGAATAGCTATAAAATTCTAAAAGAAAAGCTAGCCGAAAATGTAGTTTCACTCGAAAAAAACACGGAAGCTGCTAATAATACAGCCAAATTTAAGACGCTGTTTTTAGCTAATATGAGTCACGAAATCCGTTCACCGCTAAATGGCGTTATCGGAATGCTGAATATTCTTAAAACAAGTCCGTTGAATGCAGATCAGTCTGAATATATTGAAATTGCCGAACATAGCGCTAACCATCTTTTAGGCATCGTAAATATGATTCTGGATCATTCTAAAATGGAAGCAGGAAAACTCAAACTGGAAGAAAACCCTGTTCATCTCAAAAAAGAATTATCTAAATTAATCCGTCTGTTTGAGTACCGTATCAAAGACAAAAACATAGCCTTACATTTTAAATTTGATGATGCAATCGAAAATAATATTTTATGCGATAATTTACGATTGCAGCAAGTATTAATCAACCTTTTGGATAATGCCATTAAATTTACGGCTGTTGGTGATGTAAAACTGGAAGTCCGATTTATTAAACGAAAAGAAAATATTCAATATTTAAATTTCCGCATTATGGATTCGGGAATAGGGATTGATGTCAATAAAACCGAACAACTTCTTTTAGCCTTTGAACAAGCCGATTTAACAACTACCCGAAAATACGGCGGAACAGGACTTGGTTTAACCATTTCCAACCAATTAATCCGCTTGATGGGAGGTTCCAAATTAAATATTATAGCTTTAGAAGAAGGCGGTTCAAGTTTTAGTTTTGATATTCCTTTCCAGTTAAATTCAGCTTTAACTGTTGTAGAAAATCAAAATGATACATTTGTGCGTACTGATGAAAAAACAGTCAACAAAGCCTTGATTGTAGAGGATAATTTAATCAATCAAAAGGTTTTATGGAAACTTTTAGAAAAAATAAACATATCAGCTGACATAGCAAACAACGGAGTTGAAGCGGTTTCTTTATTCGAAAAAAATGAGTACGATATCATTTTCATGGATTTACATATGCCAGAAATGGACGGATTTGAAGCTACTAAAAAAATTCATTCATTGGCAAAATATAAATTGAAAAACATTCCGATTATTGCCGTAACCGCCAGCGCTTTTGATGAAGATAAAATAAAAGCAATCTCTAAAGGCATGGATGATTTTATCACAAAACCGGTTGTTTTAAAAAACCTGAAGGAAACAATTGTAAAACAAATGCAATTGCATGCTAATTTGTAAAAAAGCCCGGAATTACCGGGCTTATAGCTTATTCTTCTTTTAAATCAATCAGTTCATAATACAACACTTTAGATAAATAAGAAGCTTTTTTATTTTTTTGTAAATCATAATCAACCCATACATTTTCAATATTCTTTTCTTCAAAATACGCATCTCGTAATTCATTATTGTAATTCAGGCGAATTAAAAAATCAGGTTCTACACCTTTATCGACAGCAATGTTATAACGCGTAATCAGATTTCCCCAATTGACAAAACTACAAAGCAGAATCGTTCCATAGAAATACCATAACATTCGATTAAAAAGAAATGCATTTGTTTTTTGCCTGCTGATTTTTATAAAAGAAATCAAAAGACCAATTATTGCCAGAATCAAAAATGCATATACTCCCAATCTTTTATAGGTCAAACCAAAATACAACACATATTCAGAGTTTTTAATAATCGTACTCACTATTAAAACAGCGTTTAAGACAATCCACATCTTAGCCATTTTTTTAAGATTCTGGGCTTTTTCGTCAAAATTGAAGCCTCCTTTAAAGTAGAATAAAATTACGCCAATCGCCATAATTATTGAAAATATAACGGCTCTTACCCTTTCATGCGTATCCGAACTCAATTTTGATTTTTCGACAATTTCAAAAAACTGCTCATAATTATAAGTTACGATGAAAACGATGAGCAACGCATTGAGAAGAAATAAAGTAATTTCTCCACTTTTTCTTTCGAAATCAATATCCAGAAACGAAAACGAATTTTTATTTTCTGTTTTTACTTCCTCATTAAAATCATTCGCTAATAATTCATTTTTTTGATAACACACTTCCGGAATCCAATAATTCCAAAAAGTAAACGAAATATAAAATCCTAAAGCGGTAAGAAAAAAGGCTTGCCAGGCATCAATATCCAAGTAATAATCTGTAAATATCGCTGAAAAATGATCACTCCCAAAAGAATATACCATTAAAAACAACCCCAGAAACACAGCCGGAATTATAAAATAAGCAATTAATTGTTTGGCAAAACCGCTATTTACCTTTCGTTTGGGAATGTATTGACTAAACATTAATATCCGCCCGAGAGAAGCAAGTCCGTTGACAATTACCAAAGGAAATACCTGCAACAGTTTAAGATTGGGTTCCTGTGTTTTAAATTGCAGAAAAACAACAGACAAAGCCATCGCTAAAAACGATGGAAAATCGGCATACCATGCAAAAGCAAAACAGGATAGTATGGATGTAATCACTAAAACCAAATGCAAACGGCTAACCAGCTTTTCCTTAAACAAATAACAAATTAACCCGATTTGCACTAATCCGAAAATGGCCCAGTTGAGTCCCAAATCTTCGTTGTAAAAAAGCAATGTAAATAACAAGCTGCTGCCTAAAATAATAGATAATTTTTTCATAGTTTTAATTTTTAAAAGTACTTTGTAATTCAAAGTTATTAGTCAAAAAAAAGAGATTATTTAGCGTTAATTAATTTTTCAAGATAATTCAAGTGTTCCTTAAAAGCTACTCTTCCCAGATTAGTTATTCGGTAGGATGTCTTCGGTTTTTTACCGACAAATTCTTTCTTAATTTCGATATATTCTGATTTTTCTAAAGCAGCAGAATGGCTGGCTAAATTTCCATCAGTGATGCTTAACAAAGCTTTCATTTCGGTAAAGTCCACCCAATCGTTAACAATAAGGACAGACATAATTCCTAATCGTACACGGCTTTCAAAATTTTTATTTAATTTATCGATAATTCCCATGAACTATTTGTATTTTTTAAAAAGGATAATTCCATAAAAAACATGCAGGATTCCGAAGCCAAACATCCAAAAATACAATCCTTTCCCCAGAAAAAACAACGATAAACATCCCAAAAAAGCTTCAGAAATTCCTAGATATTTTATATCTGAAAAAGTATATTTCTCAGCATTTATCAATGCTAATCCGTAAAATATCAATGTTGACGGTGCTATAAATGCAATAAGATTATGATATAAAAGAGCGGTACAAAAAATACCTCCTATAAATAATGGCAAAGCAAGATTAAACAACAGATTCTTAGAAGAACTGGTCCAGACGGGCAAATTGTTTTTTTTGCTTTTTCTAACCGTAAAAAAAACACCAAAAGAAACAGCAAATATTAAAATTAGTAATGCAGTAACAACAAGTTCTTTTATTAGATCAATATTGTAAACTCTCCTTTCGGCTGTTAAATAATCAATCCCGTAATTTTCAAATAAAACACACACATAAGCTCCGCCAATTAATGCTGTTATACCGGCAAAAATCCCTGATAAACCACTTAATGATATAAATCGGGAAGAACGCTCCATCATGGAACGAATATGCAATAAATCTTCTTGATGTTTCTGACTCATGATTAAAGTACTTTGAAATACAAAGTTATTTTTTATTTTGAAATAACAAGCAGGAATTTCATTTTTTTATTAATAAAAACAAAATTCCTGCTATCAGTCTGTCCGGAAGCCCTTTAAAGACTTAAAACCATCTCTTTCTTTTGAACAAAAACACCCCAAAAAGAGATAACAAAAACGAGATAAAAATAATAATCCATAAGCCGTACGGATTGTTTTCTAAATTATTAGGTACATTCATTCCGTACAAACTTGCAATTAAAGTAGGAATCATCAATATGATAGAAATAGAAGTCATTTGCTTCATAATGGTATTCATATTATTAGAAATCACCGAAGCATAAGCATCCATGGTACCCGTTAAGATGTCACTGTAAATATTAGTCGTTTCCTGAGCCTGACGCAATTCAATTTCTACGTCTTCTAACAATTCCGGATCAAAATTTTCTCTTTGTGATTTTATATTTCGAATACGGTGCAACAAAATATCATTTCCTTTTAATGAAGTCATGAAAAAAACCAGACATTTTTCTATTTGTAATAACGCCTGCAATTCTTCATTTTTGATAGATTTTTCAAGGTTGTCTTCAGCTAATTTAATTTTCTGGTTGACTTGTTTCAGGTACTTTAAATACCAGACACTGGAAGACAATAACAGTTTTAAAACCAAATCAAAATTATCTTTGATATCAATTCGCTTGCGTTTTGTAAAAGCAACAAAATCAGTGAGCATCTCCGTTTGCTGAAAACTAATAGTTACACAAATTTCTCCCTTAAAAACAATTCCCACAGGAATAGTCTGAAATGGTAATTTTACATCCTTGCTTTTAACCGGAATTCGGAGGATAATTAAAGTCCAGCCATTTTCGATCTCAATACGCGGTCTTTCGTCTAAATCCTCTATATCATTATAAAAAGCTTCCGGAATCTCGAGCTCATCAAGAAGGTACTTTTTTTCTGCTTTTGTGGGACATTCTACGTTAATCCAGCAGTTAGGAATCCACGCTTTAATCTCTGTTAATCCGTTATTATTTTTGTAATATGCTTTCATTATAAAATGCTATAAAAGGGTTAATAGCATTTTGAATAATGTTTCAAATGCTATACTAAGATGTTGTCTCCAAATAATAATAATCGTCCATTGGAAAGATTGTTTTTTAAAAGTGCTGCAAAAGTAGGCTTTAAATTTAGTTACGACAGCATATCTAATCAACTTTAAGCAATTTTTAAGACATAAAAAAAGCCCTAAACTTTCGTTTAAGGCTTCTTATATTTATAGTAATCTCTTATTTTCTGCTTCTGATTTTTCGAGCTAAAAGTGTGTTTTGCAATAACATCGCAATAGTCATTGGGCCTACTCCACCCGGAACTGGTGTAATGAAAGACGATTTTTTACTTACTCCGTCAAAATCAACATCTCCTTTGATAACATAACCTTTAGGGTTTGATGCATCATCCACACGAGTGATTCCCACATCAATAATAACCACACCATCCTTTACCATATCGGCTTTTAAAAATTCAGGAACACCTAAAGCAGTAATAATAATATCCGCATTTTTAGTGTATTCTTCTAAGTTTTTAGTACGACTGTGTGTCAGTGTAACTGTTGAATCTCCGGGATATCCTTTACGGCTCATTAAAATGCTCATTGGTCGACCCACAATGTGGCTACGTCCAATAACTACAGTATGTTTTCCGGAAGTTTCTACTTTGTATCTTTCTAACAATTGCATGATTCCGAATGGTGTTGCAGGCAAAAATGTTTCCATTTCCAAAGCCATTTTACCAAAGTTAGCCGGATGAAAACCATCCACATCTTTGTCAGGATCGATTGCCATTAAGATTTTTTCCTCATCAATATGTTTAGGTAAAGGCAACTGAACGATGTAACCGTCTAAATTGTCATCTTCATTCAAATCTTTGATCTTATTCAATAAAGCTGCTTCAGTAATATCTTCAGGCAAACTTACTAATGTAGAATCGAAACCAATTTGCTCACAAGAACGCACTTTACTTCCTACATACGTTAAACTAGCTCCATTAGTACCAACAATAACTGCGGCTAAATGAGGTACTTTTTCGCCATTGGCTTTCATTTGTTGTACTTCAGCTGCAATTTCTTTTTTAATGTCTTCCGAAGTCTTTTTTCCGTCTAATATTTGCATTCTTTTTTAAGTTTAAAGTTTAAAGTTCCAAGTTTCAGGTCTCACCAACATGAAACCTGAAACTTTAAACAAAAATTATTTCATTCCCGGCATTCCGCCCGGCATTCCTTTCATTCCACCCATCATTTTCATCAGGTTTTTTCCGCCTGGTCCCTGCATCATCTTCATCATTTTGCTCATTTGGTCAAACTGTTTCATCAACTGATTAACCTGCTCTATTTTAGTACCGGAACCTTTAGCAATTCTTGCTTTTCTTTTTACATCAATCAAAGCCGGTTTTTTTCTTTCAATAGGAGTCATAGAATGGATAATTGCTTCAATGTGCTTGAAAGCATCATCTTCAATTTCTACATCTTTCATGGCTTTAGAAGCACCCGGTATCATTCCTACCAAATCTTTCATGTTACCCATTTTCTTTACTTGCTGAATCTGAGTAAGGAAATCATCAAAACCAAATTCATTCTTAGCGATTTTCTTTTGTAATTTTCGGGCTTCTTCTTCGTCAAATTGCTCCTGAGCTCTTTCAACTAACGAAACAACGTCTCCCATCCCAAGGATACGCTCTGCCATACGATCCGGATAGAAAACATCAATGGCTTCCATTTTTTCGCCGGTACCAACAAATTTTATCGGTTTATTGACAACTGATTTAATAGATAAAGCAGCTCCACCACGGGTATCACCATCTAATTTTGTTAAAATAACACCATCAAAATTCAGGATATCGTTGAAAGCTTTTGCTGTATTCACCGCATCTTGTCCCGTCATCGAATCCACAACAAATAAAGTTTCCTGAGGCTGAATTGCTTTGTGAACACGTGCAATTTCGTCCATCATTTCTTTATCTACTGCTAAACGACCCGCTGTATCGACAATTACAATGTTAAAACCGTTAGCTTTAGCATGCTTAATCGCATTTTGTGCAATTTCAACCGGATTTTTATTCTCCGGTTCTGAATACACTTCAACACCTATTTGATCTCCTACTACATGCAACTGATTAATTGCCGCAGGACGGTAAATATCACAAGCCACAAGAAGTGGTTTTTTATTCTTTTTTGTCTGAAGATAATTAGCTAATTTTCCTGAAAAAGTAGTCTTTCCTGAACCCTGTAATCCTGACATTAAAATTACTGAAGGTGTTCCCTGCAAATTAATTCCGGCAACATCGCCTCCCATTAATTCAGTCAGTTCGTCTTTAACTAATTTCACCAATAATTGTCCTGGTTGTAATGTAGTTAATACGTCCTGTCCTATTGCTTTTTCTTTTACACGAGCTGTAAAATCTTTAGCAATTTTAAAATTCACATCGGCATCCAGTAAGGCACGACGTACTTCTTTTAAGGTATCTGCAACGTTTACTTCGGTAATTTTACCGTGACCTTTTAGTATATGAAAAGCTTTATCTAATTTATCGCTTAAATTATCAAACATAATATTGTTTTTTTTGGAACTGCAAATATACTAAGAAGTTGCAAAGGTTCAAAGTGGCAAAGTAACAAAGTTTCAAAGAAGTTTTTCTTTTATTTCTATTCGAATAAAAACAAAAAAGAGGCTGGAAAAATCCAACCTCTTTTGACAAAAAAAATAAAAAAAACCAAGTAATTAACTTAATGACGTAAGGACATTAATTTAATATCGTGTATCGAAAATAGTAACTTAAGTCTATTTTCTTAGAATGTTGTGGTACTATTAGCCTGATAAGCATAATTGAAAGTATAGTATTTAGTCGCTTCTGAATTTAATGGATCCGGAGTTGCTGGTGCATCTTTGTAATAGCTTACTATTTCAAATTTTGCATATTTACCGTCATGCGTTTTCACTACAAATACTTTTCCGGCAATAGGTGTAATAAGATGAGAGTTCATATTATAACTGTACCATCCGTTCCCGCTTCCTGTAGGAATGGCATAAGCAGTAGCGGCGTCTTGTTTAAAAGTTGTTGCTTCCGGAAATGTAGTTACAGCTGTAAACGCATTCGAAACAATACTAATTGCCCCTTGCCCCGTTCTTTCAGGTTCCTCAGCATTTTCAGGATTAAATTTACCTCCTCCATTTACTATAATTGTGGTTCCACTAAAAGCAATATCCCATTTATCAGTAGTGACTACTTTATTTTCAGAGAAGCTGAACTTTGTAAATCCGTCTCTTGCTGAAATATTAGTAGCTTTAACTGTTTGAACTGCCGGAATGGTTTCATTATCAGCATTATCATCATCATTACTACAGGATGCTGTAAATACTACTAAAGCTAAAAGTGTCAGTTTTAAAAAATTTGTTTTCATTGTTAAAGGTGTTTAAATAATTGTTGAGTTAAAAATTATATTGAATTCGGGCAAAAATCTGCCTTCCGGCAAGGTTGTTAATCTGATCAGGATTAGTAAAATCAAATACATTATTAGCTCCGGCCTGAAGCATGAATTTGTCTTTTATTTGTTTAGAAATCGATAAGTTAGTCAGGAAATAGCCTTTTACAAATTGATCGTATTTATCCATCACCTGATTGCCATTGGTGTCAAACATTCCGTATTTGCTTCTGTAAAAAACACGTAAATTGATATCTGTTTTCATTCTTGGAATCCGATATAAAAACTTAACATTCGCAGTATGTTTCGAACGATTGAATAATCCAAAATAATCGGATTTACTTATTGCAATGGTTCCTGAACCCGGAGGTCGTACAAACTTGTAACTGTCAAAATCATCAACTACCGATTTATCTTTGGCAATTAAATATTGATATCCCAGCGATACCGTAAAGTCTTTACTAAAATTATAAGTCGAATTATACTCTAATCCATAAGTGAAAATTTCGCTGATATTGGTATAACTAAAAACATTTTGACCATTACTTTTTAAAGCCACCACCTGAGTATCTATTAAATTAGAAATGGAATTATAAAACGCATTTACATCTAATCTGAATTTATTTTTTTTATAAAAAGTTCCAAAGTTGAAATTAATGGCACTTTCAGCTTTCAAAGGTTCGCTAAAATTAATTCCCGAAGTTCTCTCTGCAATTTGCCCCTGCTCTTCTAGTTCTTTCAGGCGGCTTTCGGCAACATTGTATCCTAAAACGGTATAGCCCACAGACGGATTCATAAAATCGAAATACAGCTGACGAAAATCGGGTGCTTTATAACCATATCCTACCGACGCTTTCAAGGAAAAATCGGCTGTTATTTTATAATTAGCTGCTAATTTCGGGCTTAATTGCGAAGCATAAACACTGTGATTGTCATATCTGAAACCCGCAAGTATATTTAATTTTTCTGTTGGATTATAATCATATTGCACAAAAACATATTGCGAATTAAAAACTACGTTGCTGTCAAAATACGTTCGGTCTAAGGTTTCATGATTGAATCCTATTCCTGTTGTTAATTTATTTTCATTTATCGAAAAAGTGGTTCGCACTTCCGGTCTCAAAAGCCATTGATTATAATAAGATTCCTCAAAAAGAACGCTGTTTTCATCGTTTAAAAAAGCATTATTTTTATAGTTTGTAGCATACAATTCATACTCCGAATACCAATAGGAATTCCATTTATGTTCTAACTTAATCTGTGAATTCCATTCCTTTTCTGTTGCATCACCCTGATATTGTTTGGTTTCAATTACTGCTTTGTTATCTATTTTTTGATTATAAAAACGATTACTGACAATCAGTTTTAAATTTTCCGAAAAATCATAATACAATTTGGGCTGGATGGTTGTGTTATGGTATTTTTCAATATTCTTCAACCAGGTACTTTTATCAAAATCATATCCGTCAGATGAATTGTAATTGACAAACACATTCGCCGCAAATTTTTTCTTTTTCCAAAGCAAATTAGCATTGGCATCATTACTGTTAAAAGTGGCATATCGATACGATAAACTCCCCGAAAACAAATCTTTTTGAGGTCTTTTTGTAATTACATTAATCACTCCGCCCATCGCTTCAGAACCATATAATGCCGATGACGCTCCTTTTACAATTTCAATTCTTTCTATATTCCCAACAGAAACTCTTGATAAATCCAAAACTCCCGCAGTTCTCCCTACCAGCGGAACACCATCAATCATAATCATCGTGTAAGCCGCATCCAGACCCTGCATTTGGATACCTTCAAATCCGCTTTCATCCGGAATCAAAATTATCCCGGTTTGCTCGTTTAAAATTTCACTCAATCGGGTTAGTCCTGATTTAACAATTGCCTCTGATGTAATAATTGTCATGGGCAAAGGCAATGATGAAAGCACTCTTTCAGTTCTCGTACCCGTTACCACCACCTCTGCTAATATTTCATCAACAGCGATACTGTCTTTCATTTGTCCGAAAGCGGCACTACAAAAAAACAGACTCATTAATGGTGTAATTCTAAGTTTCATTATTTTTATTTAATCTTAATAATGATGCAAATATATAATTATTTTTATTTGTTCTAAATAAATATTAATATATTTGTCGAAATTTTTAAATCAATAAAAACCGTTATGAAAGCAAGAAAAAGTTATCTAACTGCTGTACTGGCACTTACAGCAAGCCTTGGATTTAGTCAGGAAAATAAGAAACAACAAGACATTCAATCGATAAAATCCATGTGTGGCTGTTATCAAGTCCAATTTAATTTTACTGAAACTTTTCAATACGCTAAGGATAGTGCTAACTACAAACCATCTGCAACCAAACATGAAACGGCTTTAGAATGGGTCGCTTTACTGGAAAATACTCCTAATAAGATCATGTTACAGCATTTATTAATAGCAGGACCGGACATGATTATCAAACACTGGAGACAGGACTGGGTTTATGAAAACACTGATTTATATTCCTTTTATAAAGACAATAGCTGGAAATACAGCAAACTCAATAAAAATGACGTTAAAGGACAATGGACTCAAAAAGTATATCAGGTAGACGACAGTCCGCGATATGAAGGAACCGCTAGCTGGGTTCATGTGGATGGAAAAAACTATTGGGTAAACACTGCCGATGCACCATTACCAAGAAGAGAACATACCAAACGTAATGATTATAATGTGCTCAAAAGAAGAAACATTCATGAGATTACTAAAACAGGATGGAATCATGAGCAGGATAATGCCAAAATTATCCGAGACAATAAAGGAAAAGATGTAGTATTAGCTGAAGAAAAAGGACTGGATATTTACACTAAAGTAGCTGATTCTAAATGTGAGGCAGCCCAAAAATGGTGGGAAGAAAATAAAGCACTCTGGAAAAATGTAAGAACCAAATGGGATGTGGTTTTTGCACAAAACAAAGATCTTAACTTAGAAGAGAAAGTAGATAAAAAAACATTGTACTCGCATTTGTTTAAATTAAAACCAGATGCGCCAAAAACGGAAACCGATGCGATAATTGATCGTTTTCTAAAATAAAATAGTTGAATTTGTGTGTTAGTTTGTTTTGAAAAGAGTCGGTAATCAAGTATTATCGGCTCTTTTCTATATCTGAAAACGCTAATATATATACTACAGAATAAATAAAGACCACAGATAAAACTGATTTAAACAGATAATCACAGATTATAAAATCCGTTTATATCCGTTGTATCGGTCTAATCTGTGGCCTATAATTCGTGCTCCTGAGGTGACTTACATTCGCTCAGGAACATTAATTCCTAACAATCTAAAAGAAGCAGCAATGGTATCGGCTACTTTTTTAGATAACTGAACTCTGAATATTTTAATTTCTAAATCGGCTTCCCCAAGAATTGGTACTGCCTGATAGAAGGAATTGTATTCTTTTACCAAATCATACGTATAATTTGCTAACAATGCCGGACTGTGATTTTGAGCGGCATTCTGGATTACTTCCGGGAATAACTCCAATTGTTTAAGTAATTCTTTTTCTTTTTCGTGCAATGTTTCCACTTTAGCCACATTCGAAAAATCAAAATCAGCTTTTCTTATAATCGATTGAATTCTGGCATACGTATACTGAATAAAGGGTCCTGTATTTCCGGCAAAATCAACTGATTCTTCCGGATTAAACAAAATACGTTTTTTAGGATCTACTTTCAAAATGTAATATTTTAAAGCTCCAAGACCAATTGTTTTGTACAATCTGGCTTTCTCTTCTTCTGAATAACCGTCTAATTTCCCTAATTCTTCCGAGATTTTCTGAGCCGTATCGGTCATTTCCTGCATCAAATCATCCGCATCCACCACAGTTCCTTCACGGGATTTCATTTTGCCCGAAGGCAAATCAACCATTCCATATGAAAGGTGAAATAAATTATCAGCCCAATCAAAACCTAATTTTTTCAGAATTAAGAACAATACTTTAAAATGATAATCCTGCTCATTTCCTACCGTATAAACCATTCCGCCTACATCCGGCATGTCTTTCACACGCTGAATAGCCGTTCCAATATCCTGTGTCATATACACCGCCGTTCCGTCAGAACGCAACACAATTTTTCGATCTAAACCTTCATCAGTCAAATCAATCCAAACCGAACCATCAGGATCTTTTTCGAAGATTCCTTTTTCTAATCCCATTTGGACAACATCTTTCCCTAACAAATAGGTATTGCTTTCGTAATAATAACTGTCGAAATCAACACCCATGCTTTTATAAGTAGCAGCAAATCCATCGTAAACCCATTGGTTCATGGTTTTCCAGAGTTGGATTACTTCTTCATCTCCTGCCTCCCATTTCAATAACATTTCCTGAGCTTCCAGAATAATTGGCGCTTGCTTTTTAGCTTCTTCTTCCGTTTTTCCCTGCGCTATTAACTGGTTAATTTCTTCTTTGTATGCTTTATCAAAAGCCACATAAAAATTCCCCACTAACTTATCGCCTTTTAATCCTGTAGATTCCGGAGTTTGGTCTTTACCAAATTTCTGCCAGGCCAGCATCGACTTACAAATATGAATTCCTCTGTCATTGATGATTTGGGTTTTATATACTTTTTTACCCGAAGCTTTGATAATTTCAGCCACCGAATAACCCAATAAATTATTACGAACGTGCCCTAAATGCAACGGTTTGTTAGTATTAGGCGAAGAATATTCGACCATTACCGCTTTATCATCAGCTTGTGGAGTTACAAAACCATAGTTCTCTTTATCTTTAATTCCGTTAAAGAAATTAAGGTAATGCGTATCTGAAATCACGATGTTCAAAAATCCGGAAACCACATTAAACTTGGCTACCTCAGCAACATTATCTACTAAATAATTTCCTATTTTATTTCCTAATTCCACCGGATTACTTTTAATTACTTTTAATAAAGGAAAAATAACCATGGTAATATCACCCTCAAACTCTTTTCGGGTAGCTTGGAATTCAATTTTTTCAACGGTTACTTCAAAAAGATTTTGAATTGCTTTTGTTATAGATGGTGTAAGAATCTGTTGTAATGACATGTAAACTTTGTTTTTATAGGTTGGCAAAGATAATCCTAATTCATTAATTAGAATAGTAAACACAAAATATATCGCATTCCATTAGCTATTTTAATCATTATCATAATAAAATGCTAAGAAAACCTCCATCAGCTGAAAAGTTTTTACTTTTGCCTTATGTTAGCTACAATTAGAAAAAACAAATATCTTCACTTATTTTGTGCTTTTATGGCATTCTATCTGCTCAATTGCAGCGTTGACGCCAGCGACATAACTCCTAATTATATTCCCGAAAATTTAAATTTTAACGAACAGGAATCCGTCATCGAAATTATTGTCGAAAAGGTTTTAGGTTTTGAAAATGCCATCCCCGAAAATGAAGATCCCGACAGTGAAAATTATGGATTTTTCAAAAAAACAATTTCAGTTACCTATTATATCCTGCCTGATTTTGACTGTAAGCTTAAAGAAATTACATTCGATAAAAATTCTGTAAATTTTGAATTTCAGAAAACCAATATTCTAAAACCTTATTTCGAAATTCACTCTCCTCCTCCTGAAGTTTAGTTTGTTTTTTTTAGTTTTTATTCGATTTTGTTTCTTTTTCAAGAAACAGAACACATTTTACATATCACAAAATCAAACAATTAAACATGGAGAAAAATAGTTTAAAAACAGCTTTTTTCACAACAATTACGCTGTTGTGGATGGCTCAAAACACCCAAGCTCAAACAGAAAAAAAGCAAAAAAACAGTATTATTGACAGTCTTTATATCCAGGAAACAGAAAACAAATACCAGCGTGCTAAGGTCTTACATGCCGAACCGCTTTACATTGATTTAATACGGGATCTTGGTGCCCGAAAAGGAGAAAGAGAATGGAATGTAGGTCTTGGACTTACCGATAAAAACAAATACGACGAATATATAGCCTTAGTTGAATACGAATGGGCTCCTATTGACCGATTAGGATTTGAAGTCGAATTGCCTTTTTCTTTTTATCCTTCAGCCCATAATGCTACTACTCCGGATAGTAAATTAAATGGATTAAAATTAGCCACTCAGTATTCCTTTTTTGTATCCGAAAAGTTAAAAACATCAATGGCTGTCGGGTATATTCACGAATTTGGTCTCAATTCTTTTAACAACTATAGCAATGAAAAATTATTTACCGGAAACACTTACAATCCGTTTTTTATAGTTGCTAAACGCTGGGGAAACAATTTTCACACGCTTCTATATACCGGTCCGGCCATAGAACATCATTCTGAAACTAATGCTACCCATACTTCATGGCAAATCAACAGCAATTTTCATTATATGATTCCCGGAACTAAAAATTTTATTGGTATCGAATGCAACAAGGAAATACAAACCAAAGATTTTGACATGACCATAAGGCCTCAAATGAGAGTAGCAGTTGCCGAAAACCTTTTAATAGGTATCGTTACAGGAATTCCTGTTAATAGAGAAAACGAGCGATTTAGTTCTTTCTTGCGATTAATTTACGAACCCAAACACTAAAGAAAAAACCCCAATTTTTGAAAAACTCAAAATTGGGGTCTTTTTTACATAAAAAAATCTCTCCCATCTCCCATCTTCTATCTTCTAACTTCCCACTTCCATCTTCCCTCTTCTATCTTCTGCCTCCCATCTTCCTACTTCCATCTTCCCACTTCTAACTTCTAACCTCTAACTTCTAACCTCTAACTTCTAACATCCCTCAACCTACCATTTAATAATAGCACTAGCCCAGGTAAATCCGCTTCCAAAAGCCGCTAAAACTACCGTATCTCCTGATTTTATTTTGCCTTTTTCCCAGGCTTCCGTTAAGGCAATAGGTACTGAAGCTGCTGTAGTATTTCCGTATTTTTGAATATTATTATAAACCTGATTGTCATTCAATCCAAATTTTTGCTGGATAAATTGAGAAATTCTCAAATTAGCCTGATGCGGAATCAGCATATCAATATCGGAAACTGTCAGATTATTGGCTTCTAAACCTTCATGAATGACTTCAGCAAAACGAACTACCGCATTTTTAAAGACAAATTGTCCGTTCATGTGGGGAAAATAACTTTCGTCATTCGGATCGTTATCGGCAACAATATCCGAAACCCAGCGTCCGCCCATTCCCGGTGCTGTTAAGGCTAATTCTTCGGCATGAATTCCTTCGGAGTGTAAGTGTGTCGAAAGAATTCCTTTAGTCAGATCTTCTTCACGACTCAACACCGCTGCTCCTGCTCCATCACCAAAAATCACTGAAACATTGCGTCCGCGTGTGGTCATGTCTAATCCTGAGGAATGCACTTCGGATCCTATAACCAAAATATTCTTGTACATCCCTGTTTTTATATATTGATCCGCAACAGATAAAGCATACACAAAACCGGAACATTGATTGCGAACATCTAAGGCTCCCACAGTGCGTAATCCCAGTTCTTTTTGTACCAAAACACCTGGTCCAGGAAAATAATAATCCGGACTTAGCGTAGCAAAAACAATAAAATCAATATCCATTTTATCAATACCGGCGCGTTCAATTGCAACTCTGGCCGCTTTAACTCCCATTGTAGTGGTAGTATCTTCGCCTTTTATAATATGCCTGCGTTCCTGAATTCCGGTTCTTTCCTGAATCCATTGATCATTAGTATCGATAATTTTTGACAAATCGTCATTAGTAACTACATTAGAAGGCACATAGAAACCTAAACCTGAAATTTTTGAATGATACATATTTTAGTTTTTAATAACATCTATTATAAATATAATAAAAAAAAACCAGTCGAAACAACTGGTTTACTTACAGGATATTTACTTTTAAAAAACTTAACACAACCTGAGCGACTAATATTGTCTCTTGATTATGCTGTTTGATCTTCTATAATGGCATCCGGTGCATTTTTCTTAACGGATTCAATTCCATTTTCACGAGCTGCAACCGACTCATACATTTCGCTATTCCCAATAATCTGATTATTACCGGCTTTTAAATTAAAATAATGTTTTCCATTTGAGGATTCTTTTCGCTCAAACCGACCATCATCCTGAGCATTTTTTCTAACCGATTCAATTCCGTTCTCACAACCAGCCTTAGTCGAATAACCTTCGCTTGCTAAAATTGTCTGACCATTACCAGCTTTCAAATTAAACTGAAACTCCCCATTAACTCTTTTTGTAACCAGATATTTCCCCATTGTATTTAAAATTTTAAATTTATAATCTGCATTTCAACAACTTAACTAAAATAATAAAAAAACGAATACAAATTTGTAGAATTTAATTAATAAAACTGTAGAATTATAATTAACAAATCTTCAAATTAACTTCCTGATTAAATTCCAAGGGAGATTCATGTTCGAAAAAAATTACTTTTCGATCAAAAACAGCTTTGATAAGATAATGACTTCCTTTAAAATAAGATTGTTTCACAATAACATTCATCAAACCGTTTTCGGCAACTTTTAACTGATGGGGATAGAGTAACACCATCTCGTCATCGCCATCAACAGCAACAAGTTGGGATAATTTGAGTTCGTTTACTTCCCCAAAAAGTGAAGCAACATATTTATTGATAGGATTATTATATAAATTATAGGAATCGGCTTTATCGACCATTTTTCCGTTTTGTAACACAATAGTTTCATCGGCAAAAGAAAGCGCATCGGTACTATCGTGAGTGGCAACAATAACCGTAATTCCCTGTGCTTTTAAGTATGCAAACAAATTACGTCTCAGCGCATTTTTCCTGAAATTATCAATGTGACTAAAAGGTTCGTCCAGCAATAAAACTTCCGGTTCTAAGGCTAAAACTCTTGCCAAAGCCACACGTTGCTGCTGACCACCGCTAAGGTATTTGGCTTTAACATCAGCAAACTCGGTCATTTCGACAATTTCCAATAATTCCTGAATACGGGCTTTTTTCTTATCCGGAAAAATATTCGATAAATATTTACCCACATTCTCCGCTACCGTAATATAAGGCATCAGATCAAAATCCTGTGACAAATATTTCATAAAAGGCATTCCGGGAACCAAATTAAAACTGGTTCCTAAAACCTCCGTGTCATTCCAAAAAATATGTCCTTCGTCCAAATCATACAATCCGTAAATCAGTTTGAGCAACGTACTTTTTCCGCAACCGCTTTCGCCAATTACAGCTATATTTTGTGCTTTTTCTACAGTGAAATGAATGTTTTGAACCACTGGTTTTTCGGTATAACCAAAGGAGATATTTTGAACTTGGAGCATTTTAAAAGAATGTTTTTTTTGGAAACGCAAAGATAGATTCTTTGGTATAAAAAAACATGAAATTTAGAAAATATCTTAAAAAATACAGCTCAAATAGTAACCGCAAATTCCGCAAATTTTCACCAATTTATTTGCGGGAATTTGCGGAATTTGTGGTTAAAATAAAAATAGCAAAATAGATACTGTGTTCTAAAAATTCACAGAAAATGAAGAATCTGCTAAAATCTGTTTAATCTGCGTGCTTTTTATTATTTATAGAAGCAAAAAAAAAGTCGTTCCGAAAAACCGGAACGACCTTATAATTATTTTAAAAAAAGCGAAGAATTAGTTTCCTGCTTCTTTTTCTGCATCAGCTTTCATTTTTTCATTAGCCACAATCGCAAACTCTACACGACGGTTTTGAGCTCTTCCATCTACAGTACCATTATCAGCAATTGGGTCAGCAATTCCCATTCCCTGAATAGTAAATCTACTAGAAGAAATTCCTTTGCTTACCAAATAGTTTTTAACCGAAGCAGCACGATCACCTGAAAGTTTCAGGTTGTAATCAGCAGGACCAGTACTGTCAGTATAACCAAAAATAGTAATATCAGTATCCGGATATTCGTTAAAAACAGCCACTAATTTGTCAAGATTTGTTTTTGCAGCAGCAGTTAAACTGGATTTATTAGTATCAAAACGCACCGCATTTTCATTTAAAACTAATTGGATTCCTTCACCTACTCTTTTAACCTCAGCACCTGGAATTGCCTGATCAATTTGTCTGGCCTGTTTGTCCATTTTGTTACCAATAACACCACCGGCAACACCACCTACAACTCCACCAATAACAGCTCCCATAGCACCTTTTCCACCTTTTCCAAGGTTATTTCCTAAAATCCCTCCAAGAATAGCTCCTCCGGCAGTCCCAATAGCAGCTCCTCTTTGTGTTTTATTAGTGTTTTTTATTGCTTCACAGCTTGTCAATACAGAACCGGCAATCATTATTATAGCTAATGCTAATACAGATATATTTTTCATATTTATGTCTTTTAAATTTAGTTACTCTTAATTAGTTTACACGTTGAAATTGGTACACAACATTGGTTAATTTTCCTCCCACATCAATTTTGTCAATCAATTGAAAAGAGCTGTCTGTTAAATTAGACACACCAAGAACGTAACCATCTCTTACTTTTTTAGCTTTTTCTCCGGCATCTAAAATTTTCAATACAAACTCTCCGTTAGAATTTACAAACCATGTAATAGGTGAGCTAAAAACAGGACAGTCATACTTAGTCAAAGCCATTTCTCCTTTATTGTTGTTAGAAACAAATTTCCAGGTACTTCCTTCAAAGCATTTTGAATCTGCCAGTTGAAAAGAATTTACTTTAATGTATTCTGATCCCGGATAAGAAACAGAACTAATTACCCAATTTCCTTTAATCCCCGTCTGAATCCCTCTATCTAATTTAGTAGCGGTTACTGAAGATGTTTTGCAAGAAAATAATGCCAGCGAAAGCGCTGCAACTAAAAATATTTTTTTCATCGTTTCTCATTTTAATATTAAACGTAGTACAAATATACAATGCATTTGAGTTACAACATTTCAAAATTCAACATTTTTCTATCAAAATTCACTGTTAAGACAATTTGTCATCTTATATTGAATTGGTACTTTATTTGAATAGCCTGAAGCTGATTGTAAAACACTCTAAAAATTTTAAATATGACAACTGGAAAAATTAACGTTTCGGTGGAAAATATCTTTCCGCTAATCAAAAAGTTCTTATACAACGATCACGAGATCTTTTTACGTGAATTAATTTCGAATGGAACAGATGCAACATTAAAATTAAAACACCTGACTAATATTGGCGAAGCCAAAGTAGAATATGGCAGCCCAATACTGGAGGTTAAAGTTGACAAAGAAGGTAAAAAACTGCACATTATCGATCAGGGAATCGGGATGACAGCTGAAGAAGTTGAAAAATACATCAACCAACTGGCTTTTTCAGGTGCTGAAGAATTCTTAGAAAAATACAAAGACACCGCTAAAGATTCCGGAATTATAGGACATTTTGGTCTTGGTTTCTACTCCGCTTTTATGGTAGCTTCTAAGGTGGAAATTATCACTAAATCCTACAAAGACGAACCGGCAGCCCACTGGGTTTGCGACGGAAGTCCTGAGTTCTCCTTAGAACCGGCTGACAAAACGACTCGTGGAACTGAAATCATTCTGCACATTGCCGAAGATTCTTTAGAGTTCCTGGAAGAATTTAAAATCAAAGAATTGCTGAACAAATACAACAAGTTCATGCCTATTCCGATTAAATTTGGAACTAAAACAGAAACTTTACCTAAACCGGAAGATGCTCCTGAGGATTATGTAAACGAAACAGTTGAAGTTGACAACATCATCAACAACCCAAACCCGGCATGGACCAAACAACCGGCTGACTTAAACGAAGAAGATTACAAAACCTTCTACCACGAATTGTATCCAATGCAATTTGAAGAGCCTTTATTCAACATTCACCTGAATGTAGATTATCCGTTTAACCTGACCGGAATCTTGTATTTCCCTAAATTAGGTACGGATATGCAAATCCAGAAAGACAAAATCCAATTGTACCAAAATCAGGTTTTTGTTACTGATAATGTAGAAGGAATTGTTCCTGAATTCCTGATGATGCTTCGCGGAGTTGTGGATTCTCCGGATATTCCTTTGAATGTTTCCCGTTCCGGATTGCAGGCTGATGGCGCAGTGAAGAAAATTTCGAACTACATCACCCGTAAAGTTGCTGATAAACTAAAATCGTTGTTCAACGAAAACAGAGCCGATTTTGAAGCCAAATGGAACGACATCAAAATCGTTCTGGAATACGGAATGCTATCTGAAGATAAATTCTATGAAAAAGCAGGTGCTTTTGTATTATACCCAACCGTTGACGACAAATACTTTACACTTGACGAATTAAAAGAAAACCTAAAAGAAAAGCAAACTGACAAAGACGGTAAACTGGTTATTTTATACGCAGGAAACAAAGAAGCACAACACGCTTACATCGAAATTGCAAAAGAAAAAGGATACGAAGTATTGCTTTTAGACTCGCCAATTATCTCGCATCTAATGCAAAAATTAGAGTCGGACAACAAAGATTTGACTTTCGTACGTGTCGATTCAGATCACATTGACAACCTGATCAAGAAAGAAGAAACCACTATTTCTAAACTTTCTGATGAAGAAAAAGAAAGCTTAAAAACATCTTTAGAAACCTATATTCCAAAAACCTATACCGTACAATTGGAATCAATGGACAGTCAGGCAGCGCCATTTATCATCACGCAACCGGAATTTATGCGAAGAATGAAAGAAATGAGCCAGACCGGCGGTGGTGGAATGTTCGGGATGGGCAACATGCCGGAAATGTACAATTTAGTAGTAAATACTAATGCGCCTTTAGTATCCTCAATCCTGGCTACCGAAGACAAAACAGCTCAGGAAAGCCTTGTAAAACAAGCCTTAGACTTAGCTAAACTATCACAAAACTTACTTAAAGGAGAAGCTTTAACAGCTTTTGTAAAACGTAGTTTTGAGTTGATTAAATAGTATCCTCCCCTAACCCCTCCGAAGGAAGGGAACTGAAACCTGCTGGTGCAAACTGGCAGGTTTTTTTGTTTTAGGAGCAGAAGGATTGGGTTTCCATAAGAACTTCTGTCCTGCTATTCGCTGCAATCTTTGCTATTGGTTAGCACCATAGCAAAGGATTTCCACTACTATCAGGGCTAGCAAGTTTGTTTTATTTCCAAAAGATATTTTGTAAGAATATTTTAATATATTTGAAAAAAAACATTGCATATAAGATGTCGATTTAGATAAAAACAGACTTAGTAGTAACTTTCACTTAGCATATATATATCAAAAAATGAAAACATACAAAATTAAATCATTTACAGATTTTTTAGATCACATCGAAATAATTGAATTAATGGATTACGATATTAATCTATTTCGAGGGCAGTCAAAAAATAACGCTTTACTTCCATCAATATGCAGAGAAAAGCCAACCTTTGATTCAACAGAGGTTGAAAGGAAAATGCTTGAGGATTTTAAAAGGCGTTCTCCTCTACTTATATCGAAAAAATTTGAGAGTGATTGGGAATGGCTAGTTTACGCACAGCATTATGGATTAAAAACTAGATTATTGGATTGGACAAGCAATCCATTAGTGGCATTATGGTTTGCTTGCCAAAACCAGTATGAATTAAAAAATAATTCCTATTTATATATCCTATCTTGTGATGAAAATTTACAAGTCAATTTAGTAGAGAATCAATCCCCTTTTGAAAGTTCACATACAAAAATTTTGAGGCCAACACTAAATAATGAGCGAATAATTGCTCAATCCGGATGGTTTACAGCACACAAATATTCAAATAAGGCTAATAAATTTGTGACATTAGAAACTAATAAATCAATAAAAACCAATTTGAAAGAAATCGAAATTCCTGCAGATATAAAAAAAGATATTCTTAATAAACTATCAATATTTGGTATTAATAGTAGAACTATTTTCCCTGATGTGAATGGCTTGAGTATGCATTTGAACTGGAAGTATCTAATTAAATAGTAATAAACCAGATAGCTGATTTGTAATCCAACAAAGAGGAACAACTTTGTCGAGTTACTGGATGAGATCCTTCCTTCGTCAGGATGACAAAATTGCAAGTATAAATGTTCTTAATACGTTCTTTTACAGAAACCAGATAGGGCTGATTTGTAATCCCACAAAGAGGAGCAACTTTGTCGAGTTACTGGATGAGATTGCTTCGTTCCTCGCAATGACACACTTGGCGGCTAAGTCATTGCGAGCGATAGCGAAGCAATCTCACTAAAAAGAGTAAATCTAGTCGCTAAAATGCAATTATATCAATAAACTAAAAAAGATGAAACCAGGATTTGTGTATATCATTACTAATAAATACCAAACGGTAGTTTATGTGGGTGTCACATCAAATCTTCCACAAAGAATTATAGAACATAAAAACAAGAAACATCCAACATCATTTTCAGCCAGATACGATGTCAGCATATTAGTTTACTATGAGCAATTTCAATGGATTGAAGATGCAATAGCTCGCGAAAAACAAATAAAAGCAGGTTCAAGAGCTGCCAAAAACAAATTGATTCAATCTATCAATCCCCCATGGAAAGATTTATTTGATGAGATTAGAAACATAATGACTGAATAATAATTAGTTGTAAATTTAAAATCTATGACTATAACGATGAGCAACTTTGTAGATTCATTAAGTGAGATTGCTTCGTTCCTCGCAATGACTACATTGTGGATATAAATACTAAAAACCATGCACGAAACACCAACACTTTATTTTAAAAACGCTTCCGAATGGAGAGCCTGGCTGCATGAAAACCATAGCCGTTACAAGGCGGTGCATTTGATTTTTTATAAAGTAGCACACGAAGCCGAAAGTATGCGTTGGGAAGAAGCCGTGAAAGTGGCTATTTGTTATGGCTGGATTGATTCTACGGTTAGAAAACTGGATAAAGACCGAAGACAACAACTCTTTACACCCAGAAAAGACAAAAGCATTTGGAGTAAAATAAACAAAGGCTACATCGAAGATTTAATTGCTGCCAACCTAATGCATGAAAGTGGATTGAAAAAAATCGAAACCGCTAAAAAAAATGGTTCCTGGGAAAGTCTGGATGCCGTAGAAAACTTAGAAATCCCGGAAGATTTACAACATGCTTTTGCTCAAAATCCGGTTGCTTTTTCTAATTATGAAAACTTCAGTAAATCCTATAAAAAAAGTTATTTATACTGGTTAAACCAAGCCAAACGTCCAGAAACAAGACAGGCTAGAATTAATCAAATCATCGATTTATGCGAACGGAATTGTAAAATGAGATAAAATTATATATAGCTGTCACACTGAGCTTGTCGAAGTGCTTTTTAAAATATAAAGATGTCTTGGACTCCCGAAGCTTCGGGACAGACTGACATTACAAAACAACTACAACCATGAAAAAGAACTTATCACCATCAGAATCTGAAGAACTTTTAAAAATACTAAAAGACCGTTTTGAAAAAAACACTAATCGTCACCAAGGATTAGAATGGAATAAAGTGTTAGCTAAACTGGAAGCGAATCCTGAGAAACTATGGTCGCTGAACGAAATGGAACAAACAGGCGGCGAACCTGATGTTGTACATTTTGATAAAAATACCAACGAATATACTTTTTACGATTGTTCTGCCGAAAGTCCTAAAGGTCGCAGAAGTCTTTGTTATGACCGTCAGGCACTGGATGCAAGAAAAGAAAACAAACCCAAAAACAGCGTTATGGATTTAGCCACCACTATGGGAATTACTCTTTTATCAGAAGAACAATATAGGGAGTTGCAAAAACTAGGCAATTTCGATACAAAAACATCCAGCTGGATTGAAACTCCTGCTGACATCCGGAAATTAGGCGGTGCTATCTTTGCTGATTTCCGTTACGGAAACGTGTTTGTCTATCACAACGGCGCGGAATCCTATTATGCAGCCCGAGGATTTCGTGGCGCTTTAAAACTTTAATTATCCAACATTTTTACAATTAATACCAACAATTATGATGTATACATTAATCGGAATGAGTTTGCTTTTTATTGCTATCGGATTCATTGTCAACGTAAACAATGCCAAATACCTGCTTGCGGGTTACAACACGATGAGCAAAGCAGAACAAGATCAGGTAGATCTAAAAACCTATATTACTTATTTTCGAAAATTCCATCTCTTTTTAGGTTTTTCATTTTTCTTAATTGGGATTCTGTTAAAGTATTTGCTTAGCGAAAATGCTGTTGTAATCTTCATTGGAGTTTATCCTATTGCAGCCTACATCTATTTTATTGCTACGAGTGCCAAATATTTTAAAGCTAAAAAAAATAAAGTTGGGGTTTTTCTTCTGGCAATAGGTTTGATTTTCATTGTTGTGATGTTTATCCGTGATTTTAAAGAAACTAAACTCATTTTAAATTCAAATTCAATTGAATTCAAAGGAGATTATGGAGAAACTGTGCCATTTGAAAAAATAAAAAACATTCAATTAGTTGATGAGAAACCAAGAATTGTCCAAAGAATCAATGGATTTTCTGCCGGAACAATTAAAAAGGGCATTTACAAAACCGATACAAGTGAAAAAGTAAAACTGATTATAAATGCTGAGAACAAACCTTATATTCTGATAACCAAACTTGATGGAAAGAAAATTTATTATTCCGCCAAAGAAGCATCAAACGAACAATTGTTTCAAAAAATTAAGAATATTTCCAATAAATAAAATCAATTATCGTTGTACCAGAATAAAACTTCAATTGCATTAAACCTTTTTATTTATTTAACATCTTAAACAGCAACAATCTGAAATAAACCACAAAACAACTAAATCCTGCCAGCCATGAATCGCAACTCACTTTGGTCACTTCGATTAGGATTTTCAAATCAGCAGGCAGCTGCTATTGAAAAAATGGGCATTTCTAAATTTCTGGATGCTTCATTCCAAATAAATTTTGATGCTACTGTACCTGATTTTTTAAAAGACAGTCCTAAAACAACAGCCGATTTTAAAGAACGCAGAGAAAAAAGCAAAGATTTAAGCACAGAACAAAAGAGAGCACTTAAGAAAGAGTTTCAAAAACAGGAAGGAAATACTTCTATAGAAATGAAATCCTGGTGGATTGATAAAATGAGACACAGTGATTATCCGCTACAGGAAAAAATGACTGTGTTTTTACACAATCATTTTGTGGCCACTTATCAAAAAGTCAATATAAATCACTGGATTTTCGAACACAATCAACTGCTTCGCAAACATGCATTTGGGAATCTCAGAGAATTGACTAAAGCTGTTTTAAAAAGCAATGCCATGTTGCGTTATTTAGATAATAACGATAATAGAAAAGGCAAAATCAACGAAAATCTAAGCAGAGAATTACTGGAACTTTTCACCCTTGGTATAGGCAATTACAGCGAAGAAGACATAAAAAACGGAGCAAAAGCATTAGCAGGATTAAGCACGGGAGACAATGGTGGTTTTTACAGGGAGAAAATCGCTGATGATTCTGAAATCACTTATTTTGGTAAAAAAGGACATTTTAAATCGGATGCTATTGTGGATATCATTTTCGAACAAAAAAACAGCCCTTACCTTTTTACAAGAAAAATTCTGCAATGGTTTATTTACGATACACCAAGCGAGGAATTAGTGCGTTATTATGGTGATTATTTCAGGAAAAAAGACTTTGAGATAAAACCTTTATTAGAAAAAATTTTTACCGAAGAATTTGACAGAGATACAGCGGGTTCAAAAATCAAAAACCCATTAGAATATAACCTGCAATTACTTTCAGAGTTGCACATCCAGCCTAAAACCAACCGGCCTATAGTTGCTTTTATAAAAAGTCAGGGAATGGATTTATTCAATCAGCCCAATGTAAAAGGCTGGGAAGGCGGAAAATCATGGCTGACCTCCCAGATTTATTTGCAACGTAATAATCTGGCTGATTTATATTGCAGCGGAAGAGAGAACTTCAACCAGAAAGTGGTCGCCAATATGATGATGATGGACGAAAATCAAAATGCAAATCGTCCTGCCGGCAGAAAAACAACCCTCAATTTAGACTGGAATAAAGGCACAAACAAAACGATTATAGGTGAATTATCCCAGAGATTATTGTTTCAGACCGATAGTGAAAGTCAAAAAGATTTTGAAAAAATATTAAAATATGATTTTGATTCGAATGCCCCAAATGCAGAACAAGCCGTTGTAAGACTCTTTAATGCCATGGTAAAAGAACCTGAATTTCAATTAATTTAAAGCCACCTTCTAATAATACCGATTATGAACAGAAGAAATTTTCTATCGCTTACAGGAACATTAACAGGGGGAACCTTGTTGCTTCCTAATTTTTTGTTTTCTTATGGTTCCCAAAAAAACCTGATTATTGGAGAACAATGTTTGGTTTTTGTGCAATTGAATGGCGGAAATGACGGTCTGAATACTTTTATACCTTTTGACGACCCTTTGTATTATGATTTACGTCCAAAAATTGCGCTTTCAAAAGAAGAGGTTATATCAAAAACCAAAGGCATGGGGTTCCATCCTGCGTTAAAAGGATTTGCTCAAATGCAGCAAAATGGTGATTTATCGGTAATTCAAAATGTGGGGTATCCGGAACCCAATCGTTCGCATTTCAGAAGTCAGGAAATTTGGCAAACTGCCTCCGATTCTAACAAATACATCAATGAAGGATGGCTGGGTCGTTACCTTGATTTACAATGTACCACCCATACCCCAACGGCGGGTATTAACATTGATACGATTGATAATTTATCACTAAAAGGAGACAGTCCAAATTCGATTACAGTAAAGGATCCCAACCGCTTTAAGATAAAAAACGTCAAAGAAGAAACAGGAGTACTCTCTGAGAATTCTTCGTTGGATTTTGTTCGAAAAGTAGCCAATTCTGTTCTGGAAGGCTCCGAAGAAATTCAGAAAGCCTTAACCAAATCAACCACCGAAAGCAGCTATCCTAAAACGGCACTGGGCAAAAATCTGGAATGGATTGCCCGATTAGTAAAAGGAAACCTGAATTCGAAAGTCTATTATACTTCTCAGGGCGGATACGACACTCATGACAATCAGTTAGTGATTCAAAAAAATAAATTCACGGAACTGGATGGTGCTATTTATAGTTTTTATCAGGATTTAAAACAAGCCAATTTACTTCAAAATGTAACTATCGTTGTTTTCTCCGAATTTGGACGAAGAGTAAAAGATAACGGTAATGGAACTGATCACGGAACTGCCGCTCCTATGTTTATCATTGGCGGACAAAATCAGGGAAAAGTAATAGGTAACAACCCCAATCTTGCTGATTTAACACAAGGTGATTTAAAATACCAAATTGATTTTAGATCCGTTTATGCCAGCTTACTGAAAGAAAAAATGCAGTTTGACTACACTAAAATCGGAATAAAAAATCCTGCTTTATCGGGATTATTTTAGCAGCCTGATGCAAACTCTTTCCATTAAAAACAACTATAACTATAAGCACATCGATTTTATCTATCTCTATTTTTGAATATAATCCAAGCTTAGCCCTACTTTTGCAAGTTCAAAAAAGGCAAGATGATTAAAAACAAAACGTTAAAAGGGGTTGTATTAGTAGCATTAGGAGCCAGTAGTTATGGCATGCTGGCAACATTTGTAAAAATAGCTTATCAGCAAGGGTACACCACCGCTGAAGTGAGTGGTTCCCAATTTTCGTTAGGACTTTTGGGGGTGTTTTTTTTAACTCTTCTTCGAAAAATAAAAAAAGACACAAACGAAATTAAAATTTCAAGAAAACAGATTAGCCAACTTATTCTGGCCGGAACCTCGATGGGCTTTACCAGTGTGTTTTACTATCTATCTGTGAGATATGTTCCTGTTTCTATTGGTATCGTATTGCTAATGCAAACGGTATGGATGGGTGTTTTGACAGAAATGCTTTTAGACAGAAAAAAACCTTCGTTACAAAAAATAATTTCGGTAGTAATTACACTTATAGGAACTGTTCTGGCAACTAACTTACTGAGCAGCAAGCTCACATTAGACTGGCGCGGATTTTTTTGGGGAATATTAGCTGCGGCTGCATTTACTACTACTATGTTTAGTGCTAACAGAATAGCCACCGAAATTTCTTCTCTAAAACGTAGTTTGTTTATGCTTATTGGCGGAACAGTAATAGTAGTTATTTTTGCACTTATTACCCAAAATACTCCTTTTAACTTTTCTATTTTTGCCAAATGGGGGATCATTTTAGCTTTGTTTGGAACCATAATTCCGCCCTTACTACTCACTAGTGGTTTTCCTCTTACCGGAATTGGATTAGGCAGTATTGTTTCGGCATTGGAATTGCCTGTTTCCGTTGCTATGGCTTATTTTTTATTATCCGAAAAAGTAAATGCCCTCCAATGGTTTGGGATATTTTTAATAATTATGGCAATAGTCTTAATGAATATTCGCTTAAAAAAGAGCCAATAGCATATTTTTTCTAAAAAAAAACGATATTCAATAGTGCCTGATCCGTCAATTTCAATAAATTCGTATTAAACATTTCTTAAATATGAATTTATCCTGGCATCTCTGTATCATGATTTTACTCTATCTGGCAACAGGATGCAATCATTTTGTAAGTCCCCGAATGTATCTCAAAATCATTCCCCCTTATTTTCCAAATCCCAAATTACTTAACCAACTTGTAGGAGCTGCCGAAATATTTTTAGGTTTATTATTGTTGTTTCCCAGCACTAAAAATTATGCTGCCTGGGGAATTATCGCATTGTTAATAGCTGTTTTCCCTGCAAATCTTTTTATGCTGCAAAACCCGAAAGCCAGTTTTGGTATTCCTAAATGGATTTTATTATTGCGTTTGCCTTTCCAGATAGTTCTTATTTGGTGGGCATATCAATACACATTTTAACAAGTAACCATTAAAATTATTTATTATGAAAAAATTTTTCGCAGAATTATTCGGAACGTATTGGTTGGTTTTTGGCGGTTGCGGTAGTGCTGTTTTTGCTGCCGGAATACCTGATTTAGGAATTGGTTTTGCAGGCGTAGCCTTAGCATTTGGTTTAACCGTTTTAACAATGGCTTATGCTGTGGGGCATATTTCCGGTGGGCATTTTAATCCGGCTGTCTCTTTTGGACTCTGGGCTGGAGGGCGTTTTTCGGCTAAAGAATTAATTCCATATCTGGTTGCTCAATGTATTGGTGCTATTGCTGCTGCAGCCACTTTGTACAATATTGCATCAGGAAAAGCAGAATTTGTAATCGATAATACTCAGGCTGGAGCATTTGCGTCTAATGGTTATGGGGCATTTTCTCCCGGCGGTTATTCGTTAGGGGCTTGTTTCATTGCCGAATTTGTGTTGACACTATTCTTTTTATTAATAATTTTAGGAGCGACAGACAGGTTTGCTAATGGAAAATTTGCCGGAATAGCCATTGGTTTAGGACTCACTTTGATTCATTTAATCAGTATCCCCATCACCAATACTTCGGTAAATCCTGCACGTTCCTTGTCACAAGCCTTATTTGTTGGAGGAGAACCGCTGAGCCAGATTTGGCTATTTTGGCTTGCGCCAATAGCAGGAGCAATAGCTGCCGGTTTTATTTACAAACTACTTTTGCAAACCCATGACGAAGCTTAACAATAAGTTTATCCTAATTTATTTAAAAAGAGCCTAATAATCACTAAAATAAAAGCGAATTACTCAAAAAAGGAGGTCTTTTTTAAGGCTCAAATTCAGAGTTCAAAAAAAGTAACAAAAAAAACTACGGAAGCTGTGAAGTGATTATTTTTTTTATTAATATTGATAAGTATTACAAAATCATTTTTTAATTAAAAAAACTATTTAGAATTAATTTTCACGTGATGAAAAAGAGTAACCGTAAAGAACTGAACTGGGAACAAACTGAAAAACTTGTTACTTTAGCCTTAGAGGAAAAAAATCCTTTTGAAATTATAAAAAAAGAGTTTGGGTTGGCTGAAAAAGAAGTTCTGGAAATCATGAAAAAAAAGATGCCTCTGGAAAAATATGAGATGTGGAAAAAGAAGGCTACAGCAACGAAACCTAAACCTAAACCTCTTAAAATCGATGATTTTGATGATGAATTAGACGGAAAGTATTATATTAAAAATAAATTAGACTAATTTTTTAAAAAACACTCTTAATCATGAGTGTTTTTTTATATCATATTTGTCTGTAATAATCAGGGCAAAAAACGCTTGTAAAATATCCTTAAAATGAAAAGAATAATACTGGCATTTGTATTGACTTCAATGCTTTGGAGTTGCAAATCAATCAATCAAACAGCAAAAGAACAAGTAATTCAGGCAACAATTAATCTGACAGAAGTTAAAAACGATCAGGTTTTAGTTACTGTAAATGCACCGCGTGTTACAACTGAAGCAATTATTTACCGTATTCCAAAAACGGTTCCCGGGACTTATTCCGAAGATAATTACGGAAAATATGTGGAGGATTTAAAAGCTTATGATAAAAAAGGAAGGTTATTAGCCGTAAAAAAATTAGATGAAAATTCCTGGAGTATCAGTAAAGCAACTGCTTTGAGTAAAATCACTTACTTAGTCAATGATACATTTGATATCGAAAAAGGAACCGGTTTTGGGAAAGACGATGTGTTCTCCCCTGCGGGTTCTAATATTGATGCAGCCCAAAATTTCATGATCAATACGCATTGTTTTATTGGTTATTTTGATAATTTCATGGCCACACCCTACCAGCTGATTGTTAACCATCCGGCTACTTTATGGGGCAGTACTTCAATGACCGATCTGGACGAAAGCACAACAAATGATATTTTTAAGACATCCCGTTATGCCGAACTGGTAGAAAACCCGATCATGTATTCTAAACCGGATTACACCACTTTTAATGTTGACGGAATGGATATTCAAATCAGCGTTTATTCACCATCAGGAAAATATACTGCCGAAAGTATTACTCCTGAAATGAAAACCATGATGACAGCGCAAAAAAAATTCTTAGGAAAAATTAATGCAACTAAAAAATATACTGTTCTTTTATATTTATCCAATATGAAAGAAGATGATGCACACGGTTTTGGTGCATTAGAGCATCCTACTGCCACTACTGTTGTACTGCCTGAGATAATGGAAAAAGAAGAATTAACGAAGTCGATGATGGATGTTGTTTCTCATGAATTTTTTCATATTCTAACTCCGTTGACTATTCATTCTAAAGAGATTCAGTATTTCGATTATAATAATCCAAAAATGTCCGAGCATTTATGGATGTATGAAGGAATCACTGAATATTTTGCTAATCTTTTCCAAATCAACCAGAATTTAATTCCGGAAGAAGATTTTTACAATAGAATTGCCGAAAAAATCGAGGAAGCCAAAACCTTGAACGACACCATGTCCTTTACAAAAATGAGTGCTAATGTACTGGAGCAGACTTATAAAGATCAATATCTGAATGTATATCAAAAAGGTACTTTGATAGGAATGTGTATCGACATCATCATCAGAGAAAAAAGCAACGGACAAAGAGGAATTCTGGATTTAATGCAAAAATTATCCAATGAATATGGTGTTTCAAAACCTTTCAATGACAACGAATTATTTGATAAAATCACCGCATTCACGTATCCTGAAGTGGGTGAATTTTTAAAAACACATGTGGCAGGAACCACTCCTGTTCCGTATGATTTTTATTTAGCCAAAGTAGGATTAAAACAGTCCACTAAACAGGTTCCTGCATCGGTTTTTATTAAAGATAAAACGACTCCTTATGTTACCGTAAATCCGGATAATAATGAAATAAGTATAATTCCGAACAGCGAATTAAATCCGTTTTTCAACAATCTGGGATTAAAAGGCGGCGATGTCATTTTAGAAATCAACCAGATTGCTTATTCCTATCCAAATATTTATGACATGATAAATGCCAGTGATAAATGGAAAGAAAACGACGCTATTGAGGTAAAAATCAAACGATTTGGAAAAGAACAACTGATAAAAGGCACTGTAAAATTACCATATCAGGAAAAGCTGCATATTGAAGCCACTGATTCCTCAAAAAAACAGCTAAAAGAAGCCTGGCTAAAAGGATAACTAACAACTGAAAAAATCAAAATTACAATTTGAAAATAGCACAAAATGATTCCTTCACTTTTTAAACTATTTTCTTTACTTTGCACCAAATAACTAACCCAATGAAAAAAACAATTCTTGCATTAGCCGCTATCGTATTTATTGCCTCATGCAACAAAAAAGAACAAAAAGGAGATTTACACATTACAGGAAATGTAAAAGGATTAAAAGAAGGTACCTTATACATTCAAAAAATAGTTGATACCGCATTGATTGCCATTGACACTATTAAAATTGACGGAAATTCCCATTTTGAAAGCGATCTTGATTTAAAATCCCCTGAAATGCTGTATTTGTTTTTAGATCGTGGTGTGAGCAATTCATTAGATAATAATCTTATGTTTTTTGCCGAACCAGGTACTATAAATATCGAAACTAATTTAGATGCCTTTCTTTCAGCAGCGAAAATTACCGGATCAAAAAATCACGATCTATATGAAGAGTATAAAAAAACAACTTCAAGATACAAAGATGAAAATCTAACACTGATCGAGCAAAAATTTAAAGCTATCAAAAGAAAAGATCCTAATGCTATTGACAGTTTAACTAAGTTGCAAGAATTAAATTTAAAACGTAAATATCTATTTGCTATCAACTTTGCTATCAATAATAAAGACCATGAAATTGCTCCTTACCTTGCATTAGCCGAAGTTTATGATATTAATATTAAATATTTAGATACTATTCAAAACGCTATGACTCCAAAAGTAGCTCAGTCATTGTACGGTAAAAAACTTACTAATTATATTAATACATTAAAAAAAGCAAATTAATTTTTTTTAACACCACTCAAACTAAAGCATTTCAGGAATATTTGAAATGCTTTTTTTATTTTTACTTAAAATATCCCCATATTTTTAACAACCCAAAAAACAACTCAATTAGCTTTTAACCTACTACCCCAATTATGTGGAAAAACTTATCTTTTAAGAAGCAATTAATTTTAATTCTTTTAATCCCTGTTTCCGGACTTATTTATTTTACTATTTCAAACATCAATAACAGCTATCAAAAATTTTCCCGAATTGATAATAGTATTGAAAACATTGATAAAATTGCTGCATTTTCTGAAGCTATAACCCTTATCAATAACGAAAGAACGCTCAATGAATATTCTAAGTTTGACGCGGCTAAAAAAGTAAATTTTAAACTAACAATGGCTAAGTCAACCGAATGGTTTTCTCAACTGAATTCAAAAGACAGTATTGTCGTTACAAGTATCAGCGAAGCCAGGACTATTTTAAATATTATTCATCAGAATGATGAAAATGACACCGCTATTTCATCCTTAAAAACGTTTAACGATTATACAGATATCAATAATATCCTGAACAATTTAATAGAAAGAGAAATTGTAAATTGTGAAAACGTAAATCTTGCTAAACTGGCAAATAATTTCAAATCTTATATTGAGACAAAAACAGTAGCTAATTTAATCAGAGCTATCGTATTTCATAAATTAATCAATGACAGCGTTCATTCTGATTTATATGGTTATTATGAAAATATGAGGCAACTTAACAAAAACACTGATTTTAAATTAGACAATTACAACAGCCTTCACATTAAAGATGAACTTATTCAATATAAAAATTCAGCAGCATTTCAGTCTTTTTTAAAAACATCTGATGCTATTCTTAACAATACTGCTGTCATTACACCACAAGTCTGGTGGCATACATCAACTGATGTAAATGAAAAAATTAATGCTATTAAGACTAAAAAGCTAAATTACATTATTAAAATAGCACAACAGGAAAAAGATAATACGGTCAATGCTGCCATTATTGCCATAGTATTTCTTTCTCTATTATTACTTACCACTACCATTTTAGTTTATAAATTAATTACAAATACTTCGAATTCTTTAAAAACGATTGCTACAAAAATTGAAAAAATTGCATTAGGATATACTGAATTCCAACATATTCTTCATGGAAATATTGAATTAGATTCCATTAGAGAATCTTTTAAAAAACTAACCAACGCTATAAAAGAACAAATAAATCTGGCTACAGAAATCAGTTCCGGACACTTTGGAGAAGCAATAAAAGTAAGAAGTGAAGCTGATGTTTTAAATCAGTCCTTGAACACAATGTCAATGGATTTAAAACGATTTAATGATGAAGCAGTAGCCAACAGTCATTTAGAACAAAATATTATAGCGGTCAACAAAACCATCATTGAGTCTAAAAACATCCAGAACTTTGGCGATAATTTAAGCAAAGTACTGTGTTCTCAAACCAATGGTTGTCAGGCTGTATTTTACATTATAGATTACCTCAAAAACAACAATAATTTAATAAAAATTGGAAGTTATGCTGATAACAACAGCCCGGAAGCGATAGGTATTGGCGAAGGATTAGCAGGCGAAGCAGCCAAATTTGATGAGCAAAAATGCTTGAATAATTTGACTAAAGAATATTCGTTTCTAGCTTCATCTTTAGGAAAATCTCCTGTTTACAACGTTTTAATCACCCCTGTATCCTATAAAAATGAAGTTATAGGTGTTATCGAAATTGGCTCTTTGGAAAACTTTACTGAAACAGACCAAAAATTATTAATCACCTTAAAAGAGTCTTTGGGAAATGCGATTGCGGTATTTATCAGAAACGAAGAATTGAGAATTTCCAGTGAAGAAATCATCCATAAAAACAATATTTTACAGGTTCAGGAAGAAGAGTTGCGACAAAACAACGAAGAACTCAATAAGCATACATTGTTGCTGCAACAATCAGAAGAAGAGCTAAAAAATCAGGCTGCCGAACTGGAGCAGACAAATGCGTATCTGGAAGAGAAAAGCAGAGAACTGGAAACTAAGAACTACGAAATAGAGAAAAAGAATGATGATCTCATTATTGCTCAGGAAGAATTAAACATAAAATCAGAAGAAATTGCTCAGGCCAGCAAATACAAATCTGAATTTCTGGCCAATATGTCTCATGAATTAAGAACTCCTTTAAACAGTATTTTAATTCTTTCGGATTTATTAAAAGACAATGTTTCCGGTAATCTGACAAATGCTCAGTTAGAAAATTTATCGGTAATTAATACTTCCGGAAAGGATTTATTGAACTTAATTACTGATATTTTAGACATTTCAAAAATTGAAGCCGGCAAGGTCGAAATTTATCCTGAAAACACCGTTTCTGAACGAATATTTTCGGATATGGACGGGCTTTTCAGAGCTCAAATGGACAAAAAGAATATTAATTTTGAAACAAAAATTACTGACGATTGCCCAAGAGAAATTTATAGTGACGTAGGTAAAATTGAGCAAATCCTTAAAAATTTCCTTTCCAATGCTTTAAAATTCACTCCAAACGGAGGAACAGTTGCGATGACTTTTGACAAGCCATCTGACAATAAGGAATTTAATAATCCTAAACTCGCTGCACTCACTAACAATCAAATTTTAGCTATTGAAATAAAAGATAATGGTATTGGAATTTCTGAAGAAAATAAGAAAAAATTATTTCAAAGCTTCCAGCAGGCTGATAGTTCCACCAGCAGAAAATATGGCGGAACAGGTTTAGGTTTGTACATTTCCAAACAATTAGCTGATTTACTTGACGGAGAAGTGTTTTTTGACAGTCAGCTTAACAACGGAAGTACTTTTGGCGTCTACATTCCTGTAAAATATGCCGGAAATAGCGACAACAACACTACTAATGCTCCTGTGGCAACCGTTACGGAAGCTATTTCGACCGAACAAATTGAATCAGAATATCCTAAACCCAATGAAGAATTTATAGATCTTTCGGCAAACATTCAGGATGACCGTCATAAGGCTGATATTGATGACAAAACCATTTTGATTATCGAAGACGATCCTTCATTTGCCGAAGTATTATTGCAGGTAGCCCATAATAATGGCTTTAAAGCTATTATTGCACATCAGGGTGAAACAGGGTTTCAATATGCTAAAAAATACAATCCTAAAGCCATCATTTTAGACATGAAATTACCAGGAATTGATGGTTGGACGGTTTTAAAATGGCTTAAAGAAGATGCCGAATTAAAGCACATTCCGGTTCACGTTATGTCAGGAATGAAAAGAGAAAAATTAGCCAAGGAAATGGGTGCTTTTGATTTCTTAGTAAAACCAATTACGCCCGAAAAACTTAAAAAAGCCTTCCTCGCTATTGATGATGAAATAAATAAAGCTTTTAAAAGAGTCCTTATTCTGGAAGATGATGAAAAATTAAATTACGCTATCAAACAGCTATTGCATGCTAATGACAAAAACACGATTTGCCTGCAGGCCTATTCAAGATCAGAAGCCGAAAATATCCTGAGCAATGTTGAAATTGACTGTGCCATCATCGATTTAGGTCTGCCTGATTCAGACAATGTCAAAGCTATTTCGGAATTGAAAAACTGTTCTAAAAACAAAAAAATAAAAATCATTATTAATACCGGTAAAACATTAACCGATAATGAACAATTAGAACTTGAAAAAAGTGCTGACAGCATTGTTATCAAAACCAACAACGTTACTGAAAGATTAAAAGATGAGATTTTATTGTTTTTAAACAAAATAGATACTGTTGAAAATACCGAGTATAAAACAGCACCTAATTTATCAGGAGGTGAAATTTTGAAAGATAAAAACATTCTGATTGTTGATGATGATATTCGTAATATTTATGCTTTATCTGCGGCTTTAACCAGCAAAGGAGCGATAATTACAACTGCTTTTAACGGAATCGAAGCTTTAAATGCACTGGAAGAGCATCCTAATTTTGATATTGTATTAATGGACATTATGATGCCTGAAATGGATGGATTTGAAGCTACCAAAAAGATTAGAGAAAATATAAAATGGAAAAATCTGCCTATCATTGCTTTAACAGCAAAAGCAATGAAAGGCGATAGAGACGAAATAATAAAAGCAGGAGCTTCTGACTATCAATCTAAACCTATTGATATTCAAAAACTCATTTCATTAATCAGTATCTGGATTTACAAATGATAACATTAAAAGAACTTGATGAATTGCTTTTTACGATAAAAAAACAATTCGATTATGACTTTTCAGATTATTCTAAGGCTTCGATGCTTAGGAGAATCCATCGTTTTATGGATATCCATGCGATGAAAAATGCTGTTGATTTAAAGTTTGAACTTATTAACAATCCCGCTGTATTTCAGAATTTTATCAATGAAATTGTGGTCAATGTAAGTGAGTTTTTCAGGGATCCAAGTTTTTTTAAATCCTTACAACAAAAGGTTTTTCCGTACCTTGAGAGTTATCCTAAAATTAATATCTGGAGTGCTGGATGTTCTTTTGGCGAAGAAACCTATTCTTTAAATATTCTTTTAAAAGAAAACAACCTTTATGCAAAAACAAGAATTTATGCCACAGATATCAGCAGTAATGCGATAGAACGTTCCCGAAAAGGAATTTATGACAACACCAATTTTAAAGAATACACAAAAAACTATTATGAATGTGGCGGAAAAGAATCATTAAACGATTATTTTGTTTCAGACCCAAGGCATTCGATGATTCATTCGGAGTTCAAACAAAACATCTTATTTTCCAATCATAATTTAGTTGCCGATGGCGTTTTTAAAGAATGCCAACTCATACTATGTCGCAATGTTTTAATTTATTTTAATAGTAATTTACAAAACAAAGCCTTAGAATTATTTTACCAGAGTCTGCCTATCCATGGTTTTTTAGCCATTGGAAAAAAAGAATCCTTACGATTTAGTTCGGTTTATGAAAATTTTAAAGAAATAGATCGTGAAGAAAAAATTTATCAAAAAATAAAATGAAATCTCAAGCCATTATAATTGGAGGTTCGGCAGGAGCTTTTAATACTATTTTGTCTATTTTAGGTCAATTAGACAAAAGGATAAATATTCCTATTGTTATCGTTTTGCACCGGTTAAAAAACACCACATCCTCTTTTGAGACTATTTTACAAAGAAATACCCATTATACAGTCAAAGAAATTGAAGACAAAGAACAAATGAGAAATGGCATGCTCTATACTGCTCCGGCAGATTATCATGTACTGTTAGAAGAAGATTATACTTTTTCTCTTGATGTATCAGAACTCGTCAATTTTAGCCGTCCTTCGATTGATGTTACATTTGAATCTTTTTCAGCTGTACTAAAAGAAAAATGTTGCGGTATATTATTATCCGGTTCCAATCACGATGGAGCGAAAGGATTAAAAATTATGGCCGAAAATAAGGGAAATACCATCATTCAGGATTGTAATGAAGCTGAGTTTGCAAACATGCCAAATGCAGCAAAGACACTTTATGACCAACACAAAGAATTAAATACCACAAACATTATAAACATACTCAATAATGAATGCTACTAACAAACATACACTATTACTAATTGATGACAAACCGGCTAATTTAATTGCGTTAAAAAGCATGTTAGAAAAGCCCAACAGAGAAATAATTACATGCAATTCAGGTAATGAAGGATTGCAAATATTATTAAAAGAAAAAGTTTCTCTTATTTTAGTGGATGTTCAAATGCCAGAAATGGACGGTTATGAATTTGTTGAAATTACAAAACAACATCCCAATACAGCCAATATTCCAACTATTTTTGTGACGGCTATCAGTGATGAGGCCAAATACATTAACAAAGCTTATGATTTAGGAGCTATTGACTTTTTGTTCAAACCATTAGTAACTGAAATCACCCGAAAAAAAGTAGATTCTTTTCTTAAAATTTGGGATTACGATCAGGAATTGAAAATGCTAAATGACAAACTCGTAGCTAAAAATGGAGAATTAGAACAATTTGCCAATATTATTGCCCATGATTTAAAAACACCTTTAAATAATATTAAATCATTGGTTGAATTTATTGAAGAAGAACATTTACTGGATTTGAAAGAAGAAGCCACAGACTTATTTGATATGGTAAAGTCTTCGGCAATGTCTATGTCTAAATTAATTGATGATTTACTTCATTATTCTAAAAATGTGGAAAACAATGACAGAAAAGAAACAATTAACATCCTGAGCGAAGTGAATGCAGTTATAAAGCTAATTAATCCTAACGGGGACATTAAAATAACTAAAGATAATTTAAATCATACTATTGATTTTCAATCAGTAGCTTTCAAACAAATTATTCAAAATTTAATTTCAAATGCCATCAAATACAATGATAAAGAAACAACTGAGATAAATATTTCTTTTGATGAAGATCAAAAACAAATAGCTATTACAGACAATGGTCCCGGAATTCCTGAAAATCAATCCGAAAAAATATTCCAGATGTTTTATACCCTCGGACAATCATCAAGAGGAGATTCAGGTACGGGAATGGGACTGAATTTAGTTCGAAAATTAGCCGAAAGAAACGACGTTAAAGTGTATCACAATTCTCAATACAAAAACGGGTCTCAATTTATAATCTCTGATTTAAAAACCTCGTAATAAAAAAAGGAATTACCAGCTGGTAATTCCTTTTTTTATTATCTTTTTAATGAAAAATGAGATTTGAATTCTTTATCAATATTGTTTTCTTTATAATGTATAACAAACCAGTAATCATCAGCGGGCAGTAAATAGCCATTATAACTACCATTCCAGCCGTTAGCATTAGGACTTATTTGTTTTAAAAATTTCCCATAACGATCAAATATATGAATATAAGCTTGTGGCTGCGAACTTAATTCACTTACATTCCAGGTATCATTAAAACCATCATTATTGGGTGTAAAATATTTAGGGAAATTTACAACTAATATACCATCCTTAGTTATTGGAGCACTACAGCCTGCTTCATCTGTAACAGTTATCGAATGAGAACCTGATGCAACTTGTTCAAAAACAGGATTAGACTGAAATGGACCATCATCTAACTGATACAAATAATTGCCTCCTGCAGCCGTTGCCGAAACAGTGATTTTTTGATTCTCAGCAAAAGCTTCTGTAACAGTCCAGGTGAAATCGGTCAAGGTATTCGATGGAATTACAGTAACATTTATAGTTTGAGGTGAAGCACATTGTCCAGAATCGGGAGTAAATGTATAATCAGCTGAGTTTAAATTATCAACTACATCTTCATCCCAACTTCCTGTAACTCCATTAGGTGATGTTGAATCTAAATTTGGCACTGAACTACCTGAACATATTGTAAAATCACTAAAGCCGGGACTGTCAGGATTAACAACGACTATCAAAGAGCCCTTACTGCAATTAGATCCAAAAGGTGTAAAAACATAATTTTTTGTTATTGTATTATCTACGGTTGGTGGATTCCAAGTTCCACTAACGCCTTCTTTAGAATATTTGGGCAAAACAGGAGCTGGTTCACCTTCACATATCGGATTAACAGGATCAAAAGTAGGAGTAAAAGAATTTGGACAAGGCACCCAACAAGTTTGCACTGAAAGATCACAAGGATAATCAGTATGCCATAATGTTAATGTAATCTCATTTCCAGGTTGTAATTGTGGTTGAGGTATGTATAAATGACTTTGTACCCTACTTCCATCAATTGGAGTTCCTTCATTAATTGTATAAAAATAAGAATATTGATTACTAACACTAGGTGTATTATTCCAAGAAAATCCACTTTCAGAACCTATTTCTGGTGATCCTGTTCGAGGAGTTCCACTTAATTTAAAACACTTAAGATCTAAAATACTTGAACCATTATCAGCTAGGACTCTTACTTCAATTCTAGTACGAGGAGTACTTTCTAATCCACCTATGGTTTGTGTAACATAATAAGATGTATTCGCAACACTAGTTGTTGATGGAATTGGGGCGGATGAAAATTCGGTACCTCCAGTTAGAGCACTATACCATCTTAAAGTAGCTGATGGATCTGTAGGAGTTGCAGTCAAAGCAATTGCTGTACTGCCCTGACAATAATAAATTGGAGTAGAAACGGATGGCGCAGGGGTTTGGGCATAAATACCTGAAACAAACAACAAGTTAATACAAACAAAGACAAATAAAAGGTAATTCTTTTTCATTGTACAAATTTTAAAAGGATTGAAATTTTGGGGGTAAAATCAATTATGGAGTAAATATATAAAAAACAAGGTTTTAATAAAAAATTAAATGTTGTTATAATGAGATTGAATAATCTTTGAATTATTTTCAAAAAAAAAGACCCAACATAAGTTGAGTCTTTTTTACATTAACATTTATATTTTATTTTTCGGTATGATGTTCTTCAATTTCTTTTTTATCATCAACTGAAATACAATCTACTAGTACCGGAGTTGCAATAAATAAAGAAGAATAAGTTCCTACCACAATACCCACTAACATTGCAAAGATAAACCCTCTGATAGATTCTCCGCCAAAAAGGAACATAATCAATAATACTGCAATCATAGTCAATGAAGTATTAATTGTTCTTGACATCGTTGAATTAATAGATTTGTTTACAATTTCAGCAAAATTTCCTTTTGTTTTACCATCTAAGAATTCACGAACCCTGTCAAATACAATTACAGTATCATTCATAGAGTAACCAATAACCGTAAGAATCGCAGCAATAAAGTGCTGATCAATCTCCATACCAAAAGGCATGAATTTATAACATAATGAATAAATACCTAATACAAAGATAACGTCATGCGCCACCGCTGCAATAGCACCTAATCCATACTGCCATTTTCTAAAACTAATCACTAAGTATAAGAAAACAATTAGCAAGGCTCCTAAAACAGCCCAGTAGGCATTTGTTTTAATATCCTCAGCAACTGTTGGTCCTACTTTAGATGCCTGAAGGATACCTAATTTCTTTCCGTCGTAAGCATTTACAAATTTATCATACGTAATACCTGAAGCATAATGATGTTTTAAAGTTTCAAATAAAACTTTATTTACTTCCTCATCAGCTTTAGTACCGTGCTCTTCTACTTTATATTTAGTAGTAATTTTTAACTGATTGTCATTACCAAAGATTTTCACCTCGGCACTACCATCAAAAACCTGAGCTAATTCTTCTTTTACAACTTCACTTTCTACAGGTTTTTCAAAACGAACCTGGAATGTTCTTCCTCCAACAAAATCTACTCCCTGATCTAAACCATTTGTTGCAAGAGAAAATACACTAACTACAATTACAACTGCAGAGAAGATATAAGTGATTTTCTTAACTTTTAAGAAATCAAAATTGAAATTAGTAAAGAAATTTTTAGAAAAATTAGTTACAAAAGATAAATCTGCTTTTTTAGCAATGTTTTTGTCGATAAAAATTCTTGCAATAAAAATAGATGTAAACAAAGATGTTATGATACCAATTAATAATGTTGTAGCAAATCCTTTAATTGGTCCTGAACCAAAAATGAATAACACAGCACCAATTAAAATGTGCGTTACGTTAGCATCTACAATAGAACGCATGGCTCCAGTCCAGCTATAAGAAATTTTTACTGCTTCATCCAGCGATTTACCATCGCGTAGTTCTTCTTTTGCTCTTTCGTATATAATAATGTTAGCATCTACCGCAGTACCCATTGTTAAAACGATACCGGCAATACCAGGCAAAGTAAGTACAGCACCTAAACTTGCAAGAATTCCGAATAAGAATAATAAGTTAACTGCCAAAGCAATATTAGCATACCAACCTGCTTTTCCATAATAAACCAGCATCCATAACGATACTAATAACAATCCTACAATAGCGGATGTGGTACCATTATCAATAGCTTCCTGTCCTAATGATGGACCTACTACTTCTGACTGAACAATATCTGCAGCAGCAGGTAATTTACCGGCTCTTAAAACATTTGCTAAATCGGTTGATTCGTCAATAGTAAAAGATCCTGAAATTTCAGATCTTCCTCCTGCAATTGGTCCGCTGGAAACACCCGGAGCTGAATAAACAATATTATCTAAAACAATAGCAATATTTGTTTTTTGAGTATACGCTCTTCCTGTTAATTCTTCCCATGTTTTAGCTCCCTGACCACTCATTTCAATAGAAACAGATGGTTTTCCTAATTGGTCAAAAGTAGCATTAGCACCAGTTACAACACTTCCGCTCATTGAAGCAGCATTATCTCTGTTTCCTCTTAGAGCATACAAAGCAACTGTTTCAATTTCTTTATCTTTAGCATCCTTAGATTTTTCAATTATACCCCAAACAAACTTAACATAACGTAATTCTGCCGGTAATAAGTTTTTGATCTCAGGTCTTTTAAAATAACCGTTGATAACAGCTGTATCTTTTGGAGAGAAAAGACCTAAAACTGGTCCTCCGCCCTGACCTACCATTTTGTCTAATAAAGGATTATTTCCTTTTTTAGTTGCAGCAGAATCTTTAACATCTGTTAATAAAGCACTCAATGAATCCTTAACAACAGGTTTTGCTTCAGTAGCACTTACTTCTGTTTTCTTCAAAGCTTCATTAGCAGCCATTAAAAAGTTACCAACTTCTTCAATTTTATACGTTTCCCAAAACTCTAACTGAGCCGTACTTTGTAATAATTTTTTAATTCTGTCCACATCTTTAGCACCCGGAAGTTCCACAAGGATTCTTCCTGATTCTCCTAATTTCTGGATATTAGGTTGTGTTACACCAAATTTATCGATACGTTTTCTTAGTACTCCAAAAGCACTTTCAACGGATTCATCAACTTTTCTTTTGATAACTTTCTTAACTTCGGCATCAGACATTTGAAAATCAACACCACCTTCACCCTGCAAACTTCTGTTAGCAAAAATATCAGGAGAAGCTAATTTTACAGTTCCTTTCGAATTGGCTTCAAAAGCATCAAAGAACTTATCTAAATAAGGCTTGTTTCCTTCTAAATCAGCCGTAGCATCAGCTAATGATTTATTAAAAACCGGATTTTTTGAGTTATTAGATAAACCTTTCAGGATATCTTTAACTGAAATTTGAAGAATCACATTGATTCCTCCTTCTAAGTCAAGTCCTTTATTAATTTGCTTGTCACTTACTTCGTTATAAGTAAAGTCAGTAAACCCAAGGTTAAATACTTTTTCTTTACCAATAGAGTCCAGGTATCTAAGTTCTTTCTCAGAGTTACCATTAGCAAAAGTTTTCGCATCATTTTTTATATTATTTGCGACAAAAGTGAATGAAAGTTGGTAAATACTTACCAATGCAAATAGAATTGCGAAAAATTTAATAAGTCCTTTATTCTGCATTATTACTAAAAATTAATTATTTTAAATTTATTATTCCTTGTTAAACCTTTATAAACAGATAATTAGCTCCTATTTATTAAAACAGAGCTAACTCAATCTTTTTTTAAACCGAGCAAATATATAATTCTGGTTAAGATTAACCAATTTATTTATGAAATTAATCTCAAAAAAAAGACTGCAAAATTGCAGCCTTTACTTTAAACATCAAAAAAGCTAAGCTAAAATAGTCTTTAGAGCCTCATTCATGACTCTGACAGCATCAGCACTTTTGGCAAATAATGCTTTTTCTTTTTCATTTAAATCTATTTCCAGAATTTCTTCAACTCCGTTTTTACCAATAATGCAGGGTACTCCCACACATATATCATTCTGACCGTATTCTCCTTCTAAGTAAACAGAACAGGCAATCATTTTTTTCTGATCGTTTAAAATACTGTCCACAATATAAGCTACGGAAGCTCCCGGAGCATACCATGCTGATGTACCTAAAAGTCCGGTAAGGGTAGCACCTCCTACCATGGTATCGGCAGCTACTTTTTCTAAAACTTCCTCAGACAAAAATTGTGTAACAGGAATTCCATTGTATGATGCCAAACGTGTTAACGGAATCATAGTGGTATCACCATGTCCACCGATAACCATTGCCGAAATATCATTTACCGGTCTGTCTAATGCCAAAGACAAATAAGTTCTAAAACGGGAACTATCTAAGGCTCCTCCCATCCCTATTAATCTGTTTTTAGGAATCCCTAAGGATTTTAAAGCTAAATAAGACATGGTATCCATCGGGTTTGAAACCATCAAAATAATTGCCTCCGGAGAATATTTCAAAACATTTTCAACAACCGATTTTACTATCCCGGCATTAATACCTATGAGTTCCTCGCGAGTCATTCCCGGTTTTCTGGGAATTCCTGAGGTTACCACCACCACATGACTGTTGGCTGTTTTTGAATAATCATTAGTAACTCCAGACACCTTAGTATTAAAACCGGTATTAGTGGCACATTGCATAATATCCAAAGCTTTACCTTCGGCAAAACCTTCTTTAATATCTAACAAAACTACTTCACTGGCTATTCCTCGATAAGAAATAACGTCTGCACAGGTTGCTCCTACATTTCCTGCTCCTACAATAGTAACTTTCATATTTTAATGTTTATTCGGGTTATATAAATTGGTTAACTCCTGCTAATCTACAATTTTATTGCTAAAAATAAACCCCAATAAACTATTTTTTATGCGTCAATATTAGCATAAACTGCATTTTTCTCAATAAATTCCCTTCTTGGCGGAACTTCATCCCCCATTAACATAGAAAAAACTCTGTCAGCTTCGGCTAAACTATCAATTGTTACCTGACGTAAAGTTCTGAAATTAGGATCCATTGTCGTTTCCCACAATTGCTCTGCATTCATCTCTCCAAGACCTTTGTAACGCTGAATTGCGGCACTTCCACCCATTCTTTCATTGGCCTGATCGCGTTGCACGTCATTCCATGCATATTCTTTCTTGTTTCCTTTTTTAACCAAGTATAATGGAGGAGCCGCTATATAAACGTGTCCTTCCTCGATTAATTCTTTCATAAAACGGAAGAAGAATGTCAAAATCAAAGTAGAAATGTGGCTACCATCAACGTCGGCATCACACATAATAATTACTTTATGGTAACGCAATTTAGATATATTCAATGCTTTACTATCTTCTTCAGTACCAACAGTTACACCAAGTGCTGTAAATATATTTCGAATCTCTTCGTTTTCAAAAACCTTGTGATGCATCGCTTTTTCAACGTTCAAAATCTTACCACGCAATGGCAAAATAGCCTGAAAGTTTCTATCACGACCTTGTTTTGCCGTTCCTCCTGCTGAATCTCCCTCGACAAGATACACTTCGCATTTTGCAGGATCCTGCTCCGAACAATCTGATAATTTTCCTGGCAATCCACCACCACCCATAACGGTTTTACGCTGCACCATCTCACGCGCTTTCTTAGCCGCATGACGTGCCTGAGCCGCAAGGATTACTTTTTGAACAATAATTTTAGCATCATTTGGATTTTCTTCCAAATAATTCTCCACCATCTCACTTACCGCCTGACTCACTGGAGAAACTACTTCTCTGTTTCCAAGTTTGGTTTTAGTTTGTCCCTCAAATTGTGGTTCTGCAACTTTTACCGAAATAATTGCTGTTAAACCTTCACGGAAATCATCTCCGGAAATATCGAATTTCAGCTTATCCAACATTCCGGAAGCATCTGCATATTTCTTAAGCGAACGGGTTAAACCAGTTCTAAAACCTTGTAAATGCGTACCTCCTTCGTGGGTATTAATATTATTTACATAAGAAAATATATTCTCAGAATAACTGGTATTGTAAATCAAAGCCACCTCAACTGGAATATCTCCTTTATCGTGATCCATAGAAATTACATGCGCAATAATTGGCTCACGATTTCCATCTAAATAACGAATGTACTCTTTCAATCCTTCCGTAGAATGAAAAACTTCCGAAAGGAAATTTCCGTCTTTATCAATCTCTCTTTTATCTGTAAAAGTAATTGTAATCCCTTTGTTCAGGAAAGACAACTCACGCATACGAGCCGATAGCGTATCATATGAATACTCTGTAGTTTGTGTAAAAATAGTTGGATCCGGATAAAAAGTCACAATAGTACCTCTCTTAGAAGTATCTCCTATTTGTTTTACTGGATATAAGGCTTTTCCTTTCTCATACTCTTGTTGGTACACTTTTCCATCACTACTGTGTACTGTCGCAGTTAAATGATTAGACAAAGCATTCACACATGAAACCCCTACACCGTGCAAACCTCCGGAAACTTTATAAGAATCTTTATCAAACTTACCTCCGGCACCAATTTTAGTCATTACAACCTCTAATGCCGAAACACCTTCTTTTTTATGAATTCCTACCGGAATACCACGACCATTATCTTCAACCGTAATGGATCCGTCTTCATTAATTGCAACACCAATAGTATCACAATGTCCTCCCATCGCCTCATCAATGGAGTTATCCACAACCTCATAAACCAGATGGTGAAGTCCACGAACTCCTACATCACCTATATACATGGAAGGACGCATTCTTACGTGCTCCATTCCCTCTAATGCCTGAATACTATCTGCTGAATAATTTCCTTTATTGATTTCTTCGCTCATATATTTTATTCTAAAAATGTAATTTTTTGTCTAACGAACAAATATATAAAAACCGAAACTATATACCGTTAAAAATAACCTTATAAGTGCTTAAGTTATCAACAAAAAATGTGAATTTCTACAGCGAAAAAGCAATATCAATTTCAATGGCAATAAAAAAATAGGAATCCAAAAATAACAATGCTAAACCTTGAAAACCCGAAATCCAAGTACTTTAATTATTGTTATTTCTATTATCATTGAAATTGAGATTAATCAGCTATTCGGGCGTGCCACCACTAAGCAAAGGAGCTTACTATTCTTTACGTCGATAAAGCTCCTTTGCTCAGTGGTGGCAGGCTATCCGCGCTACTTCGGTAGCCAGCTCCTATCCTTCACGCAAAACAGTGCGAACAACATCACAACTAACAATCATTTTCAACCTATCATCTGCGTAAATCTGCTAAATTTGCATGCTCATTTTCCACGCTGTTTTTTTTGCAGATTAGGCAGATTTAAAAAAATATAAAAACTTAACATAGAGCTAGATTAACATTCAACAGATAATTAAATCCGAGTAAAATCCGTTTGATCCGCTAAACCTGTGAGCCAATTCAAATCTAAAATTTGAAAATACTAACAACAGTTGTACTTTTGCCTCATGAATGATAATTTTATAAACGAATTTTTCGGTATCGGAATTCAAAACGGAAAAACACCGGAAAATCTGGGCGTTTTATGGCGCTCTGCCCAAAATCTGGGTGCCAGCTTTATTTTCACCATCGGCAATCGATATGCCAAACAAGCCTGCGATACACACAATGCTGTAAAATCGATGCCTTATTTCCATTACGAGAATTTTGATGATTTCTTCAAAAACCTGCCTAAAGGTGCCCGTCTGGTTGGAGTAGAATTAGACGAAAGAGCCGAAGATTTAGAAACATTCGAACACCCAAGACGCTGTGTTTATTTATTAGGAGCCGAAGACAACGGACTTTCTAAACAAGCCATTGAAAAATGCCATTCTTTAGTGAAATTCAAATCCGAAAAAAGTTTGAATGTCTCTGTGGCAGGCACTATCGTGCTTTATGACAGAGGACTTAACAAGCCGAGGTCATAAAATTCAACAACAATGACAATGACAACGACAAAAATCAATTAAAAAAAATAAAAAATCCAAAACAAACATTTAAAATGCTGCTTTGGATTTTTTATGTTTCAATTTGCAATTGTCATTGAAATTGAATTTTGCCATTGCCATTGCCCTTGAATTTTGCAATTGAATTTCAATGCATCACTACTCTCTCAACTGATAGTTATTCACAAGAACAGAAGCTGAAATATTCAAAACTCTTTCCAATTCTCTTATCATATCCACCGTTAATCTTTTCTTTTTGTTTAGAATTTCAGAAACACTACTTTTTCCTCCAATAATTCCAACCAAATCTTTCTGCTTGATATTCATTTCTTCCATTCTAATTTTTATGGCCTCAATTGGATCCGGAGCTTCAATAGGAAAATATTGATTTTCATAATTATCAATTAACATGGACAAAATCTCTGCCTCATCACCCTCAATAGTATTAGGAGCGGCATCAAATATTACTTCAAGTCGCTCAAGTGCTTTCTCATAATCATTTTCATTTTTAATAGGTGCGATTTTCATATTTGTAAATTTTAAATTGTGTCAGCATTTATTTTATCATATTCAGCGTGGGTTCCAATAAATCGAATGAATGCCCATTGCCGTTCAAAATTGAATTTCACAATCAATCGATACGAATTCCCTTTGATATTAAAAACAATCCGACTGTCTTTCAATACACTTGCATTAATAAAAGTTTGTTTAATATCATTTGGAGAACGCCAATTAGAATTCTTTGCCGTTTCATACCATGTTTTCAAATACTGTTCCGCATCAGCGTGATTTTCCCAAAAATCTTTCAAAGTCTTTTTAGCAATAATTCTTTTCATATTCTCCAACTATAGTACAAAGATAAGCAAAAAGTTCTTTTTTTACGAACTTTTTACTTAAATCCTAAACCTAACAAGAGAAATCAAAACCAAATAAAAAAAATCCAAAACAAACATTCGAAATGCTGCTTTGGATTTTTTTAATTTTCAATTTGCAATTGTCATTGAAATTGAATTTTGCTATTAAAATTTTATTTCCTCATAATCTTCACATTCATCTCTTCGACCTTTTTATCAGACAAAGGAGATGGAGCTCCAAATAATAAATCTTCACTGGTTCCTGTTTTAGGGAAAGCCATTACCTCTCTGATAGAAGCTTTTTTCTCTAAAATCATCATCAAACGATCGATTCCCCAAGCGATTCCTCCGTGTGGTGGCGCTCCATATTGGAAAGCTTTGTACATCGTTCCCACACTTTTAATCATTTCTTCTTTGTTGTAACCCATATTTCTATAAGTCGCTTCCAGAATTTCCGATTTGTGTGCACGAACAGATCCTCCACCTATTTCGTAACCATTCAGAATAATATCATATTGTTGTGCGATGATAGAACCTATTTCATCTTCGTTACCATCCATATGTTTTTTCAAATCATAGATAGCCGGCATTGAGAACGGATTATGTGTAAACGTCCATCTTCCTTCGTCTGTTTTTTCAAACATTGGAAAATCAACTACCCACGCCGGACGCAATTCTTTTGGATTAATAAGGTTCAGCATTTTACCCATTTCCTGACGAACAGCATCCAAAGCTTTATTAGCCGTAGCATAATCAGCCGCTGAGAAAAACACAATATCACCCACTTGCGCATTAGTCGCTTTAATAATTCCGGCAGCAATTTCTTCGCCTAAAAATTTAATAATTGGCGATTGCAAATCTTCTTCATTAACAATAATATAAGCCAAACCACCCAAACCGTGTTGTTGTGCAACAGCTGTTAAGGTTTCGATTTGCCCTTTAGACATACGCTTGTTTCCTTGCTCCTGAGCCGAAACTCTGATACATTTTACAATTCCGCCTTCTTCAATTGGTTTAGAAAAAACCTGGAAAGTAGTATCTTTTACAATTTCGGTAATGTCCTGCATTTTTAAGCCGTAACGCAAATCAGGTCGGTCACAACCGTAGAAATCCATCGCATCTTTATAGGTAATCACTTCAAACGGATGTAAAATCCATTTTTTACCATAAATTTTAGTTACTATTTCATTAAACATTTTCGTGTTCAAATCAATAATTTGCTGCATACTGGCATACGCCATTTCCATATCCAATTGCGTAAATTCCGGCTGACGATCCCCACGAGAATCCTCATCTCTAAAACAACGCGCCACCTGGAAATATTTTTCATAACCACTTACCATCAACATTTGCTTGAATTGTTGTGGCGCTTGCGGTAACGTATAAAAGAAACCAGCTTGTTTACGTGTAGGAACAATAAATTCACGTGCTCCTTCATCAGTTCCTGCACTTAAAATAGGTGTTTCAATTTCTAAAAACTCTTCTTCATCTAAAATGTCACGCAATAATTTAATTACTTTATGACGATTTACGATAGCTCTTCTTACTTCCTCATTTCTGTGATCTAAGAACTTATATTGAAAACGAGTTGCTTCGTTTGTTTTAGCCGCTCTTTTTATTTCGAAAGGCAATGTTTTAGACAAGTTTAATATCTCTAAAACGGAAGTTTCTAATTCAATTTTACCGGTACGCAAACCTGCATTGTAATCATCTTCATTACGACCCACCACAATACCTTTTACTGAAATTACCGATTCCGGTTTTAATTTCACCAACTCATCGATATTAGGGAATGATTCTCTACTGATACGGATTTGGAAAATCTCATAACTGGAATCACGCAAATCGATAAACATCAATTCACCGTGGTCACGAACACTGGCAATCCAGCCGGATAACATCACTTCTTGTTGGATGTTTTCTTCTGATAATTGCGAAATTTTGTGTGTTCTGTACGTATCTTTTATAATAATAGGAATTTCAGGAAGGGATTCTTCTTGAATTATCTTTTCATCCCCATTTTGTACGGACATAGGTACGGACAAGTCGCGACTTGTCACTACGTTTGTGCTTGCACCTGTCCCTACGGTCAATTGATCTAAAATAATCTGACGAATTACTTTTCCGTTCGCCCCTTTTCCAATAACGCCTAAAACTTTACCAACTAAAATACCGGCTTTCCCTTGGTCACCCGCCTTAATATCATTGGCAACAGCCTCATTTTCTGAAATTACTTTCGAAATTACTTCTTGGATTTTATCTTCAGAAATAGTGTTATCTGCAAAATATTTATTGTAATCAAAATTTTGATCTTTCAAATAACCAGCAATGGCATTCTGAACTAAAACCGCTGTAATTTTTTCGGCTTTGAACAACACAAAAATAGTTACCAGATGCTCAATATTATGAATCTTATCATAATCTTCAGCCTTGATGTTATTCGCCAAAGTTTTAGCTACAAACGATGGATCATTGATTTCGTTATTCAAAGTCACAAACGTTCTGGAACGCAAAGCATCTGCTGTAAAAAACTTAGCATCCTGCGGCAAAACGCCTCCGTTAATTAAAATAGATTCCACCGCATAAGGTAACGCACTTGTGTCTACTTTAATGGCTTCAATTTCTGCTTTAATATTCACGAAAGGCAAATCAGGCTCCGAGATAAAACGGTAATCTGCCTCGAATTCTTTTTTACGCATCGTCTTGGTTTGCTTCAAATCAGCATCCCACAATACAGTCGTTTGATCAGGTCTAAATTCTTTATTTTCGATAAAATAATTGAATTGTTTTTCTACCTCTTCTTTCAAAGCTTCGACCATAAACTTAAACGAGTTCAGGTTTTTGATCTCCGTTCTTGGGTTTAAAACATTCGAATTGATTTTACGTAAAGAAACCGAAACATCCGATTTGAATTCTCCTTTTTCCAGATTCGCTTCCGAGATTCCTAAATTCTGAACAATACGCTGAATGTATTGTGCATAAGTGGAAGCGTCTTCAATATTGCGAACACAAGGTTCTGTAACAATTTCGATTAATGGAACTCCTGCTTTATTAAAATCAACTAACGAAATTTTCTTTTCGTGCATCAATTTAGCAGCATCTTCCTCAATATGAACCTGAGTTAAATTTACCGTAAACTGAGAACCGTCATTTCGGTAACAGGAAACCTGTCCGTCAGGAATAATTGGGTTATGAAATTGCGTGATCTGGATATTTTTTGGATTATCCGGATATTCATAGTGCTTTCTATCCCAGGAAATCACTTCATTACTAAAAGAAGAATTGACTGCTTTTCCAAAATAAATCGCCTTCGTAATTGCTTCTCTATTTAAAGCTGGCAAAACGCCCATTTGTCCGGTACAAACCGAACATATATTTTGATTAGGTGTTTCAATTTCCTGATTGGGACAAGAACAAAACAACTTGGTTTTGGTATTCAGTCGAACGTGAGTTTCCAGTCCGATTACCAATTCTAAATCGTGGGCTTTTAATGCCGCCGTTAATTGTTCCAATTCCATTATAGTGTATCTTTTAAGAAGTTAGCAAACTGCATAACTAATTCATCATTATTTTTTGCTGCTGTAATTTGCAATCCCGTACTTGTTCCTTGTGGCACGGTCAAAGTAGGCAATTGCCCTAAACTGAAACCAACAGTATAAGCATCGGATAAATACATTGCCAAAGGATCTTTTAAACTATCCCCTATTTTAGGTGGTGTTGCTGGTGTAACCGGAGATAAGACAATATCCACTTCTTCAAAATCCTTACTGAAATTCTCCGAAATCTGATCTCTTACAGCCAATCCTTTCAAATAGATTTCATCAGAGAAACCTTGGGACAATACCTGATTTCCACCTACAATTCTGCGTTTTGTTTCTTCCGAAAAATTCTCCGAACGTGTCACAGCATACGTATCAATTAAATTCTCCCCTTCAATTCGGTTTCCATAATTGGTTCCGTCTAAACGGGATAAATTCGAAGCCGTTTCCGCCATGGCTAGTGTATAATAAGTAGAAACTAAAAGATCTGATTTAAAGAAATCCAGTTCTTTTACTGCAATCCCTTTGGCTTTTATTTTTTCGATGCTCGCTAAAAAATCTGCTTTTATTTGGGCATCAATAGCTTCGCTTTCAATAAAGTTTTTAAAATAACCAATTGTTTTTACAGGCGAAACAGCCAATGATTCCTCAGTAATTTCATGTGAAGCAATTGAAGTTTGATCTTTTGGATCTTTACCACTCATGACATTCAGCACAATTCGGATGTCTTCAATTGATTTTGCCAATGGACCCACACAGTCTGTAGAAGACGCATAAGCCATCAAACCAAATCTTGAAATTCTTCCGTATGTTGGTTTAAAACCATAAATATCGTTATAACCGGCAGGCTGACGAATCGAACCTCCTGTATCACCACCTATAGAAAACGCCGTATAATCTTTAGCAACGTTAACCGCTGATCCACCACTTGAACCACCTGCAACTAATTCCGGATTTATTGCATTTTTTACTGCTCCAAAAATGGTATTTTCACTAGAAGATCCATGACCAAAACTGTCGCAGTTTTCTTTTACTAACGGAATAGCACCAGAATCCAATAATTTTTGAATAGCGGTAGCGGTATAAGGTGATTTATAATTTTTCAACAAATCAGAACTTGCAGTTGTGTAAGTTCCCTGCACCATATATACATCTTTAATTCCAAAAGGAATTCCTTCCAGCAAACCGATAGTTTCTCCGTTTGCAATTTTAGCATCTACTTTAGCCGCTAATTCCAGCGCCAAAGTATCCAATAAAGAATTAACCGAATTGTATTTATTTTCTTTAAGTAAATCTAATTTCTCCTGCACTAAAGCCGTACAAGTGATTTGTTTGGACACCAATTGTTGGTGTATTTTTTTTATCTGAGAATCCATGTTTATCCTTCTATAACTTTAGCAACTACTAAAAATCCATTTTTCTTGTTCGGGAAGTTTTCAATGATAAGTTCTTTCTCCATTGCCGAACTCTCTACCACAACATCCTCTCTTAAATCACTAACAGACACACAATTATGATTGACATTATTTAAGGAATTATTATTTGATGGATGTGCATTTTTAATTACATCAAATAATTTGTTCACGCTCTCTGAAGGCTGTGCTCCTTTAATGCTCGACAAGATGTCGACTGTCATTATTTTACTCATAATTTTAATTCGTTTTAAAGTCAAACTTTTAAGGTCGCGAATTTACGAAAGTTTTTTTTAGGGAATTCGATTTTTTTAAATGATTTCAAATGCATAAAAACCAATATTTACGACACCAACTTACAGTTCGCTCCTCTGGAGCTTTTTTTAGATACTCATTTTATTTCTACAAACAGTAAGTCCCGAAGGGACTAAAAAAAGCACCGTCAGAGTCTTCGGTTTATAAAAACAGTATTCATTTTACAACAAATAGCAAGTCGTTAAAGAACTAAAAATAACTCCGTCAGGAGTGTACTGTTTGTAGAAACAGTATTTATTTTGACACAGCTCCAGAGGAGCGACCCGTCAGATATCGAGAATTTTAATTTAGACAACACTATAACTACTCCACACTCTCAATCAAATATTTCGTCCCATTAATTTCGAAAGTAAAACCAACTGCATTTCCCATTAACTTACTTCCCAATGGCGATTGCGGAGACAAAGCAATTACATTTATTCCATCGATATTAATTTTTGGCAAAGCCAAAGACAGATACAAATAAATTCCATTAGCTTTTACCAAACTTCCTAAAACGATTGTTTTTGCAATTACCGAAGCATCAATTTTATCCAAAACGGCTTTTTGTTCTAAGACCTCTCTTAGTTTGGTATTGAATTTTTCCTGTTCCAGATGCATCATCGACAAGGCGGTTTCGTGTTTATCTCCAGCCGAGCCTTTCGCATCGTTTTTAGAATCCTCTGTCAATGCCGAAATCATATCCCTGAAAGCATCGATTCTGTCCTCTACTAATCGGGAATAATACTGATGTATTTTTTGTTTAAATGTCATTTTATTGAAATAATCGTTTCTTAGATTACAAAGATGTTGCTTTTTTAAAGTGTAAAAAAGTAAATTGACTTTATTATCAAAAACTCATTATTTTATTACTATTTGGATTTCTTAACTTACTAACACTATTTTTTTATTTAACTTCGTAAAACAATCATTACTAATCCTTATTCATTTTAAAATCATTATGAAAAAATTAAAACTTATTTCCGCAATCGCTTTTGGTTTCTTATTATTGTTAGCTACTGATGCGCAAGCTCAAAAATTCCCTGGCTTAGATAAAAGTCCGCTGGATCAGGCTTTATACCCTGCTGACAATAAAATTCCAACTAAAATGGCTAAGGTGGTTTACAGCCGTCCGCAACTTAAAGGACGTTCTTTAAACGAACTGGCTCCTGAAGGAAAAGTGTGGAGAACCGGTGCTAACGAGGCTACCGAAATCACTTTTTACAGAGATGTAAAACTGGGATCAACAAAAATTGAATCAGGAACCTACTCCTTATATACTATTCCGGGAAAAGACAATTACACCGTTATCATTAACAGAGCTATCAATGTTTGGGGTGCTTACAACTATAAATCCGAAAACGATCTTGCCCGTTTAAGCGTTCCTGTTACACAGGCAGAAGAATCTCTGGAAGCACTTTCAATGGTTTTCACTCCGGCTGACAAAGGAATGGTTTTAAACATCGGTTGGGACAAAATGCGTATTGCGATTCCTTTTACAGAATAACTTGTATTTAACCACAAAGGAAACGCAAGGTTCACAAAGTTTTTTTAACCGCAGAGAACGCTAAGTTAGCAGAGTAATACAAAAAGTCAAAGGTTATTTTCAAGAAAAAGGCACGAAATTCACAAATTAAATCTTTGTGAACTTCGTGCCTTCTTTGTGAACTTTGTATTTAAACTAACTTAAAAATCAAATTTAAAATTAGCTCCTACCATTACCTGAAAACCCTGAACCGGATAATTCATCCATTTTTGATAAGACTTACCAGTCATATTGTTCAATTTCAAAAATGCTGTTAGTTGCGAATTGTATTTATAACCTACATGCGAATTTAAATCAAAATAACTGCCTAATTTTGTTGGAGAAGTAACTAACGCATCCGTTAAATTTATTTGCAAATCCTTACGCTCGCCTACATAAAATACTTTGGCACCGGCAAACCATTTAGGTGTAATATTAAAATCAATCGAAGAATTTACTTCAACAGCCGGCAAATTCCAGGCTTCCTGCTCATTGCTGTTTTTATAACTATTAAAAGCACCACCAACAGAAAAACTTACATTCTCAGAAAAATCAGCTTTTAAATCACCTGAAAAACGGAAAGTTCGAACATCATCATAAACTACCTGAAAGGAGTTCCCAAATGCATAATCTTCATTAGTCGCATCTTCAGTATAATCATTCGCTCTAAACAAGGCTTTATTTCTTTCATTAGTATAAGAACCACGAAGATTATAACTCACGCTGGAAGCTAACTTCCCTTTCAAACCTGCAAAAACATCATATTGTCTGTCTGTTGGCACAATAGCTAATGTTGGTGATAAAAACGGATTCTCTTTTACAAAATCCATATAAGAGTTTTGCTCTAAACCTCCTTCGGCTCCTGCATAAAAAATCATTAAATCTTCCACAACCGGATAAGCAACATTGATATTTGGATAAATTAAAAACTGACTGTCATTTCCTTTATTATCCATACTATAAAACAACGAAGCTCCTAATTTTATATCCCATCCATTTTCCTGAATAACAAAACTAGGCGAAATTCCTAAATTTGTAAAACCGTATCTGATAGCTTCTGTATTGGTATTTAAATAATTTTTATCGAATGATCCGCCCACATAATCCACTGTGATATCTGTTCTTACAAATTGGTTTCCAACATCAAATCGCAACGAAGGTTTTACAAAAAATCTGTTTTCAGATGAATCAAAACTATCCGAAAAATGGCTAAATTTCATAGCTGCTTCTTTAAAAAAACCTTCATTAAATTCCAGTTTACCACCTAAAGAAATACCGTTATAAGCATGTTTTGAATCAATATTACCCAGCAATGAATCATCAAAATCCATTGGCAAACCATACCAGTTGTACACTTGGTTCTGATAACCTAAATCAAGATTCCAGGACATATTATCAAGATTAGCACCATAAGTCAAATCTAAAGCGGTGTTATAGAACCAATCGTCTAATTTGATATTGTTTATCCCGCCCTGCGAAGAGAAATGACGAAACATTCCGCCCACATAATTGTTATTGTTTAATTCCTGATTGACAAATAATTCGGCATTCAGGTTTCCATAATTTCCGGCAGCAATAGTTGCATAGTTATTATAGAATTTCTCTTTTGCTTCTTTGTCAACTCCTTCCGCCTTCCCTTTGGCAGGTGCAAAAGTGGAGGCAACAGGAAAAGAAAAAATCGAATAGTTGATGGTTTCTTTCTTGGTATTTCCCTCATCCTCCAGCACAGCAGATTCCTGAATCTTGGAGGCATCGGATATTGTTGGCGTATATGGTTTTACAATATTTACTTCTTCTGAACCAATGCTTTTTTCTTTCTCTTGAGCAAAAGAAAACTGTAAAACCATTAGAAACAAAGCAGTTATTATTTTATTTTGGAAATTGAATTTCATATTTTATTTTTTATTTCTCTCCAAAACCCTCTCCAAAAGAGAGCGAGTCGAAAGCGGATAATTGTTTTCTATCTCTAATCTATATTCTATTGTCTTTTTTCTGTACTTTCTAATTGGCTATCGAAGAATTTGTTTTAGATTCTTCTGATTTGATTCGGCTTAACTCGGTTTGAGCTTCCGTAACCACATCCGGGAAATCGGCAAAATTCTTAATGACACTATCCAGAATATAAGTAGCCTGAAAACTGTCTTTTAATCCGTAAAAGTTTTTAGCCATTAAAATCAATCCTTTGGCACCATACAAACGATATGCTGAATAACTTTTTGCTAATTTTTGGATCGAAGTATTTGAAGCTTCAAATTTGCCTTCTTTGTTTTTAAAATAAGCATCATAATACAAGGCTTCGGCAGCTAATTCTCCTTTGGCAATTGGCATTACTTTTGCATAACCGGCTTTTGCCTTAGCCTCATCGCCTGTTTGCATGGCGGAACGTGCAATGATTATTTGCGCATCGCTTTGAACATTATTATCTGTTTTTGGATTACTCAAAACTTTATCAGCATAAACCACTGCGTTTGAATAGTCTTTATTTTCATAATACAATTTCATCAAATTGGATTGTGCAAAAACTTTATTTTGGGACAAATCAGCTTCATTTTCTAAACGACTTAACACCGGAATTGCTTTTTGCTTATCTGCTGAATCTAATAAAATTTGAGCAGTTCGTGTTAAGGATTGCTCTGTAAACTCATTTCGGGGCTGATTGATTACATACTCATAATTAGGTAAAGCTTTGTCCTTTTGACCTTCAGCATAATAGGCCTGCGCCAAATTAAAATTAGCTTTCAAAGCATGAATCCCATTTGGAAAACTTGAAATATAAGCTCTGAATCCGGAAATAGCCTGAGCCGTATTATTTTGCTCAAATTGTTTCATTGCCGATTCATACGTATCATTATCGAGATCAGCATCAGTAACTTCGACAAAATCCAAAGTTCTTACCCAATTGGCATATTCGTCCACTTTTCCACCATCAACATAAATTAATCTTGCGGTAGCAACTGCTTCTAAAGCTTCGGGAGTTTTAGGATATTCGGCAGCTACTTTTTTAAATTTCACTAAAGCATCCGAACTTCTGTCTGAGTTATAATAAACTAATCCCTGACGCAAAATCGCTCTGGCTGTAAAAGCACTATTTTTATATTCACTGATTAATCGATCGTAAGTTTTTAAAGCTGAATCTTGTTTGTTAGTCGCAACATAGGTATTTGCTAATTCGAATAGAGCATCATCACGGTAACTGGATTTTGGATATGCCGCTACAAACGAATTCAATTCCTCAGTTTTCTTGTCATTTTTAGAAACAAAACCATAGCAAAGCGCTTTTTGATAATACGCATAATCAGCATCTACGCTTTTTAATTCTATTACCTTATTATAAGCATCCATTGCCGGCCAATATTTAGAAGTCACAAAACGACAATCGGCTAAACGTAAATAAGCGTCTGTTATTCTTGTTTTATCGTCTTTTACTTTGTCAATAAATTTTTGGAAAGCATCGCCTGCCGAATCGTATTCTTTTAATTTAAAATAAGCATAAGCCACATTATAATTGCTGTTTTTATATTCAGGAGTTGCAGCCGCTGCTGACATTCCAATAAATTGCTTAAAACTCAACAATGCTTTATTGTAATCATTCAAAACATATTCTGTTTCTCCTTTCCAGAAAGTAGCTCTGGCTGTAAACTCAGCATTCATTGCATTTCCTAAGGATTTTTGGAACATTTGCAAAGCTGGCGTATAACTTCTATCGGTGTATAACTCTAAACCTCTGTAGAAAGTTACTTTTTGATATGCTTCTTTATTTTCAGGAGTTTTGTTTTTTTCTAATAAAACTAAGGCTTCTTTATAATTTTTAGAAGAGATATATGAATCGATCAATAATTTTTCTACAACTGAACGGCTGGAATTGTTGGGATATTTATTGATAAATCCTAACAAAATAGAAGGCACACTTTGATAAGAATTCCCTAATTCATAGCTTAATTTTGCATAATTTAAATAAGCATCTTCCTGAATTGCTGTGTCAAATGGCATTTCGGATGCATTTTTAAAAGCATTCAGCGCTTCTTGTTTTTTATTTAGTTTAAGATAACTTTCACCTAAATGGTAATAGGCATTTTGCGCTACTCCGTCTTTTCCTCCAATAATTTTATTGAATTGCGCTATCGCATTTTCAAAATCATTTTGTTTATAATAAGCATACCCTAATTGGTAATAATCGGTATTATTCCATCTTCCTTTTTTACCTTTGTAAGCGACTAAATAAGGGATAGCTTCGTTGTATTTTTTTAAATTAAAATAACTCTCTCCAATAATTTTATTCAGTTCTGATTTTTCTGCAGCATTTGATTTTGCCATTGCTTTTTGTCCAAGCTCAATTGCTTTTTCAAAATTGCCCGATTTAAAATTCATATCAGCCTGATAATAGGATAACTTTTCGGCATATTTTTCATCTCCTGAAACGGCATCAAAGTATTTATTGGCTTCTTGATAATTATCGCCTTCATACGCCATAAAACCCAGATAATATTTGGCCTGAGGCCCATAAACATCTGAATTTAATACTTTATTAAAATAAGCGGTAGCTTCTTTTTTATTCTTGGAACTAAAAAAACTATAGCCTTTTTGAAAATTAAAACGATCCTTATCTTTAGCACTCAACTGATTTTCATCTACTTTTTCGAACCATCTTAAAGCCTCAGTATAATTTTCCTGATTGAAATAAAAATGAGCTACTTCAGTGTAAGCCTGATTACTTTTTGAACTCGTAGGGTAAGTTTCTAAAAAGGATTCCATGAGTACATCTGCATTAGGATGCCCTAATCGTACAGCACAACTGGCATCATAATAGGCACAATCTGACTTCATTTCTTCATTTTGAGTTTCATCTCCTACTTTTTCAAAAAGGTACTGAGCCGAAGCATATTGATTATCTTTAAACAAAGCCACTGCCCTGCTATAATCCTTTAAATTACTGGTATATATTGTTGATTCCTGTGCTAAGAGCATATTGGTTTTAACAAAAACCAATAAAAAAAAGAGCCACGAAAGTTTACGCATTTTCATTTATTTTTTTTAATATCCCAAATATATTATATTCTGAGATTTATAACGGGGGATTAATTAGTTTTATTATGAACAAATATTTTAACAGAAGATAAAAAACTAATAATTGATATTGCTATTTCATAATTGATAATTACTTTTACACCATAAACAAAAGCAAATTATGTCCCAAGCCATACTGTCATTAAAAAATGCAACCATTTATCAGGAAGATAAAGTAGTCTTATCGAATGTTAACCTGGAAGTCAACCGGGGAGAATTTCTATATATTATTGGAAAAACAGGTTCCGGAAAAAGTAGTTTCATGAAAACGCTTTATGCCGATTTACCCTTAACAGAAGGAACCGGACACATCGTAGACTTTGATTTAGAAACCTTAAAAGAAAATGATATTCCGTTTTTAAGACGTAAAATTGGTATTGTTTTTCAGGATTTCAAACTGCTTCCGGATCGTTCTATTCAGGACAACATGCTTTTTGTTCTTAGAGCTACAGGCTGGTCTGACCAAAATGAAATGGAACGAAAAATAGAAGAAGTACTGGATAAAGTAGGCATGAAAAACTATGCGCAAAAAATGCCACACCAAATTTCAGGTGGTGAGCAACAACGTGTAGCTATTGCGAGAGCATTGCTTAATGACCCTGAACTTATTCTTGCTGACGAGCCTACAGGAAACTTAGATCCTCAAACCAGTGTGGAAGTTTTAGATGTTTTGAAAAAAATAAACGGAAACGGAAAAACCATTATCATGGCCACTCACGATTATGCTTTGCTAATGAAATTCCCTTCAAAAACACTAAAATGTGAGGATTCTAAAATTTTTGAAGTCGTTCAGAGAACCGTTTAATTAACAAACCTATTTATTACTTTCTAAAGCCGGTAAATGCCATTTGTATTTTACTGCCATTAACCGTACACTAATAATTACGGAGACTACCGTGAAATAAATTATCTCGTCATTAAGCTGGAAGGTTTTGAGTATAAAAAACAGAATTCCGCCAAGAATACAAATAGTAGCATAAATCTCTTTACGGAAGATTACCGGAATTTCATTGCATAAAATATCACGGATAACACCGCCAAAACATGCGGTGATTGTCCCCAGAGCAATGCAAATCATGGGATGCAAACCTATTTCAATACCCTTTCTCAATCCCGTTAAGGTGTAAACACCAAGACCGATGGTGTCAAAAAGAAACAAAGAAGTTCTTAATTTATCGAATTTCCTGCGAAAAACTACTGCCAGAAGAAACCCGATAATAATCATATACACATATTCTAAATCCATCATCCAGCCCACCGGAGTCCGCCCTATCAAAACATCCCGCAAGGTTCCACCACCCACTGCAGTTACAAAGGCAATGATAAAAACACCAAAAGGGTCTAACTTTTTTTCCATGGCAGTCAACACACCGGACATAGCAAAAGCCATTGTTCCCACAATTTCTAAAAAACTAAACATAGCTGATTATTTAATTAGTGATTTATAGCAAATTAAAGAAAAACAACTCACTTAAATAACCTAAGCCCTTTTATTCTGCCTTAAATTGAATAAAATTTTAATATCTATTTTTCAAAACAATCATTGTCTGTGTATCTTTGCTCTGAATTTAATTCTAAATCCTGCACCTCTTGAAACAAATTACTTCCATTCAAAATTCCTTTATTAAATCTTTGGTATTATTACAGGAGAAAGCTAAAAACAGGAGACAAACAGGTACTTTTTTGATTGAAGGCATTCGTGAAATTTCATTGGCTGTAAAAGGAAATTATCAAATTGAAACCATTTTATTTTATCCTGAAATTTACAGCGAAGCAGAAGCTAAAAAACTAGCTCCCCATGCCGATTTAATAGAAATAAATAAAGAAGTATTTCAAAAACTAAGCTATCGCGATACTACCGAAGGCGTTTTGGCTGTAGCCAAATCCAAATCATTAGAACTTTCGGATTTAAAACTCTCTGAAACACCATTAATTCTGATTGCCGAAGCTCCGGAAAAGCCGGGAAATATTGGTGCACTTTTAAGAACTGCAGATGCAGCAAACTTAGATGCTGTGATTATTGCCAATCCCAAAAGTGATTTATACAACCCCAATATTGTTCGCTCGAGTGTAGGCTGTTTGTTTACAAACCAAATTGCAACGGCAAGTACTGCTGAAATCATTGCTTTTTTAAAAGAAAAAAACATCAATTTTTATTGCGCAACTTTGCAAAATTCAACCAGTTATCACACCCAGGATTTCACAAAACCTACCGCATTAGTTGTAGGAACTGAAGCGACCGGACTTACACAGGAATGGCGTGACGCTGCCACACAAAATATTATCATCCCAATGCAAGGCGAAATCGACAGCATGAATGTTTCTGTTGCTGCAGCCATTTTAATATTCGAAGCCAAAAGACAAAGAGGGTTTTAAAATTGAGATTTCAGATATTAGATTTTAGATGTTAGAATGCAGATGTAACACTAGAAATTAAATAGTTATAACTTCGATTTTCTACTTTAAAAACCAGACGTTTTTTAAAATTTAATATCTAAAATCAGAAATCTACAATCTACATTCCCAACTCTTGCATATATGCTAACTTATCATTATTTTTAGAAATTGAACCCTGCAAGTATGACCGAAATAGATATCGAAAAAGAAAATAAAGCAATTGCTCAGGAATACAAAGAATTGCTTCGTATCAGTTACCAAACGCTAACCACTGAAGATAAAAAACTCATACGAAAAGCATTTGACGTTGCAGTTGAAGCGCATAAAGACCAACGAAGAAAATCGGGTGAAGCCTATATTTTTCATCCTATTGCTGTGGCTAAAATTGTTGCTTCGGAAATTGGTCTTGGAGCAACCTCAATTGCCGCCGCTTTATTGCATGACGTGGTGGAAGACACGCCTACCACGGTAAAAGATATTGAACGAATGTTCAACCCCAAAGTAGCACAACTTGTTGAGGGTTTAACCAAAATATCTATTGTACAAAAAGACATGAATGTGTCGATGCAGGCTGAGAATTTCAGAAAAATGCTATTGACTCTGTATGATGATGTTCGGGTAATCCTGATAAAAATTGCCGACAGATTGCACAATATGCAAACTATGGATTCGATGATTGACCACAAACAGGTTAAAATCGCTTCGGAAACACTATACATTTATGCACCGTTAGCACATAGATTAGGATTGTACAATATCAAAACAAAACTGGAAGATTTAGGATTAAAATATACTGAACCTGCAGTTTATAATGATATTGTAAGTAAAATCAAAGAAACCAAAGAGCAACAAGATGCTTACATCAAAGATATTTCTGATGTATTAAAAGCTTCTTTAGACGCTGAAGATATTGATTATATCATCAAAGGACGCCCAAAATCCATCTATTCTATTCGCAGAAAGATGAAGGCTCAAAACGTAACTTTTGACGAAGTTTATGATAAATTTGCGCTTCGAATTGTCTATAAATCAGATCCTCATGATGAAAAATTCGTCGCCTGGAAAATCTACTCTATCGTTACAGACCATTACAGACCCAGTCCCAGCCGTTTAAGAGACTGGATTTCTTCTCCAAAATCAACAGGTTATGAAGCCCTGCACATTACTGTCATGGGTCCAAAAGGACGCTGGGTAGAAATTCAGGTTCGCAGTGAACGTATGGATGAGATTGCCGAAAAAGGTTATGCTGCACATTATAAATACAAAAACGGAGATGCCGAAGAAGGTGGATTAGATGTATGGCTTAATCTACTAAGAGAAGCGCTGGAAAACTCCGAAACAAATGCCATTGATTTTGTAGAAGATTTTAAAATGAATTTATATTCAAAAGAAATCTATGTCTTTACACCAAAAGGAGATATCAAATCGTTACCCAAAGGCGCTACTTCTCTTGATTTTGCCTTTAGTATCCACTCCGAAATTGGAATTAAAACTCGCGGTACAAGAGTTAACGGAAAGTTAGTTCCTTTAAATTACGAACTAAAAAGTGGTGATCAGGTAGAAATAATCACCTCACCAAACCAGAAACCAACAGCAAACTGGTATGATTATGTAACCACTTCCAGAGCCAAAAACAAAATCAGAAATGTTCTTAACGAAAACACCAAAAAAATTGCTGAAGACGGAAAAGAAGTACTTACCCGCAAATTAAAACACCTGAAAGTTACCTTAAACGAAACCGTTATCAATGAATTAGTAAACTTTTTCCACCTTAAAACCAGTCTGGATTTGTTTTACAGAGTGGGAATAGGAACTATTGACAACCAGCAATTAAAAGATTTTGCATCACAAAAAAGCAATACATTAATCAATTTCTTTAAAAACAAAATTAAACGCACAGGCAATACTGCCGATACTGATATTCACAAACCGGTATTGAACAGTAATTATGACATGCTGGTTTTTGGAAAAGAACAGGACAAATTAGACTACAAATTGTCAGCCTGTTGTAATCCGATTCCGGGTGATCAGGTGTTTGGGTTTGTTACTATAAATGAAGGAATAAAAGTGCATAAAAAAGATTGTCCTAATGCGATTTCGTTACAATCTAATTATGCTTATCGCATCATGCCTGCTAAGTGGATTGATTCTTCCCAACAGGAATTTAAAGCTATTTTGAATATTACAGGAATGGATACCATCGGTCTTACTAACGAACTGACAAAGGTAATTTCGAATAACATGAACGTAAATATTCAAAGTATTTCACTCAGCGGAGATGCCGGACTTTTTAAAGGACAACTGACTGTTATTGTCCAAAACATTACTATTCTGAAAAAATTAATTGACAACATTAAAAAAATTGACGGAATTGACCGCGTAACCCGGGTTTACAAAAATTAATCTTTTATAAATGATTTAACGTTATTTCCCATCCTTTTTCCGACTTTTGAAAAGCTTTTCAACTCTAATGCTGAATAAGAAATTATTGTTTAACTTTATAAAAAAACAAAATTATTCTCTTATAAGTACTTAAACTTGAAAACTATTAAAATAAAAATTTATCTTTGCCGAATATGACACTCATTTCCACAAATAACAACAAAAATCAGGAGATTGTAAAAAATGTTTTTACATTGTATCTTGAAAAAAACGGGCATAGAAAAACGCCTGAACGTTACTCTATACTTCAGGAAATCTATGAAAGTGAAGAACATTTTGATATAGAAAACTTATATATCAAAATGAAAAATAAAAACTATCGTGTGAGTAGAGCTACGCTGTACAACACCATAGAATTACTTTTAGACTGCGGGCTGGTACGCAAACACCAGTTTGGACAAAATCAGGCTCACTACGAAAAATCTTATTTCGATAAACAACATGATCATATCATCATGACTGATACGGGTGAGGTTATTGAATTTTGCGATCCAAGAATACAAACGATTAAGAAAACAATTGAGGAGATTTTTGATGTAGAAATCATCAATCATTCGCTGTATTTTTATGGTATAAAAAAAGCAGCTAAAACGGAGGAACAAGAAGAAAATACCAATAACGAAAACATTTAGTTTTAAAAAAGGCCGTAAATTCCGTTTACAGCCAAAACGAATTAACGAAAATAAATAAATTAAAAATGACCGTAGATTTATTACTAGGATTACAATGGGGAGATGAAGGAAAAGGAAAAATTGTTGACGTTCTTACCTCAAATTATGACATTATTGCTCGTTTTCAGGGAGGTCCAAATGCCGGACACACTTTAGAATTTGACGGAATAAAACATGTATTGAGAACCATTCCTTCCGGAATTTTCCATAAATCAGCGGTAAATATTATTGGAAACGGTGTTGTAATTGATCCTGTTGTATTCCAAAAAGAAATTGAAGGATTGGAAAAATTCAACATTGATATCAAAAAGAAATTAATCATTTCCAGAAAAGCACACTTAATTTTACCTACACACCGCTTATTAGACGCAGCATCTGAAGCTTCTAAAGGAAAAGCTAAAATTGGTTCTACACTTAAAGGAATTGGACCAACTTACATGGACAAAACCGGCAGAAACGGTTTACGTGTAGGAGATATTGAATTAGAAGATTTCAAAGAAAGATACCGTGCTCTTGCTGACAAACATGAGGCTATGATTGCTTTTTACGGAGTAGAATTAGAATATAACCTAGCAGAACTGGAAGAAGAATTTTTTGAATCTATCGAAGAAATTAAAAAATTAGATTTCATTGATAGCGAAGAATACATGTACCAGGCACAAAAAGCAGGTAAATCTATTTTATGTGAAGGAGCTCAGGGTTCTTTATTAGATGTTGATTTTGGAACCTATCCATTTGTAACTTCTTCTAATACTACAGCTGCCGGAGCCTGTACAGGTTTAGGAATTGCTCCTAATAAAATCAAAGAAGTTTACGGAATTTTCAAAGCATACACCACTCGTGTAGGTAGCGGTCCTTTCCCTACTGAACTTTTTGACGAAGTAGGTGCAACAATGGCTAAAGTAGGTAACGAATTTGGTTCTGTTACAGGAAGAGCAAGACGTTGCGGATGGTTAGACTTAGTAGCTTTGAAATATGCTGTTCAGGTTAATGGTGTTACGCAATTGATGATGATGAAAGGTGACGTACTTTCCGGTTTTGAAACTTTGAAAATATGTACAGAATACAATTATAAAGGAAAAAACATTGCTCACTTCCCTTACAATGTAGAAGAAGAAAATGTATCTCCTATTTACAAAGAATTTAAAGGATGGAAACAAGACTTAACAGGAATGACTACTTATGAGGAATTACCAGTTGAATTAAAAGAATACATCGAGTTCATTGAAAAAGAATTAGAAGTGCCTATTAAAATTGTTTCTGTAGGTCCGGACAGAAAACAAACTATTCTAAAATAAAAAATTAACGCCCTGAAATTTCGGGGCGTTTTTTTATACAATAAAAAAAATCAAACCGCAAATTCGCAAATTAAAGTTGCAGAAGCAAAAAAATAATTTGCGAATTTGCGGTAAAACAAATAGCAAATGAACAACCCAAAAATAAGCATCAAAGAAACCAAATTATTATCTGACAACTGGTACATTCTAAACAAAGTAACTTTTGATTACCAAAAACCTGACAATACGGTAATTACCCAACAAAGAGAGGTCTATGACCGTGGTAACGGAGCAGCAATCTTACTCTATAACGCAACTAATAAAACCATTATTTTGACCCGTCAGTTTCGTTTACCTACTTATTTAAATGGAAATGAAAGCGGAATGATGGTCGAAGTTTGTGCCGGATTATTAGATAAAGATGAACCGGAACAATGCATCATCAGGGAAACTGAAGAAGAAACAGGCTATCGTGTTACGAAAGTAAAAAAAATCATGGAAACCTATATGTCTCCAGGTGCGATAACCGAAATTTTATATTTATTTGTTGGCGAATATGATGCCTCTATGAAAGTAAGCGAGGGTGGCGGATTAGAGCATGAACAGGAGAATATCGAAGTTATAGAAATGGCTTTTGACGAAGCTTACAATAAAATTGAAACTGGAGAATTACAAGATGCAAAAACTATTATGTTGCTGCAATATGCTAAAATCAATCTGGGATTTTAAAATAATTATCTTAGAATTCATAACAAATCAGACCGTATTAATTCTAAATTTTAACGCAGAATAGCTGATTTTTTTTATTGGGAAAAAGTATATATTTACAAAAAATACCAGAACCCCATTTTGCTATATCATCCTGATGAAAATTTACATTAAAAACATGGCCTGCGAGAGCTGCAAGGTCGTAGTCAAAGAAGCTCTAGAAGAATTAAACTTACACCCTGTAAAAATTGAACTTGGTGAGGCTGTAATAAAAGAAGAGATTAATACCGAAAAAAAGAAGAAACTAAACACTATCATTAAAAAAGTAGGTTTAGAAATTATCGAGAGTAAAGGCGGTATTTTAATAGAAAAGATCAAAAACTATTGTCAGGAATACATCGACATCAAAAAGCCGGTAAAAATCAATCTATCCGATTTTTTAACCGAAAAACTTGATTTGGATTATAACTATTTATCAAATGCTTTTTCTGAAGTGACTTCGTCTACGATTATCAATTATACCAATTTGCTAAAAATGGAGAAAGCTAAAGAAATGATTTTATTCGAAGAGTATAATTTTTCAGAAATAGCACGCCAGCTTAATTTTAGCAGTCTTTCGGCTTTTTCTACTCAGTTTAAAAAAGTTACGGGCTTTAGTCCTACTCATTTTAAAAATTTAAAAGAGAAAAGAAGAAAAGCTATCCAGGAACTCAATGAGGACTTAGAGCAGAAAAACCATTAAAATTTGTAAAATTTTACCGAAAAAAGTGAATTTTTAATAGATACATTTACATATTAAAATAATAATTAATATGAGTGAAATAAGTATCTTTTATGCTGACGATGACGAGGATGATTTAATGTTTTTTAATGATGCGGTTGAAAGCGTTAGTAGTAATTCTAACTTACTGGTTCAGCTTCATATTCATAAAAACGGTGAAAATCTTGTAACAAATATCAAAGAGAACAAACCTGAAAACGGAGTTGTTTTTTTAGATTTAAATATGCCAAAAAAATCCGGGTTTGAGATTTTAGAAGAAATACGCAAGGAGCCTGCTATCAAGCATTTTCCTGTAGTTATTTATTCTACCAGTTCTGATAAATCAGATATTGAATTGAGTCTTAATCTTGGTGCTAATTTTTATGCTATTAAACCTTATAATTTCAATGATTTAATGAAAATGATTCAAAGTGTGATTAAAATAAACTGGAATAATCATAAGGTCGATATCGAGAATTTTTTATTGATAAAATAAAACTTTAAACAGAACACCTAATTACCAAAATAGCAATTAACCCGTATGAGGGATGGAAGCGGCATCCTTTTATGTATTTTCTTTAAATACATAAAAGATACAGCGTACAGCCCGACCTTATTGAAAAAATTGTTTTTTTACTGTTTTTTCAATAAGGTCATGCAAAGAAAAAGGAGAACACAACTAAAATTGTATTCTCCTTTTTTTATGGAATGAAACCAATACTGTAAGGAACTTGACTTCATATATTAAACGTTTGTAATTTACTAGGGTCTCCACCACAATGTATAATTACTTCTTTTATTATTTCATTTTGTAATTGATTACAAAATGACATTTTAGGTATTTTGTAACCTTTTAATTTATTGAGTTTTATATAACTCAATAGTAATATTGATGCAATTAAAATGATATAAATCATCACTTGAATTCCATTCCATTGTCTTGAAAAATAGTGTTTAAAGTTTATGAATCTAAAAAAGCGTTCAATATCCCAACGTCTTTTATAAATCTCTGTAATTTGTTCGGCTGTAAATTCATCTTCTGGTAAGTTGCTTAAAAAAAGTATTTTTTCTCCATCCGATTTTAACATTCCTTCCACTAATCTAAAAACTTGCTTGGTCTTTTTTCGATTACTATACAAATGAACTTTACTGTGTTTGACTAATTTAATCGACTCATTTTCTATATCTAACAAGGTTTCTTCACTATTTTTAGCAACTACATATTTAGATAATTTATAGATTCGGGTTACAAAATACTTTTGGTTTTCCGATAATTCAACCATCGTTTTTCGCTCCTTCATTCCTCTGTCAAAAACCGCAATATCTTTCTTGCTGGCAATGTGTTCTTCAAGAATATTTCCCAAACCCAAATCTTCGCTAATCATTTTTTGGTCTTGATGAAACTTCACATTAAATGGCAATCCATCAAAACCAATAGTGAATTTTATACTGTTTTTACCTTGTTCGCCTTTTTTGTTTTTCATCCCATTTTGCATTCCAAAATGCAACAACGATGCAGATAAACTGGTAATGGTCGAATCATATAAACTTAATTTAAGTTTGTCTTTTTCATTGAGTTTTTCTTGAAAAACAGCAACTGTATGATTGTACAATTTTTCAAAATAGGAAACATTTATTTTCCCTATTCTTTCTGCAATACTACTATGACTGACGCTTTTATTTTTAGGTATTTGAGCGTATTTGCAGAAAAAATGATTCTCATAAAAATTCTCAAAAACTCTAGAACTAGCTCTATTTTCATTTAAAACTCCAAAAACACAAAGTTTAAATAACTCTTTGCCTTTTAATTTCTTCACATTCCAATCAACCATTGTTTCTTGGGCGAAAAAATCAAGATGTTCCTCTGAAATGTAGCCTAATATTTCTTTTACCTCTGTTTTAATTCCCATGTATTCCCAATATTCATTCATATATTGGAAAATAAAAATAATACTTTTGTTTTAATAATAAAGTTCCTTACAGTATTGGTCAGAGACTTTGAGGAGCGGGGTTAATCAAATCCAATTTCAGAATAGTACCATCTTTCGTCAACTTGTATGACTTTGTAAGAAGCTCCAGTAATTTTTTTATTTCCAAAGTTTCTTGGTTTTTCAGTGAAATCATAAATAATTCTTTTCTCCTTATCGAATAAGCTATTGGCTTTTTTGATAAAAATTAATAAACTATCATTCTCTTCAATAAATCCTCAATAATCTGAATTTTTTTTATTTCCATTTTTTACGACTAAATCAATATCTAATTGATCAATATCATCAATTATGAATTCATCGAATTCATCTCTGTCATAAATACCATCATCATATTTTTCAAATTTTGAAACTAAATTATTCAAATCTTCTTTGTATTTCAAAACCTTATTTTCGTTAAATGGATTGCATGAAAGGAAGGTAAATAATAAAAAAAGTAGTGCGGTTTTCCTCATTTTTTAAGTTTAGTGTTTTGTTTTTTTTCTTGTTTTAAAAAGTAAATATGCAAAAACTGCTTGTCCTATAAGAAATAATATTAGGACAGTGTAAAGTATTCTATTTATTGAATCAATCATTTCAAAAATATCAGTTGAATTTTTTGTAGTAAATTGACGAATTGGAAAATTAAAGCGTGCCCATAGCACAATAGGGATTGTCAAAATAAAGTGAAGCGTAAACAATTTTAAATTAATTTTGTTGTTTGCTATTTTCCAATAAATAAATGTGATTATCAAAATTATAATCAAAACTATTATTTCTAAATAACTAGTACTTGGAATAACCATATTCCAACCGGTAAGACTTTGAATAGTAAAACCAGATTCAAAAGGAATGGCTACAATAAGTAATAAAGCGAAAGAAATTAATGGAATGTGCTTGCTATACTTTATGATTAGTCGCATGTTAAGCTGCTTGTTTTTTGTTCTGGATTTGCTGGTGCGTACGTTATTTAGCTGTTTTTTTTATCAGTCATAGACTGATGAATACATCCTCAAATTCAGAGACTTTGCGGAGCTTGGAAAATTATTGTTTTTTCTCGTTAGTTATTTTTTTTATAATTTTTTCGAGCCAAGAAATATCTTCAAAATCAAGTTGAAACATTCTGGTAGGTACTCTAAATTCTTGTTTTACTAATGAGTCTTTGACTAAAGTTGTATAATGTGCTGTCCCGTCGGTAAAATTAACTTGTATATACCATTTTTCTCTATTTTCAATTTCAATGTATCGCATTATAGCTTTAAATAAAGGAATGTTCTCTTCGTTAAAATATGAAAAGCTATAAGTTTGAATACCATTTTTTAGATTGTGGGTAGAGCTTGTCCACCCCTGTCTTAAATTCAGTAATTTTTTCTTATTGAAGGGCTTTTTGTTGTCGTTTACAAATAGAGTGTGAATTATTTTTGAGTTTTTATATACAATTAATTTATACTCTATTTCATGTCCGAACCTGTCTTTGTATGAACCGATGTATAAATCAAATAAATCAGGTTTTTTGTTATCATCAAAATTTTTATTTTCTGGCTTAAAAATTTCAGAAGCAATAGGTAAGTAATTTATTGGAGCTGTAATTAGGCTAAATTTAGTTGGATTGTCAATGCGATTATTTTGCCAATATGGTTTTCTTGAAGTTATACAATGTCTTTCTTTGATATGTTTAAAACCAGTCCATTCATTACCATAAACAAGTATTAAACCGTTGCTTTGCGAAACACCTCTAATTGATAACTTATTAGAACCCACATGAAATAAATCTTTTCTAGAATAAATAGATTTCTTAGCTTCTGTATTTATCTGTTTAATATCATCTTCTGAGAATAATTCTTCATTCATATTATTTGTCTTAATATAGAAAATAATTAGAGATTTTATTAGCGTTAGAAATTTATTTTTCTAGCATTTCGTTTGATCTCTTCCCAAGTGAAAGAAGGTTCTTCTCCAGAATAATATTTTGCAGTAGCATCTTCTACAATTAACTTTTGTTCATTAGTCAATTGATATTCTGAATTGTCATCGCTAAAGACATCTTTTAAAAAATCTATAGTGCTTTGATCTTCTGTATGGATAATCTTTTCAATTAATGCCAGTTTATCCTTTTGTAAATTAGCGGATTGCATGATTTTTTAGTTTAGAATCGCTATTACAAATATAATCATATTCCCATTTTAATTCTTGTAATTAATATGTAAATTTGCGCACGCTATTTTTTTGACAACGATTTCATTAGATAGCGACTACTTATGGAAAACAGAAAAAAAGTGGCCTTTTATACCTTAGGCTGTAAACTAAATTTTTCAGAGACTTCGACCATTGCCCGTAACTTACAGGACGAAGGATTTGACCGCGTGGATTTTGAGGAAGTGGCTGATATGTATGTTATTAATACATGCTCAGTAACCGAAAATGCCGATAAACAATTCAAACAAGTGGTTCGCAAAGCGATGAAACTAAACAGCAATGCCTTTATTGCTGCGATGGGTTGTTATGCACAATTAAAACCGGAAGAATTGGCAAATGTGGATGGTGTAGATTTGGTTTTGGGAGCGACTGAAAAGTTCAAACTGAACGATTACATCAATGACTTGTCTAAAAATGATATTGGCGAAGTGCATTCCTGCGAGATTTCGGAAGCTGATTTTTACGTAGGCAGTTATTCTATTGGAGATCGAACGCGTGCCTTCCTGAAAGTGCAGGATGGTTGCGATTATAAGTGTACTTATTGTACGATTCCGCTAGCGCGTGGAATTTCACGTAGTGACGAACTGGAAAATGTATTGAAAAATGCATACGAAATTTCGAAGCAAAACATCAAGGAAATTGTGCTTACGGGTGTCAATATTGGTGATTACGGAAAAGGGGAATTTGGAAACAAAAAACACGAACATACGTTTTTAGAATTGGTTCAGGCTTTGGATGAAGTAGAAGGAATCGAAAGATTACGAATTTCATCTATCGAACCCAATTTACTGAAAAATGAAACGATTGAATTTGTTTCGAAAAGCAGAACTTTTGTACCACATTTTCATATTCCGCTACAATCAGGCAGCAATGAAATCCTGAAGTTGATGAAACGCCGTTATTTACGTGAAGTTTATACCGAAAGAGTGAATAAAATCCGTGAAGTGATGCCTCATGCCTGCATTGGTGTCGATGTGATTGTAGGTTTTCCGGGTGAAACGGATGAACATTTTTTAGAAACCTATCATTTTCTGAATGATTTGGATATTTCGTATTTACACGTTTTTACGTATTCTGAACGCGATAATACCGAAGCTGCTCTGATGGAAGGCGTAGTTCCGGGGAACGTTCGTGCTAAGAGAAGCAAAATGTTACGTAGTTTATCTGTTAAAAAACGCCGTGCGTTTTATGAAAGTCAGTTGGGAACCAGCAGAACGGTTTTATTCGAAAGTGAAAATAAAGAAGGCTATATTCATGGCTTTACTGAGAATTACGTAAAAGTAAAAACGCCATGGAATCCGGAATTAGTGAACACTTTACACGAAATAAACTTAACACATATAGACGAAGACGGAAGTGTGCGAATGGAATTTGTTTCGGCTTTAGTATAAAAAAATATACAAGTACATCTTTTAACCATTAAGAAAGGAAGAAATTTTTCTTCCTTTCTTAATGGTTTTTTATTGAAGTTAGTGGTCTGTTCCTAAATTAATAATTTTAAGGAATTGATATAATCAGTATCAAATTCAATAACTCTTATTTTGTCGGGATTAAAGCTTAATTCGCCTCCAAACTCGCCTCTGATGTCCAGAAAATCAATCGTAAGTTCTTCATTGTTCAGTTCAATCAATTTTCCTAAATAGGCAGACTTAGCTGATTTTTTTGCAATTTGGAAAACTCCGTATTTCTTATCAAGATAATGAATGATGGTATCTAAATCTCTGATCGGGATAATGTCTTCGGCGTTTGTTTTTACTCCTTTTAACCGAATCACTTTTTCGGTAAATTCAAGTTGTTCGTCTCTGTGAATGTTTGCGATATTCCTGTTTCTAAGGATTACAAATCCATCTAGTATGAAGTCAACAGGATTATTTCTTAATAAAATCCAATCATCCGAATAGTCAATAAGAAATCCGGTATAGAGTTCTTTTTTATCCTCAAATTCGATTGCGATTAATTGTCTTAAATAATGTTCCATTTCAATATATAATTATGGGTTTGTAGACCAGATACTGCTGTTTTTGATAAACACGCGACGGTTGAGTTTTAATTGTGCGATAATCAATTCGGCAATATCTTCGGATTGCATTACTTTTTCAGGGTTTCCGTCGGTCAGGTTTAAATCTTTCGCCATATCAGTAGCCACAGTACTTGGCGTTAAAGCGGTTACACGGATGTTGTGTTTGCGCATTTCCTGCATTAGAGAATCAGTTAAACCCAGAACAGCAAATTTAGAAGCACTGTAAGCACTGGTCAATGCATTTCCTGCTAATCCTGCTGTTGATGAAATATTGATGATGTCGCCCGTTTGTCTCTCGATCATATTAGGCAAAATGGCACGGGTCACATAATAAATCCCCATTAAATTCACCTGAATGATGCGTTCCCATTCGGTAGGTTCTAAATCTAAAAATTTACCAAAAGCGGCAATTCCGGCATTGTTGATAAGGATATCAATAGTTTTAAATTCGGCTAAGGCTTTTTCAATGGCTGTGTTTACAGATTCCATATTAGCCACATCAGCAGTTATCGCAATGGCTTTTACACCAAGAGTCTGTGCTTTCTGTGCAACAGCATCAATTTCTGATTGGGTACGGGCTACTAAGATTAAATTTACCCCTTCTTTTGCCAGGGCAATTGCAATTGCTTTTCCAATTCCTTTTCCTGCTCCTGTAATGAGTGCGTTTTTATTTTTCAAATCGTTCATTGCTGTTTTGTTTTCATTTGTTAAACAAATTTAAAGGTTTCGTTTTTTTTAAATGGTATTAAAAAGTTAAAAAAGGAGTGTCTTTAAATATGATAAGATTTTCTGAAAATTACGTAACAAAAAGTGAGATAAAAAGTATGAATTTTACAATTGGAAGGATTTGAGAAAATTCAAGACACATTACAAATTTTAACATCAGAATATGAAAAAGATAATCTTACTATTTATTGGTCTGGCTACCCTTTTATTTGTTGGCTGCAAAAAGCAGGAGAGCAAAGAAGCTGTCGAGGAAAAAGAAACTATTATGGAAACCATAGAAAGTCCCGTGCGTCACGAACCTAAGGAAAAAGTGGCGTACCAAATGGTAAATACCAAAGAATGGTTAGCAAAAAATAAAACCAATGAAGCCTACTTAAAATTAGTATACGCAGCAAACAGAACTGATGCAGCTAATTTAAAAAAAATGGATTCTATTATTGTTCCCAAAGACGGTAGTGGTGATATCGAATTTTACATGCCTTTTCCACTGGAAGTGAAGGCTTTGCAAGACATAAATAAGATTATTTTATTTTCATACCCTACACAAACTTTTGTTGCTTATGATAAAGGGCGTTTAGTGTATACGGGACCCACAAATATGGGAAGAGAAAAAGATCCAACTCCCACAGGTTTGTTTTTTACAAATTGGAAAGCAGAAGAAACTACCAGTACTTTTAATGATGAATGGATTTTAAAATGGAATTTTAATATCGAAAATAAACTGGGAGTGGGATTTCATCAATATACTTTACCGGGTTATCCGGCTTCGCATTCTTGTTTAAGATTACAGGAACAGGATGCCCGATATCTTTATGACTGGGCTGACGAATGGGTTCTTGAAGACAACGAAACCGTTAAGGTAAAAGGAACACCGGTAATTGTTTTTGGGAATTATGATTTTAAAGCGCCAAAACCCTGGTTGAAACTGGTAGATGATGCTGAAGCACTCGACATTTCGGAAGAAGAAGTCGCCAGAGTGGTGAAGCCTTTTAAAGACAGCATTATGAGTGAGCAAAAAAAGAGAGCCGCTTTGTAAATATTTATTTTAAATCAACTGTTAATTTATAAATAGCACTTTCAAGAACATCAGAATCTTTGTCTTCACACAGTAAAAACTGGATTTGATGCTCGGTTTTTGCATATACAGTTAGCCCTTCAAATTTATTTGTTGGGCTAATTTTTTTAGTGAAATCAATTTTCATAGTTTCTAAGTTTATACGTCCTATGATACTTCCTAATACTTCCCCATCATCATAAGTGGATTGGGAATTTTCGGCTGTGGCCAAAAAATAAATGGCATTATCTACTAATACGGCATCCGTAAAACTGGTACGGACTCCTTTTATCTTAGGTAATTTATAGTCATTAGCAAGTAAGCTGAATTCCTGATCCAGTTTTTTAGCATGAACACTAAGGAGTGTGTTTTTATTCGCAATTCCGTTACCGCGATTTAAAAAATACCAGTTTTCGCCATCGTGCATGATGCCTTCAATATTAAAGTCTTCCGGTTTTATGGAGGCAAAATTTTGCATTACTTCGTACAGATTACTTAAATCATTGGTAACGATTTTCTTTTTTTGTGCCAAATCAAATTCGATCATTTTGTTTCTGTTGGCAGTTGAACCAGAGCCAAATATATAAAGAGTATCCTGAAAAAGGGTTATGGCTTCAAAATCAGGTTTGTCTTTTTTGAGAATGTTTTCAGCAGGATTTGATGATAAAGCGTGACGTTTTAAATCATGAGAATCCATTTGGTATTCATATAAAAAATTGCTGTTGTCACTAATGATATACAGCGAATTATCTTTGTAGATTAATCCTGAAGCAGCGCCAATCCCGATGATGTGAAATAGTATTTCGAGTGTGAATTTTTCCATATATTTATTTTGAAAACAGATTGTATAGCCCGGGTAGCAGCGGTATCCTTTAGCTCCTTTCTTTAAGGAGCTAAAGATATAGCGAATAACCGGAAACAGCTCCTGATAAAGCTATTTAAAAGGCTAAAATTATAGTATTTATTCCTTATATTTGATAATATAAAGCTAAAATATTGCCTATGAAAGCCATTAATCCGGATGATTTTAAAGTAATTAAAGAGATTGATTTGTTACAAATTCCAACTAATTTGTTTAATGAAGCGAGTGATGATGCTAAAGAGGACAAGTTAGATGAGGTTCAGGCTAAGCTGAGTGCCTTGCAGGATGTGATGTATGCTCATAATCGCTACGGGGTTTTAATTTGTTTGCAAGGCATGGATACTTCTGGAAAAGACAGCTTAATCAGAGAAGTTTTTAAGGAGTTTAATCCTCGTGGAGTGGTGGTGCATAGTTTTAAAACACCAAATTCTACTGAGCTGGAGCATGATTATTTGTGGAGACATTATCTGGCTTTGCCTGAAAAAGGGAAATTTGCGGTTTTTAACCGGACACATTATGAGAATGTTTTAGTGACCAGAGTGCATCCGGAATACATCATGAATGAGAATTTGCCAGGAATTGAAAGTGTAGATGATATTACTCCTGAATTTTGGGAAAACAGAATGCAACAGATTAGAAATTTTGAAGAACACCTGACCCAAAACGGAACTATTGTCTTGAAATTTTATATGCATTTAAGCAAAGAAGAGCAACGTAAAAGGCTGTTAAGACGCTTAGAAAAAGAAGAACATCACTGGAAATTTTCGCCGGGAGACTTAAAAGAAAGAGACCGCTGGCAAGATTATATGAATTATTATCAGGAAGCAATAAATAAAACCAGTACTGAAAATGCGCCATGGTATGTAATTCCGGCAGATGATAAGGAAATGTCCCGCTATATTGTGGCAAAAATTATATGGGAAGAAATGCAAAAACATACCGATATCAAAGAACCCGAATTAGACGATAAGATCAAAATGAATTTTGCTATGTACAAAGAACAGCTGACTAAAGAATAAAAAAATACCTGATAACGTTGAAGCTATCAGGTATTTTTTTAGATACATTTTAAAATTTTATAGTTTAAAACCATAAGCCAGTCGAAGGGCTACCTGTCCAAAACCTTGTCCCGGAGTACCATCATTATTGATTGTTTTAAAATCAGAATAATGTTCGTAACGAGCTGAAATATCAATGTATTTAGTCGCATATCCAATTCCCGGAGCTAACAATAAAGAGGTTTGGTTGTAATTATTAGCTACTGAAAAAGCGGCTCCTGCTTCACCGGTTAAATAAAACTGGTCGTTCCATACAAAGGCTTTTAGACCTGCTTTGACAGGAATAAAACCTAAGTCTTTTCCATCGCTTTCGCTTACAAAGATGTGGTTATAACCTGTGGTTAAGGTTATCGAATACCTTTTAGTTAAATCATATTGCAGGCGAACATCACCACCGACAGCAGCTTTGTACGGATCTTCGGTGGAATAACCACCATTTAAGCCAAATCCTAAACGGAAGCCCTGGTCATATGAGGCTGTTTCCTGAGCTTTTGCTCCGTTAAAAGTAAATAATGCCAATGCAAAAAGAAAGGCAGCTGTAAATTTTTTTGTTGTTTTCATGATTCGAGGGGGTTTAATTATTTTTTCTTCATTTTATAAAAATCACCCATAATCAGGGTAGTTATAGAGCTAATAAACGATGGTTAGCTTTAAATGTTGTGCTGTTTTTTGCTTTTTTGTATTTATAAAACGGGAGCAATTGACTATCAATTAGCTAACGAATTTTTTTAACAGCATTTTTTTGTTGTATAAATATTGGGATTACACCTTGCTGTCGATTTACTTCTGCTTACCTTTGTCGCCTTAAAAAAATCAAAGTGACTCTAGCTACTTATATCAAAGAATTCTCCTATAATTTACGTTTGGCTTATCCTATCATTTTGGGAATGATTGGGCATACTGTTGTTGGAATTGTTGATAATGTAATGGTGGGAAAATTAGGTCCAACTGAATTAGCAGCGGTTTCATTAGCCAACAGTTTTATTTTTGTTGCCATGTCGTTAGGAATAGGTTTTTCGACCGCTATAACCCCTTTGGCTGCCGAGGCCGACGGTGAACAGAATATCCAAAAGGGCAGAAGCGTGTTTCATCATGGTTTGTATTTATGCTCTTTTTTAGGTTTTTTTCTGTTTGTATTGGTGTTTTTTGCCAAACAGCTTATCGTATTCATGGGACAGCCCGATAATGTGGTAGAATTGTCTCAGCCTTATCTTGATATTGTGGCATTTTCGTTAGTGCCGTTGATTCTTTTTCAGGGTTATAAACAATTTGCTGATGGAATGAGTGAAACCAAATATTCTATGTGGGCAACTATTTTAGGAAATGTGGTAAATGTGGTTTTGAATTACATTTTCATTTACGGAATTTGGATTTTTCCCGAATTAGGTATTGTGGGTGCCGCCATCGGGACCATTGTTTCCCGTTTTGTAATGTTGGGATATATGCATTACAAGATGAAGAAAAACGTTAAGTTTCATCCTTTTTTTGAGGGTTTTTCGTTTAAAAATATTCAGCGTGAAATCAATCTGAAAATCATACGCTTAGGTGCTCCTTCATCGATGCAAATGTTTTTTGAAGTAGGTTTATTTACTGCCGCGGTCTGGCTTTCGGGCCGATTAGGAATCGCTTATCAGGCGGCTAATCAGATTGCGTTGAGTCTGGCTTCCTTTACATTTATGTTTGCCATGGGATTAAGTGTTGCTGCCACTATCAGAATAGGAAATCAAAAAGGCTTAGGTGATTATAAAAAAATGAAAATTGTGGCTTTTTCTATCTTTTTACTGGCTATTTTATTAGAAATTTTCTTTGCCTTGTTTTTTGTTTTATTTCGTGAACAAATGCCGGTTTTGTTTGTAGATATGGATAATACAGCTGATTTAGCAGCCAATATGGAAGTAATAACTATAGCAGCTCAATTACTGCTAATTGCGGCTGTTTTCCAAATTTCAGATGGGATTCAGGCAGTAGTTTTAGGTGCATTGCGAGGTTTGCAGGATGCTAAAGTTCCTATGTATATTACCTTTGTAGCCTACTGGGTTGTGGGATTCCCGGTGTCCATTTATCTGGGTTTTTATACCGGTTTAAAAGCAGTGGGAATCTGGATTGGACTTTTGGCAGGATTAACTATGGCAGCTTTATTTTTGTATATTCGCTTTATCAGATTAACAAAACGATTAATCTTAGAGAAACATTAAAAACAAGAAATAATTGTCGTTTTTAAAATAGAAAACGGCAATTCAACAAATAAATCAAATTAATTACAGCATGGAATTACCTAAATTTTTACTTGGCGACAACACTGATTTTCCGGATGATATTTTTATCATTCATTTAGATTATCCAAGATTTATTATTAATCTGAAAGATGATGAAGTAGAATTTATGGAAGAAGCTGAAGATCTTGACGAAGCAGAATTAAATGCCGAAATGGAAGGATTAATCGAACAGGCCAATGCTTTCTATGACAGAGAAATGGAGCGTTACGAACAAGATTAGTCTTTAGAATTAAAATAAGTTTCAATTAATAACTGGGCGGCTGCAAAAGGTGAAGATTCATTATTTTGCACCGCTTTTTTAGTTTTTTCTAATAGATTTTGAATTTCAGTATTTCCGTAAAAATTTTGTTTTAATTGGTCGTTAATGGTTTCTAATAGCCAGAATTCATTTTGTTCCGCTCTTTTTTTGTCAAAATAAGTATTGCTTTTTGTGAGTTCGATATAGTCTGTAATCATCTGTTCTACCTGTGCTATTCCCTGATTATTTTTAGCACTACAGCTGGATACACTAGGAATCCATCCGGATTTTTTAGGAGGAAAAAAATGCAAAGCACGATTCAGTTCGGCTTTTGCTTGTTCGGTTTTATCGATATTGTCGCCATCTGATTTGTTAAATACAATAGCATCTGCAATTTCGATAACACCTCTTTTTATACCTTGTAATTCGTCACCAGCTCCTGAAATTTGTAACAATAAGAAAAAATCGACCATGCTGTGAACGGCAATCTCGTTTTGACCTACACCGACGGTTTCAATTATAATGACATCAAAACCGCCTGCTTCACAAAGTATAATAGTTTCTCTGGTTTTGCGAGCCACTCCGCCCAGTGTTTCTCCTGATGCTGATGGTCTGATATACGTATTAGGATCTTTCGATAATTCGTCCATTCTGGTTTTATCACCCAGAATACTTCCGTGCGAAATACTGCTGGTTGGGTCAATTGTTAAAACCGCTATTTTTTTACCCAGACTGCTTAGATGTTTCCCAAAAGCTTCGATGAAAGTGCTTTTTCCTGCTCCGGAAACTCCTGTAATACCTATCCGTACAGATTGGTTAGCATGAGGCAGGCAGGAATTGATAATCGCATTGGCTTTAGCAAAATGATTTTTATTGCTGCTTTCAATTACAGTAATAGCTCTGCTCAACGCACTAATATTTGCTGATAAAATTCCCACTACAAGTTCCTCGGCACTGGTTTGTGCCATCCGTGCCTGCTGAATTTTTTTCAACACAGCCGCATTAAAAATTTCAGAACTGTCCTGATTGTCGTTTGGGTTGGCTTTATTTTTTTTCAAAATACAGAATGCTTTTTGTAAAAATAATACATTTGGAGGGAAATCCAGCGTTGTTTTTTACCCCGAAGATTCACAAAGTAGACGCAAAGAAACACAAAGTTTTTTTAGTAAATCTGTGAAAATTTTTTGAATCTGTGGCTGAAATTTTAATCACAAAGTTTCGCAAAAAGGATGGTGTAATGTTTACAAAGCTTTCTTCTGTGTAATCAGTGGTAAAATATAACCGCAAAGATTCTCAAAACTCTCCAAGTTTTTTTAACAGCTGTGTTTGTCTTGTGATATTATGGATATGTTTATGATACTAGCAAATTAGTAAATATCTTTGCAGCATTATGATCAATATTATTCTAATTTTTGTCTATTTACTGGCAGGTGTTGCATTGCAACGTGTTAAATGGTTTCCTTCTGATAGTTATAAGCTGATAAATAAATTTGTTGTTTACTGCTGTCTTCCGGCTTTAGCACTGTATTATATTCCAAAAGTTCGTTGGGATAATGAATTACTCTATCTTATTGGTGTTACTTGGATCGGATTCACGATTGCCTTCTTTTTATTTCGTTTTTTAGGTAAAAAATATGGCTGGTCTAAAAAATTAACAGGTTGTTTGATTATAACTGCAGGCCTGGGAAATACTTCTTTTTTAGGATATCCTATCGTTAATGCATTGTATGGTTCTGATGGCTTAAAAATGGCAATCTTGGTCGATCAGCCGGGAACATTTGTAGTACTTTCTACTATTGCGGTAGTTGTGGCAACATTGTATTCTAAAGAAGCAACCAGCAGTGCTAAAATTGCTCAAAAAGTCCTGTTGTTCCCTCCTTTTATTTGTTTTTTAGTTGCATGTATGGCTAATATATTGGATTTGGATTTTCATGATTATCTGCAGTTTGCTTTTCAAAAATTAGGAAGTCTGCTCACTCCATTAGCGATGATTTCTGTTGGTTTACAATTGCATTTTGACAGCCGAAGCAAACATTGGAAATTTCTCTGGATTGGCTTAGCTTATAAGCTTTTAATCACTCCTGCCATACTATTTTTATTGTATGTTGTCATCCTGAAACAGAACTCCCTAATGATTCAGGTTGCTATTATCGAAGCCGCGATGGCACCCATGATTATGGCAAGTATTCTGGCTACTTCCCACGGATTAAAGCCCCGGTTAAGTAGTATGATGATTGGTTTTGGGATTCCCATTTCGTTTGTAACATTAGCTTTTTGGTATTTGGTTTTGCAGTTTATTTAAAGCTTTTTTTATCTTTTGAAAGTTTTAAAAAAAATAGGTGTTCCTGTATTTCTAAAAAAGAAAATAAACTGAACAAAAAATTATTGTTGCTTATCAAGGATAAATCATCAAGAATATAAAAGCAAATAAATTTACCAGTAGCACTACTCCGTAAACAATGTTTGACTTTCCTTTACTTAATGATAGCATAACGGTGAAAACAGATAATGCCAGTAGGACAATAGATTTAATGTCAAGACCTAGTATAATGGGCATGTCTAGCATTATACACACAATAGCAACGCTAGGAATAGTTAGTCCAATACTTGCCAAAGCCGAACCCAATGCAAGATTGATACTCGTTTGGAGTTTGTTTTTTCGGGCAGCGATGATAGCAGCAATGGCTTCGGGAAGTAAAATAATGGCCGCTATTACTACACCTACTAGTGTTTTGGGCAGATTATAACTTATAATGATACTTTCAATTGTAGGAGATAACGTTTTTGCTAATAACACAACAATTCCTAAGCTTACTATTAGAAATACAAGGCTAGTTATGAATATCTTGTTGTTAATCGGGAAGGGCACTGTTTTTTCCTCATTTTCATCTTCACCAATCGTTAGGAAATATTGTCGGTATCTTTTAGTTTGTGCAAACAAAAAAGAGGAATAAATAACGAGACAGGCTATAGAGGCAAATACAAGTTGTGGTATTGAATAATAACTACCAGAAACACTTTCAGTGAAAGTAGGAAACACTAATGTGAACACAATAATAGATACCAAAGAAACTAAACCAATTGTAACTGAAGAAGGAGAGAAGTTTTGCTCATAGTGTTTTAATGCACCAATAAAAAGACATAGTCCAATAATTCCGTTAAGAATTAACATGGTAGCAGCATATACAGTATCTCTTGCTAAAGAAGCTGCCGCAGGACCATCAGACAACATTAAGGATACAACAATAGAAACTTCAATAATAGTTATAGATATTGCCAGAATAATTGTTCCATAAGGCTCTCCAACTCTTTCGGCAATTATTTCAGAATGATGTACTGCCGACATTACACTAAATATAAGTAGGAAACTAGCAATAATTTGAAATATATTACTGCTTTCTATGAGTCCGCTAAAAAAAAGAACCCAAGAAAGTACAGGAATAATAATGGTCCATTGAAGTAATTTTTTCATTCTGATAAATTAAGATAGGTTAAACTATTTTGTAAAGAAATTAAACTTTGAGTCAGTTTCTTTGTTTTTTGTAATATATCATTTTTTTATAAAAAATAAAATAGAGTCATTTCTCTTTAACAAATATTTATTCTTATTAAAAAGGGCTATCGCTATTTTTTTGATTAACTTTATTCAAATTTAAAAATAGATATACAATGGCAACAATACGTTTAGGAGATACAGCTCCCGATTTTACAGCAGAAACAACACAGGGAACCATACATTTTCACGAATGGCTAGGCGATTCATGGGGTGTTTTATTTTCTCATCCTTCTGATTTTACACCCGTTTGTACTACCGAATTAGGAACAGTAGCCAATTATTTTCCTGAATTCCAAAAAAGAAATACCAAAGTTATTGCATTAAGCGTTGATGGATTAGAATCGCATGTCAACTGGATTAAAGATATTGAGGAAACTCAAAACACCACTTTACAATACCCAATTATTGCCGATGAAAACAAAGAAGTAGCTAATTTGTATGATATGATTCATCCTAATGCTAATGATACTTTCACGGTACGTTCCGTATTTGTTATTGGAGCAGATAAAAAAATCAAATTAATTTTGACCTATCCCGCTTCAACAGGAAGAAATTTTGACGAAATTCTACGTGTTATCGACAGTTTGCAATTAACGGCTAATTATAGTGTGGCTACACCAGCCAACTGGAAAGACGGTCAGGATGTGGTGATTTCTCCATCCATTAAAGACGAAGATATTCCTGCTAAGTTCCCAAAAGGATTCAACAGAATCAAATATTATTTAAGAATGACACCGCAGCCTAATAAATAATTTACGGTTTCATTCCAATACTGTAAGGAACTTGACTTCATATATTAAACGTTTGTAATTTACTAGGGTCTCCACCACAATGTATAATTACTTCTTTTATTATTTCATTTTGTAATTGATTACAAAATGACATTTTAGGTATTTTGTAACCTTTTAATTTATTGAGTTTTATATAACTCAATAGTAATATTGATGCAATTAAAATGATATAAATCATCACTTGAATTCCATTCCATTGTCTTGAAAAATAGTGTTTAAAGTTTATGAATCTAAAAAAGCGTTCAATATCCCAACGTCTTTTATAAATCTCTGTAATTTGTTCGGCTGTAAATTCATCTTCTGGTAAGTTGCTTAAAAAAAGTATTTTTTCTCCATCCGATTTTAACATTCCTTCCACTAATCTAAAAACTTGCTTGGTCTTTTTTCGATTACTATACAAATGAACTTTACTGTGTTTGACTAATTTAATCGACTCATTTTCTATATCTAACAAGGTTTCTTCACTATTTTTAGCAACTACATATTTAGATAATTTATAGATTCGGGTTACAAAATACTTTTGGTTTTCCGATAATTCAACCATCGTTTTTCGCTCCTTCATTCCTCTGTCAAAAACCGCAATATCTTTCTTGCTGGCAATGTGTTCTTCAAGAATATTTCCCAAACCCAAATCTTCGCTAATCATTTTTTGGTCTTGATGAAACTTCACATTAAATGGCAATCCATCAAAACCAATAGTGAATTTTATACTGTTTTTACCTTGTTCGCCTTTTTTGTTTTTCATCCCATTTTGCATTCCAAAATGCAACAACGATGCAGATAAACTGGTAATGGTCGAATCATATAAACTTAATTTAAGTTTGTCTTTTTCATTGAGTTTTTCTTGAAAAACAGCAACTGTATGATTGTACAATTTTTCAAAATAGGAAACATTTATTTTCCCTATTCTTTCTGCAATACTACTATGACTGACGCTTTTATTTTTAGGTATTTGAGCGTATTTGCAGAAAAAATGATTCTCATAAAAATTCTCAAAAACTCTAGAACTAGCTCTATTTTCATTTAAAACTCCAAAAACACAAAGTTTAAATAACTCTTTGCCTTTTAATTTCTTCACATTCCAATCAACCATTGTTTCTTGGGCGAAAAAATCAAGATGTTCCTCTGAAATGTAGCCTAATATTTCTTTTACCTCTGTTTTAATTCCCATGTATTCCCAATATTCATTCATATATTGGAAAATAAAAATAATACTTTTGTTTTAATAATAAAGTTCCTTACAGTATTGGTCAGAGACTTTGAGGAGCATCACAAAAAAACCATTAAAAAATCAAGTTTAAGAACAGCTCTTAAATTACCTTAATTTCTTAATGGTTTAAATATAAATTGTAAAATCTTAAGCCAATATAAATCGTCGAATTACCTCAGCCACACCGTGATCGTTATTAGAAGCTACAATTAAATCTCCTTTGTGTCTTAACTCAGGTTCTACATTATCGACCCAAACACCCAGACCGGCATATTCAATCATACTAAGATCATTTTCTGCGTTTCCTACTGCGATAATTTCACTCTGATGAATACCTAATTTTTCAGCCAGATATTTAACACTTGCTCCTTTATTGATTCCTGTTTGGGCGACTTCTAAAAAAAATGGCTTTGACATACAAACACTCAAATGAGGCATAGCGACTTTCAAATCTTTTTCTACTTCTTTTAGATAATTAGGTTCTTCCAGCAAAATACATTTTATTGCCGGTAATTGCACTCTTTCCTTAAAATCAGGTACCACTTCGTGTTTTAAACCTGTAATGTCTATTTCGATATCAATATACTCAGTACAGGTTTCGCTTATCACATTTCCGTCCAGATAAGTAATAATATGGGTTTTCTTGTATTGACTGTAATTATACAAATCATGAATTTGTTCCACAGTCAGATTCTGTTCAAAAATGACTTCATTACGTGTTAAATCAGTAATCACACCACCATTAAACGAAATCATATACGAATCCATCAATCCCAAATCCTTAGCATATTCAATCATCGCAGCTGTTGGGCGACCGGAAGCTAAAATAATTTTCACTCCTTTTTCTTTGGCTAAAGCCAACATGGCTCTGTTTTCATCCGAAATGATATGGTCGTCATTCAACAAGGTATCATCCATGTCCAGGACTAACATTTTGTATTTCATTTTTATTATTTCATATTAATATTTATAAAGCAGTCAGAGACTGGAATTCGCCTCCTCAAAGTTAAAAACTTTGCGGAGCAGGATTAGTTTTAAATCGGCTTTTGCCTGGTTATCTCAAAGGACTTGGATTGGTTTTTTCATTTTACCAATTCTCGATTTCCTTTTCTAAATCTTCAATTGTGGTATAGTTGCCAGAAGTAATTCGCTCATCAGCTTCCTTAACCATCAAAATGTACTCTTCTTTATCTACCGGATAACCATTAACAGTATGAGCTACAGCATCTTTGTCTAAAATTGTTTTTAGAGCCATTATTTTTTTAGTTTACTTTCATCATTTATATGAAGCAACCAATCTAATAATTCTATTTTTTTTGCAGCTATATCCATTTGAAAAATATTTAGAATAACAAATATACAACTATTAAATATTCAGTCTAAATTCCTCAATAACAGGATTGGCTTTAGCAAAATCAGTTTCCTGAATAAACAATTCTATTGCTGAACCTAAACTACCAAAACCTGCCAATCGCGCCGATTGAATATTGTCTTTTATAACCACATCCACACCTATTGCTTCTATTTTTTCTTTCAGAGCCAAAGCTAATATTTCACTCCCTGAAAACACCTTCATTAATCCCATATCTTTTTTTATTTATTTTTTACTCTTCTTCTCTGTCAGTTTCATCTTCATCATCCTGATCTTCGTCATCATATTCTTCCTCGTCATACTCCACATCTTCAAAATCAAATATTTCAGGTTCTTCCATCATCTTTTCAGCTAAAATTTCGATTCTTTCTGTCAGTTGGTCTGCAAAAATGATTCGTTGTGTTTTAGCAATACTACCCGAAATACGCATAATCTTTGTTTCGTGACGTAATTTCAACATTGGATCAGCATCATCAATAATGAACATTTTTAATCGGTTTACATTATAACCAGCCGACGAAAACATATCATTCAATTTGTTAGGAGTACCAATTAAAACGTCAATTCCGGTTGAAATATAATTTTTATCGTAGTCAGTATCGCCTTTATCATGAATCCCATAAACCTCAAGTTCGCTGTGTTTTCCATACTTTTCAAACAGAGCTACCATTTCTAAAACTTTAGCTTTATCTTCAACAATAATCAATGCTCTTGGCGATTCTTCATTGGCACCAATCAATCGCTGAATCACATTAATCACAATTGTCGTGGTTTTTCCCATTCCTTCAGGAGCAATAATAATACAATCAACACCGCTTTTTATTGTCGAAAAAGTCTCTTGTTGCAAGTCATTCGCTTCTGTTAAACCATTTTCAATTAAAGCTTGCTTTAAGGTTTCGTTTATTTTTTTTAATTTCATTTTTATAGTTTTTACACAAAGATTCGCTAGGTTTAAAAGAAGATTCGCTAAGTTTTAATTGTAATTCTTTTGCGTTGCTTTGTATTTCCTCGTTGTGAATCTTTGTGAAATAATTTATTTACTTGCAAACAGCTTCACATCATTTTCAGATATCTGGCTTCCGCCAAGGATAATCAAACGCTCTACCACATTGCGTAATTCGCGAATATTCCCCGTCCAGTCGTATTCCTGCAACAATTTAATGGCATCGTCCGAAAATTTCTTTACTGCAGTGCCTTGTTCGGAAGCAATTTTTTCGGCAAAATGAGTCACCAATAACGGAATATCTCCTCGTCGGTCATTCAGCGAAGGTACTTTAATTAAAATTACCGCTAACCGATGGTATAAATCTTCTCTGAAACGTCCCTCTTCGATTTCTTTTTTCAAATCTTTATTTGTAGCAGCAACAACACGTACATCCACTTTAATATCCTTGTCAGCACCCACTCTTGTAATCATACTTTCCTGCAAAGCACGCAACACTTTGGCCTGAGCCGAAAGACTCATATCTCCTATTTCATCTAAGAAAATGGTTCCTTTATCGGCCGCTTCAAACTTTCCTGCCCTATCCTTAACTGCCGAAGTAAAAGCGCCTTTCACATGGCCAAAAAGCTCACTTTCAATCAATTCAGACGGAATAGCAGCACAGTTCACTTCGATTAAAGGAAAACTCGCACGTTCACTTTTTTCATGCAACTGATGGGCTACCAGTTCTTTTCCGGTTCCGTTAGGACCTGTGACCAGAACACGGGCTTCCGTAGGTGCGACTTTATCAATCATCATTTTGATATGATTAATAGCTTCGCTTTCGCCAATCATTTCGTAGTTTTTGCTTACTTTTTTCTTTAAAATTTTATTTTCAACTACCAGTTGTTTTCGGTCTAAAGCATTGCGAACCGTGTTTAATAATCTGTTTAAATCAGGTGGTTTAGAAATATAATCAAAAGCTCCTAAACGCATGGCGTTAATTGCGGTTTCCATATCTCCATGGCCGGAAATCATCACTATCGGGATTTCAGACTTTATTTTTTTGACTTCTTCTAACAATTCAACACCATCCATTTTGGGCATTTTGATATCACATAACACCAAGTCGTAATCGTTATTTTTTATTTTTTCATAACCCGAAACACCATCTTCAGCTTCTTCGACCTGATAACTTTCATTTTCTTCAGAAAGAATTTTAGTCAGCACTCTTCTAATGGCAGCTTCGTCTTCTATAATTAATATTTTACTCATAGTTATTTTTTAATTTAATACCTCTGATTTACTCTTTTTGAGAATCAGCAGCTGTTTTGATAACGTGTACATCCAGTTGTGGAAACGATATTCTAATATTGTTTTTAGCAAATAAATCGTAGATTTTAAAACGTATCTGGCTTTGAATTCCCGGAGTCTGCATACCGTGATACACATAAAAATGGACTGCAAATTCTAAAGCCGAATCTCCAAATTCGTCAAAAGTTACATTGATTCTGCTGGTAGGCACAATTCCTTCTACTGAATCTACTGCTTCTAAAAGTACTTTTTCAACCAAACGAACATCACTTTCATAAGCTACTCTGACCGATACTTTCTCGCGATTACTGGCATTATTTTGTGTCCAGTTAAAAAGCGTATCTTCCATAAACTTATGGTTCGGAATCACCATTACACGATCATTTCTGGTAAACATAACAGTAGTACGCAATTTTATTTCCTGTACTTCACCTATTCTTCCATCTACTTCTATGATATCGCCTACATGCAAAGACTGATCCAGAATTATCAATATTCCGGAAATAATATCCTGAAAAAAGGTTTTTAAGGCAAAACCTAATCCAACAAATAAAGCTGCCGAAGCCGTTAAAAGTACATTGACATTTACGCCTGTAGCATTTAAAATCAATACAATTACAAACAGAAAAACAATATACCTGAAAACCTGAAAAACACTGTTAAATCGCTTTTTATCGTTAAGAGGAAGTTTGCGGCTAAATATTTTCTGAATTAATTTTAAAACAATGGAGGTGGCTGCAATGGCAATAATTATTAGTCCTACATCTAACAAAGAAATTTTTATATCCTTGCCGTTTATAAAATCATAGGAAACAAAATCAATAATATCCTGCCACATAATTTTTAGTATTTAAGCCATTTGTAAAGTTCTTTCCAGGATGGTTTTTTACCATACATCAATATTCCCACACGATAAATTTTGGCTGCAAACCAAACTACTCCCAAGAAGGTAGCAAATAGTAAAGTTAATGAAATTGCAATTTGCCACCAAGGAACCCCAAAAGGAATTCGCATCAACATCACAATAGGTGAGGTTAATGGAAATATTGAAAAAGCAACCGCAATAGTACTATCAGGATCATTTACTACACTAAAAAAACCAACATACACACTTAGTATTAAAGGCATAATTACGGGTAAAAGGAATTGCTGAGAATCGGTTTGATTATCAACAGCAGCACCAATTGCAGCATAAAAAGAACTGTATAAAAAATAACCGCCAATAAAATAAACCATAAAACTTATCAGAATACTGGCAATAGGCAAATTCCATAATTCCTTAATAAATAATTGCGCTGTTCCGGCATATTCAGTTTGTGACAGCAATTCTGAAGGTACATTAGCAGATGCACCAACATCGACACCTAAAAACGCTGAAGCTAAAAACAGCAACGAAAGTCCTATAATTACCCAAATGCTAAACTGTAAAATTCCTGCAAGAGAGGTTCCTATAATTTTTCCAATCATCAGCTGAAAGGGTTTTACCGAAGAAATGATAATCTCAACAATTCGATTGGTTTTTTCTTCGATGACACTGCGCATCACCATATTGCCATAAATAATGATAAACATCATAATCAGATAACCAAAAGCACCTCCTATAGCAATTTTAGCTTCATTAAGTCCTTTTACTCCTTGTTCTCCTGATGTTTTTGCAATGTTAATAATGACATTAGCCTGAGCTTTCCGGATGGCTAAAGTATCTAAATGAGCCTTTTCAAAATTAAGCTGAGTAATTTTTGCGGCTATAACAGCCTGTGCGTTCTCTATAAAGGAAACACTGGGACTGGCATTTGAAACAAACTCAATTTGGTGTTCTAAATCGGTTGTTTTGGGAATTATTAATAGCCCTTCATAACCATTGTTTACAATACTGTCTTTTAAAAACTGATTATCAATTTGCGAATAATCTAAATATTGATAAGCGCCGTCTTCTGCATTTTGAGCCAAAAAATCCTTTACAAATAAACCGGTTTCATCATGAATGGCTACCCTTTTCACAGTAGTTTCAGCAGCACTTAAATAACCTACAAATATCGCTATCGCTACAAATAACAGCGGACTTAAAAAAGTCATTACAATAAAAGATTTGTTGCGTACTTTGGCAAAAAACTCTCTTTTTATAATTAGTGTTGTAATACTCATTTCTTGATTTTAGATTTTGATTGCTGACTTTAGATTTTAGGTTTTCACTCTGAAATCTGAAAATCTAAACTTTATTTTCAGTTACCGTTTGAATAAAAATATCGTGTACCGTTGGAATTTTTTCTACAAAATGAGTGAGTTGCCCCCGTTGGGTTAAAACATTCAATAATTCATTTGGAACCGAATTCCCTAATTGAATTTCCAATTTTAATTCATTATTTAAAGATTTAAAATGAGCCGGACTCACCGTAAACTTCTGAGTAATATCATACATCAGCTTTTCTACATTATCTGTTAAAATTCCAACTTCAAAACTATTGGTTTTATGCTGTCTTTTAACATCGTCTAATTTTCCTTCGATTAATTTATTGGATTTATGAATCAGAGCAATATGATCACATAATTCTTCGACACTCTCCATTCGATGTGTCGAAAAAATAATAGTTGCCCCTTGTTCTTTCAAAGCCAGAATTTCATCCTTAATGACATTGGCATTTACGGGGTCAAAACCGGAGAACGGTTCGTCAAAAATCAATAATTTGGGCTGATGCAACACACAAACGACAAACTGAATCTTTTGCGCCATCCCTTTAGAAAGCTCCTGAATTTTCTTGTTCCACCAGCCTTGAATTCCCAATCTGTCAAACCAGTAATCCAGTTGTTTTTTGGCTTCAGCCTTAGACAAACCCTTCATTTGTGCCAGATACAAGCATTGTTCTCCTACTTTCATACTTTGGTACAAACCTCTTTCTTCGGGAAGATAACCTATATATTGTACGTGTTTGGGTTGCAATTTTTCACCATCCAGAATAATTTGTCCACTATCGGGCATCGTAATTTGATTGATGATTCGAATAAGGGAAGTTTTTCCGGCACCATTAGGACCTAAAAGTCCGTAAATACTGCCTTGGGGAACAGCTAAAGAAACTTCGTTAAGCGCTACATAATTGCCGTATTGCTTTACTACTTTATTGACTTCTAATAAGGTATTCATGCTGATTTTTTGAATTTTCTTCTTCAGTGTGGCCTTTTTGACCTTGCGTGTGTAAAAGTAAATAATTACTACCTAAATAGATTACATTGTGGCATAAAAAAACCCATCTTCATTTTTATTTGGATGGGTTTTTACAACTTAGTTCATTTATAAAAAAAGCTTAAGAAAACATATCTTTTACTTTTTCAAAAAATGATTTATCTGATTTTTCAGGATTTGGTGAAAAATTTTCGTCTTCTAAATTTTTCTCAAAAAACTGTTTTTGTTCTTTATTCAGCGTTTTAGGTGTCCAGACATTTACGTGAACCAGCAAATCTCCATTTCCATATCCGTTGATGCTTGGAATTCCTTTTCCTTTTAATCGAAGAATTTTTCCGGACTGGATTCCTTCTTCTAATTTAATTCTTACTTTGCCGTTAATGGCTTCAATATCTTTAGAAACTCCAAGAATGGCTTCCGGGAAACTTACATATAAATCATAGTGTAAATTTTCGCCTTCACGTTTCAGGAATTCGTGTTCTAATTCTTCAATTGCAACAATTAAATCACCCGGAATACTGTTTCCTGGCGCGTCATTTCCTTTATTAGAAACTTTTAATTGCATCCCGTCAACAACACCGGCAGGAATTTTAATAGAAACGGTTTCGTCTTCTACAATCATTCCCTGAGCATCCGCATTAGCAGGTTTTTTATCTAAAATTTGACCGGAACCGCCACAGGCAGGACAAGTTGTCGCTGACTGCATTCTGCCTAAGATCGTATTTGTCACTCGCATTACCTGACCCTGACCGTTACAGGTAGAACAGGTTTTATAAGAAACTCCCGGTGCCTGAACCTTACGTTTCACTTTTACTTTTTTCTCTACACCATTAGCAATTTCCTCTAAAGTCAATTTAACTTTAATACGCAAATTACTTCCTTTAGCACGACGTACTCCGCCACGGCTTCCGCCACCGCCAAAGCCACCAAAACCGCCACCAAAGATATCACCAAACTGACTGAAGATATCGTCCATATTCATATGTCCATGACCGCCAAATCCGCCGGAACCATCAAAAGCCTGATGCCCATATTGGTCATACTTTGCCTTTTTTTCAGGATCTCCTAAAACTTCATAAGCTTCTGCGGCTTCTTTAAACTTTTCTTCTGCCGCTTTGTCTCCTGGATTTTTGTCAGGGTGAAACTCAATTGCTTTCTTTCTATAGGCTTTCTTTATTGCCGCAGTGTCCGCATTTTTAGAAACACCTAATATGTCGTAAAAATCTTTTTTCATTTGTATTTATTTTTTTAAAATGCACAGCTGTACATTTCTAACTCCATATTACTGCCCAATAACAACTTTTGGAAAACGGATGATTTTATCTCCCAGTTTATATCCTTTTTCAAGAACATCAACTATTTTTCCTTTTAATTTAGGTGTTGGTGCAGGAATTTGAGTAATTGCTTCTGCAAAATCAGCATCAAAACCATCTCCTACCTTTACATCTACTAATTCTAATCCTTTAGAAGATAAAGTGTTTTTCAGTTTTTCATGAATTAACTCCACTCCTTTAGTCAAAGTCTCGTCTTCTGATTTAGCAATTTCAATTAAAGCTCTGTCAAAATCGTCTAAAACTGGCAACATTGCTAATAAAACTTCCTGATTAGCAGTTTTAAATAAATCAATACGTTCTTTTGAAGTTCTTCTTTTGTAATTTTCAAATTCAGCAAATAATCGTAAGTGTTTGTCTTTTTCACTCGCCAAGTCTTTCGCTAATTGCTCTTCAACACTTAACTCCTCAGTAACTGCCTGCTCTTCGCCTGCTGTATTTTCAATTGTTACCTCATCCTTTTCTTTATCGATTTCTGTATTCTCAGTACTCATATTTCCCTTATTTTTAAAAATATTCTTAAACTTCATTTTTACACTTTCCTTTGGATAGCAAAAGTACTGCCAAATCAGACTAAATGTCAAATTGTCACTCTTTTTTCTAATAGTTATTTTTAATAGTCGTTTTTTCTCAAATTATTTTTTTTACATCTTTAAAATAAAAATTTAGTAATTTTTTAAGACATATTTCAAATAGATTCTATATGTTTGTTACTAGGTTCTAATCAATCTCTGATTTTTAGAAGATAAAAATTAAAATTGATTCCAAAACAATTATTAATTCACCATTACTCATACTAAAAAAAGCTTTGTCTAAAAGGGGACAAAGCTTTTTTTGTATTTATTTTTTTTTCGAAATTATAGCAAAGCATTTTTCAGCCCTTCCAAATCCAGACTTACTTGTTCTCCGGAAATTAAATTTTTCAACGAATAAGTATTCGAACTCATTTCTTCACCTCCAACAATTACTGCAAAAGGAATATTTCGTTTATCAGCATGCTGAAACTGTTTTGCCACTTTAGCCTTATCAGGATATAATTCGGCTTTTATACCCGAAGCTCTCAATTTTTTAATGGCTTGCAAAGCATAAAAAGCTTCTGAATCTCCATAATTAATAAACAAAGCTTTAGAGCTTGCCGTAACTGTTTCCGGAAACAATCCCAACTCTTCAACAACCAGATAAATGCGGTCTAAGCCAAAAGAGATTCCTACACCACTCATGTTTTTTAATCCAAAAATCCCGGTCAGATCATCGTATCTTCCACCACCACCGATGGAACCCATAGCAACACCTTTTGGCGCAGCCACTTCAAAAATAGCTCCTGTATAATAATTCAACCCACGGGCTAAAGTCACATCCAGATCTAAAATAGCGGTTGACAATCCTAGCTGAGTCACGTTATCACATATAAAACGTAATTCCTCCACTCCTTTCATCCCTTCTTCCGAAGCAGCTAATAAACCTGAAAGTTGCGCTATTTTCTCAGAAATGGTTCCCGAAAAAGAAAATAACGGCTGTACTTTTACAATCGCTTCTTCGGTAATTCCTTTCTCAATCATTTCTTTTTTTACACCGTCTTCGCCTATTTTATCTAGTTTATCTAAGGCTACTGTAAAATCAATCAATTTATCCGAAGCACCAATTACCTCAGCAATTCCGGATAATATTTTTCTGTTATTGATTTTAACCGTCACTCCGTTTAAACCTAAAGCGGTGAAAACTGTATCATATAATTGTACCAATTCTACTTCCTGCCATAAGGATTTAGAACCTACCACATCAGCGTCACATTGAAAAAATTCTCTAAAACGTCCTTTTTGGGGTCTGTCAGCGCGCCAAACCGGTTGGATTTGGTATCTTTTAAATGGAAATTCAATTTCATTCTGGTGTTGCACCACATATCTTGCAAAAGGCACTGTTAAATCATAACGCAACGCTTTTTCGGAAATACTGGAAGTCAGTTTGGCGCTATCCTTAGCTTCTAAATGAGTAGTATTGGCTTTCGCCAAATAATCTCCGGAATTCAAAATTTTAAAAATCAATCGATCCCCTTCTTCTCCATATTTTCCCATTAAGGTTTCTGAATTTTCAAACGAAGGTGTTTCTATCGGTTGGAAACCAAATTTCTCAAAATTACTTTTTATAGTCTGGATAATATAGTGTCGTTTAGCCACCTCAGCAGGTGAAAAATCTCTTGTTCCTTTAGGAATACTTGGTTTTGATGCCATTTTTTAAAATTAGAAGTTAGAAGTTGGAAGTTAGAAGTTAAAAATCTCAAGCACTACCACTTCTTATTTCTAACTTCTAACCTCTTATTTCGCTGTGCAAATATCTTATTTTTAAAATAAATAATCTGTGTTGAAAACAAACTTCTGTCAAAAATTGTATTTTCGTGTCAAACTATCACGATGAGCAATCTTTTAAAGGAAAATATAAAAATAGCTTTTGGTTCGATTAAAACCCAAATTCTAAGAACCACACTTACAATCTTAATTATTGCCATTGGAATTACTGCTCTGGTGGGAATTCTTACGGTAGTTTCGGCTTTAGAAAATACTATTTCTTCGGATTTTGCTTCGATGGGTGCTAACACCTTCAACATTAATCGCTACGAAAACACCGTAAAAAAACAAGGCGGCGAAGAACGGGAAATCATCAATCCGATCATTTCTTACCCCGAAGCCGTAGCTTTTAAGAACAAATACAATTTTCCGCTTTCGCAAACTTCACTTTCTTTCAAAGCCACTTCTACAGCCGAAGTAAAATTTGAAGCTCAAAAAACAGATCCTGAAATTTCTATTCTGGGTGTGGATGAATACTTTGTAACTAACTCAGGACTTGAAACCAGCCTGGGGCGAAATTTCAACAATTTTGACATTAGCAACAATAACTATGTTTGTGTTGTAGGTTCTGATTTTGAAAAAGGATTATTAAAAGATGTTAATCCTATCAATAAAACCATTTCAATTCGTGGCGCACGGTTTAAAGTCATTGGTGTTTTAAAAGAAAAAGGATCAACATTTGGCAACAGCCAGGATTTACGGGTTTTGATTCCCATTCAGGTGGCACGCTCCTTATTTACAGCTCCCAATATCAATTACAATCTTAGTGTTATGGTTAACAACAAAGATTTTCTGGAACAAGCCACTGATGATGCTATTAGTACGATGCGTAGCATTCGGAAGCTGAGTCCTGTAAAAGAGAATAATTTTGGAATCGTCAGAAGTGATGATTTAATTAACCGAATCCTCAGTATTACCCAATATTTAGGTTGGGCGGCATGGGTAATTAGTGTGGTTACCATTTTAGGTTCGTCGATTGCTTTGATGAACATCATGATTGTTTCGGTTACGGAACGCACCCGCGAAATTGGGGTACGAAAGGCTTTGGGTGCCAAACGTTCTACGGTTGCTATTCAATTTTTTATAGAAACGTTATTAATTGGTCAATTAGGTGGATTAGCCGGAATTATATTCGGAATATTAATAGGTTACGGAATCGCTTCTGCTTTAAGTTTTGCTTTTGTGATTCCCTGGACAGCTATTCTCGCTGCTTTTTTAACGAGTTTTGTTGTAGCCATCGTTTCCGGATTGTATCCCGCCATTAAAGCAGCAAAATTAGATCCTATTGAGGCGTTACGTTACGAGTAGATGATTAGTTAACTGGACTAAAGTCCAGCCTTACAAAATAACCCAAGCCTTTGGCTCTAAGTTCCGTAGGAACGAATATATTGTAGCAACAAACTGGACTAAAGTCCAGCCTTACAAAATAATCCGAGCCTTTGGCTCTAAGTTCCGTAGGAACGAATATATTGTAACAACGGATTTTAATCCGTTGAAAATAAAACACACAAACAAACACATCAATTTTACAGAACACGACACCTCGTCATCCTGTCATTCTCATAAATATCTTTTCGTAATTCGATATTCCTGAAATTCATTTTTTCGAGTAATGCTATCATCTCTTTTCCCAGATACTGATTGATTTCAAAAAATAATTGCCCGTCGGGAGATAAGTTTTGTCGTGCTAATTCGGCTATTTTTCGATAAAAAATTAAAGCTTGATCGTCTTCGACAAAAAGAGCCAAATGCGGTTCATGATCCAGAACATTTTTCCGGATTTCGTCTTTTTCTAAATTTCGAACATAAGGCGGATTAGAAACGATGATATCAAATTGTTGTCCCAAATCTTCTGTCCCTAAAATATTTTTATGAATGAACGTGACGTTTACCTGATTGTTTTCAGCATTTTTTTGGGCTGTAGCCAAAGCTTTTTCCGAAACATCAATCGCAAAAACTTCCGCATTCGGAATGTTTTTAGCCAATGAAATTGCAATACAACCACTTCCGGTTCCAATGTCTAAAATTCTTAACTTCTCACTTCTGATTTCTGACTTCTGACTTTCAACAATCCAATCGACAAGTTCTTCCGTTTCCGGTCTGGGAATCAAAACATTTTTGTTTACTTCAAATTCCAATCCGTAAAAATGAGTTTTTCCAAGCAAGTACTGCACCGGAATTTCTAATTTTAGTTGTTCTAATATGGCATTCCAATCTGCAATCTCTGCTTTAGAAAAAACCAAATCAGGCTGCAAAGCAAGGTCAATTCGCTTCAAATGTTTTTTATCTTCTAGAATCAAATAGAAAAAACTTTCGGCTTCGCCAGTGTCATAAACCGGCAAAAGTGCCTGAATAAATTGCGTTCTGTATTGTTTGATTTGCATATTTTTAAAATTTCCTGGTAAAGAAGAAAAACTTATTTCGCAATCTTCATTCGATTAAAAAATTAGATTTTTTCTTTTCACCAATCAGATTAAGAAACATGAAGTCTAAATTTCCTTGTATTATTCTTTACTATGAAGATTAAAACAAAAATACAGATAGTTTTATTGTTATTTAGCCGTTTCTAAACTAAATTCTAACTCAAACATAATTATCACAAATTTTAGCAATCTTGAAATTAAATTACGCTTTTTTCTTTGTTTATAATTAGATAAAACTGAAACCTCTTTACTTTCGTGCCCATTCGTAAAATTTATGTCTGTTTTTTTAAACATTTTCACTAAATCTTAAACTCAAAAATAACTATTTTTGCCCTGTGAAGACACATAAAAAATACCTGGCACGCTGCATTGAACTGGCTAAAAACGGCTTAGGAACAACCTATCCTAACCCGATGGTAGGAAGTGTAATTGTTTATAAAGACCAAATTATTGGCGAAGGCTGGCATCAAAAAGCCGGCGAACCGCACGCCGAAGTGAATGCTGTCAATTCGGTTAAGGACAAATCATTATTGCAAAAAGCAACTATTTATGTAAGCCTGGAACCTTGTAGTCATTTTGGAAAAACACCGCCTTGTTGCGATTTAATCATTCGAAATAAAATTCCAAATGTAGTCATAGGAACCGTGGACCCTAATGAAAAAGTAGCCGGAAACGGAATCAAAAAACTTCTCGAAGCAGGAATTAACGTTACGGTAGGCGTTCTCGAAAACGAATGCAATGCACTCAACAAACGTTTTTTTACTTTTCACCAACAAAAGAGACCTTATATTATCCTGAAATGGGCCGAAAGCCAGGACGGATTTATTGCTCCAATGAAAAGAAAGGAGCAAAAACCGGTTTGGATTACCAATCCCTATTCGAGACAATTAGTTCATAAATGGCGTAGTGAAGAACAGGCCATTTTAGTGGGCACACAAACAGCCATAGACGATAATCCAAAACTAGATGTAAGAGACTGGTCAGGAAATAATCCGGTAAGAATCGTATTAGACAAAGACAATCGAATTCCAACTGACCGTTTTTTACTGGACAATCAAATCAAAACCATTGTTTTTTGTCAGGCTGATACCAATACAAACCGGGAAAACCTTATCTTTGAAGTAATTGATTTTAAGCAAAATACTGCCCGGAAAATCGTAAAAGTTTTATTTCAGCACCAAATCCAATCGGTAATCATAGAAGGCGGACGTCAAACTTTGCAAACATTCATTGACGAAAACCTTTGGGACGAAGCACGTATTTTTAAAGGAAAAACAATCTTTAAAAACGGAACCAAAGCACCTTATTTACAAACCAACACAAACCAAAAACAGTTCATTTTAGAAGATGAACTCATAATTTTTACCAATCATGATTAATACTATTATTTTTGATTTTGGAGATATCTTCATCAATTTAGATAAAAAAGCTACTCTTGACGGACTTAAAAATTTAGGTTTAAAAGAATGGAATGATGATTTAGATCAATTGAATTTTCAATTTGAAAAAGGCAAAATCACTAAAGACGAATTCTTGTCCGGATTTCAAAAACACATGCCTAATGCCGGTATTGATGAAATCTTAAAAGCCTGGAATGCCGTTTTACTCGACTTCCCTTTATACCGTCTGGAATTTTTACAAATACTTTCTCAAAAATACCGTTTATTCCTTTTAAGCAATACCGATTCTATTCATATTGAAACTTTCGAACAAACTGTAGGTCCTTCATTTTATGGTGATTTTTATAAATGTTTTGAAAAAGTCTATTTTTCATTTGAAATAGGAATGCGCAAACCCGATTCAGAAATTTATCTTACCCTTTTAAACAAACACGAACTGCAGGCAAAACGCACTTTATTTATTGACGATAAAAAAGAAAATACGGATGCAGCCGCAGCCTTAGGGATTCATGTGTGGAATCTTCAGGTAGGAAAAGAAGATGTAATCGATTTATTCGAAAAGGAAATACTTTAAACAATTTCAATAACAAAATTCAATAGCAATGGCAATTCTACTTGAATTTGAATTTGACATTGAATTTTGCCATTGCCATTGAACAATGAAAGACACCTACCAGACTATTGCATCTCCATCAGAAGAAATCCTGTTTAAAGAAAAAGGAAGTAAATTCTTTGGCTATGCGTATCCCATAATTTCTGAAGAAGAAGTCAAACCCATACTGGAAGTTTTAAGAAAAAAGCATCCTACCGCTTGTCATTATTGTTATGCTTATCAAATTGGCACCGAAAAAATAAATTACAGAGCCAATGATGACGGCGAACCCAGTAATAGTGCAGGAATGCCTATTTATGGACAAATCCAGTCCTTTTCTGTCACCAATATACTTATTGTAATTGTTCGGATTTTTGGTGGTACTAAATTAGGTGTGGGCGGATTAATTACAGCCTATAAAACCGCAGCTCAACTTACGCTTGAAAACTGTTTGATAATCGAAAAAACCATTGATATTCATTATTTAATTTCTTTTGACTACAAAAACATGAATAAAGTAATGCGGGTCATCAAGGAAAAAAATCTGGAAATTGTAAATCAAAAAATGGAAATGAGCTGCGAAATCGAAATCAAAACCCGAAAAAAAAATGCCGGACAAGTAGCCGACATTTTTAATTCACTATTTGAAATTGAGATAAAAACAAAAGAATAAACTGAAATTTTGGATCAAAATCTGCTAAAAAACTAACATTCAAAATTCCGATATTCACAAATTTTTAATAAAAAATCCATCTTAAAAGTAGAGAAAAGCAAATATAAAATCCATACATTTTTATATTCCTAAAAGTTTCTCTTTAATGTACTCCGGAGCAGCCATCGGGCGACCTGTTTTCATGTTCACAAATACCAATATTGAGTTCCCAATTGTTAATAACTCATTTTGTTCATTGTAGATCTCATAATCAAATTCAATCTTTACTGAAGTCAGACTTTTAAAAATAGTTTTTACCCGTAATAAATCATCATAACGTGCTGGCTTTTTGTAATTCATATGTAAAGAAACTACCGGAAGCATCACTCCGTTTTCTTCCATTGATTTATAAGAAACCCCAATGTTTCTAAGCCATTCCACACGTCCCATCTCAAAATACTGTGCATAATTACCGTGATAAACTACTCCCATTTGATCAGTTTCTGAATAGCGTACACGCACATTAAACTCGTATGTTTTCATTTCTAAATTGTATTATTTTATCTGTTATTTTAAAATCTGCTTTTACTTACTTACAATAATATTTCTTCAAAATCAACCCCGATAAATTTTTTTTTAACGAAAATTGTTCACATATTTGTTACCCCGATAAATAACATCTTTTTTAGATATTATTTACTTCAAACAACCGAATACAAAATATAATAATTTAACAGAATTTATGAACAAAACTGCTCAATCAGTATGGGATAACTGTTTGTCTTTTATAAAAGACAATATTCAAGACCAGGCATACAAAACTTGGTTTGAACCAATCAAGTCAGTTGAACTTACCGATAATGCATTATACATTCAGGTTCCTAGTAAATTTTTCTACGAATGGTTAGAAGAGCACTATGTTAAATTATTAAAAGTTGCTTTAACTAAAGAACTTGGAAAAAACGCAAAGTTACTTTATAAAATTAAAATGGAGAACACTTACGGCAACAAACAGCCGTTTACGGAACAATTGCCAAGTGCTAACCGTTCTCCAATGAAACCGCAAAATGTAGATGCTCCTCTAAAGAATCTTGATCCTGAATTAAAAAATCCTTTTGTAATTCCGGGTATCAGAAATTTAAAAATCGAATCGCAACTGAATGCTAATTACAGTTTTGACAATTTTCTGGAAGGAGATTCTAACCGATTAGCTCGTTCAGCAGGTATGGCTGTAGCCAATAAACCAGGTGGAACTTCCTTTAATCCATTGTTGATTTTTGGAGGTGTGGGATTAGGAAAAACCCATTTAGCACATGCAATTGGAGTTGAAATTAAAGATAAATACCCTGAAAAAACCGTCTTATATATTTCTGCCGAAATTTTCACACAACAATATATCGACTCGGTAAAGAAAAATAACCGAAATGATTTTATTCATTTCTACCAATTAATTGACGTATTAATCATTGACGATGTTCAATTTTTATCCGGAAAATCAGGTACGCAAGACGTATTTTTCCATATTTTCAATTATTTGCACCAAAACGGAAAACAGGTAATCCTGACTTCTGACAAAGCACCTGTTGACATGCAGGATATTGAACAACGCTTACTATCTCGTTTTAAATGGGGATTATCAGCCGAGTTACACCAACCGGATTATGAAACCCGAATTTCGATTCTGAAAAACATTTTATACCGCGACGGTGTAGAAATGCCGGACGAAATTATTGAATATGTAGCCCGCAACATTAAATCGAATGTTAGGGAACTGGAAGGCGCCATTATTTCATTGATTGCACAATCTTCTTTCAACAAAAAAGAAGTAACTATCGAACTGGCGAAGAGCGTGGTGGAGAAATTTGTTAAAAATGTAAAACGCGAAATCTCTATTGATTACATTCAGAAAATTGTTTCTGATTATTTCCAGTTGGACGTAGAAACCCTGCAATCCAAAACGAGGAAAAGGCACGTAGTTCAGGCGAGGCAGCTAGCCATGTTTTTTGCTAAGAAGTTTACTAAGTCCTCTTTAGCTAACATTGGCTCCCAAATAGGTGATCGCGACCACGCAACAGTACTACATGCTTGTAAAACAGTTGACAATCTGGTAGCAACTGACAAACAATTTAAAAAGTTTGTTGAAGACATTCACAAAAAACTAACGCTATAAAAGCCTTATGTCTGTAAAGATTTTAATGGTATGTTTGGGCAATATCTGTCGGTCTCCTTTAGCCGAAGGAATTTTAGCCTCTAAACTACCTAAAGATAAATTTACTATTGATTCTGCCGGAACAGGTTCCTGGCATGTTGGACATCAGCCGGACACCCGTTCTATTGCTGTTGCAAAAAAATACCAACTTGATATTTCAAAACAAAAAGGAAGGCAGTTTAAAGTGACTGACTTTGATACTTTTGATTACATCTATGTGATGGATAATTCCAATTATCGGGATGTGATTCATTTGGCCAAAAACGAAAGCCACAAAGCAAAAGTCAAAATAATTCTTAACGAATTATATCCTGACGAAAATGTAGATGTCCCCGACCCTTATTACGGAATCGAAAATGGATTTGAAACGGTATACCAAATGCTGGACGAAGCCTGCGAAAATATCGCAACAAAACTAAAAGCAAAACATACTTAATCCGTTTTAATACTTTCAAAAAAACAACATAATGAAATCAAACGCTCTTTTAGGAAAACTCTATTTAATCCCGACCACAATGGGAGAATGTGACCCGATGGATGTTTTACCACAAACTGTAAAAAGAACGATTGATTTTATTGACTATTATATCGTTGAAAACGAAAAAACCGCCCGAAAATCAATCAAAGGAGTCAATCCTGAAAAAAAACAATCTGATTTAGTACTTTTTGCATTAAACAAACATACGGAAGCCAAAGAACATTTGGATTTTATCAAACCTTTGTTAGAAGGAAAAAACATGGGTTTAATGAGCGAAGCCGGTTGTCCCGGAGTTGCTGATCCCGGCGCTGTAATTGTTAAATTAGCACATGACCGAGGCATTCAGGTGATTCCATTAGTGGGTCCGTCTTCTATTTTATTAGCGATGATGGCATCTGGAATGAATGGTCAAAGTTTTACTTTTCATGGTTATTTACCAATAGAAAAAGACGAGAAAAGAGCGAGTTTCAAAAGCTTAGAAAGAACTTCTTTCGAAAAAAATCAATCTCAAATTTTCATCGAAACTCCCTATCGCAACAATAAATTACTGGAAGATTTAATCCAGACCTTACATCCTGAAACGCATTTGTGTATCGCCACAGATATTACTTTACCTACGGAATATATTAAGACAAAGAAAATTTCGGTCTGGAAAAAAGAAACGATTGATTTACATAAACGTCCTACTATTTTTATTATTCATAAAATGTAGTTTTTTTTAAACATATAAGTCATAGAAGTATTTTAGAAGTAATTAAAAAAAGAACATATTAAGCAAGTTTTTATAATCTAACTTGACTTATATAATCTATTCCCAACCTCCTTTTAAGTCAACAAGCTAAATAGCTTAAGTCAAAAAACTTATATGACTTATATGGTTTAAAAAACCAATATTATTTCATTCCTTCTTTTCCCAAACTCAAGCCATTTCCTTACTTTTAGCCTTTTAAAAAGTAAACAATGTCGAAACTTCCCAATATCACTACCAGTATTTTTACAGTCATGTCAAAAATGGCTATCGAATACAATGCTATTAATTTATCCCAAGGATTTCCAAATTTCCCTGTGGATGAAAAGCTAACAGCGATTGTAGCAAAATTGGCAAACGAAGACATTCATCAATATACTCCGATGGCGGGCTTTCCTCCGCTATTATCTAAAATCGCGACACTTGTTAAAGATTCGTACCAAAGAAATATTCTCCCGGAAACTGAAATTCTGGTTACCACCGGAGCAACCCAAGGTATTTTTACGAGCATTCAGGCATTGGTAGAAAATAATGACGAAGTTTTAATTTTAGATCCCAGTTATGATTGTTATGAAGCGCCTGTTTTATTGTGCAATGCAAAACCGGTTCGTGTTTCTTTAAATGAGGATTATACTCCCAATTGGGAAACCATCGAATCCGCTTGCTCAGAGAAAACTAAGATGATTATCATCAATAATCCACACAATCCAACAGGAAAAATTTTGACAGAAACCGATTTTGAAGCCTTGGAAAAGCTGTTGGAAAAATTCCCTCGCATCATTTTACTTTCTGACGAAGTCTACGAATACATTACTTTTGAACAAAAACACATTTCGATACATACCCGTAAATCACTTCGTAATCGTGCTGTAGTAGTTTCTTCTTTTGGAAAAACCTTTCACATTACAGGTTGGAAAATCGGCTATGTAGTTGCTCCCGAACATTTGATGAGAGAAATCAAAAAAGTACATCAATTTCTGGTTTTTAGTGTCAACAGTCTTTCTCAGGCTGCCATTAGCGAATATTTAGATATTGTTTCTGTTGTAGAAATCGGCGGTTTCTACCAACAAAAAAGAGATTATTTCAGACAATTATTATCCAAAAGCCGCTTCAAACTGTTACCCTGCGAAGGAACTTATTTCCAGGTAGTTTCATACGAAGACATTTCGAATGAAAACGATGTTGATTTTTGCAAACACTTAATCACCGAACACGGTGTCGCAGCCATTCCTATTTCTAATTTCTACGAAAATGGCAAAGATTTGCATTTAATTCGGTTTTGTTTTGCCAAAGACAATCCCACATTAGAAGAAGCGGCAAGAAGACTTTGTGCTATTTAGAGCTTTCTTTTTTGCTTGATCAAAAAAGAAACAAAAAAATCAAGTCTTGCGCTTCCTCGTCGGTCAAATTAGTTTTCGAATACTAAAAGAAAAGAACTCGCTGCGCTCAAACAACTTTTCTTTTTACGTATTCTTCAAACATTTGACACTCGACTGCGAAAGCTAAGAACATCAAAATACTTAAAATTATAATCAAAAACCAAATACAACAAATCTCTGATTTCGTATATTTACAATAAAACCGAATCAAAATGAACTTTAGCCAAAAAATGTTACGAGACGACGCCCTAAAAGGAAAAGTAATTGTTGTTACTGGTGGCGGTAGCGGACTTGGAAAATCGATGACCAAATATTTCCTGGAACTGGGTGCCAAAGTTGCCATCACTTCTCGTGATTTAGACAAACTCACAAAAACAGCTATCGAACTGGAATCCGAAACTGCTGGGATTTGTTTGCCTCTACAATGCGATGTCCGCAATTATGAAGAAGTCGAAAACATGTTACAACAAGTTATAAAGACTTTTGACAAAGTAGACATTTTACTCAACAACGCAGCCGGCAACTTCATCTCTCCTACCGAACGTTTATCGGCTAACGCCTTTGACACCATTATTGATATTGTTCTAAAAGGTACTAAAAACTGCACTCTGGCTTTTGGAAAATACTGGATTGACAGCAAGCAAACTTCAGCTACCGTTTTAAATATTGTGACCACTTATGCCTGGACAGGTTCTGCTTATGTTGTTCCCAGCGCCACTGCTAAGGCTGGTGTTCTTGCCATGACCCGAAGTCTGGCCGTAGAATGGGCTAAATATGGTATTCGTACCAATGCCATTGCACCGGGTCCATTTCCTACCAAAGGCGCCTGGGATCGATTACTTCCCGGAGATCTTGCCGAAAAATTTGACATGTCTAAAAAAGTTCCTCTCAAACGTGTAGGCGACCATCAGGAGTTGGCTAATTTAGCCGCTTATCTGGTTTCTGATTTTTCTGCCTATATAAATGGCGAAGTCGTGGTTATTGATGGTGGCGAATGGCTTAAAGGTGCCGGACAATTCAACATTCTGGAAGCCATTCCCGAAGAACTTTGGGATCAACTCGAAATGATGATTAAAGCGAAGAAGAATAAATAAACTTACATTATTTTTTAGGGCGTTACCCCACTTACACGCCACAGCACTCCCGGAACTTCTGGATAGCGGGGTCAGGCTGTACGCTATATCTTTTATTCCGCTACGCTACATAAAAGGATACCGCTTCCATCCTTAACGCGAGCACAACAACATTTTGATTTGAAATTGATTTTTTGAAATTGCCATTGAAAAACAGCCCACAGATTTTACGGACAAAACGGATTGACACGGATTTTACACAAACCACAGCCACACAGTTTGTTATTTCAAAGGAGGAAGGCTCGAGCGACAAGCGAAGCAAACTCCGCACTACTTTTTAATGTTTTTAATTAAAAAACGGAGTTATTTGTGAAGATTCCTCCTTCGTCGGAAGGACAAGATTGTGGATGTAAAAACTTAATTTTTTGTTTTACACAAACCGTAAGCCCCCAGTTTGTCATTCCGACTAAGGAGGAAACTCCGCAATAATTTTCAGAATTCAATATAAACACAAAAATTAGCAAAACACCATTTGTAAATAATTATTGATATATTTGAAAAATAATTAAACGCAATAAAACAGCGAAAAACAGCCCACAGATTTTACGGATAAAACGGATTGACACGGATTTTACACAAACCATAACCGAAGATATATTCAAAATAAAACATAAAAATAATTCTCTAAAATTGAATAGGAATGGGCTTCAGCCCATTTTATTAATAGAATCCAATGATGGCTTTAGCCAAAAGACAATAAAGCTTTGGCTAAAGCCTATATAAAAAAACATTCGCATCATCTGGCTAAAGCCAGACGCAATTCACACACTCCTGCAAACTCTTTACGGGTGGTTTCTAATAAACGTTCAGCTCCGCAAAGTTTGCAACCAAGACTTTGCGAAGCCAAAAAACAAAAAAACATATAAAAAATTGCTAAATAGTAACTTTTAAGTTACCTTTGAAAAATGAAAGTACGTGAAGTTATAGCTTACAAAAACTACTTTGAGGAATTTCTCTTGGAACAACCAAGAAAAGTCCAAGATAAAATATTTAAGATTATTGAAGCGATTGAAACTCTCGAACGCGTTCCATCCAATTATTTAAAATCAATGGAAGGAACTGATGGTCTTTATGAAGCAAGAATACAATTGGCTTCCAATATTTGGAGAGTTTTTTGTTTTTTCGATAACGGTAAACTTGTAATTCTCCTCAATGGCTTTCAAAAGAAAACGCAAAAAACTCCGAAAAACGAGATTGAAAAAGCGTTACGATTAATGAATCAGTATTATCAAGAAAAATCAAATAAAAATGGAAACTAAAAGCTGGAAAGAAATAAAAGATACTGTTTACGGAGAAAAAGGAACAGAAAGACGTGATGAATTAGATAGAGATTTTAGCGGTTTTAAAATTGGCTTACAATTAAAAAAAGCACGTGAAGAAAAGCATTTAACCCAAACCGAACTTGCTGAGCTCGTGGATAAAAAACGAGAATACATTTCACGTATAGAAAACAATGGAAGTAACTTGACTTTAAAAACCTTATATGATATTGTTGAAAAAGGTTTGGGAGGAAAAGTTACCATTCAGATTGAATTATAGAACATCTCCTCTGTTAAAAACCCGCTAACATTTCATCCCAAAACCAAAATATACTCCCAATTAAATTCCTATTTTTGTTGGGAAACAACAACAAAACCATTTTATGCTGATTATAGGAATTGCGGGCGGAACAGGAAGTGGAAAAACTACGGTCGTGCACCAAATCATGAATCAATTGCCTGATGCCGAAGTGGGCGTTATTTCTCAGGATTCTTATTATAAAAAAACGACTAATCTTAGTTATGACGAACGTGCGTTAATCAATTTTGATCATCCCAGAGCCATCGATTTTGATTTATTAGTTTCTCATTTACAGGAACTCAAAGCTGGCAAAACCATTCATCAGCCCATATATTCTTTTATAACCCATAACCGGACGGAAGACAGCATCAGCACGCATCCCAGGAAGGTAATGATTGTAGAAGGCATATTAATTTTGGCACATCCGGAATTAAGGGATTTATTTGATATCAAAATATTTGTACATGCTGATGCAGACGAAAGGCTGATTAGACGATTAAAAAGAGATATTGCGGAGCGTGGACGGGATATGGATGAAGTTTTAAACCGTTATCAGCAAACCTTAAAACCCATGCACGAACAATTTATAGAACCAACAAAAGCGTTTGCCGATGTCATTATCCCAAACAATAAATACAACACTGTAGCCATAGACATGCTTCGCACGGTAATAAATCAAAAAATTCTATAATTTTATTGTATTTTTATAAAACACACTAAAATAGTAATGCGTTTTACTTTTATCTAAGCTGATTTTAGTTTAACCTGACATATAAAACAACTAATGAAGAATCCCTATAAAGACAAAGGCTGGTTTAAATTTTTAAGCAACAAATACATGTGGTCCTTATCGTTTTTTGCCGTATGGATGTTATTTTTAGACAACTACTCATATTTTGATCACCGCGTCTTGGACAATCAAATTGAAGAATTAGAAGATAATAAAACCTATTATCAGGAAGAAATTAAAAAAGACGAAGCACAAATCAAACAGCTTAAAAATCCAGAACAAATAGAAAAATATGCCCGTGAAAAATACTATATGAAAAAAGATAGTGAGGACATTTACATCATCGAATTTGAAGGTGACACCATTGAAAAAAAGCAATAAATTATTAACTTTCGTGGGGTTTGCTCAGAACTAAAAAAAAAATCTGTGTAATCTGTGTAATCTGTGGTAAAAAGCAGAAGCAAAGCTTCAAAAAATCAAACTAAAAATGGCTACTAATTTATTCGAAGATTTCGACCCGATTTCATCAAAACAATGGAAACAAAAAATCCAGTTTGAGCTTGATGGAGCTGATTATAACGAAACTTTAGTTTGGAATTCACCGGAAGACATAAAAGTAAAACCCTTTTATCATCGGGATGATTTTAGCAAAACCACAACAGCCGCCACAAATGCATCTCAGTTTAAAATTTGCCAGAACATTTTTGTTTTTGATGTCGAAAAATCGGCAGAAAGAGCCTTGGATACTTTAAAAAGAGGAGCTGAAAGTTTACGGTTTACCATCGAAAATGAATCGGTAGACATCCAAAAACTACTAGAAAAATTGCCATTGGAAAACACGCCCATCCATTTTGACCTGAAATTTTTATCAGTTGATTTTATTTCGAAAACAAATAAAATAGCGGAACAAAAAAAAGCTCCTATCTTTTACAATCTGGATCCAATTGGGCAATTAGCGAAAGAAGGGAATTGGTTTACTGCCAAAGAAAAAAACAATTTCGAAACACTACAAATTCTTTCTAAAAATACTCGCGAGAGCTCATTAATTAGCATTAATTCGGCTTTGTATCAAAATGCTGGAGCGAATATCGTCCAGCAAATTGCCTACAGTCTGGCTCACGCCAATGAATATTTGAACCGGATTCCAACAATTCATCAAGCTATAGTTTTTGAAGTTGCCGTAGGAAGTAATTATTTTTTTGAGATTGCCAAATTACGTGCCTTACGCTTATTATTTCAATTGATTGCAAAAGAATATTACCACGACAGCAATTGTCATATTTTAGTAACGCCAACAAAACGCAACAAAACACTGTATGACTACAATATGAATATGTTGCGTACCACGACCGAATGTATGTCAGGAATTATGGGTGGAGCAGATACTATTGCCAACTTGCCTTATGATGCCATTTATCATAAAAACAATGAATTTGGTGATCGGATAGCCCGAAATCAATTACTGATTTTGAAAAACGAAAGCTATTTTGACAAGGTAAACAATCCTGCTGATGGCAGTTATTATATCGAAACGCTAACACAACAACTAGCCGATAAAGCGTTGACGCTATTTAAAGAAATAGAAGCCAATGGCGGATTTTTAAAGCAATTGAATGACGGAATTATCAAAAGAAAAATTCAGGAAAGTGCGGATAAGGAACAACTGCTTTTTGATTCTGGCAAAGAAATTCTTATTGGAACCAATAAATATTCAAATCCAAAAGATAAAATGAAAGAGCAGATTGAATTGTATCCTTTTGTAAAAATAAAACCCCGAAAAACTTTGATTACACCTATTATTGAAAAACGACTGGCTGAGAAATCAGAACAAGAAAGACTGGCTTCGGAATAATTCAGTACTCCAAAAATAAATTTGCAAAAAGCATCAAAATGATTCGAAAAGACCTCAGACATATCCAGCTTAACAATCAAAAATCCGAAGACAATTCTGGCTTTGAAGTTGCTTTTGCAAAAGAAAAAACAGAAACTATCCAACCTAATTTTGTTACAGCCGAAGGAATCAGACTCCAACAAAATTATTCAGAAAAAGACATTCAAGATTTGGAACATCTGGACTTTGCTGCTGGATTTCCTCCATTTCTTCGTGGGCCATACACTACGATGTATGTTCAAAAACCTTGGACAATTCGTCAATATTCAGGTTTTTCCACTGCCGAAGAAAGCAATGCGTTTTACAGAAAAAACATTCATGCAGGACAAGAAGGGCTTTCTATTGCTTTTGATTTAGCAACCCATCGCGGCTACGATTCGGATCACGAGCGCGTGGCAGGCGATGTTGGAAAAGCAGGAGTTGCCATTGATACGGTAGAAGATTTTAAGATCTTATTTGACCAAATTCCATTGGATAAAATGTCGGTTTCCATGACTATGAATGGAGCGGTTTTACCCATTATGGCATTTTATATTGTTGCAGCCGAAGAACAAGGTGTGAAACCCGAACAGCTTTTAGGAACTATTCAAAATGATATTCTTAAGGAATTTATGGTTCGTAATACCTATATCTATCCGCCTGAGGCTTCTATGAAAATAACGGCTGCTATCTTTGAATATACCAGCAAAAAAATGCCGAAATTCCATTCGATATCCATATCAGGATATCATATGCAAGAAGCAGGAGCTACCGCCGATATCGAATTGGCGTACACTCTTGCCGATGGATTAGAATATGTGAGAACAGGACTTTCAACCGGAATGAAAATCGATGAATTTGCTCCGAGATTGTCTTTTTTCTGGGGAATCGGAATGAATCATTTTATGGAGATTGCTAAAATGAGAGCTGCAAGAATGATTTGGACGAAACTGATTAAAGAATTCAATCCAAAAAACAATAAATCACTCACTTTAAGAACCCATTGCCAGACTAGTGGCTGGAGTTTAACCGCTCAGGATCCTTTTAACAATGTAGCCCGAACTTGTATTGAAGCTTCGGCGGCAGTTTTTGGAGGAACACAATCGCTACATACCAATGCATTAGACGAAGCAATGGCATTACCCAGCGATTTTTCAGCAGGAATAGCCCGAAATACCCAATTGTTTTTATTAGAAGAAACAAAAATCAGTAAAACGGTCGATCCGTGGGCAGGTAGCTATTATGTGGAAAGTTTAACGCATGAAATTGCCCAAAGAGCCTGGAAACTAATCGAAGAAATAGAAACCCTGGGCGGCATGACCAAAGCATTAGCAACCGGAATTCCTAAATTAAGAATCGAAGAAGCGGCAGCCAGAAAGCAAGCACGTATTGACAGCGATCAGGACATAATTGTGGGCGTGAATAAATTTCAAGCCAAAAAAGAAGTACCTTTAAATATTCTGGACATCGATATTGAAAAAGTCAGAAACCAGCAATTAGAGCGACTTAATCAGGTTAAAGCCAAACGAAATACTTTAAAAGTACAAGAAGCTTTAGATAAAATAACTCTTTGTGCTCAAACGGGAACGGGAAATTTACTGGAATTAGCCATTGAAGCTGCCCGTGAAAGAGCCACTTTAGGCGAAATCAGTCAGGCATTAGAAACCATTTTTGGAAGACATAAAGCGCAAATTAAATCTTTTAGCGGTGTGTATAGTAAAGAAATCAAAGACAATAAAAGTTTTGAAAAAGCAAGACAACTAGCCGATATTTTTGCAAAGCAAGAAGGTCGCAGGCCGCGAATAATGGTTGCAAAAATGGGACAGGACGGACACGACAGAGGTGCAAAAGTTGTTGCTACAGCATTTGCCGACATTGGTTTTGACGTAGATATAGGCCCACTTTTTCAAACAGCTGCCGAAACTGCCAAACAGGCCATGGAAAATGATGTTCATATTCTGGGTATTTCATCTCTTGCTGCAGGACACAAAACATTAGTTCCTCAGGTGATTGAAGAGCTTAAGAAATATGGACGTGAAGACATTATGGTTGTAGTAGGCGGAGTGATTCCAACGCAGGATTATCAATATCTTTTTGATTCCGGTATCGCAGCTGTTTTTGGTCCGGGAACCAATATTAGCAAAATTGCAGTAAAAATCCTGAGCTTGTTTATTAACGAAGAATCATAAAAAAAACCATTTGCCTGATAACAAATGGTTTCTTTTTTTTTTAAAGCGAAACTACTGCGTTTACATTAGGTTCGATAAACGAAGTGTCATAGCCACCAAAAGCTTTTAAGTAACTCCTTATCGAAGTTCCGTAAGCATCTTTAATTTGTCTTTTTCCGTTATTTTTAAAGTATCTTTTTACGGAACCTGCGCCACCAAGATGTGCAGCTGCTAAAATTCCTGATTCTGTTATTAAAACGCCGTTCACAACTTTTCCGTCGTATTTTTCAATAACATCCTTTAAAATGAATTTATTTTTAGATAATAAAGCAACAAAGGCTTTTTCCTGAAGTTTCGGACTTTTTAAGAATTTATCGGTATCATGAATACCTATAGATCTTAAAGTTTCATTTCCGAATTGATATTTTCCTAAATATCCTAATGAATTTACTTTCTTATACTTGTTTTGAGATTCTCTGAATCCTAAGGCTTCTTTAAAACCAATGAATAAATTTCCGGTAAAAGGAATATTCAAACTTGTATAATCTTCTTGTTTGACAGATGGAAATAAGTAGGGAATTCCATTATCATTCTTTCTCAAAAACCACTCTTTTGTATCTAATTTTAGTGGTTTAAAACTGTAACTTAAAAAAGCTATAATTACAGTTAAACTGGTGTAAAAATACCATTTTTTTATCATAAATTGTTTTTCTTCTAAACCTGTCACGTCCAGAAATTTCTGCATGCAAAGATACAACTTTTTTCACAAAGCTGTAAATCAAGTCGTTAAAGTTTGTTAAAAATAGAAAACGTGTCCCTTAAAGCCCTCGTTAGCCGAGTATTCGATAGTAGGAGCGGGAATTTTTAAAACAGAAAAAACAGAAAAAAATGTCTTTAAAAAATGTGATTTTGTCTTAATTTTCGTTAGATCCAAATCTAAACTGAGATAAAATTGTCTGGATCGGGATGGATTTTCATTAAGAAAAAAGAAGGATTTTTCAGCTGCTCCACTAAGCATTCCGTCAGCACCATAACCAACAGCAATATTTAAAATTTCAGGGATTTTTGAGTCTTTAAAAAATGATTTTAAATTGGCAGACAACCAATAGGTTTGACCATTGTAATCTTTTAGAATTTGTTCGGTAAAATTGCTTCCCAAAACTTCAGGTCGGTATTTTGCATATCGGGTAGTGTGAAAAGAAAATTTGGGAGTAATACGCTGCTCTTTCCACAATAATTCCTGTGAAATGTACAAAGCCGTTCCGCTTGCATTAGCAATAACATCTCCTGAAGATGCTCCCCACTCTGACGAAAAACCATCTAAAACCTCAACAGCTGTTAAAAATGCAAATCCCATACCTGCACCATACAGTAATTGCTCTTTACGGCTAGCACCACTCCATTGCAGTATTTCACTGGAAATTCGCCCCAAATGATAGGAGGAATACAGGTGCCCTGCTTTATCCATTTGAAACCAATCCTTATTATCATTTGTAAAATGAAACTTAGATCGGGGATAATCAGCATACCATAATTGGTTTAAACCTACCAAAGCTGTAGCCGAAACAACAGCTTCAGACAAGAGAACAAGGTTTTTTCTGCTGGAATTTAAAGTATCCGAAGGTTTTAAAAAACGTTCTGTACCGTTTTGCGCCAGACAATTAGAAACTAGAAAAAGCAGGTAAAAAAATATACTATTTTTAAAATTCAAAACTATCTTTTAACTCCTTGTGCGTTAATCCAGTTAGAATATTTTTTAGCATTTACATTATGCTCCTGCAAAGTAGCCGCAAATTCATGGTAACCAAAGCGATCCACAGAAGCACAGAAATAGATAAAATCATGTTTTTCAGGATTTAAAACAGCTTCCAGTGCTGTAATATCCGGCATGGCGATAGGTCCCGGAGGAAGCCCAACGACTTTATAGGTATTATAAGGTGAATTCAAAAACAAGTCATTGTAAAACACTCTTTTGATGACCTGATTAAAATCGTTGTCGTTTTTCTTTTTAGCATAAATCACTGTAGGATCAGCCTGAAGAGGCATTCCTAATCGCAATCTGTTTAAATAAACACCGGCAATTCTGGGTCTTTCGTCTTTTTTAACAGATTCCTTGTGTACAATAGAAGCTAAGACAGTAGCTTCCACAGCCGTAAAACCTTGTTTTTTAGCTTTTGACACTCGTTCCTCATTCCAGAAATTACGGTATTCCTTAATCATTTTATCTCTAAACTTTACTGCTGAAGTGTTCCAATACACTTCATAAGTATTAGGGATAAACATCGCCAAAACGTTTTCCTCAGTAAATCCATTTTCTTTTAAAAAGACAGAATCTTTAAAGGCGTTAAGCAAGGAAACGCTGTCGGCTTCAATTTGAGAACCTACACGACCGGCAAGATTTTCTACACGTTCCTGATTATTAAAAGCTAATTTTACCGGTACATTAGAACGCATGGATTTAACTAATTCGTAACTATTCATTCCTTTAGTTAACAGAAAACGTCCTGATTTTACATTCTCAGGATAATTCATCTTGTTAGCTACCATTTCAAAACGATCCACATTAGTAACATACACCGCCATGGAATCTAATACCTGCTGGTATGTCGCATCCGTTGGAACATGAACATATACCTCGTCTTCAAAAAACTTGGTATTGCTTGAAAATATTTGTGAAATTAGAACAAAACCATAAATAATCAATCCCGAAATAATGGCAATAGCAGCGATTGAAATAATTTTTTTTGGAGTCAAAATTATAAATTTAAAATTGTTGATTAATTAACTGATAGATGGCTTCGTCTTGATATACTCCGTTACTAAAGTTCCAATCTTTTTTTACACCTATACATTCAAAGCCAAATTTAGTAAAAAGTGCTTTACTTGCTTCGTTTTCTATGCCAATATTTGCATATAATTGATGTAAATTTAGATGCTTAAAAGAGTAAGCAATCAATAAACTTAAAGCTTCTGAACCTATTTTCAGATTTCTTTTAGCAACATCCTGAATAAGAATTCCCACTCCGGCTCTGTTATTCTTGGGGTCAAAGTCAAACAGATCAATTAATCCCAACGCCGGAAAATCTTCATCCTGACAAATGGCTAATCGCAATTGTTTCGCTTCATAAATATCCTGATGGGCATTTTCAAGATATTGCCTAATCAAAAACCGGCTGTAAGGAGTTTGTGTATTACTTACTTCCCAAATGCTTTGATCGTTTTCCATAATGTAGATGAATTCTAAGTCATTAGGCTCCAGTGCACGTAAATAAATAGAATCCCCTTTTAATGTTATCATTGGAAAGTAAGTATTTGTATAAAACTATATTTCGATTGTTCCTTCAAACACAAATTTGGCAGGACCGTTCAGGAAAACATTGATATATTTATCTCCTTCTTTTTCAAAAGAAACTGATAATTTACCACCTTCAACATTCATATTAATAGCTGTTGAATTGGTTTGTCCAATGGCATTCATGGCAATCGCAGCCGCTGTTGCTCCGGTTCCGCAAGCTAAAGTTTCATCTTCTACTCCACGTTCATAAGTACGAAGTGCAAAAGTGGTATCGTCTATTTTTTTTACAAAATTGATATTGCTTCCCGCTTTACCATATAAATCGCCATAGCGAATAGCAGCACCGTTTTCCTTTACATCATAATTTTCTAAATCATCAACTAACTGTATGTGATGTGGTGAACCTGTATTTAGAAAACTATAATCAGTAGTCGTTTTTATACCATCAACATCAATCATTTGCAAAGAAACAATACCGTCCTGACTAACCGAAGCATGATGCAATCCATCAACAGCGTTGAAAGAAGTTGTATCTCCAATAACATTTAATTGTTTTGCAAAGGCCACTAAACATCTTCCGCCATTCCCGCACATGGTACTTTGATTCCCATCTGAATTGTAATACACCATCTTAAAATCAGTTTTGGCATCATTTTCGAGTAGTATAAGTCCATCAGCTCCAATACCAAATCGTCTGTCACAAAGACGTTCTATTAAAGCTGTATCCTCTTTGGGGAAAAATTCAGAACGATTATCAATCATCACAAAATCGTTTCCTGTACCTTGGTATTTATAAAATTGTATACGCATTATTTCTAATTAAGTTTTACAAAAGTACGAACTATTAATGAAATGTTAATCATTGTTAAACAGCGTTAAAGTGTTTTTTAACATTCAAATTTCGCTTTAATTTTACTTAACAAATAACACTAAAAACGATCTCTATTATGAAACAATTTTCAAATCTGTTTTTTGTAGCACTACTTAGTGGAGCTACAACTTTGGGGGCATACAAATTACTATTTGACGACAATGGTTATTTTTCGAATGATAAAAAAACAATAACAACACTTGCCTCTGACAATTACACTAAAAGAGTGGGATTATCATCGGATGTTCTTGATTTTACAGAAGCTGCAGATAAAACCATTCATAGTGTTGTTCACGTAAAAAATGTTTCTTACCATAAAGTAAGCAATCCGATGCTGGAGTTTTTCTATGGTTATAAAGGCGGACAGTCTCAGGAACAGGTAGGAACCGGATCAGGAGTTATCATTTCAGAAGACGGTTATATTGTTACTAATAATCACGTAATCCGAGATGCTTCGGAAATTGAGATTACTTTAAACAATAAAAAATCATATAAAGCAGAGCTTATTGGAACCGATTCTAAAATGGATATTGCTTTGCTGAAAATTGATGCCGATGAGAAATTACCTTACACTCCTTTTGGGAATTCTGACGATGTAAAAGTAGGTGAATGGGTTCTTGCAGTAGGAAATCCGTACAATCTGACCTCAACCGTGACGGCAGGAATTGTTTCGGCAAAAGCCAGAAACTTAGGAACCGACGGTATCCAGTCTTTCATACAAACTGATGCTGCAGTAAATCCGGGAAATAGTGGTGGTGCATTAGTTAATACCCGTGGTGATTTAATTGGAATTAATACCATGATCACGTCGATGACGGGTTCTTATGTAGGTTATTCTTTTGCAGTTCCTTCTAACATTACCCGAAAAATAATTGAAGACATTATGGAATACGGTAACGTTCAACGTGGAATTTTAGGCGTTACAGGAGGCGAATTGAATGCAATGGCTTCCAAAGAATTAGGAATAAAACAAACAGAAGGTTTTTACATTAAAGATGTTCAAAAAAATTCCGGTGCTGAGAAATCCGGGTTAAAAAAAGGAGATGTAATTGTAAAAATTGACAATCGTAATATTGCCACTTTTGCGGATCTTTCCGGTTATATCAATACCAAGAGACCTAATGACAAAGTTGCCGTAACGATTATCAGAGACGGAGAAAACAAAACAATTCCGGTAACTTTAAGCAAAAATGAATTCGTTAGTGTTGAATTTAAAGGTATGGAATTAGAAAATATTTCAGCCACTGACAAAAAGAAATTCAAGGTGGATTATGGTGTGAAAATTAAATCCATCAACAACGACAACTTAAGAGAATATACAGATGAATTAGTCGGAAATATTATATTGAGCATTGATAATATAAAAGCTACAGATGTTGAAGGTGTCTCTAAATTTTTAAACAACAAAGACGAAAGACAAAGCGTCCGAATAGAAATGGTAAATAAAAACGGAGAAATTATTCGTATCATTATCTAATATATCATTCCTCATTTTCTTAAATAAAGCCAGTAAATTTATCCTTACTGGCTTTATTTTTATATAATCCCTTTGATAAGAAGAAACAAAAAGACTTCATAAAACTCAATGTAAGTTGGAGTTTTAAATACCACTAACACTTGTTATTTCTTTGTACTTTCCGTTGGGTGTAATTAGTTTTTGATGATAATTTTTCGTCAGTTTGAATGATTCCGCTTTCAGGGTTCTATCGAAAATAAGAAAAATTTCATTGAAAACGGTTCTCGAACTGATGCTTTTAATTACACCCAACAAGTTTGGACTTAATAATTTATAAGCATAAAAAAAACGCTTCAGAAAAAGCGTTTTTTTATCTATTATCGAATTTAAAACTTGGGTCAAATTATAATACTCTATTAATCTGAGTAACTCTTTTACTGTAATATTTCTCTTTTATGGACGAAATAATAACTCCTCCGCCTACCGATGCATGAATAAATTTAATATCACCATCGCCTACTTCGACTACCATTCCTACGTGATTAATCTGACTACGACCATTGGTCTTAAAAAAGATTAAATCCCCTTTCTGAGCCTCATCATTATTCACTTTTACTCCATATTGAGACTGTTCAAAAGAAGTTCTTGGCAGTTGAATATCAAATGCTCCAAAAGTAGTACACATCAAGCCGGAACAATCAAATCCATCCTTAGTTGTCCCTCCTGTTCTGTAGCGAACACCTATGTTTTCAGAAGCTGTAGCTACTAATTGGTCTACAAAATCTGCATTATAAAGTGGTTTCACTACATATTCAGATTCTTTTTTATTTACACCTTCTTCAGTAAAATCAAACTTTTTAGGTGTTTTGACATTTGATTTTTGCGTTCGAATGGTTAATTTCTCCCCTATCAAAAGTCGATTGGCTATTTTAGGATTTTGATTTTCTAATTCTTTTACTGTAATCCCGTATTCTTTTGCAATTCCGTATTTTGTTTCTTTAGCTAAAACTTCATGATTTACTTCAATTTCAGTATCCAATGAAGGTTTTTGTTCACTTTCAACAATTGGAGAAACCTCGTTTTTAACTTCATTAACATTTTTTTCCACCTCTTTTTTCAGAGTAGGAATTACTATTTTCTGTCCAATTCTTAATGCTTGTATTTCTAATATTGGATTGGCTTTTTGAATATCAGACACTGAAACTCCATACTCCTTTGCGATACCATACAGCGTTTCTTTAGCCAAAACTTCTTTCAGCACATTTTCTGTTGTATGAAGATCAACCCGCTTATCGTTATCTTTCTTTTCCTGGATATTGGGGATTTCTTTGTTGGGGATTTCTTTTTGAATGCTTGTTACCGGTTTATCATTTGTTTCCTGAACAGCTACAGTAATCGAACTGCCCACACGAAGCCCTTTTTTCTTTAATAACGGATTCAAATTATACAAATCAGCCACTTTAACACCATATTGCTTAGCAATTCCATATAAAGTTTCTTTAGCCATAACAAGGTGTTGTTTTGGCGCAGGCTCAGAAATATTACTAGTATTAGTCGCTAAATTTTCATTTTTATCGGCAACAGATGGCACTAATAAAATTTCTTCAAATTTTATTCCGTCCTTAGCATTTGGGTTAATTGCATAAATTTGGGCAGCATCTACATGATATTGTTGCGCGATTTTAAAAACAGTTTCCCCCTTAGCCACTACATGCTGAATGTGTTTTTCCTGAGAAAAAGTATTCCAACTGCTAAATGAAAGAAAGATTAAAATCCAAAAATTACACCTCATAAAATCGTTTTGAATAATTCTTAATCTATTGTATTGTTTAAAACTAAGAATTAAACAAATAGATAAAAAAACTGCATAGCTGATTATTAAATTTTTACGAAAGCGAATTTAACGTTTTAATGATAAGAATCCCAATTTTTAACACCACTTTAAACTATTTTTTGCATTAAAACCAAAAAAAAGCGCCTTGTAAATACAAAGCGCCTGAAAATTTTAAATTTTAAACGTTTTATTCATTTGCTTCAGCAGCAATTAAATTCAATGCTGAACCCGCTACAAACCAGCCTATCTGACTTGCATTGTAAGTATGGTTAGCCAGAATACTATCTTTAGAACCATCAGCATGAACAAATTCTATCGTTAATGGTTTTCCCGGAGCAAAATCAACTAAATCAATAAAATTAATAGTATCATCTTCCTGAATTTTATCATAATCATTCTCATCAGCAAATGTCAACCCTAAAAGACCTTGTTTTTTAAGATTGGTTTCGTGGATACGGGCAAATGATTTAACCAATACCGCTTTAACCCCTAAGAAGCGTGGTTCCATTGCAGCATGCTCACGAGAAGAACCTTCGCCATAATTATGATCTCCAATCACAACCGAAGGAACTCCTGCGGCTTTGTATGCACGAGCAACGGCCGGAACAGCATCATAAATCCCGGTGATTTGATTTTTAACAGCATTTGTTTTCTGGTTGAATGCATTTACAGCACCAATCAGCATATTATTCGAAATATTATCTAAATGCCCACGGAAACGCAACCAGGGTCCCGCCATAGAAATGTGGTCAGTAGTACATTTTCCAAAAGCTTTAATTAGCAATTTAGCCCCTGAAATATTTTTACCGTCCCATGGCTCAAAAGGAGCCAATAATTGCAATCTGTCCGAGTCCGGATTAACTGCTATCTGAACCGCAGAACCATCTTCGGCCGGAGCCTGAAAACCTGCATCCTCCACATCAAATCCTCTTTTTGGCAATTCATCTCCAAATGGAGCTGTCAGCTTCACTTCTTCACCATTATCATTCAACAAAGTATCAGTCAAAGGATTGAAATCTAATCTTCCGGCAATAGCTAATGCAGCAACCATTTCCGGTGAAGTTACAAAAGCATGCGTATTTGGGTTACCATCAGCTCTTTTGGAGAAGTTTCGATTAAAAGAGTGAACAATTGTATTTTTTTCTTGTTTATCAGCACCTGCTCTATCCCATTGTCCGATACATGGTCCACAAGCATTTGTAAATACTTTAGTTCCCATTTTTTCAAAAGCAGCTATCATACCATCTCTTTCGATAGTATAACGAATTTGCTCTGAACCCGGATTGATACCAAACTCTGCTTTTGGCGAAATACCATGTTCCACCGCTTGATTTACAATAGATACCGCACGAGCCATATCTTCATAAGAAGAGTTAGTACAGGAACCAATTAATCCCCATTCTACTTTTAAAGGCCATCCGTTAGCCTCTGCTTCCGCTTTCATTTTAGAAACCGGAGTACCTCTGTCAGGAGTAAAAGGTCCATTAATATGCGGCTCTAATTCTGAAAGATTAATTTCAATAAGCTGATCAAAATATTTTTCCGGATTAGCATAGACTTCAGCATCTCCTGTTAAGTAATCAGCTACTTCATCAGCCGCATCAACCACATCCTGACGACCTGTTGCCGATAAATATCTTCTCATGGAATCATCGTACCCAAAAGTAGAAGTTGTGGCTCCAATTTCGGCACCCATATTACAAATTGTACCTTTACCAGTACAAGACATACTAGTAGCACCTTCACCAAAATATTCAACAATAGCACCTGTTCCTCCTTTTACAGTAAGAATATCAGCTACTTTTAAGATCACATCTTTTGGCGCTGTCCAACCGGATAACTTACCCGTTAATTTTACACCTATTAATTTAGGAAATTTCAATTCCCATCCCATTCCTGACATTACATCTACTGCATCGGCTCCACCAACACCAATAGCTAACATTCCTAATCCTCCTGCATTTACAGTATGAGAATCAGTACCAATCATCATTCCTCCGGGAAATGCATAATTTTCCAAAACAATCTGATGAATAATTCCTGAGCCTGGTTTCCAGAATCCAATTCCATATTTATTAGAAACTGATGACAAGAAATCAAAAACCTCTTTAGATTGTGTATTTGCTAAAGCTAAATCAGATTTCGCCCCGTTTTTAGCTAAAATAAGGTGATCACAATGCACTGTTGTTGGAACAGCTACTGTTTTCTTTCCGGCATGCATAAATTGCAACAAAGCCATTTGAGCCGTTGCATCCTGACACGCTACCCTATCAGGAGCAAAATCAACATAATCAACTCCTCTTCCATAAGCTTGCTTAGCAGTACCATCCCAAAGATGACTGTATAGAATTTTCTCTGTTAAAGTAAGTGGGCGACCAACTATTTTACGTGCTGCATCAACACGAGTAGTCATGCCGGCATACACCTTTTTAATCATTTCGATATCAAATGCCATAAGATTTATTGTTTTTTTTATATTATTTTTTTTGACATCACAATATACGAAAAATAGAGTAGTTATAAAAAAAAGCCTGAGCAATAAACTCAGGCTTTTTGATATATTTAACAGATATTCAATTATTATTTGACTAATAACTTATGAGAAGGTGCAAACTTAGTTAAGTTGATTCCATCTACTGCTGTTTTATACTCTTCAATTGTTGGAGTTCTACCAAGGATTGTAGACAATACTACAACTGGTGTAGAAGAAAGTAATGACTCACCTTTTTTACCTTCGGCATCCTCAACAACTCTTCCTTGGAAAAGACGTGTAGAAGTTGCCATTACAGTATCTCCTTTAGCCGCTTTTTCCTGGTTACCCATACAAAGATTACAACCTGGACGCTCTAAGTACAACATATTTTCGTATGAAGTACGTGCTGCACCTTTTGGAGCATCATCATTAAATTCGAAACCAGAATATTTTTGTAAAATTTCCCAATCCCCTTCTGCTTTTAATTCATCAACAATATTATAAGTAGGAGGAGCAACAACTAATGGTGCTTTAAACTCTACTTTACCTTCTTGCTCATCAATATTTTTAAGCATGTGAGCCAGAATTTTCATATCTCCTTTGTGAACCATACAAGATCCGATAAATCCAAGATCTACTTTTTTAACTCCTCCATAGAAAGAAAGAGGTCTGATAGTATCGTGCGTATATCTTTTAGAAACATCTGCATTATTAACATCCGGATCTGCAATCATTGGTTCAGCTATCTGATCTAAATCTACAACCACTTCTGCGTAATATTTAGCGTTTGCATCTGGTCTTAAAGCTGGTTTTTCACCTGATTTAATTTCAGCAATTCTCTTATCAGCAATGGCAATCAATCCTTTAAGAACCTGGTTTTTATTGTCCATTCCTTTGTCAATCATGATCTGGATTCTACCTTTTGCCATCTCTAGAGATTCGATCAAAGTATCATCTTCAGAAATACAGATAGAAGCTTTTGCTTTCATTTCAGCAGTCCAGTCTGTAAATGTAAATGCCTGATCTGCATTAAGAGTCCCTAAGTGAACCTCAATAATTCTTCCCTGGAATACATTCTCTCCACCAAATGTTTTTAGCATCTGAGCTTGTGTAGCATGAACTACATCACGGAAATCCATGTATCCTTTCATGTCTCCTTTGAAAGTTACCTTCACAGATTCCGGAATTGGCATAGAAGCCTCACCCGTAGCCAATGCAAGAGCAACAGTTCCTGAATCAGCACCAAAAGCAACACCTTTAGACATTCTGGTATGAGAATCACCACCAATAATGATAGCCCATTCATTTACAGTAATATCATTCAACACTTTGTGAATAACATCCGTCATGGAGTGATAAACACCTTTAGGGTCACGAGCTGTGATTAAACCGAAATCATTCATAAATTTCATCAATCTAGGAATATTAGCCTTAGACTTATTATCCCAAACCGAAGCAGTGTGACAACCTGATTGGTAAGCACCATCAACAATTGGAGAAATCACAGTAGCAGCCATAGACTCTAATTCCTGTGAAGTCATCAAACCAGTTGTATCCTGAGAACCAACAATATTTACAGTAACACGAACATCAGAACCAGCGTGTAAAATTTTACCCGGAGTTGTTCCAACCGCATTTGCATTGAATATTTTTTCTACAGCCGTAAGACCTTGTCCTTCAATAGAAACCTCTTTTGAAGGAGCATATACTGGAAGAATATCAATACCAAGTGTTTTTGAAGCAAATGTTTGTAATTTTTTTCCAAATACAATTGCGTAAGAACCACCTGCTTTTATAAATTCAATTTTCTGAGGTGTAAATGCCTTAGAAATATCAATTAATTCTTTATCTCCGTTGTAAAGTTTCTTAGTTTTTGTATTAATAGTAAGAACAGTACCTGTAGCAACAGAGTAAACTTCCTCTAAAATAGGATCACCACTTTCGTTAAGAAGAGGTTTTCCGTTTTCGTCCAATTTTTTTACCCAGTTTTTAAGGTCAAGACCAATACCACCAGTAACATCAACAGTTGTTAGGAAAATTGGAGAAATTCCATTTGTTCCTGCAACAATTGGAGCAATATTAATAAATGGAACATAAGGACTTGCTTGTTTTCCTGTCCAAAGTGCCACGTTGTTTACACCTGACATTCTTGAAGAACCTACACCCATAGTTCCTTTTTCAGCAATTAACATTACGCTTTTATCAGGATGTGCTTCTCTCAAGGCTTTAATTTCAGCCTGAGCTTCAGGAGAAATTAAACATTTTCCATGCAATTCACGATCTGAACGAGAGTGTGCCTGATTTCCCGGAGAAAGTAAATCAGTTGAAATATCTCCTTCACCAGCAATATAGGTTATTACCTTAATTTCTTCAGCAATTTCAGGTAGTTTAGTAAAAAACTCAGCCTTAGCGTAGCTTTCCAGAATAGCTGCAGCAATTTCGTTTCCGTTTTTGAAAGCTTCAGCTAAACGATCGGTATCTGCTTCATAAAGATAAACTTGTGTTTTCAAAACTTCCGCAGCTTGTTTAGCAATTGCAACATCATTACCTAAAGCTAAATCAAGTAGAACTTTTATAGAAGTTCCACCTTTCATGTGTGATAATAACTCTAAAGCAAAAGCAGGTGTAATTTCAGCAACTACTGATTGACCCAGAACGATTTCTTTTAAAAAATTAGCTTTAAGATTTGCAGCAGGAGTAGTTCCAGGAACAACATTGTAAATAAAAAAGTTAAGAGAATCTGCTCTATACTCATTATTCAAATCTTTAATTTGCTCAATGATTTCGCTTAATAATTCAGCACCATCAATTGGCTTTGGGTTAAGCCCCTGTACTTTTCGTTCTTCAATCTCTTGGATATAATCCTTATAAGTATTCATAATAGAAATCTTTTCAATGTTAAAGGCCAATTACTTTGAAATTCTCAATGCAAAAGCCATAATACCTAGCTGTTTTTTTTATTTGTGGCGCAAATTTAGTTATTTATGCCGAGATTTAAAAAAATTTTAATCTCCCTCTCCCGGCCTCACAAGCATTATTAAAAAATACGCATTCTAATAGATTTAAAATAAGAAAAAAGTCGAATTTCAACTCATTTTGTAAACAATCAATAATACAGAAACTATTTTCTAACAAACTTAAAACATGTTGTTATATAGAAAGATGCTTTTAGCCTCAAAAAGTTGTTTCTAACAGCACTAAACCAGCTTAGCAATTATCATTTCTTCGGTAATTCCTTCGGCATCTGCTTTGTAGTTTTTAATAATCCGATGTCTTAAAACTGAGGTAGCCACAGCTACAACATCTTCTATATCCGGAGAGAATTTTCCATTGAAAGCAGCATGCGCTTTAGCAGCCAAAATTAAATTTTGCGAAGCTCTGGGTCCGGCTCCCCAATCTAAATAATTCTTAACAAAATCAGTCGTTAAATTACTATCCGGTCGTGTTTTACTCACCAGAGTCACGGCATATTCCACTACATTATCAGCCACAGGAATACGGCGTATTAAATGCTGAAAATCGATGATTTCCTGAGCGGTGAATAAAGGGGTTATTTTCTGAGTCACATCCGAAGTAGTTCTCTTTACCACCTGAACCTCTTCTTCAAAAGAAGGATACTCCAGCTTAACCGCAAACATAAAACGATCCAGCTGCGCTTCAGGTAAAGGATAAGTTCCTTCCTGCTCAATAGGATTTTGGGTAGCCAGAACAAAATAAGGTAAATCCAGTTTATGATTTACACCTGCAATTGTAACTGATCGTTCCTGCATGGCTTCCAGTAAAGCTGCCTGAGTTTTAGGAGGCGTTCTGTTAATTTCATCTGCTAAAATAATATTCGAAAAAACAGGTCCTTTTACAAATTTAAACTGACGGTTTTCGTCTAAAATTTCACTCCCTAAAATATCCGAAGGCATTAAATCAGGTGTAAACTGAATTCTTTTAAAATGAAGTCCCAATGCTTCCGAAAGCGTGTTCACCATCAATGTTTTGGCTAAACCGGGAACGCCTATTAATAACGCATGCCCTCCCGAAAAAACACATAACAACAATTGATCTATTACTGCTTCCTGACCTACAATAATTTTTGCTATTTCTTTTTTTAACTCAGCCCGTTTCTGAACCAAATTCTGTATTGCCGTTACATCAGACATTTTAAAACTATTTTAAATTAAAAAAGAGTCAACTCTATGAATTCATAAAGCTAACTCTTTTTATATATTTTGACCAAATTATTTTTTTAACCAATTGTTTGTAAAATTACATTCTCTGTATTCACCCACAATCTTAATATAGGTTTCTTTAATTTTCTCATCAAACCACTTTGCAATGGCTTTAATTTGTTTTTCTTTAAGAGCCAAATCCTTAATTTTCACATAATCCTGAGCATAATCAGCGGTATGCTCATTGATTCTGTTTGTAACGGTAATGATTTTATATTGTTTTTTTCCGGCTGGTGTTTCATCTAGAATAGGCATTGAAATTTCATTGTCTTTTAAATTAGAAACCTGAGAATATAACGTAGGATCCATTTTAGTCAATTCAAAACGAGTGTCCTGTGTATTTGGGTTAATCAAAACACCTCCATTAGCTCTTGTTTCTTTTTGATCAGAACTGCTTCTGGCTGCATCTGCAAAAGAAATTTCTTTATCGACGATGCGTTTTCTTATCAACGTAATTTTTTCTTTAGCTTCTTCTAAAGACTCAGCAGTAACTGTAGGAGTCAATAAAATATGACGCAATTCTAACTCCTGACCTTTAATTTTCTCCAAATAAATAATATGATAACCATACTCCGTTTCAAAAGGCTCCGAAATTTCACCTTCATCTAAACTAAAAGCAACATCTTTAAATTCTTTTACGAAAGGTGTTTTACGGGTCATTTTATAAAAACCACCACTTGATCTTGATCCCGGATCCTGAGAATATAAAACAGCCTTAGTAGCAAAACTGGAACCTTCCTGAATATCTTTTTTAAAACTATTTAATCGGTCAATCACTTTTTGTTTTTCAACCTGTGTAATTTTAGGCTCCACAACAATTTGAGCTACTTCCATCTCAGCACCAAAAAGCGGCAATTCGTCTTTAGGTATTTTTTTGAAAAAATTACGTACTTCTTCCGGTGTGATTTCAACTCCATCAACAATTTTATCACGCATGGCAACTGTCAACTTATTTTCTTTTAAAATATCAAAGAAATAACTTCTGAATTCTTCTTCAGAATCTTTCTTGTAATACTTAATTACTTTTTCGATGGAACCTATTTGCTGAATCATATAACTCAAACGCTCGTCCATCATTGTTTTCACTTCTGCATCAGTAACCTTAACACTATCCTGAATTGCCTGATGTGCATATAATTTATCTTCCAGTAGTTTACCTAACATCTGACATCTTGTGATGTCTTTTACTGATCCTCCCTGGCTTGAAATCTCCAGATATGCTTTATCAATATCTGAATCCAAAACGATATAATCCCCCACTGTAGCAATTACACCATCTATTTTTTGCCTTTGACTTGTTGTTTTTATCGTATTCTCTGCAACAACAGCACTGTCTTTTATTATTTCCTGAGCATTTACTGCACTATTTAAAAACATAATGCAAAAAAACAGAAGGGCATTTTTAATATTTATGGATTTCATTCTAAAGGATTTTATAAGCATTTGCTTTTAGGTAATTTTATTTTTTTAATTGTTTTCCGGTATCTGATTTTTACAATAAATAATCAGCCGGTAAGATAACAACTTAAAAAGACATTTGTTATAATTTGTTTTAATAAAAACGAACAAAAATAACAATTCAATTACATTATACAAGTTTACACCTGACTATTAACAAAAAATTATATTCGAAAAAAATAAAGAAAATACTTTTAGAAAAAAACATTGTTTTAATTCCAAATAACGAACAGAAAAACGGCAATCTAAAAAGAAGAGATATCCATCAAGTGAGAACTTATTTATTTTTAAATCGCATATATAAATAGTACTTTTGCAAACTATTTATATTTAATATGAGCTTTTTAAAAGAAATACAACGCAGAAGAACCTTTGGAATTATCTCGCATCCTGATGCCGGAAAAACAACACTTACTGAAAAACTCCTTCTTTTTGGAGGTGCCATTCAGGAAGCCGGAGCGGTAAAAAACAATAAAATCAAAAAAGGAGCTACGAGTGACTTTATGGAAATTGAGCGTCAGAGGGGGATCTCGGTATCTACTTCTGTTTTAGCATTCAACTATAAAGACAAAAAAATCAATATTCTGGATACTCCCGGACACAAGGATTTTGCCGAAGATACTTTTAGAACTTTAACTGCTGTTGACAGTGTTATTGTAGTAATTGACGTTGCAAAAGGAGTTGAGGAACAAACTGAAAAATTAGTTGCGGTTTGTAGAATGCGTAAAATCCCCATTATTGTTTTCATCAATAAATTAGACCGTGAAGGACATGACGCTTTTGACTTAATGGATGAAGTAGAACAAAAACTGGGACTTACCGTTACTCCATTGAGTTTCCCTATCGGAATGGGTTATGATTTTCAGGGGATTTATAATCTTTGGGAACAAAACATCAACTTGTTTAGTGGAGACAGTCGTAAAAATATTGAAGAAACCATTGCTTTTGAAGATGTTCAAAATCCGGAATTAGAAAAAATAATTGGTCAAAAACCAGCTGATCGTTTACGTGAAGAGTTGGAATTAATTGATGAAGTATATCCCAAATTCAACCAACAGGATTATCTGGACGGAAAATTGCAACCCGTATTTTTTGGTTCGGCTTTGAACAATTTTGGTGTCAGAGAATTATTAGATTGTTTTGTTTCAATCGCTCCTTCGCCAAGACCAAAAGAATCAGAAACCAGACTGGTTGACCCAAAAGAAGAAAAATTATCCGGATTTGTGTTTAAAATCCATGCTAATATGGATCCGAAACACCGTGACCGTTTGGCATTTATCAAAATTGTTTCCGGAACTTTTGAAAGAAACAAACCGTATTATCATGTACGCCAAAAGAAAAATTTAAAATTCTCCAGTCCGAATGCTTTTTTTGCTGAGAAAAAAGAAATTGTAGACATTTCCTATCCCGGTGATATTGTTGGACTTCATGATACCGGAAACTTTAAAATTGGAGATACTCTAACCGAAGGCGAAATCATGAATTTTAAAGGAATTCCAAGTTTCTCTCCGGAACATTTCAGATACATTAATAATGCTGATCCAATGAAAGCCAAACAACTGGATAAAGGTGTGGATCAATTAATGGACGAAGGTGTGGCACAGTTGTTTACTTTAGAAATGAATAACCGAAAAGTAATTGGGACTGTAGGAGCACTTCAATATGAGGTAATCCAATACCGTTTAGAACATGAATATGGTGCAAAATGTACTTATGAAAATTTCCCGGTTCACAAAGCTTGTTGGGTAAAACCGGATGATGCTAAGAATGAGGAATTCAAGGAATTTAAACGTATCAAACAAAAATTTCTTGCTAAGGATAAATACGATCAATTGGTTTTCTTAGCTGATTCAGACTTTACCATACAGATGACACAAAATAAATACCCAAGTGTTAAATTGTTTTTCACCTCTGAATTAGATTAAAACAATCATTTAAACGCATAAAAAAACGTCTCACTTATTAAATGAGACGTTTTTTTTATGATTTTTATCTTTTAATTAAGATAATGAAGTTTCGTAATTCACTACTTTTTTCAAAAAAGCTTTAATTAATAAACGGTTAGGAGCCATTCCTGAAGTGATAATTAATTTCTTAGCACTTGTACCTTCTGCAGATAGTGTAGAATTAGGATCTTGTTTTGTTCCCATAAACCATAAAGCAAATTCCATGTTAGAAGTAGCTCTGGAGCTTTCCACTTTCACATTTGTAGATGCTTCTTTTTCAGTAAATCCTACCGATTGATTTTGACTGAATCCGGAAAAAGAAAACATTAAAAACAGCACAAATACGAATATCGATGGTATCAATTTAGAATTTGTATTATTTGTTTTTGAGTTATTCATGGCTTTGTTTCTTCGATTATTATTTTATTATGAAACAAATCTATAGCAATACAAAAGCAGTAAAAAACATTTCCGATAAACTACCCTAATACTCGATTAGTTACTGAAAAAACAGCAATTACATCTTATAAAAAACAAAAAAGGCTTTCATTTTCCTGAAAGCCTTTGTGTTTATGCTTGTCCCGCAGGACCAAAATTAAGCGGAATAGGAGCCTGCTCCGTATCTTTGATTTCGCCATGAGCCACTTCAAAACGATGAATATTTTCGCCTATAGCTTTTAACAATCTCTTAGCGTGCTGAGGTGTCAGAACAATTCTGGACTTTACTTTAGCTTTAGGAACTCCCGGCATAATACTCACAAAGTCTAAAACAAACTCCGAAGCTGAGTGATTGATTATAGCCAGATTAGAATAAATTCCTTCGGCAGTTTTTTCATCTAATTCAATATTGATTTGCTCTTGTTGTTCTTTCATATCAGATCTTTTTTAAAACTAAAAAGTTAAAAGTAAAAAAAATAGAAAGACTACACGAGGTAATCTTTCTATTTTTAATTCAAAGTATATTATTTATTAATAAATATATTCTTCTTTATTTGCCATCATATCGTTGTAATCTTCTTTAGAACCTACAATAGCGTTATCATATTCTCTCATACCTGTACCAGCAGGGATTCTGTGTCCTACAATAACATTTTCTTTCAATCCTTCTAAAAGATCTACTTTTCCGGCAACAGCAGCTTCGTTTAACACTTTTGTTGTTTCCTGGAAAGAAGCAGCAGAAATGAATGATTTTGTTTGAAGCGATGCTCTTGTAATACCTTGTAATATAGGAGTTGCAGTTGCAGTAACTACATCACGGGCAACAACAAGATTTTTATCAGAACGTTTCAATAATGAATTCTCATCTCTTAATTGACGCGGAGTAACAATCTGACCTTCTTTTAAGTTAGAAGAATCTCCTGCATTCTCAACTACTTTCATACCGTACAATTTATCATTTTCAACGATAAAATCTTTAGTATGAATCAATTGATCCTCTAAGAATAAAGTATCACCCGGATCCTGAACTCTTACTTTACGCATCATTTGACGAATAACTACCTCAAAGTGTTTGTCATTGATTTTTACCCCTTGTAAACGGTAAACTTCCTGAATTTCATTAACAAGATACTGTTGAACAGCTGCCGGCCCTTGAATTCTCAAGATATCATCCGGAGTAATTGCTCCATCAGACAAAGGAACACCTGCTCTTACAAAGTCATTTTCCTGAACAAGAATCTGACTTGATAATTTCACTAAGTATTTCTTGATTTCACCAAATTTAGATTCGATTACAATCTCACGGTTACCTCTTTTGATTTTTCCAAAAGAAACAACACCATCAATTTCAGAAACTACCGCTGGATTTGAAGGATTACGAGCCTCTAAAAGCTCTGTAATTCTTGGTAAACCTCCCGTGATATCTCCTGATTTAGAAGAACGACGTGGGATTTTAACCAATACTTTACCTGCTTTAATTTTCTCTCCATTCTCAACCATCAAGTGAGCTCCAACTGGTAAGTTGTAAGAACGAATCAATTCACCATCTTTACCGTAAACTAATAAAGTAGGAATTAATTTTTTGTTTCTGGCCTCAGAAATTACTTTTTCCTGGAATCCTGTTTGCTCATCGATTTCGACCATGAACGATTGTCCTTGCTCTAAATCTTCGTAAGCAATTTTACCGGTAAACTCAGAAACAATAACTCCATTATATGGATCCCATTTACAGATTACTTCGCCTTTTCCAATAGACTGACCGTCTTTTACAAAAATACTTGAACCGTAAGGAATATTATGTGTATTTAAAACAATACCTGTTTTTTCGTCAACCAATTTTAATTCTGTAGAACGTGACACAACGATATCCACTTCGTTTCCTTCATTGTCTTCACCTTTTACAGTTTTTAAATCTTCAACTTCAAGTTTTCCTGGGAATTTAGCAATAATACTAGATTCTTCAGAAATACCTCCAGCAACCCCTCCAACGTGGAAAGTACGAAGTGTTAACTGTGTACCCGGCTCTCCAATAGATTGTGCAGCAATTACACCTACAGCCTCACCTCTTTGAGTCATTTTTCCGGTTGCTAAGTTACGTCCGTAACATTTAGCACAAATACCTTTTAATGCCTCACAAGTTAATGGAGAACGAACTTCGATACTCTCTAATGGAGAAGCATCGATAGCTTTAACAATTGCTTCAGTGATTTGCTCGCCTGAAGTAGCTAAAACTTCATTAGTTAAAGGATTAATTACGTCTTGTAATGCAACACGTCCTAGAATTCTTTCTCCTAATGATTCAACAATTTCCTCATTCTTTTTCAATGCTGAAACTTCAACACCTCTTAAAGTACCACAATCTTCGATGTTAACAATAACGTCTTGAGAAACGTCATGTAATCTACGAGTTAAGTATCCGGCATCGGCCGTTTTAAGAGCAGTATCCGCAAGACCTTTACGAGCACCGTGAGTAGAGATAAAGTACTCAAGGATAGAAAGACCTTCCTTAAAGTTAGAAAGAATCGGGTTTTCAATAATTTCACCACCACCAGCAGTAGATTTTTTAGGCTTAGCCATCAAACCACGCATACCGGTTAACTGACGAATCTGTTCTTTAGATCCACGAGCTCCAGAGTCAAGCATCATATACACAGAGTTGAAACCTTGTTGGTCTTCTCTAATGTTTTTCATTGCTAATTCTGTCAATTGTGCATTTGCAGAAGTCCATACATCAATAACCTGGTTGTAACGCTCATTATTTGTAATAAGACCCATGTTATAGTTAGCAGAAATTCCTTCTACCTGCTCTCTTGCATCAGCAATTAATTGTGTTTTTTGCTCCGGAATTCTAATATCACCTAATGAGAATGATAATCCTCCGCGGAATGCGAATTTATACCCCATATCTTTCATGTTATCCAAGAAGGCAGCCGTTTCAGGTACACTTGTTGAATTTAATACGTGACCGATAATATCTCTTAAGTTTTTCTTAGTCAATACATCATTAATATATCCTGCAGCTTCTGGTACTACTTCATTAAATAATACACGTCCGGCTGTTGTCTGGATAATTTTATAAACTAATTCTCCTTCATCATTAAAATCTTTTGCTCTGATTCTTACACGGGCATTCAATTCTAATCTTCCTTCGTTTAATGCAATATTTACTTCTTCAGCAGAGTAAAAAGTAAGTCCTTCTCCTAAAATTTTCTTTTCCGGAGTAGACAAACGCTCTTTGGTCATATAATAAAGACCCAAAACCATGTCCTGAGAAGGTACCGTAATAGGAGCACCGTTAGCAGGATTCAGGATGTTGTGAGAAGCTAACATTAATAATTGAGCTTCAAGGATTGCTTCTGGTCCTAATGGCAAGTGAACTGCCATCTGATCCCCGTCAAAATCCGCGTTGAAAGCCGTACATACTAATGGATGTAACTGGATTGCTTTTCCTTCAATTAATTTTGGTTGGAAAGCCTGAATACCCAATCTGTGCAAAGTAGGAGCACGGTTCAGTAATACTGGGTGTCCTTTAATTACATTTTCAAGAATATCCCAAACTACAGGTTCTTTTTTATCTATAATTTTCTTAGCAGATTTAACTGTTTTTACAATTCCTCTTTCTATCAATTTACGGATAACAAAAGGTTTGTATAATTCAGCTGCCATATCTTTAGGCAATCCACATTCGAATAATTTCAATTCAGGTCCAACAACAATTACCGAACGAGCAGAATAATCCACACGTTTTCCAAGTAAGTTTTGACGGAAACGTCCTTGCTTACCTTTTAAGGAATCAGATAATGATTTTAATGGTCTGTTTGATTCTGTTTTAACTGCAGAAGCTTTACGAGTGTTATCAAATAATGAATCTACCGATTCCTGCAACATACGCTTTTCGTTTCTCAAGATTACTTCAGGAGCTTTAATCTCCATTAATCTTTTCAAACGGTTGTTACGGATAATTACACGACGGTATAAGTCATTTAAATCTGAAGTTGCAAAACGACCTCCATCAAGTGGCACTAATGGACGTAATTCTGGTGGAATAACAGGAACCACTTTCATAATCATCCACTCCGGACGGTTTTCACGGTTTAAGTTAGACTCACGGAAAGATTCTACAACTTGTAATCTTTTTAACGCTTCTGTTTTACGTTGTTTAGACGTTTCGTTATTAGCACTGTGTCTCAATTGGTATGATAATTCATCTAAATCGATACGAGCTAATAAATCCATAATACACTCTGCTCCCATTTTGGCAACAAATTTATTAGGATCAAAATCATCTAAATATTGGTTATCCTGAGGAAGTGTATCTAAAATATTTAAATATTCTTCTTCAGTTAAGAAATCTAATCTTTGTAAAGATTCACCTTCTGCATTTTTAGCAATACCTGCCTGGATTACTACGTATCTTTCGTAGTAAATAATCATATCTAATTTCTTAGACGGAAGACCAAGGATATAACCTATTTTATTAGGAAGAGAACGGAAATACCAAATGTGAGCAATAGGCACAACAAGGTTGATATGACCTACTCTGTCTCTACGTACTTTTTTCTCAGTAACTTCAACACCACAACGGTCACAAATGATTCCTTTGTAACGGATTCTTTTGTATTTACCACAAGCACATTCGAAATCTTTTACAGGTCCGAAGATTCTTTCGCAGAAAAGACCATCACGTTCTGGTTTGTGTGTTCTATAGTTGATAGTTTCCGGCTTTAAAACTTCACCTCTTGATTCTTTCAAGATAGATTCAGGAGAAGCTAGTCCTATCGAAATTTTGTCAAACCTTTTTACCTGGCTTTTCTCTTTATTATTATTTCTATTATTCATCATAGTTTTTACTATTGATTTATTTGCAATTAAAAATTGATTTTAGATACTGCTTTTTGCATTACCTATTACCTCGGGTTACTTCTCTAAACTTCAAACGACTTTGAAGTGCTAGTTATAAAACCTATTGGGTTCTATAAAAAATCGGAACGGTTTACGGGTATAAATCCTGAAAACTAAAAAAAGTGTTCAGTGTTTAGCTATCAGTTTGAAACTGAAAACTAAACACTGTTCACTGAATACTATTATTATTCTTCTAATCTGATATCTAAACCAAGACCTTTTAATTCATGCATCAATACATTGAATGATTCAGGTAATCCCGGTTCTGGCATAGTTTCACCTTTTACGATAGCTTCGTAAGTTTTAGCTCTACCAATTACGTCATCCGATTTAACTGTTAAGATTTCACGAAGTGTACTAGAAGCTCCATAAGCCTCAAGTGCCCAAACCTCCATCTCTCCAAAACGCTGACCTCCAAATTGAGCTTTACCTCCAAGTGGTTGTTGAGTGATCAACGAGTATGGACCAATAGAACGTGCGTGCATCTTATCATCAACCATGTGTCCTAATTTCAACATGTAAATTACACCCACAGTTGCTGCCTGATGGAAACGCTCACCTGTACCACCATCATAAAGATGTGTATGTCCAAAACGTGGAATTCCAGCTTCATCAGTCAATTCATTAATTTGGTCAAGTGAAGCACCATCAAAAATTGGAGTAGCATATTTTCTACCTAATTTTTGTCCGGCCCATCCAAGAACAGTTTCATAAATTTGACCAATGTTCATACGAGAAGGTACCCCAAGTGGGTTCAACACGATATCAACTGGTGTTCCGTCCTCAAGGAAAGGCATATCTTCGTGACGAACTATTCTTGCAACAATACCTTTGTTACCGTGACGTCCAGCCATCTTATCCCCTACTTTCAACTTACGTTTCTTAGCGATATAAACTTTAGCTAATTTCAAAATTCCTGATGGCAATTCATCTCCAACAGTAATGGTGAATTTCTCTCTTCTTAACGCTCCTTGTAAATCGTTCAACTTAATTTTATAGTTATGAATTAAATCATTCACCATTTTATTAGTTGCATCATCAGCTACCCATTGACCTTTGCTTAAGTGAGCAAAATCTTCAACAGCGTAAAGCATTTTTTGAGTGTATTTTTTACCTTTTGGTAAAACTTCTTCACCCAAATCGTTCATTACACCTTGTGATGTTTTTCCGTTTACAATTAAGAAAAGTTTTTCAATTAACCTGTCTTTTAGCTCAGTAAATTTAACTTCAAACTCCATTTCAAGTGCTCCTAAAGCATCTTTGTCCTGAGTACGTTTGCGTTTGTCTTTTACCGCTCTTGCAAATAATTTTTTGTCTAAAACTACACCGTGTAAAGATGGAGAAGCTTTTAATGAAGCATCTTTTACATCACCAGCTTTATCCCCAAAGATTGCACGAAGCAATTTCTCTTCCGGAGTTGGATCAGATTCCCCTTTTGGTGTAATTTTTCCAATAAGAATGTCACCAGGTTTTACCTCGGCACCAATTCTAATCATACCGTTTTCATCTAAGTCTTTAGTAGCCTCTTCAGAAACGTTAGGAATATCATTCGTTAATTCTTCGTTACCTAATTTAGTATCTCTTACTTCTAATGAGTAATCGTCTACGTGGATTGAAGTAAAAATATCATCACGAACTACTTTTTCAGAAATTACAATCGCATCCTCAAAGTTGTACCCTTTCCATGGCATGAACGCTACTTTTAAGTTTCTACCTAAAGCTAATTCACCATTTTCAGTAGCATATCCTTCTGATAATACCTGACCAGGAATCACTCTGTCACCTTTTCTTACGATAGGTTTCAAATTGATACTTGTTCCTTGATTGGTTTTTCTAAATTTAATTAAGTTGTATGTCTTTTCATCAGCATCAAAACTTACCATTCTTTCTTCCTCAGAACGATCGTATTTAATAGTAATGATATTAGCATCTACATATTCTACAGTACCATGCCCTTCAGCATTAATCAATACTCTGGAATCAGAAGCTACCTGACGCTCTAAACCAGTTCCAACAATCGGAGCTTCAGGACGGATCAAAGGAACCGCCTGACGCATCATGTTAGATCCCATCAAGGCTCTATTCGCATCATCATGCTCCAGGAAAGGAATCAAAGATGCAGAAATCGAAGCAATTTGGTTAGGAGCAACGTCAGTATAATGTACTCTGGAAGGATCAACAACAGGGAAATCACCTTCTTCACGCGCAATTACATTTTCAGCTGTAATTTTTCCAGTATCATCCATTTCAATGTTTGCCTGAGCAATCATTTTTCCTTCTTCTTCTTCAGCACTTAAATAAGTAGCTTCCGAAACTAAATCAACTACACCATTAGTTACTTTACGGTAAGGCGTTTCAATGAATCCCATTCCGTTTACTTTAGCATAAACACCAAGAGATGAAATCAAACCAATGTTTGGTCCCTCAGGAGTTTCAATAGGACATAAACGTCCGTAGTGCGTATAGTGAACGTCACGAACCTCAAATCCGGCTCTCTCTCTCGAAAGTCCGCCTGGTCCTAGTGCAGATAATCTTCTTTTGTGTGTAATCTCAGCTAATGGATTTGTTTGATCCATAAATTGAGATAACTGGTTTGTTCCAAAGAAAGAGTTGATAACTGATGATAATGTTTTAGCATTAATCAAATCAATTGGTGTAAACACCTCGTTATCTCTAACGTTCATTCTCTCACGAATAGTTCTGGCCATACGTGCTAAACCAACACCGAATTGTTGAGACAATTGTTCACCAACTGTTCTCACACGACGGTTTGATAAGTGGTCAATATCATCAATATCCGCCTTAGCGTTTATCAATTCAATTAAATACTTCACGATAGTTATGATATCTTCTTTGGTAAGCACTTGCTTTTCCATTGGGATATCTAAACCAAGTTTTTTGTTCATTCTGTAACGACCTACTTCACCTAAGTTGTAACGTTGGTCAGAGAAGAACAATTTATCTATAATACCACGAGCAGTTTCTTCATCAGGCGGTTCTGCGTTACGCAATTGTCTGTAGATATGCTCAACAGCTTCTTTTTCAGAGTTTGTTGGATCTTTTTGTAATGTATTATGAATGATAGCGTAATCAGCCTGATTAGCATCTTCTTTATGTAACAAAATAGATTTAACGTTAGATTCGATGATCTCTTCAACATTATCTTTATCGATAATAGTATCACGATCAAGGATAATCTCGTTACGTTCGATAGAAACTACCTCACCAGTATCTTCATCTACGAAATCTTCATGCCATGTATTCAATACACGGGCAGCTAATTTTCTACCGATATATTTTTTAAGTCCTGTTTTAGACACTTTAATTTCTTCGGCAAGGTCAAAAATTTCAAGGATATCCTTATCTCTTTCGAAACCAATTGCACGGAATAAAGTAGTAACAGGTAATTTTTTCTTTCTGTCGATATATGCGTACATAACGCTATTGATATCAGTAGAAAATTCTATCCAGGAACCTTTAAAAGGAATTACTCTGGCAGAATATAATTTGGTTCCATTTGCGTGGAATGATTGTCCGAAGAAAACACCTGGAGATCTGTGAAGCTGAGAAACAACAACACGTTCAGCACCATTAATAACAAAAGTTCCACTTGGAGTCATGTAAGGAATTGTACCAAGATATACATCCTGAACAATAGTTTCAAAATCTTCGTGTTCTGGGTCAGTACAATATAGTTTTAACCTTGCTTTTAAAGGTACACTATGAGTTAGACCTCTTTCTATACATTCTTGAATTGTATAACGTGGCGGGTCAACAAAATAATCCAGGAATTCCAACACAAAGTTATTTCTTGTATCTGTAATTGGAAAGTTTTCCATGAAGGTGTTGTATAACCCTTCGTTGCCTCTTTCGTCTGATTTAGTTTCCAATTGGAAAAAATCTTGAAAAGATTTCACCTGAACATCCAGAAAATCCGGATACTGAGGTATATTTTTTGTAGAGGCAAAATTCAATCTTTCAGTCTGATTTGTTATCATCAATGGACAAAATTTTGATTAAAAAAAAGTAGTTTTTTGTGTAAAAACACATTGTTTAATGGATACTTTCTTTTTAGAATCAATACATCTTTAAAAACAAACCAATAAAAACAGGTTCCTTTTTTTTCTTCGTACTGATCAAAAACTTTTTCGTATTTTAAACTTTTATTTATAATAAAATTTGAACTATTTTATTATACGAAAAATGGTTTAGGCCATTGAGCATTAACTCAAGACCTAAACCTTATTTTTAAAACCGAGTAAACTTATTTAAGTTCAACTACAGCTCCAGCTTCTTCTAATGATTTTTTAAGACCTTCAGCTTCGTCTTTAGAAACACCTTCTTTAATGTTAGATGGAGCACCGTCTACGATATCTTTAGCTTCTTTAAGACCTAAACCAGTTAATTCTTTAACCATTTTCACTACAGCTAATTTAGAAGCACCAGCTTCTTTCAATACAACTGTAAATTCAGTTTGAGCTTCTTCAGCAGCACCTTCACCACCTCCAGCAGAAACTACAACAGCTGCAGCAGCTGGTTCGATTCCGTACTCATCTTTTAATATTGTTGCTAATTCGTTAACTTCTTTAACTGTTAAGTTAACCAATTGTTCTGCGAATTGTTTCAAATCTGCCATTTTTTCTATCTTTTAAATTGATTTGTAAAATATAATTTATTTATTGTGCGCTAATTTAATTAACAAGGAAATAAATTTCCCTATTTTGATTATTATGCTTCAACTTCTTCTTCGCTACCAGCAAATTTGTTTTGTAAAGCAGAAATAATTCTTTGAGCAGGAGATTGTAATAATCCAATGATTTCTCCAATAAGCTCTTCTTTAGATTTAATAGTTGCTAATGCATCTAACTGATCATCACCAATATAAATTTCAGAGTTAATATAAGCACCTTTCAATAAAGGTTTAGCTGCTTTTTTTCTGAAATCTTTGATAACTTTCCCTGGAGCATTTGCAATATCTGAAATAAGAATAGCACTGTTACCTGTCAATACTGAAGGTAAATCACCATAATCATTATCAGAAGCTTCCATTGCTTTAGCAAGCAAAGTATTTTTAACAACTTCTAATTTAATCCCGGCTTTAAAACAAGCTCTTCTTAGGTTTGAAGTTGTTTCTGCATCAAGTCCAGAAATATCAGATACATAAATAATATTTGTACCAGCTAACTGTGCAGTTAAATCTTCAATCGCGATTGATTTTTCTTCTCTAGTCATACTAAAAATTTTTAACTACCAATTATACTGCTTTTGGGTCTAATGCAATCGCAGGACTCATTGTGCTTGTAAGGTGAATACCTTTAATATAGGTACCTTTAGCAGCAGTTGGCTTAAGTTTGATTAATGTTTGAATAATTTCGTGTGCATTGTCATAGATTTGCTCAGCTCCAAAAGAAACTTTACCAATTCCTGCATGTACGATACCGGTTTTATCAACTTTAAAGTCAATTTTACCCGCTTTTACCTCAGCTACAGCTTTAGCAACATCCATAGTTACTGTACCTGTTTTAGGGTTTGGCATTAAACCTCTAGGTCCTAAAATACGACCTAACGGACCTAATTTACCCATAACAGCTGGCATAGTGATAATTACATCAACATCTGTCCAACCATCTTTAATTTTTTGTAAGTACTCGTCTAATCCTACGTAATCAGCTCCAGCTTCTTTAGCTTCAGCTTCTTTATCCGGAGTAACTAATGCCAATACTTTTACATCTTTTCCAGTTCCATGAGGTAATGTTACTACACCTCTCACCATTTGATTCGCTTTTCTTGGATCTACACCCAAACGAACTGCGATATCAACAGACTCATCAAATTTTGCAGAAGCTATAACTTTAATCAATGCAGCAGCATCTTTCAAAGAGTATAGTTTGTTCTTTTCAATTTTTGAAGCAGCCTCTTTTTGCTTTTTTGTCAATTTTGCCATGTCTTTCTCTTAATTAAAAAGGAGCGTCTCCTGATACAGTTATACCCATAGATCTAGCTGTTCCAGCAACCATACTCATCGCTTTCTCAATCGTGAAAGCATTTAAGTCCGGCATTTTGTCTTCAGCAATAGTTCTAATTTGTTCCCAAGTAACACTAGCTACTTTTTTACGATTAGGCTCACCTGAACCAGATTTTAGCTTTGCAGCTTCCAATAATTGAACTGCTGCAGGAGGAGTCTTAACAACAAAATCGAATGATTTGTCTTTATACACAGTAATTTGTACTGGGCATATTTTGCCAGCTTTATCTTGTGTTCTAGCATTAAATTGCTTACAGAACTCCATGATATTAACGCCAGCAGCTCCTAAAGCAGGTCCAACCGGTGGCGACGGATTCGCAGCACCTCCCTTAACTTGTAGTTTAACTACCTTACTAATTTCTTTAGCCATTTTTTAAAAAATTTAACACAACAATTTACGGAAGCAATTGAAGTGATTATTATAGTGTAACGAAAATTATACTTTTTCAACTTGCATAAAGCTCAATTCTAATGGTGTTTTTCTACCGAAAATCTTAACCATTACTTCAAGTTTACGCTTTTCATCATTAATTTTTTCAACTGTACCGTTAAAACCATTAAAAGGTCCATCAATAACCTTAATAGTTTCACCCAAGTTGAAAGGAATTGATTTGGTATCTGTATTAACAGCTAACTCATCAACTTTACCTAGCATTCTATTCACTTCAGATAAACGAAGTGGTACTGGCTCCCCTCCTTTAGTTTCACCTAAAAAACCAATTACACTGGTAACTGATTTAATAATGTGAGGAATCTCCCCAACTAAATTTGCTTCTATCATAACATAGCCAGGAAAATAAACTTTTTCCTTAACTAATTTCTTCCCATCTTTTACTGATACTACTTTCTCAGTAGGAACAAGAACCTGAGACACATAATCAGCCATCCCTAATCTGGAGATTTCTGTTTCAATATATGCTTTCACTTTATTCTCTTGCCCACTTACTGCACGAACAACATACCATTTTTTAACATTATTATCTGCCATAATAAAAACTATGCTTTTATCCAGTTAAAAAATCCGGCTAATGCTTTTGCGAAAAACTCATCAACTCCCCAAGTAGCTAAAGCGAATAGTACCGAAAAAATAGCTACAATAATTGTTAGTTTTTGCACCTCAGCCCACTCAGGCCAAGTTACATTTGACTTCAATTCTTCAAATGCTTCTGATATGTAATTAACAATTTTTGCCATTATGATATATTTTTTATTGCACGGGCGGAGGGATTCGAACCCCCATCAACGGTTTTGGAGACCGCTATTCTACCCTTGAACTACGCCCGTATAAAAACCAGTATCGTCGTTTGACAATACTGGTTTTAAAATTTATTAATTTATAGAATTATGCTACAATCTCAGTTACCTGACCTGCACCTACAGTTCTACCACCTTCACGGATAGCAAAACGTAATCCAACACTCATTGCGATTGGGCTTAACAAAGAAACATTGATTGTTAAGTTATCTCCTGGCATTACCATCTCTACTCCTTCTGGTAAAGTAATAACTCCTGTTACGTCAGTTGTACGTACGTAGAACTGTGGACGGTAGTTATTATGGAATGGAGTATGACGTCCACCTTCTTCTTTTTTCAAGATATAAACCTCTGCTTTAAAAGTAGCGTGTGGTTTAACAGATCCTGGCTTAATGATAACCATTCCTCTTTTGATATCTTCTTTAGCAACACCTCTCAATAACAAACCAACGTTATCTCCAGCTTCACCTCTGTCAAGGATTTTACGGAACATCTCAACTCCAGTAATAGTAGAAGTTAATTTATCAGCTCCCATACCAATGATTTCAACTGCATCACCTGTATTAGCAACTCCAGTTTCGATACGTCCTGTAGCAACAGTTCCACGTCCTGTAATTGTAAATACGTCCTCAACTGGCATCAAGAATGGTTTAGCTACGTCACGTACTGGCTCTTCGATCCAAGCATCAACAGCTTCCATCAATTCAAGAATTTTAGGAACCCAAGCAGCATCATTATTCAATCCTCCTAAAGCAGAACCTTGAATAACTGGACAGTTGTCACCATCATATTCGTAGAAAGACAATAAGTCTCTAATTTCCATTTCAACAAGTTCTAATAACTCAGCATCGTCAACCATATCCACTTTGTTCATGAATACAACGATACGAGGAATACCAACCTGACGTCCTAAAAGGATGTGCTCACGAGTTTGTGGCATTGGCCCATCAGTAGCAGCAACTACTAAGATAGCACCATCCATCTGAGCAGCACCTGTAACCATGTTCTTAACGTAATCCGCGTGACCTGGACAGTCAACGTGAGCGTAGTGACGGTTAGCAGTTTCATACTCTACGTGAGATGTATTAATTGTAATACCTCTTTCTTTTTCTTCTGGAGCATTATCAATTTGATCAAAAGATTTTGCTTGACAGTATCCTGCATCAGATAACACTTTAGTTATTGCAGCAGTTAATGTAGTTTTTCCGTGATCTACGTGTCCGATTGTACCAATGTTTAAGTGCGGTTTCGAACGATTAAAGGTTTCTTTTGCCATTTTACTTAGATTTTAATCTTTATTAATTTATTAGTGTTCAAAATTTTTTAATTGAGCCAATGTCGGGAATTGAACCCGAGACCTCTTCCTTACCAAGGAAGCACTCTACCCCTGAGCTACACCGGCAGAGAGTTCTTAATTTTAGATTTACATTTTTAGAATTACGATTTTTCAATCTGCAATCTTAAATCTGCAATTTAAAATTCAACTTGTGGGGAGAGCAGGATTCGAACCTGCGAAGTTCACACAGCAGATTTACAGTCTGCCCTCGTTGGCCGCTTGAGTATCTCCCCAGACAATTTATGATTTTAGTTTTTTTTGATTTTAGTTTAACCTAAAACCACCACCAACCACAAATTAAACCTTTTCTATTTTTGCCTTAAATAGAAATCTGAAATACAAATTCCGAAATCTACAATTTTTAGAGCCGGCGGAGGGACTCGAACCCACGACCTGCTGATTACAAATCAGCTGCTCTAGCCAACTGAGCTACGCTGGCAAATTCAATAAAAAAAGTCCGCTATTTCTAACGGACTGCAAATGTATATATTTTATCTCTCAATCAAAACATTTTTTGAAAAAAATTTCAATTATATATGAGTTCTTATTTTTTCTTTTCTTTTTACCAGCAAACGTTCTAATGATTCTGCCGACAACTCCACCGCTTCTTCAAAGGTCTTACACTGTTTTTTCACCAAAAAATCATCTCCTGGCACATTAATCTTAACCTCCACAATTTTATTTTCCTTCTCACTCGTCTTTTCAACTTTCAAATAAACATCAGAAGAAACTACCCTATCGTAGTATTTTTCTAATTTATCCATTCGTCCTTGAACAAAATCTACCAGTTTTCCATCAACAGCAAAGTTAACAGCGTGAACATTTACCTTCATAATCAAAAATTTTTATGGTTAAACTTTAGAATTACTACCTCCTCTAGGATGAGCCCCCACATACACTTTTTTCAACTCTGATAAACTATTATGAGTATAAACCTGTGTTGAAGCTAAACTAGAATGCCCTAATAATTCCTTAACTGAATTTAAATCGGCTCCATTATTCAGTAAATGAGTCGCAAAAGTATGTCTTAACATATGCGGACTCTTCTTTACCTTTTTAGAGACTTTACTAAAGTATGAATTTATTAAGCGATACACAAAAGATTCACTCAATTTTAACCCCTTTTTTGTTAAAAAAAAATACACCTCATCTTTAACTGCTTCTAAATCTGCCCTCAACTCAAGATAATCGCGCATTTGATTCAACACGACCGGCAACACCGGGACAATTCTTTCTTTATTCCTTTTTCCTAAAACTTTAATAGCAGCATTAGAAAAATCGACTGCAACCAACTTTAAATGAATCAACTCAGACCTCCTTATACCTGTAGAATACAATAATTCAATCAACAACTTATCCCTGACACCTTCAAAATCTTTATCAAAAGCAAAATCGTCTAAAACAAGTTCCACTTCTTTCTCCGAAAAAGGAATTTGATTTTTCTTAGACACTTTTAAAGCTCTATGCTTCAACAAAGGATTCACTTCTATCTGTTTTATTTTTAAAAGAAACTTATAAAAAGCCTTTAGCGAAGCCATTTTTCTATTGACAGAAACATTAGACAAACCACTTTCTACCAAAAAAACAATCCACGACCGAATTTGAACATATTCAACCGAAACAATATCTTGTTGATTAAAATTCAACGCATTGTATTCCTGAAAATCAGCAACATCCTTCACATAAGCACACAAAGTATGAGGAGAATACTTTTTCTCTTTCTGAAGATAATCTGCAAATGCTTCTAAATCTGTAGCCATAAAAAAACCGTTAGCATCAAATTTATAAAAAATCTGATCACTAACGGTATTATTTTGTTTCAAAAAAGAAACTACTAACTCTCTAAGCTATCTCTCAAACCTTGGATATAAGCTGCTTTTTGGAATTTCATTCTGTTTTTAACTGACGGCTTAATGAAAGCTGTACGAGCTCTTAATTGACGAACTGTTCCAGTTTTATCAAATTTTCTTTTATAGCGCTTTAATGCTCTATCGATATTTTCTCCGTCTTTAATTGGTATAATTAACATAATTTTGACACCTCCTCTCGTTAAGGCTGCAAAAGTAGAAAATTAATTATGAATTACAAGTCATTAATTGTGTTTTTTAGAAAAAAGAGAATAGAACAAAGAAAATAGACCCTAAAAAAAACTTCCATCCTCTAACTTCTAACTCCAACCTTCAAAACTACCCTTTCAACAAATTTCTTGAAATCACCACTTTCTGAATTTCGGTCGTTCCTTCACCTATGGTGCACAATTTTGAATCCCGATAGAACTTTTCCACCGGATAATCCTTAGTATAACCATAACCCCCATGAATTTGTACTGCTTCATTAGCCACCTTAACACATACTTCCGAAGCATACATCTTAGCCATAGCACCAGCGGTAGTCACAGGACGATGTTGTTCTTTCAGGAAAGCCGCTTTATGCAAAAGCAACTCCGAAGCTTCAATTTCAGTAGCCATGTCGACTAATTTAAATGAAATTCCCTGAAATTCTGCAATAGCTTTACCAAACTGATGTCTTTCTTTCGAATATTTCAAAGCAGCTTCATAAGCTCCTTTCGCTATTCCCAGTGATAATGCTCCAATAGAAATGCGTCCGCCATCCAGAATTTTCATTGCCTGAATAAAACCTTCGCCTACTTCACCTAATCTATTTGAGTCGGGAATTCTACAATTATCAAAAATAAGCTCAGCGGTTTCACTGGCTCGCATTCCTAATTTATTTTCTTTTTTCCCTGAAGAAAATCCAGCTGTTCCTTTTTCAAATACAAAAGCAGTCATCCCTCTGGAATCTCCTTTTTCTCCGGTACGAACAATTACCACCGAAATATCTCCGGATATGGCATGGGTAATAAAATTTTTGGCTCCGTTAACAATCCAATAATCGCCGTCTCTTTTTGCGGTAGTATTCATCCCGGCTGCATCTGAACCCGTATTATGTTCTGTAAGTCCCCAGGCACCAATATGTTCTCCCGAAGCTAATTTAGGAATCCACTTCTTTTTTTGTTCTTCGTTACCAAAAGTCAAAATATGATTAGTACACAATGAATTATGTGCCGCAACTGACAAACCTACTGAAGGATCTACTTTAGAAATTTCTTCTATAATAGTAATATACTCATGATAACCTAACCCGGAACCTCCCAGTTCTTCAGGAACTAAAACTCCCATGAAGCCCATCTCTCCTAATTTTTTAAATAAAGGGACAGGAAAAACCTGAGCCTCATCCCATTCCATTATATAAGGTCTTATATTTTTTTCAGCAAAATCTCTTATAGATTGAGCAATCATGCTTTGTGTTTCACTGTAATCAAAGTGCATCATTATGGCTATTTTTTAAAAGTCCAAATATAAGGCTATAATATTAGCATTTTCATTAGACATTCCTTTAATTTTTGTTAAATCACCTACATTTTTTATATCTCCGTTCATGCTTCTGTAAATAACAATTTCCCGTGCTAAATTATATTTAAAATAAGGAAACTGGGCTAATTCCTTAATAGTCGCATTGTTAACATCTATTTTTTTCAAGTTTGGAAGTGCACTAATTTTAAAATTAGTCTTTAATTGTTGCACAACTTCAGGAGACAATCCCCACACGTCATTCATTTGTTCCATCGAAACAAAACCTCCTAAACTCTCTTTAAATTTTAAAATTCGTATCGAAATTGCCTCTCCAATTCCATAAATCCGGATTAAATCTTCCTGAGTAGCCTGATTAATATCCTTAACAACTATGTTTGTTTTTTTCGAAAAATGTTCCGGATTGGTATTCGAAAAAACCACAGCTTTCGACAGCTTTTTTTTATTTACCCAATCAGGGAATTTAAAATAAGGAGCCATCGTCACTAATAAAGAATCTGAAATTCCGGTTACAGTCTGAAATTCCTTTGCAGAGTTGACATATTTATTCTGCTTTCTAAAAGCAAACAATCGGTCAATTTCAACCACAGACATTCCTAATTTATAGCCTTTATAATCAGTGATAAAATTAGGATTAAAGGGATACCGTTTAATTGTTTGCTTTTTTTGGTGAGATTCAAGTGAATCCATTCTAGCATTCAAAGAAAGCCATTTTTGTTCTTGTATATCAAATTCAGGAGCCGTTTGAAAATCAGCAAAAAAAAGAACAAATTGCAATACAACAATAATCAGGAAAAGACATAAAATTCCTTTTTGCTGTTGATTTGAAAACTGAAAATATTTTTTGTTCATTTTTAAAGGCATTCTTACATTAATAATAATGATAAGAGCTAAATGTATAAATAATTTCAACCATTCCTCCCGAATTTAAAAACATAATTATTATTTTTTCATAAAAAACAATACTTTTGAAAAAAGTATAACCTAAAAAACAAAACCATGTCTATCTGGAAAAGAAAACCATTAAGCCAACTTTTAGCCGAAGCCGAAGATTCTGAAAAAGGATTAAAGAAGACATTAACCGCTTCCGGACTTGTTGCATTAGGTGTAGGAGCAATTATTGGCGCAGGATTATTTTCTATAACAGGTCTTGCTGCCTCAGTAAATGCTGGTCCTGCAATCAGTATTTCTTTTCTTATAGCCGCTTTTGGTTGTATTTTTGCAGGTCTTTGTTATGCTGAATTTTCCTCAATGATTCCTGTTGCCGGTAGTGCTTACACCTATTCATTTGCAACAATGGGAGAATTTATTGCCTGGATAATTGGTTGGGACTTAGTATTAGAATATGCCGTAGGAGCAGCAACCGTCTCCATAAGCTGGTCGCGGTACTTAGGTAAATTTCTGGAAACCTTTGGCATTCATATTGACGATAACCTGATGCTTTCTCCTTTTGAAGGCGGTATTATCAACCTTCCGGCTGTATTTATTGTAATGCTTATGTCGTTAATTTTGATACGGGGAACACAGGAATCGGCTTTTGTAAATAACATAATTGTTTTATTAAAAGTCTCTGTTGTATTGATTTTTATTGCTGTGGGATGGCAATATATCAAACCTGAGAATTATACTCCTTATATTCCTGAAAACACAGGGAAATTTGGCGAATTTGGTTTTTCAGGAATTATACGGGCTGCAGCGATAGTATTTTTTGCTTATATTGGTTTTGATGCGGTCTCAACAGCTGCACAAGAAGCAAAAAACCCAAAAAGAGATATGCCTATTGGTATTTTATTATCGTTAGGTATCTGTACCATACTTTACATATTATTTGCCCATGTCATGACAGGTGTGGTAAATTATCAGGCATTTGCAGGAAAAGATGGTATTGCACCAGTAGCAATTGCCGTAGAAGCCATGGGACCTGAGGGAGCAAATGGCATGATTACCCCTGCTTATCCCTGGCTTAACAATGCTATTTTACTAGCTATTTTAGGAGGTTACTCTTCTGTAATCATGGTACTCTTAATGGGACAGAGTCGTGTATTTTTCTCGATGAGTAAAGATGGTCTTATTCCAAAAGTATTTTCAGAAGTTCATGCTAAATTTAGAACTCCTGCCAAAAACAACTTATTATTCATGGTAATTGTAAGCGTTTTTGCTGCTTTCATTCCCGCAAGAGTTGTTGGTGAAATGACCAGTATTGGTACTTTATTTGCATTTATATTGGTTTGCCTTGGCGTACTCATTATGCGTAAAAAAATGCCCGAAGCTCCAAGAGCTTTCAGAACGCCTTTAGTGCCTTTTGTACCTATCGCCGGCGTTTTAGTCTGTTTATTTATGATGGTATTTTTACCTTTAGACACCTGGATCAGGCTTATTGTCTGGATGATGATAGGTTTTGATTTGTATATTTTCTACGGAATGAAAAACAGTGCACTCAACAAAGGACAGTTCAGCTTAAAAAACCAAAAAACTGTTGCCGGATCTGGACTGGGAATGGTAATCACACTTATTATTATTGCTTTTATACACCACAGTGATCCTACTATAGATGATGTGTATTTATACTATTTTTCATTAGCATTCGCCATAATCCATGCTTTTGTCTATGGTTACAGCTTTAAAAAAGCGAAATAAATACAGGAAGTTTAATTAAAAAAGGGATTCTAATTATGATTTTAGAATCCCTTTTTTATTATAAATCAAATACTGAAGTTCGTTTAGAACGAATTAGATCTTTAAGGCGTATCCAAAAAGCCAGCGTTAAATAAACACCAAATCCTAATCCCACAGTAACAAACGAAATATAAATAAAAAACAAGCGAACATTAGTCACCCGCATTCCTAATTTATCTGCCAGACGCGAAGAAACCTGGAATCCGTATTTTTCGAAAAAAAATTTAAGTTTTATAATTGCTAACATTGTGTGTGCATTATTTTATAGGAGCCAAATTTACAAATTTTAATATTTTAAATAAAAATTTTAACGAAACTAACCATTCTTTAGCAATTCCAGACCTATACCACAATCCAAACATCTCCCCACAGCACAATACTCATTCTTTAACTGCAATAAAGATTGTGTTTCAAAACAGTCAGTAGCTTTTATACCAAAAAAAGTAAATTTATCTATAATTGCATTTTTCTCCGGTGCAACTGTAGTTAACATAGCCATTAAATCTTCGGTGATTTCTTTTCCTAAACTTTTAGCATATGAAAACTGAAGCGGAATAATGGTATTAATCAATAATAAATCAACGAATGATTTTGACATCTTTTTTATTTTATCAGGGCTTACTTTATCAAACTGATAGTGACTTTCCCAATAAAAAGAAGTTGTGCTCCGTAACAACTGATAAACTTCTTCAACCGAATACACAGCAATAATTTTTGAAAATAAATTCTGTTCTTTATGATACAAATGAGCCAGCTGTGAAAGTCTGATGGTTGGAAAATTATCCGGACGGTGTTTAAAAAACTGAACATTTCCTTCGTTATGGGGTTCTAATTGGTATTTGTGCAACAAATAAAAATACCTGAATTTTAAATCTTTGAAATAAGTATCTTCTTTATCAAAATCTAACAAAGCTGCTTTTCCCAGTAAAAGTGCTTCCAGATTTTCAACTTCAAAACTTTCTTTTCTTATTATCGAAAAAGGGATTGACCGGGCTATTTTCAGGAAAAGCTCACCATTAGTATTGAGACCAAAGTTCTTGGCCAGCATACAAAATAAAACGGCTTCCCAGTCATTGCCTGTTTGTTCTAATAAATCATAAATTGCTTTTGATTTTCTTTCTAATCTTTCAAAAAACAAACGCTCCTGCCAGTTTTTCAAAACAAAATCATCCAAATCTTTTAATTGCTTTTCGCAAAAAATCCAGGATTTGGGTGCAACTAATTGTTGGTAATTCACTAAAACTTCATTATCAACATAATTTTTAAGTTCCAGAACAGGAATTTCGGTATTATTTTTTCTAAAAACTTCAGTATCATGTTCCCAGACGACATGCAGAATAACGTTGTCATAAGCAGCATCTTTTTCATGATGATGCACATACCAATCAGAAGATTTAAGGTGAATTTCTACATTTCCGGCCCATTTTTGGTTGGCAACAGTAATTTGAGCATTAAAAAAATCAGGTCCTGCCTGCTCTAAATACTGACCTACATTAGCAATAACAATTGTTTCCCCGCCGGTTGTTTTTAAATCAAAACTATTCCATTTTTTATATTTCCATAAATAATGCAGAAACTCTTCTTTCATAGCCAGGATTTAAATTAATAAATCTAATTTAATGAAAAAACTTACGCAAAAACTTAAAAGAAAAATATTCTATTGCATCAAATACAATTGAGCACAAGCTCTCGCATCAGACAAGGCTTCGTGATGGTTTAATTTAATTCTCATTGCACGACAGCAATCACTTAATTTAGTAGGTTTCAAACCTTTGGCCTTATATATTTTTACGGTGCATTCCCACCTTGCAGCAATATTCAGTGTAGTATAATCCAATCCATAATAGGCCATCGATTTTGCCAGAACGTTGCGATCAAAACTTTCGTTATGTGCTACAACCACCCTGTTTTGAAGCCTTTTTTGGATTTCAGGAAAAACCTGAAGAAAATTTTTAGCTCTGGCCGTATCACTTGGATAAATACCATGAACCTGAATGGTAAACGGAGAATATAAATTATTAGGCGGCTGAATTAAAGTAACAAACTCATCAACCACAATCCCATTTTCAACCGTAACAATTCCTACGGAACAAGGATGAAAAGCAGTTGCAGTTTCAAAATCGATAGCGGTAAAGGTCATTTGATTTTAGATTGCAGATTTATAATTGTTGGTTTCAGTTTTTTTTTTGCCAATGTACTTGAAATTGCTATTAATTTCCAATTTACAAAAGTAATGATTGTGGCAGCATTTCTAAAAAAGGCATTGCCTTAGAATAATCTAATGATTCATATTCTAATCCTAATTTTCTTAAATTAGTGTAATAAAGCTGATGGTTTTGATAATAATTTTTCTCACTCTGAACAAACCATGCTTTCTCTCCTAATTTTTCAGACAAAAACCATTTTTCCAGAAGCCTTCCGGTGCGACCATTGCCATCATTCCAAGGATGTATTTTTACAAAAATCAAATGAATCCAACTCGCATAATAAAACACTTCCTGAAAATCCAATTCTTTGTTTAGTAACCTTTCCACATCTTCATAAAAAGCTTCCATTTCATTATCTACCTGATGAGGCAAGGCTGCTACATATTCAATTCGCCCATCATCAGTAGTCACAAACATGGGATGAATTCGATGTTTTCCCAGTTGATTTTCAGCTACAATATTTTTCGCTAAAAGTCTGTGAGCTTCGGCTATATTATTTTTATTCAAAGAATTATTCTTGGCAAAACAGTACGCATCATACAAATCATCAATTTTCTTAGTGTAATCCGGAAGAAATTCAATTCCGAAGCGCTTGTGTTTTACATAGGAATCCAATTCAATTTCCTCACCTTCAATTTTACTTGAAAAAACCGAAGCTACCGAAGTATAAAAACTAAAAGAATCATTTGAGATTTCGGCATCATGTAAGGAATTAAACTTCAGGTCTAATCCTTGGGGGAAGCTCTTCTTGTAATTATCTAAAAGTATTTCAGGAATGATTTTCATTTAGTGATAAAACTTATGCTACAAATATAAAGTTTATATCAATGACACAAGTTTATTAGACAAAGATTAAAAACAAAAAACCCACAAGATTCAAAAAAACTTGTGGGTATATAAAAAAGTGGATTTAAATACTAATTAAAGAAATTCCAGATCAAACCAAAACGAATACTCATATCACGGTACGGATTATTAGGTGTTGAATAATAATTGTTTCCGGTATATCCTGCATTAAAATGTTCAGCTTTCAGATAAATTCTGGTTCTTTGAATTTTGGCATTAATAAAGAAATCCAGGTTGGGATAATTCCCTATTTTCTTTTCCTGTTGAATAAAAAATTCGCCAATAACCGGATTATAATCATTTGCAAAATATTTTGTAAAATAATTTAAAGTGATTCCTGCCTGAAGAAACAGGGCTCTGTGAAAGAAATAATTGCTAAAATAAATAGTATTACGGCTCACTAATTCCGGAACATTTAAAATGGCTTCCTGCTGATCTGTCTTTTGATACAACACAGTATTATTTAAAGCAAATTTTCCAAAAGTAAGCTCTTTACTCACTTTAAGAGAAAGGTATTTAATTGTTCCTCCAAACTGATTAGGCGTTACTATTTGCTGTGATTGATCAGTAGCCGAATTTTCAAAATACAAATGATCTGTCAAAGTCGATATTTGCAGTGAAGCATCAAACCATGGCGTTACGGCTTCTCCGCTAATCACATTAATTTTCTCATTCTTAAAATTATTTGACCAGTTGTAGTTCACATAATTACTCTGGAACAAATTATAATTATCATTAGGTAGTTTATTTAAATTCTGGTACCCAAAAACAAACTGAAAATCGTCATTCAGATTATAATTTAACTTGGCATCCAAATTAGACAACGACTGATTTGTGATGGATCTTGACAGCAAAAATTTTCCATGCCATTTATTTTTCAGATATTCATATTGCCCGCCTGCACTATTGATCTGGCGGGATAAAGCAGAAGGAATTACACCATCATCCTGAATCAGGATACGTCCATAATAAAAATTACTGCGAAAATCATCCACAAAAAACTGAAACTTTCCCAGTGTTGTATTCTCATACACCAGACCTGCTTTATTATACATTTTATTGTAATGGGTCTGATCTTTAAGATTAGAAGTTACAATAGCATCACCAAATCTGATTACCGACTGTGTTCCTACCGCTGAAGGTATTGTAGGCTGATAGTATTCAAAAAATTTATTCTCATAATTGAACTGGTGTGTCACATATAAATTATTATTTCCTTGCTTAGGATTGATTCTGAAGATCTGATCTGTAAAAATACGTTTGGCCTTCATAAAAGACTCCGCATCGGTAAAATACACCTGTAAACGCTGTCTGTTGTTAAAATCAGGATCTTCACTTTCAAAATCCTCAATAGTGGTGATTCCGCCATTTTCTTCATGCAAAGCATCTTGTCCGGTAAAATGAGCGTTCAAAAAATAACGCTTGCCGGTATCATTATAACTGGTTGTAAATCTAAAACTTCCGGTACTCACTAACTGATTTATGTATTTTCCTTCGGAACGTAATCCTTTATAAGCTATAGAAAAATTAAGATTTGGCGAAACGTTTACAGCAAAGAAGGAATCTACCGAATGTCCTTTTCCTAAAATCGATTTGAAATACAATTCCGTTACAGGAGTAGCAACAGAGCTATATCTGATTTGGTTTGCTTCCAGAAAATTAAATTGTTTTGCCTTAAAACCCATTTCCGGATAAGGAGATATTTCTGTTAACTTGTATTGAAGTTTGTTATACGGCTGGCCTTCATTGGGCAAAGCCAATAAACCAAAAAGATCTCTTCTAAGATAATTATGACTGTATTCCCGCTCAATAGTAAGTGCCGTATCCAGATAAGTGGTATCTCTTTCTAAAGTTATAAAACGATACATATCCATAGTGGCCACTTTGGTTGTATCCTTATCCTTGTCATTAATTCCTTTTAATCTGTCTGAAAAAGATCTTTTAGGTTCTTCTTCTCTTGGATCATTTTGAGAGAACAACAGCGTAGGTACTATCAGGAAATATAAAAAAAAGAGAATTCTCATTCGGATCAGATATATAATTGGGCGTTTATTTTCAAACTAATAACGCAGCAAAGGTAAACGATAAAAACGTATAAAAAAACATCTTCATTGCCACTTCTTTAATAGTAAATGTTAGAATAACGAACAATTATATTAAAAATTTTATCTTTGCTGTTCAAAAATAGTGCTGTATGCTTGCCCCTAATTTTTCTACACTTATTATCGAAGCAGGAACCGATGAAGCAGGTCGTGGTTGTCTGGCTGGTCCTGTAACGGCTGCTGCTATAATTTTGCCACTGGATTTTGAAAACATGTTTTTAAATGACAGCAAACAATTGTCTGAAAAACTGAGAGAAAATCTGCGTCCTATAATCGAAGAGCAAGCCCTGAGTTTTGCTGTTACTCATTTATTTCCTGACGAAATTGACGAAATAAATATTCTGAATGCCTCAATGAAAGGCATGCAGGAATCGATTTTGAAATTAAATCTCATTCCTCAATTTATTATTGTGGATGGAAACAGAAGTTTAAATGCCAAACTGGGTCTTAAAAACACTACCGGAAAACAATTTACAACAGCAGAAATCGATTTATTAAAATCAATTCCCAATCAGAGTATTATAAAAGGAGATGCTAAATATTTGAGTATTGCTGCGGCTTCAGTACTGGCAAAAACCTATCGGGACGAATATATGAACCAGATTCATGAAGAATTTCCCATGTACAACTGGAAACAAAACAAAGGCTATCCTACTAAAGAACATCGGGAAGCTATTAGAAAATACGGTACAACCAAATACCATCGAATGAGTTTTAGACTGTTGCCGGAACAACTGGTCTTAGATTTATAATTTTTTTTTAAACATATAAGTCATGTAAGTTTTTTTAAGCTTCATTGCTTTATTTCCTCAATTAAGTTCATATAAGCTTTGCGAACTTAGCGTGTCACCCTGAGCTTGTCGAAGGGCTTTGTGTCCCGATAGCTATCAGGATTGCGTTTAAATAAAAAACTCAGCTTCAAACAATTCTGCAAAATGTTTCAGGATTTTTGCTTTCACTTCTTGCTCATCTACTTTCTCAACACCTAATTCGACATTTAAAGTAGTTACTGCTTTTCCACGAATGCCACAAGGAATAATATTATCAAAATAACCTAAATCGGCATTGACATTTAAGGCAAATCCGTGCATGGTTACCCAGCGCGAAGCACGTACACCCATGGCACAAATTTTTCGGGCAAATGGTGTTCCTACACCCATCCAGACTCCTGTTTCACCATCACTTCTCCCCGATTCCACTCCATATTCCGCCAAAGTCAGAATAATAGCTTCTTCCAGAAAACGTAAATATTTATGAATATCGGTAAAGAAATTTTCTAAGTCTAAAATGGGATAACCTACTATTTGTCCCGGTCCGTGATAGGTGATATCACCGCCTCGATTGATTTTGTAAAAAGTAGCTCCTTTAGCTTCCAATTGTTTTTCAGACAGCAGCAAATTGTCTAAATCACCGCTTTTCCCTAAAGTATACACATGTGGATGTTCAACAAACAGTAAATAATTAGGCGTTGGAAGTTCGGTTTCTTCTCTACGGTTTTGAATTTTCAGGTCAACAATTCCTTTGAATAATTCTTCCTGATATTCCCAGGTAGCTTTATAATCTTTAGTACCTAAATCTTGAAGTTGGATTTTTTTGTTCATCTGTCATTGTGAGGAGCGAAGTAATTTTTCTCGTTCGTTCATTTGTGAAATGCAAAAATACAATTTATTATTCTGTTTTCCACGCAGTCACAACAACATAACAAATGAGGTTATTTTACCACAAATTACACCAATTATCACAAATTAATCTATGGAAATTTGTGATAATTTGCGGTTTAAATGAAATCGAATTTACTATTATTCAAAAACCACATTCAGATTTAGTTTTTCGGGATGTTCCATGTAATCTACAAATGGATATTCTACTGTAACCGTTTTTCTGTCGGCACTAAATAAGGCATCGGGATTAGAAACTGTTTTTACTGCTTTAGGAAAATGGTATTTTAAAGTATATTTAGAGGAAGCAAAAATCATTTTTGTCATCCCAAGAGAATCATTTTTTATTTTAGCTAAAGCTTCTTTATCAATTATGGCTTTACGGCTAAAAGTTTTACCAGTATAAGCAAAGTCTATTTTTGCATTATTGTCCATACTGTTTTCCAGCGGATTAGATGTTCCCTCGCTATCTGATTTTCCTTTTAAATCCTTAAGTGTTTTAAAACCGTCCATCATGTTTTGAAGATCAGCCACGTTTTTAAAAGGCGTATCCATGGAGAATAAAAACTGTTGTTTTTCGGCATTCATTTTTATATGCATCATAAAATTTTCCATTTTTTTCAATGCCGCTTGTTGCTCGGTAGACAATTTGGAAATACTGTCTTTTTTAGCTTCAAAAATTTCTTTGAATGAAAAAACAGAATCAATAACCTTAGCATCATTTTTTTGACTCAAACTCTCTGTCAGTTTATCGCCAGCCATGGCCATTAAACCCGAACCATCTATTTCTAATGCAAAAGTTCCGGTTCCGTCGTCTTTTACATCGAGGTTTTCGGTGAAGTTGCAGCTTGTTAATACCAATAAAAAAGTAAGAAGGAGTAAAAATTTTGATTTCATCGTGCTTTTATTTTTTCCCAAATATACAAACTAATGCAACGAAGTTGAGAAGACACAAAGTTTTATTTCTTTCGATTTTAATTGACTTTTAAAATTAAAACAAGATTGTCAGTTTGAGCGAAGTCGAGAACTTTTGATTAATTTAAAAGAATCATATCGATAGCGGATTTACACCTAAAATCCGCTATCAGATTAGACACCGTATTTTTTTTCTAATCGTTTAAGTCTTTTTAAAATTCGTAAACTTCCATTTGCTGTATTCGGTAATTTCCAAAAGTCAGTTTCAAACCATACAATACACACTTTATATGCAGATTCAATATCATTCTTTTTTTCATAAGCTTTTGCAAGCCTTTCATATGTCACTGGTGTATAAATTCCTTGTTTAATACTTTCATCTAAAATAATAATTTGTAAATCAATATTATTTGCTTTAGTTGCCTCATCATATTCTGATAAATGATTTAGAATGTTATATTTTTGGTCGTATTGCGCTATTTTATTGTAAACCTCGTGAAAGAGTTTTTGAGTAACTGAAACATACTCAGAATAATTATTTAAACAATTTTCTAAGTACATTTTTGTATCTCCTGAAACTTCCTTTTCAATTTCTTTTTGTCGTTCAATAGATAACTTGTTAATCATATTTTAAAATTCTTTTTAGTTAACCGAATATAGTATCTAATGTAGTTTGACCGCTAAAAGATGTTTGCGGATTTTAAAAATTAAATCCGATGTCAATTATACCTTTTTCAATTAAAATCCCAACTATGGTAGCTGCTAACGGAATTATAAAAGCCCACCAAAATTTAACTATAAATGAAACAATTAAAATATATTGTTTTTCATTTGTTTTAGGAGGGGTTATTTGTTTAATTTCTGTTTTGTCAATTTTTAAAAAGTCAGATTGATTAAATTGACCTATTGTTGCCCCTGAAAAATCGTGGCTAACTATGAATTTGTCTTTATGAGAATACCATTTTTCAAAATCACTCATTGATTTTACATCCAATAGTTTATGAAATAAAAATCCGTCTGAAACTTCAAATGAATTTGTATTTTTTTTAGAAATTATTTTATATGATTTTAGAAAATTGATTAAATCACTAATATTTTTTTCATGCGATTTGTGATCAACTATATTATTTGACTCTTTAACTTCCTTTAGAAAATTTATTTGTGATTCTGTCATTCCCAAATTTCGTTTATATCTACAAGTTTACACAACTTTAAAAGATTTACAAAACTACTACAACAGTTTTTTCTTTCTTTTTTGCTTCTGAAAATGAAATCTTTGTAAAATAGCCCCGATAGCAGTGAAAATCCTCCCGATTTTTCTTCGGGAGATTGTAACGGATAGCGGGACAAACCGCAATTAAAAACGGGAATTTTCTGCTCCTAAAAAAACTTTTCCTTAGCAACTTAGAAACTTTGCAACTTTGCGACTTAAAAAGTATCTTTGCGGTCTTAAAAATCAGACTATAATGGCATTATCCGAACAAGAAATTATCCGAAGAGAAAAACTTCAATCCTTACGCAATTTGGGAATCAATCCTTATCCTGCTAATCTTTTTCCAGTAAATCATACTTCTAAACAGATAAAGGAATCATTTGAAGAAGGCAAAAAGGTGATTGTTGCCGGGCGTTTGATGAGTGTAAGAGATCAGGGAAAAGCTTGTTTTGCTGAATTGCAGGATAGTGAAGGACGTATTCAACTGTACGTAAACCGCGATGTTTTGTGTGAAGGTGATGATAAAACTTTATACAACCAGGTATTCAAAAAATTAACCGATTTGGGAGATTTTATTGGTATTGAAGGAGAATTGTTTACTACAAAAGTGGGTGCACAATGTATTCGCGTGGACGGATTTACTTTTTTAAGTAAAACTTTACGTCCGTTGCCGTTACCAAAAGTAGATGAAGACGGAAAAGTGCACGATGCATTTAACGATGCTGAATTGCGTTACCGTATGCGTTATGTGGATTTAACGGTGAACCAAAACGTAAAAGATACTTTTATCAAGCGTACTAAATTGTTCAACGCTATGCGTGGATTTTTTAATGATGCCGGATATCTTGAGGTGGAAACTCCTGTTTTGCAAGCGATTCCTGGTGGTGCTGCGGCACGTCCGTTTATTACGCATCATAACTCATTAGACATTCCCTTGTACATGCGTATTGCGAATGAGTTGTATTTAAAAAGATTGATTGTAGGTGGTTTTGATGGAGTATATGAGTTTTCGAAAAACTTCCGTAACGAAGGAATGGACAGAACGCACAACCCGGAATTTACCGCCATGGAAATATATGTGGCCTACAAAGACTACAACTGGATGATGGAATTTACGGAGAAGTTGCTGGAACATTGCGCTATTGGCGTGAATGGTACGAGTGATGCTACTTTTGGCGAACACCAAATTAGTTTCAAAGCGCCTTATGCCCGTGTGACGATGACGGATTCTATCAAACATTTTACCGGTTTTGATATTTCCGGCAAAAGCGAAGCTGAATTATATGAAGCTGCTAAAGGCATGGGAATTGAAGTAGATGAAACCATGGGGAAAGGAAAGCTGATTGATGAAATTTTTGGCGCTAAATGTGAAGGAAATTATATTCAGCCAACATTTATCACCGATTATCCAAAAGAAATGTCTCCGCTTTGTAAAGAACACCGTGACAATCCGGAGCTTACGGAGCGTTTTGAATTGATGGTTTGTGGAAAAGAAGTTGCCAATGCGTATTCTGAATTAAATGACCCAATTGATCAAAGAGAGCGTTTTGAAGATCAGATGCGTCTGGCTGCCAAAGGTGATGATGAAGCGAATGGAATTATTGACGAAGATTTCTTAAGAGCTTTAGAATACGGAATGCCTCCAACATCCGGATTAGGAATTGGAATGGACCGTTTGATGATGTTCCTGACGAATAATGCTTCTATCCAGGAAGTTTTATTGTTCCCGCAAATGCGTCCTGAGAAAAAACAAGTGTCAATAGAACTTTCTGACGAAGAAAAATTTATCGTAGACTTATTGAAAAAAAGTGAAAATAAAATGGACTTAACGCAACTAAAAATTGCTGCAAATTTAAGCGGTAAAAAATGGGATGCTGCCATGAAAGGTTTGTCTAAACACGGCTTGACTAAAGTAGCTGTCGAAGGCGAAAGTAAAATGGTGGAATTAGTGGGATAAGTTTTTTAAAAATCTATATTACAAAAGGAACTTCATAACGGAGTTCCTTTTTTATGTTCTTTGATTTTCTAAAAATTGTACCAACTCACAAACATTTGAATAAGGGTTTAGATTAAAAACTTCAACTCCATAATTATTTGCAACAACAGACAATCTCACATTTTCAGCATTTGATTTAGCAGTAGTGATTTTATCTTTGAGAATTGAATAATGCTTAAAATCATTCTTCTCATAATTTTCCATTCTTGCACATTTCTTTAGTTCTTTTTCTAATTCTGCCTCAGAAACAAAAGCTTTTGTAGAATTTTTAAAATGTAACAAATACCAAAACTCAAAACAAATACTTGAAAAAATTACTGTTATATTTTTATCTATTGCTAACTTAAAAGCTTCATCTCTTTTAGGCTGATTGTCATGATCAAAAACCACAAATATCTTTTCAATTCCTTCTCGTTTAGCTTTTTTGATTGCTTCTTCCACAACTCCTTTACAATCGACTTTATTACTTTGAAGAACACTTACGCCAATAGTTTTAGGTAAGCGAAAATCTTCTTTCATTGCAGTGAAATAATTTTCCTCAGTCTTACCTTCACAAAGAATCAATATTTTAGATTTAAGTTCCCTTGTCTTAAAGTTGTTTTTAGGTCTTTTAGCCATATTTATGAATTTATGTAGTCAATCAATTCATGTCTAAAAGTTTCTCTGGCAATATTAGGTATTGCCCCTAATCTACCTTCTAAATACCACTTCTCATAATTTCCTTCTCGAATACCTTTTATATCAGAAACAGCAAACATTTCTGTTTCGCCTTTTTCATTTTTTTCAACTAAATTAATTTGATCTCTTCTCAACTTATTTTCAGGACTTAATAAAGTAGTATCATGAGTTGCGAATATAAATTGAGCACCATTTTTATTAATCTCTGGATCGTTAAACAATCCTAAAATATACTGAGCTATTTCAGGATGCAAACTTCTTTCAAATTCATCAACAACTAAAACACTTCCTCCTTTTAATCTATTTAAAACAAATGGTACAAAAGCAATTACTCTTTGAGTACCTGATGATTCATCTTCAAATTCAAATTCAATTTTCTCATTTTTATCATTCAAATGAAAAGTTTTAATATTCCCATCTACTTTCTCGAAATCAACAACCTGAGTATCTATTTTTTGAATTAATGATTTAGATAATTTCAATAACTCTCCCCATAATTCTAAATCTTCAAACATCATTCGACTAAAGCTAGTATTAAATTCATTTGAATGAAAAGCATCGGTTGTTAGAACGATAATTAAACCTATTTGTTCATATGTATTTTTTGCTATTTCAACATTTTCTAAAGCAGCTTTTCCTAAAAACAATTGATTTTCAGTTGTACGTTGCTTAATAGTTTCAAAAATTCCTTCGTAACCATTTCCTTTACTAAATTCTTGACGATTTCTCTCGAAAACTTTCACTTTCAATCCTTTTGGATAAATAAAAAGTGATTCATGCAAAATTTCACTCCTAATAACTTCAACAGAATAAACATGCAAAACATTTTCAATTAAAATATCAATTGAAAAACAAGATGGTTTTTGAAAATTTTCTTTACATAATTTAAATGGATCATATAGACTTATAATTTTATTAGGTTTATTATCTGTAGATTCTTCAACAAACCTTTTAAAATCATATAAAGCTCTAATAACATTACTCTTCCCACTTGCATTTGGCCCATAAATAGCAGCAGAAGTCAATCCATAATAATCTTTATTTTTTGTAGCATTGGGATTTGTCTTCTTGATTACGTTTAACGGATTTTTTAAATCAGCTGGCACCATAGACAATTCTACCATTTCATTTATGGACCTAAAATTAGCTACTCTAAAGTTTAACAACATCACTTAAAGGGTTTATTTGTAAATATATTACAAATATACACATTAATAACCATTTTAAAGTCCATGTAATTTATTTCTAAACCAACAAAGCTGCTTTATTATCAATATCATTTTGAGTCAGTAGTGATTCAATATTACTAAAAGTTACTAGAGCAATTTGAGTCAAAGCTTCATTGGTAAAAAACGCCTGATGCGCTGTAACCAAAACATTTGGAAAACTCATTAATCTTTGAATTGCATCGTCCTGAATAATATCTTCAGAAAGATCTTTGAAAAAAAGTTTTTCTTCCTGTTCGTAAACATCAATTCCCAAATAACCTATTTTTCCTTTTTTCAAACCTTCAATAACACAGGCTGTTTCTATCAATCCTCCTCGACTGGTGTTAATAATCATGACATGCTCTTTCATCATCGAAAGTGATTTTTCATCAATAAGATGTTTCGTTTTTTCATTCAACGGACAATGCAACGAGATAATATCCGATTCTTTAAAAATAGTTTCTAATGAGACAAAAGTTACTCCGGCTTTCTCCATTTCAGCATCGGTAATGATGTCAAAAGCCAGAACTTTGCAACCAAAACCTGTAACGATTTTAGCAAATGCTTTTCCTATATTTCCTGTTCCAATAATTCCAACCGTTTTGCCATGTAAATCAAAACCCAATAATCCGTTAAGAGAAAAATTCTGTTCCCGAACCCGATTGTAGGCCTTATGTGTTTTTCTGTTTAATGTCAAAATCATAGCCATAGCATGTTCAGCAACCGCTTCAGGAGAATAGGCAGGCACGCGACATACTTTTAAATTATATTTTTTAGCAGCTTCTAAATCTACATTATTAAAACCTGCACAACGCAAAGCAATGATTCGCACCTTTCTTTCTGCCAATTGTTTGATTACAGAGGCATTGACGACATCATTTACAAAAACACAAATCACATCAGTATTGTTAATTAATTTCGCCGTTTGCTCATTCAATGGAGTATCAAAAAAATCTAATTCGTAACCATAATCAACATTATACTTTTCGAAGAAAACTTTATCATAAGCTTGGGTTGAGAAAAAAGCGATTTTTGATTTTATTGGTAAAAGAGGATGTTTCATGAGTTGTTTTTAAAGGATTCTTTTTATTTAAAAGTGTTTTCCAATTTAGGAAATAATATTAAACCATTTATAAAAAAACGAATCTATATAATAAATAGATTACATTTATATTCTAAAAACTAAAAAAACGTTACCCTATTACAACCGAACCAAAGAACAACCACTATGACCAAAAAATTATTCTATCTACTTGTATTTTTTTTCAGCATACCCACAATCAATTTTGCTCAACAGTCGGGCGATTCTATTCAAAAAACAAAAATTACTATACCAGAGATTGAAAAAGTATACCTGCATACTGACAATGATTATTACTCAATTGGAGAATCATTATGGTATAAAGCTTACTCAGTCTATGCTTATACCAATCAACTTTTTGATCATAGCAAAATACTTTATGTAGAACTTGTATCGCCAGAATCTAAAATAATCAGTTGCAATATTACCAACCTTGAAGGCGGTCTGGGTCATGGTGATTTTATATTGGCAGATTCTTTGGGTGTCAAACCAGGAACTTATCAATTACGAGCTTATACCAATTGGATGCGGAATTATGGAGATGATTTTATATTCAAAAAAGAAATCCGGATTATAAGTCCCAATAAAGACAATACAATTCTTTATCAAGAAAATGACAATACAAAAACAATAGCAAAAAACAAAAAAGATAATTCTAAAGTTGAAGATCCGGCAGCAATTTTAATTGATTTTTTCCCCGAAGGTGGTTCACTTTTGGAAGAAGTAATTAGTAATGTAGCCTTCAAAGCAACAGATTCCTATGGAAACCCAATGGAAATAAAAGGGACTATTTATGATACTACTGATAAACCAATTACCTTATTCAAAAGTATTCATGACGGCATGGGGAAATTTATATTACAACCCGGAAAAGACCAAAAGTATTATGCTAAAGTGACTACAGCTAACAATGAAGAACTAAAAATAAATCTTCCTGAAGTTCAAAAAACAGGTTATACCTTGAGCATTAATAGCATTGACCAGAAAAAAGTTGTCACTATTAAAACCAATGCAGCCACGCTGAATCAAAATCCGGATGCTGATTTAACACTGATTTGCACCACAAGAGGCATTACTTATTTTGAAGGAACTCAGCCCTTAAAAGATCCTAAACTTTCGTTTATACTACCTGAGGAAAATTTTCCGGAGGGAATTGCACAAGTCACACTTTATGATAAACTTTCCAGACCTCAAAGCGAACGATTAGTTTACATTGAAAAAAATAATGATATTACAGTCTCTTTATCCACAGATAAAAAACAATATATTCCAAAGGAAAAAGTAAACCTTAACCTTTCGGCAAAAGACAAACAAGGTAATCCACTCATTGCCAACTTTTCGATAGCGGCAACGGATACCAATGGTATAAACGAAAATTTTGACAATACATTAGACATTTGTTCTTATTTCCTTATGGCTTCGGATATTAGGGGAAAAGTGCACAAGCCTAATTACTATTTCAACCACTCGAATCCTGCCCGATTATTTCATTTAGATTTACTTTTATTAACCCAGGGATGGCGTGATTTTGTTTGGAAGAAATTCCCAAATCTCCATAAAAGTCAAAACTTTAAAGTAGAAAAAGGAATTTCAATTACTGGAAAAGTGGAGAATTTAATTGGCACTACAGCCAAAGAAAATAATCAGGTCCAAATGATTCTTTTAAATAACAAAGCTACCGCAATGTTAAATGACACTACTGATGTGAATGGGAAATTTGAATTTAATAATATAGTTTTCAAAGGCACCGCTACCATGCTGCTGAATACAAAAAATCAGAAAGGGAAAAACAGGGGTGAATTTGTATTGGACTCCATTTACAATCTGCCCATGACTGTCGATTTTAAAGCTTTTAAACCTCTGAATGAGGAAGAAAACCAAATTACTCAGCTTGAAACCAACATTCGAAATAAAAACATTCTTTTTAATATTCCCGAAGAAAACCAATTGAAAGATGTAATTATTACTGCAAAAAAGAAAAAAGATGACACACCTGAAAGTCGCTATGGTTTTGCCGATTTTACCTATATTCCTGAAGAAAAAGGACCTCGGTTTTCAAACATTTTTATGCTGCTGCAAATGACCATTCCTAATGTAACCGCTACAGTAAATTCTGTTCGTTTTAACCGTTATAATGGACCACCGGTTATTTTAGTGGATGGAATAGAAACGGATATGGATCTTTTGTCTTCTATTTCAATCGATGATATTGCTAAAATTGAAGCTATAAAAGGTCCCGGAGCTGCCATTTTTGGTTCACAAGGTGCTAATGGAGCCATAATCATCTATACCAAAATGGGCAAAGGAAGCACTACAAGTAAAAAAGTTTTTCATTCCATAGCGATGCCTGTCAATGGCTATCAAAATACCCGTTTTTTCTATTCTCCTGATTACAGTAAACCAAATCCACTGGAAAAGGACAAAGCCGATATTCGAAATACCTTGTATTGGAATCCGTACATTCAGCCTGATGAAAAAGGAAGCGCTACAATTTCATATTATAATAATGAAGTTGATACAACTGTAAATATCGATTTAGAAGGAATCACTAATAATGGAATTCCTATTGTGGTAAAAAGCAGTTATCAGATAAAGAAATAAAAATCACAATTTATTCTTAACAATTAAACTTTAATCTGATTCCTCTGTCTTATTTAAAAAAACAAAATACTATGAAAAAATTAGCCACAATTGCTTTAATCGCAATCATAAGCGTAACCTCTTATGCACAGGAAAAAAAGGACAGACCAAGAAGACATGACGGAAAACAGATGGAGAAATTCACTGCTGAACAACGCAATGAACTCATGTTGAAAAAAATGACATTAGAACTGGATTTAAATGCTTCCCAACAAAAAGACATGAGCAAAATTATTGCTGAAAAAAGTGCAAAAAGAGAAGCCTTTATGAAAGACAGAAAAGCAAGAACAGAAAAACCTACTTCGGACGAAATTTTTAAAATGAAAAGCAAAATGCTGGATGAGCAAATTGCCATGAATGGAAAAATGAAAAAAATTCTTTCACCTGAGCAGTTTCAAAAATGGGACGAAATGAAAAAACACCATCGTGAAGGCATGAGAAAAAATAAAGGGATTAGAAATCACGGATCTCAAGGAATGAAAAAAGACATGAGACACAAAGAAAACTCCGAAAAATAATTTTATTTTTTGAAGCTTCTGAAGCTATCTAAAATAAAAAAGGCTGCTTTCAAAATTATTGTAAGCAGCCTTTTTAGTATATTTTATTCTTTTTTTACTTCAACTTATTGAAAGTATCTTTGTATGTACCTGTGATAGTAACACCGTTATTTTTAGTAACTTTACCATAAATTGTGATCTCTGAATCGGATCCTAAAAACTCTAGTTTAGCACCACTATTCATTACAAAATTACCGTAAATCACAACACTTCCTTCTATTTTAAGAGTACCGTTTAGATTAAAGTTTGAACTATTGCTATTATATTGCCCTTGTGCCATTGATCCTTTCATAGTAAAAATACCATTACTATTAACATTTACTCCTTGCGAAATTGCTAATGAACCGCAAAAAGTAAGTCTATCATTAACATTGATTCCTTTTAAAGAAGCACTACCCTGATAACTAAAATTATCTCCTGAATTTACATTTAAATGTTGACCTCCGTTATAAGTTGCAAAACTACTGCAATCAATAGCAGAAACAGTAACTTTTTTGATAATCTTAAGTCCGCCATTTCCATTGGCAACATAGATATAATCCCCCACACTTTTTACATAATTAGAAGAACCTGAAAGAGCAATTGTTCCTAGCGGATTTAATGTTCCATTTGTTGTTTTATAGACTGTAATTCCGGCCGCACCATTTGCAACATATACATAATCTCCATATACAGAAACCGCATTTGTAACAACATCATTTTGATCAACATCCACAGCAGCAGTTGGAGCTGCTATAGTTTGTTGTAAAACACCACTTAAATTGTAAATCCCTAAACCTGACGGTCCCTGAGCAACTAAAATATTATTTCCCTGAAAATCAATTGTCCTTTTTGCTTCTGCAACATCTGTAGAAGTAAAAAATGAAGATTCTAAATTTAAGGTTCCTGCATTATAAACTTTCACTCCTTCGGTACCACTTAAAACTACTATTTTATTATCAATACGCCCTAAAGCTCTTAAATCGTCAACAGCAATTGTTGTTTCGATAGTATTAGTAGTTTTATCTAATTTAGCAAGAACACCATTATTTCCGGAAACAGCATAATATTTTGAATCGGCAACAGCAAGTCCTGTGCCAACATAACCAGCTAAGGAATTTAACAAATAATCATTAGTCAATAAACCTGATTGTAAAGGCATTTGAGCGACAAAAGCAGGAGTAGGAACATTATTAATATCTGCATCTACAGCACCAGCGATGTATAATTTTCCATTATCAAAAAGTACTGTGCTAATATCTACATTTGGCAAAATAGCCTGAACTACTAATTTAGGATTATTAGGACTGCTGATATCAATAACATCAATTCCACCTAAATAAGTCTCTCCCTGAGTATTATAAGATACATAAACATAATTATCTTTAACATCAACATGAGTTGCCATTAAAGTTTTTCCTTCATAAGTAGGTGGTTCCACTTCGGCTAATAATGACATTGGGAATGTTCCTGCTTCTTCTTCGGTAGTTTTACCACTAATATTTGAGGAAGTAACTAAATCCAATACTCCTGAACCACTAAGACTGATTCTATTGTTTAAACTTTCGGAATTGGCATTTAAAATAACTTTTTCATCTGTTCCTGATAAGTTATCATCAGATTGACAAGATTGAATTAAGAACAAGCCACATAGTGACAATGCAAGTAGATTTTTTTTCATGTTGTATTATTTTGGGGTGCTCAAAAATACAACAATATCTTTTTAATTTTCATTTTTTTTTCACGTCAATAAACAGTGAAATTTTTCTTTATTTTACTGAGTTTGTATTCCCTGTTGGCATATAATAAATACAACAAATACCAACTAAAAACAATACAAACGAAGCTACAAAAGCCGGAATAAGAATCTCTTTATTATTATCCAAAGCATTATTTAAAGCGGCATACAACAGCCAGATTTGAATGGTTACATTCAGAATCAATATAAAAATCACAGTCGAAAGAATCGCATTTAACTTATTGGGATTAGACTGATTTTGGCTTCTTCTAAAATTACTCATAATGGCGCTATTTTTTAACTTATCCTATTTTCTCTTCTTGAACTGCTCTTACATACACGGCATTTTCTTTGAAAAAAACATCTAATTTTGGTAAAGCTCTTGGAGGCGGGCCAGCTAATACATTTCCTGTTTTAGCGTCAAAAGAACCTTCATGACAAGGACAATGAATAATTCCGGTTCCTGGCTTGTAAAAAACCGAACAGGAAAGGTGGGTACATTTCTGTTCATACGCTTTAAACTCGCCAGTTTCCAGATGAATTAAAATATAAGGTATTGTACTTCCTTCAATAACAAAAGCACGTGTCCCGCCTACGGGTACTTCTTCTTTTTTACATACAAAATGTTCCCCCGCCATTTCTTCTTTAGGATACATATAAGCTTTAGCGGTAACTAAACCACTTCCTACCATCAATCCTCCGGAAACCAACGTTAGAAATTTAGCAAAATCACGACGGCTTACATTTGTTGCCTGTTGTTTTTCAATTGGAAAATCTTTCTTCCAGTTTTTATTTAAATTCTCTTCTTTTTTAGACATTTTTTATGTTGTAAAAAGTTTGTATTTCTGATTCCAGGTTTTAGTTTTTAAGTTGAGACACTTCTAACTTCTAACTTCTAACTTCTTTATGTTCTGATTTTTTTCTTTCCCCTCCCTAAAGGGTGGAAAAAATTTTCTACGTCTAACTCCTAACCTCCCACTTCTAACTTCTAACTTCTAACCTCTTTATGTTCTATTTTTTTCTTTCCCCTCCCTAAAGGGTGGAAAAAATTTTCTACGTCTAACTTCCATCTTCTAACTTCCCACTTCTAACCTCTTTATGTTCTATTTTTTTCTTTCCCCTCCCTAAAGGGTGGAAAAAATTTTCTACGTCTAACTTCCATCTTCTAACTTCCCACTTCTAACCTCTTTATGTTCTATTTTTTTCTTTCCCCTCCCTAAAGGGTGGAAAAAATTTTCTACGTCTAACTTCCCACTTCTAACTTCCCACTTCTAACTTCTAACTTCTAACTTCTTAATATATAATCAATTCCGTACTGCCTTTTGGCATCATGATATTCACTTTGGTATTCACCACTTCTTTTCCAAAAAAGAAAGTATTTACGGGGGTACTATTCGGACGCATTTCCTGAATTTCATCTTTGGTACCATAAAACAAGGCTCCACTTGGACAAACTGTGGCACACATCGGTTTTTTACCTACACTGGTTCGGTCATAACACATCGTGCACTTCATCATCAAATCGTAATTCTCTTCTTTTTTGGGTACACCAAAAGGACAAGCCATTACACAATTCGAACAACCAATACATCTTTCTGTATTAGCGGTGTGAACAATTCCGAATTCGTCTTTCGAAATTGCATCAGCCGGACAAACATTAGCACACACAGGATCATCGCAATGCATACACACCTGAACGGTAGTTTGAACCGTTGCTGCACGATCTGTATAATTAACATGGATCATCGATTCCTGACCGTTTGTTTCGCACTCAGCACAAGCTAATTCGCAGGCTTTACAGCCAATGCAACGTTGCATATCTACAAAAAACTCTTCGTTTTTATTAAAACTGGTATAGTTCATTTACTTTCTTCTTTATAGATTAAACACTTGCATAAGCCGTTGATTCATTTGAAGGCGGAGCAATTTCATTAAGTGGTTCCAAATGACAGGCACAAACTTTAAATTCAGGTATTTTAGAAATAGGATCTAATGTACCCGGAGTTAACTGGTTTGCCGATTTTTTCCCAGACCAGTGGTACGGAATAAAAACGGTGTCTTCCCGAATGGTTTCTACAATATTAGCCGGAAAAATTCCCTCTCCTCTGCGGGTAGAAACTCTAACTAATTCTCTTTGTCTGATTCCAAATTGTTTTGCCAGATTAGGATGTATTTCTACTAAAGGCTCCGGATACTGGTCTACTAATTTCCCAATTCTTCGTGTTTGCGTTCCGCTCAGATATTGAGAAACTACACGTCCTGTAGTTAAAATTACAGGATAATCAACGCAGGTTACTTCACCCGGAAGTTTGTATGGTGCGGGATTAAAATGAGCTTTACCATCTGGGGTTTTAAACTTTCTGTCTTCCCATAAACGTGGCGTTCCGGGATGATCTTCGGTTGGGCAAGGCCAAAAAACACCCATATTATCTTCTATCTTTTTATAAGTGATACCGTTATAATCAGCTGTTCCTCCTTTGGAAGCCACACGCAACTCATTGAAAATTTCTTCACTATTTTCGAAAGCAAATTTGGTTCTTACTCCCAAACGCTTTGCTAATTCTAAGATTATCGAAGTATCTGTTCTGGCATCTCCGGGAGGCGTTACCGCTTGTCTTATTCGAATAACACGACCTTCAGCCGAAGTTGTTGTTCCTTCTTCCTCCTCTTGTAATGAACCTGCCATAACAACATCAGCATGGCGAGCGGTCTCATTTAAAAAGAAATCAATACACACATAATATTCTAATTTTTCTAATGCTTCCCGAACATAATTGCTGTTAGGCAACGAAACTAACGGATTAAAACATATTGATAACAAACCTTTGATTTCACCTCTGTGAATAGCCTCAATTATTTCGTATGCTGACAAACCTTTACCCGGTAAATCTTTCTCATCAATTCCCCAAACATCCGAAATATACTTGCGATGTTCCGGATTTTCTATATCTCTGTTTCCCGGTAATTGATCGCATTTATGTCCATGTTCTCTTCCTCCCTGACCATTTCCTTGTCCGGTAATAGTTGCATAACCACAATAAGGTTTACCAATTCTTCCGGTTGCCAAAACTAAATTGATACAACCTAGTACATTATCCACTCCTTTAGAATGATGTTCAATTCCGCGGGCATGAAGCAGGAAACTGGTACTGGCTCTTCCCCATAATTCAGCTGCCTGTTGGATTTTTTCTTTCTTAATTCCTGTAATTTCTTCAGCCCATTCCAGCGTATTGTCCTTTACAGCATCTAAAGTTTCCTGAAATCCTGACGTATGATTATCTATAAAATCATGGTCTAACATATCATGATCTGCCAAATATTTCAACATAGCACCGTACAAAGCCGAATCGGTTCCGGGACGTATATCTAAATGAAGATCAGCTGTTCTGGCAAGAGGAATTATTCGGGGGTCAATGACTATTAATTTGGCTCCGCGATCTCGTGCTTTCCAAATCCAGTGTGTTAATGTGGGGAAAGTTTCACTGACATTGGCTCCAGCCACAATAATTACTTCGGCATATTCTAAATCCGAATAGTTATTCGAACCTCTGTCTAAACCAAAAGCTTTTTTATTTCCCGCTCCTGCACTTACCATGCACAAACGACCGTTGTAATCTAAATTCTTCGTTTTTAAAGCTACACGGGCAAATTTACCCATCAAATAACTTTTTTCATTGGTCAATGAAACTCCGGAAAGAACAGAAAAGGCATCGTTGCCATATTCTTTTTGAATGCGTTGGATTTCTTTTACTGTTTTAGACATGGCCTCATCCCAGGAGGTAGGGACAAAACCTTGTCCTTCTACTCTTTTTAATGGACTTAAAAGCCGGTCTGGATGATTGTTTTGCAAATAGCGCTGTACTCCTTTGGGACATAATCGGCCTTCATTAAAAGGAAATTCCATCCAGGGTTCAAAACCTACTACTTTATTTTCCTTAACTGATAACTGAATTCCGCATTGCATTCCGCAAAAACAACAATGGGTTTTTACTAATTGATCCGGTTCGTCTCTTCCTTCATAACCTTCTTTTGGACTGTAATTTTTATGAGGACCAAACTGTGTAATAATATGTTCTTCTGAAACAGGTAATTTAGCCATGTTTAAATTCTTTTACTTTCATTAAATTATCCAAATAATTCCCCACCTGCCTGCCTTGCCTTTAAATGGGCCTGTGCTAAACGGGATCTTTTTCCTTCCGGACTTAAATCCAAATGCGAACTGCCATCTTCTCTGTCAAAATCAAATCCTAATTTTTTGGTTAGCATTTTAAGATCTTTAATATGCAAATTAGTTGCAAATTCTTCTCCTGTATGTTCGCAAACCGCCATTCCTTGTTGTTTTCCTACTCTATGGTAAATATGTGCTGCAATTTGTGCCGGACGCTGAATGATATGAAAAAACTTCCCAAACGGAATCCATATCAAAAACAAGATTACAGTGACAGCATGCAAAACAGCCAGAAAATCAAAAGCGAGACCTTTCATAAACTCATAAGAATAAGTCAAACCAAGTCCTGTAACCGAAATTGCTATCAATAGAATAAGGGGTAATAAATCGCCTTCAAATGTTTGTGTCGCAATTAAACCGGGATTAGTCAATCGTCTTCTCAGGTAATATCCCGCACCAAAAATCACCATATAGGACGACCAGTTTAAGGCGTGAAATGTCATGAATGCCATAACAGAATCCAAATCAAATTCCATTAATTTGAATCCAAAGAAATGGGCTTCATATACAGAAATCGAATTAGGTGCCATCGTGAAATGCACCCATCCAAAAGTCAATGGAATAGTAATCAGGAAAGCCGAAGTACAGCCCACTGCAATCATAAAATGAGCCATCCAACGGTATTTTCCTCTTGGATAAATAAATTTTTGAAAAACAATATTGGAAACCGTTTCCTTAGAAGCAAACCAAAAATGAGAAAAAACTTTTCCTGTAAATAAGAAACAAACCCCTCTTTTAAAATAAATCCAGGTAGGTGGTCTTTGCAGCCAAACTGTATAACGGTAAACAATACCAAAAAAAGCAAACACAGTCCCGAATAAATACGTAATCAAAGCCGCATCAAAATTTTGTAATTCCCGGGAACCGTAAAAAACCAATACAATCATCAATAGTGACAATACGGTAGCAATAAGCAGCGCCTTTATGTTGTATGTTCTGTTTTTCATTTGGAGCAGTTTTTGAAATTTATGTTTCCAGTGGCTAAAAATTCTTTTTAAAAAGTAAAATTAAGTAAAACTACGTTAAAATACTTAAGTATTTTTATTTTAACACAAAAATAGTTTTGACTGTTATATTAACAACAGATTTTTAATAGACAGACTTTGAATCACATAAAATTTTGTTTTTCAAACTATTAATTCTACAAGGTATTAACTACTATTTTATTAATTTTCACCTTAAGCATTAAACCTTATTCTATAATTAACATCTTATACCAATAAACTTTTAACATTAATCAAAAAAAGAAAAAATGAAAAAATTAATTATTGCCGCATTATTTGTTGTGGGAGCTTCAAGTTTTGCTCAAAACAACAATGACAGACCACAAAGAGGTGATTTTTCTCCGGAAAAACGGGTTGAAAGATTGACAACACAATTAAATCTTGATGCGAAACAACAAGAGCAAGTAAAACAACTTTATGCTGAACAAGCTAAAAACAGACAGGCTCAAACTGGTTTTTCCAGAGAACAGATGATGGAAGAAAGAAAAAAAACGGAAGAAAAATTAAAAACAATTCTAACTCCGGAACAATTAAAAAAATGGGAAGCTAATCAAGCTGAAATGAGAAAAAGAATGGGTAACCGTCAAGGTGGCGGAATGGGAGACCGACCAGAACGACCACAAGGTGGAGCGGATATGGAAAACTAAAAAAAAGCTTCGAGATCAAACTCGAAGCTTTTTTTTTGCTCTTTTAATTATAATGTTTTTGAAACTTTATCAATGGCATTTATAGTAAAATCCAAATCTTCGTAACTCAAAGCATCAGTAATAAACCAGGTTTCATAAGCCGATGGTGCAATATAAACTCCTTCTTGCAGCAAACCGTGGAAGAATTTCTTAAAGATCTCATTATCTCCATTAGCAGCTGTTTTAAGATCAATAACCGGACTCGCATCAAAATGAACCGAAATCATTGAGCCTACTCTATTAATAGTATAAACAATATTATTAGCTTTTAACACTTTATGAATACCTGCTTCTAAGTAAGCTGTTTTTGCTTCTAATCGTTGAAAAATAGCCGCATCATTATTTAGAGACTCCAGCATTGCCAGACCAGCAGCCATTGCCAATGGATTACCTGACAAGGTTCCTGCCTGATAAACCGGACCTATTGGCGCTAAGTAATTCATAATTTCTTCACGTGCAGCAAAAGCTCCTACCGGAAGTCCTCCTCCGATTACTTTTCCGAAACAAACAATATCTGCATTGATGTTCAATAATTCCTGAGCACCACCCTTTGCCAAACGAAAACCGGTCATTACCTCATCAAAAATCAGTAAAATTCCGTTTGCTGAACACAATTGGCGTAAGCCTTCTAAAAATCCTTTTACCGGTGGCACGCATCCCATATTTCCGGCAACCGGTTCTACAATAATAGCAGCAATTTCGTTTGGATTTGCTGTAATTAAAGTTTGTACATTTTCTAAATCATTATAGGTAGCCAGCAAGGTATCCTTAGCAGTTCCGGCTGTTACACCAGGACTATTAGGTGTTCCAAATGTCATAGCTCCACTTCCTGCCTGAATCAGGAAAGAATCCGAATGTCCGTGATAACAACCTGCAAATTTGATAATTTTATCTCTCTTCGTAAATCCGCGAGCCAGTCTTACCGCACTCATGCAGGCTTCAGTTCCTGAATTTACAAAACGGATTTTATCAATATTAGGAACCATCGATACAGCCAAAGCGGCAATTTGAGTTTCTAATTCGGTAGGCATCCCAAAAGAAGTTCCCAGTTTAGCTCTCTCAGTAACAGCCTGGACTACGGGTTCAAAAGCATGACCTAAAATCATGGGACCCCAGGAATTAATATAATCAATTAAGCGGTTTCCATCTTCATCATATAAATAAGCACCTTTGGCCTTTTTTACAAAAATGGGCGTTCCTCCTACTGATTTGAATGCTCTAACCGGCGAATTAACGCCTCCCGGAATTACTTTTTCTGCTTCAGCAAATAACTGACTACTTCTTTGATATAACATTTATTTTTAAATTTCAGATTGTAGATTTCAGATTTAAAAAGAACCTTAATTTCTAACTTATTTTATTTACACTTATTAATTCACTTTCAACATCTGTCCGATGGAAAGCGTATTGTTTGAAAGATTATTTTTCCGTTTTAAATCCTCTACCAGCACATTGTATTTTTTTGAAATAGAATACAAAGTATCCCCTTTTTGAACTTCATAAAAACCCTCACTGCCTGATTCTATATTCACAACTCTGGTGTTTTGATTTTCTATTGGGATATATCGTGTTCCTAACACCATGGCGTCATATTGCCCTAGATTATAACGTTCAATATAAGATATTAATTTATCCGGATATCTCGGATCAGTGGCATAACCTGCTTTTCTTAATCCTTTTGCCCATGCTTTATAATCGTCTTTGTCTAAAGTAAATAAGCTGGCATAACGACCTTTACCTGTTAAAAATAAAGCATGATCTTTATACGATTCGGCTACTTTATTGTATTTTCTAAAACATTCCTGGCTGGAATCATCATCATGTCTAACAGAATCACCTTTCCAGTCAGCGTGGCATTTAATCCCAAAATGGTTATTAGCACTTACAGCCAAATCCCCTCTCCCGGCTCCTGATTCCAGAATTCCCTGAGCCAAAATAATACTCGCAGGAATGCCATAAGTTTTCATATTTCCCATAGCAACATCTTTGTACTGCAAAACATAATTACTAACAATATCATTAGTAACCACCGTTCTCGAAGTCGATTCAATTACTTCGTTACGACTTTTAGGTTTAGCTGTATTATTTTTTTTGTTTCTGGAAGAATAAGTTGTGTTTTTACTCGCTGCTTTTTTTGTTGTTACAATAGGGGATTTGGTAGCGTGACAACTAATAAGTGTTAAGGCAATAAATAAAAGTAGGCTTTTTTTAAACATTGATAGCTATTGTTGGTAATTGTTTCTTTTTTAGTTTTGCATTCATCCCCTGAATTCCCTGAAGACCACCGGTATGAATAAGCAAAATATTGGACTGAGCCGGAAAATAATTCTTTTGAATCATATCTATAACGCCAAAAACCATCTTTCCGGTATAAACAGGATCCAAAGGAATTTGATTTGTATCATAAAAATCATTAATAAAGGCTATCAATTCTTCATTTACCTTGCCATATCCGCCAAAATGATAGTCATTAATTAACTTCCAATTTTTATTTTGCACAAAAATACAAATTTCATCTTGTAAAAAGTCGCCTTTTAAAGCTGGAAATCCTAAAACTTTTTGATGCGGTAAGGCGCTGTTAATAATTCCCGAAATGGTTCCGCCTGTTCCTGCTGCACAACAAATATAATCAAACTCACGATCCTCATCGGTTAAAATTTCCTGACAACCTTTAACCGCTAACTCATTAGTTCCACCTTCGGGAATCAGATAAAAATCACCAAACTTCAATTTTAATTCTTCTAAAAACGAAGATTCATTCTTTAAGCGATAAGCTTCACGAGAAACAAATTCAAATTGCATACCACATTCCTGAGCAAATTGCAACGTAGCATTCTGTGCAATTTTATCTCTTAATTCATCTCCGCGAATAATTCCTATGGATTGAAAACCATTTTCTCTGGCTGCAAAAGCAACAGCAGCAATATGATTTGAAAAAGCTCCACCAAAGGTGAGCAGCGTTTTTTTATTTTCGGTTTTTGCCTGAAGCAAATTGTACTTTAGTTTCCTGAACTTATTTCCCGAAACAACAGGATGAATTAAATCTTCCCTTTTGATAGTAACGGAAATAGAATTTGGAAACGTGATTTGCAGTTTTTGATTCAAAGCAATTATTTTTGACAAAGGTAAAACTTATAGTTATAAAGGAAACTTTTTTCGTCGCGAATACACGAAGAATCTTATTATCTCTATGATAATTTTATTACCGCTAATTCGCAAATTATATTTTCTTTTTTGAATTTAAAAGTTATTAAAAAAAATTCTGCTAATCTACTGTATTAAATCTTCAAAAATTTGCAAAAATCTTTGCACACTTGCGGTTACAGCTCTGCTTATTTCGATTGAAACAAATATTTCCAAAAACTAAAAATCCTTCTTTTTTTAAGATAATCCATATCTGACTCATTGCTATATGCTTCTCTTTCAAATGATACACTTCTATAGGCACGGTTTTTGTTACCATATTTTAACAGGTAAATCAGGTATTCCAGAACGTACCAAATGAAAAAAGGCAGTATCAGTAATTCTAATTGTTGTTTTAAATGAATGCGTTCATGATTGATAAAAACAGGGTTTTCTTTATCAACACGATATTTTAAAAACACAAACGGATAAGCCGTTAAGCCACGAAAACCTTTTGGTATTAAATACTTGTTAACAATAAAAAACATTGGTTTATTAATTTATAAATTTGTGTAGACAACAATTGTTTTTTGACTTTTCAAAAACAGAAATAAAACCTATTAATGACAGGACAAAGTAATGAAAATAAATTAATAGAAGGTGAAGATTTCTATTACACCCCCGAAGGATATAAATGTTTTACTGAAAAGCATCATTTAAAAAGAGGGTATTGTTGTAAAAGTGGTTGCCGACACTGTCCTTATGGATATGATAAAAAAACAGGAACGAATAAAAAATAACGCTAACAAAATCATAAAGACAGTTTATTTTAAATCTTTTATGGTTTTTCATCGTATATAAAATAAAACCGAATCTTTAATTATATAATAATCAAATAATTGCACCATGAAAACACTCAAAATATTACCGCTTTTATTTCTTTTTGTTTTGAGCTCTTGTAGCTCTGTAAGGGTCTATTCTGATTTTGACAGTCGTGCTGATTTTACTCAGTACAAAACCTATGCTTTTCACAAAAAAGGCGTTGACCGTGTTCAAATATCTGAATTAGATAAAAAAAGAATCTTACGTGCTATTGACAACGAACTAAGTAAAAAAGGAATGACTAAAAGTGAAAATCCTGATTTACTGATTAATATTTTTACCAAAGAAAGAGAACAAGTTGACGTAAACCAATTCAATATGGGTTGGGGATACGGTTGGGGATGGGGATGGAACCCTTATTTTTGGGGAGGAAACACCTATGCTACATCATCAACTCAGGGAACACTTTACATTGATTTAATCGATGCTAAGAAAAAAGAGCTTATCTGGCAAGGAGAAGGAATAGGTACACTTACCGAAAACCGAAGAGAAAAAGAACAACAAATCAATGAGTTTGTAGCCAAAATTCTCGCGCAGTTCCCGCCAACTGAAACAAAAAAATAAGTCTTTTAAATTTATAAACATAAATTGATATATTTGTAATTCAAATTAAACAATGAACAAAACTATTTACATCAACATTTCGATTAACATTATTCAACAATAATGGCGGAGTGTTATGTAAATCAGTAATCCAGATACAAATTTATAAACCTCCTCTTCAGGAGGTTTTTTTATACCCGAAAAACATGAAATTATTCCATCAAATACAAGAAGCAAAAAAGCAATTACAAGAAGTTATAACAGCAACACCTTTATCTGAAAATTTAAATTTATCTACAGAATTTAATGCACGGATTTTATTAAAACGAGAAGATTTACAACCCGTTCGTTCCTATAAAATAAGAGGAGCTTATAACAAAATCAGTACCTTAACCACTGCCGAAAAGGAAAAAGGCGTATTATGTGCCAGTGCCGGAAATCATGCTCAGGGAGTAGCTTATTCGTGCAAACTGCTACACATAAAAGGCAAAATATACATGCCCAAAACCACCCCGAAACAAAAACTGAAACAGGTAAGCCTTTTTGGAGGTGATTTTATCGAAATTGTACTTACCGGCGACACCTTTGATGATGCATATGCCGCTGCAATGGCAGATGCTACCGAAAACAAAATAACTTTTATCCATCCTTTTGATGATATAAAAGTAATGGCAGGACAGGGAACTGTAGGTCTTGAAATTCTGGAAAGTTATAAGAAACCTATCGATTATGTTTTTGTTCCAATAGGCGGTGGCGGACTTGCATCCGGACTTTCGGAAGTTTTCAGACACTTGAGTCCCAATACTAAAATCATTGGCGTGGAGCCCGAAGGAGCGCCCTCTATGAAAACTTCGATAGCTAATGGCAAAGTGAGTGTTTTAGAAAACATCGATAAATTTGTAGATGGAGCCGCCGTAAAACAAGTAGGCAAAATGACTTTTGAAATTTGCCAAAAAAACCTGAGTGACATTATTCTTGTTCCGGAAGGGAAAGTGTGCACTACTATTTTACGTTTGTACAACGAAGAAGCTATGGTGGTAGAACCCGCTGGAGCTTTAACTATCTCTGCATTGGATTTTTATAAAGAAGAAATAAAAGGAAAAACCGTGGTATGCATCGTCAGCGGAAGTAATAACGACATTGAACGCACAGCCGAAATAAAAGAACGCTCTTTACTTTACGAAGGATTAATGCATTATTTTATGATCCAGTTTCCTCAACGCCCCGGTGCTTTAAAGGAATTTGTTAATGACATTTTAGGTCCTGATGATGACATTACTTATTTTCAGTTTACCAAGAAAAACAGCCGCGAAGTGGGCCCGGCAGTTGTAGGTCTTGAACTTAAAAATAAAAACGATATCGTTGCCATAAAAGAAAAAATGGATAATAAAGGTTTTGAATACAAATACCTGAACGAAAAACAAGACTTATTCCATCAGTTAATTGGTTAAAAACCAGCTAACTTTGTACTTCACTATTTCTAAAAACATGAACGATTTAACAGACATAAAAAACCTTGATGATATCAAATTACTGGTAGATTCTTTCTATACTAAAGTGCAGCAAGACAACTTAATTGGCCCTGTTTTTAATGAAAAAATTGGCAATCAGTGGCCGGCACATTTAGAAAGAATGTACCGTTTTTGGCAAACCATCTTATTAGAGGAACACACGTATTCAGGAAGTCCTTTTCCGCCACACAAGCATTTACCAGTGGCTAAAGAACATTTTAACCGTTGGATGGAAATTTTCACTGAAACTATTGACGGTTTATTTCAAGGTAAATTAGCCGAAGAAGCCAAACTCCGCGCTAAAAACATGGCAGAAATGTTCTTTTATAAAATTGAGTATTTCAGAAATGGCGGACGGAATTTTTTTGAGAGTTAACTATATTTCTTTAGCACAGCAAATAATATAATCTGTCTAAAATAAAAACAGTAAAATTTTACTTTATGACAAAATAGACGCACGAACTTGCTCCGAAGTATAGGTTTGAGCTCCATCAGCAACTGCATCACTGATGTTTTCTATGCGTTCAATATATTGAGAAGCCGTCAATGATTCTCCCTCAGCTGTATAAGCCAGAATAGGATTCCCATTTAAAACAGCATCGACTTGTTCCAAATTTTTTTCATCCTGAACATCTTTTAGTCTCTTAATAATCTGATTTTTATGGGCTTCAATATTCATTTTATCAATATTTAGTAGTATAAAGGTAGTGCTTTTACACAGATAAATATACTGTTTTAATAATCTAATAAAACATCATTCTAAACTACATTTTCACCTGTTTACCTAAATCTTTTTCGGTTTCAATGATTTGACCTTCGTATTGTAACGTCCATCCCATTGTATTGGTCAGAATCAGGATTTTAGAAAGTTCGCTAATGAGTCGGTTCTTCGCATTCGACTTTAAAGTAGATTTTTCTATTTTTTTAGCCAGATTGGCTTTTACTGATTTGTTGATTTTGTTATAATCTTCTCCTGTAAAAGGATTCAGTTTGCTTTGTTCTACATCATAAAACTGAATGTCGGGACTGATTTTTATTTCTTCTTTTGGAATACTTATAATGGTAATGGTTTTGTTTTTCTCATCAATATCGTATTTCATTTTTTGCAAATCATAGGCAACAGTCACATCTGCATTGACTACAATAAGCGCTTTCTTTTCGAAAGAAACCATGTTCATCAGGTATTTTTGCTGATTTTTATAGGTAATCACTTCGGAGAAATGCCCTTCGGTAACGACTAATTTTCCAACATTTACAATTTGTTGCTGAATCAAATTGGTATTGTAGCTAATATCAGATTCGTCATTTTTCTTGAAATCACAATATTTAAACAACAAAAGAACTGCGGAAACTACAATTACACCAATAACTATCTTTTTTATCATAACTAAAATTTCATAAATGGATATTGTGATTCCAATTTAGTGATTTTTTTTTGGAGATTCGCTTCAAATTTCAAATGACTTTCTGAATGCGGATTAAACGGACGATGTGCTAACCCTTTTTGGATTGTCCCCACTTCGTCCATCACTGTAAAAACAGATTGGGCAATAGTAGTTTCTTTGAATCTTTCCCAAATATAATCTACCGCAATAGTACTGGGATGCAGCATATCTTCGGCATAAAAGCGATAATCACGCAGCTCATCCATCATGATTTCGTAACTTGGATAATAGATTGCAGATTTTAGATTACAGATTTCAGAATCCCCTAAAACTTGATGAATTGCAGCAATTAAATGGGCTTTACTCCTTTGATTTTCTACAAAACCATCTTTGATGTGACGTACCGGCGAAACGGTAAAAGTAAATTTAGCCTCCGGATTTACAGACTGAATCCAACGCATGGTATTCTGAATTGCGGTCTGAATTACCTCGATTGAAAGTATTTCTTTTGTAAAATGTTTTTGAGGTAGTTTATGACAATTAGCAACAATCTGATTGTTTTCTATATTTCGATATACCCATGAAGTTCCGTAAGTAATCAGGAAATGTGTAGATTGGGTAATTTGTTGATTGGTATCTTCAACTAATTGATTTAGCAAATCTACAAATGCTTCTTTATCAGAATTAGAAAGCTCCGAATGCACTTCGAAACAATGCCATAAATCATTATGAAAAAAAACATCCTTTTCAGTAAAAAAATCTTTTTTTACGGCTCTTTCGATTAATTTTTCAATAGAAACAGGATTGAAGATTATCCCAAAAGGATTGCAACTATTTTGAAATTTATAATACGCTAATTTCTGAGCTATATTAACTGCAAAACAAGAACCTAAGGATACAATTGCAGCACTATAATCTATTGGAAACGGACTTAGCGGAACAGGAATTTGGGTACGAAATTGCATTACGACTTTTTTCCAAAATTAAGTATTATAAAATTAATATAAATACTGGATTTTAGAATAATTAGGATTCGTCAAACTCTCTTCCGAAACTTGTTCCGTAGGATAATCATCGGTATCATATTTAAATTTAGTAGTGTACATATTAGCCGAAGAAATGGTTTGTCCATCTATTGTACTTGCTGTTTCAGCTACTGTCATTACCGCATTATTCTTAGAAACGTATGCGCCATGATCTAATAATTTTTCATATCCTGAAATACTGAAATAAGGATTATTATAAGCGTCATACTCAAAAGTAGTTTTAGAAGAAGAAACGGAATTTTCAGTAACATTATCAAAAATACATTCGTCTTTGATTAGATTTTTATTTTTAAAAGACAAGATACCATGACAAATTTTTTGTTCCTCATTTTGAGAATCAATAGTGTATTTTTCATAAGAAACCGTACCGTTATCGTTATGAGTATAATAAATAACGTATTTTTCAGAAGAAGTTACTTTTACTAATTTTTCTTTATTATAAGTATAAAGCAAAACCACATTCAGCTGAGTTGCTTTATTATAAGTTGTAATTTTAGTAATTAATCCGTTTTGATAGGTGAAATCGGTTTTTTCTTTAGAATTATCCGCAGTTACTATTTGGTTTTCATTATAAGTGAATACCGAATTTTCAGTAATACCATCCTTAGTCGATTCGATTATTTTGACAAAATTTTTACTCTTATCATCTTTATCATTTGCACAGGAAGTGAATAGCAACGTTATACACGAGATGAAAATAAATATGGGGGCTAAATTTTTCATTACAGATTAGGTTATATTGAACTTAGATTATTAGGGTTTTCAAAACTAAATAATAAATTCAGCGACACCAATTATTCAGGTTTAACGACCTAAAAACTCGTTCAAAAGAATCTTTAGTTATAAATTAAAAATCTGAAACCGCTATTTTTATGTAATAGTTACAGCACAATTGCTCAAAACAGCCCTTCATTTGACCCTAATAAGCATCTTTAACCCATCATTGTCCCAAAAAAACCAATCGCTTTCTAATAAAAACCACACAGGAATAACGACCAATTTTAACGATAAAAAACATAGGGAAAGCGTTTTAAAGATTATTTTTTCCGTTCAACGATTTTAAATGGTCAACTGATTTTTTGCCTCTACATTTGGAAAGAATACGATTTTAATTATCATGAAAAACATCTTTAACCCTATTTACAGACAAGATTATTTAGAAGGCTATTCTAATGGTCAAAATCCTTATTCGAAAATAAAGAGCGATACTCCTAATTCGGCTTTTAACGAAGGTTTTGATTCCGGAAGATTTGATTATGAAAATCTGAATGGTAGCGTTCTGAATGGCATTCCGAAAAAAATAATTAACGAAAAAATTTTAGAAGAATTCCTGTTGGCAGGTTTATTGGGTATCAATATCGATACCGAAGGCTACACCCATTTTCAAATTAGTATTTTATTAAAATGGTATCAAAGTGGTATTGAAAAATACGATCCCAAACAAAACACCTACTTACTGGATATCCTGGAAGAAAACGGAATTGAAATAACCTATTCCGAAAAATAACTTTTTCATACTTTAATTACAAGCAGAAACCCTTTTAGTTCAGGCAAATTACTAAAAGGGTTTCTTTATTTTAAATCATTCGAAAAATCTATTTCACAAAATCAATTGCTTTTGATAATGCTTCCGGAATTCCGGCTGCATTTTTACCTCCTGCAGTTGCAAAAAACGGTTGTCCTCCGCCTCCACCCTGGATAAACTTCCCTAATTCACGAACGACTTGTCCGGCATTCAGGTTTTTCTCAGCCACTAATTCTTTAGAGATATAACAGCTTAACATGGGCTTGTTTTCTTCGGCTGTAGCCAAAACTAAAAACAAATTGTTTCCTAAATTCCCTAATTCGTAAGCCAGATCTTTTGCTCCTTCTGCATTCAAATCCACTTGTTTCGCTAAGAATTGTACTCCGTTTACTTCCTGAAGTTCGTTAGCCAATTCCGCTTTCATATTTTTAGCTTTCTCTTTCAACAAAGCTTCTAGTTGTTTTTTTAACTTCGTATTTTCATCCTGCAAAGAAATCACTGCTTTAACAGCATCCTGTGGATTTTTCAATGTGGTTTTAATTTCGCTTAACAATTCTTCCTGCGAAGCAAAAAACTGTCTTACACCTGCACCGGTAATGGCTTCCACACGACGAATCCCTGCTGCAACTGCTCCTTCTGAAACAATCTTGAAAGACCAGATATCAGCTGAATTATTCACGTGAATTCCGCCACACAATTCCATACTGTCTCCAAATTTAATCGCACGTACGTTATCTCCATATTTTTCTCCAAACAAAGCCATTGCTCCTTCGTCTAAAGCTTGCTGGATTGGGATGCTTCTTCTTTCAATTAATGGTAATTGCTCCTGGATACGGGCATTTACAAAATCTTCTACTTGTTGCAATTCTTCATCGGTTACTTTAGCGAAATGAGAGAAGTCAAAACGTAAATTTTTTGGATTTACCAATGAACCTTTTTGTTCTACATGCGTTCCTAAAACAGCGCGTAAAGCCTGATGCATCAAGTGCGTTGCCGAGTGATTTTTAGCAGTCGCTGTTCTTAAATCAGTATTTACTTTTGCAATGAAAGAAGCGTTTACATTTTCCGGCAATTTTTTAGTAAAATGCAGGATTAGATTATTCTCCTTCTTAGTATCTATTATTTCGATACTTTCATTTGCCGAAACCAAAGTTCCTTTATCTCCTACTTGTCCTCCTCCTTCCGGGTAAAAAGGTGTAGCGTCTAAAACGATTTGGTACAAAACCCCATCTTTTTTAGAATCTACTTTACGAATACGGGTAATTTTCACCTCGTTTTCGGTTTGGTCATAACCTACAAAAGATTCTGTATTTCCATCAACCAAAATTTTCCAGTCATCAGTAGAAACTTCTGAAGCGGCACGAGAGCGTGATTTTTGTTCCTGCATGGCTTTATCAAAACCGGCTTCGTCTAAGCTGAATCCTCTTTCTCTAAGAATCAAAGCCGTTAAATCAATTGGAAAACCAAAAGTATCATACAATTCGAATGCTTTTTCTCCAGAAACTTCTTTTCCTGAAGTATTTTGCATCACATTATCTAACAACTGAATTCCCTGATCTAAAGTTCTTAAGAAAGAAGCTTCTTCTTCACGAATTACATTGGTAACCAATGTTTGTTGTTTTTTAATTTCAGGGAAAAATTCACCCATTTGATCGGCTAAAACAGCAACCAACTGATTGATAAAAGGTTCTTTAGTTCCTAAAAAAGTAAATCCGTAACGAATAGCACGACGCAAAATACGACGAATTACATAACCTGCTCCGGTATTAGATGGCAACTGTCCGTCAGCAATAGCAAAGGCTACCGCACGCACATGATCCACCACTACACGAATAGCAATATTGGTTTTTTCTTCCTGTTGGGTCAGGTCGCGACCTGACCTTACATAATTCAATCCTGTTATTTTCTCCACTTTTTCAATAAGCGGTGTAAACACATCCGTATCATAATTTGAAGTTACGTTTTGCATCGCCATACACAAACGCTCAAATCCCATTCCGGTATCTACGTGCTGTGCCGGTAATTTTTCTAATGAACCATCGGCTTTACGGTTGAATTCCATAAATACGTTGTTCCAGATTTCCACTACCTGCGGATGATCGGCATTTACTAAACTGAAACCTGAAACGGCTGCTCTTTCGGCATCAGTACGCAAATCGATATGAATTTCTGAACAAGGTCCACAAGGTCCCTGATCTCCCATTTCCCAAAAATTGTCTTTTTTGTTTCCAAGAATAATACGGTCTTCGGACACAAACTGTTTCCAGATATCAAAAGCTTCCTGATCAAAAGGCACATTCTCTGCTTCATTCCCTTCAAAAACGGAAACATACAAACGGTCTTTATCCAGTTTTAAAACTTCGGTTAAAAATTCCCAGGCCCACGGAATCGCTTCTTTTTTGAAATAATCACCAAAAGACCAGTTCCCCAGCATTTCGAACATCGTGTGATGATACGTGTCAAAACCTACATCCTCTAAGTCGTTGTGTTTTCCTGAAACCCGAAGGCATTTTTGCGTATCGGTAATACGATTACTTTTAGGCGTGGCATTCCCTAAAAAATATTCTTTAAACTGTGCCATACCTGAGTTGTTAAACATCAGAGTAGGATCATCTTTTAGAACAATAGGTGCCGAAGGAACAATTAGATGCCCTTTGCTTTCAAAGAATTGTAAATACGCTTTGCGAATGTCTTGTGATTTCATTTATATATTTTTTTGCCACTAAGGCGCTAAGGCACAAAGTTTTTATTTATTTTTTGTAAAACTCCTATAAATTCAACAATTTTAAATCATCAAATTTTTAAATCTTTCCATCAATTTTATGTTATATTTAATACTAAAAAAAGGGCGTAACAACTAAAACATTTATTAAATTTGTTGCAATGCGCTTTTTTAGCAGGTGCAAAAATAGGGTATTTTAAAATATGGCGAAAGTAAAATATTATTACGATTCTGAAAATCTGGCATATCGAAAAATTAAAGTAAAAAAAAGACGCAAATTTGGTTTTGTTGCTTTGTTTTTACTGGCTTCGGCATTGTTTGGTTTTTTTAGTTTTGTGGTTTTGCTGAGTACTCCTTATTTTGATACTCCCAAAGACCGTCTTTTGCTTCGGGAAATTGAAAATTTAAAATTGAATTATGCGGTTTTAAATAAAAAAGTGGATCAGATAGAAAATGTAGCCGGAGCGATTGAAGAGCGGGACAACAACTTATACCGCACCTATTTTAATACCGCTGCCATTCCGGAAGAAGAACGAAAATCGGGATTTTCAGATGTAAGCAGATACAAAGCTTTGGAAGGCTATAACAATACCCAACTGGTTTTACAAACAACAAAAAGAGTCGATGTGCTGACTAAGCAATTGGCCATTCAATCACAATCATTAGATTACATTTTAAAACTGGCCAAGGAAAAAAATAAATTACTGGCTGCCATTCCTGCCATACAACCTGTCAGAAATGAAAATTTAAAACGAATGGCTTCGGGTTTTGGTTACCGCACCGATCCTTTTACTAAAGTAAGAAAAATGCACGAAGGCATGGATTTTACTGCAAAGAAAGGCACTCCTGTTTTTGCAACTGGTGATGGCGTGGTCAAACAGGCAGATGACAGAGCTTCGGGTTATGGTAATCATATTGTGATTAGGCATGGTTATGGATATGAAACTTTGTATGCCCATTTAAGCAAATACAATTGCAGAGCGGGACAGCGTATTAATAGAGGTGATATTATTGGTTATGTAGGAAGTACAGGACGTTCGGAAGCACCACACTTACATTATGAAGTACATAAAGATGGTCGGGTGGTGAATCCGCTTAATTTTTATTACGGAAATATTTCGGCAGTGGAATATGTTGCTATTTCGAAACTGGCTAACCAGGAAAATCAGTCTCTGGATTAAATCTTACTTTAGTCCTTAGTTCCTAGTCCTTAGTGATTAGACAACAAAAAGACTGAATTTCAGATCATACAAAATATTAAAAGAACTAAGTACCAGGTACTAAAAACTAAGAACTAAAATGCATATAGAATTACAACCCGGCAAAAGATATTACAGCATCGGCGAAGTGGCCAAAGCCTTTGACGTCAATGCTTCGCTGATTCGATTTTGGGATAGTGAATTTGATATTCTCAAGCCTAAAAAGAACGCTAAGGGCAACAGAATGTTTACTCCCGAAGACATTAAAAACTTGCAATTGATTTATCATTTAGTCAAAGAACGAGGATTTACACTGGAAGGAGCTAAAACGCATTTGAAAGAAGGGCAAAAGAAAACGCTGGACAAGTTTGAAATTATCAGTAAACTCGAAGCTATCAAAGTGCAGCTGACGAATATTAAAAACGAACTTTAGTCAATCACAATATCAATTTTGAAATAAAAATAAAACAATAAATAATTAACTTAAATTAAATAGAAAAATGGATTTTAAAAAATTTTTACCTTGGATTATTGTTGCTGTAATCATCATTGCTGGTTATAGCTGGGCTTCTGGAATTTATAATAAAGCTGTAACACTTGAACAAGATATAAAAGAAAGTTGGGGAAATGTTAATACAGCCTACCAAAGAAGAAATGATCTTATACCAAATATAGTTAGTACCGTAAAGGGCTATGCGGAGCATGAAAAAAGCACATTAACAGCAGTAATTGAAGCAAGAGCTAAAGCGACTGCTGTAACTATTGACCCAACAAAAGTAACTCCTGAGCAATTGGCTGCATTTAATTCGGCTCAATCTGGTGTATCTTCTTCGTTATCTAAGTTACTCGTAAGCGTAGAACAATATCCAAATTTAAAAGCGGATGCAAGTTTTATGAGATTACAAGATGAGTTAGCCAGTACAGAAAATCAAATTTTGACAGCCAGAACCCGTTTTAACGAGTCTGTTAAACCATACAATAACAATATCAACACCTTCCCAAGAAATATTTTGGCAGGAATGTATGGACTTAGTCAAAAACCTTATTTTGAAGCTGTAGCAGGATCAGAAAAAGCACCTGAAGTAAAATTCTAAAGCATTCCCAACCCCTCCAAAAGAGGGGCTTTTTTAATATAAAAAACATCTCCCATGTCTAAAGTAGAAGATTTTTTAACTCCTGAAGAAGAACTCGCCATTGTAGAGGCAATAGGCACTGCCGAAAAGAATACTTCCGGCGAAATTAGAGTTCACATCGAAAGAACAACTTCAATGGATGCTTTTGACCGTGCCAAAGAAGTTTTTCACGACCTGAAAATGGATGAAACCCAACTTAAAAATGGCGTTTTAATTTATATCGCTGTAGAAGATCATACTTTTGTAATATGTGGCGACGAGGGTATTAATGACGTTGTGGGAAATGAATTTTGGGACAAAACCAAAGAAATAATGGTTGCTCATTTTAAAAACGGCAATTTTAAACAAGGTTTGATAGAAGGCATTTTAAGTGCAGGGCAGGAATTAAAAACTCATTTCCCGTGGTCTGACGATACCAACGAATTATCAAACGAAATTTCAAAAGGATAATGAAAATAATGCAAAAAGCAGGAAACAAAATACAGGAAACAAAAGGCAGAAGGCAGCAGGCAAAAACAGGATGGAATCTATTGTTAGCAATCCTGTTTTTATTTAATTGCAGTTTTTTATCGGCACAATTTACCATCCCTAAAAAACCAGCATTACAAACATCAGTTTATGACTATGCAAATGTTTTAAGTGCTACAGAAAAAGCACAATTAGAACAAAAACTCGTTCGCTATTCAGATACAACCAGTACCCAGATTGTAGTTATAACTGTTGAAAGTTTAAAAGGAGAAGATGTAAGCCAGCTGGCGACAAACTGGGCACAAACCTGGGGAATTGGTCAGGCAAAGGAAGACAATGGTGTTATTATCCTTATCTCTAAAAACGACAGGAAAATTGCCATCAATCCCGGTTACGGATTAGAAGACCGACTGACTGCGGGAACGGGAGGGGAAATTATTCGAAATATTATTACTCCGGAATTCAAAGCAGGAAATTATTACAGTGGAGTTGACAAAGGTACTAATGCTTTATTTGATGTTTTTAATGGCAAATACAAAGGCAGCCGTAAACAAAACAAACAAAAGGACTTCCCTATTTTACCATTTATCATCATCATTGTTTTTATTATCATTCTGATTTCTAAAAACAAAGGCGGCGGTGGTGGAAATTCCGGAAACCGTAGTGGCGGACCAAGCTTATTAGATGTTATTATCCTGAGCAGTCTGGGACGCAACAGTGGCGGTTTTGGAGGCGGAGGCTTCGGTGGAGGTTCTTCCGGCGGTGGATTTGGCGGAGGCGGTTTCGGTGGTGGATTTGGCGGAGGCGGATTCTCCGGTGGAGGCTCAAGCGGAAGCTGGTAAACCAAACCTCATTCGATAAAAAATATCAAAAACAAACAAGCCACTTCGCATTGAAGTGGCTTGTTTGTTTCTCTAAAATCGTTCCTTGTATTTCTTTTCTTTTCCTCCAAACTTATTGATTTTATAAGCCAATGAAAACATCAGATAGCGTTTTAAAACCGTGTTTTCATAATCATAAATACCATTAGGACCAATGTATCTTACAGCACTTTGATTCTGATTTAAAATATCATACACCTTTACTTTGGCAGTGAGCTTATTTTTATAAAAACTATATGCCAAACTGGTATTCCATAAATAAAAATCTTTTTTATAACCATCGGCGATATTAGAATTGTAAGTATAGGAGAAATCATTTGCAAAAACCCACTTTTCACCCCAATAATTTGTTGTTTGGAGTTCTACTTTATGTATAAAATTAGAGGTTGAATTGATGGTATAATTAGTATATTTTGAAATATTATAAGTAGGATTATAATTGGTTGTAAGTGTAAAAACCTTATCAATTTCATACGTAAAACTAGCTCTGGGATATAAAGATAGAGTTTTAGATTCAAAAATTTCACCATCGATAAATCCTTTATTGAAACCGAAACTTCCATAACTCCCCAGACTAAACTTATACAAATTACTTTCCTTTTTTATGGATTTATCCCAGCTTGCTCCTCCACTAATCGAATAATTGCCGGAAATATTTTCATAAGTTCTCGATGTTTTTAAATTTTCTTTATCATAAATTACCGAGGAAACTGACTGATTATCGTAATAATTACCATAAATATAAACGTATAAACCGGAACGGCTTGCATAATCATAAGCACTAAAGTTCATATTTACAGAATGTGATTTATTAGGATTCAAAAATTCATTTCCTTGAAAAGTACTCAATGGATTAGAAATATCTCTGACAGGTAAAATTTGATTTGCTGATGGTAAATCAACCCGATAATTATAGTACAATCCTATCGATTTTGATTTATTTAATCGATACCTGAAATTGAAATTGGCATAAGGAACAATATAGTTTTTTTTCAAACTGATGCCCTGCCCTAAATAACTGGAATAGGCATTTTGCCTCATGATGGATGGACCTGCATCCAAATTAACATTTAGTTTATTCTTCTGGATTCTAATGCCCGACTGCGGTCTTATAAAGATATTTTCATTAGAAAAATAATTGGATTGGGCTGCATTTAAATTACTATACTCCCCCGTTTCTGTATTCAAATCATAATTTTCTCTTTGATTTAAATTTGAATTAGCTCTAAAATCAAATCCGAGATTAATACTTAAGGAATCCGTTATTTTATTAGAAAATTCCACATTCGCATGGTAATTATCGGTTGTATTTTTACTTCGTACATTTTGATTTCTTTTCACATCTTCATCGGAAGTGGTCTTGAATACTATTGTATCCGTTCTTACACCATAAGATTCGTCTTTATTGTTTTCATTATCCAAATGAATGGCTAAAAATTGTTTGTTACCTTTGAATCTTTTATTCAAAAAAACAGAATTTGAAAATTTATCATTATCGGATTTATTAGAATACGTATTTGAACTTTCGTTCACTAAATCTCCATTAGTGTTAAACGATGTTCCTGAAGATTCACTCCAATTATCAGACTTAGTTCTGTTGAATTTAGGAGAAATCACGACAGTAGTCATTGAATCTATTTTATATTCAAATTCCATATTAAGGTTATGCCCATTGGTTTCATTATTAGATGTTCCATTAGATTCTGAAAACAAATTTCCTGTTGGCAAAAAAGTAGTGGACTTATTGGAACTTTTATTTTCGGTATTCGAATTGGTAAAGAAATAACTACCACTGGCATCTATTTTTTTTATTATTTCATCCGTATAATTCAAACCTAACATATTAGATTTAGTAATTCCGTTTCCACCACCAAAACGTACTCCATTTGTTTCAAAAGAACTCCCACCATACGAAATGGAACTCCTGCTTCTGCCTCCTGCCATATTATCAAAGATTTCATTCATCGAAAAACCCGGTGAATTGATATTATTGGAAGAAGTCAGGATGCTTACCTTCCTTTTATCTTTAAAATAGTTAAGCAAACCATTACTTTCATAGCGATTATCTGTACCCATTCCTGCCATCACTTTCCCAAAAAGACCTTTATTTTTGTCTTTATCAATAGTCAGATTGATACTCACATTTTCAGATGTAGCAGCTTGTTTATTCAGTTCTTGCTGTTTGGTTTTGGTATCACTTACCTGAACTTTATTAATAATTTCGGCAGGTAAACTTTGCAGGGCAATTTTTCCATCCTTGTCAAAAAAGGGTTTTCCGTTTACTAAAATCTGGTTGACTTCTTTTCCGTTAACGGTAATTTTCCCTTCCTCATCCACCACAACACCGGGTAATTGTTTCAACAGCGTTTCTACATTGGCATCCGGTCTTACTTTAAAGGAAGAAGCATTAAATTCTAAAGTATCTTTCTTAATTCGAATGGGAGGCGCTTCTGATTTAATAACCACTTCATTCAAAACATTTTCATTTTCAATTAAAAATAAATTACCAAAATCTTTGTTTTCGGTAAGTTGATCCATTTCTTTTTTCAAAGATTGGTATCCCAGATAAGAAATTTTCAGAAAAAAGGGTTGGGTTATTTTTTTAGTTTCTAATTTAAAGATTCCGTTTTTATCTGAAATAGTATAATCAATCACGGTAGAATCTTTAACAGAAGAAAGATAAACCGTAGCTGACTCAATAGGACTTCCGGTATTTTTATCTAACAATTTTCCGTTAACAGCTATAGTGTTTTGGGCAAACAGGGAAACAGAAAAAAACAATGAAAAAAGAAAGGGTAGTAATCTTTTCATAAATAAAATGGGTTTTGGTGGTAAAATAGATGCGCAAGCTAAGTTTTTAAATAAATAAAAGTTATTTCTTACTTAAAATTTAACATATTATTTTACTTACTAAAAAAACCAAATAACAGAGATGATGAACTCAATTTGAAAACTATTCTAAAATCACTTGACTCCTCTGTAAAATTATTTATCTTTATCCTGATTTTAGCTGAACCAAACAAATATGCTTTCACAAAAAACCAAATACGCACTCAAAGCACTACTCTATTTAGCGCAACAAGATGCCAATCATATTTCTAAAACTACGGATATTGCCGAATCAGCTAATATTCCTAAAAAGTTTTTAGAACAAATTTTATTGGATTTAAAACGCGGACATCTGGTAGGCAGCAAACAGGGAAAATTTGGTGGTTATTATCTTTTAAAATCCGGAAATGAGATTACTTTAGCTGATATTCATCGTTTATTTGACGGAGCAATTGCTTTGTTACCTTGTGCTTCCTTAAATTTTTACGAGCGCTGTTCAGACTGTATCGACGAGTCGGAATGCCTGCTACGACACGGATTAATGACCATTAGAGATGAAACATTAAAAGCAATGCAGGGTATCACTATCGCTTCATTGGTAAAAAAATAAAAAAATATTTCTTTAATTCTACTATTTTTATAGAATTAATAATATATTTGCATTCGATTTACGATTACAAATATAATTTTTAAACAATGAAAACAAATCAATCAAGGTTCTTCATAGAGAATCTAAAACCCGAAAAAAATCTAAATTCCAATATCCTACATTATTGTATGATGCGTATGTGCCAGTAAAAAAATTTAATTTTAAATTCTACTAATCATATATAATTAATAAAATAATGAAAACAATTATAAAAAATACATTCCTAATCATCTTATTACTAGGCGCTTCAAACACATTTGCCCAAATCATTACTGGTCGTGTCATTACGGCTGAAAATACTCCTTTAGAGTTGGCCAATGTGATTATAAACGGAACAACATTAAACACCACTACAGACGCGAATGGCGACTTCAGTATCGATTCAGCAGGAAAATTACCCTTCACTTTACTAATTAAATATACGGGTTATAAAACGGAGCGGGTAGCAATTACCACTCTTCCATTAACACCTCTAAGCATAATCCTGAGCGAAGACAATCAACTTGCCGAAGTGGTGATTTCTTCCCGAAGAAGAATTGAAAAAGCCCAGAATGTTCCGATTCCTATTTCGGTAGTGAGCGGAAAACAAGCCGAACAGGCAGGTGCTTTTAACGTAAACCGAATTAAAGAACTTATCCCCTCGGTTCAATTGTATTCCTCTAACCCCAGAAATACGGGAATAAACATTCGTAGTCTGGGTTCTCCTTTCGGATTAACAAATGATGGAATTGATCCCGGAGTTGGTTTCTACGTTGACGGGGTTTACTATGCCCGCCCGGCAGCAACTACATTAGATTTTATTGATGTAAGTCAAATAGAAGTTTTACGTGGTCCACAAGGAACATTATTTGGAAAAAACACCACAGCCGGAGCTTTTAATATCACCACACGCAAACCCAGTTTTACTTCTGGTGCCAATTTTGAAGTGAGTTACGGTAACTATTCGTTTTTACAGGCTAAAGCATCGGTTACCGGAGCATTGGGCAAAAAAGTGGCAGGTCGCATCTCTTTTTCCGGTACGCAACGCGATGGTTTGATTGATAATGTAGCAACAGGCAGACCTACAAATACCTTAAACAATCAGGGAATCAGAGGTCAATTACTTTATACTCCGTCAGAAAATACCAACGTACTTCTGGCAGCAGACATTACTACCCAGCGTCCTGATGGCTATGCACAGGTAGTTGCAGGTGTAGCGCCAACACAAAGAGCGGCTTACCGCCAATTTGATGCTATCATTGCCGATTTAAATTACCAGCTTCCAAGCAGGAATGCTTTTGACCGAAAAATAGATCATGATACTCCATGGCGTTCTAATCAGGATTTAGGCGGAGCTTCACTCAATATAGATACTAAAATCGGACAAGGAACTCTTACCTCAACAACTGCCTGGCGTTTTTGGAACTGGGATCCGTCAAATGACAGGGATTTTACAGGTTTGCAGGTATTGGCAAAATCGCAAAACCCGTCCAGACAAACACAGTTTACTCAGGAAGTACGTTATTCGGGTCAAATCTCCTCCAAATTAAATGCTGTAGGAGGTGTGTTCTTTATCGATCAGACTTCAAAAACGAATGGTACCGAAGAATCCGGAAGTGCACAATGGCGATTTTCTCAAAGCACTACCAGCGAAAAATGGAAAACTCCGGGTTTATTTGAAGGATACGGAATAAAAACCAATGCCAGTATTCATGCGGTTAGTGCGGCTGTATTTGGACAATTAGACTGGGAAATCACAGAAGGTTTGCATATTTTACCCGGCATTCGATACAATTATGATAAAAAAGATGCTCACTACGATCGTCAGACTTATGGCGGATTAGAGACCAGCGATCCGGATCTTATTGCTCTAAAAAAGTTAGTGTACAGCGATCAAAATTTTGCAAAAAATACGGATGCAACTGATTTTTCAGGAAATGTAACCGTATCCTACAAAGCTTCTGATAAAATTAATGCGTATGCAACTTATGCAAAAAGCTACAAACCGGTGGGTGTGAACGTTGCAGGACTTCCTACTCTTAACGGAGCGCCTATACTGGAACTGGCGGTAATTAAACCTGAAAAAGTAAATCATTATGAAGCAGGCGTGAAAACATCGCCGTTTAATAATGCTGTTTTGAACGTAACTTTCTTTAATACAGACATTACCGATTATCAAACGAATGTTCAGGCGGCTGAGTTGGGTGTAAATCGTGGCTATCTTGCTAATGCTGATAAAGTACGTGTAAGAGGTGCTGAACTGGATGCCAGTTTTGTAATCAACGAACATTTTACTATCAACGGAGCAGCAACTTATACTGATGGAAAGTATATTAAGTTCATTAATGCGCCACTGCCATTAGAAGAAACCGGATCAGCGGTATCTTTTAAAGATGTTTCCGGCAGTGAATTGCCGGGTGTTTCAAAATGGGCCGGAAGCTTAGGTGGAGAATATACTACAGCAGCAAAACTGTTTGGGAATTTAGGTAAGTTCTTTGTAGGAATTGATTCTTATGCCCGTTCTGAATTTTCATCCAGTCCATCAGCTTCAAAATATTTAGTGGTTGACGGTTATGCTATCGTGAATGGTCGCTTTGGGTTCAGAGCTTCAGAAGGATTATCGATTAACTTCTGGGCTCGTAATATTCTGGACAAAGATTATTTTGAACAATTATTACCTGCCGGAGGAAATTCGGGACACTATGCAGGTGTTTTGGGTGACCAAAGAACATACGGAATCACTTTAAAATATTCATTGTAACCGTTTGATAAAAACACACAAACAACTAATTAACAATAACTTAGCTTTATTTTAAGTTTAAAAATCGTAACTTTAAGAGAAAATAGAGCTATGAAAAATTTTGCTATTAAACTTGTATGGTTTACCTCGGCATATGTTTTCTTTTTTGCAGTTCTTAACCAAACTAATGTTGATTTGAGAATAATAATGAGTTTACATATTGTAGGTATGTTTTTGATTCCTTACCTAACTTACACAGTTCTGACCGATAATTACAAAACGGATAAAACATTTAAAGATTGGTATGAAGATCATCCAATGAACACTTTAAATGAAGACGAAGACCATTAAATTAAAACTCCCTTTACTAACTTTTTTTAGTAAAGGGAGTTTTGTTTATTTAATTTTCTAAAGGAAGAAAATTATAGTTTTTTGAGTAGTTCAACATTTGTTCAGCAAAGGTTTTCGGTTGTGTTACTTCTATCGAAATAATTTCTCCTTTGGCATCTAATTTGGGAACCAAAACTGGATTTACAAAACCGCTGTAAGGAGCTGATGTAAATTGTTTATTTCTTTCTAAAACTTCGGCATGTAGTTTTTGATTTACTTTTACACCATAATTTTCAACCAAAGCTTTTCCTGCTTCATAATCTCCTTCGGATTTGATGCGTTGCACTTCACGCAGTAATTGCCCAAACAAATCGTGAAGTTTTTCATAATCTGTAATATTGAAATAGGTTTTTCCGTCACGGCTAATTTTCTCTATTACATTAGCTGCTTTTCCTTTTTCAAAAACCCAGGCACTCACCCACTGACGGTTTCTCATATGAGCTTCTTCAACATCAGAACCCAGTTCTAAACGAATCAATTGTGTCATTAATCCATTTCGAATGTAACTGTCATAGGATTCCATTCCCAGTTTTTTCCAATCGTCAACCAAACCCAACTCCTGTAATTTTGGATTATACAGAAAATACAATCCTACTAAATCGGCTCTTCCTTCTTCCAGTGTGGAAGCATAACTCTTCAAGGTTTCTTTTGGCGTTCCCACACCTGGATTTATTTGTCCCGAAGCATGTCCTACTACTTCGTGTAAAGCCGTGTGCATTTTATCTCCCAGTTCTCCGTATTTTTCAGCCAGAGCAATTTCTTCGGGGTCATTTGCAAATTCCTGCAACCTTCCTTTTCCTCCCGCTTTTGAATAGGCTTCAATAATATTTCCTAGTGAAACCGATTTTGAACCATGTTCCGAACGAATCCAATCTGCATTAGGCAAATTCACTCCAATGGGTGTTGAAGGAGAAGCATCACCGGATTCCCCGGCAACAACAACTGTTTTATAAGAAACCCCAACAACATTTTTCTTTTTATGCTCTGGAATTAATGGAGAATTATTTTCAAACCATTGGGCATTTTTAGAAATAACCTCCATTTTTTTAGACATATCAAAATCTTTGATTTGTACTATCGTTTCATACGAACCTCTGTACCCTAAAGGATCATTATAAACTTCAATAAAACTGTTGATGTAGTCAATATTACCCTCTGTAGCTTTAAGCCAGGCAATATTATAATCGTCCCAGGTTTTTAAACTTCCCGTTTTGTAATAGCTAATCAATAATGCTAAAGCATCGGCTTGCTCTTTGTTTTCAGCAACTCCTTTTGCTTTATCTAACCAATACACAATCTTGTCAATGGCTTGACCATACATGCCGCCACTTTTCCATATTTTTTCTTCTAATGCTCCTTTAGAATTGCGAACCAATTTAGAATTCAAACCAAAAGAATACGGTCTGTTAGCATCAGGACTTTTTTTCTTAGCATAAAAATCTTCTGCTTCTTTTGCCGTAATTCCTTTGCTGTAAAAATTAATAGCCGAACCTTCTAACAAGCCTTTGGATTCGTCTAAATTTACTTTTTTACTATCGACATCATTAAAAAGCACAGCAACTATTTCCGGAGCTAAAGTTGTTTTGGTAGCTTTCATCAAACCAGTAAGATACGCTGTTGAAAAAGCAGGTTTCATTTTTTCATTCGAATAATGATGATGAATTCCATTAGCAAACCAAACTCTTTTAATATAGATTTCAAAATTTTTCCAATCTTCTGAATCCTTATTACCTTTATAATTTACATAAATATTCTCGAGTGCTTTCCTAATTTTTAGATTGTACTTATAATTTTGATCGTAAATAATATCGCGACCTGAATATCCCGCCTGAGTTAAATAATAAACTAATTTTTGCTCTTTCAACGTTAAATTTTCCCATCCCGGAATTTGGTAACGCAATACTTTTATATCGGCAAATTGTTCTACAACATGTTCAAAGGGGGCTTTTTCTGTAGTTTTTACATCTGCTTTTTTCGTCGTCTGTCCATTAGATACCATAGAAACTCCCACGGTCATAAAAACAGTTGCTATTTTTAGTAATTTCATCTATTAATATTAGGTTTAATTGTTTTATTTGTAACAAAATCTAACAAATATACAGCTATTTTGAACTGCTGACAATCCGCAGAAACTATTTGTGGTAAAATTATTATTTATCCTGTTTTTTAAGTAAATAAAAATAAAAGTGCCCATAAATTACTTTTTGAGCAGTTGCTTTTAATTATTTTCCATGGTTATTATTTCCTTTTTTAGGATATAATTTTTCTTTGAATTACCAATCTTCGTGAACTTCTTTTTTAATAGTAAATAGTTTCTCAAAATGATGATTTAATAATGCTGTTTCATTATAGCCCCATATTGATTTTTTGATTTCTTCATTCTTTTTTAAAAACCTACTTTCAATCGAGTAATCCTGAATGAGATCTTCACGATGAATTATTTGTCCAAAAAACCGAATGTTAAACACGGAAACGCGATATTTTCCTTTCTTAGATTCTATTCTGAAATCGGCAGTTAATTCCTCAAGCTTTCTTTCGGCAAAATTAGTTTTACTGATAGTACCTGTAGAATCAGTAACAAAGTGTAATCTCAAATTATTTTTTAATGCTGAAAAATGGTGTGTGTCTTCATACACCTTTCGCCATACAATTAAGTCGTCTTCTATTACAAAATTATTGTCTTGGGAAAATCCAATGGCATTGACCAACAATACCATTCCTATTACAATTCTTCTCATTTACTTGGGTTTTAAAGGTTATTTACTTTTAAAACCTTACCCAAGAATCAGACCAAAATTCATTGTATTTTCTTATAAAATGAGAAACCCCTTTACAGACGGTAAGTTTGTAAAGAGGTTTTTAGTTATGTTTATTTACAGTTGTTGCCAACTTTCAATTATTTCCTGCACCTAAGTTTGGCTATATTTTAACTGTTATTATGTCCTTTTCAGATTCATTAATAATTGTATGTTGTCCTTGTTTTGAATTTGATGTACTCCAATCTTTAAGCAATTTTACTTGTGCTCTTGCTTCTTCTAAGGTAACTGGCGACCGCTTGGATAGCATCTCCATGCCTAACTTGGCTCTTTCCTGAAATGATATTTTACAGTTCATGTTACATGAAATTTTAATAATACAATGTTAAAGATTTTATTGTTATGAATGGATTGCTCTTGTTTGTGGACATAGATTGTAAACCTGTACTATTCATTCGTAAGACGTTGACTATTTATTACTACAGATCTAATTATAAAGCAATAGCAATCTGATTCATTACTGGAGTATATAAATCAATATTATTTTCTTCAGTCTCTAAACTTACAATTAAACTATAACGAACTACTTCGTTAAATTTATTTTGCCTTTTTAAATTTTTATACCAACCATTTTTAGGAAAGACAGCTAAAATATTTCTTTCTGACATTTCTCTTCCTGTCAATGTAATAAAGTCTTTTCTTAAAGATCCTTTTGCACTTATTGTATTACCTATTTCCCAATTAACCCCTGATCTAGAAGGTTTATTTTCTTTAGTTTCATCTTCTGGCTTTGAAATTCTTTTTTGAAAATCTTCAATATCTTCATTTCTTTTAATAATTTCAAAATCTAATTGATGTGAATGATAAGCATAATGAGAGGCTAATCTTCTACTCCCAGGATTAGGTTCTATGTAATATGACAATGTTATTATTAGTTTTACTGATTTATCCTCTAAGTTTTCTAGAGCTTCTTTTGGCCATGGAAGATTAAATAAATGATATTCGTTATATTGCCCTTTAGACTTTTCATACTTAAAGGGTTGTATTTCTCTCTCCGCAATAAGAGTTAGTGAATTTTCAATACTATACATTGCTTTTGGAATATTTGGCACACCGTAACCAACAGTCCTCAAAAGATATCTTTTATTTACTTTACGAGTTGAATCCATTGCACTTTTAATCATCGCATCAGTCCAACTAGCAGAATGAATCATTAAACCTCTTATTGTCTCAACCCAATAATTTGGATACATTGTTCTTAATTCAGCAGCCATCTTTGATGCTAAACCTGCAGCACCACTAGTGTCTCCAAAAGGCATAAACATTTCATTCGCAAAATCTGCATCGGTGGTCAATAGCCTCAATTCCGAATGATCAGAAGTATAAACTCCATTAGTAGATCCCGAAGTTTCGGGATGTAATCTGTGCCCGTTCCAACTCGCAACTAAAACAAGTCTAGCAAGATTACTTCTAAATCATTATCCAGTCCAGCATAATTTCTGGCAGAACTAAAATAATAATCTTCAACAAGAGTTACTATTTTTTCTTTTACTGGATTATTATGAATATAATTCATCTTTTGCTTAATAAACCAATTTGTTTCTACAATTTCTGCATGATAACCATCTTGCCAAACCTTAAACTCTTGTTCTTTTTTTAAATGTTCGCAAGATTTTTTAAAATAATCTAACATCCATTCTCTTCTGCTTTCAGGCTCGTCCAGAATCGTTTGTATAATTTTCTTTGAAGTAAATTTTTTAAAATCCCGCATTATATCCGACAAAATAAAACCATTTGTTCCTTTACAAAGCAAATGAATATGACTCGACATAATACAATAACCATATATTTCTAATCCTTTGTTTTTTTGACAATATTGCAAAGCATTCATTATATTATATTTCTGATTCAATCTTGTAAAAACATCTATCCAGCCTACTGTTGTTATCGTTATAAAATAGGCTTGATCTGTCGTGGTAGCTTTATATTTTGTAGACATTTTTTATTTAAATATACAAAAAGCTACAACGTTTTATCGCTGTAGCTTTTTTAAATTTTATTGCTTGCTCACTGTTGTAGGCACAGATTACATCCCGAAACTTCGGGACTGCGCTATCTGTTGACGAGATATTTTGTTACATCCGAGCGATCGGGGTTTAAATACAATCAAAACCATAGTATACTCCTCTATTTTATCTCTCACAGAAAATAAAAAAGCTTTTTTACGTGTTTTTTATTTCTATTAGAAATATTTAACTATATTTGCAATGTAGTTCTTTGAAATGTTTGTGTAGTGAACCCAAGAGCTTTTTTTATAAAAGCTATTGAAGAGGGATTTTCCCTCCACCCGTTATGGGTTATTCTAAAGGAATGAGAACCGTTGAACCTAAAGCGCCTTAAATGCGTATCGATGTTCGAACAGAAATCATCACCTTAGAAAATTGCTTGAAGCCAGATTCGATGATATCAGTAAACTTAATTTGACTAAAATCCTATTAGCTCAAAACCTATTTGACTCAAAGTTATTAGGCAAAGAGGCTATTAGAAAAGTCATATTTAATTATATGAGATTTATTTTTTTTTTAAGCAGGAAATTGAGAAGTGTATTGGACAGTATCCTATATGGGTTCACATAGCTGATTAAGCAGGTAGCAATAGTGCTGCCCATATAATTTAATACTTATACAGATGATACACAAACAAAGAGTTGATCAACTTCAAGACGGAGTTAGATCATTATTAACAAAGAACGGGTACACGTTCTCGGAAGAAGATAAAACTTTACTAGAAGATATTCTTATAGAGTTAGAAAGAATGTCAAACAGTCCAAACGGGATTAATCCCAATCAGGCAATACAGACGATATCTTTGCTCCTAAAATTTCTGAAGTTCTTCGGAATTGACGACTTTACAGGATTATTCTAATTCCGCACTTCTCATTTTTTTTTATTAACTTTATTTAATTGTTATGAATATAGGTAACGCTATTAAGGACTTAAGACAGCAGAAAGGTTTTAAACAAACCGATTTTGCTGTCAAATGTGGCTTATCACAGTCATATCTTTCCTCAATAGAAAAAGGAAAAAAAGAACCGACATTAAATATCTTAAAGCAAATAGCGAATGCACTTTCGATACCAATGCCTGTATTAGTCTTTTTTTCATTGGACGAAGATGATATCGCTCAATCTAAACGAGAAGCATTTAAAATGTTCGAGCCATCCATAAAAGGTTTAATTAACGATGTTTTTATTTCATAAACTATAAATTCCATGAGGTCTCGAATCAAAGATTTAGCATATTCTTTAAAAGTTGACAAAAATGACTTGATTCAACTAGCAGCTGAATTAGATATAGAGGATAGTAAATTTTACAGAAATTGGAACGAACCTAAAACAGATGAAAAAGGTTTACCAAGATATGAAAATGGCATTGCTTTAACTAGACCGATAAACGCACCGATAAAAAAACTAAAACATATACAATCATTGTTATTACACAATGTATTATATAAACTTGTTCTTCCAAAATACTTTTTTGGTGGATTAAAAAACAAAGACGCAGTATTAAATGGACGTCATCACCAAGGAAATAAATTCTTCTTCCTTACTGATCTAAAAGACTTTTATCCATCTGTTCATTTTTCCAGTGTAGAAAAAGCACTTCGCAAAGAAGGTTTCTATCCCGATGTAGCTAGATTAATTACTCGTATTTGTACAAAAGAAAGTGCTATACCTCAAGGATGTCCTACATCATCATTTCTTGCAGCATTAGTAGTTTATCATAGTTGTGGAGATATCTTCGATAAATATATATCACTAGGTTTTAAATTATCCATTTATGTTGATGATATTACATTTTCAAATCCAATTGATTTCAAGGATAAAACTTTAAAAATAATACAAGAATTACGTAGTAGAGGTTTAAAAATAAATTTTTCAAAAACACATTATTGCACTCGAAATCCTAAAGTCACTGGCATACATATTAAAAATAATGGAATCTCACCATTACCACATACATTCATTTCAGCAGTAAATCCAAACAAAAGTGAAGCCTCAAGAAAAGGACATATGGATCGTATTAAATACATTGCAAAAATTGCTAAAGAAAAGAAAAGACTATAAAGGTTTACAATTAGTATCTATACACAAGAGTACAAACAAAAAAAGCCCAAGAATCTAATCTTGAGCTTTCATCATTTATTCTAACAAAAAAACCACCTCGTAATGAAGTGGTTTCTGTTATTATTTCTCTCTGATATAAATGTCAATTGGAACACCTGAGAAATCCCAGTTTTCCCTGATTTTATTTTCAAGGTAACGTTTGTACGGTTCTTTAACATATTGCGGCAAGTTGGCAAAAAACACAAACTGAGGCGTTGGTGATGGCAACTGCATGCAATATTTAATTTTCACATATTTCCCTTTAGTCGCTGGTGGCGGATAAGCTTCAATTACTTTCAACATAAATTCATTGAATTTTGAAGTCGCAATACGCTGTTGGCGGTTTTCATATACTTTTACTGTAGCTTCCAGTGCTTTCAACAAACGTTGTTTTGTTAAAGCGGAAACAAAAAGAATAGGCACATCCGTAAAAGGCATTAATTCCTGTTTGATTCTTTCTTCGTAATCACGGGTTGACATCGTATCTTTCTCCACCAAATCCCATTTGTTTACTAAGATTACAACTCCTTTACGGTTTTTTTCAGCCAGCCAGAAGATACTCTGATCTTGTCCTTCAAATCCGCGGGTTGCATCAATAACCAGAATACAAATATCAGCATGCTCAATAGCACGTACCGAACGCATTACGGAGTAAAATTCCAAATCTTCCTTAACCTTCGCTTTTCTGCGAATTCCCGCAGTATCAACCAGGTTAAATTCGAAACCAAAACGGTCAAACTTCGTATCAATCGCATCACGGGTAGTTCCCGCAATATCAGTTACCATAAAACGGTCTTTACCAATTAACGCATTGATAAAACTGGATTTTCCGGCATTAGGACGCCCTACTACAGCAAAACGTGGCAAAACCACCTCTTCCTGAACCGGTTCCGGTTTCTCCGGAAAAGCATTAATTAAAGCATCCAGCAAATCTCCTGTTCCACTTCCTGATATACTGGCAAAAGTATAATATTCACCTAAACCCAGGTTGTAAAACTCCACTGCATCTTTCTCACGCATGGCGTTATCCACCTTATTTACGGCTAACAAAACCGGTTTTGTTACCTTACGCAACAATTTAGCCACCGTTTCATCCATTGGAGTAATCCCTTCTTCTACATCAACCACAAAAATAATAACATCAGCCTCATCGATAGCAAGCTCCACTTGTTTGCGAATTTCACCTTCAAATACGTCATCTGATCCGCGAATATATCCACCGGTATCAATTACAGAAAACTCTTTTCCGTTCCACTCGCTTTTTCCGTAGTTTCTGTCTCTGGTAACTCCCGAAACCGAATCTACAATAGCTTCTCTTCTTTGTATCAGCCTATTAAAAAGGGTTGATTTCCCCACATTAGGTCTTCCTACTATCGCAACAATGTTATTCATTTTATCTAATTTAGATGTCAGATTTTAGATTTCAGACTTCATTTTGATGAAATCGCATTCTTTTATAAATCTAAAATACTGTATTTTAATTTTTTGCAAAGGTACATTCTTTTGTCGAGAGTTTCATATTAAAGTTTTCAGGAGCTAATCCTGCCATCCACTATATCTTTCTAGCCGAACCCCGGCTAGAAAGGATGCCGTTACTGTCAGGGCTAGGCATTCAGGATACGATGAAACTTTGAGATAATTGGACTTAATACGCTCTAAACAAGTCAAACGTATTTAAATTTTACTCACAGGTCGCCCCGATGGGGCTTATTGAATTGTTCTACCTGTATTTTCTACAAACATACAGTCCCTCCGGGACTAAAAAAATGCTCCAGAGGAGCAATACTGTTTGTAGAGATGGATTAGTTTGGGTTTGTTAGCCCCATCGGGGCGAACTGTTCCCTACACAACGCATAAAAAATTAATTTTCAGGCGTTTATTCCTTACCAATTCCGCATTTCAACCTGAAACCTGAAACTTGAAACAAAATAAAATAAAATTTATTGATTATACCCAAAACGTTTCAACATATTCGCGTTGCTTCTCCAGTTTTTATTTACTTTCACAACCAATTCAATATGAATTTGCTTGCCAAAGAATTTCTCCAGATCGGCACGGGCTTCTGTACCCACTTTTTTCAAAGCGGCACCTTTGTGACCAATAATAATTCCTTTTTGGGTTTCGCGTTCCACCATGATAATCGAACGGATGCGGATAATATTTTCGTCTTCAAAAAATTCCTCGGTTACAATTTCCACGGCATACGGAATCTCTTTGCTGTAATTCAACAGGATTTTTTCACGAATGGTTTCATTTACAAAAAAACGTTCCGGTTTGTCCGTCAACTGATCTTTTGGATAATAAGCCGGTGATTCCGGTAATAACGAAATGATTCTTTGAAAAACTTCGGGAACATTGAAATTCTGCAATGCCGAGATTGGAAAAATCTCCGCATTCGGAACTTTTGCAGTCCAGAAAGCCACTTGTTCCTCTAATTGCTCCTGATTCGAATTGTCAATTTTGTTTAACAATAACAAAACCGGAATTTTAGAATGTATAATTTTATTAAAAAATGCTTCGTCTTTTAAATCCTGCTCGCCTATTTCGACCATATAAATCAAAATATCAGCATCTTCAAAAGCCGATTTTACGAAGTTCATCATCGACTCCTGCATTTCGTAAGCCGGTTTGATAATTCCCGGTGTATCCGATAAAATTAATTGAAAATCCTCACCATTTACAATCCCCAGAATACGGTGACGGGTGGTTTGCGCTTTTGATGTAATGATAGACAGTCTTTCGCCAACGAAAGCGTTCATCAACGTGGATTTCCCTACGTTGGGATTTCCAATGATATTTACAAAACCTGCTTTATGTGTCATAATGTGTAATTTGAATCAAGTGAAGCGCCGGTTTTTACCGATGATTTGAATTCGTTTTATTTTCGAATCCATAAAAAAACCTCAAAATAGTACTGAGGTCAACTCCTTTATTTCTTGATGTTTCGGCCACAAAGGTACGATGGAATCCAATAGCTTCCATAAGAATTACTGACTTTTTTAGCATACACAGCAAGCATGAAACTGATTCTGCCTGTTTTTTCAGTCGCTATGCTTCATCTTTTGTATTACGAACCAGACTTATGCCTGTCATAAAAAATATTAATCCAAGTACGCCGTAAACAATAAGCAATTTCATATCCCTTGTACCACCTGAGGTATTGGTAAAAACCACAGCAGTATAGATAAGTCCTCCTATTCCCAAGATGGTAAGTAAGGCTCCAAAAGTTCTTTTTAAATTCATAACGTTTTCGTTTAATGGTTGTTTTTATAGATAATTAGCAACATGACAAAGTTGTGCCATTTAAACCAAAAACTCATTATATAATTCCACCTAAGAGTTGCAGCATTCACATTTTTGAATCCGTTGGATAAAATGAGAATAGTAAAATTTACGCAGTTAGAAGAAGGATTGAAAATGCTTCCGTCACGGCAAGCTGAGCCATTTTAGTTCGTAGAAGGAATAAAAAAAGCTTCACATTGCTGTGAAGCTTTTCTAGTAGCGGGAACTGGACTCGAACCAGTGACCTTCGGGTTATGAGCCCGACGAGCTGCCTACTGCTCTATCCCGCGATGTGCGTTTTGTAATCTCAATAAGGCTACCTTAGTAGCGGGAACAGGACTCGAACCTGTGACCTTCGGGTTATGAGCCCGACGAGCTGCCTACTGCTCTATCCCGCGATGTTTCGGGTGCAAAGATACAACTAAATTCGACATATCCAATGCCATTGTCAAAAAATTATGTTCCGGAAGCTATTCTCCTGATTTGATTGCTGTTGTGCGATTGCTTAAAATAATCCGTTGGATGAATTACTGTAAAACGTCCGTTAGATTTTTTTTTAGAACAATGAAATGAAGCGAAAAATGTATCGTAACCGTTTTTTATTTTAAAACTGAAACTATGAAAAGGAAAAATATTAAAAATTTGGAATAGGATGAAAGTTCATTAAACCAAAAACACCATTTACATATCCGAAATTAATTTAATTTAATCTCAAAAATCATTTATCAATTATTTTGAACTATTCAGAAGTTTATTCAATCCAACTTTATCAAATAAAATTCTACCTACTTTAATATCAGACCATCCTTTTTTTAACTGATAAGTAAAAGTAGGCGTATCATTAACCAATGCGCAATCTAAATAAAATGTAACGATATTATCACTTATACTATCCCTTAATTCCTGAATATGAGTGGAAATAAAAAAGTATGAATCAGTATACCTGTTAACTCCATTTATGGTTGTTTTACAAATTTCCAAAGCATCTTCAACATTTGTTCCGCTGAAAAGTTCGTCAAATACAGCAAAACACCTCTTGCCTTCTTCCGCTTTTAGAACAACATCTTTAAGATTAATAACCTCTGTCATGAAATGGCTGTAGCCGCTTAAAATAGTATCTCTTTTATTAATTCCGATTGAAAAGTCGGTAAAAAAGGGAATTATTCCTTTTGATGCAGGAATAGCAAGTCCTAGATTACCTAAATAAATACATAAACTAATGGATTTGAGAAAAGTTGACTTTCCCGACATATTAGGTCCGTTTAACACAATAACATTACTGAAAGTTGTAAAATTATTTTTAATTGGATTTTTAAGTAAGGGATGATAGAAATCATTCAGACTTATTTCTTTATTTCCGAAAATTGGAAAAGAAAAATTTTTATTTTTAATTGCCATACTAATAGAGCAATAAGATTCAAATAAAAATAAATCTTCCCAAAACATCTCTATTTTCTGTTCTGATTTTAACTTGAGAATCTTATTGATTAGTTCTTTAACATGTTTTCTTCTTAAACGTTTTTCCCTAATTATTAACTCATATTGTTTCAATTCAAGGAATGAAAGAAAGGACAGAATTCTGTTTAAATCTTTTTTATAAATTTCAGGAAAGTCTTTCATAGTGATTCTGGAGAAATAAACAGATTCTAACCTGTGAAAAAACAACACCATTTGATGTAATTTGTTATTTAGATGAATTTCATCATAATCAGGACCCGAAAACAAAAAACTTGTATTTTTAAAATCTACTTCCTTAAAATTATTTAGAAAAAAGTGAACTTCGTTTAAATAAAGTACGGTGTATGAATAATTTTCCAAAACCTTCCTATTAGATTCAAAGGCCTTTAGAATATTTTGTCTTTCTATAATTTTATCTTCACTTAGCAGAGGTGTTTCCAATAAATAAAGAATCTTATTTTTTGTAAAAGAATTTAATGAAAAATCAAATAAAGGCAGTATCTCTTTTTTTATATTTAAATCCTGAATATTGTTCATCTGTAGCACTTTCGAGTTAATTCCAAACCTAATTATAATATGATTTCTGTTTCTAAATCAAGAATTAAATTACAATAAATTTATGTAAAAATGACTACACTACAATATTAAAAATTTAATTGATTAACCACTATGGACTTAAAGATTATAGATTGGGTTTGGCAGACGGAAAGTCTGTGAGGTTAAAAATTAAAATCCACCGCAAATTTCTAAATTTAAAGACTTGGAAAGAAAAAAATAATTTGCGCATTTGCGGTGGATATTTTTTTAACCTTAAAGGAAAATGCACTAAAGTAAATAGTTAACTATTTTGAGACCAATAAATTTAAATTCAGACTAAAAAAAGCTCCAGATTTCTCTGAAGCCTTTAAAATTCTTTTTCCGATAGTCTACCAATCCAGTTTCACCAAAGCTACTGCCTGACGTTCCAACTGCACAGGCACCATAGTTTTACCCGAAGTTATTTTTATTTTCTTTGTCGAAATACTTTTTAATTTCCCCGATTCTTCTAATGTATTAATTTGTTGTGGCGTAGGATTTTGAGGCGAACCCATTTTTTTCCAGATTTCATAGGAATTACTATTTTCCTTATCAATCATATAAACAGTAAGATTGGCCTTTTTTACAGGAATATTTTCAATAGTTACATGGGCCGTTTCAGTAGCTCCCGGTTTGTCATCATCATGGTAATTCCAAACCATCACTGCTGCCGATTTCGTATCTTTAGTTGCCAAAACGCCAATATCGGACAGCGTTCCACGAACACTGGATTGAACCACTTCTTCCAAAGGATACATACGATTACTTTCTGCTTCTAAACGCGCACCAGTCATCATCCCGAACATTCTAAAAACATTCAGAACCGGTTTATCAACACCATTGGTGGCCAAATCCCTAAAACCATAAAACCACGGCTGATTTTCAAACTCAAATGACCAGGATACGGCTCCCAGAAAATTAGCCTTTGTTTTGTCAGCCAATAAATATTTTCGGGCAAAACTTGCTGCGGTATAACTGGAATACATGGTTCCGTTTCGATAAGCATTCTCTGGATTTGTAGCCATACCACAAGCCGCACAACCTTCAGGATCCGACTCCCCTATTATCAGTGGAAGCTCTTTCGTTTCAGGATAAGACATTGCCATATTAAAACCAGTTTGGATATCATTCAGCTGTGGCGCCATGTTCATTCGAACTGCTCCATCCACTAATTTAGGCGAACCTTTAGCATGAAAAAGGATAGCATCCATAGGCGAACCTGTTTTTCCGGTAGCATAATTAGTGCCGCTGATACAATGTTTAATAAAATCATTAGTCCATTCCTGAGCTCCTTTGCTTCGTGTTCCGGCAATATTTATACCACCAATTTTTGCTGTAGGCAAGGCTCTTTTTAACCCATCTGCGGCATAGTCATATAATTTATAGAATTCTTCGCGGGTTCCTTTCCAGTAATGTCCATTAGGTTCATTCCAAACTTCCCAATACCAGCTTTCCACCTCTTTCTGACCGTAACGTTCCACCGAATGTTTTACCCATTCGTAAACCAGATTACGCCATTTATCATAATCTTTTGGCGGATAAGCCCAACCCGTAATAATATCAGTATAAGGATCACCGGGTTTCCAGTAATGACGGTAAGGCGAAGGATGCGTAGAAAGTGCTTCGGGCATAAAGCCTATTTGTGCTAACGGTTTCATTCCACGTGAGACATAGGTATCAAAAATACTGTCTACAATTCGCCAGTTATAAACCGGATTCCCATTAGCATCTTCTGTATACGCATTTGTTGATCCCCATTTTAAAGCGGCCACACCATCACCACTCACCAGCAAACTATGGGCTCGCACATAAACCGGCACCGGACTTAATTCGGCTATTTCAGTAAGAAGTTTTTTCCCGTCTTTCATATAAGTGTAATTAGGTTCGTCATAGCCAAACCATGCCCATACGGGTTTCATAGGTCCAATTTCTTTGGTAAGATCTACCTTAATTTCAGGATTTTGAGCTTGTAATGTTGCTGCTGTATATACGGTCAAAAGAACAGCCAGACAATGTTTTAGTGGTTGATACATAGGTTGGTTTATTGCTTACGGAATTTCCGTAAAGTTGATATTTTTTACAATAGGTTTACTTTTATTCAACAAAGTTGATAAAAAATAATTAGATAACATTATAATCAGTATCTTTATTTTCGAATTTAATTTTGGTACAAAAAATAAAAAGTCTGGACAATGTAACATTTAATTGTCTTTTATTTGTGGCAAAATGGAATTTAGAGTCTGTTTAAAATTCATCAAAATTAATTTCCCCAAAACCTAAAGGTGTAATTTCGGTGACTTTTAAAGAAAATTTTCGTCTTTTAAGGGGAGGGAAAAAAGAAAATTAAATCAACTATTCGAATACTGGCATTTTGGAAAACGAAAAAACACAAACTAAAAGCAAAACAGAAAACAATCTTGAAGTAGGCGAAAGAATTCGCCTGTTGCGCATCAATCAAAAACGCACCTTACAGGAAGTGGCCGACAGCTGCGACTTGTCTAAAAGCATGATTTCTAAGATCGAAAACAATAAAACCATACCATCAGTAGCTACTCTGGTAAAAATTGCTTCTACATTAGGCACTACGATATCAGGTTTACTGGAACAGGACGGATGGAATAAAGCGATTGTTACCAGCCGTAAAGAAGCTGTCGACAAACTGGTTAAAACCGAAAAAGGGTATTTGATATTTCCGTATGCTTCAGAATACCACCAAAAAAAAATGCAGCCGTTTTTGTTTGTGGCTCGAAAAGGCGAAGTTATTCCGCACCAGTTATCACACGATGGCGAAGAATTTGTTTTTGTAGTTGAAGGCGAAATGAAAATGCAGGTGGGCGACACTGAATACATTTTAAAAACCGGTGACAGTCTGTACTTTAACGCCTTACAAAAACACGGAATTATCCCTATAACTGATGAAGTTAGCTATATAGATATATTTGTTTGATTTTTTTAACCATAAATAATATCAGTTTTTTATCTTATTCTAAATATTTTTCTTAAGAACAAACCCGTTGGGTGTAATTAGTTTTTGCTAGTAATTTTTCGTCAGTTCGAGTAATCCCGTTTTCGGACGGGATTGTATCGAGAACAAGAAAAATTTTATTAAAAACGGTTCTCGATACATTTTTTGTTTCGTTATACTGCACAAAAAACACTCGAACTGACGTTTTTAATAATTACACCCAACGGGTTATATTTAGTAATCTAAAAAAAACAGCCACAAGAATGTTCCTGTGGCTGTTTTTAGTTTTAAAAGTAGGTTATAAAAACTACAATTCGTACCATTCTTTTTCAGATGATTTTGAATTGCTTCCTAATATGTTTTTAAGGGAATATTTTTCGGCTTCTGATTTAGTTAATTGATGTGTCCATGAGGCTCTTTCTTTTGGTTTAAAACCTTCGCCGGTACAATTGTATTCTGCAAAAAAAGCGGTTTTTTCATTCTCAGGATTTCCCCAATTATCCCATCCTACAGCTGCAATCCGATTAGGCAATTCACATTTTATAAATACTGATTTTGCCCATGCTCTCCACGGACGTCCCAGATACATTTTAGTTACCTCATCGGCCAAAGTAATTTTGCAATCTAAAAATACGAAACCAAAATCTTTGTCTTTTGGAGTATTAGGAGCCGTGATATACGAATCAGACTTGCAGTGAATAACACAGTTTTTAAAAACAGCAGTTGCCGGTCCAAAAATAAAATCGGTAGTTCCCTCGATATAGCAATCCACAAAAAACTGCTTTGCATATTCTCCTCCGTTATAAATAGTATCCTGATTTCCTAAGAATTTACAGTTTTTAAAAACAGCTTTATCAGCATCAACAAACAAAGCAACTGCCTGTCCTACTCTGCCGGCAGCATTTTCGAAAGTAATATTCTCCGCCTTGAATCGGTTGCCGGAAATTTTCACGGTATAAGAATCAAAAGTCCCCATTTTTCCCCTGCCCGAATAATCGTTAAAACTAATGATGGTTTTATCAACGCTTTCGCCAATAAAAGTCACATCGGTATTCATGGCAGGCAATGCTACTTTTTCATTATACACTCCGTTTTTAATATACAAAGTAATCGGTGCTAAAGGAAAAACACGCATGGCATTGATGGCATCCTGAATGTATTTGTAATCGCCGCTTCCGTCTTTAGCAACTACAAAATTGTACTTGTATTTTTCCGGATTTGATGTTTGTGCAAAAAACATTTGAGTTGCGAACAGCAAGATCATCATTAAACTTAATCGGATGGTATTTTTCATGAATAATAATTTTTATTACAGTTTTATTCCTTTTATTTTACAGTAAAAATAGTGTTTTTTAGAATCTCAATAAAGCTGTTTAGCATTTGCCTAAAATCAAACAACGAGTACACAATAATAGCTATAAAATATCTGATATATAAAAAAAATCAAAGGCAGATCTTACGATCTGCCTTCGACACCAAACAAAACCAAAGAAACAAATTAATACCCTGGATTCTGCGGATATTCACCATTATCAAGTGATATAACAGCCAGAGGAATAGGGCGTAATATTTTTAATTGTCCATCAATACCTAAAAATGGATTTGTTCCTCCATCAAAAAGTCCTTTGATATCCGGATTTCTCACCTTAGTATAATCTATTAATTTTCCTGTTCTTTTTAAATCAAGCCATCTAAATCCCTCACCTGCTAATTCACGAGCTCTTTCATCCAGAATAAAATCAATATCTACATTCCCAACAACTGAAACTCCTGCTCTTTGCCTAACCGTATTTACACGAGCAATTGCATTTCCGGGATTATTAGATTTCAAATAGGCTTCGGCTGCAATTAAATAAGTCTCACCTAATCTGGCTAAATAAATATCATGAGTATATTGAACTGAAGGCACAGCTGTTTGCACTCTATCAAATTTTTTCAACGCTGGGTAATCTGTTTGATTCAAACCATCCCACCAGTGTGGATCCATAGGAGAAATAATTGTATTAGTTCTATTTACCGGATCTTCAGCTCTCCAATTTGGCACATCAGCAATTTGAGCTGCTGTTCTTGGATAATAATACTGTACTGGAGTTGTTGTAGGATTCAATAAATATCCAGTATATGGATTTGTTTTAATATTTAAAAAAGTACCTTCAAATCTTGTGTCATTATCATCAAACAGTGTAAACAAATATTCCGTAGGGTGTAAAGTATTTTTCTTGATTACTCCATCATTAGCTCCTTGTACCAAAGGTCCCCATGGATAATCCCAATTATGAGATACTTCGCCGGAATTAGATTTATTATATTGAACAGACCATAAAATCTCTTCGTTTTTGTCATTTTTATATTTGAATAAATCTCCAAAAGCTAAATTAAGTCCTTGTCCGTTTATGGCTTCATCTGCAAGTGTAGCAGCCTTAGTAAAATCGGCCACTCCTTCACCATAAGTTTCGTAACCTCTGGTTAAATACACCTTGGCTAAAATATGCTGAGCAGCACGTTTTGTAACCCTTCCAAAATTAGACTGAGTAGGCGGCAAATCGACAATAGCTTCTGTCATTTGATCAATAATAAACTGATAAACATTGCTTGCCGAATCTCTTTCAAAATGGGTTATGGGCTGGTTTACCAAATTCTCAACAATTGAAACATCACCAAATTGCTGAACCAGCATAAAATAATAATAAGCTCTAATTGCTTTAACTTCGGCTATTCTGCTTTGCAGTTCCGGAAAATCTTCAACCTTATCAGCATAATGCAATGCAAGATTAGCTATTTGTATACTCTGATAAAGACTTCTGAATAATCTTTCTACATTAGCTTCTCCCGGAGTCAGGGTTTGATAAGATGCTAATCCTAACGGAACTTCGGGATGAGCCGCAAAAAACAAATCAGTACCGGCACAAAAAATGTAAGGAGTGGGTTCATAAACATCACGTAAAGTGGCATAAGTTGCATTCACTAAGCCTTCATAACCGTCTTTTGTACTATAAAAATTTTCAGCAGTTGTATTTCCTAAATTTTCTTCATCTAAATATCCGGAACAACTTACAATTAACAATCCTAAAAAAATTGCATATATCTTTGATTTTATACTCTTCATAATCTTAAAATTTAATATTAACACCTAATTGATAAATAGCATAACCCGTATTTGAAGCATCAACACCATTCATCGAAGCACCAGCCCATTCCGGATCAAATCCGTCGTATTTAGTAAACGTAAAAGGATTTAATGCGTTAACATACAATCGCATGGATGACAATCCTACTTTAGACAAAACAGTCGGATTAAAATTATATCCTAAAGTAATATTCTGAATACGTACAAAAGAAGCGTCTTTATTAAATCCCGGATAACCATAATCTTCTGCATCTTCACCCCAATACTGCCCTGAGAATGATGCTTGAGGATAGGTATTAGAAGCTCTTGCCGGTGTTATAGGATTTTCTCTCACATAATAAGGCACATCTAAAATCACTTTACTATTAAAATCAGTAAATTCTTCATGAAACGGGCTCAACACATATACTCCTTGTTTAGTAAATACAGTAGCTGAAAGATCCCAATTTTTATAAGTGAAAGTAGTTGAAAATGTTCCAATCCAATCCGGATTAGGAGAACCCAGCACTTTCATATCATTATCAGTATCAATTACTCCGTCTCCATTTAAATCCTTCACTTTTGCAGTTCCTTCCATGGCTTGCTGATCAGCTGGTGCCAATTCATCTTTTTGCCACACACCATCAAATACCATCCCGTAGACAACATCTACCGGTTGCCCTATAAACCATCTGTTAGGAACATCATCTTCCTTTCCTCCGTATAACTCAACAACTTTATTATTATTCTTAGAAAAAATAAAATTGGTTTCCCATTTAAAATCACCAGTATCAACATTGACTGTTTTCAGCTGAACTTCTACCCCTTTATTACTAATAGAAGCGACATTATCGAACATTGACGCCCAACCGGTTGGAACTGCCAGTTTTCTACTTAAAATAGTTCCCTTAGAAAGTCTGTCATAAAGATTGATTTCTCCTGAGATTCTGTTATTAAAAAAACCAAAATCAGTTCCGAAATTCCATTCTCTTGTGCGTTCCCATGTCAAATTAGCATTGGCTAACTCACTTGGAACAAAACCATTTGCAGTAGTTCCGTCCCAGTCATAATATTTTTGTCTATTTAATGATGACTGAGTAGCATAAGCTCCAATAGGACCATATCCGCCTGTGTAACCATAACTTAAACGTAATTTCAGGTTATCAATTTCAGCTACATTTTGCAAAAATGATTCTTCGCTTATTTTCCATGCCGCAGCAGCCGAAGGAAAAGAAGACCATTTATTACCCTCAGCAAGTCTTGAAGCGCCATCCCATCTAATAGTTCCAGTTAATAAATATTTATCTTTATAAGAATAATTCACACGATTAGTGTAGGAAAGTATCGTGCTTTTAGTATATCCGGTCTCTGCATCGCGTTGTGGAGCACTTTGAACATTATAAAAAGAAGAATTAAAAGGAACATCTCTACCATAAGAAAAAGACCTTTCACTTCTGTCAAAAGTGGCAGATTGAATAAAATCATAGGATATATTATGATCTCCAAATTGTTTTGTATAGTTTACCTGATTATCCCATACGTAAGAAAGTCTGTTGTTTGTCCAAAATCTGGCAATAGATATCGATCTGGTGGCAAACCTGTCTTTGTATTCTCCATCTCTTTGCATTCTGGTATTTGGAGAAAAAGTAGATTTAAAAGTAAGACTTTTTATAGGGTTAAATTTAAGGTAGAAATTAGAAATAACATTAAACTGTTCTACATCCCAACCTGATTTACCATCTGCAAATGTATATGGACTTACATTACTTGATATTCCATTCATTGGAGACTGTATTACACTTCCATCGGCAGTAAAAGCCGGAGCAAAAGTAGGCATCCTGAATAGTTGTAATGTATAACCTTGTCTTGACACTAATTCTTGCTGAGAAAATGCTAAATTGATATTGGTACCAATAGAAAACTTATCATTAACCTTAGCATCTACACTCGCCTTAAAATTATACTTTTTATACGATTGCCCAACAGCATTTCCATCATCTCCCTGATATCCAAAACCAACTACATAACTTACATTATCAGTGCCTCCATTAGCAGAAATAAAATGATTTTGTTGGGTACTTGTTTTCAAAAAAGAATCCAACCAATTGGTTCCGTTTCTGCTTGCCAGATTTTCAGCCCAATAATTACTACCATCCTCATTAAGAACTGTTGGAAAACCATAAGTAGGCGAATTCACAATGGGAGTTCCCTGAACTAAATCCCTCGCTACTTGTCTGTCTCTTTGCCACAGCACACTTTCATCATAACCGTTCAAAAAATCAGGCATATTAACAACCTTTCTTACCCCTACAAAACCTGAGTAAATGATTGATGGTTTTCTATTTTTTAAACCCTCACCTGATTTAGTCGTTACTATAACAACTCCATTAGATCCACGTGAACCATAAATAGCTGTAGACGAAGCATCTTTAAGTATGTCTATCTGTTGTATATCTTGCGGATTTAAAAAATCGATACTTTCTGTCACAATTCCATCTACTACAAAAAGAGGTTGTTGCCCGGCAAAAGAGTTAATTCCCCGGATGCTAATATCAAAACCTGCTCCTACAGAACCTGTTTTTTGCGAGATATTAACTCCGGCAGCACGTGCCTGTAAAGCCTGTACAGGACTGGTTGAACCTACACTATTAAGCTCTTTATTTCCAATTGAAACGACCGAACCTGTTATATCACTCTTTTTAACAGTTCCGTATCCCACAACTACTACTTCATTTAAATTTGCGGTTTCCGGCAACAGCTGAAAATTAATCTCTGACTGATTCCCTATTTTTATTTCTTTAGTACCATATCCTATAAAGGAAGCCACTAAAATGCTCTCAGCTGATGGTACTTTTATCGCATATTTACCATCAAAATCAGTTTGTGTAGCGATCTGAGTGCCTTTTACAAGAATACTGACTCCGGGAATAGGCTGGTTATTCTCATCGGTGATTTTACCGGATACTCTGGTTTCCTGAGTAACTTTTTCTATTATACTTTCTTTTTCAGAGACATTTAAAGCCTCTTTTATAATAATATTTTTATCAGCTGTTACTTCAAAGCGTAAATTACTGGAGGTAACAATCTGATTTAATAATTTCGAAACCTCAATAGTGCCTTTTTTTAATTGCACTTTTGGAGCATCTTTAAAAAAATCATTTGGATAAATAAAGCTGTAATCGGTTTGCTTTTGTATCATTTTAAAAACTTCTTTAACCGATACTAATTGGTTTTGATCAACAGCAATTTTTTCCTGCGAAAAAGTGGTTTCGGTGTTGAAACTAAAGACAGTTGTACAGAATAGGATTAAAAAAGTTCTCATCATAATCAATAGCAGCCGTTTTTGAAATACAAAACGACAATTAATAGAATTAATTTTCATAATTTTGTTTGTGTTAGTTGGACATTGGTTTAATTAATATAGGGAGAGGGAAATAGTCAGGACACCGCAAAATATCTAAACTATTACCTCTCTTTTCTTTTATTTGAGTATCAGAGTTTTATTTTTAAATTCATACTTATTTATAATTCCTGTATTTTTAATTGATTTTAAAATATCTTCAATATTTCTGTCTTTTATCAAAACACCGTTAAACTGTTCTTTTTTGATAGATTCATTTTCAAAAACTACCTCAATATCATACCATCTTGACAATACTTTCATAATCTCGCCCAGTGGTTTATCTTCAAAACTAAAAATACCGTCTTTCCAGCATATTTCGCTATAGACATCTACCTTAGCAATCTTCACTTTATTAGTGTTAAGATCTAAACTGGCTTTTTGATTGGGGATTAATTTTTGCTTAACAGCACCAAATTGCATTTCGACTTTCCCTTCTACGAGTGTTGTCGCAATATTTGAGTCGTCTTTGTAGGCTTTGATATTAAATTCGGTTCCCAGTACATGAACCTGCTGATTTTTTTGCAATACTGTAAAACCCGCTCCATTATGGTTCGTACTTGGAGATACTTCAAAATAAGCTTCTCCATAAACTAATTCTACACTTCTGGTTTTACCTGCTACAAAATGAACAGGAAATTTAAGCTGGGTTTCAGAATTTAACCAAACTTTTGTACCATCAGCAAGGGTGATTGCAAATTGTCCTCCTCGCGGAATCGTTAAATAATGATATGCTGTTTTTTTAGAGGAAGTCTTAGAATTAGTATAAACCAACTCTTTTCCTGAGCTGTTTACATTTTTATTAGTATAAACTTTTCCTTTTTCTAAAACTACAGTGGAACCATCTTCTAAAGTTAAAGTAGCTTTATCCGTTCCGGTTTCAATGGTATTGGCCACTACTACCGGCTGAATTTCCTGAGTTTTATTATTGAAAACCGTGGTAAATGTTATAAACAGCATAACAGAAGCTGCAATTGCGTATCTAAACAATGGTTTTTTGTACAACGGAAGTACGGGACTTACTTTCTTTTTATCGAAATCTAATTCTAATCGGATTTTTTCATGAATTCGCTGCTCTACCTCTTCTTTGGATCCTAAATGAGCAGGCCAATCTTTGATTTCCTGATTGTTTAAAAAGAAATACAATAGTTTTTCTAACTCCTTTTTGGTTATTGAACCATCCTGAAGCTTCGTGACTAATTCTGAAAAATATTTTTGGGAATCTGAGTTCATTTGTTCGCTTTTTGTATGCTTATAATAACTAAGTCTCCAAAAAAACGTTTCACACCTGCTCTATTTGTATTTTTTTTTGCTTTTTTTTATATATATCAAATTTTTATCTAAAAAAATATACGATAAACTCAATACTCACCGCTACTCCAAGTGATTCTTTTAAAATTTTCAGCGCTTTAGAAATATGTCCCTCAACCGTGCGTTGCGAAATATTTAACTGCTCCGCAATTTCTTTATTAGACAACATATTTTCCCTGCTCAACTTATATACTTCCCGGCATTTATCGGGTAAAGAATCTACAATAGCATCTAAATGACGAATTAATTCTTCATGCATTAATTTGGTTTCCGGGTTAGAAGCTTCAATTTTATTTTCGAAATTATCGAAAAGCTCATCCTTCAGCATTTTTTTATTTTTACTAAAATGGTCATAAACCTTGTAAACAGTGCTGGTGTATAAATAACTTTTCAAAGAGGTTTTGATCTGTAATTTTTCTCTTCTTTGCCATAATGAAATAAATACTTCCTGAACAATATCTTCACATACTGACCTGTCTTTAACAAGGTTATAAGCCGCCACATACATAATTTCCCAATATTCTTTATAAATAATGGTCAACGCTTCTTCTTCATTTTGCTGAAGGCGCTTAACAAGGTCCAGGTCATTGTATTTATTTACAAATGCCATTTAAAATATAGTTTAGGGTTAATGGGTCAAATCTAAAAATAAATAATCAATTTTCGAATATCTTAAAATTTTAACATAATATTTTATCAAATTCAAAGAACTACCCCTACAAATTTACAAGGTTTTATTAATTAATAACAATCCAAAAATCCAAACGGTTCTCCATACATTTTTTAATAATTACACCCAACGACTTAATTTATATTCTAAAAAAAGACTTTTTTAAAAATAAAATTCTATTTTCGTAAACGATTACGGAAATATGAAAAATAAAATCACCATCAGCGATATTGCCAAAGAATTAGGAATTGCTCCTGCCACCGTTTCGCGTGCTTTGAGTAATCATCCTGAAATAAGTGCGAGTACGAAGAAAAAAGTAAAAGCAGTTGCCGAACGTTTGGATTATATGCCTAACAAAATAGCCTCTTCGCTACGTTCCGGGAAAACAAAACTCATTGGAGTTTTAATCCCTACAGCGGAGCATTTATTTTTCGGATCCGTAATTCATGGTATCTCCAATTTAGCCAGTCAGCATGGTTACGACGTTTTGATTTATCAATCGAACGAATCAGAAGTCTTTGAAAAAAAGGGAATCGATACTTTTATTGGTGCCAGAGTGGATGGCATTCTAGTTTCCATTTCTAAAAACACCACTGATTTTTCTCATTTTAAATCGGTGAAAGAGAAAAATATTCCAATTGCTTTTTTTGACCGAACCAATGACGATTTAGAAATCTCCTCCGTTTGTATTGATGATTATTTGGGTGCGTTCATGGCAACCGAATCCCTCATAAAATCAGGATATCAAAGAATTGCTCATATTTCCGGACCACAGCATATTAAAGCATTTTCGGAAAGAATTCGTGGTTACAAAGCCGCATTAGAACAATACAATATTCCTTTTGAAGCCAATTTCATTTACAACGGAGACATCAGTATTGAAGCAGGAAGAAAAGGTACAACTTACTTTTTAAATTTAGATAACAAACCTGACGCCATTTTTGCTGTTGAAGATTTTACCGCTCTTGGTGTTTTAAAAGAAGTAAAAGAAAGAGACATTCAGGTTCCTAACGAATTTGGAGTTATTGGTTTTTGCAATGACTTATTTGGAGAACACATCACTCCTTCTCTGTCTACAATCGATCAAAAAACAGTACAAATGGGTGAAGAAGCCTTCCATCTTATTTACGAGTTAATTTCGAAAAAAGGAGAAAAAACAAACCATCAAAAGAGAATATTGACTCCCACATTAATCACAAGAGAATCTTCAAAAAAGAACTAAAACATGACTACCCTTCTTCCAAATAAACACGGTATTTTAAGCCACGAATTCACGAATAATTTTCTTACTATTATTACACGAACATTGACAAAGTAGATTAAAATTAGTGCAATTTCATAACATATAATTCAACTATAATTAGTGAATTAGTGGCTTAAAATCACCAACACAGATAACAAATAATGCTATAAAAAAAATTTAATAATCACCGTAAACGATTACGTAAAACACTAAAAAATGACTTATCAACCAGCATCCAACCGATACGAAAATATGGAATACCGCAGATGCGGAAATTCAGGATTAAAACTATCTGCCTTTTCATTGGGACTTTGGCACAACTTCGGAGAAAACAGCGATTTCGAGAACAGTCGTAATTTGATAAAAACGGCTTTCGACAATGGAATTACCCATTTTGATCTGGCTAACAATTACGGTCCACCTCCCGGATCAGCAGAAACATGTTTCGGAAAAATTTTAAAAACCGATTTCAACAATTACAGAGACGAAATGATTATTTCGTCTAAGGCGGGTTACACGATGTGGGACGGGCCTTATGGCGATTGGGGTTCGAAGAAATATCTGACTTCCAGTTTGGACCAAAGTTTAAAAAGAATGGATCTGGAATATGTTGATATTTTTTACCACCACAGACCCGATCCGGAAACGCCTTTAGAAGAAACTATGGCCGCTTTGAATTTAATCGTTCAACAAGGAAAAGCCTTGTATGTAGGAATCTCCAACTATCGTCCAGCCGAAGCTGAAAAAGCCTTTAAAATATTAAAAGAAATGGGAACGCCCTGCCTGATTCACCAACCTAAATATTCGATGTTTGAACGTTGGGTAGAAGACGGACTTTTAGACTTATTAGGTAAAGAAAAAGTGGGATGTATTCCGTTTTCTCCATTGGCACAAGGATTATTGACTGATAAATATCTGAACGGAATCCCAGCCGATTCCAGAGTAGCTACCAGCGGACAATTCCTGAAAGCCGATCATATTACGCCTGAAAGATTGGAGAAAATCATGGCACTCAACAGCATTGCCCAAGAAAGAGGTCAAAAATTAGCGCAAATGGCTCTGGCCTGGATTTTACGCGATGACAGAATTACTTCAGTATTAATTGGTTCGAGCAAACCGGAGCAAATCATAGATTCTATTAAAGCTTTGGAAAACACCAATTTCAGTACAGCCGAATTAGAAAAAATCAATTCAATTTTAAAATAGCATGACTGTCCGCTCAGCGAACTAAATAAAAAAAAGGCCACAGATGACACTGATTGAACTGATAAAAAACAGATTTTTTTATAACTGTCTGTAAATTAAAATCTTCGATAATCCGTAAAAATCAGTTTCATCTGTGTGCTATTCTCAATATCGGGATAAGAAATAGATAGTCATATAAAATAAATCAACCTAAACCCAACCAAAATGAAAAATTCAAAAAACATAAGAGCGTGTAGTCTCTTATTCTTTTTAGCATTTGCAACAACGATTTTCGCTCAGGGGAGACAAACCATCAATTTTGATGCGAACTGGCAATTTACAAAAGGAGAAATAGCCGGAGCCGAAAAACCGGAGTTCAATGACAAAAGCTGGAGAATACTTAATGTGCCACACGACTGGAGCATCGAAGGACCTTATGACAGAGACAACCCAACAGCACGTGGCGGCGGTTATTTGCCAGCCGGAATTGGTTGGTATCGTAAGACTTTTAAAGTTGATGCTGCCGATGCTAATAAATTATTTTCTGTCGAATTTGATGGCGTTATGGCCAATAGTGATGTCTGGATTAACGGGACGCATTTAGGAAAACGTCCTTATGGTTATATCAGTTTCAGCTATGATTTGACACCTTATCTGAACTTTGGAAAAGACAAAACCAACACCATTGCCGTAAGAGCCGATAACACGATTCAACCCGCTTCCCGTTATTATACCGGTGCCGGAATTTACCGTCATGTACGTTTGGTTGCAGTCAATAAAACGCATTTTAAACATTGGGGAACGCAAATTACAACTCCTAATCCAACTGCTAAAAAAGCAGTGGTAAGTATCAAAACTGAAATTGAAAATAAAGGAGCCGCCGGAACTTATAAACTACAAATTGAAGTTGTTGACAACACCGGAAAAGTGTTAAAAGCCAGCGAAAGCCAGGAAAATATTGCAGCCAATAAAATCACTGAATTATTCAAAGAAATTGAAATCATCAATCCTAAGTTATGGGATATTGAAGCGCCTCATTTATATACGGTAAACACCAAATTATATTCCGGAAAAACACTTGTCGACAATCAGACGATTACTATTGGGATCAGAAATGCCGAATTTAGAGCTGATACCGGTTTTTGGTTAAACAATAAAAATTACAAAATAAAAGGAGTTTGTCTGCATCATGATGGTGGAGCCGTTGGAGCAGCAGTTCCGCTTGGCGTTTGGAAAGAGCGTTTGCAAAAATTAAAAGAAGTGGGCGTTAACGGAATTCGTACTTCGCACAATCCTGTAGCTCCGGAATTTCTTGATTTGTGTGACCAAATGGGATTTGTGGTTATGGATGAAACTTTCGATACCTGGACGGCAGCCAAGCATAATGGTGAAAAAGGATATAATTTATATTTCAAAGAATGGTGGGAACAAGACACCAAAGACATGATTTTAAGAGACCGGAATCATCCATCGATCGTGATTTATAGTATTGGAAACGAAATTCATGATGATTTAAGCTATCCGGAAGGCTATAAAAAATATAAAATGCAGGAAGATGTGGTAAAGAAATACGACAACACTCGTCCTGTAACGATGGCACTTTTTAGACCTAATGTTTCTAAAGTGTATGACAATGGTTATGCTGCACAGATGGAAGTTGTAGGGCAGAATTACCGTGAAAACGAACTGATTGCAGCCCACGAAGCACATCCGGAGTGGAAAGTTATTGGCACCGAAAACACCCACGTATTGAATCAATGGCTGGCTTTAAGAGACAAGCCGTATATGGCAGGACAATTTTTATGGACGGGTTACGATTATCTGGGAGAAGCCGACTGGCCGGAAACGACGAACAATCAGGGTTTGTTTGACAGAGCCGGGAACTGGAAACAACAATCGTTGCAAAGAGACAGTTGGTGGTCTGCTGAGCCTGTAGTGCATATTGTTCGAAAATCAGATAATGCGGGAGCTGGCGTTTGGGTTTCCGATTGGACACCGAGCGACTTTGACACTTATGATAATGCCAAAGTCAATGTGTACAGTAACTGCGAAGAAGTAGAACTTTTCCTGAACGATAAATCACTAGGTTCATTGAAAAAACCAGCTGACGATTCGCCAAGGGAATGGAATGTTACTTTTGAAGAAGGAACGATAAAAGCAATTGGAAAAAACAACGGAAAAGTGGTTACTCAGGAAGAACACACTTCTGCCGGAAAGCCTGCTAAAATTATTTTAACGCAAAGCAAAGGAACGCTCGCAAATAACTGGGACGATGTTACTTTTGTTACTGCAACCATTGTGGACGAAAAAGGAATTAGATGTGCCAATGCAGATAATTTGATTAAATTCTCTATTACGGATTCCGGTAAAATTATTGCCGTTGATAACGGAAACATCATCAACCACGATGGTTACCAGGGTCAGAAAACAAGAGCTTATCAAGGAAAAGCCATTGCGATTATTAAAGCTGCAAAAGACAGCGGAACCATTTCGATAAAAGCGGATGTTGAAGGTTTGACACAAGAAGCTACAACGCTTAGTATTGATTCTGACAAGAAGTAATAATATTTAAATTTTTTATTTCTTAAAAAGTACAGTTCACGCTGTACTTTTTTGTTTAACAAGAAGTCTGGAATTTAATTTTTAAGCATTATTTATCATTAAACTTTACTGCAACTATGTATGGAGTATATATGGGGTTGAACCGTCCTTGACCCGTCCTGAAAACAACTACACAACATCCTTTTGGGATACATTCAATTTTAAAATTATCATTGTTATTCTTATTGAAATTGAAATCACTTATCTTTAAGTCTTCAAATCAATTGAATATGAACTGGACAGCCAAAGCTATACAACACAAAGGAGAAAATAGGATTGCGGTATATTTTGAAAAAAATGCCGACTTAATTGCACGTATCAAAAAAATTGACGGAGCCAGATGGAGTCAACAAAAAATGGCTTGGCATATTCCCGACACTGAGGAAAATAGAGTCCGGTTTAAAATTACTCCATTATCAGATACTATTCCTTCACAAGAAGCAATACTACAAATAGAAAAATTCAAGCAATGGATGCACTCCAAACGCTATAGCTTAAGTACTATCGTAACCTATAGTGAAGCTTTGAAATCCTTTTTAATCTTTTATAGAGAGAAAGCCATTGCTGATATTACAAATGAAGATGTGATTGTTTATAACAACAATTATATTTTGAAAAATAATCTCTCGGCTTCATACCAAAACCAAACTGTGAATGCTATCAAACTGTTTTTTATAACGGTAAGAGAATCCAAAATGAATATTGATAAAATACACCGACCAAAACGAGCTAAAGTTTTACCCAATGTACTGAGTAAAGAAGAAATAAAATTAATTTTAAATGCGCATTCTAACATCAAACACAACACCATGCTTGCAATGATATACAGTTGTGGTTTACGCTGTGGAGAATTATTAGCCCTAAAACCAGTTCATATAGATTCCCAAAGAAACATAGTATTACTCAAAAATTCGAAAGGCAAAAAAGATAGAATTGTCCCCCTAAGTCCTAAAATATTAGAAATACTACGTGACTATTTTAAATTATACAAACCTACAGTCTATTTATTTGAAGGTCAAAATAAAGGAGAACCTTATTCAGATAAAAGCTTACAAAGTGTTTTAAAACAAGCTTTACAAAAGACTGGTATTACAAAACCCGTTACCCTACATTGGTTGCGTCACAGTTATGCCACACATTTACTTGAGAGTGGTACTGATTTACGCTACATACAAGAATTACTTGGACATAATAGTAGTAAAACTACTGAAATTTACACACATGTAAGTACTAAAAGTATTCAACAAATTAAGAGTCCATTTGATGATTTGTAAGATTTTTTTATATCTTCGCTATAATAACAAAGTCTGACGTTTGTCAGACTTAGCCACCCAAATACGGGTGTATAAGTCTGACTACGTCAGTAGTATATACAAGTTGGCAGTAATTTTAAAAATCCGAATGAAAAAGACATATATCTTATTATTTACATTTTTTTTATTTTCTTGTAGTTCAGAATTTAAAGTAATTGAAAAACCAACAGAATATTCTGAAATAATAAAACGTAGACAAATTGTTGGTGCTAAATTTTCAGAAAATGGAGATTGTTTTATGTGCTTACAAAATGTCAAAAGATTTACTCCAAGTCTTGAGGAAATAAAAAATGCGGAAAAAATATTACGCAAAAATATTCGAAAAACTAATTCAAAAAAGTTAAATCAAGGAAATGGTTGCCCGATAATTCACAAAAACTTAAACATTTACAGAAGACAATATTGGGGTTATTATAACGAAAAGAATGAAAAAGTAATTTACGTGACTTTTAATAAAAATAAACTCAAATTAAGCGAAAAAATTAAAGGCTTCACAAGAGATGAAAATGATAATTGGAAAAAAGAAAGAGAAAATGTTTATGACGGTTGCAGTAATCATTGGGAGATAAAAATTAATTTAAAGACAGAAGAACTTTTTGAGTTTGGAGTGAATGGGCTTGGATAAAAAAACTACTGCCAACACACGTTTCTAGATATTTGCAAATTTAGTGGAATTACCGTTTTTTATCGTATTTTCGTTCATCCGAAAATACTCGTCTTCGAAAGTTGCAAACATCTAGAAGCGCGAGAACGTTAGTGGCAAATTCTGCGGAACACCAGAAAATTAGAACTTCAAAATGACATCTTATGATTTTTATTGTAATATTTTCATTAGTGTTTTTAACAATTTTTATTCTTTTAAAAATAAAGAAAAAGCAATTATTAGAAACTGTTACAAAATCCCATCGAGGAACAAAAACAGAAAGAGAATTAGTACTTAAACTTTTAAAAGCGGGATTTCCATCACAAACAATTTTTCATGATTTATATTTAAAAAATGAATATGGAAATTACTCTCAAATTGATTTAGTTCTTGCAACAAAAGTTGGGATAATTGTTTTTGAAGTGAAAGAATATAGCGGTTGGATTTTTGGTTCCGGAAATCAATACAAATGGACACAAGTTTTAGCTTATGGAAAACAAAAATATTATTTTTATAATCCAATACTTCAAAATAAAAAACACGTAGAAAATCTAAAAACAAAACTTACCGATTTTCAAAATATTCCATTTTTTTCCGTTGTTGTGTTCTTTGGAGATTGCGAGTTTAGAGATGTCAGTTTTATTCCAAAAAATACTTTTCTTACGAAATCACAACGAGTAATAAAAGTTGTGAAAAAGATTATTGAAGAAAATGAATCTACGATATATAAAAGTAAGAGAGATGTAGTTAATATTTTATCCGTAGCTGTCGAAAATGGAAATAGTAAAGATATAATTGAAAAGCATGTTGATAATATAAAGGATATGCTAGGAGAAGACAGAATATTTCACTAAACTAAAGAATCTGCCACTAACAGCTACTACAACGAATTTGGGTAATTGGCTTAATGGAAAGTTGGTTTTGTATTTGGGATGATTTGGCAAATCCGAAAATAGGGCTTAATTTAATCCCAAACCCGCTGTAGTACCAAGACGTTAGCGGCTATGTTCAGAAAAATATCGTAAAAATGAAAATATACAAATTTGATAATGCTGATTTAGAGAATATTGAGGATTTAATTCCATCGATTGAGAAAATGTATAAAATAAATTTTCAAGAAAATGAATTAGCTGAATTAACGAATTTTGATGAATTTTGCGAAAAAATTGTTGCGAAAATTAATCTTGAAAATATTGATAATTGTACAACTCAACAAGCATTTTACAAGTTAAGAAAATCGATTGTGGATATAGGAATCGCTGAAAAAAATGAAATAAATACGCAAACTAAACTTAGGGAAATTTTTCCAAGAAAAAATCGAAGAAAAAATGTGAGAAGTTTGGAGAAAAATATTGGTTTTGAACTGAACTTAATAAATCCGCCACAAATAATTTCTATTTCTTTATTAGTTTTAATTCTAATTTCAATCGTATTTTTATTTATAAACCTAAAATTTGGAATTTTAGGAATTGGAATATCTGTTATAAGTTTTAAACTAGCGAACAAATTTGGAAAGGAAATCGAAATGGAATCAATTCGTGAATTAATTGAGAAAATGACAACCGAAAATTATCTAAATGTTAGAACTAAGAAAAACACAATTAACAGAAAAGAATTGAAAAATGTAATATCAAACTGGTTTGCGGATAATTTAGGAATAGAGAAAAACGAATTAAAAAAAGCAACATTTGTCTAAATAAAACACATCCGCTAACAACGGTTTGGCTCAATAGCTAAATTCATCTTAAACAACACGTTCGATTTTCCGCTGGAAAATCTAACTTAACAAGAAAATAATCGTTCACGCAGCCGCTACTGCGCCAAGCCGCGGAACGTTGTACCTAATTTTAAAAGACCAAAAGACGAATGAACATATTTCCCAAAAGCGATTATACTTTCAAAATAATTGGAGAAGAAACAGAAACTCTTGAACGTTTGAAAAGAAGAACCGAACTGTCTGAAAGTTTGACTTCAAAAATAACCGACAAATCATTTCGCGGAATAATTAAAGGCAATACATTTAGGATAATATCCTCAGAAATTGGAAAAGGTGCATTTTGTGTTTTAACAGGCGAAATTGAGGATAAAGATGGACAAGTTGAAGTTGAAATAAATAAAGCTTTCCGAATTTTGCTAAGTGTTGTATTATGCTTTCCTTTCATTGGTTTAATTGCTCAATTTTTTTCTAACAAAGAAGAGTTTTCAATAATCTTTATACTTGTGGCAATACTACAATTATTAATGATTAGGTATGTATTTATTGAATTTGCATTTCGAAGATTCTCAAAATCTAGTCTAAATAAATTGAGTGACGTATTGGACATAGATCACCTTGAAAAAAACTAGGTACAACACACGCTACAAAAACACTGCATAAACTTAAGAACACTAAATATAAAAAGCTTAAAACAGAATAATATATGCTTGCTCATTTTGAAAAGCTGATTAAAAAAGCTTATCCCGCTTTTAATTCAAGAGACATTGACACGGCACTTTCAACATTTCATTCAGATGTTCAATGGTCAAAAGCCTTTGAGGGTGGTTATGTGACTGGACACGAAGCAATAAGAAGTTATTGGACCAGACAATGGTCTGAAATCAATCCAACTGTTGAACCAATCCGGTTTAATCAACGACTAAATGGAACATTCGAAGTAACTGTTCACCAAATTGTTAAAGACTTGCAAGGAAATGTAATCTTTGATGGAGAAGTAAAACACATCTATACATTGGAAGACAACTTATTACGAAGAATGGATATTGAAACAGAATAGCAGTAATCAAACTATTTTAAACTAGGTAAAAACCCGAAATACTAAAAGCCTTTTTTACAAAAGCGGAGTGCTAAATCCCTTACCTTCAAAAAACAGTAAAACCTCTCGATTTCAAATTGTTACAATTCAAAGCTATAGTACTTATGGTATCTTCTAAACTTGAATATATAACTGATATCGGTAAATTCCTGTGATGTGCTTCATTCTTAAAAACACGAAAAAAAACACGTGCCTTATAAGATAAAATTGCACGTATGAGAAAAACTCCTTAACTTTGCACGTATAAGTTTAACCTAAAAAGGTCGTGTATCATGAATACTAAGCTGACATTAACAATCGAACAATCTGTAATTAAAAAAGCTAAAGAATATGCCAAAGAAAGAGAGCGTAGTTTATCCGATTTAATTGAAAATTATTTAAAAGCATTAACAAAGGATAATGATTACAATGATATTGAATTGACTCCTATCGTTAAATCATTAAAGGGATCATTTAATGCTCCAAAAAATATTGATTATAAAAAAGAGTTAACCAATAGATTATCTGAAAAATATTTATAATCTATGACAAAAATTCTAATCGATACGGATGTAATTCTTGATTTCTTTTTTGATCGGGAACCATTTTCAGATAACGCAGCAAAAATTTTATCCCTTTGTGAATCAAAAGAAATTATAGGATTTGTCACTCCTGTAATTATAAGCAATGTCTATTATTTACTAAGACAAACTGCAAAACATGAAAAAGTAATAGAAAAGTTAAAAATGTTAGTTTCAATTACAGAAATTCTGGTAATTACTAAAGACTCCATCTTACAAGCATTAAATTCAGAGTTCAAAGATTTTGAAGATGCTTTACAAAACTACTCAGCGGAACTGAATAAAGAAATTGATATTATAATTACACGTAATACTAAAGATTACAAAAACAGTTCTTTAGGCGTTATGACACCGGATAATTATCTAAAAATGAGGATTTCCAGCCGTTAACAGCGGTGCCGGACAATTGATACTTTAATGCAAAAATTAAAGTAGGTTTTATATTTAAGATGATTTGCTTCGCCTGTTCGCTATTGCCGGGGTGACAAATCCGAAAAGAGGGCTTAATTTACTACCAAATCAGCTGTAGTAAAGTACGTCAATCAAGAAAAATCCACCCTAAAATAAAAAAGTTTTCTGCACAAGTAGCTCCTAACCATTTTATTAGAAAACAGCAGCAAAATTTATTGATTTATACTATCCGTAGCTGTTCGTTTTTTATCTAAATAAAACTATATTTGCGCCCTCAAGGCAGTTCGCTGCTTATGCTACGGGCGTAGTTCAAGGGTAGAATAGCGGTCTCCAAAACCGTTGATGGGGGTTCGAATCCCTCCGCCCGTGCTACCACAAAATTTCAAAAAAACAAAGCCGCAAGAAACAATTCCTGCGGCTTTTTTTTGTGTTTTATTATCCGAAAACGCTATCAATGGTTTTTTTACTAAAATGGTTCTCGATACAAATTTTCTGAAAAAGCTATTCGCATTTTCTGAAATTCACTCGAACTGATGGGAAAACTGCAACGTCATTTTATATTGTTCTTTTTAGAATAAAAATTATACCTCGAACTGACGAAAAATTACTATCAAAAACTAATTACACCCAACGGGTTATTTATCAAAATCCTTATTTAATTCTTTCATTCCTTCAAAAACAAGTCTGGCTATTTCTATACCTCCTTTAGTTTGAAAATGGGTATTGTCTTTTTGTCCATTAGGATAAGCTTCATATAATCCTGCCGGGAAATTCATAAAATAGTTTTCTGTAACATAAGACTCCCCTTTTTTAGTAAAATAATCCATAGATTTTTTATTCAAATCTATAAATTTCACATTCATCTCTTGCGCTATCTCTTTTACGGCTTGATCATACAATCCATGAACATTTTGTAATTTTCCATCTACCCAAGGATAATTCCTGGCCACAGGAGTTAAAATAATGGGATGAGCTCCTTTTAATCTGGTTTGGCTTACAAATAATCGTAAAAATTCTTTATAGCCTTCAACATCTACATATCTTTCTGTTTTATCTACAGCGGCATCATTATGTCCAAATTGCATCAAAACCAAATCATCTTTTTTAAGATTTTCATACACCGCTCTCCATCTTCCTTCTTGGAAAAATGTTCTTGTACTGCGACCTCCTCTTGCACGATCATCAACAAAAGCACTATCTGCTTTGATAATATTTTTAACTTGTTGCAGACTATCAGAAACTAAAAATCGCTGAAAAACCTGTCCCCAGCCCGTAACCGGATATCTGGTTTTCATATACTCTTTTCCTTGTTCATAATTATTAGCATAATCAGCCACAGTAGAATCTCCAATTAAGTAAACCGTTACAGTGTTTTTTTTTAAACTGAAAGCCATAATTGTAAGACTAACTATAACACAAATTGCAGGAATTATAAATTTTATTTTCATATTATTTGTTAAAAATTTTGATTAAAAAACCATCGATATATTGAATGGTTGGTTCAAACCAAGGATTAAAGAGGCAAAAAGTATGTGGTGAATTTTCGAATTCATGCACTTCAGAGTAGATTCCGTTTTTGTCCAAAACTTTTCTGTAATCGTCGCGTCCGGCGTGCATTCTTGCTACGGAGCTATTGATGAATAATGTTGGCGGCGTGCTGGCACTTACATAACTCAATGGCGATGCGGCTTCCCAAAGCTTAGGATTGTCTTTTTTAGAATAACCAAACCAATAGGTTCCTGCCGAAATGTTTTTGCTGTCATCACCTTCGCCTCCTTCAGGATGCACAAAGGACAAGGTTCCATCAATATCCACTACGGCATTGACTTGAGATTGAGAATCCGAATTGGTCACCACTCCTTCAAAAAGTGGCATATTGCCTGTTGTTCCCATAAATGCTGCCATTTCTCCACCAGCGGAGAATCCTAAAGCCACAATTTTATTAGGATCTACATGGTATTGACTGGCATTTTTTCGAACCCAACGAATAGCCGCTTTCACATCATAAATAGCCGCCGGAAAAAGCGCTTCGGTCGAAAGTCGGTATTCCGGAGTGAAACACACATAACCCAAACTCGCTAACTTTTGCGCCATCGGATGGTGCTGTTCTCTGCTTCCGGAACGCCAACCTCCACCGTGAATGATGATGATTGCGACTTGTTTTTTCTTTGCATTTTTATCATAAAAAGCGTCTAATTTCATTTTGCGTTTGCCATAACTGCAATACACAATATTATTTTTTTGCTTTACATTTTCAAAATTCATTTCGGCAACCATCGTGGTATTGGGATGGTATTTCAATGTCTTTTTAAAAGCACTCGCTGTCGCAAAAGATGTATCTCTTACTTGAGTTAAACCTTTTAAATATTGTGCATTTAGATTTTGAAAGAAAATCACAAAAAACAAAAACGATATTGTTTTTAAGTTTTTGTTTATATCATACAATCCTACTTTTTTCATTGATCCTTTTTTATTTAATACTTCTTTTGAATGAATTTATAAAAACATTCCATAAGCCAAAATTCAAACCCACTCATTTGGCTAAAGCCTATTTTTCGATATTAATATTAAAACTATTCATTTTTTTAACTATTTCACCTTAAAACTATAGGTTTTTCCGGCAACGGTATTAAAATCATACTCCTTGGTTTCAGGAAGTTTGAATCCTTTTAAATCGGCTTTTTCTGAAATTAATGGTTCTTTGATTGGGGATATTTGGTAAAAAGGGTTCGTGTTTTCTCCTTTGGCAACAGCCAGCTTAACTTCTCCATCAAGAACAACATCCGAAGCCAGACGCAATCTGCAATTTCCTCCCAACTCTGATTTTACGGTTAGCTGTTTTAGCTTTCCGTTTTCCCATTCGATATCCATTTCAAAACCTCCTCTGGCTTTTAAACCGCTAACTTTTCCGTTTTTAAAATCATCCGGTAAGGCTGGAAGTACATAAATTACCCCATCATAACTTTGTAACAACATCTCCGTAATTCCGGCAGTACAACCAAAATTCCCATCAATTTGAAAAGGTGGATGCGCATCTAAAAGATTGGGATAGGTTCCGCCAGACTGCCCTTTAGTCTCCATTGGCGCCGGACTTAGCTGGTCTTTTATCAATTTGAAAGCTCTGTTTCCGTCTAATAAGCGAGCCCACCAATTTACTTTCCAGCCCATAGACCATCCTGTAGAAACATCGCCTCTTGAAATCAAGGTATTTTTTGCTGCTTCGACTAATTGCGGTGTTCTGAATGGTGAAATTTGTCCGGATGGAAACAAGCCATACAAGTGAGAAATATGCCTGTGATGATCATTTGGTTTATCCCAGTCATGCAACCATTCCTGCAATTGCGAAAGTTGACCAATTTGCATTGGAGGCAATCTTTTTAGAGCAACAGCAACCGAATCAGCAAACGATTTATCAGTTTCTAAAATTTCAGAAGCATTAACAATATTATTGAAAACATCAAAAACCAACTGATTGTCCATGGTCGTTCCCGCAGAAATCCCTACACTGCTCTCATACGTATTTTCGGGAGACATTGACGGAGCAACAACCAGCCATTTGTGTTCCGGTTCTTCCTGAAGCACGTCCAGATAAAATTGAGCCGCCCCTTTTAAAACCTGATAATACTCTTTTAAAAATGCTTTATCGCCAGTGTACAAATAATGTTGCCACAAATGCTGCGTTAACCAGGCACCTCCCATGGGCCAAAGCCCATAAAAACCGCCATCTACCACTCCAGTCATCCTCCATAAATCGGTATTGTGGTGCATGTTCCAGCCGCGGGCATGGTACATTTCGGAAGCGCTTTCCTTTCCTGTCTGGGCTAAATCTTTCAGCATACTGAATAATGGCTGGTGCATTTCGCCCAGATTCGTAATTTCGGCTGGCCAATAATTCATCTCGGTATTAATATTTACCGTGTATTTACTGTCCCATGAAGGATTTAATTTATGATTCCAAATTCCCTGAAGATTCGCTGGCTGATTTCCGGGCTGCGAACTCGAAATCAACAAATACCTTCCAAACTGGAAATAAAGCCCTACTAATTGCGGATCATAAGAAGTCGCAAATTCTTTAATTCTTACATCAGTAGTTTTATTGGACTGAGGCGAATCACCCAGATACAAAGAAACTCTGTTAAAATACTTTTGGTAGGCTGCAACGTGTTTTTGGTAAGATTCGGTATAGCTTTTTTTCGAAGCTTTAGCTAAAATAGCAGACGCTTTTTCAGTTGCATCAACCGAAAGATCCTTATAGTTTTTAAAATTGGTTGCAATCGAAATTCGGATAATAACCTCATCAGCATTGATGATGGTAAGTTTATCTGTAGATGCAGTTAATTTTCCTCCTTTTAGAGTACATGCTGCTTCACCCACAAATTTTATTTTCCCTTTTTTATTGTCGGCATCACCAGTTGTTCCTTCAAAAAACAGTTGGTTATCCTGCGTTTTAAAGTTGCTAACTAGTTGCGGACTTGTAGCTGACAAAGAAAAACTAATGCTTTTTTTCTTATCGGCAGTTAATTTTACTACAATAACATCATCAGCAAAAGAAGCAAAAACTTCTCGTTTATAGTTGATACCTTTAGCCTTATAGCTCACAGACGAAACTGCTTTTTCTATATCCAAATCCCTTTTATAATCAGAATAATTTTCGTGTCCCGGATATTCAATCCACAAACTTCCTACCGTTTGATACGGCATTCCGTAGTTTAAATCTTTAGGAGCTTGTCTCGGAAAAGTTTCATTGGCTAAATCCTGAGCTTCTTTATTTTTATTTTCGAAAAGTAATTTTCGTATTTCTTCAATATTAGAATAGACATTTTTAGGGACATTATTTCCTGGTTCACCAGCCCAAACGGTTTCTTCGTTTAATTGTAGTTCTTCTTTTCCAGGGTTTCCAAAAACCATCGCACCCAAACGACCGTTTCCTATTGGCAAGGCTTCATTCCAATTAGTAGAGGGTTTGTCATAATGCAATTTTAATTTTTGCTGGGCATTACCCTGAAAAAATGTTATCGAAACTACTAAACAACTGGCAATAATTTTAATTCTGTTCATTCTTTATTTTTATTATATAATTTTTATTTATAGTCGAATATCAATCTTATAAAGCTGGTTTCCAATCTTTAAAAATAGCACTTAAAGTATATTGATTAGTAACCTGCTCTAATGTTAATTGATGCGACCAACTCACACGAGAAGCCGCATTTGCTCCTGAACCAGTCGATAAATATTCTGCATAGAAAGTAGTGGTTTCTGCCTCTGGCTTACTCCAATTGTGCCAACCTTCCGGTTTAATGTGAGCCGCCATTTCGCATTTAACAAATACCGTTTTAGCATAATTTCTCCAAGGTCGTCCCAGATAATAACTACTATTCCCTGAGTTTGTAGTCAATTTACAATTCAGAAATACCAAACCATAAGGATTTTTTTCGTCTGTACTGGCGGCAGTAAGATAAGCTCCTCCAGTTTTTGCAAAAATTTCACATTGATCAAAAACAGCTGTTGAAGCTCCAAAAATAAAGTCGGTGGTTCCTTCTATATAACAATTTTTATAGTATTGTCTGCTGGTTGTGCTTCGTGGATAAAGTGTGTCCTGAAAACCCAGAAATTTACAATTATCAAAAACTATTTTATCGCCATCAACTCTAACAGCTACCGCCTGACCTACCGGTCCGGATGAATTTTCGAAAGTAATATTCTGAGCTTTAAAACTATTTCCCGTAACAATAAAACTAGCCGATCCTGATGTTCCTATTTCCAGCCCTCCACTGTTTTTCTTAGAAGCATAATCATCGTAAGTAAGAATTACCTTCTCCTTGCTTTCCCCTATCAAACTGATATTATTTTTGTTTAAAGGCACTTCCAGTTTTTCTTTATACACTCCATCTTTTATAAAAATTTTAGTTTCTATTTTTTTCGAAAAAGCAACGGCATCAAGTGCTGCCTGAACCGTGGTAAAATCCCCTGTTCCTTTAGCATCTACAACAATATCATAGCTTACAACTTCTTCAGGAGTTTCTTCAGTTTGAGTTTCTTTTGGATCATCGTTTGACGAACAGTTTAGAAAAAAAACAGACGCTATTAAAAAATTTAAAATCATTAATTTATTTTTATTTATCATTAGTACTCTCTTTAATTTGTGATTATAATTCGAAAAAAAAGCTTCAATCTATTTACTCACCATTAAGTGAAATAATAATCAATTAGAACTAAGAGCCTGTTTAATTTTGATGAATTTTTAAGAAATTTTCCGCCCTTTAGGGAGGGGAAAAGAAAATTTCTTTTTTTAAAATAAATTTAAACAGGCTCTAATTTTAATTATTTACAATCCATGTTTTGCTTTCCAATTAGTATATTCTGAACCAATTAAAGCTGAAGGCCAATTGCCATACCAGGAGTAACCTACTCTTCTTTCATTTTCTATTTCTGCCAATGTAGTTTTTGGAATTCCATCCCGACCACAAAACAGTGGTAAATTATTCGTTAAATCATAAAACCTTGCCCAGATTACATTGCCGGGAGAGGGAACAACAACTACATCCTGACCCGATGGCTGGGTAGCATCGGTAATCTTTTGTGTTGTGATGTCGAATAATTTAGCTCCATTAAACCAATCTACAGCATCTTTTACGGCTTGTTTGACTGCTGTCGAAGGTTGCTCAACAAGCATTAAAATACGCACAATAGCCACCGATTCTGAACCGCTAAAAGACGGCAATTCATAAGATCTGGCTAATGCAGGAAGTAAAGTCACCTCATCATGCTGTGCACACCAAACTGTTTTTTTGCCTTTATACGTAATTTGCGTTTGCAAAATAATATCGATCCCTTTGTTAAATGAAGTGACTGCCTTAGGTTTATAGGCAGGATTTACCAGTTCTAAATTGTTTTTCGCTTTTATAATATCCCACATCAGGTTCATCACATTAGCAATGGCATTATCATTATAAGTGATCTGATGTCTGTAGCTACTTTTGTCCGGATAATATTGTGGCCAACCCCCATTAGCATATTGTGCTAAAAATAGCCAGTCAATCGCTTTTTCGGCAGCTGCTAAATAATTTGGATTCTGAGTTGTTTTATAATCAGCGAGTAACCATCTCAATTCCGTTACCACGTGACCGTTGTCAATAGTAGTATCGGTATTGTTTTTTGTTGCCAATGCAGCAGCTTTTTCCTCAGTTGTAGGTGCTACATTATAATCATTTAAATCAGCAATAGTTTTTCCCCATCCTCCGTTACTTCTTTGCCATAACAAAATACTCTCACCTCTTACTGTAGTGGGATAAACGGTGGTAACACCTGAAATAATTATCTCAATTTGGGCACTTTTTCCGCTTCCATCAGTAGATGTAGCCGTTATGGTAACTGTACCATTGAGTTTAGGAGTTAGCAAACCATCGGCACTAATAGTTGCTATTGCCTGACTTGAAGTGGTCCAGGTAAGCGTTTTGTTAGTAGCATTTGCAGGAGTAATTTGGGTTGTTAATTGCAGTGGCTGACCGTTAGTGATTGCAGCGGCGGTAATAGCAATACTTTGTATCAATACTGCTGAACCGGTAATTCCTGAAACAGTATAGGTTTTATCTCCTTTAACTCCTGAACCATCTTTTGCTGTAGCAGTAACTTTAACCGTTCCGTTTTTGAGTCCTGTTAAAAGTCCGGTTTCGGTAATTACTGCAATCTCAGAATCAGAAACACTCCAAGTGACTTCTTTTTGACTGGCATCTGTTGGAAGTACTGTCGCAGTGAGTTGTTTGGGTGTCCCGGAAAGTGTATTGTCTCCATTGATTACAATTGTTTTTACTTGTATTTCTTTATCCATATCGTCTTTCGAACAGGAAAACAAAAAGAAGAATACTAAACCTATTAGAGCTATACTATTTTTCATATTTCTATTTTTTTATTTATAATTAATTGTATTGTCCTGAATTTACTGTTTCAACTATGCTGTTAACATATACTTCTATATTATCATAAGCAGTACTTAATTCTTTTCCGTTAGCATTAGCCAGTTTGGGATTGAGTTTCATTTTAATTTCCCATTCGTCCGGCATTCCGTCATTATCAGTATCTAATAAAGGTGTCGTGCTTTTTAGTTCAGGCCAGCCTCCTACATCCGTTTGAGAATCGATAGCACCTTTAGTCCCTCCATTCGAACCTTCAAACGAATAGGTTTTGTTTTTAACGTTGTCCACAATACGTTTATCAACAGCATCCCGTACTAAATTAGCACCACCGTAGGCAAGGACTCTGTCGTAAGCAACAAGAGCGGTATGGGTAGTTACATTATTTTTTATATCTAAAGGCTGGGCTAATTTCATAGCGGCTTTATCTGCATCGGTGATCACTCCATAACTGGAATGAAACTGATTGTAAACTCCAAAATCCCAGTTATTTTCGGTTGTAGCCGGACTGCCGTCGACATAATTTCCGCTGATATAAAATTTGCCCCAAATATCATAGACTTCAGTTCCTGAAATTTTATTTTTATCAATAGAAACAATGCGCGTTGTTTTAGAAGTCATAGGTCCCGGTTTATAATAACAGTTGATGATGTTTACATTCATGGCTTCGCCTCCATAACAGCTGTTTCCTCCCCAATTGTAGATTACATTGTTTCTCAAATCGACTAAATCAGTCAAAGCAAATGCTTTCCCGGCTTCTTCACCCAATCGTGGATTTCGGCTATCGTGATGTGCTAAAAGATTATGATGAAAAGAAGCATTTTTACCTCCCCAAACTCCGCCATAACCATGCGAACCCTTGACATGAAAGGAAGTTTTTAAACTTTCGGAAATAAAACACCATTGCACACTGGTGTTTTCATTGGCATAAAAAGAAACACATTCATCAGTACACCAGCTCATGGAACAATGGTCTATAATGATATTTTTATGAAAACGTCCTCCTAATGCATCCCCTTCCTGCTGAGCTTCATCACCCATTCGGAATCGCATATAGCGGATAATAACATTATCGGCAGCTACAGAAACAGGATAATCTTTAACACAGATTCCGTCTCCCGGAGCCGATTGTCCCGCTATAGTTATATTGGGATTGCTGATTTTTAAAGCTGATTTAAGACTAATATTCCCTGATACTTTAAAAAGTAGAATACGTGCTCCGTCTGACTCTACTGCGGCTCTCAAACTTCCTGTACCGGAATCATTCAAATTAGTAACAAACAAAACTTTACCGCCTCTTCCTCCGGTTGTTTTTTGTCCAAATCCCTGTGCTCCGGGAAAAGCAAAAGCTTCCTCGTTAGTTTGTACCGGTTTGTCTGTTTCTGTCTCCGGAGTCGATGTAGTTGCTGAACCAGAATCTTTACTGCAAGCTGAAGTAGCCAGCATTAAAAAAATTAAATGGATTATTTTCATATATTCTTTAGATATAAAGATTTTTAAATTTGGGGCATACATAAAGAGGCATGCATAAATTAATAAGCATGCCTCAATAAAAAAACTAACAAACTAATTATTGTTATTTATGGGTCTTTAATGTGTCTGCAACAAGGAGAAATTTGTTGCAGACACTAAGTAAATTGATTTGTTTTAAGTACACTTTAACTTTAAAGCGATACAAACCAATTATAGTTTCAATCTCCATCTAGGATCACCTGCAGTTATTCTTCCTACAAAAGATTTATCCTTAAAATTAAAATCATTATTTTGTGGATCTACCCATAAATCATCTTGATTTTTGGAATATGTTTTTGGTGTTAAGTTAGGGACTTCTTTACTCCAGGTAATATCAGATGTGGTATAACTGTTTCCTACATCAAAACTGGTATTAGCTAACCCATTAACAATCCCTACAGTTGTCCAGGTGGTTGCAGCTCCCGTTTCATCCCAAGCATGACCGAAAATAGAATTTTTAATAGAAATTCCGTTAGTCACATTGTCATTATTAGCACCTCCATGATAACGGAAGTAGTTAGTGACATTAGCAAATGTACAGCCTTCAATTGCTATGCTTTCAGAATTGTTTCTGGAAACGATCAAATAAGTAACCTTGTTAAAAGTACTGTTTGTTAATTTAATATTCTTAACTGTAGCTGTTTGTGGGTTACCCGGATTGGTATCACAAGTTAACAAACCATAACCTCCAATACTATCTACTACAGAATTTTTAATTTCGTAAGTATTAATAAGTGCATTTGTACCTCTTAATCTTATCACTCCTCTAACAGTACCAATTTTACAATTATCGAATGTCAATTCATTTATAACTGTGTTTCCGCTAGAAGGGTTGAACACATAATTTCCAGCATAATTTTTTCCTCTAATTTCTAAATCGATAAAACGAATATGATCAATATTAGTACCGGATGCAATATTCATATTCCCGTCTTTATACAATTTAGCTTTTTGTTCACCAAATCCATAAGCAGCTCTAATAGTCACTGATTTATTGAGTGCATAGGTTGGCATGTCATAAATCATACCTCTTTTTACTAATATTATAGCACCTTCCGGAGCAGTTGCTAAAGCATTGTCAATAGCCGAAGGACTTGTATCAGCTCTAATATCTATAACTCCCGGACCATTAGGATCAATATCAGCTACTCTGGTTTTATAATCAACCCAGCCTCTAAGTGTTGTACCACTATAAATAGCAATCTGATAGCTTGTTTCAGGAGATAACCCTTCAACAAATGAAACTCCGGCTAATTGTTCTTCGGAAGACACAGCCTTTTCAGGAAACAAAGGTGTCTTAAGTTTTAAATCGTCTCCTGCGAAAACTTTAATTCCTGTAACTGCCTCACCTGCTACTGTCCATGATACTCTGGCAGCGATATCAGTCACATCAAAAGTAGCGGGAATATTTAAAATTGTTGGAAAACGTTCTGTTTTCACATTTCCTAAATCAGAAACCTTACTATCATACTGAGGATCTTGGGCATGTGCAGTTGCTCTAACCTGGTACAAGGTATTCCAAAATAATTCTTCACCAATGAGTTCCTCGTTAATTTCAACACGACTTACTTCAGTATTTATAGTATAATCAATGGTTTTAAAAGTATCTCTACTCACTTCTAAGGTGTAACCAATTGCTTCTTTTAATTTCCCCATGTTAACAATTACAACATTTCCTTCAGCGAATAAATCTTCTGAGAGTACTGGTCGAAACAAACGTGTCTTTGCAAATACTTCTTCGTCTGCCTGACAGGCGTTAAAGACTATAACGCTTAAGCATAAAAACAGTATCATCTTTATACTTAAAATATTATTTATATTTTTCATCTTTATATTTTTATAACTGGTTATTTAAATTCGTACCCATCATTGTTAAGTGTCCCGTCACTATTAGCTATATTAATTGCAGGAATTGGATATATATATCTGGCAACACCTGGTTTTGGTCCATCTAAATAATATTTTGAAAAATCCTTAGTAATCCACTCCTGATAAGTAGTTGTACTACTATACAATTGTAGTAAGAATGACTGTCTTTTCCATGTCTCATCAGGAGCTGTAGCAACTTTAGTATCCGGATTTAAAACAACAAAGTTACCTTTATCATCTACTTTCCAATACATATAATCAGGTCCTGTACCGGTACCTGCATTTGCCTCATCAGCTAATTTTTTCAGACCTTCAACAGTTTCTTCAACTTTTTCTGCATAAATACCCCATCTTATTAATTCATACTTACGAATCATTTCTCCACCAAATTCCCAAGCTCTTTCATCAACTATAGCGTCAAAAAAAGCATCCTTAGAGGTAGAGACCTGAGCAATATAACCATCCACTTTAGTGCCCCAGTCAGCTGGATCAAATGCTCTTTGACGTACTCTTTTAAGTGCATTTTGAGCATCAGCAGTTGGACCGTTCAATTCGTTTTCTGCTTCAGCATACATTAATAAAACATCAGCATAACGCATCATAGGCCAGTTGATACCAGTACCTTTTGCAGATTGTTTACCCGGAGGTGTATCCAGAAAATGTCTGCTCCACTTTCCTTGTGCAATGTTATTTACATTAGAAATAAACTCAGGTACAAAATCAGTATTGATTTTATACAAAGCACAAGTAACTTCTCTACGTTTGTCTTTACTATCAAAAGACAAGTAATACGTAACAGGGATTCCCATATAGTTGTTACCTGAACCATAATCATGTTTAGAAGTTGGCCCACCATCAACCGTAATTCCAATATTCCATGCTACATCACCACTTCCTTTTGGAAATGGAACTTCCCATAAAATTTCTTCATTCAAAGGTGTTAAAAACTTACATTGATTCATGAAAATTTGTCTAAAATCCGTAGGCAAAGCCCTGTCTTTAAGCGTGATTAATTTTTCAGTATAGTCCTTTGCAATTTGATAATAATCTAAATAATCACTATCTCTTACCATATTTAATTCCGGAGTCAAATAATAACCACCACGTTGCAATGATAGTCTGGCAATCATACCCAAAGCATATTCACGATTGACTTGCTCGATACCATAAGGAAGCTGATCAGCCCATAACATATTCTCTTCGATATCAATTATATTTTGAATTTCCTGAGTTAGAATTTCATTTCTATTCGATTTAGGAAGATTAAAATTCATCCCTGCTACAGGAGCCTGTGTTAAATAAGGTACATCACCAAAATAAAAAGATAACATACTATACCAATAAGCTCTAAGCACATAACATTCACCTAATAATTGATTAAAGGTTCTTTTTACACTCGCATCTGAAGATTCTAAATTACCACTTTGTTTTATTCCGTCAATAGCTATATTAGCATCTCTGATGGCACGGTAAGCATATGTCCATACAACATTTAAATCGCCATTAGTATCTAAAGCATTTAAATCCCATATCTGGTATCTGTCAGCAGAACTACTCCAACCGGATTGTCTTTCAATATCTGTATTTCCACACATATTGTTGGACAATCTGGATCTAAATGCGTCTTGTTGGAAATAAGAATACACTGCATTAACACCTTTTCTGGCATCATCAACATTAGAAAAGATATATTTATTATCAACCGTTGAAAGAGAATCAGGATCTAAAAAGTCTTTTTGACAAGAGGCTAATAGCAAAACTGCTAAAAGAGCCATTATATATTTTGTTTTCATATCTAAATATTTTATTTAAAATGTTACGTTTAAACCAAGCGTATAGGAACGACTTTTAGGGAAAGATGAATAATCCACACCCGGCGTTAATGGATTACTAGATTGTGAATTAACATCCGGATCGTAACCTGAATATTTTGTCCAAATATGTAAATTTCTACCTGTACCAAATATTCTGAATTGTGATAAACCTATCTTTGAAATAAGCTTTTTAGGTAAACTGTATCCTAATGTTAAATTGTTTAATCTTAAAAAGGATCCGTCTTCTATAGCAAAATCACTAATAACAGCCTGAGCAATACCAAAACTACTATGAGACCATATATTCTTACCTTCGTTCATTTCTGCTAATTGCGTCAAATCAGTCACTATACCTCCAGGAGTTCCGGTATATTGACCATCTATATCTACATAAGTAAACCTGTTATCGGAGCTCATTGTTGACAATAAATTACCATAAGTAACCCTTCTGAATTGATTGTACTGAATCTTACCCGTATTATAAACATCATTACCTACCTGATAATCAAAAAATGTAGATAAGTCGAAACCTTTATAAGTCAAATTGAAACCAAAACCACCCTGAAAATCCGGAGTTGCATTACCTAAAACTTTTCTGTCTTTATCATTGATTAATCCATCAGGAACATATTGTTGCTTTCCGTTAGCATCCAAAACAGGAGCTCCCTGATCATCAACAACTAATTCTGTTGGCAAATCTTTTATTTTCATGAAACCCGGTCTGATATTTGTATTTCCTACAAGCGCTCCACTGTTGGGTACACCTTCTTTTAATATGTACTTTTTAGTAGTTTCATCATAAGTTTGAAAATCATCTGTGGAATAATATCCATCGGTTACAAATCCGTAAAAATCTCCGATTTTACCACCTACTTTAACATAGAAATCATTAATGTTTTTTAAATCGGTACTTGCCCAATTGGATCTGATATTATTTAATTCGGTTATTTTTCCATCCAATTTATCAATTTTAAAATCGTTTTTTCCAATATTAGCATTAACCGAAAAACTAAAATCATCCGAGTCAACGATTATACCGTTCAATGCCAGTTCAAAACCTCTATTTGAGGTATTACCAATATTAGCAAATTGTCTATCAAAACCAGAACTAAGACTAATGTCTACCTGATACAATAAATCTCTTGTTATATTTTTATAGTAATCAACACTACCACTTAATCTTCTGTTAAAAAGACCAAAATCCAAACCAACATTCGCTGTTGCAGTAGTTTCCCATATCAAATCCGGATTATACAATGTATTAGAAGGTGTGTAATACAGATTATCAACATTTCCAAAACCAGGACCTCTTAAGGTAGAACCGGTAAATAAAAACTGTGATGCCTCAGTTGTTACCCCGTCATTTCCTGTTTCTCCATAACTTAATCTCAATTTTAACTCATCTACGAAATCTACATCTTTCAAGAAATTTTCATTGTTCATTTTCCAGGCAAATGCTAATGCCGGAAAAAGCCCTAATCTGTTTTTTCCTCTAAACTTACTCGATTCATCTGCTCTTCCGGTTAGTGTCCAGATATACTTATCATTTAACTGAAAATCAAATCTTCCGAAAAAAGATTTTCTATTAGCAGGAGTTGCCTCACCACCAGCTATCCTATCAACCCTACCAAACTGCATGTTTGCAAATAACTCCTCAGGGGTAATTGATAACCTGTAATCTTCTCCCCTTAAGAAATTATCTTTACCTGTTTTTGAGTAGATCTCCTGCCCTAATAAAACATCTAATTTGAGAGCATCCCATTTTTTTCTATAATTCAGGGTGTTTACTAAACGTAAGGTCTGACCTTCAGCAATTGTTCTTTCCCCTAATGGTAAACTTCCTCCATTATTAAAAGACTCTCCAGTAAGTGGTCCGTAGAATCTTAACTGTTCAGAATATGCTCTGGATGTAGTAAGAGTTGACTTAGCATCCAAATCTTTTAAGATAGACCAAGTCAATCCAGCAGAAAAAACATATTCATTCGTCGTTCTTTTTCTCCAGTCCTGTTTTATTAATTCACTTGGATCTACTAAACTCAGGATAAATTGTTGAAAATCATCATCACTATTTAGCTGAGTAAGATCGATATCCAGATCATCAGCAATACCATTTATAGGTCTTGCCTGAACTGCATCTTTTATTTTTAATTGTGCATTTGTAGAGGTACCTGCACCATCTATCACAGTATTAGTAATTCTTGCCGTAAAGTCAGCCTTAAGATTTTTAAATACCTGCTGATTTAATTTAAAGTTAATGGCTGTTCTTTGAAGTCCGGATCCATTTAATAAGCCCTCATCTTTATTATTTGTAAGACTTAAATTAGCTTTAGTTATCTCATTCCCTCCACCAATACTTAAATTATGAGATTGAGAAAGTCTTGATGCACCAAAAATTTTATCCTGCCAGTCAGTCGCTCTTTTTTGTTTATATAATTCTAAATCATCATATTTTCCATAGAATTTTTCAAAATTCTCCAACTGTGTGGTTCCCTGAATTGCTGCATATTCGTAATTAGCCAATGCAAATTCATACGGACTTAATACATCGTATTTTCTGTTTTTAGGTAATTCACTAAATTGGAAAAAATTATTATAAGATACATTTACCCTTCCTGCTACAGGATCTTTAGTTGTAACTACAATTACCCCGTTAGATCCTTGTGCTCCATAAATAGCCGTAGCTGCTGCATCTTTTAAAACATCAATACTGGCAATATCATTTACTGGAATATTATCGATACTTCCCACAATAAGTCCGTCTACAATAAACAAAGGATCATTATTTTGTGATATGGAAGTCCCTCCACGAACTCTAATCCTGATACTGGCACCCGGCTCACCATCAGCTGAAGTTACATTTACACCTGGTAATCTTCCTTTTAAAGCTTCGGCAGCATTAGTTACCGGTATTTTAGAAAGCTCCTTACTGGTAATACTCGCTGTAGCACCAGTCATATCAGCCTTTCTTACTTTTCCATAACCATAATTAACAACTATTTCATTTAATTCGCTAATATCTACCTGCATGGAAACATTGATCACAGTCCGGTTTTTTACTTCAACTACCTGATCTTTATAACCAATATAAGAGAATACTAAAGTAGCGTTTGGACTAATTGAATTAAATTTAAATTTACCATCCATATCGGTACTGGTTGATACAGATGTTCCTTTAACGACAACCCCTAGACCTGGCATTGGCATATTATTTTCATCTTTTACAACTCCTGAAACCGAAATAGCATCCTGCTCATCGTCTACTTTTACTATCGTATTCGTTTTTACCGGAACAACTTGCTCTTTCTTTTTTACTAATAATATCTGGCGATCATTAATAGTATAAGTAATATCAGTTCCTTTGAATACTTTTTCTAAAATTTCAGCTATTTTCTTTTTTTCAACATTCAGGCTAACCTTTCTGTCTAAATCAATCAAACTGCTTTCAAATAGAAATCGATACTCCGAAACAGACTCTATTTTATTGAATAGCTGCTCTACCGAAGTATTGTTCACATTTAATGTCAACTTTGTATTTTGTGAATAGGTACTGGCCTGGATTCTCACCAAAGACAGTATCAATAATAGTGTGGTTAGTTTCATTTTTAAGCTAATTTTAGGCAAATACGGACAAAGCCATTTCCCTTTAATTATTTTTTTCATAATTTTGGTTGTTTTTTAAATGATTTGATTTTCTACACTTCGTTTGAAAACACATTACTAAATCGGGAAATACTGGTCCTATTTTCCGATTTTTTTTTCATGTACTTCTTCTTAAAAAAATTACACTCTCATTTCATAAATTAGTTTAGTTTGTTAGTAAATTAGTTAGTTTATTGTTATTTGTTTTCCTTCTTTGCTGAAGCTAAAACTTTGAATTTTACTCATTGCTGTCAACACCTCTTCAATACTTTCTATATTTTTATTAAAACTGCCATTAAACTTTTTATCTAAAAGTTCTGTTTTGTTATTATTAATGGCAACATTATAACTGCGTTCCAGCTTAATGATAATGTCCTTAAAAGCTGTTTTTCTAAAAACAATTTCACCTGTCATCCATTCTGTATAGATTCGGGTATCTACTTTTTTAACTGCTATTGCTGTTTTTTGACTGTTCCAGGTTCCTTTTTCACCAGGAACAAGCATGGTGTTATTATTTGGCATCCCGGTATTTGACAAGCTAACCGAACCTTCCACCAATACCGTATTGATATCCGCATCTTCTTTGTAAGAACTCACGTTGAATTTAGTCCCTAAAACTTTCACATCTACTCCTCTGGTTTTAACTATAAAAGGATGTTTTTTATCTTTGGTAACATCAAAAAAAGCTTCTCCTTCTAAAACCACTTCTCTATGATGTCCTTTGATAAACTGAACCGGATATTTTAAAGAAGAACCCGCATTCATAAAAACCTGTGTACCATCCGATAAGGTGATTTCAAATGTTTTACCGTAAGGAATTTTAATTTCGTTATAAACTAATTCATCCGATGCATCCGATGCACTGTAGCTAATCTTATTTTCTTTTTGAGTGGCAACCACAGCTCCGTCTTTTTTTATCACTTGTTGTTCTCCATTAGGACTCAAAACCTGAATATCTCCATTTTCTAAAACCAGCTGAATAGCATCATCAGGGATTATGGTCTTCGTTTGATTATCTGTTTTATATTGAAAAACATAAACCAGACTTAATAAGCACACAAAGACTGCTGCATATTGAAAAATATTTTTCCAGTTGATTACAATGGGATCTTTTTTAAGCTTTATTTTTTCTTTTAATTCCTGCCAGTTTTCTTCAGCGTCCATTGATTCAACATACAATAAGGCTTCCTTAAGCATGCCGTTATCCTGAAGTTCTTTTATTAATTCCTGTTCTTCCTGAGACAACAATTCTATTCTGGAAGTTTCAACACTTCCATTATATACTATTTCTTTAAGAATATTAACCAAATTTGGGTTAGAGTCCATTACATATCTTGTTTGTTAAAGTTATGTTAGGAAAATATTATTTTAGGGTGACAGGATTCTTAATTTTTTTTTGATTATTTTTACATATAATGAAAAAAAACCAAGTTTTTATTTTACATTTGGCTTAATGTAATCCATTACAATAAGAAAAAACGCTATTTCTAAATGTCAAATCACAAAGATTTAAAAATATTTGAAGACTTGTACAAAGAGCATTTTGCCTTTTTATCTTTAGTTTCTTTTAACATAACTAAGGATAAAGACGTAGCAAAAGATGTTGTACAGGATTTTTTTATCTATATGTGGGAAAAAGAAAAAGCAATAAATTTTACCATCTCCTTTAAAGCTTATGCAGCAAGAGCAGTTAAAAATTTAAGCTTGCAGTATTTAGAAAAAAACACTACAATCAGTTTAGAAACAAAAAAAATTGTCCTTCCAAAAGCAGAAGAACAAGATGTTTTTGAAAAAGCAGAAGAAAGCAAGCAACCTAAAATACTTACTTTAGTAGATAAAATTCCTCAGGCAAGAAGAGAAATCTTTATGTCACATATTGTAGAAGGACACAGCTATACAGAAATTGCTGAAATGTACAACATCTCTGTAAACACTGTAAAAACACAAATGAAGAGAGCCTATGCTTTTTTAAGAGAATTTGAAAAGACAAGCACATTAACTACACTATTGTATTTTCTTTTTAATAAATAAATTCATCGAGAAAGGTTATTTAACAGAACTTGGCACACCTATTTTATCCCCTATTATAATTTCGTTTACACTAATATTTTGTGTATTGGTTAAAGTCATTCCGTTTTTAGCCGATTTGACAGTGATGTTATCCAAAATGATATTTTCGACTTTCTTTTCCGGAAAACCTTCGATAACAATGGCTGCATTAGAGGCCGACTCACAACTGATATTAGAGATAGAAACATCTGAAATTTTAGAAGGATACAAACCACCGCCTTCTCCGTGGTAATTTGCGGTCATATAAATACAATCTTCTACCTGACCGAATGCAATATTCGAAAAATACAAATCTTTCACATAACCGCCCCGATCAGAATTGGTTTTGATATAAATACCTCTTTTCAAATAACCACTGGCTTTACAATTATCAACAAACACATTGCGAACTCCAGCCGACATTTCGCTACCAATAACCACAGCATGTAACCCTTTAAATTCGCAATTTCGAATAACAATATTCTCTGATGGATTATTAGAATTAGCACGTCCTTCATCATCGCGTCCGGCTTTGATAGCCACATTATCGTCACCGTTATTAAACTGAATGTTTTCTATCAAAATATCGCTGGAATATTCCGGATCAATTCCGTCATTATTGTTATTATGAGCATCATATTTTAATCTGCGAAGCGTAATACTTTTCGATTTTAATAAATGTACACACCAAAAAGGAGAATCTTCGATGGTAATATCTTCGATCAAAATATTTTTAGAATTTAAAAACTGAATCATTTGAGGTCTTAAATAATGCCCTTTCCCAAAAACGCGGTCTTTTACAGCAACATTATTATGATTCATTTCACGGCTCAATAACTTGTCTTTTTCCTCCAGCGGTTTCCATTTAATCCAGGTATTTTTAGCTTCCCCATCAATTGTTCCGGTTCCGGTTATCGCTACATTTTCTACATTATTAGCATAAATCAACGGACTGTAATTGTACAACATCGTTCCTTCCCAACTTGTTAAAACTAAGGGATAATCATCAGGATTTGACCCAAAACGTATTTTTGCTCCTGCTTCCAGATGCAAATTCACATTACTGACAAAATGTATCGGACCGTTAACGGTATAAACCCCTTTAGGGACTACAATAGTTCCTCCTTTCCTTTTGTCACAGGCTTTCATGGCTTTATCGAAAGCTTGTTTACAATTAGTAACCGAATCCCCTTTAGCTCCAAATTGAGTGACACTAATTTTATATTCCGGGATAACCGGCAATTGAATGCGATTGACGATTCTTTCTATTTCAACCGTTTTATCTACCATTTTAGTTTGTGAACATAAAATATTAAAGCACAACAAAAGGACGAAGTAAAAAGAATTGTTTCTCATAATAAATTTATTTTAGATGTTTTTTCAAATCCAAATCAGTCTTTTTCAACTCAGCTACCACTAATTTAGCGATTTCAGTAGCACCTAATAATGATAAATGTGTATCGTCATGCTTTTCGGTTTTGTAAAACGAACTTTCTCCTACTGCAAAATGCAAATGCAATTTTTTAGAACCTTCCACACCATAAGACTCTTCTAACAATTCCGTTAAATATTGTAAATCAATAAAAGGCACTTTATAATCTGTAGCCACTAATCGGGTTTCTAATGGATAAAGTCCGTGGGTATCTACCAAAGTACCTTGTTCGTTAAAATTACGTCTCACAATCGAAGACAGCAAAACAGGAGTTGCCCCTTTAGCTCTGGTTTCGGTCACAAATTTTATTAAATTTTGGCGATAAGCTGTACGTGGATTAGTATACACACTTGGTTTATTCTCTTTTTGGTCATTATGTCCAAATTGGATAAAAACATAATCTCCTTTTTTTAATGTTTTTAAAATAGAATCCCAGCGATTTTCGTTTATAAAACTCCGTGTACTGCGGCCATTTTGAGCTCTGTTATCCACCACAACATTAGTATCAAAAAACTGCTGTAAAACCTGTGCCCATCCGTGTTCCGGATTTTCTGTAGGATTGGTTTTATTAGCCATTGTCGAATCACCAATAGTGTAAACGGTTGTTTTTTGTGCAAAACAACTTGTCGCAATTAATAAAAAAAGAAATAATTTAATTTTCATAAACTTGTTTATTTAAAATTGGAATACCAATCCAGATTTTCTTTCGAATTTGAATCTTTCAAGATATTTTCTAAAGTATATTTTTTAGCTTCTGATTTTTTTAGCTGATGCGACCAGCTCACTCGGTTTTCCGGCTGAAATCCAGGTCCTGAACAATTGTATTCCGCATAAAAAGAAGCTTTTTCAGCATCTGCTTTTGACCAGTTATTCCAACCTTCTTTTCGAATATGACTTCCCATTTCACAATTCAGAAAAACTGTTTTGGCATGAATACGCCATGGTCGTCCCAGATAAACTTCAGTAGCTTTTTCATCAGCTGTGAGTTTACAATTCATAAAAACAAAACCATATTCAGAGCTTTCAGGTGTGGAAGCAGCAGTTAAATAAGCGTTGCTTTTAGCATGAATATCGCAATTATCAAATACTACAGTAGCACCACCAAAAATAAAATCTACTGTTCCTGCAATAAAACAATCTTTAAAATAGCTTTTAAAACCTTCGCCAGAAGTATATAAAGTATCCTGATTCCCTAAAATATTGCAATTAGAAACCACTACTCTGTCAGCAACAACAGATAGCGCAATCGCCTGCCCCACCTGACCTGCAGTATTCTCAATAGTCAAATTAGAAGCCACGAAATCATTTGCCTCCACTAATAAAGTTGGCGTCATAAACGTACTATTCCTGCCTAAATTGATTTTTCCAAAATAGTCATCATAGCTGATAATCGTTTTTTCCTTGCTTTCGCCAATTAGGGAAATTTTAGTATTCCATTCGGGAATACGAACTTTTTCGTGATAAGTCCCATTCTTAACTGTAATTAGTACTCTTTTATAGGGAAAAGAAGGCGAATTGTAAACAGCATCCTGAATGCTGGTATAATCTCCGCTGCCATCCAGAGCAACTATAATACTATAGTCATCCTTGGGTGCTTTTGTTACTTTTTTCGAAGGCGATTTTAATTCAGTCGAAAGTTTTTTTTTCCACTTATCGTATTTTTTCAATACTTCTTTGGGTTCATTGGTATACCAGGAATAACCGTTTCTTCGCTCCTCACCTATTTCGGTTAAAGAGTATTTTTTTATTCCGTCACGGTCACAAAAAAATGGTCTGTTATCATCTAGTTCCATAAAACGAGCCCAAATAGGAGGTGCATCCGCATCAACTACCATTTTTTTAGCTACTATTTTGCCGTTTTTTATGGTACGTTCTTCTTTCAATCCGGTGATTTTTACTTTTTCAAACCACACAAATGCAGCATCGACCGCTTTAATTACTTCCTGAGAAGGATTTTCGATATCCATTAATAAAAGCACAATTTTAGCCGATTCTTTTCCACTTAAAGATGGCAATTCATAAGCACGGGCTTTAGCCGGTAACAAGGTGTTTTCATCATGTTGGGCACACCAGGCAGTCAAAACTCCGTTTTGTTTGTATTGGCTTTTAAGAATACAATCAATTCCTTTATCGAAAGCTATTTTAGCTTTTGCAACAATTTCTTCAGATGGCTGAATGGAATAAAATCCCGTCTTATCCTTAATTTCTTTTAGAATTTCCAGAATTCGCACCATCGAATCATCATTATACGTAATATGCGTATAATATCCTTTTTTCAAAGGATAAAATTGCGGCCAGCCACCATTGTCATATTGCGCTTTAAGCAAATAATCCAATCCTGCCAAAAATGCTTTTTTATACCTTTCCTCAGGTTGTTGCTTGTAAATTTTCGAAAGAAAAAGCATTTCCTGACAAGTCGCACTATTATCAGTAGTACAACCTTCTGTTGAATTTTTAAGAGCTAGTAATTCGTTTCTCTGAGTTTGAGAAAGCGGTTTTTGAATTTGGATATTCTTTGGCCATCCGCCAATATTACGTTGATACAACAACACATTTTCGGCAACAGCTTTTGCTTCCGCAGATGCAAACCATTGGTCATTATCCATCTCAGTAATACTCTTCCATGATTGATCAAGAACTTGTGCCTGAACACTAATTCCAGATATAAAAGAAAGAAAAAGAACCATTGTAATTGTCCTGAAAAAACTCATATTCTGTTTATTTATTAAATCGGAACCAGTCAATTGCTACACTTCCTGCATCATTAATTTTACCTTCACGAAGCGCTGTAAATCCAACTTTAGCACCAATCCATTTTCCTTCACGGGATTTAAAATCTTCACCTATGGATTGAAACTTTTTTCCATCTAAACTATAGGAAAAACTACAAATTCCGCCCTCTTTCACTTGTACCTGAAGATAAAATGATTTGTTTCCTAATTTCACCGCTTTACTTTCTGTCTCCACTCCTTTTTTATCGGCATTTTTACAAGTTACCTGAGAGATAAACAACTCGCCATTTTGTTGTTTCACTTTTAAATGACTATAATCCAGACCCATAATTACCAGACTTACACTCTCTCCGTCAAAACGGGAATTGAAAGTCATTTTGGCGGTAGCCGTAAACTCATTAGCCGGGAATTTTTGAGCTAAAATATTAGGAACATCAAATAAGTTTATTGCTTTTTCAGGCATTGGACGACAAAACATATTATAAAATCCCATAGAGGTTGGCATTCCCCAATACACCTGTGCATTCGCATGCCATTGCCATTGCAACCCTAATTTAGGAGAATTAAACTCATCTGAATCCGGAGGTGTCATTATTGGGTAGGTTTTTCCAACATTAGGTTTTTTATAAGTCAAAACCGGTTCTCCTGTTCCGTCTTTGTCTTTATCCATTCCAATAACCGGCCAGTCGTTAATCCATTTCATTGGTTGCAAATGGACAATTCTTCCATAAGCACCTTTATCCTGAAAGTGAAAAAACCAGTCTTCACCAGTTTGTGTCTGTACCCAGGCTCCCTGATGAGGCCCATTAATTGGTGTTTTTCCCTGCTCTAAAACTTTTCGTTTTTCATAAGGACCAAAAACGTTTTTAGAACGCAAAACAGTTTGCCAGCCAGTAGGAACGCCTCCTGCCGGTGCAAATATGTAATAATACCCATTACGCTTATAGAACTTTGGTCCTTCTACAGTTGCTTCATCAAGATGACCGTCAAGAACCATTACAGCATCATCATTAGCCACAGTTCCTTCGGGATTCATAGAACAAACAGCCAATAAACTTTTGGCTCCGGCACGGCTTCCCGCAAAAGCAAATCCTAAATAAGCCTTGCCATCATCATCCCATAAAGGAGCCGGATCAATAAGTCCTACTCCGGATTTTACTAATACGGGTTCTGACCAAAGTCCTTTTGGATCTTTGGTTTTAACCATATAAATTCCGTAATCCGGATCAGGATAATAAATATAAAACTCTTCGTTGTGAAAGCGAATGCAAGGTGCCCAGACTCCGTTGCCGTGTTGAGGCTTATCAAAAACATCAAAAGGAGGCTGTTTTTGAAGCGCATAATTTACTAATTCCCAATTGACCATATCCTTAGAATGCAAAATAGGCAATCCCGGAATACAGTTAAAAGAAGAAGCAGTCATATAATAATCATCACCTACTCTGATAGCATCCGGATCAGAATAATCAGCATGTATAATTGGGTTTTTATAAGTTCCGTCGCCGTTATCAGCAACCCAGACTTTAGAATATTCGGTTGTTTTTTGCGCTACGATTAATTGGCTGGAAAGCACAACTAATCCTATTGCTACAGCATTATTTATAAACTTCATAGATAAAAAATTAAAAATTAGTAATGTTTTTTCTTCACCATATAAGTCATATAAATTTAAAAGGAAGTTTTTTTTTAAAACTTATAACTTAAAGTTCATATAAGCAGATATTGGCTAGAAATACACTATAAAATCAAAAGAATATTAAAAAAAACATTAAGAAATCAAGAAACTATAAGTCTAAATTTTCTTAATTTCTTAATGGTAAAATTTAATTTTTATGGTTTAAAATTTATCTATTCAATTCGATAGCGGCTAAGATAAACGGTCCCGTTGCTTTAGGATCATTGTCTTTCTTTTTCTCATTTACATAATATTCATAAGAACCATCTCTATATGGATTTCCTCCTAAACCTGCTACCTGGCAACATTGAGTTAATGTAATTCCGCCATCGGCATCCGTTTTGATTAATTTAGTTGTTAATCCGTCAAAAGCATGATTTGCTACTTTCTTAAATTTAGCAGGCAAATATCCTTTGTTTACTCCTTTGGCTAAAGCATAAGCAAACATTGAAGAACCGGAAGCTTCCAGATAGTTTCCTTCTTTTCCGCCCATATCAGTAACCTGGTACCATAATCCGGTTTTAGGATCCTGTACTTTTTCTAAAGCAACCGCTAATTCATTTAAATAACCTACTAATTCTTTTTGTTTTGGGTGATCTTTAGGGAAATTATCTAAAACATCTACTAATGCCATTGCATACCAGCCTAACGCACGAGACCAGAAATTAGGTGATTTACCTGTTACTTTATCAGCCCATGGCATTTTTCTGCTTTCATCCCAGGCATGATATAACAATCCTGTTTTAGGATCTTTGTCGTTTTTTTCCAGTAATTCAAATTGTTTTGCAACATCATCTAATTTTTTTCCGTTTTCAAAAGTGACTGTGTATTGTGTATAGAAAGGTTGTCCCATATACAATCCGTCTAACCACATTTGGTTAGGATAAATTTGTTTGTGCCAGAATCCTCCGCTTGCCGTTCTAGGCTGGTCATCTAATTGCTTTCTGATGGTTTGCATCGCAATTAAATATTTTTTTTCTTTTGTTCTGTCATAAATATCAAATAAGATATTAGCAGCTACTACCATATCGATATTGTATTTATCCATATCATAAGTAGCAATTTTACCATTTTCGTCAATTAAAGCATCCGCATAACCTTTGGCATATTCATAATACCTTTCATCGCCTGTTTTTTTATAAAGTTCCTGAATGGAACTGGCTACTAAACCGTGAACATAATCCCATTTAGCGGTAGTTCGGTCATCAATTTGATAAGCTTTTGGATGACGCTTCATTAAAGTTAAAGCCATTTTTTCTGACCACTTCAAATTTGGAGAACTCAACTCTTTTGGAGCTGAAGCAGTATTCGACTGTGATTTACAGCCTGTAAAGCCTAATGCTCCTATCAAAATAAACGTAAATAAAAATTGATTTGCTTTCATTAATTTCATGATTTTATATTTTTAATTAATTGTTTTTATTATTTATCTAATTCAATTGCTGCCAATAAAAAAGCACCCAAACCGTGTGAATTGTCAACCTTAATTTTTTCACTCATATAATATTCGAATGAACCATCCCTGTAAGGGTTCCCTCCTAAACCTGCACTACCACACACTTGTGTAATATGTATTTCACCATTGCTGTCTACTTTTATTAGTTTACTGGTCAAACCATCAAAACCTTTAAGAGCAACTTTATTCATCGCTTTAGGCAAATAGCCTTTATTCACCCCTTTTGCAATAGCATAAACCAGCATTGATGAACCGGAAGCTTCTAAATAATTTCCTTCACGGTTAGGTAAATTCGGTACCTGATACCATAATCCGGATGCATCCTGATATTTACTAACGCCATTAGCTAATTCATTCAAATAAGCCACTAATTCTTTTTGTTTTGGATGCTCTTTTGGAAAATAATCCAGCACATCAACCAAAGCCATTCCGTACCAGCCCAAGGCTCTTAACCAAATATGCGGAGCGGTCCCTGTTTCTTTATTAGCCCAAGGCATCATTTTACTTTCATCCCAGGCATGAAAAAACAATCCTGTTGATTTATCATAAGCATGATGGCGAAGCAACTCAAATTGATGAGCTACATCATCTAATTTTTCACCATTTTCAAATGCTGTGGTATATCTTGCATAAAATGGTTGTCCCATATACAAACCGTCTAACCACATTTGGTTAGGATAAATTGATTTATGCCAAAATCCTCCAGAAGTGGTTCTGGGATAATCCACAAATTGATTTCGCAAGGTTTGCAAAGCCTTTAAATATTTCTCTTCCTTTGTTTTATCATAAAGACCAAAAAGAATTTTTCCGGCATTTATAAAATCAATATTATAATCTTTTGGATTAAAATTCTGAAAAGATCCTGTGCTGTCAATTAATTTATCTGCATAATCTTTTATGTAAGCGAAATATTTAGGATCTTTAGTTTGGGCATACAATTTTTCGTAAGCTGTTAAAATCATTCCTATTTTATAATCCCATTTTGGCTTTGCATGATCATCAATTTGCCAGGCATTCACATGACGTTTCATGATTGACAACGCCATTCTTTCTGACCATTTTAGTTTATCAGAAATTAATTGCTCCTTTTTTTCTACTGTAGAAAGCTTTGTTTTTTCTATTGGTTTACAACATAAAAACAAAAAACAAATGGTAAAAATTCCCAAACCAGAATACACAAACAAAGAAAGTTTTTTCATAATTCCGTATTTTATTGTGAGCAATTCATCTTTCTAATATTAAATTCATTAACAAAATTTCTTTGTTCCTGAATTACTTAGGACTTTCTACTTTTTTTCCATTAATATAGGTATTCACAAACTGAATATTTTTTACATTTTCTATCGAATAGGCTTCATTAACTTTCTCTATAGTTACATTTTTTAAAGTTACATTTTCAATAGGTAATTCTGCATATCCTTTTGCCAGAACACCATATTTTCCACCATTTTTAACTTTAACATTTTCTAACACAACGTTTTTCACCTGTGGTATAAAGTTACCGGTTTGATTTCCATATACATTATAGAACATGTTAATTCTTAAAACGGCTTCTTTAACCTGACCCACTTCAATATTTCTTACGAAAACATTTTCTACAATACCGCCTCTTCTGGAATTGGATTTGATACGGATGGCTCTGTCCAGATTCGGACTGTCCATTTCGCAATTTTCTACAAAAACATTTCTGATTCCGCCAGTCATTTCGCTTCCCATAACCACACCGCCGTGTCCGTCAAGCATTTTACAATTTTTTACAATTATATTTTCGCTTTTCATTGCTACCCGTCTTCCGTCACCATCTTTTCCGGCTTTTATAGCAATACAATCATCCCCGGTATTGAAGGTACAATTTTTAATAATTACATTTTTAGAATATTCGGGATCACAACCATCATTGTTGGGTCCATGACTTTCCACAGTAACACCATCTACAGTTACATTCACCGATTTCATAGGGTGTATCACCCAAAAAGGAGCATTTATAATTTTTATATCTTTGATTAAAGCATCTGTACATTCAAAGAACTCTACAAAACTGGGTCTTAAATACGATCCTTCACCGTAAATTCTTTCTTCAACAGGAACATTTTGCTCTCCCGATTCAATTAAGCGAACACGATTTTGAGGATCATTCTGATTTCCTTTACCTTCTGACCAACCGTATCCTTTAGAACCACACCAGTACCACCAGTTTTCATTATCAGCCTGACCATTTAGAATTCCTTTACCGGTAACGGCTATGTTTTTTTTATTATAAGCATACACTAATGGCGAATGATTCATACATTCTGTTCCTTCGAAAGTGGTTTTCACTAAAGGATAATCGGAAGATTTTGTACTGAATAAAATTTCAGCGCCATCTTCTAAATGTAAATTCACATTATTATCTAAATGAATCGGTCCTGTTAAAAATTTTCCGGCAGGAACTACAACCTTACCTCCGCCATTTTTAGTACAAGTTTCAATTGCTTTTTTGAAAGCTTCAGAATTATTGTAGGTTCCTCCGCTCTTTGCACCATAATCAACAATATTATAGGTCTTGTTTACAAAAACAGGAACAACTACTTCTTTTTCTATTTGTTCTTTTACTTTCCATGGATTTGCTAAAATATCTGACTTTTTCTGAGCGGAACAATTAACGAATAAGGCAGATACTAAAGCTGCAGAAAAACAGAAAAGAGAATTATAAATTTTATTTTTCATTGATAAAAATTAAAGAAGATTAAAATTTGAATAAAAACAATCACTAAGTCTCTTTTTAGCAAAAAGAGCAACTATTTTATGTAATCGATTACACAAAGCTATAGCAATTTTTCATATTAAACTATAAAATTCCATAAAAAAAAACAGATTTACCTAATAAAAGAAGATTTATTTTTATTTAATAAAAAAACAATCCCATTATTAATAAAATAATCCAAAAAAACAGCATTTGTATTGAAAAAATCAATTAATTTTCAAAACCTTATCAATATACATACCAAACCGAAAAATATTATTTAAAAAAATACTATTTTTACCGAGACAGACTAATTATAATGAGTGGAAAAACAACAATTTATGACATTGCTAAAGAGCTGAACATAACAGCAGCAACTGTATCGAGAGCATTAAACAACAATCCCAAGATAAGTCAAAGCACTCGGAAATTAGTCCTTGAAACGGCTAATAAAATGAATTACAAGCAAAACAGATTAGCATTAGCGTTAAGAAGCGGAAAGAGCAATAATGTAGGCGTTATTGTGCCGCGTATCAACACTAATTTTTTTGCTTCGGTCATCAGAGGTATTGAAGAAGCCTTACATCCTGAAGGCTATCAGGTTATTATATGCCAGAGTCATGAGGATAAAAACAGAGAAATTGAAAACATTAATACCTTATTAAATGCTCAGGTTGACGGTATCCTGATGTCTATATCTAATCTTCCCAATGAAAACGATCATTATCTGGAACGTGTCATTCAAAAAAACATTCCTCTGATCTTTTTTGACAGAAAAAAAGAAATGGAGAATGTAAGTTCAGTTACCATTGACGATTATCAGGCATCTTATGAAATTACACAACACCTTATTGAACAAGGTTGTGATAAAATAGCCTATTTCTCCGGAGACCGTACTTTAGAAATATACGAAGATCGCTACAGAGGTTATCAACAAGCATTATTAGACAATAATCTTCAGATAAATGAAGATTATATTATTCCTATCAAAAGTAATGTTGTCGAAGGAAGAGATGCTGTCGAAAAATTATTAGCGTTAGAAAATCCTCCAAATGCTATTTTCTCCACCAGTGATTTTGCGGCTTTAGGTGCTATCCAGAAACTAAAAGAACGCAATATAAAAATCCCCGAAGATTTTTGTGTATTTGGTTTTGGTAATGAGCCTTTTACTAAATTTATGGAGTTAACTATTTCTACCGTTGATCAGGCGCCATTAGAAATGGGTAAAATAACAGCTCAGGTATTTTTAGATAAAATAAACAGTGTGGGTAATAAGAAAACCGGAAAAACAGTTGTTTTAATGCCTAAACTACACATCAGACAATCTTCGACCAGAATACCTCTGATTTAAACCAAGATAGATTTGATTTACAGAATCAAAAAAAATTACCGCAGATTCACAGATTATAAATTTTAAAAATCTGTGAATCTGCGGTGTTTTTTTTTCAAAAGCTCAAGAATATTCTATTTGAACCAATAAAAAAAGGGAAGCATTTAAAAAACACCTCCCTTTTTAACTAAAAACAAAATCTAAAAACAATCTTTATAGCGATACTCCACGTTTCCATGGAATAAAGTCATTTTGGTTTAAAATCGCAGCCTTAGTTTTTACTTCACCACTAGCTACTTTTATAATATATTCTAACATTTCGTCAGCTGTTTCTTCAATTGATTTATCACCTGTGATAATTCCACCGGTATTAAAATCGATAATATCAGACATTTTTTGAGCTAATTGTGTGTTAGACGATACTTTTACAACCGGAGCAATAGGATTTCCTGTAGGAGTTCCTAAACCTGTTGTAAACAATACCATATTTGCTCCTGAACCTACCATTGCAGTAGTACATTCCACGTCATTTCCTGGAGTACATAACAATGTAAATCCTGGCTCATTGATATACTCTCCATAATCATAAACCCCTACAATTGGTGAAGTTCCACCTTTTTTAGAAGCACCAGCTGATTTCATAGCATCGGTAATCAAACCGTCTTTGATGTTACCAGGAGAAGGATTCATATCAAATCCTGAACCCGCATCTACAACTGTTTTTTCGTACCATTTCATTAGGTCTAAGAAACGTTGTCCGTCTTTATCATCGATACAACGGTTTACCAATTCTTGCTCTACACCACATAATTCAGGGAATTCAGAAAGAATGGTAGTTCCTCCTAACGCCACTAATTTATCTGATAAAACTCCTAATGTAGGGTTTGCAGAAATACCTGAAAATCCATCAGAACCACCACACTCTAAACCAATTCTTAATTTAGATAATGGAGCTGGTTTTCTTTCAATTTTATTAGCCTCTTTAATTGCAGCAAAAGAATCTTTTACTACAGTACTTAACATTTCTTCAATTGTACCAATTTGTTGTTGGTCATAAATCAAAACGGGTTTGCTGTAGTTAGGATTAATTTCCTTCATTGCGTCCTGGAAAATAGAGATTTGCAAGTTTTGGCAACCTAAACTCAAAACAGTAGCTCCGGCAACGTTAGGATTATTTACATAACCAGCCAAAAGTTTAGCCAAAGAGTGTGAATCCTGACGAATTCCTCCACAACCACCTTGGTGCTGAATAAACTTTACTTCGATATTTTGGAATAAATCTACTTCTGTTGATTTTTGTACCACTTCATCACCACCTTTTTCAGAATTAACCAAAGAACGAAGCAACAATTGGTAATCGTTCTCTTTTGGTTTCATTAATTCTTTTTCGAAAATACCTTTTAAGATTTCGATATTTCTGTTTTCACAGAATACTAATGGGAAAAACAACCAAACATTTTCAGTTCCCACTTGTCCATCTTCTCTATGATATCCCATGAAAGTTTTATCCTTCCATTTGTCAACATTAGGAACATCCCAGCCAATAGTTTCAGTTTTACCGGTAACTTTAGCACTTTCGTGTTTTACATTTGCAGTAGTAATAACATCACCTTTTGCAATCTTTTGGTTTGCTTTCCCTACGATTACACCATACATATAAATTTTGTCTCCAGATTCAAAATCTTTCATCGCAATTTTATGCTTCATTTTAGTATCCGATAATACTAAAACGTCTTCTCCTTCAAATGCGATTGTTTCTCCAGCAGTCAGATTTACTAACGCTACAGCCACATTATCAGTAGGATCTACTTTTATTAATTTCTTTTGCATTTTAATTACTTGGTTTTTTGTTTTTTTTCTTTTAGATTTTTTGAGAAAAATTGATGAACCCTTGCTCTACACCATTCGCATCAATTTCATTTAAAGCAAGCACTAAAGCTTGTGAAAGTCCGTCAATTTTAGTTAAATCTTCACCCCAGAATTCATTGTTAGCTAATACTGAACTTACAACTGCATCCACACTACCTAATTCCCAAGCTTTTTGGAATGCTTCCACTAATTCCGGAGTATCTTTTACCGGTAAAGCTTCGTTATTCCAGGTTCCTTTATAGAATTGGATTAAACAAGCTAATGAAAAAGTTAAACTAGCAGGAAGTTTTGCTTTCGCATTATAATATCCTAATAAACTTGGTAAAACTCTTACTTTGAATTTTGAGATAGAATTTAAAGCAATATCAGCTAATGCATGCTTGATAAACGGATTTTTAAAACGGTCCATTACCTCTTCAGCATAGGCAGTGATTTCGTTTTTATCCATAGGAAGCGTTTCACTAATTTCACTGATAACGTTATCTACAAACGGTCCGGTAAAACCTCCATTAACGGTTTCCATAACTAATTTGTTACCATATAATAATGAAACAGGAACCATTGCTGTATGAGCACCGTTTAGAATACGAACTTTTATCATTTTAAAAGGACGGATATCATCAACAATTTTCACATTCAAATCCGTTTTATGGAATGGTAACTTTGCTTTCAAATCTTCACCACCTTCGATAGCCCAAAGGAAGAAAGGTTCAGCAGCAACAATTAAATTATCCTGATAATCTAATTTACTGTTGTAGTCTTCAATTTCGGCTCTTGGATATCCAGGAACAATTCTGTCAACCAAAGTACTGTGGTACGTACAAGCATCAGAAACCCAAGTTACAAATGCTTCTTCCAACTTCCATAATTCACAATATTGTAAAATGCATTTTTTCAAAGCTTCTGAATTGTAATCAATTAATTCACAAGGAATAATCGTCACTGCTTTAGCAGCATCTCCATTGAAATGTTTGAATCTTTCGTATAATAAAACAGTTAACTTTGCAGGAAATGAAGTTGGTGGCTGCATATCCGGAGTATCCGTTGCAACGTATTCAATTCCGGCCTCAGTAGTATTTGAAACAATAAACTGAAGTTCTTCTTCTTTGGCTAAAGCCAAATAATCAGCAAAATCAGTATAAGGATTGATTCCTTTTACAACATTAGTAATTAACTGAATGTCTTGTATTTTTTCACCTTTTTTGATTCCGTTCATAAACAAAGTATAAAGACCGTCCTGGTCATTAATCATGTTTACCATACCAGCTGCCAATGGTTGAACCATTGCAATACCAGCATTGAAATCCACTTCATTATTTAATCTTTGAAAAGCGTAATCAACAAAAGCTCTTAAAAAATTACCTTCACCAAATTGTACTACTTTTATTGGATTCAATTGCTCTAATCCTCTGTTTTTTCTGTTTAATTTTTCCATTTTATGATACTACTAAATTCTTTTAATGCAGTCTTCTTTTAATAGTTCAATCGATTGAACAACTTAGGAATTCTGCTAATTTACATTAAAACATATTTAGGGAAAAATATTTTTAAAATATAATTCCCTAAAGTGAATGTTATTATTTATTTCTAAGGTCTTTAATAATTGCTATCGTCTCTTTTACTTTTTGAGCTAATCCTGCATAATCTTTATTTTTCAAAACTTCAGCCGAAATTAACTGAGATCCAATTCCAACGCAAGTTGCACCAGCATCAAACCAAGATTTCAAATTATCCCTTTCAGTTGAAACACCACCTGTAGGCATGATATTAGTCCAGGGACAAGGCCCTTTAACACCTTTGATAAATTGCGGACCGTAGATTTCTCCAGGGAACAATTTTACAATTTCGCAACCTAATTCTTCAGCTCTGGCAATTTCTGACAATGTACCACAACCTGGAGACCATAATACTTTTCTACGATTACAAGCAATAGCAATATCTTCTCTAAATACCGGAGTTACAATAAAATTAGCTCCTAATTGCATATACAATGAAGCAGCTGCAGCATCAGTTACTGAACCTACTCCCATGATCATTCCAGGTAATTCCTTAATAGCGTATTTTGTCAATTCAGCAAAAACTTCGTGAGCGAAATCTCCTCTGGCAGTAAACTCCATCAAACGGGCACCACCATCATAACAAGCTTTCAAAACATTTTTACTTAATTCCAAATCATTACTAAAAAACAAAGGAATCATCCCTGTTTCTTTCATTGCTGTTGCAACTTCTATTCTTGTAAATTGAGCCATTTTATCTTTTTTTATCTTGAAACCTTACCTGTGAAATCCCCATCCAGTAATTTTTCAATTTCATTTTTAGTAATTAAATTATAATCTCCGTAAATCGTGTGTTTTAAACAACAGGCAGCAACAGCAAAGTTTAAAGCTCTTTGTTTATCCAAAGGTTCTTCGTTCAATCCGTAAATTAAACCACCCATAAAGGCATCACCACTACCTACTCTATCCACAACAGGAGTTACTTCCTGAACAGCAGCTTTAAACACTTCTTTTCCATCATAAAGGATTCCTCCAATACGCTGGTGAGAAGCACTTACAGAATAACGCAAAGTCGTGGACATGTATTTCAACTCCGGACAAAGTTTGAAAATGGTATCATACAAAGCTGGTAAAGTGGCTTCTTTTTGATAATCAGGATCTACTTTATCAAGACCTAACATAAAATTAGCGGTATCAATATCACCTAATATAATGTTACTGTACTTTAACATTTCCGGCATTACGTCCTTAGGTTGTTTGCCATAATTCCACAATTTCGAACGGTAGTTCAAATCAGTAGAAATAGTCAAACCTAACTCGTGAGCCACTTTTATAGCTTCAAAACAAGCTTCGGCAGCCGTTTCAGAAAGTGCAGGAGTAATCCCGCTCCAGTGAAACCAGGTTGCATCTTTCAGGATTTCTTTCCAGTCAAATTCTCCTTTTTTCAAAGTAGACATGGAGCTGTTAGCTCTGTCATAAATTACATTACTGGCACGGGTACTGGTTCCTGTTTCAAGGAAATAAATCCCTAAACGATCACCGCCTTTCATTACATTTTGACAATCTACATCCAGTTTGCGCATTTCATGAATAGCACAATTTCCTAATTCGTTATTAGGTACTTTAGTAACAAATTCTGCTTTCATCCCGTAATTTACAAGCGAAACAGCAACATTAAATTCTCCTCCTCCATAGGTTGCTTTATACGAATCGGCCTGAGCAAATCTCAAATGCCTTTCTGTAGATAAACGCAGTAGAATTTCTCCAAAAGTGACTACTTTTTTCATATGTAGTTAATATTATTTTTAAAGGAATATGTTATCGCCATTCTTCATTTTGACAAATTGAATTATGGCGATTTCAACTGAAAAATTTTTATAAATTATATTTTACTTATTTTACCGGAAATTTAAAATATTCCTTTGCGTTACCGTAGCTAATGTCTGAAACCATTTTTCCAATCCATTCCATTTCAGAAGCCGGTAATTCACCTCTTTTTATTTCGTCTCCTAAAAGATTACAAAGAATACGTCTAAAATATTCGTGTCTTGGGAAAGACAAGAAACTTCTGGAATCCGTCAACATACCTACAAAACAGCTAATCAAACTCATGTTAGACAATGCGTTTAATTGTTTTGTCATTCCGTCTTTTTGATCTAAAAACCACCATCCTGAACCAAATTGTACTTTTCCTCTAACACTTCCGTCGTTAAAGTTACCAATCATAGTGGCCATAACTTCGTTGTCAGCCGGATTCAGGTTATAAATAATAGTTTTTGTCAATTTATCTTTCGAATCCAAAGCATTTAAGAAAGCCGATAATTTTTGAGCCTGTGGATAATCTCCAATAGAATCCCAACCTGTATCAGGTCCTAAAATACGGTGCATACGTGCATTGTTGTTTCTCAAAGCTCCTAAGTGAAATTGTTGAACCCATCCAAATTCATGGTACGTTTCACACAAGAATACTAAGATAGCACTTTGGAATTTCAATGCTTCTTCATTGCTGATAGCCTGATTTTCTCTTTTCTTTTTGAAAATAGCATTTACTTCGCTTTCGGTATAGTTTTCGAAATAAATTTGATCTAATCCGTGGTCACAAAGTTGGCAACCATTAGCATTAAAATATTCAATTCTATTTCTCAATGCCGCACATAAGTCAGCATAAGTATTGATAGCAACAGAAGCTTTTTGACCTAAAATATCCAGATAATCATTGTAACCATCGTTGGCAATTAAAATCGCTTTGTCAGGTCTGAAGGCCGTACTTACTGTAGTTTTAAAATCACTTTTAGCTAATTGCTCGTGAAAATCTAAACTATCAATTGGATCTTCGGTAGTACAAACTAATTCAGCATTTACTTTACGCAACAAGTTTCTGGTGCTGTATTCAGCAGAATTTACTTTAGCCGAAGTTTCATCGTAAATTCTTTCCGCTGATTTTTCGTTTAATAAATCTGTAATATCAAAATAACGAGCTAATTCTAAATGCGTCCAGTGGTACAAAGGATTACGCATCGTATAAGGAACTGTTTTTGCCCAGTTCAAAAATTTATCTTTATCAGAACCATTTCCTGTAACAAATTGTTCATTGATCCCTAAAGTACGCATCGCACGCCATTTATAGTGATCTCCTTTAATCCAAACATCAGTAATGTTGTTAAAGATTTTATCTTCGGCAATAAACTGAGGATTCAGGTGATTGTGGTAATCAATAATCGGTTGGTTTTTAGAATAATTATGGTATAATTCTTCTGCGAATTTATTTTCTAATAAAAAGTTATCGTTTATAAAAGTGCTCATTATAGTTTACTTAAAATATTAATCTTCGTTTGATGGTTTTCCAATAGTAGCCAGAATTCCGCCATCAACATATAAAATATGACCGTTTACAAAATCACTCGCCTTAGACGATAAAAAGATAGCCGCTCCGGCTAAATCTCCCGGATCACCCCATTTAGCTGCCGGTGTTCTGCTGATGATAAAATCGTTAAATGGATGTCCGTCTACTCTGATTGGTTTGGTTTGCTCTGTAGCAAAATATCCGGGACCTATTCCGTTAATCTGAACATTATATTTAGCCCATTCGGTCGCCATGTTTTTAGTCAGCATTTTCAAACCACCTTTTGCAGCAGCATAAGCCGAAACTGTATTACGACCTAATTCGCTCATCATCGAGCAAATATTGATGATTTTACCAGCTCTTCTTTCGATCATTCCTTTAGCAACATGCTTAGAAACAATAAACGGACTTACTAAATCAATATCAATTACTTCTCTGAAATCAGCAACTTCCATATCAATTAACGGAATTCTTTTAATAATTCCGGCATTGTTAATTAAGATATCGATGGGTCCCACTTCGCTTTCAATTTTTGCAACAGCTGCTTTAACTTCCTGCTCTTCGGTTACATTAAATTTATAACCTACCGCATTAATTCCTTCGCTTTTAAGTGCCGCTACAGCGTCATCAATTTTTTGCTGAGATGAATTTCCGTTAACAACAATTGTTGCTCCTGCTTCACCTAAACCTTTAGCCATTGCCATTCCCAGTCCGTGTGTACTTCCTGTAATAAGGGCAACTTTGCCTTTTATATCAAATAAATTTATCATGTTTTTATCTTAAATCCGTAATTTTACAAACATCCATATCTCCGTAATCCAGATTTTCACCGGCCATACCCCAAATAAAAGTATAATTTGAAGTTCCTGAGCCTGAATGGATAGACCACGGTGGAGAAATTACTGCCTGATGATTGTTCATCCAGATATGTCTTGTTTCCTGTGGTTGTCCCATAAAATGACAAACAGCCTGATTTTCAGGAATATCTAAATAGAAATAAACTTCCATACGACGATCGTGAACGTGAGCCGGCATAGTATTCCACACACTTCCCGGACGCAATTCAGTCATTCCCATTTGCAATTGACAAGTGGTAACCACACTTCCAATAATCATTTGATTCACTGTACGGTGATTAGCCGTTTCCATAGAACCTAATTCTAATTTATTAGCTTCCGCTAAACTTACTTTTACCGTTGGGTAAGTAGTATGAGCCGGAGCTGAATTGATATAAAATTTAGCCGGGTTTTTAGGATCAGCACTTTTAAAAATCACTTCTTTATTTCCGCTTCCAACATATAAGGCATCTTTAAAACCTAATTCATAAGAAGTTCCTTCAACAACAACAGAACCATCTCCTCCTACATTGATAATTCCTATTTCTCTTCTTTCCAGAAAATAACTCGATTTTAGAGGATCAATAGTTTCTAAAACTAAATCTTTAACAGGCACAGCTGAACCTGCAATATAACGGTCATAATGAGAATACGTTAACACGATCTCATTTTCCTGCATTAAATTGTCAATTAAGAATTCTTCTCTTAATTGTTGGGTATCATATTTCTTAACGGCATCAGGACTTGATGCATATCTTGAACTGTATTTTGTCATAATAATATTCGTTTTAATGTAATCGATTACAAAGGTATTAATTTAATTTATTTTTTATATGTTTTTATTAAAAACAACTTTTTTATAAAAGTTAAAAAAAATGAAAAAGCCCTCTTGCGTACACAAGAGAGCTCATTTTTTTACAAATCAGTTATTGGTGCATATTTAGGCACTAATGATTTCATAACTGTCCAGCCTATCAGATAACACACCGCACAAATGGAGAAGATGATAAAGTAACCCGCTTCAATTCCGTGGAAACCCATAAAATCCATTTCGCTGTTCTTACTATAATCAAATAAAACTCCTGAACCTTTATTAATAACTGTAGAACCAATTCCTCCGGCTAAACCACCAATACCTGTTATGGTAGCAATCGCTTTTTTAGGAAACATATCTCCTACAGTTGTAAAAATATTTGCTGACCATGCCTGATGTGCCGCACCTGCAATACCAATAATTATTACCGGTAACCAGTAACTAATATGACCTAATGGTTGCGCCACCAAAGCCAATAATGGGAAAAATGCAAAAATCAACATCGCTTTCATCCTTCCTTCGTATGGATTCATTCCTTTTTTATCTACAAAATAAGTTGGTAACCAACCACCAATAATAGACAATAAAGTTATCATATACAATACAAATAATGGAAATGCTGCTTCAGTAGAATCCATTCCGTATACTGAACTTAAGTAAGCCGGTGTCCAGAATAAGAAAAACCACCAAACTCCGTCAGTCATGAATTTCCCAAAAGCAAAAGCCCATGTTTGTTTGTATTTAAAACAATCTTTAAAAGTAACTCTTGTGGCTGTTTCCGGAACATATCCAGCTAATTTACTATCTGCAATAACGTCCTGTTGAATATATTCTAATTCTGCCGGACTCACTTTGGAATGATTTTCCGGTTTATCATACATAAAAACCCAGAATCCCATCCAGATAAAACCTAAAGCTCCAATGATAATAAAAGACATTTCCCATCCGTATGCTTCTGCAATAAAAGGAATTGTTATAGGTGCTGCCAATGCTCCAACAGTAGCACCTGCATTAAAAATACTGGTAGAAAATGCTCTGTCCTTTTTAGGAAAATATTCGGCAGTTGTTTTAATTGCTGCAGGAAAGTTTCCGGCTTCCCCTAAGGCAAGAACAAAACGGGCAAAAATAAACAGAGTAACACTCACATTAATTACTAAACCTGTATCGTTAATGGTTTCAATAATATCTTTAGCACCTTCGAATCCAACAAACCAATTTCCGGTAATAATTCCGGAAGTTGCAATTCCGGCAAAAGCATGTAAACAAGCACCTATTGACCAAATACCAATCGCCCAAAGAAATCCTTTTTTAGTATCCATCCAGTCCACAAACTTCCCGGCAAACAATAAAGACACTGCATAAAAAATAGAAAATAAGGCTGTAATATTTCCGTAATCATTATTTGTCCAGTGAAATTCAGGAGCTATAAAATCACTCCATGTTAGAGAAAGAACCTGCCTGTCTAAATAATTTATAGTTGTTGCGAAAAACAGTAAAGAACATATTGTCCAGCGATAGTTTCCAACAGCTTTGTTTGTTTGGTTCATAATTAAAATGTTTATAATAAAGTTAAAATTAAATATTCCTGTTAAATTAATAAATTGACCGCCAGTATTTTAAAGAAAAAAAGCACTTGAAAATGCTAAAACAAAACACAAGTTGTTGATAATCAATTGATTAAATGAATAATTAGCTAAAATAAATGTAATCGATTACACAAATATAATCCTTAATAAGAAAACAACAAATATTTTATACTAAATTTCAAAAAACTAACAAATTTAAATACTTTTTATAAAAAAAAGATTCTTAATTTAAATATTTGCTAATATATGTATTAAATAATAAAATCAGCCTCTGAAAAAGAGCAAAATTATATCAAACTTTGATTTTTATTGAATTTTTGGTAAAAATGAAATTGTACCAAGAAAAATTTAAAGGCAACTTACCGATTCTTTTAAATAATCAAAATGTTACTTAATTAAGCGGCTTGGAGAGTAACCAAATTGCTTTTTAAAACAACGGCTAAAATATAACGGATCATTAAAACCTACCTGATCTGCAACTTCAGAAACATTATGGGTTTTTAATTTTAATAACTGAGCCGCTTTTTTCAAGCGTACGGTTCTTATAAACTCATTAGGAGATAAATCCGTTAAGTGTTTAATTTTTCGATACAACTTAGACGAACTCATTCCTAATTCAGAACACAGAAAGTTAGTGGTAAGTTCTGTATCACTAATATTTTTTTCGATTAAATCAGTAATATTCGAAATTAAATCAATATCCAGCTGAGAGTGAGTCAATGTAGAAACATCAGTTTCGACTTCGCCAGAGAATTTTTGTTTTAATTCGCTACGGGTTTTTATAATATTGTCTATTCTGGTTTTTAACAAAGAAGGATCAAAAGGTTTCACCATGTACCCATCAACTCCTAAACTGTAACCTTTCATTTTATTTTCATTTTCAGATAAGGCTGTTAACATAATGAGTGCCGTATGGCTAATATTTTCATCACTTTTTAAGGCTTCCACAAACTGAAATCCTCCCATAACGGGCATCATAGCATCAACTACGCAAAGTGCGGGTTTGATTTTTCTGCAAAGGTTTAATCCTTCATAACCATTTTCAGCCTGATGTACCTTATAAAACTCTGACAAATAATCGGATATAAAGAAGCGAAGCTCCGCATTGTCTTCAATAATTAAAATATTCTGTTTGAGCTCTGTACTTTGAGGGGCTTTTTTAGTTTTATCAATTGCGGTATATGCTATTTCTGGCTCTTTGTATTCGATATCAAAAACTTCCGATTTTTTATAGCTGCTTTTAGTTATAGGTAATTCCAGCGTAAAAACACTTCCTTTGGCAGGAGCACTTTTAAGCTTCAATTTACCTCGGTGTACTTCAATTAAAGAAATTACCAGTGACAAGCCTATTCCGGAACCTGTATTGTTTTTTTTGCTTGTTTTAACCTGATAAAATCTGGAGAATATTTTTTCCTGACTTTCTACAGGAATCCCTACTCCGTCATCGCTTACCTCAACAATTAATTTGGTTACTCCGTCTTCTTCTTTGGTACCAATATACAAATCGACATTGCCATAATTACTTGTAAATTTTAAAGCATTAGAAAGTAAATTATATAAAATTTTATGGTATTTATCAATATCTATCCAGCCCTGAATACTTTCATTTTCATAGTTAAAATGAAAGTTAATATCTTTTTCCTGAGCTAATTGCGTAAAGGAATCAAATACGGTTTGGGTATTGGCAACAATTTCAGTTTTAGACACTTTTAGTTTTAATTCTCCGGATTGTGCTTTTCTGAAATCTAAAATCTGATTTACTAATAACAGCAACCTGCTGGCATTTTGATAAATAAGATAAAGCTTGGTTTTATCATAATCAGAGCCCTCATTTTGTTCTAATAATTGTTTGGCAGGCCCTAAAATTAAGGTTAAAGGTGTTCTTAATTCATGCGAAATATTGGTAAAAAACTCTAACTTTTCGTTAGACAAGCGTTCGTCACTATCGCGTTTTACTCTTTCTAATAAAAGAGCTTGTCGGAGTTTAATACGGGATTTTATTTCTTTTCTAATATAATAGGAAGACACCGAAAGAATCATAATCACTAAAAGAAAAATCTTAGTATTAGTCCAAAAAGGAGATAAAATAGTGATATTATAAGCCGTTGTTTTACTCCAGATTCCGTCACTGTTTTGTGCCCGGATTTTAAAAATATATTCTCCCGGATTTAAGTTGGTATACTGAATCGTTCTTGCATCGCTGTTAGTAGTAATCCATTCTTTATCAAAACCTTCTAACATATACTCAAATTTATTGAGTCTTTCGTTAGTATAAGAAGGAGCTGAAAACTGAACTGAAAAATTTCGGTTGTTGTAATTAAGCTCAATCTTTTTATCGGTATTAATATCTTTAGTAAACGGAATTTGTCCGTTGATTTCTACTCCGGCAAATACTTCTTCATTTTGAACCTTAAACTCCGTAATTATCGGTGGAGGTGAAATTTTATTTTCTTTAATGTTATCTGTAGAAAAATAAATGATTCCGTTTTTGCCCCCTAAATAAATAGTCGAATTGTTTAAACTGTAAAACCCTTTAGAACTAAAAACATCTAACCGGTTACCACTATCTATATTATAAATATTTATTTTTTTGGATTTTCTTTTATACCTGGCTACACTATTATTATTGATATTCAACCATAAATAGCCGTCATTATCCATTTCTAAATCGGTAACCCATTTACCATAAAGCTCTTTTGGTTCTAAAATGGGAACAAAATTATCTTTTTTAGCATCATAAATTCCTATTCCTTTTACTGTTGCAACCCAGATATCTCCATTGGTATCAATGAGAAGATCACTCACATGATTAGCAGGCAAACCTGTTTTTTCATTGTCTCCTTTCCAATACACCTTAACCGCCTTCGTTTTTAAGTTATACTTTACAACACCTGTTTCTGTTGCAAACCATAAATTGCCAAAACGGTCTTTCTTTATTTTATTAATTTGAAAATCGGGTAATAAAACGCCTTTTGGAACTTTAACTTCGAATGTTTTAGGATTTACAATCACCGCTCCTTCGCCAAAAGAACCTACCACCAACGAATTTTCATCGGAAACTAAAAAAGAAATCACAGGGGAGTTTCTCACACCCACATCGACTAATCTGGAACTATTGGTCAAATAATTATACACCAATACCTTACCATTCCATAAACCACAATAAAATATCTTACCGTCATTAGAATAAATACTGGCAATATCGTTTTTGTCATTATACAACGGTACAAATGCCTTATCCTTAGAAATAAATAATCCGTTGTATCTTGAAGCCGCAATCACATTACCATTATAGGTTTTAGCAAAACCTCTTATATTGGGTTTTTGATTGTCATTATACAATGAAATATCCTTATTAATCTTAAATTGATTTCCATAAGGATTGTATTTATCCAGACCGTCTTCGGTACCTACCCACAACACACCTGATTTATCAAAATAAAGCGAATTCACGATATTACCTACTAAAGAATTCTCATCAGTAAGTTTAGAAAAATAACGCTGAAATTCTCCCGTCGCCACATCCTCTAATTGGTTACAGACCAAAAGTCCTCCTAAGGTTCCTAACCAATATTTCCCATCAGGAGCCTGAGCAATCGAAATAAAATAAGGTCCTAATTTATTTCTTAAAACAGCATCTTCAATGTATAAATTCTCAAAGATATTTTTGGATTTATTCAACTTATAAAGCCCTTCTCTGGTACCCACAAAAATATCCGACTTTACATCTTCATATATAAAATTGATATAAGGATTTTTTTGATTCGAATTAGGAATTGACAACGTATAAGTAGTTGTTTTTATAATCTCCCCTTTTGGCCCTAAGATAATTTTTGCTACCGATCCTGTTCCAAAACTCCCAACCCAGATATTCCCTTTCTTATCTTCAAAAATTTCTTTGATATAATCAAATCCTTTAATAGTAACTCTGGAAAAACGCTGCGTATTAGGATAATAAATGGCGAGTCCCTGACTCATAGTACCCACCCAGACTTTTTTAAATTTATCTACCAGTACCGAACGGATTTCATCTTCAGGCAGGCTGTTGAAATTGTTTTTTTCATTAAAAAAAGTAGTAAAAACATTGGTATCCATCTGATAAAGAGTAAGCCCTTTTCTGGTTCCAATCCATAAATTATTAGCGTCTTTATCCAGTTCTAATGCGGTAATATCATCATTGTATATTTTGTTTTTACCAAATTCCGAACTCATGTAGGTTTTGAACTGATACCCATCAAAACGGTTTAGTCCAAAAAAAGTACCCAGCCACATAAACCCATGCTCGTCCTGAACAATATGCCTTACCGAATTATACGAAAGTCCATTGTTCTCATTATAATGTTCAAATTTTATGTTCTGTCCCAAAACAGACAGGCAAGTAAACAGAATGAAAACTATAAATAATTTAAGTTTCATAGAAAAGTCTGGTTTTGGACCAATTTTAATTGTGGATGGTATTTCTTCTCAAATTTATAATAAATTTATCTGATGGCGCAGCATTTAAAAAACTTTTAAAAATAGAACAGAACTCAAAAAAAGCAGTTTCATTTGGCGAAGGATTAGCTATTTTGTTATAATTCTCAATAAATGAATCAATTATGATTCCATATTGACGAATTCTTTGTTCGCCTATATCTTTTACTGCTAATTCATCAGCACAATGCAGTCGATGATAATCAAAAATCATATCAAAACCGGTCCATTTTTCCTGTTTGTATTTTTCTTTTTTCGTAGGAGAAACTTTGGCGAAAGCCCATAAATCAGCTGCAGTTGCTTTTAGCATAAAATTTTTAAAAGCTGCAGGCCAGTCTTTATCCAGAAACCGGGAACGAACTAATTCTTTAAGATGCCAATTAGCAAATTCATGATAATTTTTAGACTTCAGAATTCCTTTATCCCAAATTTCAGAATCTTTACTGCTTTCTAAATACGCATATTCCTGCTCATACAACGGAAACAATGTCTTAAAACCGGGAACAGAATCAATCACTACGGTCTCAATTTGCATCTTATTTTTACTTTGAATCGTCAGGATTTTATAGCCCGGAATATAGGCTGCCAATGACGGAATCTGAATATTGAATATGCCTTTTCCGTTTTTATATTTTCTCACTCCCGTGTCATTAATGTGCATGTGTCCGGCAAAATGAAGTTGTATTCCCGCTTCCGCAAAAAGTTCACTCACTTCCTCAGTGGGCACCCGATACAATTGCATTTTGTCTTCTCCAAACAATTTTTTCATCATCGGTGTAGCATCATCATTAAAATCCACCATCGGATAATGACTAAAAGCAATTACTGTTTTTCCTCTTTTTTTAGCTTCCTGAACTACTTTGCCTGCCCAGTTAATCAAATGCTTTTTGTACGTCAACACCTGATTGTAACCCACACCCGGACTGTTGTAATTAGCAGGATTTTTGGGATTCGTTTTTGCTTCTTCCTTTGGCATATATACATTGCCGTCAATGGCTAAAAACCAAACATCGTTTTCTAATTCGACTACATAACTCAAATCAGGAATGGATGTGTTATAAGGCGGAATTGCATAATTTCTCTTCTCGATTGTAGATTGTTCCAATGCTTTTTCGAATGTATAATTATCAGGATTGTAGGAAGTAAAAGGGGTTTCCCAATACAAATCGGTTTTCTTTGGAAAAAAGCCAAAATCACCAAGTTCTTCTAAAACTTCGGCATAACCCATTGTCCCAATATCTTTTGTAATTACTACAGGAAGTTCATCAGCATTTTTTGGAACATACATTCCTGCTTTGCTCATAATCACTTGTAATTTTCCCCCTTCACCTAAAAAATCCTTTTTTCCGGCATCAGTCAAAAAAGGTTTTGCTACATCATGATTTCCGGTGGTAATTATAAAATGGATTCCATATTTATTCGAATATTCATTCAGAATCTTTTTTAATCCCCGAATGTTTATCGGTTGTCCATCATCACTAAAATCTCCGGGAAGAACGACCGTTTTTATATTTCGTTTCGCCACATCATCCAGAGCGGCAATGAAAGCAAAATAGTTTTCATTAAACAATCGGGTGGATTGCAATTGGGATTTCATCGTGCGTAACAAGGTATATTTTCCATCCTGAGGATTTTGAATTCCTTTATAATCAGAATCCGAAAATGTCCCATAAATATCCAGCAAATGAACATCGGATAAGAATGCAATTGGAGCCTTTTTAGTTTTAGAATCCTTAACCGAAGTACAGGAAACAAAAGCCAAAACAATAATTAAACATCCAATTAATTTATTACAATATTGCATTCTAGAACTATTTTTAGAAATTTACATTTTTGTTTCCTGTGGAAAAGCATAGGAATCTTTCCAACCACCTAAATCGATCAAAACACGATCAATCATTACACCGGGATCCACCATCCAGATTTTCAATGTATGCTTTCCTGCTTTATTGATAATTTGGGCTGCCGATTTTACTGTCGCATTTTTCAGTACATTTTGCAGCCATTCATCGCTTCTTCCAAAAGTTTGAAAATCTAAAATAACAGGTTCTGCATCATCAATGGCTACGGCACATCGCACTCCTTTTCCTTCATAAAAAGCATGCGTTGGAATAGCCTGCACTTTTACATTGGCCTGACCAAAATTAAAACTATAAAAATCATATTCCATTACCGGACTGTTATTTTTTATATTTTTTAAATCCATTTCAGAATTAGCCGTTCTGGGCAAAGCCACACTCACTTTTCCTGCATACCCAATACCTTCAAAAATTTCCCATTTAGCCGCTACGCCTTCTTTTTTGTTCGAATAATTCGCAGCATCAATCGAGATGTATCCTTTGTCCTCTACAAAACCTTTGTAATTTTCTAGTGCTGTAAACTTTGGATTAAAAGCCGAAATTCCAATAGTGATTAAAGTGTCTTTACTCACAAAATCTATTGCCGAATTGACTTTATAACTTGGCGGAATCAATTGGTAATCATGCCCTAATGGCGCTTCTTTTTTATTTTCTCCTTTTGGAACTTTTGTCCAGTCGATACTTACCCAAATGCGTTGCTGACTGTTTTTATTGTTATCTAAAACACCTTGTTTTTCTGAAATTTTAATCCAATCTGCTTTTGGTTTTGCTTCCCAGGAAACTTCGCCGGCACCTTTCATAAAAACATCAATATAATACTGATTGTCTGTATAAGCATTAAAAACGGGTAAAACATCGGCATAGGAATTCTCGGTTTTATGGTTGACTTCCATTTCGTAACTTTCCAGAGCCAACTTCAATTCCGGTTTTGTTGTTGCAACAGGAATAGTAGTGGTAGTTTCTCCAAAAACTGGCAAATAACGCGGCGACATGGTCATGATGTTTTTCCACTTTCCGTTAGCCAGTTCGTTATTGAAATACTGCGTTTCTTTCTGAATTCGTTTGTAAGCTTCCTCCGATTTGGCAGCAAAAAAAGCAGCGCTTCCTCTTCCCTGTTCCGCAACAAATTTATTTTTATACGAATACAACCATTTATGATTGAGACTGGCTGCGCCAACAACAGGATAGGTGACCAACTCATAAAAAGCATCCTGACGATTCGCCGGAATTCCTTTTTGCAATTTTTCGGCAGTATCCATCAGTTTTTGGTATGCCTCAATTCTTTTCGAAACCTCATCTCCATAATGAATTTGAGTCAGTGCCGTTGGTTTTGATTTGGTTTCCGGTTCCACCTGATTCCATGCCATAAACTCAGGACGACGCTGGAAAACCAAACGATAATAGTCGAAAAACAATTCAGTTATCGAATTAGCATTTTGATTTCCAAATTCTCTCGAAGCCCAGTTTTGCATGTGTGTTTTCACACTTTGGCTTTCGCCAAAAGGTGTCATATCCCAAGCCATATCCAGAAACAATTCGATGTTGTATTCATGAGGTTTGATATCGCCACAATTTAAAATCCACAAATCGCGAGATTGAAATTCGAATGCTTTTTCCATTTCTTCCCACATCAAAACAGGATTAGTAGAATTCAACCACAAATAATCATGTGGACGTCCCCAATAAGAAGTGTGGTAATAAATTCCCGCACCACCGGAGCGTTTTTGTTCTTTAGGATTACTCAATTGACGGATGTATCCATAATTATCATCGGTCCAGACCAGTTGCACATCTTCCGGCAATTGCAATCCTTTTTGGTAATAATCCAATACTTCTTTGTATGGGATAAAGGCTTGCGGAATTTTATCGGCAGCTTTCGCTGTGGCTTTTTTCAAAATAGCCCTTTGATCGGTAATTACCTGTTCCAATAATTTAACCTGAGAATCCGAGTCGTCTTCGCCAACAATCATCGGTGAGTCATGTTCGCCTCGCATTCCCACCGTATAAATATTTTCAAAAGGAGCGGTTTCCTTGGCTCTTTTTCTGAAAAAATCTTTGATCACTCCTGAGTTTGTATCATAACGATACTCCCCCATTGTGTTGTGATTCCATTCCGCATTAATATTACTCAACATTGGTTCCGCATGCGAAGTTCCAACAACAATAGCATAATCATCAGCAACTTCTTTATTTTTTGGAAAAGAATAAAAAGCTTTTGTGCTTTTGTGCATCGCTGGCCAAATGGTATTTGCTCTCAAACGCAACAACAATTCAAAAACTTTAGCATAGGTTTTTGGACCAATATCTCCCGTTTCCGGTTCAAAAGTTTTAGCCGCCCAGGGTTGCAAACCCCAATCTTCATCGTTTAGAAAAATCCCTCTGTATTTAACCGATGGCGAACCGTAGGTTTTGGTTTCAATATTTAAAACCAAATTGTCTTTTTTGTCTGGCGTAACATCAGCCCACCATTCCCATGGAGAAACACCCATCATTCGGGAAATTTCCAGCAATCCATAAGCAGTCGCCCTTCTGTCAGAACCTACAATAACCAATGCTTTTTTAATGACTGCCGTTGGATTTTCGACTACTTGAATTTTATAAGTTTCCCATTTTCCTTTTACATCAGCAACAGTAATTTTTTGTTTCGAAACTAAGGCATCTATCCATTTACTTTGTCCAATAGTTCCCGCCATAATTACGATTCCTGAACTATTTTTCGCAATGTTCAATCTTTGATTGCTGATAGAAAACACATCATCAGCTAGCATTTTAGCAGCAATATGAACCACTTTTGGTTCTTTGTCTTCTACTAAAACACTTGCTTTATCATTTGCTGAAACAATAGTAAAATTGCTGTTTTGTGCCTTTATTGCATTGGCAAAAAGAACAATCAAAACCAGAAAAATGGTATTACATTTATTTTTGAACATAATTATATATTTTTTAGTCTGTCCGCTTAGCGGACTAATATTCAATAATGGCACACAGATTAGACAGATTTTCGCTGATTGTTTATATAAAAATCCGTTTTTTATCAGTTTAAATCCGTCTAATCTGTGTACCATTTCAAAATTTGCACAAACAAAGGATTGTCAAATTTTTTAATTCTTTCAGAACTATTTGTATCGAAAAACAGGCTCATTAAATTTTAATATAAATGCGTTTTTTATTCAACCACCAACCCAGAGACCAGCAAACCAACATGAATACAATTGCGGTGACAAATGCACCAAAACTTCCAGGAAATATCCTTTGAAAAATACGTTCACTCACCCATTCAAAAGCATCCATCTCCTGATTTACAGGAATGAGACGTAAAGTGATAAAAAACAATTCAGAAAACAAATAAATAAACAAAGGATTTTTACCAAAAACGGTGGTGAATTCTACTCCAAAATGCTTTTGTTTCAATTCGATGAAATAAATCAAAACGGCCATAATGGACAAATCGATTCCAACGGTGTACAACACAAAAGAGCCTGTCCATAATTTTTTAGAAATGGGCAAAACCAAATCCCACCAACGGGCTAAAGCCATTAAAAGAAAACCAACCAGCAGTAGTTTTGCTATTCCTTCAAATGTTTTTCCAATTTTTTGAATGAATGTTCCGGCTATAAAACCGGCTATAACATTGACAATAGATGGCAAGGTGCTTAAAATTCCTTCGGGATCAAACGGAATGCTATCACGCTTGTAAATATGTCCTTCTCCTAAAACAAATAAATCAAAACGAGTTACGGCATTGGTAGCCATTTCTAATTCGGCTCCCGATTGTCCAAATAAATACAATATTGCCCAATATCCTAATAATATCAGTACCGAGATAATTATAGCAGCCTTCTCTGATAAATAATAAAAGAGAATTGCAGTAACAAAATAACACAAAGCAATGCGTTGCAAAACGCCCATGATACGGGTTTCAGCGAAAGGCTTTAATTCCCAAGCGCCATCCATTCCCTGTCTGAAAAAAGGAAACCAATACATCAAATAACCCAACAGAAAAATGATAATGCTGCGTTTGATTACTTTTTTCCAAAATACACGTGCCGCAGTTTCTTTCATTTTTCCCATCGAAAAACTCATGGCATTTCCCATTGCAAAAAGAAAAGAAGGAAATACCAAGTCGGCTAAAGTAAAACCGAACCATTCCGCATGAGTCAAATAGTCATAGAAATGAGCTCCGGTTCCCGGCGTATTGACCACGATCATTAAACAAATCGTGAGTCCCCTGAACATATCAAGGGACAAAAAACGATTCGAATTTTGGTTAGAAATTGCGTTCATTTTAGTAATCGTATTTAATTGGTGCCATACGTTCCGTAACTGGAATAATGCGGGATCGGTATTTTTTATGTAAGGCTTTGGCAACCACATTCGGATTCCCTTTAGCTTTTACAGGGAAATCTTTTCGCTCCGTTACCCATTTCCATTCCCATTGTTTTATTTTTTCATCAAATTGAGTTTGATCGAAAGTTCCCCAATTGGCTTTTACATCGGTAAAGAATTGTTGCCATCTTGGTTTGTAAAAATCAGTAAACAATCCGCTCCACTGGCGGTTGCTGTATTCATGCAATCTATTGTCAGCTCCGCCCCAAAGCGTAATCAAATCACGGGCATTTTGTTCATATAATGCTTTTTCTTTTTCATCCACACCCCAGCTTCTCGCATCGGCAATCCACGGTCCTAAAAGGAAATCCTGACGTGTAGCTAACAACAAATCCATATCGTCAATCAATTCTAAAAATTCCTTGCTGTATTTATCAAATGCTGCTTTATCATTATTTTGATACGCCTTAGTTATTTCCTGTTGTAAAGGCAAGGCATAATTAGCCAAAACTTGTCTGCTGACATCCACCAAATCATATTGAAAACCATCTGATTTTGGAAAAACCGGAGCAGCTTTTACAAATAAATCCCAGGCCGGAAGTAAATCTTTTGGTGCATAATTTAATTTGGTACGAGCCCAACGACGGTAACCTTCAAAAGTAGGACGTGATACAATAATAGATTCTGCTCCGTCACGAATTACTTCTCCATTATACACTGTTTTTACCAGAATATCCCAGGCTTTAGCAATATCAGCATTTGATTTTCCGTAACGATTTAAAGTGTATTTAGCTAACCAGGAATTCAATTCTATTGGGGTGTCCCGCCAGGTATTATCAGTCATCAACTCATACAAAACCGGATTTTGCTCGATGGCTTCCATTGTCAATCCAATTCCTTTTAATTTTCCTGATTTAGGATCTTTCAAAGCTTTTGCAGGTTCATTAGCCACGGTTTCAATTCGACCAAACATCGAAATATTTCCACCAAAATTATGCAGCATATTCCAAATCCATTGTTTACCATAAAAAGCTTCGGTACGTTTCCAAACCGGTTCAATTTCGGTAGCCAAATCCAGAATAATCATGCGATCATCAGGCACAGCATCCAACATTCCTTTGATTTGTGGCGCTTCCCAAAACTCTCTGTGACTGTAAAAGAGCCAACCCTGCATTACCCAAACTGCATCCTTATCGGCTGATTTCATGCCTTCGAAAATCTTCTTACTCAATTCAGAAAGATAAGCAGGATCATTGGATGGAGGTGTATTTTCATTAAATGTATCTGCGGAATATAGATGATCAGTTCCGTAAACTTCCGATTGTTTTTCTAAGAATTTCTTACCAATTTCGGCAAATAACGGATCATCCGAATCTAAGATGTATGTATCCTCAAAATCATTCCCCCAGTTGGTTTGCTTTAATTTGGCATTCGGAAAAAACTTTTTAAAAGACGCCGGAACGTGTCCTGTAAAAGCAGGCAAAACCGTTTTCATTCCCAGTTCGCGTTCTCTTTTCAGAATTTTCAATTGCAAATCGCGGTGCGTATCTTTCCAGTTTTTTGATAAAGGTCCGCCCCAACCGTCTAAATTTCCCATCCAAAACCAGGAAAAATAAGCCGGTCCGCTAAAAAAACTACTCAAATCTTCATCGGTAAATCCGTATGATTTATAGACTTCATCCCAGATGTATTCTTCTCCCGTAATGGCAAGCGGCATGTTGATTCCGTGCAAAGCCATCCAGTCGATTTCTTTTTCCCAACGGTTCCAGTCCCACCAACTCATGCTGTAATTGAACGTACAATAGTTCAAATAATAGCGGTACTCATAAGGTGTTTTTTTATGAATCAATTTAGGAACTGTCGGTAATTTTTTAGGCAAATTCAAATTGGTTCCATTCCAGGTGATTTGGCTGTTGGTAAAATTATTCAGATAATAATACAAAGCCGATGCAACCGAAACGCCATTGTTTCCTCTTAAAAGAATTTTATTTCCTTTAGATGCAATTTCGAACCAGTCTTCTTTTGCTGAAGCATCAATTTCAACACTAAATTGCGAAGCATGATTTGGTACAATACGAGCAATGAGCTGGCTGGCAGTAGTAGCTATTTCTGTTTCCGGTTTTGTCGATTGACAGTTTCCTGATTCAAAAACAAAAACAACAAACAATAGGATTAATTTTAGATTGGTTTTCATCTATTTTAAGATTATATTATACAAAATCAGAAACTGGAAATACCAGTTGGTTTTATTTTTAGTATGTTGTGATTGGCATCAAAATTTAAACTGTCAATACATATTTGGCGTAAAACATATTCTTCCTTTTGCGGAAAAATACGATGGTACAAGATATAATTCTGTCCTTTTTCATTAAATACCGAATGATGTCCCGGTCCATAAGTTGTACTATCAGCAGACGTTTCCAGAATGGGACTATTAGCCGCAGTCTCAAATGGTCCCAATGGAGAATTTCCCACAGCATATCCTACTTTATAAGTGGCATCTATTGCTTTGCCTGATGAATACATCAAGTAGTATTTTCCAAAACGTTTGATCATATACGGAGCCTCAAAATAATCTTTAGGAGTAACCGCTTTGGGTTCTCCATCAAATGAAATCATATCTGAATTTAGCTTAGTAGCCATGCAAACACCATTTATCCAGTTAAATCCCGAACCCCAGTATAGATATGCCTGACCATCTTCATCAATAAAACAATCCGCATCGATATTATGTACAGCAGGATAGTCTTTTGATGAAATTAAAGGAGAAGAATCTTCCTTAGCATTTTTCCACGGACCTAACGGAGCATCACTCACACCAGCCCAAATTTCGCTTCCAACAGAAACATACATATAGTATTTTCCGTTAGCTGCTTTTTTAACAGAAGGTGCCCATACCATAGAGCCATTTGAGCCCGGACTTGTACATGCTTTTTTTATTGGCCAGTTTAAATGATGACGTTCAAATTTCACGAAATCCTTTGTTGAAAAAACCGCCAGTTCATCTCCTCCCCAGGGATCAATTGTGGCATAAATAAAAAATGTATCACCCTCTTTTACAATGCAGGGATCTGCAAAATAGCCCTCTATAATGGGATTTGCTATTTTTGATTTAGTTTGTAAATTTTCCTTCTTGCCTGTAAGCTTACACGAAATCAGCAACATACTTATCAGCAAAATAAAAATACCTGGTTTAAAATTCTTCATTATTACTATTTTAATCATCAATAAAAATTATTATTCTTCAATTATTTGATCTGATTTAGAAGGCGGAACTTGTTTAGTTCCCCATGTTTTAGAAGGCGTTGCAGCCATTTCAAATTCTAATACACCACCTGCAACAATATCACTGTGTTCAATAAAGGCATTTTCGAATGCTTTTCCGTTTAATGTTACCGATTTGATGTATTTGTTTTTATCCGAAAGATTTTTGGCTTTGATCGTAAAATCTTTTCCGTTTTCCTGATGAATCACCGTTTGTTTGAAATAAGGAGAATTAATCAAATAATACGATTGTCCCGCATTAGGATACAAGCCCATCATGTGAAAAGCCAACCAAGAAGACATGGCACCCGAATCGTCATTACCGGGAATCCCGTTTCGGCTGCTGTTGTAATTTTTATCTATAATTTGGTGAATGCGGTCGTTACTCAAATCAGGACGACCAATCCAGTGGTATAAATTTGGACTCAAAAACGAAGGCTCATTGGCTACATTGTAAAATTGCTTATCAAATAGCGTATTTAATCTTTTTTTGAATGCTTCATTACCGCCTGTTTTTTTGATTAACATCGCTACATCATGCGGCACTGAAAGCGAATATTCCCAAGAACTTGCTTCGTAAAAAACGCCACACCACCAGCAAACACAATTAGGCCAATCCTGCGCTAAAGGCGTGTAAGGAACATACGAAATTTTTCCGTTGGTTGCAGCACATTGAATACTGTCTACCCATTTTCTATTGGAATCTTTAGGCATGATAAAACCACGGGAACCATTGTCTTCAATATCTCGCCAAAGGTTTTGCCAGTTGTCAGCCTGCTTGATAAAACGCCAATATTCTCCTTTACGTTTGGTTCCTTTAGCTACAATTGCCAGACAATAATCATTATACGAATATTCTAAAGTCCGGTTTCCGGAACGCACATAATCCGTGGAAACATAACCCAAACGGTTGTAATCCACTAATCCGCCACGACCTTCTTTTTCTTCATTTCCACCCGGAGGAAACATCGCGTCTTTCATCATCGCTTCCAGAGCTAATTTATAATTAATGCCTTCCAGTCCTTTTACAAAAGCATCGGCAATAACCACCTCAGCATTCGAACCACCCTGAGTTCGTCCATTCGAATTTCCACTTCTTGCTTCCGGCAAATAACCATCGCGTTTGTAAATTTGCAACATGGCGTTCACAATATCAATTTCGCGTTTAGGATCTAAAAGCGTAATTAATGGACTTGAAGAACGATAAGTATCCCAAATGGCATAAAAATCATCATAATAAGGTGAATCATTTTCCCATAACGGATTTTCTCCTGTACGATCCACCGGCATCAACATAGTATGATACAAACCCGTATAAAACATGGTTTTCTTTTCTGTCGAAGCTTCTTTTTCAACTTCCACTCTTTGCAATAAATTATCCCATTTTTGTTGGGTTTCGGCAAGCTCTTTATTAAAATCCCAATGCGGAATTTCGTTATCGATATTTTCTCTGGCTTTCAACGAACTGATGAAAGAAATTCCTATTTTCATGTTCACTGTCTTGTTTGCTAAGCTTTCGAAAAATAACATTGCTCCGGTTTTCTTTCCGTTGTCCACCTGATTTTTTTCATTAGGAAAAAATTTTTCACCTTTCCAGGTTGAGAAAGAAGTAAATGGCTGATCGAATACTGCCGAAAAATAAACGGTATAAGTTCCCCCATTGTTCCAACCACCACGAATTTTTGTGTGACCACGAACCTCAGTATCCGAAATCACTTCTACCTGAGAACCCACAAATTGCTGTGCTTCCCTTCCATCAGGAATGATGGATTCGTCCAGATACCTGCCTAAATCTACTTTAATGGCGTTTTTAGTATTCGAATTAAAAACAAATTTGTAAAAAGCGGCTCTGTCAGAAGTGGTAATTTCTGTTTGAATATTCCATTTTTTCAATAAAGCACCATAATATCCTAAGGCTACTTTTTCGTTTTCACGAAGTGATTCCTGTTTTATAGTTTCGAAATCTCCCGAAATTGGCATGATAGAAACATTCCCATATTTCGCTCCGCCACCCGTTCCACTCACATGCACCTGACTGAAACCATAAATGGGTTTAGACATATCGGTGGTAAAACCACTATTGGCATTCAAATCATTGTCCGGTCCTGGTTTGATCATTCCGTAAGGACATGACGGTCCTACGAAAACATTCCCCAATCCTTCTGACCCAATCATGGGGTCCACAAAACGATGATTTTGTGCATTCAGACAAAAACATTGTAATAAGAAGGTTAAACAAACGAAAACGGAATTCTGGTTTTTCTTCATGACTTTTATTTTTAAATACTAAGAATCTGTTTAAGAATCATCAAAATTAATTCCCCTTCCCTAAAGGGTGTAATTTTGATGATTCTTGAAGCAATTTTTAAGGTATTGTTTTTATATTCAATTCTTTCAAATCTGTTTTAGCTTCAGCCACATTTTTTAAAACAACTTGTTCGTGTTTTGCTTCCGGCAAATCAATTTGTTCCATATTCAAATTTTGAACATCATCAAAAACAAATGCAGGTCGGAAATCAGCATTATCCAAAGTAACTTTTACATTTTTAAAACTAATTCCTTTAGCATGACGCACATAAAATGCCCAGGCTGGTAATTCGCCAAACATCGAAAACTCAGGATAATCTTTAACTTTTTCCGGCACTTGATCCAATCGGTTTAATGGTACGTAAGCCATTCCTTTAGTCGCTCTGCCGGGATATGAAATAGTAATATTTTCTAAATTGACATTCTCAATTTGGTATCCCGGAATCCCAACAATTGACGATGGAAACGGATTGTGAAAAAAATCGACTTCAGGACCTCTTAAATCATAATTGATATCCGGTCGTCCAAAAGGCAGCTGCACTTTTACATCTTTAATACTTACATTTTTGATGCTTCCTGCTTTTTCGCCGCTTCGTTGTCCTATTCGAATAAAAATAGCATTCCCTGTATTTACCGCATTAATATTCGAAACCGAAATATTTTCTATGGCAGCTCCATCAACCGATTCGATAGCAATTGCGGAACGAAACGTATCATAGACTTCTATATCTTTTATTACCACATTTTTAAATCCGCCGTAAGATGCTGTTCCAAATTTTATGGCACTGGCACTGGATTTTATCGTACAATTAGCAATATAAATGCCATCATTAGCATATCCCGGATAATAGGATTTTAAACAAATTCCATCATCGGCAGTGTCTAAATCACAATTAGTAACTTTAACATTTTTACAATCGGTGATGTCAATTCCGTCATTATTCCAATACGAACGATTGACCACTTTTAATCCGTTTATATTTAGATTAGCACACAATTCGAAAGACAATCCCCAGCAGGAAGCAGCACCAACTTCCAAACCTTCAATGGCTACATTTTCACACTGAGAAAAACGAAACAACTTAGGTCTCATCGTTTCATTAGGTCTGTTTCTTCGAATTGTATAATTAGGATCTACCACAATTCCGGCATGATGCAGGCTGTCAATATGTAGAGCCAATTCTAAACCTTGTCCGTCTATTTTTCCTTTTCCATACAATTTCACATTCGTTGCTTTATGCGCTAAAACTAAAGCCATTTGGGAGTTATCATCTTTTTTAGGAGAATCCGGTCTTCCCGGAAATTCCATTTTGATATAATCGCCGGGATTCGTACTTCCTAACAAAACCGCTCCTTCTTCCAGACGTAAACTCACATTCGATTTCATTTGAATACTGCCCGATAAAAAATCTCCTTTTGGAAAAACAACACATCCGCCTTTGTTTTTAAAAGCGGCATCAATCGCTTTTTGAATAACAATGGTATTCAGGGTTTTTCCATCTGCTTTTGCACCATAATTAGTAATTAAAAACTCTTTTGAAGTTTTTGCTGTTTTTTGTGCCTGGGTTTTGAATCCCAACAAAAAAACGCCTACTAATAAGGCTATAAAAAACAGTTTTGGAATTATTTTTAACATCATATTCATTTTTTACATTTTCTTTACTGAAACTCAAAAACACTTAAAATTCAAACACTTAAATCTTTAATAAAACAATATTTTACTTAAAAAAAAGCACAAAAAAAGTACACAGATGACACCGATTGATTAAGTATCATCTGTGCACTTCTTTTTTGAGTTTCAGAATTTCAAATCCTACAAAAAATCAAGCGCTGTATGTATGCTTTATTTTATGTAAGCTTCTAATTTATCTAAAGTATTTATTTCTTTTTCTCTGGCTGATGCTGATGCAATTTCAGTTGCTAAATATTTTGTTGGCTTAGAGATTAATAAATACTGTGTTCCATCATCGGTATTTTTCACATAATTTTTAGGATTGTATTTTATTGCTGCTCCAATTCCCACTACTTCTGCCGCTACATCTTCCGGATGTGTTCCCCAAACAGCGATATAATTCTCTCCTTTTTTAGTTTCGAAACCTTTAAAATAATTTACCCCTGTAGCAAACTGTACTTTTTCGCCATTCAAACTAAAAGCTTCCACTTTAGCTTCTCTTTTTCCGGAGAAAACGGTAACACGAACTTTGATATCTACTTTTTTCCCTTTGTAAGGCACACCTTTAGAAATCATCTCCATCCATGAAGTAGTTTCAGTTTTTCCAACACGAGCCAAACGATTCGTCACCGGATTCAACGAAACTAATTTTTCTCCGTCCCAAAGTTTTACTCCTCCTAAACCTACAGTTGACGCTACTTTATAATAATCAGCTCCCCAGCCTTCTTTTTGTTGTGTTGCCGTTGGGTACCAATGTGCTCCTTTTAATTCCAGTCCTGCCTTAGCTTTATTGTAAACATCAATTGCTACTTTATCACTAAAATAGATTCGCAATGCCATCCATTCGTTTTCAACTGCCGGTCCATGATGACCAATAACTGAGTACAAATCCCCGGATTCAGAACCAATATCAGTCAGATAACTTATTTTATCGGCTTTCATATACAAACTGGTGTCTGTATTATTCTGTCCAAAACAAATACCTCCCAACAGCAAAGCAGCCATAAATGATAATTTCATAATTTCAATTATTATAGATTAAACTTAATTTTCGTAAAAATAAGTAAACTTTCTACAATGCCCGAAAAATTCCTTTATTATTCAGGATACTCGCATTTATTTTTTTAGCCACGAATTTCACTAATTATCACTAATTCTAATCGAAATTGCATTACACAAATTCATGCTGTTTTAATAATTCGTATAATTACAACGAGGTCTTCGACAAGCTCAGACTGACAAAAAATCTATTATTAAACTTCTATAACTTCCTAAGAAATCGTCATTTTATGCTGAAACGGCGTTAAACCGGTAATATAAACATGTACTCCTTCTGTTCGCAATGTACCCTGATGATAGGCATATTCTTCACTATCTAAGCTGTTCACGTTTTGATGTTCACCCAATCCAGGACCTAATTCGATAACATCATTTCCCATACTTAGCTGGGCATTTCCTGATTTCAGAAAATAATTTCCTTTTTCTTCTACTGTTGCTCCTGTAATCTGAGTTCCTTCTTTAAAGCACATTTCAATAGTTATTTCCACATTAGGAGGTCCGTCAACTTTAAAATCCAAAGTCAGTTCTCCATTATTTTCTTCAATTTCAATAGTAGTTGTTTGCGTTTTTATATTCGAAGCAACCCTATTTTCAAAATCCATTTTGTTCCAAAATCTTTTATCTTTCGATTCTGATAATTGATAATCGCCATCTGCTTTCAGAAATTCGGGAGCTAATGGCTGGTAATAATCACCTTGCTTCGTTTCTTTCAGAATGTATTTATTCCCTACTTTTTCGATACCATCACTACTGAAATAGCCCATTCTGAAAAACGAAGATGACAATCGCATGTATTTTAAAATCGCATCTCCTTTTCGATACATTAAAAAATTAGGATTAGACGATCTTCCGGAAACGATCATAACCGGTTTATCATTTCCTCCAAATAAAGTTATCGAAGTTTTTCCGCGTCGAATTCGAGCCAAATTAGAAACAGCAAAAAACTTCTCAAAATCATTTGCGATATTCGATATCTCAGGAATTTGCTGCTGCAACTCCGGATTTTCGATAAAATCAATCAATGCATGCGATAAAACAGAATAATCAAAATCCGGACTTTTTTCAATCAGATTGACCATATAAATAAACATGGGATTTGCTGTATGAATGGCCATAAAACGGTATTGCAAATAAAATTTAGATACCGTTAAATTCATAAACTGATCCTGTCTTTTAGAATCTACTGTAACCAGATCGCCATTCGGTTCCGTGTAATAATAGTAAGTAATCAGGTTTTTTTCAACAATATCTAACAATTCCGGTTTATTGAGCAAAGTGGCCATGGTAATCAAAGCCTTGTCAATCACTGCCGAATAAACTCCGCTTCGTTCCGAATAATGTCCATCCTGATTGAGATAAATGCCCTCAGCCAGCCATTGATTGATTCTGTTAATGTATCTGACATCCGGATAAAGCGAATTGATATGAGCCAAAGCCGCACAAACCACCCATCGGTGATTAGGAGTATGCACTCCGCCCGTTATCAAGGCTTCTCCAGCGTTCTGGATAAACTTTTTAAGTTTATTTCTTAGCGCTTCTAACTGCGTTTGTTTATTCGAATTTAAAACCGTGGCTGCTGAACAAATGGATTCCAACACAAAAGCCGTATCAGGTGGCGATTGTCTGTTTCCACCAGCATCAACAGTTCCATCGCTGTATTGCCCTTTCAATAAAATATCAGCCGATTGATTCAATCGCTCCGCAACAGTTTCCGACTTATAAAACTTGGATTCTGAATGAGAAATTGAAGCAACAAAAACTGCAATAGTACCTGCCAAAGAACGGTAACTATTCAAACGAACATCTGAATCAATCCACTCTTTTTGAAGCAGTTCCTCTACCGTTTCATCATTATGTAAGAGTAGTTTTTTCATTAAATGAGAATCCTTTTTAGTTGCCGGGGCACTTAAAAAATGTTCATTTGCCAAAACAGCATCGCTAACCAAAGCACCAAGCAAGGATAGACTTCCCAGTTTTAAAAATTCGCCACGACTAATTGGATTCATACTCTTTATTTTTTACTAATTAGACAATGAAAACGGTCTGCTTTCTTTAGCCGTTCCCCATGATTTATCAGGCTGATCACCCATTTCGAAATCTAAAACTCCTCCCTTTATAATCGAAAAATGATCTAAATAAGTTTTATCATATTCTACTCCATTGAATTTTATTTTCTGAATATAATTTTTCCCGGAAGAAGCTCCTTTTGCATTAATGACCAATGCTTTTCCGTTTTCTAAACGGAGGGTAATTTTATCAAAATGAGGTCCTGAAATCACATATTGCGGAACGGATGGCGCTACCGGATAAAATCCTAAAGCTGCAAAAACATACCAGGCAGACATTTGTCCGGCATCGTCATTTCCGCTTAAGCCGCCTACATCATTACTGTATTCGGTTTTCATGATCTGGGTTACCAATTCCTGTGTTTTCCAGGCTTGTCCTGAATAATTATACAAAAACGGAATTTGGTGACCGGGTTCATTTCCATGCCAGTATTGTTTGGCGGCATGGAAACGATCCAAGTTGGTATTAAACCCATCTTCTCCTCCCATTAAATTCATTAATCCGTTGATATCCTGCGGTACATACCAGGTATATTGATAAGGTGTTCCTTCTGTGATGTAGGGTTTTCTGATCAATTTATCAAAATCTTTAGTAAAAGTCCCGTCAGCAAAACGTCCTCTTACAGCAGAATCAGCGACACTATAGACATTTTGATAATTCAAAGCCCTTTTTTTCAGCAAATTGGCGTGAAAGGTATCACCTCGTTTTTTAGCTATTTGATACAATGCAAAATCATCAAAAGCATATTCTAAAGTTCTGGAGACCTGTTCTCCTTTATGAAACGATTCTTTTACCTCATCTTCTAAGGGTACAAATCCGTTTTTTAAATACGAATCTAAAGCACGACGTCCTTTGCCATTTACATAATCGGCATGATTTTCCGGCGTTTTAAATGCGTTTTGTATCAGATAACCATATTCTTTATCTGAAATTTGAATGTTATTTTTCAGGTAAGCATCGGCTATTGCTGCTATTGCGTGATCGCCTATCATTGCTGATGTATAACTATTCCAGCATGGAAAAATAGGCATCCATCCGCCTTGTTCTGCCATGGAGAAAAGACTTTTCATCATTTGTCCATTCACTTTTGGCGTCAGCATATTAAACAATGGCAGCGACGATCTGTAAATATCCCACATGGAAAAATCAGTAAAATAATCTTCATTCCCACTATTCATCACCTGTTTTCCTCCGTTAAAACTTAGATAAGTTCCATCAACATCATTAAACGTTCTTGGCTGTAAATAACTATGATACAAAGCGGTATAAAACTTCACTTTGTCATCATTATTAGTGCCTTCAACTTTCACTTTTGAAAGCAGTGTTTCCCATGTTTCTTTTAAATTTTCTTTGGCTTCAGCAAAATCCAAATCTTTTGTTTCAGCTTCTAAGTTCTTTCTCGCTAGCTCAATACTGGTAAACGAAGTTCCAATTTTAGCTTCGATAGTTTCTCCTTTTTCAACCATAAAAGAAATATAAGCTCCTATATTTTCCTGATTAGCAATTTGTATGTTTCCATCCAATATTTTTTCATTTTGATAAACACCATACTTATCAGAACTTTTACTCAATTTGACAACAAAATATCCGCTAAAACCTGCTTTATCACCCCAACCCTGATAGATTTTATGTGCCGGATTATAACCTGTAATTTCGTTTCTCTCGGCATTAATTTGGATAAACCCTTCTCCTTCATCACTGTTTGGGTTCACAATAATGTGTGCTTCACCTGAATTTTCGAATGTAAATTGGAACAAACCACAACGTTTAGTTGCTGTCATATTCACATCAATCTTATAATCAGCCAGATTTACATTATAATTATAGGGAGTAGTTTTCTCAGTATCATGTGAAAAACTGGATGCTCTGTCATCGGCTTGGCATTTCAATTTTCCTGTTATAGGCATAATAGTCATACTACCGTAATCCTGAACACAGGAACCACTCAACCAGTGACTTCCTCTAAAACCCGAAATCTTAGTATCAGTATAATAATAAGGCGCTACACATTTGGTTTCCGTTGATTTTGTCTGAGCAGTCCAATTGGTCATTCCAAAAGGAACGGTAACATAAGGCACCACCTGAGCATTATTCTCTTTTTCATCTTCTCCATGCTGTAAAGCACTAATAGTGGTTGATGGAGCCGTACCTATTAACGGATTAACTAAATCCACATAATTGCTCCCTGACTGTTTTACGGAACAAGACAACAGGACTAATAAAACGGTTACGGCTAATAACCTATACTTTAATAAACGGTATAAATCCATGTTTATCTCTTTGTTTTTTTGTTGAAGGAAAATCGTTTTTTAAGACAATGAAAACCGGTTCAACAGCAATAAATTTATATTTTGGGACGCTCTTTTTACTATTGATTTACTTTTAAAAGTATTTTCGAAAAAATGAATCATTATCAATACAAAATGGAAAGGGATTAATCTGGCAAAAACAACTTTTGTATTCTCTTTTAAAACAGTTGAATTTCTTTTGATTAAAAAAAATTAAACTATTGAAACAAGTAAAAAATGTGCTTTTTCCTGATTTAAATAAAATTCATTTGTAGTGAGTAATAGCTCAGAATCGAATTATCATTTTTAAAAAAGAAAAGAGAAGAAGAACTGGCTTCTTCTCTTTTCAGGGTTAAATAAATCACCAACTTAAATTAACCAATCAAACAATAAATAAACTAATTATTAACATAATCCGGATTTTGAACCAAAGCAGGATTCAGTACCAGTGCAGTTGTTGGAATTGGGAAAACACGACGTTTTACATCTGTATCTGTTTTGAATCCCCATTGTCCTTCAAATTTTCCAAAACGAATCATATCATTTCTATGCCATGCTTCCCATGCAAATTCACGGGATCTTTCTTTGTAAAGGTCTTCTAACGTGACAGCAGTCCATGGAGCTGCAGTAGTACGATTAGAACGTACAGTGTTTACTAACGAAAGTGGTGTGTCACCTAAAGTAGCAGCACCTCCTCTAAGAATAGCTTCGGCTTTCATCAAAAGGATATCTGAGTAACGTAAAAACGGTACATCATTATTTTGATTACGGCTAGTTGAAGTAGCGTCCGGATAGAACTTAATATTTCTATATCCCATATTCCACGCAATTTCATCATTACCTAAATCTGTTAAAGGAACACTTTGACGAAGCACAATATTAGGAGTTAAGTTTACTTGATAAGTATAAGGATCTCCACCATCAGCTCCTGTATAGAATTGATCATATCCTTTTTTAGTTGTTGTAACCGTTAATGGTGTACCATTATTATTAAACTGTAAACCTGTCAGCCATTGTTGGTTACGAACATCATTAGCATCATTTTGAAAATGAGCATAGAATTCAGGCAATGTACTTCTTGGAGCACTAGGAGTAAAAGGTAAACCAAATTTAGAACGCATAGAACGAGGTACATCATAACGTGCATGATACATCAATCCGCCACCTCCAACTGTTGGATCATAAGGAACAGCAAATATAAATTCTTTCATTTGCGGACCATTATTTGATTTAAACATATTAAGGTACCCACTTAATGTCTCGACACTATAAGCTCCTGTTTTAATCACTTCATCACAAGCTGCAATACAATCGTTGTTACGTTGTGTTCCTGTATAAACTTCCGCATTTAAATACATCTTAGCCAGTAAAGCGTTAGCTGTTTGCTTATTAGGTCTTCCATAAGTACTTACACCTGTAACAGCGCTTAAATTAGGAAGAGCTTTTTTTAATTCTTTTTCAACAAAATTAAAAACCTCTACTCTGCTTGATTTAGCATGAGAAGAAAAATCACCATAAAGTGTATCCAGCGGCACAGCACCAAAATTATCCATCATTACGAAATAAGAAATCGCACGCATGGTTTTTAATTCAGAAATCAAAGTCGATTTTTCAGTACCCTCAGGCATTGCTTCTTCTAAGATTGAAATAGCCTGATTGCTTTTACCTATCACACTGGATGACCAATACCAAAGACTACCTACAATTCCATTATCAACTGTCCAGTCATGAAAGTGCATCGCAATATAATTTCTGTTGTCAAACCAGTTTCCTCCTCTTGCAGGCAAAATAGCCTCATCAGTAGTTAATGATTGTGACCACCACCACGCGAATGAAAAATCACTACGAAAAGCTACATAAACCGGTCCTGTAGTCTGAATAAACTGTGTTGAATTTTGAGGAAAAACTTCTGGTGTCAGTTGTGTCGTAATTGGCACATCTAAATTTTCGCAGGACCCGAATAAACCAATAGCCAGTATTGGAAGCCCCAAATATTTTATTATTTTTTTCATAATATTTACAATTATTACAATTATTATTTTTTTAGAATACCACGTTTAAACCTAATAAGAATGATCTGGTTTTTGGGTAAAAATTATTCGAATCTACACCAGGTGCAGTACCTCCTTGTTCTACCTCAGGATCAATTCCGCTGTATTTTGTAATTACAAATAAATTATTTACAGTGGTGTACATGCGTAAACTTTTAACAAACTTGCTGATGTTTTTAAAGTTATAACCAAGAGTCGCATTATCCAATCTAATATAACTACCATCTTCTATAAAACGGGAAGAATAACGGTAAGAGTTAAGATCGTTTGGCGATTCATTTTGTGCATCAACTAAAATATTAGTAGTCATTGCCGTAGAAGGTCTGAATAAATCAGCACGGGTAGCATTGAAAATTTTATTACCAAATACACCTCTGAAGAAAACACTCAAATCAAAATTCTTGTATTGGAAATTATTGGACCATCCTAATAATACTTTAGGTTGTGCATTTCCTACATAGTGATAATCAACACCATTTAACGGAGTCGTAGTCAGGTTTCTGTCTTTGTCGTAATATTGAGAAACACCGTCAGCATTTTTACCGGCATAATCAAGAGTAAAAAATTGTCCAAGAGGCTTACCTTCTTTAAAAATTTGTAAAGTAGCTCCAGTTTGTCCTCCACCGTCAGGTTGTACTCTTCGGATAGAATCTCCTCCAATAAAGAATGGGTTTGTTAATTTTACTATTTTATTTTTGTTACTCGCAATATTTAAATTAGTAGACCATGTAAAATTAGCCGTCTTAACCGGTGTAGCACCTAAAGCGATTTCAATACCTTTATTAGACATCACACCACCATTAGCCACAATTGATCCTACAGGAACCAATACCGGATTTACCTGATAGTTAAAAATCATGTCGGTTGTTTTCTTGTCGTAAACATCAACCGAAGCTGTTATTGCACCTTGTAATAAGGAAACATCAAGACCTAAGTTAGTTGTTGCTGTTTTTTCCCATTTCAAATCAGGATTTGCAGCCTGTATAGGACCATAAGCACCTATTTGTTGTCCGTTATAATAGAATGTTCCGGCACTTCCTGAGATAAATTGAGCAGTATATGCATTAAATCCGGAAGAGTTACCTGTAACACCATAACTGGCACGTAATTTTAAATCGGTGAAAACACTCTGGTTTTGCATAAAGTTTTCTTTATCAATTCTCCAGGCTCCACCCACAGAAGGGAAATAACCCCATCTATTGTTAGCACCAAATACAGAACCTCCATCTCTTCTTACAGTTCCCTGCAAAAGGTATTTGTCATTGTAGTTGTAGTTCACACGGGCAAATTGCGAAATCAAACGCGTTTTTTGATATGCCTGACTGTCTCCAAAGTTTACTACATAACCATTTACAGAAGTATAATTACTTAAAGCTAAGTTGTTATACCCAACATTATCTACAGGAAAATTAGTAGTAGTAGCCTGGAAACCATCACCTAAGGTGTTTTCCTGCCATGAATATCCTAAAACAGCTTTGATTTTATGATTTCCAAAATCTTTATCCCAGTTTAAAAAACTCTCTATGATGTTATTTGTTGTTTCATAGTAATTTCTTAATGCTGAACCATTTACACCAAAATTAACTAAACTTTTTGTCAAAGGTGGATCTGGATTGTTGTAGAAGTTAGCACTGTTATATTGAGAATAGTAGCTATCATAAAACTCTCCGTGAGAAACACTTAATTTTTGATGAGCAATATTTAAATTATACGTAAATCCAAATGGAAGTTTTACCTCTGTAGTGAAGTTTCCGATAAGATTGTTTGTCTTAGTTTCATCAGTACCGTGCTCAATCAAAGCTACCGGGTTGAAATATCCTGTACTGGTAAAATTCTCAAAAAAGCTACCATCTTCATTTCTAACAGGAGAAACCGGAAGGTGATTGATAGATTGTAAAAGTACCGTATTACGTTGAGGAACATTTATATATTTACTGGTAGAATTAGTAACATTTAATCCAAATTTTACCTTATCATCAAATGCATATTGTTCAACAGATAAACGGGCAATTACACGTCCAAAATCATTTTTCTTAAGAATACCTTCTCTTTTGATAGAAGTTAAACTCGCAGAATAGCTTCCTCTTTCACCTCCGCCACTTATCGATAAGTTATGGCTACTTGAAAGTGCTCCTGATCTTAAAATCTCATCTTGCCAGTTTGTATTTGCTCCTTTATCATTTTCAGGAGTAAAATTCAAATTATTTTTAGTAGTGAAAGCTCTCAGCTGAGCAGCATTCATCATATCTAATTGGTTAGAAACATTTTCAATACCAAAATAATTATTGTATGCAATTTGAGTTCTTTCCTTACTACCTTTTTTAGTAGTAACCATAATAACTCCATTTGCAGCTCTGTTACCATAAATTGCAGTTGCAGCAGCATCCTTAAGTACATCAATAGTTGCAATATCATCAGGTGAAATCATCGAAATATCTACACCCGGGATTCCGTCTACCACATAAAATGGACCTTGAGAACTATTTAAAGTAGAAACACCACGCATTACTACTGAAGCTGCTCTTGTTGGGTCACCACTGGATGAAATATTTAAACCGGCAACTTTTCCCTGAAGCAATTGCCCCACATCACTAATAGCTCCTTTATTCATATCCTCTGCTTTTACAGAAGTTACAGATGTTGTTAAGTTTTTTCGGGATCCTTTACCGTAACCTACTACTACTACCTGCTCTAAATTATTAGCTCCTGAAAGTAATTTAATGGTCAGGTTCGTTTTTGCCCCACTTAATTTAACACTTTGATCAGCAAAACCAACATAAGAAACCACTATTCCAGCATTTGGATTAGAAACTTCTAGTCTAAATTTTCCATCTAAATCTGTTACAACACCATTTTTCGTTCCGCTTTCTAAAACATTTGCACCAGGTAAAGGCATATTCTGATCGTCTACCACCTTACCAGACACCTGTGTTTTTTGTGCCCACGAATTAATTGAAAACGCTATTAAGAAAAATAACGTCAATAATTTGAATTTGGTTTTTTTCATTTTTAATTAGTATTAGTTAATAATATTATGGTAAAATTAACAGTAATGTGAATCTTCGGAATGGATAAATTCGTCAAAAACATATAAAATACAGTCAAAAATGCGCAATGAAAGCGTGTTAAAAATACATTTTACACTTTTTACACTGCATTTTTTTATATTATAAACAACAAAATCCTTGATTTACGGCACATTACATACAACCCCAATACAAAATAACGTTAGAAAAGATTTAAGTTAATTTTTTTCTTGTCTTTAACACTTATAATAATAGAAACCAGAAAACAACCTAAGAAAAAAATTACTTAAAGAGCAGTAAACTGTATAACAGCTCCTTTTTCCAGATAAAAAAGACAGAATAGCTCAACACATTTTTAATTAAAGTATCACACCTATAGCATCATAAATAAACATTACGCAATTTATTAATCAAAAAATTAGCGGTATGAAAAATTTATCCATGTTTTTGAATCATTTATCCATTTTGAAAAGGCAATATCTATTTAATTTTGATATTCATAGAATTAGCCACCGCTTATCTCATTAAATATTCACTATTACATAAAACAAACCAAATGGAAAAAATCAATAACTCAGACAAGTTTAATAATCCAATGCATCAAATTGATGACTGGGAAGAAAACCTAATAGAGCGTTATCCGGATCCTGCTGCCGATACAAAGGAGAAAGAAGAATTCCGTAATTACGTAGATTCAGAAAGAGTAGAAACCGTAAGAGAGTTTTACAGAATTAACCATACGTATCAGACTTATGATTTTGTGTGCGAAAAAGAAAAAGAATTCTTAAAATTTGATCGAAAAGAAATGTCCTTATGGGAAGCAGTAGATTTCCTAAACACCTTAGTAGATGATAGTGACCCGGATATCGATTTGGATCAATTCCAACATTTATTACAAACCTCTGAAGCCATCCGTGCCGATGGTCACCCGGATTGGTTTGTGCTTACCGGATTTTTACACGACATCGGAAAAGTGTTGTGTCTTTTTGGAGAACCACAATGGGCAGTTGTAGGAGATACTTTCCCTGTGGGCTGTAAATTCTCAGATAAAATAGTTTATCCGGAATTTTTTGCTGCAAATCCTGATAGTACTAACGAAAAATACAATACTAAATACGGTGTTTATACTCCAAATTGCGGATTAGATAACGTGAAAATGAGCTGGGGACACGACGAATATTTGTACCAGATCATGAAAGATTATTTGCCGGAGCCTGCATTGTACATGATTCGTTATCATTCTTTCTATTCACAACACCGTGAAAATGCTTATACACACTTAATGACCGAAAAAGACATTGAAATGTTCGAATGGGTAAAAAAATTCAATCCTTATGATTTGTATACAAAAGCACCTATAAAACCGGATTCGAAAGCTTTGCGACCTTATTATGAAGAATTAGTGGCTAAATATTTACCTGCCAAATTAAAATTCTAACTCATATCCTATAACTTAATAACCTATTGAAATGTTATATACCTATTTAGGCTTTTTTGGATTCACGCTCCTAGTTATTTTTTATACCAGTTACAAACTCCGAAAAGATAACCTTGACACTTCAAATGGCTATTTCTTAGCAGGAAAAAGTTTAACCGCACCCATAATTGCGGGTTCGATGATTCTTACTAATATCTCAACGGAGCATTTAATAGGAATGAACGGAAGCTCGTATAAAAACGGAATTATCGTTATTGCCTGGGAAGTTACCTCGGCAATAGCCTTAGTTATAGCGGCAATTTTTATCATTCCGCGATTTATGAAAATGAGACTCACTACAATTCCGGAGTTTCTGGAAAAAAGATTCGATTCTCAAATTCGCTCTATCGTAGCTTTTTTATTAATGAGTTCCTTTGTAGTTACCTTATTGCCTATTGTTTTGTATTCAGGAGCAATCAATATCGAAAGCATTTTTGACTTTGCAACTGTTTTTTCAATTTCTAAAGAACAATCTTTAGTTTACACAGTTCTGGTAATTGGTATAATTGGTTCAGCTTATGCCATTTTTGGCGGATTAAAAGCTGTAGCTTTTTCAGACACTCTTAATGGAGTGGGATTAATGCTTGGTGGTTTATTAGTTCCGGCTATTGCTTTGTACCAAATTGGGGATGGAAATGTTTTTGACGGAGTAAGTACCATTTATAATTTTGCTCCAAAAAAATTCGACATCATCGGGAGCGAAGATTCCGTATTGCCTTTTTCCACACTTTTTACCGGACTTATGATTAACCAAATTTATTTTTGGGGAATGAATCAAACTATTATCCAAAGGGCTTTTGGTGCTAAAAACTTAGTCGAAGCACAAAAAGGATTAATCTATACCGGAATTTTTAAGTTATTGATGCCTTTGATTATTGTACTTCCCGGTTTAATAGGATATTATTATTTTCAGGAACAACATTATGACAAACCGGATTTGATTTACCCGTTATTAGTCAAAAAAGTGCTACCCACCTACCTTTATGGCTTGTTTGCTGCAGTAATTTTAGGAGCAGTGCTCAGTACTTTTAATAGCGTGCTGAACTCTGCAAGTACCATTTTTTGTATGGATATTTATAAAAAAAGTTTCAACCAAAATGTATCAGACAAAAAACTGGTATATTATGGTAAGATTTCATCAGTCGTACTTGCTGTTTTATCTATTTCTGTTGCCCCATTAGTAGCTTATGCTCCTTCGGGATTGTACTTTTTATTACAGGAATTAAACGGAATTTTCTTTATACCGATTTCTTCTATTCTGGTAGCAGGTTTATTTTTTAAACAAGTCAATGCTGTGGGTGCTAAAGCCGGACTGTTCTTTGGTTTTCTTTTTTACATCTTAACTTCATTTGTATTCAAAATAGACATTCATTTTGTTCATTTATGGGGAATTGAATTTGTACTGAACTTCATTATTATGTTTGTCGTTTCAAAAATGTATGCAACTTCAAAATCAAACACAGAATATGAAGAAAATTTAGCCAATAACTACGAGAAATCCTGGTCAGGAATAAATATTGCAGGCAGTATTTTAGTATTCTTAACCATCTTAATATATATTTTACTGTCATAGTACAACATTAAATCCATTTTCAAAAAACACGAAAAAACATTACGATGATAAAAAGCAATATCGATAAAGCTACAGGATTTGAAAAAAGATTCGAAAACATCAATACCGTCGTTTTCGAAAATTCAAAAACAGCTTCTATAGCCGTTGCACAAGAAATTGCGGCATTAATTCGATTCAAACAACAGCAAAATGAATCTTGTGTTCTTGGTCTTGCAACCGGCTCATCGCCAAAAGGTTTGTATGCCGAACTGGTGAGAATGCATAAAGAAGAAGGTCTTAGTTTCCGGAATGTAATTACCTTCAATCTGGATGAATATTACCCAATGGAACCCGATTCCATCAATAGCTATGTACGCTTTATGAAGGAATTGTTATTAGAGCAGGTAGATATTTTACCTGAAAACTACAACATTCCGGATGGTACTTTGCCTAAAGAAAAAATACAAGATTATTGTGCCCAATATGAGGAAAAAATTGAAGCTTTGGGCGGAATCGATTTGCAAATTCTGGGAATCGGCGGTAACGGGCATATTGGTTTTAACGAATCAGGTTCTTTACAAAATTCGAAAACAAGATTAGTTGCTTTAGACCATATTACCAGAGTTGCTGCAAGTAAAGATTTCTCCGGATTAACTAATACGCCTAGAACTGCAATTACCCTTGGCGTAAAAAAAATAATGGAAGCCAAACAAGTAATTCTAATGGCTTGGGGCGAAGGAAAATCTAACATTGTAAAAGCTTCTGCTGAAGGAACTGTAACAAATCTGATACCCGCTTCTTTTTTGCAGGAACACAACAATGCCATTTTTGTTTTAGATCAGGAAGCTGCTTCTAAACTCACCCGAATCAATACTCCGTGGTTAGTTGAAAAAATTGCTTGGACTGATAAATTAACCCGAAAAGCTGTTTTACGAATGGCACTCGACTTAAAAAAGCCTATTTTAAGACTTACCGATGCCGATTATATCGAAAACGGGATGAGTGATTTATTAGCCGATTCAGGTCCTGCTTATAACATTAACATCAATATTTTTAACAAATTACAACATACTATTACAGGTTGGCCAGGTGGGAAACCCAATGCCGATGACAGCAACAGGCCGGAACGTGCAGAGCCTTCCAGAAAAAGAGTGCTTATTTTTAGTCCGCATCCTGATGATGATATTATTAGTATGGGAGGAACTTTTATGCGTTTGCAAGAGCAGGGTCACGAAGTGCATGTAGCTTATCAAACTTCAGGAAATATCGCTGTAGCTGATAGTGAAGCCGAGAGATTTGCGCGTTTTGTATGCGATTACAATGAAAAATTTGGAATAGACAGTCCGCAGGCAGATACTATTTACCAAAAAGCACATGAGTTCCTGATTAACAAAAAAACAAGTCAAAAAGACATTCCCGAAGTAAGACACCTTAAAGGGCTTATTCGAAAAGGAGAAGCTCGTGCTACAGCTCATTTTGTGGGTTTAACTGACGATCAAATTCACTTTATGGATTTGCCTTTTTACGAAACGGGAACTATCGAAAAGAAACCTTTAGGAGAAGCTGACATTCAACTAACAATGGAACTTATTGAAAAAATCCAACCGCATCAGATATTTGCTGCCGGTGATCTTGCCGATCCACATGGAACGCACAAAGTTTGCTTAGACGCTATTCTGGAAGCCGTAAAAAATCTTAAACCAAAAGATTTCATGAAAGACTGCTGGTTATGGCTTTATCGTGGTGCCTGGCAAGAATGGGGCATTGACGAAATAGAAATGGCGGTACCAATGAGTCCTGATCAGGTATTAGCAAAACGACATGGAATTTTTAAACATCAATCACAAAAAGATGGTGTAGTATTTCAAGGTACAGATGCAAGGGAATTTTGGCAAAGAGCCGAAGACCGAAATAAAGAAACTGCCGAATTATATGACCAACTCGGTTTATCTAATTACGCAGCAATGGAAGCCTTTGTAAGGTGGAAATTCTAATACAATACTCAATTTAGTTTTTTACGAAAGCTGTGTGGATTTTAATTAATTCGCACAGCTTTTAAAATGTATGCCAAAATCAAAAATTAAGAAAATGAATTTATTTAATATCGAAGGCAAAGTAGCAGTAATAACCGGAGGAACCGGAACTCTGGGAAGTTCTATTGCAACATATTTAGCCGCTTCAGGAGCAAAAATTGTTATTCTGGGCAGAAATCAGCAAACAATAGATAAAAGCATTACAGCACTTAAAGAAAGTGGTTATGAAGCTCTGGGAATTGAAGCTAACATTCTGGACAAAGCTTCCTTAAGAGCTGCAAGTGAGAAAATTATGGAGCGTTATAAAAAAATAGATATTTTATTGAATGCTGCAGGCGGAAACATGCCCGGTGCCACAATAAGCGAAGATCAAACCATTTTTGACTTATCCATGGATGCTTTTCAAACCGTTACTGATTTGAATCTAAACGGCACCGTGCTTCCTTCGATAGTTTTTGGCGAACTGATGGCACAACAAAAAGAAGGAATCATTATTAATTTCTCTTCCATGACAGTAGAAAGAGCCGTTACCCGTGTAGTAGGTTATTCGGCTTCAAAGGCGGCAATGGAAAACTTTACCCGATGGATGGCTGTAGAAATGGCGACAAAATTCAGTAACAACATTCGTGTCAATGCTATTGCTCCGGGTTTCTTTATTGGAAACCAGAATCGGAAATTATTAACTAACGAAGATGGTTCTTATACCAAAAGAGGAAATAGCATCATCAACAGCACACCCATGAAACGCTTTGGCGAAGCCGATGAATTAGCAGGAGCCATCCATTTTTTATGCAGCGAAGCCTCCCGATTTGTAACTGGAATCGTTTTACCCATTGATGGTGGCTTTAGTGCCTATAGCGGAATATAAAAAAACCTGTGAATATTACTTTCACAGGTTCCTCCAAACACTAAACTTATTTTAAAACTAACTTAATAAAAAACAATTTTCTAACCAAAAAAAAATTATTTTATTCTTCAGACACAATTGGTCGTTTATCCATTTCAACAGCCACATTCATTAAATACGCTACACCACTATCATTAATCATAGTCATATTAAGCGTATCCAGAGCGGCTAATTTCTTAGTAACTAAACCATTAAATTTATTATAAGAAATATTCATTTCTTTTAAATTGTCTAATTTTTCTATAGACAACGGTACTTGTCCCTGAAAGTTATTTTCGAATAGGCTGAAATTTACTAATTGAGTCAAATTAGCAACATCCGGACTTAATGTTCCGGTTAATTTATTACTGTTCAACAGCACCACTTTTAATGACTTCATTTGGTAAAAAGAAGCCGGAATTGCACCTTCAATTTCATTATTAAAAACGGCTAAAGTTTCTAAATTTTGTAAATTTCCTAAATCAGAAGGCAACTCACCTGAAAGTCGGTTCATATACAATTCTAACTTTTTCAATTGGCTTAAATTACATATAGAAGCCGGAATTGCATCTGATAAACTATTGAAAGACAAGTCTAAAACTTTTAATTCTTTTAAATTTCCCAAACTGTTAGGGATGCTTCCTGAAAGCTTATTTTTATGTAAATTTAATTCTTCTAAACTTTGCAAATTTCCTAGCTCAGCCGGGATAGTCCCCACTAAATTATTATCCTGCAAATTTAAAGCAACCACTTTGTCGTTTATCACTTTAACACCAGACCAGGCAGTAACATCCTGCGATAAATCCCATTTTACTTTCCATTCACTACCATTAGTAGCTTCATATAATTTCATTAGGATTTCTTTGTCTGAAAGTGACACATTAGCCATCATCGAAAATGAAGTGAAAACAGCTAAAATTAAAGTAAATATATTTTTCATATCCTCTGCTTTTAAATATCGTGATTAAATATAAACAAAAAAACGGTTAAAGCACCAAAATAATCGACGAAATACATATAAATTAAATATAAAAAGGTAATAATCTTACAATAAACGCTTGTTAAAAATAGAAAGATTTTTTATTTATATTTGGATTAACTAATCAAAACAAACAATTATATGGAAATTAATTTCTTAGCACTATTTGTAGCTGCTTTATCAACATTAGTAGTTGGGTTTATCTGGTACAACCCAAAAGTTTTTGGAACCATCTGGATGCGAGAATCAGGTTTGACCGAAGAAAAAATGAAAGGAGCTAATATGCCTTTAATTTTTATCATGGCAGTCTTTTTTGCCTTTCTGATTGCAATGATTCTACAATTTTTAACCATTCATCAATGGGGTGCTTTTGGGATGATTGGTGGCGGAAACGCAATAGATACAAAGCCCTCTTATGCTGCTTTTATGAATGATTACGGCACAGCATTCCGTACTTTTAAACATGGAGCTTTACATGGTTTTCTTACCGGAATCTTTCTGGGGTTTCCAATGATAGCAACCAATGCTTTATTCGAAAGAAAAAGTTGGAAATACACCTTCATCAATAGTGGTTACTGGATCATTTGTTTTACTATCATGGGCGGAATAATTTGCTCCTGGCAATAAAATAATTGGACAATCCAACACATGTACCAATTTTAGAAATGGCACACGGATGACACGGGTTTAAACGGATAAAAACAGATTTTTACAAAAAATCAGCGAAAATCAGTCTAATCTGTATCATTAGTGTGCCAATATTGAATTTTTAGTCCGTATAGCAAACAGTTTTAAAATAATTTTTCTATGGCTTTTGCCAAATCAAAATCCTTGTCAGTAACTCCTTTAGCATCATGAGTTGATAATCGGATGCTGACTTTGTTATAAATATTATACAATTCCGGATGGTGATTTTTAGTTTCTGCCAATAATCCCACCTGAACGATAAAAGCTAATGCCTGATTAAAATTTTTAAACTCAAATTTCTTTTCGATTCCGTCATTCTCAAAAATCCAGTCTTTTAATTCTGCCAAAAGCGATTGTGCTGTTGTTTTATCATAAATTTTCATACGCCTATTTTTATATAAACTTAGTAATTTTTCAAGTTTTAAACTAACTCATTCACTTAAAATAGTATCTTCGGGGCTCTTAATTCCGCATCAGTTGAAATCAGATTTTTCATTTAAAATATACAATTCTGTCGAAGATCTCCCTGCTAAATGGGATGATTTAGCTACAAAAAATATTTTCCTTAGCCGTGATTATTTAAAGACTTTAGAAACAGCTGCTCCGGAGAATATGATTTGTCATTTTATTGTTTTATTCCACAATGAAAAATGTATCGGAATTGCAATTTCTCAATTCTTAGACTTAAGTAAAATTCCTTCTTTTGGTGACAGAGACAGCTGTATTCGAACCAAAATCCGGAATTTTGTTTTTAAAAAAATGGGCTCTAAAGTCTTAATTATTGGCAATAATATGCTCACGGGGCAAAATGGAATTTCTTATGATAAGGAAACAGCTGTCAACACTATCATTACTTTATTAAAGGAAGCCACAGATTCTTTAGAAAAAATATTTAGTAAGCAAGGTAATAAGCCTCACCTGACTATTTTTAAAGATTTTTCAGAAACTGAAATTAAAAATTTTGACATTCCTGCCTTTCATTCTTTTTATCGGTTTTCCACGCAGCCCAATATGATTTTTGACATTAAGGATTCCTGGCATTCATTTGATGATTATATCTTAGCATTAAATAAAAAATACCGTGACCAGTACAAGAGAGTTCGAAAAAAAGCGCTGGATATTACCAAACAAAAAATGAGTCTTGAAGAAATTAATAATCACAGCGAGCGTATTCATGAATTGTATATGAATGTGGCGCAAAAAGCCGCTTTTAATACTTTTTATTTAGACGATCATCATTTTGAAACATTCAAGAAAAATTTAAAAGACAAATTTTTATTTTACGGCTATTTTAGTGACAACCAATTAATAGGTTTCAACACCTTGATTAAAAACGGATCTGATATTGATACCTATTTTTTAGGATATGATGACACCTGTCAAAAGGAGAAAATGTTATATCTAAACATGCTTTATGACATGATAGGATATTCTATCAATAAAAAATTTACGCGTATTATTTTTGCCCGTACCGCATTAGAAATTAAAAGTTCTGTTGGTGCCAAAGCAGTAGATATGTATGGACTTATCAAGCATAATAATCCCATTCTTAATCTGTTTGTTTCTAAAACTTTTAGTTATTTTGAGCCAAAAATAGTATGGCAGGAACGAAATCCTTTTAAGTAACCGGGGTTTGTGTTTTTAATACCGCTATCTTTAATTTTTTAGTGGATATAGCAATGTTCAGCTGTGTTTCCTTACCGCAATATTCTCCGTCTATTTGAAAACTGGTAGGTTTATTAATCGCAATCGTCGCTTTATCAGTAGAAATAACAGTTACATGCCCAGATGAAATTGGAATTTTTCCCATAATTATTTTTAGAAAAACGCTAAAATTTATACTTCTTAAAACAATTAATTCAAACTTTCCGTCGCTCATAATTCCTATTGGATTTATTACCACACCGGTTCCATATTTTTGAGAATTGGCAATAACAATCATTTGAGCTTTGGTTTCAATTAATTGTTCGTTATTGGTGATACTCACCTGAAATGATTTTCCGGCATGTAATAACGTTTTAAAAATTTGCAAAGCGTATCCTAATTTCCCTCTGACGGCACTTTTTTCATAATTTTTAATCAAATCAGCATTCAAACCCAAATCACTTAAATGAATGCACATTTTTCCATTAATTGTAATGTAATCAACCTCTACAACATTCTCATCAAATGCTATTGCTATGTTTTCCTCCTGACTTTTGGTTAATCCTAAATCGGTTGCGAGACCGTTTGCAGATCCAACGGCTAATATTCCAAAAACAACATCATATTGTTCTAATGCTTCGGTTACTAACTTTATCGTTCCGTCGCCTCCTGCAATAATTACCCGTTCGGGAAGAAACTCCTGGTAATAGGTTCTTAACTTTTGCAAATCATCAGTTCCTGTGGTTTCAAAACAATAAAGATTAAGATTTAAATACTTTGCATAATGCGATACCTGATCAATCAGACTGGCTTTATTAACGCCTCCTGAGACAGGATTCACAACCATTATCACATTTTTTTTTGACATTTTGCTTTATTTTATGCTTAAAAATAAGTAATTTGGAATAGAATACAAAAGAAACACTAAAAATGAAACCCATTTTAAAATTATATCGCGGTTATGCCAATGATCAGGAATTAATTGTAATGGGACACGTATTCCTGCCCACAAAGGATACCGATTACGATTTTCAGGATAAAAATTTTAAAAATGCAAGCTCTATTATTGGGATGTATCGAATGAAAACATGGCCTAATGCCGATATTTATTTAACACATAACAACGCCGTTATCCATACCAGAACATTAGGAGACGGTTATTTTAAATTTTGCATTCCGCTTACTCAGGATAATTACGGATGGGTAGCATACGAAGTAAGTCTCACCTACAATGAGGAAACCATTACAGCAAAGGATAGTTACATTCGTCCAAAGATTGACAATATAGGAATTATATCAGATATTGACGATACTTTTTTGGTTTCTTATACAATGAATCCGCTTAAGAAATTATACAATTTACTGTTTCATAATATCAACAGACGTAAAATTTTTGAAGACGTAACCGCACATTATCAAGCCTTAAGCCAATCCGGAAGAAAAGATAAAGAAGAGCTCAATATCTTTTTTTATGTTTCCAGCAGTGAATGGAATTTATACCGTTTTATTGTCAAGTTTACCGAAATTCATAATTTGCCCAAAGCGGTTTTATTGCTAAAAGACATTAAAACCAGTCTGTCTAATTTTTTCTGGACAGGAAGAGGCGGACACAATCATAAATTTGAAAAAATAAAACACATTTTAGAATTTTACCCTAATTTAAAATATGTATTGATAGGCGATGATTCGCAGGAAGATCCTTATTTATACGAAGCAATCGCTAAGATTTTTCCATTAACCATTCAGGCTATTTACATTAGACAAACAAGCAAACGCAAAAAACAAAAAGTGATTAATACGCTTAAAAATCTCGAAAGTCTTAAAGTAGAAGTTTGCTATTTTAAGAAAAGCAAAGAAGCGATTGCACATTCCAAAAGAATAGGATTGATTCAATAATTTTTTTTAGAATATTGCACGCAGATTATGCAGATTTTTGCAGACCCTGCTCCGCAAAGTCTCTGACTTTGAGGAGGCGTTGGTCTGTCTGTGACAGACAAATTGATATTAAAAAAGGTCGGTTAAAAACCGAAAAACACCGCCGCAAAGTCGGAGACTTTGCGGAGCGAATAACAAAAGGCTGGAATAGCTACAAATTATCTATTTCTTCCTGAACAATTTCCCAATCTAATAACAACTGATCTAAATCGGATTTCTTTTTATTGTATGCTTTAAAAAATGCAGCATCTTCAATATGTTTATCATAATTAGAAGCCAACATTTTATCGTCGTGTTGGATATCTCTTTCCAATTGTTTGATTTGGCTTTCTACTTTACTCAATTTATTCTGCAAGGCTTTCCCTTTTTTCTGATCTTCGTAGGATGTTTTTTTATTTTCTTTTGGAGCCGCAGCTTTAGCTACATCTTTTTTCTCCACTTCACGCATGTTTTCCAGGTTGCGTTGCTCTAAGAAATAATTAATATCTCCTAAATATTCCTTGATTTTTTGATCTTTGAATTCGTAAACGATATTCGACATCCCTTGAAGAAAATCCCTGTCATGAGAAACTAATAGTAATGTTCCGCCAAATTTTTGCAGAGCGGCTTTTAATACGTTCTTAGATTTAATATCCAGGTGATTGGTAGGCTCATCCATCAATAAAACATTAATAGGCTGCAAAAGCAATTTACATAATGCCAGACGGTTTCTTTCCCCTCCTGAAAGCACTTTTACTTTTTTCTCTACATCGTCTCCGCGAAATAAAAACGAACCTAACATATCGCGCACTTTAGAACGATTAGTATCCATTGCGGCATCTTCCATCGTTTGCAACAAGGTGATTTCACCATCCAGATATTCGGCCTGATTTTGAGCAAAATAACCTAATTGAACATTATGTCCTAATTTGATCGTTCCGTCGTACTCAAATTCGTTTACTAATGCTTTGATAAAAGTCGATTTTCCTTGTCCATTTTGACCTACAAAAGCTATCTTACTCCCGCGTTCTACTAAAAGCGAAATATCTTTTAGAATTACTTTATCTCCGTAAGCTTTGGTTACGTTTTCGGCTTCAATAACCACTTTTCCTGGTTCTTTAGAAACCGGAAACGAAATATTCATTACCGAATTATCATCTTCATCAACTTCAATTCGTTCTACCTTGTCTAATTTTTTAATCAATGATTGCGCCATCGAAGCCTTAGAAGCTTTGGCACGGAATTTTTCGATTAACTTTTCCGTTTCTTCAATTTTCTTAGCCTGATTTTTTTGTGTTGCCAATTGTTTTTCCCGAATTTCATGACGCAATTCTAAATATTGAGAATACGGCTTATTGAAATCATACGCTTTTCCAAGGGAAATTTCGATAGTTCTGTTGGTTACATTATCTAAGAACATTTTATCGTGCGAAACAATCACTACAACTCCTGGATAATTACGAAGGAAACTTTCTAACCAGATGATACTTTCAATATCCAGGTGATTGGTAGGCTCATCCAGCAATAAAACATCATTATTTTGCAATAATAATTTGGCTAACTCGATACGCATTCTCCAACCTCCCGAAAAAGTTTCCGTCTGGTTATTGAACACTTCTCTTTTAAAACCTAATCCTAAAAGTATTTTCTCTGTATCACCTACATAATTATAACCTCCTAATAAGTCAAAACGGTGAGTATAATCAGATAGATCTTCAATGATTTTACTGTATTCTTCACTTTCATAATCGGTTCTGGTAACCAGTTGATGATTGATTTCTTCCAGTTTTTTTTCTACAATTTTAATCTCTGTAAAGGCTTCATAAGCTTCTTCAAGAACTGTTCTTCCTCTTTCAAAATCAATATCCTGACGCAGGAATCCCATTCGAATATCTTTCTCCTGTGAAATCACTCCGGAGTCAGGAGCAAAATCTCTTGCTAACATTTTTAGCATCGTGGATTTCCCGGCACCATTTTTTCCTACAAGACCAACTCTGTCTCCGGCTCCTAATCGAAAGGTAACTTCTTCAAACAAATAAGTACCACCAAACGAAACCGATAAATTGTGTATATTAAGCATATTTTGTGACTAATGTTACATGGGTACTTTTGTTAAAAATGTACCTTTGATAAAAATTTTTGCAAATGTTAAAAAAAGGATCCAAACTAAATAGTATTTTAACAGGAACTTGTCCGAAATGCCAAAATGAAAGCATGTATGTGGACAAAAATCCGTTAAATCTGGCTAATGTTTTAAAAATGAATGTGAAATGCTCGCATTGTGGTCTGACCTATCAAATTGAACCTTCTTTTTTTTATGGTGCCATGTATGTGAGTTACGGACTAAATGTAGCTATCGGAATCGCTGCTTTTATTGTTTCCTATTTGTTTTTTGACTCTTCACTTAAAACGGCTTTTATTGCAATAATAGCAACGCTAATTGTTACATTTCCATTTGTACTCCGATGGTCGAGGAATATTTACATCAATATGTTTGTGCATTACGACCCGAATTTTAAAGCCTGAAACGCAAATACATCATCAATTCCAAAAATAAAAAAGCTACGAATTCCACGAATCTGACAAAGGCAGATAAAAATTGGTGTAATTCTTTTTAAGAGTTATTACTATTTGTGCTAATTAGTGTAATTTGTGGCAAAAATAACACCCCTCGTTTACCAAGATAAACTATCTTTTATTTTTGGGCTTAAAGCGATCAATATTAATTTCTTTTGGCAAAGGGATCCCACTTTCTATCCATTCGAATAATGCTTTTGCCATTGCCGGCCCAAGCATTACGCCTCTTGTTCCTAAGCCGTTTAAAATATGAACTGATTTAGAATTAGCATGTGTTCCCACTAATGGTCTTCGATCTTTTACCGTGGGCCTGACACCTGCAAAATGAGATACAATTTCAAACTCACAATTGATAATTTCCCGAATGCGTTCCATCAATTCCTGTTTTCCTTCTTCGGTAGGCAAATCGGTTTTATCTTTCCAGTTATAAGTCGCACCCACTTTAAAGAATCCATCGCCCAGCGGAAGAATAAATACAGAGGTATTGATGATGACATCTAAATCCAGATCAGGAGCTTTGATGATAAAAAGTTCGCCTTTAGTACCATCCAAAGGCAAATTATTAAAGTAAGGATTAGCATGCATCCCAAAACCTTCAGCAAAAATGATATGCCTTGCTTCTATATTTTTATAACGGATACTATCTAATAAAACTTCCAGAGCTTCATAATCAAATGAATCCTGAAGTAAAAGATTTTCCTGTAGCAGGTATTTTTTATAATTTTCTAATAAAGAAGCCGTGTCTACATAGCCCGTATGCAGTACTTCTCCATAATTAAAAGGTGAATCAATTCCGCCGTATTTCTTTGTAACAATGGAAGTAGATAAAAACGGAGATAAAGCAGGTTTATCTGAAGCGGCGAACCAATTATTCTGTTCTTCGACAGAAAAGAATTTACGCAGAATAGGTTTTTTAAAATCTACTTTAACCGAAACTTTTTGTTCTAAATCAGCATAAAACTGATTCATTAAAAGCAATTGTTCCTGTGCCTGCCATACTTCACTAAAACGCTTTAAAATAACCGGATTATATAATCCTCCGGCAATTTTTGATGAATTTTGAGAATCATTATCCACTACCAAAATACTTTTAGCATTTGCTAACGCCATTTCAGAAAATGAAATTCCGGCTAATCCACATCCTACAATTAAATAATCAATCATACTTTTTAAATAAAGTGCAAAAATACAGAAAACAAAAAACTCTTACCATCAGGTAAGAGTTTTTGTAAAAATATCATCGAAATTAATAATTCCACATATCCGATTCAAAATCGCGGATTTTCTCTTTCACACGTTCCGCTTCGAGTAATTGGTTTTGAGCATTGTCTTTCATATACTCTTTAATTTCTCTATCGCCATACACATTTTCTTCTTTATAAATGACGCTGTTAAAACGCCTTGAATTTAATATTTGGTCAAAAGAAATAGGCATAGCCGAGTTTTTATTATTAAAAGCTTTAGCTTCATGCAAAACCTCTCTTGCATCAGGATAAAAAATCCAGAACAATTCAATATAATCCTTTTCGTCACTATTCATCGTGTACACATCTGGTGTAACAGGGCAAATAGCAAGCAAACGATATTTCAGTTCGCTTTGACGTTTATCAAAATACCAGAATCCTTTGATTTTGTATTGGGTTACATCCTGAGCCGTTAAATCAGATCTTAAAACATATTCTTCAGAAACAGTCTGACCTGCATTTATTTGTTCTCTACCGGCATCAGTAGTATCAATTCTGCTCAGGGAAGCCTGAATATCTTTATACGTTTTCTTAGTATTGAAATAACTATCTGAGTAAACTTCTGAAATTTCTCCGCTTTTTATCGCTCTTGTCAAAACATCATAAAGAGAACGTCTGTCCGAACCAATATTAGCAGTATCAACAGGGAAATAAAGTGGAAAATTAATCTTTTCACTTAAATCAATAATTTCCCATACCATTTTACCCATCAATACATCTCTATCATGAACATAACCATAAGCCAGAGGCTTATCGTTATCTGAAATAAGTTGTGCAGGAGTCTTAAGACCAATTTCCTCCGGAATCTTAGCGTTCAGCAAATTAGACTGAGCATAAGAAGCTATTCCTCCCAACAAAGAGATTGCAATTATCAAAAAATTTCTCATATTCATCATAGTGTCATTAATAAGAATTGACGCGTACCGCTATGGGTAAAACGTTTATTGAATTTCAAAAATAACCGGAGCTGTTCTTGGCAATAAATAACTGCCTGCTCCTACTAATTTTGTTTTTATTTCAGAAATAGTAACCTGATCACCTCTACCTGCTTTAGAAAGAGCTGCTTTACACTGTGCATTTAATCTGTTACCCTGAACAACCACTGTAGGCTGACCGGTAATTTTTAAATTAAATCCAACAACATTTAAATTAACGTCAAAATCAAAATCTTCTAATTTAGCTCCAATTGTAGCAATTTCAAGATTAGATTTAGGTCCTTTAACCACACCTGTTTCTCCTCTGATTGTACCTGTTGGCCCAGGAATTCCTTTGATTCTGAATACTTTTCTGTCTGAAGCCACTTTACCATCGGCCATTTTTCCGGAAACATTAATTACTACTTCATTTCCTCCTTGCGGATTCATCACGTATTTTCCGTTTCCGACTTTAGATAATCCCGGAGCTGAAGCATTCACATTATTGTCAGCAATACCTGCAAATGAGATAGAAATAGGGTTTGAAACTCCTCTGTATACTACATTCATTTTATCAGCAGAAATAGTAGCTGAATTAGGTCTTGGAACTACAACATATTTTCCGGAAAATTTTAACGGAATTGTTTTTCCATCTTCTGTAAAGGTAAACTGCCCACCAATTGTTTGTTCTCCAACACCACCTGCTGTTAAAGAGATTACTGCTTGTCCATTTACAATTTTTCCAGGTCCGGAAAAACCTGTTGGTTTCGTATTTTCGTCATAACGTCCCAAAACTACTTTTCCAGTAACTGCTTCTCCCTGAAAATAAGCATTTTTATCTAAAACCACAATTGCCTGATAATTACTGTAAGAAGCCGCTGCAACTGCCGCTTTTCCTAAAGCTGCGCTATACACATCAGATTCTGCTTTGTTAATATCATTTTGCCAGGTCGAAAGTTTTGCAACCGTAGCAATAGCTGGAAAATCTTTAAAGTGATACGATAAAAATTTTACAGGAATACCGTCTTTATTTTTAACATCCGAAAGATCAAACTTACTTTCAATTTCACTTATAATAGCAGCATACTTTTTATCTGCTAAAACAGCTTTCATATCTGCTTTGTATTGATTGATGGTCGCTATAATTTCATTACCTTTTTTGCCATAGCCTTCTCCGGTAAACCAATCAGCAATATTATCGCCTTTATCCATTTCTTCATAAGGCAGTTTTCCGGTTTCAGGATCTACCTCATAACCTTTAGTAGCCTGCTCTTTTAAAGAAGCAATATAATTATAAAAATTATCGGTTATTGTTTTTACTTTGTGAGCTGTTACGGATGCTGTAGCAAATTCTCCTTTGGCCTCAGCTGCTTTAGCATCCAGAGCACCTAACATTTGCTCGTTTGTTAGTTTAGAATTAGTATTTGAACTTTCAAATTTTTCGTTCATTAATCCAAAACCTGATATAACTTCTTTTGAAACATTCATTGCCAACATAGCGATGAAAACCAAATACATCAGGTTAATCATCTTCTGTCTAGGGGTTAGTTTTCCTCCTGCCATATTTTCTAAATAATTAGTTTAGTAATTTTTTTCAATATCTATTTTCTGACTAATTATTATCCTTTATTGTTCATTGCAGAAAGCATACCTCCATAAACATTGTTCAATGAAGAAATGTTAGCTGTCATCGATTGCATTTGTTCTTTTAATTTAGATGCATTTTCAGCAATTTCTTTATTAGCCTCTGCATTTCGGGATGCGCTTTCTAATTGTACTTTGTACAAACTATTTAAAGCTTCCATTTGGGCAGCAGCCATAGACAATTCATCACTGTATTTTTTTGTAGCAGCAATTCCGTCAGCAGCAGGAGCAATTCCTTTAGCAGCAGATTCGAAATTTTTGATGCTATTACCTAAACTTGCCATTAATTCTCCGTCAATTTTAGCATCTTTTAGTAAGTTATCTAATTTTTGAGATAATAAACCCTGAGCTTCTGATGGGGATTCTGTTTTTTGTCTTTTGTTAGCATTAGGTGTTCCGTTAGCTAATTCCGGATAAACTAAAGTCCAGTCCAATTCATTATCAACGGGTTCGAAAGCAGAAAGAGCAAAAATAAATGCCTCTGTTAATAATCCGATAGAAAGCATTAACGTACCTGTTAATGGTCCGATTTCAAAATGCGTAATTTTAAAAAGAGCTCCAACAATTACAACTGCTGCTCCCATTCCGTAAGCAAAATTCATTGCTTTTTTACCTAATAATGCCATAATCTTAAGTTTTTTTTAGTTAGTGTAGGTGTTATTTATTAATAAATTAAAGGGGTAATAAAATTATCTGGTTTTTCCTGCTCCGCCACCATTAGCTGTAGTTTGCACACCCATATAATCCTGAACTGTTCTAAAGCCAATAAAACTTCTGGCTGAATCAGCATATTCAAAATCTCTGGTACCTACCTGTAGGAAATAAGCAACATCTTTCCACGAACCTCCACGGACAACTTTTCGTTTATTAGAAGCATCTAAAACATTTGGATTCATAGTAGATACATATTCGTAGGCATTTGGATCATAAGAAGAATCCGTCCATTCCGATACGTTACCTGCCATGTTATAAAGATTATAGCCATTAGGCTCATAGGATTTAGCTTCGACAGTGTACAAAGCCTGATCAGCAGCATAATCTCCTCTGTTAGGCTTAAAGTTAGCTAAGAAACAACCTCTGTCATTTTTAGTATAAGGACCTCCCCAAGGATAGGTAGCAGATTCTAAACCACCTCTGGCGGCATATTCCCACTCCGCCTCAGTAGGTAATCTAAAAGAATTAATCAGGTCGCGACCACTCTTTTTAGATTTAATATAAGTATTTTTATTTAAGGTTCTCCAGGCACAAAAAGCTTTAGCCTGTGTCCATTTTACTCCTACTACCGGATAATCTCCATAAGCTTTATGCCAGAAATAATCATTATGCATGGGTTCATTATACGAATAAGCAAAATCTTTGATCCAAACCGTAGTATCCGGATATACTTTCACCTCCTCGTTTCTGATGAAATCTTTTCTTTTACCTACTTTAGCTTTGGCTGCAGCCTGAATATCCATCCATGAATAGCGGAATTTCAATTTATCAACATCTATGGTACGTAAACCGTTGTAAGATTCCTCAATAGGAATATACATGGAATCCATTACCTCTACATAATACTCATCAGGATATAATTTAGGATCCTTAATAAGCTTAATATTCTTATTTAGTTTTCTTCCGGCATACGGATCTTCATCAGTACCTACACTATAATAATTATCATACATGTATTTATCATAAGCCGTCATTTTTTCAGGATCAGCATCATTAAATGCAAAGTCACCAATACTCCCCGCTTTTTTTCCTTTTCCATCACCCGGCTTAGCACCAGTATCATCGGCTAAAATAGCTAACTTCATTCGTATCGTAGAATCTTTAACCCATTCTACAAACTGACGGTATTCACTGTTAGTAATTTCGGTTTCATCCATATAAAAGGAACGAACAGTTACAGTTTTTGTCTGAGCATCCTGAACACCGGCTAAATCTTCATCAGATTTACCCATAATGTAGGCTCCACCAGGTACCAAAGCCATACCGTAAGGTTTCTCCGGATGCCATTTTGCACCTTTAACACCGACTAATTCTCCTTTATCACTAGATTTACCACAGCTTACTAAAAGTGACAAAATTGCCATAAACGCAATGAACTTCTTCATATAAATTCGGGTTATATATTCTTTATTTTTTAAGTGTGTAAACGTATTTATTATTTATTAATAAAACAATATTTTTTTTCTATAATTAAATTCTTAACCAAAAGTAAAGTTAAATAAATTATAAAAAAAATATTTTATCGACAAAATGCAAAAAAATACGATTAAAAACACATTTATCCGATAAACCGTAGTTTTTTATTTTCCATAAATTGAACAAAAGATACTTTTTACAGCTTCTGAAACTTTTTTAAAGCACATTCTTTCTTTGTGCTTTCCACCATCTTTCCGGCAATTCCTGATTACAAGCCCCTAAATATTCTTCATAGGAACAAGGTAATAACGTATTTCGTTTTAATTTATTATTCCCATTAGTAATAAAAGGAATTTCTATCCACCAACGATCTGTTTTATCACTTTTATAGAAAACTAAAGTCTCTTCCTCAATGGGTACACTATATTTTATATAATTTTCTCTGCTGCCAAAAGGATACTCATTAGAACGATAATGAAATCCTTCAATAAAATACCAGATGATTTGCGTAATTAAGATAGCTTCCTGATGTGAATGATGATGGTTAAACACTCCAAACATCGAAACTTTATCACTTATTCCGGCATATCTTGCTAATGCACAAATTTCTTTTCCATTGAAACCGTTGGGTGCAAAAGAAACAAAATTTCCAGAATCGGCAGATTTTACCGCATTCAGATCTAAACTTACGATATCAGCGTCTCTAAAAACAGGTTCTGCGATAGCAATATTATTTGAAACTTCACCCAGACGATAGGCATCAAAAAATAATTTTTCGATTAAATCAATTTCTTCCTGAGAGTTATAATAGGTTTGGTAACCAATATTACAGAAATTGAACAAATTATTGGGTTCGTCAATAATCATTTGGGACAAATAAGAATTCGCAGACATTAGCTCCTCTTCTTTACCAAAATCAAATTTACTATCAATAGCCACCAGATTGACCATTTGCTCTAATTCATCATAAGCACGGTACATGCTGTATGTTAAATCCTGCGAACCACCAATAATAACGGGTATAATTTTTCTTTTAATCAAATCAGAGGCTACTTTGCGTAAAGCAAAATAAGTATCTTCTTTAGAATTTCCAGGCAAAATATCGCCTAAATCAGCAATAACAGCATCCCAATTGCCCGGGAACATACTATACAATTCCTCCCTGAAATCAGATAAGTCTCCGGAATTGTCAGCACTACCACCTCTGTTTTCCGAAACACCTATTAAAGCAATTTTTATTTTATCTAAATCCGGAAACTCTTCCCGGGTATGAAAAACCACTTTACTTCCCAGTTGCTGAGAACTTAGCGATTTTACCCGTCTTAGTATATGATCATTTATTGGCTCCAGAAAATCAAATCCCATCATAATAATCTATTCTTAACTTTTTACTTCCTAAGAATAATAAGAAAACTAAGTTTATTTCTTTTTAGTAGTCGTTTTTTTGGCAGCCGGCTTCTTTGCAGCTGCTTTTTTAGCCGGAGCTTTCTTAGCAGGTGCTTTTTCGGCAATTAAAGCCTGCACTTGTTCCAGAGTCATTTTTGAGGCATCAACATCTTTACTCAGTTCAATTTTGATTTTTCCTTTCAAAATAACCGAACGTCCCCATCTGGCTTTTTCTACTACAATACCTTCGTCCTCCCAATTGTGGATTACCTTATCAATATTTTTTTGTAATTTATCTTCAATCAAAGCTTCAATATCGGCTTGTGATAAATTATCAAAATCGTATTTCTTACTCACATTGATAAACATTCCGTTCCATTTGATAAACGGACCAAAACGTCCCACCCCTTTTTGAACAGCTTCGTTTTTATAAGTAGCAATTGGCGCATCAGCTTTTGCCTTTTCGTCAATTAATTCCTGAGCTCTTTCTATAGAAACATCCAATGGATTTTCTCCTCTTGGCAAAGAAATAAACACACTTCCGTGGCGTACATAAGGACCAAAACGACCATTGCTTACCTCTACTTCTTCGTCTTTGTAAATTCCTAAATTCTTAGGCAACAAAAATAAATCTAAGGCTTCTTCGAGTGTAATATTTCCAATGTTTTGCTCTTTCATCAAGCTGGCAAATTTCTTTTCCTCATCTTCAGCATCCCCAATTTGAGCCATTGGACCAAATTTCCCTAAACGAACCGAAACCGGTTTTCCTGTTGCCGGATCAGTACCTAAAATTCGTTCTCCGCTTTCTCTGTCAGCATTCTCTTCAACATGCTTTACTGTTGGATGAAACTGATCATAAAACTCTTGCATCATGGTTGCCCATTCGATATTTCCTTCGGCAATTTCATCAAAATCCTGTTCTACTTTTGCCGTAAAATTATAATCTAAAATATTCCCGAAATTCTTTACCAGAAAATCAGTAACAATGGTTCCAATGTCTGTTGGCACTAATTTTCCTTTATCAGAACCCGTATTTTCTTTCAGCAACTTCTCGCCTACTTTACCCGATTGCAAAGTCAGTTGTGTATAATTGCGTTCCTGTCCTTCTAAATTCCCTTTTTCAACATAATTTCTATTAATAATAGTAGAAATTGTTGGTGCATAAGTAGAGGGACGACCAATACCCAATTCTTCTAATTTTTTAACCAAAGAAGCTTCGGTATATCTTGCTGCCGGACGCGAATAACGCTCTGTTGCAGTAATATAATTGTTTTGTAATTTTTCGTTGACTTTCATTGCAGGCAACATTCCTTCTTGCTCCTCTTCGTCGTCGTCATGACCTTCAAGATACACTTTTAAGAAACCTTCAAAAAGCAAAACTTCACCAGATGCAGCAAACAATTCTGAATGATTATTAGCGGCAATTTTAACATTGGTACGCTCTAATTGAGCATCACTCATTTGCGAAGCTAAAGTTCGTTTCCAAATCAAATCATACAAACGCGCCTGATCCCTGTCGATATTTACGGTATGACGCGACATATCGGTAGGACGAATAGCCTCGTGAGCTTCCTGTGCTCCTTTACTTTTATTTGTAAAAATTCTGGGCTTCGAAAATGCTGCACCGTAGGATTTTATAATTTCAGCCTCGGCAGCATCCATGGCTTCTTTAGAAAGATTTACACTATCCGTTCTCATATAAGTAATCAATCCGGCTTCGTACAAACGTTGTGCTAATTGCATGGTGATTCCAACAGGCAAATACAATTTACGAGCCGCTTCCTGTTGTAAAGTCGAAGTGGTAAATGGCGCAGTTGGTGATTTTTTTGTTGGTTTTGTTTCTAAATCAGCCACTTTGTAAGCAGAACCGATATTTTTATTTAAAAAATCTTCGGCTTCTTTTTTAGTATTAAAATTTTTAGGCAGCTTAGCTTTGAATGTTTTTCCTGCTTCGTTAGTAAATTCGGCAACAACAGAATAAGAAGCGATTGCTTTAAATTCCTGAATTTCACGTTCTCTTTCAACAATTAAACGAACAGATACCGATTGTACACGACCCGCTGAAAGTCCGCCTTTAATTTTTCTCCATAAAACCGGAGACAATTCATAACCTACCAAACGATCCAGAACACGACGTGCCTGTTGCGCATTGACCAAATTATAATCTATTTCACGTGGATTATCAATTGCTTTTAGAATGGCATTTTTTGTGATTTCGTGAAAAACAATACGCTTGGTTTTATTTTTATCTAGTTTTAGTTCTTCCGCCAAGTGCCATGAAATAGCCTCTCCCTCGCGGTCCTCATCACTTGCTAACCAAACCGTTTCCGCTTTCTTAGACAACGCTTTTAATTTAGTAACCAAGGCTTTTTTATCCGGAGAAACTTCGTATTTAGGTTTAAATCCATGTTCTACATCCACACCTATTTCCTTTGAAGGCAAGTCGGCAATATGCCCATAACTTGACTCCACCTGGTAATCACTTCCTAAAAATTTCTCGATTGTTTTTGCCTTTGCAGGTGACTCAACTATTACTAAATTCTTTGCCATTGCTATATTTTTCTGGAACAAAAGTATCTATTTTTTTTAAATACAACGGCTTTAGATTTTTTTTTTGAAAGAATTAGCAACTTACCTTATTTATATAGACTGTTCGATTTTAAGTTTTAAATTCTAAAATTCAGGGCCTGAGTTTTGGCATTCGTTTTTTATTTTTTTCAAAACCTCTGTATTCAAATGCCTTAAATTTTGTTAATTCTTCATCTGACATCTTGTCATATCCGTTTGATTTCTGTTATCTTTGTACTTTGAAACAACTTGAATGGAAAAGATTATCGAAGAGAATAAACAAGGAGAAAGCCTTGTGCTGGAAAATAAGCCGGAAAACACTAAAAAATTATACATTGAAAGTTACGGCTGTGCCATGAACTTTTCAGACAGCGAAATAGTTGCTTCTATATTATCCGGCAACGGATACAACACGACACAGATTTTAGAAGAAGCCGATTTGGTTTTAGTAAACACCTGTTCGATTCGTGACAAAGCAGAGCAAACCATTCGCAAACGCTTAGAAAAATACAATGCCGTAAAACGCATTAATTCAAAAATGAAAGTAGGCGTTTTAGGCTGTATGGCCGAACGTTTGAAAAGTCAGTTTCTGGAAGAAGAAAAAATTGTAGACTTGGTTGTAGGTCCGGATGCTTATAAAGATCTGCCTAATTTATTGGCAGAAGTTGAAGAAGGCCGTGACGCTATCAATGTTATATTGTCTAAAGAGGAAACGTACGGAGATATTTCGCCAGTGCGATTAATGAGTAACGGGATTACCGCTTTGGTTTCTATTACCCGTGGTTGTGATAATATGTGCACTTTTTGTGTAGTTCCTTTTACCCGCGGTCGCGAACGCAGCCGTGAGCCCCAAAGTATTATGGCTGAAATTCAGGATTTATGGGACAAAGGTTTTAAAGAAATCACACTTTTAGGTCAAAACGTTGATAGTTATTTATGGTACGGTGGCGGTTTGAAAAAAGATTTTGAAAACGCATCGGAAATGCAAAAAGCAACTGCAGTCAATTTTGACCAGTTACTCGAAATGGTAGCGGTTACTTTTCCTAAAATGCGTATTCGTTTTTCGACTTCTAACCCACAGGATATGCACGAAAGTGTGTTGCATATTATTGCAAAATATCCTAATATCTGTAAACACATTCACTTGCCGGTACAATCGGGAAGCAACCGGATTTTAAAGGAAATGAATCGCTTGCACACTCGCGAAGAATACATGACTTTAATTGATAAAATAAAAACTATTATTCCTGAAGCTGCTATTTCGCAGGATATGATTGCCGGTTTCCCAACAGAAACCGAACAAGATCATCAGGATACCATGAGTTTAATGGAATATGTAAAATATAATTTTGGATACATGTATTCGTATTCTGAACGTCCGGGAACTTTGGCAGGAAGAAAAATGGAAGATGATGTTCCTGAAGAAACCAAAGCCAGAAGATTACAGGAAATTGTGGATTTACAACAAAAACATGCCTGGTTTCGTTCTGAAGAATTTATTGGAAAAACTGTGGAAGTATTAATTGAAAAAGTTTCGAAAAAATCCAAGGAAGAATTCTCAGGAAGAAATTCACAAAGTATCACGGTGGTTTTTCCAAAAGAGAATTATAAAATAGGTGATTTTGTAAATGTAAAAATCAATTCCTGCACCAGCGGAACTTTAAAAGGAGAAGCGGTAGGTTTGAGTGAAATGAATTAGGTTTTAACCGCAAATTACACAAATTTTCACAAAAAAAATCTATGGCCGACACAAACGAATATTATTACAAGAAAGATGAAAATTATCAAATTGTTGGTCTTTGCATGGAAGTACATAGATTATTAGGTCCCGGATTACTGGAAATTGTTTACAAAGACGCATTAGAAATTGAATTTAAAAACCATCAAATTCCTTATCAACGAGAAAAGGAGTTTTCAATAGAATATAAAGGAATTATTTTACCTCATAAATTTTATGCCGATTTTATAGTTTATGAAGACATAATATTAGAAGTAAAATCTGTAAAAGAAATCAGTAATGATCATCTTGCTCAGACATTAAATTATATGAAACTAGCAGATACTCCTGTTGGAATAATTGCAAACTTTCAGAACAAATCATTAACACATAAACGATTGATAAATTCATAAAATGAATTTGCGCTAATTTGTGTAATTTGTGGTTAATTTTAAAAAACTATGACAAAAAAACAAATACTCATCGTTATATTCACTTTTATCTTTGGATTTGGAGCTACTTTCTATATTATTAGAACTTATTTTCCAAAGCATAAAGTAGAAAAAACAAATACCGTCAAAGATACTTTGACAAATGATAAAAAATAAAACTGAAAATTTACGTTTAACAAAAAAGAGAGTGCTTTGCTATATGACTTGCAACTCCTCACAATAACAAAATGGAATCAGTTCAAAACATAAAACAACGATTTGAGATTATTGGGAATGACCCAAAGCTCAATCGTGCGATAGAAAAAGCCATTCAGGTAGCACCTACTGATATTTCCGTGCTGGTTACCGGAGAAAGTGGTGTAGGAAAAGAAAACATCCCAAGAATTATCCATTCGCTATCCCATAGAAAACATGGTAAATACATTGCTGTAAACTGTGGTGCTATTCCCGAAGGAACTATTGACAGTGAACTTTTTGGACACGAAAAAGGAGCTTTTACAGGTGCAACAAGTACCCGTGAAGGCTATTTTGAAGTGGCCAATGGCGGAACAATTTTTCTGGACGAAGTAGGCGAATTACCTCTAACCACTCAGGTGCGTTTGCTGCGAATTCTTGAAAACGGCGAATTCCTGAAAGTAGGTTCTTCACAGGTTCAAAAAACCGATGTAAGAATTGTGGCTGCTACCAATGTTAATTTGTTTAGTGCTATCGAAAAAGGAAAATTCAGGGAAGATTTGTATTATCGTTTAAGTACTGTAGATATTACGTTGCCACCTTTGCGCGACAGAAAAGATGATATTCATTTATTGTTTCGAAAATTCTCTGCCGATTTTGCACATAAATACAAAATGCCTCCGTTAAAACTGGATGAAAATGCGGTGCAATTACTACAAAAATACCGTTGGAGCGGAAACATTCGTCAGCTAAGAAACGTTGCTGAACAAATTTCGGTTTTAGAAACGAACCGCGATATCTCGGGTGTAACTTTGCAGGCTTATTTGCCGCCTACAGAGGGTAGTAATCTTCCGTCGGTAATTAAAAGCAACAAAAGCGAAAGTGATTTTAGTACCGAAAGAGACATCTTATACAAAGTTCTTTTTGACATGAAAAGCGATTTGAATGATCTTAAGAAACTCACTTTGGAACTGATGAAAAGTGGCGCTGCCAAAACTCAGGATATCAATCCGAATCTGATTCAGAAAATATATGGTTCTAAAAATGAAGATAGCGAAATAGAATTTGAAGAACAAGCTGTAACCGCTGTGATGCCAACGAATCACAATGAAAACTATACTAATTCTGACGACAACTACCTTTTTGCAGAAACCATTGAAGAAGAGGAAGTATTACGCTTAGAGCAAAAAGAAATCGAAATGATTAAAAAATCATTAGAAAAAAACAAAGGAAAAAGGAAAGCTGCAGCGGACGAATTAGGAATTTCGGAACGAACATTGTATCGAAAAATCAAACAATTCGATTTATAAAAAGTAAATAAAATAGCAAAATACAAATTCAAAAATCGAAATCAGTATATTTGAAAACCGGATTTCTTTACACATACTCATGAAAAAAACATATTTATTATTAATCCTGATTATCCTGTTTACCACTAACAGCTGTAGTATTTACAACTTTACCGGAACGGGAAAAATCGATGCTAAAACCTTTCAGGTTAATTTCTTTCAGAATAATGCCGATTTAGTAGAACCAGGAATTGACAGAACATTTACATTAACACTTCAGGATCTTTTACAAAATCAAACGAATCTGAATCTGATACAAAATGGTGCTGATTTAATTTATGAGGGAGAAATTACAGATTACCGTATCAGCCCGATGACTGCGACTGCAGATCAGCAAGCCTCTCAAAACAGATTAAAAATAAGAGTAAATGTACGGTTTACCAATAGAAATAAAGAGGCTGATGATTTTGAAAAACCATTCGAGTTTTATTACGATTATCCGGCACAAACACAATTACAAGGAGCCGTTTTAAACACAGCACTGGATGAAATTTTTGAAAGAATTACGCAGGATATTTTTAATGCCTCATTAGCTAAATGGTAAAATGTTGATTCGGTTATTGGTGGATTCTATAATTTGATGCCAAATAACCAAATACCAAATAAACCTTATGAACGTAACCGATTATACTTATTTAATCAACAAGCCCCAGACGATTACTGAAAAGCAAACTCTTGCTTTAGAAAAAGTATTGGATGAATTTCCGTATTTTCAAAGTGCCAGAGCCTTGCGGTTAAAAGGACTTTACAATGAAAATAGCTATCAGTACAATGGCGCATTAAAAGTTACGGCAGCTCACACTACTGACAGAGCCATTTTGTTTGATTTTATAAGTTCGGATGATTTTAATGCGATACAGAAAGATTTATTCGAAAAGAAAACTAATGAATTACTGTCAATACATGTTGTTGACAGCATCGAAATTGTTGCTGATCAAAAATCAGAATCTGTTATAAATGATCCCCAACAAAACGATTCTGAAGAAACAGCAAACACCGCAGAGGAAAAATTAGAATTAGGAAAACCATTAGAATTTTCGAAAAATGAAACGCATTCTTTTCAGGAATGGCTGCAACTTTCCAGAATTCAACCTATCGTCAGAGAGACTGAAACTAAAAAAAGCACTACAATCAACTCCGAAGAAGAGGCGCTTAGAAAGAAAAAAGAATCCATAATTAATAAGTTTATCCAGACTAATCCTAAGATTTCAGCAGTGAAACACAGTACTCCGTCAATAAACATAGACATTAATAAAGAAGATACTACTTCGTTGATGACAGAGACTTTAGCCAAAGTATATTTAGAACAAAAAAAATATCAAAAAGCAATTCAGGCATATGAAATATTAATTTTGAAATATCCAGAAAAAAGTAGTTTCTTTGCAGACCGCATATCGGATATTAAGATTTTACAACAAAACAATAATAATTAAGTAATGAGCACATTTTCAATTTTTTTAGTTTTAATAACAATAGTTTGTTTCCTACTGATTGTAGTAATTATGGTTCAAAACCCTAAAGGAGGAGGATTATCTTCTACTATAGGCGGATCACAAATGTTAGGTGGTGTACAAAAAACAACTGACTTTTTAGATAAAAGTACGTGGACTTTAGCCATCGTTTTGATTGCTTTGATTTTATTATCAAGTTTAAGCTTCACTGGTTCATTAAGTGACGCCGACTCTAAAATTATTGATACTACTGAAGCTGCTGCTCCTGTTACTCAACCGGCTGCACCAGTAGCTCCGGCAACTCCAGCAAAATAATCAGCATCTAAAATAAATTAAAAAATGCCAGCCTGTCAAAGCTGGCATTTTCTTTAAGAAAAATTGTCAGTCAAAATGAAATGGCACAATTTCTGAAAATAAAACAGCAACAATAAAAATTATAATTTAAAATATAAAAACATGGCATTAAACATTAAACCACTTTCAGACAGAGTTCTTATCGAACCAGTTGCAGCCGAGACTAAAACTGCTTCAGGAATTTTTATCCCTGACACTGCGAAGGAAAAACCTCAAAAAGGAACTGTTGTTGCTGTAGGGAACGGAACAAAAGACCACACAATGACCGTAAAAATTGGAGATACCGTATTGTATGGAAAATATGCCGGTACCGAATTAAAATTAGAAGGCACAGACTATTTAATCATGCGTGAAGACGATATTCTTGCAATAATCTAAAAAAAGTATTAAGATAATTAATTAACTAAGAGGATGAGATTGCTTTGCTTCGTGCCTCGCAACTCCTCGCAATGACATAAAAAAATGGCAAAAGACATAAAATTTGATATCGAAGCACGTGACGGATTAAAACGTGGTGTTGATGCATTAGCAAATGCAGTAAAAGTAACTTTAGGACCAAAAGGACGTAATGTAATCATTGGAAAAACTTTTGGAGGACCAACAGTTACTAAAGATGGTGTTTCTGTTGCAAAAGAAATTGAATTAAAAGACCCATTAGAAAACATGGGAGCTCAAATGGTTAAAGAAGTAGCTTCAAAAACCAATGATTTAGCAGGAGACGGAACTACAACTGCAACCGTTTTAGCACAAGCTATCGTAAAAGAAGGTTTGAAAAACGTTGCTGCCGGAGCTAACCCAATGGATTTAAAAAGAGGTATTGACAAAGCGGTAGAAGCTATCGTTGCTGACCTTGCCAAACAATCTCAGGTGGTAGGAAGTGATTCTGACAAAATCAAACAAATCGCTTCTATTTCTGCAAATAACGATGAAGTTATTGGTGAATTAATTGCTACTGCTTTTGCAAAAGTGGGTAAAGAAGGAGTTATCACTGTTGAAGAAGCTAAAGGTACAGATACATTTGTTGATGTAGTTGAAGGAATGCAATTTGACAGAGGATACCTGTCCCCGTATTTTGTGACGAATTCTGAGAAAATGGAAGTAGAATTAGACTCTCCATACATCTTATTATACGACAAAAAAGTATCTTCTCTAAAAGAATTACTACCTGTTCTTGAGCCGGTTGCACAATCAGGAAAACCATTATTGATTATTGCAGAAGATGTTGACGGAGAAGCGCTTTCAACTCTTGTTGTAAATAAATTGCGTGGCGCTTTAAAAATTGCTGCTGTAAAAGCACCAGGTTTTGGAGACAGAAGAAAAGCAATGTTAGAAGACATCGCTATCTTAACCGGTGGAACTGTAATCTCTGAAGAAAGAGGTTATACTCTTGAAAACACTACTATCGAAATGTTAGGAACTGCAAAAAGAGTGGCTATAGATAAAGACAATACTACTATTGTAAGCGGTGCCGGTGAAGCTGAAATGATTAAAAACCGTGTGAACCAGATTAAAGGTCAAATGGAAGTAACAACATCTGATTATGACAAAGAAAAATTACAGGAACGTTTGGCTAAATTAGCCGGTGGTGTTGCTGTACTTTATGTTGGAGCTGCTTCTGAAGTAGAAATGAAAGAGAAAAAAGACCGTGTTGATGATGCGCTTCATGCAACTCGTGCGGCTGTAGAAGAAGGAATTGTTGCCGGTGGTGGTGTAGCATTATTAAGAGCTAAAGGAGCGTTAGCTAATTTGAAAGCTGAAAATGCTGATGAGGCTACCGGAATCCAAATTGTTTCCCGTGCTGTTGAATCTCCATTGAGAACTATTGTTGAAAATGCAGGTCTGGAAGGATCAGTAGTTGTAGCAAAAGTGGCTGAAGGAAGCGGTGATTTTGGATACAATGCTAAAACAAATGAATATGTTGATATGTTAAAAGCCGGTATCATTGATCCTAAAAAAGTGACTCGTGTTGCATTAGAAAATGCTGCATCGGTTTCAGGAATGATATTAACAACTGAATGTGCTTTAATAGACATTAAAGAAGAAAACGCTGGTGGCGGAATGCCAATGGGCGGTGGAATGCCGGGAATGATGTAATTCCCAAATTCTTAAACATAAAAAAATCCGTCTCGTTGCAAAATGAGACGGATTTTTTATTGGATTAAAATTTCCTTTTTTAAGAATCTTTTGTTTCGGTTGATTTTTTAGCCAATTTAAGTATAACCGGCAACAGAGTAACAATAACCAACCCGATGATAATAAGCTCGATATGGTTTTTTAAGTCGATTTGATAGTTATTTAACAAGAAACCATACAAATAATGTCCTGCAAATATTAGTAAAAAGGACCAAAGAAGAGAACTTATTACATTATAAAACATGAACTTTTTTTTCTCCATCATTACAATACCGGCCACAATAGGAGCAAAAGTTCTGAAAATAGGTAAAAAACGAGCAAAAATAATGGCTCTTCCTCCATGTCTTTCAAAAAAAGCTTTAGACTGAACCAGGTATTTTTTCTTAAACCAGAAAGAATCTTCTTTATTATACAAATAATATCCGCTTTTAGCTCCAAACCAATAGCCTACAATATTACCTAAAATACCGGCAAAGGCAACCATTAAGGAAAGCAAAGTTACATTTATAAAATCACTCTCAATAAACATGATATTTTCAATCAATTCCCGGTTATAAATCCCTGCAAGAAAAAGCAAACTATCGCCTGGTAAAAAGAAACCCGCAAACAATCCTGTTTCGGCAAAAACAATAAACAATACAATATAAACACCTAGTTTTATCCCATTTATATCAAAATGAATATAAAAAAGTGGGTCTATCAGGTTTTTCCAATCAAAGCTATTCATTCGTCAGGATTTAAGTCAAATATTTCGAGCGTGAAAGTAAGAATAAATTAGCTTAACCACAATTTATTCATTTGTTTTAAAGTTTTATTAACGATAAAAAAGGAGTTCTTATTTAGTAAGTGTAATTTAAAAATTAAATTCTTGTCCCATCAGGGGTACGGAACAATTTATACCATAATTTTCTCTGATTTTTATTCGTAATTCATCTGCGGCAGCATGTTCTCCATGAACTAAGAAAACCCGGTGAGGTTTATTTTCAAGTTCTGACAACCAATCTAACAAATCAGCCTGATCTCCATGAGCCGAAAGACCGTTTATTTCTGTGATTTTAGCCCGTACTTTATAATAACTGCCAAATATTTTAATGGATTTAGCACCTTCAATTAATTTTCTCCCTCTTGTTCCTTCTGCCTGATACCCTACTATGATAATGGTAGTTTCAGGAAGACCTATGTAATTTTCTAAATAACTTAAAACGCGTCCTCCGGTAATCATTCCACTTGCTGCAATGACCACTTTTGCTCCTTTATTATTGATGGCAGCGAGCGTTTCTTCATAATCAGCATTAATTACAAACATTTTGCTCATTGCCTGACAATCGGCTAAACTCAGTTTATGCCATTGGGTATTGTTAAAAAAAACCTCAAAAGCTCCTATTCCCATGGGCGAATCAAGAATATACGGAATATCAGGAATGCGTCCTTCTTTTTTTAATTCCCATAAAATAAACATAATGCTCTGGGCGCGTTCTACTGCAAAACTTGGAATGATAACTGTTCCGCCTTTTTTAAAAGTTTCATTAATAGTATTTTCTAATTCTGTTTTGGGATCACTATCAGGATGCAAACGGTCGCCATAAGTACTTTCTAAAAACACTAAATCGGCTTTTTTTGGTTTAACAGGAGGATACAATAAAACGTCATTATCTCTTCCTAAATCTCCCGAAAAAACTAAAGTCTTACCTTCCAGTTCCAGACTTATGCTACATGCTCCTATAATATGTCCCGCCGGAGTAAATACAGCTTCAATTTCCGGCTCAACACTTACTTTCACGTTAGGAGCTACAACATTAAAAAGCGGAAATACCTTTTTTGCTTCTTCTACACTATATAAGGGTTTCACTATTTCATGTCTTGAACTATTTTCCTGAATGGCTTTTTTAGCATCTTCCTCCTGAATTTTAGCACTGTCAACTAATATTAACTTTGAAATTTCCATTGTAGGCCCAGTACAATAAATTTTGCCCTGAAAACCCTGACTTACTAATCTTGGCAACCAGCCACAATGGTCTAAATGTCCATGTGTCAGTAAAACATAATCAATTGTATCTGCCAGAACCGGCAAAGGCTCCCAATTGAGTTCCCGCAAAGACTTTAATCCCTGAAACAATCCGCAATCAATTAAAATACGGATTCCATTACTTTCTATCAACGTTTTTGATCCCGTTACCGTTCCGGCTGCTCCTATAAATTTGATTTTCATAGCCTTATTTTTTTTAAAATTCAACCACATTTACAGAGTTCAGCCACTTCTTTCAAAACATTTTTTATTCTGAAATTGCTTATCCCTATTTCTTTTAAGTCAATCCTGTTAGCAACCAATTCTTTTACTAAAATAACATCCAGCAACAATAATTTTTCTTTTTCGGCCTTAGTTAAAGTGGTCAAACAAGTTACCGGATACAAACAATCATTATTATTCATTGACCTTAAATTCCTTTTTTCGGGATAATCCCAACTCAGTAAATTAATTCCGGAGCATTCTGCAAAAGCTATAGCATCGGCAGTAAAACGGGTGTTAGTGACAATCCAGCAACTAGAAATTTTATCTTTATTCGAAAAAAGAGTATAACTGTTAAACCGTAAATCATTAAATCGGGAAAAAACATACAATGGAATTTTGACATCCGAAACCCCTTGTTTTCCACCGTGAAACTTACATTCGACCATACCAATTACATTATTCTTTTTAATCAAAACATCAATTTCATGCAATACACAATTGCCCTGCAAAATGATATTGGTTTGAGTTTGGTATTTTTCGGCTTCAAAAATCCGGGCTATATATTTTTCGAAAAAAAAGCCTTCCGGACCTAACATTTGGATTGCTGCCCGAAGATTGTATCGTGCAGCATGAGAATTAGTATGATGTTTTAATAAGGCAAAAGCTTTTTTATAAATGCTTTTAGTCGAAATTCCCTCATAAACATCTTTAATAATCTCTTTTAGAATAAGATCTGCTGTAAAACTGTCTGCTCCTGACCTCAACAAAGACTGAGTAAGTTTATCAGGATTAAAATCAACAACAGCACCGGAATGTTTTACAATTTTCATATCGCTGTAAATTACTAATTATTCACTGTAATAACTTACTTAAAGTTACGCAAAAAATATTAGGAATTTCGCTTTTGAAAATAAAACCCCGGAATAAACAGTAATACAAATAAGGGCTGAATTAAGAATCTTCGGATATAAAAAAGTAAAAAATTATTCTGTGAGCCATAGAAATGGATGACCAGGAAGAAGAAGACAATTAATAACAGAAAAGCAATGAGGTATAAAAAAAAGGAAAACTGAATCATCATTTTATCTTTGAAAATCACATAAATCAGTCCCAGAGAAATAATCATATTCAGACTATAGCGGAAAAATAAATTCAAAATCAGGCGAAAAACATCAAATTCAGGCAAATCCATTTTATTGAAATCACTTTTAAAATAAGCCAAAAACGGATCATAAAACAATGTAGTTTCATAATAACGAACGAATACAAAACAAAGCAACAGCCCCAAAGCGAGCAAAAGTTGTAGCCGATGAGTATAAATTTTATTTAGCATATAATGAAAATTTATTGACCCAGATTACCCATAAAATAAAAACAACTCCATAAATAAACAGCGGAAAAATAATTTCATGCAGCAATGATTGATGTTCCGGAAACCAATACAAGGCAAGACACAATAAAGCAATTCGGATTACATTTAGAATATAAATAAAAATACTCCCTCCAAAAACAAATAATAAAGTAGGTTTTAATTTCCCTGAAAAAGAAACCACAAATGAAATAAATAAAATAATGACACTTATGGCATTGCAGCCTTCAATCATTCGGGCAACGGCCTGCTGATTATAATAAAAAAGGATATTAGTAGTTTGCGGAATTGTTTTAATATAAAAATCGGCACCAAAAAAAGTAAGTAGTTGCATGGTGTTTTCAGCAACTAACTGCGTTATCGAATCGACTGTATCCCCCTCAAAACCAGATATAAAAAACTGATAAACAAGGCTTAAAATTAAATAAGTCAAAAAAAACTTCGCTAAGAAAACTAAAAAAGGCCGATATAGAATAAGATATTTTTTCAAATTTTATTTTTATCAAATTTATGTAAAATAAAATAATCATATCAGTTTTGCAGTTCAAAAATTTCACATATTGCAATACAATACTGTAGTATAATTCATTATATTTGAAAAAAAAAGTTACAGTATGAAAACCAACTTACTAACCACCACATTACTATTAATTTCAGTATCCTTTTTTGCTCAGAATAAAGGAAGCAAAACCATTCTACTGGATTCTCTACATAGTATTACTACAGACAAAAACTATTCTTACATTAGAATTATTGAAGATTATAAAAGCGACAAAGACTTGTATACCGTTCTGGAATATTATAAATCCGGAAAAAAAAGCATGAGTGCTACTACAAAAGACAAAGACAAAATGCAATTTGAAGGCACACGTATTGACTATTATGAAAATGGGAATAAGAAAAAAGAATCTAACTATGTAGATAATAAACTAAACGGAAAACAAATAGAGTGGTATAAGGACAACATAAAAAAATCAGAAAAAGAAATAATCTGGGATAACAATAACAAAAAAAGTATTGTAAAAATTATTCAATTTTGGAATAAGGACGGTCAACAAACTATAATCGACGGGAATGGTCAATATGAAGAGATAACCGAGAAAAATTCTGACACCGGTACCATAGAAGATGGTCTTAAAGAAGGAATATGGCAAGGAAAATACAATACAAAATGTACCTACATCGAAAAATACCAAAAAGGAGAACTAATATCAGGCATTAGTACTGATAAAGACAATAATGAATATCATTATACTGTTTTAGAAAGCAAACCGGAGCCTTTAAAAGGAATACGAAATTTTTATCAGTTTGTGGGGAAAAATTTCAAAATCCCTAAAGAATACAAATCACTAAGCGGCAAAATATACATACGGTTTATTGTGGATAAAGAAGGTGAAATAGTTGAACCTAAAATTGTAAAATCATTTAACGAAACATTAGATCAGGAAGCAATCAGAGTGATATCCAGTTATGAAAAATGGATACCTGCCAAACAAAGAGGACAATTCGTTAGAGTATTATACCACCTTCCTATTACATTAGCTGGTAATTAACAAAAAAATCTGCAATTGATAATAGCTTCACCTGTCCAAAAAATAAAAAAAATACTTTTTTGGGTCATAATTGATAATTATTTTCTACTTTTGCAGCCGTCTATCAACTAGTGATGAGACATACATAATAATCATTAAATAATATTAGCATGTACTTAACTAAAGAAGTTAAAGAAGAAATCTTCGCGAAACACGGAGGACAAGCAGTAAACACTGGATCTGCTGAAGGGCAAATCGCTTTGTTTACATTTAGAATCAACCACTTAACTGGTCACTTGAAAAAAAATCGTCACGATTATAATACAGAGCGTTCCCTGGTAAAACTGGTAGGTAAAAGAAGATCTTTGTTAGATTACTTGAAAAAGAAAGAAATCAACAGATATCGTGAAATTATCAAAGAATTAGGTATTAGAAAATAATACATTAAAAAGAGGTGCGCAAGTACCTCTTTTTGTTTACATATTATTGCATAAAAAAAAGTTTGGTTTTTCATTTGGTTTTAGATTACAACAACTACACAACAACAACACAACTAAAACCCATTGTACAATCAAATTAAAGGAAAACTTATGATTCCACAAGTAAAACAAGAAATTATCGATTTAGGAGATGGAAGAAGCATCTCAATCGAAACAGGTAAATTAGCAAAACAAGCCGATGGTTCGGTTGTTGTTCGTTTAGGAAATTGCATGCTTTTAGCAACAGCAGTATCAGCAAGAACAGCAAACGCAGGAATTGATTTTTTACCATTAACGGTAGATTACCGTGAAAAATTTGCTGCCGCAGGTCGTTTCCCTGGAGGTTTCTTCAAGAGAGAGGCGCGTCCAAGCGACAGCGAAGTATTAACAATGCGTTTAGTAGACCGTGTATTACGTCCTCTTTTCCCGGATGATTACCACGCTGAAACTCAGGTAATGATTCAGCTAATGTCACATGACGACAACGTTATGCCAGATGCATTAGCCGGTTTAGCAGCATCTGCCGCTTTAGCCGTTTCTGATATTCCATTTTACAACTTAATTTCCGAAGTACGTGTTGCACGTGTGGATGGTAAATTGGTTATCAACCCAAGCAGAGAAGAATTGGAAAAATCAGACATCGACATGATGATTGGTGCTTCTATGGATTCTGTTGCGATGGTGGAAGGTGAAATGAAAGAAATTTCAGAAGCCGAAATGATTGAAGCAATTAAATTTGCTCACGAAGCAATCAAAGTACAAATTGCAGCACAACAACGTTTAAGAGCGGCTGTTGGAAATCCTGATTACAGAACTTATGATGGTGAAGTAGAAGATGAAGCTGTTTATACAAAAGTAAAAGCTGCTGCTTATGATAAATGTTATGCTATTGCAGCAGAAGCATCAGGAAAAAGCGAAAGAGGCGAAAAATTTGCTGCTGTAAAAACAGAATGCCAAGCATTGTTTACTGAAGAAGAATATGCTGAAAATGCTGACTTAGCCGGATTAGTTGGAAAATATTTCTACAAAACCAATAAAGAAGCTGTTCGTAATGTAATTCTTGAACAAGGAATTCGTTTAGACGGAAGAAAAACAACAGAAATCAGACCTATCTGGTGTGAAACTGATTATTTACCTTCTGTACACGGTTCTTCATTATTTACACGTGGAGAAACTCAGGCATTAGCTACAGTAACTTTAGGAACATCCAGAGAAGCAAATCAAATTGACTCTCCATCTGAACAAGGAGAAGAAAAATTCTACTTACACTATAACTTCCCTCCTTTCTCAACTGGTGAAGCTCGTCCTTTAAGAGGAACTTCAAGAAGAGAAGTAGGTCACGGAAACTTAGCACAACGTGCATTAAAAAACATGATTCCTGCTGATTGTCCTTATACTATTCGTATTGTTTCAGAAGTTTTAGAATCTAACGGTTCTTCTTCTATGGCAACAGTATGTGCAGGAACTATGGCTTTGATGGATGCAGGAGTTCAAATGGTGAAACCGGTTTCCGGAATTGCTATGGGATTGATTACTGACGGTGAAAAATTTGCTGTACTTTCAGATATCTTAGGTGATGAAGATCATTTAGGTGACATGGACTTTAAAGTAACTGGTACTGCTGACGGAATCACTGCTTGTCAAATGGATATCAAAATTGACGGATTACGTTATGACATCATGGAACAAGCTTTATCTCAAGCTCGTGACGGACGTTTGCATATCTTAGGAAAATTAACAGAAACTATCGCTACTCCTAGAGAAGATGTTAAAGCACATTCTCCTAAAATCATTACCAGAACTATTCCTGGAAACTTCATTGGCGCTTTAATTGGACCTGGTGGAAAAGTAATTCAGGAATTACAAAAAGCTACCGGAACAACTATTGTTATCAACGAAGTAGACGAACAAGGAGTTATCGAAATCTTAGGTACAGATCCTGCCGGAATTGAAGCAGTATTGGCTAAAATTAAGTCAATCACTTTCAAACCACAAATGGGAGAAGCTTATGAAGTAAAAGTAATCAAAATGCTGGATTTTGGAGCTGTAGTTGAATATACAGAAGCACCAGGAAACGAGGTTTTATTACACGTATCTGAATTAGCGTGGGAACGTACTGAAAACGTAACCGATGTAGTGAACATGGGCGATGTATTCCAAGTGAAATACTTAGGACTTGACCCTAAAACTAAAAAAGAAAAAGTGTCAAGAAAAGCACTTATCGCAAGACCTCCGCGTGAGGAGAAAAAAGAGTAATCATATCTTAGTTTACTAAAGGTTTAATTATAAAAAATCCCGACTCGTTGTAAAAAACGAGACGGGATTTTTGTTTTTTGTAAGCTTAAATAAAATTTTTTTGAAGATTTTGTAACTTTCTTACAACTCCGTACGTATAACCATTTGTACACTATAAAAAATGGGACAACAATAACATGAGACAACTTAAAATCACCAAGCAGGTTACCAATCGTGAAACTGCTTCATTAGACAAATATTTACAAGAAATTGGAAAAGTTGACCTTATTACTGCTGACGAAGAAGTAGAATTAGCACAAAAAATTAAAGCCGGAGATCAAAGAGCTCTGGAAAAATTAACAAAAGCTAATTTACGTTTCGTTGTTTCGGTAGCAAAACAATATCAAAATCAAGGATTAACACTTCCTGATTTAATTAACGAAGGAAACTTAGGATTGATTAAAGCTGCACAACGTTTTGATGAAACACGTGGTTTTAAATTCATTTCGTATGCAGTTTGGTGGATTCGTCAATCGATTCTTCAGGCTTTGGCTGAGCAATCCCGTATCGTTCGTTTACCATTAAACAAAATTGGTTCTATCAACAAAATCAACAAGATGTACGCTTTATTAGAGCAATCTAACGAGCGTCCGCCTTCTGCTGAAGAAATTGCAAAAGAACTGGATATGACCGTAAATGATGTAAAAGAGTCTATGAAAAACTCCGGTCGTCATTTATCAATGGATGCCCCTCTTGTTGAAGGAGAAGATTCTAACCTTTATGACGTGTTACGTTCAGGTGAATCTCCAAATCCGGACAGAGAATTAATCCACGAATCTTTACGTACTGAAATCGAGCGTTCACTAGAAACATTAACTCCCCGTGAGGCTGATGTAGTTCGTTTGTATTTTGGTCTTGGTGATCAACACCCAATGACTCTGGAAGAAATTGGAGAAACTTTTGACCTGACACGTGAGCGTGTTCGTCAGATTAAAGAAAAAGCAATCCGTAGATTAAAACATACTTCCAGAAGTAAAATCTTAAAAACTTACTTAGGTTAATCCTATAACACTATCTCAAACTCCGGCTCAAACCGGAGTTTTTTTTTATACCAACTATACATTTATTTTGGGCGTGCCACCATCTGAAAAAAAAGAGCTAAGCCTCTTTGCGTAGATCCGCTCTTTTTTTCAGCTGCTGTCGTGCTATCCGCTCCGCTTTGGCGGAGTGCTCCTATCACTCACGCAAAAACTGCTCCGTCAAGAAAACATAATTTTCTAATTTGATTTTGTACCTTTGCAAAAATTCAACACACAACACAACCATAATGAAAAACACACTTATTGCTCCATCAGTATTAGCTGCTGATTTTGCTAATCTGGAACGCGACATCAAAATGATTAATACCAGTGAAGCAGACTGGTTTCACATTGACATCATGGATGGCGTTTTTGTTCCCAATATTTCTTTTGGAATGCCGGTTTTAGAAGCTATCAAAAGACATGCAAACAAAACTATTGATGTACATTTGATGATTGTTGATCCGGATCGTTACATTTCGACTTTCAAAAAATTAGGAGCTGATGTATTAACTGTTCACCTTGAAGCCTGCACTCACCTTCACAGAACCTTACAAGCCATTAAAGCCGAAGGAATGAAAGCCGGAGTTGCCTTAAATCCGCATACCAATGTTGATTTACTTGAAGATGTAATTAACGATATTGACTTGGTTTGTATCATGAGTGTGAATCCGGGTTTTGGAGGACAATCATTCATAGAAAACACTTATGATAAAATCAGAAAGTTAAAAGCTTTAATCAATAGAAAAGGTGCTTCAACCATTATCGAAATTGACGGTGGAGTAACTAATAAAAATGCAGTTCAATTAGTAGAAGCCGGAGCAGATGTTTTGGTAGCCGGAAGTTATGTTTTTGGCGCTGCTGACCCAATTGCCACAGTAGCCGATTTAAAGAAAATTACCAGTCTATAAAATAATATCCCAAAGCCTTCTCAAACTGAACTGAGAAGGCTTCTTTTTATTTCAAATAAAAAACAATTCACACAAAACCACTAAAACACTACACAATAGATAATTATATAATCAGAAACTCAAATTATATAAAATTTTCTCCTCTAAATGACAGAGCTTTGTAAAAGCTTTAATCATAAACTTAATTCCCCGAATACGATGAGAAAAATTAAATCTATCACGATACTATCTACTGCATTATTTAGCCTCTTCAGCTGCTCGAATAATAACGATACAAAAAATAATCCCGGTACTATTACCAATCCGGCAGAAACTAACAATCCTAACACCAGTTTCAAACCGGCATTTGATGGGCAAACCCGTGTAAATGGAATACAAACCAATACGGATTACGAATCAAAGATAATTACTACCGCTCTCACAAAACCCTGGAGCGTTAAAAGCCTTCCGGATGGCAGACTATTAATAACTGAAAAAGACGGTGTTTTCCGTATTGTAACCACAACAGGAGAAGTAAGTAATCCTATTTCCGGCATTCCTGCAGTAAATGCTGCAAATCAGGGAGGTTTATTAGGTTTTTGTCTGGATCCAGATTTTGAATCTAACAGACTACTGTACTGGGTATTTTCTGAAGCTGTATCAGGCGGAAACATTACAGCTGTTGCAAAGGGTAAACTATCCGGCGACTCAAAAAGCATAGAAAACGCCACCGTTATTTACCGAACTACTCCTGCAAATAATAGTACACTTCATTATGGAGGACGTATCCTTTTTGACAAAACAGGAAACCTTTTAGTCAGTACCGGAGAACGCTCCGTACTTGAAACAAGACCATTAGCCCAATCTACTTCGACAAGTTTAGGCAAAGTGGTCCGAATAACAAAAAATGGACAAGCAGCTCCTGGAAATCCAAGTTTTAATCAGGCACAATCATTAGCCGAATTATACACAATTGGACATAGAAATCCTCAGGGATTAGCTATGCATCCTGTTACAGACGAAATCTGGCTCAGCGAACACGGACCACGTGGAGGTGATGAAATTAACCGTTTAGAGGCAGGGAAAAACTATGGCTGGCCGGTAATTACGTATGGAATAGAATACGGTGGAGGAATTATTGGTGAAGGAATTCAGCAAAAAGAAGGTATGGAGCAACCCGTTTATTATTGGGATCCGGTAGTATCACCAAGCGGAATGACTTTTTATACCGGAAATCGTGTTCCTGAATGGCAAAACAACCTTTTTATAGGAACCCTAAGTGGTATGCATATTGTTCGCCTTGCTATTAAAGACAATCGAATCATTGGAGAAGAAAGGCTTCTTGCTCAGAAAAATCAAAGATTCAGAGACATTACACAAGGAAATGATGGCGCTTTATATGCTATCACTGATCAGGGCAGATTATACAAAATTGACAAGAAATAACACCAAAAGATCTATTTAAAATAAAAAGCCTCAAAAGCAATCCATAAGATTTGATTGCTTTTGAGGCTTTTTTTAAACCTTTTCTTCAAAATTAATCATTTTAACGATAATTTTAAATAACTCAGGATGCTGTTTTTTAAAAATTGCCGGTGTCTCAAAAAAGTGCTCCAGAATGACAGCTAAAAATTCAAATTGATTCTGATAAGCATATAATCTAAAATACCCATTGGAACGCAATTCCGCATTCAACGAGTCATCTTTATAATAATTCATGCTTTTATTAAACTCATCATAAAAGATAACAGCACTTGGATCATTACTCTTCAAACAATGAAAATGCAATGCATGTGCAAATTCATGTAATCCCAAATTAATATTATCATTAGAGGTTTCATGACCTAAAACAAAATCTTCCCACGAAAAAACAATGGATTTCATTCGGGGATTAAATTCTCCTTTATGATATGCATCATTGGAAGACGAATAATAACTTGATGGATAAATAACAATTCTTGAAAACAATTCAATCAAATATTTCCTGAAACCAAAAGTCAGCATTACATAAGTACCTGCTATCAATATTTGCATCAGTGGGGTAATTGCTATATCCTTGCCTACAAACTCATATTTAGACAAAAACTCCTTTACCCGATGTTCAAAATACTTTTTCCTTTTCAAATTAAGTCGGTTATAAAAAGGAAAATTATGTTCTAAAATTGCTTTTTGTTCACTATTCAATTTTTTCAGCAAAGGATATGCATGTAAAAACAAGGGTTTCTTGAAAGCCAGAACATAAGCAGGTTCAATAATCCTGAACACAATTAATTGAAAAGCAAGTATCGCAAAAACAAGAATGACAAAAAATTGAAACACCATATCTGTTCCATTAAATGGATTATGTAATTAAATTTAAAATAAAAACCTCAAAAACAATCTTTTAAATCTGATTATTTTTGAGGTTATTGGAATGTGACCGCGGCAGGGTTCGAACCTGCAACCCTCAGAGCCGAAATCTGATATTCTATCCAGTTGAACTACGCAGCCATTTTAATTTTAGAATTTAGATTTCATATTAATCAGAAGTCTAAATTCTAAAATCTAACTTTTATTAAACTAATAATTTTTTTACAATAGTAGAAACTGTTTTTCCTTCAGCAGTTCCTCCTAATTGTGCAGAAGCTAATCCCATTACTTTTCCCATTGATGCAATTCCGGATGCTCCTGTTTCAGCAATAATTTTAGCAATGACAGCTTCTATTTCCTCTTCGCTTAATTGAGCCGGTAAAAACTTCTCAATTACAGCAACCTGAGCTAATTCCGGTTCAGCTAAATCAGGACGATTTTGTTCTGTAAAAATTCTGGCGCTTTCTTTACGTGTTTTTACTAAACGCTGTAACAATTTAACTTCTTCATCTGCCGAAATTTCTTCTTTTGATCCTGAAGAAGTCTGAGCTAAAAGTAATTCTGATTTGATTGCTCTCAAAGCTTCTAAAGCTACGGTATCTTTGGCTCTCATGGCTGTTTTAATCTCTTCCATGATCTGTACTGATAAACTCATTGGTTTCTTATTATTAAGCAATACTGCTGTGTTTGACATTATTTTTAAAAAGAGTTCAGGAGACAATTACTTATACTGAAACTCTGTTTATTTTTGCGAAGGTAAAAAAAATAACCCGAAAATTAAATGCAACTTTCGGGTTATTGTATGCAAAAATGGATAGATTAATCTACGTTGTCGTGCAAATAAGAATTATTAGAACGCAATTGCAAATCATTATTGCTGTCAGTCCCTACTGATATTCTTGAATTTGCATTGTTAGTTTGATTATTTGAAATATCGATACCTAATCTTTTATAAGCAGGTTCTTTTTCATATTCATCAATCTTAGAAACATTATTGTGAAACTTATAATTGAATTCTTTTAATTTTTTTCTTCTTTCATCAGCTCTTAAGCGTAATGTTTCTTCAATTGTCATTTCGATAGGAGAAATATCTTCGGCTTTTGAAAAATCTTCTGAAGGTATTTCTACTTTTTTCATGGTGATGTTTAACTCTTCAGGAATTACTTCTTCCACCACTTTTGCTACCGGCTTAGACGAAATTAATTCGTTTTCTGCCTCCATATATTCTTCAAGAGAATATCTGATGACTCCTTTGTCTGACAATTCAGTTACCGGAACAAACTGCACAGCTTGGTTTACCTTAATATCTTTAGTTTCATTTGTCAATTCAAATAAAATTTTTTCTTCTTTTTCCTGAACTGGTTCCGGTTTAACCGGCTCCGATTTAAAAAGAGGCAAATCAAAAGAAATAGAAGTCTGCTCTTGTTTTTCGATTGCTTTAGGCTCTTCAATAATTGGTTGTTTTACTTCTGCTGCTTTTGGTGCTGAAAAAGTAAATTCTTCTTCTTTTATTGGAGAAACAATTTCGAAAGTAACATCAATATTTTTAATAAATTCAGACATTGCCATCAATTCCTCGTTTCCCTCAACAGGAACAACTTTTTCTGCCACAGGAGCAGCTGCAACAACTTCCTCTTCATCAATTAAGTCAAAAACAACTCTTTCTTCAACATTACTACTTACCGGCTTATCAATATCTAAATCAAAACCTGCAACTGTATTGTTACTTAGATTATGAACACTTCTTTGCTCATCTTCTAAGGTATGAATGATTTTTTTTGGCTCCGTATTAACGATTCCGTTTTGTTGTTCAATATCAAATCCAGTTGCAATAATAGTCACTGCCACAGCATCACCTAATGTATCATCTTCACCAACTCCCATGATGATATTAGCATTGTAACCGGCTTCACTTTGAATATGGTCATTAATTTCGCCTATTTCATCTAAGGTAATTTCGTTAGATCCAGAAACGATGAGCAACAATACGTTTTTGGCTCCTGTAATTTTATTATCATTTAATAACGGAGAATCTAAAGCAGCAACTATAGCCTCTTTAGCTCTGTTTTCACCTGAAGCAACAGAAGAACCCATGATAGCAGTTCCACTATTTGCTAATACCGTTTTAGCATCACGTAAATCGATATTTTGAGTATAGTGATGTGTAATTACTTCGGCAATTCCTCTTGAGGCTGTTGCCAAAACTTCATCCGCTTTAGAGAATCCTGCTTTAAAACCAAGATTTCCATATACTTCTCTTAATTTGTTATTATTGATAACAATTAAAGAGTCTACTTGTTTACGTAATTTTTCAATTCCAATAAGCGCTTGCTCCTGACGCACTTTCCCTTCAAAGGTAAAAGGCAAGGTCACAATACCTACCGTCAGAATTTCTCTTTCTTTAGCCAGTTGAGCAATTACCGGCGCCGCACCCGTACCTGTACCTCCACCCATTCCGGCAGTGATAAAAACCATCTTGGTATTGCGGTCTAACATTTTTTCGATGTCAGCGATACTTTCGATAGCAGATTGTTGCCCCACATCCGGATTAGCTCCGGCACCAAGTCCTTCTGTTAAATTTACTCCTAATTGAATTTTATTAGGAACCCCACTATTTTGTAATGCCTGTGAATCCGTATTACACACAATGAAATCAACTCCTTTGATTCCTTGCTTAAACATATGATTGATAGCATTACTACCACCTCCACCTACACCTATTACTTTTATCACATTTGATTGATTTTTAGGTAAATCAAATGAGATACTTCCAAATTCTGAGTTGCTCGTCATATTATTTGGTATTTTGATATTAATATATTTTGTCTTTATTCTTCTTTTTACTACTCGGCGTTATCTAAAAAATCTTTAATCTTATCCACATAACGATCAAAGAATGAACGTTTGATTTTCTCTCCTGTTGATTCTTCTTTTCTGGAATAACTTTGCGTTTCTACCGGCTCTGCTTCTTCAAAACGTTCTACAATTTCAACAACCGGTTCACGTTGATAAACCACTTTTTGAGAAACTACATCTTCTTTTCTAATCGCACTTTGTGTATTATTGCAAATACTATTCATTACTAATCCCACTGCAGTTGCATATAAAGGACTGGAAAACTCCTCATCTGAATTACCTGCTAAATGCTCATTAGGATATCCTATTCTGGTATCCATTCCTGTAATGTATTCTACTAATTGTTTGATGTGCTTTAATTGAGCACCACCACCGGTAAGTACAATTCCGGCAATTAATTTTTTTCTTGGATCTTCGTGACCATATGCTTTCACTTCAGTAAAAACCTGTTCAATTATTTCTACTACACGGGCATGAATAATTTTGGATAAGTTTTTTAATGAAATTTCTTTTGGTTCTCTTCCTCTCAATCCCGGAATAGAAACAATCTCATTGTCTTTATTTTCTCCTGGCCAGGCTGACCCAAATTTCACTTTCAACAATTCAGCCTGTTTTTCGATAATAGAACAGCCTTCTTTGATATCATCTGTAATTACATTTCCTCCAAAAGGAATAACTGCCGTGTGACGAATAATTCCATCTTTAAAAATAGCCAAATCAGTTGTTCCGCCACCAATATCGATCAAGGCAACTCCGGCTTCTTTTTCTTCCTGGCTTAAAACTGCATCAGATGACGCTAATGGCTCTAATGTCAATCCTGACAATTCGATACCTGAACTTTGAATACAACGCCCTACATTACGTATAGACGATGCCTGCCCTACCACAACATGAAAACTGGATTCTAATCGTCCACCATACATCCCGATAGGTTCTTTTATTTCCGATTGCCCATCAATTTTAAATTCCTGAGGTAAAACATGGATAATTTCTTCCCCCGGCAACATGGCCAATTTATTCACCTGATCAATCAGTAATTGAATGTCATTTCCACCAATTACTTCTTCCGGATTGCTTCTGCTGATGTAATCTGTATGCTGAATACTACGAATGTGCTGACCTGCAATCCCTACAACAACATCTTTAATTTTATAACCTGAATTTGTTTCTGCTTCATTAATTGCTTGCTGGATAGACTGAATGGTTTGTGTAATATTATTCACCACTCCTCTAGCCACACCTAGACTTTTGGATTTTCCAACACCCAAAATTTCTAACTTACCATACTCATTTTTCTTGCCAATCATGGCAACGATTTTGGTTGTCCCTATATCTAGACCTACTGCAATATTCTCTTTTTCCATTTTCTATTATTTAGTGCAAACTACTTGTTTTGTAAACCTGAGGTCAATCTTCTTATATTTATACAATGTACTATCTAAAACTGCTTTTTGAAAAAAAGCTTTATAGTTCTTAAATTTTGTTTCAAAATTCATCATACTGCCAAAATCAATCTGGTAATCATAATTCCTATTGAACATTTTTAAGCTGGCATTGGGCAAAACCTGAATAGCAATGATGTTTTTTTTCAAAAAGTCATCTTCATAAATAGCACAAAATAACTGCGCTAATTTTGCTTCATTCTTACTGTTTATATTCCCTGAAACCAGCGGAACCCTAGCCGTAAAATTATCCGATAACGGCATCTTACCTCCCTTATAATCAATATAAAAAGATTCAAAATCATTAACCACTCTGGCTACAGGAGTCTTTTGCTTTACAACCGCTTTCAGAACACCATCAACACTTACAAACACATCCGATTCCTCAATCATCGCATTTGAATTAAGCTTTCTTTCCAGCTTATTCAAATCTAATTTATCTTTTTCAATAGCTAAGGGGTTGCTCATATTTTCTATTAACAATTTATTAACCGTTTCCTCCTTAACAAAAAGATTGTTTTCTCCTACAAAAAAAACCTTGATTGCAGCTATTTTTCGTTTTTCATTTCGCTTTGAAGTGAATGAAAAAAGAAAAACAACCAACCCTAACATTAGGATTAATCTGATATTTGTCCAATTAAATATTTTTTTCATCTAAAGCTGTTTTAATTGCCCCCACCATTTCACCAATATCTCCTGCTCCAATGGTAACCATAATTGTCGCGTCACTTTTCAACATAGTTGTTATCAAATCTTCTTTAGAAACAATCGCTTTATTCTGATTCTCTATCTTAGACAACAACCATTCCGAAGTTACTCCAATCATAGGTAACTCACGTGCCGGATAAATATCCATTAATAATACATCGTCAAACTGAGCAAGACTTTTTGCAAAATCATCAGCAAAATCTTTGGTTCTGCTAAAAAGATGCGGCTGAAAAACGGCCAAAACTTTTTTACCCGGATACAATTCTCTTACTGCTTGGTGCACCGCATTAATCTCAGTAGGATGATGTGCATAATCATCAATATAAACCAGATTTTCAGTTTTAATCTGGTATGAAAAACGCCTTCTTATTCCTTTAAATGAAGCTAAGGCTTTTGCAATGGCATCGGTTGGGGTGCCGAAATTTACTGCCATTGCAAGAGCCATTAAAGCGTTCATTAAATTGTGTCTTCCCGGTAATCCAAACCGAAAATCTTTTAAAAGAGTAGTCGGTGTTTGTACATCAAATACATAACTACTATTTTCTATTCTAATATTAAAAGCATTATAAACTGCTGATTCATTGACTCCTACAGTCACTCCCGAAAGAGGCAAATCAGTAGTAATAAACAAATTAGATTTATCTTCTACTTTATCCGCAAACTCAGTAAAAGATTCTTTAATTGCTTTATCTGTTCCATAAATATCCAGATGATCCGCATCCATCGAAGTCACACAAGCAATATTAGGATGCAAATGCAAGAAAGAACGATCAAATTCATCTGCTTCAACAACAGTTACGGTTTTCCCGCTTCCTATTAAATTTGAATTATAATTTTCTACAATTCCGCCAATAAAAGCGGTAACATCAGCACCACTTTCGTGCAAAATATGACCTAAAATACTGGATGTAGTTGTTTTACCATGCGTCCCCGCCACTGCAAAACAAAAAGTATCTTTAGTTATTATTCCTAAAACTTCAGCTCTCTTTTTGACCTGATAATTACGTTCTAAAAAATAATTCCATTGCGCATGTGTTTTGGGAACTGCCGGAGTAATAATAACCAGCGTATTTTCTACAAAATAATCCTTAGGAATCCAATTAATATCATCTTCAAAATGAATATCAATACCACTTTCAATTAACTCATTCGTTAAAATTGTAGGTGTTTTATCATAACCGGAAACCTGTTTTCCAATATACTTAAAATAGCGTGCCAAAGCACTCATACCAATACCGCCGATACCGATAAAATAGACATTATGTATTTGGTTTAGATTCATTTTTCAATTTCAATTTCAATGACAATATCAATTTCAAAAACTGATATCACGACTGGATTAATTATTTTACTTCTTTTTATACTGCTACAATATTTTGCTTTTCATTGCCATTGACAATTGTCATTGCTCTTGTCATTGCTCTTGTCATTGAAATTGCTATTGCTATTGTATTAGTTTCACGATTTCATCCACAATTTGCTTTGTTGCTTCTGGTAATGCGAGTTCTTTTATATTTTCACTCAGTTGTTTTTGTTTTTCCGGATCCTTTAGTAAGGCTTCAAAAACCAAACTAAATTCGGCATCCAATTGAGATTCTTTCAGCAAAAGTGCTCCTTTTTTATCTACAATAGCTTTTGCATTTTTTGTCTGATGATCTTCGGCTACATTAGGCGACGGGATAAAAATCACCGGTTTTCCCACAATGCATAATTCCGATACCGAAGAAGCTCCTGCACGCGAAATAATAACATCTGCCGCAGCATAAACAAAATCCATTTTTTCAATAAAAGCTACCACCTGAACATTCTCCGAATTGTATTTTTTATATTCTTCGAAATATAATTTCCCACATTGCCAGATAATCTGAACATCCTGAGCCAAAATATTTTTCAGTTCTTTCTCTATCAACTGATTGATTCTTCGGGCGCCTAAACTTCCACCAAGAACCAAAAGCGTTTTTTTATTGGCATCCAATTTAAAATATGCAATCGCCTCTTCTCGCTTACTTTCTATAGCAATCAAATCCTGACGGACAGGATTTCCTGTCAAAATCATTTTCTCTTTTGGGAAAAACCGTTCCAGATTTTCATAAGCCACACAAATAGCATTTGCTTTTTTACTCAGCAATTTATTCGTAATCCCGGGAAAAGAATTCTGTTCCTGAATTAGTGTTGGTATTCCCAGCATGTTTGCCATCTGCAACAAAGGGCCACTTGCAAAACCACCAGTTCCAATAACCGCATCGGGCTTAAATTGTTTAATTATTTTTCTGGATTTCCATAAACTGTCAAGTAATTTAACTGGAAACAACATATTTTGTAAGGTCAGTTTTCTTTGCAATCCGGCAATCCACAAGCCTTTAATTACATAACCTGCCTGCGGTATTTTTTGCATTTCCATTTTATCCTGAGCTCCTACAAAAAGAAATTCAGCATCCGGGAATCTTGATTTTAATTCATTAGCAATAGCAACTGCAGGATAAATATGTCCTCCGGTTCCTCCGCCACTTAATATGAATTTATATTGTTTCATTACTATCAATCTATTTATTTAAAACAGCATTCATCGGATTTGCCACTTTATCTTCTATCGAATAAGACTCTTTATCCTGTTCTTCTGAAGCCAATTCAGCATCAATCAATCGCTGAAGCGCTTCTTCTCTTTTAGCCGCTTCTTTTTGTTCCTGTTCTATTTCTTCTTCTTTTTTGGTTACACCAATAATAATTCCCAATGCAATACAAGTCATCCAGATAGACGTTCCTCCACTACTTATCAATGGCAAAGTCTGTCCTGTAACGGGCAATAATTCGACTGCAACCGCCATATTAATCATAGCCTGAAAAATCATGGGAAAACCCAGTCCTATGACGACTAATTTTCCAAAAATAGTTGTAGCCTTATGCGAAGCAACCACAAAACGAAAAAGCAGCAACAAATACAAACAAAGTACCCCTAAACCACCTATTAATCCGTATTCTTCAACAATAATCGCATAAATAAAATCGGAAGATGATTGTGGTAAAAAGTTTTTCTGAACACTTTTTCCCGGACCTAATCCGTATATTTTTCCTGAAGCAATGGCAATTTTAGCTTTTTCAATCTGGTAATCATCCTCATCGGGTTTATCGGTACTGAAATTTTCAATTCGACTCTCCCATGTCCTAACCCTGCTAAAGAATTTTGCATCCGGAAACGCTTTGGAAACCAAAACAAAGAAGGTCAAAAATATAATTCCGGAACCCACTATAATACCAATATATTTCATTGGATATTTCCCGATGAAAACCAACATTAATATCATTGAAAAAATCAATGCAGTAGTAGAAAAATTGGAAGGAAGAATAAACATTAAGGTGATAAAAACCGGCAACCAAAGCTCTTTTAATGATTCCATAAAATCAATAGGTTCTGTCCTTGTTTTAGACAAATAACGTGCTACAAAAACAAACAAAACCAAAGCTGCGAAAGCCGAAGGCTGAAATGAAATCCCCACAAACGGAATTTGAATCCATCTGCTGGCATTAGCTCCACCAATAACCGTTCCTTTTATCATAGTTATCGCTAAAACGACCCAGACAACAGGCAACAACCATTTAGATATAGAACGGAAATAGTGATAAGGTATTTTGTGTACGTAGTAAATAATAGCAAAACCACAGGCAATATGTGCCAAATGTTTCAACAAATATCCTAAAGTATTTCCGGTTCCATGACCCAAATAAGCCAGATTACTACTGGCACTAAAAACAGGCATAAAGGAAAACAAGGCCAATAAGGCCACGAATGACCAAATCCCTTTATCTCCTTTTAATCTGCTAATTAGTTGTTTCATCACTTTTAAGTTATGGGTTATCGGTTATGGATTATGAGAAAAAGCAAACGTTCAAACAGCTATACTTCTAACTCCTAACTTCTAACTTTGATTTACAAATTATGCACTGCATCTTTAAATTGGCGTCCTCTGTCTTCGTAGTTTTCAAACAAATCAAAACTGGCACAAGCTGGTGATAATAAAACCGTATCGCCTTTTTCAGTAATACGTTGTGCCATTCTCACCGCATCACTCATACTATTTACTTCAACCATAATATCAACAACATTTCCAAAAGCATCGATAATTTTTTTATTATCTACACCCAAGCAAATTACCGCTTTTACTTTCTCACGAACTAAGGCCATCAGTTCGTTATAATCATTTCCTTTATCAACACCACCTACAATCCAAACTGTTGGCGTATTCATACTGTCTAATGCAAAAAAGGTAGCATTTACATTTGTTGCTTTAGAATCATTAATGTATTGCACATTTTGGATTTTCAATACTTTTTCAAGACGGTGTTCTACACCCTGAAAATTAGATAGACTTTCTCTAATAGTTGCTTTTCTAATTTTCATCAATTTAGCTACAGAAGTTGCTGCCATTGCATTTTTTAAATTATGTTTTCCTTCTAAGGCAATTGATTCTGTTTCCATTGTAAATTCCTCTTGATTGATTAATGCTTCCATTGTGTTGTTTTTTATAAAGGCTCCTTCTTCAAATGTTTTTGTCAATGAAAAAGGAATTAATTTTGCTCTTGTTTTGTTCTTTTGTAACCATTCTGAAATTGCTTCATCATCTGCATCATAAATGAGATAATCCTCTTCAGTCTGATTCATCGTTATTCTGAATTTCGAATCAATATAATTCTCATATTTATAATCGTACCGATCTAAATGATCCGGACTGATATTCGTTATAATAGCGATATGCGGTTTGTAATTTATGATTCCGTCCAACTGGAAACTACTTAATTCCAGCACATAACTATCGTATTTATCTTCGGCAACCTGCTCCGCAAAACTCTTCCCTATATTCCCGCCCAAACCTACATTCAAACCAGCTGATTTTAGCAAATGATACGTCAGCATCGTCGTAGTAGTCTTGCCATTACTTCCTGTAATCCCAATTGTGACAGCTTTAGTAAAAGGAGCAGCAAATTCTATTTCGGAAATTACCGGAATTCCCTTTTCTATCAGCTTTTTAACTATCGGTGCTTTCTCAGGAATACCGGGACTTTTCATCACTACATCGGCATTTAGGATTAAAGATTCAGTATGCTTTTCATCCTCCCATTCGATACCCTTATTTATAAGAACTTCTTTGTAACGCTGTTTTATTTTTCCAAAATCAGATACAAAAACATCATATCCTTTTTCTTTTCCCAGAATGGCTGTCCCCACTCCGCTTTCTCCGCCACCTAAAACTACTAATCTCATACTATCTCAATTTTAAGGTGACAATTGAAAGTATCGCTAACATGATGGCTACAATCCAAAATCGGGTCACAATCTTACTTTCATGATAGCCTTTCTTTTGATAATGATGATGCAATGGCGACATCAGAAAAATTCTTCGGCCTTCGCCAAATCTTTTCTTAGTGTATTTAAAATAACTCACTTGCAAAACCACAGATAAATTTTCTACCAGAAAGATTCCGCATAAAAGTGGAATCAATAATTCTTTTCGGACTGCAATTGCCAAAACAGCTATAATTCCTCCGATTGTTAAACTTCCTGTATCACCCATAAACACGGATGCCGGATAGGAGTTATACCATAAAAACCCTATGAGCGATCCTACAAAAGCGGCAATAAAAACCGTCATTTCCCCCGAATTAGGGATATACATAATATTGAGATAATTAGAAAAAATGATGTTTCCTGAAACGAAGGTAAAAATGGCGAGTGCTAATACCGAAATTGCTGATGTTCCCGCAGCGAGTCCGTCAATTCCATCGGTTAAATTGGCTCCGTTAGAAACAGCTGTAATAATAAAAATCACTACCGGAATAAAAATCAGCCAGGCCCATTTTTCATATCCTTCACCTGTCCATGCTAATAATTCAGCATAATCAAATTCGTTATTTTTAAAAAAAGGAATCGTAGTAGCAGTTGATTTTTCTTCTACTGGAGCCGGCATAATAACTGCTTCGGTAGTTGTAACCACTTTAAATACATCTGTTTTCCCGGTATCTGTACGCACGGTTACCTGCGGATTAAAATACAATACACTTCCTACAATTAATCCTAATCCAACCTGACCAAAAACTTTAAAAATTCCTTTTAGTCCTTGTTTGTCTTTTTTAAATATCTTGATATAATCATCTACAAAACCTATTGTCCCCATCCATAAGGTAGTTACAATCAACAAAACAACATAAATATTGTGCAATTTGGCAAACAGAAAAACAGGAATTAATGTAGCAAAAATGATAATCAAACCTCCCATTGTAGGTGTCCCCGCTTTTTCATTTTGACCCGCTAAACCCAGCTCACGAACGGTCTCTCCTACCTGCTGTCTTTGTAAAAAACTAATGACTCTTTTTCCATAAATTGTAGACAACAACAACGAAAGAATAAAGGCCAATGCCGATCTGAAAGTGATGTATTGAAAAACTCCTGTTCCGGAAAGGTTCAATACTTTGTTGAAATAATCAAATAAATAATACAGCATAGTTTTACTATTTATGGAGTTGGTCTAAAATTTCTTTAACAATCTTCATATCATCAAAATCAGTACGGATACCTTTGATTTCCTGATAAGTTTCATGTCCTTTTCCTGCAATTAAAATAATATCATTGGGCTGGGCTAATTGACAGGCAATCATTATGGCCTGTTTTCTATCGGTCACAGCAAAAACTTTTTTATGATTTTGTGGCGGTACTCCCTGCTCCATTTCACTGATAATAATCTCCGGATCTTCATCGCGGGGATTATCTGAAGTCAGAATGGTTTTATTACTCAATTCAGATGCAATTCCGGCCATAATAGGTCGTTTTGCCTTATCTCTGTTTCCTCCACAACCCACAATCGTTATCAATTGTTCGTTATTAGTACGGACTTCATTAATCGTTTTCAAAACATTTTCTAAAGCATCCGGAGTATGTGCATAATCAACAATTGCCGTAATATTAGCCTCTGAAACTATATATTGAAACCTTCCGGAAACACTTTCTAATTCAGATAACAAACGAAGTGTTTCTAAAGAATCCATCCCTAATTCGATAGCCGTGGCATAAATAGCTAATAAATTATAAGCATTAAAAACACCTATTAATTTCACCCAAACTTCATTACCCTCTATTTTCAATAAGGAACCTGATAATAAGTTATCTAAAATTTGTGCTTTGTAATCGGCATACGATTTCAGAGCATAGGTTCTTTTTTGAGCCACTGTATTTTGCAACATCACTGCTCCATTCTTATCATCAATGTTTGAAATGGCAAAAGCAGTTTTTGGCAAATTGTCGAAAAAAGATTTTTTAACATCTCTGTATTCCGCAAAAGTGGGATGATAATCTAAATGATCGTGAGACAAATTTGTAAAAACACCTCCCGTAAAATGTAAAGCTTCCGTGCGCTTTTGATGAATTCCGTGTGAACTCACTTCCATAAAGCAATATTCAACCCCTGCATCAATCATTTGGTTTAGAAAATGATTAATTGTAATGGAATCAGGAGTGGTATGAGTTGCTTTATATTCTTGATCATCCACCAAAATTTTCACAGTAGAAAGCAAACCAACTTTAAATCCTGCTTTTTTAAATAATTGATATAATAAAGATGCAATTGTTGTCTTTCCGTTAGTTCCTGTTATTCCAACCAGTTTTAGTTTTTCAGATGGATTTTCAAAATAATTAGCTGCCATAAAAGCAAGCGCCTTATTGGTATCAATTACCTGAATATAAGTAACCTCATTGTGAAATTTTTCCGGAAAAGTATCGCAAATTATGGCTTTAGCACCTAGATCAATGGCTTTTTGAATGTAATCATGTCCATCTGAAACAGAGCCCCGAATGGCAACAAACACATCATTGGCTTCGATTTTTCTGGAATCAAAATCCAATTTACCTATAGCGATATCCGTCGAACCATGAACGGCTTCAATTGCTACTTTATATAATATGTCTTTTAATAATTTATTCATTTTTTTCTTTTTTTCCTCACTTTAAAAGTTGGGAGAAGACTATAATAATTCGAGAGTAATAGTGGTATTTTTAACAATATGCTGACCGGCCTGAAGCGATTGTTTTTTTACTTTTCCAATTCCTTTTGTCCTTACATTCATTCCTAAATTTTCTAATAAAGCAATAGCATCCATTCCCGGCATTCCCGTGACATTAGGAATTAATTGTTGCGATTTTTGAAGCTTAGCAAAATATTCGTTGTAATTTTTCTCCTGTTTCGGAATCTTTCTATCTAATTTTTTGATTTCATTTGTCGAAGGAACTTCCGTGAAAATCTTTTGTGCGATTCGCTTAAAAACCGGACCTGCAACTCCAGCTCCATAAAAATCACCTTTTACTGTACTAGGTTTATGAACCACTACTATACAAGAATATTTTGGCTTATCTGCCGGAAAATAACCCACAAAAGAAGAAGCATAGTGCATTGGAGTACCGTCTCTTTTCCCATAGTTTACCTGAGCCGTTCCTGTTTTGCCAGCCATAGAAAAATCTTTAGAATACAATTTAGATGCTGTTCCTTTTTTAACAACATTCTCTAAAACAGCTTTTAGTTTTTTAATCGTTTCCGGTGAACAAACCTTTGGATTAATCACTTCTGTATCGTATTTTTTAATTGTTTTGTTCCATTCTTTAATTTCAGATACAAACTGAGGTCTTACCATTACGCCATTATTTGCAACCGAATTATAGAATGCCAATGTTTGCATTGGTGTAACTGAAACGGAGTATCCAAAAGCCATCCATGGAAGTGAAATTCCTGACCAGCTTTTATCTCCAGGATGTGGAATAATTGGCCTTCCTTCTCCTTTAAGATGCAATCCTAAAGTTTTATCCAATCCAAAATTTTTAATATGATTTACAAATTTTGATGGATTATTTTTATAATTATCATACACCGCCTGAACCATTACTGTATTGGACGAAAGCTCAAAACCTCTTCCCAAAGATATTTTACCATAACCTCCTGTATGTGAATCACGTACAGATTTTCCATAATATTTAACTACACCACCATGTGTATCATAGACGGTGCTGGTATCGGCAACTTTGTCTTCTAAAATTGCCATCAAATCGACTAATTTAAAAGTAGAACCTGGCTCATGAGATTCCGCTACTGCATAATTAGTTGTTTCATAGTAGGTTCCATCACTAGCTCTTCCTAAATTAGCAATCGCTTTTACCTGACCGGTATGTGTTTCCATTACCACAACACATCCATGATCGGCCTCATAATCTTCCAGCTGTTTCAATAAAGCGTGATGTGCAATATCCTGAATATAAACATCAATAGTAGAAATTACATCGTAGCCATCTTGCGGATCAACTTCATTCAGATCACGAATAGGTTTCCACTGCCCTTTTGCAATTTTTTGTTTTAAAATTTTTCCGTCTTTACCATTTAGATAATCCTTATATGCCCATTCAATTCCTTTTCCATCCGAATGTCCTTGCTGATATTGTCTTTCATAACCTATGGTTCTCTCAGCAATTTTCCCTATGGGATGCTCACGCACTGTTTTTTGTTCAACAATAATTCCGCCTTTATAAGCACCCATATTAAACAAAGGGAAACCCTTTATTTTAATATAATCAGTATAACTTAAATCTCTGGCAATTAAAAAATAACGGTTATTATTAGCTCTTGCTTTTCTTAATTCGTTTTTATAATATGCTGCTGATTTATCCAGAAGAACAGCCAATGAATCTGCTAATGCATTGACATTTTTTTCGAAAGCTTCTTCTTTTGGAGCCAAAGCATCAAACCGAATACTGTATTTTGGTATCGAAGTGGCTAATAAACTGCCATCAGAAGAATAAATATTTCCTTTATTAGCAGGAATTACAAAGTTTCTAACCGTTCTTTCTTTAGCTAATTCACGATAATATTCCCCTTCAACCCACTGAATATTAGTCAATTTAACAGCGATTGCTATTGCCATTAAAAAAATAGCAAAAGCAACCAGATAAATTCGATACGATATGTACTTATCTTCTACTGCCATATTTTTTTCAAAAGACTTTTTTCTTCTTCTTTCTTTACTTTTATTTTTACCGGAGGTACTGTTGATGGAAAAATTTCTTTTTCAACCATTTTTTGAGAAACCGTTGATTCCATTCGCAATTTCATCAAGTCAGAACGCCTGTCTACAAACTCTGACCGCAATTCTTTAACCTCCGAAGTCAGTTCAGCAATCTTAAATATTTTTTGCTCATATCGCTGTGTATTAGCAATCATAATAATAGCCAGAACAATCAAAAAAACAATAAAACGCCAGTTTTTAACCGCATCTTCATCGATTAGAAATCTTGCTTTTAACAGATTGTAAATACTCGTTTTCATGATCTAAATCTTTTCAGCAATTCTTAATTTAGCACTTCTGGCTCTGTTATTGAGCTTGATTTCTTCGTTACCAGGAACAATTAATTTTCCTATGGTTTTAAAAGGAACTGAAAAATTTCCAAAAAAGTCCCGTTCCGGTTCTCCTTCAAACATGCCGTTTTTCATAAATCTTTTTACCAGGCGATCTTCCAGAGAGTGATAAGAAATAACACTTAATCGTCCTCCTGGATTTAATATCTCCAGTGATTGTTCTAAAAACTCTTTCAAAACATCCATTTCCTGATTGACTTCAATTCGAATAGCCTGATAAATTTGAGCCAACACTTTGTTACGAACTCTTTCGGGTAAATATTTAGCCAATACTTCTTTTAATTCGTCAGTCGTTTTTATAGGCTGATGCATTCTTGCTTCGATAATGGTTCTTGATAAAACAGGTGCGTTTTTCAACTCTCCATAATCCAGAAACACCCTTCTCAGGTTAGCATCATCATATTCATTAACTACTTTATAAGCATTTAAATCATTTTTCTGACTCATTCTCATATCTAATTCGGCATCAAAACGAGTTGAAAAACCTCTTTCAGGCACATCAAACTGATGAGAAGAAACGCCTAAATCACCTAAAATTCCATCCACATTTTTAGCTCCGTAAAAACGCAGGAAACGCTTTATATTTCTAAAATTCTCATTAATCAGAACAAATCGTTCATCCGGCAGTGCATTTGCTAAAGCATCTTCATCCTGATCAAAAGCAAATAATTTTCCGTTAGGACCTAAACGTCTTAAAATCTCTTTTGAATGTCCGCCACCACCAAAAGTCACATCCACATATATTCCGTCAGGCTTAATATTTAAACCATCAACTGTTTCTTTAAGCAAAACCGGATTATGATATTCCATTGTCGTTGTCATTTATATTACCCATTACCTCTTCTGCTAAATCTGCAAAATCAACTCCATCATCAATCGATTGTTCGTATAAATCTTTGTCCCAAATCTCCACAATATTTACCGCAGATGAAAAAACAACATCTTTAGCAATACTGGCAAAATTCACCAGATCCTTTGGTACTAATAAACGCCCTAAAGCATCAATTTCAACCACCTTAACACCGGCAGTAAACTTGCGAATGAAATCGTTGTTCTTCTTAACAAACCGATTGAGTTTGTTGATTTTTTGCATCATCAAATTCCATTCTTCCATTGGATACAACTCTAAACAGGGCTGAAACAACGAACGCTTCAGAACAAAACCGTCCTGAAGTGAAGCAGCCAATTGCTTTTTTAAAGGTGCGGGTAATAAAACCCTCCCTTTAGCATCGACTTTACATTCATATGTCCCTACAATTGTATTCAAAAGAATCGCTTTAAATGATATAGAGCAAAAATATAAAAAATTTTACCACCTTTTACCACTTTCTACCACTTTGTTGATAAGTTTACCCACTTTAGAACCAAAACCCTTAATTTTTGGACAATCAACACATTAGCCTCATTATGTTTTCTTACAGGCAATCTATTTTAAGAACTAAAATCACAAACAAAAAAAGAGCCTTTTCACCTCCCTAAAACATATTAAAATTTCACAAAAAAAACCAAGACAATCAATAACATAACTCCCAGCATCATTTTCAAACAGGGGAAAATCTTTAACATTCTGTTCAAAAAAGGTTTTCAAAAACTCTTTTTAACTGATTATATCCTATATTTGTCGAAATTGAAATTCGCATTCCTAAAGCATGGACAAAAACTATAAAAAAGAAGGCAGATACAGCTATTACGAAGCAGGAGAAGGAAATCCTATAGTGATTTTACACGGCCTGATGGGTGGCTTAAGCAACTTTGACGGGGTAGCTCGTTATTTTTCTGACAGAGGATATAAAATTGTTATTCCGGACTTACCCATATATACGCAAAGCCTTTTAAAAACTAATGTAAAAAGCTTTGCCAAATATGTAAAAGATTTTATCACTTTTAAAGGTTTTGACAGAGTCATTCTTTTAGGAAACTCATTAGGGGGACACATCGCATTATACCATACTAAAATGTATCCTGAAAAAGTAGCAGGACTTGTAATAACCGGAAGCTCAGGACTTTATGAAAGCGCCATGGGCGATAGTTACCCTAAAAGAGGCGACTATGAATACATCAAGAAAAAAGCAGAAGATGTATTTTATGACCCAAAAATTGCCACTCCCGAGTTAATTGACGAAGTATATGCAACCGTAAACGATCGTATTAAATTAATAAAAACTTTAACTATTGCTAAAAGTGCCATTCGACACAACATGGCTAAAGATTTGCCTAAAATGCACGTGCAAACTTGCATCATCTGGGGTAAAAATGATAAAGTTACACCTCCGGAAGTAGCAACCGAATTCAATAAATTATTACCTAATTCAACCTTATACTGGATTGATAAATGCGGACACGCAGCCATGATGGAACATCCGGATGAGTTCAACACTTTACTGGAAGACTGGCTTAAAAAAACGAATTTAAAAGCATCCTCAGTATAAAAACAGCTTTTTTTACATAAAAAATATGAAAATCAATACCGCCGAATTCGTAATTAGCAACTCAGATGTAAGCAAATGTCCTAAAGACTTCTTGCCCGAATATGCTTTTATAGGCAGGTCAAACGTGGGGAAATCATCATTAATCAATATGTTGACCAACCATAAAAAACTGGCAAAAACATCAGGAAGACCAGGAAAAACCCAACTAATTAATCATTTTCTAATTAACAATAATTGGTTCTTAGTCGATTTACCCGGTTATGGCTACGCCAAAGTTTCTAAAAAAACGAAATCAGTATTCCAGCAATTTATCACTGATTATTTCGAAAAAAGAGAACAACTTGCCTGTGCGTTTGTATTAATCGATATTCGTCACGATGCGCAAGCTATCGATATCGAATTTATGAGTTATATGGGCGAAAGCGAAATTCCTTTTTGTATTATTTTTACTAAAGCTGATAAAATCAGTAAAGTAAAAATTGATTCACACGTTGCTGCTTACAAAAAACAAATGTTTGCTAACAACTGGGCCGAAATGCCTCCTTATTTTGTAACCTCATCAACCGAAGGAATCGGAAAAGACGAAGTTTTAAACTATATCGACGAAGTAAATCAGGAAATATTTAAAAACAACAGCGGTTTTTAATAATTATAATTAACCCATAAAAAATCCCAAAATTCAATTTTGCAATTGAATTTTGGGATTTTTTATTTAATGTTTTTTTTTAAAATTATTTGGTCAGCTCTAATTTTTCCGCAAAATACTCACAGAAATCTTTCATTGTTGCTGACATTTTCTCATCACCGGTTGCACGATGAAAAGTATCTGACATGGCTACTAAAGTCTGATGAAAGAAAATTTTCATTTCATCCACAGGCATATCCTTAGTCCACAAATCAATTCGCATACTTTCCTTAGCATTGCTGTCCCAAACGGACAACATAATAGCTTTTGATTCCTCTAACTCAACTCCGCCGTCTTTTGCGGTCCAGAACAATTTTTCCGGAACACGGTTTTCATCTAACTCTACTAGAAAATTTATTTCTGATTTATTTTTATCTGACATTACTTTTTAGGTTTATAGTTTGACTTTTCAAATATTTCTTTTGCATTAGTCTGCATTAATTGCGGCAAAGATACTTCATTATTTTTCATATACGAGCGAACAATCTGCCATCCTGTCCAGGCACCTACTTTGCCCGGTGACTCATTATCTATTTCTAAATAAAACTTGGAAAATGGCGCAGGAGTAACAAATCGCGGAATCATTTTTGGGTCATCATCATACAAAAGCTGATTTTCAATAAAATAGCGCCACATATAACTTTCATTTTCCTGACACCATTGCAACTGAGTTTCGGTATATCCTATTTTATCTTCATCCTTGTATTCCGGCAAAATCATATCTTTTAGATACAATATTTTTCCGGCATGAATCATAGCTACTAAAAAATTTCTCTCTGCATCCGTTTTTATCGCTTTTTTCGAAAAAGCCTCTACTACATCAGGCATCATCTGATTGGGTTCAAAATTCTGCTTGATATAATCAGGAAACTGATAAAACTTGTGTTCCTTACCTAAATACATTTCGAGCGAAATAATCAATAAACTATCTGCATAAATCACTTTATTATTATAATCCATTTCAGAAATAACAGTATAAACTTCAGGAGTTTTAGCCTTTGGAAAATAATATTTTATATGTTTAAAAGCAGTATTGAGTTGTGATGTATATAAATCAAAATCAGAAAACTTTTTTTGAACTTCAGTATAAAGTTCTCTCCATAGCGGATTTTGCATTTTCTCTAACCAAACTGCATCTTCATTACCAGCCGGAAAAAAAAACGGAAATTCTTTCTTAATTTTCGGTAAATCATTAGGTTTGGTTTCGAAAAATATTTTATCAAAACGAATCACTTTTAAATCTGCAGGAATAGCCTCTATCTCCTTTTCTTTCTTAGTTGTAGTATTACACGACAAAAAAAAGAATAATAGAACTACGGAAAATACACAAGTTTTCATTTTATTTTATTTAAATTTGCATGATTATATCAGGATAACCAGTATGTTACTGAATTTTATTCGCAAAGATACATTCCTGAATACTAAAAATTGAACTATTTATGACTAAAAAAAGCACTATCATAGTTGATCAGGTAAACACTCAGATTGTCAATTGGTTAAAATCCTATGCCGAAACCGCCAAAGTTAACGGTTTTGTTGTAGGGATTTCTGGTGGCGTAGACTCAGCAGTAACCTCAACATTATGTGCTCAAACCGGGCTTCAGGTTTTATGTGTAGAAATGCCAATTCATCAACATGAAAGTCATGTGAGCCGTGGTAAGGAACATATTGAACAGCTTAAAAAACGTTTTCCAAACGTAAATAGTGTACAAAGTGATTTAACGTCAGTATTTGAAACTTTTAAAAAAGAAGTTCCTACTGATTTTGAAGAAAATAAACTGAACCTGACATTAGCAAATACAAGAGCACGGTTAAGAATGACTACTTTGTATTATTATGCAGGAGTTCATGGACTTTTAGTAGCAGGAACCGGCAACAAAGTAGAGGATTTTGGAGTAGGTTTTTTTACTAAATATGGTGATGGTGGTGTTGATTTGAGTCCAATAGCTGATTTAATGAAATCAGATGTTTTTGCATTAGCTGCTTATTTAAAAGTTCCTCAATCTATATTAATTGCACAGCCATCTGATGGTTTATTTGGTGACGAAAAAACTGATGAACAACAATTAGGTGCCAGTTATGATGAATTAGAATGGGCAATGACAGAAGCCGAAAATAATAATTCGTCAGATAATTACACAGAAAGACAAAAAGAAGTATTTGAAATCTACAAAAAACTGCATAAAATCAATCAACACAAGATGAATCCGATACCAGTATGTGTAATTAATCGGATTTAATACGATTTTATCCATAAAAAAATTGTTTTTCCAATTTTTTTATTAATTTTAAATATAATTTTCACACAAGAACAACCCTAAAAAAAATAAAATCATGATTAAAGTTTGTCTAGCTGATAACTTTCCAGTAGTCCATTTTGGAGTAAAATCGTACTTCAAAGACCATTCAGACATATCGATTGTTGCCAATGTTGGTAGTTTTTCGATGATTCAGGATATTCTACAAACAAAAGAAATTGATGTTCTGGTCTTAGACCTGGAACTTGAAGGTCTTTCGAGTATTTTTGAAGTAAAAGCACTTTTAAAGAATTTCCCTAAAACTAAAATTATTATTTTTAGTGGACTTTCTGAACAAATCTATGCTCCAAATGCTATCAAAGCAGGTGTTTCAGGATATGTACATAAAAAAGAAAAATTAGAGACATTAGGTCAATCTATCATTAAAGTAGATCAGGGTAAAATTATCATGAACGAAACAGTAAAGAAAAACCTGGCTTTAATTGCAAAACAAAGTAAAAGCGAACGTTTGTACCGCAAACTTTCAAACCGTGAAGTAGAAGTTTTACGCTACTTAAGCGGCGGAAAGAAAAACCATGAGATTGCTGAAATCTTAGGTCTTAACGAAAAAACAATCAGTACTTACAAATTGCGTTTATTAACTAAACTGAATGTTACAAATTTAGTTGACTTAGTAAACAAAGCTAAAAGTTTAGAGATTGTTTAATTAAAAACGAGACATGACTCTGCCTAGTTTTTTTGAAAAAGCACGGGTTAGTTCATTATAATCTCTAATCATCATCAAAGACTCCATATTATCTGCATCAGGTGATATGGAGTTTTTTAATTCTTCTATAATGCGTCCTACCAGATACCATCTTAAAGTTAAAATAGTTTCGGAAACATTTTGACTTATGGTATCCTGTTTTGTTTTTGGAAAAATATTCTGTCCCTCCCAATTGTGCATAACCAATCGCTCATCTTCCATCAGAATATCAGTTACTTCCTGAGCATAATCAGCAGGCAGATGCATCAAATAGTGCTCTAAACTAAAATTATCATTCTGAAGATAATAATTAATTAAATCATTAAAAATATTACGAAACAGAGGATTCGCTAATTCTACTTCATCTTCTTGCAAACTCAGATAAATACGCTGAAAAACTTTGTATGCTTTCATTTCTGAAACATACACTATTTCACCATCCTCATTAGTTTTCATTAAAACATCTTCAAACTCTTCCGTTTTATTTCCATACAAAAGTAAAATTTCAATTATTTTACGTTCTAAACGATACAAAACATCTACTTTTTCTGTAGTCTCGCCTGAATACCCCTGTTCTCCCGGATAATCCTCTGGCGGTCCAAATCTGGGGTCTTCGGGATCGCCTCCTGAATAACCTGTATTTTTCGGGTTCTGGTTTCTATAGACATCAAAAGGTTTTTGTTCCTGCTTTTGTTTTTTAGCAACTTCAGCAACATCTTTTTGAATCAACTGAGCTAAAGTACTCACCAGCACCTGCTCTGAAATATCCATAATTCGGGAACATTCCTGAATATAAACTTCGCGCTGAATACGGTCCGGAATCTTTGAAATACTGGTCACCATATCCCGAATCAAATCGGCTTTCTTGATAGGATCATTCTTAGCTTCATCCATCAAAAGTGAAGCTTTGAACTGTATAAAATCCTTAGCGTTATTTTCTAAATATGCAACTAAATCATCATGCGACGTTTTTTTAGCAAAACTATCCGGATCTTCTCCGTCAGGAAAAGTACAAACTTTCACATTCATTCCTTCCTCCAGAATCAAATCGATTCCACGGACAGAAGCACGAAGTCCGGCAGCATCTCCATCAAAAAGGACTGTAATATTTCTGGTCAGTCGATTAATAAGCCTGATTTGATCGGGAGTTAAAGCAGTCCCTGAGGAAGCCACTACGTTTTCAATTCCTGCCTGATTAAACTGAATCACATCTGTATAACCTTCAACCAAAAAACAATTATTTAGCTTAGCAATAGATTGTTTAGCCTGAAAAATCCCGTATAAAACCTTACTCTTATGATAAATCTCACTTTCAGGTGAATTCAGGTATTTGGCTGCTTTTTTATCATTGGTTAAAATTCGGCCACCAAAACCTAAAATCCTTCCGGACATACTTTGAATAGGGAACATCACACGACCTTTGAAGCGGTCAAAAGGACGATCTTCTCTCGGAATAGTCAAACCCGTGCTTTCCAGAAATTCTAATTGATATCCTTTTCCTAAAGCCTCTTTAGTTAAAGCATCCCAGGTTTCCGGCGAATATCCTAAACTGAATTTTTTAATTGTTTCGGTAGTAAACCCTCTTTCTTTAAAATAGGAAAGTCCGATAGCTTGTCCTTCTTCGGTATTTAAAAGGGTTTTATGGAAATAATCTTTTGCAAATTCTGAAACCAGATACATACTTTCTCGTGCATCTGTATTGGCTTTTTCGGCATCCGTCAGTTCTGTTTCCTCAATCTCAATATTATACTTTCTGGCTAAATACCGAATAGCTTCCGGATAAGTAAAATGCGAATGTTCCATTAGGAAAGCCACCGCATTCCCTCCTTTTCCGGAGCTAAAATCTTTCCAGATTCCTTTAGCCGGCGACACCATAAAGGATGGTGAACGTTCATCAGAAAACGGACTCAAGCCTTTAAAGTTACTTCCTGCACGTTTTAATTGCACAAAATCGCCAATAACTTCCTCAACACGGGCAGTTTCGAAAACGGTATCTATTGTAGCTTTTGAAATCAATTTTTAAAATATAAAGTTGGAAAGCATCAAAGATACAATATCAATGGCAATGGTAATAGCAATTTTCAATTTCAATACATTTTTTAAATTTGTTTATTTGATATTGCAATTGATTTTTGACATTGCTATTTCTTATCAATTAAAATCAAATCGTAATCCTAAAGAAACATTGTTTTGCTTCACCGTGTTATCTTTAAACAACGGATTCAAATCGTATTTTAAATACAAACTAGTTGCTTTATAACCTACATAAGTACTCAATCCGTATATAAAATCATTGGTATTAAAATCTCCTTTGGTCACTTCTCTTGATTTATAACCGTCAATATCATATTTAAGAATTTGTTTTGATTTTAAGTTTGTTCCTATATAGCCTCCCACTCCCAATCTGAAACTATTATGTGAGTTAAAATAGGTTTTGCCTTCTTTAATTGTTGGTTTTGTAAAATCAAATTCTAAATGTATTGGAATAACTACGTTTACATTTCGAAAACGAGAATCTTTTAAACCAACTGGATTAATTACAAGATCCGTCTGATTGCCATTTACTTGAAAATTACGATTATCTGTTGGTCGCAAATTATTATACATTAATGATAAACCGTATTTAGCATGCAATAAATTATCGTTTTTTAATATTCTGGTATTATAGGTCAATCCCCATTCATAAAAATGCGATCTCAAGTATTTAAAATCAGAATTTTCAACTGTACCATCAGTATTTAGATTATTGGCTCCGATAGCAAAAACAACCTGACTTGTTGTACGTTTTATATGCCGTTTTAATTTATCCTCTTCACCATTGTAAACCTTCATTGAAGCAAGATTAATCTCTCTACTGTCATCAAAAGAACCATTATTACTTCCTAAAATTAACGTACCTCCTTTCTTTTTATGATCAACTTCTTCGAAAACCTTTCCATCTACCTTATCCTGAACTAATTGATTCAGTTTTTCTTGTTCAACAGCAACTTTCGTTTCAATATTAGTGGCATGCTCTTGTGCTTTTTTCAATTTGAGTTCTGCTGCTTTTTCTTTAGAAATTATTCCTTCTTCAATTTCTTTATCTATTGAACTTACTTCAGCTTTTAGAGCACTTTTCTCCTCATCTGTTATTCTTTTAATTTCATTACCAATTGCTTTGGCTTTGGCCTCAAATGATAATACTTTATTTTCTCTTCCTTTATTTATCCCCGTTTCAGGAACAGTATCATCAACAATTTCGAACTTTACATCCTTAAACCAAACTTGACCAGTTCCTGCTAATAAAACGCCATAAGAAATGGATGTTGCTTCAACAGGAACAAATAAAACAATTTCGTATTTTACCCAATCAGATGTTCCTTTTATAGGCCTTTTCTCCATATTATCAAAAGCAAGAACATTACTATCATAATAATCGACACGCATCCAAAGTCCAGCCCAGGATTTTACATTTTCATTTTTTACATAAGCCGTCATTTTAACTGTTTTTCCTAGATACAAATCCGGTTTAGTCGTTTTCATAAGTGTTCCAAAACCATCAATTTTACTTTTAACAGATTTAATAGTCAAGATATCTTCATTACTGAATTCAACGTTTTTTTCAAGACTCATCTCATATTCTGGCTGTTCAGCTTGCCAATATCCCCAATCTAAAACTTTTTTATAACTTCCTTTTTTTTGGGCATTCAGATTCGTCGCAAAAGCAAACGATATTATTAGTATAAATAAAATATATTTTTGCATGATTTACATTTTTGATTATTTATTAATTCTTATTAGTCTTTGTAATTTCTATTAACTAAAACTGTTCTTATAGTCTTAAAATTTTTATTCAATCTGTTTAATGCAGATTCTTTAAAAGACTGATTCAATTCAGTTTCAACATTTGATAGTAGAATGTTTGGGTTTACAGAAACAGCTTTAGTTGTATTTATCATTGTTTCATCAGCCGATTCAAATTTAGTATTACTGATTTCTGCTAATAATTTTTCTGCTGAAACGTATTTATTCTTAGCTAATGACATATTATTTTCAGATGAAATCATAGTATCTTTTTTCTTGTATGGATCATTAATAGAAATTTTAGCTGTTTGATTTTGATTCACACTCTTTTCTGCAATCTTTGATTTTTGTCTTAAATCAGTAAGCTTATTATTCATTCTCACCGACTTTTTGTTAGAAAAGGACTCCTCTTTAATTTTTAAATTAGTAGAATCCAAAAGTATACTTTCAGATTTAGGAACAACCGGATGCTGAATTACAATTCCATTTTTCTGAGTTTGAATTGGACTTTCTTTTAAGTTAAAATAGGCTGTTCCAATTAAAAATAAAGCTGTAAAACTTGCCGCCACATACAACCAGGGAAATTTAGTTTTTGGCTTTTCTGTTGCCAAAAGCATAGCATCGAGTTTTGTCCAAGCCATTTCAGAGGGTTTGATTTCACGAGAATTCAATTGTTCCCTAAATTGCGTTTCTAATTTATTCGGTTCCATTGCTATACTTTTTCAACTTATTAATTTGTCCCTTCAACACTTTTCTGGCATGCGACAACTGCGATTTAGACGTCCCTTCGCTAATTCCTAACATACTGGCAATTTCCTGATGTTTATAGCCTTCGATAGCATACAAATTGAAAACTACTTTATAACCATCCGGTAAACTGTCTATCAAAAACTGAATATCAGCTACTGAAAACTGACTTTCAATAGCATCAAAACTTTCCTCATCGCGTCCAATGACGAAATCATCTTCGATATACTTCAATTTTTTGTGAACCCTGATAAATGAAATACATTCGTTTACCATAATTCGCCTTATCCAGCCTTCGAAACTTCCTTTGAATTGAAAATTCTTCAAATTGGTAAACACCTTCATAAAAGCAGTTATCATGATATCTTCGGCCTGATGAATGTCTTTTATGTATTGTCGGCAAACACTTAACATTTTTGGTGAAAACTGACTATAAATTTTTTGCTGAGCTTGTCGATTGTTCTCGACCGCTAACCGGATTAGTTCATTTTCCTGCTGATGTAAGTTGATTACTTTCAATTTTTATAAAGTGTTTCTATTAGCAAGACGATTGTCGATGTAAAAAGGTTGTATGAGGAAGAAAAAAAAATCAATTCAATTTCAAAAATCAATGGCAATGGCAATAAAAATTTTAAATAGTAATAGCCATGAAAAAATCAACACCTTTTAAATGGAATTGATTTTTTGTTATTGCTATTGAAATTGTTATTTTTTTCTTTCGATAACATAATTCACCATCAAAGTCAGGGCTTCTTTGAATTCGGAATGCGGGTAATGATCCAGAAGCTGAAGTGCTTCCTGCTGAAATTCGATCATTTTATTTTCGGCGTAAGCCAAACCATTATTATCTTTCACAAAAGCAATCACTTCTTTAACGCGTTTCTTGTCTTTGTTATGATTTTTTATGGAATTAATGAGCCATGATTTTTCTTTTTTGGAACAAGTATTCAAAACATGAATTAATGGCAACGTCATTTTTTGTTCTTTGATGTCAATCCCTGTTGGTTTCCCAATAGCATCCTCCGTATAATCAAACAAATCGTCTTTTATTTGAAAAGCCATACCGATGAGTTCACCAAATTTTCGCATATTCTCCACCTGAACGGTATCGTCAGAGACTGATTTAGCACCCAAAGCACAACAGGCAGCAATAAGTGTGGCTGTTTTTTTTCGAATAATTTCATAGTAAATTGCTTCGGTGATATCAAGTCTTCGGGCTTTTTCGATTTGGAGTAATTCCCCTTCGCTCATTTCGCGAACAGCGACAGAAATAATTTGAAGTAAATCAAAATCGCCATTATCTATAGAAAGCAGCAGTCCTTTTGACAATAAATAATCACCCACAAGAACAGCAATTTTATTTTTCCAGAGTGCATTGATTGAGAAAAATCCGCGACGACGATTACTGTCATCCACCACATCATCATGCACTAAAGTTGCCGTATGAATTAGTTCAATTACCGATGCTCCACGATACGTCCTTTCGTTAACAGTACCGCCAGAAATCATTTTAGCAGTCAGAAAAACAAACATCGGACGCATTTGTTTCCCTTTTCGGTTTACTATGTAATAAGTGATTCGGTTTAACAACGCCACTTGTGAAGACATCGATTCATAGAACTTTTTTTCAAAAAGTTCCATTTCTTTCAGGATGGGCTGTTTTATTTGAGAAGTAACATTCATTCGAGTCCAAATATACTGTTTTCCGAATAAAAAAACAGCAATTTTTAAAACGGAAAGTGGTTTTTTATGCTTCTTTATTGGCTAATTGTCCACAAGCGGCATCAATATCTTTACCGCGGCTTCTCCTTACTTTTACCACAATACCAATTGATTCTAAAGCTTTAATATAGGCATTAATTGATTCTTCCGAAGCTTGTTGAAATTCGCCATCATCAATAGGATTGTATTCGATCAGGTTCACTTTGCAAGGCACATATTTACAAAATTTCACTAATGCATCTATCGAAGCCTTATCATCATTGATCCCTTTCCAGACTACATATTCATAGGAAACTTTACTTTTAGTTTTTTTATACCAATATTCTAATGCTTCCCGTAAATCAGCTAATGGAAAATTTTTACTAAAAGGCATAATACGGGCTCTGATTTCATCAATGGCAGAATGGAGAGAAACTGCTAACTTGAATTTTACCTCATCATCGGCCATTTTCTTTATAATTTTAGGAATTCCTGAAGTCGAAACCATAATACGCTTTGGGGACATTCCCAGTCCTTCTTCCGAAGTAATCATTGTAATTGCTTTGATGACATTATTGTAATTCATCAGCGGCTCACCCATTCCCATAAAAACAATATTAGACAACGGATGATTGTAATACAAACGACTTTCTCTGTCTATAGCAATAACCTGATCATAAATTTCGGCAGGTTCCAGATTTCGCATTCTCTTTAATCGGGCTGTAGCACAAAAATTACAATCTAAACTACAACCTACCTGACTGGAAACACAAGCAGTAGTGCGGGTTTGAGTAGGAATCAAAACAGATTCTACTACCAAACCATCATGCAATCGGACGGCATTTTTTACTGTTCCGTCTTCTGAACGTTGCATCGTATCAACCTTGATATGATTAATTACAAAGTTATTTTCCAGCATGGCACGGGTTTCTTTAGAAATGTTAGTCATATCCTCAAAACTGTGTGCTCCTTTACTCCACAACCATTCATAAACCTGATTACCACGAAAGGCTTTATCCTTATTAGCAACAAAAAAATTGCGTATTTCTTCTTTAGATAAGGCTCGTATGTCTTTTTTCTCCATTTGCATGCTGCAAAGTTAATGACAATTTTGAATTATAAGGAATTTTTCTATCCTTCAAAATTATATTTTGTAACTTTGTTTTTGTAAAATAACAGGTTATGGGACTTCCGGAATTAAAACAAAAAATTCAATTGCAAATTGAAAATGCTGACGAACGTTTATTACGTATCGTTTCGTCTGTTTGTGATAATTATTTGAATGAAGAGACCGTTCTTGAAACTGCTAAAAATTCTGTATCAGAACCTATTGTTGCTTACGATACCACTGGAAAACCTTTGACATTAGAACAATATAATAAAGAAATCGACAAAGGAATTGACGATTTTAATAATGGAAGATTTATTTCGCAAGATGATTTAGAAAACGAAATAGATAGCTGGTATAATGAATAAATTTAGAATAATTTGGTCATTAGAATCCAAATCAGATTTAAATAAAATTAAAAATAATATTTCTAAATCCAAATTAAAAAACATTGTGATAGCCCCTAAACAAATTGTTTTCCCTGAACAATTTCAAATTGATGAATATCGAAAAGATTGCAGAAGAATAATTGAAGGTAATTACAAAATTTTATACCAATTTGAAAACCAAGAAATTAGAATAATTAAAGTTTTCAATTCTCTACACGACCCTATAAAAAGTTTAAAATAATGCATTTCATTTCCCCTGAATTAGAAGATTATATTGAGCAACATTCTGAAAAAGAACCGGAGTTATTAGCCGCTTTAAATAAAGAAACCTACCAAAAAATTCTTTTACCCCGAATGTTAAGCGGTCATTTTCAAGGGCGTGTTTTAAGCATGCTGTCTAAATTAATCCGACCTGTAAACATTCTTGAAATTGGTACTTACACCGGTTATTCGGCTTTGTGTTTGTGCGAAGGAATGCAGCATAACGGACAACTTCATACCATAGATATTAAAGAAGAATTGGTTGATTTTCAAAGAAAACATTTTGATAAATCACCTTGGGGCAATCAAATTGTGCAGCATTTAGGTGAAGCTATAGACATAATTCCAAAACTTGATCTTAAATTTGATTTGGTTTTTATTGATGCCGACAAAGAAAATTATCTGAATTATTTTGAATTAATTGTTCCTAAAATGAACAAAGGAGGTATTATTTTATCAGACAATGTACTCTGGAGCGGAAAAGTTCTGGAACCCTTACACCCGAAAGATATCAGTACTAAAATTCTATTAGAATACAATCAATTATTAAAAGACGATCCACGAGTAGAAACGGTTTTACTTCCCATACGCGACGGATTAACCGTAAGCAGAATTTTATAATAACATTTGACAAAAATAAAATCCGCATAGTAAATAATAGTGTTACTATGCGGATTTTTTTTTTTGATGTTTAAAATTAAAGTGGAAAATGTTTTATTTGTGTAAACTGATAAATTTTAAACATAAAAAAACCTGAAAGCATACCAAAAACATAACCACTAAAAATATCCAATGGATAATGTAATCCTAAATAAATACGGCTATAAGCAAAGACTAATGGCCATAGAAATAACAGGAACATATACTTAAAATACGGTTTAAGCAGCAAATAAATAAACACAGCACAAGCCATAGTATTAGATGCATGACCTGAGAAAAAACTAAAGGATTTGGAACTCTTTACTATCCGAATTACCGAATTAATCTCCGGATTATTGCATGGTCGTAATCTTTGAAAACTGTATTTTACAAGATTTGTAAACTGATCTGTAATTAAAATAAGTACCCCTATAAACAAAATCACATAGAGTGTTTGTTTTGCTCCTATTTTTTTATAAATAAGATAAAATAAAAATAAAAAAAATGGAATCCAGTTAAACTGTTTGGTTATAAAAAGCCATAGTCCATCATAAGCTTCGGAGCCCAATCCGTTTAAGTAAACAAAAAGCTGTACATCTAAAGAGAGAAGTTTATCTAACATTATCGACTACGTTTTACGGGACCTGCGATATCTTCAATATCTTCCTTAATTTTAGTAGCCTGAACGACTGAATCTCCCAAAAGATCTTCCTTCACTTTATTAATCTGAGAATTAAAACCGCCTGTCATTTCAGTCAATGATTTAGAATCTAAACCATTATCTTCAGCTCCTTTTTGAATTTCATTCTTTATATCATTGGTAGCATTTTTTAATTGCGCCATAGCTTTACCCATAGTTCGCGCCACTTCCGGTATTTTATCTGAACCAAAAAGCAACAGGACTACAAACATGATAAAGACTAATTCTCCTCCTCCTATACCAAACATATTCTATAATTTTAGCGCAAATATACCAAATTTAAAAAAAAGCTCCTTTTAATTTTTTCATAAAAAAGCTCCGTAAAACAGATAATGGTTTTTACATTATCTATTTTAAAACAACTAGTTGGAATGTGTAATTCGCTTGTATTCTTTATTCTTATTTATAAAAAAATCCATCAGCTTAAACTCTTCTCCAGGCTGCATTAATTCACGAGACTTAGAATCATTCTCACAATAAATTAAAAACAGTTTTATTTCGTCATCTTTCAAGTTCAAGGTATTAGAAAAAAAGGAATAATTTACTTTTTGCAATGCAAATTCAGAAAAACTTGTTTCCTTATAAAAATCGCTTTTCTTAGGATTCTCTTTTCTTAAAACTCCAACAACATCTTTATAAATCCTGACAAAATCCATCCCGTTTTCTATACTTCCAACAGGAGGCATGGTTTTGTTTTTTGGAGAAGATTTTTCATCATCAAAAAACTTCATATCTACATATTTTTGAGAATTCCCTCCTAAAGGATTTAACTCTTTTTTAGCACGAATGAGGACTTCAGCTAACTCATTTGTAAAAACATCCAACTGCACTATAAGTCTCGGAATAATAAACTCTTTCTCTGTAAGCACAATCTTTTTAGACTTAAATGCCAGGCTGGAAAAAACTAAAGTATCATTCACTTTTGCAGGAATTACAAAAGAACCGTATTGATTAACCACTACTCCTGTATTCGAATTAGCATTAAAAACAACAACATTTTCCACTGGAACTAAGTCATTACGAACCTGACCTTCTAATGGTTTCCTGTCGGTTTGACTAAAAGAAAATTGAGCTAAAAAAAGAAAAAATAAGACACTTACTTTAGTTTTCATAAACAATTATTTTGTTATAATTTTGAGCCAGAGTTAAAATATAAAACTTTGAAAGCGTTTTGTTTCTAGACTTTAATGATGATGCAAAATCATAATTACCAATACAATACAACTGAAAATCCCTTATATAATCTTTCTTAATTTTTAAAGTTTCAATATAGAAATTTTCTTCAAAAAGATACTCTAATTTTGCCATTAACTGCTCTTTTTCAGACACCGCTAACTCTTTTTTTAATTGAGCTGTTCTGCCGGACATCCAGTTTAACGGACGGTCTAATAATCCGGATCTGGCGGTATACAGTCTCCTTTCGGCAACAGTATATTTTTTTTGACCGGAAGGAATAATCCCCAGACTTTCGGCAGTAATTTTAGATTCTTCCTTAATTACAACTTCTTTCAGCGGGATACTTTCTGTTTGTAATTGCACTACTAAAATTGCCTTTTTTAAATCAGATTGAACAATCGCTTTTTGTAAAGTTACAAGATTTACGGCAGAAAACACAACAAGATCGCCTTCTTTTAGGAAAAGAGTAAAATTTCCGTTTTTATCTGTTGAAGTTGTTTTTTGACTTGTTTTATTTACAATATTCACTCCTTCAACCGCAGTTGAATCAACCTGAACAATTCCGTGAATTTCTTTTCTGTCAAAAGTTTGACAAAAAATCATTTGACAGAAAAAAAATAAAAATAAAAAGTAAGTATTATTCGCTTTCACAGGCTAAAATCTGTTTGTATTTTTCGGCTAGTTCTCCTAACAAAAATTCAATTGTTGTTTTGTTTTTCTGCTCTATTATTTTTGTGAATTTTTCATTCTCCACCACATAATATTCAAAGCCTTTTACATACTCCAAAGGTAGATGCAAAGTGTTAATAAAATGATCTTTATCGAACATTTTTTCTAACATAGCCATATAAGATTCCTTCTTTTCGACTTCCATTTCTTTTTTCAGCATGGCGGTTCTTCCTGAAATAAGATTTAATATAGGATCTAATCCCTGAGGATTCATTTTGTAAGAAGCCGCCGTTGCATATTTACGTTCAGCCGGTGTATATTTTTTTTGATTAAAAGGAATAATCCCAAGTGATTCAGCAGAAATAGTATAATTTCTAATCACAACTTCATTTAATTGATTAGGAAGAACAGTTAAATGAACTTTAAATATTTCATTACCAAAATCTTCGACACACAAAACAACTTCTTTACGTTTAAACTGCATTCCTGAAAAAACTAAAGTATCTCCGGCAATTGCATTCATCACAAAATCGCCTTTTTCATCTGTAAAAACTGCAGCTTCCGACCGCAAATTAATTACACATACACCCTCAGAATCAAACCCAAAAGTGCTCACCTGCCCTTTTAAAGCAACCAAATCACCCAGCTGTCCAAACACCACAGTGCTAAACAAAACAAAAAAGACAATTAAAAATTTATTCATTTTTTAAATACTCCAGAGAGTAAAAATAAACCAAGCCGTTCCCAATTTGATACTAAGAGGCTTGTAAATATTTGTTAAATAAGTAATGGTATTTTATATCTTTATATCAAAAAAGCACGATGAAAAACCTACTTTTAGCAAGTACTTCTACCTTACACGGAAGCGACTATCTGGAATACCTGCTCCCTGAATTAAAACAACATTTTACAAACTGCAAAACCATACTTTTCATACCCTATGCCAGACCTAATGGTATTTCACATGAAGAATATACTGAAAAAACAGCTTTGGCTTTCGCCAAAATAAAACTCACCATACGCGGAATACACGAATATGAAAATCCTGTTGAAGCCATTCAAAATGCTGAAGGTATTTTTACCGGAGGCGGCAATACTTTTTTATTAGTAAATGAATTGTATCGCAACAAAATCATGATTCCTCTTAAAGAAACGCTGGAAAAAGGAATTCCTTATTTAGGTACTAGTGCCGGAAGTAACATTAGCGGTTTAAGCATGCAGACTACTAATGACATGCCTATTGTTTATCCACCCAGTTTTCAAACCTTAGGTTTAATTCCTTTTAATCTAAATGTGCATTTTCAGGATGCCGATACACAATCAAAACACATGGGAGAATCCCGTGAAACCAGAATCAATGAATTCCATCAGTTTAATAATTTTCCGGTTTTAGGACTAAAAGAAGGAAGCTGGCTCGAAATAAAAGCTAACAAAATTGTTTTAAAAGGAAATTTATCGGCAAAATTGTTTCGAAAAAACGCAACACCAATAGACATTGCAGCCGAATCCGAATTGAGTTTTATCCAATAAAAAAACCGAAACTTTTCAGGTTTCGGTTTTAAGAGCGAAAGACGAGGCTTCTCGTTGCTAACAACGAGACGACAACCAGCCTAAACAAAAAAAAACCGAAACTTTTTCAGGTTTCGGTTTTAAGAGCGAAAGACGAGGCTCGAACTCGCGACAACCAGCTTGGAAGGCTGGAGCTCTACCAACTGAGCTACTTTCGCATAACGGGTGCAAATATACAAATTATACAGACACCTCCAAATTTTATTTTAAAAAAACCAAAACTTTTAAATTTTGGCTCTTGAAGAGCGAAAGACGAGGCTCGAACTCGCGACAACCAGCTTGGAAGGCTGGAGCTCTACCAACTGAGCTACTTTCGCATTAATTATGGTGCAAATATAAAGAATAAGTTAAGTTTAAAACAAATTTTTCGAGCACAATTTTTATTTAAAAACCCAATTAAATCCTAACATTTTTAAAACTAAATTGTTACCGCTACTATTTTTTTATTTTTCTTTAAATTTAAAACAAAAGACGCACCCTATTTATTTAAGATACTAAATGAGACAGTTCCTTATAAGACTTTGATGGATAATAAATAAACAAACACGTTTTATTTTGAATAGTTTCTATCAGCTTATTGGTGATTTCTACCGGTACTGCAGGACATCCCAGACTTCTGCCTAATCTTTTATTGTTTTGAATAAAGGAATTAGATACATAATTAGCACCATGAACAACAACCGCACGGTTTCTGGCATTATCATTTATTCCTTTTTCGATTCCGTCTAATCTTAATGATTTACCATGTTTACCATTATAAACCTCAGCCGTCAGGTAAAAACCTAAACTGCTTTTATACGATTCTGCAGCATTAGAAAAACTATTAGCATATTCCTGACCTGTATTTCTGCCATGAGCAACAAGAGAATGCAGCAAAACGGTACGGGTATCTAAATCGATTACCCACAATCTTTTAGTATTTGCTGACAAGCTAAAATCAATCAGAGTGATTATATTTTTACTCACTTTTCCTTGCTCTTTTAGCTTATTAAACCCCACTAAAGCTTCTTTAAAACTCTCTAAATTAGGTAAACTGAAATTAGCTGAATCCAGATTATTGTAAATCTCCTCTGCACTTGATAATTCTGTATTGACATTCAATACATTAGTTTTTAAAATTTTCGGATTAGTGTTAGATTTAGAAAAAAACACATTTGTAGACATTAATAAAAAAACGAACATAAAAAAGATCGTGAGCTTCTTATAAACCATTGATTATTATTTAATTATACTGAATTAATTGACGCCAAAAGTAAAAAAAATTAACTCTAAAAAAAACTCAATCCGCCACTATAAGACGATTTTAACTTATTAATAGCTTTTTAAGCACAAAACAAGCTGTTAAAGAATTGTTAATTTAACCTAATTTTATTACTTTCGCCTTACATATTATTTTTCATGAATTTATTCCGTTTCATAATCTATTGCTTTTTCACGCTGTTAAATCTTTGTATTTATGCTCAAAAGAAAACCATTTTAGCAAAGTCCAAAGAAGGCAACATGACAATTGACGGAAAACCTGACGAGGGAGACTGGGAGAAAAACACAGAAATAGCCTCTGACTTTATCATGTTTTCTCCGGACAACGGTAAAATTATTGGTTCAGAAAAAAAAACAGATGTAAAAATCCTGTACGATAATGAAGCCATCTATATTTCAGCTATTTTAAATGACGATGAAGCCACAAAAATTCAACGGGAATTAACCGAAAGAGATGTTTTTGGGGTTGCAGATCATTTTGCAGTTTACATCAATGGTTTTAATGACGGACAGCAGGATTATCGCTTTTATGTAAGTGCATCGGGGACACAAATGGACTGTTTAGCTACCGAAGCTAATGAGGATTTTACATGGGATGCCATTTGGGAAAGTGATGTAAAAATAACCGCTTCGGGCTGGACTGTGGAAATGAAAATTCCGTATGCTGCTATTCGTTTCCCAAAAAATAAAAACCAAAAGTGGGGTATTAATTTCATGCGGGAAATTAAACGAAAAAATCAAAAATACACCTGGAATTACATCAATACTAAAATTAGTGCTGTCCTGACCCAATCAGGAGAATTAACAGGAATTGAGAACATAAATCCACCCACTCGCCTTTTTCTTATCCCCTACACATCAGCTTATTATCAGACAGATAAAACTAACAATGACAAAACTTTTAAGGCAGGACTGGATATAAAATATGGTATTAATGATGCCTTTACCTTAGATGCTATTTTAGTTCCGGATTTTGGACAAACTAAATTTGATAATGCTATCCTAAATTTAGAACCATTCGAACAACAACTCAATGAAAACAGACCTTTTTTTACCGAAGGAACTAACTTATTCAATATTGGGAATCTCTTTTATTCGCGAAGAATTGGCGGAACTCCAACGCAAAATCCCATTTTGAATGAAAACGAAGAAATAACCAACTATCCCGCTAATGTTGATTTAATCAATGCGGTTAAAATATCAGGAAGAACTAAAAACGGTCTGGGAATTGGTTTTTTAAATGCTATTACTGAAAAAACATTTGCAACCATACAAAATACAGACACTAATAATTACCGAAAAGAAGTAATTGAGCCGTTGACCAATTACAATATCTTAGTATTTGATCAGCGTTTCAGACAAAACTCGTCCATTTCATTCATCAACACTAACACTTCCAGAAATGGCAGTTTCAGAGACGGAAATGTTGCCGGATTAATATTTGACTTAAATACAAAAGCAAATTCTTACAACCTTTCAGGAGATTTTAAATACAGCAGTATTAACGACATTGAGGACTATAACGGCTTTAAAACCTATCTTAATTTTGCAAAAACAAGCGGAAAGTACAGGTATATTCTAACGGGGAAATACATTTCTGAAAATTATGATGTAAATGATTTAGGAATTATTTTTTATACAAATTACCATAATGCTTACGCCAATGCCAGTTACAGAATATTAAACCCAACTCAATTTTTCAACACCTTTGCTATTGAACAGGAATTCAATGCCGAAATACAAAATACAACCGGAAAATTACAGGAATTCTGGTATAAAACATTAGTAAAAGCCACAACGTTGAATAATCATTATTATGAAGCGGCACTTTTTGTAACTCCGTTTGAAAATTTTGATTTTTATGAAGCTCGAAATCCAGGCAGTTATGTTTATATTCCAAAGAGAATTTACAGCTATATAGGTGTAGAATCTAATCGAAATAATAATTTAACGATTGACATTACTTTTTCAGGAACAAAATATTATGAAAAAGACAGGTTTACTTATGGAATTTATGCCGGACCCAAATACCGTTTTAACGACAAACTGTCTTTATCCTATCATCTAGACTACACTCATGAAGATAATGATATTGGCTGGGTTGCCAGAGATGATTCAAATATTATTCTGGCCAGAAGAAATACAGAAACACTTCAAAATGATTTTGCCGGAAAATATGCTATTAATAACAAAATGACTTTCAATCTCATTGCCCGTTATTACTGGTCTTATTCTGATAATAAAGAGTTTTTCAGCTTACAGCCAAATGGTTATTTAGCACCAAATAGTGGTTATAACAGCAATAAAAACAGAAATTTTAATTCCTGGAACGTAGACCTTTCGTACTCCTGGTGGTTTGCCCCGGGAAGTCAATTAACGGTATTGTACAGAAACTATGCTCAGGAAGAAACAAATACAGTAGAAAGAAATTTAAACAGAAACATTAAAACGATTTTTAATGCTAATATGACTAATATTTTTTCGATAAGTCTGCGTTACTTTATTGATTACAATAGTATCAAAAATAAATTTTAGCGTATACTTTTTCGAAAAAAGAGTTTATTTTCCAACAAAAAGTCATTTTTACAGCTGCATTATTTTAGAATACATAATAGTCGTTCAATTTCTAGAGAGATTTTAGAAAAAATTTATCTTTGTTGAAAATTAAACACAATGAGCAAAAAAGTAATCTTAATGATTTTAGATGGTTGGGGAAAATCACCTGACCCTAAAGTATCTGCAATTGATAATGCAGATGTTCCTTTTATAAACAGTCTTTATAAAAAATATCCAAGTGCACAACTTAGAACTGATGGTTTACATGTAGGTTTACCTGAAGGACAAATGGGAAATAGTGAAGTTGGCCACATGAATCTTGGTGCCGGAAGGATTGTTTATCAGGATTTAGCTAAAATTAATTTGGCTGTAGCCAATAAAACATTAGCACAGGAACAAGTATTAAAAGATGCTTTTCAATATGCGAAAGACAACAATAAAAAAGTACATTTTCTAGGATTAGTTTCGGATGGAGGTGTTCACTCTCACACTTCTCATTTACGAGGACTAATTGATGCAACTCAGGATTACGGACTAAATCAGGTTTATATTCACGCTTTTACTGACGGAAGGGATGTTGATCCTAAATCAGGGAAAAATTACATTCAGCAATTAGAAAATTATATTGCTGCTACTCCTGTAAAAATTGCTTCGGTAATAGGTCGTTATTATGCAATGGATCGTGATAAACGCTGGGAAAGAGTAAAACTTGCTTATGATTTAGTTGTTAACGGAGCAGGAACACCTACACATGATATCGTTACATCAATAGCAACCAGCTACGGAAATGACATTACGGATGAGTTTATCCAGCCTCTTGTTGCAGTAGATGCTAATGAAAAACCACTAGCTACTATTCAGGAAGACGATGTGGTTATTTTCTTTAACTTCAGAACCGACAGAGGTCGTGAATTGACTGAAGCGCTGTCGCAACAGGATTTCCACGAGCAAAACATGCACAAACTAAACTTGTATTATGTAACCTTGACAAATTATGATGAAACCTATCAAAATGTCAAAGTAGTTTACAACAAAGACAATATTACCGAAACACTTGGTGAAGTTTTAGAAAAAGCAGGCAAAAAACAAATTCGTATTGCCGAGACAGAAAAATATCCGCACGTAACCTTCTTCTTTTCAGGAGGACGAGAAACTCCTTTTGAAGGAGAAAGCCGTATTTTGAGAAATTCTCCTAAAGTTGCTACTTACGACTTGCAGCCTGAAATGAGTGCTTATGAATTAACCGATGCGCTTTGTCCTGAATTAGAAAAAGGCGATGTAGATTTTGTATGTCTTAATTTTGCCAATGGTGATATGGTAGGACACACCGGAATTATGGAAGCAGCCATCAAAGCCTGTGAAGCTGTAGATAAATGTGTCGAAAAAGTAATTACTACCGCCTTAGCACATGGCTATTCGACTATAGTCATTGCTGACCACGGGAACTGTGAAACGATGATTAATCCTGACGGAAGCCCTAACACAGCACATACTACTAACCCTGTACCTTTTATATTAGTGGATAATGACCAAATTAAGATTCATGACGGAGTGCTTGGTGATATTGCACCAACCATTTTAGATTTAATGGGAGTAGCTCAACCTGTTGTAATGTCAAGTCATTCTTTATTAATGAGATAAAGTTGAAACAATAATCATTTAAGAAAAGCTATTCGATTTTTTTCGGATAGCTTTTTTTTTACATCATTTGTTCGATAAAATAAATAAAAAGCCCCACAATTCCACCTACAACCGTCCCATTGATTCGGATAAACTGCAGATCTTTTCCAACTTCTAATTCTAATTTATCAGCAATTTCTTTTTTATCCCAACTTTGTACTGAAGTGGCAATTAAATCTCCAATAGCTTTTTTATTTCTAAGCAAAATACCTAGTAAATCAACCTTTATAAAATTATTTATTTTGGTGGTCATCACCACATCATTTTGAATATTGGAACCAAAATTCCGAATCATATTGGTCAGATTTAATTTTATTTCAGATTCCTCTCCTTTTTCTAAATCTGTGAGAACTGCTTTTTTTAATTCCTGCCAAATCGAACCAATGTAATCCTGAACTTCTTCTTTTTGTGTAAATTCGAGAATTACAGTAGTAATTTTTTGTTGCATTTCAGGTGATTTTTTCAACTCTTCGATAAAATTAAGAACATACGAATTAATTTTTTTTCGAATAGAACTCTCCGGTTGTTTTGCCATATCCAGAAATTCGTAAAGTCCGTTAAAAACGCCGTCAGCAATTTTTTTATCAGCAACACCTAAGGTGTACCAAGGCGTAGCATTTTTAACCTTTTCCCGGATTTCCTTTCTGTTGGCTTCTAATTCTGCTGACAAAATAGAAAGCACATTGGTTATTAATTGTGCTTGTTTATCATCTTTCGATAAAGATTCCAAACCGATTGCAATCCACTCACCAAAATTCAATTCTTTCAGTTTGATTTCGAATTGCTGCTGAATAAACTTTTTTACATTTGCATCATCTATTGTTTTCAAAACTCCGGGAATCACATTTTCTACCACTAATGAAGATATTATGGCAGCATTTTTCTCCTCTTTTAACCAATTAGTTGCTTTAGTTGCAAAGTCAAATTCGTCCAGTTTGACTTCGAGTTTTTCTTTAATTAAAAATTCGTCTGAAACGAAAGTACCTAGGTTCTGCCCTATAGCATCTTTATTATTAGGAATTAAAGCAGTATGCGGAATCGGGATTCCTAAAGGATGTTTGAATAAAGCCACAACCGCAAACCAATCGGCAATTCCACCCACCATCGCGGCCTCACTAAATGCTTTGAGCCAGCCTATTTTATAATAAAATCCAACGAAAAAACAGATTACTGCCACTCCTAAAACACTAAGAGCTACACTTTTCATTTTAATTAAATCGGTCTTTTTAATTTGAGTATTGTCCATATTCCTTTGTTTTATTACAGTTACTAATTTAGTAATTTGTTTTCAGACTGCTTTTCAATCCATTCAAAAATCCAATAAGTACCTAAAAAGCTATAAAATTTTCCCAACATTAGAATAACATTAGAATTGCTCCTTTTTTCATATAATTAAATGTTAAAATCTCATAATTAAAAGTAACACTATTAAATTTGTATAAAAAAATGGAGAATGAATAGTTTGTTAGATAATTTCAAAATAATAGTCAACGAAAAACTATACCTTAAGGATCCCGAAACTTCGGAATTGGGAAAAAAAATAATTCAAAACAGCATCTTATTAATTGATGAAATTGGATTAGAACATTTTACTTTTAAAAAGCTTGGAGAAAAAATCAAGTCTAATGAAAGTTCTATTTACCGTTATTTTGAAAACAAACACAAACTGGCTATTTATTTATCAGCCTGGTATTGGGGATGGATGGAGTACAAACTTATCTTTGCTACTAATAATATCCAGAATCCAAATGAAAAATTGGCGAAAGCCATTACCGTAATAACCGAAAAAATTGAAGATGACGATAGCACCAAACATATTAATGAATCTGTTTTAAACAAAATTATCATATCTGAATTCAATAAAACGCTTTATACTAAAGAAGTTGATGAAGAAAACAAAGAAGGCTATTTTTTAGTTTATAAAAAAATAATCAATCAGTTAGCCGGTATTATTCATGAAGCTAATCCTGATTATCCTTACCCTAAAAGTCTGGCATCTACAATAGTAGAAGGAAGTTTGCACCAACATTTTCTTAATGATCATTTAAAGACCATCACAGATTGTAATGAATCAATAAGTGTAACTTCATTTTACTTTGACCTGACAAACCGAATATTAAAAAATAAAATATAATTCCTATTATGACACCATTAAAACGATTTTACAATTTACTTCAATTGGATAAAAAAGATGTTGCTCAGATTTTTTTCTATGCCATCTTTGCCGGATTAATTAGTTTGTCTTTGCCTTTAGGTATTCAGGCGATTATTAATTTTATACAATCGGGTCACGCCAGTGTTTCCTGGATAGTTTTAATTATTATTGTAATTATAGGGGTAGCACTTGTTGGGATTTTATCTTTGATGCAACTTCGAATCACTGAAAATTTACAACAAAAAATATTCATTCGCTCCTCGTTTGAATTTGCCAGCCGCTTGCCTAAAATAAAATTTGAAGCACTTTACAATTCTTATCCGCCGGAAATTGCCAATCGTTTTTTTGATACACTAACCATTCAAAAAGGAACATCTAAATTATTAATTGACTTTTCGGCAGCTTTATTACAAATTGCTTTTGGTCTTATCCTTTTATCTTTATACCATCCGTTTTTTATAGTTTTTGGAATTCTGCTATTCTTTTTATTGTATTTTATTTTCAAATTCTCTTATAAATCCGGAGTAGAAACGAGTTTAAAGGAATCCAAATTTAAATATAAAGTAGCTGCCTGGTTACAGGAAATTGCTCGGAATAATTTTAGTTTCAGAAACGATCTGAATTACAATTATGCATTACAAAAGAACGATTCCATTGTGTCGCATTATACTGATTATCGTGAAAAACATTTCGATGTTATCAAAAAACAATTTATCCAGCTAATTGCCTTTAAAGTTTTAATTACAGCAACATTATTATCGGTTGGGGGTTATTTAGTTTTGTCCCAAAAAATGAATATTGGACAGTTTGTCGCTGCCGAAATCATTATTTTGTTAGTCATCAATTCTGTTGAAAAAATCATTCTAGGATTAGAAACGTTCTATGATGTATTAACTGCTGTAGAAAAAATAGGTCAGGTTGCCGATATGGAACTTGAAGAAGAAACAACAGATGTTCTGGACAATTGTTATGCGAATATCAGTTTAGAAACTGAAAATATGATGTTTAGATTTCCTGACTCCAAACAAAAAACACTGAGCATGATTAATTTAAAAATTGATCAGGGAGAACGTATCTTTCTGGATGGGAAAAACGGTTCGGGAAAAACAACACTCATTAGGGTTCTTTCCGGATTATTACAGCATAGTGCCGGGTCTTTTTACATCAATGACGATACCTTTAAAAAAATCAATCTTAAACAATATCGTTCTCAGATAGGATGTATTATTTATGGAGAAACACCATTTGAAGGTAGCATTTTAGACAACATTACTTTCAACAATAAATCTGTAAGTCAGGAAAATTTAAAATGGGCTATTAACGGATTACAACTGAACGGTTTGATTAAATCATTACCGGAAGGGCTTGAAACCACCATTTTCCCTGAAGCAAGACAACTAACTTCTTCAAATGTTCAAAAGATATTATTAGCCAGAAGTATCATCAACAAGCCCAAAATTCTTTTTTACGAAGATCCTACTGATACGATGGACGAAAATGTTGCTAATGAAATTATTGACTTTTTAACCGCTGAACAGCATAAGTGGACAATAATTGTTTCTTCTAAAAACCCTTATTGGAAAACGAAGAGCAATCGCATCATTACAATGGAAGATGGTAAAATAATGGCAGACTTAAAAAAATAAAAAATGCTAAACATTTCAAATAACAACAAGCCTAAACAATCCTTAGCGCAGTTTAAATCGGTTAGAACGCTTGAAAGCAAAGTGCATTATAAGATTCTGAATAAAATTATCGTTGGTATTTCGATACTTGGAATCGCCATGTTGTTTTTACCCTGGACCCAAAATATTTCGGGATCCGGTGCCGTAACGACTTTAAAACCCAACCAGCGTCCGCAATCTATACAAAGTGTTATTTCCGGACGTATCGAAAAATGGTATGTACAAGAAGGAGATTTTGTTCAAAAAGGTGATACCATCTTATTTATCTCAGAGATAAAAGAAGATTACATGGATCCTAATTTAGTTCAGAATACCAAAAATCAGGTAGATGCTAAAAAAAGTGCCGTTAACTCTTATGAATCTAAAGTAGAAAGCTTAGAAAATCAATTAAAAGCAATTGAAGCCGAGAAAAATTTAAAACTGGAACAAGCGTATAATAAAATCAAACAGGCACATCTTAAAATTAAAAGTGACAGTATTGACTTAGTTGCCGCACATACGCAGCTTAAAATTGCTACCACCCAATTTAATCGTGCCATAAAATTAAACAGTGAAGGACTGAAACCTCTGACTGATGTGGAAGAGAAAAAACTTAAACTTCAGGAAACAGAAGCTAAAATCATTAATCAGGAAAACAAATTATTAACCAGTAAAAATGATTTAATCAATGCTAAAGTAGAAATAAACCGAATCAAAGCAGAATATGCTGAAAAGGTTTCTAAATCTCAAAGTGATAAATTTACCGCTTTAAGCAGTCAATATGACACAAAAGCTCAGGTTAGAAAACTGGAAAATCAATATGCTAATTACAGTATCCGTAACGATATGTATTATATCAAAGCGGCACAAAGTGGCTATATCAACAGGGCTTTACAATCAGGAATAGGCGAAACAGTTAAAGAAGGAACAGCTATAGTAACGATTATGCCAGCTGCTTATGAAATTGCTGTAGAAACGTATGTTGATCCAATAGACTTACCATTAATTCACAGAGGAGAGAAAGTAAGGGTTTGGTTTGATGGATGGCCAACAATTGTTTTTACAGGATGGCCTGATATTTCTTATGGAACTTTTGGAGGAACTATTGTTGCAATAGAAAATTTTATCAGCCCTAATGGAAAATACAGAGTACTGATTGCTCCTGATAAAGAAGAAGCCAAATGGCCTAAAGAATTAAGTATTGGTTCCGGTGCACAAACTCTGGCTTTATTGGATACTGTTCCTATCTGGTTCGAAATCTGGCGAATTCTAAACGGATTCCCGCCTAATTATTACAAACAAGAAACACTAACAACCAAAGAAAAGAAATAATGAAAAAACTTTTCTACATCTTATTATTTTTTCCGCTGACGGTTCTCATGGGTCAGGAATCTGTTCCCAAAGAGCTGAGCTACAATGAGTTTTTAGGGTATGTTAAAAAGTACCATCCTCTGGTAAAAAATGCCCAGCTGACTCTCAATAAAGCGCAAGCCGATTTGATGATGGCAAGAGGTGCTTTTGACCCTAAAATTGAAGTGGATTATGCTAAAAAACAGTTCAAAGACAAAGAATATTATTCCCTGCTGAACAGTAGTTTCAAAATCCCAACCTGGTACGGAATTGAAATCAAAGCAGGATTTGAAAACAATGAAGGCTATTATCTGAACCCTGAACACACTACTCCTATGGACGGATTAGCTTCTCTGGGAATTAGTGTTCCCGTGGGACAAGGTTTATGGATTAACAAAAGAATGGCCGACTTAAGCAAAGCAAAAACACAAATCAAACTAAGTGAAGCCGAAGTTAAACTCGAGGCAATTGCTGTTTTATATGATGCTTCATTGGCTTATTTTAATTGGAAAAAAAATTATGAAGAAGTACAATTGTATCAAAATTATATTCAAAATGCACAATCCAGATACAAAGGAATTCAATCGTTAATTGAACAGGGAGATAAACCTGCCATTGATAGCATTGAAGCGGGAATTACTATTAAAAACAGACTTTTAAGTCTCGAAGATTCGAATCTTAAATTAGCAAAAGCTAAATTAGAATTATCCAATTATTTGTGGCTGGACAATGCTGTTCCTATGGAAATCTCCGATGCATTAATTCCTGAAACACAACTCGAAAGTACGATTCAGGAAACTCTGAAAACCAACAGCTTACTTACAGAATCGAATACACTGGAAAATCATCCTAAGATTAATGCGCTACAAAGTAAGATTGACATTTTAAACATAGAACGAAAACTGAATGCTAATGAACTGCTTCCTAAAATTAATTTAGGCTATTCGTATCTGTCCGATGCTAATTATCTAAAGGATTTCGATAGAGAAAATTACAAAGTGGGCGTTGATTTTTCTTTTCCTTTATTTTTAAGAAAAGAACGGGGTAAATTAAAATTAACCAAATATAAAATACAGGAAGCCGAATATATCATGGATGTGGAAAGACAACAACTTTCGAATAAAATTCAGGCACAAAAAACAGAAATCCAATCGCTGGAGAGACAATTAGCAATCATTAGAAAATTGGCTCAGGATAATAAAACCATGCTGGATTCAGAAGAACGACTATTTTCTTTTGGCGAAAGTTCCCTGTTTTTAATCAATACCCGGGAAAATAATTTGGTTAGTGCTAAACTGGCTCAAATAAGTTTGTCCAACCGCTTTTATGTTTCCAATTCCGAACTTTTTAAAATTATGGCGAATCCAAATTAAATAATTTTAAAATTGTACTTTTGCGGACTGAAAATCCGAAATTATGATTATAGTAAAATCACGTGAAGAAATAGAGTTAATGCGCGAAAGTGCCTTAATCGTATCAAAAACATTAGGAATGCTGGCTTCTGAAGTCAAAGAAGGAGTAACCACTTTACACCTTGACAAACTGGCTGAAACTTTTATTCGTGATCATGGAGCAGTTCCAAGTTTCCTTGGTTTATACGGTTTCCCAAATTCACTTTGCATGAGCCCCAACGCTCAGGTAGTACACGGAATCCCGAACAATACTCCTCTCGTTAGCGGTGATATTATTTCTATTGATTGTGGTGCTTATAAAAATGGCTATCACGGTGATCATGCCTACACTTTTGAAGTGGGCGAAGTAGCTCCGGAAACTAAGAAATTATTACAGGTTACTAAAGAATCCTTATATGTGGGAATCCGTGAGTTTAAAGCGGGTAACCGCGTTGAAGATGTGGGGAATGCTATCCAGAAATACACTGAAGGACATGGCTACGGAGTAGTTCGTGAATTAGTAGGTCACGGTCTTGGACAAAAAATGCACGAAGATCCTGAGATGCCTAACTATGGTAAAAAAGGACGCGGAAAACTTTTTGTAGAAGGAATGGTCGTTGCACTGGAACCCATGATTAATCAGGGCACCCGAAATATCAAACAACTTAAAGACGGCTGGACAATCCTGACCGCTGACGGAAAACCTTCGGCTCATTTTGAACACGACGTTGCTCTCGTTGACGGAAAACCGGAATTGCTTTCTACTTTTGCATACATCTATAAAGCCTTAGGAATTGAGAGTAATGAAGAAGATGAATTTAGAAAAGTGCCGTTAGTGCTTTAGATTATTTCGCAAAGCTACTCTAAGAATTCTCAGAGATTCACAAAGTTTTAATTACAAATTATGGAAAATGATACTTTAGAATTTAGAGAAGAACTGAATTTGCTTTCCTATAAAGTAATTGGATTAGCCATTGAAGTACATCGCCAGCTTGGCCCGGGTCTTTTAGAATCTGCTTATCAAGCATGTTTAATAACCGACACACAAATATTTAGCGAATCTCTGTGAAATAAATTATGAAAAAACTTTTCAAACTCGTCTTAAATACTATTCCCCGTCCCTTATTAATTCGTTTGAGTTATGTGGCGCGTCCTGTTATTGCTTTTTCATTAAAAGGCAATAAATATACTGATCCTATTGATGGAAAAAGTTTTAAATCGATGTTGCCGTACGGATACGAAAAACAAAGACCCAATGTGCTTTCGCCAAGTACACTTTCACTGGAAAGACATCGTTTATTATGGTTGTATTTAAACGAAGAAACTGATTTTTTTACAGCTCCAAAAAAAGTATTGCATTTTGCTCCGGAACAGGCTTTTTACAAATTGTTTCGAAAGCAAAAAAACTTAGATTACACCACAACCGATTTATTTTCGCCTTTGGCAGATGTAAAAGCGGATATTTGTAATCTCCCTTTTGAAGACAATCAATATGATGTCATTCTATGCAATCACGTTTTAGAACACATTCCTGATGATACTAAAGCGATGCAGGAATTGTATCGGGTGTTAAAACCCGGCGGAATGGCAATTCTTCAAATTCCACAAGATCTGAATCGAGACGTTACTTTTGCAGATGACAGTATTACTGATCAAAAAGAACGTGCTAAAATTTTCGGTCAATACGACCACGTACGCATTTACGGTCGTGATTATTTTGCCAAATTAAGAAGTATTGGTTTTAAAGTCATCGAAGAAGATTATACCAATAAAATTAGTCCGGAATTAGTAGAGAAATATTGTCTGGCTAAAGGAGAAATAATTCCTGTTTGTTTCAAATAAAACAATAAAAGACTACCCTGACTACATAATAATTCATTGCTTAATTTGTTATATTTACACCATAGCAATTAAAAATTATGTCTAAATCTTTTGTTTTTGGAGTTTTCTTCGTTTTCTTTTTGACTTTAGCAACTGCTCAGGTACAAAACGAGATGGTTCCGCCCTATAACATCAAGACCGTTTCTTTTGTCAGAAACAATGAAAATATTGTTCCAATTTTTGAATTAGGCAGCACTTTCGAGTTTCAATTTGATGATCTTTTTGGTAATGAAGCTAATTATTATTACGAAATCATTCATTGTGATTACAATTGGGTTCCCTCTAATATTCCTAAAAACGAGTACTTACAAGGATTTGACAATCAAAGAATTCAGAATTACTCTAATTCTTTTAATACTTTACAACTATATTCCCATTATAATTTAAGTATCCCAAACCAGTTTACCCAACAATTGCGTTTAAGCGGAAATTACATTCTTAAAATATTAAACGACGATAAAGAAGTTGTTTTTTCGAGGAAATTCAGGCTTTATGAAGATATTGCAACAGTCCCTTTACAAATAAAAAGAGCCCGGAATGTTAGTGTTATTGAGTACAAACACAACTTAGATTTTGCAATAAAATCAAGTAATCTTACTTTTCAAAATCCGGTGAAAAACATAAAGGTAATCTTGATTCAAAATGGAAATTTCAATACCGAAATAAAAGATATCAAACCACAATATACCATTGGGAATGATTTAATTTACAAATATGATACTGAAACTCAATTTTGGGCAGGAAATGAATTTTTGTATTTTGAAAATAAAGATATTAGAGTAGCCAACAATTATGTAGCCCGTGTAGACGCCAGTACAGATATTTATAATTGCCTGCTTTATACGAACAACGCCCGAAAAAATCTTCCATACACCTTATTTCAGGACATCAACGGGAATTTTGCGGTTAAGAATTTAAATGCAGCTAATAACGACATTGAAGCCGATTATGCCTGGGGTTATTTTAGTCTTTCGGCACCTTCATATCGCCTCGATAAAGGAATTTATGTAAGCGGAATGTTTAATAATTACCTTTTATCTCCGGAAAACAAGATGGATTACAATGAAAAGAAAGGTATTTATGAAAAAGCCATTTTAATAAAACAAGGTTTTACAAACTATCATTACGTAATTGCTGACAGTAAAGGAGTCATTGATAATGAGAATGCCATAGACGGAAATTTTTATCAAACAGAGAATGAATACAACGTTTTAGTGTACTATAGAGAAAACACAGGACGCTATGACAGAATCATCGGAAAAGGCACTGCTAACTCCCTGAACATCATTAATTAAAAAAAGTTTTAAAAATAAGGAATACGAAATGAAAATTTTGTAATTTTGCACGTATTAAACATAGATTTAATATATTACTATGGTTTCTCAAATAACAAGAGGCATAAAAATAACAGTTTTGACTAGTTTTGAAGGTACTTACTTCAAAAACTACAAGATTCACTTTGCCTTTAGTTACCACATCACCATTGAAAACCACAGTAAAGACTCCGTACAACTTACTTCACGTCACTGGGAAATATTTGATTCTTTAAATAATATTGAAGTTGTAGATGGAGAAGGGATCATCGGTAAAAAACCTGTTTTAAAACCCGGAGAAAATCATACTTACAGTTCAGGTTGTTTGCTTTCATCTCCTTATGGCGCTATGAAAGGTCATTTCAACATGATCAATTTTACAAACACCAAGACTTTTAAGGTAATCATCCCTACTTTTAGATTATGCGCTCCATTTGCATTAAATTAACATTTAACCGCATGATTTTACAACTTATTATAGCTTCATTATAAAAGTTTTAAATTCTCCTTTTGTAATTTTGTTAGCATACCTGATTATTCGCAACTTTCGAATATATTTTTCTAACCTATCTGAAACGCTTTTAGATAAATAAAATACAACAATATGTTAAAAGGATTTTTTAAAGTACCCAAAGCTATCAACGAACCCGTAAAAGGATATGCTCCTGATTCTCCCGAAAAAGAAGCCGTTTTATCTGCTTACAAAAAAATGTGGAATGCTAAAATTGACGTTCCGCTATACATTGGAAAAGAAGAAATCAGAACCGGAAATACTCAAAACATTACTCCTCCGCACGATCATAAACATATAGTAGGAACTTATCATCTTGCCGAAAAAAAACATGTTGAAAGTGCTATTAGTAACGCATTAGAATCTAGACAAGCATGGGTTAATATGGCTTGGGAACAGCGTGCCGCTATTTTCCTGAAAGCAGCCGAATTAATTGCAGGACCTTACAGAGCCCGAATTAATGCCGCAACGATGATTGGTCAGTCTAAAAATATTCATCAGGCAGAAATTGATGCTTCCTGTGAGTTAATTGACTTCTTGCGTTTTAATGTCGAATTCATGACACAAATATATGCTGACCAGCCTACTTCGGATTCCAGCATTTGGAACAGACTCGAATACCGTCCGCTGGAAGGTTTTATTTATGCCATCACCCCTTTTAACTTTACGGCTATTGCTGCTAACTTGCCTGCAAGTGCTGCTATGATGGGAAATGTGGTAGTATGGAAACCGAGTGACAGTCAGGTTTTTTCGGCAAAAATTATTATCGAAGTTTTCAAAGAAGCAGGCCTTCCTGATGGTGTTATTAATGTAGTTTTTGGTGATGCTGCCATGATTACGGATACCATTTTAGCAAGCCGTGATTTTGCAGGATTGCATTTTACCGGTTCCACTCATGTGTTTAAAGATTTGTGGGCAAAAATTGGAGCTAACATTCATCATTACAAAACTTATCCAAGAATTGTAGGTGAAACAGGTGGAAAAGACTTTATTATGGTTCATCCAAGTGCCAATGTAAAGCAAGCCGTTACCGGAATGGTACGTGGTGCATTTGAATTTCAGGGGCAAAAATGTTCCGCCGCATCCAGAGTTTATGTTCCAAAAAGTTTATGGCCTGCCATTAAAGACCAATTGACAACGGATATTAAATCGCTAAAAATGGGTTCTCCGGAAGATTTTGGGAATTTTATCACAGCTGTAATCCACGAAGGCTCTTTTGATAAATTAGCCGGATATATTGACAGAGCTAAAAATGATGCCGATGCCGAAATTATCATCGGAGGGAATTATGACAAATCAATTGGTTATTTTATTGAGCCAACCGTTATCCTAACCACAAATCCAAAATACGTTACGATGAAAACCGAATTATTTGGTCCTGTTTTAACTATTTACATTTATGAAGATGCTCATTGGGCAGAAACCTTAAAACTTATCGACGAAACATCTGATTATGCACTTACGGGAGCTATTTTTAGTCAGGATCGTTATGCTATTGAAGAAGCGACTGTAAAATTACAAAATGCATCAGGGAATTTATACATCAATGATAAACCTACGGGAGCCGTTGTGGGACAACAACCTTTTGGTGGTGCCAGAGCATCGGGAACGAATGATAAAGCAGGTTCTGTTTTAAACTTATTGCGTTGGGTTTCGCCAAGAACGATTAAAGAAGTTTTTGTCTCTCCGGAAGATTACAGATATCCGTTTTTAGGAGAATAATACGAAGTTAGTACGAAGTTGGAAGTACTAAAATGATAATCAAAAACGCCACAGAATTCAATTACTTGAATTCTGTGGCGTTTTATTTTTTTTATGAAAATCTAAAAAGGCAGACTATTAAAAACCATAATCTGAAATTGTGCTCTGCTGTTATTGGCCATCATTTGCGACATAATGCCCGCTTCAACTTTTATACTTTTGTTAAAACAATAACCAATTCCGCCATAAAGTCGATTTCGATCAAACTGATTCTGCTCAGTATTCAGGAAGATTTCATTGTATGCAGAAGCATAAATGGCATTTTTTTCCATCTCTTTTTTATTAATAGGAATATTCAAAGAAAGGAAATAACGCAATCGCAATTTGAAATCATCTTTTACAAATCGCTCTTCAACGCGGTAACGATGCTGAATATTGATTCTGCCAAATTGTTGTTTGCTAATAAACTGTTGAAAAATGCGATGCTCATCAGTTTCCAGTTTATCATCCGTTCCTGCCACATAAGGTTCGGAATGAATGTAAGCATATCCTAATAAAAGATTATTATTGTTTTCGGATAAATTATAGCCAATACCTGTTCGCAATAATAATTGTTCCAGATCTCCGGCAAAATTATAGTTTCGATATTGCACTTCGTTATGCCAGTTCCAGCGATTGTTTATTTTTTGATTGCCAAAATATAAAAACCAGTTTCCAGTATCTGTTTTTTGTGCGTTTACATTAGCAGCTAAAAGCAATACTAACAAAAAGCAGCATGATTGTAATTTATTCATCTTTATAATTTTGAAATATTTAAAGTTAAAATCCTTGAAGCTTGTTTTAAATTCATAAAAATTAATTTTCCCGAACCCTAAAGGATGTAATTTTGATGAATTTTCAAGAAATTTTTCACCCTTTAGGGATGGGGAAAAGAAAATTTATTTTTTTATTATAAATTTTAAACCACAAATTTTAATGGCAAATGCACTACTTTTTTGGTTTCAAAAAATTCGTCTTTAAAAAAATCAACTAAATCATATTGGGTTGCTTTGGGAAAATCAGCCAATTCTTCGGTTAAATCGCCGCCTTTAAGATACAGAATTCCGTTTTTTAACTCGTGTTTTTGTTGTTTTTTGATTTTGGTTTTTACCCAGGAAACAAAATCCGGCATGTTCGTAACCGCACGGCTTACAATAAAATCAAAATCGCCTTTTACATTTTCGGCACGAATTTGCTCTGCTTTTACATTTTTCAAACCCAGAGCATCAGCAACACCTTGTACTACTTTTATTTTTTTTGCAATCACATCAATCAGATAAAAACGGGTTTCGGGAAATAAGATTGCCAATGGAATTCCAGGAAATCCGCCGCCGGTTCCCACATCGAGCACATAACTTCCGGGTTCAAATTTCATAATTTTAGCAATCCCTAGAGAATGCAAAACGTGTTTAGTGTATAAGGAATCAATATCTTTTCGGGAGATTACATTTATTTTTTCGTTCCAATCGTGGTATAAAAAATCTAGTTTTTGAAATTGTTCTTTTTGAATATCGGTCAAATCCGGAAAATAGCGCAATATTTCGTCCATCGTTTTATTTTTTTAACAAAAGTACTATTTTTAAGTTTGAAATATTTAACTCAATTTTGCAGAGTTAAAATTTATAAATAATTATCTTTGAACGCTATTTTTGAATTATATGAATACAACCGCACCTACATTTGCTAAGCAAGACAAACTAAAGTTTTTTAGAACGCTTAACTCGCGGGTAAACAATTACTTCAAAGAAAATAATATTTCAAAAGCAGGTAATTGGAAACTCCATTTAAAAGCGATTATACTTTTTACTATTTTCCTTGTTCCTTATTTTTTAATTCTCACAAGTGATATGCCTTTTTGGGTGCATCTGCTTTTAACTATTGTTATGGGAATTGGTATGGCCGGACTGGGAATGAATGTAATGCATGATGGGAATCATGGATCTTATTCGAATAAAAACTGGGTCAACAAAATCATGGGTGGAACCATTTATGTTTTAGCCGGAAATGTCTATAACTGGCAGGTACAACATAATGTGTTGCACCATACCTACACCAATATTCCCGGTCATGATGAAGATTTAGACGCCGGAAGAATCATTCGTTTTACTAAAAGTGCTAAATGGCATAGTTTCCATCGTTTTCAACATTATTATTCAGTTTTTCTATATGGATTACTGACTTTTAATTGGGCAATTACAACTGATTTTAAGCAAATGAGGAACTATCTGAAAAGAAAATTATCTTATGGAGAACCTAAAAGTCCTAAAATTTTATGGACTACTTTAATCATCACTAAGATTATTTATGTTGCTATCTGGATTGTTTTACCTATTGTTATTGGAATTGTCTGGTGGAAAGTATTAATTGGATTTTTCATCATGCACTATACTGCCGGATTAATTTTAAGCATTGTATTCCAATTGGCTCACGTGGTTGAAGAAACCGAAAATCCTTCACCAAATGAGTTAGGCGAAATGGAAAATACCTGGGCAATTCACCAATTGTTTACTACAACGAATTTTGCTCCTAAAAATCGATTGGTAAACTGGTACACCGGAGGCTTAAACCATCAGATAGAGCATCATATTTTTCCAAATATCAGTCACATTCATTATGGTAAAATTGCAAAAATTGTTCGCGAAACCGCACAGGAATGCAACTTACCTTATTACGAATACAAAACAATGCGAGATGCTGTCATTGCACATTTCAGGCATTTAAAAGAATTAGGAATGAAACCAGAAATGGCTTAACAATAAACAAGTACTTTGGTACTTTTGAATAATAATTAATTAAAATAAATAATTAACCACCCTGTATTCCATAAAGATCTTCAGGGCTATCAACACTTTATTAATGAGTAATCCACTTTCAGACAGAATTAACAATCTTGCTACATCACAAACATTAGCAATGGCAGCTTTGGCTAGAGAATTAAAAGCGCAAGGTAAAGACATTATCAGTTTAAGTTTAGGAGAACCTGACTTTAACACGCCTGATTTCATCAAAGAAGCCGCTAAAAAAGCGATTGACGAAAACTACAGCACGTATTCTCCGGTTGACGGATATGCTGAATTGAAAGATGCTATCTGCAGAAAATTCAAAAGAGACAACGATTTAGATTACAAACCAGCAAACATTGTAGTTTCAACAGGAGCAAAACAATCTTTATACAACATTGCACAGGTAATGTTAAACGATGGTGACGAAGTAATCTTGCCAGCACCTTACTGGGTTTCTTACTTCGAAATCGTAAAATTATCAGGTGGTGTTCCTGTAGAAGTTCCCACTTCTGTAGAAACTGATTTCAAAATCACACCAGAACAATTAGAGGCAGCTATCACACCAAAAACAAAAATGATGTGGTTTTCTTCTCCTTGTAATCCTTCAGGATCTGTTTACAGCCGTGAAGAATTAACTGCACTTGGTAAAGTTTTAGAAAAATATCCAAACATATATATCGTTGCTGATGAAATCTATGAGCACATTAATTTCTCAGGAACTTTCTGTAGTATCGCTTCTATTCCAGGATTATTCGACAGAACAATTACTGTAAACGGAGTTGCAAAAGCTTTCGCAATGACAGGATACAGAATTGGATACATTGGAGCACCTGAATTTATTGCAAAAGCTTGTACTAAAATTCAAGGTCAGGTAACTTCAGGAGCTAATTCAGTGGCACAACGTGCTACAATTACCGCTGTAGATGCTGATCCATCTGTATTGAACCACATGGTTCAAGCTTTCCACAGCCGTAGAGATTTAGTTGTTGGATTATTGAAAGAAATTCCAGGAGTAAAAATTAACGTTCCAGAAGGTGCATTTTATGTATTCCCAGACGTTTCTTCTTTCTTTGGAAAAACACTAAAAGGAACTGAAATTAAAGATGCAAACGATGTTTCTATGTATCTTTTGGCTGAAGCCAATGTAGCAACCGTAACTGGTGACGCTTTTGGTAATCCAAACTGTATCCGTTTCTCTTATGCTACTAGCGACGAATTGTTGAAAGAAGCATTAAAAAGAATTAAAGACGCTTTAGCAGGATAGTCTAAAATTAGAAGTCAGGAGTTAGAAGTTAGAAGTTAGAAGTTAGAAAGCTAACTCCAAATTATACAATCAGCCTCAAGGAAACTTGGGGCTTTTTTTTTGACTATAACTATTTAAAAACCTTAACATTAGAACATATTTTCAATAAATTTAATTAAATTTGCAATTCGCGAATCGCAAATTAAAAATTAACCTATGAAAAAGCACAATGGAATGAGACCACATGACATTGTAGTTTTATTAAAAATAATAAGCTACAATCACGATAATTGGTTGATGAAAGATTTAAGTTTTGATTTACTTATAAGCTCAAGTGAAATTAGCGAATCGTTGAACCGAAGTGTTTTGAGTGGCTTACTCTCCAACAACAAAAAAAGAATTATGAAATCTTCTCTTTTAGATTTTCTGACATTTGGATTAAAATATGTTTTTCCTCAAAAACCAGGCTCCATCGTTAGAGGCATTAAAACATCACATAGCACTTTACCATTATCAAATATAATTTTAAGTGATGAAATTTATGTTTGGCCTTACTTTGAAGGTGATAGCAGAGGATTTTCTATCGAGCCATTACATCCTAATGTACCCAAAGCTTGTTTAAATGATCCCAAATTACATGAATTATTATCTTTAGTAGATGCTATAAGATTAGGGAATAAAAGAGAATACACTATTGCTGTTGAAGAACTAAAGCGAAGATTAGAATAATGAAAAACACTATTATAAATAGACAAATTATCCAAAAAATAGCCAAAGCTCTAGGAGAATTAAATAAAGAAGTTATTTATGTTGGCGGGGCAACAGTAAGTCTATACATAAATGATTCGGCAGCAGAAGATGTTCGTCCAACTAAGGATATAGACATTAGCCTGAGTGTAGCAACAATAAATGAGTTGGAAGATGTTAGAGAAAAACTCACTTCAAAAGGATTTTTACAATCATCAGAATTAGATGTGATTTGCAGATTCAAATTCGAAGACATTCTGGTAGATGTAATGAATACAAACCCCATCTCATGGGCTCCAGCAAATCCATGGTTTAAGAAAGGATTTGAAAATTTAGAAGAAATTAAAATCGACCAATCAATAATTAGAATAATGCCTTTCAATTATTTTTTGGCTAGTAAATTTTCAGCTTACGAAAACCGAGGAGGAAATGATCCAAGATTCAGTCATGATATAGAAGACATCACTTATATTTTAGACAATAGAACTGATTGGCATCAATTTTTGATAAACGAAAAAGATAAAATTGTTAAAAACTATATTATCGAAAAGCTTGAATTAATAAAAAATAATTCAAAATTTCAAGAAGCTATATTGGGAAATTTATTCTACGAATCATCCGAAGAAAGATTTCAATTAATTCTAAATAAAATTGATTTAATCTTAAATAATAATTTATAGGTAATTCTCTATTTTTTCTCAAATAGTAAATCTTATTTTTGCTGAAATTTTTATAAATCCAAAAACTTTTTTCATGCCGAATTATACCCGATATATTGTAACCCTTACTCTTTTTACCCTATTCTATTCGAATATTCTAAAAGCCCAACCCAAAAAAGGAGAATACATTAATGCTTCTATTGGTTTAGGACTTAACACTTCCTATTACGAAGAAGACGGTGGAGGAACTGGTTTTTACGCTCAGGCTGAATATGCAAAAGGTATAACAAAATGGATTGGCATAAGATCCTACGCAGGAATTTTACTTACCTCAGGAGACAAAACTAATGAGAATGGAAACCCAACCGAATACAGAATAAGCTCTAAAGCTTTTTCTGTTGGTGGAAAAATCCGTATTGCAGCACCTATCCCCTATATCGCTCCGTTTATCGAGTCAGGAATTGGGGCTTCTATTGGTTCTTTTCAAACTTATACGCCATCCACAAATCTCAAAAAAAATGGTGTTTTGATGCACATTCCTGTTTCTTTAGGATTAGCAGTCGGCCGTAAACATAGTGTAGACATCGGATTTAGCTATTATTTCTATCCTTCGATGAAACAAATTTCAGGTGCTATTGCTGCAGGAGTTGCAATTCCTATAAACAACTAATTTCATGTCTGATATCAAAACGCCTCAAGGAAACTTGGGGCTTTTTTTGGCATTAATTTTGTGACAAATGCACCCAATCAACCAACCCTAAAACCCATTATGAATAAACCAACTACTTTAAATTTTTCAAGAAAATTATCGATTCTTTTTTTGCTGCTATTTGGAATTAGCACCCAAATTCAGGCACAACGCACCGTTGAAAAACTCAATCGCGGACTGGTAGCTACACGTTTAAATGCAGAACAAGTCTATATCAATTGGCGAATGCTGGGAACTGAACCTACCAATGTAAGCTACAATTTGTATTGCAATGGCAAAAAAGTAGCAGGAAGTCCATTTACTACAACTACTAATTTCACGCACCAAACTAACACAGACTGCAACTATTATATACGTGCGATTATTAATGGTGTCGAAGAAACCGCTTCAGAAACCGCTACCGTTTGGGCAAATCAATATTTAGATATTCCTATGCAAATTCCCGCTGGTGGAACTACTCCGGACGGTCGTACCTACACTTACAACGTAAACGATTCTAGCGTGGGCGATGTAGATGGTGACGGACAATATGAAATCTTTGTAAAATGGGATCCTTCCAATGCTCATGACAATTCGCATAAAGGCTATACTGGAAATGTATTTATTGATTGTTATCGTTTAGACGGCACTTTACTTTGGAGAATTGACTTAGGAAAAAACATTCGTGCCGGAGCCCATTACACTCAATTTATGGTCTATGATTTAGATTCTGATGGCAAAGCCGAAATTGCCTGTAAAACTGCCGATGGAACTATAGACGGAACAGGAACTGTAATAGGATCAGCTGATGCTGATTATAGAAATGAAAAAGGATTTATATTATCAGGTCCTGAATTCTTAACTGTTTTTAATGGATTAACTGGTAAAGCGATGGCTTCTACTGATTATTTACCTGCCCGTGGCGGCGATGGTATGGGTTGGGGAGATAATCACGGGAATCGTGTGGATCGATTTATTGCTGCTGTTGCTTATCTGGATGGGAAAAATCCAAGCTTGGTAATGGGACGCGGTTATTACACCAGACTTGTTCGAGTGGCTTGGGACTGGAGAGACAACAAACTTTCTAAACGATGGATTTTTGACAGTGACGATGCTGAAAACAGAGATGCTCGTGGACAAGGCAATCACCAAATGACTGTGGGCGATGTCGATGGAGACGGTAAAGATGAAGTATGTAATGGCAGCAACGCCATTGACGACGATGGCAAAAAATTATATTCGAATGGTTTAGGACATGGCGACTCCTTACACATGACCGATATGGATCCTGATCGTCCCGGACAGGAAGTATGGCAATGTCATGAAAGTCCCAGAAGTTACGGTCAATACGGACTTGAATTTAGAGATGCCAAAACCGGAGAACCATTATGGGGTGTTAACGGAGAAGGAATTGACGTAGGCCGTGGTCTGGCCGCTGATATTGATCCTCGCCACAAAGGCTATGAATTTTGGGGTTCAGTAGGAAATTTGTACAATTGCAAAGGAAACGAAATTGGTACCGCTAAACCTACCATGAATTTCGCTGTCTGGTGGGATGGTGATTTAAGCCGAGAATTATTAAATTCAAATAGAATTGACAAATGGGATTATACCAATGCAAAAAGCATCAATTTACTTACTGCCACAGGCTACAGATCAAACAATGGAACAAAGTCAACGCCTTGTTTAAGCGCCGATCTTTTTGGCGATTGGCGTGAAGAAGTTATCTTCCGAAAAGAGGACAACTCTGCTATTCGAATTTACACCACTAACATCCCTACTAATCATAAGTTGTACACTTTAATGCACGATACGCAATATCGAGTAGCGATAGCCTGGCAAAACTCGGCTTACAATCAGCCACCTCATCCTGGTTTTTATTTAGGAACAGATATGGTGCCGCAAACAAAACCAAATGTAGTTACGGCTAAATAATTTTCGAATAAAAATAAAGACAACTATCCGTTTCTTTTATACCAATTATTAAGAATGGCACACAGATGAAACTGATTTTAAAGGATTATCGCAGATTATAATTTACAAAGCACTATGAAAAATCCGTTTTTATCTGTTCGATCCGTATTATCTGTGATCTATTTTTTATTTAGTCCGCTTAGTTGGCAGTCATAAAACTAAAATACAAAGCCTCAATGAAACTTGGGGCTTTTGTTGGTAATAATTGTTATTGTTGAGTCTCACACAGAATTATTTCATTGTATTCCAATGCCAATTTTGCCATCAAAAACTCAATATTAGTTTTGTTTTTCGATTTTAAAACACTTCTATTTTTTTCATCTTCCACACAGTAAAATTGAAATCCTTTGATGTATTCTTTAGGAATATTTAGCTTTTTTGTATAATATTCTTCGTCAAAAAGAAATTCTATTTGATTTAATAAACTAGATTTTTTTTCGATTTCAATCATCTTTTTAATCGATTTAGTCCTACCATTTATAGCATTTAAAATAGGATCAATTTGTAAACTCCCACCCAAAAGTCCTAGTAAATGTATTGGTTTAAAATCGCCCGCCGTGTACAATTGCCTTTCCATCTGCGTGAGATTTTTTACTTTTTTAGAAACAATTCCCATCGAAACGGCATTTATTTCAGGATGCTTATTGACAATTACTTCATCAAGCTGATTGATTTTATCAAACATTTTAATGGTTAAAAACTCTAATTTCAAATCTTCTTCTTCAATAAGTTTTCGATGGATTTCTAAATTCGAAGAAGAAAAAACTAATAAATTTTCAGCTTTTGCTAAAATATAAAATTCGCCTTTACTGTCACTTACAGTGGACTTTTCGTTTACCAAATTAACAACTATAACCCCTTCAACATTACCTGAAGGCGCCACTATTTTTCCATGAATTACTTTCCCATCGACAGATTGTCCAAAACTCAATTGAGATAAAAACAACAATAGCAATGGTAAAATTCCTTTCATGTGTAAATAAATTATTTCTTACTTATAAAAGTATTACAAAAGCTATATAACTCATTGTTAAAAACTTGGTAAATTTTCATTGGAAGAAAAATTCATTATGCACAATTGTTATAACCATTCGGCATGGGTCGATACGCATAATAATGCAAGACTTCTTCAATGGCAAAAACCAGCGCTTGGTTTATGGGCAGAATTATGTTTCCTAATTTAAAATCTATTTGAGAAAGATTCATGTAATAATCTGTAAAAACAGGAATGGAAAGTCCGGCATTAATGGCTTTTGAAGTTTTTTCAAAAGCTTCTTTTTGGTTGTCTTTGATTATTTTGCAAGTAGACATTCGGTATTGTCCGTATTTATCTTTGTTAGCTCCAAAACCAAATAGTCGACAAATTAATCCCCGATATCGGTACGCACTGCAATTTCCTTTATTGCTATCGAGTAACGAAAGTGGATTGTAAATATAACAGCGACTTGTACTGCTGCTTTTTAAGGCCAATAATACATTTTCAGCATTTCCGTTTAAGAAAAGATGAAACGCCCAGGGTAAAAATTCGAGTGGAGAAGCATCAATTTCAGGATTAGTACAGCATTTTCCGCAACCCGCCACACAACCTAAAGTCGAGCTTTCCTTAAAGAGTGCAATTTCTAGTTCTAATTTGGCAAACAAAGCTTCAACAAGAACAACACGATGGGCTATAGACATGGATTTTTACACAAGGTAGTCTTTATAATTCCGTTTGCGGCCGGATTGGAAAGTTTAACTAAAAACTAAATATCCCGATACATTTTTCGGTATTTAGAAGGCGACATTTTTACAAATTTATTGAACTGCCGGTTAAAAAAACTCAAATTATTATAACCCACTTCGTAACCAATTTCAGAAGCTGTTAAATCAGTATTGATAAGCATTTTGGTCGCCATACTGATTTTGTATTCGTTGATAAATTCAAAAAAAGACTTGCGGAACGTTTTCTTAAAAAAACGACAAAAGGATTCTTTGTTCATCGCTATTTTTTTAGAAACATCGTCCAGACTAATTTGCTGGTTGTAATATTCCTTGACATAATTGTAAATCAAATTCACACGCTCACTTTCTTTAACGGTCAAATTAGTCGTAAAACCTTCGCCAGCCAAAAAATGATGATTCGCATTCACAGCCAATTCCTGTAATATTTGCAAAAAAGACAAAAGCCGTTCAAAAGGCGGCAAATCAACCAAGGCTAACAATTTATTCTCGACCTTCAGAGCCGTTTCAAAGTCAAATCGAATTCCTCTGGAAGCCAAAGCAAGGAGTTGTTTAATGTGCTGAAATTCTTTTTTCTCTAACCAGTCTTCGAGCATTTCTTCATCCCATTGCACAATAATACAGCGTACTTCTTCTTTTTGTTCGCCAATGGTTTTCCAGCAATGCGGCAAATTCGAACCAACCAAAACCAAGTCGCCGTATTCAAAATTTCCCATATTGTCACCCACATATCTGATTCCGCTACTCCCCAGAATATAAGTCAGCTCATACTGCGGATGAAAATGCCAGGAAGCAATAAATTCTTTGCCCTCAAAAAGAGTCGTACTAAAAGAACTGCCCGGCGACGGACTGATACTGCGGTATTCTGCTTTCATTGCTACACTAAATGGTTTAAGAAGTTTTAAAAATACACTATTCTTTATCAATATAGTGTTTAAAAATCCATTTATTGTGTAAATAGTGTTGGTTTTAGAGTTGTAATATTGTAATTCTAAAAACTACATAGCATGAATACAGATACAGCCATCAGAGACGTCAAATTATACAAGGCTTCCACAACACTAAAAAAACCAATCTCGGATGCCACACACACGCTAACCGAAATCGCTTTTATCGTCATGCGAATCCAACTGGAAAACGGAGTCATTGGCGAATCCTATTTGTTGTCTTTTCAATATTCTCCTAATGCGATTGTTGGTGCATTAAAAGATATCATTCCGGTTATCAAAGGATATAAAGCCAATGAAACTGCGGCAGTTTACCAAAAACTGGATGAATTAGCCGAATATTTTGGAAACCAGGGCGTATTGCGTTGGGCACAAGCTGCTATCAATATTGCCATGTGGGATGCCTGGGGAAAAACTTTGGGACAACCTATTCATAAAATCCTTGGCACACACAAAGAAAAAGTATCCATTTACGGAAGCGGCGGTTGGATTTCCTATTCTATTGACGAATTGATTGAAGAAGTGACCAATTATGCCGATAGAGGTTTCAAAGCCGTAAAAATAAAAGTAGGTTCGCCAAAAGTCAGCACCGATGTGGAGCGTTTGCGTTTAGTGCGTGAAGCCGTGGGCGACAAAGTCGATATTATGATGGATGCCAATCAGGGAATGGATTTGCCATCGGCAATGAAATTAGCACGAGAAGCCCGGGATTTAAACATCAACTGGTTTGAAGAACCCATCCATCACCAAAATTTCCAGGGTTACGAAATCCTGAAAAACCAAACCGGAATTTCACTCGCTATGGGAGAAAGAGAATTTGATACTTTACCGCTTAGAGAATTAGCCACCAGAAATGCTCTGGACATTTGGCAACCCGATATTTTGAGAATTGGTGGTGTCGAAGCCTGGCGCGAAAGTGCGGCTTTGGCAAAAAGTTTCCACCTGCCTGTGCTCCCGCATTATTATAAAGATTATGATGTTCCGTTGTTGTGTACCATTTCAAATGGCGTGGGCGTGGAATCTTTTGACTGGGTCGATCCCTTAATTGACAATCCTATGGTTATTCAGGATGGTTTTGCAAAACCACACGATTTACCAGGCTGGGGATTCAGTTTTATCGATGATCGAATGACTGAAATTAAGTTGTAACGTTGTTTAATCCACTGATGTCACACTGAGCTTGTCGAAGTGCTTTTACCCACTAAACGAGGTGTTCGATCCCGAAACTTCGGGATAGACTGACAGCAGAAAATAGTTTAAAATTTGAAGTAGTAATACTCCAAATTTTAAACTATTTTTTTTTGGGGTTCCCTTGTCTCGTCAAAAAGACGAGACGAGGTCGGGCTATCCGCTATATCTTTGTCTCGTTTTAAAGAACGAGACAAAGGATGCCGCTGCTATCCCTAACCCACAATCCCGTTACTACAATAGCGTTGGATTTACCTCAACACCAAATAAAAAAAATACAAATCCAGCTGAAAACCTCAAAGGAAAATTATTGGGAAAGTAAACGAGTTGCAAAAATATTTTGTAGGATATTTTTATATATTTGAGAAATAAATAAAAAAGCTTGCTTATGGCACAAAGCCACCCAAAATTGGGCAGATTGGAGCCGTTTTATGGCACCTATGAACGAGTTGTACGACACTTTAGAAAAAATCATCGATGATAAGAAAAAAACAGAGAGTACTTCAACATATAATGGAAGATGAATCATACGAAATTATAAAAAGACAAATTCCAAAACATTGGGTAATACGGGAATTTAATAGACCTGATTATGGTATCGACTTGGTCATTGAACTTTTTGAAATCGTAAATGAAAATGTTGCTGAAACATTAGGAGAATTTATCTACATACAAGTAAAATCTGTTAAAGAATTAGACACTAAAGTTGAAAAAATATTTGAAGTAGGAAATGTTGCCAAAGGAGTTTGGATTGAAAACAAAAAAACGTACACAAATGTTGAAGTTATTAAATTCCCATTTGATACAACTTCAATATATACATTCCAATCTTTGGGAGGAAGTGTTTCAGTATTACTATTTGTAGTAGATATAAAAAATGAAGAAGTATATTTTGTTTCTCTTAATGATTATATTGATAAAATAATATTACCAAAAACACCAAATTATACAGAACAGAGTTCACTGACTATTACTATTCCAGTTTTAAATAAATTATCTAACCAAGACATAACAAATAATGCTCTTAAATTCTACGGAAAAAGAGCAAAATTACTCGCTTTATTTTCAAAAGTTTCATACCAAAAGAATGAAATAAATCACTTATTTGGATTTAAAAATTATCCTGTATGGACTTATCGAGATGAAATTGAAAAAGACAAAAAATATGAAAAAGAAGAAGTAAAAACTCAACTATTATATTTTATATCACAGATAGATGAACTTGACATTTGGGAACATAATGAATGGATTGTATTACCAGAAGCAAAAAAAGATATTTTGATTATCAAAGATTTGTTAATAAAGGACGAAATAGAATGGAATGAAATAAAAAACAAAGTAATTATTCTTTGGCATCAATTAACTAATTTAGGAACAATGTACGAAGATATCTGTCGAGAATGGTATTTGCCAAAAATCATTGGTTTAATGACATCATATCCAACAATGCCTGAAATTATAAATGAAAAATAAAAGCGATCGCACAACAGGCGTTTGGCAAGATTGCGAATTTTGTAGTAAATTCACGTTCACGTTTCGTAAGAAATTTTTATCTTTAACAGAAAATAATCGGTTCCGAAGCTCGCAACCTCGCCAAGCGCCGGAACGTTAGCAACTATATCATCAAATCTGCACATGAAGAAGAATCGGATTTTAAAAATCATATTAATTGCTATTACAGGAACAGTCATCCCCACTGGTGCCCTTACTGATAAAACACAAAACGAAGCGTTTGTAACGCGACTCATTTGTACTTAGAGTTGATCCACTTGCTGTAAATAGTTTGAAATTTGAAGTAGCAACACTCCAAATTTTAAACTATTTTTGTTTTTCAAAATTTTGGGCGTAACCTCTAAAAAAATAAAACCATTAAGTAAATTTAAATTGTAGCTTTCTTAAATCTCTTAATTTACTTAATGGTTTAAAAAAATATAAAATGGCAAAAATCCTTCTTCTCGGCTCAGGCGAACTTGGTAAAGAATTTGTAATCGCAGCACAACGCATCGGGCAAACTGTTATTGCGGTTGACAGTTATGAAAATGCTCCTGCTATGCAAGTCGCTCATGATTTTGAAGTGATTAATATGTTAGATGGCGACGCTTTAGATAAAATTGTAGCCAAACACAATCCTGATTTTATCGTTCCTGAAATAGAAGCCATTAGAACCGAACGCTTTTACGATTACGAAAAACAAGGAATTACCGTAGTTCCATCGGCTAAAGCGGCCAACTTTACGATGAATCGCAAAGCCATTCGTGACTTAGCTTCTAAAGAATTAGGATTAAAAACTGCTGAGTACCGCTATGCCACAACTGCCGAGGAATTACAAAAAGGCGTTCTCGAAGTTGGGATTCCTTGTGTGGTAAAACCATTAATGTCTTCGTCAGGAAAAGGACAATCTACTATAAAAACCGAAGATGACATCGAGAAAGCATGGGAATATGCTGTTGCAGGTTCTCGTGGTGATGTTGTGGAAGTAATTGTAGAAGCTTTTGTAAAATTCAATTCGGAGATTACTTTATTGACCGTAACACAAAACAATAATCCTACTTTATTTTGTGCGCCAATTGGTCACAGACAAGAACGCGGCGATTATCAGGAAAGCTGGCAACCCGCCCGAATTTCTGATAAAGATTTATACGAAGCCCAAGACATGGCCGAAAAAGTGACCGAAGCCTTAGGTGGAGCAGGACTTTTTGGTGTTGAATTTTTCATAGCCGATGATGGTGTTTATTTCTCTGAACTTTCTCCTCGCCCACACGATACCGGAATGGTAACATTGGCTGGAACCCAAAATTTTAATGAATTCGAATTGCATCTTAGAGCGATTTTAAGCTTACCCATTTTCGAAATTACCTTAGAAAAAGCAGGTGCAAGTGCTGTAATCTTGGCTTCGGAAAACAGTTCAAATCCAACTTATACCGGAATTGAAAAAATTGCTGCCTTACCCAAAACTGATTTCAGAATCTTTGGCAAACCATCCTCAAGACCTTACCGAAGAATGGGTGTGGCTTTAACAAACGACACATTGGAAACGCCAATTGAAGAAGTTGTAGAAAAGGCGGTAAAAGCGGCGAGTTTAGTTACTGTAAAGTAATTTTTATTTTTTTCAGCTGATAAAAATTAACTAATCAAATGTCTCATCTATAACGGTTCTCGATACATTTTTCATTTCATTGCATTACGTAAAAAACATTACCAATGGCGTTTTTAATAAAAGTAAAATTATGGTTTACCAATTTTCTTTTTTGCTTGATCAAAAAAGAAACAAAAAAATATTCATGCGCTTATATTTTTTTTTTGGTATTCATGAATCTTCGATTTCAAGTCTTACACTTCCTCGTCGGTCAAATTAGTTTTCAAATGCTAAAAGAAAAGAACTCGTCCCGAAGCATCGGGACTCAAACAACTTTTCTTTTTACGCATTCTTCAAACATTTGACACTCGACTGCGGAAGCTAAGGACAATGAAGTAATTTGAGAAAATTTGTGCAATTTGCGGTTAAAAAAACATTTCACAAAAGAAATAGTTCCTACTCTTTCTTCAATAATCGAAAATTTGTTGGTGTCGTTCTACTGTGTTTTTTAAACAAACGGCTGAAATAAGAGTAATCGTCATAGCCTAACTCAGTGGCAATTTCATTTACCGTCCAGTTTTTGTCGAGTAACATTCGTTTGGCTTCCAGCATCACCCGGTCAATAATTACTTCGGTGGTTGTTTTTTTTAAGATATCCTTGCAAATCCGATTCAAGTGTTTCAAACTAACATTCAATGCAGAAGCATAAAACGCCGCCGATTTTTCTTCTTTGAATTTCTTCTCTAAAAGCTGCTCCAGACTTTTAATTTTCACATTGTACGAATGCGCTTCGTGAATATAAATTTCGTTGTACTTTCGAGCAAGTTCAATGTGAATTATATCCAATAGATTCATTATTTTATCCCGTTTCAATACTTTATGGGTTTGCATTTCGGCAATCAAATTTTCGAAATAAGGCAAAATGGATTTTATTTCGGCCTCTTCTAATACAATTTCAGGGCTATTTTGTATCGAAAAATAAAACGGATAATCTTCGATAGTCTTATTTCCAAAGTACAAATTGTACATTTCGGCAGTATAAAAAACAATAAATCCCTCAATATCTTCGGATAAAACCCAATGGTGCATTTGCCCGGGCTGCAAAACAAAAACACTTCCCGGATGAATCTCAAATCGGTCAAAATCGACTTCGTGAATCCCGGAACCATTGGTAAAAAAAACCAATAAGTAAAAATTATGACGATGTGGTTTTTCTACAAAACTATGATTAACCAGATGATTTTTAAACGTATTGATATACAAATCCCCCGTAACCGAATTGCAATTAAACTGCTCAATGCTATAAATGGGATATTTTTTCATCTTAAGAATGTCTTTTTTGTCCTATAATAAGCGAATATAGAAAATAGCTGGCAGATGGATAATAAATACCTTTGAAAAAAAAATAGAAATCATGTCAAATACACTACTCCATATTCTGAAAAATGATTGTCCGCATTGTCATCAGGGGAAAATTTTTAAAGAAAAAAGTATTTTCTTCCAGTTTAGTTTTCCAAAAATGAATGAATACTGCCCACATTGTCATTATAAATTCAAAAAAGAACCGGGTTATTTTTTTGGTGCCATGTATGTCAGTTACGGATTAACCGTTGCGCAGGGAATTACGACTTATGTGATAGCCAGTTTCTTTTTTCAGGAAACTTTCGACTTAAGAATCATCCCGATTATTATGGCGGTAATAGTGGCATTAGCTCCATTAAACATTCGGTTATCCAGATTGTTATGGATTTATATGTTTAAAAATTATTCGAATTAAAAAATTGCTCAGAATTCGATTATTGTTTGTAAAAAGTCGATAGGAATAACAAACAATCCACCCCGTCTTTCAGACGGATTGGAATAAAAAAAGACCGCTCCCTAGTCTATTTGACAAGGAAACGGTCTCTTCAACTAACTAACCACTAACACAAATATTTTCTATTTATAAGCCTCATTTTGAGTCATCACATCCGGATTCTGGTTGATTACTAAAAACGGAATAGGCAATACTAATTCTTCTTCAGTTATGGTGATATTTTTACTGCTGTTTTTAATCACCTGAATTGCTCTTCCGGTTCTTATTAAATCAAACCAACGATGAAATTCGGATGCAAATTCTACCTGTCTTTCATGTTCTAAAGCTAATTCGACTGTATTGTACTGAGCCGGATAACCTACAGCGCCATAAAGAGGTAATCCTACACGTGTACGTACTTCGTTCAAATATTTGGGATCAGAAGTTGCTTCAGTCAACATTAAAAGAACATCTGCATAGCGAAGAATCATAAAATTATTATTTGAAGCTTCTCTTAAACCGGCAACCGGAGCAGCCGCATCTTTCCACTTGATGGGGAATTTCACATCAACATAAGAATTATTAGCTGTCGTGTATCCATTTTGAATAGAAATAGCTTTTCTTGGATCAGTTGGTTCATAAGCATTCCACAAATCCTCAGTAATTTGATTAAATCCTCCTCCCCAGGCTGTTACTACCCGATTATCAACCGGCGTGAACATCGCCCAATACAAACTGTACGGACTGGATACACCACCTTTATATTGGATTTCAAAAATAGAAGATGCTCCATTTTTCTTAGTCAAATTCCATAAATCAGCATAAGGAACCAGAGTAAACTTGCCATAAACTTTCAACAAAGCTTCAGAAGCTTTAGTTTTATTTCCCATTGTCAGATACACTTTTCCTAACAAAGTATTAGCCGCTTCCTGGCTGGCTGCACCTACAAAACGCTGACTGGTTTTCACCGGTAATTTTGCGGCAGCAAAATCAAGATCGGCAATAATTTGTGCATAAACCTGATCTTTAGGTGTACGTCCCTGCGAATAAGCATTAGCCACACTTAAAGGAGTAGTAACTAAGGGCACATCTCCCCAGGCGCGAACCATATCGAAATAATACAATGCACGTAAAAACTTAGCTTCGCCAATTAAGGCATCACGATTAGAAAAATCGAGTTTTTCAGCACTCACAATGATATTATTTACAATATAAATTGCTTTGTAATAATTGTTCCAGAAATTAAAAACCAATTCGTTATCAATTGCCATGGTGTGCAATTCAAAGCTTTCATAATCCTGTATTCTTCCGGCAGCATTATCGCTATAGGCGTTATCCGACATTAATTCGCCATAAAAAGACGGTAAACTTTCAGGTCCGTACAAGGTATAAAGGGAATTATAAGCAGACCATAACGCCGTTTGAATATCTTCCTGAGATTTATAGAATTCTACTTCATTGGCATTGGAAATAGGCGCTTTGTCCAAAAAATCGGAACTACATCCTAACAGGAATAAGTTGCAAAAAAGTGTTATATATAGTATCTTTTTCATTTTTCTTATTTTTTAATGGTTGGTATCGTTTTTAGAAACTAATATTTAATCCGGCAGTAGCTGTAAAAGGATTTGGATATGCTCCATAATCAAAACCTACCATAACACCGGATTGATACGTACTACCTTCAGGATCGAAACCTAAATAATCGGAGAATACATGTACATTTTCCATATTCAGATATAATTTCACATTGCTTAATTTTAGTTTTTCAACTAATTTTTTTGGCAAATTATATCCCAGACGTATGTTTTGAATACGAACAAATGAACCGTCTTCTACCCAGTAACTTGATCCAAAATCACGAACAGTAGTTGGCAGCATACGTGGTTTAGGAATCATTCCGTTACCCGGTTCTGCTTCTGATTTCCAGTAATTATTTACTACTGCATACATGTTACGGTTACCGCCTCCTACACCTGATTTCAGGTAACGGGCATTATGGTTAAGGATTTCTCCACCTTGTGAACCACGTAACAAAACTGAAAGTTCAAATCCTGAATAAGAAAAATTGTTAGTCAGACCCCATTGAAAATCAGCCTGATTATTTCCAAGATAGGTACGGTCATTAGAATCTATTTTACCATCACTATTGACATCTCTTACTCTTGGATCTCCTGCTTCACTGCCAGGCCATACCGGATAAGCATTGCTGTTTAACTCAGCCTGTGACATAATTACACCATCGATAACATATCCATAATACATCCCAATAGGTTTTCCTACCGCTGTACGGGAAGTCATACTACTCACATTAATGTCTATTGGAGCATCACTTACACCCAGTTTTATAACTTTATTTCGATTAGCAAAAATATTAAAATCAGTACTCCACTTAAAATCACTATCAATGTTTTGTGTGCTAAGATTAAGTTCAAATCCTCTGTTTTCCAGTTCTCCAATATTGGTTAAAGTAGAAGAGAATCCGGAAAGAATTGGAATAGGTACATTAAGTAATAAATCTTTTGTTTTCGAATAATAAATATCTCCGGTAAATTTTACGCGACCATTAAAAACACTGAAATCAATTCCAAAATTGGTCTGACCTGTTTTTTCCCATTTCAGATTTTTATCTGCAAAATTCGACGTGTAAATCCCCTGATTTACCGTACCTGAACTTACATAAGGGCTATAAGCTAACACCCCGATGGAACCGTAATTAGGAATCTGGTTATTACCCGTTGCTCCATAACTTAATCTGGCTTTCAGGTTACTAATCCAGGAAACATCTTTTAAGAATGCTTCTTCAGATATACGCCATGCCAGCGATCCTGATGGGAAATATCCCCATCGGTTATTGTTCCCAAAACGGGAAGAACCATCGGCTCTGATAGCTGCAGATGCCAGATATTTTCCTTTATAAGAATAATTGGCTCTTGCCAAATAAGAAACCAGCGACCATTCTTCTGAAAAAGTATTCCCGGAATTCACCACACCTGCATTCAGGGTATGTACTAAATCATTTGGGAAATTCCCTGCTGTCATACTGCTCAAATCAGTAGTTTGCTCCTGAGCAGAATAACCTGCTAATAAATTTAAATTATGATCTTTATTAAATGTTTTATTATACGTTAATGTAGTTTCTGAAATCCAGTTATTAGATTGTAACGTTTTAAAATCAGCCTGAGCGGGAACCCATCCGGAGTATCCCCAGTTTTGGCCAGCATTCCAGTAAAAATTATGAACGGTATTTTCAATATTAGAACTTGCAGAAGTTTTAATCGTTAAGTCTTTAATAATATCCCATTCCAAATAGGAAGTAACGGTAGCTATATTAGTTACTTTTTTAGCTGTTGCTTCTCTTGTTAATGAATAAGGATGCCAAAGTTGGAAACCATATTTTGCAAACGTATTCCAGATGGAAGTAGGATCTTTAAACCCAAGACTTCCTGTTTCAACATAGAGTGGAAAAAACGGATCACTTTGCAAAGCCAGACTCACTACATCACTTTTTCCTCCGGTTCCATAAGGAGCTTCATTGGCACGACTAAGTCCAACATTTAAACCCATACGTACTTTATCATTAAACTTATGCTTAATATTTGATCTTAAATTAATTCGGTCATAGGTATTTCTGTCTACTACACCTTCTGAATCCAAATAACCTAAAGACACCATAAACTGTGTTTTCTCGCTACCACCCGATGCTGATAATTGAAAATTACTGTTTTTTGCCGTTCTAAACGTCACATCCTGCCAGTCCGTTCCGTTTCCTATTCTTTCAATCCATGCCGGATCAGAGAATTCTGTAGGTACCAATAAGTTAACGCCTCTTGTAGCCGATGGATTTGCAGCCACCACGGTTGCCCATGAATTGTTTCTTGCAGCGGTATTAAAAGCAATAAATTCGGAAGCATTCATCATATCCGTTTTACGGTTGACACGTGAAAAACCGGTTTCGAAAGTGGCATCAATCTTAGTTTTCCCTGCTTTTCCCTGTTTGGTAGTAATAATAACAACCCCATTTGCTCCTCGGGAACCATAAATAGCTGCAGAAGAGGCATCTTTCAAGATATCAATAGATTCAATATCATTAGGATTAATAAAATTCAATGGGTTACGGTTAAAACTTAAATTACTTCCGGTACTGATACCTGTATCGGTTGAATTTGTTGTATTATCTTCCAGCGGAATACCATCAATAACATACAACGGAGTAGTTCCTGCATTGATGGAAGAAGCACCACGGACTTTCACTGTAGGCGCCATTCCCGGTGCACCCTGAGACTGGGTAATTTGTACTCCGGTTGCCTGTCCTGCCAGTGATTGCAGTACATTGCTGTTAGACCTGCCTTCTAATTTATCAGAACCAACAGAAACTACTGAGCCTGTCAAATCTTTTTTCTTGACAGAACCGTAACCTACCACTACAACTTCCTCTAATTTAGCGGAGTCTTCTTCTAATTTAATGACTAGATTAGTTTCTCCGTTTAACTGAATTTCTTTGGTTGCAAAACCAATAAAAGAAACCACTAATACGGATTTTCCGCTGGTTACTTTTATTGAAAAGTTACCATCAAAATCGGTTTGGATTCCGTTTTTAGTTCCTTTTTCAACAACATTTACTCCCGGTATAGGCTGTCCTGAATTATCAGTAACTTTACCGTTTATTACTTGCTGCTGTACATAATTGGTTTTCGTTACAGGCTTTTCTTTAATTAAAATGGTATGATCGTCTGTAAGCTCAAAATTGAGATTATTAGCTGAAAGACATTGCCCTAACAACGTAGACACTGCAATTTTACCTTTTTTAAGCGCTACATCCGGCATGTCTTTAAAAACTTTTCGGGGATAGATAAAATTTAAATCTGTCTGTTGTTTTATAATTTTAAATACTTCGTAAATAGTTACAGACTGATCCTTTTCAATGGTGACATTCACTTGTGCAAATGTGCTGTGTACATTAAGGCAAAAAACATTGGTACACCATAAAAAGACAAATGCTCTCATAACAGTTTTAATTAGCCGTTCTTTAAAGAAATCAAAAACATTCAATACTTTAATTTTCATAATTTTTTGGTTTGCTTGGTTATACAATAGGTAATAAATAAATGTGCGGAATAAAGTGAGAATTCATAAATCCTTACTTTGTGGTTTTATTCCAGGATTACTTGTTGGTCTTTTATTTCATAGTTTTTTATAATTTTAAAATTTTTAATACTCTTCAAAATCTCATCTAAGGTTTGGGTTTTTCTTAATACACCATCAAAAATTTCGTTTTCGATTGCTTTGTTTTTGAATACAAAATCAACATCATACCAGCGCGATAAAACTTTCATCATATCCTTCAGTGTTATTTTTTCAAAACTGAAAACACCTTCTTTCCATGATATTTCATTATATACATCTACATTTTTCACAACCGGATTGCTTGTTTCGGTGTTTAAGCTTAATTGTTGATTTGGCGTTAATTTTAGCTTTCGGGCTCCAATATTCACAGCTACTTTCCCTTCGACTAAGGTGGTATAGCTATTGACTTCATCTTTATAAGCTTTAATATTAAATTCGGTACCTATTACATCTACCAGCTGTTTATTACTAAGCACTTTAAAGTGAGCTCCTTTATGCTTAGTACTAGGTGATACTGCAAAATAAGCTTCGCCATACACTAATTCTACTTCTCGGGGTTGCCCTTCTATAAAAGCGACAGGAAATTTTAATTTAGTTTCAGAATTTAGCCAAACCTGAGTTCCATCGGATAGTTTAATAAAGAATTTACCGCCTCTGGGAATGGTCAAATAGTTGTAAACTATTTTATTGGTGTTTTCATTGGCATCATAAACAATTCCGGCACCGTTACTTTTAGCATTTTGTGTTTTGAGCGAAGTTCCGTTTACCAAAGCTATCTGAGAACCATTTGCCAGCGTAAGTGTTGCTTTATCAGTACCTGATTCCGTAGCTTTTTTGTCCTGTTTAACTATTGGAGCAGTAACCTGAACCGGCTTGTTGAAAATCGCATCTTTCAATAAATAAGTAGTGCCAAAAAGTCCCACAAGAATTGCTGCAGCGGCGTATTTTACAAAATGAAATTTTCTTTTTATTGTCTTTTTTTGTTTTTGTGGCGTTGCCAATATGCTGTCCTGAATGCGAATAGCATCCTCCTGAGCCATCACGGGTTTCTCGTCTAAAATTGCCAGTACCTCTTCTACGGTTGGCAGCCCGGTTGATTCCGTTAAATCCTGAACATACTGTACCACTTGATCAATCTCCTCTTTTGAACATTGATTCAGGATAAACTTTTTTAATAAATTTTGGATATGATTATTGTCTTGCATAATATATGTTCTTATATATAATACAGATGAGAAAAGGAAAAGTACTATCGAGTATTATTATTTTTTTTGAAAATTAAAAAAATAATAACTAAAAAGAAACAAATAAAAAGAAATAGAAAGTAAAAAAGAAATAAAAACAATACCTATCAGAGAATTACTCTAACCAACGGGATGAAATAAGCGTTATAAGAAGAGCCACGTCTCCATGAGTTTCTAAAAAAGTTCTAATTTCTGCTAAGGCCTTACTCATTTGACCTTTTACAGTACTCACAGAAATATTTAATTCCTTGCTTATTTCTTCGTAACTCATTTCTTTATTGCGCGACATTTCAAAAATAATTCGGCGCTTAGGAGGCAATTGTTCAATAGCTTTATTCTTTATAATGTCATAATCAGCATCAGCAATACTGTCCTCAACCGGGCTGTAAGATTTCTGGCTGTTGTAAAACACCTCTTCTTTAAACTTATGATTATTGGCTATTTTACTAATGAGATTAAAAGTTAAGTTACGGGTAATGGTAAACACATACGACTTAAAGGACAGCTCAGGATTAAGCCGTTCTCTGTGCAGCCAGATATTTAAAAATACATCCTGGACAATTTCTTCTGCAAAAACCTGATTTTTAAGCATACTTAAACTATAAGCATAAACATCATTATGATAGCTGCTAAAAAGCTCACTAAAGGCTTTTTCATTACCCTCCATAAGCTTTATAACCAGCAGTTTATTATTTATTGTTTTAGTTTCAGACATTACAAAAAATTACTACACATGAAATTATCGATTTATTAAAAATCCTTCTGTTTTGAGTCAGAATTCTTACTTAGCCTCACATTAAATGCTAATATAAAAATTTTAACAACATCCTATTGCATTTAGTATCTATAAAAAAACGAGATATTATATTTAGAATTTATATGAATTATTCAAAATTAGAAAAAGAACAAAACCTGAAAAATAACTATATTGCAGAATCAAATTTTTTAAAGAAGAAAGATGTCCCTGATCATTAACAACATAGAAAAAATTGTCTCGCTTACCCCCGAAGAAAAAGAACTTTTCCTGAGTAAAACTGAAATTCAACACTACAAATCCAAAAGTATTTTATTGAATTCAGGGGAAATTTGCAAATGTTCCTACTTTGTAAATTCGGGTATTTTAAGAAGTTTTAATATCAATGATAATATTGTCGAACATGTATTAAACTTTGCCTGCGAAGGATGGTGGATGGGAGATATGTACAGTTTGATTTCGCAAAAACCCGGAAATCTTTTTATAGAAGTAATAGAAGATGCCGAAGTGGTATTACTTTCTAAAGAAAATCAGGAGCTCTTATATACTGAAATTCCTAAACTGGAACGTTTTTTCAGAATTCTTACCGAAAATTCATTAGTAGCTAATCAGGAAAGGCTAATGGACAATTTAAGTCTATCGGCAGAAGAACGTTTTGATAAATTCAATAAAAGATATGGCAATCTGAGTCATAAAATTCCACAAAAACAAATTGCTTCCTATATAGGTGTAACGCCTGAATTTTTTAGTAAAATGAAAGCCAAGTTACTTCGAAAGTAGTTTAGTAATCACTTCTTAATCTAGGTTAAGTACTAAATGCTGATGACGGATGTATCTTTGTAATGTAATAATCAATAAAACAAAAAATCATGGCAACTACAGTTTTTCACAAAGCAGATACAAGAGGACACGCAGATCACGGTTGGTTAAATGCCTACCATAGTTTTAGTTTTGCCAGCTGGTATAATCCGGATAGAGTACAATTTGGTGCACTTCGTGTTTTAAATGATGACACCGTTGCTGCGGGAATGGGTTTTGGAACACATCCGCATGACAATATGGAAATCATTACTATCCCGCTAGAAGGAGATTTAGCTCATAAAGACAGTATGGGAAATGAATCTACTATCAAAAACGGAGATGTACAGGTAATGAGTGCCGGTTCAGGAATCAGACACAGTGAATTTAATCCAAATGCTGACCAGAGAACAAAATTATTTCAAATTTGGGTTTTCCCAAAACAAAGAGATGTTACTCCTAGATACCAACAAATTACATTAAATAAATCATTGGAAAAAAATGATTTTGCCCAAATTCTATCTCCTGATGCGGATGATGCAGGAGTTTGGATCCACCAGGATGCCTGGTTCTATTTAAGTGATTTTGATGCTGATTTTTCTAAAAAACTAGCTCTTAAAAAAGAAGGTAACGGTTTTTACATCATGAATATAGAAGGAGAGATCGAAGTAAATGGCGAAAAATTAGAAACAAGAGACGCAATAGGAATCTGGGAAACTACTGAAATTGAAATTAAAGCAACTACTGCTTCTAAATTTTTAGTAATGGAAATCCCAATGAAATATTAAGAAATACAATCATGGAAGAAACTATTGGATTAGAATACGACGAAAGAAAAGGTTATTTTTACGTAGCGGTGAACAATACTAAAGTTGCAAAAATGACCTTTGTTTTTGCCGGACCACACAAAATAATCATTGATCATACTGAGGTAAATCCGGAATATAACGGCAAAGGATTTGGACAAAAAATGGTTGAAAAAGCCGTTTCATTCGCCAGAGAAAAAGAAATAAAAATTCTTCCTTTGTGTCCGTTTGCAAAAAAAGTATTTGATAAAACTCCTGAATTTAGTGATGTTTTATAATTTATAAAAAGGTTTACAATCCTTATTACATCATGAAAAACATATTTGAAAAAGACATTACGGGACATATTGGGACTCAAAAATATTTATGTACCATAAGCTGGCGTAACGGTCAGTTTGTTATGGATGAGCCAGCAAGCATAGGCGGACAAGATTTAGGTCCGGATCCTTACACGGCTCTTTTAGCATCATTAGCCAGCTGTACCATTGCTACTTTACGAATGTATATTGACCGAAAAGGCTGGGATATTCCTGAAATAAACATTGCCGTAAATGCAGCACAACAGCAAGAGGGCGAATTTGAAACTATTTTTTCCAGACATATCACTTTTTCTAATGATGTAACTACCGAACAAAAGGAAAAATTAATACTCATTGCAAATAAATGTCCTGTTTCTAAAATTTTAAAAGGAAAAATAACCATTAAAACCCAACTCTGATTATGAATCCGGAAGACATCACAAAAGAATATACGAATGGGGAAGTTACCATTGTGTGGCAATCAGGAAAGTGCATTCATTCAGCAAATTGTGTTCGCAATAATCCTGATGTATTCCAACCCAAAGAAAAGCCATGGATAAAACCGGAAGGTTCAACAACAGAAAAAATTATTGACACGGTAAAGAAATGTCCTTCGGGAGCTTTGACTTACTTTTTAAACACATAAAATGACTAAAAAAATTATTGCTTTTGGAGCTTCATCAAGCACCAATTCTATCAACAAACAATTAGCTGCTTATGCAGCCTCACAATTTGAAAACGCTGATGTAGAAGTACTGGATTTAAATGATTACGAAATGCCTATTTTTTCATTAGACAGAGAAGCAAAAAGCGGGATTCCGGAATTAGCTCATCGTTTTTTTGAAAAACTGGGAACTGCTGACCTGATTATTGTTTCGCTTGCGGAGCATAACGGAGCTTATTCTACGGCTTTTAAAAATATTTTTGACTGGACTTCCAGAATAAACCCTAAGTTTTTTCAAGGGAAACAAACGCTTATTTTAGCTACTTCTCCGGGACCAAGAGGCGGACTTACGGTTTTAGAAATTGCAAAAAATCGTTTCCCTTTTCAGGGTGCTGTTATCAATGGTAGTTTTTCATTACCAAGTTTTAATGATAACTTTAATACTAATGAAGGAATTACTAATGAGCAGTTAAAAAGCGATTTACTTGAAATTATAGCATCTATCGAAATTTAAAATAATTCAAACCCTATTGAAAGGCGTCGCATTTTGTGACGCTTTTTTTATTGAAAGTAAATTAATTCGTGATTTACAGAAACAAATAGAAAATCATTTTTTTGCCTGTATCGGCAAGAAAAAGCACAAATTCTTCCTTTTTTAGCCCTATATTTGCCGGTAACGGCATTTACACAGCAATTATGAAGTATATTTCAGTAAGTGAATTTTCGAAAAAATGGAATATTTCCGAAAGGACTATCCGTAATTACTGTGCAACAGCAAGGATTAAAGGAGCTTTTTTAACGGGTAAAACATGGAACATCCCTGAAGATGCAACATTACCTGAAAAAGGAAATAAAAAAAAGCTTAGCAAAAATCCTTTACTCCATCATCTTAAAGAACAAAAAGAGATGAAACTTCATGGTGGAATTTACCATCGTACTCAAATTGACCTTACTTACAATTCAAATCGTATTGAAGGAAGCAAATTAACCCACGACCAAACCCGTTACATTTTCGAAACCAATACCATTGGAACAATTAAAGAAAATATCAATGTAGATGATATTATAGAAACAACAAACCATTTTCGTTGTATTGATTTTATTATTGATAAAGCCACGGCAAAACTAAGTGAATCTTTCATTAAAGAATTACACTTTTTATTAAAATCCGGAACATCTGATAGTCAAAAAGATTGGTTTCATGTTGGCGACTATAAAAAACTCCCGAACGAAGTTGGAGGTAATCCAACTTGTCCGCCTAAAGAGGTTAAAACAAAAATAGCAGCATTATTATCTGAATACCACAGCATTGAAAAGAAAACTTTTGAAGATATTATTGACTTTCATTATCAATTTGAAATTATTCATGCTTTTCAGGACGGCAATGGTCGTGTAGGTCGATTAATCATTTTTAAAGAATGCCTTGCCAACAATATTGTTCCTTTTATTATCGATGAAGAATTAAAGTTTTTTTATTACAGAGGTTTACAGGAATGGCTTCATGTAAAAGAATATCTTTTGGATACTTGTCTTAGTGCTCAGGATCATTACAAAAGCATTCTTCAGTATTTTGAAATAGAATTCGAATGATGATTTTAAAGATTCTCATTATTGATATCATTTACTGCTTGTTAAATACCCCAATTTACAAATAAGCCATAAAACAAGACCGTAAAATATAATATTCACAAAACGAAAAATTTAAAAAATAATTTTGCAAAATTTTAAGAAGACAATATCTATTTTTGGTACACTATAAAAAATCATTTTATGAAACTACTTATTGTTGAAGACGAACCCAACCTTCTATCTATTATACGAAAAGGACTTTCGGAGAAAAACAATGAAGTAAGTGTTGCTCTTGACGGAACTACTGCACTGGAAATGATTTTGAACCATAATTTTGATGTAGTCATTTTAGACATCATGCTTCCGGACATTAACGGAATCGAAATTTGCAGACGCCTGAGAGCTGCTAAAAATTTTGTGCCCATTTTACTTTTGACTGCTTTAGGAACCACCGAAAATATTGTTACCGGATTAAATTCCGGTGCTGATGATTATCTGGTAAAACCATTTAAATTTTCCGAATTAGAAGCCCGAATTTCTGCTTTAGCAAGAAGATCAAGTCAGGAACACAAACCAAATGATTTGATTAAAATTGATGATTTGGAAATTGACAGCAGGGCAAAATCAGTAAAAAGAAACGGCGAACTTATACAATTAACCGCTAAAGAATTTAAATTATTGCATTATTTAGCCCGCCATTCCGAAACTATATTATCCAGAGAAAAAATTTTAGATAACGTTTGGGACATTAATTTTGACATGAATACAAACGTAGTTGATGTATACATTAATTATTTAAGAAATAAAATAGACAAGCCGTATCAAAACAAATTAATCCATACTATCAAAGGCTTAGGCTATATTATAAAATCATAATTTATGCAAATCAGAAAGAAAATAACCATTACCTATATAGCATTATCGTGTTTTAGCACCTCGCTATTATGCCTCGTTATTTTTTCTCTATTCAAGCAAAACAACGAATATTATTTTATAAAAAGACTTCAGGACAGAGCTAAAATTGCCTCATCAGCTCATTCTCAACAATCGCCTGAAAAAAAGAATTATTACAAGCAATTCAAAAAAGACGGACTGGAAGAACTTATAGAAGAGAAAGATTATGTATTAAAAGTAAAAGGAAAAAACACCTTTGAATACAATACTGATTTGAATTTGCCACCGGAATTCTATAACAATATAATGAAAAAGGGATCCAGCTGGTTTGAAGAGGATTACCGCTATTATTACGGACAAATTTTTGGTACAGGAGATCAAAAACATATTGTAATTGTTACTGCAAAAGACCGTCGTGGCAATACAAGTGCTATTTATATTTTACAAATTTTACTTTTTGGAGGAGTTGGTTTCTTTATTCTGGCGTATTTCTTTGGCCATTTTTTTGCACGAAGAGTAATTAATCCGATTGCGCGAATTACAAAAGAAGTACAAAGAATCAGCGCTTCAAACCTTCACAACCGATTAGCTGACACCAATGGAAAAGACGAAATATCCGATTTGACGAAAACCTTCAACGATATGCTGGACAGGTTAGAAACCTCATTTGAAATCCAGGCCAATTTTATTAATAATGCGTCCCATGAATTAAAAACTCCTATCACAACTATTATTGCCGAAACGGAAATCATGCTCTTAAAGGACAGAGACAAAGAAGAATACATTAATTCCTTAGAAAATATTAATAAACAGGCTTCTAAATTAGGAAACCTTACTGAAAGTCTTTTAAAATTAACCCAAACAGGCTATGACGGCACTAAGCAGGTGCTGGATATTGCCCGAATGGACGAAATACTTTTAGAAGCTAAAGCCTCTATTGATACGCTCTTTCCGGATAACCGCGTGAATATTAAATTAAAATCTATACCGGATGACGAATCCTTACTGACTATTCCCTGCAACCGCCCTTTATTAGAGTTGGCGTTGAATAATATTATTTCGAATGCTGTAAAATATTCGAATAATGATGAAGTATTTGTAATTTTGTCTGTTGATAAATCAAAGATTAAAATTGCCATTACGGATATCGGAATCGGAATTCCGCCGGAAGATATTCCTTATTTATACGAACCTTTCTTTAGAGGAAAAATTGCATCTAAATACAATGGATACGGACTGGGATTACCATTAGCCATGAAAATAATCAGGATGCATAACGGGGAACTTCAAATTCAGTCAGAAACCGGAAAAGGAACGGTTGTAAACATCACTTTTGATAAAAAACAACATTAGAAATTCTAATTTATATTCTTAGGGAATTTTAATTTAAATCAAAGAGCATTCTAATACTCAACAACTTATTTTGTATGTATACTTAAATAATACATATGAAAAATTTATTGATACCCTCCACTTTAGAATTAGATACTATAAATGCCGTTAAAGTTGCTATTCAGCAATCTAAAGGTAAAAGCTGTACCTTATTCCTGGCTTTAGTTAGTGAAATTCCTGATACTTATTCTACTGCCACTTTCCTGAGAAACATGAAAAGTGAGCTGACTGCTTCACAAAAAAATGTATTGGAATATTGCAGAGAACTGGTTACTATTTCGCAAAATTGCAGTCTTAAAATCCATTATCAATATGGGATTTCGACTCCTTTGGTAAAAAATTTAATTGAGCATCTGGGTATCGACTTAACCATCCTTACTCCTTCTTACAGAAATGCTGAAAAAAGAATCCACAATCAGTTTGTACAAATTCTCAGTAATTGTAAAAATCCCATTTTACATCTAAGCTCTAATTTTGAAGAACAGGATTTGACGAAAGCGATGTATCTGGAGCAAACAAAATCCAGATTACAAATTGAAGATTTACAAGAACTAATCCCGGCTCATTTTGATTTCAGAATTGTAAGTCAGGCTAAAATTTTTAATGATCAAAATCCTGAAGATCTTGAATTATTGCTAAATGAAGCCATTACTAAGAACAAAATCAATCTTTTAATAGAAACCCGAAAACCAAAAAAGATTAAACTTAGAAAGAAGAACATAAATACCACCGAAGATTTTGGATTACCTATTTTATCGCTGTATGAAGAAATTGCGTAGTATATAAAAATTATTAATTATAAAAAGAAAAGCATGTTATTAAAAAAGAAAATCCCGATGAAATATGTTTTGGGAAAAATTAAAACGGAGCTTTTTCTGGTCATTTTATACGCCATAACCTTTGAAGCATTTAATACGTATTATGATAATGAGGCCATAAATATTCCTATTGCCATTCCTACAATTGTGGGAACTATTATTTCATTATTACTTGCATTCAAATCTAATCAGGCTTATGATCGCTGGTGGGAAGCCCGAATTGTCTGGGGTGCTATCGTTAATGACTCCCGAACATTGATACGACAGGTTACTACTTTCTACAAAGATCCTGATTTTTCGGTAGAGGCTAATGATTTTAAAGAAAATTTTGCCAAAAGGCAGGTTGCCTGGTGTTATAGTCTGAGCCAGTCGCTTAGAGAAAAAGATCCTTACAAACCGATTAAGAAAATTCTAAACGAAAATGATTTTCAATATGTAAAAAAACACAAGCATGTGCCTAATGCCATCTTAATGTTACACTCAAAAGATTTGAAAAAAGCCTATGAAAACGAAAAAATCAATACTTATCAACAGGTAGAAATTGACAATACACTTACCCGTTTATGTGATTATATGGGGAAATGCGAGCGAATAAAAAACACCATATTTCCCACCACTTACAGTATGTATATGAGATTCACACTTTGTCTTTTTATTATCTTATTGCCTTTTTCTTTAACTGACTTATTAGGCTGGTTGCAAATTCCATTAGTAACAACAATTGGAGCTGCGTTTTTTCTTATCGAAAAAATGGCAATTCATTTGCAGGATCCGTTTGAAAATAAACCAACAGATACTCCTATGACTACTATTTGTGGAACTATTGAAAAAAACTTAATCCAGATGGTTCATGAATTCCGTGATGAATTTGAGTTTTCGAATAAAAAATCAGAAACGGAGCTTCAGGATATTCGCCTGGAGAAAAACCCGTATTTTGTTCTCTAATAAAACATTTGGTTTAAATCAATATAAAAACAGATAGTATCACAGGCATAACTATCTGTTTTTTATTTCTTAATCTAGGTTAAGTGCTGCTTCCTTATCGTTGCTGTAAATTTGTAATATCAAAATGAAATAGTAATTAAAAACATAAAAATTATGGCAACAATTAAATGGGCAATTGACCCTACACATTCAGAAATTGGATTTAAAGTAAAACACATGATGTTTACAAATGTTTCAGGAAAATTTGATACTTATGAAGCATCAGTTACTACTGAAGACGATAATTTTGAAAATGCGACTATCGAATTTTCGGCTGACATTAATTCCATCAGCACTAACAATGCAGACAGAGATGATCATTTGAAAAGCGGTGATTTTTTTGATGCAGAAAACCATCCAAAACTGACTTTTAAATCTACTTCGGTTACTAAAGATGGAGATGATTATAAATTAACCGGTGATTTAAGTATAAGAGGCGTAAGTAAACCGGTTACACTGGCAACTGAATTTAGCGGATTCATGAAAGATCCATGGGGGAATACGAAAGCAGGATTGAATATCTCCGGTAAAATAAACCGAAAAGACTGGGGATTAAACTGGAATTCTGCTCTTGAAACAGGAGGTGTTCTGGTAGGTGAAGAAGTACGTTTAAACATTGAAGTACAATTAATCCAGGAGTAAGATTAACATCAACTCTTTTTAACATAAAAACGGCTAAATTTCGTATCGAAGTTTAGCCGTTTTTATCTTTCCTGATAAATCCTAAAAAAATACTACTTTTGCATCCCGATTGAATGTAATTTTTCAATCTTTTAAACCATGTCACCCTGAGCACAGTCGAAGGGTTAATCTTTTAAATTAAAAAATATGAAGGCATACGTATTTCCGGGTCAGGGAGCACAGTTTACAGGAATGGGCAAAGACTTATATGAAAACGCTCCATTAGCTAAAGAATTATTCGAAAAAGCAAACGAAATATTAGGTTTCCGTATTACAGATATCATGTTTGAAGGAACTGCCGAAGAGTTGAAAGAAACTAAAGTGACACAACCGGCTGTATTTTTACACTCGGTAATTTTAGCTAAAACATTAGAAGATTTCAAACCGGAAATGGTAGCAGGACATTCTTTAGGAGAATTTTCAGCTTTAGTGGCTAATGGTGTTTTGTCTTTTGAAGACGGATTAAAATTAGTTTCTCAACGTGCTTTAGCAATGCAAAAAGCCTGCGAAATCACTCCTTCCACAATGGCTGCCGTTTTAGGATTAGCTGATAACATTGTAGAAGAAGTTTGTGCTTCTATCGATGGTGTTGTGGTTGCTGCAAACTACAACTGTCCGGGACAATTAGTAATTTCAGGTGAATTTAAAGCAGTAGAATTAGCCTGCGAAAAAATGAAAGAAGCAGGTGCTAAACGTGCTTTATTATTGCCTGTAGGTGGTGCTTTCCACTCGCCTATGATGGAACCGGCAAGAGAAGAACTGGCTGCAGCTATTGAAGCAACTACTTTTGCAACTCCTATTTGTCCGGTTTATCAAAACGTAACTGCAAGTGCGGTCTCGGATGCTAACGAAATCAAGAAAAACTTAATTATTCAGTTGACTGCTCCTGTAAAATGGACACAATCGGTTCAACAAATGATTGCTGATGGTGCTACTTTATTTACCGAAGTTGGTCCCGGAAAAGTATTAGCCGGACTAATTGGAAAAATTGATAAAGAAGCAGCTACTGCAAATGCTTAATTAGACATTAGATTGCAGATTTTAGATTACAGAAAACAGTACTATCATAGAATCCTCATGAACTTAGTTTTGTGAGGGTTTTTTGTTTCGAAAAAGAAATTGGCTATTATGAAATAACAACTGGTATTAGCTATCTTTGTTTTTAAGAATTTCTTTCTATGGATTTAAATTTACGAACCGTAAACGTTACCCGATACATCACTCCGCTACGGGAAGGTGGCTCATTACCTGCTTTGGCGGAAGCCGATGATGATTTTAAATACGTATTAAAATTCAGAGGTGCAGGTCATGGTGTCAAAGCGTTGATTGCTGAGTTTTTAGGTGGTCAAATTGCAAAAATTTTAGGCTTACCCGTTCCTGAATTGGTTTTTGCGCAACTGGATGAAGCCTTTGGCAGAACAGAAGCCGATGAAGAAATTCAGGATTTATTAAAATTCAGCCAGGGATTAAATTTAGGGTTGCATTATTTATCCGGAGCCATTACGTATGATGCTGCCGCCAATGATTGTGAAGCTTTACTGGCGTCAAAAATTGTATGGCTGGATGCATTTATTACCAATGTTGATCGGACTTTTAAAAATACCAATCTTTTAATCTGGAAAAAAGAACTTTGGTTAATTGACCATGGTGCTTCGTTTTATTTTCATCACTCCTGGATTAACTGGGAAAAAACAGCCGTAACGCCATTTGCGTTAATCAAAGATCATGTTTTATTACCAAAGGCTTCAAAACTGGAAGAAGCGCATCAGCAATGTATTTCAGCATTGAATGATTCGATTCTAAGCGAAATTGTAAATCAAATTCCGGAAGACTGGCTGCAATGGGAAGACCAAGCAATAACTGCCGACGAAATTAAAGCAATCTATTTTCAATTTTTAAGCTTACGCTTACAAAACGCCGAAATCTTTTTAAAACAAGCTCAGGATGCACGAACAACACTTATATGATTATGCTGTCATTCGTGTGGTACCAAGAGTAGAACGCGAAGAATTCGTAAATGTAGGTTTGATGCTTTATTGCAAGCGTCAGAAATATTTACGCATTAAATATCACATTCCTGTTAATAAAATCAGTGCTTTTTGCAAAGAATTCGATTTGGACCAACTCAAAATAAATCTGGATTCTTTTGTAGCCATTTGCGAAGGCAAAAAAAATGCGGGTCCTATCGCTCAATTTGAAAAAGACGAACGCTTTAGATGGCTTACAGCTATTAAAAGTTCCAGTATTCAAACCTCAAGACCGCATTCAGGATTCAGTACTGATTTAGATAAAACTTTCGAAAAATTATATACTGAATTAGTTTTATAATAAGAATTTTCCGTGCACTGTAAAGGATTTTTTTTACATTTGGAAGACAGAATTAAACAAACAATCATTAAATAAAAACACAAAATGAAAAAAACGATTTTAGCAATGGCTTTTATGGCGGTTGCATTGGTTTCTTGCCAGGACAAAACAAAAGATAAGATTGAAGAAGCTCATCAAGCAGTGGGGGATGAATTAGAGCAAAAATTAGATACTGTATCTCAAAAATTGGAAAAAGCTATTGATACAACCCAATCTAAAACCGGAAAATTACTTGAAAAAGGAGCACAAAATCTGGATAAAGCCGCTGACAAATTAAAAGAAGCAGCTAAAGAGTAAGCAAACAAAAAATCCCAAATTATCTCTTTTGACAATTTGGGATTTTTTTATAAATTCTTCGCTTGTTCACAATGGTTGTTAATAATCCCTGTAACTAAGTAATTACTATTCTTTTTTTCGAAGAAAATATACCAAGTGGTTCTTTTATTGGATTTATAAAAAATATAATTAGACCCTAAGTATTTTAATTTTTGAGGTGTCGTTTTGTGTGTACTTAATTTGATATTCTCATCAAGAATATCATAAATCTTTGACACATAATCTTCAGCGGATTCAATAAATCCAAAATACTCTTTTTTATACAATATTTGAACTAAATCATCCAGATAAATAATAACTTTGGGAGTAATAATTATCTTTATTTTCCCCACCATTCTCTAATACGTCTTATTGATTCTGCCTTTGCTTCTTCCGGAGTGTATCCATTTGCAAATTCAGCATCAAAATCAAATGTTGCATGATCGATACCTTGCTGTTCCGGTTTAGAAACCTCATAATTAACAGCTGGTTCTTCAGCTTTATCTATTTTAGATTTTTTTCCTTTAGCATTCATAATCTTATTTTTTCTTCTAACGAATTTACAACTAATACTTTAAAGCAAAAAATCCCAAACTATCTATTTTGACAATTTGGGATTTTTCGCTGTAAAAATGTATCTTATTGTGGCAGTTTAAAAGCTTGTCTGGCTATTAGCAGCCATTTTCCTTTTTGTTTTTGCCAAACTAACATAATACCAATTTTAATGTCTTTTTCAACACCACTATCTTTAGTATGTGCTGCCAGATGATGTCTTACTACAGCCACATCACCAATGATTTGGATTGTTTGGTTTTGAAATTCTATGGTTACAAAATCCGATTCTTTATTCAGTAATTTTTCAATAAAAACTTCCTGATTCTGAAGTACTCCACTGGAATGTCCGTAACTTAAATCCTTTGAAGTCAAAGCTTTCAAGTTGCTTTCTGTTGGATCAATTAGCGCTTTACGAAAAGCTTCTACTTTATTTGCAACCGCTGTTTCTTCATTAGAAACACTTTTTGTTTGTGCCTGATTCGAAAACGAAATCAATACCAAGGCAAGCCATAAAAAATACTTTTTCATGATTATTTATCTAAAAATTCTAAAATACTAGCTGTAATAAACTCAATTTGCTCATCCTCTAATTCAGTGTGCATAGGAAGCGAAATCACTTCTTGTACTAACTGATTGGTTACCGGAAAATCTTCTTCTTTGTAACGTGAATCAGCATAAGCTTTTTGCGAATGCAACGGAATTGGGTAATAAATAGCACAAGGAATGCCTTTATTCAATAAATGTTGCAGCAATGCATTTCTGTCTGCATCAATAATTCTTAATGTATATTGATGAAAAACATGATTGTTTAGGTTACTATCAAAGGAAGGCGTAACAATATTTACATGACCCGCCAAAGCAGTATTATATTTGGCTGCCGCTGTACGACGCGCTGTGTTATAATCATTCAGCAAAGGCAATTTAGCATTTAAAACCGCAGCCTGAATACTGTCTAATCTTGAATTTACCCCTACTACATCATGGTGATAACGCTCATACATTCCGTGATTCACAATTCCGCGAATAGTATGTGCTAAGTCATCATCATTTGTAAAAATAGCGCCACCATCTCCATAGCATCCCAGGTTTTTAGATGGAAAAAAAGAAGTAGCACCCACATGACCAATAGTCCCCACTTTAGCTGTTGTTCCGTGATTAGAAACAAAATCGGCTCCAATAGCCTGAGCATTATCTTCAATTACATATAAATTATGTGCTGCGGCTAAATCCATAATGGCATCCATATTTGCAGCACGCCCAAACAAATGAACAGGAACAATTGCTTTGGTTTTTGGAGTAATGGCAGCTTTGATTCTTTCTAATGAAATATTCATATTCACCACATCCACATCTACTAAAACCGGAGTAAGCTGTAATAAAGCAATAACTTCAACAGTAGCAGCAAAGGTAAAATCGGCAGTGATTACCTCATCTCCGGGCTGTAATCCTAATCCCATCATGGCAATTTGCAAAGCATCCGTACCATTAGCACACGGAATTACATGTTTTACACCCAGATATTCTTCCAATGATTTTTGAAACTGATGTACCTGAGGTCCATTAATATAGGTATTCGTATCTAAAACTTCCTGAATAGAAGTATTTACAGTAGTCGCAATCTTATCATATTGACTTTTTAAGTCAACCATTTGAATTTTCTTCATTTCAAATTAATTATATAGTTAGAAAGCTGTTGTTTTTACACTTATAGCTAACAACAAAACTTTCATAAAAGGGAAACAAAAATAGGTATTATTGATTTCAAACCAATGATTTTAAGCCAAAGAAAATGTATTTTAGCCCCAAAAATTATTCGAATGCTTTTTCTATACAATTTCATCATTACAATTGCCGGATTTTTGCTCAAAATCATTGCGTTATTCAACCCAAAAATGAAACTATTTGTCTCAGGAAGAAAAATAGTTTTTGAAACGCTTTCGCAAAAAATAAGCAGCAACGACAAAACCATCTGGTTTCATGCTGCCTCCTTGGGAGAGTACGAACAAGGCTTGCCAGTTATCGAAAAAATCAAAGAAAAATATCCTTCACATAAAATTATTTTGACTTTCTTTTCTCCTTCCGGTTACGAAGTCCGTAAAAACAATGCCGTTGCAGATGTTACCGTTTATTTGCCTTTAGACACCAAAAATAATGCGCAAAAATTCCTGAAACTCGTTCATCCCGAAATGGTTTTCTTTATCAAATATGAATATTGGCCGAATTATCTGAATGAAATTAAGAAATTAAATATTCCTGCTTACTTAATTTCCGGAATATTTCGGGAAAACCAAATTTTCTTTAAATGGTACGGTCAACTTCACAGAAATGCATTAAATGCTTTCCGTTACTTTTTTGTTCAAAATGAGAATTCAAAAAAACTATTACTTCAATTAGGTAAAACAAATGTGCTGGTTTCAGGAGATACTCGTTTTGACAGGGTAGCCACTATTCTGGAAAAAGACAATACTTTAGCTTTTATTGCTGAATTCAAAAAGGATACTTTAACCATTGTTGTGGGAAGTTCATGGCCTAAAGATGAAGAATTATTAATCCAGTACATCAATTCATGCGCTCAAAACGTCAAATTTATCATTGCACCACATAATATTAAAACAGATCAAATTGAGCTATTAGAAAAGAGCATCGATAAAAAAACCGTTCTCTTTAGTGAGAAAGAAGACAAAAATCTGGCTGATTTTGATGTTTTCATCATTGACACCATTGGTATTCTGACAAAAATATATAGCTATGCTGATATTGCTTATGTAGGTGGCGGTTTTGGCAATCCCGGAGTGCATAATATATTAGAACCAGCAACATTTGGCGTTCCCATAATCATTGGTCCTAATTTCTCTCATTTTGCCGAAGCAACCGCACTTGTTAATCTGGACGGATGCATCAGCATCAACAATAACAAAGAACTCACGGAGAATTTAGATAAATTGATTTCAGACGAAATACTTCGTAAGAAAAAAGGGAGTATTTGTAATAACTATGTAAATAAAAATAAAGGGGCAACACCGCTGATTTTGAGTAAAATTGAGTAGATAAAAAAACAACTTTTGGAACAAAAATTAAAATTTGAGGTTTCCACATCTCCTTTTTATTCCCCTAAAATGAAAAGACAAACACATTATCTGAATCGCAAAAATCATTGTTTAAAAAAATTTTATTCTTAAAAAACAAACTCGCCTGTTTCAGAATTCATAAATATGCTGCTTAAACCTGCCTTAAAAAACATAAAGCACTCACAATCAAAACACTAAAAAACCAAGCTGAAGAAACATTTTTCACAGCCATTTAAGAAAAATCTTTTCAATAAAAACTCAATACTAAATACAAAACTTACATTTTACGGCTCGAAATATAAACGAATAATATTTTAAAAAAAAAATGAAAAAATATTTTACATATCAAAAATTTTATATCTTTGCCTCGAATTAATAATTAACCTTTTATAATAAAGTAAGATGAAAAAAGTATTTTTAAGTTTAGCTGTAGTTGCTGTTTTAACTGTTGTATCTTGTAAAAAAGCTGAAGCTCCTGCTGAAGAAGTTGCTGCTGACACTACTGCTGTAGCTGTTGACACTGCTGCTGTTGCTGTTGACACTGCTGCTGTTGCTGTTGATACTGCTGCTGTTGAAGCTCCTGCTGCTGAGTAATTTTAAATTACAGTAAAAAATAAGCCGTTACATTGTGACGGCTTTTTTTATACTTTATATTTTCTTCCTGTTTATAACAATCAGCAAATTTAATCTTCAAATATAAAATCATTATTAGCAAAATCTAATATCTCAGCTTTCGAACCATATTTTACTATTTCATCAATTCCTTTCTGAACCATTAATTCAGTACTGTATTTTCTGCTTACAGCAATAACCCTGCCTTCCGTCACAACACGAAAAAAGAACTTACCCTTAGAAGTCTTAAATTTCACAAACGAACAAGTATCAAACACTGACCGCAAATACTCCGCATCAGCCTCACAATCCATCCTTAATTCATACGCACTACTCGTAAATATAGTTTTCCCTTTTCTTGAAGTAAATTCAAACTTATAATCTCCGCTAAATCTTTTACTAATAACAAAAGTTCCCATATTTTTCTACTCCAACAAATTTCAATGATTATCCAAAAATAAACTGATTTGATATAAAATAAAAAAAGCTCCAAACATTAGTTTGAAGCTTTCTTTGTACTCAGAGCGGGACTTGAACCCGCACGAACATTGCTGTTCACTGGATTTTAAGTCCAGCGTGTCTACCAATTTCACCATCCGAGCATTACTTTTCGATGTTTTCTTTGACTAACTTTAAAAAAGTTAATTAAATCGAACACCACCCAAGCATTATGTGATGCAGAGCGAAAAACGGGGCTCGAACCCGCGACCTCGACCTTGGCAAGGTCGCGCTCTACCAGCTGAGCTATTTTCGCATTTTCATTTCTAAAAAGAACCGCAATACTTGTTGTGTATTGCGGATGCAAATTTAAGACTTTTTTCCGCTTACACAAGCCTTTTTCGAAAAAAAATTCAATATTTTTAGTAAGCTTTTGATTTGCTTTACTTTAAAAGTAAAAATTATTTTCTGCTCAACATTCTTTTAATTTCGTTGAGTTTCATCAATGCCTCTACCGGTGTAACCGAATTAATATCTATATTCAAAATCTCTTCTTTTATCTCTTCCAGTAAAGGATCATCCAGATTAAAGAAACTCATTTGCATTTCCTCCTTCTCCGGTTTAATTCCGTTTAAAGCATCACTGGAATGCTCTTTTTCCAGTTTTTTCAAAATCTTTTGTGCTTTCAAAATCACAATTTGAGGCATTCCTGCCATTTTTGCCACATGAATACCAAAACTATGTGCGCTTCCGCCTTTGACTAATTTTCGAATAAAAAGCACATTATCCTTTAACTCTTTCACCGAAACATTGTAATTCTGAATGCGCTTTAAAGACTCACCCATTTCATTCAGCTCATGATAATGCGTTGCAAACAACGTTTTAGGCTTTGAAGGATGTTCATGCAAAAATTCGGCAATAGCCCAAGCAATCGAAATTCCGTCATACGTACTCGTTCCTCTTCCTATTTCGTCCAGTAAGACTAAACTTCTGTCCGAGATATTATTCAGGATTGAAGCGGTTTCATTCATTTCGACCATAAAAGTAGATTCTCCCATCGAAATATTATCACTGGCTCCTACTCTGGTAAATATCTTATCTATAACTCCCATTTTCACGCTATCGGCCGGAACAAAACTCCCCATTTGAGCCAGGAGTACAATTAAAGCGGTTTGACGTAAAATAGCCGACTTACCGGACATATTAGGTCCCGTAATCATAATTAATTGCTGCGTTTCTCTGTCTAAGAAAACATCATTAGCAATGTAAGGAACTCCCACTGGCAATTGTTTCTCAATAACCGGATGCCTTCCGTTCTTAATATCTAATTCGAAAGTTTCATCCAGTTCCGGACAAACATATTTATTTTCAATAGCTAATTGTGTAAACGAACACAAACAATCTAATTGTGCCACCAAATTAGCATTCAACTGAACAGGTTTGATATAAGTAGCAATCCAGGCTACTAATTGCTCAAATAGTTCTGTTTCTATTTTATGAATTTTCTCTTCGGCTCCCAGAATTTTAGACTCATATTCTTTTAACTCTTCGGTAATATAACGTTCAGCATTAACCAGCGTTTGTTTTCGAATCCACTCTGTGGGAACCTTATCTTTGTGCGTATTTCTAACTTCGATATAATAACCAAAGACATTATTAAAAGATATTTTTAAAGACGAAATCCCTGTTCTTTCGGATTCTCTTTTTTCTATTCCTTCTAAAAATTCTTTGCCTGAAGTAGAAATTGCACGCAATTCGTCTAATTCTTCATTGACCCCTTTTGCAATAGCATTTCCTTTAGCAATAGCCACCGGAGCATCCTGATTTAAAGTTGTTCTGATTTTTTCACGCAACAAATCACAGCTGTGCAAATTATCACCTATTACTTTAACAGCCTCTTGCGGACTTTCCAGCGCCAAAGTTTTTACAGGAATAATCGCGTCCAATGATTCTTTTAAATAAACCACTTCACGAGGAGAAACCTTTCCGGCAGCAATTTTCGAAATTAAGCGCTCTAAATCGGAAATTTGTTTAACCTGGTATTGTATTTTTTGCAACACCTCCTGATTTTCTTTCAAATAAGAAACCACATCGTGACGGCTTTTCACTTTCTTAATATCTTTTAGCGGCAAGGCCAACCAGCGCTTTAGCAAACGCCCGCCCATTGGCGAAAGCGTTTTATCAATTACATCCAGAAGCGTAACCGCATTGGGATTATAACTATGATACAATTCGAGATTTCGTATCGTAAAACGATCCATCCACACATAAGCATCTTCAGCAATACGCTGAATCGCTGTAATATGTTGCACTCTGTTATGCTGTGTTTCGGATAAATAATATAAGATGGCTCCAGAGGCAATAATACCTTCTTTTAGCTCTTCTACACCAAAGCCTTTTAAGGAAACAGTTTGGAAATGTTTGGTCAAAGTTTCAAAAGCATAATCCTCTTTATAAATCCAGTCTTCTAAATAAAAACAATGAAAATCTTCGCCAAAATGTACTTTAAAATCGTTTTTATTGTTTTTTTGAATCAAAACCTCCGAAGGACTGAAATTTTGTAATAACTTATCAATATACTCAGCATTACCCTGAGCTGTTAAAAACTCACCTGTAGAAACATCCAAAAAAGAAATTCCAATGCATTTACTGGTAAAATAAACCGATGCCAGAAAATTATTAGTCTTAGAATGTAAAACTTCATCGTTCATAGAAACACCGGGAGTAACTAATTCAGTCACACCGCGTTTTACAATTGTTTTAGTCATTTTAGGATCTTCCAGCTGATCACATATAGCAACGCGAAGTCCGGCTTTGACTAATTTTGGCAAATAAGTATTAATAGAATGATGTGGAAATCCTGCCAGAGCGGTCTCAGTTTCAGAACCTGCACCACGTTTCGTTAATGTAATTCCTAATATTTTTGAAGCTCGTATAGCATCCTCACCAAATGTTTCATAAAAATCACCAACCCTAAACAACAAACAAGCATCCGGATACTTTCTTTTTATCTCATTATACTGTTTCATTAACGGGGTTTCCTTTACCACTTTATCTTTAGATGCCAATTTATATTGTGTTTAGTTTATTAGAAAATTATGAAAGCGAATTTAAAAATTTTATAACGAATAACTGCCACTTCAAAAATTAAAAAATATTTTTAAGGAAATTTTAAGCGATTGGCATGATTTTTTCTTTAGTTTTGTTCTATAAACAAAAAACTAATTTAAAATGAAAAAGATAATTTTACTTGCTGCACTGGTTGTTTTTGGAGTTACTACTTCTAAAGCACAAGAAACAACAAAAAAAATCAAAGCTACTGCTACTAAAATGTCAAAAGTAAACGGAGCAGGAATGGTTTTTGAAAACGAAACTATCGACTACGGGACAATCGCTCACAATGCAGACGGAAAGCGTGAATTTGTTTTCACAAATAACGGAAACAAACCTTTGATTATCACAAATGCTGTAGGTTCATGTGGATGTACAGTACCTTCAACTCCAAAAGAACCTATTGCTCCGGGAGCTAAAGGTGTAATTGGTGTAAAATATGCAACTGACAGAGTGGGTACTTTTTCAAAAACAGTGACTGTATCTTCTAATGCTGCAGGACAACCTACAAAAACTTTAACTATAAAAGGAACAGTACTTCCTGATAACGACAAAAAGAGCTAATTTTTAAATTACATAAATTACCAAAAGCTTCCCTTTCCTAAAATCGGAAGCTTTTTTTATTTCATAAATTACTTTCTAAAAATGAGAAAACTAGAAAACAGTGAATTAGAACGCAAATCCATTGAAGATTTTAAAAAATCAGAGAAAACACCACTTATTTTGGTTTTGGACGATGTACGCAGTTTGCACAACATTGGTTCGGTTTTTAGAACAGCAGATGCTTTTTTGATCGAAAAAATATACTTATGCGGAATCACTGCAACACCTCCAAATAAAGAAATACATAAAACAGCCTTAGGAGCAACTGAGACCGTAAACTGGGAACATAACGAAAATGTAATTGATACTATAACTACTTTAAAACAGCAAGGAGTAATCACACTGGCTATCGAACAGGTGGAAAGTGCGGTTTTTTTACAAAATTTTGAAGTTGAAAAAAATCAAAAATATGCATTGGTTTTTGGAAACGAAGTTCACGGTGTCGCTCAGGAAGCTGTAGCCGCATGTGATGGCTGTATTGAAATTCCGCAATTAGGAACCAAACATTCCTTAAATATTTCCGTTAGTGCCGGAATTGTAGTTTGGGATTTATTTCAAAAAATAAATTGGGCAAAATAACCCCATCTCAAAAAAAACAATACTTTTATAATATGAGAACCAAGCTTTTGCATATTATAATTTTAATATTATTTATTAAAACCCCATGTCATTCAAGTAGTATTAAGCTACTAGCTATTGACCCGCCCACTATAACAGCAGACGGAAACACTATTTATTGTCCGCAAACTTATACAAAGATTGCAGAAAATGTTATTATCACTCATGATCCATCAGAAACTGCTACAGACGCAGTTTATATTCAAATAGCTTCCGGATATGTAAACGGACAAGATATTCTAAAATTAAATGATGCTTATAGTGCGTCAAATCCTTCGATAGAAAGTTTTTTTTATCCTTCTGAAGGAAAATTAAAACTATACAATCCTTCCGGCGCTTTAATCCCTTACACTGATTTTACAGAAGCTATTGAAGCCGTTGAGTTTTTCAATTCATCTGCTACGCCATCCGGATCAAGAAGTTTCTCCATCAGTATTGGGATTGGAAATCTTAGCTACTTACCCCGAAATGGTCATTACTATGAATATGTTTCTTCTTACGGAATCACCTGGACAAGCGCGAAATATGAGGCTGGTATTCGAAAATATTATGGCTTACAAGGATACTTAGCGACTTTAACCTCCGCCGATGAAGCTCAATTAGCAGGTGCACAAGCTCCTGGAACAGGATGGATTGGAGGAACAGACGAACAAAGTGAAGGTACCTGGAGATGGGTCACAGGGCCGGAAGGTCTTGAAAACGGGGGTAATGGCAGAACTTTTTGGATAGGAAGATCAAACGGAACTGCAACAGCACCTGATTTCTTTGCAAATTGGAATAATAACGAACCCAATCACAACATACAAGCATTTAAACCTAATGGGGAAAATTATGCTCATATTACAGCACCTGTAATCGGAAGACCCGGAGCCTGGAATGATCTTTCTAATGAAGGTGATCCACCGGGAAATTACCATCCCAGAGGTTACATTGTGGAATATGGCGGGATGCCCGGTGATCCTGTTTTACAACTTTCGGCAAGTACGACCCTTACGATACCACAAATTACCGGCACAACACCAGCTTCCAGATGCGGTAGTGGCTCAGTAACTCTAAAAGCGACAGCCTCGGCCGGAACAATAAGTTGGTATGATGCTCCCGCAGAAGGAAATTTATTAGCAACTGCTGAAAGCTTTACAACTCCGGTTTTATCAACCACAACATCTTATTACGCTCAGGTTGCCGACTGTGTCTCTTCAAGAACAGAAGTTACAGCAACTATCCATACGATACCTGTGTTAAACATCACTACCACCACAGTACCACTATGTGAAACAGAAAAAGCTACATTAATTGCATCAACTAATGCCGGAATTATAAACTGGTATGCTTCTGAAACCGACACTATTATTTTAGGAACAGGTGCCCAATTTACTACTCCCGCACTTACTGAAAATACCACTTATTATGCCGAAGGAATTAATAATGGATGCAGCAGCGGAATCAGAATCCCTGTAAACATCATAGTATATCCCAAACCGGACGTTACTGATGAAACGGTTATTTTATGCAAAGGATCTGAGGCTGAACTAGACGCAGCATCAACAGGAATGCGTTATTTATGGTCTACAGGAGCAACATCACAACAAATCACTGTTAACACCGCTGGCACTTACACCGTAGTTATTACGAATCAAAACAATTGTAGCAGTAGAAAAACTATCATTGTTTCTGAACACAATCTTCCTGAAATCAACTATATTGATGTCAATGAAACGACTGTGGTGATTTATCCAAAAAAAGAAGAAAGCTATTTTGAATACTCTATTGACGGTATCAATTATCAAAACTCCAATGTGTTTTTTAATGCACCAAGTGGTTTGAATACCGCTTATATCAGAGAAACCAATTTGTGTAGCACAGCGACTAAAGAATTTATTGTTTTAGTTGTTCCAAAATTTTTCACTCCTAACAACGACTCTTTTAATGACCGATGGGAAATTAATGGTTTAAGTTTTTACCCCAAAGCATCTGTAAAAATATTTGATCGGTATGGGAAATTAATCAGTATTTTAAACAGTAACAATCCAGGTTGGGACGGAACCTATCATAAAACGATGCTTCCGGCTGCTGATTATTGGTATGTATTAAAAATTGATGATTCAGAGACTGAGAAACGAGGTCATTTTTCTTTAAAAAGATAATTCCTCCCCCACCAACCCTCTTCAAAGGAGAGGGAGTTGAAATTACTTTGTTCTACATATTCTAACTTAAAATTAATTAGTCTTAACAACTAATTCTTTTTTGAATTTCGTCTAAAACAAAAAGATAATCCATTTGGTTATTAACAAAATCCCTGTTACTCACATCAATAATTAAAATGTCTAAATCAGTTTGCAGGCTAAGATAATCCAAATAAGCTGCATTAATTTTTTCTAAATATTCAACCGAAATTCCCTGCTCATAGCTTCGTCCTCGTTTTTGAATATTTTTTAATAGCTGCTGCGGTTTTTGTAACAAATAAACATACAAATCCGGCTTGGGCATTTCTTTATGAATAATTTCAAATAATTTTTTATACAATAAAAACTCCTGTTCTTCCAGTGTTACTTTTGCAAAAATCAATGATTTAAAAACATGGTAATCAGCAACCAGAAAATCATTTTGCAAATTCAACAGTTTTAAATTTTCCGAAAGCTGTTCGTATCGGTCAGCTAAAAAAGATAATTCTAATGAAAAAGCATAGCGTTCCTGATCTTTGTAAAATTTCTCTAAAAAAGAATTATCTGCAAACCGTTCAAATAGTTTGTTGCCCTCAAAATCTTCGGCTATTTTAGTTGCCAATGTTGTTTTTCCAGCTCCAATATTTCCTTCAAAGGCAATATATCTCCTCTTTTGGAACAGACTATTTTGCAACGGATTTTCTAAAGAAGCAACTATAACGCAATTTCCTTCATCGGGACAAACTTCCATTAATTCGGGAATGGTCTTATGAAAAACGGGATGCGTCCAGTTGATTTGCAAATCCTGAAAAGGCAACAAAACAAACTTTCGATCCTGCATTAACGGATGCGGTATGCTAAGCACTTCGGTTTTGATAATTTCCTCATCAAAAGCTACCATGTCAATATCGATAACCCGGGATTGATAACCGCTTTCATTTTTGCGAATGCGTCCTAATTTTTGTTCAATGGATAAGGCTTTAAAAAGGACCTCCTGAGCCGAAAGATGACTGTGTAAAACTAACGCACAATTATAAAAAGCATCGCTGTCAAAACCCCAGGCAGCCGTTTCATAAACATGGGACAGCCGGATTACGGTTCCTATTTCCTGATGTATAAACAAAATACATTTTTTGATTGTTTCGAGCCGGTCGCCCTGATTACTTCCAATGGATAAAATAACCTGATGTTGTGCTTTCATATTAAGCACAAATTAACTAAAGAATTTTAGAAATAGCAATATATTTGCACAAAGTGTCGGCATCCCAATTCAAAGAATAAATGAAGATGTTTTTCGCTTATAAACCCAAAGCTATTATTATGAAGTTTTTAAGTAATGTTATTGCTACTGTTGTAGGACTGTTTGTATTTATAATGCTGTTTTTCTTCGGGATTATTTTCATCGCTGCTATTTTTGGCGGAGAATCAGAAACAGAAAGCCTTAAAGATAATTCAGTAATCGAATTAAATCTTGAAGATATACAACATGATTATGCCGGAAAATACAAAGATCCTTGGATGAGTTTATTCTCTGAAGAAAAAAATATGGGTCTTTCGGATGTTATAAATGCTATCGATGTGGCTTCAATTGACGATAACATCAAAGGGATTTCCATCTTAAACAACAATTCCCAATTAGGAATGGCACAAAGTAAGGACTTGCGAAATGCTTTAGAAAACTTTAAAAAATCGGGTAAATTTGTTATGGCTTATGCCAATACCTATTCGCAAAAAGAATATTATCTGAACTCTGTCGCTAACAGCATTTATTTAAATCCGGTAGGCGAACTGGATTTTAAAGGATTATCTTCTGAAATTATGTTTTTTAAAGATTTACAGGAAAAAACAGGTGTAAAAATGGAAGTGCTGCGACATGGTAAATATAAAAGTGCCGTAGAACCTTTCTTAGAAGATAAAATGAGTGATGCTAACAGAGAGCAAACAACCGTTTTATTAACTAACATCTGGAATTCGGTTGCTGCTGATATTTCAAAAAGCAGAAATATCTCCATTACTAAATTAAATGAAATCGCTACCGGATTGCTGGCACGAACTCCTGAAATGGCTAAAAAAGTAAAGCTAATTGACCACATAGCCTATGAAGATGTTTATCATAACGACATCAAGAAAGCCCTAAAAGTAAGTGCTGACAAAGATTATAATAAAATAGCGATTACCGATTATACTAACAAAATGATTACTACTTCGATTATTACCGAAAGCGATGATAAGATTGCTATTATTTATGCTCAGGGCGAAATTCAAAGTGGCGAAGGAGATGTAAACACTATTGGCGAAGGCTCTATGCGCCGTTCATTGCAAGAAGCCCGAAAAGATAAAAAGGTAAAAGCTATTGTATTAAGAATTGACAGTCCCGGTGGAAATGCACTGACTTCGGATTTAATCTGGAGAGAAGTTGAACTCACTAAAAAAGTGAAACCGGTAGTGGTTTCAATGGGTAATTATGCCGCTTCTGGAGGTTATTATATTGCTTGTAATGCCAATACTATTTTTGCTCAAAACAACACGATTACAGGTTCTATCGGCGTTTTTGGAATCTTGCCTAACTTTAGTCAGTTATCCCAAAAAACAGGAATTAATACTGAACAGGTAAAAACACATGAAAATGCGGCAAGTTATAGCCCGTTTGTTCCCATAGATGAAAAATTTAAAGCCGTTACCTTAGAAAGTATTGAACACATCTATAAAACTTTTGTACATCATGTTGCCGAAGGACGAAAAATGAGTTTTTCAGCAGTTGATTCCATTGCTCAGGGAAGAGTCTGGTCTGGTTCAGAAGCACTAAAAATTGGTCTGGTAGATAAAATCGGGGGATTAAACGCTGCTATTGTAGAAGCAGCCCGTTTGTCGAAAACTGAAAATTACAGTACTCAGAATTATCCGGAATATGAAAAAGATTTTGATGATGTGCTTTCTCAATTCCCCTTTGCAAGCAGCAAAAAGAATATTATAAAAGAAGAAATTGGTGCCGAAAATTACCAGTTGTTACAACAGCTTAAAAAATTTCAATCCCGAAAAGGCGTTCAGGCTATCCTGCCTTTTGAAATTTCAATACATTAAAAAAAAAAATCCGTTTAAGTGTTACAAACTTAAACGGATTTTTTTTTAAATAGAATTTCGATCAATAAAATTAAACGGATTTTTTATTTTGCCCGATTCTTTGTTCAGAATCATACTGGCAGCCGTGGCTCCCATTACTTTAAAATCAGTTGAAACGACTGTGATTCCCAGTAATTCTTTCAAAGGAGTATCATTATAAGATATCACACCAATTTCTCTTCCTAATTCAAAATCTTTATCTCTTATTTGCTTGACAAGATTAACCAAATCTGATTCTTCAATTGTAATAAATAAATCTCCTTTTTTTAATACAATATCATCATAAACTTCCCTCAAAATCTCGTACTCTAAACCGGAATCAACACAAAAACGTTTAAAACCATTCAAAATCCTTCTTGGGTAAGGATAAACGGAACTTTCGGGATAAATCAATATGAGTTTATTATATCTTGAAATCTTTTCGATACCTTGTTTTAAAGCGCCATAAATATCGTTTTCATAATCCTGACAAACTTCAATTATAGAATCTTCAATTCCTTTATTATTATCTAAAATGACTAATTTTTCTTTTGGAATTTTATTAATAGCCTGTAAAACGCTTTCTCCCGAACTAAAATGGGTTAAATTATCAGTTTTAAAATGAGGCATGATTACATAATAATCATAAGCTCCTAAATATTTATCAATTAAATTAAGGAATAAGGTTTGGTCACAATGGTAAATGTGTAAATCTGTCTGAGAATTCCCTCCAATGTTATTTATAAAGGAATTGTAAATTCTCATTTTATAAGAACTCAGCTTATTGATTAAGAAAAGTACATTAACTTTTGCAATTAATTTAGTACGGGTTACATAATAACCTTTACCTCTGATAGGAGTGATTATCTTTCTTTTTTTCAGAATATTGTATGCTTTTTCAACAGTGTCCCGTGACAGATAAAATTCCTCACTAAGCATATTAATAGAAGGCAGTTTTTGATCCATCTGTAACTTGCCTGTAGAAATACTATCAATTATCGAATCTACTATCTGTTTGTACTTTGGGATTCTTGAGTTCTCGCTTAAACTCATTGAAAATGAAACCCCTTCATCAATCATCTCTTTTGTCAAAAACTTTTCCATTTCCCTATAAATTAAATTTTACTTTTCTACAAGAACAAAATTCTTCTATTAAATTAAAAAAAGAAATCGGCATGACCAAATAGAAAAAGCATGTAATCGATTACCAAATATAAAAATAATTTTACTATAAAAAATTAAAAGACTGAAAATAAAACAAAAACACTATAATTTACGAAAAAAACTATCATATACGCAAAAGCCGGATTGATTAAGTAAAACTCATCCATCCGGCTTTTAAAATTTATTGATGCCTTGAAATAAAAAAGATTATTCTTTCATCAACTGCAAAAGAGTAGATTTTGGCACTTCTAAAACAGTTCCGTGACGAGTTCCTGACGGAAAACTAATTTTATCTGAAACATCTTCCCATCCGTTGGCAGTTTGCTTTAAAGCACCATATTTATGATCTCTGTACTTATCAAAATACATCATCCACTTTCCGTCAATTTTGATAGCTGTTGGTCCTTCTGCCCAGTAATTACCTGTAATGGGAGCACTTGCTTTAGAATAAGGTCCTGTTAATTTATCGCTGTAAGCTACTCTGAGATTTTTTTGCACAGGAACTTTTGTTTCATCTTTCAGGAACATAATATATCCCTTATCATCTTTTAAAATAGAAGAATCAATTACATTAAAACCGGGTTCATAAAGTAATTTTGTAGGTGTATAAGTTTTAAAATCCTTAGTGGTTGTATAATAAATTCTGTGATTATAGCCACTATCTTCGGTAGATTGTGTTTCAGGAAATTTTCCTGTTATCGTACTCGCCCAGTAAATCATGTACTCTTTATTTACTTCGTCATAAGTAATTTCAGGAGCCCAGGTGTTACGAGTTCCGCTTTCATGCTCCATTACAGGCAAAAACTCTTGCTTTGACCAGTGAATTAAATCTTTGGAAGAAGCATATCCTATTCCTTTATCAGTCCAGCTTACTGTCCAGACCATGTGGTACAATCCATCGCCTCCCTTAATAATACAAGGATCACGCATCAATTTATCTTTTCCAACTTCAGGAGTTAAAAACGAAGCATCTTTTTTCAAAGATTGCCATTTATAACCATCTTCACTGTAAGCCAGATGCAAACCATCTTCTCCATTTCCTTTAAAATAAGAAAACAGATAAACTGATTTTTCAGCAATTATTTTATTGGCTATTAACCAATGTTCTAAAGAAGCAGACCAATCTGTATTGGTTCCTTTTGTTCCAAGTCCAAAACCATGACCTCCATTTTGATAGACATGCATTTCGGCAGGAACTTTATTTTTCTTTAAAGCCATGTAATAATTGATACTATTTTCTACAGGAACTGCTCCGTCATCAGTAGCATGAACTAAGAAGGTGGGCGGTGTATTTTCGTTTACTTCTTTTTCGTTCGAATATTTAGCAATCAAATCAGCCGAAGCTGTTTTCCCTAAAAGACTTTCTTTTGAACCGTTATGCGTAATTCCGTTTTCCATGGAAATTACCGGATAAATCAACATCGAAAAATCAGGACGTGCACTAATACCGTCTTTCGCATCATAAATTTTATCTAAAAAATGAGTAGAAGCCGTGGAAGCTAAATGTCCTCCGGCCGAGAATCCCATGATTCCGATTTTATTGGTATCCAAATTCCATTTTTCAGCATTTCTGCGTAAAACACGAATGGCTTCTTGTGCATCCTGCAATGGACCAACCGTTTTATCCTTCATGATATCATCTGACGGCAAACGGTATTTCAATACAAAAGCAGAAACTCCGATGGAATTGAACCATTGAGCCACTTTTATTCCTTCTTTATCAATAGACAAAACCGAATATCCGCCACCCGGACAGATAATAACTGCAGCATTTTTAGAAGATTTATTTTCGACTAAAAAAGGCATTAAAGTTGGCTCAACTACTTTTCTAATTCCGGATCGGTTGCCCTGAGCATCTAATCTGGGTTCTTCCTTGTAAGCTTCATTTTTAATAGCTCCCGGAATTTTATCCCACAAGGAAAATGCTGCACTTTCCTGAGAAAAGCCACTGCTGGAAAATCCTAAAAAAAGTAGTAGTCCAAATAATAATTTTTTGTTCATGCTAATTTTCATTTTTTTTATAAAATTCTATTTCTACAATACGCAACTGACCTTTGGCATTAGCCGCACTTTTATCTTTGAATAAATCCAGTTCTTTATTTGGATCTACCTCAACAATGGCATCAAAAGCATCTTTTTCAGAATTAGTTCCGGTTAGTTCTATTGTGATTTCTCCGGCTAATTCAGGTTTTAAAGGAATCGTAATATAGCCTAAACTTTGTTCGGTATTGCCTCGATAAACTTCTTTTCCATCGGCTAATATACGAATTGGATAACTTTTTGAACGCCAACCTGTAAACTTCACAACTATTTCATTTACCACAGCTGGCTTAGCTAAAGTATAAGTTATTTTTCCCGAATTACTTTTCCCATCGTTAGCCCATTCAGTCAATTCATTATCATCATAACTTTTATAAACATCATTTTGATTTGAAGCTGCAGTTGCGTATCTGACAAAAACAGGGGTTCGTTTTATGGTATAAGAAGGCGTTTTTGGCGTAGGTCCTTTCTCCAGATAAGAAGGCATATTATCGCCAGGCAATTGCTCTGCTAATCCATTTTTAGACACAAATGGTTTTGATTTCAGTTTTACATTAGCAGATTGTAATCCTTTGAACTTAGCCGAAATACTAATCTCTCCAGCTTTCAAAGTAGAACGAACCATCACCCGGTTTACACCATTCTCTACCGGTAGTTTTTGTGACAAAATATAATTATCCGGACCTTGCGCAATACCACCCAGCCAAGTCGCATTTCCATCTAATGAAAATTCGATTAAGCTATTGTCTAAAACGCATCGATTGCCTTTTTTATCCACTACTTCTACATCAATTAAAGCGATATCATTTCCATTCGCGACTAATCCTTCGGCACTGGTATGCGGTGTTAATTTAATTGCAAAAGGAGTTCCTGAAGTTGTTTTTTCATCCTCACTCAGCACTTTCCCATTCGTATCATAACTCACTGCTTTTACCGCACCGGATTCCCAATGAATGTTTTCGAAAGTAAATAAAAACTGCTTGCTTTGTGTACCAAAACCTTTGGATTTTCCATTCACAAAAAGCTCTACTTTGTCTCCTGAAGAAACCACATAAATATTTTTTGTAACTGCATCAGTATAATTCCAATGTCCTATAATATGAGTTCTGTATTTTTCAATATCTACCCAGCCGTCCCACATCACCTGATGTGCAAAGAAACCGTCTTTTGGAATTCGCATTGGATCCACTTCACCACTTCTTCTGTAATTTTCGGCACCTCTAAAATGGGTATTACTATCCGAAAAAATAATGTTTACTCCACCTGAACTCACTCTCTTTCCAGTTCCCGGGCGTTCGATATAATAATCATACCATCGCGTTATGTTTTCGATAGCATGCATGTCCTGATTGTGATTGTACGGACTGGCATCTGCCACTTTGCTTCCATTAACATTTGAATGATTAGTCCCTCCTGTTCCTTCTTTATGAAAAGGCGGCGAGAATTCGTCCCAGTATTTTCTCAAACCTTCATCTCTGGAATATTCGGTTGCCCACAAAGGTTTACGGGCACTTTTATTGATATACAACATTTCACCACCATACTCCGCTTCCTGACTATCCAGCATTTCACGGGAACCAATGGCTCTTCCGCCATGAGGATCATAAGTATCACGCAGGCTTTTCATTTCGTGCATGTGAGGTTCACTGATTACTTCGTTTCCGCTTTCATAAAAAATAATACTCGGATTATTTCGATTGTAAATAATGGCATCCCTCATTAAATTGACACGCTGATTCCATTGAATTCCTTTGGCATCTTTTTCGGCATCACCGGCCGGCATAGCCTGAAGCATACCTACTCTGTCGCAGGATTCTACGTCTTGTTTCCAAGGTGTCACGTGCATCCAACGCACTAAATTACCATTGCTTTCTACCATCATTCGATTGCTAAAATCACTCATCCAGGCAGGAACTGACATCCCGACAGCAGGCCATTCGTTACTGGTTCGTTGTGCATAACCCTTCATTTGGATTACTCTGTCATTCAAAACTACTTCCCCATTGGCGAAAGCCGTTTTTCTAAAACCGGTTTTAGTTGCTACCTCGTCTACAATCTTTCCGTCCACTTTTAAAATGGTTTTTACCGTATACAAATAACCGTAACCCCAACTCCAAAAATGCAAATTATCCAGTTCTTTCGAAGCCTTAACAATTTTAGTTTCTCCCGGGTTTAAAGTAGTTTTCTGACCTGAAAAATCAGCAACTTTTTTATTTTCCAAATCAAAAACCTGAACTTCATAAGAGAATGTTTTGGTCGCAGGAAATTCATTTTTAACCTGAGTTTCGGCAGTTATGATTGCTGTTTTTTGAGCAATATTAATATTCGAAGCATACACATAAGTCCCGATCGTTTTTAGAGTCGAATACAACGGAAGTGTCTGATACAATTTATCGGTTACATGAAGATAAACGTTCTTAGGAATACCGCCATAATTAGCATTAAAATTATTATTGTTCCATTGAAAAGTAGATCCTGTTTCCTGCTCTTTGTATTTCCAGTCATTGTCAATACGAAGTGCAATGGTATTTTCGGCCGGATAAGGTTTCACTAAACCTGAAATATCATAACCAAAAGCCATCACTCCATTTTCATGAAGCCCCACTTTTTGTCCGTTGACATAAATGGTTCCGCCTTGACGAACGCCTTCAAATTCTATAAAGACTTTTTTATCTGTAATTCCTTCGGGTAGTTTAAACTTTTTTCGATACCAGACAATTCCGGTAGTCAGCTGCGTGATGTCTTTCTTAAATGCTTCATTTTGATTAAATGCAAAAGGAAGCGTTACTGATTGCCAGTTTTTATCATTAAAATCAGTCTCTTTGGCCTGAGCCAAATCACCTGATTTTAATTTCCAGTCTGAATTAAAATTGTATTTCTTTCTATCAAATTCCTGTGCAGTCACAGAAAAACAAAAAAACAGTACTAACGAAGTACAAAAAAATTGCTTTAAATTGGTTATCATAATAAAATCTTGTTGGTTATTTTTTTTCGAAACATCCTAAATCGGGTGAAGTTCCATTGAATGAAAATCCTAAATTAGTCCCTGCATCGATTAGTTTGCTGGATGGTGTTAATTTTAAAAAATCAGTGCTAGGTAAACTCCCATCTGCTTGTCGCGGAGCCATCAATAATTTTTCATCAAGACTCTTAAAATCAGAAGCCGTAATCGGAATATCAGCCAGATCAAAATAATTATTTTTCAGCAAACAACGGGATTTATCGATATTGGCTAATTCCCTTACTTTAGCATCAAATCCTAAATTATTCATCAATTCATGATTCCAGCCAGGACCGTCAGTTCCAAAATCGGTCGGATTTAATGCCAGACAATTCAGCATATCATAATTTATTCTGTTTTTATAAGCCGTGTTATTGTGCCAATAATTGCCTTCTAAATGGTGATTAGCATAAAATCCGCCTTGTTTATTTCCTACAGCCAGACAAAAACGGATGGTATTTTTGGGAATCGGAGTGAAATTAGCAATCAAATTATTGTAAGGATTTCTGCCTTTAGCATAACCACCAGCTTTGAATCCGTTTCCATCGGCTCTGGACACAAAATCTGGAGAATAACCATTGTAAAAAGCCCAGCAGTTTTCTATCAAAACAGCTTCGGCATTATTGATTAAATCAAAGCCATCATCACTATTAAACCAGGCACGACAACCTCTGAAAACATTATTGATACTTCCTTTTTCAAGATGAGCACCAAAACCATCAGTATTACCGCCCTTTCCTCCTTCGGAAACAGAATCATAATTATTGTAAGCATCACAGTTCAAAACCAAATTATTCGACCCACTAAGCATATAAACTCCAATAGCCATATTATCATGCATATTGAGTTGTTCCAGCGTATTATTGCTTCCACGAACTTCAAAACATTCTGATTGGGTATGCTTTTTAATTGTTACCTGAACGCCTACAACTTCAATTCCTTTTATGTGAATATTATTTCCATTTATTAAAAAAGCAATGACACGCTTTCCGACTGGCTTAATATTTTTATAATCAAAAACCGGTTTTTCATTTTTATAACCCAAATAGGAAATTCCGTTTTTATCTAATTTAGTAACATAAGCCCAAACACCTTTTGACTGTGCAATTTGTTCTTCACGCATGGTATAAACACCTCCTCTTATAAAAACAGTATCGCCTGAACCGGCTAATTCCTGTGCTCTTTGGATAGTTTCAACAGGATTTGAGATAGTTCCGTTATGAGCATCATTTCCCGAAGGAGCTACGTAGAATTCTTTTGCAAAACAAAAGAAACTATTTAAAAACAGTACGGCAATCAGGATTTTGAATTTCATCTTACAGCAATTGATTTCATTAAAAAGGGAAGTCTTTAAAACTTCCCTTTTTTCTATTACAAACTATTTAAACTTACTTATAAAAAGAAAGGAAAATAGTGTTCTTAATTATTTCATTTTGTAGAGTTCAGATCCTGCTAGCAAGAAACAACCTAAACCATAATCTTCAAAATCAGGAATTTTATCATAACTTAATGGCATACCGTCTTTTGGTTCTTTTCCTGTAGATTGTAAATATCCTAAGAATCCATTTTTATGTAAACTTTCGGTTGTTAATGCTTTCCATGCTTTTTCAATTACCGGCAGATAGGTTTTTTTATCTAAAATACCATTGTTGATTCCATAAGCAATTCCATAAACAAATAAAGCCGTTCCTGAAGCTTCTTTTTCTCCATAATTGTTAGGATCATGTAAGCTTGCATTCCAGAAACCATCGGCTCTCTGAATAGGCACTAAGGCTTTTGCCATAGCTTTCAAATCTTTTACATATTGATCTCTGTGAGGCGCGTTTTCAGGAATAATGGTTAACACTTTTGCCAATGCTCCAATTACCCAACCGTTTCCACGACTCCAGTAACAGTCTTCTCCATTTGGTTCTTTGTAAGGAGGATCAAAATCGGCATCACGCCACCATAATCCGTCTTTTGGATTGAATAATCCATTGTCACCATGTTTATTTCTGGAGTACATGTACATTTCATACATTTTCTCATAATACCGATTATCATTATCTAAAACACCCATTTTAGCAAAAACCGGCATCCCCATCTGAATAGCATCAATCCATGACCAATCATCATTTTGCGGCGTGTTTACTAACATATTGATATTAGCTCTTGTGTTTTTTAATTTATCCGGATCAGGAGATAAATTATACAAATCAATATAGGTTTGTGCTGCACAATAATTATCGGCATTACGGGTGGTATTCCCTCCGTTAAATCCCCATTTGTGTGATTCTGCCCAATCGTAAGCATATTTATAATAAACATCTTTAGGATAAATTTCGTGCAAAGCCATCAATCCTTCATAATATACCCCACGAGTCCAGATGTTACTTGGACGCTCTTTATTAGTGATAATTGTTTTTCCGGTATCTGGCCATTTGTCCATGAAATATTTATTAGCTAATTCCATTTGAGCCAGTACCGCTTTTTTATCAAAAGGGTTTTGCGCACTTACTGAATTGTATAATAAAAAAGAGGTAAAGAGTAAAACCAGTTTCTTCATTTGTTTATTTTTTGTGAATTAATACTAAATTTTAAATTTCTATTTTTGATGAAAAATAAATAATCAGGTAAAAATAATATTCAAATCTCTGTTTTCTGTCCTGTAGCATCCTGCTAAATTAAAATTTATACTCCATTTTCGGCATTAATCTTGCAATGGGGACTAAACAGAAATTAAAAAAGCAATACGCTGGGATTGCTCAATAATTTTGCCAAACACAATAATTTTACTTTTTTATAAAAAACCATTTAAAAAATGAACAGATTAAAAACAATTACAGGACTCACTTTAATAACGCTAAGCCTGCTTTGTTGCAATGCAAAAAAGAATTCAAAAACACCAACTGCTACGGCAAGAATCCTGACAGAAAATGAAGTGGGTGTCAAAATGCTTCCTGATGAAATTGAAGCTGTAAAAGCTCCTTTTAAAACGATTCCATTTGAAAAACCCGTATTCCCTGCTGAAAAAGTTACACTCGTACTTTCTGCTACTGCAATAAATACGGCCACCATTCAAACAGCGATTGACCGGTTAAGTGCTAAAGGTGGAGGAACTGTTATTATTCCAAATGGAAAATGGCTGACAGGAAGAATTCATCTGAAAGACAACATCAATTTTCATTTGGAAAATGAAGCACAGTTAGTTTTTAGCGGCGAAATAAAAGATTTTCTTCCTGTTGTTTTTACCCGTATCGAAGGAATTGAAGTAATGTCTCTGGGTGCTTGTATTTATGCTAATGGCGCTACCAATATTGCTGTTACTGGAAAAGGAAAATTGATAGGACCGCAAAAAGGCTCTATTCGAGACCGAATTTTAACAAAGGATGTTATTGATAATGTAATTGACCCAAAGACCGCTGTTTCTGAACGAATTGTTGACGGCACAAAACAAGACTGGATTTTCCCACCTATGTTTATTTCGCCTATTAATTGTAAAAAGGTTTATATTGAAGGAGTTTCTTTAGAAAATTCTGCTTTTTGGAATATTGTCCCTATTTATTGTGACAATGTGATTATTCGTGGTGTTACTGTCAACTCAGTCGGGATAGCCCGCGGTGACGGAATTGACATTGAATCCAGCAAAAATGTATTAATTGAATATTGTAATCTGAGTACTGGTGACGACTGTTTTACGATGAAAGCAGGACGCGGAGAAGATGGCATCAGAGTAAACAAATCAACCGAAAACGTAGTGGTGCGTTATTGTCTGGCATTGGAAGGTCATGGCGGAATTACCTGCGGAAGTGAAACTGCCGGAATGATTCGTAATTTATATGTTCACGATTGTGTATTTAATATTGATGGTGTGGGTATCCGTTTTAAAACCCGAAGATCTCGTGGCGGTGGCGGCGAAAACTTAACTTACGAACGCATCAGAATGAATCTGGAGCAAACAGCCATCAAATGGGATATGCTGGGTTCATCCGGAAGTGTGGGTGATCTTGCGGATCGTTTACCGGCAAGAGCCATCAATACACTGACTCCAAAATTTAAAAATATTACTATCAAAGATATTAGTATCGAAAACTGCTCTACTTTTATAAAAGTTTTTGGAATTCCCGAATCGCCGGTAACTCATTTAACCATTAAAAATGCTACTGTAAATTGTACGGAGTTATTCAACGCTCACGATCTTCAGGATGCAACTTTTAAAAACATGTCCATTACAACAAAAGATTCCACCTTATTTTTATTAGATTCTAAAAATATTGTTTTTGACCAAATTGATTTTAAAACACCCCAATTTGTAAAACTTGATATTAAAGGAACTGCTTCTGATTCTATTTTTGTTCGGTCAGGTTCAAATATTAAAAACACCCAATGGTTTAAAAAAAATTAATATAACTGTCCGCTAAGCGGACTAAATATAAAAAAGGCCACAGATGACACTGATTGAACAGATAAAAACGGATTTTTATAGCTCTTTGCAAATCACAATCTGTGATAATCCATTAAAATCCGTTTCATCTGTGTGCCATTCTCAATGATTGGCATAAGAAACAAACAGTCATTAAATCATCTTAAAATGAAAAACTTCCTAAACACTCTATTAAACTGGAGCACGTAGGAAGTTTTTTTAATCTAAAAATTTTAAAATCAATTCATACTTTTTAAAGGTGTTATGCTAACCGGAGTTGTTAATCCGGAAGGCATTGGAGCCCATTTAGTTGCATCAAATTTATTATAATCTTTATCCACCATATTAATTTCGTAGAAAATTTTCCATTCCTTCCCTTTCTTTTCCATATCACGAACACGGTTTGCAGAAAGATTGGTCACCTGAACTTTCAACTCATTTTTCCCTTTCTTCAATTTTCCTAAATTGATTGTAAAAGGCACTGACCAGGCTTCGCCAATATAGTTTCCGTTCAACCAGATTTTAGCACTTTCTCTCACATCACCCAGATTTAATTGCCAGTTATCCGCAGCTGCTTTTGGCGCATCAAATTGCAAAGTGTACAATGCTGTTCCTGAGAAAGCTTCCGTTTCAGGGCTTATTTTAGTCCATGATTCTAAAGTAGTTACTTTTGCAGGAGAAGGCAAAGTAGGTCCTCCTTTTTCAAAAGTCAGCTGCCAATCTCCTTTTAACGCAATAGGTTCTGCTGTAGCTTCGTAATATTTCCAAGGTTTTTCAGAAGCTGTATTTTCGGTTTTTAAAATCAATGATCTTCCGGATTCGATGCGAAGTTTTACTAAAGTAATTTGCCCTTCTTTTTGAACTATTGCATTACCCACATTTCTGTTTAACGGATCTAAAATCAACACTTCTTTATTGGCTGCAGCCAAAGGAATAAAACCTTCAATAGTCTTAGCTGTGTGATTTACCAGATAATAGATTTTCTCTCCATCTAAATCTCTTCTGATGAATTTCAAACCGGTTTTCACCAATGTTTCCGGTTGTTCATTGGCTTCCGCCAAAGCTTTAAACAAATCATTTACCGGATTTACCAATGCTTTATTAGTCGAAAGTAAAGATGCTAATTTTTCGTTTTGAGCTTCATAATCTTTGAATCCCGGAACTGATTTTGGCAAACCTTCAAAAATTATATGTGCTCCTGATTTTTTCAATGCAAGCAGTTTTTCTAAAGTAGCCAATGGCATTTTATCACAATTAGGAACTACTAAAGACTTATAACTGTTTCCCGGTAAAACAATTTTTCCGTTTTCAACTTTTGCCTGAGCAATAAAACTATCTGAAACAAAATCAACGCCATAGCCGTTTTCCATTAATTTTTTGGTAGTATCATAAAACGGAGTTCCATGCAGCCACTCTTTCAACGAGTGAATTTTGAATTGGAAAAATAAATTTCCATCTAAACTTTTTCCCCAGGTATCATACACCGGGTAATACAATAAAGTTTCATTATCCGGTTTTCCAGCCTGTAATAAGGATTGGCAATTAGCAATATAATTGAATAATCCCGAAGCATCTTCCCAGATAGAATTTGTAGCATTAAAATTTACAGAAGCATAAAATTTCCATCCCGGCCATTCGGCCTTTTTAGGCGAATACGTTGAACCGTGAAGAAAAACGTGATTGATTCCGTTAAGCATTAAATCCTCAACTTCAGGTTTACATTGTGACAAAGCCGTTTTAAAATGGTCTCTCAACCAGGTAAAAGTTTCTGAAGAAGTCAATGGTTTTCCGGCAATGTGAGCTGCAGAAGAAGAAAATTTTAACATAACAGGATCAGCATCTCCATCCCTGATATCTTCTTTTTCACGTCTGAATCCCGGAATATCATACGGCATAGATCCAAAAGTTTCACATTCAGGAATATCAGCAGAGGCGTATAAATCAATTAAATTCCCCGGCGAACCGTGTGCCTGTAACTTTGTTTTATAATTTTTAGAATTAGCCCATTTAGTCCATGGCAAGTCAAATTTATTCAATAATAAATCAGAAATGGTTTCTCTGTAATCGCTTTTAATTCTGTTTCCAATTTCAGAATCCTCTTTACTCAACAACTGCGGAAGGTGTTTTTTCAAATCATACCCTCTGCGTTTTTCAAATTCCTGTAAAAAAAGTGGCGTGAAATCAGTTCCATAAACTTCATAACTATCATTAAAAATAGCCCTCAGTTTTCCTTCAAATCCTACTAATGCTTTATCAAAAGGAACCACATAAGCATTAAGCGCTTCAGTAGAAAAATGGTCCAAAGTATAGCCTTTTCCTCCCGGTGCAGCACGTTTTACCTGTTGCCCTGTTTTCCCTGCAAAAACAGCATACAGCGTATAATTTGTTTTTTTAGCCTTCCAGTTTAATACATTTCCCTTCAATTCGCTTGTCAGGTCCAGATAAGAACCATCAGCTCCGTAAGCGGAAACAATTAATAATTGTGCAGGAACTTTTTCCTTAGCAGGATCTGTTTTTATCTCCTTATTAAATTGTTCGTTTTTTTTAACTTCATATTTCTCCACAACTAATTTAGTTGCAGCATTTTCTAAAGAAACCTGAGGTCCACCATAAGGCCAGCCTGTTCCCAGAACCATATCAACCTGCAGACCTAAACTATCGGCTATTTTTACAGTATAACCCAGCATTTCCATGTACTTAGGCGACAAATAATCAATAAAATTATTCTCTTCTCCTTTTACTCCGTAGATAGGTGTGATTTCTACTCCTCCAATTCCAACTTTTTGAAAATCGATTAAACTGGATTTTAAATTAGGCTTGTCTACAGCGCTTCCCATCCACCACCAGCGTGCCCATGGTTTGCTTACATTTTTAGTTTCCGGCCATGCTTTACCAGATTTATTTTCCTGAGCAGCACCGTTTAGAGAAAACAAAATTCCGATGATAAACGGAAGATAAGTGAGTTTGATTTTCATTGAATAATATATTTAATGTATGAAGAAGATAATTTTAAATAACCTCAATTGACAAAACTATAAAAAATTACTTTTTATTTAAACAGCGAAAATTATTAAATACTTGTCTTTAAAGCATCCTGTACCATCCTGTTAACATAGAATCAAAGCACTACTAATAAGTTCAAACAAAATGATATGAAATTATTTTCGGCTTTTTAAAATGCTGTAGTATTAATTTGTGTAGTACTTTAAAATACGCTGAAAACGATATAATCTCCTCTACTTCTTGCTATTAACATTTTTTCAAAAATCAGACAATCTATCCAAATTCCAAATAGTGACATCTATTAGAATTCCACCTACAAAAGTTAGCTTTTCATTAACGTTTATCTGTTAAATTTCTTGTCTTCAAAAGATAAAAACACCTAAGGTATTCCAGAATAAAGCGTTTTTACAAAATCTGCATTTATTTTAACATTCTATTTTTTATTTAGAATAAAATTATTTAAAAAATAATAAACTCATAAAAGTATTTAACAAAAAATCAAAAAATTTAATTGAAATCAGAAAAGAAATTAACATTCCTAAAGGCTGAATTTCCTTGTAAAAACAAGCAATACAGACACTACAGGATAGTTAAAAATATCCGAAAATTTAATTTTGAATTAATGCTAACCGTAATATAAAGTTAATTATGAAAAACAAACTTTTTTATTTATTGAGTATGCTAATGGTTCTTTTACTAAGTACCACTACGTATGCTCAGGAAAAAATAGTCAAAGGAAAAATCATTGACGAAACAGGATTTCCTGTTCCTGGTGCTTCTTTAATTATTAAAGGAACAACTAAAGGAAGTACAACTGACATGGATGGAAATTATTCCATTTCAGCAAAGCCTGGAGATGTTATTGTATTCTCCTACTTAGGTTACAAAACTGTAGAAGAAACAGTAACTGAAGCTAACACTTACAATATAACATTGACACCGACTCAATCTCAACTTGATGAGGTAATTGTAGTTGGTTATGGTACTCAAAAGAAATCAGACGTTACCGGAGCAATTACAAGAGTTAGTGCCGAAGAGCTGAACGACAGACCAGTAAGCAATGCGCTAGAAGCATTACAGGGAAAAGCTGCCGGGGTGGACATTACCACTAGTGAACGTCCAGGAACACTTGGAACGGTTCGTATTCGTGGACAACGTTCCTTAACTGCCAGTAGTAATCCTCTTTATGTAGTGGATGGCGTACCTCTGTTATCATCCTCTTCTATCGAAACTTTAAACCCGAGAGACATAGAATCTATCGATGTCCTTAAAGACGCCTCTGCTACCGCTATTTACGGATCTCGCGGAGCTAATGGTGTTATTATTGTGACCACTAAACAGGGGAAATCAGGGCGATTCAATTTGAATTATTCTGCCACATTAACAACTACTAACATTGTAGATCGCTCACCATCAATGAGTGCTGCTGATTTTATACAATTCAAACGTTGGGCTGCATATAATTCGAGTATGCTCGATCCAAACTCTTTTCAATATGCACACCCAAATTCTCCTACTCTTGCAAGTGACACACAATTATTTGCCAGTTCTTTAGATGGTAATACTACTCAAGCTAATGTATTGAAAGGTTGGGAAAGTGGTACTTGGGATCCTTCAAAGGTTACCAATACAGATTGGACTGACTTTGTAACTCGTACAGGAATCATGAATGAGCACGTGATTAGTGCCAGCGGCGGATCTGAAAAAGTGAATAGCTATGCTTCATTTGGTTACCTTAGTAACAAAGGAACACAAAGAGGACAAGACTATTCTCGTTATACTACAAAATTAACCACAAATATTACCCCAACAGATTGGTTCAAACTTAATGCCTCTTTAAATATTTCCTGGAGTGAACAAGACTTTGGTATGTCAACCTTAGGAGGACGTAGCGGTTCCGTACCTAATGCTATTTATGGTGCTGCTAAATCTGTGTTTAACATCGCAACTCCTTATGATGCAAATGGTAATCTATTAATTAATCCAGGTGGAGAAAACGGTGTTTATACGATTATTAATGAATGGGAAAAAAGTACTCAATTATCGCAAACGATGCGTGCTTTAGGTAATATTTCAGCAACTTTTGAAATAGGAAAAATATGGGAACCGCTTAAGGGATTAAGTTATAAAATTAATTTCGGTCCTGATTTTCGTCATTTTAGAGAAGGAGTATATATTGATGGCACCTCTTCACATAGAATCAATTCAAATGGTACTCCTGGAAGAAACTTTGCCAGATTAAGAAACGAACGTGATTTTTCCTGGACTTTCGACAACATGATTAATTACGATCGTACTTTTAACAAACACAAAATAGGAGCTACATTATTGCAAACAGCCTCTAAATGGGACGAAGAATTTTCTTCACTTAGCGCCAGCAACATTGCTAAACCTTCTTTCTTATGGAATGCTTTAGGTGATATTGATTTAAGTAATGCAGACAACAGTGCTAGTATGAGTTCTAATATCATACAACGTCAACTTTATTCCTACATGGCTCGTTTCAACTATGGTTTTGACGATCGCTACCTGTTAACTGTGTCAGGACGTTGGGATGCGGCATCACAACTATCTGAGGGATACAAATGGGATTTCTTCCCTTCAGCAGCTTTAGCATGGCGTTTGGATCAAGAAGAATTTATTAAAGATATTGATTGGGTTAATAATCTAAAATTCCGTTTAGGTTTTGGTTCAGTTGGTAACTCTTCTGTTAATCCTTATGATACAAAAGGAAATATTAGAAACTTAAACCTTCCATTTAATGGAATAAGCAATCAAATAGGGTATACTACTAATGAACCTTATTATACAAATGACTTAACTCCAATGGCAAATCCTGCATTGGGATGGGAAAAAACTACACAATACAATCTTGGAATTGATTTTGGTATACTTAAAAATAGAATTAGCGGTAGTATAGAACTTTACAGATCTTTTACGGATGACTTATTAATGGGGGTAAATATACCAACATTGACGGGTTACAACAGAACTATAGCTAACATTGGTAAAACCAGCAATAAAGGAGTTGAGGTTACTTTAAATTTCACTCCTGTACAAACAGAAAGTGGATTTACATGGGAAAGTGGCTTAAATGCAGCTTGGCAAAAGGATAAAATTGAAGAATTAGCCTATGGGAAAAATGACATGGTTGACAATTCCTGGTTCATAGGTGAACAAATCAATGTTCGCTATGGTTTTGACAACTTAGGTTTATGGCAAGACACACCTGAAGACCAAGCCGAAATGGAATTATGGAACGCTAATGGATATAACTTTACTCCAGGTAACGTGCGTCCAAAAGATCAAAACGGTGATTATGACATGACTATTGAAGACAGAACAATCGTAGGTAACAGTAGTCCAAACTGGACTATGGGATGGAACAATACTTTTAATTATAAAGGTTTTGAGTTATCAACACTATTATATGGTCGTATGGGCTACACAGCCTCATTAGGTGGAGAAGCATTGACAGGTACAAGCAATCAACGCCAAATAGATTACTGGACTCCTGATAATCCAAATGCTGAATTCCAAAAACCATTGTTAGGACAAGCATCTGCCGGATCAAGAGATCCTTACTCAGGACTTCTTGGATTCACAAAAGCTTCTTTCGTAAAAATCCGTAACATTTCTTTGGGATACAATTTCTCTAAAGAATCTACTTCTGCTATTGGCTTAGCTAATCTAAAAATCTATGCTCAGGCCATAAACCCAGGTAGCATTTATCAGTCAGTTGACTGGTATGATTTTGATACTAATTCAACTATATTCAACCGTAGCTTTGTTATGGGAATTGAAGTAGGATTTTAAAATAAGTTATAACGAATCTATAAAGTAATAACATAAAAATATAACAAAATGAATAAATTTAAAAATATAGGAATTAGTCTGCTGTTGTTAACAGGGCTGTCTTTCAGCTCTTGCTCCAAAGACTTTCTGGATGAAGAACAAACCAACCGCTATTCAACGGATTACTTTGAAACTCCAGAGGGACTTGAAGCACTAACAGTATCATTATACGGTAATATCAGATGGCATTTTGGTTTTGAATGGGCTTATGGAATCACGCTTTACGGAACCGATGAGTTTACCAATGCCAATGATTTAACGAATCAAATGTGGAACACTTATGACAATCGATTAGCTCCTTTTAGAGCCACTCCTGCCTTAGGTGCTGCTAATAATAACGCAACTGGACCAGAGGCTTTATGGGATCAGATGTACTTTGGTATCGCATCAGCCAATAGAATTATTGCAAATGCTGAAAAAATTACAGATGTAGCTATTAAAAATCGTTGTTTAGCACATGCTTATTTTTTACGAGGATACAATTATTATCGTTTAACAGCTCAGTATGGAGGTGTAGTACTTCAAACAACTCCAGTGGTTGGAGTTGTACGTAATTTTACCCGATCTACTGAAGAGCAATGTTGGGAACAGGTAATCTCTGATTTCCGAAATGCTTACAATTTATTTGAAGGTGAAATTTTCACTTATGGTAAAGGGATCACATGGACAAAGGCTACAGCTGCTCATTTTCTTGCTAAAGCTTTATTATTCCGTTCTTCAGAACGTAATGATGCATGGAACAGCGCTTATAAAGATGCCGATTTAAATGAAGCTATTGATGCGTGTACTTATGCCATTAACGCCCGTGGGCCATTAACCAGTAACTATAGAGATTTATACGGTAACTGGACAGGAGTAGATTCAGCTGCTGAACAACAAAATGAAATTCTAATGGCAGCAGGACACAATGCTGACCCTATTACTTCTGGTCGTTTTGGTAACCGTACTTACAACTACTTTGCGCCTCAGTTTTCAAATTTTGCAGGAGGTTGGGTACGACGTGGTGTATGGATTGGAAGTATGGATTTCCAACGCTGTCGTCCTACTGAATACAGTTATGCTGTTTACGATCACGTGAATGATTCCCGTATGTGGAAAACATTCAAAACTGTTTATGGAGCTAATACCATTGTTGGCACTAATCCGAATGGAGTTCAACTGGGAGATCCTGCAATTGTGATGATTTTAAATACCAAAGATGATCACACTTATGATGGATACAATTTTGGAGCTGCTATACAAAACCCAACATGGAGAGATGACAACAGTCGTTTGGCTGAATGGAAAGTAGGCTCTCGCCAAACAGCGAGCACCGGATCTTTAACTTCAAAAGTAGGACAGTATGCACCTAACTCACTAGTATTATATAAAAACGGGACTTATGTAGCTCCAACATTTGGAACAGGTACTAGTTTCAGCAATTTCTTTGCAGGTATCAATAAAACAGAAGACGGATCTCGTCAGGCAGAAAGAGGAGATTCTCGTCGTGATGTAACTATGGCTCGTTTAGGAGAAACTTATTTAGTAAGAGCTGAATGTTATGCACGATTAGGACAATATGCTGAAGCAATGGGTGACATTAACATTATTCGTGCCAGAGCACAATGGAAAAATGGAGAAAACAGATCATACTATAGAGATGGTTCTCAAGCATTTGAAACTAACGGATTGAATACAGGAACTAATGCAACCAATTATATCAATTCTAACTTGAATATGAATACCTACTATTTGTCTAATCCAAGTTTAGCACCTACAACAGCAGCCTCTAGCTTACAATTGACTTCATTCCCTGCTAACCTGCCAGCAGAAGATGAAGCTATTATTGCAAGAGTAGGAGCTTCAAGCGCCTATGAACGTGCTTTACACTTTATTCTTAACGAACGAACACGTGAATTATTAGGAGAATGGCAACGTTGGGAAACTTTATCCCGTACAGGTACTTTAATTACTCGTGCTAAAGCATTTAATACTGAAGCATCTGCTATTACAGCTAATAAACATGAACTTCGTCCAATACCACAATCTTTTATTGATGGTTTAAGAAATGAAGATGGTTCTAATTTATCAGAAGCTCAGGCAAAAGCCTGGCAAAATCCAGGATACACAAACTAATATTATTTATTTTAGTTAAATAAACTAAAGCGCCATGGTACAAAAATTCCATGGCGCTTTTTTATAATACATTAGCTATAGCAGCCCAAAGAAAAAAATCCATCTCAGTTTTAATATCCTGAGATGGATTTTTTTATTATTAATAGCATGCTATTTATTTCACTTTTGCAGTATCAGCTGGTTTTTTCTTCTTGTTGAATAGATTGTTTAATAAATCAGTAGCTTTAGCTTTTACTTCTTCTTTAGCTTTTTCCTGAGTTTCGGCTTTTGATGCAGGAACCGCTGTTTTAGTGGTATCTCCCGGTTTTTTATTCTTATTTAACAAATCTGTTAAAGCCGAAGTACCTTTAGTAACTAATTTCTGTTTTTGCTGCTGAACCAATTGATTCGTCAGATTAGTCGCTGCTGTTTTTAAATCGGTTGTTATTTTTGGTTTAGAAAAAGTTCCGGTTAACATGGCTTTAATTGGTATACTTTCCAACTTTTGAGCATCGGCAGCTGATAATTTTGCAATCAGTGCATTAGCTTCTGTACCCAAATATTTAGCAGGGACATTAAACTTAATATCGTAATTCATGCTTTGGTCAAAACCATGCGTTCCTCCTATAGTCGCCTGTATATCCTGGTATTTAATGTTAAATGGTTTTACATTTACTTTTCCGTTGTCAAAAGTTATTGCCGCTTTTAAATCATTTAAATTGATTTTGCTTAAATCCAGAAATTTAATATTCGAACTTAAAGCTGTTAACAGAGTAGAATTCTTTTCATTAAGAGTTGTAGAAATAAATTGTCCTAATAAATCTCCCGAAATCGTTTTTAAATCCGGCGTGAATTCTTTTGCATCAAGATTTCCGTTTAATTCAATGGTAGAATTCAGTTTACCATTTACAATTCCTGCAATTGGCGCCAATTTTTTAAGCATATCTAACTGGGTGAAAGATTGCGCAATATCCACCTGATTCAGGCCTAAATTCATATTAAAAACAGGTGTTTTTCCCTTTGTTGAAACCGCACCACTTAATCCGATAGAACCGCCAAAAATTGAAGTCTTAACATTTTCCATAGTCAGCTTTTCATCTTTTACAATTAGCTTTCCGGAAACATTTTTCAGGGTTAAATTATCATACAAAACTGTATTGGCTTTTGCCGTAAGCGTACAATCTAAAAAAGCCGGAATCTTCATCGCTTCCGTATCTTTTTTAGTCTCTGAGGAAGTACTTTTATTGTCGCTTTTATTACTATCGCTTTTATTATCAGTTGTGGTCATAAAATCATCGACTGCTATTTGATTAGAAGTCAGATTAAAATTTCCCTGAAGGTTTTGATTTTTAAAAATATATCCATAAAAGTTCTCTAAAACACCCGTAACATTCAAATCACTTTTTCCTGTAGAAGCACTAAATTGTTTTAAGTTTACTCTGGACGGATTAAAGACTATTTCAGCCTTATTAATGTTCATGGATTTTCCGTTTTCATCTGTATATTTAAATCCGGACAAACTCATGGTTCCCGCATTATTAATGTTTTGATACTGGCTTTTTTCTACTGATTGCATGTCAAATTTAGTAGTGACATCGGCTTTCAATATTCCGCTTAAAGGTTTATCTAATTTAACAGGATATGCTTTTGTTACATTTGCTAAATTGATGGTTCCCTTTAACATCGCATCAACAAGAGCATTTTCAGTGATGTTTTTAATATTGGCTTTAGCATTAAAAACGTCCTGATCAATCCTGAAAGAAAGTTTATCTATGTTAACATACGTATCGTTCAAAATACCCGTTTGATTAATAATTTTAGTATCTATAACAATATTTTGCACTGATTTTGGCAAATCAGGATACTGAAAAGAAGCATTATCCGAAGCAATTTCTACATTGAATTTTGGCACAGTAGTATCTGAATAGATTCCTTTGGCAAAACCGGTAACCGTAAAATCGCCTGTTGTTTTTACATTATCCAGATTAGCCGCATAAGTGGCCGGAATTACTCCTAAGAAATTTTTGAATGATGAGGTTGGGGTTTTAAATTTCAAATCGTATTCCTGACCGGCATCAAGCAACTGAATAAAACCGTCAAATTCCAGTGGTAACTGATTAATTAAAGCCTTATTTTCTTTAAAAGTATATTTATTTTTTTCCAAATCAATCCCTAAAACGGCATCTAAATTCAGGGCAACATTTTTCATATAATTAACCTTGTCCAGATCTAAGCTTATTTTAGCCGATGACTGTGTATCCAAATCTAATTTAGAAGCAGCAAAATCTCCTGTTCCTTCATGATTCAGACTGTCGATAAGCATTTTTATTTTAGACCTTTCATCAAAATAGCGAAATTGAAAATTGTCTATTTTATAATTCTGAATATTTAGTGCTAAGGGTTTACTTTCGGAATCCTGACCCTCTTTTTTGTCGTCTTTAATCGCAATATCATAATTCCCAATGCCATCTTTATTGAAAATAATATTGATTAAACCATTTTTCGAATTAATTCCATCAATGTTTATGGGTTCATTATCGCCTTTAAAAAGTTCTTTAACAGACATTTTTAAATTTAATTCTCCCAGAGCAATCAAGGTATCACCTTCAAAAGGGGCTTTATTAATGATGGCTAATTTTTCGATGGTTACATTCGCATTCGGGAAATTCTTAAACAAACTCAAATCGGCATCAGCAAAACTTACTTTTGCATCTACTTTTTGATTAATAGCATCAATGATTTTAGCTTTTATCTGATCCTTAAAAAAATAGGGAATTGCAAATAATGATCCTATAAATAAGAATAAGATAGCTCCTATAATGAGTAGCGCTTTTTTTAACATAGTGACGGAATTTAATTTTTAATAGTAAACTACTACAAAAATAGCGCTTTAGGACCTATTCCCTTTATAATATTTTCATAATATCTTATATTTTCAAATCGTAATCCTAAGAAATTCAGGTTAAAGTGTTTTCGAGAACTGCTTTTTCAACTAAAATCACCTGAGGAAGTATTTTAAACATCAATGCGCACCACCGAACCTTCGGCACCACGAACATTAAAAACAGTTCCATCTTCAAATAGTAAATACTGCCCTTTTATTCCGGTTAACTTTCCCTCAAAAACAGGTGTTTTATCTAAATTTAAGCTTTTTACTTTGGCCGGATAGTGCAAAACAGGATAATTTATCTGATATAAATCGGTTTTATCAGCATAAAAATAGGGCTGCACTTCGGCAGGAATTAAATTTTCTAATTTTAATCGTTCCGCAACTAAATCCACTGCTTCTATATCATTAGTCAGCATTTTACGCCAATTGGTCTTGTCAGCATAATGATTTTTCAAGGCAACCTCAGTGATTCCTGCTAAATAGCGATTAGGAACCTCAACAACAGCAATGGCTTCATTTGCACCCTGATCAATCCATCGTGTAGGCACCTGAGTTTTTCGTGTTACCCCTACTTTTATCTCACTTGACAAAGCCAGATAGACAATATGAGGCTGCAATTGGGCTTTTTCTTCATAAACTAAATCCCTGTCGGCAATTCCTAAATGAGCAGTACTCAACTCAGGTCTCATGATCCAGTCGCCCGCTGCAGCACTGGAATAAAAACAATCATAACAAAAACCCTGACGATACACTTTCTTTTTTTTAGTACAATTCAAACATTGAAAATCTACAAAACTGATCGTAATATTTTTATCTAATAATTGATTTACGCTTAAAAAACTATTTTCAAAAACCAAATAATATTGAATTGGATTCCCGTATTCAGTTTGCATCTTTGTAAGTACACCTTCGTATTGCATTAAGTTTGGATTTTAAAATTTTGATATTTCGTAAATTTTCCTATTTTTGGTAAAGTTATTATTCCTAAGGTAATTTTCATAACCCTATTTTTCAAAAATGCCAATACAACTCATCAACTCATTTGCCTCCTGGGTCTTAAAACAACGAATTCATCAAATTGAACTCTTCGTAAAATATCCTAATGAAGTTCAGGAAGAGTTACTGATGAACCTTATTGCTGCTGCAAAAAACACCGTATTAGGCAAAGAATATGATTATGCTTCCATAAATTCCTATGCCACATTTGCAGAAAGAATTCCCATTTCTACATATGAAGAATTACAACCTTTGATTGAAAGGACACGTCAGGGTGAACAAAATGTTTTTTGGGAATCACCCATAAAATGGTTTGCTAAATCCAGCGGAACCACGAATGCCAAAAGTAAATTTATTCCTGTAAGCAACGAAGCCTTAGAAGATTGTCATTATAAAGGCAGTAAAGATTTGCTGTGTATGTATCTGAATAATAATGAAAATTCTGAACTCTTTACGGGCAAAAGTTTGCGTTTGGGAGGAAGTTCTCAAATTTATGAAGACAACAACAGTTATTTTGGTGATTTATCCGCAATTTTAATCGAAAATATGCCTATCTGGGCTGAATTCAGCAGTACACCAAGCAACAAAATTTCGCTAATGAGCGAATGGGAATCTAAGATGGCTGCGATTATTAATGAAACGAAAAGAGAAAATGTAACCAGTTTTGCCGGTGTTCCTTCGTGGATGCTCGTATTAATGAACAGAATGCTCGAAGAAACAGGCAAGAGCAACCTGCTTGAAATATGGCCTAATCTGGAAGTGTATTTTCATGGCGGAGTGAGCTTTAATCCCTACAGGGAACAATATCAAAATTTACTTCCGGCAAAAGATTTTAAATATTACGAAATTTACAATGCTTCCGAAGGATTCTTTGCCATTCAGGATTTAAATCATTCCTCTGACTTATTGTTAATGCTGGATTATGGTATTTTTTATGAATTTATTCCAATGGATACTTTTGGCACAGTAAACCAAAAAGCAATCCGTCTGACGGATGTGGAACTGAATAAAAACTATGCCGTTGTCATTACTACCAACTCGGGATTATTTCGCTATCTCGTGGGAGATACCGTTCGTTTTACTTCTTTGAATCCATTCAGAATCAGAGTCACCGGAAGAACCAAACATCATATTAATGTTTTTGGTGAAGAATTAATGGTCGAAAATACCGATCAGGCTTTAGCCAAAGCCTGCCATGTCACACAAGCGGAAATTATCGATTATACGGTTGCCCCTGTTTTTATGAAAGAAAAGGAAAAAGGAGCCCACGAATGGATGATTGAGTTCAAGAAAAAACCAGCTGATAGTACTCTTTTTCAAAAAGTGCTGGACGAAACCCTGCAAACCCTAAATTCTGATTACGAAGCCAAACGCTACAACAACATGACATTAAATCCTTTAATCATTAATGTCGCGAGAGAAAATTTATTTTACGACTGGTTAAAAGACAATAATAAATTAGGTGGTCAGCATAAAATTCCAAGACTTTCCAATCAGAGAGATTACCTGGAACAATTGAAAAGTATGCAGGAAAAAGTGATTGTATAAAAAAACCTTAACTCAGTTGAATTAAGGTTTTGTTACAGTTTTTATAATTACTTTTCCAAAATTTTCTTCAGATTAGCTAAGTTTTGTGTTTGTGCATCGGTAACAAATTTCTTCCCTATGACAGACAATAAATTTATAGGATAATCGGCATGCCCATAGAATTCATTGGTAACTTTTGTTTGATTTTCTGAAATAGCTTCTACAAAAGTCGCTGCTTTATCATCTCCTTTCATAGGACGTTCAAAATGCAAATCAACATCAATCCGATTGTCAGAGACAGCTGTAATTTGCTGAGAGCCTTCGCCTACATTATCATCCTTGCTATTCCATGAAGCTTTGAAACCTACTGTCCCGTCGGTACCTTGATAATTCATCACAACATTAGGATCCTGCATAACCCAAACACTGTATTTTTCCTGATTTTTAATCTTTTTCACATAATCAAAGACTACCGACTTAGGTTGGTTTATAGTTTCAGAAACCGAAACCGTATAATCATTTGGTATAAACAAAGCCATTACTAAGAGTAGCACAAGTAAAGCCAGGATTCCAATTATTATTTTTTTAATGATTTTCATACTTATTACTTTCCATTTTTATCAAAATTTACCATCCAGTTAATCCCGAATTGATCGGTAAGCATTCCAAAATAAGCCCCCCAAAAAGTATCAGCCATGGGCATATGAGGATTTCCGTTTACCGAAAGTCCGTTAAATATTTTATCCGCCTCCTCTTTACTTTCGACATTAACAGAAATAGAAACATTGCTCCCAAAAACAACATCGCCACTTGCTGAATTGCTGTCACTTCCCATGAGCATCATTGAACCTACAGGCAAGCAGACATGCATAACCCTATTACCGTCCTCTTCAGACAATTCAGGAGAATTAGCATCTTGAGGCATCTCCTTAAACTTTCCCATGTATGGAATTTCTCCACCAAAAACAGATTGATAAAACAAAAAGGCTGCCTCACAGCTGCCATTAAAAATTAAATACGGATTAATTGTTGCCATACATTTTACTTTAAGTTAATAATTATTCTTCTGAAAGCTTTTTGATTATTGATAATGCTTCAACGAAAGCATCATTAAAAAAAGCTACATATTTATCTGTAGAATCTACTTTAGCCTCGAGAACAGTTATTCCATTTACCTCTGTCAGGCTATACGTTTCGGTTGCACCTATCCATTCCTGAGTTGCCGGATCTACAGGCTCGATTTCAAAATTTTTAATCATTGCCAAATGCTTAAAAGCCATGTATTCGTTTTCTGTTTTTTTTTCAATAACACTATGCATCCCTTCACCATTGGGGGTAAGAAACTGTATCATACTTCCTTCTTCCCAATCGCTTACTGCATAAGTACCTTCGCAAAAAACAGCTGCCCATTTTCTATAAGTTGCATCACCCCATAAAAGTGACCACACTTTTTCTTTGGGAGCATTAATTTCAATTTTAAAAGTTAATGTTTTCATTTTCTAATGTGTTAAAATTATATTTTACATCATTTTAGTTCCATAAAAGAAAAACAAATTGTAGCTGTAGTATCCTGATTTTTTATTTGAGCTGTAATCATTTTTTCTTTTCTTGGATTATAAAAATACAATTTTAAATTAAATCCAATAAAAAAACCTTAGTTCAAAAATCAGAACTAAGGTTTCTTATATATTGGTATTGAGTATTTTATATATCGTCCATCATATCAATATGGCGGTCATGGTATCCTAATAAGTACAAAACACCATCCAGTCCCAAACTGGAAATAGAAGTGGCTGCACTTTCTTTTACGGTAGGTTTAGCATGAAAAGCGATTCCTAATCCGGCCAGATTAATCATTGGTAAATCATTAGCTCCGTCGCCCACAGCAATGGTTTGGTTGATGTGAATACCTTCTTTTTCAGCAATAGCTTTCAGGAATTCGGCTTTCTTTTGGCCATCTACAATATCACCTATATAGTTTCCTGTTAACTTACCGTCTTTTATTTCAAGTTCATTAGCATGAACATAATCAATTCCTAATTCCTTTTGCAAATAATGACCAAAATAGGTAAATCCTCCTGATAAAATAGCGGTTTTATAACCGTAATATTTCAGGGCTTTCATCAATCGGTGTGCTCCTTTAGTAATAGGCAAATTGATCGCTACATTATGCAACACATCTTCGCTCAAACCTTCTAACAAAGCCATACGCTTCTTGAAGCTTTCGCTAAAATCAATTTCGCCATTCATTGCTGATTCGGTAATTGCTTTTACCTGCTCACCCACTCCTGCCAACTCTGCCAGTTCATCAATTACTTCAGTTTGAATTAGTGTAGAATCCATATCAAAACATACCAAACGTCTGTTTCTTCTATAAATAGTATCCTCCTGAAAAGAAATATCCACATCCAGGCTTCTGGAAACCAACATAAAACTAGCCGTTAATACCGTTTTATCAACAATTTCACCCGAAACAGATAATTGCACACAGGAACGCGGATAAATCTCCGTTTCTACAATAGATGTTCTTCCGGTTAATCGTTTTATAGAATCAATATTTAAATTTTGGTCTGACATTATTTTAGTTACCGCTGCCAGTTGAGCCGCAGTCAGTTTTTCGCCCAAAATATTAATGATATAACGCTGTTTAGACTGCGTTTTTACCCATTTTTCATAATCTTCAATCGTGATTGGGATAAACTTTACTTTAATACCCAATTCATAAGCTTTAAACAACAAATCTTTTAAAACTGGCGCTGAAGAAGAACCTGCTTCAATTTCGAACAAAATTCCTAACGAAAGTGTGTCGTGAATATCGGCTTGTCCTATGTCTAAAACAATGGCATTATACATTGCCAACACTGATGTTAAACCAGCTGTAACCCCTGGTTTATCCTGACCAGAAACTTTTAATAAAATAATCTCTTTATCCTCAATTGCCATTTTTAATCTATATTGATTTTAGAAGCGACAAAAATCGACAATCTATTGTAGATAAAAAAGAATATCGAATGTTTTTTACAAAGAGTTAATTTTAAAGAAATTATTCTCTCTGTTTATTCTTTTATAATCAATTGCTATTGGCTAAAGCCAAAGGTTTTTAAAAGCATTTATTTATTGGCTTAACCCAAATAATGGATACTTTTTGGCTAAAGCCAAATTAAATCTCATCTAAATTCCGTTGACTAAAGTCAACGGCAATTGAAACAGCAGCATTTCTAAATTATATTTTTCACTCACGACCATTAACAAATAAAGCTCAAAAACATTCATTTTTGAGCTTTTCTTTCTTTTATTGAGCTTGAAATTTACTTAAGAAGCAATCTCCAATCGTTTCAATAAATTTTTATTTAAAGTTTCCTTCGCATAATCCACATCAATTTCTAATATTTTATCATCAGAACTTGGTAATTCATACATCGCATCCGTTAAGATAGCTTCACAAAGCGAACGCAATCCACGGGCACCTAATTTATATTCTAATGCTTTATCAACAATAAAATCCAAAGCTTCATTAGTAATCGAAAATTCTACCTCATCCATTAAGAATAACTTTTGGTATTGCTTGATTAAAGCATTTTTAGGCTGCGTTAAAATAGAACGCAGGGTTTCCCTGTCTAATGGATCCATGTGCGTTAACACCGGTAAACGCCCAATAATCTCCGGAATCAATCCAAAATCTTTGATGTCTTTTGGGATAATGTATTGTAATAAGTTTTCTTTGTCAATATTATCTTCATTTTTAGAAGTTGAATAACCCACAGCCTGACGATTCAAACGCTTGGAAATAATACGTTCTACTCCATCAAAAGCACCTCCTGCAATAAACAGGATGTTTTGAGTGTTGACTTCTACGAATTTCTGATCCGGGTGTTTACGTCCTCCTTTTGGTGGTACATTAACAACAGTTCCTTCTAATAATTTCAACAAAGCCTGTTGCACACCTTCACCTGAAACATCGCGGGTAATGGATGGATTATCGCTTTTACGGGCAATTTTATCTATTTCGTCAATAAATACAATACCACGTTCGGCTTTAGCCACATCATAATCAGCCGCTTGCAAAAGACGTGTCAGAATAGTTTCGACATCTTCTCCTACATAACCAGCCTCGGTTAAAACTGTAGCATCCACGATAGCCAAAGGAACGTCTAACATTTTAGCAATGGTTTTTGCTACTAATGTTTTTCCTGTTCCGGTTTGTCCCACCATGATGATGTTACTTTTTTCAATCTCTACCTCATCGTCTAATTGTTGTTGCATCAAACGCTTGTAGTGATTGTAAACCGCTACTGACATTACTTTTTTAGTCTGGTCCTGCCCTATTACATATTGATCCAGAAAAGCTCTGATTTCTTTTGGCTTTTGCAAAATCAAATCACCAATTAATTTTGAACTTCCGTTTGATTTCAATTCTTCCAGAACAATTCCGTGAGCCTGTTCGATACATCTGTCGCAAATGTGCGCATTAATACCAGCAATCAACAAATTGGTTTCTGGCTTTTTCCTTCCACAAAACGAACATTCTAATACTTCTTTTGCCATCTTTTTAACTTAGAAGTCAGGAGTTAGAAGTTAGAAGTTATCTGTTTTTCAACTTCTAACTTCTAACTTCTAACCTCCAACTTTTGATTATCCTCTTATTAAAACTTCATCAATCATTCCGTATTCCTTAGCTTCTGCTGCTTTCATCCAGTAATCACGCTCACTGTCTTTGTGCACTTTATCAAAAGTTTGTCCGGAATGTTGCGAAATAATATGATACAATTCATCTTTTAATTTCAACATTTCGCGTAAGTTGATTTCCATATCCGTTGCAACTCCCTGAGCTCCTCCTGATGGCTGGTGAATCATTACTCTTGAATGTGGCAAAGCCGAACGTTTTCCTGCCGCACCTGCACATAACAAAACTGCTCCCATAGAAGCTGCCATTCCTGTACAAATTGTTGCAACATCCGGTTTGATGTATTGCATCGTATCATAAATTCCTAATCCTGCATAAACGCTTCCTCCCGGAGAGTTCAGGTAAATCTGAATATCCTTAGAAGCATCAGCACTTTCTAAGAAAAGTAATTGTGCCTGAACGATGTTTGCAATTTGGTCATCAATTCCTGTTCCCAGAAAAATAATACGATCCATCATTAATCTTGAGAAAACGTCTAATTGCGAAATATTCAATTGACGTTCTTCAATAATATAGGGAGTCATATTAGTAGGATTCATTGCGGCTACGATTTTATCGTAATACATTGCATTAACTCCTTGGTGCTTTGTAGCAAATTTTTTAAATTCTTTACCGTAGTTCATATGTATTGGTTCTAAGTTTTACGTTATATCTTGTTCTCTTTTATTTGTACAAAGGTTATACCTCTTTGCAAATAATGCCATTATGTCTTGTTTTTTAGCCCAGATAGTAGCGAAAAGCTTTTTGAAATTTGTTTTTTAGTTTTTTTATTCTTGTAAAGCGACCGGAGGAAGCTCTTGCAAGAATTTTAAAAAACAGAAACAAATGAAAAAACTTGCAGCGTATAGCTGGAATTTGCTCCTGAAACAATTTATAACAAAAGAGCGTCAAAAAAAACTTCTGACGCTCAAATATACTTATTTTTTATTATTTAGTCTTTGTAAAAAAATCATAAAGTTATCAGGATATTCTTTGCAAAATCATTCACTTCTAACTTCTGACTCCTTACTTCCAACATCAATTTATTCTCCGTAAGACGCAGCAATAAATTCATCGTAAGTCACTTCTTTAGTTGTTGGGTTTGCTTTTTCTTTAAACAATTCCAATAATTTTTCAGCAACTACCTGATCAGAAAGTCTTTTTACTTCGTCCTGGTTAGATAAAACTCTGGCAACAATTCCCTGAACTTCTTCGTCAGTTGGGTTTGTTTGACCAAATTGAGCCATTTGAACTCTGATATTTTTAGCTGTAAAAGTTTTTAAGTCTTCAAAAGTAATTTTGATATCGTTTTGAGCCAAAGCTTTTCCTTCGATTAACTGGAAACGCAATCCTTTTTCAGAACGTGCATATTCTACTTCAGCTTCTTCAGGAGATAATTTTTTCTCACCTACAGTTTGCAACCATTTTTTAAGGAATTCAGAAGGTAATTCGAATTTTGTATTTTCGATTAAGAACTCAGTAACATCACCTAATAATTTTTGGTCTGCTTGTTGAGCAAATTGAGATTCAGCATCTTCTTTGATTTTTGCTTTCAAATCTTCTAATGAAGCTACATTTCCTTCACCGAACAATTTGTCAAACAATTCCTGATTCAATTCAGCCGGTTCTGAAACAGTAATAGCTTCGATAGTAAAATCTACATCAATTGCTAAACCGTGAACATTATCATGACCTACTTTTAAGTAATCCATCAATTGGTGATCGTCTTCAAATAAACCGCTTGTGTTTACAGTAACTACATCTCCAACTTTTTTACCAATGAATTTATCAGCAGTAGCTTTGTCTTTAAAAATATCTAAAGTAATGGTAGTTGTGTTACCAATTCCTTCTGCTTCATTAGTAAAAACCCCTTTAATGTCAGAATTTGCTTCAACAGCATCCTGAGGAATTGCAGTACCAAATTGTTTTTGGATACGAGCTACTTGTCCGTCGATTAATTTATCATCAGCAGTAACTACATATTTTACGATATCGTTTTTAGCATCTAAGTCTAATTCGAAGCTTGGTACTAAACCAATTTCGAATTCAAAAGTCAATTCTTCAGCTGACCAATCTAATTCTTCGTTTACTTTAGGAAGTGGAGTTCCAAGAAGATTTAATCTTTCAGATTGAATATAACGCTCTAAAGCCAAGTCAACAACTTTCTTAACTTCTTCTTTTTTAATCTCTCTACCGTATTGTTTTTCAACTAAGTCTTTAGGCACAGCCCCTTTTCTAAATCCTTTTACTTGCGCTAAAGGCATTTTTTCGTTGATTCTTTTGGCTACTTGTCCTTTGTAATCCATGTGTACCACAGTCATTACAATGGTTTCAGTTACAGCATCAATTGCTACTCTTTTAATATCCATCTTCTTCTTTAATTTACATAATAAAATTGGGTGGCAAAATTATAAAATTTTCACAAGCCAACCAAGCTTTTTTTCCCGAACCTTCGGGATTGAATTTCAAGGAGTTCAAGATGCTAAAGTCTGTCTTATTTCCAACTATTTATTTGGGCGTGTCCCTCCGAGATTGCTTCGTCGTTCCTCCTCGCAACTCCGGGTCAGGCTGTTCGTTACAATCTTTTATTCCGCTGCGCTCCATAAAAGGATTTCCACTGCCATCCTTCACGCAAACCATTCACAAAACCATATTATAGTTTAAAAAAGAACAACCTTTTTTAATTGTAAGAATATTTTTTATATTTGAATTACAAACCAAATTTCGAATAATGTTAGACTTGAAAAAAATATTCACCTTCATTATCACTACAATTTTTATAAATTGTTATGCGCAACAAAATAGTATTACCGACTACTCTGGATATTCTATTTCTGAATTAAATTCTAAAAAAATCGAATTAGAATTAAAAGCGAACTATGTTTTAGTTAACGATTACTTAGAAAAAATAGAAAGAGGAGATGTAGATCACATGGCACTAACAAAAATAGACAATGGGATAGTAAAACCATATTGGGATAGCGGAGCAGAGCTAAAACCATACTACAATAACTGGAAAGAAGCAGCATCCAGAATAAGTGCTTTTGAAAAAACACATGCTCCAGAACTTCAAGAATTAAATAATCTACTTAAAAATAAGATTATCGATAAAGAAATGTATTTTAGTGAAAATCGAAAAACCAGAGAACAACTACATTCTCGATATCCAAATGAATACCCATTACTTGCAGCAAACCACATTAGCAGTCTCAAAACCATGTGGAAAGCAACCGGAAGATATATGCTGGAAGATTATAAAAGAAAAGAAAAAAATTTCCCAATATACTGGATTCCCGAAAAAGAAAGAATAATTTCAAAAAACACGAACAAATACAAAGCAATAACTCAAGAACTGATTGCAGTTCAAAATGAAATAAAAAAAAACTACAATAACCAATGAAAAAATTAGCATTTACAATATTAGCATCATTAATTTCTCTATCCTTTTTTGGACAGGAAATTACAGGACAATGGAATGGCGTTTTAAAAGTTCCGGGAGCACAATTAAGATTGGTATTTAATATCGAAAAAACAGCAAACGGCATCAGTGCGACAATGGACAGTCCGGATCAGGGAGCCAAAGGAATTCCGGTAAGCAGTAGTAGTTTTGAAAATTCGGTTTTAAAAATCGGAATCAGTCAAGCCCAAATTGAATATGAGGGAACCTTAGGAAAAGACAATGTCATTGTTGGAAATTTTAAACAAGGCGGTCAAAGTTTTCCTCTGAATTTATCAAAAGAAAAAGCGGAAAAAGAAGTTCTTATTCGACCACAAGAGCCTAAAAAACCGTATTCTTATTATTCTGAAGATATTATTTTCGAAAATAAAAAAGCAGGAATCACTTTAGCGGGAACACTTACACTGCCTAAACAAGACGGTGTTTTTCCGGCGGTAATTTTGATTAGTGGCAGCGGACCTCAAAACAGAGACGAGGAATTAATGGGACACAAACCATTTCTTGTACTTTCTGATTACTTAACAAAAAACGGAATTGCCGTTTTACGTTATGATGACAGAGGAGTTGCAGCTTCAAAAGGCAATTTTAAAACCGCTACAACAGCAGATTTTGCCACTGACGTTGAAGCCGGAATTGAATTTTTAAAATCAAGAAAAGAAATCAACAAAAGTAAAATTGGCTTAATCGGACACAGTGAAGGCGGAATAATCGCACCGATGGTTGCCAATCAATCCAAAGGTATAGCCTTTATTGTTTTACTGGCAGGAACAGGAATTCAGGGAGATCAATTGCTTTTATTACAACAACAATTAATAGGGAAAGCATCCGGAGCAAGCGATGAAGCATTAGAAAAAATCAAATCCAGCAACATAAAAATATTTGACATTACCAATAAATCTACGAGCACCGAGCAACTGCAAAATGATTTAACCAACTACTTCAAACAAAATCCCGATACTGAAAAACCGGCAGGAATGACTGATGACGAATTTATAAAATTGCAAATACAACAAATTGCAACGCCATGGATGCAATATTTTATCAAATACAATCCTGCACCAACATTAGAAAAAGTAAAATGTCCCGTATTAGCACTTAACGGCGAAAAAGATTTACAAGTTCCTCCCAAAGAAAATTTAGCAGCCATAAAATCAGCTTTATCAAAAGGCCGAAATAAAAAGGTTACTGCAATAGAACTTCCCAACTTAAATCATTTATTCCAGGAATGCGTAACGGGTTCCCCACAAGAATATGCAACAATTGAACAAACATTTGCTCCTGTTGCTTTAACCGAAATAACAAATTGGATAAAAACTCAGACAAAGTAACATCAGATTTATCTACGTACTTATTTTACATTTATTTGTTACCAAAAAAATAAAAAAATACTAGAATTCCAATCAGCTCGTTTGTATATAAAAAAACGAGCTGATTTTTTATTTAAAAAATTAATTCAAAATTAATTTTGGATGCTAAATCTTAAATACTATTTTTATGAGATAAAATGCTGTATCAGCCCTTATTTTATAATAACCCCCTATTATACTCAACTGTTACAAAATGAAAAAGCCTTTCATCCCTAAGAACGAACTAGATAGATTAACAGAATTAGATACTTATAAAATAATAGGCGAGTTAGAAACTGAAGATTACGACTTCTTGACTCAAATGGCCGCCCAAATTTGTGATACTCAAATTTCATTAATCAGTTTAGTAACCAATGAAAAACAGTGGTTTTTATCGCATCACGGTTTAAAAGAACGCGAAACACCAAAAGAATTGGCTTTTTGTGCTCATGCGATTAATACACCCGAAGATATTTTCATCATTGAAGACGCTACTCAAGACGAACGTTTTCATGATAACCCATTGGTTACTGATTATCCAAAAGTGATATTTTACGCAGGAATGCCATTAGTTACCGAAAATGGTTTTCCCTTAGGTACCATTTGTGTTATTGACAATCATCCTAAAAAACTTTCTAAAAAACAAATTGACTCTTTAAAGCTTCTATCCAAACAAGTAATCAAACTGTTAGAACTTCGTAAAAAAACATTTGAATTAAAAGAGCAAAATAAGGAATTAGAAAAAACCTCTATTTTATTCAATGAGAGCCAGAGAATAAATAATATTGGCGCTTGGGAACTGGATGTAATTAGCGGAGATATTTTTTGGACCGATGAAGTTTACCACATTCATGAAGTACCAAATGATTTCACATTTGACAAAACAACAGCAATTGAGTTTTATCATCCTGAAGACAGACAAATTATCATAAATGCATTAGAGAAAACGATTAACATCCAAGAAGACTTTGACGTTCAATGTCGTTTTATTACTGCAAATAATAATCTTAAATGGGTTCGCTCTTCAGGTAAAGCATTAGTAGAAAACGGAAAAACAATAAAAGTTTTTGGAACTTTCCAAGATATCACCAAGAAAAAAGAATCGGAACAAAAATACCAAGGTATCTTTAACTCTACTTTTTCATTTATTGGACTTTTAGATCATAATGGCGTTTTAATTGAAGCTAATGACACCGCTATTAAAACGGCCGGAATACAATCAAAGGATGTGATTGGAAAGCCATTTTGGAATTGTTATTGGTGGCAGATTTCTAAAGAAACTCAAAACGAATTAAAAGAAAATTTCAAGAAAGCGCTACAAGGAGAAGAAATATCATATGAAGTAAGCATTTGGATTGCAAATCATATCCCAATGACAATTCTTTTTAGTATGCGACCTGTTTTTGACGAATACAATAAAGTAAAATTTGTTGTTCCTGAAGGTCGTCCTATTCAAGAAATTGTAGATGATCGTTTCCGATACAAAGCAGTTTTAGAAGGAACTAATGTAGGGACATGGGAATGGAATGTTCAAACTGGCGAAACCGTATTCAATGAAAGATGGGCTGAAATTGTAGGTTACACACTGGAAGAATTAGCACCTATCTCAATTGACACATGGATAAAATTGGCACATCCTGAGGATTTAGAAGAATCGGGACGAAGATTAAATTTATGCTTTGAAGGAAAAACGGAATTCTATGAATTTAATGCCAGAATGAAGCATAGAAATGGAAGCTGGGTTTGGGTTCACGACAGGGGCAAAGTGTTTAGCTGGACTGATGACGGAAAACCGCTGATGATGTATGGAACACACGAAGACATTACGAAAAGAAAAGAAACCGAAGAAATGCTACGCATTAACGAAGAAGCTTTTAGAGGCAACTTTGAACAAGCAGCCATTGGTATGGCTTTATTAAACGAAAAAGGACAATGGCTCAAAGTAAATAAAAAACTTTGCAAAATACTAGGTTATACTGAAGACGAATTATTAAAGCTCACTTTTCAAGACATCACCTATCCAACTGACTTAGAAACCGATCTAAGCCTCCTTGAAGAATTGATTGAAGGAAAACGAGACGGTTACATTATGGAAAAACGCTATTTCCATAAAAACGGAGAGATTATTTATGTAATTCTAGGTGTATCAATGGTAAGGGACGAAAACGGAAAAACTCTTTACTTTATTTCTCAAATTGTTGACATTACTGCTCAAAAAACGTTTGAAATGCAATTAGCGAACACTATTGCTTATAATCAAGCCTTGATGAATGCAAGTACACAAGTAGCTATTATTGGAACAGACACTAAGGGAATCATTACCACTTTTAACGAAGGGGCCGAACAACTATTGGGTTATGATGCCGAAGAATTAATCCAAAAAGAAACCCCTCAGCTTATTCATATTCGAGAAGAAGTTGAAAAAGTAGCCCAAAAACACTTTGAAGAAACAGCCGAAAAAATTGAAGGTTTTGATGTTTTTGTTCATAATGCTAAAAAAGGAAAGGCAGAAACCAAAGAATGGACTTACAAAAGAAAAGATGGTAGCACATTTCCTGTTTTGCTTTCCGTAACCGCCATTAAGAAAAAAGACACTATAACTGGTTTTCTTGGTATAGCCACTGATATTACCCAAATGAAACAAGTAGAACAAGAAACGCTTGCTCTACTTCAAATTGCCGAATCACAGAACGAAAGATTAAAGAACTTTGCTTACATCGTTTCGCATAATTTGCGTTCCCACTCTGGAGGTATTAGTACGCTAATTGAGTTAATAGAATCTGAATTTCCTGATTTTAGCCAAACTGATTTTTTTGATTACTTAAAAAAATCATCTGCTAATCTTGCTGAGACTATTAAACATTTAACCGAAGTAGTTCAAATTAACTTATCTACTAAAGAAAAACTGGAACCAATTTATTTAAAAAAAATTATAGATAACAACATTAATAGCTTAATAACACAGGCTAAAAGACAAGAAGTAAACATTACTAATGAAGTAAACCCAAACACCTCAGTCAAAGCAATTCCGGCTTACTTAGATAGTATTGTCATGAATTTTATCACTAATGCTATTAAATACAGCTCAAAAGAGAGAGAGAGTTTTTTAAAAATTCAAACCGAGGAAACCAAAAAATATGTCATTTTAAAATTTATTGATAATGGTTTGGGCATTGATTTAAAAAAACATGGAGACAAACTTTTTGGGATGTACAAAACCTTTCACAATCATAATGACTCTAGAGGTATTGGATTATTCATTACCAAAAATCAAATTGAATCCATGAATGGCAAAATTGAAGTAGAAAGCGAAGTAAATATTGGCACAACATTTAAAATATATTTAGAACATGAAAAAATTTGATCTCTTATGCATCATAGAAGATGACCTTACACACCTGTTCATTACAAAAAAAATGATTGAAATGTCAGGTATGGTAGAAAACATTATGGTTTATAAAAATGGGAAAGAAGCCTATGATAAGCTAAAAGCAATTTTTCTTTCTAGCGAAATGCTTCCTGAAATTATATTATTAGACCTCAATATGCCTATTTGGGACGGCTGGCAATTTCTAGATGAATTTACTAAAATACCTATTAAAACTAAAATTACCATCTATATCCTCACTAGTTCCAATAGTGAAGAAGACAAAGAAAATGCGGAAAAATATAATTTAGGCGGAAATTATCTCATAAAACCAATTAGCCTAAACGAAATAAAAACCGTACTAGCTGAGATTGAACGTTAGATAAATAAAAAGAACTCAACCTAACAACAATTGTTAGATTGGGTTCTTTTTTAGTACATTAACAACAGTGCCTATTTTTAAACAGCCTTCTTGTTGAGTTATTACATTTTGCCCAAAAATCACTTTATTTCCTCGCATTTTATATTTAGCCAAAGTGTACAAAGGATCTTTACCAGAGAATTTCCCTTTTTCTGGATCAATGGTCGTGATAATGCAACGCCCACAATTTTTTACGCCATAAAACAATAACCCTCCAATATTAAATTCCTTCCAAGTTTCTTCTTCATAGGCTTTGCCTCCTGAGAACACAAAATTAGGACGAAAACGCTTCATGGAAATTGGATTTGCTAATCTGGAATTCAAATCATCTAAAGATGACTGGCCAATAATTAAATACGGAAATCCATCTGAAAACGAAGTGATATCATTTGGTGAAACCGCATAATTAGGATCTACTTTCCGTTGACTGTCTTCGGGCATAAATACCAATCGAATACTAACACCAAGAATTCCAGAAAACCAAGCCGAAATTTCGGCATCTACCTCAACAGCTGTCACCTTATCTTCCCAAACCATAACATCAAAAGGAAGATTATGATTCTTTTGCGAAAGCGAAAAACGTATGCTCCCTTTAGCAACATCTACATGAGAAATTTGCATAAAACCTTCCTCTATTTTAGGATGAAAGAAAGCCAATTCGGGATGTTCTCTTTGGCTTATAAAAACTCCTTTTTCATCTACTAACATCCAGCGCCTGTCAAACTCCAATCCTCTTTGGGTGACTTTGGATTCTTGCAAACGAATACCAGCCAATGATTTTACAGGATAAATCCAAATTTCAGAAAGTTGTAACATCGTAATTCTTTTTCATCAAAAATACAAAATACTACCAAAGACTATTTTAATAATTAAAATTCATTCCAAAACCTACGCCCATATCGCTATCATAATGGGTTGTAATACCCATATTTTTGCCTACTATGTATTTTAATCCTGCCATATATTCTTTATCGGTATTAACCATAAAAGCCATTCGCAAACGTTTTGAAAGCGGAATATCTTCACGCATTAATTGCAAACGCACATTTCCATCATGATAGACTTCTGCTTGCGCAATAACCAAAAGTGGCAACGTATAGTTCACACCTAAACTAAACTGCAGTCGTTTGTCTTTGGTACTTCTTTGTCCAAATAAATTCTCTTCCATTTCTCCATGTTCTAATTTTCGGTATCGCGCATCAAAACCAATGAAAGGCATCAACCATTGATTTCTCCCGATATACCTTCCAATATGCGTTTCGGATTCGTAACCATGATGGTCTTTATATCCTAATCGCCATTCGGTTCCAAAACTCCATCTTGCATTTTGTAACATCGCCATTCCATCATTTCCGTTGGTAGCAAAATCATTTTCTGCCATAAAATGCAAGCTATTACTTTCGGCTTGTAATTTCTTATACGCTGCTTCTTTGTTGGGTAAAAGTGGATTTGCTGCTGAATTTTCATAACTAAAAACCCGATTCATTCCCACCATCATGTGATACAAAATATGACAATGAAAAAACCAGTCTCCATCAGTATTGGCTGCAAATTCTATTACATCCGTTTCCATGGGCATTATGTCCAAAACGTTTTTTAAAGGTGCATAATCTCCCTGACCGTTCAAAACTCTAAAATCATGACCGTGTAAATGCATTGGGTGACGCATCATCGAATTATTGTATAACGTAATCCGAACAATTTCTCCTTTTTTAATTAAAATTTTATCCGTTTCTGAAAGCACTTTATTATCCATACTCCACACATACCGGTTCATGTTTCCGGTCAATTCAAAACGCAATTCACGTACAGGAGCATCCTCAGGAAGTGTAGTTTTTACAGTCGATTTCAACATCGAATAATTCAAAGTAACAATATCCGATTTTTTAGAATCCATTGCGTGAGCGGAATGATCCATTTCATCATCCTTATTCATTTTCGAATGATCCTCTTTTGAACTTCCTGAAATCTCGGGGTACATTACAGAATTCATATCCATTTTTTGCAGACTCATTTTCATACCCATATCATTCATGGTTCCATTCCTATTCATCATCTCGTTCATCATTTTCATACCTTCAAAATATTTTAATTTAGGCAAAGGATGTGCGGCTTTCTTAACACCTTCTCCAATGTAAACAGAAGTCGATTGTGTTCTGTCTTCCGGGGTGGCTAAAAAAGCATAGGAAGTATTTTTCTCCGGAATGGTTACAATTACATCATAGGTTTCAGAAACCCCAATAATCAACCGATCCACCACAACGGGTTCTACATCGTTTCCGTCATTAGCCACTACAGTCATTTTTCCACCGGCATAGGTCAACCAAAAATAAGACGATGCTCCGGCATTAGAAATTCGCAAACGCACTTTATCTCCCGCTTTAAATTGAGACAACTGACTTTCATTCTGTCCGTTAATTAAGAATTTATCATAATAAACATCGCTCACATCCATAGCCAGCATCCGTTTCCATTCGTTGGTTAATTTGGTTTTAAAATGTCCTTCTTTTATGGCTTCTGCATAGCTTTGAGTCGTTCCTTTTTTAATGGCAAACCAATCCGTAGCATTGTGTAACATTCTGTGAACATTATCCGGCTTGTAGTTGGTCCATTCGCTCAAAATAATGGGAACTTGCGGAATATCATCAATTCCTTTTCTAAAGGTTTCGTCTTCCGGTTTCTTCTTTAAAATCAACAAACCATACATCCCTATTTGTTCCTGCATCCCTGAATGGCTATGGTACCAGTGTGTCCCATTTTGAATTATTGGAAAAGTATATTTATGAGTGGTTCCGGGGGCAATAGGCATTTGAGTTAAATAAGGAACACCATCCTCTTTATTAGGCAAAAAGATGCCGTGCCAATGCAAGGAAGTACTGGTTTTTAATTTGTTATGCACATAAATCTCAGCGGTATCTCCTTCGGTAAAAGTTAATGTTGGCATCGGAATTTGTCCGTTTACTGCTATAGCGTGTTTAGATTTACCGCCAAATGTTACCATTGTGTCCTGTACAAACAAATCATAGCGAACAGTTTTAGAAATGGTTTTTGGTACTACTTTTTTTTCTGCAATGGTATTTTCTTTTGGTAAATCTGCTGTTTTTGTTGGCTCATCCTTAGACACCTCAACTTCTTTTTTAACTTTTACAGGACTTTTAGAAACTGACTTTATCGGAATATCCTTTTTAACAGCTTCTTTTTTAGCTTTTACTTTTACCAATGTCATTCCGCATTTAGGGCAATCTCCGGGTTTTGTTTCGTGAATTTCAGGATGCATTACACAAGTATAGTAGTAATCTTGAGCTGCTTTTTTTTCCTGAGCATTTACAAACTGACCCATCACAAAAAAACAAAACAGGTATAATATCTTATTCATGATTTCTATAATTTTAAATTACGCAATCGCAACGCATTCGCAATCACTGAAACAGAACTAAAACTCATTGCCAAAGCAGCAATCATTGGCGAAAGCAAAATCCCGAAAAACGGATATAAAACCCCGGCAGCAATAGGAATTCCCAGCACATTATAAAAAAAAGCGAAGAATAAATTCTGACGAATGTTTTTCATTACCGCATGACTCAGTTGTTTGACCTTTACAATACCTTGCAAATCGCCTTTAACCAGCGTCAACTTTGCACTTTCAATCGCTACATCGGTTCCGGTTCCCATTGCAATCCCGATATCGGCTTGCGCCAAAGCCGGAGCATCGTTGATTCCGTCTCCGGCCATAGCCACAACCTTGCCTTCGGACTGCCATTTCTGAATCACTTTGAGTTTGTCCTGCGGTAAACAATCTGCCACAAAAGAACTCAGATGCAACTCATCAGCCACTGCCTGAGCGGTGTTTTTATTGTCTCCGGTAAGCATAATCACTTCAATTCCCTGATCCATCAATGTTTTTATCGCATGGGCACTGCTTTCTTTTATGGCATCGGTAATGGTTACAAATCCCATAGCAATTCCGTCAACAGCAACATAAGAAACTGTTTTTCCCAGTTTTTGCTCCGCGATTACCTGGTTTTCCAATGCTTCTGTAACCGAAGCGTTTACTTCTTCCAGTAGTTTTTTATTACCCAAAGCCACTTTTTTGCCGGCTACCGTTCCCACAACTCCTTTTCCGGTTATGGATTCAAAATCTTTCGTTTCTGATAATTTTATATTTTTCGCTTCCGCAAAATGGACTACGGCTTGCGCCAATGGATGTTCACTATACTGATTTAATGAAGCAATTAGCTTCAAGAGTTCCTCTTCATTATTTTGAACGGCAAACACTTTTTCTACAGAAGGTTTTCCCTCAGTAATTGTTCCTGTTTTATCCGTAACCAAAACATGTACCTTATCCATATTTTCTAAGGCTTCAGCGTTTTTTATTAATATTCCTGATTGGGCACCTTTACCCACTCCCACCATTACTGACATGGGTGTAGCTAAGCCCAAAGCACAGGGACAGGCAATTATTAAAACAGCTACAGCATTGATAAAGCCATACATTAAGGCATTTTCTTCAGGACCAAATTTTGCCCAAATAACAAAAGTAATTACCGACACAACAACTACTGTTGGGACAAAATATTTTGCAATTTTATCGGCTAATTTTTGGATTGGTGCTCGGGAACGACTGGCATCATTAACCATTTGTACAATTTGCGAAAGCAGGGTTTCCGAACCTACTTTTTCGGCCACCATTAAAAAAGACTGGGTTCCGTTAATAGTTCCGGCAATAACTGCATCATCCATTTTTTTATCTACCGGAATGGGTTCGCCCGAAATCATCGACTCATCAATGGTACTTTCTCCTTCAATTATTTTTCCATCAACAGGAATTTTATCTCCCGGTTTTACACGTAATACATCGCCTTTTTTGATATCGTGTATCGAAATCACTTTATCTTTTCCATCCTGTACCAAAACTGCTTCAACAGGTGCTAACTTCATCAGTTCTTTCAGAGCACCACTGGTTTTACTATGCGCTTTTACTTCTAATAATTGTCCTAATAAAACTAAGGTTAAAATAACAGTTGTTGCTTCAAAATACAAATGCACGCTTCCGTGCCCGGTTTTAAATTCAGCCGGAAAAAATTCCGGAAATAGCAATCCGAAAACACTAAATAAAAAAGCCATTCCTGAACCTATTCCGATAAGGGTAAACATATTTAAATTCCAGGTAATCAAAGAGGTCCAGGCGCGTTTAAAAAACATCCAGGCTGCATAAAAAACCACCGGAAGCGAGAGCACAAATTGCACCCAATTCCAGGTTTCCATATCCATGATGTTCATCAAAGGATTATTAGGAATCATGTCTGACATTGCAATAATGAAAATAGGAATAGTAAACAGTAATGCTATCTTCATTTTTTGCCATAAATCAGTATAGCTTTTGTTTTTTTCCTCTTCAGATGCTTCCACGGTTACTAAATCCATCCCACAAACCGGACAACTTCCGGGTTCATCATAGACTTTGTCACCTTCGCAAAACATAGGGCAATAATATTTCCCAACAGCATTGGGTGGCGGTGCCGGAGCTGGTTTTTCAGTTACTTTTAATTTTAAATCATTAGGATTAAATACTTTTATAGTATAGTTTCCTGCCGCTGCAACAGCTTCCTGAAACTGAGTAATCTGGATGGGTTTTTGCATCGAAATCTCCGCTTTTGGCGGGTCTAAAGTGACTTCCGCTTCTACTCCTTCGATACTGTTGAGTGCATTTTCAACTTTTGTCCGGCATGAGTTGCAATGCATTCCGTTAATGGTGTAGGTATATTTCATTTCTTCGATTTTTATACCATTTGAATAACATTTCCTTTTTTTTTATAAAACAGAATCAATTTTATTACTAATATCATTTCATAAAAAGGAATCAGATTTAATTATTTTCTTTTTTGCTTGATCAAAAAAGAAACAAAAAAATCAAGTCTTACGCTTTCTCATCGGTCAAATTAGTTTTCGAATGCTAAAAGAAAAGAACTCGTCCCGAAACATCGGGACTCAAACAGCTTTTCTTTTTACGCATTCTTCAAACATTTGACGCTCGACTGCGAAAGCTAAGGACAATGATACTTGAAATTAATGAATTCAAATGATAATTAATATTAGTTCAAATTTCGAAATTAAAACACGTACACTATTACACAATTATGGAAACGATTTGCATGATTTATAAATCGTCAATTTGCCTTCTTTTTTTATTTTTTAGTTGTTTAAATTGTGTAGGTGTTATCCCTGTTGTTTTTTTAAACTGATTACTCAAATGAGGTACGCTACTGTAATTCAACTGAAAAGCAATTTCACTCAGACTCAATTCGTTATAAATTAATAATTCTTTTACTTTTTCTATTTTTTGTGCAATAAAATAATGCTCGATTGTAATTCCTTCGGTTTCCGAAAACAAATTACTCAACGCACTGTAATCCTGATTTAAATCATCAGCAATGTAAGTGGACAAGTTTATTTTTAGTTTTTCATTTTGATAATGAACTAAGGTTACAATCAGATTTTTTATCCTTTCAATAGTCTTACTTATTTTGTCATCCAATAATTCAAAACCCAGTGCTTTTAGGTTTTCAGACAATAGGTGTTTTTGTCTTTCATTCAGTTCTTTCGAAATCTCCACTTCACCCAATTGCATCGAAAGTATGGGGATTTCCATTTTTTCGAAGACTGTTTTCACTGCCATTTCGCAGCGGTTGCAAACCATATTTTTAATGTAAACTTTCATTTGGAAAATTATTATTGGAACTAAACAAAAAAATCCTAACTCAAAATAAGCCAGGATTTTAATGAAATCAAATTTCGGGTTAATAAATCAAAAATGATTATTGAATTTCTTTAATCATTCCGCCACAGCTTAGCATTTCAGAACCATAATACGGGTTTCTGATTTCTTTTATTTCGCTTATCCAATAGCCATTTTTCCCTTCATTGTACATGGGGCAATAATCCTGATATAATTTCTTGTCAGTTCCAAAAGCAGCAATCAAATTCGTAATATCTTTGCTTAAAACGGCAAAGTGTGTTCTTTGTGCTGCAATTTTACCATCATTGGAGACAATCAAATCTGCCTGCTTTTTAGCACTTTCGGTAATCGTTTTGTATTTATCAATCAATTTTGAGTCAATTTTTTCGGAATTAGTTGCCAGAACAGCATTAACAAAATCAGTTGCCGCCGTTGTAGCCTCTTTTGATTTATCATTAGCCAAAGCATTTTTGATTTTCAAATAGCCATTGATAATAGCTTCTGTAGCAACAGACGCTTTTACAGCATCACTCACTTCTGTTATTTCATCTGCGGCTTCTGTTTCTTCTGCTTTTACTTCGGTTTCTTCTGTGGTATTTACTTTTTGTTCCTGTTTGTTTTTTTGGTTACAACTTATTAAAACAACGACTAATAAGAGCGAAGACAGTATTAATTTTTTCATTTTTTTATATTTTAATTTATTTAAATTAATTGGTTACATTAATTGGTTACATTAAAAAAAGTATATTCTAATTTGAGTAAAATACTATTGGCACTGATGCGTTCCATATCTGAATAAATCTGGCGGCGGTAAGCTAAATCTATTCTCGCCTGACTGTTGACAATAAACTGAATCGAAGGTACTACATCTAAATAAGATTTCCCATTTTGATTCAACCGTTGCCCCAATAATTCCAGCATCGCATTAATATTAGTCTGTTTAAAATTAGTATATTTTTTAGGATACATCAATTGCCCCACCGAAAAAGTGTAGTTCATTGCACTGTTGCTCCATTCGTCTGGAAAAATATTACCCTGATTATTAAACGCTCTTTCATAACTAATGCTTGCACTCAAAGCGGTTTTATTAATCAATTGAGTGGCTACAGTTCCTATTTCGTAACCCGAATTCATCCCCATGGTTTCTATATCTTCCTGATGAATCTCAGCATTACTGGTACTTATCCTTCCATAAGCTGCTAGTCTAAAATGACTATGCAAATCATCAACGGAGAAAAAACGGTATTTAGCATACAAACTTCCTCCTTCGAGCATTAGATCGCCTTGTTTATCACTCAAAAATGCCGAAGCATGAACCATCCAGTCTTTGTTAACACCCCACATTAATTCGGGCATGTTGTGGTAATTGTATCCTCCCGTTTTTTTGAATGCAAAAAGGCTCATATCCCTGACTCCTATTGAAGCCGTAGGCATGTTACTCGCTGGTTCTGTCATTACAAATAATTCCTGGGCATGGATTTGAAAACTCAAAAAACTTACTAAGATTACAAAATATTTCATCTAGATTATTTTTACATAATAAGTTCCTTCTTCTTTACCCGAAACATTATATTTAGAAAGCATTTTAGCCGATTTTTTATACTCTTTTTTAGTAACAAAACCACTGTTTAGTACTTTCAGTCTTAATTTTTCGTTAGCCGCTTTTTCATCTGAATCTACAAAAATATAGGTACCGCTTGCATTTTTAAAACTGTCATTGTCTTTTGGTTTCACATTATTAGCATCGATAGTTAAAATCATAGATCCAACAAAAAAACCTGTCTTTTCAATATTATTCTTTAAATCTTGCGGAGTTATTGAGCTGTTCTTTTTTAAATTAACTACAAAGGTATTGCTGTTTAAATCAATCATTACCTTTTCTACTTCAGGCATTGCTTTCAGTTGTTTGTTGATGGCATTAGAACACATGGAACAAGTCAAACCTGTAGCTACAATTTCGGCTTTTGAAATTTGTGCATACGAAGTTGTCATGCCTATCAGCATTATCAGAACAATACATCTTTTTATAATCATATCTGTTTTCATCTTTTTATTTTTTTTATCATTCACTACAGTCTTTTTCGAATACAAAAATGACCCAAAAGACTGTAGTAATAAAATGGAGGCATTAGTGCTTATGCTCTTCTTTTTTAGTAGTTTCAGTAGTTTTTCTATCATATTGACAACAAGTATGCAGTTTGTTATACTGCTCGTCAGTTGCTGAAAACTTATCACTATCATAACCCGCTTTAGCAATTCGACTCAAAATTTCGTCTGAACTTGTTTTAGTGGAATCATAAGTCAGTTTTGCCATTTTAGAATTGACATCCCATTCTACAACAGCTACTTTTTTAAGATTTCCGGCTGTTTCAATTTTCTTTTTACACATCTCACAGTTACCTGATATTTTTACGGTTTCTGTTTTTTTGTTTTTAATTTGTGCGTTAACACTTATTGATAGCAATACTACAGCTGCCATCATTATTTTTTTAAATGATTTCATGATTGAATGTTTTTTTTTTGTGAAAGGATTAATTCATAACAAATAGTCTGAATCAACTATTGTTCTTTTAAATTAATCGAAAAATAAATGAATTTGTAAAGTAATTTGCTTTGAAATGGATAGACCAATGGCTATCAGCAAAGGAATTTAGCCTATTTTAGGTATTAGCCACAGACTTGAATATCCGTCAGAAGGAACAGATACGGTGTTAGAAAAATTTTGTTTTTTTTCTGAAAAATTGAAATTCATTACCGGAAATTCGTACTGAATTGTTGAAGTAATTCCAATATTTACCGAAGAAACACTACACATTGACTGTCCGCATTTTCCGGAACAACCTTTGTCTTTTGATTCTTTAGATGTTGTTTTTTTACTACAACAATCTTTCATTTTTGTTTTAGAAGACATTTCCATCTTACAGGAATGATTGCCTGAATCTGAACCACATGCATAGCTTGTTCCGGGCATCAGGAAGAAGCCCAGTAATACAATTAATATGAAGTGGATTTTATTCATTTTTAGATCTTACAACGTACAAAATTAATCATTTTTGCTTCCGCAAAAGTAAAAATGATTGGTTTTATGATTTTTTTATAGATAAACAGATTATTTATCTCCTAACAAAAGACTCACAAGTGACTGAGAAACCGATAAAATAATACTGAATATCAAAGCTGTAAAAAAGGTGTCAACATCAAATCCGCCCACTATATTATCACATAAAATAATTATCAAACCATTGATAACCAACAAAAATAATCCCAATGTAAAAATTGTTATCGGCAATGTAAACAACACTAAAATAGGTTTAATAAAAAGATTAAGCAACCCTAAAACGATGGCAACAAAAAGTGCCGTAGTAAAACTGGCTACATGAACACCACTCATAAAATGAGCAATCAATAATACTAAAACGGAAGTAGTAAGAACTTTTATAATTAATTTCATTTCTGCATGTATTTTTTAAACTTGTATAAAAGTACAATTTATTTTAAAAATATTATTTTAAAAACATTCGGTTTATTTTGTAACCCCCTCAGTAGTCATTACAATTGGTTTTATAGTTCCATCTGGATTATATTCTAATATATCAATACAAACGGAGCGGCTATAACTGGAACCATTAGTTTGTATCGCTCCGTTATGATAAATAAAATACGGCTGTCCTTTAAACTCTAAAATAGCCTGATGATTCGTATTTGAATTTCCTGAAATTTCATTTAGAATTCCTTTGTATACATAAGGTCCTTCTATGTTATCTGCCATTGCATAAGCAATTTTCTCAGGAAAACCGCTGGCATAACTAAGATAATATTTTCCATCTTTTTTATGAACCCAGGGTGCTTCTGTAAATTTAAATTCTTCAAAATCTATTTTCTTAATTGCACCGTCAATTTCAATCATATTCTCTTTGAGTTTAGCATAATAGCAAACTCCATTACCCCAAAACAACCAGGCTTGTCCATTATCATCTATAAAAACCGTAGGATCAATACATGTCCATGAATGGGTAGAAGCAAAACAATCTGCATTAGTCAATAACGGTTTTCCTAGTGCATCTTTGTAAGGACCTTGTGGTTTATCAGCAACTGCAACTCCAATTCCGGAGCCATTTGTACTAATGTACCAATAATATTTTCCATTTCTCTTAATTGCTTGCCCTGCATAAGCGTCATTGGTTTTATCCCATTTAAAATCTTCAATTTTTAAAGGCACCGGATATTCAATCCAATTTTTCAAATCAGTAGTTGAAAAAACCAGCCAATCTTTCAGTTTATAGCTTTTTTGTCCGCCTTCAAAATCATGCCCTGTAAACAACCACAAGGTATCATTTTCAACAAAAGCTGCCGGATCAGCAGTAAATTTATGTTTGATTATTGGGTTTTCTTCTGATTTGAAACGAAATGTGCCATCTTCAGAAGTTAATAGCTTTTGAGGAACGCCGCCCCATTTTTCCTGTAATCTTATTGCTTCTTCTGTTGTAATTCCTAAAACACTTCCATGTCTTGGAAAAAAATCTTTAGTAAACGATTCTGTTTTCTCTGTAAAATGATACAAATCTTTGGAACGTTGAAATTCATATCTCCCACTAGAATACAAATCATACATTAAGATATATTCGTCGCTGTTATTCAATTTAAAAACCGAAGAACCTTCTACATTTGTGTTTGTATCAGCATAAGCGTCTAAATATTCGAAACTTTCTTTCCAAGGTCCTTGTAATTTCTTACTTGTAGCCTGTTTAATTCCGTTTTTAATTTCTTTCCCATTTTCATCTTTTGTATTTCCTTTGTAGAAAAAATGATAAGTACCATCTTTATAAATGACATCCCCATCTATTGCACCATCTTTTGCGCTGAACATTAATTTAGGTTCTTGTTCAAAACCGGTAAAATCTTTATTCGCATAAGCACAATAGAAATCCAATTTTAAATTATAGTTAAACCGAACCGTAAAATACACCAGATACTTTTTAGCTTTAACATCATAAAAAGTCTGAGGAGCCCACACCCATTTTATATCTTTAAATTTCTTAGGGTATAATTTTTCCAAATCTATTGCCGATGATTTCCAATCCAAAAGATTTTTTGAATACAGCAGCACAATTCCCGGATTGTAATCCCAGCCATTTTTCTTTGTATTCATATCGGTGGCAACCATATAAAAACTATTTCCATCAGCACCTCTAAGAATATGAGGATCCCGAATACCACCTGTATTCGAAATATCTTTGGACGGTATTATTGGTTCATTATTATTTAGCGCTTTCCAGTTAATGGCATCATCACTTACTGCAAAACGCAACTGTTCTTGTTTTTCGGCAGGACCTTTACCTTCAAAATAAGCAAAGAGATAGCCTTTTAAATCTTTCTTTTGAGCATTTAAACCGGACACAAACAAAATACTGCAGAATACTATTTTAAATATCGCCTTCATCTTATTTTTTAGTATCAAATGAGAAATTGGTATTCCAGTGTTTCGCTAAACTTTCCGCTTCTTTTTTAGTCAGATGAATTACTGAGCCGTGTTTTTGAACTGAAAAATTAGTACGTTTCATCACTCCCTGATCAAAATGTCCCAGATCAGTAAAGGTTTTAAAATCGGTAGTTTCTGCAAATCCAAAATTGTGTGGTTTGACACTAAAAATATCGTACATCAATACCCATTTGTTTTCACCAATACGTTTAAAAACATTAGGTGCTTCACATGATTTTTTTTCGAAATCTATTTGTTCCGGCTGGTACACATAACCGCTATTTATTTTGTTCGAAAATGCCATTTTAATTCCACCCGGATTTTCCTGTGCTACGTACATCATGCAAAATCTTCCGTCAGGCAATTTAGTAATATCAGCATCTAAAATTTGTTTGGTTTCATCAGGATATTCAAAAAGAATTTCCGGAGCAGTTTCAAGAGCTGTAAACAAATCATTCATATAAGCATAATATAATTTGGTACGTCCCTTGCCTTTTCGCATGGTAAAATAAATCATGATTTTCCCTTTTGCGGCATCATAAATCAATTCAGGTGCCCAGACACAACCCACATTCCACTCCGGATATAAGTTAGCTATATCTAAAATCGAATGCGACCAGTGAATTAAATCTTTTGATTTCATCAACACTAAATCCCTGTTGTTTCCCCAGTCATATTTTTCCTGAGGACGCTCCCAATCGGTATCGCGATAGCCTTTTTGTTTCCCGTAAATATGCAAATCCGTCATTGCTATATAAAAATAGCCATCGTTTCCACGCATGATATAAGGATCCCGAATTCCTTTTTGCTCTGCAATAGTATCCCCGGCAACAACAGGTTTCCCACTATTAACATCCGTAAATGTATAGCCGTCATCGCTCAGGGCAAAATACAATCCGTGGGTATCATCTTTAAAATAAGTCATTAAATACGCATCCATTTTCTCTTCTGAAGCGTTATTTTTATTTTTTACAGCGTCACAGCTTTGTAAAAAAAGAATACCCAACAGATAGCAAACAACTCTTTGGGATTTTAAAAGCTTTAAAAAATCAACTTTTAGCGATACATTAGGACTAATAGTAACTATCATTTTATTTCTGGTTAGGCGGTTGTATAGATTTTATAATATTCGAAGATTACAAACATAAGTGTTTTTTATACATTTATCAAAATATCATTTTAATTTTCTTCCAAAAAAAAACAGCAACCCGAAAGTTGCTGTTGTATATAAAATTGCTGTTTAAAAAAATCAACAGCTTATTTTAAAAACGAAATCACCATTTGGAAAAACAAAGCAGGATTTTCGGCATGAAGCCAATGTCCTGCATTTGGGATTGTTTCGAGCTTCATTAACGGAAAAAGCTCCGCCATATTTTCGATATCAGTATCTAAAATATAATTAGAACTACCGCCACGGATAAAAAGAGTCGGTTTTTCAAAAATCAATTCAGATGGTAATGGCACACCAATTTCTTCAATTTTTTCATTAAAAACAGCCAGATTAAATCGGAATGCTAATTGTCCCGGCTCTTGCCAATACAAGTTTTTTAATAAAAATTGTCTTGTTCCAAAATCAGTTATGTATTCACTCAACGTTGCTTCTACATCAGCACGACTTGGTTTAACCGAAAAATCTACGGCATTCAGTCCTGCTAAAATGGTTTGATGATGTTGCGGATAAAACTTAGGACCAATATCGGCAACAATTAATTTATCGACCATTTCCGGATATCTGGCGGCAAAAAGCATGGCTGTTTTTCCTCCCATGGAGTGTCCAAGTAAATGAATGGATTGCAAATCATGTGCCTGACAATACTCCAGAATATCCTGAGCCATCAGTTCATAACTAAAATCTTCGGTTTGCAGACTTCTTCCATGATTGCGCAAATCCAACAAGTGAACCTGAAATCCTTCAGCTGCAAATTGACTTCCTAAGGTTTTCCAGTTGTCTGACATTCCCAGAAATCCGTGTAATATTAAAAATGGTTTTCCTTCGCCTTCTATTTTTGAATACAACATTTAATTCTAGATTTTAGATTTTAGATTGCAGAAAAAATCCCTGCTTAATCTTCAATCAATTGATATTATTTTAATTTTCTTAAATACATATTCACTACATTTTCCAAGCCTAAATAAAGTGCTTCGGCAATTAGAGCATGACCTATAGAAACCTCTAATAATCCGGGAATATTTTGTTTGAAAAACTGAATATTATCTAAACTTAAATCGTGTCCTGCATTGATTCCTAATCCCAATTCATTAGCTAAAACAGCCGATTTTACATACGGATCAATTCCTTTTTCGTTTCCAAGGCTATATTGATGTGCAAAAGCTTCCGTGTACAACTCAATTCGATCTGTCCCTGTTTTTTTAGCACCTTCAATCATTTCTAATTCAGGATCAACAAAAATGGAAGTTCTGATTCCGTTACGTTGAAATTCCTGAATCATTTCCGTTAAATAAGCTTGATTTTTAACCGTATCCCAGCCTGCTGATGAAGTAATAGCACCAATGGCATCAGGAACCAGCGTAACCTGTTCAGGCTTGCATTCGAGAACTAAATCAATAAAATTATGCTGCGGATTGCCTTCTATATTGAATTCGGTATAAACAATGGGTCTCAAATCGCGGGCATCCTGATAGCGAATATGACGCTCATCGGGACGTGGATGAATGGTGATCCCCTGTCCCCCAAATTTCTGAATATCAGTGGCTACTTTTAATAAATCGGGCACATTTCCGCCACGGGCATTACGTAAAGTAGCTATTTTATTGATATTTACACTTAACTTTGTCATTGAAAACGCTTTTTGATTACGAAAAAACTATAATTTGGTTGCAAAAATACAAAGTAAAAGCTAGGCGTTTTTGCCTTTTTTTGATTATTTTGCATAAAAATTGAGGACTTAGATAAAATGGATATTACAAACTACATAAATACCGATTTCAAACCTATTGACAGCCAGGAAACTATTGCTGCTGTAAGGGATTTTTTAGGAGATTTGAATTTCTCCCATTTCCCTGTGCTGGAAGAAGGCGTATATATAGGGAGTGTTTCAGCAGAAGACATTGAGACTTTTGAAGAACAAAAAACCATATCTGATTATAAATACAGCCTCGAACCGTTTTTTACCAGAACAAATGCTATCTGGCTTGAAGTTCTGGAAGTTTTTGCAAAACACCATTCTAATCTAATACCTATTTTAGACGAAGACAATACCTATGTAGGCTATTATGAACTGGAGGATATTATGAGTTTTTTTAACCAGACTCCGTTTTTAAAAGAGCAAGGTCGTATTGTTAAAATAAAAAAAGGGATTTTGGATTATTCGATGAGTCAGATTACTCAGATAGTCGAAAGCAATAATGGTAAACTTTTGGGTTTATTTATTTCAGAAACTACAATTGACAGTGTGGAAGTAACGTTAAAAATAAGTTCGGGTGCTATTAATGAAATCATCCAGACTTTCAGACGCTACAATTATGAAATAATTTCCGATCATCATGAAGACTCTTATATCACTAATTTAAAAGAACGTTCTGACTATTTAGACAAATACCTTAACATTTAACCTCAATGAAAATAGCCATTTACGGTCAATATTATCAAAATAGTACAGAACCAATTATTAAGGACATCTTTGTTTTTTTCAATAAAAACAACATTGAAATAGTTATTGAGTCTAATTTTTTAGCCTTAATTCAGGAAAAAAAAATCATTGAAAAGGAATATAAAACTTTTTCTTCCCATAGTGAACTAGACTCCAGTTTTGACATGCTTTTAAGCATTGGCGGAGACGGAACTATATTGAGAGCCGCTACATTAGTGCGTGATTCCGGAATACCTATTTTAGGAATTAATGCCGGAAGACTTGGTTTTCTTGCCACTGTTCAAAAAGAAAACATTGATGCATTTTTACAAATTGTAATCGAAAAAAAATATACTCTTTCTAAAAGAACCCTTTTAAGTTTGACATGTTCACCTGAAAACGAAGCTTTAAATGACATTAATTTTGCCATGAATGAAGTTTCTGTTAGCCGGAAAGATACCACATCGATGATTACTATTGATACGTATCTGAATGGGGAAATTTTAAATTCATACTGGGCTGACGGATTAATCATCTCCACGCCTACAGGTTCTACGGGATATTCCTTAAGCTGTGGCGGTCCCATACTTACTCCCGATGTAAAAAGCTTAGTAATCACCCCGATTGCACCACACAATCTCAATGCAAGACCACTTGTAATTCCTGATGAAACAGAAATTATGCTTAAAGTTTCCGGAAGAGAAGAGAATTATCTGGTTTCCTTAGACTCCAGAATTACTTCAGTAGGAAATGAATCAGTTTTAACGATCCGAAAAACTCCTTTTCAAATAAATATGGTTGAAATACCTAATGAAACTTTCTTAAAAACATTAAGAACAAAATTACTTTGGGGAGAAGATAAAAGAAATTAATTTTTTTTTAATCCTCATTATTACACAATACACATCAATTTTTCCGTTTTAGTTTAACAAAAACCGAATTCTGGTTAAGGTAAATTATTATTTTTTCAAAAAAAAGTACATTTATCTTAATCGGCATTGATTCGTATTGATAATTATTATATTTGCAAGCAATTTTCTATGAAAATGAAAAAATTTTTAAGCATAATAGCCGGTTTATTTTTGTGTGGTACATTACAGGCACAAATACATGAAATAGGGGTTTTTCTGGGCGGCAGTAATTATATTGGAGACGTAGGTAAGACTACTTATATTGCTCCTAATGAGCCTGCTTTTGGTATTTTATACAAATGGAACCGAAGCCCAAGACACTCCTGGAGAATTTCATATACACAATCTACTATTACTGCTGACGACCTTGATTCTGAAGAGCCTGGCAGAAGTCTGAGAGGCTATCATTTTGAAAATAGCATAAAAGAACTATCTTTAGCCCTTGAATTCAACTTTTTTGATTTTAATCTTCATACTTTAGACCACAAAATCACACCGTATGTGACTTCCGGAATAAATATTTTAAGGTATGATGATTTATATATCGAAGCAGGAGAAACAAAGGAAAATGAAGGAAAGAACTCCATTGCAATTCCAATGATTCTGGGAATAAAATCAAATATTTCCAAAAGATTAGTACTTGCAGCCGAAATTGGAGCCCGCTATACTTTTACAGATAACCTGGACGGGAGCAATCCTAAGGAAGAACGTTTTAGTACTTTGCGATTTGGAAATTTAAATAATAACGATTGGTATGTTTTTTCGGGGATAACATTAACCTATACCTTTGGCGAAAAACCGTGCTATTGTGCAGAATAAAAAATGAGTGTACTAGATACTATAAATAAAAACAATTTACCTAAGCATCTTGCTATCATCATGGATGGCAACGGTCGTTGGGCAAAAAAACAAGGTTTATTAAGAACAATAGGTCATGAAAACGGGACTAAATCAGTACGAGTTACTATAGAAAGTTGCATTAAATTAGGGATAGAAAACCTTACTTTATATGCTTTTTCCACTGAAAACTGGAACCGCCCAAAACTTGAAGTAAAAACCTTAATGAAAATATTGATCAATTCTCTACAAAAAGAATTAAATACTTTTCAGGAAAACAATATAAAACTGAATGCTATAGGAAACATTGAACTGATGCCAAAATCAGCTCAAAAAGAGCTTCTGGAAGTAATGGAAAAAACAAAGAATAATTCCAAAATGACCTTAACGCTAGCCCTTAGCTACGGTTCCAGAGAAGAAATAGTAAACGCTGTAAAGAGAATTTCTGATAAAGTTAAAAATAATATAATTTCAATAGACGCTATTGACGATTCAATTATAAATGAGCATCTTTACACGCAAAATTTACCCGATGTCGATTTATTAATCAGGACAAGTGGCGAGCACAGAATAAGCAATTTCTTACTATGGCAAATTGCTTATGCTGAATTATTTTTTTCTGAGGTTATGTGGCCTGATTTCAGAGAAGAGCACCTTTATGAGGCGCTTATTAGTTATCAAAAAAGAGAACGTAGATTTGGAAAAACAAGTGAACAAATTAAATAATATTTTAGTGTTGAATAAAAGTATAAAAGCATTACTATCCCTTGCATTATTGGGAAGTTTTTCACAAATTAAGGCACAAGACAGAGTACCATTCGACCAAGGTAAAAAATACATATTAGCTAAAGTTGAACTGACTAATAAAATTAGTTTCAATGACCAGACTGTAGTTACATTTGCCGGATTACAAAAAGGTCAGGAGATTACCGTGCCCGGAGAAGAAATAAGTTCTGCCATCAAAAAACTGGGAAAACTGGGGCTTTTTGATGAAATTGCTTTTTACGTTAATCATATTGAAAACGATAGTATTTACCTTGATTTAGACATCGTAGAATTACCTAAACTAAATGATGTTAAATTTACAGGGGTTAAGAAAAGTAAAACCGAAGCTTTAATCAAAGACAACAGCTTAACAAAAGGTAAAGTAGTAAACGAAAACTTAATTACTACTACTAAAAACTACGTTGAAAACAAATACAAAAAAGAAGGTTACTACAAAACTAAGGTAAATATTAATGTTATAAAAGACACTGCTACGATCAATCAGGTTAACATGGTTGTAAGCGTAGACAAAGGCGAAAAAATAAAGATTAGCAATATAGACTTTGAAGGCAATACCAAACTATCTGATAAAAGTTTGCGTAAAGCCATGAAAAATACAAAACAAAAAAATCCTATCCGATTATTAAAAGCTTCTAAATTTATTAAAGAAAAATACAAAGAAGACTTAGAAAAAATAATTGAAAACTACAAAGAAAAAGGATATAGAGATGCCCGTATTGTTTCGGATACAGTAGCATATAATCAAAAAAAGAACACTTTAGATATTAAAGTAAATATTGAAGAAGGAAACAAATATTATTTTGGTGATATTAAGTTTTTAGGAAATTCTGTTTATTCTGATCAGTTTTTAAATCGAATTTTAGGAATTAAAAAAGGAGAAACCTACAACGGAGTTTTACTTGAAAAAAGAATAGCAGATAAAACAAAACCTGACGGAGAAGACATTACCAACTGGTATCAGAATAATGGTTATTTATTTTCGAATATCAATGCTGTAGAGGTAAAAACGGCTAATGATACTATTGATTTTGAGATAAGAATAACCGAAGGACCATTGGCTTATTTCAACCATATTACGGTAGTAGGAAACGACAAAACAAATGACCGTGTAATCTACAGAGAATTAAGAACAAAACCGGGAGAAAAATACAGCAAAGAAGAACTGGTAAGAACGGTTCGTGAAATTGGCCAATTGGGTTATTTTGATCCGGAATCTATTGATCCAAAATTTAAAAATGTAGATGGTGCTGCGGGAACAGTAGATATTGAATACAATCTTGTTGAAAAAGGTTCCAGCCAGATAGAACTTCAGGGAGGTTACGGTGGAGGTGGTTTCATCGGGACTTTAGGATTGTCGTTCAACAACTTCTCGGCAAGAAATATTATGAATAAAGCGGCTTACAAACCACTTCCTATGGGAGACGGTCAAAAAGTATCTTTACGTTTACAAGGAAGTACGTATTTCCAGACGTATAGTGTTTCTTTCTCTGAGCCTTGGTTTGGACAAAAAAAACCGGTACAATTTAGTTCTTCTATTTCATACAGTAAACAATTTGCAAACAACTTTACTACCTTTAAAGTAGATAAATCACAAAGTTTCAACATTTTTACGGTGTCTATAGGTCTTGCAAAAAGATTAACCGTTCCGGATGACTTTTTTGTATTGTCACAATCTATCAGTTACCAACATTATGATTTAAATAATTACAACACCGGATTGTTTACCTTTGGTGACGGATCCTCAAGAAACCTTGCGTACACAGTAGGACTTTCAAGAAGTAATAAAGGGGTAAACCCAATATTCCCTACGTATGGTTCTGAATTTAGTATTTCAGCTAAGATCACTCCTCCTTATTCCTTATTTAACAAAATAGACTATAAAGCTTTAGAACAGGAAGAAGCTTACAAAGCTAAAAATACTGATGGTAATTATATAGATGCTAGTGGGAATGTAGTAGGTACTTACCAGGAAGCGACCGTTGATCAGGGAAAATTAGATCAGAAAAAATTTAATTGGCTTGAATATTATAAAATAAAATTCAAAGCCGATTGGTATACCAAAGTTTATGGTAAATTTGTTTTAAGAACATTAACAGAATTTGGATTCCTGGGTGCATACAATCAGGACAGAGGTTTGGTTCCTTTTGAGCGTTTTTATGTAGGTGGAGACGGAATGGCTAATTATTCTATGGACGGTAGAGAAACGGTACAATTAAGAGGTTATCCAAACAATTCATTAACGCCAATCATTGATGATGTAACTGATCCTAGAAATGGACAACAAATTGGAGCCACGGTGTACAATAAATTCTCGATGGAATTGCGTTATCCTATAACATTAAAAGCTGCTGCCTCTATCTATGCACTGGCCTTTTTAGAAGCGGGTAACTCTTTTGCAAATTTCAAAGCTTATAATCCTTTTGATATTAAGCGTTCGGCGGGAGTTGGTTTAAGAGTATTTATGCCGGCATTTGGATTATTAGGAATTGATTTTGCACATGGATTTGATGGTTTACCAGGATTAAATACTCCAAATGGATGGGAAACTCATTTCATTATTGGACAACAATTTTAAAAAAATTGAGTTCTGATTTTCTAATACTTTAAGTTATGAGAAAACATTTTTTATTTCTATTTTTAGCCTCGATTGCTATAAACAGTCTTTATTCACAAGCACGTGGAAACAGAGTTGGTTTTATTGACATGGAATACATTTTACAAAATGTAAACAGTTATAACGAAACCAATGCACTCTTAGAGGAAAAAGCAGATAAATGGAAGCAGGAAATAGAAAGTAAAAAATTAGAAATTAATAAAGTTAAAGATGCGCTTACGGCAGAAAAACCACTTTTAACCAAATCATTAATTGAGGAACGGGAAACTGAAATTACATTTCTTGAAAATGAATTATTAGATTTACAGCAAAAGAGATTTGGACCCAATGGCTTATTAATGAGTCAGAAAGCGTTATTAGTAAAGCCTATTCAGGATCAGGTATTCACAGCTGTTCAGGATATTGCCGAAGCAAAAAAATACGATTTTATCTTTGATAAATCTTCTGATTTGACCTTATTATTTGCTGATAAAAGATTTGACATCAGCGATCAGGTATTAAGAATAATCAATCGTACAGAAAAAAGGGAACAGTTAACTAAAAAAGAATTAGCTGCAGAACAGGAAAAAGAAGAGAAAGAAGACGCAATAGCCGATAATCCTAATCTTGCCGAAAGACAAAAGATTCTTGACGAAAGAAAAGCAGCCAGAGATAAAATACTGGCCGATAGAAAATTAGCACAGGAACAAAAGAAAAAAGAATACGAAGAACGCAGACAAAAAATTCTGGATGACAGGGCTGCCAAAAAAAATGGCACGGTTTCTGAAACAACTAAAACAAACAGCACTAATGCCGCTGCAACAAATGGACAAAAAGCTGTAACAGAAGAAGCTCCTACAGAAGCTGAATTAGCAAGACAACAAGCTATTGAAGCCAAAGAAAAAGCTGCTGAAGACAGAAAAAAATTAATTGAAGACCGTAGAAAAGCATTAGAAGAAAGAAGATTACAAATTATTCGACAGCGAGACTCTATAAAAGCCGCCAGAGAAGAAAAATTAAAACAATAAATTAATTACTTAATATTTTAAAACCAATGAAACAAATTAAAACTTTATTAATTGCCGCTCTATTCGCTTTTGGAGCAAATCAAACTATCAGTGCTCAAGCAAAGGTTGCACACGTAGATGTAAGTGAGATAATGACAAAAATGCCTGCTATGCTAGATGCTCAAAGTCAATTAGAAAAATTAAGCACTACATATGATGCCGATTATAAAAAAATGATTGAAGAATATCAGGCAAAATTAAAAAAATACGAAGCTGAAACTACAACAGTAACTGATGCTGTAAACACAGAACGTGCTAAAGAAGTTCAGGATATGCAAAAAAGAATTACTGACTTTAGAGATAATGCTCAGAAAGAATTGCAACAAAAAGAATCTGATATCGTTAAACCATTAATGGAAAAAGTAAGAGCTTCTATCCAAAAAGTGGGGAAAGCTAAAGGATATCAATATGTATTAGATGCAGGAGCTAGTCTTTTATTAGCTGATGGTCCAAACATCACTGCTGACGTTAAAAAAGACTTAGGATTCTAATATTCGAAGCAAAAAAAACTAAAACCGCTCTTTTTTCTACACAGAATCGAGCGGTTTTTTTATGAATTATTCTTAGGAAAATTAATCCATAGCTATTAAATTTGTTTTAATGGATAACAATAAGCCCATAGGTGTTTTTGACTCCGGCATAGGAGGAACTTCAATCTGGAAAGAGATTCATAATCTTTTGCCAAACGAAAAAACCATCTATCTCGCCGACAGTAAAAATGCTCCTTACGGAGAGAAATCCAAAGAGGATATCATTCGCTTAAGCATGAAAAACACTGATTTCCTGCTTAAAATGGATTGCAAACTCATTGTGGTAGCCTGCAACACAGCAACTACTAATGCCATTAGAGAATTAAGAGCACATTATGACATTCCGTTTATAGGGATTGAACCGGCTATTAAACCAGCAGCTACCAACTCAAAAACGCAAATCATAGGCATTCTGGCTACTAAAGGAACCTTAAACAGCGAGTTGTTTCATAAAACAACCGAGATATACCATCACACTAAAATCATAGAGCAAATAGGCTACGGACTGGTGGAACTGATAGAAAACGGACAAATAGAATCGCCCGAAATGAATCAGTTGCTTCACTCCTATTTAGAACCAATGATTGAAGCCAATATTGATTTCCTTGTACTGGGCTGCAGTCATTATCCTTATCTTATCCCTCAAATAAGAAAAATTATCCCCAATCATATTCATATAATTGATTCCGGTTTGGCAGTGGCCAGACAAACGCAAAATGTATTAACCGAAATAGGTTTTAATACGGATAACAACAACAAGCCCATTTTTTACACCAATACCAACCCAAAAGTGTTAGAAAATATTTTGGGCAGCAAGTATATTGTACAAGAAAAAGATTTTTAAATTATTCTATTTTTCTTTTTACAAACCAAATTCCATCTAAAGATAAATTAACGGATATCTTATGGTAATTCTCTTTTATCAACCCATTGCTTACCCGACCTTTTTGACCATAGGAATAAGAAATATTCAGCATTGAAAAGGTGTTTTCAATAGGTAAAGAAACGCCAAAAGAAACAGCTGTATTTACAATTCTTTTATGATCTATTTCTAAAAAACCAGTATCATAATTCAATCCTGTCGAAAATTGAATCCGGTCAAAATAACTTCTTGGATTCTTCTCTTTTCGATAAGAAAAACCCAATTTAAACTTATCCTGATTTAAATAACTACCATATAAATCAGCTTGTTTAGTATTTTCCCATAAAGCTTTTTCATAATCAGCACTCACACTCAGATTATTCCTGAACTGTTTGTTGAAACCAACAGAAAATTCAAACGGTAAATAATAATCATCGGTATCTGAATTCACATTTGTTTCAATAGTATTAGAAGCCTCTAAGCCGGCATTATAAGTCACTACTGACTGTACTTTTGTAGCATTTAATCTGGTAGGAGATTTAAAATTAGCTCCAATAGTAAAAGTAGAATCTACTTTAAACTGAGTTCCTAAATTCAATCGGGCACCATTATAAGAGGACTCTTTATTGATGGCAGTTACTGAATTTGAAATAACATATTCTCTTTCATCTTTAGTACTGCCAAAAAGAAGCGAAGCAGACAATCCTAATGATAATTTCTTTCCTATTCTGTATCCGTAAGAAACATCAAAATCATTCAAACCTCCGGTTCCGCTGGCGCTCAGCGTATATTCCTCATTACTGTCCTGAATGGGTAATTTATAATCAGCTATTTTAAATCCGGCACTGGAATAAGGTTTTAACGCAACACTAACCGCTGATTTAGTACTCAGAGGAAAAGCAAAAGCAATGTGTGAAAACTGTACATTATTCCGGTTTTCCTTCCTGGAAACATCCTGATAGGAAGTTTGAATAGCGTTCCCTCCTACATCAAACATAAAATGATTTTGATACATAAACCCTAAAGAAGCGGGATTTAAATTATTGATAAACCGGGATGATGGCAAAGCAACACCCGAAGAACGTATTGCCGGTATGGAACCAAAATCAGAATCATACAAACTTCCCACACCAAAAACGGAATAAGGAGAGCTGGATAAACTCTGAGCGTAATTACTAAGAGAAGTCAAAATCAAAAAGCTTATTATTATAATTGTATTTTTCATCTAATAAGAGATATAATATATTTTCAATTCGATTTTATTTCCCGTGTTTTTTTGATTGCCCAATACCACTCTGTTTACTGCTTTTGAAATCGTAGGGATAGTTAGAATCAAGGCAAGTTTAGAGTCGGAAGTCTTAACCATTTCATTTTGCATAAAAGTTCCCAGTGGAATACTGTAACCAATATTTTCATCAAATTCATCCTCATCTTTATTGAGTATCGCATAAATAGGATTTCCCGTAGCCGAATTGAGCGTGCCGGAAATTCTGTTTAACTGATCAGCAACATACACATTAAGAGAGTCAGGAAGTGGATGACTTTTAGAATAAGTATTATTAACGGGTCTGATAAATAATTGTGCATCCACAATTGCTCCTTTTTCGGTAATGTATTTGAGTTCTTTAATATTGGGAAAATCAATTCGGCATGCTAATCCCGTTCCTGATTGAATAAAAGATTTATTTTCGGTTAAATTGCTTGACAATCGCCCTGTAGTTCCGGGTAAATCTTTTAAAACAGTTCCTGTCCTGTCTAAAGAAATTTTATTAAATTGTTTTGCAACATCACTAATGGCAAACTCTTTTAAAATGGATGTTTGCTCATCCGTTACTTTTTTCGAATAATACAACTGAAGTACAGAACTAATCTGAAAACCGACAACACTGGAACTATTAACAGCAGTTGAACGAATAACCAGGCCTTTAAAATATTCAATAAATTCATCTTCGGTGGTAATTTCCCGTGTTTTTAATTTTTGAAAAAGAGCATCACCAAAACTATTATCCATTTTTACAAAAACCGTATCTTGTTTTAATGGTTTAGGCAAAAAAGAAGCTGTACCAATATTTACTGCATCATAATTTAATGTCGAATTATTATAAAAATTATCATCATCCGTATTGGGTTTTACCTTTTGTAACAAGCGATGAATACTGATAGATTGTATCCGGGTTGTATCCCCGTAATAATATTTATCGGGTACTAAAACCATTCGAATAGAATCAAAAACATAATTAGCCCCTTCCGTATCAGAACTGGTTGTTTGCAAATTATAGCTTGAAGAAGTAAGTTGGAAATAACTATCAGAACTTACTTTTCCAAAAATAGGGTCCTCATAATTCCCTAAAAGAATTCTGCTTTGCCCCGAAGTAATTAACGAATCAAAATTGATGGTGGCAACCTCAACAGTAGCAGTATCAATTAATATTACTTTATTAGTCACTGCTAAATTATCGGAACCCACGACAAATTGACCTGCATCTACATCAGAATCACAGGAAGTAATCATGATTCCAAAAAACAACCCTATAAATAATCTGTACATAAAAAATTTTTGAACAAATATAGCAGAGCGATATCCAGTAAGCCTAACAACATATACAAGCAAGGCTTTTGTATCTATAAAAAACGGTTTTCAATCTATGTAATCATTCTGGCGCTTAAAATTTGATTCAACCGGATAAAAGAGCTTTTTGTCTATAAAAAAAGGGGATCTATATATCTTCTTTTTTTAAAATAGATAATGAATATACTTTTGGTGCAATAAAAAAATAAATGAAATTAAAATATTGTACAACTCTGATTTTTATGGTTTCAATTTTAAAAATAACCGCTCAAAGTGGCTATTCACTAGAATTGAATGTAAAGACAATACCAACTGAAGCAGTCACAAAAAAGGAGACGGGAATAGTTTTTTTATTTTTCAAAAATGCATCTGCTAACAAAATAAAAAACAGTATCAGTTATAAAAACAGCAGCTTTAACTACCTGCCAGATAGTTTTTATACCACTAATAACAGCAGTAATTATAATTGGATAGAAAATGATTTTGAACTTACACACCGCATTAGTCCACAATTAGCTTGGGAAATGGAATTGAAAACAATAGCGGCTTTTGAAAAGAATTTGGGAATATCAAATGTCAGAATTCTGGGTGGAACAGGAATAAAATATGAATTCAACAAGAATAACAGCATCTATCTGGGAGCAAAAAGAATGACGCCGTTTGGAAAAGCCGAAGTACTTCCTTCGATAGCTTTTAACAGTAAATTAAATGCTAAAGCGGACATAACCATCGGGTTTCCCTATTCGAGGATTCAGTATTCCAATAACGAACGTAATGCTTTCAGTTTGACAAATACTTTTGATGGGGAATATTATCAACTGGATCAGATGAAAACAATTGGCGAAAATATAAATGCTTCCAGAATGCGTTTTTCTCAAATGACAACTGCTTTAGAATATGAAAGAAATATGGACAGCAGCTGGTACATGAGTTTTCAGGGAGGATATGGATTCAATAAAAAATATGCATTAACAGACAATAGAGGAACAACAAAATTTAATTTCGATGCTAATGACGGATATCTGTTCAACATTAGTATAAAATACAAACCGTAATAAATAAACTAAACTATGACTATTTTAAAAGGAAGAACATTAATTACCCTGTTATTGATGGGACTGGTATTTGTAAGTTGCAGCAATGATGATGAAGAAGAATTACTGGGAAACTGGATTAGAAAATCCTCATTTGACGGTCCGGCAAGATCCAGTGCAACAAGTTTTGTGATTGGTTCCTATGCTTATGTTGCTACTGGTTACACAGGCGATGAATATTTAAAAGATCTTTGGGCATACAATTCTGATGGTGATTACTGGGAACAAAAAGCTGATTTTACAGGAGTAGCCCGTAGTTCAGCATCAGGATTTGAATTAGACGGAAATGGTTATATAGGTTTAGGATATGATGGAACGAATAAACTAAAAGATTTTTACCAATACAATCCGGATAGCAACAGCTGGACACAAAAAGCTGATTTTACCGGAACAGCCCGCTACTCAGCAGTGGGATTTCAGGTGGGAGGAAAAGCGTACTTTGGTACCGGATATGATGGTAATTACCTGAAAGATTTTTACCTGTATGATGCAACTTCTGATTCATGGACACAAATAAATGGGTTTAGTGGTAATAAAAGACGAAATGCTTCGGTTTTTACAATTGACGACAAAGCTTATTTAGTGGCAGGAATTAACAACGGTGCTTATCAGGTTGATTTTTGGATGTTTGATCCAGCTACCGATACCTGGACAAAAAAACGTGATATTGATCAGGATGACGATGATGATGAGTCCTACAATGATGATTATGTAATTACCCGTTCGAACGCTTCTTCTTTTTCAATAAACGGATTGGGATATCTGGCATGCGGAGAGAGTTCAAAAACGATTTGGGAATACAATCCGTCAACTGATATATGGGAAGAAAAAACAGCCTTAGAAGGATCCGGAAGAACGGACGCTATAGGCTTTTCAATTAACGAAAGAGGCTTTGTTTTATTAGGCAGATCGGGATCTTCTTATTATGATGATGTTTGGGAATTTAAACCTCAGGAGGAACAAAATGATGATGACAACTAATACAACCCTACATTTCTTCCGGACAAACATCCGGAAGATTTTTTTGTTAAACAGCATAAAAACAGCCTTTCTGCTTTCTTTTTTAGTATTTTTTATTTCCTGCAATAACAAAGACACTTTAAGTTTAGAATCGATTAAAACAGAAACCGGCTGGGGTTATGTCATTAAAAATAAGGAACAAATTATTATCAGACAATCGATAATTCCGGTGATTGCAAATAAAAAATCATTCGAAAACGAACAAGAAGCATTAAAAGTTGGTAATTTAGTTTTACAAAAACTGAAAAACAATAATTCACCTACCATTACGAAAAAAGATTTAATTTTATTAGCTATTAAAACCTAGATGAACTTAGAGGGAATTACAAATAACAATTCAAACAAAATACTGATACACAGTATCATTTGGTGCTTTTTAATAATTGCCTCCTTATTGCCATTTTACCAAAATTTCACAAGTATTAATGCTGAATTTTATGTACAATGGACCAGTGGTATTTTATTATTTTACGCTAATTATTTTTATCTTGTTCCTAATTTACTCCTCCAAAAAAAATACGGTGCTTATTTAGGAATCATTTTTACTGTAATTGCTGTTTTAACCTGTATTAAAATCTTTTATTTCAGTCCTGAATTTCACAATTTACCCCATCAGAAACTCTTTGATGCTTCCGGAAAAGAAATTATCCCTGAGAAAAGATTCCTTAAAAAACCACCACAGTTTTTCAAGTTTTTCCCTTCGCTTTTTTATTTGTTTATCGTTTCAATCAGTACCTTAATTAAAACACTTTCTGAATTTTATATCAATCAGCAGAATAAATTAATTTCAGAAACACGCAAAACAACAACAGAATTAAACTATTTGCGAAAGCAAACTAATCCGCATTTTTTATTCAATGCCTTAAATAGTATTTATTCTTTAGCTTATAAAAAATCAGATTTAGTTCCAGATGCGATTGTAACCTTATCGGAAATGATGCGCTACATGCTTTATGAAACCGACAATAAAGCCGTATCTTTAGAAAAGGAAATCAACTATATTAAGAATTATATCGAATTACAAAAATTACGATTAAACAACATTGAAAATATTTTTATCAACATTCACGGCGAAACCAGAAACAAGACCATTGAACCGCTGCTGCTTATTTCGTTTATTGAAAATGCGTTCAAATATGGAACCGACTATAAAGGAACCGCTTTTGTCAAAATTAAAATTAGCATAGAAGATACTATTTTAGATTTTTATATTGAAAACAAAATTGAAAATCAATCCAAAGATCCTAACAACTCCGGCATTGGTTTAACCAATATTAAAAACAGACTCAATATACTCTATCCTAATGCACATCAATTAACAATTGAACAAACGGATAAAAAATATAGTGTTCGCCTGAATTTAAAACTGGAATTAGAAAATTAAAACAAGATGAAGTGCGTAATCATAGATGATGAACCTTTAGCGGTTGAATTAATCAAAGAATTTGTGAGTAAAGTTGAAAGTCTTGAATTGATCAGAACTTTTAATAATGCTATTGATGCCATTACTGTAATCAATAATTCGAATATTGACCTGATTTTTCTGGACATTGAAATGCCTCATTTTTCAGGTATTGATTTTCTAAATGCAATTGATAAAAAACCAATTGTTATTTTTACAACTGCCTATTCTAATTATGCTGTAGAAGGATTTGATCTTGGAGCTGTGGATTACTTGGTAAAACCAATTCCTTTTCATCGTTTTTTAAAATCAGTAATGCGAGCCCAACAACTATTTAATTCTCAAAATCTAACATCCACTGTTCTTACTCCCAAAGTAGCTGCTCCGGAAATTGAACCTGATTTTATGTTTGTACGTTCAGAATATGAAAATGTAAAAATAAATTTTTCGGATATTTTATTTATCGAAGGCTTGAAAGACTACGTCAAAATATATACCACTGACAACAAATTTACACTAACCTTAATCAGTTTGATAAAGCTCGAAAATTTACTTTCGACCAAAGGATTTGCGCGAATTCACCGTTCGTATATTATCAATATTAAATACGTGAAATCCATTCAGAAAAATAAAGTATTACTGGCTGATAAACGTATTCCTATCAGCGAAAGCTACAAAAACTCCTTCTTTGAAAGAATCAATTTATAAGAAGTCCTTAAAAAATGTCAGTCTGAGCTTGTCGAATACCTGTGTTTTCTATTCTTCTTCTTTAAACCAGCTCGAATACAATAAATAGTTATCGGCAATGCGTTCAATTTCGCCTGCAAAGCCAGATTGATTGAGGTCTTTTACTTTCTTAGCCGGAACACCTGCCCAGATAGAACCCGAAGTAATAATGGTATTTTGAGTAACCACAGCACCTGCCGCAACAATCGAATTGCTTTCTACAACACAATTATCCATCACAATAGCTCCCATTCCTATCAAAACGTTATCCTGAATCACACAACCATGAACAATGGCATTGTGCCCAATAGAAACATTATTCCCTATAATAGTTGGGTGTTTTTGATAGGTACAATGAACAACAGCTCCATCTTGAATATTAACTTTGTTTCCAATTTTAATGTAATTGACATCACCTCTTAGTACCGCATTAAACCAAACACTGCAAGAAGTGCCTAAACTTACATCGCCCACAATAACAGCATTTTCAGCAATGTAGCAATCCTCAGGAATATCAGGTGATTTTCCGTTAATGGTTTTAATTATCATTTGGAATAAAATTAATTAATTGCCGGACAATGACATTCGTATTTTTCACGCTTACAGAACAAGTTAAGACCTAATGTAATTTGGTGGAATCCACCGGTCCCAAACTTTACATCGCCTCCTAAATGAGAATAGGTATAAGCAAACATCACGTTCTTAAAGTTAACGCCTACAATAGGTGTAATAGATTGGTATCTTTGTTTAGCGGTGCCGTTTCCGGTATTAAATTCGGCTCCGTCAAAGCTGGTTCTATAAGACAAACCACCCCACAAAGTACCAAAATCCATGCTTTTATAAGCTTTTAAATTCAGGTCAATTGCCTTTTCAGTAGTCGTTTCAGTATATTGAAACAATACCGAAGGTTCCCATAAAATCCGGGATTTATCTCCAAAAATGTATCCCGTACTCAAAATATACTTTCTTAAATTATCACTCTCGACATCAGAATAAATTTCGCGTCGGGTTTCAATGGTGTTTTTCACTGTACCGTGAACATAAAAATCCAGATAATTATAAGACATCCCAAAATCAACATTAAAATAGGAATCTTTCTGAACAATTGTTCCGTTAATCGTTGGGTCAAAATCTCCTGATTGTAAAAAAGAAGTTTCGTCCAGATTGCTTTGAATCAAGCCTCCGCTGATCCCAAACGACAATTGATTCAGATCGATTTCGTCTCTGGAAAACATTAAATGATAGGCATAAGTAAGTTTTACACCTTTTTGAGAATGATAACCATTTTTATCATTAAAAAGTATAATTCCGGCACCGGCTTTTTCACCAATTCTTCCGTTTAAACTTAAGGTTTGAAGCGAAGGTGCGTCTTCCTGATCAAACCATTGTTTCCGGGCTGTTAATCGAAGTTTAGTACAATTAGATGCCCCTGCCATCGAAGGATGCAGCAAATAATAATTATCCGAAAGATAATCAGAATATACGGGAATCCCTTCCTGAGAATAGGTACATAAACCCATAAAAAAACAGAGGACAAAGTATCTAATTTTGGTATACATTTTTATAAAAAATTAATCAAAGTGAATTTGAAAAAATGAAAGAAACTTTGTCCAAAAACAAAAGTTAAGTTAATTTATTCATTAATAATTCAAATATAGTTATTCATAGAAAATAACTTTACTAAATTTGTAAAAATTTACAAAAATCATGACAAAAATAACGATCAAAGAAACACAAAACCCAACGATATTAAAGTTTGAGTTTGAGGAATTTATCACTAAAAATGAAAGTTTCGAGTTTAAAAATATAGATGAAGCTAAATCTTCTCCTCTGGCACAACAATTATTTTATTTACCATTTGTAAAAACCGTTTACATCTCCGGTAATTTTATAGCCGTAGAAAGATTTAGTATTGTAGAATGGGATGATGTTAAAGAAGCTGTTGCTGAACAAATTGAAGAATTTGTAAATAAAGGCGGAACTATCATTACGCTGGACGAAAACAAACCTAAAAAACAGCCTGTTACCGTTTACGGAGAAACAACTCCTAATCCGTCAGCTTTGAAATTTGTGGTAAGCCGAATGCTGACAAAAAATGCTGTTGAATTTAAAAATATTGACCAGACTGCTGCTTCACCGCTGGCAAAAGAATTATTTAAATTTCCTTATGTAAAAGAAATTTTTATTGATGAAAACTATATTTCGGTAACTAAATATGAACTTAACAGCTGGGACGAAATTACCCTTGAGCTACGAACTTTTATCAAACAATACATTGAAAATGGCGGAATTGTACTTGATGACAGCGTAGTAATCAATGCCGAAAAAGAAGACCAAATTAAAACGGAAGCCTTCGATAAACTGGATGTTACTTCGCAACAAATTATCAATATTCTGGAAGAATATGTAAAACCGGCTGTAGCTGCCGATGGTGGAAATATTGCTTTTGAATCTTATGATGAAGAAAGCAAAGTTGTAAAAGTGATTCTTCAGGGTGCTTGTAGCGGTTGTCCTTCTTCTACTTTTACTTTAAAATCAGGAATTGAAAACATGTTGAAAAGCATGCTTAACGATGACAAAATCCAGGTAGAAGCAATTAATGCTTAAGACAACATTTATCTAAAAAAACCAACAAAGCGTTTCGGTTGAAACGCTTTGTTGGTTTACAAACTTGTTTAAATTTTTAAACCATTAAGACATTTAGCCGCATTAAGTCTAAATTCTCTTAATATCTTAATGGTATAATATAGTTTTTACTATTTTTTAGAAGTAGTAATCATGAAATCTTTCAGATAATAAGGCTCAAAATAGGCTACATCTGCAAAATCATTTTTAAGGAATTTAGCATAGCTCAAAGCACTCATTTCGTTAGCAGACGGATATTTTATTTCTTCTAAAAAAACAAAATTAGACCGGGTCAACACCTCTTTACATTTATCGGCACAATCGCCTACAAAATATAAAATTTCATCATATTCCTGGAAAGAATCTTCGGTGATAACTTCAGCAAGAATTGCTCTTTTTACTTCTAATTTATTCGAAAAAATAGCACTATAAACTTCCATTCTTCGGGCGTCTAACATGGGTACAATCAAACCATTTTCAATAGTTGCCTGAGCCGCTAATGCCTGCAAAGTATCTACCGCTATTAATGGAATTTCTAATGCATAACACAATCCTTTTGCCGACGAAACACCTATTCGCAATCCGGTATAAGAACCCGGACCCTGACTTACTGCAACCGCAACTAAATCCTTAAAAGTGATTCCGGCTGCTGCAATACTTTCTTCAATAAACACATGCAAGCGTTCGGCATGAGAATAGCCTTCTTCGGCAATTTGGTTACAAATAATAGTTTTGCCATCTTGAGCAATCGAAACAGAACAATTTTTTGTAGCAGTTTCTATATTAAGTATATAATTATTCAATGGTATTTCTTTTTTTTACAAAGGTCTGAAAAATTAAAAAGAATGAAAACGTAAGCGTTATTTTTTATTGTTTTCCGACTTTACTGTTACTTTATCACCCGAATTTAATTCTTTGCTCACGATGGTATAAGGTCCTGTAATTACATTATCTCCTTTTTTAACACCGCTTAAAATCTCAATATTAGTATCGTCCTGAATTCCGGTTCTAATAATCCTGATTTTAGCTTTATCCCCCACTTTCAGGAAAACACATTCTAACTTTTTATCGCTTTTAGGAGCTTCCTTTTTATCCTCTTTTTCATCCGGCATTTTTTTATCCAGAACAGAAACCGCTGTGGTATCCGATTTTACAACCACTGCACTGATGGGAACAGCCAGAACATTTTTCTTTGTTTTAGTGATAATATCTACTGTAGCAGTCATTCCTGGTCTAAAGGGCGAATAGGTCGCCGGTTTTCCTTGTAATAAATCTTCATAGGATTCTTTTAAAATTCGAACTTTAACTTTAAAATTAGTCACCTGATCAGCCGTTAAAGCAGAACTTGCCGAATTAGAAATACTGGTCACCACGCCTTTGAATTTCTTTTTTAAATAAGCATCCACTTCCACATTGGCAAAATCTCCTTCTTTAATTTTGACAATATCATTCTCATTCACATCCACTTCCACTTCCATATTGTTTAAATTGGCAACCCTTAAAAGTTCAGTTCCCGCCATTTGCTGCGTTCCTAAAACACGTTCGCCTAATTCTACATTCAGCACTGAAATAGTTCCGTCAGCAGGAGAATAAATGGTAGTACGCCCTAAATTATCTTTTGCTTCATTTACAGTAGCTGATGCACTCTGAACCGTATAAAAAGCATTTTGTTTAGTGGCTTTAGCAACTTCATAAGAAGCAATTGCCTTGTCCCAGTCTGATTTTGAAATAATCCCTTTTTCATACAAGGATTTGTTGCGTTCATAACTGGATTTAGCTTCTTTAAAGGAAGCTTCACTTTGGGTTAAGCCCGCTTTACTTCCTGATAAATTTGATAAAGAACGATTGTAACTGGAAGTATATAAATCAGGATTTATTTTTACTAATAAATCTCCTTTTTTTACTACCTGACCTTCTTTTACATTTAACAAAATGATTTCTCCTGAAACTTCCGGTGCGATTTTTACTTCAATTTCGGGTTGTATTTTACCGGTTGCCGATACCGTTTCGACAATAGTCATAGGAACTACTTTTGCAATTTCTATTTCCTTAAAGTCTTCTTTATTTCCTAAAATGCCTTTTTTTCCTAAAACCAGTAATACACCAACTATTACAACAAAAACGGCTAAAAGAATATAAATATTTTTCTTCGACATAACTTACTAATTTTTTATAATTGGAATTCCAAAGTAGAATTCTAATATTTTTGTTTTAAAAATATAATCGTATTTGGTCCTTAAAACTTCCGATTGTGCATTAGAGAGCAAAGTTTGCGACTGACTTAAATCAAATGAATTCATTAAGCCCACTTCAAATCTTTCTTTAGAATAATTATAGGATTGGCTTCTGGAATCTAATGCTTCAATTGCTGATTCATAAGCCTTTAGAGCTCCTTTAGCATCTGTAAAAGCAGTATAAACATTTCGTTCTAAATCTAATTGCTGTTGTTCTAAAGCGATTTTAGATTTTTCAAAGTTTACCTTAGACCGTTCTACATTATTTCTAACTGAAAAACCATTAAAAATAGGAACACTCAACTGAACTCCAAATGATTGTCCTTTATTATCATTAAACTGATCCATAAATTTAGGCGGTGATTGTGTTCCAATAACATTCCCCTGATTGTCTCTTAAAGCAATATCAGCATAAGAAACACGGCTGTTAAAATTATAAAATCCTCTCAAAGTAGGCTGATAAGCTCCTCTGGCAATCATTACATTTTTTTGTGCTATTTCTAAATTTGTCTGTGCTATTTTCAACTCCATTCGTTCCTGACTGGCTTTATCATAAATGGCTGTAGGAGTCTGAGACAATATACTTTGATCCATTTGAAACTCATTCGTATCAGCAATATCAAAATTATCAAAACTCTCTAACTGTAAAAGTTGTGCAAGACTTAATTTAGAGATCAATAAAGCATTCTCTGCATTGATTACTTTTTGATTATCAGCAGCAATAGTTGCTTTTATATCTAATAAATCGCCTTTAGGTAAATTTCCGGCATTAACCAGTTCCTGAGTTCGGTTTAATTGCTTGTTATCAATAGCCAATTGCTCATTTTGAACTTTTAAATTTTCTTTGTTAAAAAGCACCTGTAAATAAGCATTAGCAACATTTAGCGCAATATCATCTTTCATTTTTTGCAATTGATATTGTGCTGCAACAATAGAAAGATTGGCTCTTCTTAAAGTATTTAAATTTTGTAAACCTCTGTAAATATCAACTCCTACACTGGCTCCGGCAGAAGTAAACTGCGTAGTTTGATTTTGCAAAATCCCCGTAGTGATATCCTGGTTCAAACCAATATTCCACGAATGAGAAGCCGAAGCTGACACCGAAGGTAAAAAACTGCCAAAAGCATCTTTCTTATCAATAGTTGCTGATTGTGAGTCCAATTCGGATTGTCTAATAGAGATATTATGGTCTAAAGCATATCTTACACATTCTTCTAAAGTCCATTGTTTTGATTGTGCCTGACCTGATAGGCTAAACCCAAAAAACAGCGCAAAAACAAAACGATTGTATTTATTTATTTTCATATATTTTGAATGAAAGCATAGTAAGACACTACGCAAATTTAACATTTTTTAAACCAAAAGAAGTTTTTAGGGCTTCAATTTATTTTTTGTCACCTTCGGCTATCAAGCCCTGATTCCAGATTTTAATTTTATCTGATTTTTTGATACCGCTTTTCACCTGAACATAAATTCCGTCACTAACTCCTAAAACCACATCTTTTCTTTGGAATTTTTGAGGAGCTGTTTCGATTTCAACATAAGGCTTTTGTGTTTTTTTATCGAATTGCACTAAGGATTCCTTAATTGCCAGTGCTTTATTCACTTTTTCTAAAATAATCGAAGCATTTGCACTTAAACCGGCTCTGATAAAAGTAGCATCATTGTTTTGTAAAGAAGCTTTGATCTCAAATTGAATGGCACCATTTTCAGCAACACCTTTAGGAGCTATGTAATTTAAAACGGCATTAAATTTCTTGTTCTCAATAGCACCAATGGTAATTTCAATAGGCATATTCTCTTTTATTTTTCCTACTTCTGATTCATCAATTTTTCCAATAAAGATCATTCTTCCCACATCAGCAACACTGGCAATGGTGGTTCCTTCATTAAAATTATTACTTTCGATAACCTGATTTCCTTCTTTAACAGGAACATCCAGAATCATTCCGTTCACTGTAGAACGAATCAATGTATTGGCATAGCTTCCTAACGAAGTTGTGGTTCCTGTTTTAACAATATCCAGACTTTGTTTTGCAGCTAAATAATTCTGTTTTGCCTGTTTGTAAGCTAATTGTGCTCCATCAAAATCATTGGCCGAAATGACATCTTTTTCGAATAATGTTTTTTGTCTTTGAAAAATTTTCTCCTGATTATCTAATGCTATTTTGGCTGTCTGCACCTGATTTTGAGTACTACTCACATTAGAAACATTAGCAACAACTCTGATTTTAGCAATTTTATCGCCAGCTTTGATTTTTTCACCAGCTTTGATAAACACCGTCTCAATAATTCCTGAGATATTTGGCTTAATTAAAACCTCTTCATCCGGTTGAATATTACCTGTTGCAATCGTATTTTTTACAATCGTTTTAGTAATTGGTTTTTCGGTTTTAAAAACTACTGACGGCGCCTGATTTTTTGCGTACAAATAATAAAGTGCACTAAAAAAAACTATTACAATGATAATTAATATGGTTATCGTTACTCCTTTTTTCATTTTTATTTATGGTTTATTCGATTATTCTGACTGAAATTTATTCTGCTCTTAAAGCATCAACAGGTTTAACATTAATTGCTGTTTGTGCAGGTATAAATCCTGCCAGTAAACCGGAACCTACTAATATCAACAACGCTACAAATACAACTCTTAAATCAACACTTGGATTAGCAAACATAGTGTTGCTTTCCGGCGGCATCGAATCTAAAAACATATTTAAAAGTGCAATAACTCCTGTAGCAACAGCAATGCCTAACATCCCTGAGATGATTGTTAAAAATATTGATTCGGATAAAATCTGACTACGAATTGCTCCAGGAGTTGCTCCTAAAGCTCTTCTGATTCCTATTTCTTTAGTACGTTCTTTAACAACTATGAGCATAATATTAGAAATACCAATAACACCGGATATCAATACTAAAGTTCCCACAAAATAGGCGATGATTTTTAAAATAGTAAACAGACTTTGTACTTTGTTGAATTGTTCATACAAGTCAAAGTTCCCTACTGCTCTGTCGTCTTTTGGATTAATGGAATGCAAGGATTTAATTAGCTCTAAAATTTCTGGTTTTAGTTTAGTAATAGATACTTCGTCTCTGGCGGTAAGTGCCATCCACCCTACTTTATCTCCGTAATTAAATGCCTGTTGAAAAGTGGTAAACGGAATAAAAATATTTTTTTGTTCCTCTTCGGCATTTCCTCCCTGTTGTTTCGAATTATAAATACCCACCACCATAAAATTAATTCCGTTAATTTTTATGTAAGTCCCAATAGGGTCTTCTTCTTTTGTATAAAGTGCTGTGACAACACCTTTTCCTATAATTGCTATTTTCCTTTTTGAATTAATGTCCTGATGATTGATAAAACGTCCCTGTATAATATCCATGGGTTGCTGTTTTATAAGCTCCGGATAATCTCCATAAATGGTAAATGCCGAGGTTTTTGTTCCTCTAACCACATTATTTGTACCATTAAAATCGCCCAGTTGATTGCGTGGCGAAACATATAACAAATCAGGCATTGCTTGTTTTAAAGACTGGACATCGCTATTTCTAAAATCATAACGGCGTACTTTAGGTAGTCCTTTATAGGCTTTTGAGGTAGTCTGACTCCACATAAACATGGTATTGGTAGCGATCCCGTCAAAACCTTTTTTAACTCCGTTTTCCAGACCATTTCCTGCAGCAAGCAGTATCACTAAAATAAAAACACCCCAGAAAACTCCAAATGCTGTTAGAATAGTTCTAAAAACATTGGCTGTTAAAGCCTGTAAAATCTCGTCCCAATTATCTTTTCTAAACATAATTATTCGTCTCTGAGTGCTACAATCGGTTTTATCTTAGCAGCTCTGTAAGCCGGAAAAAATCCGGCTACTGCTCCGGCAAACACGAGTAAGCCAAGCGTTGTTAATGCCACACCAAAATCAACTTCCGGATTTCTGAAATATTCGCTTTGTACCAAGGGACCAACAAATTCCAGCAAAAGCAAACTGGCTAATAAACCTGTAAAGCCGGCAATTGTGGTAATAAAAATAGATTCATGAAGTATCATGGATACAATAGAAAACGGCGAAGCGCCAAGTGCTTTTCTGATACCAATTTCTTTAGTTCTTTCTTTTACAATAATCAGCATAATATTACTTACACCAACCACACCCGCAATAATAGTACAAATACCTACCCACCAAAAAAACAATCGGATATACAGATTTAAGTCGTAAAATTGTTTGGCATTTTCTACCGAATTATAAATTCCAATGGCACTGTCATCATCCGGAGCAATGATATTTTTACTCTTCAATAATTCCTTTACCCCATCGGTGAATTTCTTGGATTGGGCTAATGCTTCGTCATAATTCGCTTTTTTATTCAACACGAACATCATTCCGCTTATTTTATCTCCGGCACCAAAAGCGCGTTGATTGGTAGTTACCGGCATATAGACTCTGGATTCTTCCCTTTCTCCGGCAGGATCCGTAAAAACGCCTACTATTTTAAAATTGATTCCATTAGCTACTATTATTTTACCAAGTGGATCAGCATCTTTAAACAAATCCTGTTTAATCTTAAGTCCTATTACTGCAACTTTTTCATGATTTTTTAAATCATTATCATTTATAAAACGTCCCTGAACAATTGTGGCGTTTTCAAGTGATATATAATCGGGATTGACACCTCTAAGCTGATAATTACCTGATTCCTTCCCGTAAGTAACTGAACCGCCCCAAGTCACTCTGGATTTTGATTTTTTATTAATCTCCGAATCGTATTTTTTTACCGGAAGATCGTAATCGCTGTTTCGCAACTGGATTTGTCTGCCCGGATTCAGACCTTTATATTGTTTAGTAGTAACATTCGACCAGACTTCAATAATTCCTTCGGCATCATTTTCAAATTGTTTTTCAATTCCGTTTTGAAGTCCCTTGCCGGCTCCTAATAAAATTACAAGAATAAAAATCCCTGAAGCTACAGAAACTCCGGTCAGGAAAGTCCTTAACCGGTTTTTAGAAATTGCATCAAATATTTCCTGCCAGCGTTCAATATTAAACATAAGACGAAGCTCTAACTTGTTCTACCATTTTATCATCAATAATTAATCCGTCTTTCAGAACCACATTTCTTTTGCACATGGCTGCAATATCCGGTTCATGTGTAACTATCAAAATCGTTTTTCCTTCATCATTAATTCCCTGAATCAGCTCCATAACTTCATAAGAAGTTTTTGTATCTAATGCTCCTGTGGGTTCATCAGCCAGTAAAACTTTGGGATTTGATGCTAATGCTCTGGCAATGGCAACCCGCTGTTTTTGTCCTCCCGAAAGTTCATTGGGCAAATGATGATAATGCGTTCCTAAACCCACTTTCTCCAGATATTTCATTGCAATTTCATAACGTTCTTTTCTTTTTACACCCTGATAATACAAAGGCATCGCAACATTATCAAGAGCTGATTTGTAATTTATCAAATTAAAAGACTGAAATACAAATCCTAAAAACTTATTTCTATATCTGGAAGCAACGGTCTCGTTGAGATTTTTTATTGGGGTTTTATCTAAAATATAACTGCCGGAATCAGCTTCGTCAAGAATTCCTAAAATATTAAGAAGTGTAGATTTACCGGAACCTGATGATCCCATTATAGCGACCAACTCTCCTTCATTGATATTAAAATTAATTCCTTTCAATACATGAAGTTCAGAACTCCCCATTTTATAGGACTTATGTAAATCTTTGATTTCAATCATGGTGCGGTTAAATTTTAAAGCAATAATATGAATTTTATTACCTTTTTTTTGATAATAAAACGTTAATAATTATATTAACTTTTTAATTCTGAGTATCAAATATATCAAATTCCATTCGTTCTAAATAATGATTCATTTCTTTTTGTAATTTTGTCCGGACTAAAATTATTCTTACAATGAGACTTCTCTCGCTATTTTCAGCATTTACCGTTTTAATTCTTTTAACTAATTGTGGTTCAACTCAAAAAATTGCCACTTTAAAACCAGAACCGGATGACGCCAGTCCGATAGTTTATAATAATGTTTCTTCGTTTATTAATTTACCCATTACTATAAAACTGAAAGACATAGAAAATCAGACAAACGCTATTCTGAACGGATTAATCTATGAAGATAAAGACATTGAAGATGATGACATTGAAATGAAAATTTGGAAACTTGCTCCTATTTCAATTAAAAACAGCAACATCAATAACCAAAAAATAACTACCATACTTCCGTTAAAAGCTACAGTAAAATACCGTATTGGTACAAAAACAATGGGAGTTAACCTTTATAACACTAAGGAATTTATTTTAAATGGTGTAATAACCCTGAACAGCACTGTCAATTTAACCAACTGGAAACTCAAAACTCAGACCGAGTTAAGTTCTTTAGACTGGAATGAAAGCCCAACAATGACTGTTTTTGGCAAAAATATGCCCGTTACTTATTTAATCAATCCTTCTATTAAATTATTTAAATCAAAAATCGAGAAAAAAATTGATGAGGCCATAGCAAAATCTATGGATTTCAAACCAAATGTCGTGACAGCTCTGGAAAAAATTTGCACTCCTTTTCAAATGAATGAAGCATACGAAAGCTGGCTCAGGATAGTTCCTGCTGAAATCTACTCGACAGCGGCACATTTAAAAAATGATTCTTTTGTTTTGCAAATGGGAATGAAATGCAACATGGAAACCATAATTGGCCAAATTCCGGAATCCAAATTCGATGCTGACAAAATTGTACTGAAAGCCGTAAGCAAAATCCCAAATCAGATTACGGCAAATATTGTAGCTGTTTCCAGTTATCAGGATGCATCAAGAATAATGAAGAAAAACTTTAGCGGTCAGGAATTTAGTTCGGGAAGTAAAAAAATCAAAGTAGAAGACGTTACTATCTGGCATAAAAGCGGCAAAATGGTCATTGCATTAGCGTTAACCGGTTCGATAAACGGAACCATTTATCTTACAGGTTTCCCTAAATACAATGCCGATAAAAAAGAAATTTATTTTGACAGACTGGATTATGTTCTCGATACCAAAAACAAGTTAATGCGTACCGCAAACTGGCTTGCTCAGGGGATTATATTAAGAAAAATTCAGGAAAGCTGCCGTTATTCCATTCAGCCTAATCTTGATGAAGGAAAAAAGACGATGCTCAATTATTTAAACAATTATTCTCCTATGCCGGGTGTTTTTGTAAATGGAAAAATGGATGATATTCAATTTCAAAAAATAGAACTCAGTCAAAATGCAATTATAGCTTTTGTAAAAGTAAACGGCGAAATCAACATAAGTGTTGATGGCTTAAAGTAATTATTTTGATTTATTTTTCTTCATTCGATAAATCATATATCCAATGATAGCCACCAGCAAATAAGGAACAACCATTAAATAAACAATACCGTCATTGACAGCCTCAGCCTGTGCCGTGTTAGCATCTCCGCCTAAAGCAGCTCTGCACATGGCGCACTGGGCATTTGTAGTAACAGAGAATAGAATATAGAAAATAGAAAACATAATTTTCATTTTCCCATTTTTACTTCCAACTTCTGACTTCTGACTTCTGACTTTAGTAAACATAATAAGGAGAGATCATTAAATACACTACAACACCGGTAACCGCAACATACAACCAGATAGGGAAAGTAATTCTGGCAATTTTTTTATGCTTATCAAACACTTCAGCTAAAGCACGAACGTACGTAATCAATACTAATGGAATAATGATTATCGAAAGAATAATATGAGTCACTAATATAAAATAATACACATATTTAATAACGCCTTCGCCACCAAATTTAGTAGAATCAGAAGTCATGTGGTAGGCAACATACATCACTAAAAAAGCAACAGAACAAGCTATAGCGGTTTTCATTAGATTTTCATGCAACTTTACCTTTCCGTTTTTGATAGCTCTCACAGCCAGAATTAATATAATGGCGGTAATACCATTTACAGTAGCATAAATAGGCGGTAAAAAAGAAAGTGGCTGTACATCAAATCCTAATTTTCTTAAATTAACACCAAAAAGAAGTGCCACTACTAATGGAATTACGATAGATAAAGTGACAATCCACTTATTATATTTTGTTTCTAAATTTTGATTTTCCATGATTTATTCTGCTAATAAAATACTAATATCCTGTTGAATGTCTCTCACACCTGATTTTTCTAATCCATCATAATACAAAATGGGATTGCCAAAATCGTCTTTTCGACAACGGATATTTCCATTTTTATCAATCAAAGCAAACATTCCTGAATGTTCGAAACCACCGTTTACTTTGCTGTTTTCTCCTGCATAAAGATTAAATCCTTTGTTAGCCAAATCAAATATTTCCTGTCTGTCTCCAGTTAAAAAATGCCAGTTGGAGGATTTAACACCTAATAATTCAGCATGCGATTTTAAAACCTCAGGAGTATCACGTTTAGGATCTATAGTAATAGAAACAATTCCGAAATTAGGATTCCCAAAGAATTTCTTTTCCAGAATCAACATATTCTGATTCATTTTAGGACAAATAGAAGGACAAGTGGTGAAGAAGAATTCCAGCACATACACTTTCCCTTTATAATCTGTATTAGTTATGGTTTTATTATCCTGGTTAACCAATTCAAATTTTGGAGCCGGACCTATTTTTACCAAAACTCCTTCGGCATTAGATTCAGAAGACACTTTATCCAAACGATCTGCTTTAACTACAGCTCCATTTTGAATACGTGAAATAATTTTGGGAACTGCATAAATGCCAAAAATCAAGATGATAAATGAAATCCCGATATATGATTTATTTTTGAACATAAAAAGTAGATTTACAATTGTTTTGTAGCGTTATTATTTTTCTTAAGAGCTGCACGATATTCATAAAGGATAATTTTAAAATCATCTAACATATCGTTACTCAGTTCAGAGGGATGAAAAGTATTGTAACCTTCTTTATATTCTTCTGCCTCTTTTCGACCTCTTAGATTTCTCTTTTTATCAATAATATACACATTTGATGTTCCAAAATTAGCATCTAATTTACCTACTAATTGTAATTGACTGTAATAGGTCTGAATTTCATCAGGTGTAGTAAACACAAAATGCCATTGGGAGACATCTGTAAAATCGTCAAAAGCATCCATAATGTTTTTCACATCTCTTTCGGTTCCTAAAGGACAAATCATTACAAACTGTAAATCCTGAAAAGCATGATAACGCTGATAGATTTTTTCATTTAAATTAAAAAGATTGCCTCTGTTTTTTAAAATTTTTGTACCGGAAAACCCCAGAATAGTAATTTTATTGTCTAATGTAACTTTTTCACCTCGTAAAGATTTCCAGTTGCCTAAATCAGCAACTTTGGGAGTAATAACAGGAAGTTTTGTAAAACTATTGACGCCTGAAGCAAAAAAAAGATAAGCTACAATTGGCAAAACGAATAATACAAAAAGAACAATATTTTTTTTCATCAGACTTGAAATAATTTAAATGCAAAAATAAAAAAAGGCACGCAAAGCGTGCCCTTTTTTTGAATTAATATAGTGTTAAAAATTCCATTTAATGGTCGAATCTTTAAAAACCCCATAAATATAATGCCCTTCAGTCAACAGAATGAAAAGTAAGTATACGACAAGAAAAATAACAGTTGATACTATTGACCATCTAAGACTTGGTGTTTCACCTTCAAGGTGCATAAAAGCCCAAACGATGTAGTATGCTTTGAATATAGTAAGTATATAAAATATCCAGTTTAACAAACTTAAGCCAAGAAACTGACCGTGGTGTAAAGAATCCGGTTTATAAATACCTAAAATAACTTCTATAATTGTAACTACTGATAAAATCCCAAATACTTTCCAGATTCTACCTATATTTGATACATGCTCGTGTGACATAATAAATAAACTTTAAAAATTAAACTAGATAGAAAACCGTGAATACAAATACCCATACTAAGTCAACAAAGTGCCAGTAAAGTCCAACTTTTTCTACCATTTCATAACTTTTTCTTTTCTCGTAAGTTCCCAATAATACATTAAAGAAAATAATGATATTGATAATAACTCCTGAGAAAACGTGGAAACCGTGGAAACCGGTAATAAAGAAAAAGAAATCAGCAAATAGCTTACTTCCGTATTCATTTCTAATTAGATTAGCTCCTTCAACAACTAAAGCTGCCTCAGCTAATCTTTGTTCAGATTCTGCTCTGGAAAGAATTGTTTTTTGTTTCTTTTCGTTGATAACCTCAGTTCTGATTAATAAATCAGGATGTGCTTTAAAACCAGCCTGAACCTCAGCTACTGAATAAGAAGGCAAACTAGCCTCTTCCATAAACCAGGTACCTTCGTTTCTGGTTAATTGGTTTCTTTCTTCATGTAAAGTGGCTGCAAAATCTGCAAGCGCTATTTGTTTTCCGTCTTTATCCACAAACTGAAGAATACTCCCTCCTTTTGTTTCAATAGCTCCGTACTCCCCTTTAATGAAATTTTTCCATTCCCAGGCTTGAGAACCAACGAAGATTAAACCACCAATAATGGTTAAAAACATGTATACAATTACTTTGTTCTTTTTCATTTGGTGACCCGCATCAACAGCTAAAACCATTGTTACAGATGAGAAAATCAAAATAAAAGTCATTAATGCCACATAATACATAGGAGCAGAAACTCCGTGCATAAATGGGAAGTGAGTAAACACTTCATCGGCCAATGGCCAAGTTTCAATAAATTTAAATCTAGAAAAACCATAAGCTGCTAGAAATCCAGAGAACGTTAAGGCATCTGATACGATAAAAAACCACATCATCATTTTACCATAACTTGCGTTCATAGGCTCATTGCCGCCTCCCCAAGTTTTTTCTTCACTATTTGCAGTAGTAACTGTCGCTTCCATAAAAGTTATTCGTTAAAAAGTTCCCAAATTTACGTTTTTTTCTTATTTAAAGAAATATAAAAATAAAAATAATAAAACCCACAACAAGTCTAGAAAGTGCCAATACATTGCACCTAGTTCTATACCAAGAGTTTGGGTCGAATTGTATTTTTGTTTAAAATGATTATAAATTATAATTAAAAGTGAAATTAGTCCTCCAGCCAGGTGTAACAAGTGAACAAATGCGATTATATACAAGAAAGTCACTGTTATCGAGCTCCCCTGACCGGTCATATAATAACCACTTTCGATAATCTGACCAAAACCTGCAAATTGCGAAACCACAAACAACACTCCTAAAACCAAAGTAGCTAAAAGCATCATTGTAGTTTTACTGCGATTATCCTTTTCTATTGCTTTTTTTGCCAGATAAAAAGTGACACTACACCCAATAATTACTATTGTGCTAATATAAAAAGCAATTGGTAATTCAAAACCTTTTAACCAGTCTACCCTTGACTTACTTACTACAAAAGCACTGGTAAGTCCGGCAAACATCATCGTCATACTAATCATAGCAAACAATAAAATCAACTTATAGGATCTTGCCGTTCTCTCTTTTTGCTCTTCAGCTGTCATTGAAACCTCCATAACTATCTTAAAAATTTATCAATTATATAAACCAATTGCAACAATGAAATATAAGAAACACTCACTAACATTAAGGTTCGTGCTGCTTTTGCCGTTTTCACATTATAAAGTCGAACTGCATAATACAGCATCCAAATACCCAATAAGAAAACAATAACTGCCGTATAAGGCGAAATAAACAGTTTTCCTGTATAACCCACACACGGCAACAAAGAAGCAATTATTAACCAAACGGTATATAAAATAACCTGCAAGGCTGTCCCTTTATCTTTTTTACCTGTAGGTAACATAAAAATTCCTGCCTTTTCATAATCTTCATATAAAAACCATCCGATGGACCAAAAATGAGGAAACTGCCAGAAAAACTGAATCAAAAACAAAGTTCCTGCTTCAATTCCGAAATTTCCGGTTGCCGCAACCCAGCCCAGCATAAACGGAATAGCTCCCGGAAATGCACCCACAAAAACAGATAACGAAGTCACTGTTTTTAGCGGAGTATAAACACTGGTATATAAAAATATCGAAATTGCACCAAACATAGCTGTTTTGGGATTAATCAAATACAACAATGTAAGTCCAATTAAAGTAAGCAAACTCGCTACCAATAAAGCCACATTCGCAGACATTCTTCCCGATGGAACAGGACGATTTTTAGTTCGATCCATCAAAGCATCAATGTCTTTTTCAATCACCTGATTAAAAGCATTCGAAGCTCCTACCATGCAATAACCACCCACACACAGCATCAACAAAACGGACCATTGAAAAGGCTGATCTTCATTAAAACCCAATAAATATCCGGCTATAGATGAAAACAACACACTAATAGCCAATCCAGCCTTAGTGATTTCTTTAAAATCGGTAAAAATCGCTTTAAGAGAAAGTGTATTTGTAGTTGTGCTCAATGCCGTTTTCATTACGTTTTTATAAAACTGCTGCAAAAGTAACTCATCGAAAGGGATTTGGCAAAAAACTAATCATAAAATATTGTTGAAGAAAAATTTAGATAAAAACACCTCTCTTTATGATTTTCTTAATTTTGCTTTCTTGTATTTATTTAGCCAGATTATGAATCCGGTAACAGGCAAAGAAGCACAAACAAGTGAAGCGAGAAAAGCTAAAATTTTAGTATACATTCCGCCAATACTCCCCACATGCAAGTCATAATTTAAAGAAGTAACCCGATTACCCAGTTGTAAATTATCCGGAGATTTCAATTCTGTTATTTGTCCTTTTTTTTGATCGAAAAAATACCAGTAAAAAACGCCTGTTCGATTTTTCTCCATTCTTAACTGAAAACCCTGCGGTTCGGTGAGGTCTTTTTCTATTCGAATAGAAATCTGATCAGCATCAGGGTGAGCTGCTAAAACATAATTCAGCCCGTTATCTAAAACAGAAGCAGCAGTCTGAGGCACAAAAGGCAACGAAAGAGTTTCTTTTTCTTTTTTATCCAAAGAATTCAATCCGTTTGAAATTGCTTTTTTGAAAGCCGGAAAAGCAAATATTAAACCTGTAATGGCAAACAATAAAGCAAACAGCAAACTGTAAAATCCCAAAACATTATGCAAATCATAATTGAGTCTTTTTCTTTTTGCTTTAAAATTAATAGAAAAACTATTTTTTATCGTTTTAGGTTTCCATTTTTTAGGCCACCATAAAACAATTCCCGTGATACACAAAACAGCAAAAAAGATTACTGAAAAACCTACCACAAAGTGACCATACTTTTTTCCAAGAAGCAAATTCATGTGTAACTGAAGTACAATCTGGAAAAAATTTTCTTTGGTATTTTCAACCATTTGTACATTTCCTGAATACGGATTTACAAATACCCGCTTGTGATAAGTAAAATAATCGGAGTAGAAAAAAGCATCCTTATTGGTTTTAACAGCTCTGAAAATCCAGATTCTGTCTTTTTGTGGAAAAACTTCAACCCGACTTATTTTTTCTCCCGGATTTAATTTTGCTTCAGCAATAGTAATAAGCTTACTTAATGCAAGTGTTCGGGACGACTGTAAATTTTGCTTTTCAATAAAAAATTTTTCAGGATGAGTCAGCAATTGCAACTCATCCTGAAAAACGGTAAGACATCCGGTAAGGCTAACTATTAAGACTACAAGTCCTGATAACAAGCCCAGCCATTTATGCAGCCATAATAGTTTTTTTTTAACCATTATTAAAATTTATATCTCAAATTTAAAGTTGTTGTCATACCAGTTCCAAGCACGTATTCGGCATCCAGCGCACGATATTGACTCACTGTTGGATAATAATAATTATTGAGTAAATTTTCTATTCCTAAATTCAAAGACCAATTTTTATTAAACGAATAACTTCCTGCAAAGTTTACTAAATTAACCGTTGCAATAGGCCCTTCGCTATTATTGTACTTGCCTTTGCTGTTCAGTTCAAAACGATCACGACAACCAGTATTAACCCAGGATAATTGTAAATTCCAATCAGCAGATGGCTTATAAGTAGCAAATGCAGTAGCTTTAGGCGGAGCAATACGGGAACCGTTAAGATAAACGGAACTTCCGTCATCAAATTTTGCTTTTCCTTCCACATAAGAATAACTTCCTCCAACATTGAACTGATCAGAAAAACGATAATCTAATGCTATTTCATATCCTTTAACATTTTCAGGTTCGCGTTGCGCTACTAAATAACCACCCACATCGACTAAGTTAGCACCTAATTTAGAAGTACTGATATAATAAGCTGCTGTTACATTCAGATTATACAATTTACTTGAAAAACCAACTTCGTAATTATTGGTAATTATAGGATCCGTTTCTAAACTTTCGATAGTATTTTCATTAGCTCTCCTTAAAATTCGCCCCAATTCATTGATTGCAAATGCCTGCGAGAAACTCACAAACGGATTAAAAAACTCATATTTATTAAAACGTAAACCGGCATTAAACATCGTAGCATTATAAGGAATTTTACCTCCTTCTACAAAAATACTTCCTGTATTATTTGCTCCTGTTGCAATGGTATTAAAATCATCAACACGAACTGTGGCATTTTCATAACGGATTCCTCCTTTGAAAATTAAATTTTCCAAAACATCCACTTTCAATTGTGCATAAGGAGCGATATTTAACATATCCATTTTCGGAATATAAACACGTCCATCAACCAAATCCTGAAAAGTAACATCATTCAATACATCCAGACCATATGTAATTTCCGAAGGTAAAGAAGCAATTGTAAAAGGAGTATTTAAATTGATACGGGTTCCGTTTTTATTCGAATTAATCATCGTTTGCCCCGGACCGTACCACGCTGAAGCACTTTGTACATAACGATTCATAGATTGAAAAGAATTCAAATATGCCGAAACATCTAATTGAGTGGTTCTAAACAAATTGTTTTTAGAAAAAGTAAACATGAAATTATGGTTGTACGGTGTCCCTGCATTTTCACCCGGTTCTGAACCTCGCACACCAATAGTTGGAGTTTGACCATACACTCCGGCCTGACTAATATATTTTGCTTTTTGAGTACTGCCGTAAAAATTATACACTACTTTGAAATTAGTATTTTCATCTAAATCATAACCTAATTTTACAAAAGCATTTGTCTGATAAGAATTAGACAAACCATCAGTTTGTCCCAGAGGAGTTCCTTTAGCATCTCTTTGAAGTCCGGTATAATCATAAGATCCTCCAAGAACGTAACTGAACTTATTTTTTCTACCATTAAAAAATTGGGAAATACGATAACCAAAAGTTTCGTTACCATGAAGCGGATTAAAAGTAGTCCCCACTGTAGTCACTCCTTCAAAGCTATTATATAAAGGACTTTTTTTAGTGATATAATTGATGATCCCTCCACCGGAACCATTTCCATAAATAGAAGTTGCTCCTTTTATCACCTCAATACGTTCAATTGCGTTAGCATCAATGGCACGAATGTCTCTGTTCCCATTCATCAATGGAGTCGATTGCGGAATTCCATCTATCAAAACCAAAACTTGTCTTCCTCGTAATGTTTGCCCTGAATTTGTGGCTTTATTCGTTGTGGTACCTAATCCCGGAATAACATTCCCTAAAATAGAAGACAAATTGCTGTTAATACTGCTTTGTTGTTGTATTTCTTTCTGACTCATTATCGTTACCGAAGACGGAATTGTATTAATATTTTCCTGTTTTCTACCGGCAGTAATAACCACTTCATCAAGTTGGTTCTCTTTATTTAAAACAATAGTAACAGAATTTTGCTCTTCGGGATTTACAGTATAAGAAAGCAATTGGAAATCCGGAGCAGAAATTATAATGGTATTGTTTTTAATTTCAGCATTTAAAACAGAAACTTCTCCTGAAAGATTTGTTGTTCCTATTATTTTATTATTGGAAGAAACGGCAGCGTTGGCAATTGGTTTTTTTGACTCATTTTCAATTTTTAAACGCAGTGATTGTGCCTTTATATTAATAGTAAACAACACAAAAAAAGAGAACAGAAAAAGTAATTTGGAATTCATTTTTAAAGCTTTTAACAAGACGGGATCTGGTTATTTTTATTTAGATTCATTCTCGGCAAAGATACTGTTATTCTATTTTTATTTACAACAAATAGTTGCAAAAACTTTTTTCACCTGATTCCTCTCGCTTAATTACCTCTTTTATTTACAAAAAAAACACCACAACTCAGTTGAATTGTGGCGTATGATGTCTAATACATTCATTATTTGCTATCAATAATCAAAATACCAGTTAAAAATATCCGAACGTAATCCTATAGAAAACCAATTGGTACTTTCTTTCAACACTGTTGCTGTATTTTCCATTGGATTAAAATCCCTGTAAATATAACTCGCAAAAAGTTTCAGATTAGTGGATGGATTAATCAAATACCCGCCTTGAATATCAGCCATGAAAAAATTAGTTTTGTTTCCTTGTCCCACTTTTACATCAGAATTAGCAAAACGCTCTTCATCATAATCACGATATATATTCCCTCCAAAATTTGAATTTGCACCTGAATCGGCAAAATCAAATCCGCGTACTCCAACAGTAAATTTAGCATCTGCAAAAAATCTTCCTTTATGATAACGTGCAATAGCTAAAAACTCGCTGAAGTTTCCGCCCCATTGATGTCCTAAACTTTGATTGTTATGCCCGTAATTTGTAATAGGATCAGAATGGGAATACACATACGGACGAATTCTGTTGTATTCAACCTGAAGTAGCAAATTATTTACATTAAAAGCATTGTAATATTTTGCTCCTAACTGATAACCGTATTTATTTTTCCAGCTATTATCACGTTCTTTAATATCTCCTAATGAGAATTCATCTAAAATAAACTGCCCGTAAAAGTTAATTTGGTTATCCCATTTGTATTTAAAAGTCAGTCCCAACACAGCATTTCCTGACCTTGAAGAAGAACCAAATTCCACCGAACGGTAAAAAATAATAGGATTGATAAAATTAGCATCAAAACCTCTGTCATTCGTATTTGCCCAAACTACCGATTCAAAAAATCCTAAATTCAATTTATTAGAAACATTCCAGCTTAAATAATGGTTGGCCATAAACTTGGTAGCATACGTCCTGTCTACCGTGACCTCCGGACGAACATCCTTAAGCCACATAAAAGTATTGGTGTATTTTAGTTTCCAAAATGTTGTATTTAATTTAAAATAAGGATAAGGACTGGCACCATCACCTTCTAACAAGGAGCGATAACCGTCTCCAATAAAATTCCTGCCATAGCCCAATTGTAAATCTAAAAATTTGCTTGGTGCAAAAATTAAATTGGCTTCCGCCAAAGGAAAATCATAGGCATCGGTTTTAAAATCTTTTGCAATTCCTATCCCCGGAATAATTGCCGGATTTCCGCCCGATGGTTTAATAGAACCTGCATACCGATTGTAATAATCTGCAAATCGTCCCTGACTTTCAAATATAGTGGTTAAAAATGTAAGTTTTTCTCCTAATCCACCTCTAAAATTAATGGCTCGTGTATTGACAAAGGTATTTATCGAATTGTTTCCGGAAGCTTTACCCAATTGCAAATCCAACACCGGATTTACCATGAACCAATAATCCTCACCACGAATTTCTACCGTATTTTCATTCCACAATTTCCTTGTCCACCATCCCGAAGTTTTTTTCTTTAATTTCTCATTCTCTTTCTTAAAATTATAATACTTAGAAACTTCAGCATACGAAAAAGGTTTAGAAGCCGTATGGTTGTTACTGCCTACCTGATTTATCGCGCCATCAAATTGTGCATAATAACTATGCGAAAAAGGAATATTGAGATGACTTTCAAACTCGGGATTGTTGTATTTTTTATAAACAATACTATCTAATTCCGTCAGTTGCTTAGTAGTATTTCTCAGAATATCAGCTTTAGCTAAATTTTCATTGGCAATAGTTTCAGCACTTTTTAAAGGAATTGCAATAGTAATGTTGTACTTAGAATATTCCGGTCTCCCATTGTAAGTGGCCGGAGTAATTTTTGGGAATTTTGCAAAAACACGTTTTGCTTCTTCAATTAATTTTTCATCAACAGCATTTACATAAATCACTTTAAAAGTACCTTTTTCATCTACTTCAAAAAGCACTTTTACATTTCCATTAAAATTATTCTGAACCAAATCTTCAGGGACAACAAAATTTTGAAAGACAAAATCCTGAACTTCTGTATAAAAACAATTCTCTAAAGCCTTTCCTTCTAAATTTTCACACCGTGGAAAAACAGGAAATCGTTGTGTATTCAAAACTGATTCTGAATTCAAATCCTGGTTTTGAGCATAACCCAACGCCGTAGAAAAACATGCAAATAAAACCAAAAGGCTTTTTCTCATATCTATTTTCATCATAAACTTAATACTCATTTTGGCTATTTTCTCCATTGACAATTGCTTTTGCAGCAGATGTACCAATGCGTTTTACTCCTAACTTAATCATTGCAATCGCCTCCTGATAATTACGTACACCGCCGGCAGCTTTTACAGGAAGCGGTGAAGCATTTTCCAGCATCATCATTACTGATGGAATTGTTGCTCCATTAGGTTCATTATTATTTGTCTGAAAAAAACCTGTTGAGGATTTTACAAAAACCCGGGCATAATCCGTTTCTTCAAAATTAGCAATCACAATATTTTTTATCAAAGCTGACAACTGAATAATTTGCTTATCCGTCAAAGCGGCAACTTCAATAATCCATTTTATTATTTTATTATTAGCTAATGCTAATTGAGTTCCTCTCAGGATTTCTTCTTTAACTAAATTTGTTTCCCCTTTTTTGAAAGCCTCATAATTGCATACAAAATCCAATTCATCAGCTCCATCTGCAATGGCCTGAGTGGCTTCTGCCAACTTATCTTCGATAGCTGATTTTCCCAGCGGAAAGTCGATTACTGTTCCTGTCTGGACATTTGAACCGGCTTCAGAAATCATTTTACGGGCTAAAGCAACCATTTCCGGACGAATCATAATTAGTTTAAAACCTTCCTCAATGGCTTCTTTAATAAAATGTTCTGCCACAGCCTGGTTTTGACTTTCATCAAGTTCAGCCTGCGAAGCAGTTTTTAAATAAGTAGAATCTAAAAATAACCGAATATCCATTAATTATTGATTTAATAAAACTGCTTTGTTCACAAAAATACATTTAATCCTATTTTAAAATTCTTTTTAAGCAGGTTTTTATTTTATTATTAGAAAACTCGTTGGGTGTAATTAGTTTTTGATGATAATTTTTCGTCAGTTCGAGTAATCCCGTTTTCGGACGGGATTGTATCGAGAACAAGAAAAATTTAATTAAAAACGGTTCTCGATACATTTTTTGTTTCGTCCCGTCCCGATGTTTCGGGATCGGGACTGCACAAAAAATACTCGAACTGACGTTTTTAATAATTACACCCAATGGGTTAATTACAATAAAAAATCCCGCCGAAGCAGGATTTCTATTTATTCAGAGTTTTTATTTTTTTCTAAAAAAGCAATAGTTAAAACAGCCAATAAGGAGCCGCTTGTATTGGCAAAAACATCTAAAGGATCACCGCTTCTGTATGTTGTAAGATAGTTTTGGAACAGTTCTATTGCGATACCAAAAAGGAAAGCCATCAAAAAAACTATTTTTAAAAGCTTAGCCTGGCTTTGTTTTTTAAAGTAAAAACGAAGCGCATAAAACCATAACGCACTAAATACAAAATAAAAAAAAGCATGAACGAATTTATCGACATAAGGAATTGTTATTGCAGGAAGCTCACTCATTCGAACCAAACACATGTACAGAATAATTCCTGTCCATAAGAGAGCAATTCCTAAACAAATTTTCTTAAGCACCAATCAATTCTTTATATCCTTCAGCTGTTAATAATGTATCAAATTCAGCTAAATCTGAAACTTTTATTTTAATCATCCATCCTGCTCCATAAGGATCTGTGTTTACTAATTCAGGATCGTCTTCTAATCCGGTATTGAATTCCACAATCTCGCCGGATAAAGGTAAAAACAAATCAGAAACTGTTTTTACTGCTTCAACAGTACCAAAAACTTCATCTTTTTCTAATGTTTGATCTAAAGTTTCTACTTCAACATAAACAATATCACCTAACTCTTTTTGAGCAAAATGTGTGATTCCTACTGTTGCAATATCTCCTTCTAAACTCACCCATTCGTGATCTTTAGTGTATTTTAAACCTGCTGGTATACTCATAGTAATAATAATTGATGTATGATAATTATTTTTTTGCAAATGTAACAATCTTCAAATTAAATCCCGTTTAGATTATGCAAATTAATTCCCAAAATTATATCGAAGCGTAATTCCTGAACGGATATTTGTTATAGGAAATGAAGTTGATATAACGGCCTTAGAAAATGAATGATCATAATAAAAAATTGCTGTTAGATTTTTACTGAACGAATAGTCAGCTGTAACTTTCAAAGACCATAAATTTTGTCCGCCTGCTAATTGATTGTTATCATAATCTAAATAACGTACAATGGTTTGATTGTTTCTATAGGACAAATCGGCTTTCAGATTAATATCTCCTTTAATTACACCGGTAGGATTATCAGCCAGTCTTGAAGTAAAAACAACATTTTTAAAACGATATCCTAATCCCACAATGTATTCTACTCCTTTTACCTCAGTCAATAAATTATTATCAAAACTCATCGATAAAGCACGGTCTTTTTTAATTTCAGTCAGGAGTTTTAAGGAGTTTTTCAACTCAAAATCCATACGAACCAGCGGGCTAAATTGTTCCACTAAATTCACATTAGAAATAAGCATTTTATTGTAAAAATTACCATTATCATCTGTTCCCGAAGCATTATTGTCATAATCAAAATTAGAACGGTATTGATTGATGGTATAAGAAGCTCTGTAAGCATGCTGCAAAGAGAATCTTTTAAAGTTCTTTTTAAACATACCATAACGCATCAATCCGTTGTATTTTACGGACCAGTTAGGAATAGGAAAACTTCTAAAAATACCCGTAGAAACGCTATTGGCATCAGCTCCTGTATATGCTGCCATAAATGCCGGCAATAATACCGCCTGATTATTTTTACCGTAGCCTTTAGGGAATCCATCATCATCTAAATTAGCCGGATTCTGGACATCAATACCTCTTTCTGTAGCTAATCGATTTGCAATTAACAGCCTGTTTACTCTAAAATCATCAAAAGCTGCAGACTCCATTTCATTACTGGTAGAAAACGCCGTTTTGATTAATACCATAGAAATAGAAAACATTCCGTAATTATATGGAGAACGGGAATTGTACGTTCCATCAGGTGATACATCATATTGCTCAGAAAAATTTTCAGAAATGGATCGGTCCATGGTCAAATCAATTTTTAAATCAGGGAACAAATCTACATTGGCGGTAGCCTTTAATACTTTATTACTCACCTGAGTATAATTTTGACTAAACTCCTGAAAATTGGTCAACCAGCCATTTTTAGCCGCTTCATAACGCACATCATCCTGACTTCCAAAAATAAATCCTAACGAAGGTCTCGAAGAACCTAAGAAACCAATACTTGGTGTATATCCTGGTAAAAACGTACCACTGTTTTCAGTATAATTAATCTGGATATTCTTAACGCTGGTTAAAACTCCTATTAATCCGTCAGTAAACATATTTCCTTCAGCTTGCGGTTTTACTGGAGCACTCGTAATTTTTTGTCCTGGTTTAGGTGCTACAGCGGGTGCTCTTCTAACAGGAGCTTTTTTAGACAAACCTAAATACTTGTACAGCATATCCATATTGAAACTGGCATTCAGATTATTAGTCCTTGCATTTTGAACTGCATTTCCCAGATTGTAACCTGTACCATCAACTACTATTTCAGACAGTGCATTGGCTGATTTTTGCCAACTATAATCTCCCGTATAAGAATAATTTGCTTTTACAAAACTTAACAACGGAATCTTATTAATTGGAATATCATAATTCAACACAATTTGTTGTGTATGCTGGTTAGGGTCTCCAATATCCCAATAACTATCCCAAATAGAGAAATCTTCAATAGGCTGATCATCCTGATCTAAATAATTTTTAACCAAATTATTTGTAGACGCAGCATAACTGAATTTTAATGATTTTGTCAAATTAAAATTAAAACCATAATTGTAATTAAATCCAAAATTTCTTCTGTACAATGGGTCTAATTCAAGTCCGGGAACATTTTCTACCTGTCTAAATTGCTGACGGTTGTACTGCCTGTTAATATTGGTATTAAAAGTAATATTAGACGGTAAATAGTTAAAATTAAAATCGCTCAACAGTTTCCAATAAGTACTTTTTTTCATGAATTTTGTCTTCTTGAAAGGCTCTACTGGCTTATTATCAAAAGTATAAGCATAATCTACTGAAGTACTTGCCTGTTGATCCAGATAATCTTCAATTTCATAATCATGACGCTCAACCTTATTGAAAGATTGAGAGAAAGTAAAGTTTTCAGGATCATAAACATGAGGTTTTTGCTCTGCTCCTCTTTGTTTTCTTACACCTATAAAATTGATGCTTGTACGTTTTGTATAATCTATGGCTCTGTTTCTCAAATTAGCTCTGTCGCTGGCATCGTCTGTTTCTCTTAAAAGCTGTTTTAACTTAATATCCTGATTAAACGGATCGTATTCCGGCTTAATTGTTTCTTCTCCCACACTATAATTAAAAGGCAGGTTAACTCCCCATTTGTTAGGCAATAATTTACCTAAATTCAAATTGGTTACAATATTATACTGCTGAATATCTTCTCTGCTTCTTTCATTTGGTCCCTGTTCGATAGTACCAAATCCCACAGTACTCATTTTACCTGTTGCAGAAACGGTTGCAAAATCGGCAAAATTAGCATCTACATTCAATACCGCAGCCATACCGCCATGATTATCCATATCAGCTAAACGAAGTTCATTAAACCAAACTTCCCCTTTAACATCCTGATGCAATTCATTGTTCTTAATTCCTACCATCAAAGTACGCACCAGTCCAAAATTAGGATTTCCTTTAATTCCCAGACGTAGTTTATTTGGTTTATTACTTAGATTACCATCCAGCTCATCTTCGTTTTTATAATAAATCCCATCCAGTGGAAGCGTACTTAAATCTACTCCCATGGCTTCAATCTTTAACTTTGTTAATAGTTCTAAAGACAAATCTATTTCATTGGCATCAGGCCAAACTTGTTCTGCTGTATAAACACAATTACCATCAGTGGTTTTTGTAACTTTTAATGGTATTTCTATCTGGTAGAAATTTTGAGTAAAATCATTTCCAAAACGAATAAACCCAACCATCTGATCGTCTTGCAGTTCAATTTCTCCATTTAAAGATTCAGCATGTAAAAACATTTTTAACTTCTTAAACTGACGCATGTCGACACTTACATTTTTAAAAACAGCTCTTGAATCTTCAGGCTCTAAACCGCTGCCTGAAACCCGCAAGGATAATGATTGCTCGTTTTGATTAATCAAAGTATTATTATTGTACAACTGTTCTCTTTGTACATCCGGCGGTGTCACATAATTCACCGGACATCTTTCATTATTCTCCTGAATATTAACAGCAGTAACATCAAGTTCCGTATCATCATCGTCAATGTTAGTGTCATTGTAGTCCAGAGAACTTGTATATCTTCTCCAGTCTCCACGCACTAAATCCAGAGCTCCAAAACGTACTGTAACTTCCTCTTGAAATCCGGTCATAAACATTCTCATGAAACGAATGGATCTAAAATCAGTAATATTTCCAATGGTATTTTGAGGTTGAGAAACCGGAATTTTAAACTGAATCCACCTGGCTGTAGTCACATCGCCATTAGGCAAAGTTGCCTGAGTTTCTCTGACATCTGTTACATAATTTTGTCCTACAGTCATATCAGGTTTCATATCAATGCTATATTCATAATAAGCATTAATAGTATTCATGGTATTGTCTCTGTTGATATCCTCAACATCCGGTAATGTAGTTGCTCCCTGATTAGGATCATTAATATCTACTGCCGAATTTCCCTGAACACCATTGTAATTTTTATAACGCTCTTTTACACCACCCGAAGTATTCAGATAAAAAGTATAATCATCAGCAGCCGGATCGGGCTCAGAGGCAAAATTATCATAAACCGCAGCTTCAGCGTTATTAGACAAACCATCCAGTCCTACATCCTGATTTGTTCTGTTATTGGTATTAGCGTCAAAAGCATAAATTAAAGATTGCGATGCGGGAACATCTCCCCAAATAGGTTGCGGATTTACTAAAACCTGATCCGGACCCAAACCGTTCTCATATTGTTTTCTTCCGTCTTTAAGTATATCTTCTGATATTTCTCCTAAGTTAAAATAAATTTTACCGGTATTGGTAGGTTCCGATCTTCCGTTCCCCACATAAGGATCCAAAACCCAAAACTGAATATATTCTACGTTTCCTTGTTCAAAATTAGTAGAGGTTAAGGAACGCATAATCCCTCCAAAATTCTCTTTTGGATTCAAATTAAAACTGGAATTATTATTATACGGTCCTCTTTCTGATGGAAAATAAGTTAAATCTAAGGTGCTAATTACCTGTGTTTGTCCTTGTGCAATATCAGTTAATGGATATAATTCTTCGCTATAAATTCTTCTGGTAGCGTTTAAAGAAATATCATCATTAGAGATTCCTGATGGTCTTTGAACATAAAAAACAGGGTCTATAGTATACCATGCTAATTTTGCTCTTTTATAGCCATAGGTCAAATCATTAGCTTTTGCGTTAAAATTATACGTACTATAGGTGTTTTCTTCCGGAGTTGACGCGAGACTCCACGCATAAGCCGAACGCATGTCTATAGTAGATTGAGAACCCTCAAAATCATCTACATAAAGTGTGGATTCCCCATTAAACTGATCTGCCTTAGGAGTATCCGGTTTTAAAAACGCAATTTCTCCACGCACTGATAAATTAGATGGAACATCAGTATCCAGATTAGGAAGCATATTTACTAACCTGGTAAAGAAAGGAACTTCGGTAGAAAAATTAGTATTGAAACCAAAAATAGTGTTGTTTACAGATTCCTGACCATAACTGGATTTTTGAGTAAAAGGTTTTTCAGTCATTTTCAGGAAGGTACCTCCTAAGGTAAAATTTTCCGAAAACTTATGCTCCACATTCACCCCCATAAATCTTCGGGTTTGCTGCCCAAAAATAGTATTGTTTTCAAGGGAAACATTAATTGGCGTATTAGAAGCCTGAAGCGAAGGGTCTAAAATCTGGACTCTTCCTAACTGATAATTCACACTATAATCTACACCTTCCACTAAAACTCTTCCACCAGCAGTAACTACTACCGAACCTTGTGGTACATTGAAAGCACCTATAGGGATTCCGTCACCGGCTGATGATTTGTATTTCCCTCTTAATAAAAATTTGTTTTTCTCGCTATCCTGCAAAGCTCCGGATTGTGTATTGCGATACATATTTCGAAACACATATTTAGACTGATTAGCATTGTAGGTATTAACATCATCATAATCCTCACCTGAATTGGGATTCGATAATTTAGAAAATAATAATTCTCCAAATGGTTCTTTAGTGGTAAAAATAATTCGTCCGTTTTGAGTATCCATTGTTAAGCCGGAAACAAAATCAAAAAAACCATCTCCGCCCACCTGACGGTCATTATTGTAATTTAATTTATCTAAGTTAAAAACATTCAGCAAGGGAGTTTCCTGTACCCGGTTATCAGGAGAAGGACTTACCGGAAAAGGACTTCCTGTAACCGGAGTAATATAATTTAAAGGGGAAGGATCTGTATAAAGAATATTAAATCTAAAATCTTCCTGTTTGATTTGGTAAGCTCCCGGAATTTGATAAATATTTTTCATCATTAAATTCCATACCGGATTTTTGACATTCGTCAAATTGCTTTTCAGCATTTTTAAAATCAAACTTTGTGTAATCACAGCCTGAGTAGATTGCGGAGTTCCTGTAACTAAAGTGGCATCGACACCGTCATTCCCAAATTCTCCCACCTGATACACCTGATCACCGATGGTATATTCATAAGCAACAGCTAAAATCTCATCATTACTCAATCTTTGCTGCAAGGAAATATATCCCAATTGTGGATGATAGGTATATTCGTTTGTAGTTAATTTTCGGGCATTTTCTAATTTGGAGTAATCCTGACCTTCACTTACTGTAGCATTAAAACCGGAACCTGCTGTTGCCATTTCCCGGATATTATTATTTAACAATCCGCTACCTGATTGAATTTGTGCCGGATCGTATTTATTATTAGAATTGTCAGAAGGAGAATCTGCCGGATTATTAAACATTCCCGCAGGTGATGCTAAAACTACCACTTCATTATCCGCCAAACCTGTTAATTGTGATTCTCCTAAATCCTGAAGTGCAATAACATTTCTAAGATTATTAGAGGTCGTATTCAAGCGGGTTTGTTTGTTAGTTACCCAAACCTCTATTCGGGTTATCTGAACCCGGCTGTCTATAAAAGGGTAATTTTTTAAAGCAGTATCATATCGCTCTCTAAAATATTGTGATAAGAAAAAGTGTCGGTCATTATCATAATCTAATGCAAAAACATCAAATTCCTGTATGGTTCCGCCTCCTTGTGAAACAACCGATTTAGTTTGTGATTTTTGTTCAGAATAAACAGCTGTTACATTTGTTTTACCAAATTGCAACTGCGCTTTCACACCAAATAAACTTTGGGCACCCCGGATTAAGGAGCTATTTAAAGGCATGCTTACATTACCAACTTCAATTTTCTGAATAATATCATCTTCGGTTGGTGTGTATTCTAATTTTAATAAATTTTGAAAAGCAAAACTAGACTGAGTATCATAGTTAGCGTTTACATTCAGTCTGGTTCCTACTTTTCCCATTAAGCTCATACTGATTCTCTGATCAAAATCAAAAGCTAAATTAGAACGGTTTCTGGGAGAAAAGGATGGATTATCCTGTTTTGTAAAACGTGCTCCCATATCCATCTCAACAGAACCTGTAGGTTTTACATCGATAGTATTACTGCCAAAAATAGATTCAAACAAGCCCGAATTCACATAATATCTGGGTAATAAATCTTTTTTATCAGCTTCACTTCCGGATTTCTTTCCATCAATAGCATCTGATTTTTTCTTGAAATATTCTTTCATAGATTCTTTCAACACCAGACTTTCATATTCTTTAGGTGTTAAAATAACAGGGTATTTAATCGAAAAACCATCTACTGAACTGGTGTAGATATACCGATCTGTTTTGGGGTCATAAGTATATGCCTCTTGAATACTCTTAGGGTTTTTTATTTGAACTTTTCCAATAGAATATCCAGTTTTTGTAGTATCCTGAGCTGATTCATTTACTTGAGCCAATGATACAAAACTGCATAATAAAACCGCCAAAACAATACAAATTTTATGCATACAATGGTTTATTTGCTGTACTTTATAAGCTTTTTAATGCTTGTTTAATAATCGATTCAACAGATGCTTCCGGATCTTCTTTTACAATTCTCTCGATTACCTTTTCAGAAGCTTTCCTTACAAATCCTAAAACTTCTAATGCAGATAACGCTTCATCTCTGTTTGTATTGCTTAGCGACATAGAAACTTCGTCTAAATCATACAATTTTAAAACTTTGTCTTTCAGGTCTAAAATTACTCTCTGAGCTGTTTTACTCCCGATACCTTTAATTGACTGTATTGTTCCCACATCACCGGATGCAATAGCATTGGTAATTTGTTTAGGGTCTAAAGAAGACAACATTGTTCTTGCTATTCCTGCTCCAATGCCGGAAACAGAAATTAATAATTTAAAAATCTCTCTTTCTGATTTCTCCACAAAACCAAATATAGTATGAGCATCTTCCTTTATTTGAAGATAGGTAAACACCTTAATAAAATCAGTATTGGGAAGTAATGAATAAGTATGTAACGAGATATGAACCTCATAACCTACTCCTCCACAATCAACTGTAAGTTGTGTTGGGGATTTTTCGACCAGTTTTCCCTGTAAATGTGCAATCATTTAGTATTTTTTACAAAAATATATTTTATTTATGTCTATTCTCTTTTTCCTGAGCATGAATCACAGTAATAGCAGCCATGTTAACCATTTCTTCTACACTTGCTCCTAATTGAAAAATATGAACAGGTTGTTTCATTCCCATCATTATAGGACCTATAGAACCTGTTTGATACAATTCTTTCATTAATTTGTAGGTAATATTAGCCGAATCCAGATTTGGAAAAATTAAAGTATTGACTTTTTTTCCGGCTAATTTAGAAAAAGGAAATTTTTCTCTTAACATTTCAGGATTCAGAGCAAAATCAGCCTGAATTTCACCGTCTATAATCAATTCGGGATGATTTTTATGTAAATAAGCTACTGCATCTCTGACTTTAGAGGATTTCTGGTTTGTTGAAGAACCAAAATTAGAATAGGAAACCATCGCAATAACGGGTTCTACTCCAAAAATCTGAGCCGTTTTAGCGGTCATTAATGCAATTTTAGCCAGTTCTTCAGCCGATGGGTCAATATTAATTGCAGTGTCTGACAAAAACATAGGACCACGGGAAGTCATCATCATATTTGTTGTTGCAATTACAGAAACATCTGATTCTTTATCAATTAACTGCAACATTGGTTTTATTACCGTTGCATAACTTCTGGTATAGCCCGTTACTAATCCGTCAGCTTCAGCGGTGTTAACCATCATTGCTGCAAAGTAATTTCTTTCACGCATTAATTTTTGTGCATCCAGCAAAGTGATTCCTCTCCTTTTTCTGGATTGCCAGTAAGCTGTTGCATATCTGTTTCTTCGGGAATTTTCTTCCGCTTCCTTGGGATCTATAATTTCAACATCGGCATCAAAACCTAATTCTTCTTTTAATTCCTGAATAATCGTTTTATCACCTAACAAAACAGGGAATCCGATACCTTCTTCGTGAACAATTTGGGCTGCTTTTAAAACATTTAAATGATCTGCTTCTGCAAATACAATTCTTTTAGGATTCATTTTAGCGCGATTGCTAATCAAACGAACCATTTTATTGTCATTCCCTAATCGCTCTATTAGTTCTTCTTCATATTTTTTCCAATCTGTAATTGGAGTCAAAGCCACACCTGATTCCATTGCTGCTTTTGCAACAGCAGGAGAAACAACATTAATTAATCTTGGATCAAATGGTTTAGGAATAATATATTCCCTTCCAAAAACTAATTTAGTAGCGCCATAAGCCACATTTACTTGTTCCGGTACTGATTCTTTAGCTAATGAAGCAAGTGCTTTTACAGCTGCCATTTTCATTTCTTCATTAATTTTAGTAGCGCGAACATCTAATGCACCTCTAAAAATATAAGGAAAACCTAAAACGTTATTAACCTGATTAGGATGATCTGATCTTCCTGTTGCCATAATAACATCCTTACGGGTGCTAATGGCCAAATTATAATCAATTTCAGGATTAGGATTAGCCATCGCAAAAACGATTGGATTTTTAGCCATACTTAAAAGCATTTCTGCATTCATAATATTTCCTGAAGACAATCCTATAAAAACATCGGCACCATTGATCGCTTCTGCAAGTGTAACAGGTTCTATGTCCTGAGCATATTTTTGTTGTAAAACCGAAAGAGAAGCATTGTTTTTAGTCAAAACTCCTTTACTGTTAAACATTAGGATATTTTCTGTTTTAACTCCCAGCAGAACATATAAATCAGCACAAGCCAATGCAGCTGAACCAGCTCCGGAAATCACCATCTTAACATCTGAAGGTTTTTTTCTGGCTAATTCTAACGCATTGATTAATGCAGCTGCCGAAATAATTGCGGTTCCATGCTGATCATCATGCATTACCGGAATGTTTAATTCCTCTACCAAACGTCTTTCAATCTCAAAAGATTCCGGTGCTTTAATATCTTCTAAATTTATTCCTCCAAAAGTAGGAGCTATATTTTTGACTGTCCGGATAAATTCTTCAACGTCTTTAGTATCTATTTCAATATCAAAAACATCTATATCGGCAAAGATTTTAAACAACAATCCTTTTCCCTCCATAACCGGTTTAGAGGCTTCCGGACCAATGTCTCCAAGTCCTAAAACTGCTGTTCCATTACTAATTACAGCAACAAGATTTCCCTTAGCCGTATACTTGTAAACATTATTAATATCCTTCTCAATTTCTAAACAAGGTTCAGCAACACCTGGTGAATACGCTAAGGATAAATCTCTTTGCGTAGCATATTTTTTTGTTGGTACAACCTGAATTTTTCCCGGAGTAGGTTTAGCATGATACAGTAAAGCTTCTCTTCTTTTGCTCTCTTTATTCATAATAGCAGTTTTATCTTATACACAAAGATAGAAGTCTTAACTTAAAAAGTTAACATTTTCATAATTCTTTTAAAAAAAACAACAATTTATTCCATTAAAAAAGCCGCAAAACAGCTGCGGCTTAGTAAAACAGAAGTCATAATTAATTTAATAAATTATAATTGTGTACTGTTAATATAGGAATCTAATAATTGAATTGTTTCTTTTTGCTTTTCTATAATACATTTCACAACGTCACCTATAGAAATAAGTCCGATAACTTTATCAGCATCCAAAACCGGTAAATGTCTAATTCTTCTTGAAATCATCAATTCCATACAGGCATCTAAATCATCGTTCGGTGACACTGTAATCACATTAGCAACCATAATCTCATTGACTAAGGTACTCTTTGACGATTTATTTTTAAGAACAATTTTCCTTGCATAATCTCTCTCAGATAAAATACCCTTTAGCCGGCCTTCTTCAATAATCAATATTGCGCCAACATTTTTTTCACCCATCACCTTAATAGCATCATAAACGCTAATGGTTGAAACAATGGAATACACCTCGTTTCCTTTCGTGCTTAATATTTGATTTACAGTCATATTACGAATATTTTAATAAGTATAAATATAAAAAAAAATCGTTAACCTATATAATTAAAGTACTTAATTTTTTCGATTCTAATTACTTTAAAAAATCAATATTTCGTTTCAGACCCTGAAATTTTGTTCTTTTAACGGCAGAGTCTTTAAAAACTATTTTAAAAGTCTCTTCGGTCATTTCTTCCAAGTCTTTTTTTGTCATAGAAAGTAAATCCGGATTAGGATTAAATAGTGGTTCGTTATGGCTCTTTGAAAACCGGTTCCAGGGACAAACATCCTGACAGGTATCACAACCAAAAACCCAGTCATCAAAATAACCTTTCATTTCAGCAGGTATATTTTCTTTTAATTCTATTGTAAAATATGAAATGCATTTGCTTCCATCAACAACATAAGGTTCTATAATGGCCTGTGTAGGACAAGCATCAATACAGGCAGTACAATTTCCGCAATGATCTGTTGTCGCATAATCATATTCTAGTTCTAAATCAATAATTAATTCGGCTATAAAATAAAATGAACCTACTTTCTGCGTCAATAAATTACTGTTTTTTCCAATCCACCCCAAACCACTTTTTGCCGCCCATGCTTTATCCAAAACAGGTGCAGAATCTACAAAAACACGCCCTGAAACTTCACCGATGCTTTCCTGAATAGAAAAAAGGAGTTCTTTTAATTTCTCTTTAATTACAAAATGATAATCCTGACCATAAGCATATTTAGAAATTTTATAAGAATCCTGGATTTGTTCCTGTTCAGGATAATAATTTAACAAAAGCGAAACGACGCTTTTAGCATCATCAACAAGTAAAGTAGGATCTAAACGTTTGTCAAAATGGTTTTCCATATAACTCATCTTGCCATTCAGGTTTTTATTCAGCCAATTTTCTAATCGCGGAGCCTCTTCTTCTAAAAAACCCGCTTTAGAGATACCACAAGACAAAAATCCGAGGCGTTTGGCTTCGGATTTGATGAATTGTGAATATTTTTGTCTTGAATCGATGCTATTTAAATTTTAAGTGAATAAAACAATTAGGAAACTCCATTTTCCAGCTTCTAACTTCTAACTTCCAACTTCATTCCAGCTTTCCTTAAAAAAGTCCACCTTGAATATTTGCTCTGGTTTTTCCTAAATGAGTATAGGCCTTTTCAGTAACTTCTCTTCCTCGCGGAGTTCTCATGATAAATCCTTCCTGAATCAGGAAAGGTTCATATACTTCCTCAATAGTTTCACTGCTTTCAGAAACAGCAGTTGCCAGTGTACTTAAACCTACCGGACCGCCTTTGAATTTATCAATAATGGTATTTAAAATTTTATTATCCATTTCATCCAGTCCGTGAGCATCTACATTCAGTGCTTTCAAGGCATATTTAGAAATTTCAATATCAATAGTTCCATTTCCTTTAATTTGTGCAAAATCGCGGACTCTTCGCAACAAAGCATTTGCAATTCTGGGTGTTCCACGGCTTCTTCCGGCTATTTCTATAGCGGCTTCCATAGAGATTGGCATTTTTAAAATAGAAGCACTTCTTTGTACAATAGTAGTCAGCAATTCTACTGTATAATATTGCAATCTGGATGAAATTCCAAAACGTGCCCGCATAGGAGCTGTTAGCAAACCTGAACGAGTAGTAGCTCCAATTAAGGTAAAAGGATTTAAATTGATTTGAACCGTTCTTGCATTAGGACCCGACTCAATCATAATATCGATTTTAAAATCCTCCATTGCCGAATACAAATATTCTTCTACAATGGGACTTAAACGATGTATTTCATCAATAAATAAAACATCCCTCTCTTCCAGATTAGTCAGTAAACCGGCAAGATCTCCTGGCTTATCTAATACCGGACCCGAAGTAATTTTGATACCCACCTCTAATTCGTTAGCCAGAATATTCGCTAAAGTAGTTTTTCCCAGTCCCGGAGGGCCGTGAAATAAAGTATGATCTAATGCTTCACTGCGTTGATTAGCAGCAGCAACAAAAACCTTTAGATTTTCTAATACCTGATCCTGACCTGCAAAGTCATCAAAACTAAGCGGTCTTAATCGTTTTTCCAGATCAAGTTCTTCAGGATTGTATCCTCTTGTTGTTGGGTCTAAATTTTCATTCATTTAACAAAGATAGAAAAAACGAATTGTCATTTGGAAATAATAAATACATCAAAGCAGTGTATAAAAAAACCTCTGTAAAAACAGAGGTTTTAAATATTTTTAGTGGTGTAATACTGATTCACCCGGTTTCATTGGAACCGTTTGAGGAACAAAATCCTCTTCGTGCTCAGGATTACTGTAATCGTAAGCCCAACGGTGTACTTCTGGAATTTCACCTGGCCAGTTACCATGAATATGTTCAACCGGTGTAGTCCATTCTAATGTTGTAGATCTCCAAGGATTTTGTACCGCTTTTTTACCGTTAAAGATACTGGCGAAAAAGTTATACAAGAATACTAATTGGAAAGCTCCACCAACTAAAGCAAAAGTTGTAATCAATACGTTTACATTTTGCAAATCATCAAATAACGGGAAGTTTGTATTTGTATAATAACGTCTTGGTAAACCAGCTAATCCAATAAAGTGCATTGGGAAGAAAACTCCATAAGCACAAACTGCTGTTACCCAAAAGTGAATATAACCTAAATTTTTATTCAACATTCTACCGTACATTTTAGGAAACCAGTGGTAAATACCGGCAAACATTCCGTAAAGTGCAGAGATACCCATTACTAAGTGAAAGTGAGCAATTACAAAGTAAGTATCGTGAACATTAATATCTAATGTACTGTCTCCTAAAATAATCCCTGTTAAACCTCCAGTGATGAAAGTAGAAACCATTCCGATAGAGAATAACATTGCAGGATTCAGTTGTAAGTTACCTTTCCATAAAGTTGTAATCCAGTTAAATGCTTTTACAGCAGAAGGAATTGCAATCAATAATGTTGTAAAGGTAAATACAGATCCTAAAAATGGATTCATACCTGAGATAAACATGTGGTGACCCCAAACAATTGTAGATAAAAATGCAATTGCAAGAACTGACATAATCATGGCTCTGTAACCAAAAATTGGTTTACGTGAGTTAGTTGCCATAATCTCAGAAACAAGACCCATTGCAGGTAAGATTACAATATATACTTCAGGGTGTCCTAAGAACCAGAATAAGTGTTCGAATAAAACAGGAGAACCACCTTGGTAATGTAAAACTTCTCCAGCAATATAAATATCAGATAAGAAGAATGATGTTCCAAAACTTCTGTCAAAAATCAATAATAAAGCTGCTGATAATAATACCGGGAATGAAATAACTCCAATTATAGCAGTTACAAAAAATGTCCAGATTGTAAGAGGCAATCTTGTCATAGACATTCCTTTAGTTCTTAAGTTGATTACAGTAACGATGTAGTTCAAAGATCCCATCAAAGAAGATGCGATAAAGATTGCCATAGATACTAACCATAAAGTCATACCTGTTCCAGAACCTGGAATAGCTTGTGGTAAAGCACTTAATGGAGGATAAATTGTCCAACCTGCAGAAGCTGGTCCAGCCTCAACAAATAAAGAACATAACATAATTACAGCAGATAAGAAAAACAACCAGTATGAAATCATGTTCATAAATCCGGAAGCCATATCTCTTGCTCCAATTTGAAGTGGAATAAGCAGGTTACTAAATGTTCCACTCAAACCAGCCGTCAATACAAAGAATACCATGATAGTACCATGAATTGTAACTAAGGCTAAATAAATATCATTTGCCATTACACCATCAGGTGCAAATTTGTCTCCTAATAAAACATTGAATATTTTAAAAGACTCTTCTGGCCATGCCAATTGCATTCTGAAAAGTAAAGACATAGCAATCCCAATAACTCCCATAATAATACCTGTAATAAGGTATTGTTTAGCAATCATTTTGTGATCAATACTAAAAATATATTTAGTAATGAATGTCTCTTTATGGTGGTGTTCATGTTCGTGATCGTGTGCGTGATCGTGACCTTCTGCTGACATATAGTATACTTTAAATTTTCTTAATAATTATTATTTCATAGCTACCTCAGGAGCTGCTACAGTATCATTTTCTTTAGCTTCACCCGGAGTTTCTTCAGCCGGTTTTTCTAAAGATGCTTTTACCTGAGCAACTAAAGTTGTTTGATCTGCTAACCATTTTTTGTAATCTTCCGGTGTATCAACAACTATTTTCATTTGCATGTTATAGTGCGAAGCACCACAAATTTTATTACAAAGTAATAAATAATCAAATGTATAAGGATCTAATCCTGATTCACCTTTAGCAATTAACTCAACACTTTTCTTAGCTCTTAACTCATTAATATGAGCTACTTTTTCAACCATGTAAGGTAATTCTCTGTATTCAGAAGTAGTGTAGATAGGAGTAAAAGCAAACTCAGTAACCATACCCGGAACACAGTTCATCTGAGCTCTAAAGTGAGGAAAGTAAGCAGAGTGTAAAACATCCTGAGAACGGAATTTAAAGTGTATTTTTTTTCCTTTAGGAATATGCAATTCACTTACTACAATATCATCCTCAGCATTTTTATCTGATAAATCTACACCTAAAGTATTTACACCTTCAATGTATCTTACATTAGCTTTACCTAACACATTATCTTCACCGGCAATTCTGGCAGTCCATTTAAATTGTTGTGCATATACTTCAACTACAATAGTATCTTCATCCTCATCAACAAACATAATGTTTGTCCAGGCATACAATCCATAAAGAATCAAACCAGCTAAAACAACAGCAGGAATAATACTCCATAATGCTTCTAATTTATTATTATCTGCAAAATATAAAGCTTTCTGATCTTTTTTACCTTTGTATTTAAAAGCAAAATAATACAATAAAACTTGTGTAATCGCCTGAACTATAAAAATTAAAACCCAGGTAATATTCATCAGATTATCTACCTGACCTCCATGAGCAGAAGCAGGAGTATGCAACGGCATATCACCCCAGGCTAACAAACCATATATTGTAAAAATATATAAGAATGCTAAAAAACCAAACATCAAATATCCTTGAATATTATTATCCTTATCATTAGCTACCTGAGAACTATCTGAAGAAGAACCCACTTGAGTAAGGTCGAATATTTTAGTCAATTGCCATAAAGCAACAGCTAATAAAACTAAAACTATAATTACCAACAAACTTGTCATCTGTTTATCTCTTTAAAAATTAATAATGAAAATGTTTACTTTCTTCGATATAAGGATTTCTTTTTGCTAATAAAGGAGCTTTAGTTAATGCTGTAAAGACAGTAAAAATAAACAACCCAAGGAAGAAAAGAACTGATGAGATTTCAGGAACACCTATAAACCATTGATCACCAACAGTACCAGGCATAATCATATTAAAGAAATCAATATAATGACCTGCTAAAATAACGATACCCGCCATAACAATTACCCATGAAATTCTTTTGAAATCAGTATTGATAAGAATCAACAATGGGAAAACAAAATTCATAACAACTGCTCCAAAGAAAGGAAGGTTATATAAATTAATTCTTGTTACAAAATAGGTGATTTCTTCAGGAATATCAGCATACCAAATCAACATAAACTGAGAAAACCATAAGTAAGTCCAGAAGATACTGATACCAAACATGAACTTAGCTAAATCATGGATATGACTTGTATTTACATATTCTAAGAAACCTCTTGATTTTAAATAAACAGTTACCAATGCTATCAGCGTAATTCCACTTACAAAGAAACTTGCAAATACATACCATCCGAATAATGTAGAGAACCAGTGAGGATCAAATGACATAATCCAATCCCAAGACATGATAGACTCAGATACGATAAAGAAAACTAAGAAACCTGCAGAGATATTAAAGTTCTTTTTATAAAAACTATTATCATTAGAATCATCCTGAGCTAAACAATTTTTTCTTGAATAATGACGGTATAAATTCCATCCGATTAAGAAAATTGCAGCTCTGACAATCCAGAATCCAAAATTTAAATAACCTGATTTTCCAGCAATCATTTTATCATAATTTTCACTTGTTGGATCAGTAACTCCATCAGCCATCCATGTAAACAAATGATTAAAATGAAGACCACATAACACTAATATTATAAAAAATATAATAGAAGCTATAGGAAGAAAAGAGGTTATACCCTGCATAACTCTAAACAAAACCGGAGACCATCCTGCTACTGCCACTTGTTGAATAGCATAGAAAACTAAAGTTCCCATTGTGATCAACAAAAAGAAAATACTGGCAACATATAATGCAGCCCATGGTTTGTTTTGCAATTGGTGTAACACGTGAGTTAAATGCTCTTCATGTTCAGCATGTGCGTCAACTTCATCAGCTTTTTTAGCAGTTGCATGCTCTGCATGAGCATTAACTTCCTCTGCGTGACTTACTACCGCAGCATCATGTGCAGGAACAGAATCAGCTGAAACTTCACCCGCAGGTGTTGTTGCGTGTGCTTCTGCCTCCACTTCAGCAGCTGGTGTTGCCGTTGCGTGTTCAGATTCATGAGCAGGCGTAGCTTCTTCTTCATGGTGAGTTGCTTCTCCGTGCCCACCGTGTGATGATGCAGCAAGAATATTCTCAACTTCATGAATATCTTTTGGTGCGTTTAAAAAACCATACCCTATTCCTAATATACCAACGGCCATTAAGATAAAAGAAAAAGTTTTTAATTTACTTGAAAATGTATACATATCTAATACGATCAGTTTGTTCAACAATTATAATTGGCTTTTAAGTTTAAGCACGTAGTCAGCAATCAACCAACGCTCGTGTTTAGTTAATTGATTTGCATGAGAACCCATTGCATTTAAACCATACGTCTCAACGTGAAAAATACTTCCTTCTGTGATAACTCTATCCGCATAACTAGGAACTCCAAGAAATTTTTCTCTTTCAACTAATTTTCCTTTACCATTACCAGTTGTACCGTGGCAAATTGCGCAGTAAATATCGAAAAGTTCTTTCCCTTTTTCAGAATTTCTATCCAAAGAATCAAGAGGTGATTTTAAATTTGCTTTAGCTAATTCATAACCTTCAGTAGTATTTGGATATTCATAAGGTTCAAAACCTCTGTTTATACTTCCTTCAGCAGGTAGTTGCCCTTCCTGACCATTTGCAAAAGCTTTAGACTCTGAATAAGTTTCATAGCCTACTGATTCATACATATTTGGAAAATACTGATAATTCGGCGCTTTATCGTTATGGCAAGAAGCTACTAACATAGTTATGCCTAACAATAGTGTTATTTTATATACCCTTTTCATATCTAAATTAATTCTTTTCAATTACTTTAACTTCTACAGCACCTGTACTTTGGAAAAAAGAAACTAATTCTTCTTCATTATTATTTACAGCTACTTCCATTAAAAAATGGTCATCAGTAGTTCTGACATCTGGATTTTCAGCTTGTTTAAAAGGCCATAATTTACTTCTCATATAAAAAGTAATTACCATTAAGTGAGCTGCAAAAAACACAGTCATTTCAAACATGATAGGCACAAATGCAGGCATATTTTGAATATAACTAAAACTTGGCTTACCTCCAATATCTTGTGGCCAGTCATGAATCATGATATAACTCATCATGAAAGTTGCAAAAGAGATCCCTACACATCCGTATAAGAATGCACAAATAGCTAATCTTGATGGCGCTAATCCCATAGCTTTATCCAAACCGTGAACTGGAAATGGAGTAAAAACTTCTTCAATATGATGATGAGCTGCTCTGGTTTTCTTAACCGCATTCATCAATACATCATCGTCATTATAAATGGCGTATATTACTTTATTACTCATGGTGTGAATCTTTATTTGCTTCTCTTTCTCTTATGTAATTATCTCCTGTTGCTTTTAAAATTGTTTTAACCTCTGCCTGTGCAATTACAGGGAAAGTTCTTGAATACAATAAAAATAATACAAAGAAGAAACCTATTGTTCCGATGAAAATTCCAATATCAACAAATGTTGGAGAGAACATTGTCCATGAAGATGGTAAATAATCTCTGTGAAGTGAAGTTACAATAATTACGAATCTCTCAAACCACATTCCTATGTTTACTACAATCGAAATAATGAAAGAAAACATAATACTTGTTCTTAATTTTTTGAACCACATGAATTGTGGAGAAAATACATTACAAGTCATCATTGACCAATATGCCCACCAGTAAGGTCCGGTAGCTCTGTTTAAGAATGCATATTGCTCATATTCTACTCCGGAATACCAGGCAATAAATAACTCAGTAATATAAGCCACACCTACAATAGAACCGGTAATCATGATGATAAGGTTCATCAATTCGATGTGTTGCAAAGTAATATAAGCTTCCAGATTAGATACTTTTCTCATAATGATAAGCAGTGTGTTTACCATTGCAAATCCTGAGAATACCGCTCCAGCAACGAAGTACGGAGGGAAAATTGTGGTATGCCATCCCGGAATTACCGAAGTAGCAAAGTCCATAGATACAATAGTATGTACAGAAAGTACAAGAGGAGTTGCTAAACCAGCTAATACTAAAGATACTTCTTCAAAACGTTGCCAGTCTTTAGCTCTACCGCTCCATCCAAAACTCAAAATAGAGTATATTCTTTTGTTAAAAGGAGTAATTGCTCTATCTCTAAGCATTGCAAAATCAGGTAATAAACCAGTCCACCAGAATACTAATGAAACCGAAAGATAAGTTGAAATTGCAAATACGTCCCAAAGCAATGGTGAGTTAAAGTTAACCCATAATGACCCGAATTGATTTGGAATTGGTAATACCCAGTAAGCTAACCAAGGACGTCCCATGTGAATAATCGGGAACAAACCAGCCTGCACAACAGAGAAAATCGTCATAGCTTCGGCAGAACGGTTAATTGCCATTCTCCATCTTTGACGGAACAACAACAATACTGCAGAAATCAAGGTTCCTGCGTGACCGATACCCACCCACCAAACGAAGTTTGTGATATCCCAGGCCCAACCAACTGTTTTATTTAACCCCCATGTTCCAATACCTGTAGATACGGTATAAACTATACATCCTATTCCCCAAAGAAAGGCTGTTAAGGCGATTGAAAATACAATCCACCAATGTTTATTAGCCAAACCTTCGACAGGCGCTGCCACATCTACTGTTACATCATGATAAGTTTTATCACCTATAACTAAAGGCTTTCTAATACTAGAGTCGTATATATGAGACATATTCCTTTATATTGATTTTAAATTTATTTCTAAGTATTTCTAACTTTTACGTGATAAACCACATTAGGTTTTGTTCCTACGTGCTCTAATAAGTGATAAGATCTTTCATCAGCAGCTAATGCCGCTACCTTACTTGCTTTATCATTAACATCACCAAATATCATTGCTCCAGAAGAACAAGCACTTGAACATGCAGTTTGGAATTCACCATCAACTACTTCTCTTCCTTCTTTCTTCGCATTTAAAATGGTAGCTTGTGTCATTTGAATACACATAGAACATTTTTCCATTACTCCACGAGAACGAACATTTACATCCGGATTCAACACCATACGTCCTAAATCATCATTCATATGATAATCAAATTCACTATTCTTATTGTATAAGAACCAGTTAAAACGACGTACTTTATAAGGACAGTTGTTAGCACAGTAACGAGTACCTACACATCTGTTGTATGCCATATGGTTTTGACCCTGACGACCATGAGAAGTTGCAGCAACCGGACAAACTGTTTCACAAGGTGCGTGGTTACAGTGTTGACACATTACTGGCTGGAAAGCTACCTGAGGATTGTCTCCTGCTTTTTCCATTTCATTAAAAGTAGATAATGAACTGGATAATCCGGCAATACCTTCTTTTCTTTCATTATCTCCTTCAAAAGTACTTTCAGAAGAATAGTATCTGTCGATACGCAACCAGTGCATATCACGGCTTCTTCTTACTTCTGATTTACCTACTACAGGTACATTGTTTTCAGCGTGACAAGCAATTACACAAGCCCCACATCCTGTACAGGCATTTAAATCAATAGAAAGGTTAAAGTGATGTCCTACAGAACGATCAAAAGATTCCCATAAATCAACAGAAGTTGCTTCAACTTCTTTATGATCTAAAGATACTTTTGGTGTTTCGTTCCAAATTTTAGAATCTTTAGTATTAAAGATCTCTAAAGTAGTTTCTTTAATAATATCACCTCTACCCATCAATGTTTTTTGACCTTGAACACAAGCAAACTCATGTTCTCCGCCAGCTTTAACTAATTCAATAGCCTGAACATCGTTAAAACCTTTATATAATGCGTAAGCATTAATACCTACTTGCATTTCTTCTTTCAAAGCAGCTTTACGACCGTACCCTAAAGCTAAACCTACTGTTCCAACAGCCTGACCTGGTTGAACAATAACAGGAACATTCTCTAATTTAGTACCATCAGCAGTTGTAATAGTAGCATAACTACCATTCAAACCTCCATTAGCAACAATTTCATTAGATAAACCGATAGTTTTTGCATCAGCATTAGAAACAGTTAGATAGTTATCCCAGGAAACTCTGGTAATTGGATCAGGAAACTCCTGCAACCATGGGTTATTAGCCTGTTGACCATCTCCCATACCTGTTTTAGTATACAATACTAATTCTAATCCGGCACCAGCTTTAGATTTTGCTAATTCATTCGCAGCAGAAGCATAATCAGCTGTTCCTCCTGAAGCAGCTTGTGGAGCTCCAACAAAAACACCATCATGCAATACTTTATTCCAGCTTGAACCTGCAATAAATGATGAAGAATAAGCTTTTAAATAATCGTAATAAGTACCTGTAAGCCCATTAAGAGACATCAAAACATCCTGAAATTGTTTTGTTTCAAACAATGGACGAATAGTTGGCTGCGTTAAGCTATAAGTACCTTTAGTTAAAACTAAATCTCCCCAAGCCTCTAAATAATGAGGAACCGGAGCAGCTATAGTTGTAATAGAAGCAGTTTCGTCTTCTTTTAAAGATAAAGCTACTGAAGTTTTTACTTTTTTAAGACCTTCTACAAAAGAAGCTGAATCAGCAAGAGTATAAACCGGGTTCACACCGCTCATAATTAAAGTATGAACGCTTCCAGCTTTCATATCCTTAAGTAACTGAGCTACTTTTTCATCAGATCCTTTTCTTATTTGTCTTGTTCCAACAGTTGTAAAAGCTTCACTGGCCAAAACCTGATTGATAGCTAAAACTAATAATTGTGCATTTTTATCCTGGATACCAGAAACCAAAAGACCTTTAGAACCTGCTGCTTTCAATTGCTGAGCTGCTTTAGTAACTTCTGCCTTAAATTCCGGTGCCAGGTTTACAGCAACTGCAGAACCTGTTATAATATTATATATGTGTACTAATGCTTGTTTTTGATTCGATACCGACATTGGTAAACGCTTATCAGCAGCAGCACCAGATAAAGTCATATTAGCTTCTAATTGGAAATGACGAGACATTTTTCCGTTTTTCGGAATTCTGCCTTGAGCATAACCTGCATCATATCCTCCACCTTGCCAATCTCCAAGGAAATCAGCTCCTACAGAAACAATAAGAGATGCTTTTGAGAAATCATAATCTACTAAAGCTCTTTCTCCATAAACAGCTTCAAAAGCATCTAAAGCCTGAGAAGAGGAAACAGCATCATAAATCACATGTTTTGCGTTAGGATTTGCAGCAATAAAATCAGCAATTAATTTTTCTGTTGAAGGACTTGCTAAAGTATTCGTCAGTAAAACTACCTGACTACCTGCCGCTTTTGCTTCAGCAATGCTTGATTTAATTCTTGCATCTACTGCAGACCAACTAGAGTCTTTCGATTCCAATTTTGGTGCTTTCAAACGCATATTATCATACAATGACAATATTGAGGCATGAACTCTGGCATTTGCAGCAAATTTAGCTCCCGAAATAGTATTATTATCTATTTTAATAGGACGCCCCTCACGTGTTTTAACAAGTAGATTTGCAAAATCAAAACCGTCAAAAACAGAAGTTGCATAATAATCAGCTACTCCAGGAATGATTTGCTCCGGTTGTAATACATAAGGAATTGTCTTGTTCACAGGCCCTTCACATGCAGCAAGTGTTGCCGCAGCAGTACTAAAACCAACGTACTTTAGAAAATCACGTCTTGAAGTTGAAGAAGATGACATTGCATCCGTATTTCCTAAAAACTCATCAGTAGGAATTTCTTCAACAAACTCGTTATTTCTAAGCGCCTCAACAATAGAACCATTTTCTAGTTCCTCAACACTTTTCCAGTATTTTTTGTTTGATGACATTGTATATATATATTAAAATCTTAATAATTTGATTAATAGTGGCATTTTCCACATTCTAAACCTCCCATTTGTGCTTCGGTCAATTTCTCCACACCATATTTCTTAGAAAGTTCTTCATGTATCTTAGTATAATACCCATTTCCTTCCATTTTAACATCTGTTTTTCTATGGCAATCAATACACCATCCCATTGTTAAAGGAGCAAATTGTTTTTGAATTTCGTAAGTTTCAACAGGACCGTGACATGTTTGACATTCAATTCCTCCTACAGTTACGTGTTGAGAGTGGTTAAAGTAAACAAAATCAGGTAAATTATGAATACGAACCCATTTTACAGGTTTTGTTTTTCCGGTATAAGACTGAGTAGTTTTATCCCATCCAACGGCATCGTATAATTTTTGAATTTGAGCATCATAAAATGCTTTGCTGTATTCAGGTGTAGCTGTAGTCTCAGCAACTTCAGAAATATTTTTATGACAGTTCATACAAACATTTAAAGAAGGAATACCTGCTGATTTACTAACTCTTGCAGCAGAGTGACAGTATTTACAGTTGATCTCATTATCACCAGCGTGAATTTTATGAGAATAATGTATCGGCTGAATTGGAGCATAATCCTGATCCACACCTACCTGCATTAAAAAGCCGTAAACAAAATACCCACTCGCTAATAATAAGAAAATAGAAGTAACCAATACTAAAAATTGATTTTTAACAAAAGCTTTCCAGATTGGAGTACGCTCAGCTTTAGGAGCCACTTCAATACCATTCGCTTTAGCAACTTTAGTTAAAACATTGTTCACCATGATTAGCATTACTACTAACACCACTAAAACCAATGCAAGAACCCCTAATATTACATTATTAGAGCTACCTCCACCAACATTTGTTCCCGGAGGAGTGGCAGCACCAGTTGCAGCACCTGCAGCAGGCTCAGCTTTTGGCTCAGAAGTATAGGCTATAATGTTATCAATATCCTCATTTGACAATTGTGGAAAAGCAGTCATTACTGATTTATTATTTTCCTCAAATAATTTAACAGCAACAGGATCTCCTGACTTAATCATGTCAGAACTGTTATGAATCCACTTGTAAAGCCATTCTGCATCATGCTTATCAGCAATCCCTCTTAAAGCAGGACCTGTTGACTTAGCATCAAGCTTATGACAAGCAGCACAATTAGAATTAAAAAGCGCCTTACCTTTTACCGGATCACCACCAGCAGTTGCAGCTGCAGGAGCAGCCTCGGTTGGTGCTGCAGGAGCAGCATCTTGCGCAAATGAAGAGAAGGAAAAAGCCAGCATCATTGCTAAACTTAAAAACATTTTCCTTGAGTTCGAATTATGGTTACCCACCTTTTTCATAAAGTATAATGATTATCTACTAAAAATTGGCACAATTTTTTATACAACAATTTCATATAAAAACGTCCCTTTATTTTAAACAGCCACAAAAATACGACTTAAGAACTATTCTCAAAACCCTAAAATAGCTCAAAACTCAATTTATAATAATTCTAAATAAATTTTTTGTTTCACATTCAGTTTATAAATATTAATTTTACTTAAAAATCTTCACATTATGAGAATTTTAACTATTCAAAACACTTCAATTTGCATTGCACTTATGACAATTTGCAGTTATAAATTATCGGCTCAAGAGGCAAAAATTAACATTCATCAAAATCCCAAGTTTGAACAACTATTAAACGAAAAAAGAAAATTAAACAGCTCAATAGCTGTAAATGAGGGATATAAAATCCAGGTCTTTAGCGGAAACAGTGAAAAAGCAAAAAGCACCTTATACAGCTGTAGACAAAGTTTTCCAGAGCTGGACGGAACTATCGTTTTTAACACACCTAATTACAAAGTTTGGATAGGTAATTTCAGAAGCAGGATTGAAGCCGAAAGAAATTTAGCCGAAATCAAAAAAAGCTATGAAAATGCTTTTTTAATAAAACCTAAAAAATAAAATTTTAACACTATTTGTTATAAAAAAAAGAGCCTAAAAAAGTGATTTTATACTTTTTTAAGCTCTTTTTTTATGGGCTAAATCGCTTCAAAATGACTTACCTTAAAGTTAATTAAAACCCGTTTATATTGTTCCAAATAAAAAACCAAAATTCTTTTCGTTAAAGAAAAGCGACTTTAAGAGAAACAAAAAAATCTTCTTTAATAAAATAGTTTTGGAATTCATCAATTCATGAACTTGGGCTTAAAACAAAACTTCTCGATACAATTTTAAATAATAATGCTGTCGCAATATCATTTAAAATCACTCGAAGAGACGACTAATACACCCTAAATTACCACAACATATCATTTAAACCAATCTGTAAAAATCTGTGTAATCTGTGGCTTAAAAACACACGGTAGGCATAAATACAAAAAAATCCCGATTGCTCGGGATTTTTCTTATAAGATTATATTTGAAATACTATTTCAATTTTTTCTTGATTGCTACTTCGTGGTAAGCTTCAATAACATCTCTTTCTTCGATATCATTGAATCCTTTTATCTGGATACCACAATCGTAACCTTTAGTAACTTCTTTTACATCGTCTTTAAAACGTTTCAATGCAATTAGTTCTCCTTCATGGATTACTACACCTTCTCTAATGATTCTGATTTTTCCATTTCGGGTAATCTTACCATCCATAACCATACATCCTGCAATAGTACCTACTTTAGAAATTTTGAATAACTCTCTAATTTCAGCAGTTCCTAATACTTCCTCTTTCATTTCCGGAGCAAGCATTCCTTCCATTGCATCTTTCAAGTCATCGATTGCCGCATAGATAATAGAGTAGTAACGGATATCGATCTCTTCTTTATCAGCTAACTGTCTTGCATTTCCGGCAGGACGAACGTTAAATCCGATAATAATCGCATCAGAAGCAGAAGCTAACATAACGTCAGTTTCAGTAATGGCTCCAACACCTTTATGGATAATGTTAATCTGAATTTCTTCAGTAGACAATTTAGAGAATGAATCAGATAATGCTTCCACAGAACCATCCACGTCTCCTTTAAGGATTACGTTCAATTCTTTAAACTGACCTAATGCAATACGACGACCAATTTCATCAAGTGTAATATGACGTTGTGTACGTACTGATTGTTCACGCATTAACTGAGAACGTTTAGCTGCAATTTGTTTTGCTTCTTTTTCGTCTTCAAATACATTGAATTTATCACCTGCAGTTGCTGCACCGTCCAGACCTAAAATAGATACCGGCGTTGAAGGTCCAGCCACAGTAACAATATTACCACGCTCATCATGCATCGCTTTTACCTTACCATGATGCTTACCTGCTAATAAATAATCTCCAATTCTTAATGTTCCGTGTTGTACTAATATTGTAGATACATATCCTTTTCCTTTATCTAAGAATGCTTCTACTACAGTACCCTGAGCTGCTTTATTAGGATTTGATTTTAATTCTAAAACCTCAGCCTCTAATAATACTTTTTCCAAAAGCTCTTTAACACCTGTTCCTTTTTTAGCAGAGATATCATGCGATTGGATTTTTCCACCCCAGTCTTCTACTAATAAATTCATACCGGCTAAACGCTCTTTAATTTTTTCAGGATTCGCATTTGGTTTATCTACCTTATTGATAGCAAATATAATAGGCACTCCTGCTGCCTGAGCATGAGAAATAGCCTCTTTAGTTTGCGGCATGATGTCATCATCAGCAGCAATTACAATAATAGCAATATCGGTTACCTGAGCTCCACGTGCACGCATTGCGGTAAACGCCTCGTGACCCGGTGTATCTAAGAAAGCAATTTTTTGTCCGTTATCTAAAGTTACACCGTAAGCCCCAATGTGCTGTGTGATTCCTCCGGATTCTCCAGCAATAACATTTTCTTTACGAATATAATCCAGTAAAGAGGTCTTACCGTGATCGACGTGACCCATTACCGTAACAATAGGCGCTCTTACTTCTAAGTCTTCTTCTTTATCTTCAATTACTTCGATAGCTTCTTCGATATCTACAGTAATAAATTCAACATCGTAACCAAATTCATCAGCAACGATAGTTAATGTTTCAGCATCCAGACGTTGATTTTGAGTAACCATGATACCAAGTGACATACAAGTACCAATTACTTTATTAATAGGTACATCCATCATAATGGCAATTTCACCTACAGTAACGAATTCAGTAACCTTAATAGTTTTACTTTCTTCGTCTAAAGCTCTTTGCTCATCATCAGATTTTTGACGGTGTGTATCTCTTTTATCTCTTCTGTATTTAGCCGCTTTAGATTTTCCTCCTTTTTTACCTTGAAGTTTTTCTAAAGTTTCTCTAATTTGATTTTTAACTTCCTCTTCTGTTGGCTCTACTTTAGCCACAATAGCAGGACGATTTCCTTTTACAAACCCAGGTCTTGCCCCTCTGTTTGCATTAAATCCTCCACCAGCTGCATTAGGTGTAATTTTATTAGGATTAGGAGTTCCCGGAGGTCTGGGTGTACTTTGCGTATTAGGAGTTCCTGGTTTAGGAGCAATTCTTTTACGCTTATTTTTATTGGCATTAGCTCCGGCAGCTCCAGGCGCACCTGGTTTATTAGGAGTAATTTTAGGATCTTCTTTTTTCTTTTTAGGCTTATTGAATTGTGACAAATCAATAGTCTGCCCTGTCAATTTAGCTCCTGAAAGTTTTTGGTATTGAGTAGCAATTGCTTCTTCCGCTGGTGCTTCATCAGTTTTAGCTGTTTCTTTAACCGCCTTAACCTCTTCTTTCTCTTTTTCTTTAGGCTTTGGAGCCGGAATCGTTTCTTCCTTTTTAGGCTCTTTATTTTCAGCTACAGGTTTAGCAGCTTCAGCAACAACAGGCTTTTCTTCTTTTTTGTCTGATTCCGATTTCTCAGGAGAAACAGTTTTAGCAGCCGGTTTTTCTTCTACAGCTTCAGGCTTTGGAGAAACAACTTTTTCTTCAGCCGGAACAGCAGCTGCCGGAGGTGTAGGTTTAGAAGGATTTAAATCAATTTTACCAACCTGAACAGGTCCTGAAATTACGGCTCTTGCCTTAATCACTTCCTGTTGTTGTCTTTGCAATTCCTCTTCTTGCTTACGTTTATCTTCCGCTTCTCTATCACGTTCAATACGTAAAGCCTCTTTTTCTTTTCTTTTTTCTTCTCCTACTTCCTTAGAAGCTTCTTTTTTCCCTCTGTCACCCGCAAACTGACCGCACAAGACATCGTATACGTCGTTGGAAATTTTTGTGTTCGGATTGGACTCAATTGCAATCCCTTTATCTTTAAGATAATCCACAGCTCTTTCCAAAGAAATATTCAATTCCCTTAAAACTTTGTTTATTCTTATTACTCTCTCTTCAGACATATAACCTTTTTATTATTACCTATTTTGTTGTGTTGTTAGAAGCATAGAACTAACTATCAAACTCTTCTTTCAATATTTTCATTACATCCAGAATTGTTTCTTCTTCTAAATCTGTTCTTCTTACTAAGTCTTCTACATCATGCTTCAAAATACTTTTTGCAGTATCCAAACCAATTTTTGCAAACTCCTCTATAATCCATTCTTCAATTTCATCTGAGAATTCTGTTAATTCAACATCATCCTCATCAGCAGTAGCGCCAGCGATATCACCTTCTCGGATAACATCTAATTCATAACCTGTTAATAAACCAGCCAGTTTAATGTTATGACCACCTCTACCAATTGCTTTAGAAACTTCTTCTAATTTCAAGAATACATCAGCTCTTTTAGCTTCTTCATTAATTTTAATCGAAGAAACCTTAGCCGGGCTTAATGCTCTTGTTATAAATAATTGAATGTTACTGGTGTAATTAATAACATCAATATTTTCATTACCTAATTCACGAACAATTCCGTGGATACGGGAACCTTTCATTCCCACACAAGCTCCCACAGGATCAATTCTGTCATCATAAGAATCTACGGCTACTTTAGCTTTTTCACCCGGAATTCTTACTACTTTTTTAATCATTATTAAACCGTCAAAAACTTCCGGAATTTCCTGTTCAAACAATTTTTCCAAAAACTTCTCTGAAGTTCTGGACATAATAATCTGAGGTTTATTTCCTTTTAGCTCTACACTTTCAATAATACCACGTACATTATCTCCTTTACGGAAGAAATCAGATGGAATTTGTTTCTCTTTTGGCAAAACAATTTCATTTCCTTCATCATCCACAAGGATAACAACTCTTGGTCTAACGTGGTGCACTTCGGCAGTATAAATATCACCTATTAAATCTTTAAATTGCTTGTAAAGATTTGTATTATCGTGTTCATGGATTTTAGAAATCAAGTTTTGACGCAAAGCCAAAATAGCTCTTCTTCCTAAATCAATCAACTTTACTTCTTCAGAAACCTCTTCACCTATTTCAAAATCTGCTTCAATTTTTCTGGCTTCTGTTAAAGTAATCTCTTCATTTTCAAAATCTAAATCTTCGTCAGCAACGATTACCCTTCTTCTCCAAATTTCCATATCTCCCTTATCAGGATTAATAATGATATCGAAATTATCATCTGAACCGTATTTTTTCTTCAATGCATTTCTAAATACATCTTCTAAAATTGCCATAAGCGTTACACGATCAATAAGTTTATCATCTTTAAACTCTGAAAATGAATCGATTAATGCTAAATTTTCCATGCGAATTCTTTAAATTAAAATGTTACTGTAACAACCGCCTCTTTAATTTCTGTATAAGGTATTTGTTGTTCTTTCTGTACTGTTTCTTTTCCTTTTCCTATTTTTTTAGGCTCTCTTGCTTTCCAAGACAAAATTATGAAATCTTCATTAGCATCAACTAATTCAGCCTCAATTTTTTCAGTATTTGTAGTCACAATCAATGTTCTGCCAATATTTTTTTTATACTGACGAACTAATTTTAACGTTGATCCCACCCCTACTGAAGCTACTTCAAGAGAAAAATCCTGCTCTTCTCTGTCTAAGTTATTCTCTATTGCCCTGCTAACATCAATACAATCCTGCAAAACCACTCCGTTGTCATCGTCCAAAGTTATAATTACCTTAAACGCATCAGTAATAGTCAGATCAATCAAAAAAAGGGAAGGTCTCTCCTCAAGAGCTTCCTGCAATAATGTATTTACTTTTTCTTTAAATGTCATATTTTTTATAAAAAGAGGGGACATTTAGTCCCCTCATTATCTAGATTTTAATAAATAACGGCACAAATATAGTGTTTATTTTTATAAACCAAAAATAATTGACTGCTGTAAAATTATTCCTTACCTTTATTTTCATTAAAAAAAACAGAATTACAATTACAAAACCCAATCATAATCATGAAAAAAATATTAGTACCTACGGATTTCTCTACTCAGGCCGAAAACGCACTGAAACTAGCCGCACAACTAGCCCTCAAAAACAATCTGGAAATCCATTTACTCCACATAATGGAAATTCCTAACCAGATGAGTGATGCAATTACAGGCGCCACCCCAATTCCTGATATTATGTTTTTTATCCAAAAAGCAAAAGAAACACTGCGTTTTACAAAAGAGAAAGATTACCTTAAAGACCTCATTATCATCGACTCCATCAAAATGGAAAAAGCATCTACAGGAATCCTCTCTTACATTGACGAAAACAATATAGACCTGGTAGTTATGGGTTCTAACGGAGTTTCAGGAATTGAAGAAATAATCATAGGTTCCAACACCGAAAAAGTAGTTCGCCGATCCTCAGCACCGGTTATCGTTATCAAAGAAGGAATTCCGGTATTCAACCCAAAAAACATTGTCTTCGCTTCTGATTTTTCTGAAGAAATAAAAAAACCGTTCCTAAAAATACTTGATTTTGTCAATTTATTTGATGCCAAACTAAATTTGGTAACTATATGCACCCCAAACAGCTTTAAAACAACCGCTGTCGCAAATAAAATAATGAATGAATTTACCAGTGAATTTGCAATTAAAAACTTCTCAACCCATATTTACAATGACAGCAACATCGAGAAAGGAATCATTCATTTTTCAAAAGAAATCAATGCCGATTTAATCAGTTTTTGCACCCATGGACGAACAGGACTTTCGCATTTTTTTACCGGAAGCATCAGCGAAGACTTAGCCAATCACGCATCAAAACCTCTTATTATATTTAAAATATAAAACCGTCAAAAATTAAAATAAAAAAAGCCTCTCGAATGAGAGGCTTTTTATGTTGGTCTACTAGGACTCGAACCTAGAAAGACTGCACCAAAAACAGTTGTGTTACCATTACACCATAGACCAGCAGTGCTTTATTGCGAGTGCAAATTTACAAGCTTTTTCAGTTTACACAAACTTTTTGCGGTTTTTTTTTCGAAAAAAAATCAAAAACATCAAAATCCTTTTATAATCAACCAGTTAAAAACCAGATTAGTTTTATAGAAAATTTTGTTAATGACGGCATCCTTAAATAAAAAAACATTTTCTTTGTAACTCGAAAAATTAACTAAAATTTATTACATGAATAAGGAGTCTTTCAATTTCAAAAAATGGAATACCATCATAGGATGGATTGCATTTGGAATCGCATTAATAACCTATTCTCTTACTGTTGAGCCCACAATGAGCTTTTGGGATTGTGGAGAATATATAGCCACAGCAGCAAAACTGGAAGTGGGACATCCGCCCGGTGCCCCTTTATTTCAAATGATTGGCGCTTTCTTTGCCATGTTTGCCGCAAGCCCTCAACATGTTGCTTTAATGGTTAATATGACTTCTGTTTTTTCGAGTGCTTTTACTATCCTTTTCATGTTTTGGTCATCCACGATGATCCTGAGAAAAATCATCTCAAATTCTGAAGACACCAATAAAAATAACAATATTGTAATTTTAGGAAGTTCTTTTGTAGGTGCTTTAGCTTACACTTTCTCTGATAGTTTTTGGTATAATGCTGTTGAAGCCGAAGTATATGCAATGGCATCTCTACTGATAGCCTTACTTTTTTGGCTGGGTTTACGTTGGGAACAAGACATGGATAAACCAAGAGGAAACAAATGGCTACTTATTATTTCACTAGTAGTAGGACTTTCATTTGGAGTGCATTTTATGGCATTATTGACTATTCCGGCTATTGGATTTTTATATTACTTTAAAAATTATAAGACTATAACCATCAAAAACTTCATTATTGCTAATGTGGTCGTGATTTCTGTTTTATTATTTATTTTTAAATTACTGCTTCCATTAACTATGGCATTTTTTGCAGAAGCAGAAGTTTTCACTGTAAACAGTCTGGGAATGCCGTTTAACTCCGGAACTATTTTAGCTGCATTGGCACTAATTGCCGCTTTTTATTTTGGTTTAAAATTCACTAGAGACAAGGGTTTAGTAACTTACAACACACTTATACTTTGTATATTATTTATCCTAATTGGTTTCTCTACCTGGTTAATGTTGCCTATTCGTGCTAATGCAAATGTTATTATAAACGAAAACAGGCCTTCAGATGCCCGTGAGGTTTTAGCGTATTACAACAGAGAACAATATGGTTCTAATCCATTGTTTTATGGCCCTCAATACACCGAAACTTTTGCAGGTTTAGACCCGGATAATCCTTACCGTGACAAAGCTCCTAACTATGAGAGAGATTACAAAACAGGAAAATATGTTATTGTAAACAACTATAAAAATGCAGAACAAAATAGTGATGATGCTCAAAAGGCCTTCTTACCCCGAATGTGGAGCACCGCTAATATTGAAAACTATATTAATTTTACTAATCCGCCACAATTTACTATAAATCCAAATTATCCTTATGAAAATGATTTGGCTCGTTACGGAATTGACGCCAGTAAATTATCTGAAGAAGATTACAACAGAGCTACTGCTCAATTAAGAAATGAAGTAGAAAAAACCATTGCCGAATTCAGAAAAGCGTATGCTCAAAAACAAATTGACAATGAAGGCTATGTAAAATTTTTAAGAAGTTATAGTGATTATCTAATCATTGAAAAGCCTACTACAGCAGATAATCTTAGTTTTATGGCTGAGTTTCAATTTGGCTACATGTACTGGAGATACCTGATGTGGAATTTTGTTGGTCGTCAAAGCGACAATCAGGGAAGGTATGACAATCAGGACGGAAACTGGCTTAGCGGAATTAAGTTTATTGACGAAATTCATTTAGGTTCACAAGACAACTTACCTACAGACGCCTTAAACAACAAAGGTCGCAATGTTTATTATTTTATCCCTTTTGTTTTAGGACTTATTGGTCTAATGTATCATGCAGGGAAAGACTTAAAAAGTTTTTATGTATTATTAGTTCTATTCCTTTTTACCGGAATTGCATTAAAAATATACCTTAACGAGAGACCTTTTGAACCTCGTGAAAGAGATTATGCCTTAGTAGGCTCCTTCTATGTTTTTGCGATATGGATAGGACTTGGAGTTTATTCGATATACGAAAGCGCTACTAAATACCTGAACGCAAAAATTGCTGCTCCCGTAATTATAGCAGCCTCTTTGTTAGCAGCACCGGTTTTAATGGCTTCTGAAAACTGGGATGATCATGATCGTTCCGGTAAATATACTGCTTTAGCAATGGCAAAAGCGTATTTAAATTCATGTGATCCCGATGCTATTTTATTCACCATTGGAGACAATGACACCTTCCCGTTATGGTATGCTCAGGAAATTGAAAGCATCAGAACCGATGTTAAAATTGTAAACACCAGCCTTTTCATGACCGACTGGTACATTGATCAGATGAAAACCAAAACTTACGAATCCGATCCGTTACCTATCTCGTTTACACACGACCAGTATGTAGGAGATAAACTGGATTATGTGGTAAGCATTCCTAAAATAAAAAGCCGCTGGAGCGTAAAAGGATTTATGGATTTTATCAAACATCCTAAATCAACAGTTGACATGCAAAACGGACAAACCATTCATTTCTACCCTACCAATCAGGTGAGAATTCCGGTTGACAAAAATGCTATTATTAAAAGCAAAATGGTGTCTGAGAAAGATTATGACTCCATTGTTCCTTACATCGATATCGACATTCAGGGAAGTGCCTTATACAAGAACAGACTAATGATGCTTGATCTTATTGCTAACAATAACTGGAAAAGACCTATTTATTTTAGCGGAGGAGCTTTTGAAGACGAAGAATACTTATGGATGAAAGATTACCTTCAACTGGATGGTATGGTTTACAAACTAATTCCTGTAAGAACCACTATCCCTAAAGATGGAAACCCTATGGAAATGGGTAAAATTGATTCTGATAAAATGTACAGCATCGTGATGAAATGGGACTGGGGCAATAGTAATGGTGACATTTACCACGACCCTGAAACGCGTCGTGAAAGTATTACTTACAGAACTAATCTTTCCCGATTAATGGATCAATTGATAAAAGAAGGTAAAATTGACAAAGCTAAAAAAGTAATTAATTTAGCTATGGAGAAAATGCCTGTAGATAAATTTGGTTATTATTCATTATTAGAACCATTTGCAAACGGCTATTATCAGGTAGGCGAAAAAGCAAAAGCTCAGGAAATCCTTGACAAACTAACTGTAAAATACAAAGAAAACCTAAATTACTACAGCAAAATGGATGCTGCAGACCAATCTGATATCGCTATTGATATTGTTACCGATATTGAACGCTACAGAGCGTTATTAGGAGTAATGAAGAAAAACAACGATACCGCTTTTTTCCAGAAACACAGAACTACGTTCAACACTTATGTTACTATTTTTGAGCGTTTTGGAAGAGATAAAGAATAAAAGAAAATCTATTTTATAAAAAAATGTAGCAATCCTATCAAAAAAGATTGCTACATTTTTTTTATCTTTAATATATGGCTGAAATTTTTTTTAAGCATATAACCATCTAAAGGAAGCATAGTCTTATATCTGCATCAATTCAAATGATTTTTATAGTTTTTTCAAGCGTCAAATGTCCTTAGCTTCCGCAGTCGAGTGTCAAATGTTTGAAGAATACGTAAAAAGAAAATCTGTTTGAGCGTAGCGAGTTATTTTCTTTTAGTATTCGAAAACTAATTTGACCGACGAGGAAGTGTAAGACTTGATTTTTTTGTTTCTTTTTTGATCAAGCAAAAAAGAAAATTAGTTAACCAAATTAATCATAACATCCAAATGTCTCTTTAACATCACACCTTATTTACAAATGAAAGCTTATTGGGTTAAAACAAATCGCGTTATTAAAAAACTATTTTCTAACTATGTTTGGGACATTCCTAATAATGAAAACAAAATCTACCTTACGTTTGATGACGGACCAACGCCTGAAATAACAACATGGGTTTTAGATCAATTGGAGCGATATAATGCCAAAGCTACTTTTTTTTGCATTGGAAAAAACATAGAACAACATCCGGAAATCTTCAACAAAATAATCGAGAGTGGTCACGCGACAGGAAACCACACTTTCAATCATTTAAACGGTTGGAAAACAGAAGACAAAAAATATATAGAAAATTTCGAATTATGCGAAGCGGCTATTTCAAATCTACAATCTAAAATCAATCCCGATATTTCGGGACTAAAATCTAAAATCTTCCGCCCACCTTACGGCAAAATAAAAAGAGCCCAAGCTAAAAAACTCAGACAAAAAGGCTATAAAATAATAATGTGGGATGTGCTTAGTGCTGATTTTGACCAAAGCATCACTAAGGAAAAATGCCTGAATAATGTAATCAGTAATACCCAATCAGGAAGTATAATCGTATTTCACGATAGTGTAAAAGCTTTCAAAAACCTGGAATATGTATTGCCCAGAGTACTTCAATACTTAGCAGAAAATAACTTTTCTTTCGAAACTATAAAAACCTAAATCTGCTCCTGAACAATGCTTATTAGCGAATTAGCATCTAATTCTCCGGATTGTCGCCAAACCATCTGACCGTTTTTATACACCATCAAAGTAGGCAATCCTTTAATTCTTAATGCTTCGGCAAGTTCTTGATTTTTATCCACATCAATCTTTATTACTTTTGCTTTGTCACCCAGAGCAGCAGCAACATCTCTAATAACATCGTGCATAGAAACCGAAGATTCATTCCAATCTGTGTAAAAATCAATTAACACAGGTACATGTGCACTTATAAGTTCTCCAAATTTTGACATAAAACCAACGAATTAATTTTTTTAAATCTAAGAAAAAATAATCTTTTCTTACATACAAATGTAGCATTTTTAACTAATTATGCTACTTTATCCCCTTTTTTTAGTTCGATAACCGTAATTTCAGGCATAATTCCTACTCTGCCCGGGTAAGCATGAAAACCAAAACCCCTGTTTACATACACATAACGACCTAAATGCTCATACAAACCTGCCCATTGTGCATAGACATATTGTGCTAAACTCCATTTAAAATAACCCGGAATTTCAATACCAAACTGCATTCCGTGGGTATGCCCTGAAAAGGTTAAATGAAAATTCTTTGCATGCTCTTTTACTTCAAAATCCCAATGACTTGGATCATGACTCATCAGGATTTTAAAATCTTTTTCGCCTAAAGCCTCCGAAGCTTTATTTAAATCACCTGCTTTCTTAAAATTATTCCCCCAGTTTTCAACACCTACTAAGGCAATTTTAGCATCATTTCTTTCGATAAATGTATGTTCGTTCAACAGCAGTTTAAAATCAATCTGGCTGTACAAATCTTTAATATCTTTAAAATTTTGGGCTTTATCAGCTTCCGTTGGCCAACTTACATATTCGCCATAATCATGATTCCCCAGAACAGAATATTTACCGTATTCGTGTTTTTTAATCCGTTTAAAAGTCTCAATCCACGGATGCATTTCAGTAGCATGCGTATTGACAATATCACCCGTAAACAAAATCATATCCGAATCCTGCTCATTAATCAGGTCAATAGCATAATTAATTTTCTCCGGATTATCAAAACTTCCGGAATGCACATCCGAAATTTGAGTTATCTTAAAACCATCAAACGCATCGGGCAAATCAGGAAAAAAAATACGTTGTTTAATCACCTTATAATTGTATTTCCCAATGGTCACCCCATACAGCAACGACAAAAACGGAATAGCAGCCAGACCTAAACCCAACTGACTTATAAACCTGCGTCTGTCAGGCATTATTTCACTCCGTGGCGAATTATACATACAATAATTAACCACACTCGCTCCTACTCTAAAAATATCTTCACCTAATAAAACAATGGCCAACACAATTTTAGGAACATAAACTACCAGCATTAGCCCCATCATAAACATAGTGTTATGCGTTTGTCCCACCGAACGATCAAAAGTGCTGAAAGAATAAACGATATAAACTAAAACCGCCAAACTTAATATACCATAAGCAACTAAAAACCATCGCTCTTTCAATACGGTTTTAACAGCCTGAAAAGCATACAATTCTATCACAAAAAGAAAAACTACAAAAAACAGCAATCTAAAACCCATTTTATATTTTTTACACAAAATAACAACATCTTCCCCATAATTTAGAAAATCTTAAACAAACTTTAACTTGATACCCTGTTTTTTAGGAGCAGAATGATAAAACATTTCATCATGTTCTCTCCTGCTCTCCGCTCTATCTTTTTATTTTGTCATCCTGAGCTTAGCCTGTCCAGAGTTCATGGAAGGATCGAAGGACAAAATAAAAAGGATGCCGCTGCGATCAGGGCTAATAATTACGATTTGATTTCATAATTAATTTTGTAAGAATATTTTAATATATTTGAGAAAACAAACAACAAATAAATTAGACACAAATCTAACAATTGAGATTGTAGTTTTCTGTAACTTAAAAAAACTCAAATTAACAACCAAAAACTAGATAAAAACATGGGTGAACTTGCAATAAAATCTCCAACTCTATTTAAATCTGAAAATAGTAAATCAACATTAGAAAAATTTGAAAAAACATTAACTGAAGAACTTATTATTGGTATTTGTTCTCCAATTGGTTCACTAAAAGAAAAAGTCTTAGAAAACTTAAAATATAAAATAGAGACTGATTATCAATACGAAGAGGTTAAAATACTTAAGTTAAGTGAGTTCATTGAAGAGTATGAATTTACTGAAGAAGAAAAAAATGAAATCCCTAAAGTTCGTACGAATGCTAGCGCTATTTTTTCTGAATATTACAACAAAATTAATAAAGGAAATATAATTAGAAAACATAATAATAATGAAAGGCTCGCAGAATATGCTGTAAAAAAAATACATGTTGATAGAGTTGCTAAAACAAAAGAACAAAAAGGTTTAAAAGATCAAAATCCCAAATCAACAGATTATGAATCAAGAAGAGTCTGTTACATTATTGATTCTATTAAGACTAAAGAAGAACTTTATTTATTAAGAAAAATATACTCTGAAAACTTTTATCTAATTAGTGTGTTTTCATCATTAGAAGACAGAAAAGCAAACCTTAAAACGAAGAATTTTAAAAATACGGAAATTGAAGAAATTATTGAAATTGATGATAGACAAAACTATAAATATGGTCAAAATGTTAGAGATGTTTTTGTAGAAGGAGATTTATTCATTAGAGTAAGCAAAGGCAATATTCCAAAAATAGATCATAAAATTTCTAGATTTCTACATTTAGTATTTGAAACTTCAATTATCACTCCTACAATTGAAGAAATTGCAATGTATAATGCCAAAGCTGCTGCTGGAAATTCAGCATGCCTGTCTAGACAAGTCGGTGCTTGTATAGTTGATGACAAAGAAAATGTACTATCTATCGGCTGGAATGACGTTCCTAAGTATGGTGGGAATTTATATACTTCAAATACTGAAAATGATCAAAGATGTTTTAATCATGAATTCTGTAGTAATGATTTTCAAAAATCTAAAGTAGTAGATAATATTGTTGAATCTATTCTTAATGATGAAGAATTTGAAGAATTAAAAAAGTCATCAAACATTGAATTCAGATTAAAAGAAAAGATTATTAAAAACACAAAAGTTAAAGATCTTATAGAGTTTTCTCGCTCTGTTCATGCCGAAATGCATGCAATAATTCAGGGTGCATTAACTACAGGCGATAAATTAATAGGTAGCCGTTTATTTTGTACTACTTACCCTTGTCACAATTGTGCAAGACATATTATCGCTGCTGGAATTAAAGAAGTATATTACATTGAACCTTATGTAAAAAGTTTATGTCTAACTTTACATGAAGATGCAATGAGTGAAAAAGAAGACAGTAATAATAAAGTAAAAATTTTAATTTTTGATGGAGTTTCACCTAATAGATATTTATCTTTTTTTACTAATTTTGCAGAGAGAAAAAATAATGGTAAATTAGTAAAAAAAGATTTAAAAACTGCAAAACCAAAAAGCAGCAAATCATTACAAGCTTTATCAACTTTAGAAGAACAAGCTGTAATCACATTAGAGAGTTAAAATTACATGAAAGATAAAAATATAATAGAAATTAAGTCAGAACAATTGACTATAAATTTTCCTTCTGATACAGAATATATTTGTTCAGAAAAATTTTCTATTATACAACATAAAACCGCAACTATTATAAATACTTCTTTTTCGAGCAAGGTAATAAGTATATCCGAGGCTATCAATATTCAGAACAAACAAAAAGAAGCTGAAATTGTAAATTATATAATAAATAATTCTAAAAGATTTTAATTCCCATCTGGCGCTCGATTGCATCGAGTGCCTACTTTCTTAAAAAAACAAAACAAAGCGTTTGCAACGCGGTTCATTCAACACAAAATTCAATACCAATTTCGATTATTAAATCCTGCAAGGTTTACAAAAACCCTGTAGGTATAAGTTTGTTTTTCAATTTAAATTCCTACAAGGTCTAAAAAAAGACCTTGTAGGAAAACAAATGAGCTACTTGATGAGATCCCTCATTCTACGGGATGACAAGATTGAGAATGTAAATGGAATACACAAAATACCATTCTTTGTCTTCAACCGCGTGAGTGATAGGAGCTGGCTACCGAAGTAGCGCGGATAGCACGACAGCAGCTAGAGAAAGGGGCGAATCACCGTAAATTAATTTTGCCCCTTTCTCTAGCTGCTGGCACGCCCAAATAATTAAACTCTGCTAAAAAGACACAGAATGAACCGGGAAAAAACAATGTATTTAAAAACCTTTGTTTATTTTTACATCCAAATTATTTCAATATGTCAGCTCAAAAACGTCTTTTTCTACTCGATGCCTATGCTTTAATTTTTAGAGGCTATTATGCCTTTATTAAAAATCCAAGAATCAATTCTAAGGGTATGGATACATCGGCCATTATGGGATTTATGAATTCGTTAATGGATGTCATCAAGCGTGAAAGACCGGATCATCTGGCGGTAGCTTTTGACAAAGGCGGCAGCGATATGCGTAACGAACTCTATCCGGAATACAAAGCCCACCGTGACGCTACACCTGAAGCTATTAAAATTGCAATTCCTTACATTCAGGCGTTGCTAAACGCCATGCATATTCCCATTATTGAAGAAGCGGGTTATGAAGCCGATGATTTGATTGGGACAATTGCCAAGCAGGCTGAAAAACAAAACTATAAAGTCTTTATGGTTACTCCTGATAAAGATTTTGCCCAGTTAGTTTCCGAAAATATTTTCATGTACAAACCTGCCCGTATGGGGAACGGAATCGAAATTTGGGGTATTCCGGAAGTTTTAGCAAAATTTGAAATCGAAAGACCGGAACAAGTAATTGATTATTTGGGAATGATGGGCGATTCTGCCGATAATATCCCGGGATTACCGGGTGTGGGTGAAAAAACGGCTAAAAAATTCCTGGCTGAATTTGGTTCACTCGAAAATTTATTAGCAAATACACATCAACTTAAAGGTGCTTTAAAAGAAAAAATTGAAGCGAATGCCGAATTAGGATTATTATCGAAAAAACTAGCTACTATCTGCATTGATTGCCCTGTAGCCTTTAACGAAACAGATTACGAACTTTCAACTCCGGACGTAGAAAAAACGGATGCTTTATTTCATGAATTGGAGTTTAGAAGAATGGCAGAACAATTTGATACCATTTTCAAAAGTCCGTCACAGGCTCCCCAAAATGAAACAGCTGCTGTTGACGAAACGAAGTTATACAAAAAACCTTCGCCTAAAAACGAAGAGCAATTTGACCTTTTTTCAAGCACACTTCCTACTCACGACAGCGAAATATCACACCTTCAATTTTATAGCACCTTAGAAAGCACGCCTCATTCGTACCAGATTATTCAGGGCGATTTAGGGCTTCGATTGTTATTGCAAAATTTAGAAAAACAAACTTCTGTTTGCTTTGATACCGAAACCACAGGACTGGATGCATTACATGCGGAATTAGTGGGAATCTCTTTTTCCTACGAAAAAGGAAAAGGTTTTTACGTTCCGTTTCCGGAAAATCAGGAAGAAGCACGAGCTTTGGCGGAGAAATTCGTTCCTTTTTTCGAAAACGAAACCATCGAAAAAATTGGTCAAAATATCAAGTACGATTTAAAAATATTATCGAATTATGGCATTCGCGTAGCCGGAAAATTATTCGACACCATGATTGCGCATTATCTGATCAATCCGGATATGCGTCATAACATGGATATTTTATCGGAAACTTATTTAAAATATTCGCCTAAATCCATTGAAGATCTAATTGGTAAAAAAGGAAAAAATCAAAAATCAATGCGCGAAGTAGCATTGGAAGACATTAAAGAATATGCTGCCGAAGATGCCGATGTAACTTTTCAATTAAAAGAATTATTTGCTGTAGAATTAGACAAAACAGCTACTCAAAAATTATTTGACGAAATCGAAATTCCGCTAATCCCTGTTCTGGCAGCAATGGAAACCGAAGGAATCAACTTAGATGTTCCTTTTTTAAAAAGCATGTCGGTCGAAATGGCTGTTGAAAGCAAGGCTTTGGAACAAAAAATATACGAAACCGCGGGCGAGAAATTCAATTTGGCTTCGCCAAAACAACTTGGGGATATTTTATTTGACAAAATGAAAATAGGCGGTGCCAAACAAAAGAAAACCAAAACAGGCCAATATGCCACCGGCGAAGAAGTCCTGAGTTATCTATCTAACGAACACGAAATTGTACGTGATATTCTGGAATGGCGCCAAATGGTGAAATTACAAAGTACTTACATTGATGCCTTACCAAACCAGGTTGACACAAAAACCGGACGTGTTCATACGGATTATATGCAAACTGTTGCGGCAACGGGACGTTTGAGTTCGAATAATCCCAACTTGCAAAACATTCCTATCCGTACCGAAAGAGGACGATTGATCCGTAAAGCTTTTATTGCCCGTGATGAAAACTACACCTTAGTTTCTGCCGATTATTCTCAAATAGAATTGCGTGTAATTGCAGCATTAAGTGGCGAAGAAAATATGATTAAGGCGTTCCAAAACAATGAAGACATCCACAGATCGACTGCTTCTAAAGTTTTTAATGTGCCACTTGAAGAAGTAACCCGTGAACAACGTAGTCATGCTAAAACAGTGAACTTCGGAATTATTTATGGTGTTTCGGCATTTGGACTTTCGAATCAGACGAATCTTTCCCGCTCTGAAAGCGCCGATTTGATTGATGCGTATTATAAATCATATCCAAGACTGAAATCCTATATCGGCGAACAAATTGATTTTGCCCGTGATCATGGTTATGTGCAAACGATTTTAGGTCGCCGCCGTTATTTAAAAGATATCAATTCGCAAAACGCTGTTGTACGTGGCGGTGCGGAGCGAAATGCCGTGAATGCTCCTATTCAGGGATCAGCAGCTGATATTATCAAAATTGCAATGATTAACATCCATAATAAGTTGACTTCGCCGAATCCCGATGGTTCGGGATGGAAATCAAAGATGTTATTACAGGTTCATGATGAGCTTGTGTTTGATGTTCACAACTCCGAATTAGAAAAAATCCAACCGATGATTAAAGCCGAAATGGAAAACGCTTTTAAATTAGAAGTTCCTCTGGTGGTTGATTTAGGAATGGGGAAAGACTGGCTGGAGGCTCATTAAGGAAGTGGGCAGTGTTCAGATTTCAACAGCAATAAACTATTTGATTAAAACGAAATTATCCCGAAAAACGATTAATAATGGAAACAGAATTATTAGGTGATCATTCAAAATATATCGAAGAAAAATCTGAAGATTTAACAACTAGATACAATCGATTTGGAAAAGATTTATATCGAGAAATTCAAAAAGAATTACCTGAAGTTTTCAAAAAATTAAAATATTACAGAGAAAAAGATGGATTAAGAACATTTCCTGATGATAGTTATGCGATTTTCGAAGATGGAAAAACAGAGTTTCGAATTATATTAGATCCAGATTGTGAAATAATATGCTTAGGCAATTTCGAAACTAATATTGAAATCGGAAATTGGAATAATGATTATTACAAAGAAGCAATTGAATTTATAAAAAAAGAATTTTTGAAAATTGAATAAATCTATCTGATAATTTAAAAAATTCAAGTAATTTAGTCAAAACCGACACAAAAAAATCCATTTCTTTATTTCTTAGAAATGGATTTTTTTTTGGTTCGGGAAGATTCTCTTTCTTTTAGATTGGTTTTGATAATCACCGTTTGATAAGGCAATTCATTTTCTTCATCGGCTTCTAAACGCTGAATCAGTAATTGAGCTGCAACTTCTCCAATTTCTACTCCGTGCTGACTTACGGTACTCAAACTTGGTGTTAATCGTCTGGAAGCTAAAATTCCGTCGGCAAACCCAATTATGGATAATTCTTCAGGGATTTTATAACCTTTTTTAATGCCGACTTTCAATGCTGCAACCGAATCACGTTCGTCTAAAGCAAAAACACCATCGATTGTATTGTTTTCGAAAATAGCATCAATTCTTTTTTTCATATCCTCTTCAGAATTGGTGCGAAGAATAATATTTTCATTTACGGCAATTCCATTATCGGCTAAGGCTTTCAGATAACCTTGGGTTCTTAATTTACCCACACTTAAATCATCTACGGAAGAGATCAGTGCAATATTTTTACAACCTGTATCAATTAATCGCTGGGTAACATTTAAGGCAGAATCATAATCATCGACCACTACTTTGTCACATTCTACTTCATCCGCAATACGGTCAAACATGACAATTGGTGTTCCTTCATTAATAATATCGATAAAATGAGAATAATCCTGAAGTTTTTGAGCTTCCTGAGATACGGATAATATAAAACCATCAGTTGTCCCGTTACTCAACATTTCCAGGGTATTGATTTCTTTAACTAAAGATTCATTCGAAATACAGGTAATCACATTATAGCCTTTTTCATCCGCTACTTTTTCGATACCACTAAAAACTTTGGCAAAAAAAGAATTCAAAATATTCGGAATAATAACCCCTATCGTTTTTGTCTTTCTGTTTTTTAAATTCAAACCAATGATATTGGGCTTGTAATTTTTGAGTTTAGCATACTCCTTAATCTTAATCTTGGTTTGGCTACTAATCTCCGGACTATCATTGAGTGCTTTAGAAACTGTAGAAACAGAAACATTCAGTTCTTTTGCAATTTGCTTCAGTGTTGCTTTAACTTTCATAATGAATTATTGTCTTACTTTTAGTGGATTGCTACCTCTTTTTTTTAGAAAAAAACATACCCTTATTACATTAAAAAAAATCCGATTGTGCCTTTTTCTTTCCATTGCAAGATTGCAAGATAATCAAATTCTTTTTCAAATCAAATGTATGATAATTTTAGAACCAAAAGCGTAAACGGAATTATAAAAAACAAGAAGCGTAACACGCCATAAATATTCATTTGATTATCAGCACAAAACCAGAAAAAAATTATTCATTTAAGGTATTTGGTTTTAAAATAATTAATTGTACTTTTGCAACCCCTTTATTGGGGATGGAATGTTTAATTAAAAAATTTTTATTGTGAACGCATTAAGCTACAAGACAATTTCAACTACAAAGGCAAACTCTACTAAAGAGTGGATCGTTGTAGATGCAGAGGGTCATAACTTAGGACGTCTTGCTTCTAAAGTCGCTATGATTTTAAGAGGAAAGTACAAGCCAAGCTATACCCCACACGTGGACTGTGGAGATAACGTAATTGTTATCAACTCAGAGAAAATCAACCTTACAGGTAACAAAATGGACGAAAAGATTTACATGCGTCATACAGGTTATCCAGGAGGACAAAGAACTTTAACTGCTAAAGTATTGCAAGCAAAAAACCCTGCATCTTTAGTAGAAAAAGCAGTAAAAGGAATGTTACCTAAAAATAAATTAGGAGCTGAACTTTTCAGAAATTTAAATGTTGTTGTTGGTTCTGAGCACAAACAAGCTGCCCAAAAACCAAGAACTGTTAACCTAAACGATCTTAAGTAATGGGAGTTATTCACAAAATCGGTAGAAGAAAAACCGCTGTTGCACGTGTTTACGTTTCAGAAGGAACAGGAGTAATCACTGTAAACAAAAAAGAATTTGCAACTTATTTCCCTACAGCTACTTTACAGTACAAAGTAATGCAACCAATGTCTATGACAGAAAACGCATCTAACTTTGACGTAAAAGTAAATGTTTACGGAGGTGGTGTAACTGGACAAGCTGAAGCTGTAAGAATGGCAATCGCTCGCGCAATGTGTGAAGTAAATGCTGAAAACAGAGGAGTTTTGAAGCCAGAAGGTTTATTAACAAGAGATCCAAGAATGGTTGAACGTAAGAAATTCGGTCAGAAGAAAGCTCGTAAGAGATTCCAATTCTCTAAACGTTAATATTGCCTGTCTTGTTCACAGGAGCAAGACTTTATTGAATTTATTATTGAATTTAAACAATGTTGTTGTTGTCTCACTGAGGTGAGAAATTAGTTTAGCATCTAAATGCATTTAGCCGGAAAACCGCCATTCATGCATTGCTTACTCAACAGAACGTAAACTAGTACAAAAAATGTCAAACAAAGTAGAAGTAAAAGAATTACTAGAAGCAGGTGTTCACTTTGGACACATGACTAGAAAATGGGATCCAAACATGGCTCCTTACATTTATATGGAGCGTAATGGTATTCACATTATCAACCTATATAAAACTGCAGCTAAAATCGAAGAAGCTAATGAAGCTTTGAAAAAAATTGCTGCATCAGGTAGAAAAATATTATTTGTTGCTACCAAAAAACAAGCAAAAGACATCGTTGCTGAAAAAGCAGCTGCTGCAAACATGCCTTACATCACTGAAAGATGGCCTGGTGGAATGTTAACAAACTTTGTTACTATCCGTAAAGCAGTTAAAAAAATGTCTTCTATTGATAAAATGAAGAAAGATGGTACTTTTAACACGTTGTCTAAAAAAGAGCGTTTACAAGTAGATCGTCTTCGTGCTAAATTAGAAAAAAACTTAGGTTCAATCGCTGATATGTCCAGACTTCCAGCTGCATTGTTCGTAGTAGATATCAAAGCTGAGCACATCGCAATAAAAGAAGCACAAAAATTAAACATTCCAGTTTTCGCAATGGTTGATACTAACTCTGATCCACGTGAAGTAGATTACGTTATCCCAGCCAATGATGATGCTTCTAAATCAATCGATAAAATTTTATCTTTAGTAACTGCTGCAGTTATCGAAGGACTTTCTGATAGAGGTTCTGAAAAAGAAACTGCTGAAACTACTGAAGCTGTTGCAACTGAAGAAGCTCCTGTAGCAACTGAAACTGCTGCTCCGGCAACTGAAGAATAAATAAATTTTTAAATTCCAAGTTTTAAATTCCAAATTCCAAAATCAGATATTAACGATCTGATAACGTTGGGATTTGGGATTTGAAGATTGGAATTTTTACTTTTAACATTAAAACACAAGATATATTATGGCAACAATTACTGCTGCAGACGTAAATAAATTAAGACAATCTACAGGTGCCGGAATGATGGACTGTAAAAAAGCTTTAGTTGAAGCTGACGGAGATTTCGATAAAGCGATACAAAACCTTAGAGAAAAAGGTCAAAAAGTGGCTGATAACCGTTCTGACCGTGAGTCTTCTGAAGGAGCTGCTGTTTCTTTTATTAATGCTGACAAAACTAAAGGCGCTATCATTACTTTAAACTGCGAAACAGATTTCGTAGGTAAAAATGAAAGTTTCGTAGCTTTAGCTAAGGAATTAGTGGAAAAAGCAATCAATTTCTCTTCTAAAGAAGAATTTTTAGCTTCAGATTTCAACGGAATCACTGTTGCTGAAAAATTAATTGAGCAAACTGGTGTTATTGGTGAAAAAATCGAAATCGGTGGTTTTGAAATCTTAGAAGGCGCTTTCGTTGGATCTTATGTTCACGTGAACAAAATTGCTGCATTAACTGCAATTTCTGCTCCTATTGCTAATGGTGATGTTTTAACTAAAGACATCTCTATGCAAGTTGCTTCTATGGGAGCTGATACATTATCTTACAAAGATTTTGATCCTGCTTTCGTTGCTTCTGAACTTGCTGCTCGTATTGCTGTAATCGAAAAAGATAATGAAGAAGCAAAACGTTTAGGAAAAACTTTAAAAAATGTTCCTAAATATATTTCTTACTCTCAATTAACGGAAGAAGTTTTAAAACAAGCTGAAGAAGATGCTAAAGCTGAATTAAAAGCAGAAGGTAAACCAGAACAAATTTGGGATAAAATTATTCCTGGAAAAATTCAACGTTTCATCTCTGACAACACTACTTTAGATCAGGAAAAAGCTTTACTAGATCAAAACTTCATCAAAGATGACAGTAAAAAAGTAGGTGATTATGTTAAAGGATTCAATGTTGAAATTTCAGGTTTCAAAAGAGTTGCTTTAGGTTAATCTAATTCAATTATAATTATATTAAATCCCATTTGTTCATTCGAATGGGATTTTTTTTGAATTTAACTTTTGTTGCATTATCCAATTTGAAATAAAAAACTAAATTTGGTTGAATCAAATCCCTTGAAATGTTTCAATCCAAAAAAGACACGGTTTATCTAATCCTTGCCGGAATATTTATAACTAATGCCATTGTAGCCGAATTAATAGGCGGAAAACTCATTCAGATTGGCCCCTTTATTATGAGTCTGGGAATCCTTCCCTGGCCCATTGTTTTTATTACAACTGATATTATCAATGAACATTTTGGAAAAGACGGGGTTAAAAAACTGTCTTTTATTACCGCAGGACTCATTGCTTATTGCATTCTAATTCTTTTCATTGGCACAAAAATCCCTGCTTTTATTACTAAAGAAACAGTTAATGACGAGCAATTCTATGCCGTCTTTGGACAAGGTATGTTCATAATGGTGGCCAGTATTATTGCTTTTTTAGCTTCTCAACTTATTGATGTTTCTATCTTTTGGTTTTTACGAAATAAAACCGGAAAAAAAATGATATGGCTTCGAAGTACAGGTTCTACCTTAATATCCCAACTTATTGATAGTTTTATCGTTTCAGGAATTGCGTTTTGGCTTACAGGTAAAATTACCACTAACCAATACTTCAACATGTCAATAACAGGCTATAGTTTTAAATTAATACTGGCTATTGCTTTAACACCATTAATTTATTTAGGACATCACCTTATTGAAAAATACCTTAATAATAACTAATTATGGAAAACAAAATACGTTGTGCCTGGTGCGAAAAAGACGATTTATATAGAAAATACCATGATGAAGAATGGGGAAAACCGGTGTATGATGATGCTACTTTATTCGAATTTTTACTTCTGGAAACCTTTCAGGCAGGATTGAGCTGGTACACGATTTTATCTAAAAGAGAAAACTTCCGCAAGGCATTTGATCATTTCGATTACCAAAAAATAGCGCAATATTCTGATGCTAAAATTCAGGAATTGCTTTTGGACGCAGGTATTATTCGCAACAAACTGAAGGTATATTCGGCAGTAACTAACGCACAAAATTTTATTAAAATTCAGGAAGAATTTGGTAGTTTTTCTAAATATATCTGGGCTTTTACTGATGGGAAACCCATTGACAATAAACCTAAAACATTAAAAGAGGTTACTGCTACTACTCCACTTTCGGATGCGATTAGTAAGGATTTAAAGAAAAGAGGATTTAAATTTGTAGGTTCTACTGTCGTTTATGCACACATGCAGGCAACAGGAATGGTTAATGACCATATTGAAAGTTGCTGGACAAGAAACCAGTAAACAGTGTTCAGTTTAGAAGTATTCAATATAAAATTGTTAAACTTCTAACTTCTAAAATCTTATTTCTAACTTTTTCATTACATTTGTCTCACACTTTAGGGGTGTCTGCAATCGCAGGCTGAGATTTTACCCTCTGAACCTGATCTGGTTAATACCAGCGTAGGGAAAAGTAAGATGACTTCCATAGTCCCATTTTTTGGGCAATTGTAGCCATTCCTAAAGTATTTTTTATCTAAAAAATGAAGGAATGGAACTAAAAATCAACAACCAAATCAAACAATTTCAGGCAAATGCACTAAGCATCCAAGCACTGCTCGATATTGAAATTCCACAAAAACAAAATGGCATTGCTGTGGCCATAAACAGTAACGTGATCCCAAAATCCAATTGGGACAGTCATCTCCTGTCCGAAAGTGACGACATCCTCATTATTTCTGCCACGCAAGGTGGTTAATGTGAAAATCCCAATCCCGAAGCCTCAGAATAAATCTCAAATTCCAATTATACTCAAGTAATAAAAAATTACCAATACAAAACCAGAAGTTATACAAAATGCATAACTCATAATTAAAAAAAATATGACAAACGAAGAACAAATATCCAGACAACCTTTTCCAAATTCGACCAAAGTATATATCGATGGAGAAATCCACCCGATAAAAGTGGCGATGCGCGAAATCAAATTATCAGATACTAAATTGTCAAGAGGCGGTGTTGAACATAATCCTGCTGTAACTGTTTATGATACTTCAGGTCCGTACACCGATGCAAATATTGAAATCGATGTTCGAAAAGGTTTACCACGTATTCGCGAACAATGGATTTTAGATCGTGGTGATGTAGAAGAATTAACTGAAATCACTTCTAATTACGGAAAAGAACGCCTGCATGATGAAAAATTAAATCATTTGCGATTTGAATACCTGCACAAACCGATGCGTGCTAAAAAAGGAGCAAATGTTACCCAATTACATTATGCCAAAAAAGGAATCATCACTCCCGAAATGGAGTATATTGCCATTCGTGAAAATCAGCGTATCGAGCAATTAGAAAAGCAAACCAAAGCCATGCAATGTCAGCACCCGGGACATAGTTTTGGAGCTAATACTCCAAAAAGCAAAATCACAGCCGAATTTGTTCGAAGCGAAATTGCCGCCGGTCGTGCCATTATTCCTAACAACATCAATCATCCGGAAAGTGAGCCGATGATTGTAGGGCGTAATTTTCTGGTAAAAATCAATGCTAATATCGGGAATAGTGCCGTAACCTCCTCTATCGAAGAAGAAGTAGAAAAAGCCGTTTGGGCTTGCCGTTGGGGAGCTGATACGATTATGGATTTATCGACCGGAAAAAACATCCACGAAACCAGAGAATGGATTATTAGAAATTCGCCTGTACCAATTGGTACTGTTCCAATTTATCAGGCTCTTGAAAAAGTAAACGGAATTGCCGAAGATTTAACATGGGAAGTTTTCCGTGATACACTAATCGAACAAGCAGAACAAGGCGTTTCTTATTTCACAATTCACGCCGGAGTTCTTTTAAGATACATCCATTTAACTGCAAATCGTGTGACTGGAATTGTATCGCGTGGTGGTTCGATTATGGCCAAATGGTGTTTGTTTCACCACAAAGAAAACTTTTTATACACGCATTTTGAAGAAATTTGCGAAATCATGAAACAATATGACGTGGCTTTCTCCCTTGGTGATGGTTTGCGTCCGGGCTCTATTGCTGATGCCAATGACGCTGCACAATTCGCCGAATTAGAAACTTTAGGCGAACTGACAAAAATTGCCTGGAAACATGATGTACAGGTATTTATAGAAGGACCGGGACACGTGCCTATGCACATGATTAAAGAAAACATGGATAAACAATTGGAACACTGTTCTGAAGCGCCATTTTATACTTTAGGACCATTAACTACTGATATCGCTCCGGGTTACGACCACATTACCTCAGCTATTGGAGCAGCAATGATTGGCTGGTATGGCTGTGCGATGTTGTGTTATGTAACTCCAAAAGAACACCTTGGTTTACCCAACAAAAAAGACGTAAAAGACGGTGTGATCACTTATAAAATTGCGGCTCATGCTGCCGATTTGGCCAAAGGACATCCGGGAGCTCAGTATCGTGACAATGCGTTGAGCAAAGCGCGTTTTGAATTCCGATGGGAAGATCAATTCAACTTGTCATTAGATCCGGATACGGCACGCGAATTTCATGATGAAACCTTACCGGCTGATGGTGCTAAAGTAGCGCATTTCTGCTCGATGTGCGGACCAAAATTCTGCTCCATGAAAATCTCTCAGGAAATTCGCGATGTAGCCGAAGCCGAAAAAGGAATGCAGGAGAAATCAGAGGAGTTTGTTGAACAAGGAAAAGAAATTTATATCTAGGAAGCTGGGAGTGGGAAGAGGGAAGCTGGGAGTGGGAAGTTAAAACTTGACTTCCAACTTCCAACTCCCCACTTCTAACTTCTAACTTCTAACTTAAAAATGATAGTCATTTCCAATCCAATTGCGATAGCAAACGAAATCAATACCATTCATGCTCTTTTTGAAGAAGGAATGGAATTATTTCATGTTCGAAAGCCAAATTATTCCGAAACAGAAATAAAAGATTTTGTAGCTACAATTGGATTGGAATATAGTCAGAAACTGGTTTTGCATAGCCATCATCATTTAGCCGAAGATTTAGGAATAAACAGAATTCATTTCACTGAAAAAGCCAGAACCAATCCTATCAGGGTTTCGAACCCTGATAGGATTATTTCAACATCAATTCATTCGATAAATGAATTTAATTCGCTTTCAAACCACTATGAATACGCTTTTTTGAGTCCTGTTTTCTCTTCCATTTCAAAGGAAAACTATGCTCCAAAAACAGATTTATTCGAAGAAATTAAAAAAAGAACCAATTTCAATACCCAACTGGTGGCTTTAGGAGGAGTTTCGGCAGCCAATGTAAAACAGACTTTAGAAAAAGGTTTTGATGCTATAGCACTCTTAGGAACTATCTGGAATTCAGAAAAACCGATTAAAAATTTCATATTATGTCAACAAATCGTCCATTCGTTTTAAGTATCGCAGGTTTTGATCCTTCGGCCGGAGCAGGTGTTTTGGCTGATATAAAAACATTCGAACAACATAAAGTATATGGGTTTGCTATAAATACAGCCAATACCATCCAGACCGAAGATAAATTTGTTGCCATCGAATGGACCACTATTGAGTTTGTGTTGCAATCTATCCAAACATTATTTGATTCCTATGAAATCAAAGCAGTAAAAATAGGTATCATTCCCAGCTTAGAATATTTAAAATCGATTGTTTTTTTGATAAAAAGGCTTTCGCCAAAAACAAAAATTATTTGGGATACAGTTTTAAAATCAACCACTGAATTTGACTTTTTAAACATCCAAAACCAAAACGATTTGATTATTATTTTAAAAGAAATTGACTTGATTACACCTAATTACAATGAGATATTAAAATTGTCTTCTGAGAAAAAAGATGCTAATGCTATTGCGGGTAACTTGTCATACCGTTGCGCAGTTTTACTCAAGGGCGGTCATCGTCAGGAAGAAATTGGTGTTGATTATTTATATATAAAAAATGAGTTCCTAAAGCTTTCAACGGATGAAAATTCACTTCCTGAAAAGCACGGTTCCGGTTGCATTTTGTCATCAGCTGTTACAGCTAATCTGGCATTAGGACAAGATTTAACAACTTCTTGCCGTTATGCTAAAAGGTATATCGAAAAATACCTCAAATCAACCTACAATTTAATTGGATATCATTATGAATAAGAAATTACAATACATCTCGCAAGGACAAACAAGTGAAGAGCAATTAGACAATATTCGAAAAGCACTTGAAGGTGGCTGTGACTGGATCCAGCTTCGGTTTAAAAATGCGCCTGAATTGCAATTATATACTTTAGCAGAATATGCAAAAAAACTATGCGACGTGAACAATGCCACTTTTATAATTAACGACAATGTTAATTTAGCTAAAGAAATCAATGCTGATGGTGTTCATTTAGGGCTGTCTGACATGAAAGTGGAGGAAGCCAGAGCCATTTTAGGCCATGAAAAAATCATTGGAGGAACAGCTAATACCATTGAAGATGTTTTACAAAGAATTGAAGAAAGCTGCGATTACATTGGGCTGGGACCTTTTCAATATACTGCAACGAAAGCTAATTTAAGTCCGATTTTAGGACTGGAAGGCTATGCTTCCATCCTCAGTAAACTAAATGCTGAAAACATCAAAACCCCTATTTATGCCATAGGAGGTATTACTTTAGAAAACACCGATAATATCCTGAAAACAGGAATACACGGGATAGCTGTTTCAGGATTGATTACAGAAAGTAAAGACCCCGAACAATTAATTAATGATTTAAACAAAAAATTATATGCTGCCATTTAATATTGGAGATAAAACTTTTGAATCCCGCTTATTCTTAGGAACAGGAAAATTTGGTTCGAATGTGCAAATGGAAGAAGCCATTTTAGCATCCGGAAGCGAACTGGTAACTGTTGCCTTAAAACGTGTTGATTTAGAAACCGAAACCGATGCGATTTTATCCCATTTAAAACACCCCCGAATCAATTTATTACCCAATACATCAGGTGCCAGAAATGCAAAAGAAGCTGTTTTTGCAGCACAATTAGCCCGGGAAGCTTTGGAAACAAACTGGCTAAAACTGGAAATTCATCCGGATCCAAGGTATCTTTTACCGGATCCAATTGAAACTTTAAAAGCCACCGAGGAATTAGCTAAACTGGGGTTTATTATTTTGCCTTACATTCATGCTGATCCGGTTTTATGCAAAAGATTAGAAGATGCAGGAACAGCAGCTGTAATGCCATTGGGTTCGCCTATTGGTAGTAACAAAGGATTAAAAACGATTGATTTTCTGGAAATTATTATCGAACAAAGCAAAGTTCCTGTGATTATTGATGCGGGAATTGGCGCGCCTTCTGATGCTGCAAAAGCAATGGAACTGGGTGCTGATGCTGTTCTTGTAAACACTGCCATAGCAGTTGCCGGTAATCCAAAAATGATGGCTGAAGCTTTCAAAGAAGCTGTTATCGCTGGAAGAAAAGCATACGAAGCTAAATTAGGACAGCAATACAATCAGGCTGTAGCCTCGAGTCCTTTGACGGCTTTTTTATATGAATAATCCTCTCCCCGACCCTCTCCGAAGGAGAGGGAGACGGAATCGAAATACTTTGTATAGAGAATAGAAATACTTAACACAAAGCTTTGTGCCCTTTGCGGTAAAAAAAATCCAATGACAAACTTCAAACACACATTCGAGCAATACAATTGGAATGAAATTCAATCCAAAATTTACGCTACTACAGCTAAGCAGGTAGAACAGGCATTAGCTAAATCCAAAAGAAATCTTGATGATTTTTTGGCGATGATTTCCCCTGCGGCACAACCGTATTTGGAACAAATGGCACAGATAAGTCATGAATTAACCAAGAAAAGATTTGGAAAAACCATCCAGATGTATGCTCCGCTATATTTGAGTAATGAATGCCAAAACATTTGCACCTATTGTGGTTTTAGTCTGGATAACAAAATCAAACGCAAAACACTGACCGATTCAGAAATAAAACTCGAAGTCGAAGCCTTGAAAAAAACTGGGTTTGACCATGTTTTACTGGTAACCGGTGAAGCCAACTATACGGTAAATATTAATTATTTCTTAAACGCGATTGATCAAATTAAAAAGGATTTTTCGATTATATCTGTAGAAGTACAACCTCTTTCTCAGGAAGAATATGAGCGATTGCATGAAGCGGGAGTATATTCCGTTTTAGTATATCAGGAAACGTATCATCAGGAAGTGTACAAACAGTACCATACAAAAGGTAAAAAATCTAATTTTGATTTCCGTCTGGACACGCCTGACCGAATTGGGAAAGCCGGAATTCATAAAATAGGTTTAGGAGTTTTATTGGGATTGGAAGACTGGCGAACAGATAGTTTTTTCAATGCTTTGCATTTGGATTATTTACAAAAGACCTATTGGCAAACTAAATATTCGGTTTCCTTCCCTCGATTACGTCCTGCCGAAGGAATCATCGAGCCAAATTTCATTATGGATGATAAAGATTTAACCCAATTGATTTGTGCGTATCGATTGTGGAATGAAGATTTAGAAATTTCGATTTCAACCCGGGAAAACGAAAAATTCAGAAACAACATTATCCCTATTGGAACCACAAGCATGAGTGCTGGTTCAAAAACCAATCCGGGTGGCTATGTGGTAGATCCGCAATCACTGGAGCAATTTGAAATTAGTGATGAACGGTCTTCTTTCGAAATGGCATCCATTATCAAACAAAGAGGATACGAAGCCGTCTGGAAAGATTGGGACAGAACTTTTGATTTTAAATTTTAGATTAACGATTTTAGATTGCAGATGTAATGAGCATTATACAAGACTTTTTAAGATACAATCGTCAGGTAATTTTACCTGAAATTGGCGAAGCAGGACAGGAAAAGTTAAAAAAAGCGAAAGTTCTTGTTATCGGAGCTGGCGGTTTGGGCTGCCCTGTTTTACAATATTTAGCTCCCGCCGGAGTAGGAACTATTGGCATTGTAGATTTTGACACCATTGAAATTCACAATTTACACCGCCAGATTTTATATACCGAAAATCAAGTGGGTTTATCGAAAGCATTAACAGCTAAAGAAACCGTTGAAAAACTAAATCCGTTAATTGCTGTTCAGGCTTTTGAAGAAAAATTAACGGCTGAAAATGCAGAGAAAATTATAGCTGATTTTGATATTGTTGTTGATGGTTCGGATAATTTCAGTACGCGTTATTTAGTCAACGATACTTGTGTAATCCTGAAAAAACCTTTGGTTTATGGTAGTATTTTGGGGTTCGAAGGACAAATTGCTGTTTTCAATCATCAGGGAAGTAAAAATTTACGTGATTTATTTCCGCAACCTCCTAATCCTAAAGATGTACCTAATTGCAGTTTTAATGGTGTTTTAGGGACTTTACCGGGAATGATAGGAACGATGATGGCACACGAAACTTTAAAACTAATTATTGGGTTACCCGGTTTGAAAAACGAATTGATTTTGTATAAAACCTTAGATTGGAGTTTTGTGAAGTTAACATTCTAGTCTTTCAGAACACCGATTTGAGAAATTCAATAAATCTAAAATCCTTTGTGAACCTTTGCGAAAAAACTTTGTTGACTTTGCGGTTAATGTCATTTTTGAAGTATTTCCATAAATTCTTCTCGTTCGATTTCGCGACAGCCTAAACTTTCCAAATGAGAATTATAAACCTGACAGTCAAGCAGTTTGTAATTCTCTATTTTTAATTGGTTTACCAAAAAAATAAAAGCCACTTTTGAAGCATTCGAAACCAAAGAAAACATACTTTCTCCACAAAAAACATGACCCAAATCAACCCCATACAATCCACCGACTAATTTATCATCCTGCCAAACCTCAACTGATTTGGCAATTCCTAAATCATGCAGTTTACAATAAGCTGCAATCATATCATCGGTAATCCAGGTTCCGTTTTGCCCTTCCCTTTTTACATCTTGACAATTCGAAATGACTTCTCTGAAATTTTGATTGTAAGTCACTTTGAAAATATTTCTGTTCAAAATATTCCGCATGCTTTTAGAAATCACCAATTCACCCAGAAATAAAACCATCCGTGGATTTGGTGCCCACCACGTAATAGGTTCACCATCTTCAAACCATGGAAAAATTCCGCTTTTGTAAGCTAATTGCAATCGCTCGGGAGATAAATCACCTCCTAAGCCAATAATACCTGAAGAATGAGCTAAATGAACCGGCGGAAAAAATAAATCTTCGGATAAATAATACATAACTTTTTATTCTAAAAGGATATACTCTTACATTTGACAAAAGTAATTTACTTTTTGGTTACCTTAATAAACTTCCAATTTTATTTACATGAAAAAAATATTGTTAGTAATAATGCTCTTTTTTTTGATTTTAAAAACACAGGGACAAGCACTGGATTCTGTCGCTAATCAAAAAAAGCTGACTTATAAATCATTCATTATCCCTGCTGCCTTAATGGGATCGGGAGTTTTATTGCTCAACAGTCAACAAAATAAAGACATTCAAAAGGAGTCTGAATCTTTTTTCGGATCCAGTTTTAGTACCGGAGCAGATAATTTTACCGTTTTTGTTCCTTTAGTACAAATGTACACCGGAAAACTTTTAGGATTCCAGCCAAAAAACACTTTTATGCATCAGACTATTGATGTGGTTACTGCCAATACTATTAGTTATATTGTGGTTACAGCCGTTAAAAATTCGGTAAAAGCCCATCGTCCTGATGGTTCTGATCGATTGAGTTTTCCTTCAGGGCATACAGCCATTGCTTTTACACATGCAACGCTTTTATATCAGGAATACAAAGATTCTAATTTCTGGTATGCCAGCAGCGGGTTTGTATTTGCAACTGCTACGGGGATATTGCGTGTGGCTAACAACAAGCATTATACTTCAGATGTTTTAACAGGAGCCGGAATTGGAATCGCTTCCGGAATTTTAGTTTCTTATTACAATCCGTTTCAAAAACTTCTTTTGGGGAAAAAGAATAAAACTTCGGCATTTGTTTATCCTCAATTTGGAAACCAACTTGGAATTGGCGTTCTTATAAAACCTTCCTTTTAAAGCATAAAAAAAGCCCTGAAATTATCAAGGCTTGTCTTCTATATGTTTTGAATTAAAACGGTAAATCGTCCGGTTCGTCTTCATTTAAGTTTGTTGCTGGTGCAAAAGCGGGAGCAGCAGGCATTGGTGCAGCAGGAGCTTCAGTAGCCAGTTTTTCAATTCTCCATCCCTGAATACTGTTAAAAAATCTTGTTTCTCCTTGTGGATTAACCCATTCTCTTCCTCTTAAATTGATTGAAACTTTTACAGGCTCTCCGATAGAATAGTTATTCAATAAATCACATTTGTCCTGAGTAAACTCGATCAAAATATGTTGCGGATATTGCTCATCTGTAGTAACAACTAATTCTCTTTTTTTAAATGATGCACTAACTTGTTGTTCCGGATTAACAACTCTAATTTTTCCTGTAACTTCCATCTTCGTTATTTTAATTGTTATTGATTATTATTTTTCCAAAAGCACTTCTAAATCAGAAGTATATCATTTTCATTTAAGTCTTTTAACTTCAGAAATAAACTTTTTCACAGAAAAATATTTAATATACAAATATAGTAACTTCTTTTAACCGATAATAATGTTTGTTTTACAATTTCTATTTTAATTTTTAATTCTTTGATCAACAGTTCTATTTGAGCACTTTCAAAGGTTTTACATTCGTTTATAAAACTTAAAAAAAAACTAAAATAATAGAAGGTATATTTCGTTATATTTATACTCCAAAATATTACGTATGCAATTTTCTGACAAAAGAAATACCGGACGATGGATTCTTGTTTTTGCTTCCTTTTTCATCATTTCGATCATTCTTTGGAATACTTATACTTTTTTTCAGATTTTTAAGAACGAGGAACGTCTAAAAATGAACCTTTTGGCGAAAGCCCAAAAAACGCTTATTAACGCTGATGAAAATACGGATGTTGAACTTCCGCTTCAGATTTTTAACAACAATAATTCGATTCCGGTTATTCTTACTGAAAATGACAGCATCATCAATACAATCAACATTGACGAAAGCATTGTAAAAGACAAGGAGAAATCAATGGCTTTTTTAGCTAACCTAAAAAAAGAAAATGAACCGATTATTATTGAATATGCTCCTGATAAATTCCAAAAATGGTATTATGGAAACTCGGCTTTATTGAATAAACTAAAATATTATCCTGTAGCTTTGCTATTGATTATTTTCTTGTTTTCGGCCTTAATTTATTATTTCTACCGAAGTACTAAAATCGCTACTCAAAACAAACTTTGGGCCGGAATGGCTAAGGAAACAGCCCATCAGATAGGAACACCACTTTCTTCCTTAATTGGTTGGGTCGAAATTTTGAAAAGTGAAAATGTAGATGAAACGACGACGTCTGAAATAGAAAAAGACATTGACCGCCTGCAAACCATAACCGATCGTTTTTCTAAAATAGGTTCGGAACCCATTTTAGAAAGGAGCGATATTATTAAAGAAACTTTGCAAACCTATCACTATCTTCAATCGCGTTTTTCCAAACAAATTGAATTTTCATTCGAAAGTCCAAAATCATCTATTTACACCATGCTCAATCCTGTGTTGCACAGCTGGACTATTGAAAACCTGATTAAAAATGCCATTGATGCCATGAAAGGCAAAGGAAAAATTGCCGTTTTGATACAGGAAGATTCTGTTTATGTAAAAATAAACGTTTCTGATACGGGCAGCGGAATCTCTAAAAAACAATTCAAAACCATTTTTGAACCCGGATTTACTACTAAAAAAAGAGGTTGGGGATTAGGGCTTTCCTTAACCAAGCGAATTGTAAAAGAATACCATAAAGGAAATATTAAAGTCTTACATTCTGAAATAGGAAAAGGTACCACGATGCAAATTAGCCTTAAAAAGCTGATTTAAATGCTATTTAATTTTTGACACCACTTTGTAAAACATTGCTTTTCTGGAGGCAGCAGGTTTAGCCAGATAAGCATTTACAAACTGTAAATATTCTTCTGATTTCTCTAACCTTTTAGAAATTTCCTGTTTTAAATTATCGATATTCGTTTTATTGAGGCTATTGGCATCTTTTTCAAAATCCACAAGAGCTTTTTGGCATTTTACTAAACTATCTCTTGGTTCTTCGATTTTTCTTTTGATTTCCTTATCGGTAACAACAGGCTGAAATTGTTTATTTCTATAATTGATAAAATCGTTCAACTGTGTGTTTGCCTTATTAAACTGATTGATGATTTCAGTGAATTTATTTCCTTTTTCACGTTCACTTTGATTTCTCCAGGCTGATTTAGCATGTACAAAAGCCTGAGAAATATGTTGATTTTTCATCCCTCCTTTTCCAATTCTGTCAGCTACTTCCTTTAGCTGATCAATCTTGGGCAGGCTTTCATATCTTATTATTTCATTAGCAAAATCAAATTTTTGTTTAGCATCATCGCCTGCATAAACACCTTCAATAAATTCCTGATTGGTAATAGGATACTCTCTCAACTGCCATAAATAATCAAATGGCATGTGTGTATTTATCATTATTTCAGGATCTGTTTTAAAATGTTTATCGTCAATTCGTCTGGTAAACATGCCATTAGTAACATAACCGGAACCCCAGGTGGGATCAAATAAATACCATTTATTATCTATTCTGGCTGCATTCCAGGCATGAGATAAATTATCTACTTTTATTTTGTTCCATTTGGTATAGCCCGAAATCACTACTGATTTTATGCCGACAGCATTAGCTAATTGACTAAAAATATTCGCATAATCAAAACAAACTCCTTTTTTATTATTAAATGTTCTGGCAATGCGATCCTCCAGTTTTTCATCAAATTGTACTTCAAACATATTATCAACATCATAGCTGATTGTCTTGGTAGTCCAATAATATACGGCACGAATTCTATCCGATTCTGTTTCAAAATTACTTTTTATATATTGGCTAATCGCATCTATTGATTGCTCTAAATCAGCTGGCATTTTATCCATCTTAGCATCAACCAAATCATAATTTTTCTGGGGTTTCTGGTTTTTTTGTTTCTTTTGTGCCAAAACAAAAAAGGAACAAAAACAAAAAAACAATAAGAGAATATTTTTCATATAAAAAGTTTGCTGTACAAAATCAAATATATAAAATAAGATAATTCATAATTATTTTATTTGATAAAAAAAAAATCGTTTAAAGAAATTCTCTAAACGATTCATACTACATTATTATTGGGAAACTACTAAAACTATAAATTAGCCCTGATTTCCTGAGCCAGATTCTCGAATTCTTCTTTGCTCATTTGTACTTTTTTCTGAAAGCGAATATCTTCCATACTGTTTAACGGAATCAAGTGAACATGGGCATGAGGCACCTCTAACCCGATAACTGAAATAGCTATTCTGTTACACGGAACAGTTTTTTCTATTGCCTTAGCCACTTTTCTGGAAAAATGCATTAATCCCAAATAGTGCGCTTCATCCATATCAAAAATCTTATCGATTTCAAATTTTGGGATACACAACGTATGCCCTTTTGCATTGGGATTGATATCTAAAAAAGCAAAATAATTATCGTCTTCAGCAATTTTATAAGATGGAATTTCTCCGTTTACTATTTTGGTGAATATTGAGCTCATGGGAATGATTTTAGAATTTAGATTTAAGAGTTTAGAATTGAGAAAACTGAAAAGAGTTTAAAATTTTCTAACTGAAACACTAAATACTTATAACTAGTCTCTTGAAATTTCTAAAACCTCAAATTTCAAAACACCGTTTGGTACTTTAATTTCGGCAACTTCTCCTATTGATTTCCCTAATAGTCCTTTCCCTATTGGAGAAGTAACAGATATTTTTCCTGTTTTTAGATCGGCTTCACTTTCGGCAACTAAGGTATATTTCATTTCCATACCATTAGCCTGATTCCTGATTTTCACACTTGACAACACCAAGACTTTTGACAAGTCAAGGTTAGACTCATCAATCAATCGGGCATTAGCATGAATTTCCTCCAGTTTGGCAATTTTCATTTCTAACATTCCTTGAGCTTCTTTGGCAGCATCATATTCTGCATTTTCAGATAAATCACCTTTATCTCTTGCATCTGCTATATCCTGAGATGCTTTAGGTCGCATCACTGTCTTTAAATAATCTAATTCTTCTCTTAATTTTTTAAGTCCTTCTGCTGTGTAATAAGATACTGTACTCATAACTTCATCATTTTATAAAATAGAAAAAATCCCATCGTGACGGGATTTCTTTCCACAAAGATAATATATTTTTTTATAGTGTATAATTATATGTTAACCATTATTATTTCAAATGTAAATAAATTAAATTTGTTTCACTAATTCTTTTACAAATTAAAAACATGAAAAAAATCATCCCGCTTTTACTAATGAGTTTTTTGTTTTTTTCCTGTTCCGATAATGGGTTCAATAATAACAATCCTTATATTCCCAACTATAATTTTTCGGTAACTTTAAACTTGAGCTTTGCCTCTTATTCCAACCTTAATTTTGTGAGTAATGCTGTTTATTATGCCGGTCCTGAAGTAGGACCTAAAGGTATTTATGTATTTAATACCGGCTCGGGCTATAATGCCTTTGATGCAGCCTGCCCTAATCAGGCACTGAGCAGCTGTTCCACATTAACTCTGGACGGAATTAACGTAGTTTGCCCCTGTGATGATGAAGAATACAGTTTGTTCACAGGTCAGGGAAAATTAAAGTATCCTTTGAAACAATATCGGGTTGAGAAAAATGGAAATCTCTTGAGAATATACAATTAAAACAAAAAAGCCTGAAAATTTAAAACTTTCAGGCTTTTTAAAATATAAACTACAAATTAAAACTTCAGGGTAAGACCGGCCAGGAAATTAGCCCCGGCTTGTGGATAATAATACGGATAAACATCCCACATATATCCATTTGAAATGTATTGCTTATTGGTAATATTATTCGCTAATACACTTACAACAATAGATTTAAAAACACTTTTTGGCAAAATGGTATAAGTAACATTAAAGTCATTCACAAAATAATCTGCCAGTTTAGCGTCCGGCAACTCTATGTTGTTCATGTATTGACTACTCACAAACTTAGACATTAAACTCAATCGTAAAGATTCCACTGGCGAAAAAGTTACAATATTCCCTGCTATAAATTCAGGTGAAAAAGCAATATCAGTATTACCTAAATTGGTTAAATCCCCATCTACATCAGCAATAAAATCAACATTTTTATTAGTACTTAGTGTGGCATTTGGAGCAATAGTCCATTTATCAGAAAGCCTTAAAGTGGCATCAATCTCCAGTCCTAATCTATAACTATCACCACTATTTTGTCTGATTGGGCTTCCTACATCATTTAATCCTCCGGTTAAAACCAATTGGTCTTTGTAAGCCATGTAATAAACATTCGAATTAAATTTTAATTTTTCAGTACTTAATCTCCATCCTAATTCAAAATCATTTAATCTTTCAGGTTTTACATTTCCGCCTTCATAATCAGTCCTGTTGGGTTCACGATTGGCTCTGGCATAAGAAAAATAAAGAGTGTTTTTTTGATTAATTTCAAAGTTCAAACCTGCTTTTGGGTTAAAGAAATCAAAAGTATCATCTACTAAACCTGTTTCCCAGCTATTCGCTTTATAAGTAACATTTCTATATTGCAAATCTCCGAACAAACTTAGTTGCGAAGTCAGCTGGTAATTAACTTTTGCAAAGATATTTCCATCTATTTTTGTCGAAAAATCATCATAATAATGATCTCCAAGTTCACTTTGCGAAGCATATCTTGCCCAAATCACTTTTCCATAATGATCTCCTTCATATTTGTTCCAGCCTCCGCCAAAAATGAAACTTACATTCTCATTTTTATAATTAGCCGAAAAAGTTGTTCCGTAAAAATCATTGTCTAACCATTTTTGACGTACTAAATCAGTTGTTGTTATTGAACCCACCGGGTTTAAACCATAATCTTCAAAGTCGGCATCTTCTTTGTAATTTTCATAATAGCCTTTTCCTTTAGTATAATGAAAAGCTAAGTTCGTATCCCAATTATCAGATAATTTCTCGTTCCAGTGCAATTGATAATGATCCTGCTGATAATTATCGGTTTCATTATCATAAAAACGAGTGTTTCCGGCTTCGTCTGTAAACATTCCGGCCGAATTAAAAGTTCTGTTATCAGCCATTGTTTCAGCATCGATTCCGTTCCAGGATTGGTACGTTTTTTCTGTTCCTCCAAAGGCTAATGCTTTAATCAAAGTGGTCTTCCCTACATAAGTTCCCTGTAAAAAATAGGACTTTAAATCAGAACTTGCTCTGTCAATATATCCGTCAGATTTCAAAACAGATAAACGCCCCGCTAATTCAAAATGGTCGTTCATTAAACCGGAACTAAATTTCACGGTATGTTTGCGTGTATTAAAACTTCCGAAAGAATTAGAAATTTCGCCGGTACTTTTCTTAGCATAATTATCAGTCAACATATTCAGACTGGCTCCAAAAGCTCCCGCTCCATTAGTTGAAGTCCCTACACCACGCTGTAATTGTAAACTTTCTACAGAAGAAACAAAATCAGGCATATTAACCCAAAATGTTCCCTGACTTTCAGCATCATTATAAGGAATTCCGTTAATAGTAACATTGATTCTGGTTGCATCGCTACCACGAACACGAATTCCGGAATAGCCTATCCCGTTTCCGGCATCCGAAGTAGTAACAACCGAAGGCATATAATTCATCAAAATGGGAATATCCTGTCCTAAATTGCGTGGAGCGATATCTTTCTTAGTTAAATTAGAAAAACTCACGGGGGTTTTTGTGGTAACACGAACAGCTGAAACCAATACTTCATCCAATTGATTCACATTGGTTGTGTCTTTTACCTGAGAAAAAGAAAACAGAGTAAAGAAAATAGAAAATAGAGTAAAGAAAATAGATTTGGTTCCGACAACATTTCGAACCTTAGAACCTTTGTAACTTTGTGTCTTAGCACCTAAAATAAAAGTTTTCATCCGTAATTATTTTACGAATAAAAGGGGGAATTATTCTTTTTGTTAATGTAATAAATTGTTCCACAAATAAATCAATAGTTTTTTGCTACTAATTTATCGTTTTTTCCCTTAGCAACATTACTTGCTCAGGTTCGTTGGGTATGATCTCAGCTCGTTATTTAGAGCACCCCTTTGAGACGGTGCAAAGATAGAAAAGAATTAAGATAAAAAAATTAAGAACAAAGATTTTAATTTTCTTCTTCCTTAATTTTATAAATCCTGATACTAAAAGTCGGGTTTTCTACGAGTTTTCTTTATTTCCGAAATATTCTTCTTGTCTTTGATTCGTTTTTTAATAACTGATTTAGGCACTTTGGTTGCTTTCCGGATTTTAGGAACAATCAATGCTTTTTTAATTAGTTCCAAAAATCGTTTGGTAACTATTTCTTTGTTTTTAAGTTGGCTTCTGTCTTCATCACAATTCAGAATCAAAACTGCATCGGTAGTCAACCTTGACGAAAGATTTGTTTCTAACAACGTTTTTTCTTCCTCTGATAATGCCTGCGAATTTTTCAAATCAAAAGACAGCACCACTTTAGACGAAACTTTATTTACGTTTTGTCCGCCAGCACCACTACTCCTGACCGCTTTATACTGTAACTCTGATATAATTTTCTGAATCTCCATCTTTTTAAGACTGATGCGCTTCTTTTAATAAATCATTTACCGTTTTTACCGGATTAAAAGTAATCAAAGGCACCTCTACAAAAACAGTCAGCCAGTTTGCCATTGCTCCGTTCCACAATCCTGGCAATTCATAGCTTTTAATATCTTTTCCCAAATAGTTTTTCTGTACAATAAAGCCACTATTTTCATCTACAAACTGGTGTAAATTAAACTTTTCATTCTTATAATTTTTCGTAGCACATACTAAATCTACAGGATTAAAATGAGTTGCATGTTCCATGATTTTAACTTGCTTCTTATCATCTAAATCTACCTGTGAAGACTCTACAATTTGCAACGAAACTTCTTTTTGTTCATTTTTCACCCAGAACGGTCCTCCGCCTGGCTCTCCTTCATTTTTAACCATTCCGCACACTCTTATTGGTCGGTTTAATATTGATTTTAATATTTTGATTTGGTTTTCAAATTTGTATAAATCAAAATCTGCTTTGACTTCTATATTCAGTTTTTCCTTCAGGAAGACTATGATTTCATCTATTTTATGATCTGTAGCAGTAAAACTGTCAATTAAATGCAGGCAGGCAAATATTTGTTGTTGCAATTCTAATAAAATGCCGGCTAAAGCTTTTTTATATAATGCTATTTTTTCATTGTTGTGAAGAATTACATTGTCTATATTTTTGATAAAAATAATATCGGCATCAAGCTTGTTTAAATTTTCTAATAAAGCCCCATGCCCTCCGGGTCTAAAAAGCAATTCACCATTTTCCTTTCTAAAGGGTTTATTATTCATGGACACAGCAATAGTATCCGTTTTTTTATCCTGATAGGAATAGCTAACTTCTATACTGGTTTGAGTTTCCTTTTCTACTTTATCTCTTACATTGTCTATAATTTTCTCAAAATCAATTTGATGCGCTTCTGAAACTGTAAAATGCAGATGGGATTTATTATTAGTACTGGAATAATAACCGCATTCATATAAATGTTCCTCTATAGGTGTAGCAATTGTAGTGGCATATTTGTGAAAAGGTAAAATCCCTTTAGGCTTAGAGGCAAAATCAAAATACCTGGCATCCAACATGAATTTTATAAAATAATAATTTTTATAGTCTCTGGTAAAAGAATCAAAATCAGGAAACTCTTCCTTTATTTTTTTATGAATTGTCTCAAAAAACGGCAACTTCTCCATTCCAATAATAAAAACAGCCAGTTTATTTTCCTTTTTTCTGTTGATATAGGCATTTATAGTTTCTTTCTCTATATCAAATTCGTTCAGGAATGTTGTCAGGAATTTAAACATTCTGCTGGCTGCTCCTGAGGCAGGAACGAATTTTAATAACTTAAGATTTGTTTTATGTTCATCAAAAAAACTTGCTTTTTCAACAAATTCTTCATCGGTTAATTTTAAAATCCCATTTCCCACAGTTGCAGCTTCCATTAGCTCCATCTTTGCAATTCCTTTTTTAAAAATTGCAAGTTGCTTTTTAATATCTTCTAATAAAACTCCGTGTTCATTGATTTGTTCAAAATCCTGCTCAGAAAATCCCATACTTTTAATTTTATTTAAATCATTAATTGATTTAGATTTTTCAAACGTAGCAACAATTATCTCACCCATGTAATGATTATAAACTATTATTATTTAAAAAAGCTTCCTGATCAGACTCTTTTTTATTTAAAATTTCTTTCCATTCTAAATAACCATATACCGCCAGAACTGTAAAAATCAAATATTGCAGAGAGGTAAAAGTATATCCTTTAAAAAAATACAAAGGTATTGAGATAAAATCTCCTACAATCCAAAAAATCCAGTTTTCTATTTTCCGTTTTGCCATCAACCACATTCCTACAAAAAAGACTGCGGTTAAAAAGGTATCTATATAATTGAACCAGTTAATAAATTTATCAAAATACTGGTACACCAGATACACAAAAACTAAAGTTAAAATAAAAATAACAAATGCCGCCTGTTTTTCTTTTTTTGTTATTCGGGAAACAGGAAATTCTTCCACATCGCCTTTTTTTCTTGTCCAATGGTACCAGCCATAAATACTCATTATAAAATAATACCCATTAATCATAGAATCACCCAGCAATTCCCATTTCCATAATAAATAAGCATAAATAAAAGTGCTTATCAAACCTGTGGGAAAAACGAGAATATTGTCTTTTTTAGCAAACCACACACTGGCTAGTCCAAAAAAAACACCGATTAATTCCAATGCAATTTCTGAAGCCGGATAATTAGCATATTGTGCGAAAAAAAAATCTATCATTTATAATTTTATTTGAGCATTAAAAAAATCAGCATCTTTTTCGAAAGCAGTTCCTATAACAACCAGATCAGCTCCGGATTGATACGCTTTTTCAATAGCTTCTAACGTTATAATTCCGCCACCTACCAGTAATGGAATTTGGATGTTTTTAGCAACAAATGCTATCATTTTTAATGGAACAGCCTGTTTGGCACCGCTTCCGGCCTCAAGATAAATTAATTGAGATCCTAGCATTTCACCGGCCTGAGCGGTATGCAACACTAATTCCGGGTTGTTTCTGTCCAATGGTCTTGTTTGACTAATGCGTTCCACAGCCGTTTCGCATCCGCTTTCGATTAAAATGTAGCCAGTAGAAATAATTTCGAGCTGAGTTTTTTTTAAAATCGGTGCTGCTTTTATATGATGTTCAATTAAATAATCCGGATTTCGTCCTGACAATAACGATAAAAACAAAATCCCATCAGCATGATTCGATATCTGAGATGGGTGTCCCGGGAAAAGCACTATTGGTAAAACACAATTTTGTTTTATTCTAATAATCAAATCGTCTAAAATATTGCTTTCTACTTGGCTTCCGCCAATAAAAACATGCGTTGCCGGCGATTGATTTATCTTGACAATCAAACTGTCTAAACTTTCCAAAACTATTTTATCGGGATCTAAAAGAATGGCTAATAATTTTTTATTTGCCATTTTAGCTGCCTGTATTTCCTGATAGATTGTTGTTTTTTCCATGAGAATGTAAAAGTAAAAAGTTTTTATCGCCAAAGAACCATTTTGAAACAATTATATTTGTTGGTCTTTTTAAGACTTATAATTTCTTTATCATGATTGCTTTAGTAGTACTCGAAGAATTTGGCGGAACAAAAAAACACTTTAAAACTGGGGATCTCATTTTTAAAGAAGGTAATCAGCCCCTGTATTATCATCAAATTATTTCAGGCGAAGTAAAAATGAATAATTTCAATGATGAAGGCAAAGAATTTATTCAGGGAATATTTTACAAAGATCAATGTTTTGGAGAACCACCCCTTTTTACAGATCAGGTTTATCCGGCTAATGCTGTTGCAGTAACTGATTGTGAAATAATTACAATCACAAAAGACAAGTTTCTGGAATTACTGAAAAATAATCCGGATATTAGCTTAAAGGTGATTAAAAACCTTTCGCAACGGCTGTATTACAAATCGGTTATGGCAGCCGAAATTTCTTCTCAGGATCCGGAACATCGCGTATTACGACTAATTGATTATTCTATCGAGCAATTTCATTTTAAAAAAGAAAATGCCGGTTTCCTGATTAATTTCACCCGACAGCAAATTGCCGATTTAACAGGTCTAAGAGTAGAAACGGTGATAAGAGCCATAAAATCATTAGAAAAAAAAGGCGATTTAAAAATTATCAACAGAAAAGTATACCGTTAAAAAAGTTTTTGTTTTATGATTTTAGTCATAAAACCGAGGTGTTTTATCGTGGTAAATTTGTACTAATAAAACAAATATATCATGACACTTTATAACACAACATTCGAAAATTTCAACAAAAGTTACATCGGTTCTGCTACTATGGCAATAATTGGGCAAAGCTGTCTGGGAGCGACAGCGGCAATGTGTATACTTGCTAATGGAACATCATTAACTCAAATGGCTCAACTGGCAATTATTGTATTTGCTAATATATTTGCCAATACTTCTATCCTGGCTCAGCTAAGTCATAAAACGGTTTTCAATTTAATCCTTAGTAGTGTATTTTTAAGCGTACTATTAATTATTGTGAATAGTTTATAATTATGAGAAAACAAATAGAAAATAGAGCTGATGTCAATTTTTTAGTACATCAGTTCTATGCTAAAATAAGAGCCGATGAGGAAATTGGTTTTTATTTTAATACGATGATAAAAGATTGGGATGCTCATCTTGAAAAACTTACTGATTTTTGGGAGACTAATTTGTTTGCGGTTAAAAAATACAAAGGAAATCCGCATGCGGTACACAATGAAGTAGATTCGCATTTTGAAGGTAAAATTACTTCAAATGAATTCGGGATTTGGCTGAATTATTGGTTTCAGACTTTAGAGGAATATTTTGAAGGCGAAAATGTGGAAATACTGAAAAGAAGAGCTCGTAAAATGGGAACTTTTTTAATGGTGAGCATGTATGAAAACAGGGCTAAAAAGGTTTAGGAATACTGATTTGAGCAATTTTAAAATCTCATCTTTAAATATGGCACGCAGATTTTTTTTGGAACACTGATGGAAGAAATTTGAGAAATGTATAAAAAATCTTAGTGTAACTTTGTGCTCTCTTTGTGAATCTTTGCGAAAAAACTTTTCTCTCTTTGCGAGTCTCTGTGGATCTTAATTCTTGTGTTAAAAAGCCTCCAAAGCATAGACTAAAGTAAAGTCTTCCATTTCTTCAAAATGAATATTAAATTTTGTTTCCAAACCGTTAAAATTTAAATTTGCAGTAGTCTGCACTTGATTTAAATTGAATTCGTTCACTGTAATGTGATCTTTAAAACTGATTCCTTTTTCGTTTCTGATTTTAAAAATGGCTTCTTTGGCTCCCCAGATTATTGTGAGTTTTTTTATGTATTGGGCTGTTTTTTGGCGGTCTAAATATTGAAATTCGGCGTCACAGAATTTATCGGCAATGCGAATAATTTTTTCTCTTTGTAGTTCGATATCGATTCCTACGGTTTCATTGCTTATAATAATGGATGAAAAATGATGGGAATGGGTAATGGAAATGTGTTTTCCGTCCTGAAGATAAGGCTTCCCAAATTCATCGTAATGTAAATCAAAATCAGTATAACCCGCTTCGTTTAACAATTTACGAACACTGAGAAATCCCCGTTGATGCAATTGGGATTTCATAGCGGTAATCCGGGATTGACATTTAGGATTCAGACTGACTTCTGCAAACAATTGTTCATAGGATTCGGTAATCTTCCAAATATAGATAGCAGTTGCTGAATTAAATTGTATTTTCTTGTATAAAGGCATTCTCTTGAGTTATGAATTATGAGTTATGAGTTTTCTCTCTTAACCCGGATGTCTTTCTAGCCCCGGTAGAAGCGGCATCCTTTTTATCCTTTCTTTAAGGATAAAAAGATAGAGCGGATGACGGGAATAGCTTCTAAAAATAATTACGCTTTACTAAAATAAAATTATTCAGTTAATATTCAAAAGATTAAGACATTAAACATTTCATAAATGTTTGTGAATCCTTTTTAAATAATAAGTTATTACGTAAATTTGCAAAAATTTTACAATACAAATATACTATAAATGAGTACAACGACTACGCCTTATGTGGCTTTCAAAGTAAAAGACATTTCCCTGGCGGCTTGGGGAAGAAAAGAAATTGAATTGGCTGAGGCTGAAATGCCGGGTTTAATGGCGCTTCGTGCTGAATATAAAGATGAGCAACCGTTGAAAGGTGCCCGTATTGCGGGATGTTTGCACATGACAATCCAGACTGCTGTTTTGATCGAAACTTTAATAGCCCTTGGTGCTGAAGTTACCTGGTCTTCTTGTAACATTTTCTCTACTCAGGATCAGGCTGCTGCTGCAATTGCTGCTGCCGGAATTCAGGTGTATGCCTGGAAAGGTCTTGACGAAGAGTCTTTTGACTGGTGTATCGAACAAACATTATTCTTTGGTGAAGACAGAAAACCATTGAATATGATTCTTGATGACGGTGGAGATTTGACTAATATGGTTATTGACCGTTTCCCGGAATTGGTTCCCGGAATTAAAGGATTATCTGAAGAAACTACAACCGGAGTTCACAGACTTTACGAAAGAGTAAAAGCCGGAACGTTGCCAATGCCTGCAATCAACATTAATGACTCTGTTACTAAATCTAAATTTGATAACAAATACGGTTGTAAAGAATCGGCTGTAGATGCTGTTCGTCGTGCAACTGACTTGATGCTGGCTGGAAAAAGAGTTATCGTTTGCGGATACGGTGATGTTGGAAAAGGAACTGCTGCTTCTTTCAGAGGTGCAGGATCTATTGTAACTGTTACTGAAATTGACCCAATTTGTGCTTTACAAGCTGCAATGGACGGTTACGAAGTTAAAAAATTGAATACTGTAATTGCTAATGCTGACATCATCATTACTACTACAGGAAATAAAGATATCGTTCTTGGAGAGCACTTCGAGCAGATGAAAGACAAAACTGTTGTTTGTAACATCGGACACTTTGATAACGAAATTGATATGGCTTGGTTAAACAAAAACCACGGTGTTTCTAAAATCGAAATCAAACCTCAGGTTGATAAATATACCATAAACGGAAAAGATATTATCATCTTAGCCGAAGGTCGTTTAGTAAACCTTGGTTGTGCTACAGGTCACCCAAGTTTTGTAATGAGTAACTCATTCACCAACCAAACTTTGGCACAAATTGAATTATGGAAAAACAGTGCTGCTTACAACAATGACGTTTACATGTTACCAAAACATTTAGATGAAAAAGTGGCTGCTTTGCACTTAGCGAAATTAGGCGTTGAACTTGAGGTTCTTCGTGACGATCAGGCTGCTTATATTGGTGTTGATGTTAAAGGTCCATTCAAACCAGAATATTACAGATACTAGTATTAAGCTTTTAGTACTAAGTATTAAAAATAGAACCCTTACAGTAATGTGAGGGTTTTTTGTTTTTTTTTAATCCTTGATTTAGACACCAAAAAAATAAATACAAATTTTACACTTCTTGATTAAACCTTTTCTTTTAATTAACATCTTATGTTAAGTTTAACCAAAATCATCATGTGTAAATATTTATCATTTCTATTCGTACTTGCGTTTTCTTTTTATGCTAATGCCCAAAGCTATACTTTAAAAGGAAAAGTACTTAACATCAACACACAGCTTCCATTGGAATCTGCTACAGTATATATCACAACTGTGAAAGATTCGACTATTCTGGAATATACGCTGACAGATAAAAACGGAGACTTTAATTTTGCCGTTAAAAAAAATGAAAAACCTGTATTTATAAAAGTTACTTATATAGGATTTGAAACTTTTACAGAAGAACAAAAGGATCTTACCGCTAATAAGGATTTCAATAACATTTATCTTGCCGAATCAGTTAATACTCTTAATGAAGTTACTGTAAAAGGAGAAGCACCACCTATCCGGGTTAAAAACGATACCATTGAGTACAATGCTTCTTTATTTAAAGTTCGCCCTGATGCTAATGTTGAAACATTACTAAAACAACTTCCAGGGCTTGAAGTAGACAGCGATGGTAAAATTACTGCCAACGGAAAAGAAGTTACTCAGTTTTTAGTAAACGGGAAACCGTTTTTTGACCGCGATGGCGCAATGGCATTGAAAAATCTTCCAGCTGAAGTCATTAATAAAATTCAGGTATCTGACTTTAAAACTAAAAAAGAAGAATATTCTAAGGATCAGGCAGCTTCTGACAATGCCAGTATTAACCTGACTATTGATGAAGATAAAAATAAAGGTTATTTTGGAAAGTTCATGGGTGGATATGGTACCGATGATCGTTACGAATCGAGTTTTATTGTAAACTTTTTTAAGAATAACAGAAAAATTAGCGTACTTGGTTCTTCTAATAACATTAATGCTCAGGGATTTTCTCAGGACGAAGTTTTTGACAATATGGGTGGCGGAAGAAACAGCAGAGGCTCAACGGTCAACAGAAGTCAAGCCAATGGTATTACCACATCAAATTTATTAGGATTCAACTATTCTGATGAAATATTTAAAGACTTTGAAACAAATGCTAATTATAATTATGCAGAGGCTCATACTAAAAATAAAAACCATTCTGAATCCACTGAGTTACGACCAGATGGCAATTCTTATTTTACAACTTCGAATTCTAATACTGACAACCGAAACATCAGCAATAAAGCTAATGTAGAATTAGAATATAAAATATCGCCAACAATACGATTGTTTGTTGCACCAAAATTCAACACTTCTACCACAGAGAGCAATCCTGATTCAAATAGCATAAGTGATAATTTAACCACTGGCAAAAAAGCATATGATGCTAATTCAGCATCTTTCAACAGAAACGAATCGAATAATTTTAGCAACGCAATAAACTTTAATAAATCTTTTGAGAAGAGGGCAAGAAATTTAAGTTTTGGTTTCAATAACAATAATTCCAAATCGAATTCAAATAATTTTGTTGAATCAGAAACAAATTTCTATGATAGTAATGGCGTACTTAACAGAAACATCTCCAGAGACCAAAATTCCAAAAACAATAGTATAAGTGATTCGTATTCAGCTGAAATTGAATATACTGAACCAGTAACTGATTCTATTCGTTTTAAAATTGGTGTAGAATACAACTATCAAAATAACATTAACGACAATAAAACCTATGATGATATTGGAAATGATATCTATACTGATTTAAATGATGAACAAACCACTTATTTGACTTCAAAACAAAATAGTATTGCTCCAAAAGCCGGTATTCGATTTCAAAAAAATAAATTCACATTTGATGTCAATTCTACAACATCTATCACACAGTATAACAACCATTCTTTTTACAAAGGAGCAACAACTGACCTAAATAAAAAATATGTCTTACCTTATGGTAGTGCCCAAATTAGATATAGAATAGACCGTTCGAAGTTTTTTACAGCCAGATACAACTACAGTCAGTCTCTGCCTTCAGCTTCAGAGTTGCTTCCTATAGAAAACGTTTCGAGTACACTAAACACCGTAACAGGAAACCCGAATTTAAATCCTACCGAAACACATAATGCTAACATTAGCTATAGAAATTTTAATTTTCAAACCCGTTCAGGTTATAGTCTATATCTGAATAGCAACTTTTACAATAATGATATTATTAGCACTTCTATTTATAACCCTGATAATAGCCGTACTACATCTTATGAAAACATATCAGGAACCTACTCTCTTTCAGCAGGTGGAAGCTGGAATAAATCTATTAAACAGGAAGCTAATTTATTGCGTTACGGAATAGCCTTAAATGCTAATCACTCTTTCTCTAAGAGTTTCACTAATGGTGTTTTATATGGCGCAAAATCTATAGGAATATCTCCAAGAGTGTATCTTAATTATGATTATGGAGAATTTTTCACTATTGCACCTTCTTATAATTTCTCTTATAATGAAACAACATATGACATTAGTTCCCTTAATGCGAGATCTAATGTGGTGCACAGAGTCAATCTTCAAACTACAAGTTATTGGCCTACTAACTGGATTTGGGGTAACGATTTTGGATACACTTACAATTCCATCAATCAAAGTTTTTATTTATGGAATACCAGTTTATCTTATACTTTCTTAAATAAAACTTTTGTTGCTAAAGTAAAAGTATATGATATCCTAAATCAAAATCAAAGCATTACAAGAAGCATTTCAGCCACATCTGTAACGGATAACGAAAACACCGTTTTAAGACGTTATGCCATGTTTTCTTTAACCTACCAAATTAAAAACTTTGCCGGAAAAGCTCCCGGAAGAAACAGAGACAGGGAAGGAATGGACAGAGGTGAACGCCCGGAAGGATTTGGTGGTGGAAGACCAGGAGGTCCAATGGATTAAATACCATTATTAATTCAGTTTTTGCAATAAATCCCCTTGTTTAATTAAGCAAGGGGATTTGTTTTTTATACCATTTACCGGAAAGTCTATAACTGCTAACTCAGAAAATGATAGTTTCAATAGCTAATCAGTAGCAATATTGCTATTGCAAAAGATATTAAACCAAATAGATTTCTGTGATAAAATATTTTATGCAACATTTGATTGAATCAATAACTTTTAAACACAAAAAAACCTGCTAGCTACGCTAACAGGTTTTTAAATAAATTGAGTAAATCAATTATGCTTCTACTTCAAATGGAAGGATTGAAACGTATGATTTGTTGTCTCTTTTCTTTTGAAACTTAACAATTCCGTCTACTCTTGCGTGTAGGGTGTGATCTTTACTGATGTAAACATTTTCACCTGGATTGTGTTTCGAACCTCTTTGTCTTACGATGATGTTCCCTGCGATAGCAGCTTGTCCTCCAAAAATCTTAACACCTAAACGTTTTGATTCTGATTCTCTACCATTCTTAGAACTACCGACACCTTTCTTGTGAGCCATGATGTTTTAGTTTTAATATTGTTATTATTCTTGAGTATCTTCTTTTTTAGCTTTAGCTACTTTTTTCTTTGGAGCTTCAGCTTCTTCTGTAGTTGCTTCAACAGTTGCTTTTTTAGAAGCCGCTTTTTTAGCACCTGCACCTGTAATACCTTCAATTACAATTTGAGTAAGATATTGTCTGTGACCATTTCTCTTTTTGTATCCTTTTCTTCTTTTCTTTTTGAAAACGATAACTTTATCTCCTTTTAAGTGTTGTAACACTTTAGCTTCTACTGAAGCACCTTCTATAGCTGGGGCGCCCAAAGTTACATTCCCATTGTCATCTAATAAAAGAACTTTATCAAAAGAAACTTTTGATCCTTCTTCGTTAGACAAACGGTGAACATAAACCTTTAAGTCTTTGCTTACTTTAAATTGTTGCCCTGCTATCTCTACGATTGCATACATACCAAATTGATTTATTGATTTTTAAGGTTGCAAATATACAATTATTTTTTTATCACGCAATCACTAAATTTAAAAAAGTTTTTATTCTCTTTTTTACTTTATTTTCAATACTTTAGAAACCTGATAACAACTTATTTTTTTGTTAAAAAAACCCACATCACACAACCAATACTAAAAAAAAGTATTTTTGGAGAAACAATATTACTAATAAAGTATTGCAACCTTATTTTTTATTAATCTTATATGAAAAAAACAATAATGGCAATAAGTACTGCACTTTTACTTGGCGGTGTCGCCTCTGCTCAAAAAATAGCCTTTGAAGAATATGATTTAGACAACGGCATGCACGTTATTTTACATCAGGACAACAGCGCTCCGGTGGTGATCACTTCGGTAATGTACCACGTGGGTTCTAAAGACGAAAACCCTAACAAAACAGGTTTTGCCCATTTCTTCGAACACTTATTATTTGAAGGCACTCAAAACATTAAAAGAGGCGAATGGTTTAATATTGTCACTGCTAATGGCGGAGTAAATAACGCTAACACTTCCGACGACCGTACTTATTACTATGAAGTTTTTCCTTCCAACAATTTAGAATTAGCATTATGGATGGAATCTGAAAGATTAATGCATCCGGTGATTAACCAAATTGGGGTTGATACCCAAAAACAAGTAATCAAGGAAGAGAAAAATTCCCGTTATGACAATCAGCCTTACGGCAAAATAATCGAAGCTGTTAAAAAGAACTTATTCATTAACCATCCGTACCGATGGACTACTATTGGTTCTACCGAACATTTAAATTCAGCAAAACTGGAAGATTTCAAAGCTTTTAACGAAAAATTCTATGTTCCTAACAATGCTGTTCTGGTCGTTGCCGGCGATTTCGAACAAAAACAAGCTAAAGAATGGATTCAGAAATATTTTGGACCCATTAAAAAAGGAGCTCCAATAAAAAGAGAAACATTTGTTGAAAAACCAATAACCGAAACTATCAAAGCCACACACATTGATCCCAACATCCAAATCCCGATGCTTGTTGCAGCATACCGTACACCATCCATGAAAACCAGAGATGCCAGAGTTCTGGATTTTATATCTGTTTATTTAAGTGACGGTAAGAGTTCAAAATTGTATAAAAAAATAGTGGATGAGCAAAAAAAAGCATTACAAATTGGTGCTGTAGGTTTCAATGAGGAAGATTATGGTATGTACATTTTATATGGGTTACCCATGACTAATTTTACTAATAAAGATTTACTCCAAGAAATTGATGAAGAAATTGTGAAAATTCAAACCAATTTAATTTCGGAGAGAGATTATCAAAAATTATTGAATCAATTTGAAAATCAATATATAAATGAAAATTCAAGTGTAGAAGGAATTGCCGAGAATCTGGCCAAATATTATTTACTCTACGGAGATGTCAACCTGATTAACAATGATATCGACATCTACCGTTCAGTTACCAGAGAAGAAATTCAGGCTGTTGCAAAAAAATATCTTAATCCAAACCAGCGTTTGATACTAGACTACATTCCTAACCCTGAAAAAAATGAAAACTAAGTCCTTTCAACCCATGAAAAAATCAAGTATTCTATTTATTCTAATTTTAGTCACCGCAATCATGCAAGCACAAGAACGCAAACAACCTATTCCGGGAAAACCTCCTGTTGTCAATATAAAAAAACCACAAACTTTTCTTTTAGAAAACGGACTAAAAGTAATGATTGTGGAAAATCACAAACTCCCTAAAGTAACTTTTAACCTTACTATAGACAATCCTCCATTTGCCGAAGGAGAAAAAAAAGGAGTGGATGAATTATGCAGCAATCTGATAGGTAACGGAAGCAGCAAAATATCCAAAGAAGATTTCAACGAAGAAATTGATTTTATGGGAGCCAATATCTCCTTTAGTTCCAATAGCGCTTACGGAAGTTCACTTTCTAAATTTTCAAAACGCACTCTGGAACTTTTAGCTTACGGTGCTCTGGATCCTAATTTTACTCAGGAAGAATTAGAAAAAGAAAAAGCCAAAGCCATAGAAGGATTGCGTTCTCAGGAAAAAAGCGTTTCTTCTATTGCTAACAGATTGGTAAATGCATTAGCTTATGGAAAAAACCATCCATCGGGGGAATTCATGACTGAAGAAAGCATTTCCAAAATCACATTAGAAGACATTATAAAAAATTACAACACTAATTTTGTTCCGCAAAATGCCTATTTAGCCATTGTAGGAGATGTTAAATATGAGGAAATTAAACCAATTGTCGAGCAACTTTTTGGTTCCTGGAAAAGAACCAATACCAACAAAACCATCTATCCTGATCCGGGCAATGTAGCAACAACTCAAATTAATTTTATTGATGTTCCCAATGCCGTGCAATCGGAAATTTCATTGGTAAACACTTATAAATTAAAAATGAATGACAAAGATTTTTTCCCGGCTGTAATTGCCAGTTACATCCTAGGCGGTGGTTTTAACAGCTACCTCAACATGAATTTAAGAGAAGCTCACGGATGGACTTATGGCGCAAGTACTAATATTGGAGCAGGAAAATATGTTACGAGCATTCGCTCAGCATCGGCAGTAAAAAACAACGTGACTGATAGTGCCGTGGTTGAATTCATCAAAGAAATCAAAAAAATAAGAACCGAAAAAGTAACTACTGAACAACTTGATAATGCTAAAGCAGGCTACATTGGTCGTTTTGTAATGAAAGCCGAAAAACCGGAATCAGTTGCACGATATGCCTTAAACATAGAAACGGAAGATTTACCCGCTGATTTTTACGAAAATTACATCAAGACCATTAATGCAGTCACTAAAGAAGATGTGATGAATGCTGCTAACAAATACTTCTTAATTGATAATTCCCGAATAATTATTGTTGGAAAAGGCAAGGAAGTTATTCCGGGATTAGAAAAACTCAATATCCCTATTTTTTATTTTGACAAATACGGAAATCCTGTTGAGAAACCTGTTTTCTAAACAGTAAAAACGTTATGGATTATGAGTTAAACTTTAAAAAATTCACGTAGTTTAACTCATAACTCCTTACTTTCTGGCACTCAAATAAACTCCCGCCAATATAATAAAAGCTCCAAAAAACTGAACAAGCGTCAGCATTTCGTTATCCAGTAAACCCCAGAAGAAAGCAACCACAGGAATCAGATAAGTAACTGATGCCGCAAAAACAGGAGAACCCAGCTGGATTAATTTAAAAAACAAAATATTAGCAATTCCTGTTCCTAAAACACCTAAAATTAAAATAAAACCAACCGCAGTTTGTGTCTTCTCTAAATAAATTTGTTCCGGAAAACCTGAAAAAACCAAAATCAGTATCGAAGGAATTAAAAGCACAACAAAATTCCCCGTAGTTATACTTACCGGACTTAAACCGGACAAATATTTCTTGATCAAATTAACATTGGTTGCATAACAAAAAGAGGCCAGGATAACTAATAAGGTGTAATAATAATTCTGTTCCGGATTATTTACAGCACCATTATAAACCAAAAGCAAACTTCCCAAAAGCCCTATTAATACACCTAAAAGTTGTTTTCTTTGAAATCCAATCCCAAAAAACAACGCCCCTATTATTAATGTATTTAACGGTGTTAACGAATTTAAAATTGAAGTTACAGAACTATCTAATTCCGTTTGAGCAAGAGCAAACAGAAAAGCAGGGAAAAAAGTCCCCAAAAAAGCAGTCACAGCAATATATTTCCATTTTAGCTCTGGGATAAGCGTTAAACTTTTAGAACCAATAACCAAAAGAAAAAAGGAAGCAAAAATAATTCGCAAGGAACCCACCTGAATAGCAGACAATCCTAACAATCCTTTTTTTATCAAAATGAAAGAACTTCCCCAAATTAGGGAAAGAATCAATAAATAAACCCACTTTAATTGCTTTGATTCCATTTATAACTTTTTTTGGAACAAAAAAATTACTTCCACTCCAGTGTTTCCATCAGACGTTGCATGTCATTTTTAATATAACTTGCTGCCGGCATAACAGAATCAAAATTAGGTTTTGCATAAAAATAAACCGAACCCGTCACAAAATGTTTCGTACTATCAGTAACATAAAACTGGGAATTAGTCGCTGCATTACCATCAACCTGATAAAACATCCCGTACACTTTTTTTTCGGGATTTAAATAAGGTTGTTCCAGGATATCATCAGCTTTAATAACGTGTTCAAAAGTCAACTTTTGAGCATCCCGAAGTAATTTATTCAGATTGTTATTAACCGGTTTATAAGTCAGGTAAATAGTAGCTTTCATCTTAGGATAAGAAATCGTAAAACCACAATCTTTTTCGCCTTTTATAATTGCTTTAGCATTCATATCAAATGCAAAAGGACATTGATTATCAAAATGAGCATACGTAGCTACAGGATAATCCAGTCGTAAATAACTGGCCGGTTTAGGCAACACATTATCTTTACAACTAAAACTCAATAATAAGAGCACAATTATTGTCGAAAAAGCAATTACTTTTTTTAACATATTCATTTTCGGTTTATTAATCTTCCTATTTTAAAAAACTATTATACTATAATTCCCTCCTTTGAAGGGATCAGAGGAGGATCAATCAATAGTTACTTTTATCTGTTTGATACGTTTTTTATCAACAACTTCAATGGTAAACAAACAATTTTCAAAAGAAATTTTTTGTCCTTTAGCCGGAAAATTACCTGAAATCTCCAGAATAAATCCTGCTAAAGTTTCGGCTTCTCCTTTTTGTTCTTCAAATAGTTCTTCGTCAACATCTACAATTCGATAGAAATCTTTCAGGTTTATTTTTCCTTCAAAAAGGTAATTTCGATCATCGATTTGAGAAAAATTAATATCCTCATCATCAAACTCATCACTAATATCACCTACAATTTCCTCAATTACATCTTCTAATGAAACCAAACCTGATGTTCCGCCATATTCATCTACCACAATAGCAAGATGACTTTTCATAGACTGAAAATCCTTCAACAAATTATCCAGTTTTTTGTTTTCAGGCACAAAAAAGGCTTCTCTTATTAAAGTTGTCCAGTCAAATTCCTTTTTATCAATATAAGGCAACAAGTCTTTGATAAACAAAACCCCTTCAATATGATCAATACTATCGCGATAAACCGGAATTCTGGAATAGCCTTTTTCCAGAATCTTAACATAGATTTCGCTAAAGGTTTCGGTGATTTCTAATGCAAAAATATCAATCCGCGGACTCATTACCTGCTTAGTATCCGTATTCCCAAAAGAAACAATTCCCTCTAAAATTTTTTGTTCATCTGTCGAAGTTTCATCAGTAGCCGTTAATTCTAATGCTTGCGATAATTGGTCCACCGAAAAACTTGTTCTTTGTTTCCCTAATTTGTTATGCAAATAAACCGTAGTAGCCCGCATAGGAATACTAATAGGCGAAAGAATAGTATCTAAAAGAGAAATAGGATAAGCGATTCTTTTAGCAAACTTTACATTATTTCTACTGGCATACACTTTAGGTAAAACCTCACCAAAAAGCAACAACAACGAAGTAACAACGATAACTTCGCAAATAAATTTTAATAGTGGTGAAGTAATAGCTGCAAACAAATCAGAACCTATAAAAGAGAAAAGAATAACAACTCCTATATTAATAAAATTATTAGCCACAAGAAGCGTTGCTAATAATTTTTTAGGTCTTTGTAATAATTCTGAAATGATTTTTCCGGTGGAAATATTCTCCTGAAGAGTTTCATCAAGATCTTTTTGCGACAGCGAAAACAAGGCGACTTCGGCTCCCGAAACTACTGCAGAACAAAACAGTAATACAAATATTCCGGCGAAACCAAACAATAGACTAAAATCTAAAGTATAAACGAAATTTAAACTGGGCTCTGGGTCCAAATTAAAAAAGATTAGTTAAACAATCAAAAAGGCAAATCATTGATAGGCAAGCCTTTATTTGGTGTGTCAAAGTTAGTGTTTTTTACGGATTCCGGGCTCTGAATTTGCTTGTTGTTTTCAGTATCTTTTTTAGTTGATAAAAAAGTAAATTCTGTCACCTGAATTTCAGTAGTATGTTTCATAGAACCATCTTCTGCCTGCCATTGACGGGATTTAATTCTTCCTTCCACGTAAATTTTATCTCCTTTTGACAAATATTTTTCACATATTTCTGCCGCTTTATTTCGCACTACGAGGTTATGCCATTCAGTAGAGGTAATTTTTTCATTGGTGGTCTTATTAATATACACCTCATTGGTAGCTAATTGAAATCTTCCGATACAATTACCTGCCTCAAAATAGTGCATCTTAACATCGTCACCTAAATGACCTATTAGCATTACCTTATTTAATGTTCCGTTCATAGTTGTATTGATACGTGATATACCAAAGGTACATTTTTTTGCTATTTTATTCTATTCTGATTCAATAAAATTATGAATCACAATAGGAAAAGGATATTGCTTTAATTGCTCTTTAGTTATTCCATTTTCCACCTTCCCTTTTACATTCAGCTTCCAGAATTTAATATGCAAATGCTGATGTGATAGTTTATGTACAATACTTTTTTCATTGCAGGCACGCATACTTATTATAGGATTAGTAAAAAAAGATTCTTGCTGAATTGCATTCGATACAAATTCAAAATCCTCTTCCTGTAAAGTTTCAAGCAAAGGAAACTCATATAAGTTATGCCAGATTCCTTTTGCCGTTCGTTTTTGAATCAAAGTATTCTCCTCCGCATCCGAAAGCATGAAATAATTAAAGTATCGGTTTCTTACTTTCAGCTTCTTCAATTTCACAGGCAATTGATCCACTTTCTTTTTTTGCAAAGCAGCACAGCTTTCGTTAAAAACACAAATGCTACAATCCGGATTTTTAGGAACACATTGTAAAGCACCAAATTCCATGATAGCCTGATTAAAAATGGCCGGATTATCTTTAGGCATTAATTCTAAAGCTAAGGCTGCAAATTCTTTTTTGGCGGAAGCCTGAGCAATATCAGTTTCTATATCTAAATAACGCGAAAGCACCCGGAACACATTTCCATCAACCACCGGAACTACTTCATTATAAGAAAAAGAAGCAATTGCCGCCGCTGTATAATCCCCTACTCCTTTTAGTTGCAACAAGTCCTTATAGTTATCCGGAAAAACACCATTCAGTTCAGTCGCTATATATTGAGCCGTTTTATGCAAATTGCGGGCCCGGGAATAATAGCCTAATCCCTGCCATAATTTTAACACTTGTTCTTCTTCGGCTTTCGCCAAATCAAAAACAGAAGGAAAAGCATCAGTAAAAGACAAAAAATAAGGCATTCCCTGCGCCACTCTTGTCTGTTGCAGCATGATTTCTGAGAGCCAAATTTGGTACGGATTGGTCGTATTTCGCCACGGCAAATCACGCTTATTTTGTAAATACCAGTTTATTAGTAAGTTATGAAAATTCATTATTAAATATTTGTTGACAAAAGTAAAAGTTTATGTAATTAAAATTTAATGAATTAGCTTGAATAATTGTTTTTTTAATTCATATATTTGCACACTCAAAAAAATTATTACAGAATAATAAATAAGGAAAGAAAATGACGAAAGCAGATATCGTAGCGAAAATTTCAGAAAAGTTAGGTCTTGAAAAAGGTGATGTGCAAGCAACAGTAGAGACTTTTATGGAGGAAGTAAAAACTTCATTAGAAACTGGAGACAATGTTTATTTAAGAGGTTTTGGTAGCTTTATCGTAAAGACAAGAGCTGAGAAAACAGGTAGAAATATCTCAAAAAACACTACAATTAAAATCCCTGCACACAACATTCCTGCTTTCAAACCTGCAAAAGTTTTTGTAGAAGGAGTAAAAACAAATAACGAAGCAAAATAATATTATTAATCATAAAATCTAAACGATTATGCCAAGTGGTAAAAAAAGAAAAAGACATAAGGTAGCTACTCACAAACGTAAGAAAAGAGCGAGAGCTAACCGTCACAAAAAGAAAAAGTAGTTTTTAACTACTTTTTTCTTTTTAAACGTTCATTGAAATTTGGATTTCAGACTTCAGATTTTAGATTGCAGATTGCAGCATAAATTGCCTACTGCTTTCTGAACACTGCAAACTGATTTCCTCCGGGTTCATACCTGTTCAAAATATTGTTTAATCCATCTGTAAATAAGATTTTAGATCTTAGATTTTAGATTTTAGATTTTCAAATCTATGCTCTTCTCTCTATGTTCTATTTTCTAAAAAACAGATAAAAATTTACAACGTGAATAAAGAATTAATCATTAGATCTAGTTCTGATTCCGTAGATTTTGCCTTATTAAAAGATGGAAAACTAATTGAATTACACAAAGAAGAAGAGACAAGCAACTTTCAGGTAGGTGATATCTTTATTGCCAAAATCAGAAAACCAGTTGCCGGACTTAACGCTGCTTTTGTAAATGTAGGCTTTGAAAAAGATGCCTTTTTACATTATCACGATTTGGGTCCTAATTTAACTTCCCAACTGAAATTCATAAAACTTGTAAGCGCAGGTAAAATAAAAGATTTCTCCCTAAAAAACTTTCAGTTTGAAAAAGAGATAGACAAAGATGGGACCATTACTGATGTAATAAACGCCAATCAATCTATCTTAGTGCAAGTTGTAAAAGAACCAATATCTACCAAAGGACCAAGAATTAGCGCTGAGCTATCCCTTGCCGGACGTTTTATTGTTTTAGTTCCTTTCTCTGATCGTGTCTCTATTTCTCAAAAAATAGAAGACAAAAAAGAAAAAGACCGACTAAAAAAACTTGTACAATCCATCAAACCAAAAGGATTTGGTGTTATTGTTCGCACAGTAGCCGAAGGCAAAAACACAGCCGAATTAGAAAAAGATTTGCAGAACCTGCTCAGCAGATGGACTGCAATGTGCAAGAAATTACCAACTGCTCATCATCCCTCAAAAGTATTAGGAGAACTCAACAGAGCTTCCTCTATACTTAGAGATGTTTTTAACGATACCTTTACCAGTATCCAGATAGATGATGAAGAGTTGTACCAACAAACAAAGGATTACCTGCAAGAAATTGCACCATCCAAACAATCTATTGTCAAGTTTTATCAATCAAACGACACACCTATTTTTGAGAAATACAATATAGAGAGACAAATCAAAACTTCTTTTGGAAAAACCGTTTCCATGAGTAAAGGCGCTTATCTTATTATTGAACACACCGAAGCCTTACACGTTATAGACGTGAATAGCGGAAATCGTTCTAATAAAGCGACTAACCAGGAAGACACAGCCATGGAAGTTAACATGATTGCCGCAGCCGAAATAGCCAGACAATTGCGTTTGCGCGATATGGGCGGTATCATAGTAGTGGATTTTATCGATATGTCTAATCCCGAAAATCGCAAAGTCCTGTTCGACTTCCTTAGAGAAGAAATGAGCGACGATAAAGCAAAACATAAAATCTTACCTCCCAGTAAATTTGGATTAGTCCAGATTACCAGACAAAGAGTAAGACCAGAAAGAAATATTAAAACCAGAGAAGAAGATCCAAACGATGTAAATGGTGAAATTGAAGCACCAATTCTAATCATCGATAAAATCCAATCTGACCTGGAAAGAATTTTAAAAAACCACAAAAAAGTTGTGCTTAATGTACATCCGTTTGTGGCTGCATACCTCAGCAAAGGTTTTCCATCATTACGTTCAAAATGGTTTCTTGAACATAAAAAATGGGTGAAAATTATACCACGTGACGCTTACACGTATTTAGAATATCATTTCTTTGACAAACAAGGAAATGCTATAAAAGACTAAACAAAAAACCGTCTTGTTTTTTAACGAGACGGTTTTTTTGTGCCTTATTGTGACCTACGAAGGAATCTCATCATTCAATTAATCCCAGTTTTACATGGAGCTTTTTCCTGCTATCCGCTACAATCTTTATTGTTTTAAAGAAAAACAATAAAGGATTTCCACTACTATCAGGGCTAGGGATTTGTTCATCAAACAAACCATTTTCTAAAATTTAAATCTCTCCTTTTTGTACGAATAAATTGCTATATTTGAATTAAAACTGAATTCTATTTTTTTTAGAAAAAACTCCCATGATAAACACAAAAAATATAAAACTCACAAACAAAGCTCTTTTCACAACTTTACTCACTGTTTATCTCAAGAAAAGATGGTGGTTAATACTTTTAATTTTAATAATTTCATTATTAATTTCATTAAAGGAAAACAAAGACAATAATGATTATTTCATAATGTTTTTTAGCTTCATTTACCCACTACTTATCATATTCCAATATTGGCGTTTTGCCAATTCTGGAGACAATAAAATCTTCTTACTAGAAAGAAATTACGAAATAGATGATGAAAAAATTATTGGAAATTTAAGCGATGGAACCTCAAGTACAATTATGAATAATCATTTAATAAAAACAATCCAACTTAAAAACGCTTACCTACTATATATTTCAAAATTACAGTTTATTTATATTCCAAAAGATTCGTTCATAACAGAACAGGATAAAGATTGGTTCGAGAAAGAAATCGTAAAAAATATAAAAAATTAAAACCGCTTTTTGTCCCAATACTTTCGAGAGATTCGTTTTTTTCTTCCTTATTGAAAGAAAGTTTAGCGAACACTATTTTAAGAAATAAATTCAACGATTATTTTACTCATGAAACAGCTAACATATTAGCTATTTAGACATAAAAATGATATATTTGGCTATTATTTTAGCCAAAATGAAAAACTACTCCATCCATAAAACACCTTTACAAGTTCAAACAGAACTAGCCGAAAGGTTAAGAAAAATCAGAAAAGAAAAAAAAATATCCCAATCAGAATTAGCCTCTAAATCAGGGGTTTCATTAGGAAGCATTAAGCGATTTGAACATACAGGAGAAATAGCATTAGCATCATTACTCAAACTGGCACATCTTTTCGACAAATTAGATGATTTTGATGCCGTTTTCAAACCTGATGATAATTTGAAAGAAATAGAAAAATTATTCAAATAACAATTATGGGGAAAATCCAAAAAATAAAAGCCTTTCTAAATCTGAACGATAATAAAGTCGAAATTGGAACCATGGTAGAAAGCCAAGGGAAAATCTATTTCAAATACGACCCGGAGTTTATTTCATCCGGATTAGAAATCTCTCCTTTTAAAATGAAATTGTCTAACGAAATTTTAACTCCAAAAGAAACACATTTAGAGGGACTTTTTGGTGTTTTTTCAGATTCTGTACCTGATGGTTGGGGAAGATTGTTATTAGACAGAAAATTACTTTCTACAGCAATCAACCTAAATGAAATCACTCCGTTAGACCGATTGACTTACATCGATCAAAACAGCCCAGGAGCAATCTCTTACGAGCCTGAATACGAAAACAACTATACAAATTTTAATGCAGTAGATTTAGACCTGATTTCCAATGAAATCGAAACTGTTTTAAACGGAAATTCAGAAGATGTGATTGAAGAACTTTTCCATCTTGGCGGCTCTTCAGGTGGTGCAAGACCAAAAGTATTGATTGGATTTAACCCAAACACCCAGGAATTGCTTTATGGAAAATCTGATTTACCAGAAGGTTTTGAACATTGGATTATAAAATTTCCATCTATTAATGATTTACCGGACATTGCCTTAATCGAATACACTTACAATCAAATGGCACAAGCAGCCGGAATTGACGTCAATGAATTCCGATTATTTAAAAGTAAAAAGGGTCAATATTTCTTTGGAAGTAAACGATTTGACCGAATCCAGAATAAAAAACTTCATTTACATTCGGCTGCAGGATTATTGCATGACAATTTCAGAATGAGTTCTTTAGACTACGGCCACCTTATGGATTGTGCTTTCACATTAGAAAAAGATGTTAATGCGTATAAAAAAATCCTGCAATTAGCCACTTTTAATGTTTTAGCCCACAACCGGGATGACCACAGCAAAAACTTTTCTTTTTTGATGGATAAAAATGGAAAATGGAAATTAGCCCCGGCTTATGATTTGACTTTCTCTAACTCATCTTATGGTTTTCACAGCACTACTATTGCCGGTGAAAGTAAAAACCCAACATTGAAACACTTAACAACCTTAGCCAAACATTTTGGAATTAAAAATCCCAGCCCTATTTTCGAAAAAACACAAGAAGCAATTTCTCAATTCAATTCATTAGCAAAAAACAACGGAATCAGTAACGATTCCATAAAATTAATAAACAGTAATTTAAGACTCGAGTAAACTAAAACTTTAAATCGCTTGCAACTTCAACATACGTCGCTTTCTTTGCAAAAAAACTATTGTAAAAAGCACTCCTAAAATTGACATTGTGATACCAACTAAATTTGGCGAAGCATAACTAAATCCTGCAACTAACGGCAATCCACCCAGAAAAGCTCCTAAAGCATTCCCGGTATTAAAAGCCGCCTGAATAGCTGCCGAAGCAATCATCTCAGCTCCTACTGCAGTTTGTATCATTAAAGTTTGAATTGGCGCAGCCACAGCAAAAGCAATACAACCAGTAGAAAAAACCAATGCTAAACTCACATAAGGATTAGACGAAAAGAAAAACACCAATAATAAATCAAGAGCCATAACCGAAAGCAACACAATAATTGTTTTTTCGGCAGAATAGCGATCGGCTAATTTTCCTCCAATAAAATTCCCCAAAACCATTCCCAAACCAGCCAACATCATAATATAAGGGACATCAGCGGCATCAAAACCGGAAATATCCGTTAGCAATGGAGCAATGTAACTAATCCAGCAAAACAATCCACCTGCTCCAATAGCTGTAATAAGAATCACCAGCCAAGCTTCGGCTTTCTTAAAAAACTGCAATTGACTTCTCATCGCTTCTTTGGCTTTAGCTTCAACATTTGGCATCCAAAAATAAAGCGAAGCTACTGTTAAAGTACCTACAATAGCAATGATTATAAAAGTATAGCGCCATGAAAAATGATGCCCGATGCAAGTACCTAAAGGAACTCCCAGAAGATTAGCAATAGTCAATCCCGCGAACATAACCGATATAGCCTGAGCTTCTTTTCCTTTATCAGCAAGCCTGCTGGCAACTACCGCACCAACTCCAAAAAAAGCACCATGCGGCAATCCCGAAAGCAATCGAACCGCAAACAAAAACTCATAATTAGGCGCTATGATTGAAAGTGAATTAAAAGCAGTAATCATCATAGCGAGAATCAAAAGCGTTTTCTTAGGCGGATAATTTCGCGTGATAATTACCAATAAAGGCGCACCAATAACCACTCCTAACGCATAGGCAGAAATTAAATGTCCCGCTACGGGTATGCTGATATTTAAATTTTTAGCAATATCAGGCAAAATACCCATCATCACAAACTCCGTAATTCCTATTGTCAAGCCACCCAAGGAGAGTGAAAGCAAACTTTTTTTCATTTATTTTTAAAAGAAGATTATTAATAAACCTGCCATTACTCCAGCACTTGTTTATTTAGCTGCAAATTTATTGATAACTACAGCTAATAAATTGTAAATTTGAGTTATAAAATTGTAAATTTCGTTTATGAAAAAATTAAATCAATTTGATACTTTAGTGATCGATGAATTTGAAGAAGATCAATACCATCTTCCCAGACACAGTCACACCTATTATGAGATTATTTATATTATAAAAGGAAGCGGAATCCATCAGTTAAACAAAAACCTGATTCCGTATCAGGCTGGAGATTTATTTGTTCTTTCAACTGATGATGAGCATTATTTTGACATTCAGGAACGAACACGCTTTTTCTTTATAAAATTTACTGATACTTATTTTAATTCGAATAAAAAGCTTTCCTGTGATGAATTTTTACTTAACACACCTGAAAATTTCATGCGGGATAAATTCCTCAAAGAAAATGTTTTAAAACTGGATGAAAGCTGTGCCATCATTTTAAAAAACACTATCGATAATATTAGAGCATACAACAACAAAGCTACTATTTCGACATCTCCGATAGCTTTTTACCAAATCTTATCCATTTTTGGATTAATAAAAGAAAGTTTACAGCAACAGAATATAAAGATTGCCGGTTCCGGAATTGATAACGACCAGATCATCTCTTATATTCACCAGAACATCTACAAGCCAAAACTAGTTCAAATAAAAACTATTTCTGAACATTTTAATATTTCTCAGAGTTATTTTGGCGCTTACTTCAAACGAAATTTTATGTTGAGTTATCGGGATTATTGTAACAAATTGCGAACACAATTGATAGAAAAGAGAATTTTAAACAAGCAATTATCGATGAAACAAATTGCTTATGAATTTGGCTTTACAGATGAAAGCCATCTTTCTAATTATTTTAAAAAACAACGCAATTTAAATCCAAGTGCTGTTAAAAAATTATAGGTTGTATATTTAATTCTCCTGAATCGTATTTACATATTCTGAGTGTAAAAATTATAATCTTTTAAGATGGTTTTGACAAATTCTTCATTAGTAGTACCGGCTTGCTGCGTTATCCCGGTTACTTTTTCAATTTTATCTTTCAACTTACCCATGATTTCAAAGTCTACCGTTTTTTTGACTAATGTAGCCTGGTAGGTTTCTTTTATTATTCGAATATCATTATCTGAAAGTTTAATAACCAAAGGATAAACCGGTACATAAGCATCACTTATTTCTTCCAGAATAGTGCTGTTTATGGTAATCTTATTTTTCAAAGTAATCACCGCTGTTCCCGAAGCCATATCGCCCAGTCGTTGTGTTTTTTCGCTAATAATCATCGCCACTAAACCTACTAACCCACTACTGGAAATAAAATCAACCAGACGCAAAAGCCAACGTATTAAATAGTCTCCAAAAGAAGCCTGATAACCGTCTATTTTCACCACTTTAATTTTGCAAATCTTTTTACCCAAAGTTTGCCCTTCAAAAAGAGTTTCTAATACTAAGGAATAAAACACATACGGCAGCGATAAAATCATCATAAAAGAAATCATCGTCCATTGGTCTCCTCCAAAAATCTGATCTATTTTAAGCCAGTAAAAAATGTAAAATACAGTAACCAGATAAGATATTTTTATAACTAAATCTAATGCATAAGCTCCCATTCTTTCTCCTACAGAAGCAGCAGTAAATTTAATAATAACATTTTGTGTAGTATTTATCGATAATTCTGACATATTTTATTATTTTAGCCTCAATGAGAGAAGTTGCATTCATAAAACAAAACAAAGAAAAATGGCTTGAATTTGAACAGGCAATTTTTGGTAAATCTAAGAAAAATCCTGATGAAATGGCAAGCTTGTACATTCATTTAGTGAATGATTTATCTTATGCTCAAACGTATTACCCAAAAAGTAAAACGGTCGTTTACCTGAATTATTTAGCTTCTCAAATATATCAAAAGATTTACAAAACAAAAAGAGAAGATAAAAATCGCTTTATCCATTTCTTTTCAACCGAAGTACCGCTGTTAGTCTATCAGTACAAAAGATATTTGGGTTATGCTTTCCTGTTGTTTTTTTGTTGCCTGAGTATTGGAGTTGTTTCTGCTAAATATGATCAGGATTTTGTCCGGCTCATTCTTGGTGATCATTATGTAAATATGACTTTGGAAAACATTAAAAATGGGAACCCCATGGCCGTTTATAAATCAGGCGGGAATGTGGGCAGCTTTATTGGCATCACACTCAACAATTTATATGTGGGCACCCGTTGTTTTATATATGGTGTTTTTTTAGGAATTGGAACCTTTAAAATTTTATTGCAAAACTCAATCATGCTGGGTGCTTTTCAATATTTTTTTCACCAGCAGGGTGTTTTTTGGGAAAGTGTTCGCGGTATCTGGATTCATGGTTCAATGGAAATTTTCGGGATGGTGGTAGAAGCAGCATGCGGCTTTATATTAGGAGCGTCTATTTTATTTCCAAAAACTTTTTCCCGAATGAATTCCTTTAAAATGGGCTTCAAAAACAGTTTGAAAATTTTTCTAAGCACGATTCCTTTCACCATTGCAGCAGGATTTCTGGAAGGTTTTATCACCAGATATTCTATAGAAATGCCTATCTGGCTGAGTATCTTTATTATTCTTTTCACACTTTCTGTTATTGCATTCTATTATTTGATATATCCGTTTATTATTAACAAAAAAATAAATCTAAATGATGTTTCAACTTCACAAAAACCGTTCATTTAGCACCTATATTAATGATACTTTTCTGTTTTTTAAAATGCATGGAAAAAGCTTTTTTAAAAACTACTTCATTATAAACGGTGCCTTGCTGTTGCTATTAATTGCAATAGTATTTTTTGGTTTTCAGTTTTACTTTCAATCGCTGTTTTCTAATATAAACGCCCCTGGATTAAATACCAATCCAGTAGGAAATATGATTAATGAAAATATGGGATCTGTAGTACTTTTAGCGATACTCGTTATGGTTTTATTTTTCTTTATTTCCGTTTTACAATATGCGTTTCCGGTAATTTATTTTGATTTATTTGATAAAAAAAATACTGATGATATCGTACCTTCAGAAATACTCCATAGTTTAAAACAGAAATCTTTTAAAATTTTTAAATTCTTTATCGCATTAGTATTTATAATAACTCCCATAATCGTTATCATTTTTGGGATCAACATGCTTTTGTTTTTCATAATTATAGGAATCCCTTTGTTTTTTATCACAGCTCCGGCTGCCCTGTGCTGGGTAAACATTAGCTTTTTCCATTATTTAAATTCAAATGACAGATTATTCCCTTCTCTCTCTATAGGTTTTAAATACCTAAAACAACAGTTCTGGACAAATGTGGGTTCAACAATAATTATGATAATTATTATTCAGATTGTAATGACCATTTTTACCACCATTCCTTACCTGTTTGGGATGGCAAATATGTTTACTGAATTTTCACCTCAATCCGGCCCGACCAATCCCGAAAAACTTTCGGCACTGCCTATGTTGATGACAGTAGTAATGGTCATTTCTCTTGTTGCCAATTATATTCTCAGCAATTTAATTATTGTCAATCAGGGGTTAATTTATTACAGCCAGAAAGAGACAGAAGAGAACAGTTCTGTAAACCATACTATAGACTTGATAGGTACTGACAGTGAATAAACTAATCTTATTTTTTCTGCTTTTAACAGGCGTTTCTTCCCAATCGCAGGATTCTTTGGCTGTAGCCAAAAGCAGCATTATGTCTTCTGTTCAAAAAGAAATCATAGTGGACAACAGCATTATTAAACCACTGAAATTTGATCCCAATTTTAAAAAAAGCTATCAGTCAGCTGATTTTATTTATGATGTAAAAATTGCAGAAAAAGGAATCTGGGATCGCTTTTTAGATTGGCTTTCATTTTGGTTTAGAAAGATTTTTGGACTTTCTAACATGGAAGTTTCAGAAAAATACGTCAACTTAAGTCTGAAAGGCATTGCAATACTGATCGTCATTTATGTAATTTACAGCATTGTAAAACTCATTCTGAATAAAGAAGGGCAATGGATTTTTGGGAAATCAACCTCTCAAAAAATCATGAAATACGATGACATAGAGCTAAATTTAAAAAATATAGATTTTGAAAAGTTAATAAAAGACACGCTGAAATCCGGAGAAAAACGTTTAGCTATCCGATATTATTATTTATGGTTACTCAAAAAAATGTCGGAAAAAAATGTAATCGAGTGGAATCCTGAAAAAACAAATTCAGATTATTTATACGAAATAAAAAACGAAAGCATCCGGAATGACTTTGGTTATGTATCTTATTTGTACAATTATATTTGGTACGGCGAATTTGATCTGGACGAAAACACTTTTGAAAAAGCACAAAAAACATTTGAAAAAACATTACAATCTATCTCATAAATGAACAATACTATTAAAATATATATTGTTTTTTTTATCTTGTTTTTAGCAGGTATCATTTATATTGACGCTGTTAAACCCAAACCTGTAAACTGGTTTCCATCTTATGATTTAACTAAAAAAGACCCTTTTGGATTGTACGTCCTTGACAAAGAATCCAGCGGTTTATTTAAAGAAAATGAAATTCAAAAAGTAATAAAAACGCTGTACGAATTCTTTAACAGTGAAAATGCTTTAGTTGATGTTGAGTATGATTACAGTGGAACTATCTTTTTGGTTTCCGAAAAATACAATTTAGACAGCAAGTCAGATAAAGAACTTTTTTATTTTGTAGGCGATGGCAATACCGCTTTTATAAGCTGTAAAGATTTTCCTGAAATACTAATGGACAGTTTAAATTTTAGCATTGACTCCCGTCTACGATTATCTGACACGGTAAATGTATGGATGGCTAATAAAAATTTAGGTTTAGAAAAATACAATTTAAATATTGGAGCCGGCAACATTTATTTTTCAGAAATAGACACCTTGACAACAACCGTTTTAGGCTATCAGGGAAAAGACAATAAAAAAGAAATCAATTTTATAAAAGTACCTTATAAAGAGGGCTATTTTTACCTGCACACACAGCCTGCCAGCTTTACGAATTATCATTTATTAAAAGACAATCATTTTGAATATACCGAAAAAATCCTTTCTTATATTCCTGAAGGCAATCTTTTCTGGTTAGTAAAAGATCAGAATGGCGAAATTGCTTCTGACTCGCCTTTACGCTATGTGTTGAGTCAGCCGGCTTTAAAATGGGCGTGGTTACTATTTCTTTCAGGCATGCTGCTTTTTATTATTTTTAATGCTAAAAGAAAACAGCGTATTGTTCCCATCCTGAAACCCTTGGCAAACACCACAGTCGATTTTACAAAAACAATTGGTAATTTATATTATCAGGAAGGCGATCACCAAAATATTATCAACAAAAAAATTATTTATTTTTTTGAAAAAATAAGGAACGAATATTTAATTGACACGACCGTTTTAGACGAAAATTTCGAAAAAAAATTACAACTAAAAACAGGCAAAAACATTCAGGACATAAAAGAGCTGGTGTGGTTAATCAAACGTATAAATGGGCCTTATTACTTATGTGTTGAAGAAGATTTAATTGAAATTAATAATGCAATAGAAAAAATTATCAGCTAATGGAAAATACAGAAAACAGCCTTCCCGATTCAGAAAATGTAACCTTTGAATCCCGATTAGATTTAAGAGCATTAAGCGAAAGCATCGAAAAAATAAAAAAAGAATTAGAAACCGTAATTGTGGGTCAGCATAAAATGATTGATCAGCTGCTGGTTGCTATTTTATCTAATGGTCATGTTTTAATCGAAGGCGTTCCCGGAGTTGCTAAAACAATAACTGCCAAAATCCTGTCAAAAACACTGTCAATAGGATTCAGCCGCATCCAGTTTACACCGGATTTGATGCCATCGGATATCTTAGGAACATCCGTATATGATTTAAAAAAATCAGAATTTGAGTTTAAAAAAGGACCTGTTTTTTCTAACCTGATTTTAATTGACGAAATCAATCGTGCTCCGGCAAAAACCCAGGCTGCTCTTTTTGAAGTGATGGAAGAACGCCAGATTACAATGGATGGGACAACCTATATACTTGAAACGCCATTTATTGTTTTAGCGACACAAAACCCAATAGAACAGGAAGGAACTTATCGTTTACCCGAAGCACAATTAGACCGTTTTCTGTTTAAAATTAACATTGATTACCCTGTACTGGATGAAGAAATCACCATTTTACAAAGAGAGCATTCTCTTCAAAATCACGGAAAATTAGATGCTATTGCTTCCATTATTTCAGGCAGTGAAATCAATACCTACCAGGCCTTAGTAAAACAAGTATTGGTAGATGCAAACCTCATCGAATATATTGCTAAAATTGTGGTGAATACCCGCGAAAATGCATTTTTATATTTAGGGGCTTCCCCACGGGCTTCTATTGCGATTCTTAATGCTGCTAAAGGTTTTGCAGCAATTAGAGGACGGGATTTTGTTACTCCGGAAGATATTAAAGAAGCAGCAATTCCTGTATTACAACATCGTGTAATTGTAACTCCTGAACGCGAAATGGAAGGATTAACAAGTATCGAAATCATTAAACAAATATTAGAAAGTATTGAAATCCCCAGATAAATAAATTTCGAAAAAAACTATTTTACAAACCATAAAGCGCTATAAATATTGAACTATTTTAAACAATTTTATATTAACCTTCTGTTTTTCTATTTGCTGGCAGGCATCATAGGAATATTTTGTATGGCGTTTATTTTTCCTGCTTTATATCAGGCTGCCTGGTATATTTTGCTTGCTTTACTGTGTTTTTTTGTTTTGGATTTTATCATTTTGTTTCTGACCAAAAACGGGATAGAAGCACAAAGAATAACTCCGGAAAAATTATCTAATGGTGATGAAAACCCGATAATCATTAGTATTAAAAATTTCTATGCTTTTAGTGTGTATGCTAAAGTAATAGATGAAATTCCTTTTCAGTTTCAAATTAGAAACTTTGAAATTAAACGAAAAATAAAAAGTGCTTCCATTGATGATTTTCAATATTATCTCAGACCCACAGAACGCGGCGAATACCATTTTGGGAATTTAAACATCTACATTTCATCCCCTTTAAAATTGATTTCTAAGCGCTATATTTTCAATAAAGATGCAATGGTTCCTGTATATCCTTCTTACATCCAGTTAAGGAAATATGATTTAATTGCTTTTTCTAATAATTTGTTTCAGTATGGTGTTAAAAAAATAAGACGCCTGGGACATACTATGGAGTTTGAACAAATTAAAGAATATGTTCCCGGTGATGATATCAGAACCCTGAACTGGAAAGCTACGGCTAAGAAAAACAGCTTAATGGTAAACCAGTTTCAGGACGAAAAATCCCAAAATATTTACATGGCAATTGATAAAGGGCGAACTATGAAAATGCCTTTTAACGGAATGAGTTTGCTTGATTATGCTATAAATGCCACTTTAGTAATGTCGAATGTGATTCTGAAAAAACAAGACAAGGCGGGTATGTTTTCTTTTTCTAAAAAAGTAGAAAACCGCGTAGTTTCAGAAAAAAGAACGTTGCAAATGCAAAAGATTCTGGAAAATTTGTATAAAATAAAAACCGATTATTTTGAAAGTGATTATTCCAGATTGTATGCTGATATCAAGAAAAACATCAACCAGCGAAGTCTGATTATTTTATATACTAATTTTGAAACTTTAGACAGCTTACACCGCCAGTTACCTTATTTAAAAGGAATTGCAAAAAGCCATTTACTGGTAGTTGTTTTTTTTCAAAATACCGAATTAAACCAGATTACGACTAAAAAAGCAGAAACGATCCAGCAGGTTTATGATAAGGTCATTGCTGAAAAATTTATTTTCGAAAAAAAACTTATTGTAAATGAACTCAAAAAATACGGAATTCATTCGGTTTTAACGCAACCTGAAAACCTGACATTAGACAGCATTAATAAATACCTTGAAATTAAAGCCAGAGGAATATTGTAATAGTTTACAAAATTATTTTCTCCTCGAAATAAAAAATCGTTTCATCAAATCGGCAGCTTCATTAGCCATAACTCCCGAAACTACAGCGGTTTTGGGATGCAACTTTGTTCCCATAACCATAAAACCGCGTTGTTCGTCTCGTGCTCCAAAAACAATTTTAGTAATTTGGCTCCAATACAAAGCACCGGCACACATCTGGCAAGGCTCTAAAGTCACATACAAAGTACAATCTTTTAAATATTTCCCTCCCAGAAAATTTGCTGCCGCCGTGATGGATTGCATTTCGGCATGAGCTGTAACATCATGCAGCATTTCGGTTAAATTATGACTTCGGGCAATGATGGTGTTATTGACTACGATAATGGCACCTACAGGGATTTCGCCTTTATCAAAAGCCATTTCGGCTTCCTGCAGCGCCTTTTTCATAAAATACTCGTCGGTGAAAATATTTTCCATACAGCAAAAGTACGATTTTGAAATAATTTTCGAGAGTTTAAAATGGATATCCCAACTAGGAAAGTAAATTCAAATCATAACTTCGATTTCTACCCTCTCCTTTAGGAATTAAAATATTTTTTATAGTCAGATCCTGTAAATCTCTTGTGGCAGTTGCTCTGGAGGTTTTGTTGATAGAAACATATTTTAGAACTGTCATACCACCTTGAAAACCGGAAATTCCACTTTCAAACATTTTTAAAACAGCCTTACTTTGTCTATCATTCATTTGCTTTTTAAAACGGTCTATAAACTTTGTTTTGTTTAACGTAAAAAGCACAATTTGTTTGGCATTTTTCTGAGATTCTAAAATTAATGTAGAAAAATATAGAATCCAGTGGGTGATGTCAAGTGTTTTTTGGGCTTGTTTTAAGGATTCATAATATTGTTTTTTGTTTTGTTCAATGGTGCTTGAAATGCTCATCAAAACAGGGCGATTTAAGGATTCTGAAAGACATTTTTTAGCAATTGTTCTGCCAATTCTGCCATTTCCATCTTCAAAAGGATGAATACTTTCAAAATACAAATGCGAAATGGAAGTTTTAATCAATGCTCTTTTAATATCCGTTGGTTTTACTTCAAAATCATTGTACCAATTGATAAACTTCTGCATTTCGGCAGGAACCTGGGTGGATGGCGGTGCTTCAAAATGGATAATTTCTTTACCAAAAGATCCCGAAACAATTTGCATAGGCTCCACACCACTTCTATACTCACCGGGATTAACCCGTTTTGAATACTCCATAAGAATTGCATGCCATTCCTTTATTATAAATTCCGTCAACTTTTCAGAATAAGAATTTCGAACTGTTACCATCAACTTTCCAATTCCCTGAGCTTTTTTGTCTCTAATTTGCCCCACAGCATCTCCAATACCTAAATTTTTCTTAATCGAAGACATCACATCTTCTCGGCTAAAAAATTCTCCTTCAATTTCTGAAGTTTTGACAGCCTCTGAAATCATAAACTGCAAAATAGTTTCCTGCTGAACTTCTGTTGGTAAAGAATCAACAAGACCTTTTAATTCCCCTGTTTCTAAGGCAAAATCTATACATAATGAATCTATAACAGAATCATCAAATTTGAATTTTTCCCAATTTAGATTTTGCCAATTGTATTGCATGAGGTGAATAATTATGTTAATCACCTCAAATATAGTCATTTTTTGAGGTGATTAGCAATAATAATCGACTCATTTTACTTTCACATAACTACTCTGTTAAAAAAATTTGACACGGATTCATCAATTAATTACAATTTATAACCAAACATGCACACGAATCACAATTATATTTAAAATTTGTGTCATCAAAATAATATCAAAATTTTATTATTATTTGTGAATTCGTGGCTAAAACTTAAAAAAAACAGATTTAAATTTAAAACCGTAAATTTGCTTTTTTTGAATTTCTAATGAAAAGTAATTTACTCGAACACATCCATACGCCAGCTGATTTACGCCAACTTGACGAAGCTCAACTTCCTCAATTAGCACAGGAATTACGTGCTTTTATAATCGATATTGTTTCGGTAAAAGAAGGGCATTTGGGTGCCAGTTTAGGAGTAATCGAATTAACGATCGCTTTGCATTATGTGTTTAACACGCCCGAAGATGCTTTAATCTGGGATGTAGGTCATCAGGCATACGGACATAAAATCCTAACGGGCCGAAGAGAAAATTTTCATACTAACCGCCAGTTAAACGGGATTTCGGGCTTTCCAAAAAGAAGTGAAAGTATTTATGATGCCTTTGGCGTAGGCCACTCCTCGACTTCTATTTCGGCAGCACTAGGAATGGCGATTGCATCTAATTTGAACGGCGATTTCGAAAAACAACACATTGCGGTAATTGGTGATGCTTCGATAGCCTCAGGAATGGCTTTTGAAGGATTGAATCATGCCGGAGTGACAAATGCTAACCTATTAGTGATTCTGAATGACAATGCTATCGGGATTGACCCGAGTGTGGGTGCCTTAAAAAACTATCTTACGGCTGTAAAAGAAGGAAAGAATCCCCGACAAAACAATATGATAAAATCCCTGAATTTTAATTATTCGGGACCAATTGACGGCAATGATATTTTTGCAGTTACCAAAGAATTAAAGCGTTTACAAAAAATAAAAGGTCCTAAATTTCTTCATGTAATTACTACCAAGGGGAAAGGACTGCATCAGGCAGAACAAGATCAGGTAAAATACCATGCTCCCGGAAAATTTGATGCCCTAACAGGAGAAATTATCCCAAAATTTGAAGAAAATCTTCCGCCAAAATACCAGGACGTTTTTGGTTTAACCATTTTGGATTTGGCACAAAAAAATAAAAAAATAATCGGGATCACTCCTGCTATGCCTTCGGGAAGTTCGCTGAAATTTATGATGGATGCTTTACCTGAACGCGCTTTTGATGTTGGGATTGCTGAGCAACACGCAGTAACCTTAGCCGCCGGAATGGCCACACAGGGAATGATTGTTTACTGCAATATCTATTCTACTTTTTTACAAAGAGCTTATGATCAGGTCATTCATGATGTCGCTTTGCAAAATTTACCCGTGGTATTTTGTCTGGACAGAGCAGGATTAGTGGGTGAAGACGGAGCCACACATCATGGTGTATTTGACATTGCTTATTTACGCTGTATTCCTAATCTTATTATTTATGCTCCTATTAACGAAATAGCATTACAAAACATCCTTTACACGGCTCAGTCCGGACTGGAACACCCTATAGCCATTCGTTATCCCAGAGGTCGCGGTGTGATTCAGGACTGGAAAAAAGAACATTTTGGTCATTATCAAAAAATAGAAACCGGAAAGGCATCTTGTATTAAAAACGGAAGCAAAGTAGCCGTTCTATCCAGCGGAACCATCGGCAATAATGTGATAACTGCACTGGACGAAATTGAAAATCCGGAACATATTGCTCATTATGATTTTGCATTTGTTAAACCTTTAGACGAGAAATTATTACACGAAATATTTCAAAATTTCAAATTCATTATTACAGTTGAAGATGGCACAGTTATTGGAGGTTTCGGAAGCGGAATTCTGGAGTTTGCAGCTCAGAACAATTACCAGTCTACTATTAAAACAGTAGGGATTCCGGATGAATTTATTGGACAAGGAACTGTAAACCAATTACAACAATATTGCGAAATTAGCGTTGAAACTCTAAAATCACTCTTTTTGAGCTATTAAAATAATAAATTTGCACACTTAAAATACCAATTCAGTAATGAAAGTAAAAAACCTAAATCTTCTTATCCTCTTACTACTATTTATTACTAATACAAGTAGTTTTTCACAAGTTGTTACAGATACAATTTCCAGGGATACCATTACCAAAAATTCTATTGTTGCGGATTCCGTTGCTACTGATTCAATCCCTGTAAAAATAATACTTAAGCCGGTACTACATGATAATTTTTACAGAAAACCATCTCCTCCCAAATTAAAATATAGTTTTGCGAGAATGGTTAGTCTCCCTGAAGTTATAAAAATAGAACCTCATTATTCTCATTGGAAAGGAAAAAACATTTTAGGGTTTGATATTTCCGAAATTGCATTTGTAAACTGGAGTGCGGGGGGAACCAGCTCTATTTCCGGATTACTGAAAGGAGATTTCAACAGAACCTATGAGAGAAAATATACCAAATGGGTGAACGAACTCAGCATCAGATACGGAATGAACAAACAGGACGGAATTGAAGTTCGTAAAACCGACGATGCTTTTAGATTCAACTCAACTTTTGGATACCGAAAAAATCCGGAAAGCAACTGGTTTCATTCGGGAAAACTTAACTTTAATACGCAGTTAACTAACGGTTATAAATACCCAAACAAAGACAATCCTATTTCCAGACTTTTTGCCCCGGCTTATATGTTTTTAGGAACAGGAGCTGAGTACAGCAAAAAAAATAAAGATTTTGTTTTTTATGCCTCACCTTTTACCTACAAAGCAACTTTGGTATGGGATCAGGAGTTAGCTGACAAAGGATCTTTTGGGGTTGAAAAGGCTATTTATGATGAAGAGGGAAACATTGTAAGAAGAGGTAGAAGAGCTAAAAATGAAGTAGGTGTATTGATTACCAATCATTATAAAAGCGAAATTTCAAAAAATGTGATTTTTGTAAGTAATGTCAGTCTCTATTCCGACTATATTAACAAATTTGGAAATGTCGATATAGACTGTGATTTAGCTTTAAATTTAGTGGTAAATCAATATGTAAAAGCAAATATAGGCACCCGTATTTTATATGACGATGACATCAAAAACAAAACAGAAATTGATGGCGTTGAGGTTAACGAAGGACCTAAAACCCAGTTGAAACAGGTTTTAGGAGTAGGTATTACGTATGCTTTTTAAGCCTTTATCGCTTTTTTGTACCATTAATTGTCTCATATAATTCCAATGCATTACCGTCGGTAAGCAGGGATACGTAATGACAAATATGCAACAAGCGATCATATAGATTTTCTTTTTCTAAATGGTGCTTTTCCGGCAATAATTTCAATATTAACTTATCATAATTAGAAGCTGTGCCATTAAATTTATTATCATAAGCGGTAATAAACTTATCCAGTAAAGTCTGGATAATCTGGTAGCCCACTAATTCTTTTTCAATCACTTCCCGGCTTTGGTAAATATTAGCAATACTAATTTTGATAATATCATCCATCTGTGCTTTGTATTTGCTTTTGTCCATTAATGCAAAAGGAAATTGTCCTTTTAAAATAGCTTCTTCATTAGCAATAAACACTTTTACGGCATCATTTATCAGGCTGCTTATCGCTAATGCCCGTAAATAACTAATCCGGTCTTCTTTAGTTTCTAAAGTTTTATATTTAGAGGTATTGATACTGTCTTTCACTAGTTTAATCAGGTATTCCAAAGCAAAATCTTCGGAAACCAAACCTAAATTAATACCATCTTCGAAGTCAATAATGGTATAACAAATATCATCTGCCGCTTCTACTAAATAAGCCAGCGGATGCCTTTCAAAACCAATATCATCTCCGGATTTGTTAGGAATCAAACCCATATCCTGAGCAGCTTCTTTAAAAAAAGCGGCATCAGCCTGAAAGAAACCATATTTTTTATCAGCAATATTTCGGGTAGGTTTTTTAGGCAAACTCTCTTTTGGGTATTTCATAAAAGCACCAAGAGTCGCATAAGAAATACGAAGACCACCTTCAATTCCCGGACGACTGGAGGTCATTACCGAAAAACCATTGGCATTTCCTTCAAAATCAATTAAGTCCTGCCATTGTTTTGGACTCAGGTATTCCTGGTATTTTTTTCCTTTTCCAATAGAAAAATACTCCCCAATAGCTTTCTCTCCCGAGTGACCAAAAGGAGGATTTCCAATGTCATGCGCTAAAGAAGCAGCGGCAACAATAGCTCCAAAATCATTCATATGATAACCATGAACATCTTGTAAATACGGATATTTTTCGATGATTTTTTTACCAACCAAACGCCCTAAAGAACGTCCCACAACCGAAACTTCTAAACTATGGGTCAATCTGGTGTGTACAAAATCAGTCTTAGAAAGCGGAATCACCTGGGTTTTATCCTGTAAACTTCTAAAAGCTGCCGAAAAAATAATACGGTCATAATCTACTTCAAATCCTAATCGGGTGTCATCTTGCTCAATTCGTAATCGTTTGCTTGTATCGCCTTGTCGTTTTAAAGATAGCAGTTGTTCCCAGTTCATTTTGATTTTGATTGAAGATTAACGTCCCGATAGCTATCGGGATTGATTTTAGATTTAAAAAACCAAAAATACGTTTTATTTTAAGATTCCTAAAAACAAAAACAGCTTGTGTTGTAGAAATAAAAAGGGTTGTCCATTTTGGTTTTAAACAAAACGAACAACCTTTTTAAAATTATTGTTTTTAAAAGATTACATTTCTACATAAACGTACTCTTTAGAACTGTCCAGTTTTACGGTAAAACTTTCGGTACCTGCTGATCCTTTGTAAACATTGATGGTTACTAAAAATTCCTGATCTACTTCGGCATCCGGAAAATTTTTCTTTAAAACAACATTAAAAGCTTTTAAAAGCGCATCGTCACTCCAGCCGGTTGTTCCGCCTGTCCTGCTGAAATTCCCAAAACTAGTTAAGTTAGCCACTTGATTTACTAAAGTTGTTTCTGAAGCTAAACCTGCAGCAGCTGCAGCATAATCAGCTGTAGCAAACGTATATTTAATAACATTGTTAGATACCCAGACTCCATTTTTAAATTTAAAATTAACCGTTTGCTGCGTTATTAATGGAATAACTTTCCACGCTGTTCCATCGTATTGATATTGCAGCAAAGTGTCTTCGCTTTTTCGGACATTGTTACTATCAACATACGTATAAACATAGATCACAGACTGGATATCTCCCATTTCAGCAAAGGGTTTTACAGTAGATTTTAAGTAAATCGCAATTCTTTTTTCGGCTATAGATTTATCTGAAAAATTAGGAAAAGATTGTCCTAAAAGGGTATAATCTGTGGCCGTTAATGCAAATGTAGTTTCCCATACCAATTTATCATTGAATAAAAAGCTTTTAGTAACAGGATCTGCTATATTTTGAGCTTTATAAGTCAGTTTTATTACGTTTCCTTTGACCGCTGCAGGAAATTTATATTTCAAAAATGTTACCACAGCAGCATCATTGGAAAAATTCCCGAAACGAGCCACATTTCCTCCCTGACTAATGTAATCTTCGGCAGTAACAGTGTAAGCCGTAGTAGCTGTTATTGTGGCAGCAGGGCGGTATAAATTATAATCAACCACGGCAATCGCACCTTCAACACGAACTAATTTTTTTATAATTATAGCCGGGATTTTAGCTATTGCGTCTTCTTCAGATGAAATTCCTTTGTATTTTTCGTAATCATCAGTCTTAGATGTTGGGTCAATTGCTGCATAATCAGCATCAACAAGGGTGTATTTTAAGTCGGTTTTTACCGGACTGGGAATAGCTCCTAATTCATCGTATGTTTTTTCTAATTCGCTTTCACATGACAGTAATCCTATGGCAAGAGAAAGAAATAAATATTTTAAATTCTTCATAATGGTTGGTATTAGAAATTAATAATTGAGCTGATACTAAATGTTCTTCCGGCTCCAAAAAACACAGTTGCTCCCTGAGCTGTTCCGTCATTATCATTGGCTCTGGTAATATATTCTGTATTGAATACATTATTGATTCGGGCAATTATTTTAGCATCTAAATTTAAAATCCTGAATTTGTGCAATAGGGAAGCATCAAATAAATGAAAACTAGGAACTTTCCATGGATCTATCCCTTCGCTGGTACGATTACCCGGATTGAAGTCGGCATAATACCTGTCATAATAATTGTAATCAACATTCAAACTTGTTCTTGGAGTTATAAAATACCTTGCTCCTAAAGCAGCGGTAGTTTGTGCCGAACGACCTACCGGAAGATCCTTGATAAATAAATTTAAATTGCTGATCACATTCTGATCAGAATCAGTAATAACAGCAGTTACATCATTTTTCCATCTCCAGTCTCCTAACGACAGCATTCCGGTAAAGGTAAAATCAGTAGTAGGACGGTATTCAAAATCAACCTCAACACCCTGATGCAAGGCATTTACTCCCAAAATATTAGTGTAAACAATTTCCGTAGCATTAGTCGTTGGATTGAAAGCCGTTCTGGTATCCGTTTGGGTTCTGTCATTCCATAGTGTTCTGTATAAATTTACATTGGCAGCAAACTTTGGAAGACGTAAACCATAACCTAGTTCAACACTGAATATTTTTTGATTTTCAGCATCTTTATTGGTTTCATCATTATTATTTGTTGCCCAGACTGCTGAAAAATAAGGTGCTCTTTCAAAATACCCCACATTTACAAAAACATTGTTGAAATTATCAATACGGTAGTTACCTCCTGTTTTAGCTCCGTATCCCAAAAAATCTACGTTATCGGTTTCTCTGCTTGAATCAGTAGCTAATTTTCTAAAATAATCTACTCTTTTATAGGTAGTATTAGAACCATTTAAAGCTACAAAAGCAGAGAAATTATCCTGATCATACTCTAATTGTGCAAAACTGCCGTACCAATTAACAAACCCATCATTATAAAATCCTATTTTATCACCTACTACAGCTGCTTTATTGGGATTGTTCACATCACTATTGTCTTTGTAGAACTGACCTCCTAACAAATCGTCTACTTTCTTATAATGAATCCCTTTATAATAACGGTAATCTAAACCACCTATAAAAGTAAAATTTTCATTGATTTTACTATTCCACGTACTGATAGCACCAGCCCATATATGATCATTAGCCGTAGTCTGAATAATTGCAGTAGATTCACCATTAGCAATATTTTCATCAACCACGCGATCCACATCAACAGGACCTAACTGCCCTAAACGATAAGCATTAGGACCGGTAAGTTTTCCTTTATCAGGACCGTCTTCAAAGTTCACTCCTCCTTTTCCGGAAGAATAATACACCGCTGTCGCAATCTTATTATTCTCATTTATAGTCCAGTAATGATTCATCGAAATCAACGGTTTGTTGAAAAAGTTTTCACTCAGGGCAAATAACTGACCGTTTTTATATCCCCAGCCTTTATTTAATTTAATACCTCTTTCGCTGGATCTGTAATCCTGGATAGGCAAACGTTCAAAACGCTGTCCGTGTCTTTGAGTAGCACCGGTACCGGTTAAAACCAATCGGTGTTTTTCATTAAACGTTTTCGAAATACTGGCAAAATAAGATACCCCTTCAAATGGTGTTCCGTCAACATAACCATCTCCTGATATTTTATCAGCATAGACTGTTGCAGCAAACCCATTATTGAGCATTCCTGTAGAAAGTTTCACCCCTACTTTTTGATAATTATTATTTCCTACACTGTAACTTACCTGTCCGCCTTCTTCAGCATCGGTATTATCAGTAATGGTATTTATGGTTCCTCCTATCGATGGCACTGCAACTTTTGAAGCTCCTAAACCTCTTTGCACCTGAATGGATGAAGTAACACTTCCTAATCCGGTCCAGTTAGACCAGTATACGCGTCCGCCTTCCATGTCGTTCACCGGAATTCCATTAATTAATACCGCTACATTCTCTGAGTTAAATCCTCTTAAGGTTACTTCTCCGTCTCCAAATCCTCCACCCTCTCTACTGGCATAAACTCCGGGAACCGATTTCAAAATCTCAACAAATTCCTGATTTCCTAACTTTAACTCAATATCCTGTTTTTTAATTGTCGAAACTGCCACAGGCGTTTTTCGGTCTACCGCTCTTGAAGAAAACACCAGTACTTCATCTAATCCTAAAGACGAATCTTCTAAAACAATCTCTATTTTATTAGAATCATCTACGTTAAAAGGAACTTTTTTAGTTACATACCCAATCATTGACACCACTACTGTTCCTTCTTGTTTGCTGGTATTAAATTGAAATTCTCCTTCACCATCCGTAATTGTACCTTCATTTGTTCCTTCAATTACTATCGAAGCTCCAATTAAAGGAATTTGTTTTTCGTCTTTAATATTTCCTGAAATTAATTTCTTGCTTTGCGAATAAATCTTAGTCATACTTATTAAGATTAATACCGCGACTAGTACAATTTTCTTCATTATCTTTTAGTTTAATTTGAGTTGTAAAACTAGAAGTTCTGACTGCTGTGAGGGTTATGGTATTTTTATAAAAACAACTCCAAATTATTAAGTAAAAATTAACGATGTTAACAAAAAGCTTTCAGAATCAAATGAAATCCAGACAGATAGTCTTTAATTTTCAATCCTGCTCTTTTTTTATTTTCGATAATATAACCTTTTAGACACAAGTACTTAATTTACTTCTTTTTGATTTTTCATTCCTTAGCACATTATTATAAAAACAAATAAACAGCATGAAAAAGATATTTTTTTTGGTAATCATCAGTATGAGTTTCACGGTTTATTCCAGTCCTGATTGGGGAAAAACAGGTCACCGAACCGTGGGCGAAATTGCCTCTCATTACTTGCCGAAAAAGACCCTAAAAAAAATAAATACCTTATTAGAAAACACTTCTGTTGCAGCGGTTTCTGTCTTTGCAGATGACATTAAAAGTGACGATAAATACAATCAATATTATTCCTGGCATTATGTAAACTTTAGCGGGAATAAAAAGTATAAAGAAGAAGCCATCAATCCTGAAGGGGATATTTTACAGGGAATTAAAACCTGCATACTCAACATTCGATCCAAGACAACGACAAAAGAAGAAAAAGCATTTGCTTTAAAAATGTTAATTCATTTTATGGGTGATTTACACATGCCTCTACACGTGGGAAACACTGCAGATAAAGGCGGTAATTCGATTCCTGTAAAATGGTTTGGACAAAATTCTAACCTCCATCGGGTTTGGGATTCTGATATGATTGATGACTACCAAATGAGCTACTCTGAACTCGCGGATAATAATATAGAATTAGCTGACGCTCAAATTAAAGAAATGGAAAATGGAACTTTACTGGACTGGGTATATGAGTCCAGACAATTAGCTTTATCCGTGTATGATGGAGTTCAGACGGAGGAAAAACTGGGTTATGAATACATGTACCATAATTTTCCAATAGTTCAAAAACAGTTACAAAAAGGAGGTATCAGATTAGCTATAGTTCTTAAAGAAGTTTTTAAATCAAAATCAAAATGGCTGGATGCTTTTTTATCTAATGTGTAATTAATTTTTGATGATAATTTTTCGTCAGTTCGAGTAATCCCGTTTTCGGACGGGATTGTATCGAGAACAAGAAAAATTATTATCAAAAACGATTCTCGATACATTTTTTACTCCATTTCATTACGCAAAAAACACTCGAATTGACGTTTTTGATAATTACACCCAATGGGTTAAATTGTAATACAAGTTGCTTTTTTAGATAAAGAGCAACTTGTAGTATAGCTTTTTTAAAAATGAAAAGCCGTACTATTTTTAATTTCGCCCATCACAAAAATACTTTGGGTATTCCCAATATTCTCAATAGTCGATAATTTATTCATTACAAAATCCTGATAACTTGCCATATCGGCAACCAGAATCTTAAGCATAAAATCATAATCACCTGCAATATTGTAGCATTCGATAATCTCCGGAAGCGCCACAATATCTTTTACAAAATTGGCTCCTACGTTTTTAGCATGTTCTTTTAATCGTACATTACAAAAAACAGTCATTCCCAGATTTAGTTTCTTTTTGTCTAATAAAGCTACATATTTCATAATATAACCTTCGCGTTCGAGTCTTTTGATTCGTTCATAAACAGGAGTTGCTGTCAGAAATAATTCGCTTGCCAGCTCTTTTATATTGATATTGGAGTCGGCTTGTAGTCGTTTTAGGATTTGAATATCAGTTGCATCAAGATTTTCCATAGTATAATTTACTGTAAAAATGTTTTTTGAGAGTCTTTATTAGTTTTTAATACTGTAAAAATACATTTTTACAATTCTATTTACTTAAAAAAAAGCTAATTTTTAGTATTAATAACTAACAATATACTTTTGTAAAGTAAAAAATACTAAAAAAATTATGAAGACAAATAATCTAGGTTATCCAAGAATAGGAAGCAACAGAGAACTAAAAAAATCCAGTGAATTATACTGGGCGGGCAAAATTCCGGTTCAGGAATTATTGGCTACAGCCGCAACAATCAGAAAAGAAAACTGGCAATTACAAGCTCAGGCAGGAATAGATTTGATTCCTTCCAATGATTTTTCTTTCTACGATCAGGTATTGGATTTAACCCTGACATTAGGTGCAATCCCCGCTCGTTACGCCGAAATTGCTAAAACAAAACCGGCCTTAGACTTATATTTTGCTATGGCAAGAGGTTCTCAAAAAGAAGGACAGGACGTGGTAGCGATGGAAATGACTAAATGGTTTGATACCAATTACCATTACATCGTTCCGGAATTTACTAAAAATCAGCAATTTTCTTTATTTTCAGAAAAAATAATTGACGAATTCAAAGAAGCAAACCAACTTGGAATTAAAACAAAACCGGTATTAATAGGACCTATTACCTATTTATTATTAGGAAAAGAAAAGGAAGAAGGCTTCCATCGTATTGATCTTATTGATTCTCTATTGCCGGTTTATTTTGAAATCTTAGAAAAACTGAAAGCGGAAGGCGCTACTCACATCCAGTTTGACGAACCGTTTTTAGCACTGAATCTTACTGATAAAGAAAGAAATACTTACACAAAAGTATATCACGAAATCAATAACCGTTTTCCTGATTTGAAAGTGATTCTGGCGAATTATTTTGATTGTTTTGGTGAAAATATCGAAACTGCATTAGCATTGCCGGTAGATACGTTGCATTTGGATTTAGTACGTTGCCCGTCTCAATTAGATGATATTTTAGAATCCGGGAAACTGGCTGCTCATGTAAATCTTTCTCTTGGTGTTGTAGACGGAAGAAATATTTGGAAAAATGATTTCAAAAAATCCTTGGCTTTTATCGAAAAAGCTGTCGCTGCACTGGGAACTGACCGTATATTAATTGCTCCTTCCTGCTCTTTAATCCATTCGCCTTGTGATTTAGATTTAGAAACAAACGACCAAACGCTGACTCCCGAAATCAAACAATGGCTGGCTTTCGCCAAACAAAAAATTGAAGAAACAGTTGTGCTTCGAAATTTAGCTTCGGGAGAAATCACCGAAAATGATCAGGCTCATTTTCAGGAAAACACCCTAGCTAACGAAAACCGAAAAACTTCCAAATTGATTCACAATGACGGAGTAAAAAACCGTGTGGCAAGTATTACAGCCGGAGATGATGAACGCAAAAATGCATTTGCTGTTCGAAGAAAAAAACAAATTGAAGCTTTACAATTGCCTTTATTCCCCACAACTACTATTGGTTCTTTTCCACAAACTCCCGAAGTAAGAAGCTGGAGAGCCAAGTTTAAAAAAGGGGAATTATCACAATCTGAATATGATGCTTTATTGCAAAAAGAAACCGAAGAAACCATCCGTTTTCAGGAAGAATCAGGAATCGATGTTCTGGTTCATGGTGAGTTTGAACGCAACGATATGGTGGAATATTTTGGAGAACAACTTGACGGATTTTCTTTTACTAAAAACGGCTGGGTTCAAAGTTACGGCAGCCGTTGTGTAAAACCTCCCGTTATTTATGGCGATGTTTCACGCCCTAATCCTATGACGGTAAGATGGGCAGAATTTGCTCAATCCTTAACACCTAAATGGGTAAAAGGAATGCTAACGGGTCCGGTAACTATTTTACAATGGTCTTTTGTTCGTAACGATCAGCCCCGATCAGAAACCTGTACCCAAATTGCACTTGCCATTCGTGATGAAGTGGTCGATTTAGAACAAGCCGGAATTAAAATCATTCAGATTGACGAACCTGCCATTCGAGAAGGATTGCCATTGCGAAAAGAAGAATGGGCTAATTATCTGGACTGGGCAATTAAAACATTTCGAATTTCAGCCAGCGGAGTTGCTGATGACACCCAAATTCACACGCACATGTGCTACAGTGAATTTAATGATATTATTCAAAATATTGCTGATATGGATGCCGATGTGATTACTATCGAATGTTCGCGTTCGCAAATGGAATTACTGGATGCTTTTGCCGATTTTAAATATCCTAACGAAATTGGTCCCGGAGTATACGATATTCACTCGCCACGTGTTCCTTCGAATGATGAAATGGTTCATTTACTGGAAAAAGCGGCTGCGGTAATTCCTGCTGATCAGTTATGGGTCAATCCGGATTGCGGATTAAAAACACGTCATTGGGATGAAACTAAAAAAGCGTTGATCGAAATGGTAAATGCCGCTAAAAAAATGCGTATTGCTGCCAAAAATACTGTTCTTGCTTAATTTTTTTTTATTATTTAAAAACCCTGGCTGAATTACATTCGACCAGGGTTTTTGCATTTATTGATTTCTGATTACAGAGCCATCTGATTGTATTTAATTTGATGTTCCAAAAAAATTAACTGGATTTCTGAATAAGACAAATTCGAATTTTCGATAGAAATCAGACTGTTTTTTTCCTGCTTTTTAAATTTCAAAATAGCATTGGGACTTAAATTTAAAAGATCATAAGTAACCCAAAATTTCTGATACACAGAGTTAAGATCGGTATTAAAAAGATAATTATTAAATTTTGAATTCATTTTTTACTGCTTAAAATTATTTAAAAAATAGTTGTAAACCGGTTATTCCCAACCGCCACCCAGGGCGCGATACAACTCTACATTAGAGGATAATCGGTCTTTTTTTATTGTTGCCAATTCCAGTTCTGCCGCTAAAAGGTTTCCTTGTGCAACAATCACTTCAAGATAAGTCGCCATTCCGCTTTTAAAAAGCATATCAGCATTTCCTATTGCTTTTTGGAGTTTTTCAACCCGTTGTTTTGCAATATCATATTGCTCTTCTTGTTTCTTAATTTTTGCAAGAGCATCAGATACTTCCTGAACCGCAACTAAAACGGTTTGCTTAAATTGCAATATGGACTGTTCTCTTTGGACCTTAGCTACTTCATATTGGGTCTTTAGTTTTTTACTGTTCAAAATAGGAGCAGTTAATCCTCCTGTTACTGATCCAAATAAAGAAGCCGGAATATTAAACCAGTTATTGAATTCAAAGGAGTTAACACCGGTTACGGCAGTGATATTTAAAGCCGGGTACAAACTTGCTTTTGTAATTCCTACTTTTGCATTAGCCATTGTAACTGCTAACTCAGCGCTTTTTACGTCCGGTCTTTTTTCTAACAACTTAGAAGGAATTCCTGCCGAAAGATTTTCCTTAACAAGAATTGTGTTTAGTTTACTTTCCCTTTCTTTGGCATCCGGAAAACTTCCTGATAAAACACTTAAAGCATTTTCCTGAATTTCAATGTTCTGTTCCAATTTTGGAATTAACTGAGCCGCAACTAATCGTTGTGCTTCAGTTTGATCTTTAGCCAATGAAGTTAACTGACCTGATTCAAATTGTAAATTAACAATGAACAACGTGCTGTCATTTAAAACCAGTGTTTTTTTAGCAATTTCAAGCTGTGCATCAAGCATCAGTAAATCATAAAAACCCTTAGAAACTGTAGCTACAATAGTAGTTTGCAGTGCTTTTTTAGCTTCCGCTGTTTGCATATACGCTGCTAAAGCACTTTTCTTCTGATTTTTTATTTTCCCCCAAATATCAGCTTCCCACGATAGATTTAATCCGGCCGAAAAATCTTCCAGGTGTTGTTGACCTAAAAACTGAGAGGTACTTAAGCCATTTAAACTATTATCTGAAAGACGATTTGTTACTGCCGTAGCATAGGCATTCAACTGAGGGATATTTCCCCATTTAGACTGCTTAAATTGTAAATTGGCAATAGCTATATTTTTCTCTGCAATTTGTAAATCATTATTTTTTATCAATGCAATATCAATAAGTTTTACTAAATCAGGTTCTTCAAAAAAAGATTTCCATTTAATAGCAGCACTATTTGTGGTATCAGCAACTACCTGATTTCTGAAATTTTCAGGGAGTATCTCTTTTGGAGCTTCAATATCCTTTGAAACGGTACAGGATAGTATTGTGATGGTCAAAATGGCGACCATCACAATTTTAGTTATATATTTTTTCATTTTATAAATTGTCATTAAATTTCTGTACAAGTATCTTTTCTGTTTTCTAAATCTTTAGAAACCTTGTACGATATATAGCCGATCCCAATAATAATGGCCAGCAGAATTGTCGTTATAAAATTTTCCATTTTTCTATTTTTCTTCGTTATGAATTACGGCTATTGGTTTTCCGGTAACTTTTTCCTGTAAATGCTGGAATACGATGAATAAAACCGGGATAACCAATAACCCCAGAATTACTCCTGAAACCATTCCTCCGGCTGCTCCAATACTAATCGAATGATTTCCTTGTGCAGACGGTCCTGTGGCACTCATCATTGGGATTAATCCCACTACGAAAGCCAGTGATGTCATGATAATGGGACGCAAACGTAATTTAGCCGCCTCTATCGATGCTTTGACTAATGCCTGTCCGGATTTTCGTTTTTGGACGGCAAATTCGACAATCAGAATCGCATTCTTAGCCAGCAATCCAATAAGCATTACCAGTGCAACCTGTACATAAATATTGTTTTCGATTCCTGTTAAACCAATGGCAGCAAATACACCAAAGATTCCAGCCGGAATAGAGAATATAACAGCTAAAGGCAGGATGTAGCTTTCATATTGTGCCGCAAGTAAAAAGTAAATGAATATCAAACACAGTAAGAATATGGTTGCCGACTGACCACCTGATGAAATTTCTTCTCGGGTTTGTCCTGAAAATTCATAACTGTAACCTGCAGGTAATTGCTGTGCCGCTACTTCTTCAATGGCTTTAATGGCATCTCCGGAACTAAATCCCGGTTTCGGAATGGCATTTATCGAAATCGAATTAAACAGGTTGTATCTGGAAGCTGTTTCCGAACCATAAATACGGCTTAGTTTTACTAAAGTGTTTATTGGAACCATTTCGCCACGGTTATTTTTCACAAAAACCCTGTCAATTGCTGACGGATCTGCTCTGTCGTCAATATCCGCCTGAACCACTACTCTGTAATATTTCCCAAATCGGTTAAAATCGGATGCTTGTGCACTACCAAAATAAGCCTGCATCGTTTGCAGAATATCCTTTACTTTAACACCTAACTGATCGGCTTTTTCGTCGTTGATATCCAATTGTAATTGTGGATAATCGGCTTTGAAAGAAGTAAAAGCTACCGCAATTTCAGGACGCTTCATCAATTCTCCAATAAAGCTTTGAGAAATTCCGCTAAACTTATCCAGTTTACCTCCTGTTTTATCCTGTAGCACTAAATCTAAAGCTTCCACATTACTAAATCCGGGAACTGTTGGAAAACTAAACACAAAGAAGCTTCCGCCGGAAATCGCCCCTAACTTGCCACGAACCTGATTCATGATTTCGTCAATATTTTTAATCGCACCGCGTTCTTCATTTGGTTTCAACAACACAAAAACTACTGCCGATGACGGACTGGTAGAATTAGTCAATAAATTGAAACCTGAGATCGCTGTAACGTCTCTGGAAGCATCTAATTTGCTTAAAACTGCTTCAGCTTCTGTCATTACTTTTTGAGTTCCGTCAAGCGAAGTTCCTGAAGGGGTATTAACAGCAATAGCAATAAATCCCTGATCTTCTGTGGGGATAAATCCTGCAGGAGTTGTTTTTACCATTACAATTGTAGCAATAGTAATTAAAGCCAAACCGCCTAAACTTAACCATTTTCTGCGAATTAAGAATTTAAGTCCGCCTACATAACGGTTAGTTAAGGATTCAAAACTGCTGTTAAATGCAGTAAAGAATTTTTCTTTGAATCCCTTTTTCTCATAAGGAACATCTTTATCATGAGCTGCGTGATTATCTTTTAAAAATAATGCGGCAAGTGCAGGACTCAATGTTAACGCGTTTACTGCCGAAATTACAATTGCTATGGCCATCGTAAAAGCAAACTGGCGATAGAAAACTCCGGTGGAACCTTCCATAAAACCAACCGGAAGGAATACAGCAGCCATTACCAGCGTAATCGAGATAATAGCACCTGTTATTTCGTGCATAGCTTCATGTGTGGCTACTTTTGGAGACAAATGTTTGTGCTCCATTTTAGCATGCACGGCTTCGACCACTACAATAGCGTCATCCACCACAATACCAATTGCCAGAATTAAAGCAAAAAGTGTTAAAAGATTAATCGAAAAACCAAATAACTGCATGAAGAAGAACGTTCCTAAAATGGCTACTGGTACCGCAATAGCAGGAATTAATGTAGATCTGAAATCCTGAAGGAATATAAATACCACAATAAATACTAATAGAAAAGCTTCTAATAAGGTGTGTTTTACCTGATCGATGGATTGGTCCAGAGACACTTTGGTACTGTAAAAAATATTGTGTTTGATATCTGTTGGGAAATCTTTCGAAGCTTTCTCCATCAATTTGTTAATCGCAATCTGAATATCATTGGAATTAGAACCAGCCAACTGAATGACACCTATTACAATCCCTTTTTTACCATTTAAACGGGTTAAACTGTTATAAGAATACGCTCCAAGTTCTACTCTGGCAACATCTTTTAAACGAAGGATTGAACCATCAGCATTGGAACGAATAGCAATGTTTTGATAATCCTCCGGTTTGGTCAGTTTTCCTTTGTATTTGATTACATATTCAAAAACTTCTTTACTTCTTTCTCCAAATTTACCCGGAGCAGCCTCTAAGCTCTTGTCCTGAATAGCTGCCATCACTTCGTTTGGTGTCACATTGTGTGTCGCCATCTGAGTTGGATTTAACCAGACTCTCATCGAGTAATCTTTCACTCCACCAAAAATACTGGCAGCACCTACTCCCGGAATACGTTTAATTTCGGGAATAATATTAATTTGGGCATAATTAGCAACAAAAGTCTGATCGTATTTGGATTCATCATCGGTATACATACCAATTGCCATGATGAAACTGTTTTGTTGTTTTGCGGTGATTACTCCTTGCTGAACCACCTCTGCAGGCAACTGACTTGTAGCCTGAGCCACTCTGTTTTGCACGTTAACCGCAGCCTGATCAGCATCTGTACCTAATTTAAAGAAAACAGTAATCGCTAAAGTTCCGTCATTACTGGCAGTAGAACTCATGTAAGTCATGTTCTCCACCCCATTTATCGATTCTTCCAGAGAAGGTGCAACCGAACGTAAAACCGTTTCGGCATTGGCTCCCGGATATACCGCCGTTACTAAAACCGATGGTGGCGCAATATCAGGAAACTGTTGTAAAGGCAATTTTGTAAGTCCAAGCACACCCAGAATCACCAATAGAATGGAGATAACCGTTGCCAGTACAGGTCTTTGTATAAATATTTTGAACATTGTATGTAAATTATTTTTTAGTAATGATTTGGGCAACTTCAACAGCTGCTTTTTGAGGCTGGATTAACTGACCTTCCTGAAGTTTATCGATTCCGCTTAAAACAATTTGGTCACCGGTTTTCACACCATCACTAATCAGATAGTTAGTACCGCTTTTACCAATAATAGTGACCGGCATTTTGTTTACTTTATTTTCTTTGTTTAAGGTGAAAACAAATACTTTATCCTGCATTTCTATCGTAGCCGATTGTGGAACAAGTATAGCATCGTCATGGTTAATTCCTAAACGAATTTTTCCTGTATTTCCGGAACGCAATGTTCCGTTTGCATTGGGGAAAGTTGCTCTTAAAGTAATTGCTCCGGTAGTTTTATCAAACTGGCCGTCTACCATATCAATTTTTCCTGCTTTTGCGTAAGCATTATTATCAGCCAAAATCAAAGTTACAGGAGGTAAATTTTTAATTTTATCTCCAATAGTAGTTCCGGCATATTGTGATTTAAATTTGATAAAATCAGTTTCTCCTAAAGAGAAATAAACAAAAACTTCGTGAACATCCGAAAGTGTTGTCAAAGGTTCAATATCAGTAGCTGAAACCAGACTTCCCTGCTTTTTAGGCAACCTTCCTATGTAACCGCTTACGGGAGCTTTTACATTGGTATATCCTAGATTAATTCTGGCAGATGCTACCATGGCTCTTGCCTGCTCAATATTGGCAGCAGCAATTTTTTGAGAAGCCTTAGCCGTTTTTAACTGATAATCTGAAACTACTTTGTTTTGTACCAAAGGCGTTAATTTATCCACTTCTAACTGAGTGTTGATCAAAGCAGCTTCGGCAGCATGAAGACTGGCTAGTGCGTTGTTTAACTGCTCACGAAAAGGACGTTCATTTATTTTAAATAAACTCTGACCTTTAGTGACATATGCCCCTTCGTCAACTAAAACGCAATCCAGGTTTCCGCTTACCTGTGGGCGAATTTCTACATCTACAGTTCCTTGTATCGAAGCAGGATATTCGGTTTCGGTAGTAACATCTTCGTTAATAATACTCAGGACAGGTAATTGAGGCGCTTCGGGAGCGGCAGGAGCGGTATTTTTATCGGCACAACTGATAAAAAATAGTGCTATTAAGCTTAATAAAGTAACTTTTTTCATAATGGAGATTTGATTTAATTTGGTCTTTGCTATTGCTACTGTTTTTGGAATAATCGTTTCAGAATTCATGCTGTTTGTAATTAATATTAATGTTTGTTGTGTAATTGATTATTCTGAAACAAACGTTTCAGAATCAATGCTGTATTTAAAAATAAGCACTCTTATCCTAATTTTTTTCTGAAATAAACGTTCCAGAATTTAGAAAAAAAAAGGAGATTATTTAAATATATTTTTAATCAGAAACTCTGACATCTTTTTGATTTTAATTGGGTTTCCATGAAGAATATACGACTGTTTCCATCCTGTAAAAGAGGTAGCAATGTATTCTGCCATTAAAGCGGCATCTTCTGAGTCGTCCATTTCGCCATCATCCATTGCTTTTTGGACTACTGTGGCCATAAATTCGATGAACACGTCATTGTTTTTACTCATTTGATTTCGAACCGTACAATCATCCGGAGCAATTTCAAAAATCGTCTTCATTCCCAGGCATCCTTTGTCACAGTCTACAATCCAGTCGGCCTTATCGGTAATAATTTTAATAAGTGCTTCTTTGGCTGAGGTATATTTAGCAACTTTCTCTTTTACTTCTGTCATTGCATTATCAAAATAATTGCTAATGCATTTCATAAATAACTGATGCTTGTCACCAATTGTGTTGTACAAACTGCTTCTGTTGATTTGCATAGCATCCACAAGGTCTTGCATCGAAGTAGCATTATATCCTTTTTCCCAAAAGACATTCATTGCTTTTTCGATTTTTTCAACCTCGTTAAATTCTACACAGCGAGCCATAAGATTTTAATTTCACTTTGCAAAGATATAATTATTTTTGAAACAAGCGTTTCAGAATGTAATTTTTATTTATATAAATTTTAAAGTTGTTAATCCGATAAAACTTTCCGCCCTTAAAAACAGCTACTTTAATTCTCATTACTTGTTAATAAATAACTCGTTGGGTGTAATTAGTTTTTGATAGTAATTTTCGTCAGTTCGAGTAATTTTCGATAGAAAATTGTATCGAGAACAAAAAAAATTATTATCAAAAAACGATTCTAGATACATTTTTCACTCCATTCCATTACGCAAAAAACACTCGAATTGACGTTTTTGATAATTACACCCGACGGGTTCATAAATAATATTAAACATCTAAATATTTAAGCTAAAGCTATTGAGAGATTTCAAAAACTCATTCTTGTTTTCCAAAAGAATTGCCTTATACAAATTGCTTTTATACTTAAAATCCTTTTTAATATTTAAAAGCAAATTCTTTTGCAAGAAATTCATAAAGACACTATTTGCAATAAAAAGACGATTGAATTCTATAAAAAAGGCGACTACAAAAACTTCAATATTGCTTGCCTGTCTGGAATACATAATCATATCATTTGTACATACAGCATAAATTAAACGAATAATAGCTGTACTTATATTTTGTATATACTGAATTGCTTTCATAACTATTTCATTTTAATACTAATACAAATGTAAATTGGAAAAGCCTCAAAACATTTATAAGATTTGTGGATAGTTTTATGAAATTTCTGAATACAAAAAAACAGCTATGAGAACAATAGCTGCTTTAATTTTTTTTTAACTGAACATCCCTCTAAACAACATCAGTAATAAGTTTATTTTGATTTCTTCTGATAATTAGTAATTCTCTTTTCTTAACCACATAGGTTTTTGAAAAAACATCATGCCATCCTCTGGGAACTGTTCCAAAAAAAGAAAACATTTCAAAGGGGATAAAACGACAGCATGTTCGAATAAAAAAACTTTGCTTAGAAGGTTTAGTTCCGTCACTATTTACGACTGTAGTATGTGTTATTAACTTAGCAATAGTGCGGGAAAAATACATTTCAGTAAGACAATAATATAAAAAAGCGATTATTAGCGAATAAAAACCTATTTCGGTTTTACTCATGTTTTTCACCCAATCAGATAAAGCAAAATTATCTATCGCCAAAGCAATTAAAATAATGGTGGTTCCTAAACTAAGAATCAGAATATAAATAAATATTAAATCAACAAACCAATTCAGAAAACGTTGAAATTGGGTTGCCAGCAAGTTATCTGTGATTACAAATTTTTCATTTTCCATACTATTAAATTTAGTGTTAAAAAAAGAAATTCACGACCAATGTCTATCTCAAATATAAGTAATTATTAGCTAAAACAGAAAGAAATAAGGCTTTATGTTTCTCTTATAAAAGAAAAAGTCTATTCGAAAAACACTTTTCAAACAGACTTTTTATTTTTTAAATAGCTCTTTAACGAACAAATTTTATACACTTCGGATGGCTTTCAAGTGATTTTTAACCTCTTCCCAAGTATATAATTCTGTTTTCCCTTCTTCTAAATTTTGTATTCGAATATCCAACTCTCTTTTTACCTCATCAGAAATTTCTAAATCCTTTTTAGAAACACTATCCCACAATTGTTCAGCGAGAACAATTTTTTCAGCATCGCTGTATTTAGACAAATTTTTAATTTCCATAACCAACTGAATTAGTTTTAATTATTACAAATTTAAGCAAATTTAAGTTTAAATAAGAATCATTTTTATCTCCCAATTCAAATGGTAATAATCCTTAAAAAAAAACAGCCATCAAAACGATGACTGTTTAAAAAATATTATGAATTAATAATTAAACTTATTTATGCTCCACACATTTCGCAGTCTTCCGGACCACCAGCCTGTGCCTGCAGGATCATTTTTTTATAATCGTCAATATTAATGGATTCTGTTTTAATTTCTTCATTAGCAACAGGTGTTTCCTCTTTTTTATCATTATTCAACGTAAACTTAATCGCATCTACTGCTGATTTTGTTCTTAAATAATACATTCCTGTTTTCAATCCTGATTGCCAGGCATAGAAATGCATCGAAGTTAATTTAGCATAATTAGCATCCTGCATAAACAAGTTCAATGATTGCGACTGATCAATGAAATAACCTCTTTGACGGGACATATCAATAATATCTTTCATAGACATTTCCCAAACTGTTTTATACAATTCTTTCAGGTCTTGCGGAATCACATCAATGTTTTGAACAGAACCGTTATGACGCATAATTTCCTGTTTCAGACTCTCATTCCACAATCCGCGCTCTACTAAATCATGTAATAAATGCTTGTTCACTACAATAAACTCTCCTGACAACACACGACGTGTGTAAATATTAGAAGTATAAGGTTCGAATGCTTCGTTGTTACCTAAAATTTGAGACGTAGAAGCTGTAGGCATTGGCGCCACTAATAACGAGTTACGAACTCCGTGTTCCATCACTTCTTTTCGCAATGAAGCCCAGTCCCAGCGTCCTGATAAATCCTCATCTTTTAAGCCCCACATATTATGTTGGAATTCTCCCTGAGAAATTGGAGAACCCTCATAAGTTGAATAAGGACCTTCTTCTTTTGCCATTTCCATAGAAGCAGTAACGGCAGCAAAATATAAAGTTTCAAAAATTTCCTGATTTAATTTCTTAGCCTCATCACTTGTAAACGGCATACGCAACATGATAAAAGCATCGGCTAATCCTTGCACTCCTAAACCTACCGGCCTGTGACGAAGGTTTGAATTTTCTGCTTCCTGAACCGGATAGTAGTTTCTGTCAATTACCTTATTCAGGTTTCTCGTTACCCGTTTGGTAACATTATACAAAGCTTCATGGTCAAATTTTCCGTTTTCAACAAACATTGGCAACGAAAGCGAAGCCAGGTTACAAACTGCAATTTCGTCCTTAGAAGTGTACTCCATAATTTCAGTACACAAGTTAGAAGAACGAATAGTTCCCAGATTTTTTTGATTGGATTTACGGTTAACCGAATCTTTATACAACATATATGGCGTTCCGGTCTCGATTTGAGATTCCAGGATTTTCTCCCATAATTCACGTGCTCTGATGGTTTTTCTTCCTTTTCCACGGTTTTCATAATCAATGTACATCGCTTCAAATTCTTCACCGTACACATCATATAAACCAGGACATTCGTTAGGACACATCAAAGTCCAAGACGCATCGTCCTGCACCCGTTTCATGAACAAATCAGAAGTCCACATCGCAAAAAATAAATCTCTTGCACGCATTTCTTCTTTTCCGGTATTCTTTTTCAAATCCAGGAATTCGAAAATATCAGCATGCCAGGTTTCGATATAAATCGCAAAACTACCTTTACGTTTTCCACCACCCTGATCTACATAACGAGCCGTATCGTTAAATACTCTCAACATAGGAACAATCCCGTTTGAAGTTCCGTTAGTACCACGAATATAAGACCCTGTAGCACGAACATTATGAATAGAAAGTCCGATTCCACCTGCTGATTGCGAAATTTTAGCCGTTTGTTTCAAAGTATCATAAATCCCGTCAATACTGTCATCCTGCATTGCCAAAAGGAAGCAAGAAGACATTTGAGGTTTTGGTGTACCTGCATTAAATAATGTTGGAGTTGCATGCGTAAAGAACTTTTTAGACATTAAGTCGTAAGTTTCTAAAACAGCTGTTAAGTCATCTAAATGAATCCCTACAGCTACACGCATTAACATATGTTGTGGTCTCTCAACAATTTTACCGTTTATTTTTAACAAATAAGAACGCTCTAAAGTTTTGAAACCAAAATAATCATAATTAAAATCTCTGGTATAAATAATATGAGAATCTAAGAAAGCTGCATTTTCCTGAATTACTTTAAATACTTCATCTGAAATCAATGGAGCTTCCTGACCATTTCTTGGATTTACATAGTGATACATTTCGGTCATTGTTTCCGAAAATGATTTTTTGGTATTCGAATGCAAATTCGAAATTGCAATTCTCGCTGCTAACTGTGCATAATCCGGATGCGCAATAGTCATCGAAGCCGCAGTCTCGGCAGCTAAATTATCTAACTCTGACGTAGAAACTCCATCATACAATCCTTCAATCACGCGCATTGCCACTTTTACGGCATCCACTAAATCATTTAAACCATAGCAAAGTTTTTTAATTCTTTCTGTGATTTTGTCGAACATTACTGGCTCTTTGTGGCCGTCTCTTTTTACTACGTACATAGGTTTTGGGCTTTTGTAAAACAGAAAATCCCTTCTCTGCCTTAGGTTATTTGTAATCTTTTTTTTGGAGCTGTTTCCAGCTATCCGCTTCAATCTTTTTATCCCGAAAAAAATCGGGATAAAAAGGATTTTCGCTACTATCTGGGCTAGAACCCACACATAGGAATATTATTATTTAAAAGTTCAGCAGTAAACTAATAAACAGCCCACAGATGATACAGATTGAACTGATAAAAAACGGTTTTTTTTATAGTCCTGCACTCCTCAACCTGTGATAATCCATTAAATTAGTTAGCTGCATGCCTTTTATTGGAATATTAAAAATCAGCGTCGAATGAAATTTTCTGAGCATCAGTATCATTATTTGTTCCACTGTTTAAAACACCTGATTTTTGATATTCAGAAACTTTTTTCTCAAAGAAATTTGTTTTCCCCTGAAGCGAAATCATATCCATAAAATCAAATGGATTTGCAGTGTTGTACACTCTTTCGCAACCTAATTCTACTAACAATCTATCGGTAACAAATTCTAAATACTGTGTCATTAAACCGGCATTCATACCTATTAAACTTACAGGAAGTGATTCGGTAATAAACTCTCTTTCAATATTTAAAGCATCTACAATAATCTCTTTGATTCTTTCTTTAGACACTTTATTAATTAAGTGATGATTGTGTAAATGCACAGCAAAATCACAGTGAACGCCTTCGTCACGGGAAATCAATTCGTTAGAAAAAGTCAGTCCCGGCATCAAACCACGTTTTTTTAACCAGTAAATCGAACAAAAAGCACCTGAAAAGAAAATTCCTTCTACCGCAGCAAAAGCAATCAGTCTTTCTGCAAATGAATCAGATTCAATCCATTTTAAAGCCCAGTCCGCTTTTTTTCTGATAGCAGGAAAAACATCTAAGGCATTAAACAATTCGTCTTTTTCAGTTTCGTCTTTTACATAGGTATCAATCAAAAGAGAATAGGTTTCACTATGGATATTTTCCATCATGATCTGGAAACCATAGAAAAATTTAGCTTCAGCATACTGCACTTCATTTACAAAATTCTCCGCTAAATTTTCATTTACAATTCCGTCAGAAGCCGCAAAAAAAGCTAAAATATGTTTAACAAAATACTTCTCATCTGAATTCAGCTTATTGTTCCAATCATGTAAGTCCTGAGACAAATCAATTTCTTCGGCAGTCCAGAAACTTGCTTCCATTTTTTTATACCATTCCCATATATCATGGTGCTTAATGGGAAATATTACGAAACGATTTTTATTCTCTTGTAAAATGGGTTCAATTTGCGACATTCTTATTGTAATTTTTAATGAGAGTTAAAGATATTTTTTGCTTTTTGAAGCTTTACAAAGATTGTGAAATATTGCGAAAATTAAAAGCCAAACTTATTCACAATACCATCTAGTTTTTAACAAAGTTAAAAAAGAAAGCCGCTTCATACAAAAACAACAACTTACTAAATATCAATTAATTAAAAATCCGAAAACGTTGTAAAAGACCGTAAAATATAGGATTTAAACAATACAAAACAAGAAAAAAAAGCTTTATTTTGACTTTGTTTTTTCCCATTCCCGAGCCACTGTCTCCAACTCTGCATACCAGTCTTCACCAAATCTCCTGATCAGCGCTTCTTTTACAAATTTATACACAGGAACTTCTAATTCCTGACCTAAAGAACAGGCAGCATCACAAATATCCCATTTATCATAATTCACCGCAGCAAACTCCGTAAAATCTTTTACCCTCACAGGATACAAATGGCAGGAAACCGGTTTTTTCCAGTCAACAATCCCTTGATTATAGGCCTGCTCGATACCACAAAGTGCTGTTTTACCATCAAAAATTACGTAGGCACAATCTTTATTATCAATTAACGGTGTTTCCAGATCACCATCAGTCCCTTTTATCCAGGTGCCCTGAGCTTCAATTGCAGCAATTCCTTCTTTTCTCAAAAAAGGCTTTACTTTAGGATAAATTTCTTCCAGAATTTTAGTTTCTTCTTCATTTAATGGCGCACCTGCGTCACCATCCACACAACAACCACCATGACAAGCGGATAGATTACAAACAAAATTTTTCTCTAAAATATCCTCTGAGACTATGGTTTTCCCTAATTGAAACATGACTTGCGTTACTATAATTTATAAAATGCAAAGATAATCAATCTATACCTTACAGTAGTCAACAAACCGCTTTTTATACCTTTACTAACCAAAGTTGAGACTATTTAAAATCAGAAAAAACAAGCCTCTTTTTCAATAAATAAAAACTACAAAATTCAGATTAATCATCTAAAAATCATCAATCTACAGTTAAAATTCAACTGGTTGCTGTTAAATTATAAGCTTGTAATGTTAAAGCGTTGTTGCTCTAAACTATTTTTTTATAATTTTACCCCATAATTTAGCCTGTAGTAACAATTTGAATTTCAACAAATATCGGGTTCGGTTTTAACTACATGCAAAAAAAAATATCATGAAAATCTTTACTAACATCTTAGTGATTCTGGCAGCGGCTCTTGTTATTTTTAACATCACTCAATTAGATTTTAAAAACCTTTTTAAAGAAGATAATGCAGTGGCTTTCATAGGAATAGCAGCTTCTTGTTGTGCTATCCTGATTCTGTTAATTTTTAGAATGTCTAAAAAGATAGAAGACAAAATGAATGACAAACTATAAATCATCCTATGTTTGATGCATTAATAATTGGTGGTGGTGTCTCAGGAATGTCATGCGCTTTAGTCCTTGGCTCAGCCCAAAATAAAAGCTTTGTGACCGGAAAAAAAATCGGCATCTTCGCACATCAGAAATCATCTTCTTTACAAGACGCTTTATTCAATAATGCTTACGGAATTCCGCCCGGAAAATTAGGCTCAGAACTCCTTAGCGAAAGCATCGAACACTTAAGCAAAAGCTATCCACACATTACTCAAATTCAAAACGAAAAAGTAATTAGAATCGAAGGAGAAGCACCTGATTTTACCGTTTTTACCAATAAAAGCAGTTATAAAACAAAAATAATTGTAGTGGGAATTGGTTCTGCCAATACCTTTGCCATTGAAGGATTAACGCAATATGTTATTCCGCATCAAAAAGCACTTCCTGAAAAACAAAGAATACAGTTAAAAAACGAGGATCACAAGGTCGCCGAAGGCATTTATGTCACCGGAACCTTAGCCGGATGGAGAAGTCAACTCGCTATTGCTGCCGGAAGTGGCGCTGCCGTTGCTACTGATATTCTTACTTTATGGAACAATGGCACTGAAACTCACGCTCACGACAGTATTCGATAAATTTACTTACCAGATTAAAAAAAAATAACCATTAAGAAATTAAGTTTATTAAGCATTACAGCTAAATTTTCTTAATTTCTTAATGGTTCAAAATCTTATAGTTTTCCTGATTATTTAACCAAAACAATATCGGTAACTTTGAGATGTTTTTCTGTTTCTGTTTTCCAAAATTCTCCTTTCAGAATCACTTTTTCCCCTGTTTGAAATACCCTATATTCCTGAGCATCAGCAAGATTAATTCTACTAACAGTTGCCAGATAAACCTGATTGTCATCAGTTATAACTGTAGCCGTATAACCATCTTTACCGTACGCTATAGACTCCACATTCCCGCTAAGTTGATTTTTATCTTTTACCGAAGCACAAGACACAATCAGGCTCACTAAAAGTATAAAACTTAAAAACTTTTTCATATCGTTATTATTTATTTAAAACAATTTTAATCATCTTATCGTGTTTTAAAACAACATCATAATAAGCCTGATTTCCATATAATTGCCTTGCAAATTCAGCATTTATATAACGTTTTACAACTGATTTACTTTTCCCTAACTGAATTCCGGGTACATGCTTAGAAATGAATTTTTCGAATACATTAAAATATTCATCAGTAGCATTCATTTTTTTTAAGAATTGCTCAAACGAAAGCCCTTTGAAATCATTTCTTTTTTTATCCAATTGTTCAAAAACAAAATTACCCACAATTCCCGATTCCATTAAATAGACCGCTGCTTCATCGGCATTTTCAAATTCGATCGGAACAAAAACATCCGGAACAATTCCGCCACCGCCATATACAATTTTGCCTTTTGGCGTTTTAAACTTTAAACTATCAGCTACTTTTATACTGTCTTTATCATACAATTCGCCATTTTTAAAACGCAATTCCGATTCTTTAAAATACTGCTCAGTTCCTTTAAAATAAGGCTTTTGAATAGATCTTCCTGTAGGCGTGTAATAACGGGCTACGGTCAATCGCACGGCAGAACCATCGGCAAAATCCATTTCGCGCTGCACTAATCCTTTACCAAAAGAGCGTCTGCCCACAATAGTTCCCCGGTCATTATCCTGAACGGCTCCTGCCAGAATTTCACTTGCTGATGCCGAGTTTTCATTGATCAGAACAACTAATTTTCCTTTTTCGAAATCTCCTTTTTTGGTCGCATAGGTTTTCTCAATTCTTCCGTTTTTATTTTTGGTAAAAACAATCAACTGCTTATCTGACAATAATTCGTCAGCAATAGCAATAGCTTCTTCCATATAACCGCCGCCATTATCACGGAGATCAATTATCAGCGAATGAGCACCTTGCTTTTTTAAGCGAACCAAATTAGATTTAAACTCTTCATAAGTAGTTTCGGCAAAACGATTGATTTTAATATATGCCGTTGCCGAATTGAGCATGAGTCCTGCATCGACACTTTTTAACGGAATTACTCCGCGTTTTAGTTTAAATTCTATTTTTTTCTTTTCTGATTTTCTGTAAACAGTGAGCTTAACCTGAGAACCTTCTTCCCCTTTAAGTCGGGCAGACAAACTATCATTGGGCAGTTTTCGCCCAAATAATTTGATACCATCGGCATACAAAATACGGTCGCCGGCTTTGATTCCTGCTTTTGCCGAAGGGCCATTTTCTAAAGGCTGAATAACAGCCACGGTGTCTTTATAAATATAAAAACGAACTCCTATACCCACAAAATCGCCTTTCATATTCTCCGCTGCTACGACTTGCTCAGAAGGAGGAATATAAATCGAATGCGGATCTAATTGCGACAAAATATTATCTACGGTTTTATTGACAATAGAATCGGTATTGAGTTCATCAACATATTCATTATCAATAAAATCAATTAATTTATTGAGTTTTGCCTTTGAATTATTCGTTACTAAGAATTGATTCTGGCTTGAAAAATTCAAAAATCCGCCAATAAATATTCCTATCGAAAGAATAATAGCAATATAAACGGGTATATATTTAAGATTTATTTTCACTTTAATCCTCCAATTCCGGAATATGATCCACTATTACACCTGCTTTTTTTAGAAATTGAATTCCGGAGTCATCACGGTAACCGTTTTGATACACCACTCTTTTAATCCCGGACTGATGGATTAATTTACTGCATTCCTTGCAAGGAGAAAGCGTGATATAAAGCGTTGCTCCTTCACAGGACTGAGTCGATCGGGCCACTTTAAGAATGGCATTAGCTTCAGCATGTAAAACATCCCATCTGGTCAAACCCTCGTCATCTTCACAGCAGTTATCAAAACCTGACGGTGTGCCATTATAACCGTCTGAAATTATCATTCTGTCTTTTACGATAATGGCTCCTACTTGTTTGCGTTTGCAATAAGATAAAAGTCCCCATTCCTTAGCAATACGTAAATAAGCCTTATCGTATTTATTTAATTTTTTTTGATCCATAATTATCTTAACCAAATTTCATTACCAATAATCATTGGCAAAACTACTCCAATAATAAATGCTGACATAACTAAAGTCCAATCTCTTTTAGAAAATCTAAAAACAGTTTGCACAAGATACGCAATAATTAAAAAAACTAAGATAACTACTAATTGTCCTGCTTCAATACCCAATGCAAATTCTAATATGGGCAACAATTTAGAAGTTACTGTTCCGTGATGTATGGATTTAAAATAGTTAGAAAAGCCTAAACCATGAATAATTCCGAAGAAAAGTGTAATAAAAAAAATCAGATTAATACTTTCTTTTTTTCCGGATTTCCCAGCGGTAAAAAGATGAAATAATGCCACTATCAAAATTGTAATGGGAATCAATAACTCTACAACGGCTACTTTTACTGCTATAATTCCGTAAACAGACAATAATAAAGCCACCGTATGACCAATGGTAAATGTGGTGACTAACAGTAAAATTCGTTTCCAGTCCTTAAAAGAAAGTGGTATTGCCAGAGCAATTAAAAACAAAATATGATCGTAGGAATAGATATTTAAAATATGTTTTAATCCTAACTGAAAGTAGATTAAAAATTGGGACATCATAGCACTAATTAATTGATAAAGGGTTTGTAAACTTACGATTAATTTTGAAACTCCTCAATCCAATCCGGCAATTCATTCGAATAAATTTATTATAAATAAAATTTCTCCTTAAATTAAGTTTAAAAGAAAATTAATAATTTAAAAATTGAATTATATTTGCCCAATAAAAAAACACAATAATTATGTCATTTTCAGATTTATTTGATAGCGAATTTAAACAAAGAAATAAGGGACATTTCTCTGCAATTGTTCGTGTTGCTCTAGCTGATGGTATTGTATCTGCTGAAGAAAAAAACTTCTTAGACAAACTAGCTACAAAACTTGAAATTGCCCCTTCAGAGTACGAGGAAATTTTAGAGAACCCAAGCATCCACCCGATTAACCCTCCTTACTTATATTCTCAAAGACTGGAGCGTTTATACGACTTAGCCAGAATGGTACATGTTGATCATCAGTTAGGAGATAAACAGGAAGTGGTTTTAAAGAAAATTGCCGTTGGTTTAGGGTTCACGCCAAGTAACGTAAATTATATTATTGCAAAAGCAATGTCGCTGGTTGACAAAAAAGTTGATTTTGACACTTTCGCTTACGAAATGCAAAACATGCACAAGTAATTTTTACTTTTTACATATAAAAAAAGCTCTTGAAGTCAATATCAAGAGCTTTTTTTATATGTAAACTTGTTATTATTTACTTGCTTTAAGCATAAATTCTTCTGCTTTAGCTACCATGTTATAGCTTCCGCAAAAGAAAGGTACCCGTTCATGCAATTCTTTTGGTTTAATTTCCATAATTCTTCCAAAACCATCTGACGCTTTACCTCCGGCCTGTTCCGCAATAAATGCCATAGGATTACATTCATATAACAGTCTTAATTTGCCTTTTGGAGCTTTAGAACTCGTTGGATAAATATAGATTCCTCCTTTGATCATATTTCTATGAATATCCGAGACTAAACTACCAATATATCTTGATGTATAAGGTCTGTCTCCTTCTTCAGACTGACAATATTTAATGTAATCTTTTACACCTTGAGGAAACTGAATATAATTCCCTTCGTTGATAGAATAAATATTTCCGTCTTTAGAAAATTTCATATCAGGATGCGACAGGTAAAAAGTACCAATTGCCGGGTTTAGCGTAAAACCGTTTACTCCGTGTCCTGTTGTATATACTAACATGGTTGATGTTCCGTAAATTACATATCCGGCAGCTACCTGCATGGTTCCCGGTTGTAAAAAATCTTCCAGTGTAACGGGTGTTCCTACCGGGGTAATTCTTCTGTACACAGAAAAAACAGTACCTACCGAAACATTTACATCAATATTTGAAGAACCATCTAAAGGATCCATCAATACAACATATTTATTTTTATGGCCTTTATCTTTTCCTTCTACCGTAATAAATTCATCATTTTCTTCGGAGGCAATTCCACAAACAATTTCCCGGTTCTTTAATGTTTGTATAAAAATCTCATTAGCATACACATCTAATTTTTGCTGATCTTCTCCCTGAATATTCGTTTCGCCGGCAGCTCCTGTAATATCTACCAGTCCGGCTTTGTTCACTTTATAACTGACTACTTTTGCTGCTAAACGGATTGAATTGATTATTCGGGATAATTCACCTGACGAATATTGAAATGCTTTTTGGTTTTCAATAATAAATTCTCCTAAGGTTTTACTGCTTTCTTCCATTACGAAATCGATATAATTTGAATTTGAAGTAACAAATATCGTTTATTTTGTGATAATGACTCAATAAAACTTACTAAGTTTGTCAGTATTGTATATTTGCTAACAATTAATTGCTTAATAGAATTTAAGAAAGTCATATTGTTAAATTTTAAACCCTAATAATACGAATTTATGAATATTAGAGTAGGTAAGAAAGAAGATATGGCAGCCGTTCTGAAACTAATTCAGGAATTAGCCGAATTTGAAAAGGAGCCTGATGCAGTATTGGTTACTGAAGAAGATTTGATTCGGGACGGTTTTGGAAAACAGCCTTTATTTCATGTTTTTGTTGCCGAAATCAATTTGGAAATTGTAGGGATTGCATTTTACTATTATCGCTATTCTACCTGGAAAGGAAAAATTATCCATCTTGAAGATTTAGTGGTTAAAAATGAGATGAGAGGCAAAGGAGTGGGTTACGCCTTATATTCGGAAATTATCAGACAGGCACAAAAAGATCAGGTAAAAAGAATTGACTGGAATGTGCTGGACTGGAATACCCCGGCAATTGATTTTTATGAAAAAACAGGAGCAAAAGTATTGAAAGAATGGCATGTTGCTCAAATGGATGAATCAGGAATTGACGATTTCATTAAAAACAAACTGAAATAAAATCCTCTCCAAAAGCACAGGTTAGGTACAACTGGAAACACAAGGGTTTCTTAAATTAGAAAAAAACAAAAATTAGAAAATAATAAATATAACAAATAACGGCTTTAAAATTTTCAGCGATAAATCTGGAAATGAAGTCTGAAATCTTAATTTAAAATGAAAGTATTTAAATTTGGTGGAGCATCAGTAAAAGATGCTGCGGGAATAAAAAACGTGTATGACGTTTTGCAAAAAGCGGGTTATCAGGATGTATTATTAGTCGTTTCGGCGATGGGAAAAACGACCAATGCTTTAGAATTAGTAATTAAAAACTATTTTGAAAAATCGGCTGAACTGAATGCATCGGTACAAGAGATTAAAAAATACCACAATCAAATTTTATTAGATTTATTCGAAGATGAAAATCATGCGGTATTTGCTGCAGTAAACGAACACTTTTCAGATTTAGAATATTTCTTAGCACATAATAAATCTCCTAATTACAACTTTGTTTACGATCAGATTGTAAGCATGGGAGAAATTATTTCAACGACTATTCTGAGCTATTACATGAATTTCATGGGAATTGAAACCCAATGGATTGATGTGCGTAATTTTATTAAAACCAATAATAATTACCGTGATGCCGAAGTAGACTGGGAATTAACTCAAAAAAATATTGCTACAAATATTAAAACCAAAAGTTTAAACATCACGCAGGGGTTCTTAGGTTCTGACGAAAATAATTTCACCACTACCTTAGGACGTGAAGGTTCAGATTATACTGCCGCAATTTTTGCATATTGCTTAAATGCCGAAAGTGTAACCATCTGGAAAGATGTTCCCGGTGTAATGAATGCAGATCCAAGGTATTTTGAAAATGCAAGTTTGCTAAACCAGATTTCGTATCGTGAAGCCATTGAATTAGCATTTTACGGAGCAACGGTAATTCACCCAAAAACATTACAGCCTTTACAGAAAAAGGAAATTCCTTTGCATGTAAAATCTTTTATCAATCCATTATTAAAAGGAACTGTGGTGAGCAAAGGATCAACTCTGGAGCCATTCATGCCTTGTTTTATTGTAAAAAGAGAACAATTACTGATTTCCCTTTCTTCAATTGATTTTTCATTTATAATGGAAGAAAACATCAGTGAGATTTTCAGATTGTTCCATGAGTTTAAAATTAAGGTTAACCTGATTCAAAACTCTGCTATTAGTTTCTCTGTTTGTGTCGAAGATAAATTTGGTAACTTCAAAGATTTACTTGCTATTTTATCTAAAACATTCAAAGTAGGTTATAACGAAAATGTTACCTTATATACTATCAGACATTTTAACGATGCTGCTGCCCAAACCGTGAGTGAAGGCAAAACGGTATTACTAAAACAATTAGGTACAGAAACGATGCAAATTGTAACTAAAGAAAATTAAGTTTTAAAACCCATATTTTGCAAAAAGACACTGTTGTTCCACTTTATACAACAGTGTCTTTTTTATTTCAAAAAAATACATTTATCAATTCATTATTCGATTAGGAAATAATAACTTAATAGTTTGATAATTCATAAGAAAGTCTACAGCAACTTTGTTTACTTATTTTTATCATTAAAATAGACAAAGCAATGAATTTAAATACGCCAAGTAAAACAATTTTAGTCGCACCATTAAACTGGGGTCTGGGTCATGCCACTCGTTGCATACCTATTATTAAAGCCTTACAAGATAATAATCACATTCCTGTTATTGCTTCTGACGGAATTGCTTTGGACTTACTAAAAAAAGAATTTCCGTATTTAAAATTCCTAGAATTACCTTCCTACCAAATAGAATATGCTAAAAACGGCAAATACTTTAAATGGAAACTGCTTAAAAATTGTCCTAAAATGATTGAAGCCATTTTAGAAGAAAAAAGACTGGTTAAAAAATGGATTAAAAAGCATGATATTGATGGTATTATTTCAGATAACCGACTGGGCGTTTACAGTAAAAAAGTGCCTTCGGTATTTATCACACATCAATTAAATGTAATGACCGGAAACACTACCTGGATAACAAGTTTATTGCATCAGAATATTATAAAAAAATATACCGAATGCTGGATTCCTGATGTGGCAGAAAACCCAAATCTGGCTGGTGAATTAAGTCATTTGAAAAATCCGGATTTAAACATCAAATATATAGGACCATTGAGCAGAATGCATCCTAAGGAAGTAGCTAAAAAATACGATTTGATGATTATTCTCTCCGGACCGGAACCACAAAGAGGTTTATTAGAAGAAAAATTAAAAAAAGAGATTCCCCTTTATAAAGGAAACATCCTTTTTGTAAAAGGCATCATAGAAAAAGAACAGAAGAAAGAACAAACAGAAAATGTGACTTTTTATAATTTTATGCATAGCCGTCAACTGGATCAGGCATTCAATGAAAGTCAGCTTATTGTTTGCCGTTCCGGATATACATCAATCATGGATTTATCAAAGCTAAACAAAAAAGCTTTTTTCATTCCTACTCCCGGACAATATGAACAAGAATACCTGGCCAGAAAATTCAAAAAAGAAGGACTTGTTCCTTATATAGAACAAGAGTTGTTTTCTATTAAAAATTTAGAGGAGATTAATAACTATAAAGGACTTACTGAAATAAAGTCTGATTTGAACTGGCCGGAAATTTTTAATGTGTTTTTAAACAAACACTCCTCCACCAAATAAATGGTTTATTAAACATTCGCAATATAAAGACCATCCTAAAATAAATTGATTTATTGGCCAACAACAATAATAAACTTCCTTCTTATATTAACTGAAGACCCTTCTTCTGTACCTTCAATTCCTTTAGCACATTTATGGAGTAGTTATGATGCTCCTGTTTTTTTAACTAAAGGAGCTCTCCTTTTAATGACTTTACATTATATGTAGCAATTTCTAATAAATATAAAATTGTTGTCACTGCATTAATAATTTACAACTGCTCTATAATTAGTAAATCTCTATACTAGTTATAGCACCTCCTAAAAATTGTTTACGGAACACTCCGTGTATTGACCTTCTTTAATCTTTTACGAATCTCCGTCATTATTTAAAAGGTATCGTATACAGATGCTTTTTAAAAACTCAGTTCTTCACCAAAACAAAATCATCTTTAAGTTATAAAACCTAAACCATAACATAAGGAGTTCTAACGATTTCAAGTGATTCCTATTTTGAACAGGAAATATTGTACACAAAGAAAACAACATTAAAAAAAGCCTCTTTGTTTTTTGTAGAAATAGTTCTACACGTAACGGGTATATATTCCACAACACCCGAATGCAATTAACCACAAACTATAACGAAACTCTAACATACTTTTGATGAATGATTTTCTGGAGTTTAATAAGGGCTTCATTTTAAAACCATTAGTACTAAGGTACTAAGTAAAATTTAAAGATTTGAGTATGAAGTATAAAACTACTATTACCGAAATTAGTGAAAGAGATTTGATTGGAAATTTACGTCTTAAACTAATAATAACTTTCTTATTATTATCCAGTCTAACTGGTTTTTCACAATGTACAGACAACACCGTAAGACCTGGAGATGGATTTACCCTTCAAGGTTGGAATCCTACTTGTAACGGAGGAACTGATGGATTTATCAACATTGCTGGTATAACAAGTTCGAGCGGGACAAGTCCAAATGCCAACAGAAGTTATTCAGCAAGAATATTGACAGCTGTTGGAGGCGGCTTACATCCGAGTTATCCAACACCATTTCCAATTCCAGCTGGAAGTACTTTTCAAATACCGAATTTACCTCTAGGCACTTATGTGGTTGACATTATTGATCAATGTGGTAATACGAGTGCTGATAAAACAGTTACTTTAGGGCAACCAGCTTTGCCTGAGTTTAAACACATTGGTTCAACAATTGTTAATAGAGTAACTAGAAATGGGGTTTGTGGTGACACTTATATCATTGATACCAGATTTGGAAGAAATGCTACTGGACAAATTCTTAATTTTTATTTCACCAACAGTCTAGGGGCAACTTTTACTCCTGTTAATAATACATTGGCAACAGTAAGAACTTTTGACACTTTTTATTATGAAGATAATAGACTTTTTGAAGTTCCATTTGCTTTTTTTGCAGGAGGACCAATCACTATTCATATTGCAAGCGATTTTTGTGGCAGACCAGAATCAACTTTTGTGATTCCTTTTCCACCTACTGTTCCTACTGTCACTACAGCAGGAATATTAAGTTATACGGTTCAATCAACTGTAAATCCATGTATTCAAGGCTATGCTATAAATAGAACATTAAGATATGGAACCGCTCCTTACACAGCAACCATTATTGATACTAATAATCCAACTGCAACAGCTTTAGATATTGACGGAAATCCGTTGACTTTTAATTATCCGGCTGACCAGCTTTGGCAGAATCCATTTACTACTTTTACAGGTCTTCAATATGATGTGCCTTATTTAATAACTTATATTGATGCGTGCGGATTAACGATTTCTGAAACTATTAATATTCCAACTCCTGCCAACGCAACAGCTTCACAAAGTGTATGCCCGGGGACAGGATCTTTTTCTCCTTTTATTGATGATGTGGGTATGATTTTTATTAATCTGCCAGCAAATCAATTAAAAACATATCCTTTAACTTTTACAATTAATAGCGGACCAGTAAACTGGGTTTCTACTTTGGGAGAAACAACAGTGACTGCACCATTAACGTATCCCCAAGTATATACTTTTAATAGTCTTCCTGCAAACGGATTGCATTTAGGATCCAACATAAATATTTTAGATCCACTATCCGATAGTGGTACAGTTAGACCAAAGCAGTTTGGTGCTGGAACCTATAATATTACTTACACAGATGCTTGTGGTAGAACAAATACCTTTAACGCAACAATTGCTGGACCAGGAGCAAGTTGTCTTTCAAACAGTACAACTAATGTTGTGATTTCTCGTTGTGCGTACACAAATGGTAATGCTGATATTACTCATACTATTTCTCCATCTGATAGAGATACAAGATCTTTATATCGAATTAATGCCGATGGTTCAGAAACTTTAATTAGTACACTTACTGTATACAATCCAAACCCACTTAAATTTACAAACGTACCTGTAGGAACCTATAAAATTCGTTTTGGTGGAGTAACAACAGCAGGAAAAATTAATTATCCGGGTATTGGTGGTGTTGATGGAATTCCAAGGATTGCAGGGACAAATTATATTTATGAGGAAACAGTAATTATTAGTCCTCTTGAAGAATTGTCTTTTGCTAGTTTGGCAGCATGTAGTGGTACAGTAACAGGTGTTGGTGTAGGAGGTCAAGCTCCTTATCAATATACTTTATTAAATGAAGCAGGTACAACTATCGTTCAAGGAAAACAAGTAAGCGGAACTTTTAATGGTTTGGTGATAGGAACAACTTATACAATGCAGGTAGTTGATCAATGTGGAAGAACATTCAACCAAAAAATTGTTATTAATAATTTAACCACACCAACTATTTCAACAGTAGTACAAGCTACTTGTGCTTCCGCAAACAATAGTATCACATTAACAAATCTTCCATCAGGCACCTGGACATTAACAGATAGCTATAATGGTACGGTAACAAATGGTACTGGAACAAGTTATACATTTAACAATCTCCCGGCAGGTAGTCACACCTTTACATTATCTAATGCTTTAGGATGTACTGCACCAGCAACATCAACGGTTACAATAGTATCATTTTTACTTTCAGGAATCGATACAGACAATGATGGTCTGGATAATAATTGCGATTTAGATGATGACAATGATGGAATTACAGATATTATTGAGTGCGGTTATTGTACATCATCGTCAAATTTATTTGAAAATGGAAGTTTTGAGCTTCCTCTAGGTTTAAGTTTTCCAACTGGTCCTACAGCTGGTACATATTGGAACAGAACAGTAAATCAGTCCACTGTTCCGGGATGGCAAACTACAGCTACAGATGGAATGATAGAGTTTTGGCGTTCAAACACAGCTTTTGCACCCTATTATTTAGCAAATGAAGGAACACAAATGGTAGAACTTAATGCCAATGAAATTTCAACATTATACCAAACATTTTGTGTACCATCAGGTGGCGGTGTTTTAACCTGGTCAGTTAAGCATAGAGGCAGAGGAGACGATGGGGGTACTAATACTACAACACCAGATGTAGCTGAAGTTAGAATAGGTACAAGTTTAACTGACTATACCGTTTTAGCAGTAATGAGCGATACCAATCAGGCTTGGGGTTCTTATTCAGGTACTATTTCAATTCCTTCAGGTAACCCAGGAACTTATTTTATTATGTTTTCATCTGTGAGTGCTGCAGGTGGTGATAAAACAATTGGTAATTTATTGGATAATGTACAAATTACTTATACGCAAAATTGCCCAGACACTGATGGTGACGGATTAATTAACTCGTTAGATTTAGATTCAGATAACGATACTTGTAGTGATTCAAATGAATACTACAACTCATCAACTGCAGATGGAAACGATGGTGGTGTTTATGGTACAGGTACACCTACAGTTGATGCTAATGGTCAGGTTACTACGGCATCATATACAGGAACTTACACTAATGCAATTACTGCAACTAAGCTAAATATAACAAGCCAACCTTCGAATGTTAGTGCTACTATTGGAAATACTGTTACTTTCACAACAGGAGCTACCGGAGTAAATACTACAACATTTAGTAGTGGAACTCCAAATTATACCATTCCACCTGCCATTAATACAAACGCTGGTTTAGTTTATCAATGGCAAATAAGTACAGATAATGGCACTACTTGGTCAAACATTTCAAATGGAGGTCAATTTAGTAACGTAACTACAGCTATTTTAACTGTAAGTAATGTTGTTATTGGTCAAAACGGGAATTTATTCAGAGCACTAATCACTCATAATAACAGTATTTGTCCAATAAATTCCAATTCAGCACAACTAACCGTAACTGATCCTTGTTTAATTTCTGCTACAAATCCAGATACAGATAGTGATGGAATTAGTAATTATTGTGATAATGACGATGATAATGATGGGGTTTTAGATGCTTCCGAATGTAACAACACTTACAATGACTTCGTAACTGCATTCGGCAGTGGAGAAGCGATAGCTATTCTTCCCTCACATTTCGGTTTGGCCTTAAATCAAAAAAATCAAAATGTAACAAGAGATTTAAGTAATTTATATGGCTATCCTGCTAATTCTGGGGCAGTTATTATTTCAATTACCAATGCTTCGGTTCACCCAACAACAGATGCTTGGTGGACTAAAAGCGGAGAAACTCCATCGGTATGGAATATTACTGGCTCTATGAGTGCGTTTATTGCTATGTCACACGATACACAATATTATGCAAATGATAGTAAAACAATACATATTTATGATGGAGCACCAGTAACTCCAGTTACCGCTACAGGAATGGTAAACCAAGTTCCGGTAGCTGGACAATGGAGTACTTTAGAGAGTTCAAATCAAAAAACATTAAATAATCTTAATACAATTTCCTCTACTAATGAGTTTGGAAATTGGAGATTTGTAAATACAAACTTCGGTTCAAAATCGTTTGGTTTTTCAACAACAGTTAGTTTGGCAAACCCAACTTATGCGGTTAACATGTATTTGGAATGTGATATTGACATGGATGGTATTCCAAATCGTGTTGATTTGGATTCAGATAACGATACTTGTTCAGATGCTAACGAATATTATAATTCTGCCAGTGCAGACGGAAATGACAATGGCGTTTATGGAGAAGGCACACCTACAGTTGATGCAAATGGTCAGGTTACTACGGCATCATATACAGGAACTTATACTAATGCAACTACTGCAACTCAGCTAAATATTGCTACACAGCCTATAAATGTAACTCAAGAAGTTAGTCTTAATGCAGTCTTTACTCTTGATGCTGATGCAATCAGCACAACTACTTTTGCAACTGGAACTCCTAATTATAGCATTCCGCCAGCAACAAATGTGGATGCAGGCTTAACTTATCAATGGCAGGAAAGCACAGATGGAGGAAACACATGGGCTAACATTTCAAATGGAGGTCAGTACAATGGTGCAACGACTAATACATTAACAGTTAGTAATATCACATTAGATCAAGATGAAAATCAATATCAGGTTATAGTTAGCCATTCTACTAATATTTGTCCGATTATTTCAAATGCAGCTACTCTTAACATAACCACTTCTCCAAAGATACAAGTTACTAAAGACGGTAGCTTAGCTCTGGGTGCGGATAATGTAGCTTCTGTGAATGATGTAATCACTTATTCATTCGTGGTGACTAATACCGGAAACGTAACTTTAACCAATGTAAATATTGATGATGCCTTATTAGGTTTGAATGATATCGTGGTGACTCCAAGTACGTTGACTCCGGGGCAGACAGGAACAGCTTCTGTGACTTACATTATTACACAAGCAGATATTGATGCCGGACAGGTAGATAACTTAGCTGTTGTAACTGGAACTCCGCCAAGCGGACCAAATGTTACCGACCAATCAACTGATCCAACACTATGTCCAACCTGTACTCCTGTTGA
>NZ_FRCC01000035.1 GCF_900142775.1 Flavobacterium flevense
CAATAGCAACAAAATTAGACGGAACATTGATTACAACTTGTCCGCTAACTTTGTCTCCAACAGTTGAAGAAGAGTATATAAAAATTGCTCCAAACCCTGTGAGAAGTAATGGAGATTTTCAACTAATCACCAATGTAAATTCAAGCAGATTGCAAAATGCACGCATTGAACTTTACACTATTACCGGAAATATGTTGATCAACATCAATACGAGTCAGAATACAGTTGACCTAAAAGCTCCAATGGTTGAAGGGATTTATGTTGTAAAAATGACTTTAACAAATGGTAAATATTTTACAAAAAACCTTTTAGTTAAAAATTAAATAAATTAAAGAATATGACATCCTCATTTTATATAAATGGGGATGGATATTCTAATTGAAAAATAGATCTATGAAATTTAATATTAAAAACACAATCGGAATTACTACCTTCTTACTTTCCCAAGGTATAGCTGCTCAGTTTTATGTAGGGGTGCAATCAGGCATCGGAGATATCAAAAGCGATCTTAATATAACAGCACCGGGATACAAAATTGAACATGCAGGAGCAGTAAAAGTGGGTTACATTTATTCGTTTACTAATCATTTCGGAATTGGTACAGGATTAGAATTTTCTAAATACAATCAGGAAATTTCTTTGAAAAATTCAACAGAAACTTTAACTAATTTTGAAATAGATCCTTCCACTTCTGCATTTGTTTACAATGTTACAACCAGTAACTATAGAGAGAAGCAAACCTTACAAGCGATTCAAATCCCATTATTTTTACAATATAAAACTACTATCAGTAAAGGGGTTGATTTTAATTTTAGAGCAGGAGCAAAATATTTTTTACCTGTAGATTATAAAATTAAATCATCGGCAGCTTATGTAAATGGTGCCGCTTATTATCCGGATGTTAACCTGACTATTGATGATTTACCAGAATACGGTTTTGGGGGACAAAGCAATTATAGTGCATCTGGAGAATACCAGACAAAGGGGATTTTGATGAGTATGTTTGAATTAGGATTTACTTTTGATGTGGGAAAAAGAAACGCATTGTATGCCGCAATGTTTCTTGAAAATGGTTACGGTTCT
>NZ_FRCC01000023.1:0-1834 GCF_900142775.1 Flavobacterium flevense
TTTAAATTTTTCTTGCCAGTAAAGAAAAGATTTGTACTTTTGCACCCGCTTTGAGAAACAAGCGCAAAACAAAAAGACACGTTCCTAGACATATTGAATTGACAGCCGTTCCGATGCAAATCGGAACAAAAGAATAAGAGTAATAGAATCGATAGATTAGAATAAACCACTAGATCTTGAGTCAAATAAAAACAGAGAATCATTTATGATTCTCGCATAATATACGATGAAGAGTTTGATCCTGGCTCAGGATGAACGCTAGCGGCAGGCTTAACACATGCAAGTCGAGGGGTATAGTTCTTCGGAATTAGAGACCGGCGCACGGGTGCGTAACGCGTATGCAATCTACCTTTTGCAGAGGGATAGCCCAGAGAAATTTGGATTAATACCTCATAGTATCTCGTTGTTGCATGACAACAAGATTAAAGTCACAACGGCAAAAGATGAGCATGCGTCCCATTAGCTAGTTGGTAAGGTAACGGCTTACCAAGGCTACGATGGGTAGGGGTCCTGAGAGGGAGATCCCCCACACTGGTACTGAGACACGGACCAGACTCCTACGGGAGGCAGCAGTGAGGAATATTGGTCAATGGGCGCAAGCCTGAACCAGCCATGCCGCGTGCAGGATGACGGTCCTATGGATTGTAAACTGCTTTTGTACGAGAAGAAACACTACTTCGTGAAGTAGCTTGACGGTATCGTAAGAATAAGGATCGGCTAACTCCGTGCCAGCAGCCGCGGTAATACGGAGGATCCAAGCGTTATCCGGAATCATTGGGTTTAAAGGGTCCGTAGGCGGTCTTATAAGTCAGTGGTGAAATCTCCCCGCTCAACGGGGAAACTGCCATTGATACTGTAGGACTTGAATAATTAGGAAGTAACTAGAATATGTAGTGTAGCGGTGAAATGCTTAGAGATTACATGGAATACCAATTGCGAAGGCAGGTTACTACTAATTCATTGACGCTGATGGACGAAAGCGTGGGTAGCGAACAGGATTAGATACCCTGGTAGTCCACGCCGTAAACGATGGATACTAGCTGTTGGGGGCAACTTCAGTGGCTAAGCGAAAGTGATAAGTATCCCACCTGGGGAGTACGAACGCAAGTTTGAAACTCAAAGGAATTGACGGGGGCCCGCACAAGCGGTGGAGCATGTGGTTTAATTCGATGATACGCGAGGAACCTTACCAAGGCTTAAATGTAGATTGACCGTTTTGGAAACAGAACTTTCGCAAGACAATTTACAAGGTGCTGCATGGTTGTCGTCAGCTCGTGCCGTGAGGTGTCAGGTTAAGTCCTATAACGAGCGCAACCCCTGTTGTTAGTTGCCATCGAGTCATGTCGGGAACTCTAACGAGACTGCCAGTGCAAACTGTGAGGAAGGTGGGGATGACGTCAAATCATCACGGCCCTTACGCCTTGGGCTACACACGTGCTACAATGGCCGGTACAGAGAGCAGCCACTGGGTGACCAGGAGCGAATCTACAAAGCCGGTCACAGTTCGGATCGGAGTCTGCAACTCGACTCCGTGAAGCTGGAATCGCTAGTAATCGGATATCAGCCATGATCCGGTGAATACGTTCCCGGGCCTTGTACACACCGCCCGTCAAGCCATGGAAGCTGGGGGTGCCTGAAGTCGGTGACCGCAAGGAGCTGCCTAGGGTAAAACTGGTAACTAGGGCTAAGTCGTAACAAGGTAGCCGTACCGGAAGGTGCGGCTGGAACACCTCCTTTCTAGAGCCTTAGTGTTAGCTATATGCACGCTGGGGAAAAGACGAAAAGAACTATTGGTCTATAGTTTTGAAATTTTATTACTCTTGCTGTTAATTTA
>NZ_FRCC01000023.1:2598-5674 GCF_900142775.1 Flavobacterium flevense
AAAAGTTCATTGACATATTGAGATAAGAAAAATATTAAAAGTAGAAAGCGTTTTTTACTATTAGTAGTAGAAAACAAACAAAAACGGTCTCGTTTTATAACGAGATTGGTACAATAAGCAAAATAAGGGCGTATGGGGGATGCCTAGGCTCTCAGAGGCGATGAAAGGCGTGATAAGCTGCGAAAAGCTACGGGGATCTGCACACAAGATTTGATCCGTAGATACCTGAATGGGGCAACCCACTATGTTGAAGACATAGTACACCGATAGGTGGGCAAACCCGCTGAACTGAAACATCTAAGTAGGCGGAGGAGAAGAAAACAAAAGTGATTCCGTAAGTAGTGGCGAGCGAACGCGGATTAGCCCAAACCAATGTTGTTACGGCAATGTTGGGGTTGTAGGACCACGCGATTTTATGTACAAGGAACCGGAAGTTACTGGAAAGTAACACCATAGAGGGTGATAGTCCCGTATGGGTAACGAGTATAATAAATAGTGGTATCCTGAGTAGGGCGGGGCACGTGAAACCCTGTCTGAATTTGGCGGGACCATCCGCTAAGGCTAAATACTCCTGAGAGACCGATAGTGAACCAGTACCGTGAGGGAAAGGTGAAAAGAACCGTGAATAACGGAGTGAAATAGATCCTGAAACCATACGCTTACAAGCGGTCGGAGCCCTTTAGTGGGGTGACGGCGTGCCTTTTGCATAATGAGCCTACGAGTTAACGTTGCTGGCAAGGATAAGTGGTTAAGCCACGGATCCGTAGCGAAAGCGAGTCTGAATAGGGCGCTTTAGTCAGTAGTGTTAGACGCGAAACCGTGTGATCTACCCATGGACAGGTTGAAGCTGTGGTAACACACAGTGGAGGACCGAACCCGTTGACGTTGAAAAGTCTTGGGATGATCTGTGGGTAGGGGTGAAAGGCCAATCAAACTCGGAAATAGCTCGTACTCCCCGAAATGCATTTAGGTGCAGCGCTGGTTATAAGTTATATAGAGGTAGAGCTACTGATTGGATGCGGGGGCTTCACCGCCTACCAATTCCTGACAAACTCCGAATGCTATATAATGTTTACCAGCAGTGAGGGCTTGGGTGCTAAGGTCCAAGTCCGAGAGGGAAAGAACCCAGACCATCAGCTAAGGTCCCCAAATATATACTAAGTTGAAAGAACGCGGTTTGTCTGCCCAGACAGCTAGGATGTTGGCTTGGAAGCAGCCATTCATTTAAAGAGTGCGTAACAGCTCACTAGTCGAGCGGACGAGCATGGATAATAATCGGGCATAAGTATATTACCGAAGCTATGGATTTACAATTTATTGTAAGTGGTAGGGGAGCATTCTAACAGGGTTGAAGGTGTATCGTCAGGTATGCTGGACTGGTTAGAAAAGAAAATGTAGGCATAAGTAACGATAATGCGGGCGAGAAACCCGCACACCGAAAGACTAAGGTTTCCACAGCTATGCTAATCAGCTGTGGGTTAGTCGGGACCTAAGGCGAACCCGAAAGGGACAGTCGATGGCCAACGGGTTAATATTCCCGTACTACTGTTAACTGTGATGGGGTGACGGAGTGATGAAAGCGCCGCGAACTGACGGAATAGTTCGTTGAAGTACCTACCTATAAGACCCGCAGGCAAATCCACGGGTTTTGGGGAAATACGATAGTACACGGAGACTTCGGTTGAAGTGATAGTGCGCCTAAGGGCTTCCAAGAAAAACCTCTAAACTTCAGGTTAATAGTACCCGTACCGCAAACCGACACAGGTAGTCGAGATGAGAATTCTAAGGTGCTCGAGAGATTCATGGCTAAGGAATTAGGCAAAATAGACCCGTAACTTCGGGAGAAGGGTCGCCCTGAGTAATCAGGGCCGCAGTGAAGAGGTCCAGGCGACTGTTTATCAAAAACACAGGGCTCTGCAAAATCGTAAGATGAAGTATAGGGCCTGACACCTGCCCGGTGCTGGAAGGTTAAGAGGAGATGTTATCTTCGGAGAAGCATTGAATTGAAGCCCCAGTAAACGGCGGCCGTAACTATAACGGTCCTAAGGTAGCGAAATTCCTTGTCGGGTAAGTTCCGACCTGCACGAATGGTGTAACGATCTGGACACTGTCTCAGCCATGAGCTCGGTGAAATTGTAGTAACGGTGAAGATGCCGTTTACCCGCAGTGGGACGAAAAGACCCTGTGCACCTTTACTATAGCTTAGTATTGACCTTGGATAAATGATGTGTAGGATAGGTTGGAGACTGTGAAGTGGCGTCGCCAGGCGTTGTGGAGTCATTGTTGAAATACAACCCTTTGTTTATCTGAGGCCTAACTCTTCAAAGAAGAGGACATTGCTTGGTGGGTAGTTTGACTGGGGTGGTCGCCTCCAAAAGAGTAACGGAGGCTTCTAAAGGTTCCCTCAGTACGCTTGGTAACCGTGCGAAGAGTGCAATGGCATAAGGGAGCTTGACTGAGAGACATACAGGTCGATCAGGTACGAAAGTAGAGCATAGTGATCCGGTGGTTCCGCATGGAAGGGCCATCGCTCAAAGGATAAAAGGTACGCCGGGGATAACAGGCTGATCTCCCCCAAGAGCTCATATCGACGGGGGGGTTTGGCACCTCGATGTCGGCTCGTCACATCCTGGGGCTGGAGAAGGTCCCAAGGGTTGGGCTGTTCGCCCATTAAAGTGGCACGCGAGCTGGGTTCAGAACGTCGTGAGACAGTTCGGTCTCTATCTACTGTGGGCGCAAGAAATTTGAGTGGATCTGATTCTAGTACGAGAGGACCGAATTGGACAAACCTCTAGTGTATCTGTTGTCACGCCAGTGGCATGGCAGAGTAGCTACGTTTGGAAGGGATAAGCGCTGAAAGCATATAAGCGCGAAACCCACCACAAGATGAGATTTCTTTTAAAGGTCGTGGGAGATGACCACGTTGATAGGCTATAGATGTAAAGGCAGTAATGTCATAGTCGAGTAGTACTAATAACCTGTAAGCTTATGTACAAATCCTCCCCCGAGCAATCGGGGGAAGAAACTTTCTAACAAATAAAAATACTTTCTTTATCTCAGTATGTTAAGATATTGT
>NZ_FRCC01000003.1 GCF_900142775.1 Flavobacterium flevense
GTAAAGGAGCACCTTGTACCATTTTAGTGAGTAATGCCGGTTTGAATTTCAGGTTATAATTTAAATCCATTACATAACCCGCAATTAAATAGTAGCTCATTTTTTCTTTGAATACTTTTACATCATTGTCATTGTATCTGTTGGATTCAATAAAATTAGGAATCGAAAGTCCTACATAGGCTTTATCAGAGTGCAGGTAAATACCCGCTCCAATGTTAGGCGAAATTTTGTTACTAAACCCCTGTAATGATGGGTCACCGCCTTGAGCAGGTGTTAGTTTATTGATGTCAATATCAAACAAGTTAACAGTAGCTTTAAGACCAAAGGATAGTTTTACCGTTTCCGAAGTAGGAATGGTGTAGGAGAGGTCAGTAGAGATGGTGTTTTCCTGCATGGGTCCAATTTTATCATTGATAAGAGATACCCCTAAGCCCAATCTACTATTATTAAAAGGAGTGTTGATAGAAACCGCATTGGTTGTAGGTGCCCCGTCTAATCCGACCCATTGGGTACGATGTAAGGCAAATATGCTCATTGCTCCTCTGGATCCGGCATACGCAGGATTTACATTTATAGTGTTGTACATGTACTGAGTAAATTGTGCATCCTGTTGCGCATAACTTCCCAGAGCAGTAAACATCAAGCTGATTAGTAGTAGTTTTGTTTTCATTTGACTTCTTTTTTAGGAACCAGAGATTTATTAGACCTCTGGTATTAGATTTGAGATTTTATTATCTGGTAAGGTATAAATACCCTTGTTCTCTTTTAGGTATGATTTCATCTTGTAAGCCCACGGTAGTGTAGTTCAGTATGTAGAAGTAGGTTCCGGCAGGTAATCCAGCCGATTTGTCTACGGTTACTCTACCTTCAGAAAAGCCTTTGAAAGAGACCTCTTCATTATTGTATCCTTTGGCCTCGTAAACCAATATTCCCCATCTGTTGTAAATCTCTACAGAGTTTTCAGGGTAACAAATGGTGTCATCGATGTTGTCAATCACAAATTTTTCATTGAATGCATCTCCGTTTGGAGTGAAAGCATTGTGAACAAGGATTGTTCCACAACCTAACACGAAGCTTTGATCAATTTTCAGATTGATAACATAGCTTATTGGACAAGTTTCTGTTTCAATATTGTATTGGAAAGTATAATCTCCAGTTGCAGCATTGTTAGGGTCTAAAATACTACCGTTTAACAGGCCTGAGTTATTCACATCGACCCATGTTCCGTTTGATGGAGCATCTTGCGGTAAGTAAGTAGTTAAATCTACAGGAGTTCCATTAATGCTATTGATAAACTCAGGAACTGTAATTGTTGTAACATCTGTAATAATATTTACGTTTACAGTCTGGATATAATCAGCAGTATTGTTACAAGCATCTTTAACATTCCATTTTCTGATAATGGAATAAGAAGTCGAAGAATTGTTAATGATATCCTCAGAATACACCACTATAGGAGCCATTTCAGAGCAACTGTCTGCAAATAGTAATTCCGGTTTTACAGGAACTTCAGCACAAGTGGTATTGATTACTGTTTGAAATGCAGTTGTAGGTGCAGGAGCTGTATTGTCTTCTACATTTATGGTTTGTGACGCAGTTGTTGTATTGCCTCCAGCATCAGTAGCTGTCCATGTTCTGGTTACTGAATAAGTACCTGCACAAGTACCATTTGTTCTGACATCTACAGATGTTAAACTGATAACGGTACAGTTGTCAGTTGCAGTAGGTGTTACAAATACTGGTGAATTTGGACAGTATATTGTTGACGCTGTTGGTAATGTAGATATTACCGGCTTAATATTATCTGTTACGGTTACTGTTTGTGTACAAGTAGCGGTATTTCCGGCGTTGTCTTCGACAGTCCAGGTTACAGTAGTGTTTCCAATAGGGAACAGTGCAGGAGCATCGTTGGTTACGGATTTTACTCCGCAATTATCAGCCGTAGTTGGAGTTCCCAGCGTTACATTGGCCTGAGCCGTAGTACAAGAAGCCGCATCTACATTTACACTCACAGGAGCAGCACAAGTGATTGTTGGAAGGATATTATCTATTACTGTTACTGTTTGCGTACAAGTAGCTTTGTTTCCGGCATTGTCTTCCACAGTCCAGGTTACAGTAGTGTTTCCAATAGGGAACAGTGCAGGAGCATCGTTGGTTACGGATTTTACTCCGCAGTTATCAGCAGTAGTTGGCGTTCCCAGCGTTACATTGGCCTGAGCCGTAGTACAAGAAGCCGCATCCACATTTACACTCACAGCAGCGGCACAAGTGATGGTTGGATTGATGTTATCGGTTACTGTTACAATTTGAGTACAAGTAGCGGTATTTCCGGCATTGTCTTCCACAGTCCATGTTACGGTGGTGTTTCCAATAGGGAACAGTGCAGGAGCATCGTTCGTTACGGATTTTACTCCACAATTATCAGCCGTAGTTGGAGTTCCCAGCGTTACATTAGCTAAAGCAGTAGTACAGGAAGCCGCATCTACATTAACGCTCACAGCAGCAGCACAAGTGATTGTTGGATTGATATTATCGGTTACTGTTACAATTTGAGTACAAGTAGCGGTATTTCCGGCGTTGTCTTCCACAGTCCATGTTACGGTGGTATCACCGATAGGGAACAATGCAGGAGCATCGTTCGTTACGGATTTTACTCCACAATTATCAGCCGTAGTTGGAGTTCCCAGCGTTACATTGGCCTGAGCCGTAGTACAAGAAGCCGCATCCACATTTACACTCACAGCAGCGGCACAAGTGATGGTTGGATTGATGTTATCGGTTACTGTTACAATTTGAGTACAAGTAGCGGTATTTCCGGCATTGTCTTCCACAGTCCAGGTTACGGTAGTATCACCGATAGGGAACAGTGCAGGAGCATCGTTCGTTACGGATTTTACTCCGCAGTTATCAGCCGTAGTAGGTGTTCCCAGCGTTACATTGGCCTGAGCCGTAGTACAGGAAGCCGCATCCACATTTACACTCACAGGAGCAGCACAAGTGATTGTTGGAAGGATATTATCGGTTACCGTTACTATTTGAGTACAAGTAGCGGTATTTCCGGCGTTGTCTTCCACAGTCCAGGTTACGGTAGTATCACCGATAGGGAATAGAGCAGGAGCATCGTTGGTTACGGATTTTACTCCACAGTTATCAGCCGTAGTTGGCGTTCCCAGCGTTACATTGGCCTTAGCCGTAGTACAGGAAGCCGCATCTACATTTACACTCACAGCAGCAGCACAAGTGATTGTTGGATTGATATTATCGGTTACTGTTACGATTTGTGTACAAGTAGCGGTATTTCCGGCCTTATCAGTTACAGTCCATGTTACAGTTGTGTTTCCGATAGGGAACACAGCAGGAGCATCATTAGTTACAGAATCTACCTGACAGTTATCAGCCGTAGTTGGCGTTCCCAGCGTTACATTGGCTAAAGCTGTGGTACAAGAAGCCGTATCTACATTAACGCTCACAGGAGCCGCACAAGTAATGGTTGGATTGATATTATCGGTTACTGTTACAATTTGAGTACAAGTAGCGGTATTTCCGGCATTGTCTTCGACAGTCCAGGTTACAGTAGTGTCACCGATAGGGAACAGTGCAGGAGCATCGTTCGTTACAGATTTTACTCCGCAGTTATCAGCAGTAGTTGGTGTTCCCAGTGTTACATTGGCCTGAGCCGTAGTACATGAAGCCATATCAACATTAACGCTCACAGGAGCCGCACAAGTAATGGTTGGAAGGATATTATCGGTTACTGTTACTGTTTGCGTACAAGTAGCGGTATTTCCGGCATTGTCTTCCACAGTCCATGTTACGGTGGTGTTTCCGATAGGGAACAATGCAGGAGCATCGTTCGTTACGGATTTTACTCCACAATTATCAGCCGTAGTTGGAGTTCCCAACGTTACATTCGCCTGAGCCGTAGTACAGGAAGCCGCATCCACATTTACACTCACAGGAGCAGCACAAGTGATTGTTGGAAGGATATTATCGGTTACCGTTACTATTTGAGTACAAGTAGCGGTATTTCCAGTGTTGTCTTCTACAGTCCATGTTACGGTGGTGTTTCCGATAGGGAACAATGCAGGAGCATCGTTCGTTACGGATTTTACTCCACAATTATCAGTCGTAGTTGGAGTTCCCAGCGTTACATTAGCTAAAGCCGTAGTACAGGAAGCCGCATCTACATTTACACTCACAGGAGCAGCACAAGTGATTGTTGGAAGGATATTATCGGTTACTGTTATAATTTGAGTACAAGTAGCGGTATTTCCGGCATTGTCTTCCACAGTCCAGGTTACGGTAGTCTCTCCGATAGGGAATAGAGCAGGAGCATCGTTGGTTACTGATTTTACTCCACAGTTATCAGCCGTAGTAGGAGTTCCAAGGGTTACATTAGCTAAAGCTGTGGTACAAGCCGCAGTATCAGTAAATACGCTCACAGCAGCAGCACAAGTAATGGTTGGCTTAATATTATCTATTACTGTTACTATTTGCGTACAAGTAGCGGTATTTCCGGCATTGTCTTCTACAGTCCAGGTTACAGTTGTGTTTCCGCTAGGGAATACCGAAGGAGCATCATTAGTTACGGATTTCACGCCGCAGTTATCTGTAGTAGTTGGAGTTCCAAGAGTTACATTAGCTAAAGCTGTGGTACAAGCCGCAGTATCAGCATTAACGCTCACAGGAGCAGGACATATAATCACTGGTTTTTCATTATCTAAAACCGTTACCGTTTGTTTACAGCCAGCAGAATCATTCCCGGCAGCATCCGTAGCAGTCCATGTTATAGTGGTTACCCCTACAGGATAATTAGCAGATAAAGCCAATGCATCAGAGCGTACCCCGGTAAAAGTGAAAGTAGTAGAACAGTTATCCGTAGCTGTTGGGTTTACGATAGTAACCGCAGCAGCACACATTCCAGCATCTACATTAACGTTCACAGGAGCAGGACATATAATCACCGGTTTTTCATTATCCAAAACCGTCACCGTTTGGTTACAGCTTAGAGAAACATTCCCGGCAGCATCCGTAGCAGTCCATGTTATAGTGGTTACTCCTACAGGATAATTAGCAGATAAAGCCAATGCATCAGAGCGTACCCCGGTAAAAGTGAAAGTAGTAGAACAGTTATCCGTAGCTGTTGGGTTTACGATAGTAACCGCAGCAGCACACATTCCAGCACCTGCATTAACGCTCACAGGAGCAGGACATATAATTACCGGTTTTTCATTATCCAAAACCGTCACCGTTTGTGTACAGCTTAGAGAATCATTCCCGGCAGCATCCGTAGCAGTCCATGTTATAGTGGTTACTCCTACAGGATAATTAGCAGATAAAGCCAATGCATCAGAGCGTACCCCGGTAAAAGTAAATGTAGTAGAACAATTATCCGTAGCGGTTGGGTTTATAATAGATACCGCAGCAGCACAAATTCCAGCATCTGCATTAACGCTCACAGGAGCAGGACACATAATTACTGGTTTTTCATTATCTAAAACCGTTACCGTTTGTGTACAGCTTAGAGAATCATTCCCGGCAGCATCGGTAGCAGTCCATGTTATAGTGGTTACTCCTACAGGATAATTATCAGATAAAGCCAACGCATCGGAGCGTACCCCGGTAAAAGTAAATGTAGTAGAACAATTATCCGTAGCGGTTGGGTTTATAATAGATACCGCAGCAGCACAAATTCCAGCATCTACATTAACGCTCACAGGAGCAGGACATATAATTACCGGTTTTTCATTATCTAAAACCGTTACCGTTTGTGTACAGCCAGCAGAATCATTCCCGGCAGCATCCGTAGCAGTCCATGTTATAGTAGTTACCCCTACAGGATAATTAGCAGATAAAGCCAATGCATCAGAGCGTACCCCGGTAAAAGTAAATGTAGTGGAACAATTATCCGTAGCTGTTGGGTTTACGATAGATACCGCAGCAGCACAAATTCCAGCATCTGCATTAACGCTCACAGGAGCAGGACATATAATCACTGGTTTTTCATTATCTAAAACCGTTACCGTTTGTGTACAGCCAGCAGAATCATTCCCTGCAGCATCGGTAGCTGTCCATGTTATAGTGGTTACCCCTACAGGATAATTAGCAGATAAAGCCAACGCATCGGAGCGTACCCCGGTAAAAGTAAATGTAGTAGAACAGTTATCCGTAGCTGTTGGGTTTACGATAGTAACCGCAGCAGCACACATTCCAGCATCTGCATTAACGCTCACAGGAGCAGGACATATAATTACTGGTTTTTCATTATCTAAAACCGTCACCGTTTGTGTACAGCCAGCAGAATCATTCCCGGCAGCATCGGTAGCAGTCCATGTTATAGTTGTTACTCCTACAGGATAATTAGCAGATAAAGCCAACGCATCGGAGCGTACCCCTGTAAAAGTGAATGTAGTAGAACAATTATCCGTAGCTGTTGGGTTTGCGATAGTTACCGCAGCAGCACACATTCCAGCATCTGCATTAACGCTCACAGGAGCAGGACATATAATTACTGGTTTTTCATTATCTAAAACCGTCACCGTTTGTGTACAGCCAGCAGAATCATTCCCGGCAGCATCGGTAGCAGTCCATGTTATAGTGGTTACCCCTACAGGATAATTAGCAGATAAAGCCAATGCATCAGAGCGTACCCCGGTAAAAGTGAATGTAGTAGAACAATTATCCGTAGCTGTTGGGTTTACGATAGTAACCGCAGCAGCACAAATTCCAGCATCTACATTAACGCTCACAGGAGCAGGACATATAATTACCGGTTTTTCATTATCTAAAACCGTCACCGTTTGTGTACAGCTTAGAGAAACATTCCCGGCAGCATCCGTAGCAGTCCATGTTATAGTGGTTACTCCTACAGGATAATTAGCAGATAAAGCCAATGCATCAGAGCGTACCCCGGTAAAAGTAAATGTAGTGGAACAATTATCCGTAGCTGTTGGGTTTACGATAGATACCGCAGCAGCACAAATTCCAGCATCAGCATTAACGCTCACAGGAGCAGGACATATAATCACTGGTTTTTCATTATCTAAAACCGTCACCGTTTGTGTACAGCCAGCAGAATCATTCCCGGCAGCATCCGTAGCAGTCCATGTTATAGTTGTTACTCCTACAGGATAATTAGCAGATAAAGCCAATGCATCAGAGCGTACCCCGGTAAAAGTAAATGTAGTAGAACAATTATCTGTAGCGGTTGGGTTTACAATAGTAACCGCAGCAGCACAAATTCCAGCATCAGTATTTACATTAATATTAGTTGGGCAAGTGATTGTTGGAGGCGTTAAATCTTTAGCAGAAATGACTTTAGTAATTGTATTGGTATTACAAGGTGCAATTCCGTTTGGGTCAGTTACCGTTAATTGTACTGTATAATCACCATTTGCATTGTAGGTATGAGATGGGTTTTGTAGCGTACTAGTAGCAGAACCATCACCAAAGTCCCATAAATAAGTAGTATTAGCGCTTCCGTTTGTAGCAGTTCCATTAAAGTCAACTACATTATTACACGTTCCAGGGAAATTATTAGTTATGCCTGCTACCACAGCATTTCTAAATACAATTGTAATATTTCTGTGAACGGTTACAATTGTGGTTAAACATGTAGAGCTTAAAGGAACCTGTACCTGAACATCAAATACATAAGTTCCGGCTGTACTAACATTAACAGTGGTAATATCTGCATTGTCAGGGGTAAATGTAGCAGTGCCGGGACCACTGATTTTTGTCCATAAAAATGTTGGAGTACCATATGCGTATCCATTAATAACTACCTGAATATTTAAAGGACCTAAACAAACTTCATTTCCTGAACCACTAATTACATTAAAGCTTGGATCTATTTGAATCGTACCTCCATTTTCAATTAAAGTAGAGAATAATACACATACGTTTCCTTGTCCTGTACAAGCTGAATAATCGACGTTTCCTATTTTTATTTTTTCAGTGTTATTACAAGGATGAGTATCAAAAGTACCGATTGCATCAGTTTGATTATTACTCACTGTTAAATCTTCAATTACAATGGCCGAATTTGTAGCAAGCGTTAATGTGACACTATTTTGACTCCATAAAATATGACCACCATCTTTTATTACTATTCGGTCTATCGTAGATGGAATAGTAATACTGGTATCCATATCTATCGTTATTCCGCTTGGAATGGTGATTGTTCCACTACAAGTATTAGCAAATGCTAAAAATTGTGTTGCATTCATGTTGTTAGGTACCGTACAATCTGCTTTCGCCTGAAATATTCCTAAAAATAAAAATGCAAAAATCAGTATTTGCGATTTAAAATTGATTTTTTTATGGAATAGAAGCAATTCTAAACTATTATAAAACCTAAAAAAAGTAATTTTTTTCATAATATTTATTATTTAAATAAAACAGCAATGAATTTGTTAGAACAGGGAGTTCCCTATATTATTACCAATATAAAATCAGTAATTGTTAAATATTTACATTACAACCTGAGTAGGTACAAACAGTAATTAGTATTACACTAACTGTTGGGGTCTTGAAAAAGCTGTTTATTGTAGGGAAATGAACAAGCCGAATATTTTAGATAAGAAGAGTATTTTTTGTTTTCATAAATAATCACGTTTTAGATATATAGTTGGAGCTTAGTGCATTCCTTTTATGAAAAAAATAGGCTAGCCTAATAATTTAATGCTAATCTACAGATAATAAAATTCTGTAATAAATTTTCTCTTCAAACAACCCAAATAACCGTTTAAAGTAATTTTTAACGGAGTGAAGAGCTTATAAATCAGGTATGTATTTGGTTACAGAATATGAAAAACAAAAAAACCTCGAAGTTAATTCGAGGTTTTTGATTTTTTTTTGGTTGAATTTTTTATCTTAAACTTGCTCCAAGTTCTGTTTCAAAATTCTTCTGTAATTTACCCATGATTTTATCAATTTGAGCATCCGTAAGTGTTTTGGAATCATCCTGAAGGATAAAACTTAAAGCGTATGATTTTTTGCCTTCAGGCAAATTGTTACCTTCGTAAACATCAAACAGATTGATGTCTTTCAACAAGCTTTTTTCTGTTTGTCTCGCAATAGCATAAATACTATCGTAACTTATATTTTGATCGATAAGCAACGCTAAATCTCTTCGTACTTCCGGATATTTTGTAATTTCACTGTACTTGATTTTGTTTGGGATTGTTTTTAAAACAGTTTCCCAGTTAAAATCAGCATAAAAAACCTCTTGTTTGATTCCGAAGTGCTTTAGGATTGATTTTTTTACAACACCAAATTCTACTAAAATATTATGACCGGTACCAATAGCAATTCCTTCTGAGAAAACATCCGATTTTACAGGACTGTTTTGTGTTTTCTGGATTCCTAATCGCAATAATATCGCATCAATATATCCTTTGAACAAAAAGAAATCAGATGGTTTTTGAGGATTTGTCCAGTTTTCCTGATTTTTGTTCCCGGTTAAAAATAAAGTCAGATGTTTTTGTTCTTCATATCCGGAAAGAAATTTATGGTAGGATTTCCCAAATTCAAACAATCTTAAATCGGCATTTTTACGGTTGATATTATAGGCAATAGCTTCTAATCCTGAAAACAATAAGGACTGACGCATAGTAGCTAAATCATTACTCAACGGATTTAACATAGTCACATTATGCTCTTCTTTTAACATCTCAGAAAGCTGAACATAAGAAGCTGTAGTCAATGAATTAGCCATCATTTCATGAAAGCCCTGAGAATTCAATTGACTTCCCACAATATTTTGCAGCTTGTAATCTTCATTTCTGGGTGCATTAAATACCGTAGCACTCAGTTTATTTGAAAAATCAATTTTATTGTAACCATATACTCTTAGGATTTCTTCAATAACATCAATTTCTCGCTGTACATCTACACGGTAAGCAGGTATTGTCAAACCTAATCCGGCATCTGATACACTGTTTACTTTTATGTCTAATGAAACTAAGATTTGTTTGATGGTGTCTTTTGGTATTTTTTGACCAATAATTTTAGTGACTTTATCAAAATTTAAAAAGACGGTGAAATCCTCAATTTTCTTAGTATAAATATCAATAATTTCAGAGGTAATGTTTCCTCCGGCCACTTCCTGAATTAATAAAGCGGCACGTTTTAAGGCATAAGCTGTAATTGTTGGGTCTATTCCTCTTTCAAATCTAAAAGAAGCATCGGTGTTTAACTGATGTCTTTTAGCTGTTTTTCTAATGCTTACAGGATTAAAATAAGCACTTTCTAAGAAAATAGAAGTAGTGTTGTTAGTTACTCCTGAATTTTGTCCTCCAAATACACCTGCAATACACATAGGGCCTTTATCGTCACAAATCATCAGATCTTCTTCGTGTAACGTTCTTTCAACTTCATCCAGAGTGGTGAATTTTGTTCCCGCTTCAACTGTTTTTACATGAATTTTACCATTGATTTTTGCAGCATCAAAAGCATGTAACGGCTGTCCTAAATCATGCAAAACATAATTAGTAACATCCACAATATTATTTTTTGGATTGATTCCAATAGCTTTCAGACGATCCTGCAACCATGCTGGTGAAGGTTTAACCGTAATTCCCGAAATGGTAACACCGCAGTAACGTGGTGCTAAAAGCGGAGCCTCCACTTTAACATCAATTTTTAAAGTGCGCATGTCAACTCTAAAATTACTTACTGATGGGGTAATTAATTCCACACTTACACCATTTTGTAACAATCCGGCTCTTAAGTCTCTGGCTGTACCTAAATGGCTCATAGCATCGGCACGATTTGGCGTTAAGCCTATTTCAAAAACTTCGTCATTTTCTATTTTGAAAACTTTTGCCGCCGGAGTTCCGGGAACCAAATCCGGATCTAACACCATAATTCCCTCATGACTTTCTCCTAAACCTAATTCATCTTCGGCACAAATCATCCCGTGACTTTCCTGTCCGCGTATTTTTCCTTTCTTTATCGTAAACGGATTTCCTTCTTTATCATATAGTACAGTACCAATAGTGGCTACAGGTACTTTTTGACCAGCAGCTACATTAGCAGCACCACATACCACCTGAATAGGAGTTCCTGTGCCAATATCAACAGTTGTTACTTTTAATCTGTCGGCATCCGGATGTTGCTCACATGTAAGCACATGTCCAGCTACAACACCTTCTAATCCGCCTTTTACAGATTGATATTTTTCAACAACTTCTACTTCAAGACCTAAATCAGTCAGTAATGCTGCTGTTTCTTCTGAATTCCAATCGGTTTTAATGAATTGTTTTAACCAGTTGTATGATATTTTCATTTGTAATTTTTAATAAGGTTGCAAATATAAACATTGTCAACCGAGCTTCAAAGTTATTAAAGTCTCTTTTTGTTAATATTATGAATCATTTTAGGAGTACGGCATTTGTTTTTTTAGGGAAGTATCTCCCTGCCATTCCTTACAAGCTTTAAGGCTTCAGGCTCTTTTTCTAAGAAGCTACAGGAGCTTCCGTTGGTCGCTCTGTAGCTTCATGAAAAAGTAGCCTTCATTCCTTAAAGGCTTTTCACTACTGTCAGGACTAGGAGGGAAGTTTATGTTTTCTTTTTTGAAACCTATCATTTTGTGAAAATCTGCATAATTTGTGGTTAAAACTAAATCAGTTCTTCCACATGTTTTTTAATGTTTTCGGCAATTTTAGAGGTAGGTAAATCATTCGCATCATGCCCAAAAGGTTCTTCAATTTCCTCGGCAATGAGTTCTAAACTCGCCAACACGTAAAAAATAAAAACCACCACCGGAATAACAAAATAACCCAGACTAAAAACATAACCAAAAGGCAGTGTCATCACATAGAAAAAGATAAATTTTTTCAGAAACACACTATAAGAATAGGGGATAGGAGTATTCTTAATCCGTTCGCAGGCACCACATATATCAGTGAACGACTGTATTTCGCTGTTCAGAATAATCAATTGGTCGCCTGTAATTTTTTGATTTTTATAGAGCTCATTAATTCTCATGAACATCATTTTTGCCACCTGATTAGGACGATGATGGTGATGATCAACCGGCAGGATGATATCTTCCGCTAATTGCTTACTTGTTTCTTCATCTTTTAAGTGTTTATTCAAAATGGAAGCATAACCGGGAATGATTTTTCTAAAAAAGGCACGGTCTTTTTCATCATCTAAAATAGCATGAAGCTTTAGGGCTAAATTCCGACTATTATTGACCAAAGCTCCCCATAATTTTCGCCCTTCCCACCAGCGGTCATAAGCTGTATTGGTTCTGAAAACTAATAAAAGTGAAATGACAAATCCCAGCATTCCATGCATTATAGAAAGATTTTTTACACGACTATCCTCAGGTAAATCCCAATATTCGAGTTCGAGATAAGCTACAGCCGCTGAATAAAATCCGATTAACAGAATTAAAGGGAATAATTTTCGAAAAGTATCAGCTTTGTGAAAACGGAATAAGAATGTAATCCATTCTTTTGGGTTGTATGAAATCATAGTAGTTAATTTAGCGTAAATTTAATTTTTTTATTGGTTCATAAAAAAAAATAAACCTCAAAAGCGACTTTGAGTAAGAAGCATTTTGAGGTTTGATTTACTGTATATAATAATTTTAATAATCCAGTTTTCCGGATAATTCTTTCAAAGCAATTTCGGATAATTTGGCCTGAAACTGGGCATTACTATAGCGAACAGTAGCATTCACAAAGTTCAATTGTGCTGTTCTGAACTCTAAGGTTGTTATAGTCCCAATATGGAATTTATCCAAAGTAATCGCCAGATTTTGTTTGGCAATAGCCTGATTTGTTTTTTCTAATTCTATGAGTTCTAAATTAGTTAAATAGGTTTGATAAGCGGTAGCTAGCTGCGTTTCAATATTCAGGTTTTGCTGTTCAATTTGTAATTTAGCATTATCAATGGCTAAATGGGCTATTTTTTCATTCCGGTGTTGTGCAAAGCCATCAAATAAATTCAGCGAAGCGCTAAAACCATAATTAAATCCTCTTGCTGAAGATTGAGTAGTAAAACCCAAACTCGATTCGGTTTCAGTAAAATTATAGCCTGTATTTACCCTTATTGTAGGGTATCTGGTTGATTTTACTTGTTTTAATTGCAATTCGGCTACTCTTTTATTGATGATTTGGGCTTCCAGTTGCGGATTTTGTTTTTGTGCTAAATTATTCAGTTCTGCTAATTCCAGTTTTGTATCTACTTTAAAAACATCAGTTACTTTAAAATCTATTTTAGTATCCCGGGCCAGAATTTGGTTCAGCAAAATTTTAGTATTAGTAAAAAGTTCTTTTTGTTTAAGCAAGGTAACTTTATCTGTATTTAAATCTACCTGAGCATTCAGAACTTCTAATTTGGAAGCTTTTCCAATACTAAAACGATTTTGCGCTAAATCGAGTCTTTGATTAGAAATGACCAGTGTAGAATCTAAAGCTGATAATTGTTGCTGTTGTTGTACCAAGTCATAATAAGTGGCGTAAACATCAGCAATTTTAGTCAATATACTTAGTTTTAACTGAGATTCTCCCAGTTTTTGAAGTTCTTCAAGTTGCTCTTTTTTAGCAAACATACTCATACCGTCAAAAATAGTCCAACCTAGACCCACACCATAATTCAGGCTGTTACTCTTCGCATTATCAAGGCTGTTTTCTGTTCCGTCCAAACGGATTTGAGACAGATTCTGGATATTGTTATTATCCGTTACAGTAGCGGTTAGCGTAGGAAGCATTCCTGCATTTCCAATAGTATTATTAGTTTGACTGGCTTTTAAATCATTAGAGGCAATTTTAATTTCGTAATTGTTGTCTAATGCTGTTTTTAGCGCTTCTTCAATCGATAAGGTTTGTTGTGCCTGCAGCGATGTTGCTGAAAGAAGTACTAAAACGAGTAACTGATAGCTGTTTTTTAACTTCATATCTGTTTAGTGCTTTTTAGTTTCTTGTTCATATTCATCAATATGATCAAATTCCGGATAATGTTTTCTGGCTTTAGACCACATCAAATAGATAGCCGGAATCACAAAAAGAGTTAGTGCCAGAGAGAAAATAGTTCCGCCCACAATTACAACTCCCATCCCGATTCTACTGGTAGAAGCAGCTCCAAGTGACATCGCAATGGGCAAAGCTCCTAAAGCAATGGCTAAACTGGTCATCAGGATTGGTCGCAAACGCGATTCTGAAGCTTCCATAATGGCCTCGTATTTTGATTTTCCCTGTTCGCGCAATTGATTGGCAAATTCGACAATTAAAATTCCGTTTTTGGTTACCAGACCAATTAACATTACGGTTCCAATCTGGCTGAAAATATTCCAACTCTGATCAAATAACCACAACGAAAATAAAGCTCCTGCAACTGCCATTGGTACTGTTAAAATTATAATTAACGGGTCAATAAAACTTTCAAATTGGGCTGCTAAAATTAAAAATATTAATAGTAAAGCCAATCCAAAAGCGAAAGAAGTATTCGAGCTACTTTCAACAAAATCTCTCGATTCTCCACCTAAATCGGTTGTAAAAGTATCGTCTAAGACTTTAGCTTTTATTTGATTCATCGCTTCGATACCATCCCCAATACTTTTGCCCGGTGCAAGACCTGCAGAAACCGTAGCCGACATATAGCGGTTATTATGGTACAATTGTGGCGGATTGCTTTGCTCTTCCACATTCACAACATTATCCATCTGAATCAGTTCGCCTTTGTTGTTTTTGACAAACATAGAAGTTAAATCCAATGGTTTGGAACGATCTTGCTGATCAAACTGACCTATTACCTGATATTGTTTTCCGTTTTTAATAAAATATCCAAAACGCTGACCACTTAACGAAAGCTGCAAGGTTTGGGCGATATCAACAATCGAGATTCCTAAACTCTCGGCTTTTGCACGATCAATGGATACATTGAGTTCGGGTTTATTAAATTTTAAATTCACATCGGTAATCGAGAAAACATCGCTTTTGCCCACTTCCTCCATAAACAATGGAATTTTTTCACGGAGTTTTTCAAAAGTAGGTGCCTGAATAATATACTGGATAGGCAATCCTCCACGTCTGTTGACTGAAATGGTAGGCTGTTGAATGACAGATATTTTAGCATCCGGATATTTTTTAGTCCATTGTGATAATTTATCGGCAATATCTTTTTGAGACCTTTCTCTTTCTTCGGGACTTATTAATGAAAGTCTGATAAAACCGGAATTAGATGCCGCACCTCCTGAATTAGGAGCTGTAAGTACCAGACTCACTTTTTTCTCAGGAATAGAATCATCTACCAGTTGTGAAATCTCCTGCATGAAACGATTAGTGTATTCATAAGTAGAGCCTTCCGGAGTTGTCATACGCATTACTACGGAGCTACGATCGTCATAAGGAGCTGTTTCCTTAGGAAGTATGGTAAAGAATAAATAAATAATTCCGAAACAGGCAATTAAAATGGGGAAACTAATCCATTTTTTGTTCATAAAACCCGACAGAGATTCGGCATAACCGCTGTTTAATTTTTCGAAAAAAGGCTCTGTTTTAAGGTAGAATTTTGATTTTTTTTGTTCGCCGCCTTTCATTAAATAGGCATTCAGCATAGGGGTTAAAGTCAGCGATACAAATGCCGAAATTAAAACTGCTGACCCAATGACCACACCAAATTCCCGGAAGAGGCGACCTACAAATCCTTCCAGAAAGATTACCGGTAAAAATACCGCTGCCAAGGTTACTGAAATCGAAATTACAGCATAGAAAATTTCGTTAGAACCTTTTATAGCCGCTTCAATGGGTGACATTCCTTCTTCTACTTTTTTGAAAATATTTTCAGTAACCACAATTCCGTCATCCACTACCAGACCGGTTGCTAAAACAATCGCTAAAAGTGTTAAAACGTTAATAGAGAATCCTAAAAGCCACATGATAAAAAACGTAGCAATTAATGAAACCGGGATGTCAATTAAAGGTCGGAAAGCAATTGCCCAGTCTCTGAAAAACAAATAAATGATAATGATTACTAAAACAATCGAAATCCCTAAAGTTTCGGCTACTTCCAATACTGATTTTTTTACAAAAGCGGTATTGTCTAATGCGATATTCAGTTTGATGTCTTTTGGTAAATCTTTTTGTAAGGCTTCGTATTTTTTATAAAATTCCTCTGAAATATCTAAATAATTAGCACCGGGCATTGGAACTATTGCCATACCAATCAATGGAAGTCCTGATGATGTTAATCCGCTTTCGATATTTTCAGGACCTAATTCTGCTGTTCCAATATCGCTAAAACGAACAATTTTATCTCCGTCAGTACGGATGATAATATTATTGAATTCTTCTGCTTTGGATAAATTCCCAATGGTTTTTACGGTAAGTTCAGTGTTTTTACCTGTGAGTTTTCCGGATGGTAATTCCACATTCTGAGCATTTAAAGCATCCCGAACTTCGGAAACCGTACAACCGTAAGCGGCTAATTTTACTGGATCAATCCATAAACGCATGGCATAGCGTTTTTGTCCCCAAATTTGAACAGCACTAACACCCGGAATGGTTTCTAAGCGTTGCGAAATGACATTTTCGGCATAATCACTTAATTCTAATTGGTTACGGCTGTCACTTTGAAGTGTCATCGAAATAATAGATTCGCTATCAGCATCTGCCTTAGAAACTACCGGAGGAGCGTCAATATCTTTAGGTAGATTTCGAACTGCCTGTGAAACTTTGTCACGGACATCATTTGCTGCATCTTCTAAATTTTTATCCAGATTAAATTCGATGGTAATATTACTGTTGCCCTGATTGCTCGAAGAAGTGATATTCCGAATCCCGTCAATAGCATTGACCGCTTTTTCCAGCGGTTCGGTAATTTGTGATTCGATAATATCCGAATTGGCTCCTGTGTAAGATGTTCTGATCGAAACCTGAGCAGGATCAATGGAAGGGAATTCCCTGACTCCTAAAAAAGTATAGCCCAGAAAACCGAATAATATGATTAAAAGATTCAGTACTATGGTTAATACAGGCCTTTTTATACTTGTAGTTGATAAACTCATTGAGATTACAGATTTTAGATTTTAGACTTCAGATTTACTTTGTCAGTTTGCTATCGCTCGGGTTAGATTTTTTATTACTACTTAATAGTCCAATCTTGGTATTTTAAAACCTATTTTACTTTTACTTTCACCGGAGTACCATCTTTTAATGACATTACACCGCTTGTAAGTACTGTATCTCCTGCTTTTAATCCTGATAGAATTAAAATATCAGCAGCTGTTCTTGTGGTTGCTTCCACCATCACTTCTTTGGCTTTTCCCATATTCGAAATATAAACTTTTTTACCCTCCTGAACAGGAACAATGGCTTGTGAAGGAACTACAATGGCATCTTTGATAATGGCTAAAGGTAATTTTACATCAGCAAAAGTTCCGGGAAAAAGTTTTCCATCAGTATTATCAGCAATCGCTCTAATTTGCAATGTGCGGGTTGCTATTTCTACCTCTGGCTCAACAGCATAAATGGTAGCTTTGTACACTTTATCAGAACCTGAAACTGTAAAATCAATAACAGCATTAGACTGCACTTGAGAAGCATATTTTTCAGGGATAGAAAAAGTGATTTTTAATTTAGCTGTGTTAACTAATTTTGCCACTAAAATAGCTGGAGTAATATAAGTTCCTACCGAGATGGAGCGTAAACCTATTTTTCCCGAAAATGGCGCTCTGACAACGGTTTTAGCTAATTGGGCTTTTATTAATTGGCTTTGTGCCTTTGCAGAATCATATTCGGCTCTGGCAACATCGTATTCTTCCTGACTTATGGCTTCTTTTTGCAATAAAAGTTTGGCTCTTCTTTCATTTTCAGCAGCTAAAGTTTCTTTGGTGGTCGTCTGGCTTAACTGTGCTCTTAATTCAGCATCATTTACTTTAAACAACAATTGTCCTTTGTTTACCTGGCTTCCTTCCTTAAAATTGATGCTTTCTACAATTCCGGATACTTCCGATCGAATTTCCACTTGCTCATTCGCTTCAATAGAACCTGATAAAGAAAGATTGTTATCAAAAGTTTGTGGTTGCACAACAATCCCTTCAACATTCACCGGACCTTTAGTATTTGATTTGATTTTAGAATTTTCCGAATCATTTTTATTTTCCATAACCCGGTAGGTCACAAATGAGCCCAATCCTATGATTAATAAAATGTAGATTAAGTTTCTTATTTTCATATAAAAGATTTGTTTAAGATAGTCGCCATTCTAATTTTTTGCAAGTTAATTTTTATTTAATTGCGGTAAATGAAAATAGTTGAATTAAATACAATTTTAACAGCAGTAAATAGGTTGCTGCTGTTTACCAATAGCTGGTTTGACTTGTTTTTTGCAAAAAGGTTTAGTGGGTTTGATAAAAAAAACAAAAAGTAAAAATAACAGAAAATACTATTTTTAAAAGTAGCGTTCTAACTAATGTAATTCCAGATATTTTTTTTCTTAGTCAGTTCCAGATAAACAGCTTTTAAGGTAGCATGTTCCGGTTTTTGTAACGGAGCATCTTCAGAAAGTATTTTTATGGCATGTGCTCTGGCCAGAGACAGAATTTCCCTGTCTTTAACAATATCGGCTATTTGAAGATTTAGTACACCACTTTGCTGGGTTCCCATTAGATTTCCGGGACCACGTAATTTTAAATCTACTTCTGAAATTTCAAAACCGTCATTAGTCCGGACCATTGTTTCCATTCGGGTTTTGCTGTCGGCACTTAATTTATGGCTGGTCATCAGGATACAATAACTCTGATCGGCACCACGACCTACACGACCACGCAACTGATGCAATTGTGAAAGTCCAAAACGTTCGGCACTTTCGATAATCATTACCGATGCATTAGGAACATTTACACCTACTTCAATCACGGTTGTGGCTACCATAATATTCGTTTTACCTTCTGCAAATCGCTTCATTTCGGCATCTTTATCGGCTGGTTTCATCTTACCATGTACAATAGAAATAGCGTATTTCGGTAAGGGAAAATCTCTTGAAATACTTTCGTAGCCATCCATTAAATCTTTATAATCCATTTTTTCCGATTCCTGAATCAACGGATAGACAATATAAATTTGGCGACCAATAGCAATTTCGTCCCGGATAAATTTCCAGACTTTTAACCGGTTACTGTCATACCGATGAACAGTCTGAATGGGTTTTCGTCCCGGAGGCAATTCGTCAATTACAGAAATGTCTAAATCACCATACAAACTCATCGCTAATGTCCGCGGAATAGGAGTGGCGGTCATCACTAAAATATGTGGCGGAATATGGTTTTTCTTCCACAATTTAGAACGCTGTTCTACCCCAAAACGATGTTGCTCATCTATGATGGCCAAACCTAAATTTTGAAATTTCACCTTGTCTTCCAGCAAGGCATGAGTTCCTATAAGAATTTGTAAAGTCCCGTTTTCCAGTGCTTCGTGGATAATTCTTCTTTCGGAAGTTTTAGTAGAGCCTGTGAGTATTTTAATGTTTATATTCAGCTTGTTAGCTAATTCTGAAAGTCCTGTAAAATGTTGATTTGCTAATATTTCTGTAGGTGCCATTAAGCAAGCCTGAAAGCCATTATCCATAGCTAAAAGCATACTCATAAAAGCGACAATCGTTTTTCCTGAGCCTACATCGCCTTGCAGCAAACGATTCATCTGGGCGTTGCTTCCCATGTCTGTTCTTATTTCTTTAATAACCCTTTTTTGAGCATTAGTAAGTTCAAACGGAAGATGGTTTTGGTAAAATTCATTGAAAAATTCGCCTACTTTAGTAAAAGGATGTCCTTTAATTTTATGTTTCTGAATCAGGTTTTTCATAATCAGCTGGATCTGAATGAAAAACAATTCTTCAAATTTTAATCGGAATTGGGCTTTCGCCAAAGCTTCGGCACTTTTTGGAAAATGAATATTGAATAAAGCGGCATTCTTCGGAATTAACTTTAAGTTCTGGATTAAGTAATCAGGTAAAGTTTCTGAAAATAAAGCCTGTGTTTCTAAAAACAGCTGCTGCATCATTTTACTAACCGAGCGGTTTGAAATCCCTCTGTTAGTTAGTGTTTCTGTCGAAGGATAAACGGGCTGCATGGCTGATCGCAAACTTTGTTGATGCTCGCTCCACAATTCAATTTCAGGATGTGCCATGTTGTACATGCCATTAAACGACGTGCATTTTCCAAAAATAACAATCGCTTCGTTTAGTTTCAAAGATTCCCGGACCCATTTGTGTCCCTGAAACCAGACCAGTTCCATTTGTCCGGTGTCATCTATAAATGTGGCTACGAGACGTTTTCTGCCTTTGGCAAATTCGACAGTTTTAACATTGATAATTTTTCCAATAATCTGAACCTCGGCAACATTGTTTTGTAACTCGTTAATCTTATAATAACGGGTTCGGTCAATGTAGCGATTTGGATAAAAATTAAGTAAATCCCCGTATTTATGAATTCCTAATTCCTTACGTAACAATTCCCCTCTGCTGGGACCAACGCCTTTTAAGTATTCGATAGGAGTAAGCAGGAGATTATTAGAAGACATGAATTGATTTTAGAATTTAGATTGCAGATTTAACCAAAGATAATTTAGACCAATCTTTAAATTATTCAATCTTTAAATTGAAAGACGAAGATAGTTTTTAATTGGGAATTTAAAAAATGGAGATTTCTAAAATGATTGTCTTATTTTGGATTATTGGTAGTGATAACAAAAACAATTAAAACTTCATCGGTAGTATTGATGAGCGAATGAAACCCGATGCCACTCATGGCGGTGATGCTTCCTTTTTTAAGTGTTTTTTTTCGAATAATACCTTCTTTTTTGGTCATTTCTGTATATTCGCCTTCTCCGTGCATGACAATATAAAGTTCTTCTTCGTTTCGCGAACCATGGGTATGAAAACCGGCTTCATCGCCTTTGTTAATGAGCGCCATATAGGCACCAATGCGGTTATTAGTCAATTCCCCTTCATCAAACATTTGTAATAAATAAACCACTCCGTTTCCTCCATACATAGGATCGCGTTTGTCTACTTTTACAACAGTTCTTTCGGGTTTATTGAATGGTGTGACACTCAGGTCAATGTATTGTGATACTAATTCAAGAATGCGATTATTTTCGTTTTCGGGAGTTTCAGATGCCATTTCGATACAAATTAAAAAGGGTTGTTGGGTTCTTTTTTCAAATATAATATTTAAATCTTTGACAGAATTAGCTTCGGAAAAAATTAAAGTGAAGCAGAAACAAATTTTCTATTCCACAAAATATGTCCTACTTTAGCAAGATATAAATTTTTAGTAAAAATGATTAGCGAAACACAATTTCAAAACGAGTTACAACTATTAATTGCAAATGCGATAAGAGAAGATGTAGGAGATGGAGATCATAGTTCATTAGCCTGTATTCCGGCAGCAGCACAAGGGAAAGCCAAATTACTGGTGAAGGATGAAGGGATAATTGCAGGAGTTGCATTTGCTGAAATGATTTTTAATTATGTGGATGCGGATTTAAAAATAGAAACTTTTATAGAAGATGGTGCAGCTGTAAAATTTGGAGATGTTGTGTTTCATGTATCAGGAAGTTCTCAGTCGATTTTAAAGGCAGAACGGATGGTTTTGAATTCCATGCAACGCATGTCAGCAATTGCGACTAAGACTAATAATTATGTGCAATTGCTCGAAGGTACTAATGCTAAAATTCTGGATACCCGTAAAACAACGCCGGGTTTTCGTGTTGCCGAAAAATGGGCAGTAAAAATAGGCGGTGGAGAAAATCATCGTTTTGCATTGTATGATATGGTGATGCTGAAAGACAATCATATTGATTTTGCCGGCGGAATTACATTGGCTATAGCCAAAACCAAAGAATATTTAAAAGAAAATAATCGCGATTTAAAAATTATTGTTGAAGCAAGAGATTTAGACGAAGTAAAAGAAATTGTAGCTGCCGGTGGAGTTTACAGAATCCTGTTAGATAATTTTGATTATGAAATGACAAGAGAAGCCGTTGCTTTTATAGGTGAGTCCTGTTTAACAGAGTCATCAGGAAATATCAATGAAGAAACCATTCGCCATTATGCTGAATGTGGTGTGAATTATATTTCGTCCGGTGCTTTGACACATTCTGTTTATAATATGGATTTGAGTTTAAAAGCAATTGAATAACTGCTTTAAAAAAGAAATTAATGTCAGTAGAAATAGAAGAAAAACTTCAAAAAATCCCTGTATTACGCAATTTTGTCAATTGGTCTAAGAGAATAAAACTCAATTGGCTGGAAGGATTAGCGTTGTATGATTTATTAGAATTATATATTATTGGAATAACCGAAGGAGCGCTGTCTAACCGGGCGGGAGCAATTGCTTTTAGTTTTTTCATGGCATTATTTCCTTTCGCATTATTTATTTTAAACCTTATTCCTTTTATTCCAATTGAAGGTTTTCAGGATGATTTTATGAAATTTGTTGCTGATGGTGTTCCACCGAATACCTTTTATGCCATAAAAAATATTATTAATGATATTCTTCATAACAGTCATTCCGGTTTATTATCATCAGGATTTTTATTGTCTGTTTTTTTGATGGCTAATGGATTGAATGCGATTTTAGGTGGTTTTGAAAATTCGAAACATGTTTTAGTTAAAAGAGGTTTTTTTCATCAATATTTAGTAGCTGTTGGCTTGTCTTTGTTTTTAGCTGTTTTGTTAATCGTTACTGTTGCTACGATAGTTGTTTTTGAGGTTTTTATTCAGCAGCTTCAAAGCAGGGATTTTTTGAGTGATAAAATTCCGTTGATGGTTATGGGGCGTTATGCTTTTTTGATTTTGATGATTTTAGTAACCTCTTCGATTCTGTTTAAATTTGGTACAAAAAACCAGGAAACCCGATCTTTTATTTCGATAGGTTCTGTTTTTACGACTATTCTTACTATCCTGACATCCTATTTTTTTGGAGTGTGGGTAATTCGTTTTGCAAAATACAATGAATTGTATGGTTCTATCGGGACTTTATTAATTGTGATGTTTTACATCTGGATCAATTGCATGATTTTATTATTGGGTTTTGAACTCAATGAAGTGATTAAAAAGTTGAAAAACAGAAATGAAAAACAGGCAGTAATGGAAAATAAATTATGAAAAAGAATATCACCGTACTTTTGTTATTGGTTAGCAGTATTTTTTATTGCCAGAATACAAGTGTTTTAGGAAAATGGAAGACCATAGATGATAAAACAGGAAAACCGATATCTGTAGTTGAGATTTATGAAAAATCAGGAAAAATTTACGGAAAAGTAAATGAGATTTTTGACACAACTTATAGAAATAACCTTTGTAAGGCTTGTACAGGAGAGGATGCTGATAAGCCTATTCTGGGTATGGTGGTAATAAAGGGATTGAGTAAAGAAGGTACAGAATATGGTTCAGGTAAGATATTAGATCCTAAAAACGGAAAGTTATACCAATGTTATATTACGCTTGTTAATGCTGATAAGTTAAAAGTTCGAGGTTATATTGGGATTTCATTATTAGGGCGAACACAGTACTGGCATAGAATTAAAAAATAATTTTTTCATTTTCCCTTCTTTATATTAATTTCTACTTACCGTTATATGTATTTTGTTGAAGTAATTTTACCATTGGCTCTGGCCAAAACCTTTACCTATAGTGTTTCTGAGGCTGAATATAATTATATTCAAAAAGGGATGCGAATAGCGGTTCCATTTGGTAAAAGTAAAATTTACACCGCTTTAGCTATTGATTTGCATCAAAACAAGCCAACATTATATGAAGCAAAAGAAATCCATCAGATTTTAGACGAAAAACCAATAGTCACTCTTAACCAAATTAAGCACTGGCAGTGGATTGCAGATTATTATATGTGTGCGATAGGCGATGTGTATCGCGGAGCATTGCCCAGCGCTTTATTATTGGAAAATGAAACTTTAATTACACAAAAAAGCGGAGTTTTTGTTGATGAAAGTCAGCTTACCGACGAAGAGTTTTTAATTTATCAGGCTTTACAGCAGCAATCCTCCCTTAAGGTTCAGGATATTATTGGGATTTTGAATAAAAAGAATATTTTTCCAATAATACAAAAACTTATAGATAAAGGGATTTTAGTATTGCAGGACGAGATGCAGGAAAATTACAAACCCAAATTAGTCCGATATATTCGCCTGCATCCTAAATATGATTCCGATCAGGGATTGAATGATTTGCTGGACGTTTTAAAAAATGCCAATAAACAAAAAGAAATTGTATTGACTTATTTTCAGCTAAGTGCCAGTGAAAAGAAACGGCCTATTGCTGTAAAACAATTAGTGGAAGCTTCGGGTGCTACATCGACGGTGGTAAAAGCCTTGATTGATAAAGAAATTTTTGAAGATTATCTGATACAAGAAGATCGTGTTAATTTTACAGGAGAATCTAATTCGGATCAATTGCAATTGAGTGAAGTACAACAAAAAGCTTTTGAAGAAATAAAAACAAATTTACAGGAAAAAGAAGTCTGTTTGCTGCACGGTGTAACTTCGAGTGGAAAAACAGAAATTTATATTAAACTCATAGAAGATTATCTTGTTGAGGAAAAACAGGTTTTGTATTTACTGCCTGAAATAGCATTGACTACCCAGCTGGTAACGCGATTGCAGGCTCATTTTGGAAATAAAGTAGCTGTTTTTCATTCAAAATACAATAATAATGAACGTGTAGAAGTCTGGAGTCAGGTATTGCAAAATTCAGAGAAAGCACAAATAGTAATAGGAGCGAGGTCGGCTTTATTTTTGCCTTTTTCAAACTTAGGTTTTATAATTGTTGATGAGGAACACGAGCAAACTTTTAAGCAAACAGATCCCGCACCCCGATATCATGCCCGTGATGCTTCGATAGTTTTAGCCAGTTTTTTTAAAGCTAAGGTTTTGCTGGGTTCGGCAACGCCCAGTATTGAGTCTTATTACAATTCAGCGACAGCTAAATATGGTTTGGTCGAAATCAGCAAACGATATGGCAATGTGATGATGCCTGAAATTGAATTAGTAGATTTAAAAGACAAGTATTTCCGAAAACGAATGATCGGACATTTTAGTGATGTCTTGATTGATGCCATTGCTACTGCTTTGTCTTTAGGAGAACAGGTGATTTTATTTCAAAACAGAAGAGGATATTCACCGTTGTTAGAATGTATGACTTGTGGTCACGTGCCGCAATGCCAGCAATGCGATGTGAGTTTGACCTATCATAAACATAAAAATCAGTTGCGTTGTCATTATTGTGGTTATTCGATTGCTAAACCGGTTAATTGCCATAGTTGTTCCAGTATTGATTTAACAACTAAGGGTTTTGGTACTGAGCAAATTCAGCAGGAATTAACGCAGTTGTTTCCGGAACGAAAAATTGGGAGGATGGATCAGGATACCACTCGTGGGAAATTTGGTTTCGAAAAAATCATCGATAGTTTTAAGAATCGGGAAATAGATATTATGGTAGGAACGCAAATGCTTGCCAAAGGACTGGATTTTGACAACGTAAGTTTAGTAGGGATTATGAATGCTGATAATATGTTGTATCATCCTGATTTTAGGGCTTTTGAAAGAAGTTTCCAAACGATGACGCAGGTTGCGGGGCGTTCAGGGCGATCAGAAAAGCAGGGGAAAGTAATTATTCAGACGTATAATCCTAACCATAACACCATTCAACAGGTTACTAATAATGATTATGTAGGGATGTACAAGGAACAGCTGTATGACCGTCAAATTTATAAATACCCACCATATTTCAGGATTATTAAACTTACATTGAAACATCGTGATTTTAATAAGTTAAAAGAAGGATCAATGTGGTTGTATCAGGTATTGAGTCAAAACTTAAACATTCCTGTTCTGGGTCCCGAAGAACCGGGGATTAACAGAATAAGGAATGAATATATTCGAACAATAATGATTAAGATTCCGCAAAATCTTTCTGTTATTGGCACAAAAAAAACTATCCAAAAAATATTGAATAGTTTTGATGCTGTGCCACAATACCGAGTGATAAAAGTGGCGCTAAATGTAGATTTTTATTAAGCGAAAGATAATGCTTTAATTAAATCGTCTTTTTTGTTTCGGCTTAACGGAATTTTTGTTGTTCCTATTTCGGCAAACTTGCTGTTAAAACGTTCTACTTTATCAATATTAATAATATAGGACTTGTGAACGCGAACAAATTTCTTGTTAGGCAGGTCGTTTTCAAAAGATTTCATCGTAGAAAGTACCAGATTACTGTCGTCTTCTGTAACTACTCTTACATAATCCCCAAAGGCTTCAATCCATTTGATTCTTGAAGTGTAGATTTTTAATTTTTTCAAATTACTTTTGATAAAAATATGTTCTCCTTCCTCTTCTTTTGTATCTTGCTTAAGTAGGTGTAAGTCGATAGCTCTTTTAACAGAGGTGCTGAAACGATCTAATGCTATAGGTTTTTGCAAATAATCAGTGGCATCATAATCAAATGCTTTCAAAGCATATTCTGCTTTTGAAGTAATAAATATGATTTGTGGTTTCGTTTTTAATCCGTCCAGGAAGTCAAAACCACTAATTACAGGCATTTCTATATCAAGAAATATTAAGTCTACTGCATGAATAGACATACAGCTTTTTGCTTCGATAGCATTAGAAAAATCACCTACTAAATGTAGATTAGGATGATTATTTACTAACTTTGTGATGATCATTCGCTGTATAGAACTATCATCTACTATGACACAGTTAAGTTTCATATTTTTTATATTTTAAGATTTGGCTAAGTAAAAGTATTGTAATTTATTTACAAATGCTAATCTTTATCGGTTTTTTTTGCAGTACAACGAATAAAGTTTGTTTTTGTTTTTTTATTCGAAATAAAAGATTACTTTTGCAGCCAATTTAACAAATAAATAAATATTTATGAATCATTATGAAACTGTTTTCATTTTAAATCCCGTTTTATCTGATGTTCAGGTAAAGGAAACAGTAAGCAAATTTGAAGATTTTCTTACTAGTAGAGGAGCAGAAATGGTATCTAAAGAAGACTGGGGTCTTAAAAAGATGGCTTACGAAATCCAAAACAAGAAAAGTGGTTTTTACCATTTGTTCGAATTTAAAGTATCAGGAGAAGTTCTTATCGCTTTTGAAACTGAATTCAGACGTGACGAAAGAGTTATGCGTTTCTTAACTGTAAGTCTTGACAAACATGCTATCTCTTGGGCTGAAAGAAGAAGAGCAAAACTTAAATCTCAAAAAGCTTAATTATCATGGCAACATTACAACAATCTGCTTCAGGAAAAAAAGACGGAGATATCAGATATCTTACTCCTTTAAATATAGAAACTAACAAAACTAAAAAGTATTGTCGTTTCAAAAAATCAGGAATCAAATACATCGATTATAAAGATGCTGATTTCTTATTGAAATTTGTTAACGAGCAAGGAAAAATTCTTCCTCGTCGTTTAACAGGTACTTCATTAAAATACCAAAGAAAAGTTTCTGTTGCTGTAAAAAGAGCACGTCACTTAGCTTTAATGCCATACGTGGCCGATTTATTAAAATAATATTAAAATATAAAGTTGTTGTCTCGTTGTAATGCAACGGGACTAACTTCTATAACAAAGGACAACAACATGGAATTGATTTTAAAACAAGACGTTCAGAATTTAGGATTTAAAGACGATGTAGTAACTGTAAAAAACGGATACGGTCGTAATTACTTAATCCCACAAGGATTTGCTCAGTTAGCTACTGCTTCTGCAAAGAAAGTATTAGCTGAAAACCTAAAACAAAGAGCGCACAAAGAAGCTAAAGTTGTTGCTGACGCAAAAGCATTGGCAGAAACATTAAAAGGACTTGAGATTAAAATTTCTGCTAAAGCAGGTGGTGAAAAATTATTTGGTTCAATCACAAATATCGACATCGTTGCAGCTTTAGAAAAAGCAGGACAATCTATTGACAGAAAATTCATCACTAGCGGAATCGTTAAGCGTACTGGAAAATATTCAGCTACTGTAAGATTACACAGAGATGTTATCGTTGATTTACCTTATGAAATTGTTGCTGAAAAAGCATAATTTCTAAACTCAATATTTAAAATCCCGTCTCGTTCTAAAAAACGAAATCGGGATTTTTTTTTGTTTTAAATTTTGCCACAAAGATTCAAAGACTCAAATCGTAGTATTGTATGAAAATTTTATTTTGACAATAAACTTTTTCAAATCATTGGGCTTTTATGGAGAAGCAAAAGATTTATATTAGACTTGAAAAAAACTTAGTGCCTTAGTGCCTTCGTGGCAAAAAAAAATAATAATCACATGAAATACACAAGACTTACAAAAGAGCAATTCGAAGAACTGCATCCGGAATTCACTAATTTTTTAGCAACCCAATCCATTGATAAAGCAGAATGGGATAAAATAAAAACGGAGAAACCGGAAGTAGCTGAGCAGGAACTGGATATTTTTTCTGATTTAATATGGGAAGGTGTTTTATCTAAAGCAGAATATTTAGAGCATTTTTCGAAAAATCATATTTTTCTTTTTCAGTGTTTTGAAACCGAAGTAAAATCGATTGTTTTGAAATCATTAGTTCCTGAAGTTGATTTTTTAACTAAAGACGGATTGCAATGGCTGAGCGATAATATGTTTACCGAAACAATTGAAATGAAAGTTGGGAAAAAAGTATTTACCGAAGAACGAAATGCATCCATTTTTTCGTTGATTCAACAAGGTGCTTTCCTGAGCGACGGACAATTATTTCAACAAATAAATTCGATTATAGAGTCGTAATAGTGACGATATTTCTTTTAAATTGGTTATTTTAGTACGCTGTTTACAGAAACTAAAATGACCAATTTTTTTTATATGGATGTGCTAAATACGATTCAGAAATTAAGAGAAGAACTCAATCTTCATAATTATAATTATTATGTTTTAGATAATGCTACAATAACTGATTATGAGTTTGATATAAAATTAAAAGAACTCCAGGATTTAGAAAATGCACATCCGGAATACTTTGATATCAATTCTCCCACACAAAGAGTAGGAGGGACAATTACTAAGAATTTCCAAACGGTAGCACACAGACAACGAATGTATTCGTTGGATAATTCCTATTCTAAAGAGGATTTACTGGATTGGGAAGTTCGAATTCAAAAAGTTTTAGGGAATGTCAATTTGCAATACACTTGCGAATTGAAATATGACGGTGCTTCTATTAGTATTACCTATGAAAACGGAAAATTAGTTCGTGCCGTAACTCGTGGAGATGGTTTCCAGGGCGACGATGTGACCAATAATATCAAGACTATTCGTTCTATTCCTTTAACTTTAAAAGGTGATAATTATCCTGATAAATTTGATATTCGGGGTGAAATCATTTTGCCTTTTGCCGGTTTCGAAAAAATGAATCAGGAACTGATTGAGATAGGTGAAACACCTTATTCTAATCCCAGAAATACGGCTTCCGGAAGTTTAAAGTTGCAGGACAGTACTGAAGTGGCTAAGCGACCTTTGGAATGTTTGCTGTATTCTGTGGCAGGCGAAAAATTACCTTTTACTTCTCAGTTTGACGGTTTAATTGCTGCCCGAAACTGGGGTTTTAAAGTGCCAAAAGAAGCAAAGATTGCTGCTAATTTACAGGAAGTTTTTGATTTTATAGATTATTGGGATACACATCGTCATAAATTACCATATGAAACGGATGGTGTGGTAGTAAAAGTGAATAGTATACAATATCAGGAAGAATTGGGCTATAAGGCTAAATCGCCTCGTTGGGCTATGGCTTATAAATTCAAATCGGAGCAGGTATCCACTCAGTTGAAATCTATTTCTTATCAGGTAGGAAGAACCGGTTCTATCACTCCTGTAGCTAATTTAAAAGCGGTTCAGTTAGCGGGAACTATTGTAAAACGGGCTTCCCTGCACAATGCTGATCAGATTAAAAAGTTAGACATTCGGGTAGGAGATACTGTTTTTGTTGAAAAAGGAGGAGAAATTATTCCTAAGATTATTGCAGTTGATTTGGCTCAGCGTCCTGAAAATTCTTTACCTACTCAATATATTACCCATTGTCCGGAATGTCAGACGGAATTAGTCAGAAACGAAGGAGAGGCAAATCATTATTGTCCTAATTTCTATGGTTGTCCACCACAGATTATTGGGCGAATTCAGCATTTTATTTCGCGAAAAGCAATGGATATTGAAGGTCTGGGCGGTGAAACGGTTGCGCTTCTTTTTAATAATGATTTGGTTCATAATTATGCTGATTTATACGATTTAACGGTGGAACAAATTCTGCCATTAGAAAGAATGGCGCAAAAATCGGCTGAAAATTTGGTTAATGGCGTAAAAAAATCGACTGAGATTCCTTTTGAAAGTGTACTATATGCGCTTGGAATTCGTTATGTAGGAGAGACAGTGGCTAAGAAATTAGCCAAGCATTATAAAAATATTGATGCGTTGCGTAAAGCCAGTTTGATCGAATTGATTTTAGTGGATGAAATTGGGGAGCGAATAGCCCAAAGTGTCATTGAATTTTTCGAAAAAGAAGAAAATAAAATTATTATTGAGCGTCTGAAAAGTTATGGAGTGCAATTTGAAATTATTGAAAAAATAAATCTGAATGCAACTACTAAATTAGAAGGAAAAACGTTTGTGGTTTCAGGAGTTTTTACTCAGTTTTCCAGAGATGAACTTAAAAAAGCTATAGAAGATAATGGTGGGAAAGTAGGAAGTTCTATTTCTGCTAAAACAAATTATGTGGTTGCAGGTGATAATATGGGACCAGCAAAACTGGATAAAGCGAATAAATTAAATATCCCCATTATTTCAGAAACTGATTTTATGAGTATGCTTCAATAAAAAAATATGATTTTTGGGGAGATGATTTTTATTTGAAGGGAAAATAAGTGTTAAGAATATAACAAAAAGTTTTAAATCATCGTTATACTTTTTTAGATTTGCCGGCTATAGTGTAACTTAATTAATTAATTTTGTTTACTAATAAAGATAAGTTATGTTTTTAAATTACTTAAAAGAATTTTCGGTAAAGAAAATAGTAAAAAACAGCTTGCTTAATGTAAAAAGTAGCTTGTTTTCGGGTAATGTAAAAACAGTAGGAGTAGTTGTTGATGCAAGTCATTTTGCAAATACAGAGTTGTTAATTAAAGATTTAATAGCTAATGGAATTGCAAAAGAAAACATTGAATTGTTACTTTATAAAAGTAAAGCGAATATAGATTTTGTAACTTCTGTAACAAATTTAAAATCCAGTCATTTAAATTGGAAAGCCCAAATTAAAAATGAAGCGGTAAATGATTTTATCGCAAAGGATTTTGATTTATTAATAAGTTATTATGATGCTGAAAAAGCAATTTTACTAGTTGTCACTCACGAATCTAAAGCTAAATTTAAAGTTGGTTTTTCAACTGTAGACAAACGCTTAAATAATTTGATAATTTCGGCTAATCTGGAAAATAATGAGATTTTTATTCAGGAATTATTCAGGTATTTAAAAATATTAAACAAAATATAATCTAAAAACATGCAATCATTAATAGGAACTGGTGTTGCTCTAGTGACTCCTTTCAAAGAAGATTTTTCAATTGATACCGAAGCATTAAAAAGAATTGTAAATTTTTCTGTAGACGGTGGGGTTGAATATCTGGTTATTTTAGGAACCACAGCTGAAAACGCAACTTTAACCAGTGACGAAAAAGAATTAGTAATTCAAACTATTATAGAAGCTAATAATGGGCGCTTGCCTTTAGTTTTAGGAGTTGGAGGAAACAATACCATGAAAGTGGCTGAGGAATTAAAAACCAGAGATATGTCTCCATTTGTGGCAATTCTTTCGGTTTCTCCTTATTATAATAAACCTACTCAGGAAGGGATTTATCAGCATTTTAAAGTTATCGCAGAAGCTTCTCCGGTACCGGTAATTGTTTATAACGTTCCTGGAAGAACTTCAAGTAATATGTTGCCTAAAACTGTTTTGCGTTTAGCAAATGATTTTAAAAACATCGTTGCTATTAAAGAAGCTGCCGGTGATATTGTTCAGGCAATGCAATTGCTGAAAGACAAACCAAAAGATTTTCATGTGATTTCAGGCGATGATATGACGGCGCTGGCAACCGTATTAGCAGGAGGTTCCGGTGTTATTTCGGTTATTGCTCAGGGTTTTCCAAAGGAATTTTCTGAGATGATTCGTTTGGGATTAAATCGTAAAGTAGATGAAGCTTTCAAATCTCAGTATTTATTGTCAGATTGTATTGATATGATTTTTGAACAAGGAAATCCTGCCGGAATTAAGCAGGTATTTCAGGCGTTAGGTCTTGCTGATAATACTGTTCGTTTACCATTAGTAAGTGTAGATGAAGATTTGCAAAACAGAATAAACGTATTTGTATCTAAAATAGATAAATAGGGGCTGATTGCGGGTGTTTTTTTATGCTAAGAAATATTTTGTAGTCGCTAAATTAATAACTAAATTTGCAACCGAAACTTCGGTATGATTTTTTATGGATTTTAAAAGAATCTGTATTTAAAAAGAAAATAAAAAAATGAAAAAAATTGTATCCTTATTACTTCTTATCGCTCTTTTTAGTTCCTGTAACGAATATCAAAAAGCCTTAAAAAGCGAAAATGTTGCGGTGAAGTTTGCAATGGCGGATACGTTATATGCTCAGGGTAAATATTCAAGAGCCATTCGTCTTTTTGAACAAATTGCTCCTGAATACAGAGGAAAACCGCAGGCAGAGAAGTTGTTTTATATGTATGCACAGTCTTATTATAAAACAAAACAGTATTATTTAGCGGCTTACCAGTTTGAAAGTTTTACTTCGGGTTATCCTAAAAGTGCAAAAATTCAGGAAGCTTCTTTTTTAGGAGCTAAAAGTTATGCTATTTTATCACCGGTTTACAGTTTAGATCAGGCAGATACTTATAAAGCTATTGAAAAATTGCAAGCCTTTATTGACCGATTTCCAAATTCAGAATATTTAGCAGAAGCTAATGGTTTAACGAAATTGTTATCTGAAAAGATAGAGAAAAAGATATATGAAAATGCAAAAACATATAACACAATTTCAGATTATAAATCGGCTTTAGTGGCATTTGATAATTTTATTGCGGAATATCCGGGAACTAAATTTAAGGAAGATGCTTTGTTTTATAAGTTTGATTCCGCTTATAAATTAGGGATCAATAGTGTACCTGCAAAAATGGAAGACAGATTGAATGTAGCAAAGGTTTCTTATCAGAATTTGATAAAATTTGATGCTAATACCAAATATAAAGAACAGGCAGGCGAAATGTATGCCCGTGTTGAACAAGAATTACAAAAATATACTAAATAACTAAAAGTCATGGATTTAAAAAAGACGAATGCTCCGGTAAACACAATAACTTATAACAAAACGGTTATTGAACAACCTACTGGAAATGTGTATGAAGCAATTACCATTATGGCTAAAAGAGCAAACCAAATCAATTCTGAAATCAAAAAAGAATTGACAGAGAAACTGGAAGAATTTGCTACATATAATGACAGTCTTGAAGAAGTTTTTGAAAATAAAGAACAAATCGAGGTTTCTAAATTCTATGAAAAATTACCAAAACCACATGCTTTAGCAGTTCAGGAATGGTTAGATGGTAAAATTTATTACAGAGAATCAAATAAATAAGATACTATGTCAGTTTTAAGCGGTAAAAGAATTTTGCTAGGTGTTTCTGGCGGAATTGCCGCCTATAAAACAGCGTCTTTAGTACGACTTTTTATAAAAGTAGGTGCACATGTCCAAGTGATAATGACACCTGCTTCTAAGGATTTTGTAACCCCGCTTACCTTATCTACCTTATCTAAAAATCCGGTTTATTCTACTTTTTTTAATCAGGATGATGAAGATGAAAAATGGAACAATCATGTTGAATTAGGTCTTTGGGCTGATTTGATGATTATTGCTCCTGCTACCGCAAATACCTTGTCTAAGATGGCAAATGGTACTTGTGACAATCTACTTATTGCGACTTATTTATCGGCAAAATGTCCTGTTTATTTTGCTCCTGCAATGGATTTAGATATGTATAAGCACCCTTCTACAATTGCAAGTTTCACTGCTTTAGAGCAATTTGGCAATACTATAATTCCTGCCGAAAGTGGCGAGTTAGCCAGTGGTTTGTCCGGCGAAGGAAGGATGGCAGAACCGGAAAATATCATTACTTTCCTGGAAGCCGATTTAGAAAGCAAATTACCCCTAAAAGGTAAAAAAATATTAATTACAGCCGGTCCTACTTATGAAGCCATCGATCCCGTGCGTTTTATAGGCAATCATTCTTCGGGAAAAATGGGCTTTGATATTGCTAAAAGTGCTGCTAATCTTGGAGCTTCCGTTATTTTAGTTACAGGGCCAACACATCTTACAGTGAATCATTCTTTGATAAATGTTGTAAAAGTTACTTCGGCACAAGAAATGTATGATGCCTGTCATCAGTATTTCAATGCTGTTGATGTGGCTATTGCCGCAGCTGCCGTTGCTGATTACAGACCTAAAAATATTGCTGAACAAAAAATTAAAAAAAACACAGATAATTTTGTTATCGAACTTGAAAAAACAAAGGATATCCTGCTGTCACTGGGAGAAGCTAAAAAACAACAGTTTTTAATTGGTTTTGCATTAGAAACCGAAAATGAAATTGAGAATGCAAAGGCAAAAATTCAGAAAAAAAACTTAGATTTGATTGTTTTAAATTCTTTACAGGATGAAGGTGCCGGTTTTCAAAAAATGACCAACAAAGTTACTTTTATTGATAAAGATTTTAAAATAGAACCGATGGAATTAAAATCCAAAGAAGCGGTTGCCGATGATATTTTAAATAAAGTAATAGCTCATTTTTATGAATAAAATAGTTCTTTTCCTTTTATTAGTAAGCTTTAGCATTGTTCATGGGCAACAGTTAAACTGTACTGTAACAGTAAATGCTCAAAAAATGGGAAATCCTAACCAGCAAATTTATAAAACGCTGGAGACCTCTCTAAATGAGTTTGTAAACAAAACCGACTGGACAACTGAAACATTTCGCCAACAGGAGAAAATCAATTGTTCCATGTATATTACTTTGCTTTCGCACAGTTCTGATCAATTCTCCGCAACCATTCAGGTGCAGTCTTCCCGTCCGGTTTTTGATTCTTCTTATGAATCTCCTGTGTTGAATATTAATGATAAAGATTTTAGTTTTACCTACACGGAATTTGAAAATTTAGTATTTAATGTCAATTCTTTTCAGTCTAATTTAGTCTCGGTAATTTCATTTTATACCTATGTCATTATGGGGATGGACAGAGATACATTCGAATTTAAATCAGGTGATTCTCATTATCAAACCGCACAAACTATTGCCACAGTAGCACAGCAAAGCAGCTATAAAGGCTGGAGCCAATTAGATGGAAATCAAAATCGGTATTATTTAATTAATGATTTGCTTTCGCCAACGTATGTTGAAATCAGAAAAACATTATTCGATTATCATCAGGGTTTAGATGCTATGAATACAGACAAAAAAGCAGCCAAAGAAAAAATAAAAACCGCTTTAGTGTCCTTAAATAAATTATACAATTCAAAGCCAAATGCTTATTTGACCCGAATACTTTTTGATGCTAAATCAGATGAAATTACTTCTGTTTTTTCAGGTGGACCCAGTATCACAATTACTGATCTAGTAGATAATTTAAATAAACTTTCGCCGTTGAACTCCAGTAAATGGGCGATGTTGAAATATTAGTTATTTTTGATTTTTTAAAATTAACTCCCACAACTCCATAATAATTACAACTAATGATTACTGCACTATCAATAAAAAACTATGCTTTAATAGAGAAATTAACTATTGATTTTTCTAAAGGATTTTCGATTATTACAGGAGAAACCGGTGCGGGAAAATCAATTATTTTAGGTGCATTAGGATTGGTGTTAGGAAAACGAGCCGATTTAACTTCGCTTAAAAATAAAGAAGAAAAATGCATTATTGAAGCTCAGTTTGATATTTCTAAATACAATTTAGCTGCTTTTTTTGAAGCTAATGATTTGGATTATGAAAACGAGACCATCATTCGAAGAGAAATTCTTCCTTCGGGAAAATCGCGTGCTTTTATTAATGATAGTCCTGTAAATCTTCAGGAACTTCAGGATTTAGGATTGTTTTTGATTGATATTCATTCGCAACAGCAAACCAGAGAATTGACTGATGAAAATGTCCAGTTTGATATCATAGACGCTATTGCTGATAATCAAGGGATTATCACTGATTATCAAATGCTTCTTAAAAATTATAAAGCAGATAAATCTAAACTAAACACGCTGATTAAAAAACAAAGCGAATCTAATAAAGAACAGGAATACCATACTTTTTTATTGAACGAATTGCTTGCTGCTCAATTGAAATCAGGAGAACAGGAAGAATTAGAAACCGTTTTTGAGCAACTCAATAATGTTGAAATTATTAAAGAAGCTATTGATAAATCTCTGGCTATTGCCAATGAAGAGCAGTTTGGTGTTTTGAGTAATTTAAAGGAAATTAAAAATTCGATTCAAAAAATTGCTCCATTTTCTTCCGAATATCAGGAGTTGTTAGAACGAATTACCAGTCTAGCTATTGAATTTGATGATATTTCAGATGAAATGAATCGCCATTCTGAAAAAATAATTTTTGATCCGGAGCTATTAGAGCAAACCAATCAAAAGTTACAATTGATTTATAATTTACAAAAAAAGCATCAGGTGCTTACGGTAGATGAATTATTGGAAATTCAGACCAAATTAGAAAATGAGGTTGTTGAATTAGGAAATATAGAAGAAGAAATAGCGCTTTTGAATAATCAAATTCAGGAAAAAGGAATTCAATTAGATACTTTAGCAACCACAATTCATGATAACAGAATTGAGGCGATTCCTGTTTTGTCTGAGAAAATGATAGCTATTCTGGCTACTCTGGGAATGCCAAATGTGCGTTTTAATATTGAAGTTACACAAGGGGAAAGTTATTTTGCTAATGGAAAAGACGAATTGCAATTTCTGTTTTCTGCCAATAAAGGAACTGATTTCGGATTGCTGAAAAAAGTAGCATCCGGAGGGGAAATGTCCCGAATTATGCTCGCTGTAAAAGCAATTTTAGCACAATATTCTAAATTACCAACTTTAATTTTTGATGAGATTGATACCGGAGTTTCCGGAGAAATTGCTATTAAAATGGGGGAGATCATGAAAGAAATGAGTCAGAAAATGCAAATTTTTGCCATTACCCATTTGCCACAAATTGCCGCTAAAGGGGATGAACATTTTAAAGTATCCAAATCAATTGTTGACGAGGATACCCAATCAGAATTAAAGTTATTAACTGATGAAGAACGTGTTGTAGAAATTGCTCAAATGTTATCAGGAACCATCGTTTCTGATTCGGCTCTAAATCATGCAAAAGCCTTGTTGAACTAAAAAAATGCCCTATATTTGCCTTCCAAAATGATAGCCTTTTAGGTACATGTCATTGTTTTATTCGCTAAAAAAAATAAATAAAATATAATATTGATACGTTATGATCATAGAACCTAGAATGAGAGGATTTATTTGCCTGACAGCACACCCGGCTGGAGCTGAGCAAAATGTCAAAAATCAAATTGAATATGTTAAATCCAAAGGAGCTATTGATGGCGCTAAAAAAGTACTGGTAATCGGTGCTTCTACAGGTTTTGGTTTGGCTTCAAGAATTTCAAGTGCTTTTGGTTCTGATGCAGCAACAATCGGAGTGTTTTTTGAAAAACCACCAGTAGCCGGAAAAACGGCTTCACCGGGTTGGTATAATTCTGCTGCTTTTGAAAAAGAAGCGCACAAAGCAGGTTTGTATGCTAAAAGTATCAACGGAGATGCATTTTCGAACGAGGTAAAAAGAGAAACTTTAGACTTGATTAAAGCTGATTTAGGTCAGGTTGATTTGATTATTTACAGCTTAGCCTCGCCAGTTCGTACTAATCCAAATACAGGAGTGACACACCGTTCGGTTTTAAAACCTATCGGAAGTACTTTTACCAATAAAACAGTAGATTTTCATACCGGAAAAGTTTCTGAAGTTTCTATCGAGCCATGCAGTGGTGACGATATCGAAAACACAATTGCAGTAATGGGAGGTGAAGACTGGGCTATGTGGATTGATGCTTTAAAAGCAGAGAATTTATTGGCTCCGGGAGCTACAACTGTTGCTTATTCTTATATTGGGCCATCAGTTACTGAGGCAGTTTACAGAAAAGGAACTATTGGTCGTGCAAAAGATCATTTGGAAGCTACAGCTTTTGAAATCTCAGACAGTTTAGCTGATATTAACGGTAAAGCGTATGTTTCAGTTAATAAAGCATTGGTTACTCAGGCGAGTTCGGCAATTCCGGTAATTCCGTTGTATATTTCTTTATTGTACAAAATAATGAAAGCAGAAGGTGTTCACGAAGGTTGTATTGAGCAAATTCAACGTTTGTACCAACAAAGATTGTTTACAGGTGGAGAAGTTCCTGTGGATGAAAAAGGCAGAATCCGTATTGATGACTGGGAAATGCGCGAAGACATTCAGGCTCAGGTAGCTCAATTATGGGAACAGGCAACTACTGAAAATTTAGCCGAAATAGGAGATTTAGAAGGATACAGAAAAGATTTTTATAATTTATTTGGTTTTGATGTAGCCGGAGTAGATTATAAAGCTGAAGCTGACGAAATGGTTCAGGTGGAAAGTATCGCCTAATTTTATTTCGAAAAAAAAGACGAAGAATAATTTATTGAAATGCGCCTTCATTTTAAGTGTATAAAAACATTTAAAATGAAGGTGCATTCTTGTTTAAAGCCTATCTTTGTTAAAATATTACATTTATATTGTATAATTAATACCGCTTTTAAGAATATGTATTTTTCTTTGATTATTCCCGTATATAATCGTCCGGACGAAGTGGATGAACTTTTAGAAAGTTTGTCTAAATTAAATTATAAAGAAGATTTTGAAATTGTAATTGTCGAAGATGGTTCTGCAATTCGTTGCGAGGATGTTGTCAAACAATATCAAAGCAAGTTGTCGATTTCGTATTATTATAAAGAAAATTCAGGTCCCGGAGATTCCAGAAACTATGGAATGAAAATGGCTAAAGGAGATTACTTTATTATTTTTGATTCTGATTGTATTATTCCGGTCGAATATCTTACAGAAGTTGATAAAGCTTTAAAAACGCATTATGTGGACTGTTTTGGTGGTCCTGACAGAGCTTTGGATAGTTTTTCGAATATTCAAAAAGCGATCAATTTTGCAATGACTTCTTTTCTTACTACCGGCGGAATCAGAGGTGGATCAGAGAAAATAGATAAATTCCAACCCCGAAGTTTTAATATGGGAATTTCCCGTAAAGCATTTGAAGCTTCTAATGGTTTTGGAAATATTCATCCGGGTGAAGATCCTGATTTATCTATCCGATTATGGAATTTAGGTTTTGAAACAAAACTTTTTCCAACAGCTTACGTATATCATAAAAGAAGGATTGACTGGGATAAGTTTTCCATTCAGGTAAATAAATTTGGGAAAGCTAGACCTATTTTAAACAGTTGGTATCCTAAATATAACAAATTGACGTTCTTTTTTCCAACAGTATTTATTATTGGTCTGGCGCTTTCGGTAGCGTTGTTGATTTTTACTTATGATTTGTTGGCTAAGTTGTATTGTGTATATTTTTTCATCATATTTTTAGTTTCAACTTATCAAAATAAAAGTATTAAAATAGGGTATCTCTCCGTAACAGCAGTCTGGAAACAGTTTCTGGGATATGGAATGGGTTTTTTAGAATCTTACATTAAAATAATTATTCTGAAGAAAAAACCAGAAGAAGCTTTTCCTGATTTGTTTTTCAAAGTATAAAGTATGCAAAAGAGTATTGGTTTAACAGGAGGGATTGGAAGCGGGAAGACAACTATTGCAAATTATCTGGCATCTTTAGGCATTCCTGTTTATATAGCTGATGATGCCGGTAAAAAAGTAATGCAGCAGCAGGAAATTATTAAAGCAATACAGCAAAAGTTTGGCTCGGATATTGTTAAAGAAAACCAATTAAACCGCGCCAGATTAGCAGAAATTGTTTTCAATAATCCGGATAGGCTGAAAGAACTAAATGCCATTGTACATCCCGCAGTAAGGAAAGATTATAAAAAATGGCTTGCAGAACATACAGATGCTCCTTTTTTAGTATATGAATCGGCTATTTTATTTGAAAGTGGCAGTTATAAAGATTTTGATTACGTGATTACTATTACTGCTCCTTTGGAGGTAAGAGTTTCACGGGTTTTACAAAGGGATGATACAGAAAGAGAACAAGTAATGAAAAGGATTAATGCACAATGGACAGATGATCAGCGTGTTTCCAAAAGTGATTTTGTAATTGAAAATATTGATATTGACTTAGCTAAGTCAGAAATCAATAAAATTCTTAAAATTTTGTAGATTAAGCAATAAGAAGGGGAGATGTTAATGTTTGGTTAATACATTATTAACCATAGTGTTAAAATGTTAATTTTGTTTTGATGAATAAATTGTTTTTTAAATTTTTGGTTTTATTGATGAGTTTGTCTCTTATCGGGATTATACTTGTTCAGGTATATTGGTTTAATACATCATTTAAAAATAATGATGAACAATTTAAATATCATGTTACTCAGGTGATTGATAATGTAGCAGATAAGCTTGAGAAACAAGAAGAATATAGTTTTTATGAAAAAATTAATCGTATAAAAGACAGCGCAGGTAAAATTCCTGAAAAGAGTGATTTATTCGAAATTTTATTTGTTCAGAGAAATACAAAAACAAATAAAACTATTATTTATAAAAACAGTATTACATCTGAAAAATATGATTTTAACGGGTCATTATTTAATAAAAAAAATGACGGGTTTAAAAGTTTTAGTTCTAAAAGATTAACGGAGGTTTATAATAGCAACAATGTTATTGATAATTCAGGATTGAATAAAAGTGTAATGCCGGATTTGAAGGATTACAAAGATGGAACTCTGGATGTATTAAATAAAGTGCAGTTGCAAATTTCATATAAGGATTACGCATCAACATTGTCTATTGACGAAAGGATTTCAAAGGAAAAATTAAGAAATCTTTTGAAAAAGGAACTTGTAGACCACGGTGTTAATACAAAATTTGAATTTGCAATTTTTAATAAAGGATCGCAGACAAAAATAAAATCAGAAGGGTTTAGTATTGATGAAGATGCTACTTATTCAGTTCCTATTCTTGCTGATAATGAAGGAAATGAGAAATATAAATTATGGGTGACATTTCCCAATAAAAAGAAATTTCTTTTATCTGAATTAGTAAGTATTACCATTTTATCAATAGTATTTACATTGATTATTTTAGTTGCTTATTCAAGTGCTTTAAATCAGTTAATCCGTCAGCGTCAGATATCTGAGATTAAGACCGATTTTATAAACAATATGACGCATGAGTTTAAAACGCCTATAGCCACCATCAATTTGGCATTAGATGCTATAAAAAACCCTAAAATAATTGAAGACAAGGAAAAAGTCTTCAGATATTTGCAAATGATCAGAGATGAAAATAAGCGAATGCATGCTCAGGTTGAGAATGTATTGCGGATTTCAAAATTAGAAAAGAAAGAGTTAGATATAGAAAAAGGTTCAAGTAATGTCGAGGAAGTGATTTATGACGCCATTGAACATGTCAATTTGATTTTACAGGACAGACAAGGCGAAATTAATAATCATTTTGAAGCAGCAAGAACCACCGTTTTGATTAACGAAGTGCATTTTACAAATGTTATTGTCAATATTTTAGAAAATGCGATTAAATATTCGCCTGAAACACCTAAGATTGATATTTACACGGAGAACATTAAAGATATGATTCTCATAAAAGTAAAAGATCAGGGATTAGGAATGAGTAAAGTGGCTCAAAAAAGAGTTTTTGAGAAATTTTACCGAGAGCACACCGGCGATTTACATAATGTTAAAGGCCATGGTCTTGGTTTATCTTATGTAAAAAGAATTGTTGAAGATCATAACGGACAAGTTTACGTAGAAAGCGAAAAGGGAAAAGGAAGTACCTTCATTATAAAATTACCTCTAATAAACTAGAATATGGAAAATATAAATAAAAAAATTCTTTTAGTAGAAGACGACTTAAATTTTGGAGCTGTTCTTAAAGATTATTTAATGCTGAATGACTTTGATGTCACTCTGGCAAAAAATGGAATGGAAGGTTTTGAAAAATTTAAAAAAGATTCTTATGATTTATGCATTTTAGATGTAATGATGCCGTACAAAGACGGTTATACATTAGCTAAAGAAATAAGAGAGAAAAATGCCGAAGTGCCTATTATCTTTCTTACTGCTAAATCTATGAAAGAGGATGTTTTAAAAGGATATAAAGCCGGAGCAGATGATTATTTAAACAAACCATTTGATTCTGAAGTTTTATTGATGAAAATTAAAGCTATTATTCAAAGAAAAGCTTCTGATGTAAAAGCAGAACAAGTTCCTTTTGAATTTACAATTGGTAAATTTCATCTGAATTCCAAATTACGTTTTTTAAGTTTTAATGGTCAAGAACCGGTAAAATTGTCTCCTAAAGAAAATGAATTATTAAAAATGTTAATTCTTCATGAGAATGATTTAATGCCAAGAGAATTAGCACTGACTAAAATCTGGAGAGACGATAACTATTTTACTTCAAGAAGTATGGACGTTTACATTGCTAAACTGAGAAAGTATCTAAAACTGGATGAAAATGTAGAAATTCTAAACATCCACGGAGAAGGTTTCCGATTAGTAATAAAGAAATAAAGCAAAAAAAGCTTCGATGAAAATCGAAGCTTTTTTTTTATAGTTATTATTTTTCTAGTATAAATCCGGATATTGAGAAGGATTAACTTCAGAAATAATGCTGTATACTTTTTCATAAATATCTTCTATAGATGGTTTAGAAAAGTAATCACCATCCGTGCCGTATGAAGGACGGTGCTCCTTAGCAGATAAAGTTTGTGGTTTGCTGTCTAAGAATTTAAAGGCATCCTGATTTTCTATAATTTGTTGCAAAATAAAAGCAGAAGCTCCGCCCGGTACATCTTCATCAATCACAAGAAGACGATTTGTTTTTTGGACACTTTTAGCAATGTCATGATTAATATCAAATGGAAGCAAAGACTGAACATCAATTATTTCGCAGTCAATCCCTATTTCTGAGAGTTCTTTAGCCGCTTGTTCTACTAACCTCAGGGTGGAGCCATAAGATACAAGTGTAATATCAGTTCCTTCTTTAATCGTTTCAACAACCCCGATAGGTGTTTTGAATTCACCATAATTCAAAGGCATTTTTTCTTTCAGTCGGTATCCGTTTAAACATTCCACTACTAATGCAGGTTCGTCACATTCTAATAAAGTATTGTAAAAACCGGCTGCCTTAGTCATATTTCGGGGAACTAAAACATGAATTCCTCTAATGGCGTTTATGATCATCCCCATAGGAGAACCGGAATGCCAGATGCCTTCTAATCGATGACCACGCGTTCTGATGATTAGTGGTGCTTTTTGCTTTCCTACTGTTCTGTATTGTAAGGAAGCTAAATCGTCACTTAAAATCTGAATGGCATACAGCAAATAATCTAAATACTGAATTTCGGCGATAGGGCGGAGTCCTCTTAAAGCAAGTCCTATTCCTTGTCCTATTATGGTCGCTTCACGAATACCCACATCGGCAACGCGCGTTTCTCCATATTTCTCCTGCATTCCTTCGAGTCCCTGATTGACATCACCTATATTTCCGGAATCTTCACCAAAAATGAGTACCTCAGGATATTTAGCAAATAAAGCATCAAAGTTATCGCGGATAATCATTCTTCCGTCAGTGTCTTTTCGGGCATTTTCGGGATAAATAGCCGGAACTTCTTTTACAGAAAACACATTGTTTTTTGATTCTGAATACAAATTATTGCTGAAAATCGCCTGTGTTTTTTGGGTGTATTTCTGTATCCAAAGTGATAATTGAGTTCCTCCGGCTTCATTTACTAACAAACGAAGTGTTTTTCTCGCAGTAACTAATATTTCCTTTTTTAACGGATCTTTTATGTTTTTCAGAGCATTCGAAAGTTTTAGAATCTGCTCTTTGTTTTTACTTGTTACAGCAATTTTTTCCAATAAGCTGACAAGTTCATTTTTTTCAGCGATAATTGGAGCAATAAAGGAATTCCAGGCTGCTTTTTTAGCTTCCAGAACCTCTTTTTTAATCTCGGCATCAATTTCATTTAACTCTTCTGCCGAAGCAATGTTAATGGCTATCATCCACAAACGCATTTGTCTGAGGCAGTCAAATTCTTTTTCCCAGTTAAGTCTTTCTGTGTTTTTATATCTTTCATGGGATCCTGAACTGGAGTGTCCCTGAGGCTGTGTTAGTTCTTGTACATGAACTAAAACCGGTATGTGTTTTTCACGGGCAATTTTGGATGCTTTTTCGTAAGTAGTTATTAAATCCGAATAATCCCAGCCTTTAACCGTAAAAATTTCGATTCCGTTACTGTCACCCTCACGTTGAAAACCGGATAATATTTCAGAGATATTTTCTTTTGTGGTTTGATGTCTGGCATGTACTGAAATTCCGTATTCGTCATCCCAAATACTAATTAGCATTGGAACTTGTAATACTCCTGCTGCATTTATGGTTTCAAAAAAAACACCTTCAGAAGTGCTCGCATTTCCTATGGTTCCCCAGGCAATTTCATTTCCCTGGTATGAAAAATTTTTCTGATTGGGGATATTGGTAACTTCTCTATAAAATTTCGAAGCTTGTGCTAAACCTAATAAACGCGGCATTTGAGCTGCGGTAGGTGAGATGTCTGAGCTGGAATTTTTTTGCTTAGTTAAGTTTTTCCAGCTTCCGTCTTCGTTTAAACTATGTGTAACAAAATGTCCTCCCATCTGCCTTCCGGCTGACATGGGTTCTTGTTTAATATCAGTGTTTCCATATAATCCGGCAAAAAAATTAGCAAGCGTTAATTCGCCAATAGCCATCATAAAAGTCTGATCACGGTAATAACCGGAGCGAAAATCTCCGTTTTTAAAAAACTTCGCCATCGCTATCTGCGGAACCTCTTTTCCATCTCCAAAAATCCCAAACTTCGCTTTACCTGTCAATACTTCTCTGCGTCCTAAGAGACTGCATTCCCGACTTGTTGCTGCTATCTTATAATCGTTCAATACTTCCGTCTTGAAATCCTCAAATGTCAATGTCGTATTGCTTTTTTCTTTTATCATAATTGAAAGATTATAATTCATCGGCAAATTTACTTAAAAACTGGCTATTATCATAATTCAATTATAGAAAAACTATTTGTAATTCGGTATTTTTATTTAGTGTTAAACAAATATTTTTTCAATATCAACATTTTACTGGCTTATTATTTGTGAATAATGTAATTATGTCTTTGGGGTTATTTGTTTAAAACCATTTTCGATTAAATAGGTTGACTAAAATTTTTGGTGAAAAAGTGATAATAAATCGTATTTTTTCATTGTAATTTTTCTGTCCTATTTCCCATCCGTTAGTAGAATAAACAGGTAAGTAGAGTTCAAAATAATCGGTTACTAAGTTCAGTCGGATACCGCTGTCAAAAGCAAATTCCGGATTTTTATTTCTGTTTTTCAACACACCAATATCGCCATACATTTCCACCCAGTTCCAGATGGTATATCCTGCATTTACGGTTGTAATCCATTGATTTGCAAATGCGGTATCGAGTTTTGACTTAAAACCGCCTTCGGCAATAATTAATTGTTGACTAAAAAATCCGCTGTTTTCAGAACGTCCATAATAACCATAATCAAAAAGATAATCCGTAGGTCTGTCTAAGGCAAAATTAAAGAAATTAGAATTACTGTTATTGTACAAAAAAGTCCCTGTATAAAACCGTAAACTAAGCTGACGGTTATTTTCAAAGAGTTTTCGATATTCTAATTCAGCAGCTAATTTTCCAAATTTACCTGACAGTTGCACATCGCTTACAAAATTAAAATGTTCCGTTACTTCTGTTTTGGTATTGAAATATTTGGCATTAAATACCGAATAGTTTTCACTTGAATTATCATTAGGAATAAGGGCACTTTTCTCCCTGTTAACCATCACCTGACGTAAATAAATTAATTGTTTTCGATTGTCTCTAAAGTCGTCTTCCCGAATCCGGATTTGTACATTAGGATTGAATTTACTGTAAGCAGCATCAGGGGCATAATGAAAATAAGATCCCGATAAGGAATATTTCACATTGTACAAGTTGCTGTTGCGGTAATTTTGATTAATTGTAAAAGAGCCTGCACCGGAAAAAGTACTTGTATTAGTGGAATATGCCGGATTTATATCAAAGGTAAAAGGTTTGTCTAAAATGGTTTTGTTATGCAGTCGTATTCCGGGAATCAAGCCGTCATAAAGATTGTATTCTAAAGTAGGAACATACAAAACCTGATTGTAAAAAGGATCTTCTAAATCCTTCATAAAGACAAATTTTATAGGGCGGTTATTAGGAAAAAAGGATTTTAATGATTTCCAGTTGTTTCTTAGGTTGTATTCCGGAACTTCGTTTTTATAATTTAGTACAATTTTGTTGGCATCATTTCTTTTTACGCTGTAAATACTATCATTTTCAGCTGGTTCCAACCATTTTTTAAATACAATTTCTCCGTTTTTTATACCATAAACAGGTACCGGAACATTGATATGGGTCTTATTTTTTAACGAAAAATAAATGCTGTCGGTGGTCTTCGTAACCTTATTGAATTTATAATCTATTAAATCCCTGGAATGGATTATTGTTTTAAAAAACCAGTCAATTTCTTTAGCTGTTTGTTGCTTCAGCAGGTTTTCAAAATCAGATTCTGAGGTTTGTTTTGCTTTGTTTACGGTATAAAACGCACGAATACTTTTGCTTACAGCGTTGTTTTCGCTGTAATTTTCTAAAAAGCGTAAACTTAGACCGGCCCGATATTTACTGGCAATTTGTTCGTTAAATTTTATCAGATTGTTTTTGGGAGTTCCCAGTTCCTGATCAAGATTTTTTCGCGCCATGAGCATATAAAAATAGCTGTACTGTTCGTTAAAATCAAGGTTGGTCAGGTTGTAGCTTTTTAATAATCTAAACGAAGCTGCTTTCCCCAGCATTTTAGTATCCGGGTAATTTTCTTCAATGTATTTCATCATGATAAACACCTGAATTCCGTTATGTATCCAGCTTTCTTTTCGATTATTAATAAAAAGACTGTTATTGAGAAAAACATTAAGATAGGTTTTTAAGAATTTTAACTCATACGTAAATTCATCCGTAAAAGGCCTGATGATAGAAGGCAATTGGTTGAGTCCGTAAAAAGGATTTCTTTCATAATCGGTCTGTGAAACTAAAATTTTTTCAAAAGGATAATCACCTATATTATTTTTTACAAACCGCACAACGTTATCAATAGCTTTTGCCTGGTCTTCAGGAGTTACTTTGTCACCATCTAAATTGGTAATTACTTCAAAACGCTCGCTTTTAAAATTTGTAAAACTGGATTTAGGTTCTATAAAAAGATCAAAATCAACTCTGTTTTTTCCGCTTAATTTATATACAGTGTAATCGTTGTTTCTAATTTCTTCGGTTGTATTTAAGTCAGTAGTAATTGTAAAACCTTTTGCAAGTTTCAGTTCTATATCAAAATCAGTGATTGCATTAGCAATATCGTCCAGATTTTCATTATTGTATATTACAAAAGCATGATTTTCATATCGGGCAGGGGTAAGGAACCAGGATTTTAAATTCATATTTCCCAAATCATCATAGCCAAATTTAGTAAACTTACTACTTGGAATTTTTACAGTATAATTGAGTCTGAGGTTGATTTTTTTATTTGGCGCCAGCTTATTTAATAATTTTACTACAACAATATCGGGATCATTTTTTGGTCTTTTCCACGTTAACGGTAATTGCTCTTGGTTAGTAATGGCAATGTTCGAAGTTTTTCCGCGTTCTTCTTCTTTTGCCAAATGAAATCCGCGATAGAATTCATCTGAAAAATGATTGGCCAATGGTGTTTTTACATCAGCATAAGCATTATTCCAGTCATTTAATACAATTTCCGAAAGGCTGTCTGAGGAGGCATTATAATATTCCAGTTCCTGAGTAATATTCAAGCTGTGCATTTCTGCATCTATTTCTACTAACAGGCGGTTGTGGTTTTGTGCCAGTCCATTATTGGCACAGGCAAAAAACACAACACAAGCAAGCAAAAATTTGAAAATTATATTCAAGGGGTCTTAAAGGTTTTAATAGTTTTTCAAGATACATTTTTTTTGTTTTATATAAGTAGATTAAACAAAAAAAAGCTGTAAAAAACAGCTTTTTAAAAATTAGGTTTCAAGGTATATTTCTTGTAGAAATTGTCTAAAACTTCAACAACTTCATCTTCAGTATCTACAATCTTAATTAATTTTAAATCATCAGGACTTATTGTTTCTTCCTGCTCAATTAATACCGTTTTTATCCAGTCTATTAAACCGGACCAATAGGTAGTTCCTACTAAAATAATTGGAAAACGGGCAATTTTTTTCGTCTGAATCAACGTTATCGCTTCAAACATTTCATCGAGCGTTCCAAAACCTCCGGGCATTACCACAAAACCTTGTGAATATTTTACAAACATCACTTTTCTGACAAAAAAGTAATCAAAATTCAGGTTTTTATCGTGGTCAATATACGGGTTAAAATGCTGTTCAAAAGGCAGTTCAATATTTAAACCCACCGAAGTTCCGCCTCCTAAATGTGCTCCTTTGTTTCCGGCTTCCATGATTCCGGGACCTCCGCCTGTAATAACACCATAACCGGCCTTACTGATTTTAAAAGCAATTTTTTCGGCAAGCTGGTAGTATTTATTATCAGATTTAGTACGTGCAGATCCAAAAATAGAGACACAGGGACCAATGCGTCCCATGTTTTCATAACCATTAACAAACTCCGACATGATTTTAAAAATAGCCCAACTGTCATTGGTACGAATTTCATTCCATGTTTTTTGTTTTAACCTGTCCTGGATTATTTTTTCTTCATCATTGTCAAAATCTTCTAATCTCATATTCCTATATCTTTATGAATGTTGTTTACAACGGAAAGCATGTAGCAATTTTTAGTACTTTTTGCTTATAGAAACTCTGCAAAAAGACTTTCAAAACGAGAACTGCCTGGACTAAAATAAGATTTTTTACTTATAAATGCTATTGTCTAACCGCTAATTTTTTAATTAAAAAGTTCGGTTATTTATAATGCTTTGTGTGTGATTGCTTTGAGGTTCAAAAACAACAATCTAAATAAGGAATATGTACCTGTATGGTAATTTGATTTTTGATTTTAAGATATAAAAATATTTACAACTGCTCCTGAAAAAGAATAATTGTGATCGCCTGTTAATGCGAGGTTGTGGTTTTTTTACCCAGTATCATTTTAATAAGATTTACGATTCCTAAAACAACAAACCCAATCAGGAGTCCAAAGCTAAATTCTTTTACGATAGCAGGTAAATCAGGGAATAAATGATGAAAAAAGTCGATATTGTGTACAAAGATACCACCGGCAACCAGTAGCAATGCAATGGTACCAATAACAGACAAGCTTTTAATGATTTTAGGTAATGCCTGTACCAATAGTTTTCCAACTGTTTTTAAAAAACCACCTTCTTTGCTGCCTTTCTGGATTAATTTATAACCCAGTTCATCCATTCTTACAATTACCGCTACAATTCCGTAAACGCCCACTGTGGCTATTATTGCAATTAATGAAACTACTAAAATCTGTGTTAAAAGTGGTTCGTTTAGTACAGTACCCAGTGCAATAATCACAATTTCTACTGACAGAATAAAATCGGTTACAATGGCCGATTTGATTTTGCTTTTTTCCAACGCTAAAATTTCAGCTTCGGTCACTTCTTGTAATAGGGCAGGAGTTTCTTTATGTTTATGAAAGAAGAATTCGTGTATTTTTTCGGCTCCTTCATACGCCAGAAAAAGTCCGCCAAGTATTAATATTACGGTAATTGCCAAAGGAAAAAAGGCACTTAAAAGAAAAGCGATAGGTAGAATGATGACCTTGTTGAGCAAGGAACCTTTGCCTATTGCCCATAAAACGGGTAATTCTCTGGAAGAAACAAATCCCGAAGCTTTTTCGGCATTAACCGCTAAATCATCTCCTAAAATACCGGCTGTTTTTTTTGCCGCCACCTTACTCATTATTGAAACATCATCCATAAGTGCTGCGATATCATCTAATAATGCGAAAAATCCTGATGCCATTGTAATTGTTTTTTAAAATAAGAGTACGAAACTAATGATTTTTATTGAATTTGAAACTAAATTAACACTCCACTGCGCGACTATTCATCGGAGTTTGTATTTCCACGATTTTTGTGACTTTCAGGGTTTGAATTGGGATATCGGTTAGGGGTAATGTCTGAATTCAGGTCTTTGTTTTCTACCGTTTTCATCGCTTCTTTTTCGGTAGTTACCCCACGGTTGATATTCGGGTTTTCCGGGTTTGTTTCGCTCAGAATACTTTCATCTTTTACATCTTCCTCCCGGGCTCTGTCCACTACGATTTTGTTTCCGTCAGTATCTACATCTATTTCTTTACGCAGTTTTAAATCTTTTGCTTCAGCATCCTGATTACTGTTTGTTTGCTTTGATGGTGTCTTTTTCTCTTCCATAATACGGTATTTTAATTGTTGTTTTTTTGTTTTAAACGAAATCACAAAGAATCGTTTAATGGCTGCATTGCCCTAATAACACCCAGATGAGTATAAAAATTAAGATGGTGCTAAAACAGCCTCCACCTAATTTTTTCGCACCGTAACCTGCTAACAGAGCTCTAAATAATTTGTTCATAATATGCTGTTTTAGTTAATATTGGATAAAATTAGTTGTAGCATTTATTTACAAAGTAAGTTCGGAATTTAATCAGCGTTTCATTTTACAAAACAATGGAAAATAGTTTCAAAATTTGTGGCGCTTCCGCAAAAGTGTATCGGGAATTAACGGCGTGGAAAATCATCCGATTCCGAATAATATAAGACAGAATCAGACGGGCAGTAATTGCTAAATGGAGGTTTTTGCTTTTTTTAAAAATGCAATTTCAAGGACATTATTCTGCTTGAAAGAGTTAATTATACATCGATTGTATTTTTGCTTTTGGACGAAATTTTCAAAATAAGATAACCTAAAATACCCGCTATTAAAGAGGTAATCAGTATCGATAATTTGGCCTCTTCAATAAATAGCTGATTGTTAAATGACAACATCGATATAAAAATAGACATGGTAAAGCCTATTCCTGCTAACAATCCCAGACCGGTCATGTGAATCAACGTACTGTGAGCGGGTAACTGCCCAATCTTTAATTTCGAACAGATAAAGGAAGTAGTAACGATTCCGATAGGTTTACCAAAAATCAATCCCATCGAAATACCTAAGCCTAACGGTGAAGTTAATCCTTCTATCATTTCGTTCTGTATGGTAATATTAGTATTGGCAAAAGCAAAAAGCGGAATGATAAAAAAGTTGACTGGTTTTACAAGTGCATGCTCTAATCTTTCTAAGGGTGATGCTACATTTGTTTCATTTGTAGGTAATGTCATTGCTACCAATACTCCCGCAATTGTGGCATGAATTCCCGAATGATGTACAAAGTACCAAATAAAAATTCCCGGTATCAAATACAAATACGGATTCATGACATTCAATCTGTTCATTGCAATCAAAAGTACCATTCCGATTCCTGCATAGGCTAAATACGTGAGTTCAATTCCTGATGAATAAAAAACAGCAATTACTAAAATAGCAATCAGATCATCCACAATAGCTAAAGCGGCCAAAAATATTTTTAAACTGGCAGGCACTCTTTTGTCCAGCAGCGAAATTACGGCTAATGCAAAAGCGATATCAGTTGCCATAGGGATACCCCAACCCGAAACGGTCTCCATCCCGGAGTTAAAATACGAATAAATTAAGGCAGGCACAATAGCTCCTCCAACGGCAGCTATAATGGGTAAAATGGCTTTTTTAGGCGAAGAAAGTTCTCCTTCTATAATTTCTCTCTTGATTTCTAAACCTACTAATAAAAAGAAGATTGCCATTAATCCGTCATTAATCCACATGCTTACGGAATAATTCAGGTGTACGGCTTCATTTTCAAAACCTAATTTGGTTTCTAATATCTTTTGTAAAGGAACAGCAAGAGATGAATTTGCAATTACTAATGAAACTATTACGCATAAAAAAAGGAGGAACCCTCCGAAATTACTTGATTGAACAAATTCCTTAAAAGCCTTTAAATTGATCTTATCCTGCATAGTTAGTTGTAATTATTGAATGGCAATTTACCAATATTTAAACAAGCATCCTATACTACAAGTCTTAAAATTTTAAAAAAAAGTTGCTTATTTACTTGTTTTTTTGAGGCTAAAAGTAAGAAGGAATCCCTTAATCCCTGAATGTTATTGTGAATTTTGCTCCTTCGTTTATTTTACTTTCTACTTCGATACGTCCTCCTAAATTAGTGATGTGATTGTAAATTAAGTAAAGTCCAATACCGTTGCTGTCAATGTGGTTGTGAAATTTTTGGTGTAAACCAAATATTTTATCCCGCACTTTATCCATATCAAACCCAAGACCGTTGTCAGAATAAATTAGCTGATTTTTTCCATTTTCTTTTGCAGAAATAATGGAAACAGAAGGAAAAGCATCCAGCTTGGAATATTTAATAGAATTGGTAATCAAATTTAAGAAGATACTTTTCAGGTATTCTTTATTGAAATTGATTTCAGGAACTGCCGAAAAATCAATCGTAATATCTGTTTTTGAATTCACTAATAAAGAGCGTATCGAATGCAACACTTCGTTTAAGTTATCCTCTAGATTCAATACTTCAACAACTGTCTGCAAATCTTCTTTATGGGTTAATTCCTCTACTGAGTTTGTCAAAGTTTCTCTTAAATTTTCTGTAGTTATTTTTAAAATATTTATAAATTCAAGCGTTTCTTCATCATTAATTTTAGAAGTATCAATAAGATCAAATACTGATAGTAAATTATTGACCGGAGATTTTAAGTCATGCGAAGTAGTGTAGGATAGATGTTTGAGCTTTTTATTGATTTTTGTAAGATTGGCAAGCAGAATATTTCGTTCTTCTTCAATTCTTTTTTTATGGGTAATGTTCTTCGCAATAGCATATACTAATTTTTCATCGGGAACAGGCATAGAGGTCCAGGACATCCATACAATCTCACCGGATTTTGTCAGGTATCTGTTTTCAAAATTTAATAAAGGTTTGTTTTTATATACTTCTTCCCGGGTTTCCAGCGTGGCTTTAAGATCCGGCGGGTACACAAATGTGTGTATCGGGCGAGCATATAATTCCTCCTCAGTATAGCCTAATAATTTAGAAACAGCCGGGTTTATTCTTTTGAAATACCCATCAAATCCGGCAATACAAATGAGGTCAGCTGAGATATTAAAAAAATTATCAAAATGATATTCTTTATCGGGGGTAGAATTAGTGTTTTCTGGCATTGCTATCAAGAAGTATTGCTTTTTAAAGAGGTATCAATCCGTATGGGAATCAGGTATATCGGAAAAAGTACTTCTCAAATTTAATTAATAATTTTTTTAAAACAGAAGCAGGATTCTAATTTAAAACAAATATAATTAATCACTAAAGCTTATTTTTTCTTGGGGCAGCGGGATAGAATTGTTGAAATATTTTATTATTAAGAATAGTAGTGCTATGAATATTTCTTTTGGTATGCAATAGTTAAAGCAGACGTATTACGTTAAAGTGTTTCCATTATAGGTTTTTCAAAATTAATCCATTTTTCATAACCTTTATCATTTAAATGAACGCCATCAACGGTTAGTTCTTTAAACAAATCACCATTCGCATCAACAAATTCGCTATAGAAGTCCAGAACCTGATAATAGCCTTTCGCTTCATTTTTTTTAATGATAGTATTTACCACTACAATATCTTGTTTTAAATACGCTCTGCGTGTTGGTAAGACGGTACGAACATAAATTTTAGTGTCCGGAGATTGACGATGGACTTTTTTTGCAATATTTAAGATGTTTTCACCCACATAAGCTGCCGAAGGTATTATTTTATCATATTTTAATTTTCCTGTATCTTCTTTGTGGTGCTTGTTAAACAAATCATTGATACCTATCATGATAAATACTGCCTTGGGTTTAAAATAGACAATTTCGTTTAGCCGTTTTAAAACACCGTCTGTAAGGTCACCAGCAATTCCGCGATTGCGTACATGAGGTTTGTTGAATGCCTCATCCCAATTTTTAATTTTTTCTGTAATGCTATTTCCAATAAAAACAATATCACCCGTTTCTAAAGGTTCTTTCTCAAAAAGCGCTATTCTTTGTCGGTAATGCTTTTGGGTCCAGTTATTATGGTAGCGGGAAACAATTTCCTGATGAGGATAGAGTTTTGCTTTTTGCTTATCAGTAAGTGGCGTTGTTTGTGCGGTTAGCGCTTCGCAGACTAAAATTAGAGAGAAAAGAAAAAGTTGTTTTTTTAGCATTTTAGGATAATTTATTTTTTTATTCAAAGTGGAGAGTACTTCAAACGCTAGGTTTATTTTTTTTATGAATTTTAGTTCTTTTTCTATCGAATTTTATTTGTTTTAGAAGTAGGGGAGCTTACTAATTATTGAATTTTGGTTTTGGTAAAGGAACAAATTCTTTATCATCATCAGGAATTTTAGGAAAAGCTTCCAGGTTTTGATTCTCCCAATTTTCTTTAGCTTTTTCTAAAATAGTTTTATCCGAATTGACAAAATTCCAGTACATAAAACGTTCTTCATCAAAAGGTTCTCCTCCAAAAAGGTAAAGTGTCGTTTCTCCATTGGTTTCAAATGCACATAATGAAGCATTCTGGGCAATTAATAATTGTTTACTGCCATAGTCAGTATTGTCAATTTTTACACTTCCGTTTAAGACATACATTCCCACTTCACCAAAAAGTTGGTCTCCAATAGTTACTTTTTGAGATGATTTCGTTTTTATTTCGACAAAATACAACCGACTATGCACGGGAACAGGTGATTTTATATCTTTCAATTCTCCTGCTATGAGTTTGTAAGTAACACCATTTTCTTCCCAGACAGGGATTTCTTCTTTATCAAAATGACTAAAAGCAGGTTCGCATTGCTCGAGTTCTTTTGGTAAACCAATCCAAATCTGCAAACCGTGTAAAAATTTATCTTTGGTACGCAAATATTCCGGAGTTCGTTCAGAGTGTACCACACCTTTTCCGGCAGTCATCCAATTGACCTCACCAGGCTTTATTTCTATAGCATTCCCCATGCTGTCACGATGAAAAATGGCTCCGTCAAAGAGATATGTCAAAGTAGAAAGCCCGATATGCGGATGAGGGGGAACATCCAGATTTTGATGTTCTTCAAGACAGGCGGGACCCATGTGATCTATAAATAAAAAAGGACCTACGGCTCTTTTTTGTCGAAATGGCAAAAGCCTACCAACTAAAAAATTACCAATACTTACTGCTTTTTCTTCTATTATTAACCCTACGTTTGATTGCATATTAGGCCATTTTTAATTTAAATATTTCATTTGCAATGATACCTGAATAAGCACATACACTGCATTATTTATTATTCCTTCCCACCCAGTAGCTATAGTATTTTTCTAATGGAGGTATGCAAAAGTAGCTGTGGATTCCTTATTTTTTAGATAAATCTTTAAGTTGGATGTTTCTGAAATCTACAGGCTGTCCTTCGCTTTGTAACGCTATAAAACCACTTTTCAACAACTTTCCATCTACTTTAATGGCCGGATCAAAACGATTGACCACACCTCCGCCTATCTGAGGTTTTGAATATTCCAGCACGTTTTCGCCATTGATAATATGCGTAATCAATGAATCACCCAGTACAATTATTTCTGCTTTAACCCATTGATCCCCATCATAGGTTTTTGATTTAGAATTGATACAGTGGGTTTCATCAAGCTTGCCGTTATACACAACATTCGTTCCTGGCGAACACATATTCCCTGTAGGTCGCGGCTTACCATCACCGAGTCCGCCTAACATTTGAAACTCAACTGAAATAGGCCAATCCTGCTCTTTAGGCATCGTTCTGGGATCCTGAGAATGAAACATGACACCACTATTGCGTAAGGTATAACTAGGCGCCCCTTTTTGAAGTTCGCCTACAAAACGATATTCTAATTTAAGATGGTAGTAGGAATACGGAATCTTGTAATACAAATGCCCAAACTGGTCATTAAAATCGCCGTATTGGTCATAGCGTACTTTTAAAATGCCGTCTTCTGCTCTGAAAGTATTACCAAAATTTTCTCCCACTTCATGGTGGTGAATTTTTACAAACCAATCCTTAATATCCTTCCCGTTAAAGAGTGTAATCCACTCCTCATTTTTTGGTAACTTCTTAACAGAGGTACAACTGTTTATTGCCAATACCATCAAAACCGAAATTATAACTACTCGCATGCGCTATATTTTTAAGTTTATAAAAATAAGTATTTTTAGCTGCAATGCAAATGTTACGATTTATCTTTTGATTGGAATATAGTTTTTTATGACGAACCACACGAAAGGATTGACTAGGTCGAATTTCATTTCGTGCGGTAGTAATGGGGTCTCAATCTTTACATATAACTCCGTTAATCACCTGCTCATTACCATTAATTTTAGCCAATGATTTATAGTAAATACAATTACCTTCAATTTTTATAAACTCTGTTAATATTCCACCAGATGAATTTATCAATTTTTGAGATTCATTTAATTCGTCTTTAGATTCGTCATAAATTAGACGATAAGAACAGTCATCAATCCACTCAATTTTCCCATAAATTGTTTTATTAAATAATCCTAAGTCTTTTAATTCATCTGGGATTTCTGTGATTACTTCTTTTTGTTCATTGCCATTTCGAATTAATATGCATTTCATTTTCATCGGAATTGTAATTTCACTTGTAAAAGTTCCTTTTTTAAAATCTTCGCACTTTAAATTTTGTCCGAATGAAATTGTTCCAATTAATATTAAGACTGTAAGTAATATGTTTTTCATAGTTTTATAGAATTTCACAAAATGATTTTTAAGACCTTGTGCCAAGCCATGTGGCTTTATGCCATAGTGTTTCAAAAGGGCCTTGTTTATGATGCTTTGCCCACCATTTGCAAAATATTCCCATAAGAATGGTTAACCCTAAAGCGATTAAAACACAATAAGTTGCTCCTGTGTATTGATACAAACCTAATCCCCAACCGTAATAAATTCCGGTTCCTATGATAGATTGAATAATGTAATTAGACATACTCATGCGTCCAAAAGATGAAAAATACATGAGTTTACTTTTTAAATTGGTTTTGTAGAACAGCAAGGTGATTCCTGATACTAAAATCATCATCAGGGCTAAATTAGACCAGCTCGTTTCCATGGTTACTATCGGTCGCCGAATAATTGCACTTGTAATTAAGGGCTTCAATTGTTTTTGGATAAGATAAAGCGGAATAAAAGCTAGTACAGCAATTACAAATGTTTTTTTCCAAAACCGCTCACTCTGAGGACTCCATTCAAATAGTCTTCGTTTACCCATTAGGTAGCCAAGCAGGAAAAGTCCCAAAATAGTAAAAAAGCGACCATTTTCCCAGTTCCATAACATCACCGCCATCTTCCCATTAGTGAGATTCCCAATTATTGTGTCCCATAAGGAGGATTTCCCTACGTAAATTATCATTTTATCAAAATAACTCCAAGACTCCGGATTACTAATGCTCTCGTGAGGATGCTGCAAAGCATACAAAAGATTCATCCATTCATAAGGAAGTAATAGTAAAATAACAGCAATACCAAAAATAGCTTTTTCAGCTAACTTGCATAAAGGAATTAACAGCAGTCCCAAAACAGCATAAATTTCTAAGATATCTCCCTGATAAAAAGCAGAGTTGAATATTCCGAAGCCGAATAACAAGAGCATACGCCAGGCGAAGATGCCATCAAATGATTTTCCTTTTTCTTTTTGTCGGCTGAGCTGGATGGCATAGGTTACGCCAAAAAATAACGCAAAAATAGAATAGGATTTTCCTCCAAATAAGAAAAACAAGCTATCCCAAATGATCTTGTCCATACTTTTCATCCACAACGGTAAGTTTTCGGGGAGGAAGTAAAAGTCAAAATGTTCTATGTTGTGCAAGAGCATTATAGAAACTATGGCAAATCCTCTTAGAACATCTAAGACATCAATTCTGCGAAGGTTAGTTATAGCGGTATTCATGTATCACAAAAATTGAATTAATTATTGCATGCTCTTTTTAGCTTTTAGCCATTGCTACTGTTCCGGATTGTAGTGAGAGTTTTTTTCTAAACCCACCGCTACCACACGAAATGAATTCGATGTAGTCAATCCTTTCGTGTGTTGTCATTGCGAGGAACGAAGCAATCTCACTACAAAGAGCAGATAAGTTGAGCAACTTAGTAAGATGGCGTCCGTTCCTCGCAATGAACTTATACCAACTCCCTACTTACTTTTTAAAACCATATAAAGCGTTTGCAACGCGGCTCATACTGTATTTAGACATTATACATTACAAAACACAGTATTATTTTTCGTCATAATTTCTATCATGAAATATAATTCCAGCTTCTAAAGATAGCCGCGTTGCAAACGCTACGATTTATCTTTTAATTGATAATTGGTACTCGCCGCAGGCAAGCACCAGAGTTGCGGACAAACGAGACCCAGTGGGTGTATACTGTAAATATAAAATTTAGTTTAATATCACGAACCACACGAAAGGATTCGTGCGGTAGCGGGGAGGCAATTTGCTCAAATACTACTCATACATTTCAGGTTTGATAACATATGTTGTAACAAAATCCCCCATTTTATCATAATAAGAATAATTTAAAGTAACTTCATTGTCTCTCAAGAGCTTCATTGTTGGATCTGTTTTTACGTTTTGTAAAAGTTGAGGGAAAAAATATTTTTTCACTGTATCCAGTTTAACCTCTGCTTTTGTCATTTCTACCAAAGTATAATTATACTGCAAGGTTTTATCGGGCAGGGCAACAACATTTTTTAAAATGGTATATTGATCTACATTCATAGGACAGCTTTTATTCATTTCGTCGGCTATTGATTTTAATTTTGAGTCAATAGATGGGCTGAATAATGATTGAGAAACGTAGAACATTACAATAAATGCTATTACAAACCCAATCATTGCTTTCACATTCAATGGTCTTTTAGTTTTAGCAGCTTTTTGCTGTTCACTTACTGTTTTTGTAGTTTGGTTTTCAACAACAGCGAGCTGATACCCACAAACAGAACAATATTTTAAACTACTATCATTTTCTGTCTGGCAGTGGGTACAAATATTTTTCATCATTTTAGGTTATTAATGGTTATTTATGGGAAAACTTTATCAATTTCAAATATATTAAATTATTTTTACAAAAGTATTTTTAGTTAACAAACGTAACTACCCACAAACTTGTCATGCTGACGAAGGAAGCATCTTCGTAAGATGCTTTTTTACTCATTGTTGCTGGCACGGATTGCAAATCCGCGCGACCGGGTAGCTGTTGGCAGTAGCTTTTTATAATATAGGTTTTCGCATTGATGTTTTTCCGTTTGAAGGTTTTCCAGTTTTGTGGCAAAAATTTTCCGGATAATTTTCATTACCAAAAGATGCCCAACTTCTATAAGCTTGATTTGATAATGGTTTTTTTATATTAAATGCTATTTTTTCTCCTGTTCTAATACAAAATCCATTTGTTGGATTTTCAATTTCTTCTCTATTTGGCCTTGATTTTGGTTCTGAACCTAATTCTAATTCAAATGGGAAATCGTTTAATGTTTTTAGATCACTTAATTTATTTCTATTCCACGAAGAATAAAATTTGTCTGTAGTGTCGAATAAAACATCTGATTTTATGTAATTTTTACCAAGCAATGAACTTAATAATTTCTTTTCATAAACTGGTCGCTTAATATATATAGCCTCGCTTTTTTCTGCAAGTTCATAACAAGTTTGCCAAGCTTCATTGTCTGCGTTTGTTGTAAACTTATCTATAATGCTTATTTCAGAATAGACTCCAAATTCGACATTGTTTTTAAATGAGTAGTCATATAAGTTTATAGAAGTTATTACTCCTTTTTTCTCATTTCCATAATATTTTGCGTGTAGATTTGGTACATAAACTATGCTTATGTTTAGGAATTTTTTAAAATAGTCAAAATCATTTTTGCTTAAACTTCTGCTAACTTCTCTTTCATTTTTTCCAAAAACAATTAATATGTGAAGTTTTGGATTATTTATGTGATTGTCGAAAAGACTTTTAAAATAGTCATCTAGTTTTATAAATGGAGAAACAATTAAAAGGTTGGTTTTTGCTTCCCAAATTATTTCATAAACTGCATTTTCAAGATTTTCTCCTGTAATAAATTTTCCCATTTTAGTTAATTGTATTGAGTACGATTTTTTTAATTTTTTTTGGCTAATATATAAATAAATCTTACAAAATTTATGCTTGTGTATCATTCTCTTAAGGTTTCACTGCTACCTCACGAATCCTTTTGTGTGGCTCGTTGTTATCTTGTCTTGTGTTGTCATTGCGAGCGATAGCGTGGCACCCGAGCACAGCGAACGGAGCGTAGCTAATCTCACTACAAAGAGCAGATAAGTTGAGCAACTTAGTGAGATGGCGCTCGTTCCTCGCAATGAACTTATACCAACTCTCTCAAACTGGTGCTCGATTGTATCGAGTACCTACTTAATTTTGAAAACCATATAAAGCGTTTGCAACGCGGTTCAATACTGCTTTTAGACTTATACATTACAAAACACAGTTTATTTTCGACATAATTTCTATAATGAAATATAATTCCAGCTTCTAAAGATAGCCGCGTTGCAAACGCTACGATTTATCTTTTAATTGATAATTGGTACTCGCCGCAGGCAAGCACCAGAGTTGCGGACAAACGAGACCCAGTGGGGTGGTTTTATATTCCTAATTCTATTGATTTAATATTGAATAAGTTAATTTGACCAATTTTATCTTTATGAATAACAATTGTTAATTTAGCAGGATGTTTAAATTTCATTTCACTTAATTTAAATGTCCATAACATTATCTTTAATAAATCTTCATCGCTTATATTTTTGTGTTCTTTTATTCGTGTGATGCCAGAACCGAAAACAGGAACGGAAACAGTTTTTTGAGCGTAAACACGGTTGACTCTATCCCAAAAATTAATCAAAAATTCTATGTATTCGGGCATTGTCAGAGTTGCTTTATTATGCTCATCAAATTTAGAAAATGCAGTTAGTATAAATTCGTCATAAACAAAAATTGTACTTAATTTAAATTGAACTGTTTTACCCCCCAATCTTCTATTAACTTGATTATTAATCACGTCTAATTCATCTGATTTTTCTACTATAAAATTATCAAGTTCCTGTATCTTCCCGCTAAAATATTTATTAATAAAAATACCATTAAGTGATTTGTTAGATATTATTTTATCATCAACTATAGTATCAAAATACTCGTTAAATGCTATAGTTTTAAGACCGTCTTCGGAAAATAAATCTCCACATTTTATATTTACATTACTACCATCTATATCTATATCAATATTCTTAAGTTTATTAGCTCTACACCAAATAATTAAATATATAATTATCAAAATAAAAAAAGATAGATAACCAAAATATTTTAGACATTCTTTATGCTCTTCAGGTACAATATTAAAAAGCAATATGAATGATAAAATACCAGATATTACTGAAAAATAAATCCAGAATTTGTTTCTAACAGCTTTGTCAAAAAAATTAACTTTCATTGGTTATTTTTTATAACTATAATCATCAGGATTTTTTCCAGAATCAACTATAAAATCAGAATTATTTAAAGAATCTCGTATAACATCTTTGTTCATTGGAATATGTAGTACAGGTACTTTTGATTTAGAATCTCTGAGAATTGGTAATTTATTCCATAAATTTTTCACAGTATTGTTTAAATCAGTTTTAGCATTGTTAAGCAAATCTTCCTTTGTTTTTAAATCAGGATATATTACAATTACAGGTAAGTTTAAAGTGTTAATTCCGTAATCAATTTCTTCTCGTAAAGCTCTTGAATTCGTAGTATTCTCACTCAAAAATAAGATAATGTTCTTAGAATTTCTAAGTCTTTCCCTAAGTCGTGGTTTAAGAGTCAAATCCCAATCACTATTATCACGAACATTATAAGTTGTATCGTGTGCATTTTTAAATGGAAATGAATTATCTGAACCTTTCCACGCTTTGAGCAAATTATAATGACAAAAATCTTTAGTTGCGTGAGCACCTAGAGATGATTCATTGAATGGTTCATTTACATAAAAAGCGCAATAATTGTAAATTTTACTCATAATTTATTTTAAATAATTGGTTATTAAATTTAGGCGTTGTTTTGGTACCATTGCCTATAACGTTCTCGCGCTACAGCGGGTTTGGGACTAAATTAAGCCCTATTTTCGGATTTGCCAAATGATCCCAAATACAAAACCAACTTTCCATTAAGTCAATTGCCCAAATCCGTTGTAGCGTGTGTTGGCAGATCGTTGCTATTTTTCAGTTGCTATTTCAGTTTTCATAAAATCTAACATTAATATGTTTTCTTTGTTAACATTTTCCCAATCACTAAACTTTATATTCCATCTTTTCTCTAAAAAAGAAAGCATTTTTTTTCCTCTAATTTCAATTTCTTTTGGTGTCCAATTGTCAAAAGAAGAAACTTCAATTTCACTATATGCTCCATTATAAAAACCTACTTCTGAATTTAGATTATTCGTATGTTTCTTTTTAAAACTAAAACATTTGTTTTGGAATTCTGAATTTTTAGATTGACCTAATAATACTAAATTTCCCAAATTATTAAGTAAAATACTCCTCTCTTTTTTGTTATACATATTGAATTCAGTACTCCAACATTTATCAGTTGCAGTTTGTGGGTAGATATGTTCAATTGTGTCTTCTTTTTTTCTCTTATTAAAGTCAGACCATTTTACTTTTTGATTTCCGTTTGCTTTTTGTTGTAAATAAAGTTCATACTCAAAAAGAAAATATCTTAAACCATTCCAAGAATAAAAACCTTCACCTCTTTGATATTGGTCTTGAATATAAGTTTGAAATTTCCCTAAATCAAACCAACCGTGATAAACGTAATCGTCTCCTTCTCCAGATTCCCCTTGCGTTAACCAGTTTATATTTGAAATTACTGATTTTATTGTAGTTTCTTCTTTACCAAAATAAAATGAATTTGCGAGTCTATAAAAATGACTGTTTTTTGTGTTTGATGGTCTTTGAGATAATCTAAACACAAGAAAAATAAATTTTTCTGCGGATTGAAAAAGTGGCACAAATTCTTCTTCTGTGCACTTATTCATACTTGCCATAAATAAAGGAGGAAATGCACTCATAGATATTCTATTAAGTTTTTGAATCCATTCCTTTGTATCATCTGAATAAGAAGAAAATTGTGGATTAAATAAATAAAACCAAGATTTTACAGATTTAGCCAAACTATCTATATAGACCTTAATTTCTTTTAAATCTATTTTCCCCTTTATGGTGTTTTTTGCAGTAAATTTTTCATTCAATAAATATTTTGCATATGAACCGGATTCTTTTCTGTCATATTTAAAATACATAATCCAATGGTTTCTTAAAAACTCATCATCATCCATTGGATTATATTTATTCTTTCCTAAAAACTCATAAATAGTTTTCCACGTTTCGTTAATATCATTTCTTAATCTATTTCTAGTTGCTAAATCTATTTCCAATAATGTTGATAGATAAATTAATCTATTTTTTAACAACTCTAAATTTGATAAAGATTTTCCACGATTATTCATTGTTTCAAACGTAACAAATACATCTAACTCCTCATCAATTTCATAAAAATTAAACTTAAATTTCGAAATGATTTTTTTAAAAATATCTTCTAATTCAACTTTGTCTATTTTTTCTAATTTTTTTTCAAAAAAATGTTTTGAAGATTTTAAGTTTGCTGTATATAATGTTTCTTCGGGGAATTTATCCGCAGTAGATGATTCTTGATTTAGAATTTTTGTTTTGAAATATTCATCGCTTGGATTATCTTTTTCATATCCAAAAATATAAGATTTATAATCTTCGCCATATTTTTCAAATAAAAATTTGTTTGCCCAATACTCTTTGGATTTAAAATTTATACCTTCTTCATCTTTAAATTTATTTAATATTTCATTTATTAAAATGATTGAAGTCGTTAATCTTTGTTGACCATCAATTAAATAATATGCATTTAAACCTCGTTCAAAAAGCCACAAATCATCTTGCCATTTTTCAATTTTTTAAATATCTTTTTTTGAAACTGATTCAACAGTAAGTAGCCCAGTATAATGAATTTTATCTCCTTTAAGATTCATTAAATCTTCCCAAAAATCTTCTAATTGATTATTTTCCCAAGAATAACCTCTTTGAAAATCTGGAATTCTAAAAATTTTCTCGTTAAATATTTCAGTCAAAGATTGAAGTTTATTTTCTGCCATTTTTGATGTATTTTTCTTTGGTTCTTGTTTTTCCTGAGGTTCTAGGGCAATGTCTGCCAACTTGTATATAGGTCTGATAAAATCTGACTTATTATCCCAAAAATGGGTGGATAGGTCTGACGGCAATCAGATTTTATTTATTTTCAAATATATTCTTTTTCTTTCAGAATTTTACTCCAAAATACATTCTTATTTGTAAACGATTACTGTAAAATCTTTAAAAAGCATAATAACTCGTTGAAATACTCTTTTTTGTAGTAAAAATAGGCTTTTAAGTCATTGAGAAATTAAAAAGTAATGAATAGCCCTGATCGAGACGATATCCTCGTGTAGTGCAACGGAACGAGATAAAGGCAAGAGCAGGAGGGAAGTACTTATGGAAAATTATCCGTTATGCTCCTAAAAAAAAACACCAGCCGTGATGACTGGTGTGGTATGGTTAATCTTGTTAGATTTAGACACTCTGATAGGATTTTACGTAATGTATTATTGTGCTGCAGGAATGTAAATGTTAAAGGTGGCACCCTTATTTAATGTGGCATGGGCGGTAATAACGCCATTATGGTTTTCTACTATTTTTTTAGCAATGGTGAGCCCTATTCCGGTGCCTTCATATTTTCCTTTTTCATGCAGGCGCTGGAAGATTTCGAATATTTTATGTTTGAATTTTGGGTCGAAACCTATTCCGTTATCAGCAATGCTAATATGATGGTAATCCATTTTCAGAGCAGGTTTTTTAGTGTCTGACGGGTTGTATTCTATAAAATCACACTTGATGGTGATGTGTGATTTCTGTTCCGGGCTGCAAAACTTAAGGGAATTATTGATGAGGTTTTGCAACAGCTGACGAAACTGAAAAGGGATAATGTTAACGTTGCAAAGGGGATAGACTTCGATGGTGGCTTCTTTTTCCTGTATCTGTTCTTTGAGCGAAGCCATTACTTCCTGAACAATTTTATGAAGATCGCTGATTTCAAATTTCCTTTCGGTAACGCTGGTGCGGGAGTAGGCAAGGAGATCATTGATGAGATTTTGCATGTGCAATGCCGAAAGCCTGGTGCGTTCTACATAATATTTTCCTTTTACAGATAAATTTTCAGACTCTTCCTCGATGATTCTGGCAGAAAAAGCCTGAATTTTCCGCAAAGGTTCTTGTAAATCGTGGCTTGAAATGAAGGTGAAAGACTGGAGTTCTTTATGGGCAATGAGCAATTCGGCGGCACGTTTTTCTTTCTCTTCGTTTTGATAAGCCAGCTCTTTATTAGCTATTACGAGTTCGGCGGCGCGTTTTTCTTTTTCCTTATTTTGATAAATAAGCTCTTTGTTGGCGATGATTACTTCGGCAGCCCGTTTTTCTTTCTCAGTAGCCTGAATTTCCAGTTCTTTGTTGGCGATTATCAATTCGGCAGCCCTATTTTCCTTTTCCTGATTTTGATAGGCGAGTTCGATATTAGCGAGTACCAGTTCGGCAGCGCGTTTTTCTTTTTCTTTATTTTGAAAAACCAGCTCCTTGTTAGCGATGACTAATTCGGCGGCACGTTTTTCTTTTTCAATGATCTGAAATGCCAATTCTTTATTAGCAATTATTAATTCGGCTGCTCGGTCTTGTTTTTCCTGATTCTGATAAGCAAGTTCGATATTGGCAATTACCAGTTCGGCAGCGCGCTTTTCTTTTTCCATGTTTTGAAAAACAAGCTCTTTGTTGGCGATAATTAATTCGGCAGCGTGTTTTTTTCTTTCAATAACCTGTAGTGCCAGTTTTTTATTGACTATCATTAATTCGTCAGCACGTTTTTCCTTTTCGATGTTTTGAAGAGCAAGTTCTTTATTGGCGAGGATTAATTCTTGGGCATAATTAGTGTCTTCTGGCTGAAGAGCATTATTTGTAGTTGCGGGGATTGATTTTTTGCTCATCTATTTTTGGGATATCTTCCAAAGGTAGTTAAGTATATTGAGATTCAGTTATTTTCAGTGGAATGTTCCCATAATCTGAAACCGCTTTTTAGGAATTAGAAAAAGAGAAGTATAGTAAAAAAAACACCAGCCGTGATGACTGGTGTTAGGGGATTTTGTTGTTGTGTCATTGCGAGCACAGCGAATGGAGCGTAGCTAATCTCACTAAGTTATTCAACTTATCTGCTCTTTGTAGTGAGATTGCTTCGTTCCTCGCAATGACTTATACCGACTCAGTTTGATTTCTAAAAACCAAATGTCCGTCAAAAGCATCCAGAAGGATAATGCTGTCGGTGGTGATTTTGCCGGCCAGAATTTCTTTGGACAGCTGGTTCAACACCTCTCGCTGAATGACACGTTTTACAGGACGGGCTCCAAATTGCGGGTCAAATCCTTTGTCAGACAAGTACGCAATGGCTTCCGGTGTGGCGTCCATCGTAATGCCTTGCTGTGCCATCATCTTCGTTACTGATTTGAGTTGGAGGCCTACAATTTGCGCAATATTAGCATTGGTCAGCGGTGTAAACATCACAATTTCGTCAATACGGTTGATGAACTCCGGACGTACAGTTTGCTTCAGTAAGCCTAAAACTTCTGTTTTGGCAGCTTCCGTTGCGGCTTCAACGCTACCTTTCAGGTTTTCAAATTTCTCCTGAATAATCTGGCTTCCCATATTAGAAGTCATGATGATAATGGTGTTCTTGAAATCGGCAAGGCGTCCTTTGTTGTCTGTCAAACGACCTTCGTCCAAGACCTGCAACAAGATGTTAAACGTATCGGGATGCGCTTTTTCAATCTCATCCAGTAAAATCACCGAATAGGGTTTTCTACGTACTGCTTCGGTCAATTGTCCGCCTTCATCATAACCCACATATCCCGGAGGCGCTCCTACCAGGCGGCTCACAGCGTGGCGTTCCTGATATTCACTCATATCAATACGCGTCATGGCGTTTTCATCGTCGAATAAATATTCGGCTAAGGCTTTTGCCAATTCGGTTTTACCCACACCGGTTGTTCCCAGGAATAGGAAGGTTCCCACAGGTTTTTTCATGTCCTGCAATCCGGCACGGCTACGGCGTACGGCATCACTCACGGCTTCAATGGCTTCTTCCTGACCTACCACACGGCGGTGCAGTTCTTCTTCCAGATGCAGCAGTTTTTCACGCTCGCCCTGCAGCATTTTCACTACCGGAATTCCGGTCCATTTAGCCACCACTTCGGCAATGTCTTCACGGGTGACTTCTTCTTTTATCAACGAACTTCCACCGGATTGATTCTCTTGTAGCTCTTTTGTTAATTTGTCTAATTGTTCCTGAGCTTCTTTGATTTTTCCGTATCTTATTTCGGCTACTTTTCCATAATCACCATCACGCTCGGCACGTTCGGCTTCGTATTTAAAGTCTTCGATTTCTTTTTTAACCGCCTGAATGTTATCTACAACGTCTTTTTCGGTTTTCCACTTGGCGAAAATTTTGTTTCTTTCTTCTTTCAGGTTGGCTAATTCCAGACCTAAAATTTTCAATTTCGCCTCGTCTTTTTCTCTCTTAATCGCTTCAATTTCAATTTCGAGTTGCATTATTTTACGGTCTAAAACATCCAGTTCCTCCGGTTTTGAATTAATCTCCATTCGGATTTTTGAAGCGGCTTCGTCCATTAAGTCGATGGCTTTATCCGGTAAAAAACGATTGGTAATATAACGTTGCGACAATTCTACCGCAGCAATAATGGCTTCGTCTTTAATTTGTACCTGATGGTGTGTTTCGTATTTTTCTTTGATACCACGCAAAATGGAAATGGCACTTTCGGTATCCGGTTCTTCGATTTGTACTTTTTGGAAACGACGTTCCAGTGCTTTGTCTTTTTCGAAATATTTTTGGTATTCGTCCAAAGTCGTTGCCCCAATTGCTCTTAGTTCTCCACGAGCCAGAGCCGGTTTCAGGATATTTGCGGCATCCATAGCGCCTTCGCCACCGCCTGCACCTACAAGTGTGTGGATTTCGTCAATGAAAAGCACAATATCTCCTTCGGCAGAAGTAACTTCTTTCACTACCGATTTTAAACGTTCTTCAAATTCTCCTTTGTACTTCGCACCTGCAATCAAGGCTCCCATATCCAGTGAATACACGATTTTTTCTTTCAGGTTTTCAGGAACGTCGCCATCTACAATACGGTGTACTAATCCTTCGGCAATGGCGGTTTTACCCACACCGGGTTCTCCCACAAGCATCGGGTTGTTTTTGGTTCTTCGGGTTAGGATTTGTAATACTCTTCGAATTTCTTCATCACGACCAATTACCGGATCCAGTTTGCCTGATTTGGCCAACTCGTTCAGGTTTTTAGCGTATTTATTCAACGAATTATAGGTTTCCTCAGCCGATGCCGACGTAACTCTTTCGCCTTTACGTAATTCATCAATGGCTGCTTTCAATCCTTTTTCGGTAACGCCCTGATCTTTTAATATCTGGGATACTTTAGACTTAGAGTCAAAAATAGCTAAGATTAAATGCTCGATAGAAACATATTCATCGTTCATTTTTTTAGCAATATTTTCGGCTTCGTTCAATGCTTTATTGGCATCGCGTGAAAGCATCACATCACCGCCCGAAACTTTGGGGAAGCTTTGAATGGTGCTGTCCAGAACCTGTAAAAACAACGGCACATTTACATTGAGTTTTTTCAAAATAAAAGGTGCCACGTTTTCATCCACTTCAAAAATAGCTTTGAAGAGGTGTTCGTTTTCTATTTGCTGTTGGCCATTACTCTGAGCAAGTTGCTGAGAATGCTGAATAGCTTCCTGCGATTTAATGGTAAATTTATTAATGTTCATTTTTTTATAGATTTGGTTTGAAACTTAATACTTAACTTTGCAGAAAAGGGACAAATTATATTCCATCTATAAAATTACGGACAAAAAGGCATTTAAAAGCTGATTTTTATCATTTTAAAACGCCAAAAAGTCAGAAAATATGTCAAAATATGAGTTTTTTAAAAAATATTTTCGGGAGTGACGAAACTCCAAAACAACAAGAGTCTAAAATAAACTGGGTAAACCTGACCGATATGGATCAGTTAGGCGAAATCGTTTTTAATTCGAATGAGAAACCGGCGGTTATTTTTAAGCACAGTACCCGTTGCAGTATTAGCAGAATGGCTTTAAAGCAATTTGAAAGGGAGTTTGATTTGCAGGATGAGGTTACGCCTTATTTTCTGGATTTAATCGCTTATCGCGAAATTTCGAATGAAATAGCGAATCGTTTTAATGTGTATCATGAGTCGCCACAGCTTCTTTTGATTAAAGACGGGAAATCGGTTTATGATGCTTCGCATTCGGATATTGATGCTGTGGCGTTGAAAGGGAGGCTGTAGTGTTTTTTAGCCACGAATTCACGAATTATAATTCCTTTTTTTACTGCAGATTACACAAATTTTCGCAGATTTAAAGGATTTGAAAGGTTTTTTAGCCACGAATTCACAAATTAAATTTCCTGTTTTTTTACCGCAGATTACACGAATTTTAGCAGATTTATATTTGAAAAATTAAAAGCCACGAATTCACGAATTATTATTTTTAATTCGTGAATTCGTGGCTTTAAATATATTTGAATTTTCTTTTTAAAAAGCGCGGTTCATTTTTCCTTTGATTTCTTTCAGGCAAAGGTTGTTGATACTTCCTTCGTGGGTGTGTTTCGTTTCTTTTGGAGATTGGTAGGTTCCGGCTTCTAATTGCTCGGCAACGGCTTTGTAAGCATCTCTAAAAGGCATTCCGGCAACTACCATTTCGTTTAAGGTATCTACGGTAAACAGGTAATTGTATTTAGGATCGTTTAAGATTTCGTCTTTTACTTTGATGTCTTTAATAGAGAAAATAGCAATGTCCAGACAAGCTTGCAGGTTTTGGATAGCAGGAAACAATCCTTCTTTCAATAACTGCAAATCACGGTGGTAGCCACTTGGAAGATTATTAGTAATCAAAGTGATTTCGTAAGGTAAGGCCTGAATTTTGTTGCATTTTCCACGGATTAATTCAAAAACATCGGGGTTTTTCTTGTGCGGCATGATGCTGGAACCTGTAGTTAAATGAGCAGGTAAAGAGATAAAATCAAAATTCTGACTCATGTACAAACACACATCCATAGAAAACTTAGCCAGAGTTGCCGCCACACTGCTCATAGCAAAAGCGACTGTTTTCTCTGATTTTCCGCGGCTCATTTGTGCTGCCACCGAATTGTATTTTAAGGTTTCGAAACCTAATTCTTTTGTGGTATAGCTACGGTTGATAGGGAAGGAGCTTCCGTAACCGGCAGCCGAACCTAAAGGGTTTTGATCTACTACTTTTAAAGCAGCATTCAGCATCGTGATATCGTCAATCAAAGTTTCGGCATAAGCTGAAAACCACATTCCGAATGAGGATGGCATGGCGATTTGTAAATGGGTGTACCCCGGCAATAATACATTTTGATGTTGTTCTGCCGATTCCATCAACAAATCAAACAATGTTTTTACTTGTGTTTTAAGGTCTTTTACAACGTCTTTTAAGTACAAGTTGACATCGACTAAAACCTGATCGTTACGGGAACGGGCAGTATGGATTTTTTTTCCGGCATCGCCTAATTTCACCGTTAAAAGATATTCTATTTTGGAGTGTACATCTTCAAAACTGTCTTCGATTTCGAAATCTCCTTTTTCAACATCAGCGATAATTTCGTTTAACGCAAGTACTAATGAATCTGTTTCGGTCTGGGTCAATAAACCTATCTGTCCCAGCATTTTAGCGTGAGCAATAGAACCTAAAGCATCATATTTAGCTAATACTAAATCCAGTTCACGGTCGTTTCCTACTGTAAATTGTTCTATTTGTTTATCGGTTGGTATTCCTTTTTCCCAAAGTTTCATACGATATTTATTTTTTGTTGAAGGACAAGTCGCGACTTGTCCGTACTTATTATCCTTTATAATTTTTAGCCCCGATAGCAGCGAAAATCCTTTTTATCCCTTCTTTTGGGATAAAAAGATTGCAGCGAATAGCGGGATTAGCTCCTGAATATTCTAAATTTTAAAGAAATCGCTTAGTATTTTGATATACAATTCGATTCCTTCTTCGATTTCGTTCAAATAAATAAATTCATCTGCCGAATGCGAACGCAGACTGTCTCCAGGTCCTAATTTTAATGATTTACAATTCAAAACCGATTGATCAGAAAGGGTAGGAGAGCCATAAGTGGTTCTTCCCAGTGTGATTCCTGCCTGAACTAATCCGTGAGAAACAGGGATAGATGAGGCGTTTAAATGCATGGATCGCGGATTTACTTCGGCGTCAACATTAGCTCTTACCGTTTCTAAAATCTGACTGTTATTGTAGCAATCATTTACCCGGATATCTACGACCAAATCACATTCTGACGGGACTACATTGTGCTGTTTCCCGGCATTGATTTGAGTTACCGTCATTTTTACAGGTCCTAATTGCTCCGAAACTTTTTCGAAAGAATAGTTTTTAAACCATTCCACGATAGGCAATGTTTTATAGATGGCGCTGTCATCGTTTTGATGAGCCGCGTGACTTGGTGTTCCTTTTACCTTTACATCCAGGACTAATAATCCTTTCTCAGCAACGGCTAATTGCATTAAAGTAGGCTCGCCCACTATAGCGCATTCCAGTTCCGGTAAGTGTTTTAAAACGCTGTTTAAACCGTTTTTTCCGCTGCTTTCTTCTTCTGCAGAAGCAACCATTACAATATTATGTGCTAAGTTTTCTTTTTCATAAAAATAGACAAACGAAGCCAATAAGGAAACCAGACAGCCTCCGGCATCATTACTGCCTAAACCGTATAATTTTCCATCCTCAACAATAGCTTTAAAAGGATCATTAGTATACGCCTGATTAGGGCGTACGGTATCGTGGTGTGAATTTAATAAAAGGGTAGGTTTGTTTTTGTCAAAGTGTTTATTGAATGCCCAAACATTGTTGTTCTCTCTCTTGAAAGGTATTTCATTTTGGTTAAACCAATTTTCTATTAAAAGAGCTGTTTGTTGTTCTTCACTTGAAAAGGAAGGGGTTTCAATCAGGTTTTTTAATAGTGTAATTGCTTCTTGAGTAAGTGTTTCGATGTTTTTCATTGTGTTTTGTTTTTCCAATAAGAATTTACTCTTGGAGTTTTTTTAGAAGTTTTTCTTCTAATTTTTCAACGGTTGTTTTTTATTTAAAAAAAACGACTGTTGCTTATAATTGGATGCTTGTGCATACAGCAGCTGCATTTTTTAACATTTTGTGATGTCCTATTCGGATTTTCTGAACCCCTTTAGACAAGCTGTTAAAACAATTATCTAATTTAGGAATCATCCCGGAATGGATAGCACCTTCTGCTTTTAATTGGGCATAAAGCTCAGAATTTATTTGTTCAATTACGGAGTTTTCATCTTCAACATCGGTCAAAACGCCTGCTTTTTCGAAGCAATAATTCAAAGTTACTTCGAATACTTCTGATAAAGCTATCGCTAATTCGCTGGCAATAGTATCCGCATTTGTATTTAGTAATTGACCGTTTTTATCGTGGGTGATAGCGCAAAAAACAGGAACAATTCCGTTAGTAATTAAGGTTTCTAATAAAGGTGTATTTACTTTTTGTACATCACCTACAAATCCGTAATCAATCGTGGGATGATTTCTTTTAGTCGATTGAATCAAATTTCCGTCAGCTCCGGAAAAACCCATCGCATTGGTATTATTAGCCTGTAACTGCGCAACAACATTTTTATTAATTTCGCCGGCATAAATCATCACTACAACATCAAGCATGGGTTGGTCAGTAATGCGTCGTCCATCAATCATCTGAGGGACTAAACCAATACTTTGCGCCATTTTAGTTGCTGATTTTCCACCACCATGAACAAGTACTTTATTGCCTTCTATTTTAGAAAAATCAGCAAGAAACTGCGTTAATTCTGTGGGATTATCAATGATATTGCCGCCTATTTTTATTATCGAAAGTTGTTGTTTCATTATTTTAAAATTTTGAAGTACTGGTAAAATAGTAGTTTCGGTATTACTTATACACTTTTTTTAATATTTTTTCTAATACTAACTGAGCAGCATAGGTTCTGTTATTGGCCTGCTGAATTACAATGGAGTTTTCACTGTCAATTACTTCATCGGCAACAATTACATTACGTCTTACCGGCAAACAATGCATGAATTTGGCATTATTAGTCAAAGCCATTTTTTCGGCTGTTATTGTCCAGTTGGTATCCGCATTGGTAATTTGACCGTATTCTATATAGTTACTCCAGTTTTTTGCATAAATGAAATCGGCATTTTCAAAAGCCTTATCCTGATCGTGTTCTATTTTAGAATCTTTGGTAATTTCAGGATTCAATTCGTATCCTTCCGGATGCGTAATCACAAAATCAGCATCTTGTAACTGCATCATTTCTACAAATGAATTGGCAACAGCCTGAGGTAAAGCTTTAGGATGTGGTGCCCATGTTAAAACAACTTTTGGTCTGTGAGGTGTTTTAAATTCTTCCATAGTAATGGCATCTGCCAATGATTGTAATGGATGTCCCGTGCAACCTTCCATGTTTACAATAGGCACTGTAGCGTGTTTTAAGAAACCGGACAATACGATTTCGGCATTGTCTTTTTCTTTTTCTACCAATCCGGCAAAAGCTCTGATAGCGATAATATCACAATATTGAGACACTACTTCGGCAGCTTCTTTGATATGTTCTGAAGCGCCCTGACTCATAATAGCACCATCTTCAAATTCAAGTGTCCAGCCTTCATTAGTAAAGTTCATTACCATTACATTCATGCCTAAATTCAAGGCTGCTTTTTGAGTACTTAAGCGGGTTCTCAAACTAGGATTAAAAAATAACATTCCTAAGGTTTTGTGTTTTCCCAGTTTTTTATTCTTAAGAGGATTGGCTTTTATTTTAAGTGCATCCTGAACCCATTGGGATAAGTTGTCAATATTTTGAATGGAAATGTAGTTCATAGTGTAGAGGGTTATTTGTTAATCAGTTATTTGTTTATTGGATATCCAAATCAACAAATCACCGAATAGCTTCTTATATTATTTTAGTAAAAAGTATTTCGTTTTTTAATGCGTTCAATATAAAATTGTCGTTGAGACCATTCACAATCCAGGTTTCAATATTAGCTTCTTTTGCAATGGCTGCAGCTTCTATTTTAGATTGCATTCCGCCTGTTCCATGAGATGATTTTGATTCGCCAATTTCTTTTTCTAAAATTGTTAAATCATTTACAATCGCTATGGTTTCAGGGTTTGGATTGCTAATAGATGCTTTTGTGTAAATTCCATTGGTGTTTGTAGCAATAATCAAAATATCAACTTTTAGTAATACGGCAGCTAAAGCTGCTAATTTATCATTGTCACCAAATTTAATCTCATCCGTAGCAACGGTATCATTTTCGTTGATAATAGGAATGTAATTATTCTTTACTAATACGTTGATCGTATTTACAATGTTTTTCTTGGTCTGTTCTTTTTCGAAATCAGAATAAGAAAGCAAACACTGCGACGTATTTAAACCTAAATCCTTAAAGTTTTCATTGTAAATCCGCATTAAATGAGGCTGACCTATTGATGCTAAAGCTTGTTTGATAAAAACATCTTTATCATTATTGTCTAATTTGACAAATTGTTTTGCCGCAGCAATAGCCCCGGAACTCACAATGATAAATTCATATTCGTCATTTAAAGCAGCGATTTGCATACCAATATCCTCAATCTTTCCTCTCGAAATATGATTGGTTTCCTTGGTTAGCGTGTTGCTTCCCAGTTTTAATAAAATTCTTTTCTTCGCCATTCTTTTTTATTTTGTACAGACAAGTCGCGACTTGTCCCTACCTGATTTGCCCTTCGCCGTAAATATACCATTTATTGGTAACCAAATGCTGTAAACCAATAGGTCCTCGTTGGTGTAATTTATCGGTACTGATAGCTAATTCTCCACCTAAACCAAATTGTCCTCCATCCGTAAAACGGGTAGAAGCATTGTGATAAACTGATGAAGCATCAATATTTTCCATAAATTCCTGAGCTAAATCCCGGTTTTCAGTAATGATTGAAGCAGAGTGTCCTCCACAATATTTATTAATCATTTCAATCGCAGCCTGGTTTGAATTTATTGTTCCAATGACAATTTTGTAATCCAGAAACTCTTCGTACCAAATCAAATCATTTTCTATCGCAGGAACCTGAGTCGCTTTTGCGAAAGCGTCATCACCTAAAACAGTTACGTTGAAGTTCTTTAATTTAGTAACTAATTCATTAGCAAATGACTCCCAGTTGGGTAGATTTACATCAATTAATACTTTATCTAAAGCGTTGCAAACTGATATGTTTGAGGTTTTTCCGTTGATAATAATGTTCATGGCTTTGTCCAAATCGGCATCGGCACTTACATATACAAAATTGTTTCCGCGACCACTTACAATCACCGGACAACTTGCGTGTTTTTTAGTAAACTCAATCAGTTTTTCACCACCACGAGGTACAATTAAATCCACTCTTTGTGTTGGTTTTTCTAAGAAAGCCTGCGTTTGTACCCGGTCATAATTCAGATATTCGACCCAGTCAGTTGAAACTCCATTGCTTTCCAAAGCTTGGTGCCAAAGGCTTACAATCTTCTGGTTTGAAAGCAAGGATTCTTTTCCGCCTTTCAACAAAATTTTATTTCCTGATTTGAAAGCGATTCCGCCAGCTTCCACCGTTACATCAGGACGCGACTCGTAAATAATCAAAATCGTTCCAAAAGCAGCCGTTTTATTGCTGATTCTCATTCCGTTCTCATGAGTAAATTCATAACGAACCTGACCCACAGGATCTTCCTGACTAGCCAATTGTTGTACCGAAAGTATCATTCCGTCCACCTTAGCATCATCAACGAGTAGCCGTTTCTCCATAGCTAAGTCTTCACCGTTGTAATTGGCTAAATCCTGTTGATTGATAGCTTTCAAAGCTTCTCTTTCTTGTTCTAAAAGATCTGCCATCGTATTCAATACCGCGTTTCTTTTTTCTATGGATAATAATGTACTCATTTTGTTCTAGTATAAATGTTATTTTGTTTTGGACGTGTCCCTTCGTAAAAAAAACTCAGGGTCGGGCTATTCGCTGCAATCTTTTTTATTCATTTCCGCTACGCTACAATTAATAAAAAAGGATTTTCGCTGCTATCCCTCACGCAAACCAATCTTTGGCTTAAAAAAAACAGTCCTTATCTTTTTAATTTGCCCTGCCCCGCAAAGTCTGTGACTTTGTGGATGCGTTTGAAGGTTTTTAACCTTCGTTTTGTATGCGGTCAGAGACCGCTTATCACTTCCTCAAAGTCGGAGACTTTGCGGAGCGACCTTTAAAATTTTTTTAAATCTGCGTGAAAATAATAGCACGCTGATTTTACAGATTTTTACATTATTTTTAATTGTTACAACTAAAAATCTTGCTCCGCAAAGTCTGTGACTTTGTGGATGCGTTTGAAGGTTTTTAACCTTCGTTTTTGTTTATTCGGTCAGAGACCGTTTATCACTTCCTCAAAGTCACAGACTTTGCGGAGCGATGAGCGAAATGTTATTTCAATTCTGCCAGACTTTCTTGTAATGCTACGATAAAAGTATCAATTGCATCCGTTGTAATTGTCAATGGAGGAAGGATTCTCAATAAGTTTTTATTATTGGCTCCACCTGTAAAAATGTATTTTTCAATAATCATTTTCTTTCTCAAAGCACTCACGTCAAAATCAAATTCGACTCCTAACATCAGTCCTCTTCCTTTTACTTTGATGATTTCAGGAATTACTTTAATGGCTTCAAAAAAGTATTCAGATACTTTATTCGTGTTTTCGATTAGGTTTTTAGCTTCCATCACGTCTAAAACAGCAATTCCTGCAGCACAAGCCAAATGGCTTCCGCCAAAAGTAGTTCCTAATAATCCGTAACTTGCCTGGAATTTAGGAGAAATCAAAACGCCTCCAATAGGGAAACCGTTCCCCATTCCTTTAGCAGTAGTTACAATATCCGGATGGATTCCGTGGTGTTGAAAAGCAAAGAATTTTCCGCTTCTTCCGTAACCTGATTGTACTTCGTCCAAGATCAAAACTACGTCATTCGCTTTACATGCTTTTTCCAAAGCCTGAAAAAACTCAGTTGTTCCCTGGTCTAAACCACCAACACCCTGAATAGGTTCAATTATAACCGCACAAACATCACCTTTTTGCAATTCAGCTTCTACCAAATCAATTTGGTTCAACGGCAGGAAAGTAACCACTTGTTGTGCGTTTAATGGCGCTACAATTTTTTTGTTATCGGTAACTGCAACTGCTGCCGAAGTTCTTCCGTGAAACGAATTGTCAAAAGCAATTACTCTTGATTTATTCGTATGAAAAGAAGCTACTTTTAAAGCATTTTCATTGGCTTCAGCACCAGAACTACAAAGAAATAAGCTGAAATCAGTCAAGCCCGAAGCTTTTCCTAATTTCTCTGCTAATTCTACCTGTAAGGGATTCTGAATCGCATTCGAGTAAAAACTCAAATTATCCAGTTGTGCTTTTACTTTAGCCACATAATCCGGTTGGGTGTGACCAATAGAAATCACTCCGTGACCGGAGTATAAGTCTAAATATTCAATTCCTTTATCATCTGTAATGGTGCAATCTAATGCTTTTACAGGTGTAATAGGGTATAATGGGTAAACGTCAAATAAGTTCATTTTTTTCCTCCCCCTAACCCCCTCCAAAAGAGGGGGAATAAATATGTACAACGGGGGGTGTTGCTTTTGAGTTTTTATTTATTCTTTCTCTCTTTAGAAGAGAAAGAATAAATATTTCACGATTATATTAATTTAATTTATTTTTAATTATTTAGTCGCTAAAGACTAAAATAATTGACAATGTTGATAAAGGCTTGTCTCCCTCCCCTTCGGGGAGGGCTGGGGTGGGGATTAAAATCCACACGGTTTCAAATGCAATCCTGTAGTCTCGTCTAATCCAAACATTAAATTCATGTTTTGAATTGCCTGACCAGAGGCGCCTTTTAATAAATTATCAATTGTTGATGTTATTAAAACCCGGTTTCCTTTTTTCAATAAACTAATAATACATTTGTTCGTTTGTACTACCTGCTTCATGTTGATGTTAGTAGTTGTAACGGTTACAAACGGTTGATCAGCATAAAAAGCTTCGTATTTAGCCACTAAATCTTCTAAACTTTCTTCTGATTTTGTATATAATGTTGCAAAAATTCCTCTTGGAAAATCACCTCTGTTGGGAACAAAAATTAATTCGTCACTATACGAAGCCTGCAATTGATTGATGCTTTGATTGATTTCGCCCAAGTGTTGGTGTTCAAATGCTTTGTAATGAGAGAAGTTGTTGTTTCTCCAGCTAAAATGAGAAGTGGCAGCTAAACCAACTCCGGCACCGGTACTTCCTGTTGTGGCATTGATGTGAACATCATCATTCAATAATCCATCAGCTGCTAATGGCAGTAAAGCCAGTTGGATAGCGGTAGCAAAACAACCTGGATTAGCAATATAATTCGCTTTTTTAATATCGGATTTGTTGAGTTCAGGCAAGCCGTAAACAAATGTTTTTCCGTCAAATACTTTGTCTTTTGTCAAACGGAAATCGTTTCCTAAATCGATGATTTTTGTGTTGTCAGAGAATTTATTGTTCTCTAAAAACGAAATTGATTTTCCGTGACCCAGACATAAGAAAAGTACATCTACATTAGGATTAACGGTATCAGTAAAATTCATTTCGATATCACCCATCAAATCCTGATGTGCAATTGAAAGTGGTTTTCCGGCGTTGGTTGTACTATACACAAAATCCAATTTAGCATTAGGGTGGAACATTAATATTCTAATTAATTCTCCTGCTGTGTATCCTGAACCTCCAATTATTCCAATAGTAATCATAATCTTTATTTTTTTATTGAACCATTAAGAAATTAAGGTTATTAAGCTTAATGAAACTTAATTTCTTAATGGTTTAAAATTGTGTTTAAGTTTTAGATAAAACTCAGACTTTTTTAATTTGAAAACATTCTTAAAAAGCAAAATGTTTCTTTTTAGCCCCGATTGCAGTGAAAATCCTTTTCCTTTTTTAAGGAAAAGATTGAAACGGAAAGCGGGACGATTGTTTCCTATAAAGCAAATGTTTCTGCTCCAGAGAAAACTTTATATGCTATTCGTAAGTTTCATTGTTTACAGATGAAAATATGTTTTGAGCATTACCTAAAATTTTGATAAATCCTTTAGCGTCATCTGAAGTCCAGGCATTGTTCATTTCGCCATACTGACCAAAACCGGTATTCATTAAATCATTTTCAGATTCGATTCCGTCTAATGAAAAATGATACGGTTTCAACGAAACAAAAACTTTTCCGTTTACTGTTTTTTGAGTATCCTCAAGGAAAGACTCGATGTTACGCATTACAGGATCTAAAAATTGACCTTCATGGAATAACATTCCGTACCAGTTGCCCAATTGTTCTTTCCAGTATTGTTGCCATTTTCCAAGTGTATGCTTTTCTAATAAATGGTGCGCTTTGATGATGATAAGCGGAGCAGCAGCTTCAAAACCAACTCTTCCTTTGATCCCGATAATAGTATCACCCACGTGAGTATCCCTGCCGATAGCATAAGCACTGGCTAATTTTTCAAGTGCTACAATATTATTCGAAGGTTTATCAGCTACACCGTTTACGGCTACTAATTGGCCGCCTTTGAATTCTAAAGTTACTTTTTCTTCTCCTTCTTTCGTTAATTGAGAAGGATACGCTTCACTTGGTAAAGACTGGTGAGAAGTTAAGGTTTCTTTTCCGCCTACACTTGTTCCCCAAAGTCCTTTATTGATAGAATATTGTGCTTTTTCCCAGGAATAATGCACGCCGTTTTTAGACAGATAATCTACTTCTTCCTGACGAGATAATTTCAAGTCACGAATAGGAGTGATGATTTCGATTTCCGGAGCAATAGTCTGGAAAATTAGGTCAAAACGAATTTGGTCATTTCCGGCACCGGTACTTCCGTGTGCGATGGCACTTGCGCCAACCGATTTTGCATATTTTATAGCTTCAATTGCCTGAAAAACTCTTTCAGCACTTACTGATAGTGGATAAGTATTGTTTTTTAGAACATTACCATAAATCAAATATTTAATGGCTTTGTCGTAATATTTGTCTAAAATAGTCAGGTTAGCGTGTTTAGCGCTTCCCAATTCGTAGGCTCTGTCTTCAATCGCTTTTAATTCGGCATCATCAAAACCTCCTGTATTAATTAATACGGTGTGAACTTCATATCCTTTTTCATTTTTTAGATATTTAAGGCAATATGAGGTGTCTAAACCTCCACTATAAGCTAATACAACTTTTTTCATTTTTGTAACTATTATATATGCTATCCGCTTTTGGCTTTTAGCTGATTAGATTTAATTTTTTAAATAATTTGACATATTCGTCTTTATTCTCTAAAAACAAAGCTTGTTTGATTTTCTTTAAACGATTCCAAATCCGGACATTGAAAGGATGTTTAGGCGGATCTTTAGGTTTTTCGGCAGGATCATAAAGCATTCCTGTACACAAACACATTTTGTAATCTTTACTTTTTAAGATTTCAAAATTAGTACAGGTTTTACAGCCGGACCAAAAGGTAGGATCGCTGGTTAACTCAGAAAAAGGCACGGGTTTGTATCCTAAATCAGAATTAATTTTCATCACCGCTAAACCGGTTGTGATTCCAAAAACTTTAGCACCCGGATATTTTTTTAAGGAATAATCAAATACGAAGGTCTTTATTTTTTTGGCTAAGCCTAAATTTCTAAAATCAGGATGTACAATCAATCCGGAGTGAGCAACAAATTGTCCGTGTTGCCAACTTTCGATATAGCAGAAACCTGCAAAGTCACCGTTTTTATCTAATGCGATAACGGCATCCCTTTTTTCCATTTTTTTCTGGACATATTCAGGAGTTCTTTTTGCAATTCCGGTTCCTCTCAATAGGGCAGACGCTTCTATCGTATCACAAATAATTTGCGCATACTTAAAATGTTCTTCCTGAGCTATAACAATAGAGATATTCATTTCAAAAGATGAATTTTGGGTTAAAAAAAGTTGAATAATTATATTTTAGTTTTGAACCTTTTTTGAAATTGCTTGCAAAATTAACATAATAAAACCAACAAGAAAAAATGTAGGAATATAAAATAAATAAAATTTCACTTTCTGGATATATAAACCCAACGGATAACGGCTGTAATTTCAATGTGGTACTAATAAAATAATGAATATAATAAAACAAAAACATTTTTAGATACTATACAAGTATCCGTACTTCGGGCGAAGTAACTGGTTTGTCTATCCGTGACAATGTAGTAATATGTACACTTTTGTAATTCATTGCAGCAAAAGTAAGCATATTTTTGAAACTGAACACGGTTTTACAATTTATTTTAACATTTGGATACTCAGTTTAAATAGTTTAAATCTATTACAGATTACTCCGTAGGGTGGATTAATTACTAAATTTGTTTTTAGTAAAAATGTCTTTTAATCTCAGTTTTAAATCTTCTCCGGTGTTGTAAACCATTTGTTCATTGCTGGGAAACGGAACTAATTTTCGATTAAAATAAGAGTAATAAGCTTCTTCAGTAGCTCTTTTATCACCTTTGTAAGTTGCATAATCATTCCTGAAAACAGATTCAGAGGCTAAAGGAAAACTTTGTAAAAGCTGTTTGTTTTTATAATCAATATAATCCACATTGGCATTAATCTGACATGCTTTAAACTGATTAAATTCTCTTATTCTGATGACAATGGTTTTTAAATTATCCACTTTAATCACTTTTCCAAGGCTGTCTTTTACCTGCTTTCCGTTTTTATCTAAAAGATCTTTTAGACCATCTTTTATTATTTTTTCTTTAACAAATTCCTTTTCTTTAATTTGTTCCGGCGTGATATTGATGGCTTTAAAATTAACAATAATCTGGTAGTCATAGTGCACCTGATTTTGAAAAGTATTGTGATAAACGGTCCATTTATCATTCATCCCAAAAGTGTTAAAATCCAATAAATCATTTTGCAAAGCCACAGGAATAACCATATTAGTCTGATTGCGCAATGCTACATTTACATAATACCTTCCTTTGTTCAGTGCTTCTTGCTGAAGTTGTAAGCTGTTGCTGTAGTTAGGATTAATCTGATTCAGATATTCTAAATCGTCATACGCTTTTCTGATTTGCATTTTATCGGAAGATTTTAATAATGCCACACTATTAGCATATAAAAACTTAGATAAGGCAGTTTTACTTTCTGCAATTTGTTTGTTATAATTATCGAATGGAAATTTGGCATTCTTACCTTCTTTTAGAAATTTTAAAGGAAGCAAAGGTTTGATTTTTTCCTGTCTGTTGTTTAACAGAGCATAAGTATTAAAAATTTTCTCCAGATTCAATGGATTTTTCTCCTGTTCTAAAAGGTTTAAACTGTTTAAATCTCTTTCTTTTGCTTTTGCAAAAGCTTCTTCGAGTAAATAAACATAATCCTGATTTCCTTTCTTGTCTTTATTGGAACGCAAATTATAAATGGCATTATCAATGGCTTCGTCATAATTGCCGGAAGTCAGCAGGTTTCGGGTTTGTTTTACACCACAAGAAGTAATAAAAAGGATGCTTATAAAGAGGAGTAATTGTTTTTTCATTTTCAAAATTTTGAACAAATATATTTTTAAAAAAGCAATTAATCTATAATTTAAATCCCGAATCTGGTTTTCAAACAAAAAAGTCACCAAAAATAAATTTTGATGACTTTTTTGAATACTATAATAAAGCTTTTCTAGTGAGCTCCACCTTCGGTTTCGACATGAAAAACACCTTGTTTTTTTAGAATCCTTGGACAGTAAAAACCATAAAAACCTAAATAGGCAAATCCTAAAAGCGGTACAATATAAGAGAAATGAGTCCATGAAATCCCCATAATTCCTTCGGGATTACTTAAATCAATATCACATATTCCTCCCTGAATCAATGGAATTATACCACCTCCCAGAATCATCATAATCAGAAAAGAAGATGCTTTTCCGGTATTTTTTCCTAAACCAGCAATGGCTAAGTCAAAGATAGAAGGCCACATAATGGATAAGAACAATCCGCCGGAGATAAAAAAGAACATTGCAATTTCTTTATCGGGACAAACTAATCCAATAAACATCATTAGTAAGCCTGAAATCCCATACAGCATTAGCGTTTTTCCGGCATTTTTTCCGCCAATAAAACTAACAAATATGAAAATCAAGATCCAAACCGGATAGATATAAAAAGCAGAAACATCGTGTTGCGCAAAAATATTGGCAAAAATAATAACTCCAAAAGCCAGAGCAGGTACGATGAATTTAAGAGCTGTATTTACCATTTTAGAAGTATTAAATACGTTGACTCCTCCATTCCAGCGACCAATCATTAAACTCCCCCAATACAAAGCGATAAAAGGAGGGATGGCTTCTTCTAAAATATTTCCAAATTCACGAGTGTGTAATAAAGCCGGAAGATTACTGATGATGGTTACTTCGGTACCTACGTAAATAAAAATGGCAAGCATTCCTAAATACAATTGTGGATAATCCATAATGCTGAAATTTTTATGACCATCCTCAATTTTAGCTTCCTCTTCTTTAACCGGATCTTCAATTTTAGATAACAGCATAAAAATAGCTACCAGAATAAAAGCCAATCCAAGGATTATAAAGGGAAGTTTGATGTCTTCAAGAGAAAGCGTTGTGTTTTTATTGTCACCCATTCCAAATAAAGCGATACCAAGTAAAATAGCACCAATAGTGGTTCCGAATGAATTAACTCCTCCGGCTAATGTTAATCGGTGTGCTCCGGTTACAGGACTTCCCATTTTTATAGCTAACGGATTAGCTACAATTTGCTGGATTGAAAAACCTAATCCAACCGTAAAAAGGGCTGTTAAAAAGAACGGGAAACTTTGCATAGTTGCTGCAGGAACAAACAGGAAGGAACCAAATGCTGAAAGCATTAATCCGGCAGCCAGTGTTTTTTTGTATCCAAATCTTTGTAATACATCAGACTTTAAGGATATCAGGAAAAAAATTAAAGAACCCACAAAATACGCGGCATAAAAAGCCCAGGCTACTAATTGTGACTGAACTTGGGATAAAGTAAATACTTTTTTAAAGACAGGTATTAAAATGTCATTGGCGGAGCCCACAAAGCCCCAGAAAAAAAATACGGTTACAAGGGAGATAAATTGTCCCCATTTGGTTTGTGAATTTTCAGAATTCATAATTTTTAAGGTGTTATTTTTAGGTATGTGTTTTTTAGTTGCCGTAAATGTATGTTTTTAGTAGGCAACTAAAAAATAATTTATACATAACACCTGAATAAAAATACGAACGACATTTTTTAAGATATAAACGACCTGAATTAATTAAAAAAATGCTGAAAATACTATAGCTGAAGCAAGATTTTTATTCTAAAATTCTGCTCTTTACGTCTTTACTGTAGTTTCTCCCGATGGGTAATGTAAAGTTCATAATCTGGATTCGGTTTCCTTCTATAAATTTAATTTTATTTAATGCAATTGTATATGATTTGTGAATGCGGGCAAATTGATCTTCGGGTAATTCTTCAGACAATGAAGTTAATGATCTGTGCGTAATATAAGTTTTATCGGTTGTAACCACCTTTATGTATTCTTTCATTCCTTCGATAAAAAGAATATCATCAATAAAAATTTTCACCATTTTTTTATCCACCTTAAGAAACAGGTGTGGTTCAACTCTGAAATTTTCAACTTTAATATTGCTTTTAAAATTAATTTCAGTCATGATTTTGTTAATACACTTTATGAATCGTGGTAGCGGAATAGGTTTTACCAGATAATCTAAAACATCCAGGTCATAACTTTCGGCAGCAAACTCTCTAAATGCAGTGGTGATAATAATTTTGATTTTGTTCTTGTTTTCAATTAATTTAACAAGTTCAAATCCGGTCATCATAGGCATATTAATATCTAAGAATATCACATCTACAGCATTGTTGTTAATGTAATCCAGACCCATTATGGAGTTTGTAAATGTAGCGACGATTTCAAAATCAGGAAAATTACTAAAATAATTCTGCATCACTTTCATAGCAAGTGGTTCATCATCTATTATAACACATTTAATTTTCATTTTTGAAGTGGTATTTGCAGGTTAACAATGTAGTAATTAAACTTAATTTTTTGTTCCAATGTGTAATTGTTTTTAAAAATTAATTTTAATCTCTTTCTGGTGTTTGTTAATCCAATTCCGTTAGTAGATTTAGTATTTTCCGATTGCATAAAATTATTGATGATTACAAAATCTAATATATTGTCATTAATGATTTTAAAATTAATTCGGATACTTAGATTTTTGTTGTTATATCCTCCATGTTTAAAAGCATTTTCTAAAAGTGTAATAAGTAAAAGCGGCGGGACTTTAACATTATCAACATTAGAATTAATAGTAATGTTTACTTCGGCATTTTCAAAGCGGAGTTTTTCAATTTCGATATAATTTTGAATATAGTTTATTTCATGAATTAACAACGCATAGTTTTCTTTTTCAATACCATAAAGTACATATTCCATCAAACCGGAAAGCTTAAGAATAACATCAGGTACCTTATCTGATTTTTCTAATGAAAGCGCATAAAGGTTATTCAGGGTATTAAAGAAAAAATGAGGCTGAATCTGGTTTTTCAGGTATTTTAACTTAATCTTAAATTGTTCTTCTCTCAGAACTCTGTTTCGCTCTCTTTCTTTCAGCCATATTAACGTAAGATAAATAGAGGAAGCCATTGCAAGAACATATAATTCTCCTATACAAACCGCAATGATGTGATTGATTTCAAATGATTTGTATTCTCTGTTGGCTTCAGGCCAAATATTATTGGATATCAAAGAATAAGTAAGACCTGTTTTTAGTAAATATACAACAAACAAACTCACTAAAAGCAATGCTACATAGGTGATGTATTTGCCTTTTAAAACATAACGGGGAACTAAATAAAACAGGTTTAAGTATACCAGCGGAATATGGATAGAAAATTCAATAAGGTTTGAATTAAAAGAATATCCGTAATCATTAAAATAAGCACCCCAACGAAGAAAATTTAAAATAAAATAAATAGTCCAGAACCAAAAATGAAATTTAAATTTTATGTCAAATTTTATATCTTTTATCTTACTCATTTCAAAAACAACTAAGTATTAAATTATTAAAAAAATTAAGTATTTGTTTGGGATTTGATAGCTAATATAGGATGTTTTATAATAGAACACATAAAAACAATTAAAAAGTTATAAAAAATAAATTATGATTATCCTGTCATAGATGGATTTATGTCGTTCGTTTAAAAAAAGATACTGTTGGTTTAATTTATTTTTTTTAACATTATCTTAAGAATAAATTTACCGCTATAACTAACAAAAATAAATAAATATGAAAAAAATTATCTTAATCTTTATGATTGTTTTTACGGCGCAGGTTTCTCTTGCTCAGGTAAAAAATGTCAAGGGAGTTGTTACAGATTCTGACGGAGGACCTTTACCAGGAGTGTCTATCGCTGTACAAGGTGTGCAAAAAGGAGTCAGTAGTGATCTTGACGGTAAATTTACTATTCAGGTGCAAAAAGGACAAACTTTAATTTTTAGCTATGTAGGTTTAGAAACCCAAAATATTGTAGTGGGTGATGCTGAAACGATGAATGTAAAATTATTAGCAGCAGCATCAAATACGCTTAATGAAGTTGTGATTACTTCATTAGGTATTAAGAAAACAAGAAAATCTCTTACTTATGCTGCTCAGGAACTAAAAGGTGAAGAGCTGACACGTGTGAAAGATGCAAATGTTATTAATACTATTGCGGGTAAAATTGCTGGTGTAACTGTAACTAAAAGTTCATCAGGAACAGGAGGATCTACAAAGGTAGTCATTCGTGGAAATTCTTCTATTACTAACAATCAGCCTTTGTATGTTATTGATGGTGTACCGTTGTATAATTCAGGTTCAGGTCAGCCAAATGAATCTTTTGGTAATTTGGCCGGAGGTAATCGTGATGGAGGAGATGTTGTTTCTCTTTTAAATTCAGATGATTATGATGGTATGACTGTTCTTAAAGGTGCATCTGCTACTGCTTTATATGGTAGTGAAGGAGCTAATGGTGTTATTTTACTGACATCTAAAAAAGGAAAAGAAGGAAAATCAAATTTTGTAGCTTCTTCTGTTACTACTTTCGAAACAGCAGCTTATTTGCCAGAATTTCAAACCGATTATATCGCTGCTGCAGGTGCTGAAGAATCATGGGGAGCAAAACAAGCTTTTAAGGATCATGTGAAAGATTTCTTTAATACAGGAACTACACAAATAACATCATTACGATTCTCAACGGCTTCATCAGTTGCTTCAACAAGTATTTCTTATGCTAATACTTCGGCAACAGGTATTATTCCTGGAAATTCTGTTAAGAAAAACAACTTTGGAATAAATCAGTCAGGTAAGTTTTTTGATGACAAATTAACGGTTACAGGAAAAGCAAATTATACCAGTCAAACAGCAGTAAATCGTCCTGTGAATGGCTTTTATTTTAATCCGCTGACTGGGGTTTATTTGATGCCAAGAGGAAATGATTTTAATTCTTATAAAGAAAATTTCGAGGTATTTGATCCGGTAAGAAATTTAATGGCTCAAAACTGGATGACAGACAGAGATATTATGCAAAATCCGTATTGGGCAATAAACAGAAATAAATCTGAGGATAAGGACAATTATTTTAATGGAACTTTAGGATTGAATTATAAAGTTAATGATTGGTTAACAGTGGCTTCCAGATATAGTTTTAACCGTGTAGAACGCAACTTTGAGAAAAAGATTTACGCCACTACTCAAGGAACTCTTTCTCATGTAAATGGTAGATATATTGATATAAAATCGATAGGAACGCAACGCTATGGAGACATATTAGCAACAATTAATACCAAATTTAATGATGATTTTAGTTTTGTAGCTAATATTGGAGCAAGTATAAAAAACACCGTTTCAGATGATAAGACTGTTTTAGATTCCGGTATTGGAGGAGGTTTGGCTTATGCGAACTGGTTTACGTTAGGGAATTTTGTTAATAATGCCGAAAATATTCAGACTATTGGTGATAAAAGAGAAACTCAATCCGTTTTTGGAGCGACAACTTTTGGTTATAAAGATTATTTGTTTTTAGATGTTTCAGGCAGAAATGATTGGTCCTCTACATTGGTTAATACAAATAAAAAGGCTTTCTTCTATCCATCTGTTGGTTTGACAGCTATTATAAGCGATATGACAACAATGCCGGACTTTATCAATTTTAGTAAAGTCAGAGCTTCTTATGCACAGGTGGGTAATGATATTTCAGCATTTGTAACTTCCCCAACTTCTACTATTAAAGGAGGTGTTATTACGAATCCAACAGTAGGTCCAAGACCGGGAGAAACGTTGAAACCAGAATTGAAGTCAGAATTTGAAATAGGTACAGAATGGAGAATGTTTAATAACAAATTAGGTCTCGAAGTATCTTACTATAATTCGGTAACTAAAAATCAATATGTACAAGTTCCTGCACCATCAACAAATCCATATGGTTATATTAATTATGGTTTTAATGCCGGAAGTATTGAAAATAAAGGTGTCGAAATTATTTTAACCGGAAAAATAATTAATAAGGATAAATTTAATTGGGATACAACAGTAAACTTCTCTAAAAATAAAAACACAGTAAAAGAAATTCCATCAGAATTAGGAGGTCACATCAATTTAACTGATCCGGGGGTTAATAGCTACCGATATGCATTAGTAGAAGGAAGACCATTTGGAGTTATTGAAGGAATTAAAGTGAAGAAAGATGATCAGGGAAGAGTGCTTATGGCTGCACCTCAATATGACGGAAGCGGAGCATTAATTGCAGGAAGTGATCAGGTTATTCAAAAAAGTGCTGATTTTGAAGAGATTGGTAATTCAAATCCGGACTTTATGATAGGTTTTTCAAACTCCTTTAGAATGGGAGCATTTACAGCAAATGTTTTAATTGATGGTCGTTTTGGTGGGAATGTAATGAGTCTGACTCAGGCACAAAATGATTCTTTCGGAGTTTCTAAAGCAAGTGGTGATGCCAGAAATAACGGGGGAGTTGCTCTTAATGCAGTGTACCCTGATGGTTCTCCATATGCAGGAAAAATGAATGCTCAAACTTATTACTCACAAATAGGAGGCAGAGCAGGTGCAACGGGAGAATATATTTACGATGCAACAAATGTAAGTGTCAGAGAAATTTCTATAGGATATAGTTTTAACCCTAAAGTTTTACCTTTTATTCAAGCAGCAAGCATTTCACTTATTGCAAGAAACTTGTTCTTTATTTATAAAGATGCTCCTTTTGATCCAAATATTGCAATGAGCACCGGAGAAGGTTTACAAGGTGTTGATATCTATGGATTACCTTCAACCAGAAGTATCGGTCTTAATTTAAATGTAACTTTCTAATATAAAATATCATGAAAATAAATAATATAAAAAAATCATTAGTCTGTTTAGGACTTCTGAGTTTAGTAAGTTGTACTGATGATTTTCAGGAAATCAATACAAACACATATGGAGCTTCTAATGAACTTCTGGAACAGGATTTTAATAATATCAGAACATTATTTCCTCCTATTTTTAATAACATTATTGTATTAGATCCCGTATGGTGGTATCAGGTACAGCAAGGTTTACAAGGAGATATTTGGTCTGGTTATATGGCAACACCAACTCCTTTTGCAGGAGGAACTAATAATACAACTTATGATTTAGTTGACGGATGGAACGGCTATGCATGGACTTCCGGTTATAAAGATATTATGGCGAATGTTTACAAATTAGAACAAAGAACTAAAGGTAAATACGATCAGTTTTATGCGCTTTCTTTGATTTTAAAAGTAGAAGCAATGCATAGAATAACAGATACTTACGGCCCAATTGTTTATTCGGAATTTGGTACTGAAGATGCTCTGATTGAGTATGATGAACAAAAAGAGGTGTATAACCAAATGTTTAAAGAATTAGATATTGCTGTTACTGAACTTACGCCAAGAGCTACTGCTGATGGAGTTACTGAATTTACAGGAACTGATATAACAGGATATAAAGGAGACTTTAAAAAATGGGTAAAGTTTGCAAATACGTTGCGTTTAAGACTTGCAATGCATATTGTAAAAATTGATCCTTCATTAGCCAAAACGGAGGCTGAAAAAGCAGTTAGTCATTCTTTTGGAGTTTTAACTACTAATGAGGATACGTTTAAAATTATTTCTCCAAACTATAACAACCCAATTGCAACCATTAGTGATGCCTGGCAGGATATCAGAATGTCGGCTGATATGGAATCAATTATGGGTGGTTATAATGATCCAAGAACCTCCGTTTATTTTAAAACTTCTGATCAGTTTTCAGGACAGTATAAAGGTGTCAGAACAGGAATAGAAATTGCTGCTAAATCAGATCATTCCGGTTTTTCAGGTATTGGTTCTGTAGTAAACACTAAAGAGATTGTTTTGATGACAGCTGCTGAGGCTTATTTTTTAAGAGCAGAAGGTGCTTTAAGAGGCTGGAGTATGGGAGGAGACGCAAAATCCCTATATGAGCAAGGTATAACAACTTCTTTTAGTCAATATGGAGTTTCAGGAGCTGCAACATATATAGCTGACGGAACAGCTACTGCTAAACCGTATGTAGATCCTAATTTTCCAGTAAATAATTCTCCAGCAGTTAATACTGTTACAGTTGCATGGGATGCAGCAGCAACTAATGAAGTGAAATTACAAAAAATCATTACTCAAAAATGGATTGCTGGCTTCCCCGAAGGACAAGAAGCCTGGACGGAATGGCGAAGAACAGGATATCCAAAACTTTTTCCGGTACTTAAAAATACTAGTGGAGGAAAAATTACAACTCAGTTTGGAGTTAGAAGACTTAATTATCCTCAATCTGAAAAAGCAGGTAATCCGGATGGTTTAGCTACAGGAATCGCTAAACTGGGCGGTTCTGATACAGGAGGAACAAGATTATGGTGGGATGTTAATAAAGCAAACTTCTAAGAAACAAAGTTCAAAATAAAAATGAGTTGGGTTAATAAATGGTATAAGCAATGCAAGTTGCTTATGCCGTTTTAACAACTCTGGTAATTACTATAAAAAGAAAAAAATGAAAAGTGCTTTAGAAATAAAACCTGATATTAGTTACAAAAGTGCCGGTAAATTTGAAGAAACCAGATATGAAAAAATTCATAATGAAATCTTCAAAAATTCTGCAGAAGCGTCAAAAATTGTAGCAGAGGAAATTGCTCAGTTAATTAGATCTAAACAAGAAAAAAATAAAACTTGTGTGTTGGGTTTAGCAACAGGCTCGTCTCCTATTAAGGTTTATGAAGAATTGGTTAGAATGCACCGGGAAGAAGGACTAAGTTTTAGTAATGTAATCTCTTTTAATCTGGATGAATATTATCCAATGTCTAAAGAAAATAATCAGAGCTATCATTATTTCATGCATCAACATCTTTTTAATCATATTGATATTAAGCCTGAAAATATAAATATTCCTGACGGTACCGTATCGATTGATAAACTCAATCAATATTGTATTGATTACGAAATGAATATTAAAAATGTGGGTGGTCTTGATTTTCAATTATTAGGTATTGGAAGAACCGGTCACGTGGGTTTTAACGAACCCGGATCGCACATTAATTCAGGTACCCGAATTATTACTTTGGATCACATTACCAGAGTCGATGCTTCATCAGATTTTAATGGTATAGACAATGTTCCTAAAAGAGCTATCACGATGGGAGTTTCTACCATCATGAGATCTAAGCGGATTGTATTGATGGCCTGGGGACAAAACAAAGCAGATATCATCAAAAGAACAGTTCAGGGTGATATCAGTTCTGACGTTCCTGCTACATTTTTACAAAATCACAATAACGCTACTTTTGTTTTAGATCAGTCTGCTGCTTCCGAATTAACCCGATTTAAAACACCGTGGTTAGTAGGGCAATGCATCTGGACACACGAATTAAAAAGCAAAGCTATTGTATGGTTGTGTCAAAAAACCAAACGTACCATTTTAAAACTGACTGACCGTGATTACAACAACAACGGAATGTCTGATTTATTAGCTCAGGAAGGTTCAGCTTATGATTTGAATATTAATATGTTCAATGTACTACAGCATACCATTACGGGTTGGCCGGGTGGTAAACCCAATACAGATGATTCACATCGACCGGAAAGAGCTAACCCGGCTAAAAAACGGGTGATTTTATTTAGTCCGCATCCGGATGATGATGTCATTTCTATGGGGGGAACTTTTTCTAAATTAATTAAACAAGGACATGAGGTACATGTAGTGTATCAAACTTCCGGAAACATTGCTGTAACGGATGATGAGGCCTTAAAGTTTGCCGAAGTATGTAATGATTTTGTTGGTGATGCAGGCAACGGAGTAGACTTTAAATCCATAATTGACTTTTTGAATAATAAATCAGAAAACCAAATAGATTCATTAGAAGTTCGAAAATTAAAAGGGCTGATCAGAAGAAGAGAATCGTATGCTGCAACCCGATACATTGGCCTAAAAGATGAAAATACACATTTTCTCGATCTTCCTTTTTATGAAACCGGACAAGTAAAGAAAAAACCTTTAGGAACTGATGATATTGCTATCGTAAAGGATATTATTGCCAAAATAAAACCGCATCAGGTATTTGCTGCAGGAGATCTTGCTGATCCTCACGGAACTCACGAAGTTTGTCTGAACGCCATTTTTGCGGCTATGAAGGAACTTAAGCCGGAAAAATACATGAATGATTGTTGGTTGTGGTTGTACCGGGGTGCCTGGCACGAATGGGATATTCACGAAATTGATATGGCTGTTCCGTTAAGCCCATCAGAGGTGTTACTAAAACGTCACGCTATTTTATACCATCAGTCACAAAAAGACAGAGTGATGTTCCAGGGAAATGATTCTAGAGAATTCTGGGTCAGAGCCGAAGACCGTAATAAAAGTACAGCCATTTTATATGATGAATTAGGCTTGGCAGAATACGAAGCCATTGAAGCTTTTAAACGTTTTGATTACTAAAAAGTGCTCTGATTCGTATCAAACGGTCTGATAACAAAATCCGGATGGATTTCAAAAATGGTGATAAATTGTAATGGAAGTCACTCTGGATTTTGTTTGCTTTTAATTTTAAATAGAATGCTATCTAAACAGATTACATTTTTCAAACAGATGAAAATGAAATATTTAATAATTCTACTATTTGTAGGTCTGGTCTCGAATGCTCAAATGCAAAAGGAGTCATTAAATTTGATGCCCTGGCCTCAGAATATCGTTTTAAAGGAAGGTAATTTTGCTTTGACTAAAAATTTCAAAGTGAATATCAGCGGTAATCCTAATCCCCGGATTTTTGCAGGAGTAACTCGTTTTTTACGTCGCCTTGATGGGAGAACCGGACTTTTTTTCGAACAAGGTTTTATCACAAAACTAAACGAATTTCCTAATGCTGAATTACAAATTAACTGCACTAAAAGTGGCAAAATTGGTTTATATGAGGACGAAAGCTATGTTGTAGAGATTACAGCAAACCAGATCAAAATTAACGCTACCAGTGATTTAGGAGCGTTGCATGGTTTGGAATCCTTGTTACAAATGCTGCAAAACAACAGTACTTCTTATTATTTTCCAAATGCTCAGATTTTTGATTTTCCAAGGTTTACCTGGAGAGGTTTGATGATTGATGCTGCCAGACATTTTCAGCCAGTGGATGTTATCAAAAGAAATTTGGACGGATTAGCGGCAATGAAAATGAATGTTTTTCACTGGCATTTGGTAGATGATCAGGGATGGAGAATCGAAATGAAAAAGCATCCAAAACTAACCGAATTAGCTTCTGATGGTCAGTATTATACTCAGCAAGAAATTAAAGATATTGTAAAATATGCTGACGAACGCGGGATATTAATTGTTCCTGAAATAGACGTTCCTGGACATGGATCAGCAATATTAACGGCTTATCCGGAGATAGGCAGCAAATTTATTTCGTTAAAAACGGACTTTGAGAAAAAAAATCAGGGAGCAGCGATTGTTAATTATGGAATAGAAAGAAACGCAGGTGTTTTTTCGCCTACATTAGATCCTTCAAATCCTAAAACGTATCAGTTGTTAAGTGAATTTTTTGATGAGGTTTGTCCGTTGTTTCCGGGCGCTTATTTTCATATTGGAGGAGATGAAAATGAAGGCAAGGACTGGGATGAAAATCCTAAAATTCAGCAGTTTAAAAAAGCACATGGTTTAACTACTAATCATGAGTTACAGACTTATTTTACGATGCAATTAGTCCCGATGCTTAAAAAACACGGAAAACAATTGATGGGTTGGGAAGAAATTATGACTAAAAACATGTCTAAAGATGCTATTATTCACTCGTGGAAAGGGGTGAATGAAGGTGTACTACCCGGAAAATCATTGGTTGATGCAGTTAAAAATGGATACAAAACTGTTTTATCAAATGGGTTTTATATTGATTTGATGTATCCAGTTGCGAGTCATTATCTTACGGATCCCATGCCTCAAAATGCTGATTTATCTGCTGAAGAGAAAGCCAGAATTTTAGGAGGTGAAGCAACTATGTGGACAGAATTAGCCAGTTCAACAACTCTGGATTCCAGGATTTGGCCCAGAACAGCGGCAATTGCCGAAAGACTTTGGTCCGCTGAGGATATTAAACATGTTGCTAATATGCGTAAGCGTTTAGAAAATGTTTCTTTTAGATTAGAAGAGTTAGGATTAACACACATTCGCAATAAGGAAGTAATTTTAAGGAATATTGCTAACAACCAGAATACTGCTTCGTTAGCGGATTTTTCGAATGTTTGTGAACCTCTAAAGGGCTATTCCCGTAACAAAGGAGGGACGGAATACCAAATGTATTCACCGTTGACACTTTTTGCTGATGCTTGTACTCCTGATGCAACTGATGCTCTTGTTTTTAATAATGCTGTTGATGCATATTTAACGAATAAAACTCCTGAAAATAAAGCTAAAGTGGTGGTGTTTTTCAACAAATGGATTTCCGTTAATAAGGATTTAAAGACCTTGAGTGCTAATGCTCCATTGGTACAATCAATTTTGCCATTGGCACAAAAATTAAATAATGCTTCGGTGGCACTGTTATTAGTTTTAGATAATAAATCAACTTTGCAAAAAGAGGAATTGAAAAAAATAGTTGAACAATGTAATACTAAAGAACATGCAGATGTAGAGTTGGCAGTATATGAAAGCCTGCTCAAACTTATATAAAATTTTGGTTAAATTAGATTGTTATTTTGAATCATCTCTGCTCATTTTTAGTAGAGATGATTTTGTTTTTACCAGATAACGCATTTCCGGTTTTATACAATTAAAACCTGGCTTAAATTTTTATCTTTATGGAAATAAAAAAGAAACTACGTTTAATTCTGAAATAATGGGTACTATTAAAAAATTCTGTTTCCTGCTGCTGTTTGTTTTTGTGTCAAATGCCCAAATCAAAAAAGAACAATTAAATGTAATGCCATGGCCTCAGCAAATAGCAACTTCAGATGCTGTTTTTTTACTGAGTAAGAATTTTAAAATCAATTGTAATGCTACTGCTGATTCCAGAATTTATAAAGGTGCTACGCAGTTTTTAAGAAGACTGGACGAAAGAACCGGATTGTTTTTTACTCAGGATTTTATCAATAAACCGAATGAATTTCCGGAAGCCGAATTGCAAATTAATTATTTGCGAAAAGGCAAAAATGAATTATCCGAAGATGAAAGTTATCATTTGTCGGTGCTCTCCAATAAAATTGTAATTACCGCAACTACTGATTTAGGTGCTTTGCATGCTTTAGAAACGCTTTCGCAAATGGTACAAAACAATGGAAGTGAATTTTATTTTCCGGCAGTAGAAATTGAAGATAATCCAAGGTTTGCCTGGAGGGGATTAATGATTGATGCTGCCAGACATTTTATGCCTGTTGAGGTTATCAAAAGAAATTTAGACGGAATGGCTGCCATGAAAATGAATGTTTTCCATTGGCATTTAGCCGATAATCAGGGCTGGCGTGTTGAAATAAAAAAATATCCTCAATTGACCGCATTGGCTTCGGATGGTTCTTTTTATACTCAGGAAGAAATTAAAGCTGTTGTACAATATGCGGATGAAAAGGGGATTATGGTTGTGCCTGAAATTGATGTTCCGGGTCATGCTTCGGCATTGTTGACGGCATTTCCGGAAATTGGGAGTAATATCGAAAAAACGTATGCTGTATCCAGAAAATCGGGTATTCACGATGCCGCTTTAGACCCGACAAATCCTAAAACCTACCAGATTTTAGAAGCTATTTTTGATGAAGTTTGTCCGTTGTTTCCAGGTGCTTATTTCCACATTGGCGGAGACGAAAATAACGGAAAAGAGTGGAACGCTAATCCTAAGATTCAGGAATTTAAAAAGAAAAATAACTTGGCAACTAATCATGATTTGCAGACCTATTTCAACATGAAATTAATTCCTATTCTTAAAAAACAAGGAAAACAATTAATGGGCTGGGAAGAAATCATGACAAAGGACATGTCTAAGGATGCTATTATTCATGCCTGGCGTTCCGTTAAAGAAGGAATGGAAGCGGAGGGAGGATTAGCAAAAGCAGCTAAAAATGAGTATAAAGCCGTTTTGTCAACAGGTTTTTATATAGATTTAATGTTGCCTGTAGACAGTCATTATTTAAATGATCCTATGCCTAAAAATGTAGTTTTTACCGCGGAAGAAAAAGCAAGAATTCTGGGTGGCGAAGCGACTATGTGGAGCGAATTAGTAACGCCTTTGAATATTGATTCCAGAATTTGGCCCAGAACTGCCGCCATTGCCGAAAGATTATGGTCTAATGATACAGTGACAAATCTGGAAAGTATGCACAAACGATTGAAGCAAATTTCCTTTCGATTAGAAGAAATTGGTTTGACACATATCAGAAACAAAGCAGTGATTTTAAGGAATATTAGCAATTATCAGGATACAAAAGCGCTGCATGATTTTACTAATATTTGTGAACCTTATAAATTGTATAAACGCAATGGCGGAGGAAAAAAATATTTTATGTTTTCGCCGTTAACCTTATTTGCTGATGCTTGTACTGCCGATGCTTCGGATGCTTATGAGTTTAATAAAGCGGTTAATCGCTACCTGACAGATAAAGATGAACTCTCGCAAGAAGAAATTAAATATTATTTGAAACAGTGGATCAATATGAATATCGAATTGATTGTACTGAGTAAAAAAGCTCCTTTAATTCAACCGCTTTTGCCTTTGTCTAAAAATTTGAGTTTGGTTTGTAAACAACTTTTGGCTGCAATAGAACAAAAACAAAGCATTAATAAAACGGAGTTGAACATGTTATTCGAACAAATAAACACCAGAAATTCTGCCGATGTGGAACTGGCGGTTTATGATAGTTTAAAAAAGCTGGCAGAGTAAAAAAAGAATATTTAATGTTACACAAAAAAAGGAGATTAGAAAAGGATTGAGTGGGGCTTAATTTTGGATTAAATTAACAATTGCACCGCTTTAGTACTCAACATTTTTGAGTACTTTTGTCGCACTTTTATAAAACGCAATCCCTTTAAAATGGATAAAAAAATCTACTCTTTTTTGTTTTCTACTCGCTTAATGGCTTTTCTTTTTATTGCTTTTGCAGTAGCAATGGCAACTGGAACTTTCATCGAAAGTAAATACAATACGGATACCGCCCGAATCTGGATTTATAACACCTGGTGGTTTGAGGGAATTATGGTGTTTTTTATGATTAACTTCATTGGGAATATCAAGCGTTACCAATTATTGAAAAAAGAAAAATGGGCTACTTTATTGTTGCATTTGGCTTTTATTTTAATTCTGTTAGGTGCTTTTATCACGCGTTATATCAGTTATGAAGGAGTGATGCCTATACGCGAAGGCGCTGCCGAAAATCAATTTTATTCTGAGAAAACTTTTTTATCTGTTTTTGTTGATGGAGAATATAAGGGCGAAATGAAACGCCGCGTTTTTGAAAAACGTTTGTTGCTTTCGCCTGTAACCAATAATAATTTTTCGGTTTCAGGACAATTTGCCGATACCCCATTTGAAGTAAAATACAAAAACTTCATCATGGGAGCAAAGGAGTATATAAAACCTGATCCTAACGGAACTTTATACATGAAATTAGTGGAAGCCGGTGATGGCGGACGTGAAGAACATTTCCTGAAAGAAGGCGAAGTGCAGAACATTCACAATGTACTTTTTGCTTTGAATAAACCTACTGATGGAGCGATTAACATTAACTTTAACGGAAAAGAATACACTATAGAAACACCATTTGAAGGAAACTTTATGCGTATGGCTGATAAGTTTCAGGGAGCGGTAACTAAAGATAATGTTCAGCCGTTGATGATGCGTTCGCTATACAGTATTGGTGATATCAGAATCGTTTTCCCGGATCCTGCTGTAAGAGGGACTATTGAATATGAGTCTAATAACGATTTTAAAGCTAAAAACCACGAAGATGCTCTGGTTGTAACCGTACATGCCGACGGTCAGGAAAAAGAAATCACGCTGCTGGGTTCTAAAGGAAAAGTGGGGGAGCCTAAAACGGTAAAAATTGGAAACATTGAATATTCTTTATTTTATGGTAGTAAAGCTTATATTTTACCATTTAAAATTCAATTGAATGATTTCATTGCCGAAAAATATCCGGGAACAGAGAAAAGTTATTCTTCGTTTGAAAGTAAGGTAACGGTTCAGGATTCGGCAGAAAAACCATTTGATGCCCGAATTTATATGAATCACGTTTTAGACCACAAAGGCTATCGTTTTTTTCAATCGGGCTTTGATCCGGATGAAAAAGGAACCATATTATCAGTAAATCATGATTTTTGGGGAACGAACATTACCTATGCGGGTTATTTTTTATTGTTCTTTTCTATGATGGCTATTATGTTTACAAAACATTCTCGTTTTGCTGATTTGAAACGAAAATTAGATGTCGTTAAAACCAAAAAAGAAAAACTAATTACCATTTTAGTTTTGTTCTTAAGTTTAAATGGTTTTGCACAAATGCAGGATCATGACCATGATCATGAAGGACATGACCACAATCATGAACATACTGAACAGGAAGCAGGGCATAATCACGCACATACTGAAAAGGCTGGAACCATGCCGGCAAGAGTAGCACCAACAGAGAAACAAATCGATTCCTTAATTACTAAATATAAGGTTTCGGAAAAACACGCTGCTCAGTTTGGACGATTGATTATTCAGGATGCAGGCGGAAGAATGAAACCGATTAATACTTTTTCATCAGAATTGTTGCGAAAAGTAAGCCATGCTAATGAATACAAAGGCATGAACTCTGATCAGGTATTTTTGTCCATGTCGCAATATGCTCAGCTATGGATTGAAGTACCGCTGATTTACATCAAAAGTGGGAATGATAGTATTCGTAAAATTATTGGTATTGATGCTAAGGCAAAATACGCTCCTTTTATTGCTTTTTTTGACGGGCAGGGTAACTACAAATTATCACCTTATTTAGAAGCAGCATATCAGGCAGCTAATCCGAATCAGTTTGAAAAAGACTTTGTAGAAACAGATAAGAAAGTGAACCTGATGGAATCCGCTTTAAGCGGAAATATTTTGAAAATTTTCCCGATTCCGAATGATGCTAATAACAAATGGATTTCTGTTAACGATTTAGCAACAGCGGGCTTAAAAGGCATGGATTCTACGTACACTAAAAGCGTTTTACCATTGTATTTTGGTTCTTTGACGAATGCTGCTGTTTCGGGAGATTATAAAAATTCGGATGATTTGTTAGAAAGTATTCATGGTTTTCAAAGAAAATATGGTGAAAAAGTATTGCCTTCAGAAGACAAAGTCACTATGGAGATTTTGTATAACAAATATGATGTTTTCCAAAAATTACCGTATTGGTATTTAACGGCGGCTATTTTAATGCTTTTGTTCACCATCTTAAAAATTTTCAAAGAAAGAAAAGCATTGAATTATTTGGTTAACGGCATGCACATTTTCATTGGATTATTATTTGCATTGCATACCGCAGGATTAATTGCACGCTGGTACATTTCAGGCCATGCACCATGGAGTAATGCTTATGAATCGATTGTTTATGTTTCCTGGGCTACGATGTTCTTTGGTTTGGCTTTCGATATCAAATCCAAATTAACGGTGGCTTCATCAGCTTTTGTAACGGCTATGATTTTAATGGCAGCTTACATGAACTGGATTGATCCGGAAATTGCTAATCTGCAGCCGGTTTTAAATTCCTATTGGTTGATGATTCACGTTGCGGTAATTGTAGCGAGTTACGGGCCATTTGCATTAGGATTTATACTAGGTTTTGTATCGTTGTTGTTACTCTTTTTTACCAACGAAAAAAACAAAACCAAAATGGATTTGAATATCCAGGAGATCACTTATATCAACGAAATGGCATTGACGATTGGTTTGATTATGTTAACAATAGGAAACTTCCTGGGCGGACAATGGGCTAATGAAAGCTGGGGACGTTACTGGGGTTGGGACCCAAAAGAAACCTGGGCATTAATCAGTATTATGGTATATGCTTTTGTTATTCACGCTCGTTTTGTACCGGCTTTAAGAGGAAAATGGGTTTTTAACTTAATGAGTATGTTTGCTTTTATTTCGATTTTGTTCACGTATTACGGTGTCAATTTCCACCTTGTGGGACTGCATTCGTATGCCAGTGGAGAAGCGCATTCACTTAACTGGATTTATTATTCACTGGGAGGAATTGCTTTGATAGGAGCGATTACATATCCTAAATACCGAAAGCATTATAAAAAGTAATTAAATAGTATTACTGTAAATAAAAAGGTTCAACAGCACGTTGAACCTTTTTTTGTTTTAAACCAAAGTATGGATTTTATTTATATATTCCGCCGGTGCAATCCCCATGATTTCTTTAAAGCTCGTAAAAAAGGGATTGTAGGAAGTAAAACCTATTTTTTTTGAAAGGGAATCTAAAGTATTGTTTTTTAAATAGCCATTTTCAATAAGTTTAACAGCATCCTGAATGCGGATTATTTTTTTATATTCTGAAAAAGAAATAGTTGCGTGGTATTTGAATAAATAAGAAAGATGACTTTTAGGAATCCCCAGCTTAGTTGCTAAATCAGTAAGAGTCAGTTTAGAATCTCTGAAAAAATCGTATTGTAATGCTCCTTTTTCAATTGCTTCAAAATAATTTTGAAGGTTGTCATCTATTTTTTCTTTTAAAATAAAATGTTGTGAATTATTTATTTCAACAACAGGCTGCATGAGCCAAATTTCATTGAAAACCAAATGAGAGTTTCTGTTTTCCTTCAATTTTTCATCCAATAGTTTGTAACCATAAAGGATTTCGGGTGTGGCTAAAATTTTGATTAAAATAGCAATCCAGATTAAGGAAGAAATCCATTGGTAACTTAGACCTTTTGTCATGCCGTTATGAGACACTTCTATAAACAATGATATTAAAAGTCGAATGGAAGCTAACAATAATGCTGTGAATAAAAATACAGTCCAATTGTGAATTTTTTTGTTTTGTTTTCGAAGTGTTTTACTTTCTGCTGATGTTCTCCAAATCGTATTTTTTAGTGTTTCATAACTCCAGTAGAGGTAAATAATCAGGTATACTGAAAAAACTAAAAAGAACAACAGTTTTACCAAAAATCCTGGAGTAATATAGGTATAAGTTTGAGAGGTGATAATAAAATAACAAACAGGAAAGATGAAATGAAGTAATTCAGTCCGGTTAAACGACTGTGTTTTTTGAGCTAAATTTTTAAAATACAAATAACTTATCGGGATTACTAATGCGGATAAATTAGAATATTTAGTATAGCTTGTTAAAATTTCAGGATTCGAAATTAAATTGATTATTCCAAATAAAAAAAAACGACAAGAAATTACAGACATTAACAAAACCATATAAATATTCATTATAGGATTTGATTTGTAATTATTGAGGAGAATTGCTGTTATAATAAAACCAATTAGCCCTGCAATAACGCATAATGAATTTAATAGCATTTAATTTTTTTTTTAAAGGATTGCTTACTAAAAACTGCAAAACACCCAAATTTATATCAAAAATATCGATGAACCGCACCTTAATGTTAAAAAGTTCTAAATTTTTTGAAAAGAATACCTTTCATTTATTGTTGTTTTTTAACAAATGTGTTACTAAAAACCGAAAAACTATTACTGTTTCATTTAAAAACTCGACAAACGACATTAAAACTCGGCAAACAACACTTTTTATAGCTAATATTGTCATAAATAATTTTTGTATGAAGTATTTACTATTATTTTTTTCAGTTTCCTTTTACGGGCAAAATTTGCATCATCAGATGCTTTCTTCTCAAGGACAGACCAAAACAATTTCCAGTGGGCATACTATTAGCCAAACTATTGGTCAACAGAGTACAACTGGTAATTCTAATAATGAAACTGTGGTTATGCAGGGGTTTCAGCAAAGTCTTTGGAGCAGCTATATTGCTTCCAATGATAAAAATGAAATCATTGTAAAAACTTATCCCAATCCATTTATTGATAGCGTCAATTTTCAATTTTCAAAATCCATAAGCGATGAGATTTCGGTTTACATTTTTGATATCGTCGGACACTTAGTGTACCAGCATAAAGGAAAAACAGCGACTAGTATTTTAACTATTGATTTAACAAAGTTACCCCGATCCGAATATTTAGTTCAATTACGAGTAAATACAATGACCTACTATACTAAAATTATTAAAATATGATAAAAAACTACTTATTACTTACTTTTTTACTGGCAACTACAACTATTTTTTCTCAGGAAGTTTATTTTGCTTCAGGTAAAAATTATACTAAATATCTTTATAAAGACGCTAACCTTCAATCCAATCCAAATATCCAGACTGGAACGGGTAATTTTTATGAAATAGGTTACACCAAACCATTTATCACTAAAAAAATCTGGTATTCATTGGGACTTTCCTTGAATGATTACAATGCAATAGGAGGGAACTCGGCAAATTCTTATCGTTGGGATACTCAATATTTGGGTGTTCAAGGAGGTTTGTCCTATCAGTTTTATTCGATTGCAGCAACTTCGAAAAATAAAATTGATTTACTGCTTAAAACACGTTTAAATGTTGCAACCATTATTTATGGCAAACAAGAAATCAACGGTATTTATTATGATTTAATTCATGAGAATGAATTTTCAGGAATTGTATTAGAATCTTCTGTTGGATTAACGGCAAAATATGCTATTCCGTCATTTGGTGCTTTAAGTCTGGGTTATAGTTTTGGACAAAGTATCAATGTTAGTAATTCTTCGAGAGAAAAAATATCTTTTAGTACACATCAACTGCAATTAGGAGTTCATTTCAACATCAAATAATCAGGATATGAAAAAAATAATTACACTTTTTATACTTTTTGTAGCAACTCAAATCTTTGCTCAAAACAACGGAATTAGCTATCAGGCTATCATTTTGAATCCAAAAGGAGAACAATTACCTGGTGTCAATAATTCAACCAGCCCTCTTGCAAACAAGAATATCTGTATGGTATTTAAGTTTGTTGATGAATTTTCGAATATAGAATATCAGGAAACAATACAAACAAAAACAGACGGATTTGGTATGGTGAACCTGGTAATAGGTTCAGGTAATCAAACAGCCGGTTACGCAACTTCTTTTAAGGATATTGTTTGGAATATTTCTAAAAAAAGTTTGTCAGTTGGAATAAATACTGATGGCAGTTGCTCTAATTTTACTGAAATTAGTAATCAGGAATTTAGTTATGTTCCTTTGGCTTTTTCAGCTATAAATGCTGAAAATGTTACAGGTGTAGTTGCTATTGAAAATGGAGGAACTAATGCAACGACTTTACTGGGTGCTAAAACCAATTTAGAAATAAATAATGTTGACAATACAAGCGATTTAAATAAACCCATAAGTACAGCAACACAAACTGCTTTAAGTTTAAAAGAAGTTTTAAGCAATAAAAGTACTGATCTAGCAACTGATGGTGATTCTGATACGAAATATCCGAGTGTAAAGTCAGTAAAAATGTATGTGGATGGGAAGCTATTAACTTCATCGAATGCTTTAATAGCCGAAATAACTCGTGCTACAGCTGCTGAAAATACGATTGCAGCTGATTTAGCAACTGAAACTACTAATAGAACTTCAGCCGATGCGACTTTGACAAGCAATTTAGCTGCGGAAGTAACTCGTGCTACAGCAGCTGAAAACACAATTGCCGCTGATTTAGCAACTGAAACTACAAATCGTACTTCAGCTGATGCAACTTTGACAACTAATTTAACGGCTGAAGTAACTCGTGCTACAAATGCTGAAAATACAATTGTAGCTGATTTAGTGACTGAGACTACAAATCGTACTTCAGCTGATGCAACTTTGACAACTAATTTAGCTGCTGAAGTAACTCGTGCTACAGCTGCTGAAAACACCATTGCAGCTGATTTAGTTACTGAAACTACAAATCGTATTGCTACAGATGCTACCTTGACAACAAACTTGGCTACTGAAGTGAGTCGTGCTACAGCTGCTGAAAACACCATTGCAGCTGATTTAGCAACTGAAATAACTAATCGTACTTCATCCGATGCTATTTTAACAACGAATTTAGCGACAGAAGTGACCAACCGTACTAATGCTGATTTATTAAAAGAAGATTTGGCAAATAAAAGTACTGATGTTACTGCTGATGGAACTTCTGATACAAAGTATCCAACTGTTAAATCGGTAAAAACCTATGTTGATGCCAATGCAACAATTGCTTCCACAGCATTGACTAATGAAATAAATCGTGCTACAGCTGCAGAAGGTACTTTGACTACAAATTTAGCCATCGAAGTTGACAGAGCCATTGATGCAGAAGATGTAATCGCAGCTAATTTGCTTACAGAAACTACAAATCGTACTAATGCTGACGCTACTTTAACTGCAAATTTAGCTATCGAAGTTGACCGAGCTACTGATGCAGAAGATGCAATCGCAGCTAATTTGCTTACAGAAACTACAAATCGTACTAACGCTGACGATACTTTAACTGCAAGTTTAGCTACTGAAGTTGACCGAGCTACTGATGCAGAAGATGTAATCTCAGCTAATTTGCTTACAGAAACTACAAATCGTACTAATGCTGACGATACTTTAACAGCAAGTTTAGCTACTGAAGTTGACCGAGCTACTGATGCAGAAGATGCAATCGCAGCTAATTTGCTTACAGAAACTACAAATCGTACTAATGCTGACGATACTTTAACTGCAAGTTTAGCTACTGAAGTTGACCGAGCTACTGATGTAGAAGATGCTATCGCAGCTAATTTACTTACAGAAACTACAAATCGTACTTCAGCCGATGCAACTTTACAAACAAATATTAATTCAGTTCAGGCTGATGTTGATGCTAATGAATTGGCTACAAATAATGCTTTAGCTTTAAAAGCACCTCTAGCATCTCCAACTTTTACAGGAACAGTTTCAGGAATTGATAAAATGATGGTAGGACTGGGCAATGTAGATGATACAAGTGATTTGGATAAGCCTATTTCAACTGCTACGCAAACAGTATTGGATTTAAAAGCAGATTTATTTTCGCCAACATTTACAGGTGTACCATTGGCACCTACTGCAGATTCAGGAACTACTAGTACTCAAATTGCAACAACTAAATTTGTATCTGATGCTATTTCAACTTTAAGTGTTCCATATACAGGGGCAACAGGACCAGTTGATTTAGGAATTTATGATTTGAAAATAAATGGAACTAGTTTTGGAACCAATGGGCAACCTGGAAATATAGGTATTGGTATAAATGCTGGTTCAAATACTCAAGGATCTAATGCTGTTGCAATTGGAAATGAAACGGCTATGAATACTCAAGGATCTAACGCTGTTGCAATTGGAGCCTATACAGCAGGTATTACTCAAGGATCTAATGCTGTGGCAGTTGGTAATCAAGTAGCTTACACCAATCAGGGGGCTAGTGCTATAGCAATTGGAAATGAAACGGCTTCAATTAATCAAGGTGAAAATGCTATTGCAATTGGTAGTTCCACAGGATATAATAATCAAGGATCTTATGCTTTGGCTGTTGGAGGTTCAGCAGGTAATAATAATCAAGGTTCTTACGCTATTGCAGTGGGGGTTAATTCAGGTAATAATACTCAAGGATCCAACGCTATTGCTATTGGAAATGAAACAGGTAATGAAAATCAAGGATCCCATGCTGTCGCAGTAGGTAATATGGCAGGTAAAATTAATCAAGGATCCACTGCTATTTCAATTGGTTCAAATGCAGGTCGAGATAATCAAGGTGAAAATTCTATAGCAATTGGTTCAAATGCAGGTAAAAACAATCAAAATAGTAATAGCATTATTTTGAATGCTACTGGTGCTGATTTAGATACAACTACTTCTGGCTTTTTTGTAGATCCAATACGTAATGTTTCATCATCTACTGCTTTATTTTATAATACAGCAACAAAAGAGATAACATACGAAAGTCTTCCTTCAGTTTCTCTTACTTCAGGTGTTAACGATATACTACCGGTTTCAAATGGTGGATCAGGGGTAAATACATCAACAGGAACAGGAAGTTTAGTTTTATCGGCGTCTCCAACATTTACAGGAACGGTTTCAGGAATAGATAAAACAATGATTGGTTTATCAAATGCTGATGACACATCAGATTTGAACAAACCAATTTCTACGGCAACACAAACGGCTTTGGATTTAAAAGCACCTATAGAATCGCCAACGTTTACTGGAACACCATCTTTGCCAACAGGAACAATTGGAGTAACTCAAACCGCAGGAAATAATACAACAGCTTTGGCAACCACAGCTTTTGTAACGTCTGCAAATGCGACTAATGCAAATCTTACTGGTATGGTAACCAGTGTTGGAAATGCAACTACAGTTGTTACCAATGCTAACTTAACAGGACCAATAACGAGTTCAGGAAATGCTACTTCTGTTGCTTCACAAACGGGAACAGGTTCTAAATTTGTAATGGATACTGCACCAACTTTGGTTACGCCAGTTTTGGGAGTTGCCACTGCAACTAGTGTGAATGGAACTTCAATTCCAACTTCGAAAACTTTAGTGGTAACTACAGATAAATTAAGCGCCTTATCAGCAACAACTTCAGCTGAATTGGCAGGAGTTATTTCAGATGAAACAGGAACAGGAAGTGTGGTTTTATCAGCTTCGCCAACATTTACAGGAACGGTTTCAGGAATAGATAAAACAATGATTGGTTTGTCAAATGCTGATGATACATCAGATTTGAATAAACCAATTTCTACGGCAACACAAACGGCTTTAGATTTAAAAGCAAATTTAGCTTCGCCAATTTTTACTGGAACGGTAAGTGGAATAGACAAAACCATGGTTGGATTAGGGAATGTGGATAACATTAGCGATGCAAATAAACCTGTTTCAGCTGCTACACAAACGGCTTTAAATTTAAAAGCAAATTTAGCTTCGCCAACTTTTACTGGAACGGTAAGTGGAATAGACAAAACCATGGTAGGATTAGGAAATGTTGATAATACTAGTGATGCAAATAAACCAATTTCAACTGCTACACAAACGGCTTTGGATTTAAAAGCTCCTTTAGCTTCGCCAACATTTACTGGTACCGTTTCAGGAATTACTAAAGCGATGGTAAATTTAGGGAATGCTGATAATACTAGTGATGCTAATAAACCTGTTTCTGCTGCTACACAAACGGCTTTGGATTTAAAAGCTCCTTTAGAATCGCCAACATTTACTGGTACCGTTTCTGGAATTACTAAAGCGATGGTAAATTTAGGGAATGCTGATAATACTAGTGATGCTAATAAACCAATTTCAACTGCTACACAAACGGTATTGAATTTAAAAGTAGATAAGGTTTCAGGTAAGGGTTTATCAACAGAAGATTATACAACTACAGAGAAAACAAAATTAGCAGCTGTTACAGGAACTAATACAGGAGATCAGGACATTTCAGGAATTGCTATTAATACTACTAAAATAGGTGATTTAGCTAGTTTGACAACAACAAATACATCAAACATAGTAGCGGCGGTTAACGAAATTCAAGCAACTAAAGCTCCTTTGACATCTCCAACTTTTGCAGGTACAGTTACTGCAAGTGGGACATTAACAGCTAATGCAATAGTTAAATCCGGTGGTACATCTGCGCAATTTTTAAAGGCAGATGGTTCTGTAGATTCTAATGTTTATTTTATTCCAAATACCTCTAAAATTGCAATTGGATATATAGCTGGTAGCGGTGGACAAGGTGATCACTCAATAGCCATAGGTGGTAATACAGCCCAGGGAGTACAAGCCGAAAATGCAATAGGTATAGGTTATGCAGCTGGCCAATATTCTCAAGGTTTAAATTCAATCGCTATAGGGGCTTTTGCTGGTAACAATACTCAACCTGCAAATAGTATTGTGTTAAATGCAACAGGAGTTCCGCTTAATGGCTCGGCTTCCGGACTTTTTGTTGATCCAATACGTTCTGCATCAGGATCGTCATCATTATTCTACAATACAACTACAAAAGAGATAACTTATGGAAATAGCCCTTCAGTTTCTTTAATTTCGGGAGTAACTGGTACATTACCAATTGCTAATGGAGGTACGGGTTCTAGTACACAAAACTTTATAGATTTAACAACAAACCAAACTATTGCTGGAACAAAAACATTTTCTTCAAACATGAATATAAATGGAGTTACCATTGGAAAAAATGGTTCTCAAAGTATGATAATTGGAGAAAGCACCTATTCCGGAACAGATGGAAATGTTACGGCTGTTGGTTTTATGTCTTTAAACGGGAATTCAGGTGCAAACAATACAGCTTTAGGGTCAAATGCTTTAAGGAACTCAGGGGCAACCTCTTATAATACAGCAATAGGACTTGAAGCAGGTAGTTCTGTGAACACTGGCGGATATAACACTCTTCTGGGGTATAGTGCAAAAACCAATTCAGCTACACCAACAATCACAAATGCTGTAGCTATAGGAAATGGTGCAACAGTAAACGCCAGTAATACAATCCAATTAGGAAATACATCCATAACCAATGTAAATACCAGTGGAACACTTACATCAGGAGCTGTTACGTATCCAAAAACGCATGGTACTTCAGGTCAGGTTTTAAGTACTACAGGAAGTGGTACACTATCTTGGACAACACCAACTGGAGGTTCTGGGACTACTAATTATCTACCGAGGTTTACTTCTGCTTCCGCAATCGGTGACAGTAAAATTTCAGATGATGGTACGCGAATTTCTATAGGAAATCCAAATGGAGGACAGGGCTCGTATTCTGGTTTTAATAGTGATAATAACACCCGCCTTTTTGTAAATGGAGGTAGAGAATTGGAAAGTATTAAAATGTCTTTTCCTGGTGATCCTTATAATAATGTTCTTTCTTTTAATTGGTATAATACTGCCTGGAAATTGAGAACGGAGAGAAATTCTGCTAATATAACCGATTTATCATTTGCCAGATTTGATGGAACAAGTGATATTGAATATATGAAATTATCTCAATTGGGTAATTTAAGTGTTGTAGGAACAGTAACTGCAAATTCATTAGTCAAATTAGGTGGTACATCCTCTCAATATTTAATGGCAGATGGTTCGGTGTCAACTGGGGCTGCAGCCGTAAGAGAAGTAGCTGATGAATTTACAGCAACAGCTGCTCAAACCAGTTTTACTTTAACGCAAACACCATCTGTAAACAGTAAAGTAAAAATGTATGTTAATGGTATCCGAATCAGTAATACTGCTTACTCGGTGAGTGGAAATACACTGACTTATAATCCTGCTAATAATGGAGCATATGCACTTTCAGCAGGGGATAGAGTCCAAATGGATTATTACTGGTAAACTCAATTAAAAAAGATGAATTACAAATCTATATTAGTTTCTATGAAACAACTACTATTACTTCTACTAATTGTTACTTTAAATAATACGGTCTTAGGGCAAGGGTTGACTAGACATGGTCAAAATTCCTCAGTACCAGAAAGATTGTTAAACAGTTCGGGTGCGATAGGTAAAGATAACCTGGTAAGTAAAAATGGAGAAAAAGCTGCATCTCTTGTTTTGTATCAGAATTACCAGGGTGGAAAGATATTTTATTTTCTAAAACCTGGTGATCCTGGCTATGAAGAAGGTGAAACACATGGTTTAATCGCAGCTCTTAATGTTGTTAAAGAAACAACAAATAATAATCCAGTTTGGTCTACTAACGAAAACTTAACCACAGGTACTACAGCTGAAGGGGTTGGTGCAGGAAAAAACAATACCACTACTCTAATAGCGAGTGATGTAAATGCAAGGGCAGCTATATTGGTTTCTAATTATTCTGTTACGAGTGATGGTATAGTCTATGACGATTGGTATCTACCATCATTGGAAGAGGCTTTAATTTTTGTATCAGATTATAGAAAAATGTATAGCGCAAATATAACGTTCGGAATCTGGACTTCCACTGAGATAAGTTCAAGCCAAGCTAATTATATTGATACAGGCTCTAAAACTAGTGGGAGTTTTATGAAGAACAGAAACTTCGCAAGTACAGTTCCTATCCGACAATTTTAATTAAAAATCGTTTTATTCAGTAAAAATAGAAAATGAGTTAGGGTTTCTCAGAAGTATAGAGTTGGACTTTAGTAGTTTGGTAAAAAGTTCTAGAAGTACAGTTTTATTTATAGAAAGGAATCATCTTTTTTATCAAATACCCACTAGTAATTTCCAGACTGATGTAAAAAGTAATTTAAATAATTTTTCAATTAGACCAGGAGGAACTGTCAGAGTAAATGTAATTACTATTTCTGGTCAAAAACCAATTCATCTAACAGGATGTTTAATGGAAAATGTTCTATAATCTTTATTAAAAAAATAAAACGTTTCTTAAAAGAGAATAGATTTTAAATTAATCTAATTTCATCCCTCCTTAATAATCTCCCTAACTGCCTGCTCGTAATTCCGGATACTTTTTGCTTTTTTAATCTTCTTATTTACTTTGTGGGGATTGGAAAAAATCACCGAAAAGTACTCCCATAAATGGTGCATTTTTAGTAAAATATGAGTCGCTCCTGATAAAGATTCGCTATAGCCTGCGTATAGCGTATCATGAAAATCACTGAATAATTCCATTTTGTTTGATGGGTATTCGGAGCTGTTGTTTTTAATCATGGAAGGTAAAAACGGATCGGCAATTAAGCCACGACCTATCATCCAGTGATCTATCGTAGGAAAGCGTTCCTGCATTTTGTGAAATTGAGCCACCGAAGTAATATCACCGTTGTAGTAGAGTTTTAGTTTTGTATGGTCCACACATTGCTGAAAGCCGTCTAAATTGACTCCGCCATTGTATAATTGTTTACCAATGCGGGCATGAATGGCTATGTTTTTAATGGGATATTTTTCTAAAAGGGGTAAAACATCCAGAATTTCTTCGGCATTATCATACCCCAAACGCATTTTCATCGAAACAAGGATATCTGATTCGGCATGTACTCTATTAAGAATAGCATCAATTTTTTCACTCTGGCAAATCAGTCCGGAACCCATTCCGGATTTGGTAACCATAGGATACGGACAGCCTAAATTCCAATTCAATTCTTTATAACCTAATTCCTGAACATATTTGGAAACAAATAAAAATTCGTCCGCATCATTAGTAATCACTTGCGGAATCACCTCTAATCCTTCATTATTTTCAGGAAGCAAGTCCCGTTGATAAGAGGATTTGATAATGAGTTTTCCGTTTAAACGAATGTAAGGGGAATAAAAAGTATCAATACCTGCAAAGAATTTATTTTGGGCATTTCTAAAACGAAAATCGGTAAATCCCTGTAGAGGCGAGGAAAGAAGAGTATAGCTCATGAAAAAAATAATTGTGCAAATATAAACAATCTAAACTACAACTATACAAAACTAGGACAGCCACACAAGTTCTACCTTAGCCACAAATTACACTAATTGGCTCAAATTTTAGTATTTTTAAATAAATTACACTAAATTTTATCTGCCTTTGGCAGATTCGTGAAATATTGTAACATCTAAATTTGTGTTTTTTTGTGATATTCGTGGTTGTTTTTATTTTTGAAATTTTCTGTTCAAAACAAAAAAAAGACTTTCGTGAGAAAGCCTTTTTAGTATTGTAAATTTAGAATTGAATTATACTTTTCCTAAAGTATATAATTGTTCCATTGTAGGTGTTAAGCTTCCGCCTGCAGGTTCCAGAGTGATCCCGAAAGCTTCTGCATCACCGGTATTGTTAACAGCAAAAAAGCGTTGGTCGTTTTTATCAAAATTATCCAGTAATCCAATGCTTGTTGGCGTAAGCGGATTTAATTTTAAAGCCCAAACCTGATATACCATTCCTTTAGGCGGTTCCGGTAAGCCCGTTGCATCTACATAAACCACTTGTGTTTCTTTGTTCCAATACACTTTAGCGGAAGATTCCGGAGCTACAGCCTGACCACCCAGAGCTACTACTGTATTTTTTTCATCCTTTATTACTGCTAAAGTAGTTTCAATTGCTGCTTTTTTAAGAGTTAATTCATTGCGTTCTTTTTCAACTTTAGCTTTTTCGATGTTTGCATTGACTACCTGATTATTGGTTTCTTCTAATTGGTTGTATTGGAACACAATTCCAGCCAATAATACGATTGCTGCAGCCCAGCCAATGTATTGTGACCAATTTTTCTTAGGAGTCATTGGGATTACTTCGGAGGCTTTTAAATCCAATTTTTCTTTAATCTTAGCATAATTTTCAGCCGATTGAAAAGGTGAAAAACTAGAAGATAATGCTACAACTGATTTTTCAATAGCTATAATTTCAGCATTGATTTCCGGATGTTTTTTAGCCATTGCAGCTACTTCTTCGCTTTCAGCTTCTGTTAATGAGCCGTAAACATAAAGTTCTAATATGCCTGATTCTATATATTCTTTCGTTTCCATTGTACTATACTTTCAAATAGTTTCTTAAATCATTAATACAGTTTCTGTTGTGGGTTTTTACTGTTCCCAGAGGAATTTCCAGTTCTTCCGCTGCTTCTTGTTGAGTATAGCCTTTAAAAAATAATAAATCTATTATTTGGATACATTTTGGTTTTAACCTTTTAATAAATTCCTGCATTCCTATTCCGTCAACTTTACTGGTCAGTTTGTTACTGTCTTCTAATAGATTTACGAAATTATCAGAGGAAAGGTTTTTTTGACTGTTGTTAAAGTTTTTAGAACGCAATTTATCAATTGAAGTATTTCGGGCAATATTGAGAATCCAGGTATAAAAACGACCTTTACTTTCATTATAAGTATCCAGATTTTTCCAGATTTTTACAAATACTTCCTGAAGCACATCTTCTGCTTCCTCTGTGTTTTTAATGAGAACACTTATTACAGAAAAAAGACTTTTTGCATACATATCATACAGATGTGTAAAAGCCTTCTCGTCCTTCCTGTATATTAAAACTAATAATTCGTCTTGGCTCATAGTTTTTATTTTTTGGCAATACAAACTTATGAAACTTATTTAGAAATGTATGATTTTTATGCAATTAAAGAAGGAGAATTATTTTTTGAATCTGTCTTTTTATCCTGAACACAGGGAACCCTGAGTTGATATTAAGTTTTATTTAACCAATGTTTAATTGAAATTACTTTTCGAAAAGAATAGCAGTATGTAGAATTTAACTAATTTTATAAAAAAATTAATGATATGAAAAACCTATTATTTTCGGTTTGTACAGCCTTTATCCTTTTTAGCGGATTTACACAGGCACAGCATAAAAAAACAAAAGCCATGGATACACAAAGTATTTATCAGTTTAAAGCACAGGATTTATCAGGAAAGACTTTTGATTTTTCTACTTTAAAAGGCAAAAAAGTATTGATTGTAAATACAGCTTCAAAATGTGGTTTTACGCCCCAATATGAACAATTAGAGACTATTTATAAAGAATACAAAGACAAAGGTTTTACAGTAATTGGTTTTCCGGCTAATAATTTTAATGGTCAAGAACCCGGAACTAACGAAGAAATTGAAACGTTTTGCAAATTAAATTACGGAGTTACGTTCCCAATGATGGATAAAATTTCTGTAAAAGGAGCTGATATGAGTCCGATTTATCAATTTTTAACCCAAAAAGAGAAAAACGGAGTAAAAGATTCTGAAGTAAAATGGAATTTCCAAAAGTATTTGATTGATGAAAAAGGACATTTAGTGGAAGTTTATTATTCTAAAACAAAACCGGATGCTCCGGAAATTGTAAACTGGATCAAGCAGTAATTTTTTTCAATTTACCATTAAGAAATTAAGAAAATTTAGATTTTGGTGAAAGTGTTTTTTTTAAACATATAAGTGATTGAAGTTTTATTCACTAAAAAATTTTAGAAAAGAACATCTAACAATATTTACAACTTAACTTATCTTAATTTCTTAATGGTTTTAAAAAAGGTTTTAACAGAATAAAATTCATTTTTTTTCAACCTTAAAAGTATTGCATCTTTGTATCTTTGTTTTCTTTTTGAAATAAAAACAATGATTTACCCCAAAATACCTTTAGCGCAAAGCATCATCCAAATATGTTTAGCCAAAGGAATCACCGATATCGTAATTTCTCCCGGATCCAGAAATGCTCCGTTAACCATTGGTTTTGCCTCTAATCCTGATTTTAAATGTTATAGTATTGCTGATGAGCGTTGTGCGGCATTTTTCGCATTAGGAATAGCCCAGCAAATCCAGCGTCCCGTGGCGGTAGTATGTACTTCGGGTTCGGCATTGCTGAACTATTATCCGGCTGTTGCCGAAGCTTTTTACAGTCAGATTCCTTTAATTGTTATTTCGGCTGATAGACCGCAAAGCAAGATTGATATTGGCGATGGACAAACCATTCGTCAGGAAAATGTTTTTGCAAATCATTCTTTGTATAATGGTAATTTAACCGAAGAAGCTTCAAAAACAAACGATCATAAAATCAACGCAGCTATCGATGCCGCTTTTTATAAAAAAGGACCGGTTCATATTAACGCTCCTTTTGAAGAACCTTTATACGAAACAGTTTCAGAACTTTCGGTGGATGCGATGGTGCATCATTTTGCGGGTTTAAACCCAATTGCTCCGGTGGAAGATTTGACTGATTTTGCAGCCATCTGGAACCAATCGGCTAAGAAATTAGTATTAGTTGGTAATAACAATCCAAATTTAATTTCAGCGGCAACTATTGAGGCTTTCGCCAATGACGAATCGGTGGTAGTAATGACTGAAACTACGTCTAACTTGCATCATCCTGGTTTTATTTCGAATATTGACACCATCATTACGCCTTTTACTAATGAGGATTTTGAAGATTTCTGCCCGGATATTTTAGTCACTTTTGGCGGAATGATTGTTTCCAAACGTATCAAAGCTTTTTTACGAAAATACAAACCGAAACAGCATTGGCATATTGATCCTTTGCGTGCGTATGATACTTTTGGAGTTTTGACAAAACACTTCGAAGTTAGTCCGGCTGCTTTTTTTGAACGGTTTTTACCTTTGACTACTAGTATCAAAAGTGATTATTTTTCAAAAATGAATCAGCTTAAAACCATTCGAAAAGAAAAACAAGCGAACTTTATAACTAAAGTTCCATTCTCTGATTTTATGGTTTTTGATGCAGTAATTAAAAGTTTACCAAAGGACTGCCAGTTACAAATCAGTAACAGTTCGGCCATTCGATACGCACAATTAATGGAAATTGATCCTTCAATTGAAGTGTTTTGCAATCGCGGTACGAGCGGAATTGACGGAAGTACTTCTACCGCTATTGGTGCGGCTGTAGTCAATAATAAGCCAACGGTTTTTATAAGTGGCGATGTGAGTTTTTTATATGACAGTAACGCGCTTTGGAACAATTATATTCCGGATAATTTCAAAATTATTCTGATCAATAATGGAGGAGGAGGGATTTTCAGAATTTTGCCCGGGCATCAGGAAACTGCTGTTTTTAATACTTTTTTCGAAACAACACATCATTTAACTGCCGAACATTTAGCTAAAATGTATGGTTTTAAATACCTCACAGCTACTAATGAAGTTACTGTAAAAAAAGCATTAGAAGAATTGTATGATCAAAATACAGAACCAACTATTTTAGAGATTTTTACACCAACACTTGAAAATGATGCTGTTTTAAAACAGTTTTTTAGAGAGTTAGTTTAGTAAAAACAGCATTAATTTTAGTGAATGCTTTTTTGTGGTAAATCAACGTGTTTACTACAAAAAAGCATTTTTTATTGCTGATTTTTTGTTTTGAAAATAAATGATTTTTAAAAATTGAATAATGATAAAGTTTTAGTCTTTATTTTACAGGATAGTACAGGGTAGTTAATTTGTTTTAAGTAGTTATTTTAGTAAAATTTTACTTATCTTAATATTGAATTATCTAAGTGTTTTCATACTTATGACTAAGATAAATTAAAAAGAAGTATTATTTTGTATTAATATAAATTCTAAGTTTTATATGACTAAAGCTGTCCTTAGCAATAAAAATTGCTTTTTAATTTCTTTCTTCTGTTTGGTTACTTCATTGAGTTTTTTACAGGCACAGGACAAAAAAGCAATAAGTGATATCGAAAAAGTCTATCTTCATACAGACAGATCCATCTATTTTATGGGTGAAGATTTATGGTACAAAGCTTATAATGTCCGATCTTATAATCATCTATTATTTGATAACAGTAACATCTTGTATGTTGAATTGATTTCGGCTGATTCTAAAATCATTGCGAGAAACAAAACCAATTTAGAAATGGGATTGGGAAATGGCGATTTTCAATTGCAGGATTCTCTTGGTGTAAAACCGGGAGTGTATCAGTTGCGTGCTTATACGAATTGGAACAGGAATTTTGGCGAAGATTTTGTTTTTAAAAAAGAAATTCAAATTATTGATGTTTTCGAATCACATTCGAAGGCCAATAAATCCAAGTTTGAATTGGTTCAAAATAAAGGGGGGAATGTGGGTACACAAAATGCTATTAAGGTTGATTTTTTCCCGGAAGGTGGTTCGCTTTTAGAAAACGTAGCCAGTGTTGTAGGGTTTAAAGCTGTTGACGGTAACGGAAATCCAATAACTGTTACAGCAGATGTTTTTGATTCAGATAGTGAACTGGTTACTTCATTTGAAAGTGCTCATGATGGTATGGGTAAATTTCAAATAATACCTAATCAAGGCAAAAAATATTACGCAAAAATTAAAACGCAATCCGGAACAGTACAACGTACCGATCTTCCGGATGCACTAAAAAACGGTTATGCATTAAGCTTTAGAAATTTTAAAGGCAGAAATATTATCGTTATTAATACAAACCCGGAGACGTTAGCGCTTAGTCCTAGTGAACAGCTTACTGTTGTTTGTAAATCGCGAGGAGTCACTTATTTTGAAACCACTCAGACGCTAACTGAAAGCAATCTTTCTTTTGAATTGGCAAAAGACAAACTTCCTGAGGGGATATGCCAAATCACACTTTACGATAGTGGTTCTAAACCATTAAGCGAACGATTGGTTTATATCGAAAAAGAACATGATTTGGATGTCCAAATAACAACGGATAAAGCAACTTACCAGCCTAATGAAAAAGCGATTATTAATGTGACTTCAAAATCAAAAGCAGGGCTTGGAAAATCGGCCAGTTTTTCATTAAGTGTAACAGACAGGAACGGAGTAACAGAAGAGAAAGATGATGACTCCACTATTAGTTCTTATTATCTGATGGAATCAGACATAAGAGGGAAAGTACATAATCCTGCGTATTATTTTGATGCCAAAAATCCAAAACGATTAGAACATTTAGACAATTTATTATTAACTCAGGGTTGGCGTGATTTTCTTTGGAAAACAGCTCCTAAAATTAACGACTCTGTTTCTTATATAGCTGAAAAAGGAATTACGATATCGGGTAGGGTAAAGCAACTTCTTGGCGATAAGGCATTAGTCAATAATACGATGACACTGGCATTAATGAATAAAAAGCATTTTAATATTTTTAATGCTATTACAGATTCTGAGGGCGGTTTTAAGTTTGAAAACCTGATGTTTTCCGGAAAAACCGGTATGTTTTTAAATTCCAGAAATGCGAAAGGGAAGTTTAGAGGCGAATTAGTATTAGACCCAATAGAACAAAACCCTATTGGTATTTCGATCGAAAATAAAGCGATCCATTGGGACATAACAACAAGGATGCTGGTTGATAATGTGTACAGGAAATTTGCTGCTTTTGGAGTAAAACCTGAAAATATTCTGGACGAAGTAAAAATTGTTGCTAAAAAGAAAAGTCTGCCACCGGTTTTCTACGGAATTGCCGATAACAGCTATATTCCGGATGAAAGCGTAGCTACGTTTACGGATATTTTTCAGCTGATAGAACAAAATATTCCGGGTGTTGTTGCCACTGATGATTCCGTACGATTTACCCGTTTTGAAGGAGCACCACTTTTTATTATTGATGGTTTTGAAGCTATTGACAGAGGACAGGTAAGTTTTATCCAACCTGAAGATGTTTTAAAAATTGAAGCAGTAAAAGGAGCAACATCAGCTTATTACGGAGAAAAAGCTGCTAATGGTATTATTTCCATTTTTACTAAGGCTAATACCGGACAACATGCTAAAAAAGAAGTTTTTCATTCTATTAAAAAAGACATCGAGGGTTTTTATACCGCACGGACGTTTTATGTTCCCGATCCCGCGAAACCAAATCCGGAGTTAGATACTCAGGCTGCTGTAAGAAATACGATTTACTGGAATCCGTATGTGCATCCGGACAAAGAGGGAAACAGTACGCTGAATTATTACAATACAAAGGTAGAAACCAAAGTAAAAGTGGCTTTAGAAGGTATTACAGCTACCGGAATTCCTGTGGTTAAGAGTATATTTTATACTATTAAAAAGTAAAAGATTTTTTTGTTTAATTAAAACCAAAATTAAATGCCAGAATCTTTTTGTAAAACGCTTAGTTTACTTTATTTTTTACTGTCAATTGTTTTTTTGAATGCACAGGATAGAAAAGATATTGCTGATATTGAAAAAGTGTATCTGCATACTGATAGAAACACTTATTTTCTGGGTGAAGATTTATGGTACAAAGCTTATAATGTCAGAGCTTCTAATAATTTGCTTTTTGATAACAGTAATATTTTGTATGTCGAATTAATCTCGGCTGATTCTAAAATAATTGCCCGAAATAAAACCAATTTAGAAATGGGATTGGGACATGGCGACTTTCATTTGACCGACTCTCTTGGTGTAAAACCGGGAGTGTATCAGTTACGAGCTTATACGAATTGGAATCGGAATTTTGGAGATGATTTTGTGTTCCAAAAAGATATTGAAATTATTGATGTTTTTGCTCCAAATGACAAACTGAAAACAACTAAAAACATTCCTTTAGAATCTAAAATAGCTAAAAAAGAAGCCACAAAACCAAATCTTTTTCAAGTTGATTTTTTCCCTGAAGGCGGTTCACTTCTAGAAAATGTAGTCAGTGCTGTAGGTTTTAAAGCGGTTGATGCTAACGGAAAACCAATTACTATTAAAGGCGAAATCTATGATTCTAATAACGAATTAGTCTCTGTTTTTGAAAGTGTACATGATGGAATGGGAAAATTTCAAATGGTACCGATGGAAGGCAAAAGCTATTATGCAAAAATTAAAACTTCTACAGGATTAGAACTGCGTCAAGAACTTCCGAATGTTCTCAAACAAGGTTATTCATTGAGTTTTAGAGCCATAAAAGGTAGAAATATTATTAGTATCAGTACTAACCAAGCTACTTTGGCACAAAATCCAAATCCATCACTTACTATTGTTTGCAAATCCAGAGGAATCTCATATTTGGAAACTACTCAAACACTTACCGAAACGACAGTATCATTTGAATTACCAAAAGACAAAACTCCCGAAGGCATCAGCCAAATTACATTATTCGACAATACTAACAAACCGCAAAGCGAACGGTTGGTTTATATCGAAAAAGAGCATGATTTAGAGGTTCAACTTTTAACAGATAAACCGAGTTACCAACCTAATGAAAAAGTGACAATAAATGTTTCTTCAAAATCAAAGTCTGGAGAAGGAAGATCAGCCAGTTTCTCATTGAGTGTCACTGATACGAACGGAGTTGAAAATGATAATTTCGAATCAAATATAAGTTCGTATTTCCTGATGGAATCAGACATTCGGGGAAAAGTACATAACCCCAGCTATTATTTTGATGCCAAAAATCCAAAACGATTAGAACATTTAGACAATTTATTATTAACTCAGGGTTGGCGTGATTTTCTTTGGAAAACATCTCCAAAAATTGATGAAACTGCTAATTACAAAGCAGAAAAAGGAATTACAATTTCAGGTCGGGTAAAACAACTTTTTGCTGATAAGCCATTGGTAAATAATAATCTGACATTGGCTTTAATGAGTAAAAAGAATCGCAATATTTTTAATACTGTTACCGATTCTATTGGTCGTTTTCAATTTGCAAACTTAATGTTCTCTGGGAAAACAAATATGTATTTGAATACCAGGGATGAAAAAGGAAAATTCAGAGGTGAAATAGTTTTGGACTCTATTGAACTGGCTCCAATGTTGGTTTCTTTAAAAAAAGAATCAATCGTTTTACAACAAATAAATAATTCGTTTACTGAAAATGTACTAAAGAAATTTACAGTTTTTGGAGTAAAACCCGAAAATGTTTTGGATGAAGTTGTAGTTAAGGCTGCCAAAAATAAAATAAATCCAATGTATGGAGTTCCAGATTATAGTTATCAGGTAGATAAAAAAGAAGCAAATAAATTTTACAATTTTGTTGATTATCTTGAACAAGAATTAAGAGGTGTTGTAGCTGTTAATTACGATAGTATAGTTGCAACAGATGCGTCAAAATTACCATTTGCAATATTAATTGATGGCTTTCAAGCAGTAGATGGGAATCAATTAATTTCAGTTTCTGCTGATGAAGCTCTAAAAATAGAGGTTGTAAGAGGAATGCATATAGAGGCACTATATGGGAAGTTTACTCTTATTTCCATTTTTACAAATGCAAAAACAGGTCAAGCTGCTAAAAAAGTTCCTGTTTATTCCATTAAACAAGAACTAGAAGGTTTTTACACCGCACGTGTTTTTTATTCTCCAGATACGGAAAAACCAAATCCCGAATTAGATAAAAAAGCAGCTGTAAGAAACACCATTTACTGGAATCCTTATGTGCATCCGGACAAAACAGGAAATGCTGCTGTAAATTATTTAAACAGCAGTGTTGAAACTAAAGTAAAAGTTGCTCTTGAAGGGATTACCGGCAGTGGGATTCCTGTGGTTCGAAATGTTTTTTACACTATTAAAAATAATCAATAAAAGAGGTGTATGCTTAAATTTTATTATAAAAATTGCCGTATTCTTAGTTTTTTATTTTTGATTTTGATGTCTGTTTGTTCGCAGGCACAGGATAGAAAAGATATTGATAATATTGAAAAAGTGTATCTGCATACTGATAGAAACACTTATTTTCTGGGTGAAGATTTATGGTACAAAGCTTATAATGTCAGAGCTTCTAATAATTTGCTTTTTGATAACAGTAATATTTTGTATGTCGAATTAATCTCGGCTGATTCTAAAATAATTGCCCGAAATAAAACCAATTTAGAAATGGGATTGGGACATGGCGACTTTCATTTGACCGACTCTCTTGGTGTAAAACCGGGAGTGTATCAGTTACGAGCTTATACGAATTGGAATCGGAATTTTGGATATGATTTTATATTCCAAAAAGATATTGAAATTATTGATGTGTTTGCTCCAAATGACAAACCGAAAACAACTAAAAGCATTCCTTTAGAATCTAAGACAGCTAAAAAAGAAGTAACAAAACCAAATCCTTTTCGCATTGATTTTTTCCCTGAAGGCGGATCGCTTTTAGAAAATGTAGCCAGTGTCGTCGGTTTTAAAGCGGTTGATAATAATGGAAAACCCATTACTATTAAAGGCGAAATCTATGATTCTAATAATGAATTGGTAACTGTTTTTGAAAGCGTTCACGATGGTATGGGAAAATTGCAAATGGTACCGATGGAAGGCAAAAGCTATTATGCAAAAATTAAAACTTCAACAGGATTAGAATTGCGTCAAGAGCTTCCTAGTGTTCTCAAACAAGGTTATTTAGTTAGTTTTAGAGCCATAAAAGCTAGAAATATTATTAGTATTAGTACAAATCAAGCTACTTTGGCACAAAATCCAAATGCAGTTTTAACAATAGTTTGCAAATCCAAAGGAATCTCGTATTTAGAAACTCCTCAAATGCTTACCGAAACAACAGTATCATTTGAATTACCAAAAGACAAAACTCCCAAAGGAATTAGTCAAATCACTTTATTCGACAATACAAACAAACCGCAAAGTGAACGTTTGGTTTATATTGAAAAAGAGCATGATTTAGAGGTTCAACTTTTGACGGATAGTGATACTTACGTACCTAATGAAAAGGCAATAGTATATGTTTCATCTAAATCAAAGACAGGTCTGGCTAAATCAGCCAGTTTTTCATTGAGTGTCACCGATACAAATGGGGTAGATAATGCCAATTTTGATTCTAACATCTGTTCCTATTTCCTGATGGAATCAGACATTAGGGGAAAAGTCTATCATCCTGCCTATTATTTTGATACTACAAATCTAAAACGATTAGAACATCTAGATAATTTATTGTTGACCCAAGGTTGGCGCGATTTTGTTTGGAAAACAACTCCAAAAATTGATGAAACTGCTAATTACAAAGCAGAAAAAGGAATTACAATTTCAGGTCGGGTAAAACAACTTTTTGCTGATAAGCCATTGGTAAATAATAATCTGACATTGGCTTTAATGAGTAAAAAGAATCGGAATATTTTTAATACTGTTACCGATACTATTGGTCGCTTTCAATTTGAAAACCTGATGTTTTCGGGGAAAACCAATATGTATTTGAATACCAGGGATGAAAAAGGAAAATTTAGAGGAGAAATAGTTTTGGACTCAATTGAGCAAGCTCCAATAGCTGTTAAATTTAAAAAAGAAATAATCGATTTTTCTGCTACAGATAATTTATTTGCTGATAATGTGTTGAAGAAATTTACCGCTTTTGGAGTAAAACCAGAGAATATTTTGAAAGAAGTTTTAATTAAATCCAAAAATAAATTTGTCCGACCAGTATTTTATGGAGTTCCTGACTTTAGTTATGTAGCTGATAAAAACACAAAGAATTTGACTACAATTTATGACGTTTTAGAGAAAGTTCCAAGTGTTTTAGTTGTTGATAGAGCGGTTAGTGTTATAGGTGCTAGTGTTGTGGGGGTACGTGACGAAACACCGGAAGGTAAACCTATACCTAAAAACACACCGCTAATTTTAATAGACGGTAGTCCAATGATAGATACTAGGGAATTAGATTGGATTTTGCCTACTGATGTCGAAAAAATAGATGTAATACAAAGTTCAATTGTTAAGGATTTATACATATTAGAAAATGAATCAGATGGTAGTGTTATTTCAATTTTTACAAATGGAAATAGAGGAAATAAACCTAAAAAAGATCCTTTTCATTCTATTAAACAAGAACTAGAAGGTTTTTATACTGCACGTGTTTTTTATATGCCGGATCCTGAAAAACCCAATGAAGAATTAGATAAAAAAGCAGCGGTAAGAAACACCATTTACTGGAATCCTTATGTGCATCCCGATAAAACAGGAAATGCCGCTGTAAATTATTTTAATACAAAGGTAGAAACCAAAGTAAAAGTAGCTCTGGAAGGGATCACCGGAGGCGGAATTCCTGTGGTTCGAAATGTTTTTTACACTATTAAAAAATAATTTTCAGGAGGTTTTTTCATTTTTTCGGGACACTACAGGATAATATTCTAATTATCCTCATTTATATTAGCCTTCTAAAAAGTTAATAACACTCCAAATTATGATAATAACAAATATTTTAAAGTCTGGCTGCAAACTAATTTTCATTGGATTAACATTGTTGTTTTCTTCAAATGAAATTGTAGCACAGTATAAAAACATCAAAAACGATGTTTTTTGGGATACTAAAGAAGGACTTCCTATTTATAGTCAGGGCGGCGGAGTATTCAGGTTTAAGGATCCTAAAACCGGAATTGATAAATACTACTGGTACGGTGTACATTATGAAGAAGCAGAGAAATATCGGAATGAGCCTGTAAAGAAATACGATCATTGTACTTTTAAATCGATAAGCTGTTATAGTTCGACTGATTTGGTAAATTGGACTTTTGAAGCTGATGTTTTTACAGATGAGAAAGCATTTCCTGAAGGGAGGAAAACATGGGTGGGACGTTTAGGAGTCGCTTTTGTAAAAGAAATGAATAAATACAGCCTTTTTGTCCAGCATGGTAATCAGGTACTTATTCTGCTTGCCGATTCACCTGTTTCAGAATTTTCATGGCATCAAAAAATAAATATGGAACCCATAATTGGTACATCCAATACAGGAGATCAAACCGTTTTTACCGATGATGACGGAAAATCCTATTTGGTTTATTCTTATGGTAAGGGACGTAACAAAATTTATGTTTCTGAAATAGGTATAAAAGAAGGTAAAGTAAATATTTTAGATTGTACACAAATTTTTAAGGGAGCCAGCAGGGAAGGGAATTGTATGTTTAAATACAAAAACAAATACTATATGGCGGCTTCAAATATCTATGGATGGGATTCTTCTTTTGCCTATTATTTAGTTTCAGATAATATCAGAGGACCTTATTTACCTGCAAATGAAATGGAAATTATGGATGGTTCTGCGGAGGATTATGCCCATGTAACCCAAACAGGATTTTTCTATACGATAAAACGTAATGGTAAAGAAACGGTTATTTATTGTGGTGATCGCTGGGCTGATTTTGCCGGTAATGGTTTAGGGTACAATCAATGGGTGCCGCTTTCTTTTGACGGACATAAGCCTTATTTTAATTCGTTAAGTTCATGGAATTTGGATGAAAAAACAGGGGATTGGACTGTTGGTGCCGATAATAATTATGTAAAAAATGGCAGTTTTGAAGCTGACAGAAATAAAATACCCAGTGATGTAAAGCCTGTTCAGGAACAATTATTAGGCTGGAAAACGGTGGCAATCAAAGGAAATCCTATTGCTGTAAAAAGCGAAATCTCGCCACAATTAAATTATTTTAATACTGAAGAGGATCGTAAAGAAGTGATAGGCGAAAAGAGTTTGAATATTTCAGATACAGTCGATTTTACAAGAGAAATTACACAACAAATCAGTTCATCTCCTTATGTAGCTTTAGAAGATGGCGTGTATAATTTGACTGCAGAAATCAAAAACAGTAAAGGTTTTAGCGAACTTAGAATGTTTGCCAATACTGGGAGTGTGGATTATAAAGTTACTATTGATAAAGAGAATGATTCGTGGACAAGTATTAGTATTCCGGATATTAAGATACAAAAAGGAAAAATTATCATTGGATTTTATGCTGATGGATCAGCTAATGCACAATGTTTGATAGATGATGTCACATTGGTAAAAAAATAAAAGTATCCCCGAATTACACGAAATAACACCAATTTGATATCATATATTTCACGAATCTGTCAAAGACAGAAAAAACTGGTGACTCTGATAATAATCGGTTAGTTCAACGCAAAAATCACAAAGTTTAAAAAAAAAATCGGTGTTAATCTGTTTAATCCGTTTAATCTGTGTGCCTTAAATTTGGGTTCTAAAATTAACCACAAAGTTTGCCACAAGTAAAAATAGCAATTAACCGCAGATTCGCAAATTATATAATCAGCGAATCTGCGGTTTGTTTTTTTCTAAAAGTTTAGAACTTATTGTAAAACTTTGCTGTTTATTTTTTCTTCACATTACTATAAATTTCAAGTTATTTGAAGGGAAAAAGAACTTTGCGCAACTTTGTCTCTCTTTGGGAAACTTTGCGTAATAATTTCTTAGTACCTTTGCGGCTTAGAAAATTGAATAAAATGCTTAAAATAGGAAAATACAATACCTTAACAATATTAAGAGATACGCAGGTAGGTTTATTTTTGGGGAATCCGGAAAAAGATCCTGAAGGAATTCACGATGTACTGCTGCCTAATAAATATGTCCCTAACGAATTTGAAATAGGTGAGGAGCTGATTGTTTTTGTGTATTTAGATCACGAACAACGTCCTGTAGCTACCACATTAGAACCTTATATTTTGTTGAATGAATTTGCGCTTTTGCGTGTAAATTATATCAATCAGGTGGGTGCTTTTATGGATTGGGGAATGGAAAAAGACATTCTGGTTCCATTCAAGGAGCAGGCCAGACCAATGGAAAAAGGAAAACGCTACTTGGTTTACCTGTATATGGACGAAAAAACCAACCGATTAGTTGCTTCAAGTAAGACGAATCAATTCCTTGACAACGAAACGCTTACGGTTGAAAACGGAGAGGAAGTTGAGTTGATTGTTTCGCATATTACTGAAATCGGGATTAATGTGATTATCAACGAGAAACACAAAGGTCTTTTGTATAAAGATGAGGTTTATGATGATAGTATCCGTACCGGTGACAGAATGCGTGGTTTTATAAAAAACATTCGACCTGACAACAAAATTGATGTTTCGTTACAAAAACAAGGATATGAAAATATCGAACCTAATGCCGAGAAAATTTTAGACGAATTAAGAGCGAGTCGCGGGTTTTTAAGATTAAATGATAATTCCCATCCGGAAGATATTAAAACAGTACTTAAGATGAGTAAAAAGACTTTTAAGAAAGCCATTGGAGCTTTATATAAAGAGAAGCTCATTGAGATTAAAGAAGACGGAATTTATCTGATTAAAGAATAAATGATACAAATACAAAAAGCACAGCATAACACTGTGCTTTTTGCGTTTTTAGATGTTGTTTACAGATTCGGATGTTTTAAAAAAGCAACCGGGTTTATAGCCAACATTTATTTTTCGAAATCTACTTTAACTTTGTAATTGTTAGCCTTTAAGATGGTTTCAATTGAACCAAAAGATGCAATCGTTTTTTGGTATTCTTTTTCTTTTTTCAACGCAATTTGTCTTAATGCATTTTGAAAACGACTCACTTCTTTAAGCGTAGTCAAAATCAAACCCGGAACAGCCACATTCATACCTGCTTTATCTTTGGCAACCATTGTGAAATAAGACGAATTACAATGTTTAATCACTCCTGTTTGAATGTTTTCAGCTTCTACCCGAATGCCTACCACCATAGAACTGTTTCCCACATAATTCACACTGGCTTTCATGGTAACTAATTCTCCCACTTCAATAGGTTTAAGAAAATTTACGGTATCTACAGAAGCGGTTACACAATAATTTCCTGAAAATTTAGAGCCACAGGCAAAGGCAATCTGATCCATTAAAGATAAAATATAACCACCATGGATTTTTCCACTGAAATTAGTGTGCGAAGGCAGCATTAATTCCGAGATTGTTATTTTAGAAGAATCAACAGTTTTATATTCGGTATCCATATTTATTTAATTTTAGTGATAGTGTGTTTTAGATGTCTTGTTTTTCAGCGGTTAAAAGTACAAAATTAGATTTGGGTGCTTCACATAAAGAACAACAATAGCTGTCTGGTAAATTTTCAAATAAAACACCTTTTTCGATGCCTTGAACCGTATCCCCATATTCTGAATTGTAAATCGTCAGACATTCAGAACATTGGTACATATCCTGTTCCTGTTTTTCTTTCTTAGCAGTTGTTGCTGAATTGTTTTCAACCAGCGTATTGTTACCTAATTCGTTAAAATATTTTTTACTCAGTTCGATAAGAATACCTGGTAATTCCAGTTTGTCAATATCTTGTGTATGAATGATATAATCACGAGTATTGGGGTCAAAATGTTTGGCATACAACACATTATAAGTATCCCGGATTTTGATGGACTCTAAATCTTTAGGCAAATTGTTTTTTTCGATAACAATAGAAGTAAAATAATGTCCTTCTCTGTTATAATCAGAAATTCCAAACGTTAATCCGTATGTACTAATGTCAAATTGATCCAGTGTTCGTACCAGAAAAGTTTTCAGGTTCAGAGACCATTCTGTTGCTACAGGCAAATGCCAGTTTAATTCTAAAAGAGAATGTCTTACATTGATTCCTTTTTTTCCAAGGAATTTCTCCCAGTCCAGTTTTCTTTCTTTGGGAATTCCTTTTATGATGAAGGATTTCCAGGAGGTAATGCATATTTTTCCAATTTTACAATCAAAACACAAATCGCACATTTCTTTTAGAAATTCCAAATCGTACAGATTATTCCTCCAGTACAATCCCAGCCAGTATTGATCAATTCCCAGTCTGTTCATTCCTTCATAATAAGGAAACGGATAAAAAGGAACATTAAGTGCTTTGTCGATAGTTCGGTTATTGGTATCCAAATTTTCACTGACAAGATTAAAAATCATGTCAATTCCGATGGATTCTTCGCTAACAATGCGCTCAATTTCATAATAAATTTTAGCAATATCCCAGCTGTAAATTAATACCGGATAGACTTCCATACGCTGCCAGTTAGGCAAACGAATGTACAAATACCAATAATCTTCATGCTCAGAAGCTATAAAATTTATATGACCCGTAAACAAAGGAACCAGCTGTTGTTTAGGATCCGTTATATTTACTTTTAAAGCAGGCTGATCTTTAAATTGTTCTAATACATACAAGAATTTATTGCCTGTTAACCAGGCTGTATTTCTAAAAATATCAGTAGAAACATAAGAGGAAACAATATTATTGCCGCTCTGTTCATCAGGGTATACAATATGAAATTTACCATTATTTTCTGTTTCCGAATATTCAAACCCATTTGGGAAAATAATATCCTGTCTGGAACCAAAAGAAATGGTTTTAAGTCCTTGTGCCAAGCTCATGTTGACAATGCTACGTAATTCACCTGGCGAAAGAACGCCTCCTTTTACTATTAATCGGGTTAATTCCATGTTCTTGTTTTTTAGTCCTTAGTACTCAGTACTTAGTTGTTAGTGCCTAGTCCTTAGTTTTTAGTCCTTAGTAGTTTGAAAAACTAGGGACCAGGTACTAAGGACTCTTCAACTTATTTACACTTTGCTAATATTTCTTTTACTTCCGTTTTACAGCTTCCGCAACCTAAACCGGCTCCGGTTGATTTGCATAATTCGGTAAAATTAGTGGTTCCGGTTTTGATAGCTTCTTCAATATTCCCGCTTCCTACCTGACTGCACGAGCAAACTAATTTACCCACGACAGGCTTTGCCGCAGCGCTGCTTCCTCTTAATAGTTGGTTTCGTTTGTTTGACAATTCAATTTTGCTTTCGATCATGGTTTTGAATTCGGCAAATTCATTTTTGTCACCCATTAAAATAGCACCTACTAACAAATCGTCTTTAACGATACATTTTTTGTAATACCGTTTCTTTAAATCGGCAAATACAATTTCTTCATAATTGTCATCATTTTCAGGAATAGCCAGTTCGCCAATGCTGCAAAGATTGATATCCTCCAATTTCAGAATATTCATCAATACCGAACCTTTGTAATAACTGCTGATGTCGCCTGCTAAATAATTAGCCAGAGTATCAGCCTGTTCTTCAGCAGCCGATGTAATTCCGAATAGCTTTCCATTAAATTCAGCTATTTCCCCAATGGCAAAAACATCCGGATTCGAGGTTTGCAAATATTGATTTACTTTAACGCCACGTCCGCAGGCAATTCCGGATTCTTTAGCAATTTCTATATTCGGGATGGTTCCAATGGCGTACACAATAGCGTTTGCCGTTAATATTCGACCACTTTTTAATGCGATTTCAAGTTCGTTATCATTATCCGATTCAAAAACAGTGCTGACTTCATTATCAAAATAAATCTGAATATCCCGAAGCTGTACTTCTTCAGCTAACAATTTACAGGAAATTCGGTCTAATTGACGTTCCATTAATCGGGACGCTCTTTGAATAATAGTAATTTTTACTTTTTTATGTTTTAAGGCTGCGGCCAATTCTAATCCTAATAAACCACCACCTACAATGACAACATGCTGTTCTTCAGGAGCTAAATTAGTCTGATCTAAATAGTTTTTTAACTTGTCAGCGTCTTCTTTTTTACGCATTGTAAAACGTCCCGGAAGATGCAACTGAGCGTTTTCAGGAACAAAAGGACGGCTTCCTGTTGCCAGAATTAAGTTGTCAAAAGTGTGGGTTGTACCACTGCTGTCTGTGATGATTTTAGCAGTAGTATTGATATTTTCGATTCCTACAGAGGATTTTAAGGTGATATTTAGTTTTGTTAAAACATCTTCATTTCTTATTTTTAATAAACTTTCCCAGGTCAATTCATTGGTTACATATTCCGGCAAAAGCACCCGATTGTAAAACGGATTAGCCTCATTTGAAAAAACAATAATTTCATCGGTGGTATTGAGTTCTCTGTAATTTTGAATAAATCGGAAAGCGGCAGCTCCGGCACCTACAATAGCAATTTTCTGAAATGGTTTTTCGTATTTTTTTACTTTAACAGCAGTAAATTTAAAATCTGGTTCTTTAGAAACAGGATCGACAACCGTATTGGTCAAGTTATTGGCTCTGTTTAAGTCATTTTCTAATTGTTTTCCCCAGTGCATTGGTAAAAAAACAACGCCTTCCTTGATGGTATCGGTAACATTGGCTTTGACCCTGACTTCTCCGTTTTTACTGCTTACTACCACAATATCACCATTTTCAATCCCGGTTTTAAAAGCATCAATAGGATTGATTTCTAATAAAGGATTCGGAATATGAGAAAGTAAACGTGCTACTTTTCCTGTTTTAGTCATTGTATGCCATTGATCTCTGATGCGACCTGTGGTAAGGATAAAAGGAAATTTATCGTTTGGTTTTTCAGAGGTATTTTCAATAACAGCAGGCAGGTTAAAAATGGCTTTCTGAGACGGAGTATAGAATTTTTTGTCGGTAAAAAGGCGAGGTGTTCCCGGATGTCCGTAATCAGGAACCGGCCATTGAAAAGTACCTTCGTATTTTAATCGGTTGTAGTTCAGGTAGGAAATGTCAATATTTGTGTTTTTGGTCATTTGGCAATACTCCTTGTAAACTTCTTCGGCGGTATTAAAATTAAAACCACTGAATCCCATTTTTTTTGCAAAACGACACAGAATTTCAACATCCGAAAGCGCTTCTCCGGGAGCATTTATTCCTTTAGGTAAATACGAAATTCGTCTTTCCGAATTGGTCATGGTTCCTTCTTTCTCTAACCATCCGGCAGCAGGAAGCAGTAAATCGGCAAATTTTGCAGTATCGGAGTTGTGTGATATCTCCTGCACAACAACAAATTTGGCGTTTTGCAAGGCTTTTTCGACTCTTCGGGAATCAGGTAAACTCACCATTGGGTTGGTACAAATAATCCAAACGGCTTTCATTTTTCCAGATTCTAAAGCATCAAACATTTCTGTTGCTGTCAATCCCGGTTTTTCGGAAATACTGTCAACACCCCAAAAATCAGCCACTTCCTGACGGTGTTCCGGATTAGCGAGTTCTCTGTGTACAGCAAGCAAATTAGCCATTCCGCCCACTTCGCGTCCACCCATAGCATTAGGTTGCCCTGTTAATGAAAAAGGTCCTGAACCCGGTTTTCCTACATGTCCGGTTAATAAAGAGATATTGAGCAAGGCAGTGTTTTTATCCACTCCCACAGCACTTTGATTTAATCCCATGGCCCAAAGAGACAGGAAACCTTCGGCTTTACCTATTAAATCAACTGCCATATCAATTTCCTTAATGGAAATTCCGCACAATTGAGAAGCTTTTTCTAATGAAGTTCCCAATACCAAATCCTTATAAGCATTAAAGTTTTCGGTATGGTTTTTTATAAAATTATTGTCGGTGTATCCTTTTTCTATAATTCTTTTGGCTAAAGCATGGTATAAAATAATATCGCTTCCGGGAAGAATTTGCAAATGTAAATCGGCCGTTAAAGCCGTATCTGTTTTTCGGGGATCAATGACGATGACTTTTACTTTCGGGTTTTTCTCGCGGTGTTGCTCTAAACGTCTGAACAGGATAGGGTGACACCAGGCAGGATTGGCTCCTGTAATTAAGAAAGTATCAGCCAGTTCAATATCGTCATACGCAATAGGCACGGAGTCTTCACCAAAGGTTTTTTTATAACCCGCAACAGCCGAACTCATACAAAGGCGTGAATTAGTATCGATGTTATTGGTTTTCAAAAATCCTTTTACCAGCTTGTTTACCAAATAATATTCTTCGGTTAAGCATTGTCCGGAGATATAAAATCCCACACTGTCAGGTCCGTGTTTTTTTATTATCGAAGAAAACACCGCTGCTGCACGATCCAGTCCTTCGTCCCAGCTCACGCGTTCCATCGGATGTGATTTGCTCCATCGCATTTCAGGATAAAGGATTCTGTCAGAAATATCATTAGCTACATAATGCAGGTTCATTCCTTTTGAACACAGCATTCCTCTGTTTACAGGGTGATCCTGATCTCCTTTTACCGTCACTCCATTGCTGGGATCTTTGCTGACAATGATTCCGCATCCTACTCCACAATACGAACACGTAGTTTTGATTTCTGAATTTTGCATTAGCCTCTGTATTTTTTTATTGCGAAATCTCTTTTCAAGTATAATGGTACTTTTGAAATGTAAAAGTAAGTATTAATTAAGTATAAATACGTATTTTCATGTGTTAATTTTATCACTTTGATGAAATGACAAAAGAAGTCTAAAATAATGTTATTTCTCTTTTTTTTAGGCAAAAAAACATCCATTAATTCAAAAAAATAATTAGACTGAATGCCGTGTTTTCTGATTCGATACCATAAAAAGGGGAGAAGCAGCAGTGGTAGATGGTTAGATTTTGAAGAAATTATTGAAATAAATAGAGAAAACCCGTTTAAAATAAATTAAGCGGGTCTAAGAGTTGATTTATATTTATAAAAGAAAACCCGGTGGGTGTAATTAGTTTTTGATGCTAATTTTTCGTCAGTTCGAGTGATCCCGCTTTTGGGCGGGATTGTATCGAGAACAAGAAAAATTTCAGTTAAAAACGGTTCTCGATACATTTTTTGTTTCGTTATACTGCACAAAAAACACTCGAACTGACGTTTTTATAATTGCACCCGACGGTTTATATTTATTAAAAAAATAGATTTTCTGTTCTCTGTCTCTAAAGGGCAATGTCATTTAAGCTAAGCGAATTTTGTGTCATTTCGACAAAGGAGAAATCACATAACGCGAGCAGCTAGTGAGATTCCTCATTCTTCGGAATGACAAAACAAGGTGTATCTATCCTTAACTTAATGACATTGCTCTAAAGGGTGGAAAATTTATTCAAAATTCATCAAAATTACACACTTTAGGGTTCTGCGGAATTAATTTTGATGAATTTTAAGCAGGTATGAATTATTTTAGAATAAACAAATAACGCCTTTGTTGCTTATTTCATTCTTTTTAAGATCAATTTCATTTGGCTGATTTCTTCTTCCTGAGATTTTATAATACTATCCGAAAGCTGGCGGACTTCAGGATCTCGGATATTAGCATTTTTACTAGTCAGAATGGCAGAAGAGTGGTGCGGAATCATCGCTTTCATATATTGTGCATCACTGATAAAAGCCTGGCTTCGTAAAGCTGTCAACGCAAAAACAAAAACAACAATCGCCGAAACGGAAATTATTTTATTGGTTTTTTTATCAGGATACATCGCAGGCATCAGTAAAAGCATCAGCAAAGCCATAGGAGTAACCATTAATAGTGACATATAAGTTCTGGTATAGCTAAAATAGATGTGATTTAGTTTGTCGACATTTAAAAACATCACAGCGTACATGATTATAAAAGAAATGATTAACATTAAAAGCATTTTTTTATAGTTTGATTGCCCCATATTTTCCATAATTTCATTATTTTAAATTCACTGAAAGTTAGGAGATTCAACGCAGTTTTATTTATCCAAATACTTAAAATGTGTGCTTTTTTGAAATGTCGCTGTTTTTTAACTTATTGTTTTATAGGCTCATAATACAGAATGATGGCACCTGAAGTAAAGGTTTTGGTTTTTAAAAGTTTAAAAATGGTCTGGTTTTTTATTTTGTCGAATAGAGGAAGTCCTTTTCCTTCGATCATCGGGTGAATGCAAATTTGGAACTCATCAATCAAATTAAGGTTCAACAGCTGAATAATCAAACTCCTGCTTCCCACTAAAATGTCTTTGTCTGCTTGCTGCTTGAGTGCTGAAACTTCCTTTTCAATTTCGTTTGAAGCAAGTGTTGCTGTGTTCCAATCGGTATTTTTTAAGGTATTCGAAAAAACAATTTTAGGAATTCTGTCAATAGCCACAGCAAAATCGTCCATTGATTTTTCATCGGAAGGATTTATTAAGAGTGTTTGCCAGTACTGCATCAGTTGGTAAGTAGTACGACCATATAATATAACTCCTGCCTGATCTAAAAGTTCCTCATAATGCTTGTGTAAAGCTTCATCAGGAATCCCTGCGGTATGGTCACAAATCCCGTCAAGGGTCATGTTGATGGCTGCAATTACTTTTTTCATGGTTTTCAAATTAAAATATAGACTAAAATAATAATTTAAATGGCATTTTTCATTCGTTTGTTTTTTCAGAATAATAATTGTGAAATTTTATTTCGAATTAAGAATAAAACAATCAAAATCATTTAATGTAATTATGTTAGTTTTTGATTCAATATATTTTTGTTTTTTATATTTTAAAACTATTTAGGACGAGACAATTTAAATTTATATATTTTTAATTCTTTGAAGCTGGTCTTGAACACTTGTTTTTTCTTCTGATCGGGCACTTAAAAAACTCTGAATTATTTTCCAACAATCATCAAAATTTTCGAGCATTTTTTCTGTAAATGTTATTGTTGCGATTTCAAATAATGCAAAATATTCGTTTCGCTTTTCCATTTCTTTATGCCATTTTTGACTCAATTCTGCGTTTACCTCTAATTGTTTATCCTTATAACCTTTTACACTCATATGCGACGAAGATGGACTTATTTCAAATCCAATATATTGTTGAGTATGTTGATTAAGAATTGTAAAATCTAATCTATATTTATGTTGTTTTTCTAATCCCGCATACCTAACTTCAGGAATTAGAAATGGCTCTGAAAATACGTTATATGATGATTTTAGGTATTCAATATATCTTTCACAAATTTGTTTTTCATATTTAGAATTTGAAAGTTGTTTAAATATAGATAGATATATGCTTTCAAACTGATCTAATGATTTTATTATAAAAGGTTTGCTGCGCAAATTATCAATTAACCCCTCATGAAATACATGACCAATTGTCCAATATTCGTAGTTAGCTCTCCTAATCTCACTCTTGTCAATAACCCATTTTTCATCAGTATATTTTGGTGCTATCAATAATCCAAAAATGACGTTATACCCAAACCAAACGCTCCATAATTGTTCATCCGGCTTTAGTCTTGTTCTCGCTCTAAGATTACGATAAAAATTTCGTTCTAAAAAAAGTCTTACAAATCCTTCTAATTCTGAATCTTTCATCAATATTGCATTGTGGTTATTCTGTGAACCATATTTTAATCTTTGCTCATATTGATTAATAACACCTTTCAACCATTGTCCATAAAAATCATTAAAATCAGTAAATTGAGTCATTACACTATCCACATATATATTATTCTTTCCACCAAATAATCCGTTAAATCGTTGAAAGGAATAATAATCGTAGTTTAATCTTATTCTTAATTTCTCTAATATATAATCTTGTCTAGCTCGAATTTCATTTGTTAAATCCGATTCAATTTCATCTAATATATCTTGATTCATTTTCATTTTTAAAGTTTTAAGAATTGAAATTTAGGTATGTGCATTAAAATAAAATTCAGTATACTATTCTGTAGCTTGGCGCTAACGATAAAGTGCTTGGCCTACTTAATTAGCAGATTAGGCGGCTCTTTTTTATTGATTCGCACAACACAAAAATAAAAATATTTCTTACACATAAAAGCAATTCTATTTTTAATTTACGACATCACTAATCCTAAAACAGCGTTCAGTTCCCAGATACAAAGGATCACCATGTTTTTCAGACCAAAAACCATCTAATAAATCCTTAGAAATGCAGCGATAGACTACCACACCTTTGAAAGTTTTGTTGTCTTCTCCTTGGTATTTAAAGTTAATCACCAGAATATTATCTCTAAAGAAGCCGTTGCCGGTTTGAACCTGTTCGTTATTGATGAACCATTGGGCTTTAATTCTTTTATTGTGATCTAAACTTAAAGAAAGTGTTCCTTTGTAAGTATGGTCTTCGGCATCTTGATTGCTTCCTGTAATTTGGAATTTTCCCACCAGGTCTTCGATAGTCATGTTTTTTTGAAATTTATTGGTTACAGAAATAGTAAAACGTAGTCTGCCACGAATTCACAAATTACAGAAATTATATTCGTGAATTCGTGGCATTTTAAACTAAATTAATTTGCGAATTTGCGGTTCTTATTTCTTGCAAGAATACTAATTTCATTTGTAAAAAAGCATAAAAAAAGCCGAAGTTTTGAGGCTTCGGCTTTTAGAGTAAAAATAATTAAAGTAAGATTGTGGGGCAATTTTTATTTTGTCTTTTTCAAAATGAGTATTTATAATTTTCTTTTTTGCTTGATCAAAAAAGAAACAAAAAAATCAAGTCTTGCGCTTCCTCATCGGTCAAATAAGTTTTCAAATACTAAAAGAAAAGAACTCGCTACGCTCAAACAGCTTTTCTTTTTACGTATTTTTCAAACATTTGACGCTCGACTGCGGAAGCTAAGGACAGTTGTTAGTAGCGAGAACCCCTTTTTAACTGAAAGTTCCCGATACTGTTTTACAATTTTTCTTAGGGTAAATTTCAGGCGAATGTCTTTATATTAATGTTCCAGAAAATTAATTAAATGCTCTCTGTTGTCATAATAAGTAGCATGTTCCAGAATTGCTTTTCTATTTCGGGGTCTTTCGTAATTAATGTCTAAGATATCACCAATTTGCGCTCTTGGACCCGAAGTCATCATGATCACACGATCAGCAAGGAAAATAGACTCATCCACATCATGCGTAATCATGATTCCCGTAGTTTTTTCTTTGTTTAAAACCTCTAATAAAACGTCTTGTAACTCGCCACGGGTCAGGGAATCCAGCATCCCAAAAGGTTCGTCAAGCAACAATATTTGTGGCTTTAAGGCTAAGGCTCTGGCAATACCAACTCTTTGTTTCATTCCTTGCGAGAGGTCTTTGGCTTTCTTGTCAAAGGCACCGTCAAGTCCCACTTTGCTCAGATAATATTTGCATATATCCTGACGTTGTTTTTTAGTGGCATAGGCAAAAACTTTGTCAACTCCCAGTGCTACATTTTCTAAGGCTGACATCCAGGGTAACAAACTAGGGGACTGAAAGATAATTCCTCTGTCGGGTCCGGGACCTGAAATAGGGGAGCCATTTAGTACAATTTGTCCTCCAGTAATAGGATTTAATCCTGCAATCATCGAAAGTAATGTCGTTTTTCCACATCCGGAATGACCTATGATCGAAATAAATTCTCCTTCTTTGACTTTGAGATTTAGATTTTCTAATACTACAAAATCTCCTTGAGGCGTGGGATATACTTTTTTCAGGTTGTTTATCTCCAACATGTATTTTTCAAATCCTGCCGGATCATGGGGTATGTGCTGTGTTTTTTCTATCGTTGCTGTCATGATGTTTTTCTTTAAAAAGGTTACATATAAGTCATTAGCTTATTTGTGTCACACTGAGCTTGTCGAAGTGTTTTTTACTATCTAAAAGGAGTCTTCGACAGGCTCAGACTGACAGCAAAAAATATATTAGGACTTAAACATGCTCTACGTTTTATTCAGGTTTTAGCTTTTTAGCTTTAATCACTTTTATATTTAAAAAATTAACTGAATTGCATCGGCACTAAATCCGGTAATTCATAGGTGCTGACTTCCATTCCGGCAGTTCTTTCGGCACCTATTTCCATTAGGTATTCGATGATTCCGTTTCTTAATTTTTTAAAATTGTCATTGTGATTCAAATCGATTTTGTTTCGTGGTCTGTCAATTTTAATGTCAAATTCAGGTCCCAGAGTCGCTTTTGGCCCCGGACGAAGCGGAATCACTTTGTCAGCCATAAAAACACCTTCGTCTACATCATTTGTAATCAGTAAGGCAGTACGTTTGTCTTCGCTCCAGATATTCAGAATTTCTTCCTGCAAATTACCTCTGGTCAGTGCATCCAAAGCTCCTAAAGGCTCGTCCATCAGAATCAGCTCCGGTCTCATCGCTAAGGTTCTGGCTACAGCCACCCGCTGACGCATTCCGCCTGAAAGTTCTTTTGGTTTTTTATGTGCAGCATGCGAAAGATTTACTTTGGCAATAAAACCATTCACATGTTCTTCAATTTCTTTTGCTTTCCAGTCCGGAAAAACTGTTTTTACTGCCATGGCAATATTATCATAAACAGTTAACCACGGAAGTAAAGAGTAGTTTTGAAATATAATTCCGCGCTCGTGGCTGGTTCCCTGAATGGGTTTTCCTTTGAATAATACCTGACCGGAATCCGGTTCTATTAATCCTGCAATCAAATTGATCAACGTAGTTTTGCCACTTCCTGTAAAACCTACGATGGCTACAAACTCACCTTCTTCAATTTTTAAATTGATATTTTTTAATACTTCGGTTTTGTTTTTGCCTTCACCGTATGATTTGCAAACATTTTTAAGTTCTAAATAAGCCATGATTTTTTATTTTTTAAGCTACTAAGTTTCTAAGATTCTGAGTTACAAAGTTTTTTTAACTCTTATTCTCTTAAATGTCTAGTATCTTTAATTTATTATTTAGTCATTGAAATTCAGTTAAGTATCTAAGTTTCTTAGCATCTTAGTTACTTAGCAACTTCTTGTTAGTCATTAAAGGTTAGCAACTTTTGGAAAATCATCATGATTCTGTCCAGCATGAATCCGATAAGTCCGATCACAAACATGGCTACAATAATTTTCGAATTAGAATCGCTGGAACCATTTTGGAATTCTTCCCATACAAAAGAACCTAATCCCGGGCTTTGCGCCAATAATTCAATGGCAATCAATACCATCCACGCCACCGAAAGGGTGATTCTTAATCCTGTGAAAATCATTGGGAAAGAAGAAGGAAGGATGATTTTGAAAATCTTGCTGTAGGTTCCCAGTTGCAATACTCTGGCAACATTAATATAGTCCTTGTCTACAGAGGAAACTCCGGCACTGGTGTTGACTAAAGTGGCCCACATAGAACACAATCCCACACTGATAAACGAAATAACAAATGATTTTTCGACATCTACATTAGCTAAAACTGTTTTTACAATCATAGAAACCAGTAACAACCAGACTACAGGAGAAACCGGTTTGAAAATTTGAACAATCCAGTTGAAAGATGTTCGCAATGTCTCGCTTAATCCCAGTACAATCCCCATTGGGACAGCAATAATTACCGATAATAAAAATCCGGCAAAAACGGTTTTTAAACTCGTTTGTATCTGGTCAATAAAAGAAGGTCTTCCGGTATACACAATTTCCGATTCGCCTTTAGCAGCGCGTTCTTCGTTGATGCTGGCATACTGACTGATGAAGTCGTCTTTTTTAGCGGTCATAATTAAGTGATCATCCCATAATTTTCCTAAAGCACCCAGCACCATTACCGGAGAAGGTAAAGAATTAGGTCTGCAGCTGATATCACCTGAAGCAATACATTCTTCCAACTTTTTAGCCGCTTCCGGACCCTGGTCTTTTAAAGCTTTTTCAATTTTTATTTCTGATTCTACATTATTTAAATAATTAGAAAATGATTGCCATAACAGGATAAAAAGAAAAACAGAAAGTAAAGGAATAAAGATTCTCTTGAATACATCTTTCGCATTTTTTTTCACTTCTTCACCTGCAATCATTCGAATTAGCGGTTCTAAATAACCTAATCCCATAAATTTCACAGTTTTTATTGTCATTGTCTTCATAATACTTATATTTTATAATGTTGGTTTAAAAGAGATTAAAAAAGTATGATTTCGTAAAATCCTTTTTAAGCTTTTTAATAAAGAAATAAAGTGTTGAGTTTTAATTTCCAGAGACTCCGTATTTTTAGTTTTTTAAGAAGCAGAGGATGCTTTGAATCACATCCTCTGCTTTTTATTTTTAATTAGTTTTTGTTACCAATTTTCATGCTTTTGATGTATTCCAATGGTTTTTTACCATCATAAGTCAATCCATCAATAAATTCACTAGTAGCTGGCTTGTAACCGTCTGTTGTTGGGATATCAGCCTGATCTAAGTTACCTTCTTTAACCAGTAATTCAGCTGCTTTAGTCCAAATTTCAGGTTTGTAAACTTCTTTGATTTTAGAAGCATACCAGTCTGCCGGTTGCGCTTCAGTAATTTGTCCCCAACGTCTCATTTGAGTCATATACCAGATACCGTCAGAGTAGAATGGGTAAGTAGCATTGTATTTAAAGAATACGTTAAAGTCTGGTTCGTCACGTTTATCGCCTTTTTCATATTCAAATGTACCCGTCATTGAGTTTTTCAAAACATTTTCGTCAGCACCTACATAAGCCGGACTTGATAATATTTTTACTGCTTCCGCTCTGTTTTTTGGATCATCTAACCATTTACCGGCTCTGATTAATGCTTTAGTAATAGCAATGGCAGTATTTGGATTTTTCTTGATAAAAGCTTCTGTCATAACGAATACTTTTTCCGGATGATTTTTCCAGATATCGCTACTTGTAATTACCGGAACACCAATACCTTTAGCAACTGCTTGCTGGTTCCAAGGTTCCCCTACACAGTATCCGTTGATTGTTCCTGCTTCAAGCGTAGCCGGCATTTGTGGCGGAGGTGTTACTGAAAGCAATACATCTGAGTTGATGTTTCCCTGTACATTGTCTTTAGTATATTGTCCAGGATTAATTCCTCCTGCTGCAAGCCAGTATCTTAATTGGTAGTTGTGTGTAGAAACCGGGAATACCATACCCATTTTGAATGGTTTGTTAGCATTTTTGTAGTCTTTAATTACAGGTAATAAAGCACTGGCGCTAATAGGATGTACCGGTTTTCCGTCTTTCAAAGGAATACTTGGTTTCATTTTTGACCAGACATCATTAGAAACTGTGATGGCATTTCCGTTTAAATCCATAGAGAAAGTAGTTACTAATTTAGCTTGTCTTCCAAAACCTACTGCTGCTGCAATGGGTTGACCTGCCAGCATGTGCGAACCGTCAATTTGTTCGTCAATTACACGGTCTAAAACATTTTTCCAGTTAGATTGTGCTTCCAGTGTTACAAATAAACCTTCGTCTTCAAAGAATCCTTTTTCTTTGGCTATAGCCAATGGAGCCATATCAGTCAGTTTAATGAAACCCAATGTTACTTGTGGTTTTTCTAAAGCTAATTTTTCAGTTTTAGAAGCAGAAGCCGTTTCAGCTTCGCCAGCTTCTTTTTTAACTTCTTTTTTACAGCTAACAACACTCAGGGTTGTTAAAAGAATCATCGATAATCTTAATGCTATTTTTTTCATTTGAAATGTTTCTTAAGTTATGGTTTCAATTATTTTTTTACAGAGAATATTTGTGGGTTGATGTTTACCATTAAGTAAGCCCAGTTGTTTGCAGTATCTTTTAAACCGGTTCCTCCTTTAAGCGCAACCATAGATTCTGTGGCAAACATTTGAGAATATCCGGCAACAACTGTAATGTCTTTGCTTGCTTTGTAAACTGCAGTTAGATCAATTTCAGTTCCTAAGTATTTATCATCAGTTGCTGCCAATTCATTTGCAGTATAAAATAAATGAGGAGCAACAGACAGGTTTACTTTTTTGATAGGGAAATCTAATTTTAGAGTAACATCTTGTAAACCAACAGAGTTAGCGTGGTTTCCTACGTAGAAATAATCCATAAAACCATTGAAAGCGTGGTTAGTACCAAATACAGGGTTGAAAGATTTAACCATTGTCGAAGTAGCGGTTTGGTCTTTTCCGGATAAGAATTCATATCCTAAAGTTGCTTTGAATTTTGGAGCAAAAGCATATCCTAAATTAGCAGCTGTTTCCCAAGCGGAAACTTTGTTAGCACCAATTTTTCCGGTTTGTCCGTAGAAACTAAAATCGAATGTTAGTTTTTTACCGGCATAATTCAGATATGTTCCTAAGGTTTGAGAATAACTGGTTTCTATTTCTGAAGGTGATTTTTGATATTCTCTTCCAAGATTTAAAGCTAATAAACTAACACCTAATTTTTTAATACTGGTATGGTACCAGGCATATTGCATGTCTTTAAAATCGGTTGCAAATGGGGTAGAAGGAGCAACTTTAGCTTCCGAATCAGCATTTAAACCAAATCCTAAGTCTAATTGGCTTTTTTCTCCTTTGTATTTGATTAAAGCAGCATCAAAACTACGTCCCTGATTGGCCCAGTCTAATCCTCCAATAATTCTTTGGTTATCATAAGAAAGCATCTGACGACCTACTTTTGTGCTCCATTTATCAGTAAAACTGTATTGAGCCCATCCTTCATAAAGTGCCACTCCGTTTTTATCAGTTGACATATTTCCAAGAGTATTTACATTTCCCCAGGTACGTATATTTTGCAAAGCTACTTTTACTTTTAACTTGCTGTCTCCGTAATTAAGGTTGATTCGGGTACGTTGCCCTACAAATGAGGTATGGCTTGTTGTAGGTGTTAATAAAGTTCCAAAACCGTTAGTGTATTCATATCGGGGTCTGATCTGAATATCCGAACTAAATTCCTGAGCCATCGCTCCGGTGCCTATAAGCCCAATTAATGATAAAGAAAGTGTTTTGATTAATTTCATGATTATTAGGTTTTAAAATTGTTTTGTTAATTATTACACTGCAAACATACTTACGTAATTGTACTTATATGTAACGCCTTGCGCAATAAAAACAAGCTTTTTAAACCCACTTTATTTGTTTTATAAAACAGTAAAAAAAAGGTGTAAACACATAAAAATATTCTAATGTGTTGTTATTTAGTGTTTTGTAATCACGTATAAGTACTAAGTAGCTTTTAGAATTTATTGGTACTGAACTAGTTGGATATACGTAATGTCTAGTTTTTAGGATGTTAAAACAAAAAAAGCCCGACAGGATATCGGGCTTGAATAGTATAAATAATGTAAAATTGTTTTTTAGCAGTATGCTAATTTTTCCGGTAATTCATTTACTGATACATTTTGAAGTAATAATCAGCAGAGTTTTTTCCGCTTCCGTAAACCAGAAAAAAGAAACAAACGGCCAAAGTCACCAGGGCAAGAAATAAACTTTCAGTATGCATTTCGCCCATAAAATTAACTAATACAGCACCAATCAAAATAGGTAATTGTGCGATAATTGCCCAGCGGGTTAATAAGCCAAAAGCAATCATTATACCTCCAATCATGTGTGCAGGTGTAATGTAATGAACGAGAAACATTCCTCCTCCAATGTTGTCAATAGGAGAAATTAAATCTACTAAATAGGGGATATTAGTGATAAAATAAACTCCTTTTACGAATAAGAACACTCCCAGTGCAATTCGTACTAAATCCAAAGTAAAATAAGTGTGCGCATTGGCCCATTTATTTAATTCTTTTACATTGTTCATATTGCGGTATGTTTAAAATTACTACTACTAAGGTAGTGATTTTAAGTATGATAACTGCTTTTAGGTCGTTAAAAAAACAGCTGCTGAAGGAGATTTGTAAAGTGTATTTTTATTCTTTTAAATTTTTTTTCAGCCAATCGAGTTCGGGATCTTTTCGCTGAATGAGGTCTTCGAATGTTGGTTTTATTAAAATATCCGGATAAATACCATGTCCCGTTACATCGGTTTGATAATAAGGTTTTACATTCATAATCCCCATTCTCACTTTTAGTTCAGAGTGGGGTAGCTTCACAACAGGCATAAATCCTGCAACCGTACCATTATAATCGCCACCCGTTTCTTCTCCTATAAATAAGGCTCTGCCAGAACCTTTTAGATGGGAAGAAAGAATACTGGAAGCCGAAAAACTCCCGCCATTAATCAAAACATACATTTTTCCACTAAAAGCATTTTTATTGATTTTATGGGGTTTGGTTTCGGTAGCAAAATAGTTTTTACCGTCTTTATCCTTATGAACAGTAAAGAGTAAATAGCCATAAACAAAAGGGGAAAACAGTGTCTTTACCGCTTTTTCAGCTACAGAATTACTATTATAATAAGCACCTTCAAACACGCTGGCTCTTGAAACTACTTCTGATTTTTTCAAAAAAACAAAAGTAGAATCGGCAAGATAGGAGTAGAGGTTTACTATTTCTGCCAGTCGCCCGCCGCCGTTGTTTCTTAAATCGATAATAAGGGTTTTAGCATCTTGTTTTTGTATTTTGGCAAAACTCTCTTTGTAAAAACGATGGTATTTTCCTTTTTTAAAAGCTTTAATCTTCAGGATTGCCACACTGCTGTCTTTTGGAAAAAAATCCATACTTCTTATAAACGTTTTTGTGGTTTTATCGTAGCCGTTAATGCGTTTTTTTCGTCGGAATGCGTGTTGGCTTTTTGAGCTTAGCGGAGTTATTTTTGGAGATTTTTTGCTGTCTTTTTTAGTAATACTGTCTTTAAAGCGTTTGATCGTAACGGTTTTGATACTGTCATTTGATTTAAAAATATAGCTAAGACTGTCTTTTATGCCAAATTCGGTTGTGAAAGCAGCAACAAAGCGTCTTGCTGCCCCATTTTTTTTCAGCGTTTCATTAAAGCCGTCTGAACTGTAATACTGATTGTATTCAGCAATTAGTTTTTGAGGCTGTACACCGTTTACCGAAAGGACTTCAGTACCGGCTGCTATTGTTTTATTATGGGATTTGTTTTTGAAAACATACAACTTATTATCATAAAATGAAAAATCAAATTGGGAAAAAGGCCCGACTCCGTTTTTAATAATGGCTTTGGTTTCTTTTTTTGAATATTCCTTTTCGGGAGCTAAAACATACGTATGCCCCTGACGGATGGCAGCTACAACCGGACTGATTTTTTTATAGAATTCAAGAGGTTTTAACGGAGTTGTAATAGTTGTTTTTAAACTGTCAAATTTATAATCCAGTTTTTCTTTGCTGCTGTAATAGTACAGATTAGGATGGCGTTTTTGTAGTTTTTTGTAAATAAAATCTACATCTTTTTTCAGCTGATCCGGCAAAATTAATTGCTCTAAATGAGCATTGTTTTTTTTAACAGTACTACAATTCGTAAAAAGATGCAGTACAAAAAAGAGCAGCATTATTCGTTTCATTCTTTTGAAAAAACAGTTTGGTTGAACATTCAAAAGTATTGTTTAAATCTGGAAAAAGGTGTTTTTTGTCCAATTTTTAAAAGACTTTTAAGTTTTAAACATAAAAAAAACCAATCCGAAATGATTAAGATTGGTTTTGTTTGATGTTTTTACAAAAGAGCAAATCACTTTAGTTCCATTAATCATCTTTACCCTTGGTACTCAAATCATGTAGAACCATTGCGGCACTATTTTCGGTGTAAGCATTAAGTCCGGCGACAAAAACGCCTTTTTCGCCTGTTTTTGATTCAATTCCAAACACTGTGGCCTCATCACCCGGATCTGACTCTCCTTCATAGCGATAAATATGCTGGATTTCAAAATCATTTGGATTATTTATTATTTTGGACTCCTGAACATTGAAGTCTACCGTATATCCTTTATTGTTTAATTCCTCTAATGCTTTGCTGACAGTAGCATAATGATACATTTTATTATCCATAACTTTTAGCTTTAAATTGAGTCATAAAGTTACCGGAATCACAGCTTTTTTTTATTACAGAATTATTATGAAGTCTTGTAAAATTTTATGATGAAATAGCGGTTATGTCTAGTTAATCTACATAGGTTTCCTTCAGAACTTCTTTTACTTTTATAATTTCTTTATCGCTTATATCTCCTAAAACTTTTATTATTCTTTGCCTGTCAAGACTTCGGATTTGGTCTAAAACAATCCATCCCTTTTTGTCATTGTGGTGTATTTCAACTCTTGTAGGATAGACTTTTGAACTACTAGTCATTGGAGCAACTACAACTGTTTGTAAATATTTATTCATTTCGTTAGGAGATATAACAACACACGGTCGTGTTTTTTTCATTTCGCTTCCAATAGTGGGATCTAAATTTACTAATACGATTTGGTATTGTTTTATGACCATTCTTCAAGATTTTCGTCGTCAAAAACATCATCAATCAACAATTTATCATCTCCGTTTTCGTGCATTTTTTGGAATGCTTTTTCCCAACCATTTCTAGGTTCTGATTTTGGCTTAAGAATAATATAGCCCTTCTCAAGTATGAGTTCAACCTTATCGGTGATATTATATTTCTCAAGTAAAGTTTTCGATAAACGAATTCCTTTTGAGTTGCCTATAGGGATTACTGAAATTTCCATTACTACTTTTTTTGTAATTACAAAGTTATCACTTTTTTTTAAATTTCTTGATATTTATTTTTTGCTTTTGAAACCGATAGTCTTTTATATTTCTTAATACAGTAATTGCTAATTGGATTTCACACTATGACTTATTCGCAAGCTTTTCATCCTGACGAAACAAGGATCAATCAGTAGAGTATTTCTATTTGTTCACTGTTGCGGGCACGGATTACAAATCCGCGCTATCGGGGTTGTAAAGTTGTTATTTTTATTTTTGCTTCTAAAACGGATAGTCTTTGATTTAATACAGCAATTGCTAATTGGATTTCAGATTATGACTTACTCGCAAGCTTTTCATCCTGACGAAACAAGGATCATTCAGTAGAGTATTTCCATTTGCTCACTCATCTTTGCGGGGACGGATTACAAATCCGCTATCGGGAATCTCCGCGATTGCGGTTACAGGCTGTTAGCAACTGGCAATTACTGCTCAACTTTCGTCATAAATACTCTAATTTTTTCTATTATTTCTTCTCCATCTTCTTCTAATGCAAAATGCCCAGTATCATAAATATTATAGTCGATTTCCTTTACATCTTTTTTGAAAGCAACTGCTCCGCTTTCAGGAAAAAACTCATCATTTTTTCCCCAAACTATTAATAAAGGCGGTTGATTATCTCTTAAATACTGTTGCCATTTTGGATATAGTTTTAAGTTATTTTGATAGTCGTAAAATAAATCCATATTGACTTTATGTGCATTTGGTCTTGAAAGTCTTAAATAATCTAAATTCCAGGTGTCGGGATTTACTGTTTCAACATTTCTTGTTCCGTGTGTGTATTGCCATTTCAAACCATCTAATGAAAAGGCTGGTAGTATTGCTTTTTCGGTTTCAGGGTTTCGGTCTTTCCAAAGTGCTCTAATTCCAGCCCAAGCGTCGCCCAAACCTTCTAAATATGCGTTTCCGTTTTGATTTATTATTGCCGTAACCCTTTCTGGGTGTGCTGTAGCTATTCTGAAACCAATAGGTGCTCCATAATCTTGTATCATTAATGCATAAGAGTCAATTTTTTTCTTTTCTAGAAAGGCGTCTATTGTTTTTGCAATATTATCAAAAGTATATTCATATTCACTTGCCAACGGAAAATCGCTATTTCCAAATGAGGGATAATCTGGTGCAATCAAGTGAAAGTCATCAGATAATTGTGATAAAACTTTTCGGTATTGATGTGAAGATGAAGGAAAACCATGCAATAGCACTATTGTTGGATTTTTGGGATTTCCTGCCTCTCTGTAAGCAATGTTAATTCCATTAATTTCGATGGTTTTAAATAATGTGGGGTGTTTGTGTGTCATACTTTTTGATTTATCGGTAGTTTTACTGCTTGTTGCGTTTTTACATCCAAATAATGTGATTAGGATGATAAATTGTAATAGGATAATTTTTTTCATATTCTGATTGTTTATAACCTTCGTTCTGTTTCTTCAATTTTTAAGTCATTGATGCTTGCGAACCTTTTTGTCATTAATCCATTTTCATCAAATTCCCAGTTTTCGTTTCCGTAAGCTCTATACCATTGACCATTTTTATCCCGATATTCGTACTCAAATCTTACAGCAATACGATTGCCGTTAAATGTCCATAGCTGTTTTTTAAGCTTATAATCCAGTTCATTTTTCCATTTGTCAGCAAGAAAATCCTGTACTTCTTTTCTTCCGTTGATGAATTGATTTCGATTGCGCCATTCTGTATCAATCGTATATGCTTCTGAAATTCGAATTGGATCTTTGCTGTTCCAGGCATCTTCTGCCTTTTGAATTTTTTGCATTGCTGTCTCTTCGTTAAAAGGTGGTAGTGGATGTAATTGTATCATAATTTACCGAACGTTTGTTAATTTATTAATTCAAATTTTTTTACGCTATCGAATAGCGCTTTTCAATATTTTTTAATGTGTTTTTAAAAATACTTGTATCAGCTAAGCCTTTTGTTACAATGAGGCTGCCTTGCAATTCAATTAAGGTCTGAACAGCATTTTGCTGAGATTGCGTGGAAGTTAATTTTAAGGCAATACCCAATGCATTAAAAGCTGTAATCCATTTATCCATACCAGATTTCACCTGTTTCTCAAATAACGACAATCCGCTATGCATAGAAAAGGCTCTTAAAACACACGTATTTTTTCCGCTGTCATAAAGAATTTCAATATTTTTCAGCGCATCTTTTAGTCTCAATTCTGTTGGTTTATTTTCATCCATTAGGGGAAAGAAAATATGATCATCGACCCACTGATCTATATTGTTCAATACAGATTCTGCCATCTCTTGTTTTCCATTTGGAAATCGATGATATAGACTTGCTTTTTTTAATCCGGTTACTTCTGCTAGATCATTTAGGCTCGTTCCTTCATAGCCTTTATCTCTAAAAACTTTGGTAAGTCCGGATATCATATCTGTATCTAAAATTTTCTGTGGTCTCATGGTGCAAAAATAAGTAAAAATTAGTGATTACCTAACGTTCGTTAAAATATTTTTTCTTTTCGATTATACACGTTGTTTGTTTTGCTTGTTGCTAACTTGTTTATACCAGCCATAAAATGGCTCCAATCTACCTAATTTTGGCTGGCTTTGTGCCATAAGTAAGCTGACATTTATTTAGGTTAATATAGGAAAAATTCTCATAAATCATCAAATGGACTTTTTATTTGTTGCAAACTTTTCGTACTTAAATGAGTAGTTTTTTTATTTTGTATATTTGCGTGAGGGATGGATTTTGCTTCTAAAACTGATAGTCTTTGATTTAATAGAGCAATTACTAATTGTATTTCACACTATGACTTATTCGCAAGCTTGTCATCCTCACGAAACAAGGATCAATCAGTAGAGTATTTCTATTTGCTCATCTTTGCGGGCACGGATTACAAATCCGCTATTGGGCTTCCTGTGTTAGTTTGGTCTGAACCTTTCAAATGATTGCCAATATTTGTCTTTGTAAAGGTCATAACTCAAATCTAATTTGTCTGAATGTTTCTTTTTCAAATTGTGAAGAAGTTTTGATGGTTTTCTGAAGTCTTTGCAGGCGAAGTAAACAATTCTTTCACTGTCTGCTGTTTGTCTGCATATGTTCAAATACCCTTCAAAGTCTTTAAGTTCAGCCATTATTTCGTCTTCAAAGTTATTAAGTTGCTCATAAGTATTATTGTCGGGCATACCATTGTTTTTACTACCGTCAAATTTCATTTCAACTTTTAATATCCAAGGATGAGATGCTTTACTGTCCCAATCAAGTAAAGTTGAATTGATAATTGCAACTAATGGAAGTCCATTCTTAAGTGTCGCTTCTAAACTTGAATAACTATCATTCTCTGTGTTGTAACGAACACCATCATATTTTTCTAAAAACTCTTTCTCTCGCCAAATCAAATAGTCTTTCAGTTTCTCAATTGGCATCAACTCTTTTTCAGCTTGGTCTTTTGAAATTACAGTTAAATTGTCAATGGTTGTAACAGAATTGAGTTCACCGAGATAATTGTCAAGGAATAGGTATGTCCCATTTATAATGGTTGATTTGTCGTCTTCTTTATAATCGTTGTGGGCTAAAACTATGTCAACTTCATCTGGATAATTGTTATGCTCAATGGCGTAAAATGATAGATTATTACTGTCAAAAGTATAATCTGCCATTTTAATTCCAACATTCTCTATGTCAAGTGCAGGTTTTAATGCAGTAAATTTCCAATTTGGTATTTTTGGTGCTGAACTCACAAGTTCTTCAACAAAAACAATGTTCTTCAATACTCCATCGGGTGTAAATACCAATTCTGCTGTATTGTCGTCATACATACCTGTCAGGTAAAAGAAACCGTCTTTTAATTCTTCAAGTTTTGGTGAAAGTTTATTGAAAAAATCCGCTTCAATATTTTTACCTGTCTTTACTACTTTGTAGAAAGTCTGTTCGTTTGCCGAAAACCAATTCCAAAAGGCTTCATATGACTGAATTTTATCTTCTTTCTTTCCGAATATTTTGTCAAAAAGTCCCATTGTGTAATTTCGTTGTTTTTATGTTTATGTTTTGTGTTAGCCTTGCTGACAACGTTCCCAGGGTTTGCGATGTTGCGGATTAAAGAAGCCTAAACTTTCGGTTTAGCAGTGACTTCAAAGATATAAAACAAATTATCAATTGAGCCCAAAACCCGCCATTTTGCCAAACGCCAGTTTGCTGATGTTTTTATGCAGAACCGTTAACTTGTAAATCAAATAAAGTTTCAGATTCCAAGTAATATTTCACATTCCAAAAATGACTACAACCATCAAACCAGACTTGCCAATTCTTTTTCCAATCTCCAAGTTCATTGTAGTATTCCTTGTTTGGTTTTTCATGTAAACTAGAACTACTCCAAAGAAAATTAATTATCAAATATTTTTTTCCAGATTCATCTATAAATCCTAAATATTGTCTGATGTATTTTTGGAGGTTATTATGTATAACTGGACATTTACCTTTTTGATTCAAGCGCCTTTTATTTATCAGCTTTACTTTATCATGTAATTTTTTTTCAAATAACAGAATTTCTTCTTTCGTTGGTGTAAATCTATTTTTGTCTTCTAACCAATTGTATGAAGTATTCTTGTAAGAACTTGGAAATATTACGCCACGAAATTCCTTCCCTTCAATTAGACTAATTGATTGGCCAATCATAATGTTCGAAAACATTAGAAAAAAAATTGTTGTTATCAGAAATCTGTTCATGTAAAATTGCTACGTCCCCGCGCTACAAGCGGTTTGGGATTAAATAAAGCCTTATTTTCGGATTTGCCAAATCTTCCAAATACAAACCAATTTTTCCATTAAGACTATTGCCCAATTGCTTGCAGCGTGTGTTGGCAGTAGTTCTTATATTTTTATATTATGCATTTCTCTATAGGTTTCATCATAATTTTTTTCGGTCATTATTCCTGGATAAACTTCGTCAAAACCCATATTGTATGGATATTCTTCTAATAATTTTTTTTTATTTTGAAATATAAAGTTACCGTAGAATTCTATTACTAATCTATGATTTCTAATTAGTTTAAATATTCTTTTTTCCAATAGTGATGAATATCTATTTTCAGATTTTGAAGGCTTTGAATGAATAATTTCATCTCGCAACGTTTCAAGTTCAATAAACGTAGACCACCATTTTGAAATAGTTACATCTTGTATATCTAATATTTGAGGTAAAATTATTTTGAACTTATCTCGCAAACTAAAATTACGTTCAATGGCTTGTTTGCCATAAATGGTTTTAACATCATTTTTGTCAACTGTGTATTTATAATTAATTGGTATGCATATGTTAGCGAATGCTTCTAGTGCGGTATAAGAAAATATAATTGCTTGAATTATTAATTCAAAATAATCAAAATATTCTTTTTGTTCTGCTTCACTTGGAAAAGAACCGTGATAATTTTTATGTCGCGGTAAAATTATATCTTTGTAAAAGGTTTCTGCTCCTTGTAAATTTTTTTCTGCGATATTTGAATAAATTGAAACATCATTAGGTTGAGCCATCATAGTTTCTAAACCATCAAAAACTAAAACCCAATTTGTTTCAAAAACAAAATATTTAAAAATATTGTCTTCATTTACAACAATATGTGGTTTTTTAATACGTGAATCTTTATCATCACGATATTTATCATTTAAATCTTTTGTAATTAATATTAAAGGATCTATAATTTTCCAATCATTTTTTTTAAAGGAAAAAAAGCGTTGTTTATTTCCTTCGTCAAAAGTTTTGATTATTTGTTTTTCAATGTTTGGAATTAAATTCCTATTAAGTAGAAAAATTAGTTTTAAGGCATTTTCAAATGCAAGAATATAATTTTCTCCTAAAAAATTAAATGGAAAATGCAGAATAAAATCTTTGAATTTATATAAAACAGAAATTGAAGAAAATGATTGCATTTGTTTAATTATTTCATCAGTATTTTTTGAAATAAGTTGAAATATATTTTGAAACTCTTTTAATAGGTTTTTGTAATCTTCAGTTTGACACGCATAATGTTCCATTACAAAACTTTGTGAAACTTGAATTTTAAAAAAAGATGAATCACTTACCAATTGTGTTTTCTTTTTTGATTCTTTTTCAAGAATTGTAATACCTATTTTTATGGAATTATCTAATAATTTTTCGATTAAATATTTTTCAATCAATAATTTCAAACCTGTTTTTTCGATAATTATCTCTATATCCATTTATGATTGTTTTATCAAATTTCGTTATATTTTATGATTCTGCTGGCGCATTATTGCCAACGTTTGGCCGCTAAACGAGGTTGCCGATTGAAGCGAGCCGAGATCTCTCTGCCAAGATAAAACTTTCTTCGTGAAAATGATTATTCAATTTACCGAAATCTCGGCAATTTTGATTTAACGGCGGTTAGGCGAATGCTTGTTTAGAAATTTTTGATAAGAATTGAACAGTATATTTCAATTTATTACTCATTTTCTCAAATCTGTTTTTGCAGCTTTCATGTTTCTTACAAATATTGTTAATCATTACTGCGGTCATAAGAGTTGAACAAAAAAGTTGAATAAAAATTAGATCGGAATTTTCTTGTTTCGTGTTATTGTATTTTGCAGATTTCATTTGAATAGCACTCAGACCTTCTGTGTGGGCATATACGGATAATATGTAATATAGTTTAGAGAAGATTGCATTAGAAAAGCCAGAGTCCTTAAAAATAGTATCCCATGTTTTAAAAAGTTTCCCATTTCCTTTTTCGAGAAGGCTTTTTTGTTGTTTCTCTGAAAGGTTAGTTGAAGGGAAAAGACTTTCCATTTTTTTACGAAGAACATCCATGGCTTTGATGTCAGCTTCTTTTATTTGTTTTGCTTCTGCGGTGTCAGTGGGCATACTGCTTCTTTGCAATAAAGCTGTATAAATCCATGCATAGTACCGAAGCCAAAGTTCATTTTCATCTCCAGAATTTATATACAAATGCTGATACATCAATAGTGTTTCGAGTTGTGATCTACCAATAGTCAAAATTGACGCAATATCAACGAATTTGTTTTTGGCTACAGCACCGTTACCGAAATATTTTGATTGAAAATTGAAACCTTCTGAGATTTTATTTATTGTTAATCCATGAAAATAGAACTTTACAATAAGTTCTTCAGAAAGGATAATTGACTCATGGACTTTAACTTTTTCTTCAGCAAGAATTTCATGAAGATAAATTAGAAGGTCAAGCAAATCTTTAAAATAGCTTTTTAATTTTTCTTGATCTTTCGAATCGTACAAATTGGAAAGTTCAATTGCCCAGTAATTTTCTTCTGTTAATTCCATCTTCATGTTTTTGCGGTGAAGCTTTCGCCTAACTTGTTTATACCAGCCATAAAATGGCTCCAATCTACCTAATTTTGGCTGGCTTTGTGCCATTAGTAAGCTGATATTTATTTAGGCTAATATAGGAAAAATTCTCATAAATCATTAAATGAACTTTTATTTGTTGCAAACTTTTCGTACTTAAATGCGTAGTTTTATTCTGTGCGTTTGCGTGAGGGATGGAAGAGGAGCTCTCCCGATTTTTTATCGGGAAGCGGGAACGTACAGCCCGACCTCGTTGCTAAACAAAATTTCGAGTATTAAGTAAACGTTCTGCAACGAGGGCACGCCATAAAAAAAAAAACGGCTAAAGATTACTCCATAGCCGTTTGTATATTATGTTTGAAAGTCTATCCTAAAAATGCTTTCAATTCGTCATAAGTCTTGATTTTAGTACTTACTTTTTCTTTGTTTAGTACGCTTTCAATTTGCGTAGGAATTGGTAATTGTAGGTTTAAAGCGGGTTCTACAACGTCTAAAAACTTGATAGGATGAGCGGTTTCTAAGAAAACCCCAATAGCATTTGGGTAGTTTTCCAGTTCTTTTTTCAAACCTAAATAACCTACTGCTCCGTGTGGCTCAGCAATATAACCGTCAGTGTTGTAAATGGTTTTCATGGCTGCCAAGGTTTCTTCGTCATTATAGGTATAAGAAGAAAAATCCTTTTTAAACTGAGCCAAATCGTTTCCGTACATTTCCTGAATACGGATAAAGTTACTTGGATTTCCTACGTCCATTGCGTTTGAAATGGTTGCAATAGATGGTTTTGGATCATAATTTCCATTGACTAAAAATCTCGGCACGGTATCATTTACATTTGTAGCTGCAACAAAATGCTTCACCGGTAATCCCATTTTTTTAGCGATGATTCCGGCACAGATGTTTCCGAAATTTCCACTAGGACAAGAGAAAACCAATTCTTTATTTTGAGATTTCAATGCTTTGTAAGCAAAGAAGAAATAAAACATTTGTGGCAACCAGCGGGCAATATTAATGGAGTTAGCCGAAGTCAGGTTTTTGTGTTTCAGACTTTCGTCTAAAAATGCTTTCTTCACCATATCCTGGCAATCGTCAAAAACACCGTCAACTTCCAGCGCTTTGATGTTTTGCCCTAACGTAGTTAATTGTCTTTCCTGAATGTCGCTCACTTTTCCCGAAGGATAAAGAATAACGACTTCAACACCCTGAACAGCCAGGAATCCGCTTGCTACAGCACCTCCTGTGTCTCCGGAAGTTGCTACCAGAACCGTATTGGTATTGTCTTTTTTGTCTTTGTTAAAATAACCCAGACAACGGGACATAAAACGCGCTCCAACATCCTTAAACGCCATCGTAGGACCGTGGAATAATTCCAGAGAATAGATTCCGTTTTCTACAGGAACCACAGGAAAATCAAAACATAAGGTTTCGGAAATGATTTGTTTTAGGGTTTCTGCCGGAATTTCGTCACCTACAAATTGCTGAATCGCTTCAAAAGCAATTTCTTCGTGGCTTAAATTCTCAATGTTGTCAAAAAAAGATTGCGGAAGCGGTGTAATACTTTCCGGAAAATACAATCCTTTATCGGCTGCTAATCCCTGAATTACGGCTTCCTGAAAAGAAACTTTTGGTGCGTTATGGTTTAAACTGTAGTATTTCATTTTTTTATAATAGTCCTTAGTTTATTAGTACTTAGTCCTTAGTTTTATTTTTTATGAGTCCTTAGTTTGTTAGTACTTAGTCGTTAGTAGTGACTAAGGACTAATAATCACTAGGGACTAAATCACTCTCATTCCTGTATCATTCACTTTACACACATGGATTTCATAAGGTAAATTCATGGTGTCGTAAACTTCGCTCATTCCTTTGGCGATTTTTTCGGCGGTGTCTTTTCCTCTGCTTAAAGCAAAAATAGAAGGACCAGAACCGGATATTCCGGAACCTAAAGCGCCGTTTTCTAAAGCCGATTGTTTGATTAAATCAAAACCGGGAATTAATACGCTTCGTAACGGTTCTACAATCTCGTCATGTAACGAACGTCCGATTAAATCGTAATCCTGAGTGTATAATCCGGCAATTAATCCGCCTACATTTCCCCATTGCGTGATGGCGCTTTTTAAGGAAACAGTTTGTTTTAATACCGAACGTGCATCTGAAGTTTTTAACTCAATTTGCGGATGAATTACGGTAGCAAACAATTCGTCCGGACTATCGATTTTGATAATATCCAAAGGATTTGAACTCCTAACCAATGTAAATCCGCCTAAAAGGGCAGGGGCAACGTTGTCAGCATGTGCATTTCCCGAAGCTAATTTTTCGCCTTGCATCGCAAATTTTACCAGTTCTTTTCTGGTAAACGGATTGCCTAATAATTCGTTAGCCGCAAAAACTGCTCCTGCTGAACTGGCAGCCGAACTACCAATTCCGCTTCCGGCCTTGATGTGTTTGTAAATTTCGATTTCGAACCCAAAATCGGCATCTACTTCTTCCAGCATGGCTAATAAAGCTACTCCGGCTACGTTTTTTTCGGTTTCCAAAGGCAAATTGGCACCATCAATTTTGGTGATACGAATGCCTTTTTCAGCCGTTTTTCGAACAATCATTTCGTCACCTACATTGTCCAGACACAATCCCAGAACGTCAAATCCGCAGGAAAGGTTGGCAATAGTTGCAGGGCAAAATACTTTTACTTCATTCATTTTTTTATAGTTTCTAAGTCTCTAAGATTCTAAGTGACTAAGTTTCTAAGTTTTTTTAATCTTAGCAACTTAGTAACTGAGTTACTTAGCAACTCCTTTTAAACATTTCCTATTCTGATCACATCGGCAAAAATTCCCGAAGCGGTAACTGCTGCTCCGGCACCGGCTCCTTTGATTAATAAAGGCTGGTCTACATAACGATCAGTATAGAATAGCACAATGTTATCTTTTCCTTCTAAGTTGTAGAAAGGATGATCTTTTGGGATAAATTGCAATCCTACGCTTGCCTTTCCATTTTCAAACTGAGCTACAAATTTCAATCGGCTTTCTTTTTGTACGGCTTCCGCCAAAATGCCTTCAAAATGGCTGTTGTAGGTAATCAACGATTTGAAAAATTCTTCGTTATTAGCCGTATCCATACATTCCTTTGGTAGGAAAGCCTGGTTTTCAATATCTTCAATTTCCATTTTGTAACCGCTTTCGCGAATTAAAATCAGAATTTTTCTGGCAACGTCAATTCCACTTAAATCAATTTTTGGATCAGGCTCTGTAAATCCTTGAACACCTGCCTCTTTCACAACATCATGAAACGAATTGTCGTTATCGAAATTGTTAAAGATAAAGTTTAAACTTCCGGATAAAACTGCCTGAATTTTGTGTACTTTATCTCCTGAAGCGATTAAGTTTTTAACGGTATCAATAATTGGTAATCCTGCACCCACATTGGTTTCGAATAAAAATGGTGCATTGTATTGTCGTGATAGTTTTTTCAGGTTTTTGTAATTGTCATAAGCCGAAGCACAGGCAATTTTATTACAAGTAACCACACCCACACTTTGTTTTAAGAAGTGTTCGTAAGTAGCAGCAACATCAGCATTAGCAGTGATATCTACAAAAATAGAGTTACGTAAATTGAGCGCAGCTACTTTTTCAATAAACAATTCTTTACTTGCCGTTTCTCCATTTTCCAGAGCGGCTTGCCAGGAATCCAAATCAATTGCATCTTCATCAAAATGCATTTTTCTGGAGTTAGATAAGGCAATCACACGAACGTTGATTTTTAAATTTTCTTTTAAGAATTTCTTTTGCTGGTGGATTTGCTCGATGAATTTCTCTCCTACATTTCCAACACCCATTACAAACAGGTTTAATTGTTTGGTATTTTCCTCAAAGAAGTTTTCGTGTAAAGTATTCAACGCCTTCTTAACGTCTCTTTCGTTAATTACCGCCGAGATATTTCTTTCCGAAGCACCCTGAGCAATGGCTCTGATGTTTACGTTATTTTTACCCAGAGTACTAAACATTCTTCCGCTTAATCCCTGATGATTTTTCATGTTTTCACCTACCAATGCAATGATGCAAAGATTTTTCTCTACAATACAAGGATCGATTTTATTTTGAACAATTTCGATTTCAAATGCTCTGTTGATGGCATTTTCAGCTACTTCAGCATCAGAATTCAATATTCCGATACAGATAGAATGCTCGGAAGAAGCCTGAGTAATAAAAATTACATTGATGTTTTCCTGTGATAAAACTTCAAAAAGTCTTTTGGACGAACCCGAAACTCCGATCATTCCGGGACCTTCAAGCGTAATCAGACTGATGTTTTCGATATGACTGATACCTCTTACCGGATTTCCATTAGAAACAGAAACATTAGAAATAAAGGTTCCTTCTGATTCCGGTTCGAATGTGTTTTTTATATGAATAGGAATATTTTTTCTTAAAACCGGCTGAATGGTTGGCGGATATAAAACTTTGGCACCAAAATGCGATAATTCCATTGCTTCCTGATACGAAATAGTAGCAATAGGCTGTGCTTGTTTTACAATTTTTGGGTTGGCAGTAAACATTCCGTTTACGTCAGTCCATATTTCCAGTTCGCTGGCGTTTAATGCTCCAGCCATAATAGCTGCAGTATAATCAGAGCCGCCACGGCCTAAAGTAGTATTGATTTCGTCAAGAGAAGAAGCTATAAATCCGGGCATTACTACTACCTGAGACTCATTAGCACTAAAAAATGCAGTAGTCAGTAAGTTAGTAACTTCAAAGTTTACGGCTGCTTTTCCGTAATTGTTATTGGTTTTAATCAACTCGCGGCTGTCTTTGTAGCTGCTGTTTTTTAAGTTTTGTTTTAAGGATTCGGCAATAATGTAGGAAGAAAGTAATTCGCCAAAACTTAAAATAGTATCAGATGTTCTTGCTGATAATTCGCCAAGAAGAAAACAACCGTCCAGAATAGTTTCAAGGTGGTTAATGATTCTTTTAATATGGCTTAACAAACTGCTTTGCTCACTTACAGGAATTAATTCTTTTAAAGCGTCTAAGTGTTTCTTTTCGATTTCGGCAACAATATCTTTGTAGGTTTCATCATTAGAAGCTGCTTTTGAAGCTGCTAACTGCAACAAATCGGTTACTTTGCTAAGAGCAGAAACAACTACAATCAGTTTGTCATTTTTAGCTTTACTGAGAACAATATCTAGAACTAGTTTTATATTTTTTGCATTGGCAACCGAAGTTCCGCCAAATTTTAATACTTTCATTTTGTTTGTTTTATTTTAAAAATGCAATACTTTATATACACCCAATTACTTTCTTCTAATAAAAAAGCATGTATAAATTCAGGATTATATGTAATGATAAATACCCCTAAGGGGTAGTAGTAGTTGTAACAGAAATTGAAACCCAAATTTGAGTTGCTATCGGAGAGTGATATAGGTTTCTGTTGTCTTTCATAAGAGTTCCCAAAAATACAGTTTTTTATAAAAAGCAAAAACCTTTATTGGGTTTTTGTGAAAAAAAATTAAAAAAGAGCAAATATATGTTTTTACTGCTTTTAATTATAGAGATTTCTGTTGAAATTTTTATAATTAGCTTGTTTTTTGTGAAAATAATACGAACACATTTTGTAAAACCCCGTACCTATTGTAAGATATGAAAACAAAATTCATCTGAATTCAGGATTGGTCTTACTTTTTTTATCGTTTAAGCAGCTTTGTTATTTTTTAGGAATTCAGCAAATGAAAACTCGTATTCTTCGGGATATAATGATTTTTGGTGGGATTGCTTAGGAAACTATTTTCTATTTTGGTTAAAATATGATTTAAAATAAATTGCCTGCTGAAAAAAAACGCTTCGAATGAGTTATTAATTTTTAAAATAACTTTAACATGAAATAAAAAAAAGTATTTTTGCTATCTAAAAAATAAAGTAAAAAATGTCAATAAACAGTATTTTCCAATTTTTAGTACCAAAGGATAAAAAATTCTTTCCACTTTTTGAAGAAGCTTCTAGTAATTTGATTGAATTGGCTTCTAATTTGCACGAAGCAGTAAATCTTCCTTTAAAAGAAAGAGAAGTTCTTTTTCATAAAATAGATGAATTAGAGCAAAAAGGAGAAGATATTACCCGTCAGACAAATTTAGAATTGAGTCGTAACTTTATTACTCCGTTTGACAGAGAAGATATTCACTCTTTGGTAACTTCTATTGATAATGTTGCCGATCGTTTGCACGGTGCTTCCAGTATCATGAGATTGTATCAGGTAGATAAGATTACAAAGTCTATCAGAAAATTGACAGAGATTAATCTTGAAGCTTGTCAAAACATTGAAATTGCTGTAAAAGAATTAAGAGATTTTAAAAATGCACACAAAATCAAAGCAGCTTGTGCTAAAATTTCTAAGTTAGAAAACAAATCTGATAATGTTTATAACAAAGCCGTTTTTGAAATTTTTGAAAACGAAACAGATGCTAAGAACATCATTAAATACAAAGAAGTATTATCAATTCTGGAATCAGCTACTGATAAGTGTAAGAGTGTAGCTAGTGTTTTAGAATCTATTTCGGTTAAACATTCTTAAATTTAATTTATTCTTTTGAAGAAATAACACATGACTTTACTTATAACAATTATAGTTTTAGCTCTTGTTTTTGATTACATAAATGGTTTTCATGATGCTGCTAATGCTATTGCAACGGTAGTTGCGACTAAAGTACTGACACCTTTTCAGGCGGTTGTTTGGGCTGCTTTTTTTAATTTTTTAGCCTATTGGGTTTTTGGTTTTGGAGTTGCAGATACTGTAGCAAAAACAGCACACACTATTGATATCAACTTAATTGTGATTCTGGCAGGTGTTATTGCTGCCATTTGTTGGAATTTATTAACCTGGTGGTTAGGGATTCCGTCAAGTTCTTCTCATACTTTAATTGGCGGATTTGCCGGAGCTGCTGTAGCTCACGCTATTTATATGCACGGTTTTTCAGATTATACGGTTGTAGAAGACGGAGTAACTATTACAAGACACTGGTATAACATTGTGAACTGGTATGATCCGGGGAAACCGGGCGGATTACCAACAGGTGTAATTATCATTATTGCTTTTATATTTTTGGCGCCGTTAGTGGGAGCGATTGCTTCTTATTCAATTTCGATATGGTTGTTGAACGCTGCCAGAAAAAGTATTTACCCAAAGATTTTTACAGTAGCATTAATGATTGCTACAGTGTGGTTTGTAAGCCACATGATGATTAATGATATTGGGAAACCCAGGTTTGAATCTCATTTTTGGAGCGTAGCTTTTGAACCTCATAATATCAAGTGGCTTTTAGTTGGTTTTATTGTGTTGTCAATAAGTGTCTTTTGTTTGGTATTCAGTAGTTTAAGTCATCATCAGTCAGAAAAAATGCTGAAAAAGATGCAATTGTTGTCTTCAGCAGCATTTAGTTTAGGGCATGGAGGTAATGATTCTCAAAAAGTAATGGGTATTATTGCAGCAGCGGTAATTGTTTATGTGAACAGTGAAGGTGTTGCATTAGAAGAAATGCCTGCCTGGTTACAAGTAGCTTTACCTGAAGGGGAAACTCCAGGAATCATGCCAGAATGGATTCCGTTAGCGTGTTATTCGGCTATTGCAGCAGGAACGTTAAGCGGAGGATGGAAAATTGTAAAAACAATGGGGTCTAAAATCACAAAAGTTACTTCTTTTGAAGGAGTTGCTGCTGAAACAGCCGGAGCTTTGACTTTGTATTTTACAGAACATTTAAAAATACCTGTAAGTACAACCCACACTATAACAGGATCTATCATTGGAGTTGGATTGACTAAAAGAGTTTCTGCAGTACGATGGGGGGTAACTGTGAGTTTAATTTGGGCATGGATTTTAACCATTCCTATATCAGCGTTATTAGCAGCTATTTGCTATTATATTTTGAATATTTTCTTGTAAATTAATTTTTATACATAAACAAAGCCATTCGATACATCGGATGGCTTTTGTGTTTTTTAGCTTTTTAAATTTATGTTGTATTTATTACTAAGTATTGTTTGCAGTGTTTCAGTAGGAGTAATTTTTAAAATTGCCCGAAAATGGTCTGTCGACGCAAAACAAATCGTATTGTTTAATTATCTTTTTGCATTATTGCTTTGTTATGCGGTTTTTTCTCCGGATGTAACTGCAATTACCACAGCAACTCCGTTTTTACTGTATGGAAGTTTGGGGATTTTATTGCCAGTCATTTTTCTGTTTTTAATTGCTTCCATCAAAAATATCGGAATTGTAAAAACAGATGCCGCTCAAAGATTGTCCTTATTTGTTTCTATTTTGGCGGCTTGGTTGCTTTTTAATGAAGTGTTTTCTATAACTAAGCTAATTGGAATTGTAATTGGATTTCTGGCTTTATTTTGTGTGTTGTACAAAACAGATGATTCGGAAAAAGCGGATTTTAAATATCCTGTTTTAGTCTTTTTTGGTTTTGGTATTATTGATATTTTGTTTAAAAAAGTAGCAGCTTTTACCACAGTTCCCTACACAACGTCTTTGTTTGTGATTTTCGGAATCGCTTTGCTTTGCATGCTGATTGTAGTGCTTTACGAAATACTGATTGTAAAGAAATCTTTTAGCGTCAACAACCTGTTTTTTGGATTCTTAATTGGTTGTTTTAATTTTGGAAATATATTGTTTTATTTAAAAGCGCATCAGGCTTTCTCCACAAATCCTTCCACTGTTTTTGCGGGAATGAATATGGGAGTTATTCTGTTAGGAAGTATAACAGGATTGCTTGTTTTTAGAGAAAAATTATCAAAACTAAATTATGCAGGGCTTTGTTTAGCACTGTTTTCAATAGTAATTATTGTTCTCTCGGTTTAAGTCAGGGTTTTAGTAGTATCTAATTTAAAATTCTTTTCGATAGCCTTAATCATTTCTCCGGCAATATCTTTATTTGTTGCTGTTTCTATCCCTTCTAATCCGGGAGAAGAGTTTACTTCGAGTAATAAAGGGCCTTTTGAAGACCTGATAATGTCAACACCGGCTACTTTTAAATCCATTGCTTTAGCAGCTTTAATAGCGATTTTTTTCTCTTCAGCTGTTGCTTTTATCACTGATGCTGTTCCTCCAAGGTGAATGTTTGCTCTAAATTCGCCAGGCATTGCCTCACGTTGAATAGTTGCTACCACTTTTCCATCAACTACAAACAGACGTAAATCTTTTCCGTTGGCTTCTTTAATAAATTCCTGAACAAGAATATTAGCATTTAAACTTTTGAAAGCATTAATTACACTTTCGGCAGCTTTTTTTGTTTCGGCAAGAACTACACCTTTTCCCTGAGTTCCTTCCAGTAATTTTATGATTAAAGGTGAACCGCCAACCATTTTTATTAAATCATCTGTATCTAAAGGAGAATTGGCAAATCCCGTAGTAGGAATTCCGATTCCGCTGTGTAATAACAATTGTAAAGAAAAAAGTTTATCTCTGGATTGGGTTATAGCTGTTGATGAATTTAGACAAAAAACATTTAAAGCTTCAAACTGACGGGTTAAAGCACAGCCATAAAAGGTAATACTGGGGCGAATTCTGGGAATAATAGCGTCAAATTCATTTAAAATTTTTCCTCCACGATAATGAATTTCCGGTTTTTTAGCGTCTAGTTTCATGTAACATTCTTTAATATTTAAAAAATGCATCTCATGACCCCGCATTTCTCCGGCTTCCATGATTCTTTTATTGCTGTATAATTCAGGATTGCTTGCCAGTAAGCCAATGCGTAAGCCGCTTGGTGCTTTTTCTGAATTCTTATAAATTTCTTTTAGAGTATCACTTGTTGGTTGTCCTAATAAGAATTGTTGAGCCGGATCTACTAAGATTCTTCCGCTCATCGCTTCACGACCTAACAGCATACGGAAACCCATAGTATCCCTGTTAGTTAAGGTTACCTCAATAGACCATGTCGTTTCGCCAATTTTTAAATTGGTTAGAATAACATAGCGTTGTTCTCTAAATCCGCTCGAACTTTTTACAATTCGTTTGTCAATTAAAGGCGCTTCGCAGTGGATTATTGTTTTGGAATTGTTCTGGATAGGGTTGATGTCAAACTTAACCCAGTTAGATTCATTTTTGATAAAAGGAGCTATATTGATAGCGTGAAGGGCGGAAGTTTTGGCTCCCGAATCTACTCTGGCTTTTATGGTTGGGATTCCTAATTCAGGGAAAGAGCACCATTCTTCACTACCTACGACAACTTTATTCATTATGATTTTTATTGGGTTTGGGTCTGTTTTTGTAAACGCCAAATGTAGTTATTTGTTGCTGAAATAAAAGGAAATTATGTTAAAAGAATAAACCCGTTAAGTTAAGAAAACATAACGGGTTTATACTGTGAAGGAGAGCGGTTCGTTATAAATTAGTTGCTTCTCCTGTTTTATGAATTTTTACAGTTAATTCCTGAGCACCATCTTCGATATCCATGAAAATTTCATCACCGGAAGTAATTTTCGAAGTAATAATTTCTTCGGCAAGTGTGTCTTCGACATACTTTTGAATGGCTCTTTTTAGTGGTCTTGCACCAAATTGCTTATCAAAACCTTTTTCAGCAATAAATGCTTTTGCTTTTTCAGACAGTTTTAAATTATATCCTAAATCAGCAATTCTGGCATATAATTTTTTCAATTCGATTTCGATAATCAAATCAATATCATGTTTTTCTAAAGCGTTGAACACAATTACATCATCGATTCTGTTTAAGAATTCAGGTGCAAAAGTTTTCTTCAAAGCATTTTCGATGATACTTTTCGAATTATCATCTGCCTGAGCCACTTTAGCAGCTGTTCCAAAACCAACTCCCTGACCAAAATCTTTTAATTGTCTGGCTCCAACATTAGAAGTCATAATGATAATGGTGTTTTTAAAGTCAATTTTTCGACCTAAACTATCTGTTAAGAATCCGTCGTCTAATACTTGTAAAAGCATGTTGAAAACATCCGGATGTGCTTTTTCAATTTCGTCTAACAGGACAACAGCATACGGTTTTCTGCGAACTTTTTCAGTTAATTGTCCACCTTCTTCGTAACCTACGTATCCCGGAGGTGCACCAATTAAGCGGGAAATAGCAAATTTCTCCATGTACTCACTCATGTCGATGCGTACTAAAGCATCTTCAGAATCGAATAATTCTTTTGCCAAAACTTTAGCCAATTGTGTTTTACCAACACCTGTTTGTCCTAAGAATATAAAAGAACCAATAGGACGATTCGGATCTTTCAATCCGGCACGGTTTCTTTGGATAGAACGGGCTATTTTAAGCACCGCTTCTTTTTGCCCAATTACCTTACTTTCAATAAGTTCCGGTAATTTAGCTAATTTGTTACTTTCAGTTTGAGCAATACGATTCACAGGAATACCTGTCATCATAGAAACTACATCGGCAACATTGTCTTCAGTCACCTGAATTCGGTTGCTTTTTGCATCTTCTTCCCATTGTTCCTGGGCTATTGCTAAGTCTTTTTCAATACGTTTTTCGTCATCACGAAGCTTAGCTGCTTCTTCGTATTTCTGTTTTTTTACAACAGCATTTTTTAATTCTCTGATGTCTTCTAACTGACGTTCTAAATCTAATATTTTCTTAGGAACTTCAATGTTAGTGATGTGAACACGTGAACCTGCCTCATCCAATGCATCGATAGCTTTGTCCGGCAAGAAACGTTCAGACATGTATCGGTTTGTTAATTTTACACAAGCCTCGATTGCTTCTTGCGTATAAGTAACATTATGATGGTCTTCGTATTTATTTTTAACATTGTTCAGAATTGTGATTGTTTCTTCGACCGAAGTAGGTTCTACAATAATTTTTTGAAAACGTCTTTCTAAAGCGCCATCTTTTTCAATATATTGTCTGTATTCGTCAAGCGTTGTAGCACCGATGCATTGAATTTCGCCTCTGGCTAAAGCCGGTTTGAACATATTAGAAGCGTCTAAAGAACCTGTAGCTCCGCCTGCACCAACAATGGTGTGGATTTCATCAATGAAAAGAATAATGTCGTCATTTTTTTCTAATTCGTTCATTACCGCTTTCATGCGTTCTTCAAACTGACCACGGTATTTAGTGCCGGCAACTAAGCTGGCTAAATCTAAAGTAACAACACGCTTGTTGAACAGAATACGGGATACTTTCTTTTGAATAATACGTAATGCCAGTCCTTCGGCAATAGCTGATTTACCCACTCCCGGTTCTCCTATTAATAAAGGATTGTTTTTTTTGCGACGGCTTAAAATCTGACAAACACGCTCAATTTCTTTTTCGCGTCCTACAACAGGATCCAGTTTTCCTTCTTCGGCCATTTCTGTTAAATCTCTCCCAAAATTATCTAAAACAGGTGTTTTGGATTTTTTGTTAGACTTATTGGCGGGATTGTTGAAGTTTCCTTCTTTTAAACTGTCATCTTGTCCTAAATCGTCGTTATAAGAGTCTGTGGCTCTTGGTAAATTTTCTAAGAATTCTTCTTCGTTTGGTGTCATATTGAGATATTGTTCTTTAGCTATATCATAATCTATTTTAAGTTTATTCAATAGCTTGGTTGTAGGATCGTTTTCGTTTCTTAGGATACATAATAATAAATGAGCAGTACTCACTGATGGACTCTGGAAAACTTTAGCTTCAAGAAACGTGGTCTTTAGAGCACGCTCCGCCTGGCGAGTCAAATGCAGGTTTTTCTTTTCTAGATTACTATCTATTCCTGGGATTGCAGGGCTTAGGATTTCTACTTTTCTGCGTAAGTGATCTAAGTCAATTGATAAATTATTTAATATCTGTATCGCTTTGCCATTACCATCTCTAAGAATACCAAGCATCAAGTGTTCTGTCCCAATGAAGTCATGACCCAGTCGTAAAGCTTCTTCTTTACTGTAGGTAATAACATCTTTTACTCTTGGTGAAAAATTGTCATCCATAATATTTATTTCTTGTATGTGTAAATTTAGTGAATTACTATTTGAAAAACAAAAACTATACCTAAGTACTTATGTCAGCTAATAGACAAAAAAAATGGCAAAAAAGCTTCTGTTTAGCTATAATTTATTAAACAAAAGGTAATGTTAAGTTGTTAATAAATCGTTGAAATTAGTATATCTAAAAGCTTTTAAAAATTTCAAAAATCCGTATATTGGCACGTTTTGAAATGAATATAATTATTTAATATAACAACTTATGTCTGAAGGAGAAAAGTTAATTCCTATTAACATTGAAGATGAAATGAAATCAGCTTACATTGATTATTCAATGTCGGTAATTGTATCAAGAGCGCTTCCTGATGTTAGAGATGGCTTGAAACCAGTACATCGAAGAGTACTTTACGGAATGTATGATTTAGGAGTAACTTCAAGATCTGCCCACAAAAAATCTGCAAGAATTGTCGGAGAAGTTTTAGGAAAGTATCACCCGCATGGAGATACTTCCGTTTATGATGCCATGGTTCGTATGGCTCAGGAATGGAGTTTACGTTATTTATTAGTTGACGGTCAGGGTAACTTTGGTTCTGTAGATGGCGACAGCCCTGCAGCAATGCGTTATACGGAGGCCAGAATGCGTAAGATTTCGGAAGAAATAATGGCAGATATTGAAAAAGAAACAGTTGATTTCCAATTGAACTTTGATGATACTTTGTATGAGCCAAAAGTAATGCCTACCCGTGTTCCTACCTTATTAGTAAACGGTGCAACCGGTATTGCAGTAGGTATGGCTACTAATATGCCTCCTCATAACCTTACCGAAGTTATCAATGGTACACTTGCTTATTTAGATAATAACGATATTGAAATTGATGAATTAATGAATCATATTAAAGCCCCTGATTTTCCTACAGGTGGTGTAATATATGGTTACGAAGGCGTTCGCGAAGCTTTTAAAACAGGTAGAGGCCGTATTGTAATGCGTGCCAAAGTAAGTTTTGAAGAAGTAGATGGAAGAGAGTGCATTATTGCTACTGAAATCCCATATCAGGTGAATAAAGCCGATATGATTAAGCGTACTGCTGATTTAGTCAATGAGAAAAAAATAGACGGAATTGCAAATATTCGTGATGAGTCAGACAGAAACGGGATGCGTATCGTTTATATTCTGAAAAGAGATGCGACTCCTAATGTGGTTTTGAATACCTTATATAAGTTTACTCAACTGCAATCTTCTTTTAGTGTAAACAATATTGCTCTTGTTAAAGGACGCCCGCAAATGTTGAATCTAAAAGACATGATTCATTATTTTATTGAGCATCGTCATGACGTTGTGGTTCGCAGAACGCAGTTTGAATTGCGTAAAGCTGAAGAAAGAGCACATATTTTAGAAGGTTTAATTATTGCTTCGGATAATATTGATGAAGTAATTGCGTTGATTAGAGGTTCTAAAAACACGGAAGAAGCCCGTGAAAAATTAATCGAAAGATTTAAACTTTCTGACATTCAGGCACGTGCCATTGTTGAAATGCGTTTGCGTCAGTTAACTGGTCTGGAACAAGATAAGTTAAGAGCTGAATATGAGGAATTAATGAAATTAATCACACACTTAAAAGCATTATTAGCTGATGTGAATTTAAGAACGGAGTTAATTAAAGAAGAGTTAGCCGAAATACGTGATAAATATGGCGATGAGCGTCGTTCTACTATTGAGTATTCCGGTGGAGATGTAAGTATTGAAGATTTAATTGCCGATGAAAATGTGGTGATTACCATTTCGCATGCCGGTTATATTAAACGTACCAACTTAACCGAATACAAAACTCAGAACAGAGGAGGAGTAGGACAAAAAAGTGCCGGAACAAGAGATCAGGATTTCTTAGAGCATATGTTTGTGGCTACCAATCACCAATATATGATGTTCTTTACCCAAAAAGGAAAATGTTTCTGGATGCGTGTTTATGAAATTCCCGAAGGAAGCAAAACGGCTAAGGGGAGAGCCATTCAAAATCTTATCAATATAGAAAGTACTGATAAAGTAAAAGCCTTTATTTGTACTCAGGATTTAAAAGATCAGGATTACATTAAAACACATAATTTAGTGATGGTGACTAAGAAAGGACAGGTTAAGAAAACTTCTTTAGAGAAATATTCTAAACCAAGAGTAAATGGTGTTGCTGCAATTACTATTAAGGAAGGTGATGAGTTATTAGGAGCTGAATTGACAAATGGTGATAGCCAAATTATCCTGGCGGTTAAATCAGGGAAGTTAGTTCGTTTTGAAGAGACTAAAACCCGTCCGATGGGAAGAACAGCTTCCGGAGTACGTGGTATAACGCTAAAAGATGATACTGATGAAGTAATTAGTATGGTTACTGTTGATAAAGACAATATTAACGATACTCAAATTTTAGTGGTAACCGAAAAAGGTTACGGTAAACGTACTAAATTAGTAGATGACGATGGTGAAGATGTGTACAGAATCACTAATCGTGGTGGAAAAGGTGTGAAAACTCTAAATATTACTGAAAAAACAGGAAATTTAATTTCTATTAGTGCTGTAACCGATGCTGATGATTTAATGATTATTAATAAATCAGGATTAACTATCAGAATGGCTATTGAAGATTTAAGAGTAATGGGTCGTGCCACTCAGGGAGTTAAACTGATTAATCTGAAAGGAAACGATTCTATTGCAGCAGTTGCTAAAGTAATGAAAGACGATGTCGAGGAAGTAGTTCTTGACGAAGACGGAAATATCATAGAAAATGCTATAATAGAAAGAGTAAAACCGGTATTGGAAGTATTAGAAGATGATGGTGTTGTTGAAGATGAAGAGGAAGATGATGAAGACATTATTGACGATGACGAAGCTGACGATTCTGATGATGACGAAGCTTAAATTTTAACTCAAGTGAATTATTAAATATAAAAATGAATATTATGAATGGTAAATTTGTAATGCTGGCATCAGCTTTATTGCTGTCTGTAGCTACTTTTGCTCAGAAAAAAGAATTAAGAGCTGCCGAAAAAGCAGCAAAAGGGGACGATATGACAGAAGTGCTCCGAATTTTGAAAGAAGCAGAACCTGTGATGGCTAATGCTTCTGATGAAGAAAAAGCACAATATTTCTTTTTAAAAGGAAATGCATATATGGCTTTAGTAGAGAAAAAAGTCGATACTGATGCTAACATGGCTCAGGCTGCTAATACTTATAAAGAATTAATAGCTGCCGAAAAAGCTTCAGGTAAACAAAAGTATTCTACTCAGGCAGCAACATCTATCACAAGAATCAAAGGAATGTTGATTAATAGCGGTGTTGCAGCTACTAAAGAGAATAATAATACCGAAGCTGCTAAAAAATTATATGAAGCTTATCTTTTAGATAAAAAAGACACCATTAACCTTTATTATGCAGCTTCAACTTATGTAAGTGCTAAAGACTATGATAAAGCAATGGAATTGTATAACGAACTTAAAAAGTTAAACTATTCCGGTAAAGCAACTGAATACCTGGCAACAAGTAAAATAAATGGTGAAGAAAATGGATTTGCTACTGCTGCTGATAGAGATAAAGCAGTGAAATTAGGAACTCACGAAAATCCAAAAACTGAAGAAATCCCTTCTAAAAGAGGAGAGATTTATAAAAACATGGCATTAATTTTAGTTGAAAAAGGGCAAATTGCCGAAGCTAAAAAAGCTGTTTCTGAAGCCAGAGCAGCTAATCCTGATGATACTTCGCTAATGTTAACAGAAGCTAATTTATATTTACAAACTAAAGATTTTGATAAATACAAACAAATAATTACTGAAGTATTAGCTAAAAATCCTAATGATGCTGCATTAGTATATAATTTAGGGGTTATTTCTGCTAACGCAAATAACAATGCCGATGCTGAAAAATATTATAAAAGAGCTGTTGAAATTAAGCCGGATTATACTAATGCTTACATCAACTTAGCTGTTTTAAAATTGCAAAATGAAAAACCTCTTATCGAAGAAATGAATAAGTTAGGAACTTCTGATAAAGATATGAAGCGTTATGATGTTTTGAAAAAGAAAAGAGAAGACTTGTTTAAAAGTACTTTACCATACTTGAAAAAAGCATATGAATTAGATCCGCAAAACGAAGATATTGTAAAAACACTTTCTGGAGTTTACGGAGCATTAGAAATGACAGCTGAAAAGAATGCATTGAAAGCTAATATGAAAAAATAGACTTTCAGTTTTTTTAAATAATGGCCATCTTTGATAATTCAGAGATGGCTTTTTTATTTATAAAGGGAAGCAAAGACACCACTAATTTCAAAGCTCCCATTATAATTTGTAATTTTGTTTTTTTTAATTTTCGAAACTAATTTTCGAAATAAGTTTCATCAAAAACATTCGCTAATAAAATGATAATACACAATCAGGAATATAAATACTCGTTAGAAAATGTACTTTTTGTATTTGCTTTAGAAATGGAAGCAGCTGAAGTTTTTAAAAATCAGCATACATTGTTTACCGGAATAGGAAAAGTTCATGCCACTTATGAATTAACGAAAGCCATTTATCATAAAAAGCCTGATTTAATTATCAATTTGGGCTCTGCCGGCAGTGGTACTTTTTCTAAAGGTGATGTAGTTTGTTGTACCCAATTTGTGCAACGTGATATGGACGTGAGAGGTTTAGGGTATGCACTTTATGAAACCCCTTTTTCCGGAGTGTCATTGATTTTGCAATATGGTTTGCAAATTGAAAATCTTCCGCAGGGAATATGTGGTACAGGAGATAACTTCGAAATGAGCCATAACGAAACGAAATATAATGTTGTTGATATGGAAGCCTATGCTTTAGCTACTATTGCCATGAAGGAAAATATTCCGTTTGTATGCCTTAAATATATTTCTGACGGTGCTGATGATAATGCCGCTGATGACTGGACAGAATCGGTTCACAAGGCAGCTATTGCTTTTGGTAACATTTTTCAAATTAATGATTAGTGAAAATACAAGTTTTAAAAACAATTGAAAGTATCATTGAAACTCCATTTGTCGAAGATGAATTTGAGTCGGGTTCAGTTTGTTTTGCCAATGATGAAGACCTAAGAGCCAATTTTAAGCTTCAGTTTACTATTTATGATGTAGTGAATTATGTCTATGGCGTTTGCCAATTGCATTTGGAAAAAAATGAAAAATTAGAAATTTCACTTTTGAAAATTCCGTATCCTGTTAATGCGGATCTTTTTTGGAAATACAGTAATAGTGGAAAGAAAATACGTCAACAACAAGCTTTTAATGAAATCGAATTAACGGATGTGACTTTTTTAAATTGGATAGTTGTTTAGCACTAATTTTTTTATGGCTTTATGATGCAAATCATAAAAGTGAAGTACTGTTCTGGATTAGTTTTGAAAAAAATTAAAATCTCAATTATGAACAGTGAACAAAAACAATTAATTAAAGCTACTATTCCAATTCTGCAATCTTCAGGCGAAGTTCTTACTGCTTATTTTTATAAAAGAATGTTTGAACATAATCCCGAATTAAAATCGGTTTTTAATATGGGAAATCAGGCTAATGGTAAGCAAAAGCACGCACTTGCAGCAGCCGTTTTGGCTTATGCTGAAAACATTGATAATCCTTCGGTACTGATAAATGTTTTAAAAGGAATTGGAAATAAACACGTAAGTTTAAATATTAAAGCAGAAGATTATGCCATTGTAGGAGGTCATTTAATTGCTTCAATACAAGAAGTTTTAGGAGATGTAGCCACAGCAGAATTGTTAGAAGCATGGACGGCTGCTTACAATGAATTGGCAGCAATTATGATTGGTATTGAGGCTGAATTCTATCGTAATAATGAAACTAAAAAGGGTGGATGGAAAGGCTGGAGAAATTTCACCATCAAAGAAATTATTAACGAATCGGAAGAAATCAAATCATTTTATTTGTATCCAACGGATGGAAAAGAAATTGCAATGTACACCGCCGGACAATATTTAAGTGTACAGGTTTTTGTAGAAGAACTAGGATTATTACAACCAAGACAATACAGTCTTTCTAGTGCATTTCATCCAAATTATTATAGAATTTCGGTTAAAAAGGAAACTGCTTTGGAAAGTCAGCCCGAGGGTATGGTTTCAAATACATTACATCAGTTACATATTGGAGATACTATAAATGTATCGGCACCGGCAGGAAATTTTTATTTACAGGATGACAAAGCACCAATTGTTCTGATAAGTGGCGGAGTGGGAGTGACTCCGTTGTTGAGTATGTTAGAAACCAATAAAAAGAAAGCGAAAAACAAAACGGTTTGGATTCACGGATGCCGAAATAACGCTGTTCACGCTTTTAAAGATAGTGTAGCAACAATCGAAGAAGAATCAGACTGGTTAGAAACTTATATTTTTAATGAAGATCTGAATGAAAATGAGAGTAACAGAATTATCAAAGGAAGAGTAGATTTAAAAAAATGCAAAGACGCTATTTTACTGGAAAATGCCCGTTATTATTTATGTGGTCCGGCTCCTTTTATCAAAGCGCATTATGAATCATTAATTGCTTTTGATATTGACAAATCGAATATTTTCTATGAAGAATTTGGACCTCAGTCTGTTTCTTTAAATTAGATTTTTAGTTATTAGTAAGAGTAGTAAAAATTAACCCTTTCAGTTTTAGAGATTTGAAAGGGTTTAATATTTTTTAATAAAATGACTAAAATAAGTCGCTGTGAGTTCCTGTATTGATAAATAAAAGAGTAAGTTCATTGTCGTTTTGTAACCAAACTAAAAGCCAGTCACCCTTAATGTGGCATTCCCAGCAATTGTTATAATTTCCGGATAATTTATGTGGTTTGTATTTTTGAGGTAGTGTTCCTGTTTTTTCTAAAATAGAAATTACAGTTTCTAGTTTAGACATGTCATAACCTCTTTTTTTACAAAGCTTTAATTCTTTTTCAAATTGCTTAGTAGCTGAAATGGTATACATCAATTAACCTAAAACCTTATTGAAAAGGTCACTTGTACTTTTATAAGTAGTAACACGTCCTTTTTTTACATCTTCTAAAGATAAATCAATTGCCGTTTTTTCAATTTTTTTAAAAACGCCCAACGATAGTATATACGCAATAGTTTTTTTTGCGATAATGTTACGAGCATCATAAGATAATGTTATTGTGGCCATAAGATAAATTTTTAATATTACAAAGATATAAAATATTCCAAATTAAAAATCCTGACAAAGCAAAATTAGTATGAGTTTCGGCTATTGTTTAGGCTTTGTTGTAAAAACAGTTTGTAGTTCATAACTCCTGATGATTTCTCTTTATTTCCAATTTGGAAATTCTTAATTTGCGACCTTAAATTAGCAGGAAAAATGAAGGTCTGTATTGCCGAAAAACCAAGTGTAGCACGCGAAATTGCATCCGTTTTGGGAGCGAATACCAAGCATGATGGCTATTATGAAGGTAATGGCTATGCGGTAACCTACACTTTTGGACATTTATGCACCTTAAAAGAACCCAATGATTACAGACCTTATTGGAAAAGTTGGGATCTGAATAATCTACCGATGCTTCCCGATAAATTTGAAACTAAAGTAGTGGAAAATGCCGGGATTCAAAAGCAATTTAAAATTGTAAAAAGTTTATTTGACAAAGCCGAATTAGTCATCAACTGTGGCGATGCCGGTCAGGAAGGAGAACTCATTCAGCGATGGGTAATGAATGAGGCTAATTATAAAGGCGAGGTCAAGCGTTTGTGGATTTCTTCATTAACTACAGAAGCGATAAAAGAAGGTTTTGAAAACCTCAAACCGTCTGCCAATTATGATAATTTATATTATGCAGGATTTTCCAGAGCAATAGGAGACTGGTTGCTGGGTATGAATGCCACCCGTTTGTACACCGTAAAACATGGCGGGTACAAACAGGTATTGTCTATTGGTCGGGTGCAAACGCCAACATTAGCAATGGTTGTGGATCGTTTTGCAGCAATTGAAAATTTTAAACCACAGCCTTATTGGGAATTACAAACTTTATATCGGGAAATTCTTTTTAGCTATGAAGAAGGACGTTTTCTAAAAAAAGAAGACGGGCAACTCCTCGCAGATAAAGTCAAAGAAAGTGATTTCGAAATTGTTTCTGTCGAAAAAAAGAATGGAAACGAATATGCTCCGAAACTTTTTGATTTAACTGGTTTACAAGTGTATTGCAATACTAAATTTGGATTTTCGGCTGATGAAACTCTGAAAATAGTACAGACTTTATACGAACAAAAAGTGGTTACTTATCCCAGAGTGGATACGACATTTTTACCAACAGATATTTATCCTAAAGTACCCGGAATTTTGCAAAATCTGACTAATTATGCTTCATTAACCGAGGTTCTTTTAGGGAAGAAAATTAAAAAATCACCAAAAGTTTTTAATGATAAAAAAGTTACGGATCACCATGCTATAATCCCAACAGGGATACAAATCAATCTGCAATACAATCAACAGCAGGTGTATGATATTATTGTAAAGCGTTTTATTGCTGTTTTTTATGATGATTGTCTGGTTGCAAATACAACCGTAATTGGCAAAGCAGCCGATGTTACTTTTAAAACCACAGGAAAAGAAATTCTGAAAAAAGGTTTTCGGGTTGTTTTTGAAGATCCAAACGCAAAGGAAAAAGAAGCAGATTTGTTACCTGCTTTTGTTGTGGGAGAAAAAGGACCGCACGAACCTTCTTTTTTAGAAAAAGAAACGAAAGCTCCTAATCAGTTTACCGAGGCTTCCTTGTTAAGAGCAATGGAAACGGCAGGAAAACAGGTTGATGATGAAGATTTACGTGAATTAATGAAAGAGAACGGTATCGGAAGACCTTCTACAAGAGCTAATATTATTGAAACTTTGTTCAGGCGCCAATACATCATTCGAAACAAAAAACAAGTTTTACCTACGCCAACAGGGATTCAGCTTATTGATATCATACAAAATGAATTAATAAAATCGGCGGAATTGACGGGTTCTTGGGAAAAACAGTTGAAAGATATTGAGAAAGGAACTTTTACTGCAGCTGCATTTATCAATAACATGAAACGTATGGTCGATGCTTTGGTGTATGAAGTACGCAGCGAAACCACTCGTGCTAATATTTCGCATGCCGGAAGTATTCAAAAAGAAGAAGCCGCTGTTGAGAAAAAAAAGGCGGCCGGAATAGAATCCGAATCCTGTCCTAAGTGTAAAAAAGGAAATCTTATAAAAGGAAAATCGGCTTATGGATGCTCCGGATATAAGGCGGGTTGTGATTTTGTTTTACCCTTTATTTTTGCAGAGAAAAAAATATCAGAAAATCAATATTTACGATTGCTTCAAAAAGGTTCTACGGTAAATTTAAAAGATTTCAAAACAGATGAAGGTACAACTGTAGAAGGACTGCTTCGCTTTGATGATGCTTTTAAACTTAAATTAGAACCAAAGAAAACAGTTTCTAAGACAACATCAGAAACAAAATCGGATGAATTGGCATGTCCAAAATGTCAGGAAGGAACCATTATAAAAGGCAATTCAGCATATGGTTGCAGTCATTATAAATCAGGTTGCGATTTTAAAGTTCCTTTTGAAACCGTCAGAGAAAAATTAAAAGATCAAAAACCAACGCGAGAATTAGTGTATACTATTCTCAACGAAGGTTTTTAATGCTATGAAAAGGTTGTTTTTAGGCAACTTCTTTTCTGTCTTTTTTATTTTGCTTTGAGGTAACAGCATTTTGAAATATTAATTCAGGCATTTTGTACTCTCTTTTTTTAACCGACGAATTTTTAATCGAAAGTTTTATTTTACGGACGGAATTTTTTAGAAAAAGAATAAAACGGATGATCATGTTTTTTTTCATTCTTCTAATTTCTCTTTGAAGCTGTGTATTCTCTGCCTTTGCAAGTTGTAATTGATTTATGAAGTAAGCATTTTGATTTTGACTGGCAGTAACATCTTCAAAGTTAGTGTACAAATAATTCAACCTGTCTTTGATTAACAAGCCTATAGAGTGATAGGATAATCTGTCTTTTACATAATTACTGGCATTGGCAGCTTTTAAACTTCTTAAAGGAGCATTTTCATAGACTTCAGTAAATTTATCCACAGCACTCGACAGGATAGGATTAGCCCATAGTGTTTTAGCACAAAAGTTTTTGTCCGGATTTTTAATAAGTCCCGGTTTGTAATCAACCAGATAACTGTTATCATTATTCATAAATTCAGTATTTCCGGAATAATTAGTGGCTATGGTAGGTTTTCCTAAAAACATAGCTTCAGCAAGCGTTAGTCCAAAACCCTCTGAATGATGCAGTGAAACATAAGCATCACAATTATTTATTAACTGATTGACACTGTTTTTATCGAGTTCAATATCAAATATTTGTATGTTTTTTGTATCCGAAGTACATTGATACAATTGTTGTCTGGATTTTTTATAATGTTCAGCACCTACCGTTTTAATTACTAATTCTACGTTGTCATTATTTCCAAAAGCGGTTTTGAATGCTTCAATCAGGAAAAAAGGATTTTTACGTTCTATTGAACTATGATAGTTGAATATAAACAGAAAACTAAATTTTTTTTCGTCAAAAAAAGCAATCGTATTTTGTTTATCATTCGCTTCAAGAGCTACTTCAACAGGATGTGGAACTACAACTATGGGATTGTTATATGTTTTTTGGAATATAGATTTGCAATAGTCAGAAGTAGTCCAGATTTCATTAAAAAGATTCAGGTTTTCCAATAATTCAGGAGCAATATATTCTGATTCCCAAACTAAAAACAGAATGGTATACCTTCCTTTAAACAAATCCGGATTGATAATCCCAAAGAATGATTTAAGATCCTGTAGTGAAATTTGAACTAAATTTACCGGATAGTCAAATGAGTATTGGTATTTAGGATTGGCTTTAACCTTATCATAATCAATCAAAGTGAGCGGAATGCCGTGCTTTTTAGCTGCTTTAATGTTTAAACGCACTGCTTCCCCCAAGCCAAAACTGCCCTCTGTATATCCGATAATATTTATTCCTTCTTTGTATTTCTGCATTTTTATAGTGTTGAATTTTTTCTTGCAGGCATATTAAATCATTAAGCAACAACCTTCAGGATGATTATTTTCATTATTGTAAAATGCTTTTATATACGTTCATATACTCTTTAGCAGCATTTTCCCAGGTAAATTGTTTTGCACGATTTTTATATGCCGATAAATAGGTTTCTTTATTGTTATGAAATTTAATCATGCCTTCATTAAATACTTTTGCCATGTATTCAGGATCAAAATTTTCCCAGTAAAAAGCATCTTTACCACCTATTTCAGGTAAAGAGGTCTTGTTAGATAAGAATACCGGTTTACCAAAAGTCATCGCTTCCAGAACCGGTAAACCAAAACCTTCTCTCAAAGAAGGAAATGCAAAAGCAAGGCAGTTTTTATAATAAAATATTTTGTCTGATTCTGAAATAGGGCCTAGTAAAAAGACTCTGTTTTCTAATTTATAGGTTTGTATTTTTTGTTTTAATATTTCAGCATATTCATCTTTCATTTCTCCAGCAATAACTAAATTGATATCATTTAAAAACCGAAGCATTTCAATCAACGTGTGGAAATTCTTTTTTTCTACAACCTGACCAATTGAAAAAATAAAGGGTTTGTCAGGTACATAACCGGAACAATAAATTTCTGAATATTTAGAATATTTATAATTTAAATTATTGCCATTGTAGATCACAAATTCAGGGATATCAGGCATTTTGAAATGATTATGAGTATTGATTTTAGCAAATTCAGAGACATACACAATGGCATCGCTTCTTTCAATTTTACTTTTCAACTGATTGATTCTTAATTCAAGATCTTTTCCTTTTCTTTCTTCTAAAAAGTTGACATCATGAATAGTTAAAAGGTAAGGAGTAGAAGTACGGGCAGGTTCAATTTTGGTATTTTGATTTACCGAATGCCACAAATTGAAGTTTTTCTTTATTCTGAAAAACGGATACCGTGTTAGTGGGAGATATTTATTGTATGAAATACATTCTCCTAATTCTCTTTTTACTTTATCGTTATTGCAGTTCAAAATAAGCTGATGTTCATTTAAAAATTCCGTTTCCTTGCTTAAGGCTTTTGCCAGATTGAAATTGAATTGTCCAAATCCGCTGTATAAATTTCTAATATTATGAGTTTCAAGAAAGATCTTTTTTGTTGGGGCTGAATATTGCATAAATAATTTCGATTTTCAAGATTGATAAATACCTTACTCATTGTACAAATAAAATTCCTGTAAAAATTATAATGAAATAATACAAGGATATTGTAAAGATGTAAGAAAAGTAAATTGGTTGCGTGAGAATAAAATTTCTCTTTAATTTTTTTTTCACTTCCTATTAATTATAAGTATAAAAACGATTATTTTTTCATGTAAATAATTAATAATAAATGGTTTAAATAAAATAGCTACAGAATAGTTTTCTATAAAAGATTATTCTGTAGCTACATGATTTTTTTAGCTTGATGCTGGTTCGCCGCCATTGACATGAATAAATTGTCCGGTAACATAACTACTGTCTTCGCAAGCTAAATAAACATAAGCAGGGGCAACTTCAGAGGGCTGACCCACTCTCTTCATCGGGGTATCTTTACCAAAAGTAGTCACGTCTTTAAAACTGGCAGGGATTAAGGGAGTCCATATTGGGCCTGGAGCTACACCATTTACCCTAATATTTTTCTTTACTAAATTACTCGCCAGAGATCTTGTAAAACTTACAATTGCTCCTTTAGTACTGGCGTAATCCAGCAGATGCTCACTGCCGCGATAAGCCGTTATAGAACTTGTATTAATGATACAATCGCCATCATTCATGTGCGGAATCGCATTTTTAGTAATATAAAAATAAGGGTAAATGTTTGTTTCAAATGTCAGATGCAATTGCTCATTTGAAATATCTTCTAACTTGTTTTCAAGCATTTGGGTAGCAGCATTATTAACCAGAATATTTAATTTTCCATATTCTGCTACTACTTTTTCAACGGCACTTTTACAAAAATCCGAATCTTTCAAATCTCCCGGTATAAGTAAGCACTCGCTTTGTTCTGCTTCAACTAAATCTTTTGTGGTTTGAGCATCTTCATTTTCTTCCAGATAAATGATGGCGATTTTCGCGCCTTCTCTGGCAAAATGCACGGCCACACTTCGACCAATACCGCTATCACCACCGGTAATTAAAGCTACTTTTCCGGAAAGTTTATCAGAACCTTTATAATTTTCACGAATTATTTCCGGTTCAGGAATCATTTTTGACTGTTCGCCGGGTAAAGTTTGTTTTTGTAATGGTAGGCTTATATTCTTATCCATGTTTGTTACTTTTAAAATTCAACTTTATTTAACCATTTTTAAATAGCATCTAAAATTAAATTTTACGACAACCGGCTTTTTACATAATTACAGCTAAATATTATATAGTTTCATTTAGAAATTAGTTTAGAATTAGTTATTTGGGGTTTAATTTTCAAACGGTTTTTTAGAATAATAAAAAATAGTAAATGAGGAGAAGATTTTATGGAAGGGAAGAGGATTGAAAAAAAGTACCGATGCTTGTGCTATTGCTGTGTGACTGATTTCCTTTTTTAAGAAAACGTAGGATTGTTGTATGCACGAACGGGTGGAAAGCACATACTCCATTACAGTTACTGCAGCAACCTGACTACCCGTGATCTTCGTTGCAACAGGCATCGGTACAATTTTTATGCTTCACTTAAAGCATTTATTTAAAACTTAGAATAAAATTATCGATTCTACAGCAGGCTGGTTTATATAATTTTAGAAAAGAATTACAGTATTTCAAGATGGTTTTTATAGATTTTTTTTAAATGGAAATATTAATAATAAATCAAATAATCTTATAAGTTTTTTGTTTCCCATTCCGCTAATTTAGAAAAATGAATTTTTAAAAAAAGAAGAATCATGATTAGTGCAATAAGTGATATTCCACATCATGTTGTTGCTTTTAAAGCTTCGGGAGAAATAACCCTGGATGAGTAATCAAAATACTATTGTTCCTGCAATTAAAAAATTAGCGGCACAAACTAATGAAATTAATTTCATACTTTATCTGGATATTTATAGTGGTAATTTTACTACAAAAGCCTGGTGTAAGGATGCACTTTTAAATTTAAAAAGCCTTGGCAGATGGAATCGATCAGCCATAATCACTGATTCATCAAATATAACATCATTTACAAAAGCATTTAGCTATCTCGTGCCTGGTGAATTTAAAGGTTTCACAATAGAAAATTATGAGGAAGCTGTACTTTGGGTTAGCAGTACATCATAAATAACTGTTTTTAGACTAGCCTATTTTATTAATTTTTAATTCTAAACATTATGAAAACTGAAGAAGATAAAAATGACACCACAAAAAAAAGTTTTTCTGAAAAGCCTTATTCTAAAATTGATCCGGTAACCAATCATGATGCCGGTTTAACAAAAGATAACGAAGAACTGTATGGAACTCCGCAAAATGAAACACCATTAAAAGATATTAAACCGGACAAGAAACCCTATGAGGACTCCGTAAAAAATTCAGAAGAAAAGACTAATGATGAATTTACGGAGGAAGAAGATATTGTAAGAAACGATTCTGCTGCTGTAGAAAACAATGATCCCGATTGTTTTGACAAACAATATGGAAAAGATTCTATACCTAAGCCGTAAAATTGATTGTGAGTTTTGATTTTGCTCATAAAAAAACGTCCTGAAATTAGGACGTTTTTTTATTTATTTTTTCTCCTCGTTATTCATTTTGTCATCAAAATCAGGCTCTTCACCTTTGAATTTTTGAGTATCTACATCATAATTTTCATCATTGGTTAAAACTTCCTGATGATCTCTGTATTGATGTTTTCGCGTGTCGCTTCTGTTATCTGAACCTTTATTATTGTTGTTTTTTGGATTAAGCTTATTAGTACTCATAATTTTTATTTTTTAGGTTTATCTAAAATTACACAAGCTATGGAGTTTTATTTTATACAATTATTATTAAATATTGCACAATTTTAATTTATGATTTACTTGATTTCTGTAAAAACTCAAATGATGTGTATTTAGTGAATAATTAGCCGAAAAAATTACGAAATGAGATATTAATCGAAATAAATGCCTTTAAATGTGGATTTTTTTTGTATATTATGCAACCAAAATTTATTTCAATGACTTTGTGGAGATTCTGTAAACTATAAAAATAATACTATAATTTTTTTAAATACAGGCGTATTATTTTTATGCTATTCAAAAAAAGTCATTTTGGAAGAAGTGAAAAAACAATAATAAATATAAAATGGAAAAAACAATTATCGTTTCAAATAGGTTACCAGTAGATCTTAAATATAATGAAGGAAAATTAATAGTAAAGTCAAGTACCGGCGGATTGGCTACCGGAATGAAATCAGTTCATTCTGAGGGTAATGGTATTTGGATTGGGTGGTCAGGACTTACTGAAGAAGTGATTAGCCCAGAGCAAAAAACAGAAGTTAATGAAGCATTAGCTAAGGAAAAATGCGTTTCGGTACCACTTAATCAATATGATATTGACAATTATTATTATGGGTTTAGTAATGCTGCTTTGTGGCCTTTATTTCATTATTTTCAGGCTTATACCGAATTTGAACTCGTTCATTGGCAATCTTATGTAGAAGTTAATCAAAAATTTGCTGATGTTGTTTTGGAACATCTTAATGAAGGTGATACGGTGTGGATACATGATTACCAATTATTATTGTTGCCTGAACTGCTTAGAAAGAAAAGAAAGAATATCACCATTGGGTTCTTCCTGCATATTCCGTATCCATCTTATGAAATTTTCAGAACCTGTCCCTGGCGTGATGAGTTATTACAAGGGATGCTGGGTGCTGATTTGATAGGTTTTCATACCTATGATTATGTGCGACATTTTATCAGTTCAGTAGAGCGTTTGAAAGATATAGAGATAAATTTTAACGAAATATCATACGGAAACCGAATTATAAAAGTAGATTCATTTCCGATGGGAATTGATTATAACAAGTATCATAATGCCGCTCTGGAACATCATAAATATCCCGAAAGTTCGAAGTCGGAGTTGATGAAAAACATTGATTTTCATAATAAATCGAATGAAGAAAGTAAATTAATCCTGAGTATTGATCGAATGGATTATACTAAAGGAATTCCTAACCGAATAAAATCGTTCGAATATTTTCTTAATAAATATCCCGAATATAAGGGTAAAGTACGGCTTGTCATGCTGGCTGTTCCTTCGAGAGAAAATGTATTGCAATACCAACTCTTAAAAAAAGAAACAGATGAGCTCGTAGGAAGAATTAATGGAGACCTTTCCACTATCAGCTGGACACCAATTTGGTATTTTTACAGAGCATTACCTTTTGATGAGTTAATAGATTTGTATGTTTCTTCGGATGTAGCAATGGTTACTCCTGTAAGAGACGGAATGAATTTAGTAGCAAAAGAATATATAGCGACCCGAACTAAAGAAAATGGCGTTCTTATATTGAGCGAAATGGCTGGTGCTGCTAAGGAAATGCACGAAGCTTTAATCGTAAATCCGAATAACTTTGATCAGACTGCCGATTGTATCAAAGAAGCTTTAGAAATGTCTGCTGAGGAACAAAAAACAAGATTAGAAGCCCTGCAAAAAAGAATTTCCCGTTATGATGTAGAACGATGGGCTAAAGAATTTTTAAAAGGATTAAAAGTTGCTAAAAATACGGTTCCTGTACAAATTGCCCAAAAACTTGTTCCGGCTAAAATAGAGGAAATTGCTTCAGATTATAAAAAAGCTTCCCGAAAACTATTTTTACTCGATTATGACGGAACTTTAGTAGGATTTAAAAACAATCCTGCTGAAGCTATCCCCGGTCAGGAAGTATATGACTTACTGGATCAGATAAATGCTGATGAAAATACAGAAATAGCTATAATCAGCGGAAGAGATCGCAAAACACTTGAAGGCTGGTTTGGTAACAAAGACTATACCTTAGTTACTGATCATGGTGCCTGGATGAGAAAAAAAGGGGAAGACTGGGCTCCTTTAGATCATCTAAAATCCAACTGGAAAGAGAATATACGTCCGGTAATGGAAGCTTTTACCGATAGTACTCCTGGGGCTTTAATTGAAGAAAAAGAATATTCATTGGCCTGGCATTATAGAAAAGCCGATGCAAAAATGGCCGCATTAAGAACCATGGAATTAAAACACGTATTAAAAACGTTTCTGTCTAATCATACTCTTACTGTTCTGGAAGGAAATAAAGTACTGGAAGTAAAAAACAGTAATGTGAATAAAGGCCGTGCAGCTTCTGCTATAATTTTAAATAGTGATTATGATTTTATTTTTGCCATAGGAGATGACTGGACTGATGAATTTATGTTTGAAGAACTTCCTAATGATGCTCATACAGTAAAAGTAGGAAATGTAAAAACAATCGCTAATTATTACATAGAGGATAATACTGAAGTTCATGAACTTTTACATCAAATAACAACTATTTAGTGTTTGATATTTAGTTGTTTGTGATTAAAAAAGAGTCCTAATTTTACTAATTACGACTCTTTTTTTCTGAATTAAATTTTAATTTTTTAATGGTTTCCGGGTTTTTTCATAGCTCCAAGAACCTCTTCTTCTTCGGTAATATTAGAGAGATTAATAGCAGTTTCTATAAGTGCCAGATGCGAATATGCCTGAGGAAAATTACCTAACAATCGTTTGGTTTTAAAATCAATGTCTTCACTAAACAAGCCTAAATGGTTGCTGTAAGAAAGCAGTTGTGTAAAAAGATTTTCTGCTTTTTTAGTCTCTCCAATTTTGTACAGACTATTGATAAACCAGAACGTACAAATAGTAAAAGAAGAGGAGGGAAGTCCAAAATCATCTTTGTTTTTATAGCGATATAAAAGACCATCATTGCTTAAATCGCGTTCAATAGCTTTAACAGTAGCAACATACTTTGGATCTTTAGCTTCTATAAAGCCATAGTTTTCCATTAAAAGTACGGATGTGTCTAAATCATAGGAACCGTAAGATTGTGTAAAGGCCTGTACCGAATCGTTCCAGGCATATTCCATAATGTCATTTTTTATAGCTTCTGCTAGTGGCTCCCATTTTGTTACACTTGTTTTCTTACCTAAAATCTTTGCTACCTTGATTGCTTTGTCAACGGCGGTCCAGCATAAAATTTTAGAAAATGTAAAATGCCTTTCTTCTGTTCTGAATTCCCAGATTCCTTTATCAGGTTCCTGCCAGTGTTTTGCAACTACCCATACAATTCCCTGGGTTATATTCCATAATTCTTCGCCATTTTCGGTGTCATTATTAAAGGTTATGAGTTGTTGATGGATAACGTCCATCAAAATCCCATAAATATCATTTTGTCGTTGAGAATAGGCTGCATTTCCTATTCTTACGGGTTTGCTGCCCATATAGCCGCTCAGGTGATCTAAGGTTTCTTCAGTAAGTATTTTTTCTTTGTTGATTCCGTACATGATTTGCAATTTCTCATCCTTATCCGGAATTAAATCAATAATGAATTGGAGGTAGTTTTTAGCCATTTTTTTATGACCTAGTTCAGAAACTACTTTTACTACCATAGAAGCATCTCTAATCCAGCAAAAACGATAATCCCAGTTTCGGACTTCGCCTAATGTTTCCGGCAGGGAAGTGGTAGCAGCAGCGAGAACTGCACCTGTTTTTTCATAACTCAGCAGTTTGAGCGTTATGGCGCTTCTTATAATTTGCTTATTAAACTTTTTGTATTCGGTAGTTTTATCAGCCCATCCTAACCAATATGTTTTAGTTCTTTCAAATTCTAAATTTATTTTAGTTAGAGTAGGTGTGAATATTTTTTCATTATAGGCCAGTAAAATATAACCGTCTTCTTCCAGTGTGATTTCGTAGCTTTCTTTTATAGCTGTTAAGTCAAAGCTGCTATACATAAATAAGGAGTCAAATTTTGTAGAGCTACTCACACTGATAATATGATCTTCTTTTACATAACTAACAGTCTGGCCTGAGGCATATTCTAATTTAGGGTCATAAATGACTTTAAATACCGGAGAACCACTTATTTTTTTGAAATAGCGAATGATTTCAGGAGGTATCACATATCCTCCTTTATCTTTTCGGTATCGGGGCATAAAATCATTGATTTCAAAGGCATCTGTACCATTATCGAAAGTAGTTACAAGAATACTGGTGTTTTCAAGATATTTTTGGGTAATTATATAATCATCACTACAATGAATTTCAAAACTTCCGCCAATTTCAGCATCTAAAATTTTTCCAAATACAGAGGAAGAATCAAACTCAGGCAAGCAACACCACTCGATAGCTCCTGTATCCGAAACTAATGCAGCGCTTCTGCAATTACCTATTATTCCATAATTTAAATTTGTCATAAAGTAGTTTTTATATGTTATAAAGGGTTAATCACCTAAAATTAATAAAACCGTATTAGTTAACCAAGCTACTTCTTCCTAAATAAATACTAATTGTTTTTATTAACCGTTATTTTGAGGAAAATAAAGGCATAAAAAAAACGCTCCAATTTCTTGAAGCGTTTTGTGGGGAGAGCAGGATTCGAACCTGCGAAGTTTTCACAGCAGATTTACAGTCTGCCCTCGTTGGCCGCTTGAGTATCTCCCCGAAGCCTTTGAGTACAACAGTTGTTTGTTGTTGTTAGCGGTGCAAATATAGGAACACTTTTCATTTCTGCAAACTAATTTCGGACTAATTTTGCAATATTTTTTAAGGTATTTATAACATGTTGGTCTTGAATAAAATAAAAAATCTCCACTAGGGAGATTTTTTATTTTTATAGTATAAAACAACTTTATTTAGCTAAAAGTTCTATGATTTTTGCTTTCAGTTCAGCACCTCTCAAGTCTCTTGCAACTATTTTTCCGGAAGCATCAAGGATAAAAGTGGCAGGAATAGCGTCAACTTTATATTGAGCGGCAATTGGTTCTTCCCATCCTTTTAGATTAGAAACATGATTCCATGTTAATTTATCTTTTGCAATAGCTTCTTTCCATTTAGCAGCATCTTTGTCTAAAGAAACTCCTATGATGTTTAATCCTTTTGAATGTAGCTCATTGTACATGGCTACAACATTTGGATTTTCCTGTCTGCAAGGACCACACCATGATGCCCAAAAATCAACTATCGTAACTTTTCCTAAACTTTCTTTAAGCGAAATTACTTTTCCTTGTGGGTTTGGTGCAGAAAAATCTGCTCTTCAGTTTGCAGCACCTGGAGCTGGAGCAGCACCCGGAGCACCAGGAACAGAAGAATTTACAGCAGTAAGTCTTTCTTTGATAGCTTTACCTGGCTTAGTGTTTTTTAATTCTTCATCAAATCCGTTGTAGATTTTCTCTGCTTGTTTTACATCAGCAGATGGATCTTGCAACATGCTTTGAATGATTAATGCACTGATAAAAGATTTTGGGTGTGATTCTGAATAAGCGATGTATTTTGCTTTAGAATTAGTACCCACTTCTTCCTGAATTTTTTGATATTCACTCATCAGGCTATTGATTGTAGCAGTATCTTTAGTTTGTTGTGCTTGGTTCATTTTAAGCATATTAGCTGATTGGAAATCTACTAATTTCTTTTGAACCACTTTCATCTCTTCGTTAAATTTCACATACTCATCATTGTTATAAGTACCTGATATTTTAGATTTTTGAATGCTGTCTTTGTTAACTTCGATATTGATTTCTCCTTCTTCTAAAATAAAAGGGATTTTATCATTAACTGATTCTAATTGAAGTACATAGAAAGAAGGTTCAGTAACTTTTCCTTTGATTTCAAATTTTCCATTCTCTACTTTTACAGTATCAATATTGATTAATCCACCACCCATTCCGTTTGGATCCTGTGTTTGAAGAATAACAGTTTTTCCGTTTTCAATTCCTTTTGCAATACCTGTGATAATGTATTCGTCTTTACCAACTTTACTACAAGAAAATAGTACGGCAGAGGCAGAAAGTAATAAAAATAATTTTTTCATTATTAATTAGTTAAATTAGTTAAGTGTGCAAAAGTATTTAAATTTATAAAATGGCAATAATTTTAATCGCTAAATTTTTGTTATAATTATCAATATTAATGCTTATATAGGAATCATTCTGTTCAAGAGTTAAATCATTGTTGAAATAATAATTTGAAAAGCCGGCAAGAGCGTTTGTTTTTCTAGTGAGACTGGATTATTTTTGATAAAAAAAAGGAATACCGTTTTATGAAACGATTAAAAGAGATATTGCTAATTAAAGATGCAACAATCCATAAAAGACAGTATGATAAAGAATGGTTTTTTAAGCTTGATGATGTCGCTTTTTATTTGAAAGAAGATTTGTCAGAAGTAGAGTTTATTTATCTACCCATTATAATCGATGGGGAAGAGGAGTTTGTGAAATGTTGCTCTTTTGAAGATATACTCAGAGGCAGGAAAGAATTAGAATAAAAAAGAGAGAAGTTTTTTAGGCTTCTCTCTCTGTTTTTTATCGGTTGCTTAATTTTGCTTTTTCCTTAATAATGTCACTTATTTTTCGGTTTTCAATTTTGCTTTCCAGCCAGGAAATAATATCCAGATACAGAAAAGCTCTTTTTTCATAAGTGTTTTGTTCTAATTCGATAAAGCGCTCTTTCATTTTGATGAACTCTTTTTTGATGTCGCTTGGATAAATAGAATTCAGGTTTCTTAAAAATCGAATGATTTCTTTTTGTACTTCATGTAAATCATTCATTTTTATTAAAAACTTATAGGTGTTTTTTAATTGCGTTTCTAAATAAAAATCTTTTCCTAATTCATAATGCGCAATCAGGCATAAAATGCGGGCAAAACACATTAAGTCTTCGCGCATACTTAAGTTTTTGTTGTTAATGATTTTTTCTAAATAGAAAATAGATTCATTGTATTTTTCGACACCAAAATAAATACTGGCAATTTTGTAGAAAAACAACATTTCGTGATGCTCATCTAAATGTTCATTATGCAATTTTAGTTTGCTTAAAATTTCAGGAATTAAATATTCGCTTTCCGCAAATGTTCCTTCCATAATATGGTAATTCAATTTATTATTGTAAACATACAAGAAAGCTAACGAGGCAATGTTGTCGTTAATGGGAAAACGGTCATCTTTGATGGTTTCTTCTAGTAATGTTAAGTATTTTTTGAATTTGGTTTGGTACTTTAACATATATAATGATTCCAATAAATAATTGTTTCCTTTTAAGAAAAACACAGGATTCAAGAAAATCATATTCGAATTATCGTAAAAAAGTCTCACCCATTTTGAAGCAAATTTATAGCTGCCTAAAAAATCCTGAACTAAAAAACTACGCCAAAGACTGGCATTGTAAAACCAGTACTTTTCACGGAATCCAAACTTATTCTCGTCTAATTTAGAGATATGTTTGTTAAAATAATCATCAATATAAGTGTACTCTTCATCACTTTTTACATAACCAGTTTTAAGCATGATGCCGTACAATTGCAGTGATAAATTAGATAATTTACTGGAAATGGTATTCTGGTAATTCAGTTCCTTGGCCTGAATGACTAATTCGTCTGCTCTGCCCTGAATACTTCGGGTAATGTATTGTGATTCGATAAGTTTTTCGAATTCTACAATTTCATAAGCCATCAGTTTTTCGTCATTTTCTATGGCTTGCGTTTTAGTTTTGTCTAAAATCTTCAAACTTTGCTTGTACAAACCTTTGTTGTATAATATAGTAGCAAAGTCAATTTGTTCCCTTAGCTGATAACGGATATTCTGACTGGGAATATTTAATCTAATGCTTACTAATATTTGTTTGTACAAATATGATTTCAGATTAGATAATTGTACTTTTTTAATGATGCCACTTTTTAAAATAAGTTTTTCATCATAACTTTCTGATTTGTCTAAAATGTTAAATAGTTCAATGAATTTTGTATTCGAACTGGTCTCTAATCGACTGGCAAAAATCTTAAATTGTCGTTTTTCTGATTTAGACAAGGACTTTATTAGAACGAATAAAAAATCTTTTTGATGGTTAGCCATTGTAAAATAAATAGATTTAACTAGTTGATTTTTAATTATTTAAACCCTCTTTGGTAGGCTTATGAACAGTATATTCAAATAAAATGAATTTTATATCCAAAGTAAAGAATATATTTTTGTTATCAAGATGTGAAATTACATTAAATAAATGAAAATGAATAGAGAGAAAGTCCAAATTTTTGATACCACTTTGCGAGATGGCGAACAAGTCCCAGGATGTAAATTAGATACCAATCAGAAACTCATTATAGCAGAACGATTAGACGGAATGGGAGTTGATATCATTGAAGCTGGATTTCCTGTTTCTAGTCCCGGAGATTTTTTATCTGTTACAGAGATTAGTAAAATTGTGCAAAATGCAACAGTTTGCGGTCTTACCAGAGCAGTTAAAAACGATATCGACGTTGCTGCTGCTGCCTTAAAACATGCAAAAAGACCACGTATTCATACTGGTATCGGAACATCTGATTCTCATATTTTACACAAGTTAAATACTACCAGAGAAGATATTATTGCCAGAGCAAAAGCGGCGGTAGCTCATGCCAAATCTTATGTGGAAGACGTAGAGTTTTACGCAGAAGATGCCGGAAGAACGGATAATGCTTTCTTAGCACAGGTGTGCGAAGAAGTTATAAAATCAGGAGCTACAGTGCTTAATATTCCGGATACTACAGGATATTGCCTGCCGGATGAATATGGTGCAAAAATAAAATACCTTAAAGAAAATGTAAAAGGTATTGATAATGTCACTATTTCATGCCACTGTCATAATGATTTAGGAATGGCAACTGCCAATTCTATTTCGGGAGCTATTAATGGTGCCCGTCAAATAGAATGTACGATTAATGGTATTGGTGAAAGAGCCGGAAATACAGCACTTGAAGAAGTGGTGATGATTTTTAAACAGCATCCGGACCTTAATTTATATACAGATATCAATACGCGACAATTGAATGAAATGAGTCGTTTGGTTTCTGAAAGTATGGGAATGATGGTACAGCCAAATAAAGCGATTGTAGGAGCAAATGCTTTTGCACACAGTTCAGGAATTCATCAGGATGGTGTGATTAAGAACAGAGCAACTTATGAAATTATTGATCCTGTAGATGTAGGCGTCAATGAATCATCAATTGTTCTTACAGCCCGAAGCGGTAGAGCAGCATTAGCTTACCGTGCTAAAAAAGTAGGTTACGAATTGACAAAAACCCAATTAGACGTTGTATATGTTGAGTTTTTGAAATTCGCTGACGTTAAGAAAGAAGTTTTAGACGATGATATTCATTTAATTATTGCAGCTTCAAAAATTGAAGGTGATTTAATTAAACGATAGTTAGGGTTTAGGAGTTTTTAAATGAGTAAATTTGCAGCTTTTTAATTAAAAACAATCCGCATGAACTTAAAAATAGCTGTGTTATCGGGGGATGGAATAGGGCCGGAGGTGATTTTGCAAGCCAAAAAAGCCTTGTATGCAATAGGGGTTGTTTATGAGCATGATTTTATTTTTGAAGATGCCTTTATTGGTGCCATTGCAATAGATAAAACAGGTTCTTCACTTCCTGAGCAAACCTTGAATTTATGCCGGAATACTGATGCTGTTTTACTTGGAGCGATTGGTGATCCTAAATATGGTACCGAGACCGCTTCTGATACAGCTCCTGAAAACGGATTGTTAAAATTAAGAAAAGAGTTAGGACTTTTTGCAAATATCAGACCTCTCAAGCCTTTTAAAGGTTTGCTTGATGTTTCTCCTTTAAAAAGAGAAATAGTAGAAGGAGTAGATTTTGTTATTTACAGAGAACTGACGGCGGGAATTTATTTTGGAGAAAAAAAACTGAATGAATCCGGAACAATTGCTTCTGATTTATGTGAATATTCAGAAGATGAGATTACAAGAATTGCCCATTTGGCTTTTCAGTCTGCTCAAAAGAGGAGAAAAAAACTAACATTAGTAGATATGGCTAATGTTTTAGAATCTTCTCGCTTGTGGAGAAAAGTGGTTAAAAAGATTAGTGAAGGTTATCCGGATGTAGCATTGGATTTTTTATTTGCTGATAATGCCGCTAAACAGATTATATCAAATCCAAAACAATTTGATGTTATTTTGACAGGAAATTTATTTGGAGATATGTTGTCTGATGAAGCCAGTGTGATTACAGGTTCAATTGGGGTGTTAGCATCAGCTTCTTTAGGAGAAAAAAATGCGTTGTTTGAGCCGGTACACGGTTCTTATCCTCATGCAAAAGGACGCAATATTGCCAATCCGTTTGCAGCGATACTTTCGGCAGCAATGTTGTTAGAGCATTTTGGTTTAACCGAAGAGGCTAAAAAAATAAATCAGGGAGTAGAGAAGGCAATCGAATACAATGTTGTAACGATAGATTTGAATCCGGATACAAAATTTGGAACTAATGAAGTAGGAGAATTTATTTCCAACTTTATTTTAAACAAAGATGACTTAATGTATTTTAATAATGATAATGTACATTTAGGTCAGTCAACAATAGTATAATAGAATGTTTTGACAAATAATTTCGTTTAATGATAAGAAATTCGTAAAATTTTATTTTTTATTTTTTTAAATATAAAGGTTTTTATACTTTTGTTGCATCAAAAAAAGAAAATGAAAAATTTAATTGTAATAGTTTCTGTCATTAATGTCATTGTTGTTTCAACAAATGCATAAGGGAAGCTATTAATATAATTGAAAAATAATATTATAGAACTCCCATCAATTGGGAGTTTTTTTTTGGAATTATATTAGATAAAAAAAATAAATAGAAAAACATGGAATTAAATAAATACAGCAAGACAATTACTCAGGACGAAACACAACCCGCTTCACAGGCGATGTTTTACGGAATTGGTCTGACTGAAGAGGATCTTAAAAAAGCGCAGGTAGGAATTGTAAGTATGGGTTATGACGGAAATCCGTGTAATATGCACTTAAATGATCTGGCTCAGGATATTAAGACCGGTGTTTGGAAAGAAGATTTAGTAGGGTTGATTTTTAATACTATCGGTGTTAGTGATGGTATTTCAAATGGGAATGACGGAATGCGTTTTTCTTTAGTTTCCCGTGATGTAATTGCTGATTCTATCGAAACTGTTATGGGTGCACAATGGTACGATGGTATGATTGCTGTTCCGGGCTGTGATAAAAATATGCCGGGAGCTTTAATGGCCATGGGAAGAGTAAATCGTCCTTCTATTATGGTTTACGGTGGATCTATTCACCCTGGAAAATGGAAGGGTCAGGATTTAAATATTGTTTCCGCTTTTGAAGCTTTAGGAAAAAAAATAAGCAATACTATTACACCGGAAGATTTTAAAGGAGTGATTCAAAATGCTTGTCCGGGTGCAGGTGCTTGTGGCGGAATGTACACGGCTAATACCATGTCATCAGCAATTGAAGCATTAGGAATGAGTTTGCCTTACAGTTCATCGAATCCTGCTTTAAGTCCGGAGAAAAAACAAGAATGTGTTGATGCTGGTAAAGCAATCAGAATATTATTGGAAAAAGATATCAAGCCACGAGACATTATGACTCGTAAAGCTTTCGAAAATGCTATTACAATGGTAGCGGTTTTAGGAGGTTCTACTAATGCAGTAATGCACTTAATTGCAATGGCTCATTCAGTAGGAATTGAATTAACATTAAAAGATTTTCAGGATATCAGTGATAAAACACCATTGTTAGCTGACTTGAAACCAAGCGGTAAGTACTTAATGGAAGATTTACACAATGTAGGTGGTGTTCCTGCGGTAATGAAATATTTATTAAAAGAAGGTTTTTTACATGGAGATTGTTTGACGGTTACAGGAAAAACAATTGCTGAAAATTTAGCTTCAATTCCAGATTTACATGATGGACAAGAAGTAATTTTTGAAATCCAAAAAGCATTAAAACCAACAGGGAACATTCAGATTTTATACGGAAATATTGCTTCAGAAGGTTGTGTAGCAAAAATTAGCGGAAAAGAAGGAGAATTTTTTGAAGGTAAAGCAGTAGTTTTTGAAGGTGAAAAAGATGTAATCAGAGGAATCCAGGCCGGTGAAGTGAAACCGGGGAATGTCGTCATTATCCGCTATTGCGGCCCAAAAGGTGGTCCGGGAATGTCTGAAATGCTAAAACCAACTTCTGCTATTATGGGAGCCGGTTTAGGAAGCACAGTCGCTTTAATCACTGACGGACGTTTCTCAGGAGGTTCTCACGGTTTTGTTGTAGGACACGTTACTCCGGAAGCTTACGAAGGTGGCGGAATTGCATTAATCGAAAATGGAGATGTTATTACTATTGATGCGGTGAAAAACACCATCAATATGAAAATCTCTGATGAAGAATTTGCAAAACGTAAAGCCAATTGGAAACAACCGGAATCACCTATCAAACAAGGAGTTTTACTTAAATATATGCGTTCAGTATCCAGTGCATCGGAAGGATGTGTTACTGATAAATAAATTAATAACAATATCAAAAATCAATTGCAATATCAATAAAATATAAATAATCAGTTCTCTATTGAAATTGATTTTTGTCATTGCCATTGCCATTGATTTTTTGAAAAAAAATAAAGTATGAAAATATCAGGAGCAGAAGCAGTTATCAGATGCTTATTAGCCGAAGGAGTAGATTTGGTTTATGGATATCCGGGAGGTGCCATTATGCCGGTTTACGACGAATTATATAAATTTCAGGATCAATTGCACCACGTACTGGTGCGTCACGAACAAGGAGCTGCTCATGCTGCTCAGGGTTTTGCCAGAGCTACAGGAAAAGTAGGGGTTGCAATTGCTACTTCAGGACCGGGAGCTACTAACTTAGTTACAGGTATTGCCGATGCACAAATCGATTCTACTCCTATGGTTTGTATCACAGGACAAGTAGGGAAACATTTATTGGGTTCTGATGCTTTTCAGGAAACCGATATCATCGGGATTTCAACTCCGGTAACCAAATGGAATTACCAAATTACAGAAGCTGATGAGATTCCGGAAATCATGGCAAAGGCATTTTACATTGCCCGTTCAGGACGTCCGGGACCGGTATTAGTTGATATTACTAAAAATGCACAGTTTGATACTTTGGATTTTAGTTATAAAAAATGTACTGATATCAGAAGTTATCATCCAAAACCTGTTTTGAAAATAAACAAGGTTCAGGAAGCTGCCGAAATCATTAACAACGCTAAAAAACCAATGATCATTTTTGGTCAGGGAATTATTTTAAGTCAGGCTGAGGCCGAATTAAAAGCTTTGATTGAGAAATCAGGAATTCCTGCAGCATGGACTATTTTAGGACTTTCTGCTTTACCTACTGAACACGAACTGAATGTAGGAATGGTAGGAATGCATGGAAATTACGGTCCTAATATCTTAACAAATGAATGCGATGTTTTAATTGCATTAGGAATGCGTTTTGATGATCGTGTAACAGGTAATTTAGCGACTTATGCTAAGCAGGCAAAGGTTATTCATTTTGAAATTGACCCCGCTGAAATTGATAAAAACGTTAAAACAGAAGTTGCTGTATTAGCTGATTTGAAAGAAGCTTTAACCGCATTATTGCCTCTTATTGAAAAGAATTCCCACGAAGAATGGCATAATGAATTCAAGAAGAAATACGAAATTGAACTGGATGCAGTTATCAATGAGGAATTAGCGCCAACAAACGGAAAAGGAATTTCAATGGGTGAAACCATCGAAATGATTAACAAACACTCAAAAGGTGATGCGATAATGGTTTCTGACGTAGGACAACACCAAATGTTTACTTGCCGTTATTCGAAATTTAATCAAACCAAGAGTAATGTAACTTCCGGAGGTTTAGGTACGATGGGATTTGCTTTACCGGCAGCCATTGGAGCTAAAATGGGTCGTCCGGATCGCGAAGTAGTTGCTATCATTGGTGATGGTGGTTTCCAGATGAACATTCAGGAATTAGGAACAATTTATCAAACTAAAGTTCCGGTTAAGATTGTAGTTTTAAACAACGAATTTTTAGGAATGGTACGCCAATGGCAGGAATTATTTTTTGACTACAGATATGCTTCTACAGTAATGGTAAATCCTAACTTTTGTGCTATTGCCGAAGGTTATTACATCAAAGCCAGAAAAGTAACTAAGAGAGAAGAACTGGATGAAGCGATTGCTGAAATGATGGCTTCTAAAGACTCTTATTTCCTGGAAGTTATGGTGGAGAAAGAAAATAATGTATTCCCAATGATTCCAACAGGAGCTTCGGTTTCTGACATCCGATTAAGTTAATATTATGGAAGAAAATAAAACATTCACGATTTCTGTTTATTCAGAAAATAATGTAGGCTTGCTAAACAGAATATCTGGTATATTCCTGAAACGCCACATTAATATATTGAGTTTAAATGTATCCGAATCGGAAATTGAAAACGTTTCCCGATTTGTAATCGTAGTAGATACTACTGAGAAATGGGTACAGAATATTGTAGGTCAGATTGAAAAACAAATTGAAGTCATTAAAGCTTTCTATCACGTTGATGAAGAGACTATCTTCTTAGAAAGTGCTTTATTCAAAATAGCTTCTAATTTGTTATTTGACGAAAGACAAATTCAAAACATCATCAAAGAAAGTCATTCGGAAATTGTAACGGTATCAAGAGACTTTTTTGTAATCTCAAAATCAGGACGACGTTCTGAAATTGAAGAATTACATGCAAAATTAAAACCTTTCGGAATCATGCAGTTTGTACGTTCAGGAAGAATATCAGTTTCCAAAGAAAAAATGGAAGTGACAAGTTTATTATTAGAGGAATTAAAATCATAAATTAAATATTAAAAAATGGCAAATTATTTCAATTCATTACCACTTAGATTACAATTAGAACAATTAGGCGTTTGCGAATTCATGGATCAATCAGAATTTGCTAATGGAATCGAAGCTTTAAAAGGTAAAAAAGTAGTTATTGTAGGTTGTGGAGCTCAAGGTTTAAACCAAGGTTTGAACATGAGAGATTCAGGTTTAGATATTTCTTACGCTTTGCGTGCTGAAGCAATTGCTCAAAAAAGAGCTTCATTCATGAACGCTGCTGATAATGGTTTCAATGTGGGAACTTATGAAGAATTAATTCCAACGGCTGATTTAGTATGTAACCTTACACCAGATAAACAACATACTGCTGTAGTTACTGCTATTATGCCATTAATGAAACAAGGAGCTACTTTAGCTTATTCTCATGGTTTTAATATTGTAGAAGAAGGAATGCAAATTCGTAAAGACTTAACTGTTATTATGTGTGCTCCTAAATGTCCAGGATCTGAAGTACGTGAAGAGTACAAAAGAGGATTTGGTGTACCAACACTTATCGCTGTTCACCCTGAGAACGATCCAAACGGATTAGGTTTAGACCAAGCTAAAGCGTATGCTGTAGCAACAGGAGGAAATAGAGCAGGAGTATTGCGTTCTTCTTTCGTAGCAGAAGTAAAATCTGATTTAATGGGAGAGCAAACTATCCTTTGCGGATTGTTACAAACAGGTTCTATCTTATGTTTTGACAAAATGGTAGCTGAAGGTGTTGATGCTGGATATGCTTCTAAATTAATTCAATACGGATGGGAAACTATCACTGAAGGATTGAAACATGGTGGTATCACTAACATGATGGATCGTTTATCTAATCCTGCTAAAATTGCTGCTTTCAACGCTGCTGAAGAATTAAAAGACATCATGCGTCCATTGTTCCAAAAACACATGGATGATATTATCTCAGGTCATTTCTCTAAAACAATGATGGAAGACTGGGCTAATGATGATAAAAACTTATTGGCTTGGAGAGCTGCTACAGGAGAAACTAATTTCGAAAAAACACCAGCTGGTGATGTTGAAATTTCTGAGCAAGAATACTATGATAATGGTACATTAATGGTAGCTATGGTTAAAGCTGGAGTAGAATTAGCTTTTGAAGCTATGACTGATTCAGGAATCATCGAAGAGTCTGCTTACTATGAGTCATTACACGAAACACCACTTATTGCTAACACAATTGCAAGAAAGAAATTGTTCGAAATGAACCGTGTAATTTCTGACACTGCTGAGTACGGATGTTACTTATTTGACCACGCTTGTAAGCCATTAATCGCTGAGTACGTTAAAAATGCACCATCAAACTTAATTGGGCGTCCATTTAATGACGGAAACAACGGTGTAGATAATAAAGAATTAATTGAAGTAAATGATATCATCCGTAACCACCCAGTTGAAGAAGTGGGAGCATGGTTGAGAGAATCAATGACTGCAATGAAAAAAATTGTATAATTACAATTATTGTTAATTCCAAAAAGGCGGAGTATTTAATTACTTCGCCTTTTTTTGTGCCTAATATTCAGGAGCAGCACTTTTTCGTTATTCAATAACGAATGCTCCCGCTTTCCGTTACAATCTTTTCTTTTTTAAAGAAAAAAAGAAAAGGATTTTCACTTCAAATGAAATTCACTGAACTCCAATGAAAATAAATGTTAGGTGAAGTAATCGGGGCTAGGAATGGTGAATGGTTATTTCACAAAGATTCACAAAGAAAAAACACAAAGATTCACAAAAATTTAAATCAATTTTGCCTCTATCTTGTCATTCCGACGAAGGAGGAATCTCATCAAGTAACTCCACAAAGAATGTGTAAAGCATGTTGTTACCATCAGGGTAGAGAAAAAGGAGTTATTCTTATAATTCACCACCCAATATTGTCATTGCGAGGAACGAAACAATCACATTAGCAATAAATATTTATTTATTTATAAGATAAATTTTATATATTTGAAGTTAAATAGGATGCTAATTAATGCCGACAATCTACCCATTTTGAGTATATAGTCGCTATTCCGTAGTTATTATACAGAAGTTATGTATAATTCATAAAAATCTTTATCTACAATGAAACATTTTACCGAACCAAATGGTAAATTTATTATCGAATTACCTAATGATTGGCAATACAAAAATAAAATTGTAAGTGATGAAGAAATTTCACCATTTAGTTTCGAAAAATATGGTAAATCTATCGGTTGCTTTCAAATAAGTTGTTATTCTTCAATAGAAAAAGAGTTTTCGAAAATAGATGCTCAGAAAGTTGACAACGGCAACCTAAATTTCATCACAGCTAGAATGGATGGCGGAGGATTCAATATGCATCTATGGTATGCTGTCGTTGACGATCATCTTTTCATGATTAAATATATTTATGATACTGCAAAAGCAAATTCAAAAATCATCAAAAATGAATTACTCAAAGCTGAAAAGGCATTAAAAACGCTTGAACTGCTTGGAGAAACAAATCGCAAAAAAGCTTTAGTTCTCGATAAATATGAAAAATTTATGTCTTCTTTGGCAGCTTCATTTGATATAAAAAATCAAGCGTTTAAAAAACGTTCATTCATTGAGTTTATTATTATCGTTGCCAGTCAAATAGATGCTTACCTTCGGCTTTGTATTGTAATGAAAAAACAATTAAACGAGAAAACTGACGAAATAGACATCAAGTATTTATCTCAATCTGAAACAGATAAACCGGTAATGGAAAAGCAAATCTATAAACTCTCTAAGGAATTGGAAATAATAGATGATAACACTTACAGCAAATTATTTGAATTATATGAATTACGAAATAAGATGGTGCATCGCTACATAATTTCGGAAATAACAACAAAGGAAATTCATCTACTTGCCTTTGACTACGAAGAAATTTGCGAGGTTGTCCGAATTAATCTTAAAAACGTTGAAGAAACACAAGCAAAAGAAAAAATTGGTATTTATAAAAGAGGATGTCCTGTCAATGAAGATCTACCAAAGGAATTTATTAATTTCCTTTATTCTCAAGTCAATGATAAACATTCTTTAAAGAACCTTTACCGTAAAATTTGAATTCCGTTTCTGATCCTCATTTGCAACGAGGGTCAACTTAATTTTAAAATCAAAATATAACGTTTGCAACCTGGCATATAAAATGAGTTACTTGATGAGATTCCTCCTTCGTCGGAATGACAAGTTTGCGGAGAGATAAATAACCCAAATCTGATGCTCATCTGCAACAAGCACCTAATTAATTAAAAGCTAGATATTAGTTATTTGCAACGCAATTAATTACCAGAACGGTATTAAAGAATTTATTAGAAAATTTATAAAACAGCAACTTATGAATTCAATACTAGTTGACGAACAAAAAATCCGTGAAGTCGAAAATCAATTGCTCGAAGCAATGAAGAAAAGCGATATAAAAATGCTGGATCAATTGCTTCATGATGATTTATTGTTTGTTCTTCCCAGTGGTGAAGTAATTACTAAGGAAATAGATTTGGAAACTCATAAATCCGGAAACCTTGTTTTTGAAGAAATCACGTCATCCATAGATTCGATAAAACAAATTGGTGAAAATGTTGTGGTTACTTTGTCTTTAAAGATTGCGGGGAAAATGCTGGAGCAACACTTTGAAGGTCATTTTCGCTATTTGCGAGTTTGGAAAATGTTTGACAATCAGTTAAAAGTCATTGCCGGAAGCGGGGTTGCGATATAAAACAAGCTAAAATTGAGTAGCTATTTAGAGTAAATGATAAATTCTAGTGTTACATTTTTACCGCAAATTCGCAAATTTAGAGACTTAGAAAATGAAATAATTTGCGAATTTGCGGTAAATTTTTATAATTGAGTATTCAAAACTTTAAATCAACATACAAAATCATTCAGACGATGGATATAAAATTTGAAGCAGGGATTAATATTGCGATAAAAATTCCAAAAAGCAAGTATGATAAAACAGTAGCTTTTTACAGAGACATTTTAAAATTAAAAGTAGAAGAAAAATCAATTACGAATCCCACAGTTTCCAGAACTCATGAAGTAAAATTTGGAAACAATATAATTTGGCTAGACTGTGTGGACAACTACACCCATTCAGAAACCTGGTTACAGCTAACGGTTCCAAATGTTGCTGAGGCACAGGAATATTTGTTGTCAAATGGGGTGGAAACCTGTGACGAAATTGAGGAAATCCCTGAAAACATGCATTGGATACAAGATCCTGCAGGAACAGTATTTAATTTACAAACAACAGAAAAGAAGTAAATAAAAAAGAAGGATTGAAGGGGAATGGGTGAGTGTTCTATACAAAGAAATGTCACCCCCGCCTTTCTGGGTACTGCTCCAGAGCAGGAGAAATATCAATTTCCTGAATTGTATTTTTCTTTATAATCGATGGGTGATGCACCCGTAATCCGACTAAAGACTTCCCGAAAAGCTTTTGTGTCATTATAACCAACTTCATACATTACTTCATTGACCGATTTTCGAGAATTTTCAAATGCTTTTTTGGCCGCTTCCATTTTTAGTCTTTGCAAATAATCCAAAGGACGTAAAGCTGTTGCTTTTATAAATCTACGGTCAAAATTTCTTCGGCTCACCCCGAATTTAAAAGCCAGATCTTCAAAGGAAATTTTATCCTGATAATTATTTTCCATATAATGCTGAGCTTCAAGAATAATGGTATCGTTATGATTTTTATGCCCACTAAAAATTAAAAATTCCGATTGTTTATTTCTATCTAAATCTACTTGAAAATATTTAGCACAATAAATAGCTGTTTGTCGGTCATAAAATTTTTCAACTAAGTACATCAACAAATGTAAAAAGGAATAGGCGCCACCATTGGTATAAATTCCATTTTTATCGGTTATCAATTTATCGGTTTGTAAATCAACGTCGGGGAAAAGCGCTTTAAATTCCTGAGCATTTGCCCAATGAGCAGAACAAGTCATTCCTGAAAGCAAACCCGTTGAAGCCAGCATAAAACTTCCCGCACACATACTGGCAACTTCTGTACCTTCTTTATATTTATCTTTAACCCAATCGATTAATAATTTGTTGTTTGCTGTAGCAGTATCATAAGTACGAATTAAAGTTGCAGGAATAATGATAAGGTCACTCGCTGAACATTCTGTAATGCTAAGATTGGATTTTATGGATAAAAATCCATTGGTGAGTAATTTTTCATTGGTGGCACTTACCAGATTTATGCTGAAAACAGGCATCTTTCCCAGCTTTTCGTAATACGCATTAGCTGCCATAAAAACCTGATAACTCCCAATGATACAGGCAATGGTACTCATAGTAGTTTGGTCATCCGGAATTAAAATGCTCAAATGTTTCATTGTGAATTATTTGGCTTAAAGATACTAAATATAAATGTCCATATCAACCCTTCATAATGTCTAAACAACACCCTTTAAAAGTAAAAAATGGAAATTATCTTTGTAGAAACTAAATACATAAAAAAAATGAATAATTATACATACACTTTCGAAACGTCCCGATCAGCAAAGGAAATTTTTGAACTCTTGTTAACTATTAAAAAATGGTGGTCTGGCATTCATAATGAAACCATCACAGGAAACAGTCTGCAACTAAATGATGAATTTTCATTCTCCGCAGGTGGTGGAATGCATTTTTCTAAACAAAAATTAGTTGAATTAATTCCTGATACAAAAATTGTCTGGCTGGTAACGGAAAGCAATCTTTCTTTTTTAGACAATCCAACAGAATGGGAAAATACAAAACTCGTTTTTAATATTTTTGAAAAGGGAGGAAAAACACATGTACAATTTTCACATGTAGGATTGAACCAGCAGATTGAATGTTATGAAGGATGCTCGACCGCCTGGACACAATACCTTCATAACTTAAAAAATAAATTAAATAGTATATGAAAACGGTACTAACCATTGGTTTAATAATCACTTTGTTTTCATGCCATACAATTGACAGAACAACAAATCAAAATTCAAAAACAAAATTTATGGAAAATAAAAATTATACATCCGACATTCTGGTTGATGCAGATATTACAACTACTTTTAACGCCATTAAAAACTTTAGAGCCTGGTGGTCAGAAGAAATTGAGGGTCATACCGACAAACTGGGTGAAACGTTTTTCTATCATTTTAAAGATGTTCATTTGTGCAAACTGAAATTAATCGAAGAAGTTTCAAACAAGAAATTAGTTTATCTGGTTATCGATAACGATTTTAACTTCATAAAAGACAAAAAAGAATGGGTTAATACCAAACTGATTTTTGATATTTCTAAAATTGGAGAGCAAACAAAAGTAAGCTTTACACACGAAGGTTTAACACCGCAAAACGAATGTTATGAAGTGTGTAATGATGCCTGGAGAGGCTATATACAAGGTAGTTTAAAAGATTTAATAAACACCGGAATAGGAAAACCAAATGCTAAAGAAGGGGGACTCAATGCCGAATTGGTTGAGAAATGGGGACTTCCTAACAAATAACTACCATCAATATTTTGTAAAAATTACAACTATGCGACACTCCAGCATTAAGAATTAAGGGGGCTTCAATAGTAATTAGAGCCCATTTAATTGAATTTAGATAATAATTCGTTCGAAAAAATCTTACGCCCCCCACAAAAACTGACTGTCTCCGTAAACCACATACTTTTCATTGTTGTTAATTAAAAATAAGCAAAGTAGCCGAAAAGTTTGCTTTTTGATATTTTAAAAATAATCAGTTTTAAAGGGTTTTTTAAGTAATTTGCATTTTTATTAAGATTCCATTTCGTTATTTTGATTAAATTGCGGTGATTTATGATTTATTTTGTTATAAAAATAGAGGGAGATTTAATATATTTATAAAAAATATAAACAAAGGATGAGTTACTATAAAGTTGATAATTTAGAGCAATATTTTAAACATTACAATAAGTCAATTCGTGAACCCAGAAAATTTTGGGGAAAAATAGCCGAAGAAAATTTTACCTGGTACCAGCCATGGGACAAAGTAGTAGAGTTTGACATGACCGAAGCGGATGTGCAATGGTTTGCCGGTGCTAAATTAAATGTTACCAAAAACTGTATTGACAGACACCTAAACAAAAGAGGGGAGAAAACCGCTATTATTTTTGAACCCAACAATCCTGACGAAGAAGCATTACATATCACTTATAATGAATTGCACCAGCGAGTGTGCAAAATGGCAAATGTTTTGCGTGAGCAAGGCGTTAAAAAAGGAGATCGTGTGTGTATTTATTTACCGATGATTCCGGAACTGGCAGTAGCTATTTTAGCCTGTGCCAGAATAGGAGCGATCCATTCGGTAGTTTTTGCAGGTTTTTCATCTAAAGCATTAGCAACCCGAATCATTGATAGTGAAAGTAAAATGGTAATTACTTCTGACGGAGGTTTCCGTGGATCTAAGACCATCGAATTAAAAGAGATTGTTGATGAAGCATTACAAAAATGTCCTTCTGTAAGCACTGTTTTAGTGGTAAAAAGAACTAATACAGCAGTGAATATGAAAGAAGGTAGAGACATTTGGTTACAGCCTTTATTAGACGAAGCTTCAGATAATAGTGTTGCTGAAATCATGGATGCCGAAGATCCTTTATTTATTCTTTACACTTCCGGATCTACCGGAAATCCTAAGGGAATGGTGCATACAACTGCGGGTTATATGGTTTTTACAGCCTATACTTTTAAAAATGTTTTTAGTTATGAAGAAAATGACGTGCACTGGTGTACAGCTGATATTGGCTGGATAACAGGTCATTCTTATATCTTATACGGACCTTTATTAAATGGAGCTACCACTGTAATCTTTGAAGGAGTTCCGTCTTATCCTGATCACAGCCGCTTTTGGCAGGTGATTGAAAAACATAAAGTGAGCCAGTTTTATACCGCGCCAACGGCTATCAGAGCTTTAGCAAAAGAAAAATTAGAATACGTTCAAAAATACCAATTAAATAGTCTAAAAGTAATAGGATCCGTAGGAGAACCTATTAACGAAGAAGCCTGGCACTGGTTTAACGATCATGTAGGAAATAAAAAGTGTCCGGTTGTTGATACCTGGTGGCAAACGGAGACAGGAGGAATTATGATTTCGCCATTGGCTTTTATTACACCAACAAAACCAACGTATGCTACCTTTCCATTACCGGGGATTCAGGCGGTTTTAATGGACGATAAACGCAATGAAATTGAAGGTAATCAGGTAGTGGGGAGTTTGTGTATCAAATTTCCATGGCCGGGAATGGCAAGAACAATCTGGAATGACCATCAACGTTATAAAGACACTTATTTCTCCCAATATCCTGGAAAATATTTTACCGGTGACGGTGCCTTGCGTGATGAAGTAGGTTATTACCGAATTACGGGTCGCGTAGATGATGTTATCATTGTTTCAGGCCATAATTTAGGTACTGCTCCAATTGAAGATGCCATCAATGAACATCCGGCAGTTGCTGAAAGTGCCGTTGTAGGTTTCCCTCACGATGTAAAAGGAAATGCTTTGTACGGCTATGTGATACTAAAAGAAACAGGAGAAATAAGAAATAAAGAAAATTTATTTATCGAAATCAATCAGCATATCACTGATCACGTAGGTCCGATTGCTAAATTAGATAAAATTCAATTTGTTTCCGGATTGCCTAAAACCCGTTCCGGAAAGATTATGCGTAGAATCCTCAGAAAAATTGCAGAAGGTAATTTTACTGATTATGGAGATACCAGTACCTTATTGAATCCAGAAATTATTGAAGAGATTCAAAACGAAAAGAAATAAAACTAAAAAGCTGCTTCACAATACGAAGCAGCTTTTTTTTATTTTAATCCTAATTTAAATTTTAATTTTAAAAACAGTAAAGCTATGTTGTATGCTTTTTCGGTGACGGAATCATTTGTCGTGTTTTGGATGTGATAGCTTTCTGTTAATTCCTGAAGCGAAAATTCTTTTTCTTCCGGCAGATCGTTCAGTTTTCTATGCATGATATCAATGTCCAATGCTTCATTACGCAATTTTCCGCAATCCATTCGCTCTAAGGTAGCATTCAGCATTTCTACATCTTTTTCAACCTCATGTCCTACAATAATACTGTTACCCAGGTATTCTACAAAAGCTTTTAATGCTTCCGGTTCGGATAGTTTTAATAACTTACTTTCAATAATATATTCATTCGAAAGATGGTTGTCATGCAAAAAACGGTATTGCAGCAAAATTGTTTCAAAACTGTCTTTAATCAAAATAGCATTATCAACTACAGCAAAAGCGCTGATGTAGGTAATAACATCTTTTTCTAAAGAATCCCCTGTAGATTCAGTGGATAGTATAACATACCGATTGGATTTTTTAGAAAATTTAGCCAAATATTCTTTCCAGAATTCGGGATGTTCTTTATTTATATTTTTTAACCAGTCTAGCATAAACTTATGAGAATTGAGTAAGTTGAAACTTGTCTTTAATTAATTCTTCTAATTCCTTCATGGGCATCAGTGCATTCTTCAGTTTTTCTCTATCAATTTTTGATAGTTCCTCTAAGTTAATATATTGTCCTGAATCTTCATTTTTTAAACCTTCTAAAGTTCTTATTTTAGTTAAAAATAAATAAGCTTCCGCACAATTCAGGTAAATTTCCGAATGCTTTGGATCAGCTATCGCTAATTGTTTGAATCGGGTATAGGTGTTGTTAATTCCTTTGATTTCGTAACTTAAAGCAAAAAGTCGGGCACTGTCAACCAGTGGCATGATAGCTCTGGTTTTAATATCGAATTTATCTTTATGAATACCTTCTTCTTCAACAATAAATTTCTTAAAAAAACTTAAAGGCGAATTTTTTCTTAAAGCATCATTGCCTAGAAAATCAAAAAAGAGGGTATTGTTATAAGCATTCTCAAACACAATTTTATTGATTGCGGTTTCTATTTTTTGCTCACCAATAACCAATTCATAATCAAAGAAAATACTGCTCAGATTCTCCGTATTGTCTCTTGTAGTATTCATCCAGTTGTTGTACTGCTTAATCCAGTCGCTCAGCGACTTACACCACATCATATTGCTTCCCATGTGTCCATGGGGACATAATTTATAACCGATTTTTTCTAATATAGAAGTGGTCTTTTTGCCCAGATTTAAAAAATAGTCTTTAACTTCAATATACTTATCCTGAGCCACATCTTCAAATACCAGAATACTGTCCTGATCGGTTAGTAAAAGCTGTTCTTTTCGTCCCTGACTGCCTATACTTAACCAGGCAAAACGGGCAGGAGGTGAGCCTAACTCTAAAATCGATAATTCAACAGCACGTTTTAAGATCGCAAAATTAATTTCGCTGGCAATATTGGTAATATGAGTTAACGGAATATTTTTCTGAATAGAAGACTGAATTAAATTCGTCAGTCTCGATCTGATTTCTTTGAGTTCATTAGCAGATAGCGAACGCTTAATTTCTTTAATTAAAACTCCCGGATTACTGGCCTGAGCTGCAATTAAATCGTGTTCAGAAATCACTCCTTTTATAGGTGATTTATCAGTACCATCAATGGTTACACACAAATGGGTTACATTATTTTTTAGCATCAATAACTGAGCTTCGGCCAAAGAAACATTTTCTAAAACCGTGACTACGGGTGATGACATAATATTACTTACCTGCGTATGAACAGGATAACGTCCTGTGGCAATTTTTGAGGCTAAATCAGCATGAGTTACAATCCCAATTGGGCCGTTTCTTTCAAAAATGATGACATTATTCTTTAAGGATTCCGCCATTAATTGCGCTACTTCCTGAGCTGTATTGTCAGAAGTGGCTAAAAGAGGAGTGGTATTATAGGCTAAAGTTTGAAAAAACTGAGCTTCAGACTGTTTTTCAGAATAAAATCCATCAGAAACGATATTTCCTTGTGTAGAACGATCTTCGGGTAAATTGCTGGCAAAATTTTCTAAAAGGAAGTTTAAAACTTCCGAATTATTAGCTAATAAAGGCTTAAAAACTGCAATAGGAATGGCATATACCAAACTTTCTTCTCTGGCTTTAGCGGTTACTTTATAATTGTTTTTAGCAAAAAAAGGACGTAAACCAAAAATGGTTCCTTCATGACATTTATTAGTAATGCTTTCTTCGGCATCAGCAATAACTGAAATATTTACAACTCCCGAAGCTACAACATAAAAACTATCATGCAACGGATCATTGAATTTAAATAAAGTCTGTTTTTTTTCTAAACTTACAACACGAATATTGCTGGCTATTTCAGCTAACTCACCAGATGTAAGCTGATTAAAAGGGGCATATTTTTTTAAAAATTCTGCTATTTGTTCTGCAATTATATTCATTAGGTTGCTTATAAAATATACTACAAAACTACTAAATAAATGAGTTAAAAAGAATTTGATTATTAGCTAAAAAAAAAGTTTTTTTGATACAAACAATATAGGAAGGTATTTATAAAGATTCACCATAAATCAAATTTTCTATTTTACATAATATAAATTATAGTTCAAAAATAATCAATGTAATTTTTCACTTCATTTAATGATTTTGGCTTACATTCACAGTAATTAGTCATTCTGAGTAATTTCATTTTACTGTATGGAATTGTCGTAAAAAATTAGAAATCAAATAAAGTAGAAATGGTATTCTCATCATTAGAATGTGCATAATTTGTACTGGAATGAGATGTTCCATCACTAAAAATCGTAAGTGTTACTCTTGAATTTTTCAAATCTTCTTTTTTAATATTTGGTATGGAAAATTTTAAATTTGATAACGTATAAAAATCATCTCTGGATTGAAATATTTTGTTGATTATTATTTTTTCTCCAGTGGCTAAAATTTTAAATGATTTTTCACCGGGAAAATATCTGGAAATTCCAATTTGAATTGCGTATGCTGAAGAAGTTTTGAATCTGCTGTATATTGGATTTATTCGCATTTCGCCTTTTATAATTACGATATCTAATTTGTCCGGATAAACATCTACAAATCCATTGCCAGTGGTTTCCAATTGAAAACCATTAGGAATAAATTCGAATTCAACTCGTTTTTTTTGAACAACTGTCTCACTTACTTTTACTCTTTTTGAGGAACAATTAATCATAAATAAGCAGGTTGCGATGATGAGTACACACAAAAAGAACTCTTTAATTTTAAATTTTACCATTTCTATTTTTACCCAATATAATGATTTTAGTCAAAGTAATCTATTTCTTATTCAAAAAAATCCTATAAAAAACCGATACATCTCGGTATCGGTTTTCAGTATAATAATTATTTTGCAAGATCTTCAACTTTTACTTTTTTATCAGGTCTGATAATCATTCGTAACGAATTGTCTTTAGAAAAATAAGCAATCATCCAGTTGTAAAATGTTTTAATTCTGTTTCTGTATGTAATTAACGAAATCAGGTGAATAAATAACCAAATAATCCAGGCAAAAAATCCTTTAAAGTGCAATTTTGGTTTTGGTAAATCAACCACAGCTTTTGCTTTTCCAATAATTGCCATCGAACCTTTATCTAAATATTTAAACGGAGTCAGCGGTTTTTGTCTGATAGCATTTTTAAAATTCTTTGCTAAATTAACTCCTTGCTGGATTGCCACCTGAGCTACCTGAGGATGTCCGTGAGGAAAAGCTTCATCGTTAAACTGAATACAAGTATCCCCAATGGCGTAAATGTTAGCAGTTCCCTCAATTTTATTATAAGCATCTGTTTTTAAACGCTTTCCACGTCCGTAACTTTCGGCTGGAAGTCCTGTAAACTCACGTGCTGTAACTCCGGCTGCCCAAATTAAGTTCTTGGTCTGAATGGTTTCTCCATTGGCAAAATGAACCGTATCATCAACATAATCAACTACATTATTGTTTAATTTTACCACAACACCTAAATCAGTTAAAGCCTTGTAAGTGTCATCCTGAGACTCCTTACTCATGGGTGTTAACAATGCCGGGGCACCATCAACTAAATAAATATTACTGGCAGTTGTGGCTAATTCAGGATATTCTTTTAAAAAGATATTTCGGCGCATTTCAGCAAACATTCCTGAAATTTCTACTCCTGTAGGTCCTCCTCCGGCAACAACAATAGTTAATAATTTTCTGCGTTTGCGAATGTCTTTAGTAATGGCTGCTTTTTCTAGATTTTTAAGCAAGGTGTTACGCATAACGATAGCATCATTGAGCGTTTTCATTGGGATGGCATTCTTTTTTACATTTTCCATTCCAAAATAACTGGTCTCTGCTCCTGTTGCAAAAACTAGTTTGTCATACAGCAATTCACCATTATTTAAAATTATTTTGTTTTCTGAAGGAACAACTTCCAGAAGTTCTCCTAAACGAAATTGAAGGTTCTTTTTCCCTGCAAAAAATTTTCTGAAAGGATAACTGATACTTGATGGTTCCAGATATGCAGTTGCTACCTGATAAATAAGCGGTGGAAAAAAGTTATAGTTATTTTTATCCACAAGTGTTACACGCACTCCGTCCTGATTTAATAATTCTTTTGCAAGATTCAGTCCGGCAAAACCGCCTCCGATTATTACGATTTCCATATTTTTACAATTTTAAAAATAACATTCTCTTTTTTTGGCAAGAGGAATGTCAAACAGTTTTTATTTTTTTTGTTTTTGTCTTTTAACTGGTTTTTCGTTGGTTTGGTTTTTATTTTGTAATAAATGGTTAGCTAGTATTTTTTCTATTAATTCATCCTTGGTGAGGTGATGAAAAATAGTTTTTATTTTTGTTTTCAATTCGGCATCCACCTCATGATTTGGTTTTGTTTTGAAAATTTGTTTTGCCCAAAGCAAAGTGTTGTTGTCTTCAATACTGGCAACAGAAGGTTTAGAAAACGGTGTGAATTTAATCCCTAATTCTTTTTCAAAATCGGCAATTTCTATTTCTTCTTCGGCTTGTAATACCGTTAATGCCAGTCCGTTTGCCCCTGCCCTTGCCGTTCTTCCGCTACGGTGAACATAATTTTCATAAGTATCCGGTAAATGATAATTGACTACATAAGCAATTTCTTTTACGTCAATTCCTCTGGCAGCTAAATCAGTTGCTACTAATATATTAATGTGTCCTTCGCGAAATTGCTCCATGATACGATCCCGAATTCCCTGCGACAAACTGCCGTGTAATGCTCCGGATGAAAAACGGTTGATGGCCAAATTTTTTGCCAGTTTGTTTACAGCCGCTTTTGTTTTGCAAAAAATAATCCCGCGTTGTCCTTCTCTTGAATTTAAAAAGTGCATTAAAACATCTAATTTTTCAATAGGATCAACAATAATATATTGATGATCAATACTTTGATTTCCTGAAGTTTCCATGTTAGCGCTAACATGCACTACATTTTTATGCAAATAGTTCTGAATCAGCTGTTTTATAGTTCCGGGCATGGTAGCCGAAAATAAAAAAGTTCGGTGGTTTTTAGGAAGCTCAGCAACAATTTCATCCAGACTTTCTTTCAGGATGCTTACCATTTCATCGGCTTCATCGAGTACTAAAAATTGGGTTTGTGCTAAACTGATGGCTTTTCGTTGTAATAAATCAATTAAACGTCCCGGAGTTGCTACTACAATATGGGTGGGATTGCTTAAACGTTCTATTTGAGGTTTTATTGGGATTCCTCCGCAGCTTGCTGCTATGGAAACATTGGGTAAATTTTGAGCAAAACTTTCTAAGTTTTTAAAAACCTGATGGCCTAATTCTCTGGTGGGAACTAATATTACAGCTTGTACATGTGGTTTTGAAACATCAATTAATTGCAGCAGCGGTAAACCAAATGCGGCTGTTTTTCCGGTACCTGTTTTTGCTAGTCCCACTAAATCAGTCTGATTCGCTAAAAGCAACGGAATGACTTGTTCTTGTATAGCGGTAGGCACAACAAGATTCAATTCACTCAAGGATTGTAATAAAGCTGTCGAAATTCCTAATTCTGAGAATTGTTTTGACATTGTTTTGTTTTTATTATTCGTATGAAAAACAGTTTCTTAGCCCCGATAGTAGCGGTATCCTTAATGTTCTTTCTTTAAGAACATTAAGATAAAGCGGATAGCGGGAATCAGCTCCTTATTTTAGTTCTAATCCTCATCTTCATCAGGCTCGTTCATGATTTTTTCACGATACTTTTTACCTAACAGCAAGGTTAATTTTTGTTTATAATCATCTACAAGCCATTCGCGGTAATTTTTACTGCACTGACTTAAACATTTTGCATACCGTTTAATGCGGCATTCAATATCATCGTCTAATTCTTTGGCTAATAATTTAGCTTCCTGTAAAGTTTCGGTGTTGTAAACACACATGGTTGCGTGTTGATCCAATGATTTATCCAAAACCACTTTAGAGCGTAAATTTTGTTTTATTGCCAGTTTGTGTTCTTCGTCAACATCAAAAGTAACGTCTTCTGTATTGCTGAATTTAGCTCTCAATTCCGGCGGCATCGTATATTTAAAATACAATTCAATTTCAGCATCATCACGTAAATTTTCCAAATAAAATTCAGGTGATTTAAAGATGTGCTGCCAGTTTACAGGCTCACTCCAGAGTCCGAAACGAGCGGCGTTATTTCCTAAATCAATAACGGTAAATTCGTCTTTATTAGGTAATTTTCTGGAACCGCGCCCTATCATTTGATAATATAAAGTTAATGATTTTGTGGCACGATTTAAAATTATGGTTTCAACTGTAGGTTCATCAAATCCGGTTGTTAAAATCCCTACGGAAGTTAAAATGGCATCTTTTGTATGTTTGAACCAATGTAAAATTTCTTTTCTTTCTTCGTTACTGCTGGTATTATCCAGGTGACGGATTTCATATCCTGCTTCTCTGAAAGTTTCGTATACATACAAAGAGGTATTGATACCATTATTGAAAATCAAGGTCTTTTTTCCTAAAGATCTTTCAGTATAGGCATGTACCAGTTTTTCCTGCATTAAAGTATTGGTATACAAATCATCCGAAGATTTCACGGTATAATCTCCGTTAATACCTACTTTTAAGGAGGTCAGGCCTACATCATAGCTATAAGTTGTGGCTTTTGCCAAAAAACCTTTATCTATTAAGGAACTAATTGTATCTCCTACAATTAATTCATCATAACTCTGGTTCATAGGCAATTTTATATTAGAGCTCAGCGGTGTTGCTGTTACTCCTAATATAAAAGCATTAGTAAAGGAACTTAAAAGTTTTCTGAATGAATTATAATGTGCCTCATCAATAATAACTAAACCAATATTTTCGAGAGATAATTTCTCATCATTGATACGGTTTTTTAAGGTTTCCACCATGGCTACAAAACAGGAATAATCGTTTTGATCCGGTAAATCCTTAACCTTAGAATTGATAATTTTATTTTTTACACCAAAACCTTTTAACATTTTAGAAGTTTGTTTACACAACTCAATACGATGTGTCAAAACAACTACTTTTTTATTATGTTTAGATAAGTAACGGCGAACAATTTCTGAGAATATTACTGTTTTTCCGCCACCTGTAGGAAGCTGATACAGCAGGTGATGTTGTGCAGGACCGTTATCGATACGCTCAAAGATGGCATCAATATCGCCCTGTTGGTAGGCATAAAGTTCTTTTTTGTCTTCTTTTTCTATTTCTATCGTACTTTCGAACATTGCTTTTTGTTGAATTTTTGCAAAAATACGCTTAAAAAACAGTTATCCTGTTATATTTAATTTAAATTATTAACTTAATTTGAAATAATTTGATTTACAAGCCTCTTATTCGTCAATTCGTTCTGTAATTTGCAGGAAATCCATGCGGTTTTTCCATTTTTGTCTCACAATTTCTTCTGTAAGTGAATGTATTCTGGATTTAAAATCGTTTAAAACACCATTGGCAATCATAAATTGTATCGCCTGTTCGAAAGAAGTGTGCATGCTTTTGTAAAAAGTATCTTGTTTTATGAGATTTTCGGCTGAAAAAGCCTGCGCTATTTCTATATTGTACAACATCAAATCGCTAATTATAAAAGGGTCTACTCCTAGTGTTATAAAATGTTTGATGTTTTTTTGAGCTATAGATCGACGCATTTTAGGTCTTTTTCTTTTACCACGTGCAGCAACCGGAAAGTACTCCTGAGCGATTTTAAGCTTGGCTTCCTGCAATCGCTTTTCTTCTTTTGGATTGAAAACAAAGTCATAATATTCCTTGACAACACTAAATTTTTCATACAATTCAATCAGTTGTTCCTGCAATTGTTCTTTGTCGAGTTCGCCCAAATATTTTTTTAAATCTCTTTTACTCATTATGAAATTTTTATGATTACAAAAGTAAATTACTTTAAGGTTTAATACCTATAAAACGGATGATAATCCTTAATTTTGGCAGGAAACATTAAATAATAATAGTAATGCTTAAGATTTTTAAAATTACAGCTATCCTTGAAGGGATTTCTTTTTTAGTATTAATTGCTAATATGATTTTTCTAAAACCAAGTAATCCGGAACTTTATCACACAATTGTTAAACCTTTTGGCTATGGACATGGTGTTTTATTTATAGGTTATATCATTTTAGCATTTTTATTAAAAACACCACAAAAATGGAGTGTCAGAGATTTTGGGATTATTTTAATTGCTTCTTTGATTCCGTTTGGTACTTTTTATGTAGAAAAGAAATATTGCTAAAATGTTTGAATTATTAAAGCAGCTGTTTACGTTTTTATACCCGCTTTTTAGAAAATGGGGTTTAAATGTTACCATGGCCTCTTATTCGAGTTTGATAATTAACATTGTACTGCTTTGTTTTTTAGCTTATGTCATTTATTATATTTCCAGACAGCTGTTAGTTAGTTTAATAATTGTAATTGCCAGAAGGACAAAAACACAGTTTGACGATTTATTAGTTTCTAATAAAACAGCTAAATACATTGCTCATCTTATTCCTGTTTTATTTATCTATAAATCAGTTCCTGTCATTTTAGACCGATATGAATACTGGGATAGTGTCTTTGGGAAACTGGTAGGTATTTATATTGTTATTCTAGTGCTTTGGATAATTCGCACTGTTTTTAATGCACTGAGGGATTATTTAAAACAAAAAAAGCGTTACAGCGATAAACCCATTGATAGCTTTATTCAGGTTATCATGATTGTGCTGTGGTTAGTTGGGATTACCATTCTGATTTCCAGATTATTTGAGGTCGATTTCAACAATATGTTTACCACATTAGGTGCTGTTTCTGCTTTGATAATATTGATTTTCAGAGATATTATCCTGGGTTTCGTAGCCAGTGTTCAGGTATCCATAAACGACATGATCAGGATAGGCGACTGGATTACAATTGATAAATTTGGTGCCGATGGTGATGTTATCGAAATCAATCTAACTACGGTAAAAGTGCGTAATTTTGATAATACAACCACTACCATTCCTACTTATAGTTTGAGTTCTGATTCGTTTCAAAACTGGCGTGGCATGCTTAAATCGAATGGTCGCCGTATAAAAAGACATATTTTGATTAAAACCAACAGCATTCGTTTTCTCGAGGAAACAGAATTAGAGGAACTGAAAAAAATCAGTTTAATCAGTGATTATATTGTTAGCCGAAAAGCGGAAATTAATAAATACAATACCGATAGAGCAATCGACAAATCAATTGCAATAAACGGTCGAAATATGACTAACATGGGATTATTTCGAAAATATATTATTCAATACCTGCGTAATCATCCGGCTATCAATCAGGATATGGTTTTAATGTGTCGCCAGTTACAGTCCACTGCCGAAGGAGTTCCTTTAGAAATTTATACTTTTACAAAAGATAAAAAATGGGAAAACTACGAATATGTAATGTCGGATATTTTTGATCATGTCATCTCAGCTGTTCCCTATTTTGATCTTGAAATTTTTGAATTGCCTTCAAGAGGTGATTTCCTGAATAAATAAAATTAAGCCACAAATTCACTAATTTAATTAGATTCGCAAATTCGTGGCTTTTTATGCTGATTACAGCCGATTTTTTACAAACTCAATTTCTGTTTTTCCATGTGGTTTAGGTTTGCCGTCTTCGCCTAAATTGACCATTACTGATTTATCGATGGTAATGATAATTTCTCTGGTCATCATGTTACGGACTTTGCATTCCAACGAAATAGAAGTAGTTCCAAAATGAATCACATCAATTCCTATTTCGATAATATCCCCTTGTCTTGCCGAGCTTTTAAAATTTATCTCAGACATGTATTTAGTAACTACTCTGGAGTTTTCAAACTGAACAATGGTATAAAGAGCTAATTCTTCGTCTATCCATGATAATAATTTTCCTCCAAATAAAGTTCCGTTCGGATTGAGGTCTTCGGGCTTAACCCATTTTCTGGTATGAAATCGCATATATTTAATTATTTATGCTAAAATAAGGTTTCCCTGAGAATTTTTTTCCTATTTTTAAGAAAAAAAGATGAGCGAAAGAGACCGTTTTTTATCCGAATTCAGAGGAGACGCCATAGGAAGTGTCAGTGCCCAATCTTCAGCTGATGAAATTTTTCAAAATGAAGTTTTAAGACCCATATTGAAACTTCAAAATGATTTATTCATTGCTTCTTTTCACAATTATATCAGTAAATACAAACGGGATTTTTATTCGTTAAGTGTCGAAAAAAAGATTGCAACCATTGAAAATGCAATTCAAAAAGACATAAAGTTTAGAAATGCCTTAAAAGGAATGATCATCGCTCTGTTTACTGTGGAGGAATATACTTTATATATAAAAAACTCCTCCAGCTTAAATAAACGCATGATGAATATGCTGATTGAAAGATTAAAAAATCAGGTTCAGTTATTTGAAAAAAGCGTTGTTGATTAAGTGGAATTTGAAAATATAATCAGCCGTTTTTTTTAAAAATAATTTGAACTCTTCAAATCCAATTCTTTTTTTCAAAATGTCCACGCCGTTTGTGGACTAAGCTTTACAATTGTTTTTTCTTAGCCGTTTCCCTTGTTTAAGATATGTTACCAAATTGATTTAAAACACCCCATTTAAAGGCTTTAAAATAAATTATATGCAATAATATTAAACAAAGCGTTATTATTTCATTAAAAGTAAAGAACCATCTTCTGTTTGTAAATTTCATATTGATTATTTCAGTATAATTGTTAAAACCAAAATTATGAAAGAAGACTATTTCAAGTGGTATTCACCCAATTTAAACAGAGAGACTCAGATGCTCGTCTTTGGTCATTCAGGATATCCGGTAGTTTTGTTTCCTACTTCCATGGGAAGTTTTCATGAAAATAAAGATATGGGACTGATTGAATCAGCACGATGGTATCTCGAGCAGGGATTAATTCAGATTTATTGTCCTGACAGCATTGATAAAGACAGTTTTTATAACAAACAAATTCATCCTGTACACCGCATTGAAAATCATGACTGGTATGATAAAATGATTTGTCATGAAGTTGTTGAAAAAGTCAGGCATAATACCCCAACAGGAAAAGTGGTTATGGCCGGTTGCAGTTTTGGCGGTTATCATGCTGCTAATTTTGCCTTTAGACATCCGGGGTATGTAAGTCATTTGTTCAGTATGAGCGGAATTTTTAAGATTAAAAACTATCTTGAAGGCTTTCATAATGATACCGTTTTTTACCATAGTCCCCATGATTATCTGGAGGGTTTGAATGATTATGAATTATGGAACATGGATATCGTACTGGGTACTTCCAATTGGGATATTTGTTTTGATGCCAATTTAAAAATGAGCAAATTATTGTCTGATAAAAGCATGCACCACTGGCTGGATATCAGGCAGGATAAAGAACACGATTGGCCGTTATGGAAAGAAATGTTTCCCCATTATTTATCCCGAATAAAATTTTAGCTAAAACTGATTATAAAATAGTAAAAGAAAACAACGAATATGAAAAAGATTGGAATTTTATTTGGAATGGAAGATACCTTTCCTCAGGCTTTTATCGAAAGAGTCAATTCAAAAAACGAAAAAGATATCATAGCCGAAGCCGTTTCTATTGATAAAGTTATTCAAAACAAAGGAGGTGAATATGCCGTAATTATTGATAGGATTTCGCAGGATGTTCCTTTTTATCGTGCTTTTCTTAAAAATGCCGCTTTAACAGGAACTAATGTGATTAACAATCCTTTTTGGTGGAGTGCCGATGATAAATTTTTTAATAACGCATTAGCAGATACGCTGGGCGTTCCATTGCCTAATACGGTGATTCTTCCTTCAGCAGAACATCCAACGGATACTACTTCTAATTCTTTCAGAAACCTGAAGTTTCCATTAGACTGGGAAGGAATTTTTGAATATGTAAAATTTCCAGCCTACATGAAACCGTATGCCGGTGGCGGGTGGAAAAATGTGTACCGACTGGAAAATAAAGAAGAATTTTGGGAAAAGCATAAAGAAACCGGACAGTTAGTAATGCTGTTGCAGGAGGAAATTGTGTTTACGGAATATTTCAGAGTGTATTGTTTAGGTTGTAAAGCTGTTAAAATTATGCAATACGAACCCAGAAATCAGCCTCATTTGCGTTATGTACTTGATGGTCCTCCAGTAGATAAAAAATTATTGGCAACCATAAAGGATTATACACTCCGACTTTGTAAAGGTTTGGGATATGATTTCAATACAGTAGAATTTGCCGTTCGGGATGGGATTCCTTATGCTATTGATTTTGGAAATCCCGCTCCTGATGCTGATGTTAATTCAGTAGGTATGGAAAACTTTGAGTGGGTGGTTGAAGAATCTGCTAAAATGGCTATTGCTGCCGCAAAAAAACAAAAACCGGGAAAAATAAATCTGACCTGGGGAACCTTTATGAAAGATGCTGTTGGGTTAAAATAATAATCGGAATACTTTTAAATGAAAAAATTGCCTGTTTTTACGCTTGGTATAGAAGAAGAATACCAAATTATAGATCCCGAAACACGAGATCTCCGCTCCCACTTGTCTAAGATAGTCGATGGAGCAAAAATATTGTTGAATGAACAAGTAAAAGCTGAAATGCACCAATCGGTGGTCGAAGTAGGAACTAATATTTGTAAAAATGTAAAAGAAGCCGAGTGTGAGATTAAATTTTTACGAACTAAAATTGTAGAACTGGCCGATAAACAAGGACTTATTGTTGGCGGAGCCGGGACACATCCTTTTTCTAAATGGCAGGATCAGCCTATCACCGATGATCCGCGTTATCATACTATTATTAATGAGTTGCAAGATGCTGCACGTTCTAATCTGATTTTTGGAATGCATTGTCATGTGGGAATAGAAAGTCGTGAAGTAGGACTGAAATTAATCAATCAGGCCTGCTATTTCCTGCCGCATATATTTGCACTATCCACTAATTCCCCTTTTTGGGAAGGAAGACAAACCGGTTATAAATCCTTTAGAACAAAGGTTTTTGATAAGTTTCCACGAACAGGTTTGCCTGAATATTTTGATTCGGTGGCTTCTTATGATAACTTTCTGGATACTTTAGTAAAAACCAATTGTATTGATAATCCAAAGAAAATCTGGTGGGATTTACGTCTGCATCCTTTTTATGATACTATAGAATTCAGAATTTGTGATATGGCACTAACGGTTGAAGAAACTATGTGTATGGTATCTGTAATTCAGGCTGTAGTAGCTAAGTTGTATCGTCTTAATACACAAAATTTAAAATTTAACACCTATCGTTTAGCATTAATAAAAGAAAACAAATTCAGAGCTGCCCGATATGGAATAGAAGGACATTTAATTGATTTTGGACTTCAAAAAGAGGTAGAAACCCGATTATTGATTTTAGAATTACTGGATTTTATTGATGATGTTGTTGATGAATTGGGAAGCAGAGAGCATATCAATTACACACATGAAATTTTGAAAAACGGAACCGGTGCTGATAAGCAGATTGCTGTTTTTGAAGAAACAAAAAACTTGACTAAAGTAGTCGATTTTATTACAAAAGAATTTACTAAAGGACTATAAATTATTAGCTTATCTTTGCAAATAGTATAAAAGCAGGAACTAATGAAAAAGAAAAACATAACAATAGCAATATTGGACATGTACAATGGTGAGCCTAATCAGGGCATGCGATGTATCATTGATATCGTAAACCGTTTTACACCTTTTGTAAGTTTTAAAATATTTGATGTCCGCGGAAAATGTGAATTGCCCGAAATAGACAAATTTGACATTTATATTGCTACCGGAGGTCCCGGAAACCCGCTTGAAGGCGATGGTGTATGGGATGCAAAGTTCTTTGGTTTTATTGATGCTGTTTTAAAATGGAACAATGAAAATCCGATAAAAAAGCACGTGCTTTTTATCTGTCATTCCTATCAAATGGCCTGTAAACACTTTGGCTTAGCCGAAATTACAAAAAGAAATGATACGTCGTTTGGCGTTATGACAATTCATAAAACTAAGGAAGGTCTTAAGGATTTATTGTTCGAAGGACTGGACGATCCGTTTTATGCAATTGATTCCAGAGATTATCAGGTGGTTCAGCCTAAGTTGAGTGTTTTTGCTAAAAAAGGGGCTAAAATCCTTTCGTTAGAAAAAATAAGAGATCATGTGCAATATGAAAGAGCCATCATGGCAGTTCGTTTTACCGATCATTTAGTGGGGACACAATTTCATCCTGAGGCTGATCCTATTAGTTTTCTTTCCCATTTAAGAAATAAAGAAGTGAAAGAAAAAATTAGAAAAATGAAAGGTAAAAGGAAGTTTAGGAATATGCTTGAAGACTTAGTTGATGAAGATAAAATATACAGAACTAACGAGACTTTAATCCCAAATTTTCTTCGCTCTGCAATTACTGACCTGATGAGATCTAAAAAAATTATGTCCAATTAAAAAATGATAATTTCTTAACATCCAAAAAACTGTATGATTTCTAAATACCGAAAGCTATTTAATGAGCAATTTACCCAAGAGAAATATCAGGCTTTAAAGGATGATATTGCAGCCGATTTTGACTATGCTCCCACTTTTAGACTGGCAGAAACTCCTTTTTTTATTTCGAATGATTTAAAAAAGCAACTGATTGAAGGTTGTAACGAAGTGATAGCTTTGATTCAGCAGAGTGATTTTAAAGAATTAACTAACAAATCATTAGAACTAAACAGTAAAGTTCCTAATGAAGATGAACATACTACTTTTCTAGCTATTGATTTCGGAATTTGTGAAGAAGACAATCAGGTAGTTCCTAAACTGATTGAAGTTCAGGGATTCCCTTCGTTATTCAATTATCAGGTTAATTTATTTGAAAAGCTGAAGGTGCTTTATCCTTTTATGGAGCAATTAACACCCTTTGTAAATGATATAAGCTCACAAGAATATCTTGAAAATCTGGATGCTGTTTTTTGCAATAATCTTCCTAAAGAAAATGTGGTTCTGTTAGAAATTGAACCTGAAAAACAAAATACGCTTATCGATTTTTATTATTGCAAAAGAGATATTGGAATTCTTGTTATTTGTGTTACTGAGGTAATCAAAAAAGGAAATCAACTATTTTATAAAAACGAAAAAAATCAGGAAATCCAGATAAAGCGCATTTATAACAGAGTAATTTTTGATGAACTGGAACTGCGGACAGATTTAAAAATGAACTTTAGTTTTTCAGACGATTTGGATATAGAATGGGCAGGTCATCCTAACTGGTTTTTCAGAATCAGTAAATTCATTTTACCCTTGTTAAAAGGTAAATATTTTATTGAAACCACTTTGCTGAGTGAATTAAAAGAAATTCCAACCGACTTAGAAAATTATGTTTTAAAGCCCTTGTTTTCTTTCTCTGGTGCAGGAGTAGTTTTTCATGTAAAAAAAGAAGATATCGAAGCTGTTGTTGATAAAGAGCTTTATATTCTTCAGAAAAAAGTAAATTATTTACCCATTGTACAATCGCCTGACGGAAAAGTAAAAGCCGAAGTGAGAATGCTTTGTACCTGGAAAAAAGAGGATGCGGCTCCTACTCTTTTGTGCAATTTAGTGCGTTTGAGTCGCGGTGAAATGATAGGGGTAAAATACAACCAGGACAAAGACTGGGTAGGCGGAACTATTGGATTATTCGAACGATAATTTTTTGCATCAATCTGCTGTTTGTTACAATTTCGATTTTTTTTAATACTTTTAGAATAAATAATTCAGATATTTAATTCAAAATGATAAAGAGAAGAGATTTTATAATTAACAGCAGCTTGGCTTTAGGTGCATTAGCAATCGCTCCTTCCCTCGCCTTTTCTACGAAACAAAGAAATATCGGTTTACAATTGTACACTTTAAGAGAGCTATTTTCTAAAGATGTAAAGGGGACTTTAGAATTTGTTGCAAAAACAGGATATAAGGAAATAGAAACGTATGGTTACTCAGGCGAAAAAGGTTTTTTTGGAACTTCTGTAAAAGATTTCAAAAAAATACTGTCTGATAATGGCCTGAAAGCACCAAGCGGACATTATGAATTTAATTCTTTTATAAAAGACAATAATGCTGATTTTTTAAAATCCTGTATTGAATGCGCTAATCAATTAGAAAGTGAATATATTACTGTTCCACATTTAGATGAAAAATTAAGAAGTAATCTGGATGATTACAAGCGTATCGCTCAAAAAATAAATGAAGCTGCTGTTTTATGTAAACAAGCGGGGTTGAAATTAGGATATCACAACCATGATTTTGAGTTCAAAAAGTTTGGAAACCAAACAGGATATGATATTTTACTCTCGGAAACAGATAAAAACTTAGTCGATTTTGAATTGGATTTATACTGGGCAGTCCGGTCAGGAATTGATCCATTAGAATTGTTTAAAGCTAATCCCGGGCGATTTACCATGTGGCATGTAAAAGATATGGATCCATCTAAAACCGAATGGAATACCGAAGTTGGTCAAGGAGCTATCAACTTTAAATCTATTTTTGCAGCAGCAAAACTATCCGGAATGAAACACTTTTTTGTGGAACAAGAGACTAATTATAAGCCTAATCTTTTAGAGTCTTCTGTAAAAAGTTTTGACTATATAAAAAACAACCTGATTTGATTGTTGTACTTAAACCAAGTATTAAGTTTATTTTTTCCAGAACTTTTTAAATAAAACCGGACAAACTTTTTCCATTGTTTCAGGCTCGTCCACATTCCAGCTGAATTCTAATAGTGGATAATTTTCATCTGTAGTTTTAAAATTTTCGTAATCAAGATAGGCGTGTATTTCCTGATTTGTTGCGTTTTTAAAAGCATTCATCGCTACATACCAAAAACCTTCAAAATCATAAGCTTTTGGTTCATTTTCAACCAAATCTACTAATGCATCCGGATTTTGCTGTACTTTATAATACGCTTCTTTACCTCTTGAAATTAGCCAGCATCTAAAATAATCAAAACCATCCTCCGCAGCGCCATTGCTTATAATATAATTGGCACACCATAAATCAGAGGTGTAAGAATCAAACATGAGTTTATCGGTTCTTAAGCGAAAACCAACTATTTCCTGAGGAGAAAGTTGCTCTAAAATAGTAGTCAGGAAAATTTCCTGATCTTCCTGACTTTCAGTTTCTTTTAAGGAACTGTCTATAATTGTCCAGTAAACTTCCTCGTCAAGCATTTCATGTGAAGGAGCAAAATGAATGGAATCAAGATTTATTCTTGCAATATTTACGGTATCAACCATAAATTCAACAGAATCAACGTAAACTCCCTGTTCTTCTCTTTTTTCACTACTATTTTGACTATAGTGAATAAAGCTTAGCATCAGAAAAAAAGAGAGATATAAATACTTTGTTTTCATCTTATAAAATTAGATTAGTCACTACTCAAAATGAAAGATAAAATTAATCTATTTTATTGGGTACTGTTAACTCCAAGCACATAAAAATTTGCTTCAATAAGTAGTTTTGAATTTTCTGCAATATTTGTTTCGCTTTTCCAGTTTGTTTGCGGTTTTATCCACTTTTCCTCGCCGTTTATACTAATTTTGACAGGCATGTTAAACTCAGGAACACAGTTTATCCAACGATATACCAAATCATTATTTTTAAAATAATATTCCAGTTTTGGTATTCTGATATCCCGTAAATATTGATTAAAAAAGGGATTGAGATCCATTTCGGTTTCCTGACTCAGATAATCTTCAATTTGTTTTGTAGTCACGGTTTGATGGTAAAAAGTACTGTTTAATCCTCTTAATATACTTCTCCATTTTGTGTCATCATTCACAATTTGGCGTAAGGTATGCAACATATTAGAACCTTTGTAATACATGTCACTGGAGCCTTCATCATTGACATCATAATTTCCAATTATCGGTTTGTCATTTAAAATGTTTTTTCTAAGTCCTCGTAAATAAGTATAAGCCGCTTCTTTGCCATAATAATATTCGAGAAAAAGACTTTCGGAATAATTAGTAAAACTCTCATGAATCCACATATCCGCAATATCTTTATTGGTGATACTATTTGCAAACCATTCGTGTGCCGATTCATGCACAATAATAAAATCAAATTTCAATCCCCAGCCTGTTCCGCTTAAATCCCCGCCCAAATATCCATTTTGAAAACCATTTCCATAAGTGACAGAACTTTGATGCTCCATTCCTAAATAAGGTGCTTCAACCAATTTATATCCGTCTTCATAAAAAGGATAAGGACCCAACCAGTATTCAAGAGCTTTTAGCATTCGGGGAACTTCCTGGAATTGTTTTTTGGCTTTCGCCAAATTGTCTCTCAAAACATAATAGCTGCAATCCAGAGTTCCTTTTTCACCTTTGTATTTTTCTGAAAAAGAAACGTAATCTCCAACATTAATATTTACGCCATAATTATTTATAGGATTAGTAACATACCAATTATAAGTTTTGGTTCCGTTTTTATGTTTTTTTACACTCAGTAAACGACCATTGGATACATCCGTTAAATCATCAGGAACATTCACACTTATGTACATATCATCAACTTCGTCATACATGTGGTCTTTGTTAGGCCACCAGACACTGGCTCCTAATCCCTGACAGGATGAAGCGATAAATGGTTTTCCGTTGCTGTCTTTTTTCCATGTAATTCCTCCATCCCAGGGCGGATTGATAGCTACTTTAGGTTTTCCGCCATAAAAAACAGTCAGCTCTTTTACAGCATCTTTTTTTTGGGAAGCAACTAACTCAACAAAATACACATTTCCTTCTCTGTCAAATTTTAATTCTTTTTTATCCTGAATAATTTTGCTGATTTCTAAAGGATTTTGCAAATCAATTTGCATGACATGGTGTTCCTGTAAAACTTTATATTTTATAGTGTTATCCCCTGTAATTGTGCTGTCTAAAGGATTTACTTTTACAGTTAACCGATACTGTTTTAAATCCCACCAGGCTCTTTCTTTTGTAATGCTTCCTCGCAAACTATCCTGTCTGTCGAACTGATTTATTTTACGTTCCAAAAGTTGTTGCGCTTTTGTTTCATTCGAAAAAAGCAACAAGAAAAAAATAAAAAAACAAAATACTCTCATGTGTTAATGCAGTTTATCCACTTTTTTTTGTGCTACAACCACGGTATAATCAGCTATTAAACGATCAACATAGTTGTCTAATAATTCGAGAATTCTTTCGTTTTTATCAGATTTTACTATTAAACCGGCGTGGTAATCAAGGGGAACTCTGAAGTAAATTTCAGGATCTGAAAATGAAGATAAATCAGGATGCTGGAATTTAGATAAAGTCAGGACAATACCTGCATATTCTTTTTTCACTTCAGGCAATTGGTATTCCTTTTCTTTAACCAAAGCATCTTCTATAATCGCCCATTCTTTCCACAAATTAATACCGGAGGCAGCTTCTACCATTTCGGCAATATGAGCACCACCTACACGGGAAGAAGTTTCCAGAAAGTAAATTTTACCATCCTCAGTACATTTTATAAATTCGGTATGAGCAACGCCGTGCTTTAATCCAAAGCTTTTCAAAACGGCTTCGTTTACCTTTTTTATTTCTAAATCATCTTCAGAATCATATGGAATATTAGAACTTCTGAAAACACCGCCACCCTGAGTTATTTCCATCGGTGTTGCCAGATATTTTGAAGTAAGGCTGAAAATTATTTTTTTATCTGAAATTAAGCTGTCACAATGATAAACAGCACCGGGTTTAAACTGTTCTAATAAGTATTTAAAACGGTTATTCCCCATTTCGTTAATATGAATCCATAAGTTTTCTTTATCAAAAACTTTGATAATCCCGGAGGCAGAAGCTTCAGAACGTGGTTTTAAAACCCAGGGAGGAGAAACCGTATTAGCAAAAGTATTGATGTCATGATCATTGAATAAAGAGCAAAAAGGAGGAATAGGAATTCCACAACTTTTGGCTCTCATCCGCATCGCTAATTTGTCTCTAAAATAGCGACCGGTAGTTTGTCCCATTCCTCCTATTCGAAGATTTTCTCTAAGATAGGTGGCTTTTTCTACATCAAAATCATCTAAAGCAACGATCGAATCAACCTTAGTCGTAATCATTAAATTACCTATTCCCAATAATAAATGCTCTAAATTCCATTCGGTGTCCAGACCAGGCATATAAAATATTTCGTCTATAGCTTCATGAGGCCATGGCTTATCTCTTAATTTTTCACTGGTAACGAGATAGACTTTATTTCCTAAATTCTTTAACTGAATTAAAAAATCAGCGCCTTTAAAATAATTTGAAATACAAATGAAGGTTTTAGCATTTTCCATAAATTCATAAATTTTCTATGAATTTAGTTAATAAATGTACACCATAAGCAGTTGCGTGTTTACTTTTTGCAAATTCATCATCACCAAATGCCACTCCGGCAATGTCTAAATGAGCCCAAGCCTTGTGTTCTTTAGTAAAAAACTCTAAAAACTTAGCTGCACTGATAGCTCCTGCCACTGGTTTTCCACTAAAATTCTTTACATCAGCAATATCACTTTCAATATCACTTTTGTAAGCATCCCATAATGGTAACGGCCATAATCGTTCACCAATTGATGTACCGACTTCCTGGATTTTTTTAGAAATAAATTCATTATTGGTAAACAAAGCACCACATTCGTACCCAAAAGTCCCAACACTACTCCCTGTTAAGGTTGCAATGTCTATAATGTACTCCGGTTTGTAATTTTTAATTAAATAAGACAATCCATCGGCTAACACCAGACGGCCTTCGGCATCGGTATCAATTATTTCAATGGAGTTGCCGCTGTAGCTATGAATCACTTCACTGGGTAAAAATGATTTATTATCCACTGCATTTTCGGCACAGGGAACAATAGCAGTAACTTGTACGGGTAATTGTAAATCGGCAATGAGTTGCATGGCTCCAAAAACAGCAGCGCCACCAGCCATATCACACTTCATATGTACCATTCCAGCCGTTTTTATATTCAGACCACCTGTATCAAACGTAATTCCTTTCCCTACAAGTCCTACATGTTTTAATGAAGCAGGAGCAATTTTAGGCGTGTAATTCATAATTACAAACTGGGCTTCGTTATCACTGCCTCTTCCCACAGCTACAAAGGCACCCAAATATTCTTTCTTAGCGTCTTCCAGACCCAGCACTTTTACATCAAAACCGTATTGAATACCTTTATCCTGAGCCCATAATGCCAGGTATTTAGGAGTTACTTTATTAGGCGGTAAATCAACTAAGGATAGTGTTTCTAACTGGGCACGGGCTATTTTTATTGCTTTGCTAAGCCAAACAGAATAATCCTGAACTGCTAATATATTTAATTCAAAATCAGCCTTTAAAAATGGATGTTTTTCCTGTTCTTTATAATGACCTAAATCATAAGTTCCTAAAAGCAAACCTGACATAGCGGCTTCGGCCTGTTCTCCATCAAACTCTTCCGGAAAAAAAAGGCAGAGTTTTTTATTGAAAAGTGCTTTCTCTTTAAGTGAAACTCTTCTGAATATGGTTTTTAATGACTTATAATCAATGTTTTTTCCTAAGCCAATAAACAAATATAAATTTCCCCCTTTTTGAGTCAGATAGCTGCTGTCTTTTTTACCATAAAAAACAGCAGACGAAATTTCTATACCATCAAATTTTACAGGAATCAGATTTTTAGCAGTAGTTTCAAAAACCGGAATTAATACGGTTCCTGAAAAATTTTCTAAACTCTCAATTTTTGTTGTTATCATTTAATTGTCTTTTGTGTTAAAAAATAGCCATTCTATTGCTTTAGGGAATTCGTCACTCCAAAAGGTTTCATTGTGTTTTCCTAACTTATTGATACTAAGATTTATTTTCATTTTATCAGTCACAAACTCACTTTCAATCATTCGGTTTTTAAAAGTCTCCACATGTTCAATCATGGTCGCACTCTCCTCTCCTCCTGCGTATAAATAGATTTTAGTATTTCCGGTGTCCTCATAATTTTTAATCGTCATTTTAGGAGCAACCCACAGTGAAGGTGAAAAAATCATCAATTTACCAAAAATTTCAGGATATCTTAAACCACTAATAATACTCACTAAACCGCCCATAGAACTGCCTCCGATACCTGTAAATTCTCTTTCCTTTTTGGTTCTGAAATTTGCATCTACATACGGTTTTAAGGTTTCTGCTAAAAATTTAATGTATTTTTTTCCCCGGCCTTTTCCTAAAACTGTTTTCCCTACATTGTATTCTTTAACGCGGTCTTCTTCGGCATGTTCAACTGCTATAATGATGATTTTTCCAACATTATATTCCGACATTACCGCTAATTTTTTATCAATTTCCCAATTGCCGTATCCGGAATTTTCATTGAATAAATTCTGGGCATCCTGCAAATACATGACAGGATAATTTTCACTAGAAGCATCATAATCATAGGGTAATAATGCCCAGACTTTACGAGTAGTGTTCAATTGCGGAATTTCGAATTCATCGGAAATCAGCTGAATTTGGGGCAAAAAGTTAGGTTTGAACGGCATCCAGTTCTTTCTCCATCGAAAAACATGTTCGTTTTGAATACCGGTATGTTTGGATGTAGAACGGTTTTCTGTTCGCTCTTCATTAGCACCAATTTCTACCGCGCTCCAGTCGCCTTTAGTGAATTTATATAATAAAACTTCCGGATAATCAAAATCATGAGTAAATTTATAATGGTATAAAGCAGTACCCACTTTTTCCATCATAAATTCTTTATCCTGAGTACGCCAGTCATTAAAATTTCCGGAAATATAAACAGGGCGGGAATCGTCTTCGTCAGTAGTAAGTATAATATGCAATCCTGTTTCTATTTTATTGTCGATTAATTCTTTTGAAAAATGAGTTTTATCAAAAATCATAAGGTATTGATTATAAATAATTATTAAGCAATGTAAATATAACAGATTGGTTTTTGGTGGAAAAATAAAAACGAGTCTATAAAGTGTTTTTTGACACTTATAAACTCGTTTTCACTATAATTAACACAAAATAAGGCTGCTATTTCTGACGACTCTTTAAAACATTAATTACATCATTAAGTTTGTAACCTTTAGCTTGTAATAAAATCAAATAATGGAAAAGCAAATCGGCACTTTCGCTTAAAAACAAATTATCGTTTGCATCTTTAGCTTCAATAACCACTTCTACAGCTTCTTCACCTACTTTTTGTGCAATTTTATTAATTCCTTTTGCAAAAAGAGAAGCTACATAACTTTGCTCTGAATCGGCATTTTCTCTTCGGCTTTGGATAGTGTCTTCTAAATTCGAAATAAATCCGTAGCTTTCTTCGTTTGCAGTTTGCCAGCAAGTATCAGCACCTGTGTGACATGTAGGGCCAACAGGTTTTGCCTGAATTAACAAGGTATCTTCATCACAATCATTTTTGACATCTACCAAGTTCAAAAAGTGACCACTTTCTTCACCTTTTGTCCAAAGACGCTGCTTTGAACGGCTGTAAAAAGTTACTTTTCCTGTTTCGATTGTTTTTTGATACGCTTCGGCATTCATGTATCCTAACATCAAAACATTTTTTGTTTCACTATCCTGAATAATGGCAGGAATTAATCCGTGTGCCAATCTTGAAAAATCTATTTCCATTAATTTAAAATTTGAGATTAGAAGTTAGAAATTAGAAATAAAAGAAAGAAGATGAATACTTCTGACTTCTTATTTCTAAATTCTAACCTCAATATTGTTATTTTTAAGTTCTTTTTTCAAAGCCTTGATTTCGATTTCTTTAAAATGGAAAACGCTTGCAGCTAAGGCAGCATCCGCTTTTCCTTCGATGAAAGTGTCTGCAAAATGTTGCATATTCCCTGCTCCTCCCGAAGCAATAATGGGAATGTTAACTAAACCGGACAATTTAGCCAAAGCTTCATTAGCAAATCCATTTTTAGTTCCGTCGTGATTCATTGAGGTAAAAAGGATTTCTCCGGCGCCTCTTTGCTCCACTTCTTGTGCCCAGTCAAATAACTTAATATCTGTTGGCACTTTTCCACCTACTAAATGCACGATCCACTCACCATCAATTTGTTTGGCATCAATCGCTACTACCACACATTGGCTTCCAAATTTCTGAGCCAAATCATTAATTAATTGCGGATTTTTTACTGCCGAGGAATTAATAGAAACCTTGTCGGCTCCGTTTTGCAAAAGCACTTCCACATCCGAAACTGCCGAAATTCCACCACCTACAGTAAATGGAATATTAATGGTTGCAGCTACTTTTCGAACCAAGTCAACCAAAGTACGTCTTCTTTCCTCTGTAGCTGAAATATCCAAAAACACCAATTCATCCGCACCTTCATCCGAATAAATTTTGGCTAATTCCACAGGATCACCTGCATCGCGCAAATCTACGAAATTAACTCCTTTAACAGTTCTTCCGTTTTTGATATCCAGACAAGGTATTATTCTTTTTGTTAACATTATTTAAAGTTAGAGGTTAGAGGTTAGAATTTAGAAGTCCATAACCGAGAAAAAATTACTTTAATTTACTTTTTGCTGTATTAATTGAGGCTACTATTATTGCAACCAGCTCATTTGCTTCTTTACATAATCTTATCATTTCATTCTTTATATTTTCATCGCCCAAATCATATAGCTCCAATAAAATTTCAATAAAAAAATGACTTTCATCTGCTTCTTCTTCAACTATCTTTAATTTATTAATAAAATCGGCTGTAGACTTTCCTCTTTGAGAAGCTCTATAATTTGCACCAACGGAACTAGAACATCTTATTAATTGATTTACGTAGGCATTATATTCTCTTGTATGAGGAAAATTTCTGCATAGTTTACCGCAATCAATTGCAAATTTTTTAGTTCGTGCTTTTAAATCTTGCGCCATAATTTTAAAGTTAGAAGTTATTTGAGATAAGAGGTTAGAAGTTAGAAGTACGAAGTTAAAAATAAATTTGAAGCGATGATTTTCTATTCCAACCACTTCTAATCTCTAACTTCTTATTTCTAACCTTTTTTCACTTCTAATTTCTAACCTCTTATTTCTAACCTTGTATTATATAACCTTCTAATTGTTTCAACGAAATCCTTCCTTCATAAATCGCTTTTCCAATTATTGTTCCTTCGCAGCCTATTTCGGCCAGTTTAGGCAATTCATCAAAAGTAGAAATGCCACCAGAAGCAATTAATTTTAAACCTTTGGCTTGTGCCAAAATTTTAGCGTATAAGTCAAAACTTGGACCTTCCAGCATTCCGTCTTTAGCAATATCGGTACAAATTACGTATTCAATTCCTTTAGACTGATAGTTTTGAATAAAAGGAACTAAATCTTCATTTGATTCTTCTAACCAACCAGAAACGGCTACTTTCTCGTTATTAGCATCCGCTCCTAAAATAATTTTATCAGCTCCAAATGTACTAATCCACTGTTCAAAAACTTCTCGGTTTTTTACAGCTATACTTCCGCCTGTGATTTGGTTAGCTCCACTTTCGAAAGCGATTTTTAAATCAGCATCTGCTTTTAATCCACCACCAAAATCAATTTTTAAACTAGTTTGCGTCGCGATTTGTTCCAATATTTTATGGTTTACAATTCGGCTGGACTTGGCTCCGTCTAAATCTACCAAATGTAAATATTCGATTCCGTGTGCTTCAAACTCTTTAGCGACTTCAAGCGGATTTTCGTTGTATATAATCTTGGTATTGTAATCCCCTTTCGATAAACGAACACATTTTCCGTCGATGATGTCTATAGCTGGTATTATTCTCATTGTTAAGTTAGAAGTTAGGAGTTAGAAGTAAGAAGTTTTTTAAAATTTGTTCACCCACATCACCACTTTTTTCCGGGTGAAATTGTGTTCCAAAGAAATTTTTATTTTCTAAGGCCGATGAATAAGGTAATTCATAATCAGTTGTAGCAATGGTTTCTTCACATAATGGCGCATAAAAACTGTGAACCAGATACATGTATTCTTTTTCAGCTATTTCCTTAAACAAATCCGATTTTAGATTATAAATCGTATTCCAACCCATTTGTGGTACTTTCACTTTTGGTGTAAACTTAATAACATCTACATCAAAAATCCCTAAACCATCAGTGTTGCCTTCCTGAGTATGTTTACACATCAATTGCATTCCCAGACAAATTCCCAAAACAGGCTGAGTAAGTATTGGAATCAAAGTGTCTAATCCACTTTCTTTAAGCATTTTCATCGCATAACTTGCCTCACCTACACCCGGGAAAATAACTTTATCGGCTGCTTTGATTTCCTCAGGATTATTGGTTAACACAGCCGAATAACCAAGCCTTTCTATTGCAAACAGAATGCTTTGAATGTTTCCTGCTCCGTAATTTATGATAACTATTTTCATTATTCTAAGTTAGAAGTCAGAAGTTAGAAGTTGGAAGTTTCGAACCTCCCACTTCTAATTTCTAACTTTATTTTATAACATTCCTTTCGTACTTGGCAATATCATTTTTTCGGTGTCACGTTTTACCGCTACTTTTATCGCTTTCGCGAAAGCTTTAAAAATCGCTTCAATTTTATGATGCTCGTTATCGCCTTCCGCTTTGATATTGATATTGGCTTTTGCACCGTCAGAAAATGATTTGAAAAAGTGAAAAAACATCTCTGTTGGCATTTTACCCACCATTTCACGTTTGAATTCGGTTTCCCAGATCAACCAGTTTCTACCACCAAAATCGATGGCCACTTGTGCCAAACAATCGTCCATTGGTAAACAAAAACCGTAACGCTCAATTCCTAATTTATTTCCTAAAGCCTTAGCATAGACTTCACCTAAAGCAATCGCAGTATCTTCAATCGTGTGGTGTTCATCCACTTCTAAATCTCCTTTTACTTTAATGTCAAGATCCATTTGTCCATGACGTGAAATTTGATCCAGCATGTGGTCGAAGAATGCAATCCCTGTATCGATGTTGCTTTTTCCGGTTCCGTCCAGATTCAATTTGATGTAGATATCTGTTTCGTGTGTTTTTCTGGTAATTGAGGCAGTGCGTGCTTCTAATTTCAGGAACTCATATATTGTTTTCCAATCGGTAGATTGCAATGCAATAACAGCATCCAGTTCTTCTCTTTTAGCACTAATTTCGGCACTTCCGGCTCCATCAGTAGTATTTAAGAAGATGGCTTTTGCACCAAGGTTTTTAGCTAATTCAATATCGGTAAGTCGGTCACCAAGAACAAATGAGTTTGCCAAATCGTAGTTCGGATTATCAATATACTTCGTCAACATTCCTGTACGGGGCTTGCGTGTTGGCGCATTGTCTTCCGGAAAAGAACGGTCGATGAAGATATCATCAAAAAGCACTCCTTCATTTTGAAACGCTTTCAGAATAAAATCCTGTGTTGGCCAAAAAGTATCTTCAGGGAAACTTTCCGTTCCTAAACCATCCTGGTTAGTAACCATTGCTAATTCATAATCCAATTCGCTAGCAATTTTAGCCAAATATTGAAATGCTTTTGGATAAAATTCTAATTTCTCCAGGCTGTCTAATTGGTATCCTTCCGGTTCTAAAACAATCGTTCCATCACGATCTATAAAAAGTACTTTTTTCATTTATTTTGTAAATTAATATAGTCTATCTTAATTTAAAGACATTTTGTATCTTCTTCCATATTCGATATTTTTTGTGTTGCTGTATTTTCAGTTACTTCTTCACAATAAATATTATTAATAAAAAGACCCGTTTCAAAAACCAGTTGCACATAAGTAATTTTTCCTGGCTCTACCTGAACTTCGAATTTCTCCGCTTTTTCTTTTGATTTTTTTCCTCCAAATTGAACTGAACATTCATGTTTACCAGCAGGAACTTCATGAATAGAATACTTTTTATTATTCAGGCTGCATACAAATTCTCCATCAATAAAAGTTTTAAATGCCACTGCAGAACCTTGAAAACCTGTAGATCGCAAAAAATAAATTTTACCGGTTTGTGAATTTTCTTGAGCCGAAACAAATGAAGTAACCACTAACGAAATTAAAATTGAAAGTATTATTTTTCTCATTTTTTTATATTTATTGTTTTTATTTTACTACAGATTATATCGATTTAAAAATTATAATCGGTGATCTGTTTTTTTATTTCAATTCCTTTAAAGCCTCCATCAACTTCATATTCTCCTCTTCCGTTCCAATGGTCAAGCGCAAAGTATTTTCGCAAAGTGGTTGTGTGGTTCTGTTTCTGATTACAATTCCTTTTGCAATTAACTCATCATATCTTTTGTTAGCATTATCAACTTTTATTAGAATAAAATTCGCTTCCGTTGGATAAATTTTTTCCACAAAAGAAACCTCATTTAAAACTTGCAATAAAGCTTCTCTTTGTGCTATAATTGAGGCTATTTCACTATCAATTTTAGATTGATCTTTTAATCTTTCTAAAGCTCTTTGTTGCGTCAATTCGTTTACGTTATAAGGAGGTTTGATTTTATTCAACACCGCAATAACTTCAGCTGAACCATAACAAATTCCCAAACGAATTCCTGCCAAACCATACGCTTTAGACAAAGTTTGTGTAATGATTAGATTTGGATATTGATCCAATTTGGCTAACCAACTCGCCTTTTCAGAAAAGTCAATATAAGCTTCGTCAATTACCACAAAACCATTGAATTTTTCCAATATTGTTGTTACGCTTTCAGTAGTAAAAGAATTCCCTGTTGGGTTATTTGGAGAACACAAAAAGATGATTTTAGTGTTTGGCGTTACCGCTTCTAAAATTGCCTCCACTCTTGGTTGGAAACTTTCAGAAAGCAATATTTCTTTGTGTTCTACGTTGTTGATATTGGCCAAAACACCATACATTCCGTAAGTAGGCGGTAAGGAAATTACATTGTCTTCTTTTGGCTCACAAAAAGCTCTAAAAAGTAAATCCAGTACTTCGTCACTTCCATTTCCCAGCAAAATTTGCTTTGGACTCAATCCTTTATTTTTGGCTAAAACCACTTTTACACTCGCTTGTTGCGGGTCCGGATAGCGGTTAACCCCATTTTGATACGGATTTTCATTGGCATCCAAAAAAACCATATTAGCAGTATCAAAATCTTCAAACTCATCACGTGCAGACGAATAAGGCTTCAGCACCTTAACATTGTCACGAACTAAATTATTTATATCGAAATTTTTCATTTTCTTTTTTTAAAAAGAGCAAAGAAAATAGAGAATAGAACATAGACTGAGCTGTTGTTCAGATTCCTTTCTATTATCTTTTTTCTATATTCTATTATCTTTTTCTATCTGAGCTAAACGCAAACTCACTGCATTTTTATGCGCTTGTAAACCTTCGGCGTCTGCCATAATTTCAATGGCTTTTCCAATGTTTTGAATTCCTTCGGAAGATATTTTTTGAAAAGTCATCGATTTCATAAAACTATCGAGATTTACTCCGCTGTAATTCTTGGCATAACCATTCGTTGGCAACGTATGATTGGTTCCTGAAGCGTAATCTCCGGCACTTTCTGGCGTATAGTTGCCTATAAAAACAGATCCTGCATTCTGGATTCCATCTACATAGAAATCATTATTTGCAGTACAAACAATAAAATGTTCCGGTCCGTATTCGTTAATTAAATCTAATGCAACAGCATCATTTTCGACAAAAATCAGTTTTGAATTGGCAATGGCTTTTTCGGCAATGGCTTTTCTAGGTAGTACTTCTAATTGAATTTGGATTTCGTTTTCAACAGCATCCATCATGGTTTTAGAAGTTGAAACTAAAATTACCTGACTATCCGTTCCGTGTTCTGCTTGCGACAATAAATCAGAAGCTACAAAGGCTGGAACAGCCGTGTCATCAGCTACAACTAGTAATTCAGATGGTCCGGCAGGCATATCGATTGCCACACCAAATTGCGTTGCCAATTGTTTGGCTACCGTTACATATTGATTTCCGGGCCCAAAAATCTTGTACACTTTAGGAATTGCTTGTGTACCGAAAGTCATTCCTGCAATCGCCTGAATTCCTCCTACTTTGATGATTTTAGTAACACCACATAAATTAGCAGCATACAAAATCGCAGGATTTATATTTCCGTTTTTATCCGGAGGCGAACACAAAACAATTTCGCCACAACCTGCAATTTTAGCAGGAACAGCAAGCATTAGTACAGTTGAAAATAAAGGTGCCGTTCCTCCAGGAATGTACAAACCTACTTTTTGAATAGGTCTTTTTTCCTGCCAGCATTGTACGCCTGAAGCAGTTTCTACAGAAACACGAGTTGTTTTTTGTGCTTCGTGAAACTTTTCTACATTGGCTTTCGCCAAAGCAATCGCTTCTTTTAAATCATTTGGTAAACTAGCAACTGCAGCGTCGATTTCGGCAGCTGTTACTTCGATATTTTCAAATGAAACACCATCAAATTGCTTGGTATATTTGGCTACAGCCACATCTCCTTCTTTTTGAACAGCAGTAAAAATTTCTTTTACGGTTTGCTCAATATCGTTAACCGTTTTAGTGGGTCTTTCTAAAATAGAAACCCAGGTATCTGGTGTTGGATTGTATATTTTGTTCATTCTTGTGAGTTATGCGTTATGAGTTATGAGTTAAGTGTCAGTTATTATTCGATTACTTGAATACTTCTAACTCCCAGCTTCTAACTTCTAACTTTTTAAAGTACCATTTTCTCAATTGGGCAAACCAAAATTCCTTCGGCACCAGCTGCTTTCAATTGGTCAATAACTTCCCAAAAAGTATCTTTGTCAATCACCGTGTGCACACTACTCCAGCCTTCCTGAGCTAATGGCATTACTGTCGCGCTTTTTAAAACCGGAAGAATACTACTTACCGCTTCTATTTTATCGTTTGGCACATTCATCAAAATATATTTTGATTTACGGGCTCTTAAAACCGATTCGATTCTGAATTTTAAGGTATCAATGATTTTTTGAGAATCAGCAGAAACTTTTGGAGAAACGGCTAAAACTGCTTCGCTTTTAAAGATTACTTCTACTTCTTTCAAATTGTTTTTAAACAAGGTACTTCCGCTGGAAACGATATCTACAATAGCATCGGCTAAGCCAATGTTTGGTGCAATTTCTACCGAACCGGAAATTTGGTGAATATCAACTGTTACTCCTTTTGAATTGCAATAATCAATTACTGTGTTTGGATACGAAGTGGCAACACGCAAACCTTCTAAATCCTGAATAGAATTGTACTCAAATGTTTTTGGTACAGCAATAGAAACTTTACATTTAGAAAAACCTAATTTTTGAATTACTTCAATATTTTTTCCTTTTTCAACCAATAAATTGTCTCCTACAATAGCAATATCTACTACTCCATCAATTAAATATTGAGGAATATCGGAGTTTCTTAAATACAAAACTTCCAATGGAAAATTAGAAGCTTCGGCCTTTAACTGATCAATACCATTGTTGATAGAAATTCCCGCATCTTTAAGAATCTGGATACTTTCTTCGTTTAATCTGCCTGATTTTTGAATTGCAATTTTTAGCGTACTCATTGTTTTGTTTTTTTATATTTTATTGAATGTGTTTGAGTACAAAGGACTTAACACACAATGAAAAACCCGTTTGATGTACTCAAACGGGTTTATTAATATGATGACTTACACGCATACCATTAACACATCGCCTGAGAGCAATAATGTGAATGATGATGATGCAATTGATTTGATAACATTATGATTTTGTATTAATCTTAATTTTGTGCTGCAAATATAAGTGATAAAATAGTTACCACCAAATTTTTAATTTAACTAAATGTGTCGAAATTATTAAAAAAGAAATTTTCTTTTTCCCCATCCCTAAAGGATGAAAAATTTCTTTAAAATTCATCAAAATCACACTCTTCAGGAATAAGGAAAATTAATCTTGATGAATTTCAAACTCCAACTCTATTAATTAATTATTCCGGACTTTCAACATTAAGATTTTGAAACGCTTTTTCAGAACGAATTTCGGTATGGCGAATCTCTCCTCCTGATGTTCCTACTTTTGTAGAAAAGAATACAGCAACTAAAGCTATAATAGCAATAGCATACGAAAAGAATCCGGCTTTAGAATGTTTTTTGATATTGGTTATTAGTCCAATACTAGAAACAACTCCCAGTAAATACATGATAATTGCAAATTTCTCCGCTAATTCTTCATGATTATGGATGATTTCGTGACCAATATTTGGCATATCTTCGACTAATTCTTCAGCTCCTTCCCCTGTAGCCATACTAAAGACTGCGAAAATGGCAGCAATTATAAATAAAAAAAACGCGGTGTTTTTGACAGGAATATTTTTAAAATAAATTCCTCCTATTAAAACCAACAAACCTAAAATAGTACCAACGATTGGAAAATGATTTACCAACATGTGTAAGTGAGCGTCGTTCATAATAATCTTATTTTTTATATTAATTTTGTTTTAACCCGCTAAAGAAACCCCTATTAACGAACCTATTCCGTAAGTGACTGCAGCTGCAGCGAGACCAAATAAAACTTGTCTGAAACCTGAGAATAGAATTCCTTTCCCGGTCAGTAAAGTAATCGCTGCGCCAATACCAAAAAGACCAATAACACAGCTTCCTAAGCTCAATAAAATTGCTTTTTCTCCTTCAAGAAACAGAAAAGGATATAACGGAATAATTGCTCCAATTGAAAACAAAATAAATGATGCAATGGCTGCTTCCCAGGCTGAACCACCCAGTTCTTCTTTATCAATTCCTAATTCTTCGGTAATAATTGCATCTATCGCAGTATCGGGATTTTCAAATGCTTTTTCAGCTAATTTTTGCGCTTCATCCGCATTCATTCCTTTGGCTTGATAGAGCAAGACTAACTCTTTCTTTTCATCCTCAGGAGAAGCTTCCAGTTCTTCCATTTCTAAATCGATTTGGCGTTGGTTTAATTCTCTCGAACTTTGTACCGATAGCCATTCGCCTAATGCCATCGAAATTGATCCTGCCAAAAGTCCTGCAATTCCGGTTAACAGTACTGTATTATTGGAAACCGCAGCTCCAACAACTCCCATAACCAGACTCATATTAGAAACCAAACCATCATTAGCCCCTAAAACGGCAGCACGTAAAGCATTACCTCCAACTGATTTATGACGGCTTTCAAATTTAGACAATAAACCTCCTGAAACATTCAGAGCTTCATTTTGACTAACAGCTTCAATAATATTCAAATGATTGTGTTCAAAACCAGACGCTTTAATTCCTTTAACTTTTTTGTGTTTTATGGCATTTTCAGCAAATTCTTTTTCAATGTTAGACAAACTACTGATAATACTGCCGTAACCAAAATATTTTCCAGCTTTTAGCTGCCATTTAGCTCTTGTGGAAGCTTGTGGCATTTTGTAACTTTTCTCCATAGATTTTATTTTGGAAAGAATGTGATCAGCATGGCTATTTTCTATTTCGGCCAAACCATACAAAACTTTACTCAAATTTGGATCACTTTGAATGCTGGCAATATTCTGGTAAAGAAAAGCAGTATCTACTTCAGTCTGCAATTGATTTTTTAGCTTCTTTATATCCATTTTAAAAATATTAATTAGTAAAAGGAAAACTTAAGATAACTTGTGTGCCACTATTTTCTTTACTCGAAATTTCAATTTCAATATTTAGCAAAGTACATAATTTTCGAACAATAGATAAGCCTAATCCTGTTCCTTTAATTTCCGGATGACTTATGGAGTCAGAGCGATAAAACTGATGGAATATTTTTTCTAAATCAGCTTCAGCAATTCCTATCCCTTCATCAATAATAGCACATTTAATTGTATTATTTTCTTTATATAATTTAATAATTAAGACTGTGTCAGAATCTGAATATTTGATTGCATTCGAAATCAAATTAGTCAAAATAATAGACAGTAAATAAGGATCTGTATTTACTAAACTGTTTTTAGTGAATTCCGTTTTAATTTTAATTTTTTTCGCGTCTATAACAGTCGAAAACCTTGAAATAACTTCGAGAACAACACTATTTAAGGCTACATTTTCTATTTTAAGTGTTTGGTTTTGATTTTCAAATCTGGCTAATAACAGCAATTGATCCACCAGATGATTCAACCGATTAACTTCAGAAATACAATAATTAATTTTATCCTGATATTCTTGCTGATTACGGGGTTTTCTAATCAGGACTTCTAATGTTCCTTTAAGAACAGTTAATGGAGTTCTCAGCTCGTGAGAAGCATCTGAGGTGAATTGTTTTTCTCTCTCCACCGCATTTTCAATTCGATCCAATAAGTCATTTATAGTCTTGGATAGTATATACAATTCGTCTTTATTTTGCGGTAAAACAATCCGTTCTTTGAGATTGTCTTTAGTAATTTTGCTTGAAATTTCTGTAATTAGAGTTACCGGACTGATACTTCTTCCGGCAATCAATCTTGCAATGAGGAAAAGTAACAGTAATATTAACGGAAAAGCAATTAAGAGTGTTTCTCTTAAATTATTTAAAATCATTGTTGCATCATCCAGCGACATGGCAATAAATAAGTACCCGGTTACTTTATTTTTGTTTAGAAGCGGAACCTGAATTTGTCTTATGGGTTTTTTATTCAGGTAAGTGTCAATAAATTGATTGTTTAATTTTGTGGAATACATTTTAAGTTGCAGTCCTTTTAAATTGGGAGATTTATCAATTAATTGATGGTTAATATCTAAAAATTGTACAAAAACCGGATTCACATTTACAGTATTGTGTTCTCGTTCCCGCCATTCGTCCACTTGAATTAAATACGTTTCATTAGGGTCAAACTCAATTTCTTCTAAATGCTTATTGACTTCATCTGTAATATCTTCATTAATGTGACTATTTACACTATGATTAATAACATGATATATTACAAAAAAAACGACTCCTACCAGTAATCCGGTACTAATGATATAATAAAAAGCAATTCTGTTTTTGAATGAAAATGAAAACATAGCATTTAGTTTAAATCATTAGCAATATAGCCAACTCCCCTAATAGTTTTTATTAATTCTTCGTCTTTATTTAAATTTAATTTTTTACGAATGGAATTAATAAAAACATCTATAACACCCGTATCGTATTCAAAATGAATATTCCAGACATCCTCTATAATCTGAGTACGTGTGCAGACTTTTCCTTTGTTTTGAACCAAATAACAAAGTAATTCAAACTCTCGTTGAGTAAGATGAATTTCCTCTTTATTACTAATGACAAGATGTTTTGCCAGATTTATATCGATTGTGCCTAATCTCAATATTTCTGTTTCAGTTTGATTTCTAAAATGTACTTTTATTCTTTCGATTAATTCATCAAAACTAAATGGTTTTTTGATATAATCGTTAGCACCTGCCTGGAGTCCTTCAATAGTTTCCTGGATGGTATCTCTGGCAGTTAAAAAAAGAATGGGAGTTGTTTTATCCTGAATTCTAATAGCTTTACAAACTTCGAGACCAGTCATTTTAGGTAACATCCAATCCAGAAGGATGATATTTGCCTTTTGATTTAAAGCTTTTTCCAGTCCAGCCTCACCATCATTAGCAACCTCGACCGTGTAACCTTCCTCCTCTAAACCTTGTTGGAGAAAATTAGCAATTCCTATTTCATCTTCTACTATTAGAATTTTCATCTTATTGCATTATAAATTTAATTCCTAAAGATATGATATCTGCTTGTAAGCCGTCACTTCTGTCATAATGATTATATCTGAAATCTATATTTTTCAAGCCCAGTTTCCAGACTTTAGCATTTGTGAAAATATCAGTATAATTAATTCCAAAACCATATTGATTGGCATCAAAAGAAGATAAATCGTAATCAGAAGTGTAGTATTTCTCTGTTGATAAATGCGTATTTATTGGTGCAAAATAATCGGAAGCTGTTTGAATATAGTAACGATACATAGGGAAAACAGTAAACTTACTGCTAATTTTTACAGGTAATTCAATATTCGCGGTATGGGACTGGATGCCCCAATTATCAGAATAAAACCGATAATATGTTCGTAATACCATTCGCTCATTAATGTAATAATGCAATCTTGCCCCAATAGGTACTTTAAAACGACTATCAGGCAAGCGTTCAATATCATTTGCCAGCTGAAAATCATTGATAAAAGACGGATTAATATCTTTAAAATATACTCTTTGATAAGGTGTAGAAAGCAATCCCTGCTGTTGCAAAATATCTAAAAATACAGAAAGCTGTAGTTTTTTGGTAATAATTTGTGACAAGCTTAGAGAAACAGAATAGGAATTTCTGTTTTTATCCTGATGAAATGTAAACTGAGCAGGATTATAACTTGTATTTCCTGTAATGGTAAAATAATTAAAGATTCCTCCGTTTAAATTATTACCATTATCTTTAAAATCCTGTAATTCTTTAGGATATATAGGTTTCCAGGTATCTAAATAAGCACTTGCCGAAAGACTCAGTTCAGTATTTTTATCATTAAACTCTTTGGTTATTCCACCACCAAAACCAAGCGAAGAATAATCATATTCTTTTGAAGCAGAAATATGAGCATTCCAGATTGTATTTCTGTCATCTGAACTGGCTGAATAGGATAATGCTAAAGTAGCTAATTGATCAGATTGTGAGGCTCCTGAACTGGACTGCCAGGGAGTTGGGTTTTGAGTATCAAATGGATTAATATTACTGGATGAAGCTGAGGAATAAGCAGATATACCTACATCAGCAGTTAATATTTCATCATCACTCAAGGGCATCGCTACCACAATTGCAGCCGTTACATCGCTTAAGTTTTCTGTACCGCTTCCTCCTGAAACTGCCGAATGAATTCCGTCTTGCTGATAATAACTAGACAAAAAGTCAACTTCAGTAGTTTCTAAAACTCTTTTTTTGAAGCCCACTTCGGTAGCTTCTTTTTCTTGTGCAATACCTGAAAAAACAGAAAAAAGAAATAATATGAATGCTATTCTTTTCATACAAAAATTGGATTTATTATATCTTTTTTAGAATTAATTACAGCCACAGCCTCCGCCGGTTTTACCACCATTGGCTCCAGCCGATGCCTCTCTGTACACTTGAAAAGTAGTTTCAAATCTTTCAGATGTCCTTGCTGATAATTTCATATCCGGATCATTAATGGCTATTTTTTCATATTCTTTTACAGCTGAACAAGCTTGCAAACAAAATAAAACCAACAGACCAATTACTATTTTTCTCATTTAGTTAAATTTTTTAATATCAATATTTTTAGAAGTATGTATTTCGCCTTTGTCATCCACAATTATACACTCAATCCCTTTTAATTGATTGACTAAATCCAGTCCTGTTTCTACTCCCAAAACAAAAACGCCTGTGGCCAAAGCATCAGCAATTTCAGTTTGCCTGGCAAAAATGGAAACACTTACCACACCTTGAGCAGGGTAACCTGTTCTGGGATCTATGATATGTGCATAGCGGATACCATTAAAAATGACATATTTTTCATAACTGCCAGATGTTTCTACAGCACTGTCATCGAGTGAAAAAGTAGCAAAAATTTTATTTTTATTCATTGGATTGACAATCGCAACTGTCCAGGGTTTTCCGTTAGTTTGTTTTCCCCAGGCATTAATATCTCCTGAAACATTCACAATACCTGACAGGCAACCTTTATTTTTAAGTAATTCTTTAACTTTATCTGCAATATAACCCTGCCCTATTCCGCCAAGTCCCAGCTTCATTCCTTCCATTTTAAGAAATACTGTTTGCTCCTTAGCATTGAGAATGATTTTTTTATATCCAATTTTAGAAACCGAATTTTTGATTGCCTCTTCTGATGGCATTGTTGTCATACTGCCATCAAATTTCCATATTTTATCCATCGATGCATAGGAAATATCAAATGCTCCGGAAGTAATTTGGGAGACTTTAATAGCCCTTTCTATTAAATTAAATACTTCTTTATCTACTTTGACTGCTTTAATTCCTGCATTATTATTAACATTAGAAATTTGTGAACCCGGAATCCAATCAGAAATTAAATTTTCAATTCGTTTAACTTCAGCTACTGCCATATCGATATAAAAATCTGCCTGAATTGTATCTTTGGCAACCACTGTCATTTCAAATGGACTACCCAGCATCGATAATTTTCTTTTATGTGTAATTTGTCCAAAAGAAATAAAGCTTAAGCTAAAAAAAAGTAAACAGATGATGTTTTTCATTATTTTTCCAATGAATGAAGCAGTTGAATATAATCTGAAGCGGAGATATTTTTAAAACCTGTCATTCCTATTAATTCTTCATTTTTGTTTAAAAGAATAACCAATGGAAAGCTTCCGTTGCGATTGTATTTTTCAGCCAGTTTTTTGTTATTTTCTGCTTGTTCAGCAGTTAGTTGATTGGTTTTCTTTTTGGGAAAATCAGCTTTATAGATCACCCAGTTTTTATCGGATTCATTTTTAAAAGCTTCTGATTTCCAAACTACATTATCCAGCCGGATGCAAGGAGCACACCAATCAGAACCCGAAAAAACAAGAAGGATGTTTTTATTTTCCTTTAAAGCCTGAGCTTTGGCATCATCAAAATTAGTTTGCCAATTTTGAGCAAATCCAATTGAACTTAGCAATAGAAATAATAATAAAAATCTCTTTTTCATTTTATAACATTTAATTTATACCCCAAAAGTATTTCATTTATTAATATTAATGATTTATAAGAAGTTATTTTAAGGCAATCTTAATTTTATAACTTAAGCAAATCTTAAGTAAATACTAAATCAATCTTAAGCAAAAAAAACAAAGTTGAAAGTACTTTTGAAATAAAAAATAATGTCTTTTTTCAGAAAACTCAACTCGTTTTTTTATTTAGCATTCTTGTACCTGTTACTAAGTTTAGGATTAAGAATACTGCTCCTTTTTCATCCCATAACACAATCTTCTTTTTCAGGAATAGAAATTACAAAAATTCTTTCATTAGGCCTTGTTTCTGATATTTTTGTTTTTATACCTATTAGTAGTTTTTTATGGCTGTACCTTATTTTTATTTCTAATGCAAAATATCAGAAACCTTTTGGATACATTTATTTAGGATTATTAGTAGCACTATTTTTATACATTTTATCCGGAAAATCCATACTTACTGAATACGGCGGAGGTTTAGCTAAAGTTGGTTTAATTTTCATTGGAATCAAAACATTTTTATTCTCTTTATTACTTTTTTTACCCGGAAAACGGGATAAAATCCGGTATGGGTTATTTGCTTTTGTAATGTTCTTATATGTTGTTTTAATTTTACAAAATGCCATAAGCGAATACTTTTTCTGGAATGAATTTGGAGTGAAATACAATTTTATTGCTGTTAATTATTTGGTTTACACCAATGAAGTCATTGGAAATATCATGGAATCATATCCTGTGATTCCCATTTTTACTACTTTATTTTTAATAGCAGGGATTATTACTTATTTTATCATCAAAAGATCAAAGATTTATATCGAAAAAATTCCTTCTGTTTTTGAAAAAATCCAAATCACTTTTATTTATTTTCTGTTGTTCAGTATTTCACTTTGGGCTGTTCCTAATTTAGCTAAAGCAGAGAATGCAACAAATGTTTTCACTAATGAATTACAGGCAAACGGGATTTATCGCTTTTATCTGGCATATGAAAACAGTGAATTAGATTATTTTAAATTCTACAAAACCTTACCTGAAAATAAAGTTTACGAGTTATTAGCAAGACAAATTCCTCACATTATAAATTTTTCAACCGCTAGACAAATTCAGTCTAAAAGTGCTGAAATACACAAGAACGTAGTCTTGATTACAATTGAAAGCTATAGTGCTGATTTTATGAAAATGTACGGAAATGATAAAAACATCACTCCGTTTTTAGATGATTTAGCTACAAAAAGCTTAGTTTTTACTAATTTATATGCATCAGGAAACAGAACCGTTCGAGGACTTGAAGCAGTTACCTTATGTCTTCCTCCTACAGCAGGGGAAAGTGTGGTAAAAAGAAAAGACAATAAACACAAATTCTCTACGGGAAGTGTTTTTAAATCTAAAGGATATCAGGTAAAATACCTGTATGGAGGTGATGCTTTTTTTGATAATATGGAAGATTTTTTTAGTGGAAACAATTATAATATCGTAGACAAAAAAAGTTTCCAACCCGAAGAAATTACTTTTTCCAATATTTGGGGTGTTTGTGATGAAGATATGGTAAATAAAGCTATTCAAATCATGAATACCGAAGCTCAATCAGGAAAACCTTTTTTCAATCACTGGATGACGGTAAGTAATCACAGACCTTTTACGTATCCCAACAATAAAATTGATATTCCCGGAGACGCTAAATCCCGTGATGGGGGCGTAAAATATACCGATTACGCCCTGAAAAAATTCTTTTCGATGGCTCAAAAACAACCTTGGTTTAAGAATACTGTTTTTGTAATTGTTGCGGATCATTGTGCTTCCAGCGCAGGAAAAACAAAACTCCCCCTAGATAAATACCGAATTCCGGCGATGATTTATGCACCCGGATTTGTAAAACCAAAGCATTATATCCAACTGATGTCGCAAATTGACCTTATGCCTACTTTGTTTGGATTACTGAACTTCAATTACCAATCTAAATTTTTCGGACAGGATGTATTGAATAAGGACTACAAACCAAGAGCCTTAATTGCTACCTATCAGGATTTAGGTTTGATAAAAGACAATGTTTTAACCATCCTTTCGCCTAAGCAACAAGTAAAACAATATGAATTGATTTTGAAACCAAAAGAAGGTATAGAAGCCGATTGTCAGTTGTATTATGATGAAAAACCAATGAAAAAAGAAAGAATTGACTTAGTAAATGACGCAATTTCTTTTTATCAGACTGCCTCAGATGTTTTGAAGAAAAAGAAATACGAAAGACAGAAATTTTAAATTTAATTCAAATATAAAATAGCAATTAACGACAAAGATGCAATAAATCCCCACAACAAGATTCCTTGTATTAAGGGTTTTATTCCAACAGCCAGTAATACTGAACTACTAAGACCTGAACCAATAAAAAATAAAGTAACCGTTAGACCTATTTTTGCAACAGCAACAATATAAGGCGTTACAGTTGTCAATTGAGGAACATAAGTATTTAAGACCATAGCCAAGATAAAAAGCCCTATAAAATAAGGGATTTTAATTTTGCTTGTCTTATTCTTAAACAAAAAACTCGTTAACAAAACAACTGGAATAATCCATAAAGCACGCGCCAATTTTACGGTAGTTGCAATTTGCAAAGCTGTAGAACCATATTTATTAGCTGCTCCTACTACCGAACTTGTATCGTGAATGGCTAAGGCACACCACAATCCAAAATCTTCCTGAGATAAACTAAGCCAATGACCAATTGCAGGAAACAAAAACAAAGCAATGGAATTCAGAATAAAAATAACACCTAAGGCTACTGATGTCTGTTTTTCGTCTGATTTAATAACCGGAGTAATAGCTGCAATAGCACTGCCTCCGCAAATGGCAGTTCCGCACGAAATTAAATGAGAGGTTTTTTTATCGGTTTTAAACCATTTTCCTAATAATGTTCCCAGTAAAATAGTACTGAATAAAGTAGCCACAGTTAGTAAAAAGCCTTCTTTTCCCGAAAGCAGAGCATTAGAAACATTCATTCCGAAACCTAACCCAACTACCGAAACCTGAAGTAAAACATGAATTATTTTATGATTTAAATGCAACCAGGGATGTCCTGAAATATTAGCCACCAGTAATCCAAGTAACAATGCAATGGGCGGAGTTATGATTCCTGTCAGGCAAAAAATGAGTAAACTAACAAAAATGATTTGTTGTGTTTTACTGTGTTTTTCGAGATTAAAGATTCCGTTTTCAGGAAAAATATTTGATTTTTTATTCAAGAGAAATCTTTTTGTATTAAAATTTAAAACGGATTATAATAAACCATTGTATTTTCGAATGAACCATTCAGCAGCAAAAAAACTACAAATTAAAACCAATAGCCATTTCCAGTCAATTAACGGGGAACGGCTAATATTACTTTTTTCAATTGTTTTATAACTTTGATCGGCTAAAAGAGATTGAACTAAATCATCTGTCTGATTCGGAAAATAAACTTTTCCCTGAGTCAATGTGGCTAATTGTTTCAATTTATCCAAATCAGGATTTACAAATTGTTTTTCGATATCAAAATCCAATATTTCAAAACGACCGGAATAGCTTGATTTTGAGTTCAGTTCTTTTACTGTAAAATTATAAGTTCCCGCTGGTAAACCGTCTAAATTTACTTTGTAAGCGTTATTCCCTTTCAGTAAATCGTAAGTTTTAGTTTTTTTAGTTTTCGAATTAATTAATGAAATACTCAAATGGGCTTTGTCATCAAATTCGTAATTTTTGTTGAAATATTGTGCTGTAATTTCGATAGCATCGCCTGAATTATAGAAACTTTCATGGTTAACAATCAACGATTTTTTAGCGTTATTGCTCGCTAAAAACTGAATAATTTTATCCATAAAAACATCATATTTCGCGAAAGATTCCTCTTTAATATGACTTTCCATACGCCATTTCCAGCTATTTTCTCCTAACAAAAAGACTGAACGACTTCCTTGATTTTCGCTAAAAGCAAGCAAAGGCGCTCCGCTTTCCATGTTTCTGATTTTTGAAGAAAGTAACACACTGGTATTTCCATTGGTTTTGATTTTTCCATACGGATTTTGCAAAGGCGGAAAAATTTCGAAACCAATATTATCAAGAGCAAAAAGATTGAATTGCGAATTAAATCCGGCTAAATAATCTTCTTTTTGCGCAGTCATTTTAAATTCTAAATTGCTTTGTTGCTGGTTTAAAAAACCAAAATCAGTATGCGTACCGGTAACGATAAAGGTGTTAATTCCGGCATGTTTATTTGAATCGAAAATAGATTTGAATTCGGATGTAGGTTGGTACAGAATCAAAACATTATAATCTGTTAACTGATTGATTTGTTTTGGATTAAAAATAGTTACCTTACGCTGTGCATTAGATTCAATTGCTCGTTTTAAAGTAGCAATATCCGGATGATTTATCGATGAAATTATAGCAATATTTGTTTTTTGATCAATTACTTCTACAGCAAAATTTTTATGGTTATTATAGCTGTTTATTTCTTTTTCATTTGAAATCAAACTTGCTTTGTATAATTGCGTTCCTGTTTTATGGGCAGTCAAAAGTACGTTTATAACGGCTGTATTTTTTGTTGGAGAAAAAGAAACACGTTGTTTATTTAAAACGGAATTTCCCTGCGAAATTTGAAAATCAGCTGTGATGCTTTTTGTACCGGAGTATTGCAGAAAAACTTCAACCGGGAATTGATTTTTTAGAAAAGCGTATTTATTTACATTCAGATGGTTGATTTTTAAATCCAAAACTTTCGTTGTATCTCCCAGAATAACAGGGAAAACTTTATTGGAAATATCAAAACTGTATACATAATCATTCCCCGAGGTTTGATTTCCATCACTAATAAGTACGGTTGGAAAAGAATAATTGCGGTTAGTGGCTTTTAAATCTTTTGCAACAGCATCTAAATTAGTTTGCTTTCCTTTAAAATCTAATTGCTGAAAAGGCAAAAAATCCGAGTCAAACTGATAAGATTGAATCGTATATTTTTCCTTTAAATCATTATTTGATACCAGTTTAGAATGTAATTCGGTTGCTGTTTTATCAGCTTTTAAATTAATGACAGAACTGGAATTATCCACGACAACAGCCAGAATCGGTTTTTCTGTAACAGTTGTTTTAGAAGTGATTAACGGATTAATCAACAACAATAACAATCCAAAAATGCCTAAAAAACGCAAAAAAGCCAAGAGTAAATTAAAAGTTAATTTACTCTTGGCTTTGTAATAATATTGAAAATAAGACAACACAGCAGCTACTATTAAAGAAAGAATAATAAGCAGAATGGTGTTAGTTGTCATATTTACCAGTGATCAGTAATCAGTTATAGTGGCCAGTAATCAACTTTTCGTATTCGCTGAATACTGCAATCTGACTACTGAATACTTTTTATTAAGTAAGCATTCCTCCGCAAACATTTAATACTTGTCCGGTAACATAAGCACTCATGTCTGAAGCTAAGAACAAACAAGCATTTGCTACATCTTCAGTAGTTCCACCGCGTTTTAACGGAATACCTTCTCTCCAGCCTTTTACAACATCTTCGCTTAATTTAGCAGTCATCTCCGTTTCAATAAATCCCGGAGCAATAGCATTACAACGAATGTTACGGGAACCTAATTCTAAAGCTACTGATTTTGTAAACCCGATTGCACCAGCCTTAGAGGCAGCATAATTTGTTTGTCCGGCATTACCTGAAACACCTACTACTGAACTAATATTGATAATGGAACCGGCACGTTTTTTCAAAAATGTTTTTTGAATGGCTTTAGTCATATTAAAAACCGATTTCAAATTCACATCAATTACCTGATCAAAATCAGCTTCTGACATACGCATTAATAAATTGTCTTTAGTGATTCCGGCATTATTAATTAAAATATCTACTGTTCCAAAATCAGCCAAAACAGTATCTACTAAAGTTTGTGCTTCGTCAAAATCAGCTGCATTTGACTTATAGCCTTTTGCTTTAACTCCTAATGCATTTAATTCATTTTCTAAAGCCAAAGCTGATTCAGCAGATGCGCTGTAAGTAAAAGCCACATTAGCACCGTGTTTTGCAAAAACTTCGGCAATTCCTCTACCAATTCCGCGACTTGCGCCTGTAATAATGGCTACCTTTCCTTCAAGTAATTTCATATTGTGATATAAGTTTATTTTCTAAATCGAGTTACAAATATAAACGATTTAGCTGTTTTATAAAATTTATGTCATAAAAAAAGCCTTACCGAAGCAAGGCTAATCTTAATATAGATTTATTTTACTGAAAATGAACTAGAAAGCTACATTCCATCTTGGCAATTTAGCGTTTTCGCTTAAAAAGTTTTGTAAAACCTGTGCTTCAACAAACGTAGGAATCACTTTTTCATTTTCATTATAGGTTTCATACCAAACCACTTCTAAGCGGCTGATGTCTTCTTTTTTCATTTGTGCAGGCCAGGAATATTTTCTTCCTGTTTTAGCAAATTGATGACCGTTTACAATTTTATCATACAATCCGCCATTTTTAGTTTTCAAAGTACCATCATTTTGTACTGTTCCTGTAGAACCTACCATGATTAATTCTTTTGCTTCAGCAACATCATAAACTAAAAACACACCTGAACCTTCAGTAGCATTACACACTTCTTCTAAGTTGTCTTCTATGGTTAATGAAAACTGATTTTTTACTTTGAATCCTTCTAATTCTTTATACATAGTAATCTTTTTTGAATTTATTTCTATAAAATCAGCAGCACTGATTTTAATTGCGTGCAAATGTATTTCTTTAATTCTGTTTTATACTAAAAAAGCCCCACAAATGTGAGGCTTAATATATTTAAAATTCGGTTTTAGAGATTAACCTAAAACTTCTTTTACTTTTTTACCAATTTCAGCTGGTGAATCCACAACGTAAATTCCGTTGTCTCTCATGATTTGTTTTTTTGCAGCAGCAGTATCGTCAGAACCTCCAACAATAGCACCGGCATGTCCCATAGTTCTACCAGCAGGAGCAGTTTCTCCGGCGATAAAACCAATTACAGGTTTGCGGTTACCATCAGCTTTAATCCATTTAGCAGCATCAGCTTCTAATTGTCCACCAATTTCACCAATCATGATAATTGCCTCAGTTTCAGGGTCATTCATTAATAATTCAACTGCTTCTTTAGTAGTTGTTCCAATGATTGGGTCTCCGCCAATACCAATAGCAGTAGTGATTCCTAATCCTTGTTTTACAACCTGATCAGCAGCTTCGTAAGTTAAAGTACCTGATTTAGAAACGATACCGATAGTTCCTTTTTTGAAAACGAAACCTGGCATAATTCCAACTTTAGCCTCACCCGGAGTGATTACACCAGGACAGTTAGGGCCTATTAATCTTGCGTTTCTTTCTTTAACGTAGTTGTTAGCATTAATCATATCTGCAACAGGAATACCTTCAGTAATTGCAATAATTACTTTAATTCCTGCATCAGCAGCTTCCATAATTGCATCAGCAGCAAAAGCTGGTGGTACAAAAATAATAGAAGTATCAGCACCTGCCTGTTCAACAGCATCTTTAACGGTATTAAAAACAGGAAGATCTAAGTGAATTGAACCACCTTTTCCCGGAGTTACACCACCTACAACGTTTGTCCCGTATTCAATCATTTGAGAAGCGTGAAAAGTACCTTCACTTCCTGTAAATCCTTGAACAATTATTTTAGAATCTTTGTTAACTAAAACACTCATGATATATATTTTATATGATTTTTAAATTTGTGATGCAAAAATAGGGTTTTCGAAATTATTTTAAGCTCTTTTAGTATCAAAAAAAAGTTAGTAATTACATTCTTTTGTTAGCTTCGACACAAAATATTTATTTTTTAAACAAAATCAATAATTAATTTTCTCTTTTTTTAGGAATTCAATTTCATCCAGAATTTTCGGAATCTTCTTAATATTAACTAATTGTTTCAATGTTTCTCTGGATTCCTGAATTGGTGTACCAAAATAAGTTTTTCCACCGGCAACTGATTTAGTTACTCCGGTTTGTCCTAACAAGACTGCTTTCTCACCAATGGTAATGCCGCTTGTTGTTCCTACTTGTCCCCAAATAGTCACTTCGTCTTCGATAATAACACAACCTGCAATTCCTGTTTGAGAAGCTATTAAACATTTTTTTCCAATAACGGTATCATGACCTACATGCACCTGATTGTCAATTTTTGTTCCTTCTCCAATAGTAGTGTCTCCGGTAACTCCTTTGTCAATGGTACATAAAGCTCCAATTCCAACATTGTCTTTAATAACAACACGTCCGCCAGAAAGCAACTGATCAAAACCATCTGGACGTTTTTTATAATAAAAAGCATCTGCTCCAAGAATAGTTCCTGCGTGAATGATGACATTATCACCTAAAACCGTATTGTCGTAAATAGAAACATTAGAATGAATCAGACAATTTTTACCAATTACAACTCCGTTTCCAACAAACGAATTAGGCTGAATTACCGTTCCTTCACCAATAATAGCTGTCGGAGAAATTGCAGCTCCGCTAGACTGAAAAGGTCTGAAGTGTTTCGTTAATTTATTGAAATCTCTAAAGGGATCTTCCGAAATAAGAAGTGCTTTTCCTTCCGGGCAATCTACTTTTTTGTTAATTAAAACAATAGTTGCCGCCGAATTTAAAGCTTTGTCATAGTATTTAGGATGGTCTACAAAAACGATATCCCCCTGCTCTACTACATGAATTTCATTCATGCCCAAAACTTCAAAACCTTCCTCACCAACAAATTCACAATTAAGTAAAGTGGCTATTTCTTTTAAAGAATATGCTCTTGTAAATTTCATAAATTAATTTAAGTGTTGAAAAATTTAAAGATTAAAAATGCTATTGTCAACTTAAAGTTTAAAATCATTTAATCTTTAAATTTCTCAATTAAACTATTCTTTTACACGCTCCATGTAAGAACCTGAAGCAGTATCGATTTTAATTTTATCACCTTCATTGATAAACAAAGGAACGTTTACAGTAGCACCTGTTTCAACAGTTGCAGATTTTGTAGCATTTGTAGCTGTATTTCCTTTTACTCCCGGTTCAGCATACGTTACCTCAAGAATGATAGAAGCCGGCATATCCACTGAAAGTGGTAAATCAGTTTCAGTATTTACCTGAACCATTACATTTGTACCTTCTTTTAATAAATCCGGGTTGTCAAGAATGTTTTTGTTTAAAGTGATTTGTTCGAAAGATTCGTTATTCATAAAATGAAACTGATCTCCTTCTGCATACAAATACTGGTACGTATGTGTTTCAACACGAACATCTTCTATTTTATGTCCGGCAGAGAATGTATTATCTAATACTTTTCCGGTTGTTAAACTTTTTAATTTTGTTCTTACAAAAGCAGGTCCTTTTCCTGGTTTAACATGTAAAAATTCGATAATTTTATAAATATCGTGGTTGTATTTAATACAAAGTCCGTTTCTAATATCTGATGTAGATGCCATTTTTGTTGATTTTTCCCCACCCCGACCCTCCCCAAAGGGGAGGGAGACTGGATGGATTGTGTGTTATTAATTATTTATTTTTTTAATCTAAATGCTGCTTATCAAAACTTTCTAAAAATGAAAAATGCTTATATATTTTATAAAGTCTTTTATAATTCGAGTTTCATAATCTCTCCCTCTCCTTTGGAGAGGGCTGGGGAGAGGATTAATAATTTCCGCTGTAACCTTTCATAATTCCTCGGGAAGAGTTTCGGATAAAATCGATAATTTCATCTCTTTCCGGAGTTGCTTCCATTTCGGCTTCGATAATTCCTAAAGCCTGAGTAGTATTATAATTCTTTTGGTACAAAATTCGATAAATATCCTGAATTTCTCTGATTTTTTCGGTTGCAAAACCTCTTCTTCTAAGTCCTACGGAATTTATCCCTACATAAGATAAAGGCTCTTTAGCAGCTTTAGTATATGGAGGAACATCTTTACGAATTAATGAACCACCGGAAACCATAGCATGATCTCCAATATTGATAAACTGATGAACAGCAGCTAAGCCACCCAGTACAGCATGTTTACCTACAATTACGTGACCTCCTAAAAGCACACCATTTACAATGATAGCATTATCACCTACTACACAATCATGAGCAATATGAGCAGCTGCCATAATTAAACAATTGTTCCCTATAACAGTTTGTCCGGAAGCATTTGTACCTCTGTTAATAGTAACGCATTCTCTGATGGTACAGTTGTCTCCAATTATAGCCAGAGAATCTTCACCGCCAAATTTTAAATCCTGAGGAACTGCCGAGATAACTGCTCCTGGAAAAATGTTACAGTTTTTACCAATTCTTGCCCCTTCCATAATGGTTACATTAGAACCTATCCAGGTTCCGTCACCAATTACTACATTATTATGAATGGTTGTAAAAGGTTCAATAACTACATTTTTGGCAATTTTTGCGCCAGGATGAACATATGCTAATGGTTGATTCATCTATTTTTTGTTTTATAATTACCTTAATTACTATAAAAAACTATAGTAACAGAAAGGAAAACTGTTCTACTTATTGTTGTTTTTTTGCAATCTGAGCCATTAATTCAGCTTCAGCTACTAATTTTCCATTAGCATAAGCATTGGCTTGCATGTGACAAATACCTCTTCTGATAGGAGTAATTAAATCACATTTAAATATTAGTGTATCTCCCGGCAATACTTTATGCTTGAATTTAACATTGTCAATTTTCATGAAATAAGTTAAATAATTTTCAGGATCCGGCACGGTGCTTAAAACAAGAATTCCACCTGTTTGAGCCATGGCTTCTACAATTAAAACCCCCGGCATAACCGGTGCATCAGGAAAATGTCCTACAAAGAAATTTTCATTCATTGTAACATTTTTCATTCCCACAACATGACTATCCGACATTTCGATGATTCTGTCAATCAATAAAAACGGTGGTCTGTGTGGCAACATCGCCATGATTTTATGAATATCCATCAATGGCTCCTGATTTAAATCATAAACAGGAACGTAATTACGTTGTTCAATTTTAATCATTTTAGCCATTTTTTTAGCAAACTGAGTGTTTACAAAATGACCTGGTTTGTTTGCAATAATTTTTCCCTGAATTTTTGTTCCAATTAAAGCCAAATCACCAATTACATCTAATAATTTATGTCGTGCAGCTTCATTTGGGTAATGCAAAGTTAAATTATCAAGAATTCCATTTGGTTTCACATTAATGCTTTCTTTGCCAAAAGCTATTTTTAAATTTTCCATTGTAGTAGCAGATATTTCTTTATCTACATACACAATAGCATTATTTAAATCCCCACCTTTAATTAATCCGTTATCTAAAAGAGATTCTAATTCATGTAAGAAACTAAACGTTCTTGAAGAAGCAATTTCAGTTTTAAAATCGCCTATATTTTTAAGAGTTGCATTTTGTGTTCCTAAAATTTTAGTACCAAAATCAACCATCGTAGTTACGGTATAATGATCGCTAGGCATAACCAGAATTTCGCTGCCACTCGCTTCATCAGTAAATGAAATTACTTCTTTTACGACATACACATTACGGTTTGTGTTTTGTTCTTCAACACCTGCTTTTTCTAAGGCTTCAACAAAATATTTTGAAGAACCATCCATGATAGGTAGTTCTGAAGCATTTAATTCGATAATAACATTATCTAAATCACAACCCACTAAAGCCGCTAAAACGTGCTCAGGTGTCTGGATTTTAACGCCTAATTTCTCTAAATTTGTCCCGCGTTGTGTGTTTACAACATAATTAGCATCAGCTTCAATAATAGGATGTCCTTCAAGATCTACCCTGACAAAAGTAAAACCATTATTTACCGGAGCTGGTTTAAAAGTCATTTTAACTTCTTTTCCAGTATGTAAGCCAACCCCCGTTAATGAAATTTCTGTTTTGATGGTCTTCTGTTTAACCATTGTTTGCATTTTTTTGGTTTAATATTTGTTTTTTTAATTCGTCAATCTCTGCAATAATTTTAGGTAAATTTTTAAAATGTACATACGATTTACTAAAATCATTATAGCCAAATGTTGGGCTTCCCTGCAAAATTTCGTCGTCTTTTATGTTTCTGGCAACTCCTGACTGGGCCTGAATGCGAACATTGTTTCCAATGGTCAAATGTCCTGATATTCCTACCTGACCGCCTATCATTCCGTTTTTACCTATTTTAGTAGAACCTGCAATTCCTGTTTGTGCAGCAATTACGGTGTTCTCTCCTATTTCTACATTATGTGCAATCTGGATTTGATTGTCCAGCTTCACTCCTTTTCTTATAATTGTAGATCCTAATGTGGCTCTGTCAATTGTAGTACAGGATCCTACTTCAACATCATCTTCAATAATTACATTTCCTATTTGAGGAATTTTAGTGTAGCTCCCATCCGGATTTGGTGCAAAACCAAAGCCATCCGAACCAATTACTGTCCCAGCATGAATGGTACAATTATTACCAATCACCGATTCTGAATAAATCTTAGCGCCCGCAAAAATAGTGACATTATTACTAATGACAACATTATCTCCAATAAAACAATTAGGATAAATTTTTACATTATTACCTATGGTTACATTTGTACCTACATAGCTAAAACTGCCTAAATAAAAATTGTCACCATATCTAGCACTTTCAGAAATTACAGTATGTGCTTCAATACCTTGTTTACTGTCTTTTCTTGCCTGATCATAAAATTCTAATAATTTAGAAAAAGCCATATAAGCATCTTCAACCTTTATTAATGTTGTTTTTAATTCTGATTCAGGAATAAAAGTTTTGTTTACAATGGTTATTGTTGCTTCGGTAGTATAGATGTAGTTATTGTATTTCGGGTTGGATAAAAAAGTTAAAGAACCTGCTTTTCCTTCCTCAATTTTAGACAGCTCATGCACTTCAGCCTGGGAATTCCCAATAACTTCGCCATCTAAAACGCCCGCTATTTGTTCTGCTGTAAATTTCATTCCGACAAAAATATAAAAAAATAGATTTTAAATGTGGATTTATAGTAGTTGTTTTGGGAAACAAATATAATATTTAGTCACTGATTTTGATAAAGACTTTAAATTCAACTGATCGGATGATTCAATAACATCCTCTACAGTCCTGTCTTTTTTAAGGATTCTTATAGGTTCAGCTTCTTTGTCATAAGCCTGATTTTTAATTTTTCCTTTAAAAATGAAATAATTGGTATCGGCGATACTAATGTTGTTTTCAAGTGCAAAACGTTCTTTCAAAGGATTTAAATCATCAATAGCAATTTTCTCACTGGTTAATTGTATTTTCAATAAATCTCTGTTGATTATCATTTTACTCAAAGAAGACAAAATAAAATCATCATTTTTTTGCCAGGCTTTTAATGCGCTAATAATATCAAAATCATCCAGTTGAGAAAATAATTCTAAAGTTGTGGTGTCGAATAATTCTAATCCCACTTTATTTTGCATAAAAAATTGCAAAGGCTCGCTGCAAGGTAAAACAGTTCCTTTTAAAGTCAGTTCCTTGGCACGTTTTAAAATTCTGGTCAAAATTAATTCGCCCACCAGACTTGTTTTATGCAAATAAGCCTGCCAATACATTAATCGGCGGGACATTAAAAATTTTTCAACAGAATAAATCCCTTTTTCTTCTATAACCAAAAAATCATCCTGAACATTCATCATCTGGATTAAACGTTCGGAATTAACATTTCCCTCGGCAACACCTGAGTAAAAACTATCCCGTTTTAAGTAATCCATTCGATCCATATCCAACTGGCTTGAAATGAGCTGTAACATGAATTTTCGATGATAATCTCCTTCAAATATTTTAATTGCTAAACTTAATTGTCCTTTGAATTCCACATTGAGTTGTTTCATAAACAACAGTGAAATTTCTTCATGGTGCACATCTTCTACAATGCTTTTTTCCATAGCATGAGAAAACGGACCATGTCCTATATCGTGTAATAAAATGGCAATATAAAGCGCATTTTCTTCTTCTTCAGAAATGGATACTTCCTTAAAACGTAAAACATCGACTGCTTTTTGCATCAGATGCATACAGCCTAAAGCGTGATGAAAGCGGGTATGATTTGCTCCCGGATAGACTAAATAGGACAAACCCATTTGGGTAATTCGACGCAAACGCTGAAAATAAGGATGCTGTATTAAGTCGTAAATTAATGCATTAGGGATGGTTATAAACCCATAAATGGGATCGTTGAATATTTTTAATTTATTAATTTGACTCACTACAACTTGAATTTTAGGTTGACAAATATATAAAATTTAGATTTTAAAAACCGTAAAATTACTAATTGTAAAAGGTGTTCACTTCTAGAAAAAATTAGAAATTAATTACACCAATTGCCACTAATTCCAGCTGTTTTAATGATTTGCGTAATTAAAAACAACGTTTAATTGGTGCTTATTGATGCAATTTGTGGCAAAAAAAATAGTAATACGCTTGAGCTGCTAATTGCTGTTTTTAAAGTTTTCTAATCCAAATATTTCTATATTGGTTTTTAGAACCATGATCCTGAAGCGAAATAACATCATCACCATGAGGCGACGGATAATTGTGTAAACCGATATAAAGTGTTAAGCCGTTTATAGTTACATTATTTTGAATTAAAACCCCGTTTAAAAATACCGTAATTCTGGCTGGGGCATCAATTTTGCCATCTGCTTTAAATCGCGGTGCGGTATAAATAACATCATACATATTCCACTCTAACGGGCTTTTTACAGCATTTACTAAGGGTGCATGATCTTTATAAATACTACCCGCCTGACCATTACTATACGTTCGGTTATTGTAAGAATCTAATATTTGCAATTCATATCTGTTTTGGAAAAAAACACCACTATTGCCTCTCGCCTGTCCGCCGTGAACTGCAGCGTCATCAGCACTCCATTCTAAATGCAGCTGACAATCTCCAAATGTCATTTTGGTTTGGATATCTCCTGAACCGGGTACAATTTCCATATAATCATTATCCATTATTTTCCAAGGCGCGGGTTTATTGGGATTATTTTTACTTACCCATTGATCTAAATTTTTTCCGTCAAATAAAATAATGGCATCCGAAGGTGCGTTTCCGGGAATTTTAGCTGCTGTAATTATTTTTACTTCCGGTTCCCAAATTTCAGTCATTTCCGGTTTCATGGGCATCGGCGAAATCTCGGGTGGTGTATTTATATTTACAAATTGATGTTGGGCGATAGTTACCGTAGCCGAAAACAGACTTAAAATAACCAATAAGTAATGCAGTTTTTGAAGTTTCATAGTTAAAAATCTTTGGTTGGAGTAGTTAATTTTTATTCGAATATCAATATTAAGCATTTTTTAGCTTCATAAACCTTTCTTTTTTAGGAAAATAACCTTTTTTCGTGTCAAAAGGGTTAAATGTTTACAGAAAATTAACATAAAATTAAGTTCGATTAGTTCGGTGATTACCGAACCAATTGTAAATTTGCAAAAAATTTCAACATGGATATAGAAAAGGAAAGAGAAGAAATTATAGAATTATACGGAAATTATTTTGAAAAACTATATAATATTCCTCCGTTAGCGGCCAGGATATTAGGTACATTGATTATTGACGGCTGTAAAACCGGATTAACCTTTGAATCATTAGTTGGAAAATTAAGTGCCAGTAAAAGTTCTATTTCTACTAATCTTAATTTGCTTTTAAAAATGGATAAAATATCTTTTTTTACCAAAGCAGGTGATCGAAAAAAGTATTTTAAACCGGCTAATTTAAGTGAACGACTGGCTAATTTCCTAAAGTTGATTGACTCAGAAATGGCAATTATTAACCGGATGGTTGATTATAGAGAAGCTACTGCTTCCTGTCCTGAGGAAAGATGCAATCTGGAGAATGTAAAAGCTTACAGAACACACGTTATTGAAGTTGAAAAAGTGTTTACTAAGACTATCAACAACTTCAAAAAAATAGAAATAAATAATAATAACAATAAATAATTGATCCCAATGAAAAAACTTTCATTAACCATTATAAGCTTAGTAGTACTGGCTGCTTGTGGAAAAAAAGAACAACAAACCGCTCCCGTTATCCTGCCATACAAAGTTACTGCGGTAACGGAATCTAATACTACTTTACTATCAGAGTATCCTGCTACTTTAGAAGGAATTACTGATATTGATATTCGTGCAAAAGTAGATGGTTATATTGAAAAAATTTACATTCAGGAGGGACAGGAAGTCAAAAAAGGGCAATTGCTTTTTAAACTGGAAACCCAAACTGCAAATCAGGAAGCTGCTGCTGCTAAAGCCAAAGTTGCTGCCGCTCAGGTGGAAGTAAATCGTTTAAAACCATTAGTAGAACGTAATATTATAAGTGATGTCCAACTGGAAACAGCTAAAGCCAATCTAGCCAGTGCTAAAAGTACGTATCAAAGTATAGTGGCAAAAATAAATTATGCTTCTATCAAAAGCCCGGTTAACGGGATTGTAGGTACTTTACCGCTGCGATTAGGGAGTTATGTAAGCAGTCAAACCACGGAACCGTTGACCCGAATATCTGATGTAAGTACTATTTATGCTTATTTCTCCATGAATGAAAAACAACAATTAGATATTACCATGAATGCTGAAGGAAAATCATTTCAGGAAAAAATCACTAAAATGCCTGCTGTAAATTTAATTCTGAGCAACGGAATGGAATACGAACAAAAAGGAAAAATTGAAACCTTTAGCGGACAAGCAAATACCCAAACAGGTTCGTTTAATGTAAGAGCCAGTTTTCCCAACAGCAATAAATTATTACGTTCCGGAGGGACAGGAATCATCCAGATTCCTACCTACTTAAAAGATGTGATTATAATTCCGCAAAATGCTACCTTAGAATTACAAGACAAACGCATTGCATTAGTTGTTGATAAAGAAAACAAAGTAAAAGCAGTTCCTATTGAAGTTCGTGCCATCCCTGGTGGAAAATTCTTTGTAGTGGATAATGGATTGAATGTGAATGACAAAATCCTTATTGAGGGTGTAGGTATCGTAACAGAAGGAACTGAAATTAAGCCTGAAGTTGTTGATTATAATACAGTAATCAATCCCGAAAAAAAATAATTGATCAACTAACTATTGCATAAATAACAAAATATGTTTTCAAAATTCATTGACAGACCGGTATTGTCAACGGTGGTTTCTATCATCATCGTAATTTTGGGAGTTTTAGGGTTAATCTCGCTTCCTGTTTCTCAATATCCAGAAATAGCGCCACCTACCGTTACTGTATCCGCAAATTATCAGGGAGCAAGTGCCGAAGTGGTAATGAACTCGGTAGTAATTCCTCTGGAAGAACAAATTAATGGTGTTGAAGACATGACTTATATGACTTCAACCTCCAATAATGATGGTTCGGCTTCTATAAATATCTATTTTAAATTAGGTACAAATCCTGATTTAGCAGCGGTGAATGTACAAAATCGTGTCTCCCGTGCTACCCCTTTATTGCCTCAAGAGGTTACAAGAGCCGGTGTTACCACATCTAAAAGACAGAGTGATAACATCTTAATTTTATCATTATACAGTGAAAATCCGGATTATGATGATACTTTCCTTCAAAATTATGCCAACATCAATATTATTCCAAAAATAAAACGTGTTGCCGGAGTTGGAGAAGCGATGATTTTTGGTCAAAAAGACTACTCCATGCGTATTTGGTTAAAACCGGATATTATGGGTGCTTATGGTTTAGTTCCATCGGATATTACAACTTTATTAGCCGAACAAAATATTGAAGCCGCGCCAGGACAATTAGGGGAAAGCGGAGATCAGTCTTTTCAGTATACTTTAAAATATAAAGGACGTTTACAAAACGTAAAAGAATTTGAAGAAATTGTTGTTCGTTCCACTCCCAATGGAGAAATTCTAAAATTAGGTGATGTTGCAAGAATTGAATTGGGTGCTGTTAATTATGCCAGCAATGCTTATACAAATGGAAATAAATCGATAGCAATTGCAATTGCCCAAACCGCAGGTTCGAATGCGCAAGAAGTAATTGAAGGTTCGCTGGAGGTATTGAAAAATTCGGAAGTTAATTTTCCTAAAGGAGTAAAATATGCTACTTTAATTAATGCCAATGACTTCCTGGAAGAATCTATTTCGAAAGTAATTCATACCTTAATTGAAGCTTTTCTTTTAGTATTTATAGTCGTTTTCATCTTCTTACAAGATTGGAGATCTACCTTGATTCCTGCTATTTCTGTACCGGTAGCCATTGTAGGAACCTTCTTTTTTCTAAGTTTATTTGGTTTTACCATCAACTTATTAACGCTGTTTGCATTAGTATTGGCAGTGGGAATTGTTGTAGATGATGCCATTGTAGTTGTGGAAGCCGTTCATGCTAAAATGGAAGCGGGAGAACACAATCCCCGAAAAGCGGCTCATAGTGCCATGAATGATATTAGTAGTGCAATTATTTCTATTACGCTTGTAATGTCAGCGGTATTTATCCCCGTTTCTTTTATTAGCGGTTCAGCAGGGGTTTTCTACAAACAGTTTGGATTAACTTTAGCCGTTTCAATTGTATTGTCAGCTATTAATGCGCTTACACTTTCTCCGGCTTTATGTGCTATTTTCTTAAAAGAACATGATAAAAATGCCCCTAAAAAAGGTTTTATGGAACGTTTTTATTCAGCATTTAATGCCGGATTTGAAACTACAACGGCTAAATATAAAAGATCTGTTGAGTTTTTCATTAAACGTAAATGGTTAGCATTTGCAGGAATAGCTGTTTTTGCAGGATTATTTATTTTATTATTAAATATTACTCCAAAGGCTTTCGTTCCCGGCGAAGATACAGGTGCTATCCTTTCGGATGTTTCTCTTCCACCAGGTACTTCATTAGAAAGAACAGAGGAAGTTTTACTCCAAATTGAAAACAAAGTAAAAGATATTCCTGAAATACAAGAAGTACTTCGTATTTCCGGAAGAAGTTTGATTAGTGGTACCGGTAGTAATTACGGAATGGTGATTGTAAAATTAAAACCATGGGCAGAACGTAAACAAGACAATCAGGAAATTACAGCAGTTGTTACTGAATTATTTAAACGTACAGCAGCCATTAAAGATGCTAAAGTACTTTATTTTGCCCGCCCTACTCTTGTTGGATTTGGTTTTACCAATGGTTTCGAATTTCAATTACAGGATCAAAAAGGAGGAAGTATTCAGGAATTGAGTGAAGTAAATAATAAGTTTTTGGCAGCATTAAACAGTCGTCCGGAAATTAAGTACGCAGCAACTTCTTTCTCACCAAATTATCCACAATATCGTATAGATCTTAATGTTGCCGCGATCAAGAAATCAGGTTTAACCGTAACGGATGTTTTGGGAACAATGCAAGGCTATTATGGAGGAGTGTATGCTTCTAATTTTAATAAATTTGGAAAACAATACCGTGTAGTGTATCAATCTGATCCGGAATTTAGAAGCAATCCGGAATCTTTAAATCAGGTTTTGGTTAGAAACAATAATGGTCAAATGGCTCCTATTTCACAATTTGTGACTTTGGTTAAAGTATTTGGACCACAAGCTATAGATCGTTTTAACTTGTTTACTTCTGTAAAAGTAACCGGAGCTCCTAATGAAGGTTTTAGTTCGGGTGACGCCATTAAAGCCGTTGAAGAAGTAGCCAGTCAAAGTTTACCTCTGGGGTATGGTTATGAGTTCTCAGGAATGACTCGTGAGGAAATTAGCGCAGGCGGACAAACCCTGTATATCTTTTTATTGTGTTTGGTTTTTGTTTACTTCTTATTAGCTGCACAATATGAAAGTTATATGCTGCCTTTTGCAGTATTAATTTCATTACCAATTGGTTTAGCAGGTACCTATATGTTTGCTTATATGTTTAATGTAAGTAATAACATTTACCTCCAGATTACGCTCATTATGCTTATTGGATTACTGGCCAAAAATGCCATTTTGATAGTTGAATTCTCTGTAGACTCAAGGAAAAAAGGAATGACCGTAGTACAAGCAGCTATTCATGGTGCGGTTGCCCGTTTACGTCCTATTTTGATGACTTCATTTGCTTTTATCTTCGGATTATTGCCTTTGATGTTAGCTCAAGGTGCCGGAGCTGTAGGGAACAATGCCATTGGGACAGGAGCTATTGGAGGAATGTTGATAGGAACAATTTTAGGAGTATTTGTAATTCCGGTATTGTTTATTATTTTCCAAAATTTACAGGAAAAAATTTCTACAAAACCACTTCCTATAGAAAATCAGGATTCAGATGTTACACTTTTAGAAAATGAAAATGAAAAATAAAATATATAAAATCACTTTGTTTGTGGTATCGGCAACTTTATTACAATCGTGTTTTGTTGCTAAGGATTACAAACGCCCCGATTTAAAAACAGAAGATTTATACCGCAATGAAGCAGTCTCAGCCGATACTACTTCATTAGCAAATGTAACCTGGGATAAAATTTTTACGGATCCAATTTTGCAAAACTATATCAAAAAAGGATTGGAAAATAATTATGACGTGCGTATTGCTATGCAAAACTTAGCAGCTGCACAAGCGACAATGTTGCAGGGAAAAGCAGGCTACTTCCCTATATTATCCGCCGGGACAGACTGGACGCATCAGGAATTATCTAAAAACAGTCAGTTTGGTGCGATTGTCAATAACACCACTGTTAATCAATACCAACTAACAGGAACATTGAGCTGGGAAGCGGATATTTGGGGAAAAATAAGAAGTAATAAACGAGGCACACAAGCAGCCTACTTACAAACTAATGCGGCTAATCAGGCAATAAAAACACAATTAATTGCCAGTATCGCCACTACTTATTACCAATTATTAGCAGTTGATGAACAAATTAAGGTAGCCGAAGAAACTTTAATTAACAGAAATGAAAGTATCGAAACGATCACTGCTTTGAAAAAATCAGGAAACGTTACTGAAGTTGGAGTTAAACAAACCGAAGCTCAAAAATATGCCACTGAATTGATCATTGCCGATTTAAAAAACAACAGTATTCTGTTAGAAAATACTTTAAGCATCCTTTTAGCTCAGGCTCCTGCAAAAATAGAACGCAGTAGTTTTCAAGCTCAAAAACTGGAACCCGCTATTACGGTGGGTGTACCTGCCGCTTTGCTTAGAAACAGACCGGATGTAATTGCAGCGGAATACAATCTGATTAACAATTTTGAAATGACGAATGTTGCCAAAAGCAGCTTTTATCCTTCGTTAAAAGTAACAGCAACCGGAGGTTTACAAAGTATTGATATTCAAAAATGGCTGAGTGCCAATTCTGTTTTTGCAAATATTGTAACGGGATTAACACAGCCTATTTTTAATCAAAGACAGATTAAAACCAGATACGAAATTGCAAAAGCTAATCAGGAAAAAGCATATTTGCAATTTGAACAATCCCTTTTAACTGCCGGAAAAGAAGTTTCGGATGCTTTAGCCCAATACAAAAACGAAAGTTATAAAATTTCAATTAGAGAAAAACAGGTGGAATCTTTGACAAAAGCGGCTGATTTTTCAGATGAATTATTAACCTACGGATTAGCTAATTATCTGGAAGTGCTGACCTCTAAAAATGACGCCTTGAATGCACAATTAAATCTGGTTGATAATAAATTCCAACAATATAAAGCCATTATTCAATTATACAAAGCCTTAGGCGGCGGATGGCAGTAAGCTTAATTCTTTTACCCGGAATTAAATTAGGTTATATATTCAAAAAAATCCATTAAGTCTCGTGCTTAATGGATTTTTAATTTTAACCCGTTGTGTGTAGTTTTTGATAATTATTTTTCGTCAGTTCGAGTAATCCCGTTTTCGGACGGGATTGTATCGAGAACAAGAAAAATTTTATATAAAAGTGAGCAAATAACCAATAAAAGCTCCTCCAATAACAAGGAAGGCACTATTGATATTCTTATAATTAAAAGCAATAAAAATACTCACAACAGCAATTAGAATACTACGCCAATCCGTAATAGTCTCTGTCCCCATCTGAATACAAACAGCAATTATTATCGCTACCGAAGCCACATTTACGGCATCCAGAAAAACAGAAAAAGATTTAGAATTCCGTAATTTTTTAACTAATGGATTCAGTAAGGCTACAAATATAAAAGAGGGTAAAAATATAGCCAGGGTGGACACTAATGCACCTGAAAATCCATTAATTTGATAGCCCACAAATGTTACGGATGAAAAAACAGGCCCCGGAGTAAATTGTCCCACAGCAATGGCATCAATCAGTTGGGTTCGTGTCAGCAAACCTTTGGCAACTAATTCGGCGTCCAAAAAAGCAAATAATACATAACCACTTCCATAGAGTATGAAACCTATTTTTAAGAATATCAAAAATAAATTCCAATTACTGGCAGCGATTAAAGTGCTTTGAGAAAGAGGCAGCATTCCAAGAGGAAGCCAGTTTTTATTGGTAGTGGTTTTATTTTTTATCGAAAACCAAAATAACGACACAAATCCAGCTCCAAAAAGCAAAGCAATTTCATTATAATGCAAAAGCGAAAGAATCAAAACCAGTAGACCAATAACGACAAGTTGGACGGTTTTAAATGATTTTTTAGCCAAAGGAAAAATAGCTCCAAGAATAATGGCTATAATTGCTGGCTTGATTCCGTATAAAAAAGGTTGGATTTCCGGTAACTGACCGTATTCTTTGTACAACCATGCAAATCCGGCTGTGAGAAAAACAGCAGGCAAAATAAAACAAAGTCCGGAGACAATTAAGCCCTTTACTCCTGCTCTTTCATGCCCAATATGAATCGCCATTTCGGTACTATTAGGTCCCGGAATCAAGTGAGTAGCCCCTAATAAATCCAGAAAATGCTGCTCATCAAGCCATTTTCTTTTTGCAACGACTTCCTTTTGCATCATGGCTATATGTGCTGCAGGACCACCAAAACCAATGAATCCCAATTTGAGAAAAAGCTGAGCCAGCTCCTTTAAACGTTGTTTTTCATTCATTACCAATGACTATTTTTATGCAAAAATCAGCATTTCCACATAAATACAGATTAAATTAAAAACAAATAAAACTGATTTTTAAAAAATTTTTAATCTGTTAGAATCAGTTACTTCTATGATATAAAATTCGACTGCTTATTTTAGTCGAATGGGAATCCAAATTTCTTCTTCTGAATTGGGATCGCCCTTTTTGTAATTATTACCCAAAATTTCAAAATGAGGTCTGTCATCTACAACATAAGCCGAGTTAGGAATCCAGCTACTAAAGATGGATTCAAAAAAAGATGCCGCGTCGCTTCCGTCGCCTTTGTAATCAAAAACAGCATACCAGCCACCCGGAATCACCAGTGAATTCATATTAGCAGGAATATTTTCAAAATCAGATACTTCAACGGCAACCCATTTTTCAAACGCGGTTTCGGGATTAAAATGATTCCAAAATCCTTCTGGAAATTGCTGAACCGAAAACAAATCAGTACTTACCCTATTTGTAATTTCTTTTTCTAAAGGCATAAAACTTTGCCATAACAAAACCGGATTGTAAGTTGCATAATTCATGTTTTGCTTACATCCAATTAGTTTTTTCTCTACGAGTGGGGTTATTCTTGGTTTCATTTTTTGAATTTAATTAATTTATTATAACGCTGTTACCATCATTTAAACCTGAAGACTGCAAAATGATATCACCATTATTAACTAATAATTGATTTTGAAAATCAAGTAAATCTTTCTTCAATAAAAAATAGCCTCTTGAAAGTAAAAAATGATAATTGTAAATGGCTTTATAAAAAATTTGTATTTCATCATCAATATATTTGTCATTACTGAAATAAATCCAGTTTTCTTTTAAATACAATTCGAAACTTTCTTTTATTTCTACTGTTAATTCCTTAGTGTATAATTGGTTTCCAAGCATATTAGTAATCTCTTTTTTGATTTCAATTTCTGACTTGTAAAGTTTTTTAAAATTAGATTTAATTTCATCAATTGGTGTGATTAGTGTCATAAAATGAGATTGATTGATTAAATCATTGTAGAGTTCTATTTTTTGATCGTACTCATGGTCATAAGCAAAAAAAGCTTTATATCTCATAATTAATGCTCCATCCTGATAATCTTTTTTAGCTATATTTTGAAAATAGGAAAAGATGGCGATATCATTTTCTGTTATAGCTTTTTCTAAGTTTTCTACATTTTTTCTAATTTCAGGAATCAATTCAATCGCATTTTTAGCTTTGAATTTATGTCCATCATAATCAAATGATTTAATATTTAATTTTTTATCAGCTATATTTTCAATCAGCACTTCATCATTTTTTAACGCAATAAAATCATAAACCATATCTATTTTTTCTTTACTAAAAAGAGTTTCTAAACTATTTATTACTAAAGGTTTTTCCAATTTATTAATGTCAAAATAATTTGGATTTTTATTGTCATAATAGCCATTGTAAATTTTATTAAATGTGTTTTTTTCAAATTGATTTTGAAATTCATTTTTATATTCCTTCAAAGTAAATTCCTTAAACGTATCGACATTCTCAATAGAGGCAAATAATTTTGAAGTTAGTTTTTCTTGTGTACTTTCAATATCACAAAAAATAGTGTTTGCCAATTGTTGATTTGAATATTCTTTATAGACATTAACACGATCTAAATTAGAACAGCGATCTTCAACTGAAGGATGAGATGCCCATTGATTTTCTATTACTAGTTTTGATTTATTAAATTTACTTATATCTAACAAAGTAACAATAGGTAAATTATTTTTAAACTGTAATTGACTGTCTTTGGCTAAAAACTCTAACACAAATTCTTGCTCCTTATAAATATTCCTGCTTTTAAAACCTTGTACTATCTTATCTCCATAAAAATCAATAACAGCGTTGTAGGAGGCATCAACTAAATCCATTCTCAATAATGATTCCTGTAGAGGCAAAATTCCAGCAACATTAGCAGCCACTTCATCAGCATGAAATTCCATTTCTCTTGAAAGAGCTAAATAAGTAATATTAATTAATTCATACATTTTCTTTAACACCCACTGAATTCCCTCTATAATTTTAACAGAAATCATTAAAAAGATTGAGAAATAAGCGCTTGTATTTGCCCACTTTTGAATCATTTTGTCAAAAGTATCATTATCATAAAGCATATTAAATATTACCTGATTTACATAATATACATAGCTTCCTACTTTCATACTTCTTTGAGAAAAATGACCAAATTCATGTGCCAAAATAGCTTTAAATTCTTGTTCAGTGATAGTATTAACCAGTCCTAATCCTATCTGAAGATTTTTTTTGACAGGAAAAAACATACTCCAAAAACTGGAATCATAAAAAACACTTGCATTTACTTCTGGTGAAAGATATATTTTTTTAGGAAAATCAGTTCCTGCTTCATTTACAATAGTTTCTATAAAATGAAATAATTTTGGCTCGGTTTCTTTAGTAATTTCAGTTAAATGACTACGGTCTGCTTTATGTTTTTTAAACATAAATTTGAACAAAAATGCCAGAATAAAAAATCCTAAACTTGCTAATCCGATTCCTAACATCAAAGTTAAAAAAGAAGGTCTCGCAGTAATTACATACAACCCGCCTATTAGACATAAAGCTGTAAGCCCAATGGCTACCGCTAATAAAATCACGTATACAACTAAAAACAAAACAATAGATAAAATGGCTTTAGTTGTCATTTTTTTAAAGCTGGTAGAAATTTCGATATTCATAATCCATTAATTTTAAAAGTTCAATTTTATTTGTTTTTCATTATCAGATTATATAAATACAAAGACATACTTTTTTTTATTCTTATATATCAAATACAAATTGATTTTTTAAACAGTAATTTCAAATATAAGATATTTCTTTATAAGGTGTTTCCGGAGTTATCAACAATAATAAATAAGTTATAAATAATTATTTTCTTTTTCCTTACTAAGCTAAATTTTGAAAATGCTCAATCATTTTGGTTTCAGTGAAAATTATACTCTAATTAAAAATGTTTTTTATTATTGTTTTTCTTGCGTAATTTTATTAAATTAGTGCTTTATACTACTTTTTTTAAGCAAAATATTAAAAACAAATAATCTCGTATCCTATAAGAATAATAACGCCACAGACCCATAAATCAAATAATATCCACTAAAAACAACCCAAATGTATGAGTGAATATATTAAAATTAAGCAGGGATTAGATCTCAAATTAAGCGGTGAAGCTGCCAAGTCAGTTATTGCACTTCCAGTTGCCGAAATATTTGCCATCAAACCGAAAGATTTTGTGGGGCTTACGCCAAAATTATTAGTAAAAGCCGGGGCTAATGTTGCAGCAGGAACTCCTGTTTTCTTTGATAAAAATGATGAAAGCATTCTGTTTTGTTCTCCGGTAAGTGGTGAAATTATTGAAATTGTCCGTGGTGAAAAACGAGTAATTCTAGAAATTAAAATCCTTGCCGACAGGGAAATAAAATATGTTTCCTCTACTCCATCCAATCCTGACCAGCTTTCCCGAAACGAAATTATTGAAAAGTTGCTAAAAAGCGGCTGTTGGCCATTTATCCGTCAACGTCCTTACGGAACGATTGCCAACCCAAAAGACAAACCGAAGGCTATTTTTATTTCGGCATTTGATACCAATCCTTTGGCTCCTGATTATGACTTTATTTTGTCAGCAGAGGAAACTAATTTTCAAATCGGTATCAACGCCTTAAAGAAATTAACGACAGGCAAAATACATTTAAATATTAAAGCAAACAGCACTTCTGCTCCTGTTTTTACCCAGGCTCAGAATGTACAAATAAACACCATCTCCGGTCCTCATCCCGCAGGAAATGTTGGGGTGCAAATTCATCATATTGACCCAATTAACAAAGGTGAAGTGGTATGGCATATCAATCCGCAGGATGTAATAATTATTGGAAAATTATTCAATCAGGGAATTTTTGATGCTTCAAGAACTGTTGCAGTTACCGGTGCACAGCTTGAAAAACCTCAATATTACAAAACAATTGTGGGAACTAACATAAAAAACATACTTGCTGACGCAGTACTTAAAAAAGGCGATAACCGGATTATTAGTGGTTCTGTTTTATCTGGAAGCCAAATTCCTGTCGATGGTTTTTTAGGTTTTTATGACGCCCAAATTACCGTTATTTTAGAAGGAAATGAATATGAATTTATGGGATGGCTGGCTCCGGGATTCAATAAATTCAGTGTTTCGCGCACCTTTTTCTCTTGGTTATCCCCTAATAAAAAATACAATCTAAATACTAATCTGCATGGTGAAGAACGTCCTTTTGTAATGACCGGACAATATGAAAAAGTGTTTCCCATGGATATTTATCCGGTACAATTATTAAAATCTATTCTGATTGAAGATATTGAGTTAATGGAAAAATTAGGGATTTATGAAGTAGCGGAAGAAGATTTTGCACTCTGTGAATTGATTTGTACGTCTAAGATTAAATCGCAGGAAATCATTCGGCATGGTCTGGATATGGTTCGAAAAGAATTTAGTTAACGGCATTTGTTTTAGAAAATTAACTTCAAACGCTATTAATGTATTGGTTTATTATAATTATGATAATTTAATAAAAATCAGGCAGCTATTTAATTTAATCATTAAAAAACTGAAATTTGAAACCACTTAGAAAATTATTAAACAATCTCAAACCTAATTTTGAAAAAGGGGGAAAACTGGAAAAATTCTACCCGGCATTTGATGCGTTTGAAACTTTTCTGTTTGTTCCCAATCATACCACAGGCAGTAAAGGAACACACATTCGTGATGCGATAGATTTAAAGCGTACGATGATATTAGTAGTCTTATCACTAGTTCCCTGTTTGTTATTCGGAATGTGGAATATTGGTTACCAGCATCATCTGGCACTGGGAATGATGAATGTTTCAGTAATGGATAACTTTATTTTTGGAGCCATCAAAGTACTGCCGCTAATTTTAGTTTCTTACGGAGCAGGATTAACTACGGAATTCGTTTTTGCCATCATCAGAAAACATACTATTAATGAAGGTTTTTTAGTTTCAGGAATGTTGATTCCGTTAATAATGCCTATTGAAGTTCCTTTGTGGATGCTGGCGGTTGCTACCATTTTTGCTGTAATTATTGGGAAAGAAGTTTTTGGCGGTACCGGAATGAATATTTTAAACCCGGCATTAACAGCCAGAGCATTTTTGTTTTTTGCGTATCCTACTAAAATGTCCGGTGACGAAGTATGGATCAATACCAGTCCCGAAAAGGGACAGACCGTGGTGGATGCTTATACCGGAGCAACAGCCTTAGGAGATGCAGCTGCAGGATATCAGGATAAAATCCCCAATATTATCGATTCTTTTATAGGGATTATTCCTGGATCTGTGGGAGAAACGTCTACTGTTGCCTGCCTCATTGGAGCTGCTATTTTATTGTTTACAGGAATTGGCAGTTGGCGAATTATGACTTCCGTATTTGCAGGAGGTTTTTTGATGGCATTAGTATTCAATTTATTTGGACTGAATACTTTAATGCAAATAAGTCCGCTACATCATTTAACATTGGGAGGTTTTGCTTTTGGAGCTGTTTTCATGGCCACTGACCCAGTGAGTGCTACACAAACCAATACAGGAAAATATATTTATGGATTTTTAATCGGGTTTCTCGCCATTCTCTTTCGGGTCTTTAATCCCGCCTATCCTGAAGGAATGATGTTAGCTATTTTATTTATGAATGTCATGGCTCCGTTAATTGATCATTATGTTATTGAAGCCAATATTAAAAGAAGATTAAAAAGAATAAAGCCAATACAAAATCAAGATGGATAAAGACAATAATAAAACTACGTTTATATTTTCGTCAGTTATGGTAGTCATCGTTGCTGTGGTACTATCCGTAACTGCCATTAGTCTGGCGCCTTATCAGGAAAAAAACAGCAGAGTTGAAAAAATGAAAAACATACTCAGCAGTATTTCTATCACTACCGAAACGAATCAAACCGAAACGGCATTTGATAAGTACATAACCAAACAAATTGTTTTAAATAACAAAGGAGAAGAACTGACTAATAACGTAAAAGCTTTTGATATTGACCTTAAAAAAGAATTGGATAAATCAAAAACAGGCAATGCAGATAAACAGCTGTTTCCACTTTTTATTTGTAATAAAGACGGAAAGTCCTTTTATATCATTCCTGTAAGAGGAAAAGGTTTGTGGGGACCTATATGGGGCTATATTTCTTTAGAAAGTGATATGAATACGGTGTACGGAGTTAGTTTTGGTCATAAAAGTGAAACGCCCGGATTAGGTGCTGAAATTGAAACACAAAAATTCCAGCAGCAGTTTGTGGGTAAAAAGATTTTTGATGAATCAGGCAAGTTTGTTTCAGTGGATGTAATTAAAGGAGGAACAAATGCTGATGATTTACATGGAGTAGATGCTATTTCAGGAGCTACTATTACCAGTAACGGAGTAAGTAACATGCTGGAAAACATCCTTAAAAATTACATTCCGTATTTTAAAAAACAGCAGACTATTGCATTTACAAATTAAAACTAACAGGATATGAGCAAAGAAACTATCGCAGTTCCTGCAAAAAAGAAAAAAACAAAAGAGCCGTTGTTTTCAGCTAAAAACAAACGCCTTTTATACGATCCTTTAAATGATAACAATCCTATTACAGTTCAGGTATTAGGAATATGTTCAGCACTGGCAGTCACAGTTAAAATGAAACCATCTATTGTGATGGCTCTTGCTGTTGTGGTTGTTTGTGCTTTTTCAAATGTTATTATTTCTTTAATTCGAAATATAATCCCCAATCGCATCCGGATTATTGTTCAGCTCACTGTGGTTGCCACCATGGTAATTTTAGTAGATCAGTTTCTAAAAGCTTTCTTGTTTGATGTTAGTAAGCAATTGTCCGTTTTTGTGGGATTGATTATCACTAATTGCATTATTATGGGAAGATTAGAAGCTTTTGCAATGTCTAATAAGCCGTGGCCGGCATTTTTAGATGGTATTGGAAACGGTTTTGGATACGGAATGATTCTGATTATCGTTTCTATGTTTCGGGAATTATTTGGCTCCGGAGAATTATTAGGCTATCGTGTCGTTCCAGATTCTTTTTATGAATCAGGTTATTTTAATAATAGTCTGGCTATCATGCCGCCCATGGCGCTGATTATAGTAGGCATACTCATCTGGATTCAAAGAAGCCGAAATCAAAAATTAATCGAATCAAAATAAAATAATAATCATGGAATATGTCAATATTTTTATAAAAGGAATTTTTATCGAGAACATGATATTTGCTTATTTTTTAGGTATGTGTTCTTATTTGGCCATTTCTAAAACAGTAAAAAGTGCTGTAGGACTGGGACTTGCGGTAACTTTTGTATTGTTTGTATCTGTTCCGGTGTGTTACCTGTTAGAAAAATATGTTTTGAAAGCCGGTGCTTTACAATGGCTGTCACCTGATTTTTCAACGGTTGATCTTAGCTTTCTAAGTTTTATTATGTTTATTGCAACAATAGCCTCCATTGTACAACTGGTAGAGATGATTGTTGAAAAATTTGTACCGACACTATACACTTCACTAGGAATATTTTTACCGTTGATTGCAGTAAATTGTTCCATCCTGGGTGGTGCATTATTCATGCAGGAAAGAGAATACGCTAACTTAGGAGAAGTAAGCGCTTTTGCACTGGGATCTGGTGTAGGATGGTTTTTAGCCATAGTTGCTTTGTCTGCCATCCGTGAAAAATTACGGTATTCAAATGTTCCCGGACCTTTAAGAGGATTGGGAATTACGTTTATTTTGACCGGATTGATGGCAATTGCATTTATGAGTTTTATGGGGATTTCGTTATAAATATATAAACTAATGGAGATGAATATATCAGATTTTGATAGCACAACAATCATTTGTAGCGTAATTGTATTTTTACTCTTCAATTCTCTTCTGGTGTATATTATTTTGTACACCAAATCAAAGCTGACTCCTTCCGGGCTAGTTAATATCACCATAAATGAAGAGGAAGAACTTAAAACAGAAGCCGGTTCCTCATTACTTTCTACTTTATCCAATAAAAAAATATTTTTACCATCAGCCTGTGGCGGTGGCGGAACCTGTGGTTTGTGTAAATGCCAGGTTCTCTCTGGCGGTGGAGCAATTTTACCCACAGAAACACCTTATTTTTCCAGAAAAGAACAACAAAACAACTGGCGATTAGGATGTCAGGTGAAAGTTAAACAGGATATGGAAATTGTAATTCCTAAAAGTGTCATGGGAATTAAAAAATGGGAATGCGAAGTAGTTTCTAATAAAAATGTAGCGACTTACATCAAGGAACTCATCGTGAAATTGCCCGAAGGTGAATTTTTAGATTTTGAACCGGGCAGTTATATTCAGCTTGATGTTCCTGCATTCGAACTTGATTTTAAAAAGGATTTATATCAAATTGATGAACGTTTTCAATCCGATTACGATAAATTTAAAGTGTGGGATTTAAAAGCAAAAAATCCGGAGCCTGTTTTCAGAGCCTATTCTATGGCGAATCATCCTGCTGAAGGCAATATTATTATGCTAAATATTCGATTAGCTACTCCGCCTTTTGATCGAAAAGCGGGCGGATTTATGAAGGTATATCCCGGAGTATCTTCGTCTTATGTCTTTTCTTTGAAACCTCATGATAAGGTAAGTATTGCAGGACCTTTTGGAGATTTCCATATTAAAAATACCCAAAAAGAAATGATTTATATAGGTGGTGGAGCAGGTATGGCTCCGTTACGTTCTCATTTATTTCATTTGTTTCATACGCTGAAAGAAAAAGACCGAAAAGTAAGTTTCTGGTATGGAGGAAGATCTTTAAAAGAAGTGTTTTATACCGAAGATTTTAGAGAAATTGAAAAGGATTTTGATAATTTCAAATACAATATCGCACTTTCTGAACCATTACCGGAAGATGACTGGAAAGGATATACCGGTTTTATTCATAATGTATTATTTGAAAATTATTTAAAAGATCATGAAGCTCCCGAAGATATCGAATATTATGTTTGTGGTCCTCCGTTAATGAATGCAGCTGTGTTTAAAATGCTCGATGATCTGGGAGTTCCACAAGAAAATATTGCTTTTGATGATTTTGGAAGCTAAAACTATCGTATGATAAAAACTGTATTTATTTTTTTTACTCTAATGCTGATAATGGCTTGTACTTTCGAAAAAGAAACAATTTTCTTTCTTCAGGGAAATGCACAAGGAACCAGTTATCATATTACGTATATTTCTAAAGATAAGATTGTTTCCGAAAAAGAAATCGATTCTTTGTTAGCTGATATCGATGCTTCGATGTCAACATGGAGACCCAATTCCATTATTTCCAAAATAAATAGCAATGAGAAAAATGTAGTTATTGATACTTATTTCAAAACTGTTTTTAATAAAGCAGTTGAAGTATCGGAGAAAACAAATGGCGATTTTGATATTTCTGTCGGACCTTTAATAAACGCCTGGGGTTTTGGTCCAACACAAAAAAAATCTTTAAATCAAAACGAGGTGGATAGTTTGTTACAATTAGTCAATTATAAAAAGGTCAGTATTCAGGACAATAACATTATAAAAGAAAAACCAGAAATAAAAATTGACTTTAATGCTATTGCACAGGGATTTTCGGTGGATGTACTAGCTGCTTTTCTGGAGAAAAAAGGAATAGAAAATTATTTAGTTGAATTAGGAGGGGAAATAAAAGCCAAGGGGAAAAAAGAACAAGAAAAATGGAAAGTGGGCATAGAACAGCCTGATGCAGAAAATACATCAGAGAGAAAATTACAAGCCATTCTTAATTTAGATAATCGAGCACTGGCAACTTCCGGCAATTACCGCAAATTTTACAAAGAAGGCAATCAAAAATTTTCACATATCATAAATCCTAAAACAGGATATCCGGCTAAGCATAATCTGCTAAGCACCACCGTAATTGCTAATGATGCCATAACTGCCGATGCTTATGCAACCGCTTTTATGGTTATGGGATTGCAAAAAGCGATTGCTTTTGTCGAAAAAAACAAAGCATTAAATCTCGAAGTTTATTTTATTTATGATGAAAACGGAAAATGGAAAACCTATATTTCTCCAGGTTTAATAAAACAGATTGAAAAAACTTAAGATTTACATTTTTCCTGTGGTTTAGCCCCACAAATACTGCATACCTCACCTTCTTCACCTTGTAGCAATGGGTTATTACTGCTACAGGTGCCTGAAAAGCGTCCGTTTTTTTTAACTAATGATTTGATTGCAATTCCGGCAATTGCCACAGCCAAAAGAAAAACAGAAAGAATTATTGTTGCCATAATAAAATTTCTAATTGTTTTCTATTCCGCTTTCGTTCCATGAATATAGGAATCAAGATGATGAATGGTGTTTTCTTGCAATTCAATAATAGATTTTACCACATCACCAATAGAAACAATTCCTATCACTTTTGTTTCTGAAACTACCGGTAAGTGTCTGACTCTTTTATTGGTAATTAAATCCATACAATAATTAATATCGTCATCAGGTTTTACAGTTATAATGTCAGTATCCATAATTTCATGGACAAAAGTTTCTCTTGAAGTTTTATTCTTCAAAACAATTTTCCGGGCATAATCCCGCTCAGATAAAATTCCTTTCAAAATATTATCTTCAATCACTAAAACAGCACCAATGTTTCTTTCTCCCATTATTCGCAACGCTTGATAAACTGTAATGGTAGAAAGTATAGAATGAACTTCATTCCCTTTTACGTCTAATATTTGATTTACAGTCATAATAGATGGTTTTATGTTATCTATAAATTTAAGAAAAAAAAGAAGGTCATTATTATAAAATTGTATTAAATTTTTACTTAATATTCGTTTATTGAGGAGAAATTGCAAAATAAAGGACTGTTTTTTAGAAAGAAATTTTATCATAATATTAGGAACTCAGCTTGTATAAAATCTGTAATTTGCACAATGAACAGCTTTTTTTATCGTTGTTGAGTAACTATTAATTTGATTATTATTGAAACATATATGGATAAGATAAAAATACTTTGGGTTGATGATGAAATTGACTATCTAAAACCACACATTCTTTTTTTAGAGAAAAAAAATTACGAAGTCACGACTTGTAACAATGGTCTTGATGCTATCGAAATATTTGAAAACGAAAACTTTGATATTGTTTTCTTAGACGAAAATATGCCCGGAATGAGCGGTTTAGAAACCTTATCAGAAATGAAAGAGAAAAAAAGTGCTATCCCAATGATTATGATCACTAAAAGTGAGGAAGAATACATTATGGAAGAAGCTATTGGGTCTAAAATTGCTGATTATCTTATCAAGCCGGTAAATCCCAATCAGATATTACTAAGTCTGAAAAAGAATTTAGATAATTCAAAATTGATTTCGCAAAAAACTACTCTGGATTACCAGAAAGAATTTCGAAAAATAGCAATGGAATTAGGTATGGTAAACAGTTTTGAAGACTGGATCGAACTGTATAAAAAACTGTTATTCTGGGAATTACAATTGGAAGATATTAACGATCAGAGTATGATTGAAATTCTGGAATCGCAAAAAGTAGAAGCCAATTCGCAGTTTGGAAAATTCATTGAGCGAAATTACGAAGACTGGTTTGAACCCAAAGCAGACAAACCCATTCAGTCTCATACTTTATTTAAAGAATTAGTACTTCCCGAATTAAAAAAGAAGGAAAAACCGGTTTTATTTGTTGTAATTGATAATTTACGCTACGACCAATGGAAAGCCTTTGAAAGCGTAGTGGCCGATTATTACAAACTTGAAAAAGAAGTACCCTACTACTCTATTCTGCCTACTGCAACTCAATATGCCCGAAATGCTATTTTCTCAGGATTATTACCTTTGGATATGGAAAAGAAACATCCGGAATATTGGAAAAATGACCCTGATGAAGGCGGAAAAAACTTATTTGAAGCCGAATTTCTTTCGGCACAATTAAAACGTTTGGGCTTAAATATTAAAGAAGATTATTTCAAGATTACCAATATGGCTTCGGGTAAAAAACTCGTGGAGAATTTCAGGGCATTGAAAGAAAACGATTTGGTTACCATTGTCTATAATTTTGTTGACATGCTTTCACATGCTAAAACCGAAATGGATGTGGTAAAAGAACTTGCTCCGGATGATAAAGCGTATCGTTCTCTGACATTGAGCTGGTTCAAGAATTCTCCTTTGTTAGAAATCATCCAACAAGCACAAAAACTGGGTTTCAAGTTGATTTTAACCACTGATCATGGCACCATCAATGTCAAGAATCCATCTAAAGTAGTGGGTGATAAAAATACGAGCCTTAATTTACGTTATAAAACAGGTCGTAGTCTTACCTATGAGAACAAAGATGTTTATGCTGTAAAAGATCCAAAAAAAATTGGTTTACCTGCCATAAATATGAGTAGTTCTTATATTTTTGCAAAAAATGATTTGTTCCTGGCTTATGTCAACAATTACAATCATTATGTGAGTTATTATAAAAACACGTATCAGCATGGAGGGATTTCTCTGGAAGAAATGATCATTCCCTGTTTGATATTTAATCCAAAGTAGGGATTTAGTCCTTAGTTATCAGTCCTTAGAATCCAGTTCAAAAACTAAGGACTAAGGACTAACAACTAAGGACTAGGTACTAAAAACTAAAAACATGGAAATCACTTTTTCATTAGACGAAATAAACAATGTAGCCGAATTGATTGTGGCTGCAAAACCCCATAAAGTATTGCTTTTTAATGGTGAAATGGGTGTCGGAAAAACCACTTTTATCAAGCAATTGTGTAAAACTCTGGGTGTGACCGAAGCAACTAGTAGTCCAACTTTTTCTTTAGTTAACGAATATGAAACTACAGACAATCAGATTATTTACCATTTTGATTTTTACCGGTTGAAAAAAGAAACAGAAGCTTTAGATATGGGAGTTGATGATTATTTATATTCCGGACATTGGTGTTTTATCGAATGGGCCGAAAACATTGCTAATCTTCTGCCGGAGAACTATTCAACAATAACCATAGAAGTACTTCCTGACGAAAAACGCCTTTTAAAATTAAATTAAAATAGTTTTTATGTTAATTACTAATAACTGATTAATAGTGTTTTAAGTTTTTATTTCCAAGCTTATACCGAAAATACTTCTTAATTTAACCGACAAAATAAGTTTAAAAAATGCCAAATGTTAATAAATGAGACTTTTAAGTTTTTATAAAAATTTAAAGCTTATTTTTTTAATCTTTTTGTGTAATTTTACTTTTTAATAGTACAAAAAACGATGTCAATATCCATAACGCCATTTACTAAGCAACAGTTATTACCTCAGGAAGAAAAATTAGAAGTCGCCCGAAAAAAAGGCGAACTTTTTATTGGGATTCCTAAAGAGACTAGCTATCAGGAACGTCGCATTTGTTTAACGCCGGATGCTGTAAGTTCTTTAGTATGTCATGGTCATCGTGTAATGATTGAATCTGGTGCCGGAGAAAATGCAAGTTATTCAGACAAAGAATATTCCGAAGCAGGTGCCGAAGTGACTCAGGATACTCAAAAAGTTTTTGGTTGTCCAATGATTTTAAAGGTTGAACCCCCTACGGTTGCCGAAATCAATATGATGAATAATCAGGCAATTCTTATTTCGGCAATTCAATTAAAAACAAAGAAAAGAGAATATTTTGAAGCCTTAACTAAGAAAAAAATCACTGCACTAGCTTTCGAATATATCAAAGATGTAGATGAAACCTATCCTATCGTTAAATCTTTGAGCGAAATTGCCGGAACAGCTTCCGTACTAATTGCTGCTGAACTGATGATTGCCAATACTTTTGGAAAAGGACTTTTATTTGGTAATATTACTGGTGTTCCGCCTACTGAAGTAGTTATTTTAGGTGCAGGAACGGCGGGAGAATTTGCTACAAAAACCGCTATCGGATTAGGGGCAAATGTAAAAGTATTTGATAATTCCATCACTAAATTAAGAAGACTGCAAAACAGTTTGAGCCAACGTATTTTTACTTCGACCATTCAGCCAAAAGCTTTAATGAAGGCCTTAAGACGCTGTGATGTAGCCATTGGAGCCATGCGTGGTGTAGAACGCTGCCCTGTTGTAGTTACTGAAACCATGGTGGAACACATGAAAAAAGGCGCTGTAATTGTGGATGTAAGTATTGATACCGGAGGTTGTTTTGAAACTTCTGAAGTTACTACTCATGAAAAGCCAACTTTCATAAAAAACAATATTTTACATTATTGTGTGCCTAATATTCCTTCCCGATATTCTAAGACAGCTTCACTTTCTATTAGTAATATTATCACTCCTTATTTATTAAAAATTGCTGAAGATGGCGGTATCGAAAGCGCTATTCGTTGTGATAAAGGTCTGAAAAACGGAATTTATACCTATCACGGAATCCTTACTAACAGAGCCATCGGTGACTGGTTTGATTTACCTAACAACGATATTAATTTAATTGTGTTTTAAGCAAACTTTCAATTACCTTTGCAAAAAAAAAAATAATTCATGAAGTTTGCATATCGTTTTTCTTATTATTTAGTGGGTTTGGTTTTAGGCTGTTTTTTTGTAGCGCTTGTTTTTAGCGGAAAAGATACCCGTTGTAATTATTTCCCTAACGCCCGTGTTTTAAACGATATCAGAACTAAGCCTTTTGAATATTCTGAAGAAGCTTCTAAGGTTTTAGCCGAAGGATGGATTGATACTACTGATATCAAAAGATCTTTAGAATTTGGTGACGTAGATTTCGATAAAAGTGATACCGAATTTGGTAAAAATGTAAAATTATATGTTATCGAAGGTAAAACGGCTCAGAATATCGAAATTATTCTGACTGTAAAAAACCGGGCAGATAAAGCTATCCTTGAAAATATCATAAAGAAATAAGTTTCTTTTTTACGATACAAATAGGCCATTTAAGTTTCTTTTTAGGAATTTAAATGGCTTTTTCTTTACCAATTTATTTCCGGCTTATCATTCGCTTTTAAATATGCATTTGTTTGACTAAAATGTTTGTTTCCAAACCAAAATCCTCTGTTAGCGCTTAAAGGAGAAGGATGTCCTGATTTTAAAATATGATGTTTAGAAGCATCGATTAATGCTGCTTTCTTTTGGGCAAAACCGCCCCAAAGTAAAAACACCACCTTTTCTGATTCGGCTGATATTTTTTTAATTACTGCATCAGTAAATTTTTCCCAGCCTTTGCCCTGATGACTTCCGGCCTCTGATTGTCTGACCGTTAACGTAGCATTTAAAAGAAAAACACCCTGATCTGCCCATCGTTCTAAATTACCGGTTTTTGGAATGGGTATGGCTAAATCTTTTTCAATTTCTTTAAAAATATTAATTAAAGAGGGAGGAAACGGAATACCATCATTTACAGAAAAACACAATCCGTTAGCCTGATTGGGACCATGATACGGATCCTGACCGATTATCACCACTTTTACCTGATCAAAATGACAATGATCAAAAGCCGAAAATACCTGACTCCCTTTAGGATAACAAATCTTTTTTGCATATTCCTCTTTGACAAAATCAATTAATTCTTTGAAATAGCTTTTTTCAAATTCTTCATTTAAAACGGCTTTCCAGGAATCATGCATTTTTAGATCCATATCTTTTTTTTATGCGAATTTCAGAATTTTTTTAGTCAAATCATATTTACTTTCAATAAAAATCAGAAAGAAACTTACTGCAATCAATACTGGTATTTTTTGTACTTTTGCGATACTTTCTTAAAGAAAATAAATGATTAGTATTACCGAAAAAACATTACAGGATCTTCAGTTTCCAACGATTCTCGAAACTATTTCAGATATCTGTAACACCGAAATAGGAAAAGAAAAGGCACTTAGAATTACTCCGTTTAGAGACAAAGAAACTTTGATGCAGGCTTTGCTGCAAACGTCAGAGTATGTTTCTTCTTTTCAAAACAATAATGCCATTCCCAATCACGGATTTGATGCGATAACACACGAAATAAAATTCCTGGCCATTGAAGACAGTTTTCTGGAAGTGGGCAGTTTTAGAAAAATTGCCACTTTATCTTCAACAGTGAATTTTTTATTGAATTTCCTGAAAAAATTTGATGATTATTATCCCAATATCAATGCCCGTGCATCACGCGTGGAATTTACAAAAGAAATCATCACGCAAATTGATGCGGTAGTTGATAAATATGGCGAAATCAAAGACAATGCTTCTCCTGTTTTATTAGATATCCGCAGAAATATGAATCTGGTTCGAGGCAAAGTCAATCAGAGTTTTGGCGTTGCTTTGACGCAATACAACGGCCTGGGCTATTTAGATGATATTAAAGAAAGTTTTGTGCAAAACCGTCGTGTTCTGGCAGTTCTATCCATGTACCGACGAAAAGTAAGAGGAACGATTCTGGGAAGCTCAAAAACAGGAAGTATTGCCTACATTGAGCCTGAAATGACGCTGAAATACTCCAGAGAACTGAGCAATTTAGAATACGAAGAAAAAGAAGAAATCACCCGTATTTTAAAACAATTATCGAATGCTATTCGTCCCTTTTTACCTTTGTTAAAAGAATATCAGGAGTTTTTAAGTGATATAGATGTTATTGCTGCAAAAGCAAAATATGCTGAAAGAATCAACGGAATTTTACCGGCAATTACTGAGGAACGCCGCCTATATTTTAGAGATGCCTTCCATCCTATTTTGTATTTGACGAATAAGCAAAAAAAGGAAATTACCTATCCGCAAACTATAGAATTGCAACAGGAAAACCGAATTATTGTAATTTCCGGACCTAATGCCGGGGGTAAAACCATTTCGTTAAAAACAGTCGGATTACTGCAATTAATGCTGCAATCAGGAATGCTGATTCCGGTTCACGAACGTTCAGAAACCTTTTTATTTGACAGAATATTGACGGACATTGGAGATAATCAGTCTATTGAAAATCACCTGAGTACCTACAGTTACCGATTGAAAAACATGAATTATTTTTTAAAGAAGTGCAACAAGAAAACCATGTTTCTAATTGATGAATTTGGTACCGGTTCTGACCCCGAATTGGGTGGTGCTCTGGCTGAAATTTTCCTGGAAGAATTCTATCATCGGGAAGCTTTTGGAATCATCACAACGCATTATTCGAATTTAAAAATATTGGCTAACGAATTGCCTTTTGCTACCAATGCCAACATGATGTTTGATGAAAAGTCATTAGAACCCATGTACAAACTGGCTCTAGGACAAGCGGGAAGTTCGTTTACATTTGAAGTAGCACAGAAAAACGGAATCCCGTTTGGCTTAATCAATCGTGCCAAAAAGAAAATTGAAGTGGGTAAAGTACGCTTTGATAAAACCATTGCAACCTTGCAAAAAGAACGTTCCAAGCTCGAAAAAACATCTCAAAATTTAAAAGAAGAAGAAACCAGAGCCCGTGAAGAAGGTAAAAAAATGGAAACCATCAATGTCAAAATAAAACAAAAACTGGAAAGCTATCAGGAATTGTATGACAGCAATCAGAAAACGATTTACATTGGTCAAAAAATAGAAGATATTGCCGAGAAATATTTCAACAATAAAAACAAAAAAGAATTGATTGGCGAGTTTTTGAAGATTGTAGAAATCGAAAATTCTAAACGTAAAAAAGCAACACCAAAAGAAGCGAAAGCCATCATTGCTAAGAAAAAAGAAGTGATTGAAGAAGTTACGGTTCAGGTAGAAGAAATTCGAAAAGAGAAAAAAGAGAAAAAACTAAAACCTGTAATCGAAAAACCAAAAGCTATTTTAAAAGTGGGCGATCGTGTACGAATGCTGGATGGAAAAGCCGTAGGTAGCATTGATAAAATTGAAAAAAACAAAGCTGTTGTTAATTATGGACTTTTTACTTCTAAAGTGAGTCTGGAGGAATTGGATCTGGTAGAAGCGGTGAAGAAGTAATCAGTTTGTAGAAAGCAGAATTCAAAGTCATTGCGAGGAACGAAGCAATCACACTAAACACAAGTAAATGCAGTATAGAAAAATACTCACCAATTTTGTCATTTCGACAAAGGAGAAAACTCCGTTAGATATTCCGCAAACTGAATAAAAAGATGAATTGATAGTGGCGTTACTTGTGAAGATTCCTCCTTTCGTCAGAATGATAAACTACATCAAAATTAACGATATAATCACTGAATAACACCAATTGAAATGGAAATACGTAGTGAGATTGCTTCTTTCCTCGCAAAGACTGCTGAGCACAAAAAAATAATTCTCTTTGACGGGGTTTGCAATTTGTGTGATTCGGCGGTGCAGTTTATCATTAAAAACGATAAAAAAGATGTTTTTAGGTTTGTGGCTTTGCAATCTGATTTAGGTCAGGAAATTTGCAATCACATTGGTGTAAACCAAAAAATGATGGACAGTATAATCCTGTATGAACCCGGAATTGCTTATTACCATAAATCAGAAGCGGCTTTAAAAATTGCGTCTGATTTAGGCGGTATTTATGGATTTCTGTCTGTTTTTAGTGTTTTACCTAACAAAATTACCGATACTATTTATGATTATATTGCTAAAAACCGATACAAATGGTACGGCAAGAAAGAACAATGTATGATTCCAACTCCTGAGTTAAAAGCAAAATTTCTATAAATAATTTAAGTCTTTTTTCGTCGCTGGCGCTCTTTGATTATCATTTCGAGTTCTCTGCTTGTTTGACCTGCAACGGCTGTATTTTCCTGAGCACGGCGAATTAAATACGGAATCACTTCTTTCACCGGACCAAAAGGAACATATTTAGCTACATTATAACCATTGGCAGCCAAATTAAAACTAATCGTGTCACTCATACCATACAACTGCCCAAACCAAATTCGGAAATCATCTGTTGTTATGTTTTTTTCGCGCATCAATTCCATTAAATAATATGTACTCGTCTGGTTATGTGTTCCTGCAAAAAGAGAAAAAATATCTAAATTATCCGTAATATAGCGTAAAGCACTATTGTAATTTTCATCTGTTGCTGGTTTGCTGGCACAAATGGGTGATGGATAATTGTTTTCTTCAGCTCGTTCATTTTCTTTTTCCATGTAGGCGCCACGAACTAATTTTATTCCAATATAAAATGCTCCCTGCTTAGCTTCCTGATGGATTTTTTTCAAATATTCCATCCGATCCCAACGATACATTTGTAACGTATTATAAACAATCGCTTTTTCGGTATTGTATTTACGCATCATTTCAAGAATTAAACTGTCGGCAGCGGTTTGCATCCAGGATTCTTCGGCATCAATCAAAACGGGAACGTCTTTTTGATGAGCTGCCTGGCAAACTAAATCAAAACGGTTCACTACCCTGCTCCATTCCTCCTGCTCCGAATCTGTCAAAACAGTCGCGTTTCCTGTTTTTTCATACAAATCCATGCGTCCAAAACTTGTGGGTTTAAAAACAGCGAAAGGGATAGCCTGGCGTTCTTTAGCAAATTCAATGATTTTTAGCGTTTTTTCAAAAGCATTATTAAATTCTTCTTCATTTATTTTTCCTTCGACAGCATAATCTAAAACTGCCGAAACATCTTTAGTGTACAAGGTGTCAACTACTTTTAGGCAATCTTCTTCATTAACACCGCCACAAAATTGACTGAATATGGTTTTCTTAATTAAATTTTGAACCGGCAAATGTAATTTTAAAGCTAGCAAAAGAATTTTTGTCCCTAACTGAACCAAGAGTTTAAAATTCATCACTTTAAAAAGAAAATACGATAACTGTAATTGGTTATTGCTTTTTAAAGCAAAAGCGATTTGAGTATTTTCGAATATCTTTTTCATCTTTTTTTACTATTTAAAACAAATATAGCCAGAGTTATGAATATTAATTAGTGGAAATTACCTTATTTTGCATTTCAAATTAATTAATGATGACACACACAATTCAAGCCAATAACTATAATGTTTATTTCAACGAAAAAGGATATGAAGAATTAAACATTCACCTTACTAAAAATAAATATTCTAATATTTTTGTAATTGTAGACAGCAGTACTAACGAATTTTGTTTACCAAAATTATTGCCTTATATCGAAACGGATCTCAATGTTGAAATTATTGAATTTGAAGCTGGAGAAGAAAACAAGAACATTGAAACCTGCGTTGAAATCTGGAAAGTACTAACGGAACTGGGTGGAGACCGAAAAAGTCTTGTTATCAATCTGGGTGGTGGTGTTGTTACGGATCTGGGAGGTTTTGTTGCTTCAACGTTCAAGCGCGGTGTTGATTTTATCCATATTCCTACTACTTTGCTTTCGATGGTTGATGCTTCGGTAGGCGGTAAAAACGGAGTAGATTTAGGGAATTTAAAAAACCAGATAGGTGTAATCAATGTTCCTGCAATGGTTATTATTGATACTCAATACTTAGAAACGGTTCCTCAAAACGAAATGCGTTCCGGTCTTGCCGAAATGCTGAAACACGGTTTGATTTACGATAAAAAGTACTGGGAGGAATTTTTAGATATTTCTACTATTGATTTTGAAGCCTTAGATCAATTAATTTTCAGATCGGTAGAAATTAAAAATGAAATTGTAAAACAGGATCCTACTGAGAAAAATATTCGAAAAGCATTGAATTTCGGGCATACTTTAGGACACGCTATCGAAGGTTATTTTCTGGAAAGCCAAACCAAAACAACCCTGCTTCACGGTGAAGCAATTGCTGTGGGAATGATTTTGGAAAGTTATATTTCATTAAAGAAAGATTTGATTTCTGCAGAAGAATATGCGCAAATTAAAAATGTATTAAAAGCAATTTACGAAGACATCATTTTTGAAGAAGCAGACATAGAACCGATTCTGGAATTACTTATTCATGATAAAAAAAATGAATATGGAAGTATTCAATTTGCCTTAATCGAAGGAATTGGGAAGATAAAAATCAACCAAGCAGTTGAGAATGAATTAATTCTTGATGCTTTTGAAGATTATAAATCTTAACTGTTTTTTTTATAAAAAGGATTGCATCACTTATATATTATTTTTTACATTTGCCGCAATGAAAAGAGATCAAAAACAGCGAAATTATAGCACAAATCAAAGCGTTAACAATAGTTCTTTCTTAAGAGTATTGAAGCGTTTAAACTTGGTTATAGGCAGATTTAATTTTGATACTTTTCAATATCTAAAAGTAGAAAACGAAAAATTACAAATTATTTATGCTAATATTAGGGTTTGAATTGTAGATTAATCATTATCATTAAGCTATAAAAATAAAAAATCCTAAAATTCAATGAATACAAAATATTCTGACTTAATAAATCAATCGTACTACTTTCCTCAGGAAGAATTCAAGCTCAATAAAGACAATCTTCAGTTTCACAATATTGATTTGATGAAACTGGTTGAAAAATATGGTACTCCATTAAAATTTACTTATTTACCTCAAATTTCCAACAACATTAACAAAGCCAAAAGCTGGTTTCGTAAATCGATGGAAAAAAATAAATATGAGGCAAAATATTATTACTGTTACTGTACTAAAAGTTCTCATTTTGAATTTATCATGAACGAAGCGTTCAAGAATAATATTCACGTGGAAACTTCGTCTGCTTTTGATATTAATATTGTCGAAAATTTATTAGAAAACGGCAAAATCAATAAAAGCACTTATGTTATTTGTAACGGATTTAAAAGAGACGAATACATCAGTAATATCGCCCGTTTAATTAATAATGGACATAAGAATACTATTCCTATTATTGATAACTATGAAGAATTAGATTTACTTCAGGCAGAAATTAAAGGAAAATTCAAAATTGGAATCCGTATTGCTGCCGAAGAAGAACCTAAATTTGAGTTCTATACTTCCCGATTAGGAATTGGTTATAAAAACATTGTTAATTTCTATAAAAAGCAAATTCAGGAAAACAATAATCTTGAATTAAAAATGCTTCACTTTTTTATCAATACAGGAATAAATGATACGGCTTACTACTGGAACGAATTAGTAAAATGTATTAAAGTTTATATTGCATTAAAAAAAGAATGTCCTTCATTAGACGGATTAAATATTGGAGGTGGTTTTCCTATCAAAAACTCATTGGCATTTGAATACGATTACCAATATATGATTGACGAAATTATCAATCAGATTAAAATTGCCTGTGATGAAGCCGAAGTAGATGTTCCTAATATTTTTACGGAATTCGGTTCCTTTACCGTAGGAGAAAGTGGTGGCGCTATTTACCAGATTTTATATCAAAAACAACAAAACGACAGAGAAAAGTGGAACATGATTGACTCTTCATTCATTACCACCTTGCCAGATACCTGGGCAATAAATAAGCGTTTTATCATGTTAGCTGTAAACCGCTGGAATGATACTTATGAAAGAGTATTATTAGGAGGTTTGACTTGTGACAGTGATGATTATTACAATTCAGAGCAAAACATGAATGCTATTTATTTACCTAAATACAACAAAGAAAAACCGCTATATATTGGTTTTTTTAATACAGGAGCTTACCAGGAAACCATTGGCGGATACGGCGGTTTACACCACTGTCTGATTCCGCAGCCTAAACATATCTTAATTGACAGAGATGAAAATGGTATATTAGCAACAGAAGTTTTTTCAGAACAACAAACCTCTGAAGATGTATTAAAAATTTTAGGTTACAATAAAAAATAATTAACAAAACACACAATTAGTAGATTTATAATTTCATTATATTTGAGCCGGTTTAGATTCAGATACCTATAAATTTACAAAATATTTAAACACCACAAAATGAGTAAAGGACCGATCAGTCAGTTTATTGAAAAGCATTATTTACACTTCAATTCTGCATCTTTAGTCGATGCCGCAAAAGCTTACGAACAACAATTAGCCAATGGAGCTAAAATGATGGTAAGTATGGCGGGTGCTATGAGTACGGCAGAAATTGGAAAAATCTTCGCCGAAATTATTCGTCAGGACAAAGTTCAGATTATTTCTTGTACAGGAGCTAATCTTGAGGAAGACATCATGAATCTGGTAGCACATTCTCATTATGAAAGAGTACCTAATTATCGTGATTTGACTCCTCAGGATGAATGGGATTTATTAGAAAGAGGACTAAATCGTGTAACAGATACTTGTATTCCTGAGCATGAAGCATTTCGTAGATTACAAAAACATATCTACAAAATATGGAAAGATGCTGATGATAAAGGAGAGCGTTATTTTCCTCATGAATTCATGTATAAAATGCTACTTTCAGGCGTTCTTGAAGAATATTATGAAATTGACTTAAAAGATAGCTGGATGTATGCTGCTGCTGAGAAAAATTTACCTATTATTGTTCCCGGATGGGAAGACAGTACAATGGGAAATATTTTTGCATCGTATGTTATTAAAGGAGAATTGAAAGCATCTACTATGAAATCAGGTATTGAATACATGACTTTCTTAGCAGATTGGTATCCAAAAAATAGTGAGAATGGTATTGGATTTTTCCAAATAGGTGGTGGTATCGCAGGAGACTTCCCTATTTGTGTGGTTCCAATGTTGTATCAGGATATGGAAATGCACGATATTCCGTTTTGGAGTTATTTTTGCCAAATTTCGGATTCTACAACCAGTTATGGTTCGTATTCCGGAGCAGTTCCAAACGAAAAAATTACTTGGGGTAAATTAGATATAAAAACGCCTAAGTTTATCATTGAATCAGATGCTACCATTGTAGCACCATTAATTTTTGCTTATTTATTAGATTTATAATACCATTTTTATGAGAAGAGTTATTGTTGAGTACGCTAAACTGACAAATGAAATTTTAAACTTATTGGTTGAAAAATTTCCTGACGGATATGATGACGAAGATATCATTCGTTTTAGAAATGCTAAAAACGAACTAGTTGAAGCAGTAGAAGTACGTACTGAAGACACTATTTATTTAGTAAAAGTAAGCACTAAACTTGCTGACAGAATCGAAAACTTTGATGAAGATGAAGATATTGATGATGAAATTGAACCAATTGCTCCTATTAAAGGTTTAGATCTTGATGACGACATTAGTGACGATGACGACGAAGACGATTCTATTGATAAACCGGAGCTGGATGATGACGATGAAGATGCAGACGACAAAGACATTGCTGACGATGAAGACGAAGATGATGAAGATTAATTCATAAAACAATACAAAAAAAAAAGGAACTCTATTTTGAGTTCCTTTTTTTATCCTTTACAAAATATTAAATCCATTTGTGCTAAATAATGATTACTTCCCAAATTTTACACCATACGCTTAAAGAAAATTTTGGATTTGAAAAATTCAGAGCCAATCAGGAAGAAATTATAAATACTATCTTAAATGGAACTGATGCCTTAGCAATCATGCCCACAGGTGGCGGAAAATCAATTTGTTTTCAATTACCCGCTTTACTATTTCCCGGAATTACGATCGTAATTTCACCACTTATCGCTTTAATGAAAGATCAGGTAGATAGCCTCAAAGCCAATGGAATTGCTGCCTGTTTCATCAACAGTACACAAACTGATGCCGAGCAACAATTGCATATTGAAAACCTGAGAAACAATAAAGTTAAACTTGTCTATGTTGCTCCCGAAAGTTTGTCGTATCTGGAAAATGTATTTAATATACTTACCGTAAGTTTAATTGCTATTGACGAAGCACACTGTATTTCGTCATGGGGTCATGATTTCAGACCGGCATATACTAACTTGGGTTACCTGAAAAACCGCTTCCCTTCTACTCCAATATTAGCTTTAACTGCAACCGCTGATAAAGCTACACGTCAAGACATTAGCAATCAGTTAAACTTAAGAAATTCAAGAACTTTTATAGCTTCTTTTGATCGAAAAAACCTAAGTCTGGAAGTGCGTCCCGCTCTGGACAGAGTAAAACAAATTGTTGATTTTATCGAATTAAAACCTGCTGAATCAGGCATTATTTATTGTCTTAGCCGAAAAACAACCGAAGAACTTGCCGAAAAACTCAGCAATATCGGAATCAAAGCTAAGGCTTACCACGCGGGTTTAGACAGCGATCTTCGTTCTAAAACTCAGGACGAATTTATAAATGATCAATGTCAGGTAGTTTGCGCTACCATTGCATTTGGGATGGGAATTGACAAGTCGAATGTTCGTTGGGTGATCCATTATAATTTACCTAAAAATATTGAAGGCTATTACCAGGAAATTGGTCGTGCCGGACGCGACGGATTAGCTTCTGAAACTATTTTATTCGAAAGTTATGGCGATTTGATTCAGTTGCAAAAATTTGCTTCGCAGGGTCAAAATTCCGAAATCCAGCTGGCAAAACTGGAGAGGATGAAACAATATGCGGATGCTTTGAGTTGCCGACGCAAAATACTACTTTCTTATTTTGGTGAAATTGTAACCCAAAACTGTGGCAATTGCGATATTTGCAAAAATCCGCCTGCTTTTTTTGACGGAACTATTATTGCTCAAAAAGCTCTCTCGGCTATCATCAGACTTAAAGAAGCAGAATCACTGCCTGTGATTGTTGATTTTTTAAGAGGTTCTAAAAACGCTTATATTTATGAAAAAGAATATCAAAATTTAAAAACATACGGTGTAGGAATTGAAACTTCATGGCAGGACTGGAATCAATATCTGATTCAGCTTATTAATTTAGGCTATTGCGAAATTGCCTTTCATCAGCAAAATAAAATAAAACTTACTCCGTTAGCTAAAAAAGTATTATTTGAAGGCGAGAAAGTACAACTCAATACGGTGCAGAAAGTAAATACTGATAAAGCTAAAAATAAAGAAACCAAAACTAAAGTAGTTGCTAATTCTCTTTTTGAAAGTTTACGCAAATTGCGTTATGAAATTGCTAAAGAAGAAGAAGTTCCGGCTTACGTGATTTTTAGTGATGCGGCTTTACGCCAAATGGAAGTAAATCGTCCCATGAGTGAAGAAGAATTTATTGTAATTGATGGTGTAGGAAAAGCCAAATTAGAAAAATATGGAGATGCTTTTATAAAAACGATTATTGCTTTTCTAAAAAATAAGAAAGATAAAACAAAGAAAGAATCGAGTACTTATAAAGAAACTCTGGCATTATTTAACGAAGGATTATCTGTTGAAGAAATTGCCGAAAAAAGAAAATTAGGCTTAGGAACTATTATGTCCCATCTGGCTAAATTACATTCCGACGGAGCTTCAATTGATTTGTACCAATTTATTTCAAAAGAAGAAGTTAGCAAAATTTCAGAAGCCAAAAACACTTTAGATAATCCAAATGCCTTAAGACCTTATTTTGATTATTTTGAAGAACAAATTAGTTATGGAAAAATAAGGCTGGGATTAGCAATAATTGAAAAAGAAGAAAAAAATATCTAAAATCATGATTCGGTCCTTTCCTCCTTTTATTAATAATGAAACCGAAATTTTAATTTTGGGAACTATGCCAGGAATTGCCTCTTTAGAAAAACAGGAATATTATGCTCATCCACGCAATCATTTCTGGAAAATCATCTATACTTTATTTGATAAATTGCCTGTTGCTACAGTTTTCGAAGAAAAAATAAAACTACTGCAAACGAATAAAATCGGAATTTGGGATGTTCTGGAAAATTGTGAACGCAAAGGAAGTTTAGATATTCACATCAAAAATCACAAACCCAATGATTTTGAAAGTCTCTTCAGTCAGTTTCCAAATATCAAAAAAATCATCTTTAACGGAAAAGAGAGCCACCGTTATTTTATAAAAAGTTTTGGACAAATAAAAGGCATTACTTATTGTGTAATACCTTCTACAAGTCCCGCTAATACGATGTCTTTTGAAAACAAATTGAAAATATGGTCAAGTTGTTTTGAGTAGATTATAAATATCTTTCCTGAAAAATTTTCTTATGATGGTTTTGATGTCCAATAATAATAAAACCTATCGCTCGCACTGAAATTTCATTATTAGAAGCTATTCCGATTCTTTTTAGCTGTTCTCCTGAAAAACTTTTATAAAGCGCTAAAGTACTTTGACGAACAATGGATAATTCAGTCAGTAAACTTTGCAAATGCCTGTCGTTAGCATTGGTGTTTTCAACAAAATCGTTTTCATCAAATCCGGGCAGCGGTGTTTTATCATTTCTGGAAATTCGCAGTGCACGGTAACTAAAAACCCGTTCGGCATCAATAATATGCTGAATAATTTCTTTAATCGTCCATTTGCCCTGAGCATAACGATAATCAAATTTATCCATTGGTATATCCTGAACAAAACGAATAAAATCATGAAGACTTATTTCTAAGTCTTCATGTAAATCTCCATTTCCAGCTGCTTTTATATAAGTAGCATAGAATTCAGAATATTCATTTTCCGGAATTTCAGTTCCCTTCATGATTTAATATTAAGCTGAATTTCTACTTGCGTTAGTATTACCAAACAAAGAACGCATTACGATTTTTTCGTATACTTTGATTAACTTGTCGTCCGGATTTGCTTCTTTATTCAATTCGTTAATACGCAATAAAGCATATTGCTGAATGGTTAACAATGGCAATACGATACGCTCTCTAATTTGGATAGAAGCCATTCCGTCAGGATAATTTTCCATCAGTTCTTTATGACCGGCGATTTTTAGCAACAATCTTTTTGTTTCTAAAAACTCATCGTAAATATTTTGCCAGAATTCTCCAAATTCAGGATCATTCTTCATGTATGCCGTTAATGGGAAAAATGATTTTGCCAATGACATCATACTATTTTCCAACAATGTTTTAAAGAACATAGAATGGTTGTATAAATCCTGAACTTTATCCCATTGATTGGTATCTTCAAAATGTTTCAATGCAGCTCCCACTCCGTAAAAACCAGGAACATTTTGCTTTAACTGGCTCCAGGAACCTACAAAAGGAATCGCTCTTAAATCCTTAAAATCCAGTTTTTCAGATTTACTTCTTTTAGAAGGACGGCTTCCGATATTTGTTTTAGCATAGTATTTCAACGTACTCATTTTTTCCAGATAAGGAATAAATTTGTCGTGATTTTTAAAACTTAAGTATTTTTTATATCCAAGTTCAGATAACTGATTCATTACCTCTTTATCCGTTTCAGAAAATTTATTTAATTCTTTACTGAACACCTGATTTGTAACTCCGGCACTCAATAAATTTTCTAAATTATGACGACAAGAGTCTAAAGTTCCAAAATTAGAACTAATGGTTTGTCCCTGAACAGTTACCTGAATTTCTTTGTTCTCAATATCCGGACCTAAAGAAGCGTAAAATTTATGTGTTTTTCCTCCTCCACGAGCAGGTGGCCCACCACGTCCGTCAAAGAAAATCACTTTAACACCATATTTTCTGGACATTGCAGTCAATGCTTCTTTTGCCTGATAGATACTCCAGTTTGCCATTAAATACCCACCATCTTTAGTACCATCAGAGAATCCAAGCATAATAGTCTGTTTCATTCCTCTGTCAGCCAAATGAGCCGCATATACCGGGTTAGTGTACAATTGCTCCATTACATTATGCGCATTTTGCAAATCATCAACAGATTCAAATAAAGGCACAATATCAACCGAAGGTTTTTCCCAGTCACTCAAACGAATTAATGCAAAAGTCTCTAAAACATTCACTGCATTTTCGTTATTACTGATGATATAACGATTAGCTCCTAACTCACCATTACTGGCCTGAATTTGTTTAATAGCCTGAATGGACTCTAATGTGGACTGAGTCATTTCATTTTTAAAATCACCAGGATTTAGATTGCCCTGAACGCTTGTTAAAACTTTACATTTTTCAGTCTCTGATAATTCGTAATAGTTTTTAGGAAAAATATCGCTGCCACTATTTTGATAGAAATCAAAAATATCTCTAAATACAGCATCGTGAATTCTGCTGTTTTGACGAATGTCTAGGGTTGCAAAATGGAATCCGAATAAGTTAACTTTTATCAGTAAAGCTTCTAATTCATTCACATATAAAGATTGATGTTGCTCAACAATAATCGTTTTAATTTTATTTAATTGTGCTTTGAATTCTTCTAAGGTGATGTAAATCTCTCCTCTTGAATAGAATACAGAACGGTATAATTTATTTTCCAGTTCAGCAACCAATACATCTACGCCTGAAAAAGTTAATTTTCTTTTTAAGCTTCTCATTTCAAAATAGTAGCATTTTAAAATCGAAGTTCTTAAGCGATCAGCAACTTTTAATGTAATATCAGTAGTTACAAACGGATTTCCATCCCTGTCTCCTCCCGGCCAGAAACCAAGCTGGATAATTGGATTTTTAATATTTCCTGATGGAGCAATATTAGTTTCTAAATAATGCATCAAATCACCGGCGGTGTTATAGAATACATTTTCAAGATACCAAATTAAGCTAACCGCTTCATCAAAAGGATTTGGTTTTTCATTTTGAATAAAAGGCGTTTTTCCTAACTGAGCTAAAAGTTGTTTAATTTGAAGTAAGTTATTATCACGAATTGCCTGAGTCAGGTCATTAATAATTCCTAAAACGGCTCCGGGATAAAATTGTGTAGGATGCGCTGTTAAAACAGTTCTGACATTGAAATTCTCTAAAAATTCAACTAACTCTTCGTTTTTACCTCTTGCATCTGATTTTTCTTTAACATCTCTAAGTGAACCACGCCCTTCCATATTATTTACAATTGGAAAAGCAGCATCTTCTACAGCATCAAATAACACAATTTGACGTTCGATATATTGAATAAAACGAAACATCAAATCGATTTTGTCTGCTTCTACGTCAGTATGTAAATATTTTTTGGAGAAAAATTCAAAAATTTCCTTAGGAGTTTCCATTTTTTTAAAGCCTGTTTCACAAACTTCTGTGAATAAAGGTAATAAAGCACCTGTATTGTCTATTGAGTCAAAAGGTAAAGTAATAAAAACGCTGTTGTAAATGTTATATTTAGAGAGTACGTTTTGGTTAAAACGTTCTATTTTAGGGAGCGTATACATAAATTATGTTAAATTATTAAGTTAATTATATGGTATTTATTGTTGTGTCTTAAAAAAAATAACCCCAAGAGTCAACTTGAGGTAAATATTTTTACATAGCATTCAAGTTGATTACATATTTTTGAAGATAGTATGCATCAAACGCTTTTTGTCGTTGATACTTTCTTCAAGGGAAATCATCGTTTCTGTTCTGTAAACACCATCAATATCATCAATCATAAAGATTACATCCTTAGCGTGTTTAGTGTCTTTTGCTCTGATTTTACAGAAAATATTGAATTTTCCTGTAGTTACAGAAGCAACAGTTACAAATGGTATTTCATTAATACGTTGCAAAACAAACTTAGTCTGAGAAGTATTATTCAGGAAAACACCCACATAAGCTATAAAAGAATAGCCTAATTTGTCATAATCCAAAACTAATGAAGATCCCATGATAATTCCGGCATCTTCCATTTTCTTTACCCTAACGTGCACTGTTCCGGCAGAAATCAATAATTTTTTAGCAATATCCGTAAACGGAACTCTCGTATTGTCTATCAACATGTCTAATATTTGATGATCAACTTCATCTAAACGGAACTTACTCATATTTCTCTAATTATATTATTAATTATCATTTTTAAAGCATAAAAATATACATAAAAATGAACAACTCTTACAAAAAATTACTTTTTTATCAATCCGTTAACAAAATTAATGTTTTTATCTAAACAAAAATTTGCTTTTTGATCTAATTTGGGGAAATTTTCATCATCATCTTCATAAAGGCCACCCTGACCATCAAACACCTCATGACCAAAAAAGCCATCCAAATCATCCAGTTTTGCAATATAAGCGTTAAAGTTGATTTTTCCTTCAACTAACTCTTCTTTATACTGTGCAGCAAAATTCGTTATTTTTTCATTACCGTCATAATTTATTTTAATCTTTTTATATATAAAATCATAAAAAACGACTTTATTTTGAGGAATATTCAAATAATCATCTGTTCTGTTAGTTTCTATAACGTTTTCGTTAAGGAATTTAAAACTCGATACTAATGCGATGAAAATATATTTACGGGTCACTTCTCTTTCATAGTCATTAGGGTAATGTCCTGCTTCAAATAAAATGGTGGGTACTCCCAGAAATTGAAAGGTATCACCAATACAATTGATGTTAAAAGAATCATCAAAACGGCCAATTTGCCCCGGAATGAATTTTTGCAAAACTTCATTCATTCCTGCAATCAAATTAATCGCTTTTTGTCTCGAATCATTTATTTCTCTTTCCTCATTGTAAGAAGGTGCTAAAAACGATACAGTTGCCGGTTTTCCTGTATCTGCCACGCCAAAAATAGTACGCTGATCATGAAGATTGTAGCAATAATCCGGTTTGAATTCTTCAAAAACAGCTCGTAGTAATTTGCTTTCTGGTTGGGTTAAATCCTGAGAATCCCGGTTTAAATCTATTTCGTTGGCATTAGCACGGGTGTATAAAACAGCTCCATCCGGATTCAGCATTGGCAAACAACAAAATGTAAAATTATCCAAAAAGCTTTTCGCTAAATCACTACCGCTGTGCAAGAGGTTTAGAAAGTCAAATAATGCTTTGGTCGTGGTACTTTCATTTCCGTGCATTTGTGACCAAAGATAAATTTTAGTCTTTCCGGTACCAATACTATATTTATAAATTGGTCTTCCCTGAACCGATTGTCCAATAATAGAAAGTTGGTTGTCTGTATTAATTCGGTTCAAAATTGGCTCAATTGACTCCAAAGTCAAATACCTGCCTTCAATCGTTTTTTCCTTGTTGTCTAGAAACAACTGCTCTAAATTCATAATCTGATATATTTGATTTACAAAAGTAAACATCTTTATTTTTACATTTGTAAACTATTTTTTAAACTGTTTTTTTAGAATTGTAAACAAAGATTTTAGATTTCTCCGACTAAATACATTACTTAGAATTAACAAATGTTACTCATTTTTAAAAATAAATTTAATTAATTCTTTTTCAGTTATTTAAATATTGTTACATTAACTAAAAGATTATACTTTTTAGCGTTAAAAACGCTTTTTACAGTTGTAAATTTGCTAATACTGAATGTTTTATTTACATTTGTAAATAGTTGAATTTTAATATCTATTTACAATGGTAAACACGGATGATTTTATAAAAAGACTCGAAATTATACTGGACTATTATGGTGTAAACGCTTCTACATTTGCTGATAAAATTGGGGTACAACGTTCCAGTTTATCTCACCTCCTTTCCGGAAGAAACAAACCCAGTCTGGATTTTATACTTAAAATTTTAGAGGTTTATCCTGAAGTGGATTTGTACTGGCTTTTAAACGGAAAAGGGACTTTCCCTAAAAATAACTCAATACCTGCTGAACCTGAAGCTATAAACAGCTTTACGGATAGCAAAACGGCTGTAAAAGAGGATTTGTTTTCTAATAGCTTTCAAGAAGACAGAAGAGAAGAAAAAAAAGATACCAATTCGGATAAAAAAGCCGAAATCGCATCTCATTTCTTTGAAGAGACTATTGACAAAATAGTGTTTTTTTACAAGGACGGAACTTTTAAAGTCTTTAATCCAAACCAAAAAAAATAACCCCAAACACCTTTAACAGCATTTAGGGTTATTCAAAACAAATAAAAACCTATTTTTAATTTCTTATAATAAAAATTGAAGTAACTCCCGCTTCTGTTCTTACACTTAAAGGATTAGCATCAGCAGAAGCAGTAGCTTTCGCAAAAGTAAGTACTTTTCCTCCGCCGTTTAATCGTTCTGCCACATACGTCATTTTAGTTTCATTATCATAAGCTACATCCACAGGATTTCCTAACTGAGAGTTAGGTCCGTAAATCCTGATTTGGTTGCTTGTTCCAATAGTTCCCATATTAGCAGTTGAAGCAAATACACTGGTAAAGTTTTTAATAAATACTAAACCACCATCCGAATCAGAAGTTGCACTTCCCACATCAGTAAGAACCATTAAGTTGTCCTGAGGTGAATAAGTAATTCCGTGAGTTCTTACAAGACCTTCGATGCTTACCCGCTTTGTTGCAGCAATATTTCCGGAAGGATTGTTCATGAAATTCTTAAAGACAACAATATCCGAAGTTAAATCTACAACAGCATACAAGTCATTTCCGTCCATGTGAATTCCCCATAACTTAAAATCAACGGTATAAGAATTTAAAAGTGTAAAACCACTTGCTGTTTTTTGATACACCAATAATTTATTAACCATTCCATTAGAAGCTAACTGATCCTGAGCAACAACAATTTTATCTCCGGAAACTGCTGTTTCGCGGGCATTTGTAAAATCAAGGTTAGAACTGCTTAAAGATGCCGTTAATGCGATTGCTCCCGAAGCAGCTGCGACTTTAACATCCGAATAACTTTCTAATCTGTTATTTGTACGAGACGCTACAGTAATAGCATCTGTATCCGGATCATACGAAATTCCTTCAGCATCCAGAGAAGCAATTGTAAATGATTTAACCATTGCAGAAGGTTCTAATAAATCAACATAAGTAACTTTACCTGAAGTATTACTTGATGTTACTAATACCAGTTCTTTATCTTTCATTCCTTTGTCATCATTAGAGCAGGAAGTAAGTGATAAGATCAAAACAGCACAGGAGATAAATAAATTTTTCATAGTTGTATTTTTTAAAGTTTCATTTATTTACGAAAAATAAAGTGCTGCGGTTTTATAAATTACTAAAAAAAATCCTGTTATTTTAATTTTATTATAATATGCAAAATCTTACCCATTTTTAAAGTTCCAAATAAGAGAATTTCAAAAAATATGCAGTATTTTTGGTAAAAGCCCAGTTTTTATGATCAAACGTTTATTAAGTTATTTTTATCCCGTAAAAATTTTTTCTCAAAAATCAGCTTTGAGTCAGACTTTAGAAATTACCTGGTCTAATGGCGATTTGGTTATGGATTCTTTAAATACTAATTATTCGTATGGAAGTTTGCAGCGTATTTTAAAATTAGGTTTAAAAAATATTGGTTTTGCCAAAATAAAGCAAATGCAGCATATTTTAGTTTTAGGAGTTGCAGGCGGAAGCGTCATCAAAACCCTGGTTGATGAAATTGAATTTAAAGGAAAAATAACAGCTGTAGAAATTGATTCAGAAATTATAAAAATAGCGAATCGGTTTTTTAAGCTAAATGAAATTCCACAGCTCGAAATTGTGATTGCCGATGCTTTTGAATTTGTTTTGAAAACTACCGAGAAGTATGATTTAATTATAGTCGATATTTTTCAGGATACCAAAATGCCAAACTTCCTTTTTGAATCCTTTTTTATCGACCGGATTTGTTTGCTGTTAAAAAACAAAGGAAACATTCTTTTTAACACCATGCTTTTAAACGAAGCGGATAATCTTAGAAATAAAAAATTAATTGCCGATTTTAAAAAGCAGTCTTTCGCAATTAAAACTATTCCAAGGGTAGAACAGCACAATGAATTAATTATTATTGAAAAATTAATTTAAAACTTTTAGATACTTCAGTAAAAAATAAAGCCACGAATTCACTTATTTTCAATTCGTGAATTCGTGGCAAAAAAGTTTATTTCTTAATTAAACTATTTTTCGGGCTTTGTCTAAATCTTCTTTGGTATCGATACCAATTCCGGCATGAGTAGTTTCGACCATTTTGATTTGTTTACCAAATTCCAAATAGCGCAATTGTTCTAATTTTTCCGAAGCTTCCAGGGATTTCATGGGTAAATGGTAAAAATCCAGCAAAGCCTGCTTTCTAAAAGCATATACCCCAATGTGTTTCATGTAACGTACACCCACATTTTGCTCTCTGGGATACGGAATTACCGAACGTGAAAAATATAATGCAAAATTGTTTTGATTCACCACCACTTTTACATTATTAGGATTATTGATTTCTTCCTCATCTTTGATTTCATACATCAACGAAGCCAAATCCACTTTTTTATCTAGGTCATTTTTAAAAACTTCGATTACTTCTTTTAAAGGTTCGGCATTGATAAATGGTTCGTCACCCTGAACATTGATTACAATATCCACATCCAGATTTTCTACCGCTTCAGCAATTCGGTCACTCCCCGATTCATGCTCCTTAATACTCATGATGGCTTTTCCGCCGTGAGCAACAATTTCGTCAAAAATCAAACTGGAATCGGTAACCACAAAAACATCATCAAACAAATTAGTGTTTACTGCTGCCTGATAGGTTCTTAAAATGACTGTTTTTCCTCCAAGATCCTGCATTAATTTGGCATGAAATCGTGTTGAGGCGTAACGCGCGGGAATGACTGCTATTATTTTCATGTTTTGACTGTTTGCCACAAAGGCACTAAGGCGCAAAGATATATTTTTTTAATTTTAAATTTAATTGAAATTAAATTGATAAATAAATTTATAAACTAAATTCAGTTATTCTAAATTTAGGCCACTTATTATAACCAATATTAGGATCATTTGATTTATATCTTAAAATCATCTCAACTTCAACCTTGTTTATTTCTTTATCAGTCAAAATATCAGATTCAAACAAAATGTCTTTTATTATTACAAAATTTTTTCTTTGTTCTCGAGTAAAATCTTTTTCAATTAAACGACTATCCGCACTACCAAAATAATTTAAAGTATCTGTCAAATCTTTTCCAATATAAATTTTTCCATTTGGATATGTAATTTTATAGATTATTTTAAACATTTTATATTATTTAAATTGATTTTAAAAATTCTTTTTTTTTTTAAATTTCACTTCCATAAATCTTCAATAGATATAGTAGTACATTCGCCGCGCTTGTATTCTTCTCTTCCTTCCTCAACTGATTTTATAAAATCAGGATTGTAAATATCGTCATCTTTATTTATATCACTCATAAAATATCTTTTAATTTAGTAAAGATAGAAAAATCAACTCGTTTTTTAATTCAAAACGTCTTACACAATCTTCACCGAAGTCATACTCAAAGAACCTCCCAGTAATTTATCATTAAATAAACTCAATTCTTCCTCTTTTTCTTTTAATCCCAAAGTATAAATTAAAGGCAAATAATGTTCCGGTGTAGGAATGGCCAGTTGCAAAGCCTGCCCTTGTTTTTCATAATCAATTAAGGCTTGAAAATTTCCGTCTAATAAACAAGAATTTACTTTTTCTCTAGCTTCAATAGCCCAGTCAAAACCATAATTATCTACATTCATATTATAGAAATCGACCAATCGCAAGTTATGTACAATGTTTCCGCTGCCTATAATAAGGATTCCTTTATGCCGCAAAGCACTTAATTTTTGTGCCAATTCAAAATGATATTGTGGTGATTTTGAATAATCAATACTCAACTGAATCACAGGAACATTAGCCTCAGGATATAAATGTTTAATTACACTCCAGGCACCATGATCTAATCCCCAGTGTTCGTCTAATTCAACTTCTGTGGGCAATAATAATTGTGAAGTTTCCACAGCCAGTTCCGGATTTCCTTTTGCAGGATATTCAACTGCGAATAATTCTTTTGGAAATCCGCCAAAATCATGAATTGTTCTGGGCATTTCCATGGCAGTGACTTTGGTTCCTTTAGTAAACCAATGTGCCGAAATACACAAAATCGCATTCGGCTGAGGCAAGGTTTTTGCCATATTTCTAAAACCAGCGACAAACTGATTTTCTTCAATGGCATTCATTGGGCTTCCGTGTCCTAAAAACAGCACCGGCATTTTATCGGTATTGGCAAAAGTGCCTGAAATTTTATGTAAATCGTTTAAATTATTCATAGACCATGTTTTTACCATTAAGAAGATAAGATTCTTTAACTAACGCTTAATAAAACTTAACTTCTTAATGATCTTTAAATCTTTATAAATATAAAAATCTTTTCTTTTAAAATTATTTTAGGTAGACCTCTTTTAAAAAATCGGCTAAAGTTTTGGGGTTTCTGCCTAATAATTTTTCCAAATCACTTGAATTTGTTTCAAACTCACCTTGTTCAATTGCTGCTCCAAAACCTGCAAACATTCCGATGTATTCTCCCGGAACTCCTGCATTTTTCAAGGTTTCGGCATATTCTTCTGAAATTGGATTTAAATAAGGGACTTCTTTATTAATAATTGTTCCTAAAATTTGAGCAACATCATTCATAGCATAATTCTCGATATTATTCATTGCATATTCTTTGTTTTCATGTCCCTCGGAACTTAAAACTATGGCTGCGGCTTCTGCCAAATCTGCTCTGGAAACATAAGCTGCTTTTCCTTCTCCGGCAGGAAAATAAATTCCGGATTCTAAAACTTGTTCTCCCAGAAACATAGGTAAAACATCCAGGTATAAATTATTTCTAAAAATAGTATACTTGATTCCGCTTGCTTTGATAGCATGGTCCGTAGCAATGTGTGATTGGGCTAAAAAGGCAATTGGCGAAGTTTCCGTTTCGTTTTTACGTTCAAAACTGGTATACAAAATATGCTTCACTCCTGCTTCTTTTGCCGCTTTGACAGCATTTAATTGTTGGCTCGTTCTGTTAGCTAAATCAGTTCCGGATACCAATACTAACTTATCGATTCCTTGAAAAGCGTTCAATAATGAATCATAATTATCATAATCTCCAACTTTTATATTAATTCCCTTTGCAGCCAAATCTTCTGCTTTTTTTTCGTCTCTGACTAATGCTGAAATATTTGCCGGAACAATTCCTTTTTTCAATAAAAAATCAATTGTTAATTTTCCGAAATTTCCGGTAGCTCCGGTAACTAAAATAGTAGTATTCATTTTTTTCTAAATTTTATCATTAATAATCATTCAAAGATACTTACATTTGCTATATAAAATATACTAACATACTAAAGTATACTACTATCCTTTTGTATAGTAACAACAAAATCAAACTCTTATGAATAACATTGTTAGTTTTAAAGAAGCCAAAGCCTGCCCTATCCAGTTTGTTTTAGCTGTAAACGATACGCTGAATGTTATTAGTGGCAAATGGAAATTACCAATTATTGGTTCGCTTTTATTCGAAAAAAAACGTTTTACAGATATTCAGCGTAATATCTCTAAAATCACGCCCCGAATGTTGTCCAAAGAGTTGAAGGATTTAGAAATGAACGGAATGGTAAAACGTACTGTTTATGACACTTCACCTATTACCGTTGAATATGAATTAACCGAATCAGGTAAATTACTGAGCGATGTGCTGGATAAAATGCTGGAATGGGGAATACAACACCGGGAAGCGGTACTTTCAGAAAAGTAATTCATCTTATCTTCCGGTGTAATTAGGACAGCCAAAACACTTTTTGTCTAAATTAAACTGGTAAGTCAGCGAAAGTTCGTAGACACCACCTGTTCGACCTATCTTAGTTGTATTTGCATCATAAGAAAGTCCCAGTCTTAAATGGTCATATTGCAATCCGGTAAAGAAGTTTAATGACGTTAGCAAGTGTCCGTCTATTCCGTTTTTAGCAGGATTAGTAACGGCTGTAACACCAAAAAACATTTTTTCAAATAATATTGAAGTTCCTATATCCAGACGGTTGTAACGTCCTTGTTGCATGTAATTTGCTGTAGCAAACATTTTAGTGGCATACGGAAAAAATTGTACATCGATATAATCGGCTAAAAGAAATTCGTACCCGGAACTCAATGAGAAAAAGGTATTTAAAGGCACATTTCCATCTTTATTAAAAGCAATATTGGGTTTATTGAGGTGTTTCACAGACAGACCTATCCATAAATCCTCCTTATTAAAAACCATCCCTGCTCCTATATCAAAAAAACCAACTTTATCATTCTTTAATGCCGGATCAATTGAAGTAGCATTATTAATTCCTGTTCGAATATTGATTTGGTCTTCCAATAATAAATTTTGAAATCCAAATGATTTTAATCCAAAACCAACTTCTATTGCGGGTCTAAAATCCCATTCGTCACTTATTTGCACACGGTAAGCATAGTTGGCATTGATTTGAGAAAAATTATAATTGGTTGCACTTTCCCGCTGACTTAAAAAACTGACACCAATACCACTATTCATTTCGTCGCTCCAGGTATTTAAAAAAGCATAATCAGTATCGATTTTCAAATTTAAATCAGGCCATTGTTCTCTATGAATAATTCCCAGATAGGTAGTCTCCATAAAACCTGTAAAACCGGGATTCAAAGTCTCTGGCACTAAAAAGTACTGCGTAAAAACAGGATCCTGGGCTTTTACATTCGAATAAAAGAAACACGAAATCAGGATAATAATTAATTTAATTCTCATTTGTAATTCTATTCTTTTATTTTATTAATGTAACAGCTCCTTCTTCGGTAATGGTATGATTGTAAAAGGTTGTCCCTATTATTTTAAAATAATAATTTCCATTTTCGGCATCAGTATCTTTTACTTTTCCATTCCAGCCTTTTATGGTTTCTCCTGTTTCACTGTAAATTAAACTGCCCCAGGTGTCATAAATATGCAATGTAATCTGAGTGAGACCTAAAAACACAGGAGCAAAACTATCATTAGTACCATCATTATTAGGAGTAAAAGCGGTAGGCATTACTAAGCTATATCCTTTTTCTACTTGAATAGTTTTAGAGAAAACATACTGACAACCAAAAGGATAAGTAACGGTTTGCTTAATAGTATAGGTTCCTGTTCTGGTATAAATATGAGAAGGATTTTGTTCATCAGAGAAATTACCGTCTCCAAAATCCCAGGCAATAGTAGTGAAATCTCCCGTAGCTGAATTGGTAAACAAAACAGGGTCAAATATGGAATATAAATTATAAACATCATTTCCATACGATTCGAAAGAAAAACCGGGATTTCCCAGTACCGGAGTATTTACATTGAAAGGCAAATCCTGTTTACAGCCAAAACTGTCTTCTACACTAAATACAATTAAACCATTATTTTTAGTGTTCATAATTTGGTTATTACTACCACTAATTACCCCGTCAGACCAGCTTAAAGTATAAGGCGGAATCCCTCCTTTTACATGTCCTACAAAGGTTTGTTTGACATATTTAGTATCACAATCATAATCCGTTATGGTTTCGACAGTGGGTGTTAATTGTTCAAATCGGGTAATTTTCCAGGATTCGGTAGCTTTACAACCATTCGCATCAGTGACATTCACAATGTAATTATCCGGAGGCAAATTGATTAAATCTTTTGTTTTTGCTCCATTAGACCAGGCATAAGTAAAAGGCGGTGTTCCTCCGGTAACAATCAGATTAATTGCTCCGGTATTGGCATCATTACAACTCAACGGATTAGAAACATCTGCTTTTAATTCTATAGCTAAAGGTTCGTTTATAATAAAAGTATCCTCAATTTTACATAGTTTTTTATCTGTAATAACTACAGAATATCTTCCCGGTCCAAGATTGTTTCGTTCCACTCCGGCTGTAGGATCATCACTCCATACTAATTTTACAGGAGCTACTCCTCCTACTAAGTTTAATCGAATGTGACCGTCTTTAGCTCCAAAACAGCTAATTTGTTTTACATCTGGATGAATGGCAAACTCAGGAACATTATCAATGGTAACCGGAAATACTTTTGGACAGCCTAAAGCATCTTCGATAGTAATAACATAAGTTCCCGCTGATAAATCGTTTTGGATTCTTCCCGAACCTAAATTACTCCATTTGATACTATAAGGTTCGCCTGAAGCAAATGGAACTCCGCCAGTAATATTTGTAATAGTAATGGATGCATTGGCATCATCATAACAGGCAATTTCAGTTTTAGTGTACTCCAGTTTAATTTCGCTATTCTGAGTCAAAACAACATCCAGATTGTCCACACATCCTGAATTATCAGTTACGCTTAAGCGATAAGTTCCTGCGTACAGATTGCGTAAATTTTTAGATGAACTTCTAAATCCGTTAGGACCAGTCCATGAATAGCTGTAATTAAATACACCCGGACTTGTTTCTACAGCTCTGCCGCCAATTACAGCTACATCAATTTCTCCCGTAGCATAACCATAACAAAGAATATCTTTTTTTCCTGCCAGACTTACTTCTAATAAAGGAGGATTGACAATCGTAAAACTTTTTTCGAGAATATCACAATTATTTACTTCGGTTATTGTGACCTGATAAACACCTTCGGCTAAATTTCGAAGATCTTTCGAAGAAGAAAATGGATTTCCGTCTTTGGTCCATACATACGTATAAGGTGTAGTTCCGCCACTTACATTCAGAATAATTTGTCCGTCATTCAAATTATGACAGGAGATGTCTGTTTTAAAATCAGTAAAAGCAAATTTGCCCGGCTGATTCACGGTATAAGATCTTGAAAAAGGACAATTTCCGTTATCGGTAACGGTCAGATTATAAGTACCGGCTACTAAATTAGAAATATCCTCACTGGTACTTGTAAAACCATTAGGTCCTGTCCAGGAAAATTGATACGGAGCTCCTGTAGTAAAAGGGATACCTCCTGCTACGGTTATGTTAATAGCACCATCAGCTGCACCAAAACAAGTAGTATTCCTGATGACAGGATTTGGATTTATCAAAGGATCAACCGTAACGGTAATTGTAAAATTAGGTCCCGGACAACTTCCTGCCGTAGGTGAAACGGTGTAAGTAGCAGTCGCCCGATTGCTTGTATTGTTGACTAATGTCTGACTGATATTGGTTCTGGGAGTTAATTGTGCCGATGCACCACTAATTGCTCCCGCAGGAGAAATTACCGGTGTAGACCAGGTATAAGTAGTACCCGACGGAACGTTGTCTCCGGCTCCGCTTCTTGGGGTAACATTAAAAGTAGCACCACTACACATATTAACTGTTTTAGGAGCTATAATAGGGGACAAAACCGTATTTACAGAAAAATTTTGTGATGCGGAAACAGAACCACAACTATTAGTAACCGTAAAAGTTGCCGTGTAATTCCCGCTGCTTGTATAATTTACAGGACCCGGATTTAAAGAAGCAGAAGTTGATGGTGTCCCTCCGGGAAAACTCCAGGAATAGGTCAACTCTGAACTTGGGGCACAATTTTCAATAATTTTTCCAACAGGATTAATAGTCGCCGAATTACAAAAATCAGAAATAGGCTCTAAAGTAATAACAGGTGGTTTTTTAACTTCGATTATTTTAGTTATTTCACGTTCTATACCACATGAATTGATGGTTCTTAATCGAAGGCGATACGTTCCAGAAACTGTAAAGTTAATTACAGGATCTTTAGAATTAGAGCTTGTTCCAGCTGTAAAATACCAGCTTCCTCTCTCATTTTTGCAATAAGGATCATAAAAATCGTTTATACTCCAATAATAACTTTGAGCGCCACAGGCAAAGCGGGTATCCGTGGTATTTGTAATTTGTGTATTCGAATTAACACAGGCTTTTACATACGTAAAATCAGGTTCTAAAACAGGTTCTACACATATCGTTCTTTTATATTCTACCCCAACACCACAAGGCGTTATTGCGTTAAGAGTAATGGTATAAGTTCCCGGAGAAGAATAAGCATGACTTGGACTGACTTGTCTTGAAACGGGACTTCCATCACCAAAATTCCATGTGTAAACATCTACAGTACTACAATCATTCTTAAATCCTGCTATGGTGGTATTGTTAAAATAAACCGGAGAGTTAACACAGGCAATATTTACAACACTAAAACTAACTGTAGGTTTATCCAGAATAATAATGGGACCTGCCGATAAATTAGTACTTCCACAGGAATTAGAAATAGTTAAAGTAACTGTATTGCCACTTGGACAATTAAACCGTGTAAAAGTATGCGGAATAGGAAAATCTTGTGAAGCAGCAGGATTTACAGCATCATAAAAAACAGAATTTTCTAACTGTGATTGGGTATATGTAGTAAAAGAACCATCCCCATAATTAACCTGATAACGGGTATCAGTAGGATTTAATGCCCAGGAACCAATGGCAAAATTCATAGGTTCTAATGGTACACAAAAATTGGTAGTATTCCCCGGAGCAATTAAAGCACCCACAGGATTATTAGAATTTTTAACAATATACGAAATGCTGTTGTTACATCCGCTTGTACCAATAGCGGTAATTACCATATTAAAAGAACCTAATTTTTGATAGGTGTGTTGTTTGGGAAAAGTAACATTTGTTTCAGAACTTCCGTCTCCCCAATCTACATTATAAGAAGTGATACAAGCCGTTGAAGCTGACATATTTCCCACATTAATTGTATAACTCAGACTGGAATTATTGTCCCCGCATCGTTCAAAAACAGAGCCGGAACCTGTATTTGTATTAACAAACTTTAAATCCGGTTTTTGTTGAACAGAAACTGATTTAGTAATTGAACTACTAAGACCATTTCTATCTGTAACCGTTAATTTGACATTGAAATTTTGAACTCCGCAACCCAAGGCGGTGAAACTATGTGTAGGATTACTATTAGCAGAAGTGGTTCCATCTCCAAAATCCCAATTGTACGTATAAGGAGCGTCGCCCGTTACTACGGGAACAAAGGTTACAGGAGTTCCGGAACAGCTGTTGTTATTATTAAAAGTAAAATCAACTACAGGAGCAGCTACAACATTGATAACAGCGGTATGCAGAGTATTAGCAATTGTTGTATTTATTCCAATAAGAGTTATGCACACAATTAACCAATAGGTAATTCTGTAAAGTTTTATCATAGAAAACGGATTCTGTATTTTTCTGACAAAAATATAGATAATTTTTAAATAAACAGGATATAAAAAAATATTCTGTTTTTTATATCCTAAGTTCCAATTATTTACTATTCAACGTAATTAAAAACATCTGTTAAAAAACGGAAAACCTCCTTTTTTATAAAAGCCACTATTTCTACTCTTCATAAAAATAACTATTTTTACAGTCTAAAATTTTTATCGATGCCAAACAAAAAATATAAAATTGCCGTTGTCCAGTTAAACCTGAATGACAATGCCGAAAACAATTTAAAAAAATGCATGAGTTGGGTAAGAGATGCTGCCAGTCAGGGAGCCGAAGTGATCTCATTGCCTGAATTATATAGTAGCCATTATTTCTGTCAAAGTGAAGATGTTGAAAATTTTAAGCTTGCAGAACCTTTATACAGTACTTCTTTTATTGCTTTTAGCGAATTAGCTAAAGAATTAGGTGTCGTAATTATTGTTCCTTTTTTCGAAAAAAGAATGGCCGGAATTTATCATAACAGTGCTTACATTATTGATACTGATGGTACTGAAGCCGGATTATACCGAAAAATGCATATTCCGGACGATCCCGCTTTCTATGAAAAATTTTATTTTACACCGGGCGATTTAGGTTTTAAAAACAATCCGACTAAAAAAGGAAATATAGGAACTTTAATTTGTTGGGATCAATGGTATCCGGAAGCAGCTCGTTTGACTGCTTTAAAAGGTGCCGAAGTGTTGTTTTACCCAACAGCAATTGGGTGGCATCCACAGGAAAAAGAGCAATATGGTGAAAACCAATATGGTGCTTGGATGAATGTAATGAAAGGTCATGCAGTTGCGAATGGTGTATTCGTAGCAGCAGCAAACAGAATTGGGTTAGAACAATATTTACCGGATACTCCGGGAATCGAATTTTGGGGTGCTTCTTTTATCTGTGGTCCGCAAGGAGAAATTTTGGCACAAGCCTCACATGACAAAGAAGAAATATTAATTGCTGAAGTAGACTTAGATTTACAGGAAAACGTACGCCAAAACTGGCCATTTTTCAGAGACAGACGAATTGATGCTTTTGGTGATATAACTAAAAGAGCAATTGATTAAGTAAAAATTAACCGCAAAGATTCGTAAAGGAAACACTAAGGCTCGCAAAGTTTTTTTTAGAATCTTTTATATCTAAATCAGTATATTGGATTAACATGACTTTTTTAGTTAAACTTCGTTTCTCCTTTACAAATCTTTGCGGTAAAACTCAAAAAACTATACGTTAAAACTTAAGAAATAAAAAAATGGACTAAAGCGCCTTGCCTTAGTCCATTTTTTTTAATCTTTGTGACCTTTGCGCCTACTTTGTGCGCTTTGTGGTTAGAAAATTATAGTAAATCTGGCTGGAAAAACTTAACTGCTCCATCACCTTCGCTACTTACTACTAACAGACTTCTTTTGTTAGGACTCTTGGCAGCAGGAATAAACAACAAACCTTCCGGTGCATCACCTGTTTTTATACTTTGTAAATATTGTGGTGCCGATGGATTGGTAATATCATAAACGATTACGGTATCAGTTCTTTCCAAGCCTACAAATAAAATATTTTTGTCCCCCATTTTAGTGACTACAACAGCCTCCGGTTCTGAACCTTTATCATCACTACGACCGTCATCATAAGTACCAAAATCATTAGAACGTTTATCCAGATCATTTTTGCTGTCAAAAACCAAACTTCCTGAATTTCCGTTCCAAATAGTAAATGAACGCGCTCCAAAACTGATTAATTCATCTAAATCACCATCATTGTCAGTATCTCCTTCAGTTGAAACTAAATTCAAACGTCCCATTTTAGCATCTGCTTTTAAAGTAGCGGCATCAGGAAAAACAGTCGCATCTAAACTCAGTGATTTTAATCGGGCAACATCTGCATAATCATCATATTCTCTGGCATCACCTTCGTTAGCGGTAATAAAATATTGCGTCCCGTTTACAGTATAACTTGTAATTGCATCCGGCATGAACAATCCTTTTACATTCCATGGTGTAAAACTAACAGCATTATCCTTATCACTTACATCAATTCCGTTCTCGGCAGTATTGAAATTTTTATATCCCAATCCAAAAACAGAACTAATAGTTTTGCTTGCTAAATCTATTTTAGCCACACCATTATTTTCCTGCAAAGTAACCCAGGCTGTTTTAGAATCTTCGGAAATTGTAATATATTCCGGCTCAATATCGGCAGCAAAGCTTTTAGCTTTTTTAGAAATTCTAAAACCTTTGATCTTTAAAGCAGCCAACTGACTTTCGAAAGCAGCAAAATTTAAAGTGGTTACCGCATAATTATTTGTGACATCAATAATAGAAATTGTTCCGTCAGGATCTACTGAATAATCAGCATTTGGTTCTCCTTCGTTAGCCGTCATAATGTATTTACCATCTGGGGGAAAAGTAACCATATCTGGCAAAGCACCTACATTAATTTGTTTTATCACACTATAATCAGAAGTTTTAAAAACTATTACTTTTCCATTTTCCTGCTTATTTGTAGTTGATTCTAAAGCTACAGCTAATTTTCCATCATAAACAGCAACACTATTAGAAGCTCCGTTATAAACAGACAAATCAATCACAGCTAATTTTTTAGGGCTTGCCGGATCTGACAAATCAATAACATCAATTTGGTTAGTATTACTGTTATTTACCGTAAAAAGCCTTTTAGTGATTTCGTCATACGCACTAATTTCAGCTGCTGCTTCACCACCTATTGTAATGGTTCCTATTTCTTTAAAGCTCGAAATATCTTCATTTACTTCAATTTCCTGATTGTTACCATCAGCTTTATCATTCTCGCAACTGCACAAAATGAAAAGTGCTGCCAATAATGAAATTCCAAAATTTTTCATGTTTTATAATTTATTCGTTTGCAGCAAAAATAGATTTCAGGCAAATCTTTTGAATTAAGACATCATTATAAAATCTTTAATTTAAACATGAAAAACAACCGCTAAATCCGTTCTAATGTTAAGCCAATAAATTAGTACGCATAAAAAAAGAGGATATAAAAATCCTCTTTACGTTTTTAAACTAACATCATTATTATAACAATCATGAAAGTCAACCATCTTGAAATAAAAAAAAGCTGTTTTAACAATTGTCAAAACAGCTTTTTGATATTTAATTTACTTAAAAATTATTTTACTTTAAAAGTAACTCTTCTTACAATTTGACGAGCTTCGTTTGAATTTTTGTTAACTGAAGCATCTTCACCATTACCTGATACAGTCAATCTTGAAGCATCAACTCCAGCATTGATTAACACGTTTTTAACAGCCTCAGCTCTTTTTTGAGATAAAGTCTGGTTGTAGCTTGAACTTCCAATTTCATCTGCATAACCAATAACTTCTGCACTTTTTGAAGGATTGTTTTTCAAATATTTCACTAAGAAATCAACACCTGATAAAGAAGTATTTGTTGGTTTTGACGAATTAAAGTCAAAATAAACATTTACATATCCTCCGTTGATTAATTCTTCAACAGTACTGTTAGTTGCACTTGTGCTGTTGTTTTGAGCAAATCTATTATCTAAATAAGTTTCTAATGAATCTGGAACACCATTTTGATTTTTATCTACAGCTTGTCCTTTTGTATTAACATCAGCACCTGCAGGAGTGTTTGGCTCTAAATCATATAAATCAGCTACACCATCTTTATCAGAATCAAGAATACCTGTTTCTACTAAAGTTAATCTTTCGTCTAATTCATCGTATTTGTCTTTAGAATACCAGTCAGCATGTACTTCGTTTTTACCTAAGTAAAAAGTCAAACCAACAGAAGCATTAAGAGTTACTCCGTCTAAAGCACCTGTACTAGCTGCTCCCATACCATCAAAATTATAATTTTGTCTTCCGTAAACTAAACCGCTTAAGTCTCCAGTTAAAGCAACACTGTTACTCAATTTAATTTGTCCGGTTAAACCAAGGATTCCATGTCCCATGTAATCTTCTCCGTCAAAACCATTATCTTTAGCAGATAATTGAGAAACTCCAAATCCACCATGTGCTAATAAACCAATAGTGTTAGTCCATGTCTCAAAGTTTAAAGTTCTACCTAAGTTGATAACCCCTTGTAAACTTGTTCTGATCATTCTGCTATCAAATGGTGCAGTATCATCACGTTCTTGGAATTTATCATATCCAAAATCAAGTTTCAAACCAAATTTAGGATTAAACATATATCTTACTCCTAAATCAGCATGAAAAGGATTAAGTGTAGCTGTAGAATAACCTGGTGTCATAGCTCTCAATGGTTTGTTTACACCACCATTTAATTCAATAGACCACTTATCAAATGGATCTTTCTCAATGCTAGTAGCTGATGTTGTTGACATATCCTGAGCAGTGGCTGCAAATGATAGTATTAACAGGGATAAAGAGGCAAATTTCTTTTTCATGATTATTTATTTTAATTTATTTTATTTTTTAAATCCCTGCAAATATAAATCATATAATTCTGATAATTGTTATATCAGAGTTATATAATTCCCACTTTTTTAGTTGCTCCTTCCTTATTAAGGATGTTAAAAGCGTACTATTATTTTGATTATCAAAGTGTTAAAACACCTAATAACACTATTTTCAGAGCCTTGAAAAAATAACTTTTTTTTTAAATTAATCTCTCGATTATCTGAATTTACTTGAGATATTATCTTTATTTCCTTAATTCAACCATCATTTTTTAACAATTGAGCAAGAAATATTCTCAGCAAAATTAAAAATCAAGACTACAAACAGAGATAAAAAACCATTTGCTAACATAACTGTTTTCTATTTATTCTATTCCTGACATTCCCTATCATTATAAAGAGACAGAAACAGCTTTTATTTTCATTTTCATACCTCTTTAATAAAGCCTTTTTATTGTTATAATGTAAATTCATTTTCTAAAAAATTGTTTTCCGGAGCGGAATTTTTATAATCCTTGTGAATGTTTATATTTGCGGTCTTATAATTTTTAGCTTTTTTTATGACAACTACAAACAGACGTTTTCCTGCTGAATGGGAAAAACAAGAAGGAATTTTACTTTGTTTTCCGCATAACGGAAACGATTGGCCGGGAAAATACGAAGCAATTCAATGGGCTTTTGTGGAGTTTATTAAAAAAGTAGCTGCTTATGAAAAAGTATTCCTTGTAGTTATTGACGAAAAATTAAAAATCAAAGTCAGTGACATGCTCAGCAGAGCGCGTGTCAATTTAGATCAGGTTTTATTTATTATCCAAAAGACTAATCGCAGCTGGATGCGTGACTCCGGTCCTATTGTTGTTTATAAAGATGGCCAAAGAGAAGCGCTGAATTTTAATTTTAACGGCTGGGCTAAATACAAGAATTTCCAACTGGATAAGCATGTTCCTGCTAAAGTCGCTGATTTTTTAAAAATACCTTTAACACAAGTAACTTACAAAGGAAAACCTGTAATTGTAGAAGGCGGTGCTATTGATGTTAACGGTCGTGGCACTTTATTGACTTCAGAAGAATGCCTGATGCATCCCACTATTCAGGTACGCAACGCCGGTTTTAGCAAAGAAGATTATGAAGCTGTTTTTAAAGAATATTTAGGTATAACCAATGTAATTTGGCTGGGCGACGGTATTCAGGGAGATGATACTCATGGTCATATTGATGATTTATGTCGTTTTGTCAATGAGGATACTATTGTAACCATTGTTGAAACTGATAAAACGGATAAAAATTACGAACCGTTGCAGGAAAATTTAAAACGTTTGCAAAATGCCAAATTAGAAAACGGAAAATCACCTGTAATTGTGACTTTACCTATGCCAAAACGATTGGATTTTGAGGATCTGCGTTTACCGGCGAGTTATGCTAATTTCCTGATTTTAAACAACTGTGTTTTAGTTCCTGTTTTTAACGACCCAAACGATAGAAAAGCGTTAAATATTTTAGCAGAATGTTTCCCTGACAGAGAAATAATTGGAATTAGTGCTATTGATTTAATTTGGGGATTTGGCACTTTACATTGCTTAAGTCAACAAATTCCTGTATAAAATACGAATGACTATTATTTTATTAAAATAGTCATTTTATCCATAATATCGTTAAATAACGCAATATCTTAAAATATCGCCTTATTTAACGATATTTTTATAGTATTAATTTATATAGCATCGCAAAAAGAATTCCGAGTCCAAAACTCATTAATGTACCTATTAAGATATATTCCGTCAAACGGACATCTTTAGATTCTTTTAAATCACCAAACCTGAAAATAGATTTTGCTGCCAATAAAAAGCCAATTCCCTCCCAAAAATTCATCATCACAAAAAAGAAAATAAACAGTCTTTCTAAAATCCCAATATATTTACCGGCATTATTAGTATTGTTATTATCTATTTTCACAATTTGTTCGCTCCATTTCGACAATAATACTTTTAAAAGTACTGCACTTACATAAGTAACTAAAATTAAAGCAGTTATCAAGGCTAAACTTTGCTGAGAATACAATTGAGAAAACGGAATTTGGTAGGGATAATAATAATTTACCGTAAAAGCGATTACTAATAAATGCAATAACTGATCGATAAAAAACCAGCTTTTTTCAGTTTTCTTTTTTTCGAAATATAATTTGGCACAATCAATCCCAAAATGACTTAGTACAATCAACAAAACAGCCACAAAATAGTTGGAATCAAATTGTGTGGTGAGCAGTAGCAATACCAAATGTACTGCAACATGATAATACAGGAACTTCGATTTAATTTTTCGCTTCTTTTTATCTTTTACCCAAGCTGTAGGCTGCATTAAAAAATCACCTGCTAAATGTGCCAGAAGCAAACTTAAAAATAATGCTACCATTGTTTTTTGATTTCTTGTTTATAAAATGCTATCATATTTTTGATTTCTTCGTAAGCTGCTCTCTTTAAGGAGGAACTAATCGAACTTTGGCTTTTTCTGTTCAATGCAGATGCGAGCTGGTTTTGATTAATTTCCGGATTCTCCAAAGCTTTTTTTACTATTTCCGCAGAAGTACTTGTCCAGTTATCAGCAATAATTAACATAAACGAAAGAATAACAGCAAACATTGCATTAAATTCCTCCCAGGGCGTGTGTATCCCCAGCGTTTGTTTTTTCAAATTTTCGAAACATTCCCCTGAATTAATAAAAGCCAGGCCATTCGATTCGGTAATTTTATCCGATAAATAATCTATTGTCCCCACTCCTATTGCCATTCGTACATCTAATTCTTTATGTTGCTTTATCGCTGCCTTAATCAGCAACGCAATCTCAAGAGCATCTTCAACAGTCACAAGCAGCTGAAAACTGTCTCCTCGATAAATTTCCCAATCTTTAGGTTCCTCACCATATTGATTTAAAACTGCCTTTAAATCGGCTAGCCAAACTGCCGAACTCAGCTTTCGTGAATCAATAATATCAGCTGTAATTACTGCTTTCATAGACTTTTTTATGGATTATCTTTTTAAATTAAAAGGCAATGTACAAAAATTATCGCTTATTTCGACGATAATTTAAAATATCGCTTAATTTAACGATAAAAAAATTATACCTCATTTATTCAATACTTTCTAAAATATAATTAGAAGGTGTTTTACCTAAATGTTTTTTAAACATAAAAATGAAGGCGCTTGTGGTTTCATAACCTAAATCGAATGCTATTTCTTTTACAGATTGCTTTTCTCCCAATCGTTTTATGGCTTCCAATAATTTTAATCGAATGCGCCAATCACTAAAATTCATTCCTAATTCTTTAATAAACAAGCGGGATAATGTCCGGCTGCTCATGGACGAAATCTCCGCATAATACTCAATAGTATATTTACTGGCTACATCATTCAGTAAAAGCTGAACCACGTTTTTTAATCGCTGATGATTTGTCGTAGGTAAAAAAGTCGCACTGGGTTCTATTAAAGCCATTTCATCTAAAAAAACATCCATAATTCTTCTTTCTGAATTTGTAATAGGTTGATTAGAGTCGAATGAAATGATTTTAAAAACTAATTGTTTTAAAAAAACCGAAATATCAAAGGAAAAACTGGCTACCGGCAAACCTTTTACAAACGAAGGATCTATAAAAACACTGTACAAATTCACATCTTTTTGAAAAGAAACCTCATGTTCGGTATTTCCCGGAATCCAAAGCCCCTGCAACGGATTAACTACCCAAATTTGATTATCTACCACCACATTCATTACACCACTGGTGGCATAAATCAATTGTGCTCTGGGATGGGAATGAGACAAACAAACGGCATTAGTAACTTTTTCAGTGTATCCGATTATTGGCAACTCAGGATTGACCTGAAATCCAAAATCTACAACTTTGTATGTCTGATTATCGTTATTCATTGTCCAAATATAACAATTAAGACAATACTTTTTCTTATCATCTTTGTAAAAAATAATACAGCTGTTATTTTAAAAGAATATTATAATTAAAAAACAACTCATGGAAAACGTTAAATCACATCCTGAAATAATTCAAAAGACCATCTATTCGATACTTTTTACAATTAGTTTTTCTCATTTTATTAATGATTTATTACAAGCCGTAATTCCTTCAGTTTATCCATTATTCAAAGAGAAATTCAATCTTAGTTTTGCCCAAATTGGTTTAATTACCTTAACCTATCAACTTACTGCATCCATTTTACAGCCTTTTGTGGGAATGTACACTGATAAGAATTCGAAACCCTATTCTTTGATGATAGGAATGAGTTTTACCTTATTCGGGCTATTCTTTGTTTCTATAGCAACTAGTTTTTATTATCTGTTACTTGCAGTTGCTTTAATCGGAATTGGTTCTTCCATTTTTCATCCGGAATCTTCCCGAGTGGCTCATTTGGCTTCGGGTGGTAAAAAAGGATTAGCACAATCTATTTTTCAATTGGGTGGAAATGCAGGAAGTGCGATTGGTCCATTATTGGCAGCTTTAATTGTAATTCCGTTTGGGCAATTTTATATTATTTGGTTTTGTGCTATTGCATTAATCGGTATTTTAGTTTTATACAAAATCGCCATTTGGTATAGCGATCAAATGGTATTAAAGCAACAAAACAAGGTAGCTCCTGAAAAAACAACTACGCAACATTTATCTAAAAACAGAATCATATTTTCTTTAATAATCTTACTTATTTTAATCTTTTCAAAATACTTTTATTTGACCAGTATTACTAGTTATTACACTTTTTTCTTAATTGATAAATTCCATGTATCTATCCAGCAATCTCAAATTTATTTGTTTGCTTTTTTAGGTGCGGTAGCAGCTGGAACCTTAATTGGTGGACCATTAGGAGATCGTTTTGGGAGGAAATATGTAATTTGGATTTCCATTTTAGGAGCAGCTCCATTTACGCTTTTATTACCTTATGTTTCCTTATTTTGGGTTGGTATTTTATCCATTATTATTGGATTAATCATCTCTTCTGCTTTCTCGGCAATTCTGGTTTACGCGACTGAATTATTACCTGGAAAAGTAGGTTTAGTAGCGGGATTATTCTTTGGATTTGCATTTGGAATGGGCGGTTTAGGTTCGGCAATTTTAGGGAAATTAGCTGACGATACCAGTATTACTTACGTTTTTACGGTTTGTGCTTTCCTCCCTTTAATAGGAATCATAACCGGTTTCCTGCCTAATATCGAAGGTGAAAAAAGATAATCATCAACCTAATTAAAACAAATGAAATTCAGTAAATTCTGGGTTTCATTTGTTAATTTCCTTGCAACCGGGTAAAAATACCTTTCATTAAAGCCATTCCGTCTCTTTTTCTTTTAGGAACTTCCTGAGCTTTCAAAACTCCATTTTCCTCTTTAAAAACATAACTAAAAGCAAATTGAGTTTCGTCTGAATCAGCAATTAGCACACCAAATCGTAAATCATTAAAGTAATAGTGCTTCTCTTTTTTTGTAATAATAAACCAACCATCGCTTATCACTCTTAATTTTTCAAAATCACTATTTCCTTCAAGTTCATGAGTGAATTTAGTGTTTTTGGGATATTTTTTAAAAGTAATAGCCTGAGTATCGAATAAGGAATAATCACCTAAAAAATAAGCATCGTTTGTAGCAACATTTGCATTCCACAAAATGCAATTAAAAGCTGTGGGTTTTACAATTAAATCATCATACACAATATTTTGTGCTTTTAGAGCTTTATCAAATTCTTGTAAGGCATACAATTTCAAACCGCATGTGAGCAGTAAATAAAAGGAACTCCAATAAATTCCAATAAGCACGTATTTTTTCCTGGAAAAGAAATCATCTTTTTTTCTCCAGACTAAAATCAAGGAAATCAGTAGCGGAATGGTATATAAAGGATCAATTACAAAAATTGTTTTTAAAGCTAACCGATCCGGTAGCGGCCAAAAAATTTGTGTTCCCCAAGAGGTAAAAAGATCCAAAAGTACATGGGTAAATAAACACCAAAAAACCATTTTAGTCGCTGAACCAAAATTAATTTTATCCCGTTCTGTTTTACTAATTAACCAACCCAAAATTGGCGAAAGCAATAAAAAGAATACTACAGAATGACTTAGTCCTCTGTGTATTGCAACTCCGTCAACAGGATTCATAAACTGACCAATTACAACATCTAAATCTGGTAATGTTCCGAGAATGGCTCCGTACAAAAAGGTTTTACGCTGCAGTTTTTTCCCTGCACATAATTCGGCTGTAGCAATTCCCAAAAGAATCTGAGTAAATGAATCCATAAAAAAGTTTTATTCTACAAAAATACATTTATACCCGCAAATAGCGTAATCCTTAAAATCCAAAACTAGTTTAATATCTTTGCAGCTTCGAAAACCATCCAAAAATGAACATCAAACTCATCGCCATAGGCAAAACCGATAATAAAGCATTACAAAGTTTAATTGACGATTACACCAAACGTTTGTCTTTTTACATCAAATTTGATTTGGAAATAATACCTGATATTAAAAATGTAAAAAACTTATCCGAAAGTCAGCAAAAAGAAAAGGAAGGCGAATTGATTTTGTCGAAAATAACTCCAACAGACCAATTAATTTTATTGGACGAAAATGGCAAAAACTTTTCCAGCGTAGGATTTTCGGAAGAATTACAAAAGAAAATGAACTCCGGAATTAAAACACTGGTTTTTGTAATTGGTGGTCCTTATGGATTTTCAGATACGGTTTACGCCAAAGCTCAAGGAAAAATATCGCTTTCGCTAATGACTTTTTCTCACCAAATGGTACGCTTATTTTTTATCGAACAATTGTATCGTGGTTTTACCATTTTAAGAAACGAACCATATCATCATCAGTAAAATACCGTCAAAACGGGGTAAATGCTACCCAACAGACTACACTTGTCTACTTTGATTGATTAATAGTTGTCATACAAGAAAACTTTTGGTATCTTGTATGACAACTATTAATTAAAATTTTATTGAAAAAATATGGACATTAATAAAATTACTGATTTAATAACTGAAAAATTAACGGTTTGGAGTGAAGCACTTATCAAACTCCTTCCTAACATTGTCGTTGCAGCCATTGTAATGGTATTAGGTTTTTATCTGGCAAAATTTATTCGAAAAACTGCATCCAGACTAATTGGTAAAATTTCTAAAAATCTAACTTTAAATAATTTATTCAGTTCCATCATTTATTTTATCTTTTTAGGAATCGTAATTTTCACGGTACTAAGTATTCTTAAATTAGATAAAGCTGTTACTTCCATATTAGCCGGTGCGGGAATTTTAGGATTAGCTTTAGCCTTTGCTTTTCAGGATATTGCAGCTAATTTCATGTCCGGAATTTTTATTTCCTTCAGAAAACCTTTAAAAGTGGGTGATATTGTCGAAATTAGAGATTATATGGGAAAAGTAAAAGAAGTTAATCTTAGAGATACCGTCGTTGAAACTTTTCAAGGTAAAACCGTTATCATTCCCAACAAAGAAGTTTTTCAAAATCCAATAGAAAATTACACCTTCCTTCAAAAAAGACGTTTTGATTTAAGTGTAGGCGTTTCTTATGGTGATGATTTAGAGAAAGTAAGGCAAATTACACTTGATGCTGTTAGTGATATTGAAGAACTATCAAAAGAAGATGCTGTAAATGTTTATTTTGTCGAATTTGGTGACAGTTCTGTGAATTTATCGGTTAGAATGTGGATCAATACTCCTGAGCAATCCGTTTATAATAAAGTAGGAAGCGAAGCAATTATAAAAATCAAGAAAGCCTATGATGCTAATGGTATTATGATTCCGTTCCCAATTCGTACATTAGATTTTGGCATCAAAGGAGGAACAACTTTAAACGAAATGCCTATTCAAATGGCAAATCCAAAAGAGTAAAAGCACACGTGAAATTGTATTAAAACCGTTGAAAGTTATAGTCTTTCAACGGTTTTTTATTTTAAAAAATAAATTCTTTTGGAGCAATTGGATTTACGCTATATAAATCAAATTTTCGAACTAAAATCTTATTTTGAATGTATTCTCCATAAGACATATTCTTGTCAAATTGTATCACAATTCTTGGTCTCTTTATAAACTGGATACTAAAAATTTCCTGCAATAAATCGGATTTCTTTACGGCTCTTCCGTTAAGCCAAACCAAGTTGGTCCCTTTTTTAAAATTGATAACAAAGTCATTTCTTTTGGGTTTTCCAATGGTGTAATCTACTTTGGTAAAAGGAATAAAAGCCATATTTTTCCCGATTGAATCCGCATAAGAATAATAATTCTCGGCATTTTCGTTTTTATGAGCTTTTTCTTTTCGTTTTTTATCTTGCAGTTTCATCACTTCGGGAATAACTAATTTCAAAGGCAAGCGCTTATCAATATTCAGAATCCAATTGGTCGTAATAATGCTGTTTTTCCAATTCACTTCAGCCAAAGTATCTTTCTCATTTATTCGAAAAAAAATATAAATTGGCGAATGATCTTGTACTTCACTTATTACTGTAGTATCCGATTTTGGAAGTAAAATATCTTCTTTATTTCCGCAGGAAAATAAAAATAAAAATACAATCAGACTAAAATGTTTCATCCTTTAAAATTTATTTTTTCGTATAATTTCACACATTCAACTGCTGCTGCCACATCATGTACTCTCAAGATATGAGCCCCATTGGTTAAAGCAATTGTATTTAAAACTGTAGTTCCGTTTAAAGCTTCATTTGCATTGATTTCTAGCGTTTTATAAATCATTGATTTTCTGGAAATCCCAATCAGAATTGGTAATTCCAAATTTTGAAACAATGCTAATTTTTGCATTACTTCATAATTTTGATCGATCGTTTTTGCAAAACCAAAACCGGGATCTACAATCAAATCGTTGATACCAAAACTTCTGGCGAGACTTATTTTTTCTGAAAAATAAAACAAAACTTCTTTCACAACATCTTCATATTCCGTCATGGATTGCATCGTTTGTGGTGTGCCACGCATGTGCATCATGATATAAGGAACCTGATATTTAGCTATGACTGCTAACATTTTATCATCGAGATTTCCGGCTGAAATATCATTAATCATAGCAGCTCCGTTTTCGATACAAACTCTTGCAACTTCGCTTCTAAAAGTATCAATTGACAATAAAATATCAGGAAAATGTTTTACTAATAATTGTACAACAGGAACAATGCGGCTTAACTCTTCCTCTTCCGAAACAAATTCAGCACTGGGTTTACTGGAATAAGCCCCAACATCAATAAAAGTAGCGCCTTCTTCTAGCATTTTATCAACTTTAGCGATAATTTCTTCATCGCTGGCATACTTTCCACCGTCAAAAAAAGAATTGGGCGTTATATTCAGGATTCCCATTACTTTGGGTTTTGATAAATCAATCAGCTGTCCTTTGCAGTTAATAGTCATTTTTTAATCTTTATTTTAAAGTTGAAACCTTTTCCCTATTTTTGATAAAAATTTTATACAAATATACACCAATAATGAAGAATACTTCTCAGGAATATGATAAGGTAATTGCAATTTGCCGTACCTTATTTGCTAATAAAATGCAGGATTACGGCAGTGCATGGCGTATTTTAAGGTTACCTTCTTTAACCGATCAAATTTTTATCAAAGCTCAAAGAATCCGCAGTTTACAGGAAAATGAGGTTCGAAAAGTAGATGAAGATGAATCCGGCGAATTCATCGGAATTATCAATTATTCGATTATGGCTTTGATTCAGTTGGAATTAGGCGTTGTAGATCAACCGGATTTGAATACTCAAAAAGCAACAGAATTATATGATGCTAAAGTAAAGTTAACCAAAGAATTAATGGAAGCCAAAAACCATGATTACGGCGAAGCCTGGCGCGATATGCGTGTGAGTTCGCTTACTGATTTGATTTTGCAAAAACTCCTTCGCGTAAAGCAAATTGAAGATAACAAAGGAAAAACGATTGTATCAGAAGGAATTGATGCTAATTATCAGGACATGATTAATTACTCTGTTTTTGCCTTAATATTAATGGGTTTTGCTAACAATCAATAAATTTATGAGAAATATAATTACACAATTTTCAAGGTTATTTGTTGGAATTTTATTTATTATTTCCGGTTTAATTAAGCTGAATGATCCGGTAGGTTTCTCCTATAAGTTAGCCGAATATTTTAGTGAACCTGTTTTTAATCTGCCATTTTTAGTGCCGTTTAGTTTACCATTAGCCTTATTTTTAGTAATTATTGAAGTGCTTTTAGGTATTATGTTGCTCATTGGTTACAAATCAAAATTCACGATTTGGAGCCTTTTACTGATGATTGTATTTTTTACTTTTCTGACGTTTTATTCGGCTTATTATAATGTAGTTAAAGATTGTGGCTGTTTTGGAGATGCGCTACACCTTACTCCTTGGCAATCCTTCACTAAGGATGTTATTTTATTGTTTTTTATCTTTATTTTATTTGCCAATAAAAAATTAGTCAAACCTTTATTTAACAAAGGAATCCAAAATTTAATCACTTCTGTAGGAATGGTTTTGGCCATTTTTGTGGCGTATCATGTTTTAAATCATTTACCCATAATTGATTTCAGACCTTACAAAGTGGGTACCAATATCCAAAAAGGAATGGAAATTCCCGAAGGTGCTCCACAAGCAGTCGTAGAAATGATTTTTATTTACAAAGTGAATGGTGTCAATAAGGAATTTACTGAAAAAGACCTGATGAATATTCCCGAAGGAGCTGAGTTTGTTGACCGCAAAGATAAAGTGATATCCGAAGGTTACGTTCCTCCTATTCATGATTTTACAATGATGAAAGACGGTTCTGATTACAAAGAAGAATTGCTGCAAGAACCAAAATTACTAATGTTAGTAACGTATGATTTAACGAAATCGGATGTTGATGGAATGCAAAAATTAGAAACATTATATAAAGATGCTACTGCTAAAGGCTACAAAGTTATAGGAATGACTAATTCATCAGAAGAAGAAATTCAAAAAGCACAAAAAACATACAACCTGAAATTTGACTTTTATACCTGCGATGCTATTGCTTTAAAAACAATAGAAAGAGCTAATCCAAGTATTGTAATTTTAGAAAAAGGAACTGTAAAACAAAAAATGCATTATAACGATATTCAGGATTTAAAATTATAATAAAAAAGAAAGCTCATAAAGACTAAATTTAGCATTTATGAGCTTTTTTTATGTTCGAAAAAAGGTAAAAAAGGACTCAAAACCGCCTTTTTTGATAGCTGTCTTTGAAGTTTATTTTTTTAAAAAGAAAAAATCATCTTAACTATTACGTTTTCATTTGTATTTTTATAACTCTGAAAGCGGTTTTTGTTATTTTATTACTGATTTTGTAAAAAACAACAATCAGCAAACAGCAATCAAATTGTTTATTTTAACTTTGTTACAATGAAAAAATTCGAAAAAACAATAATCATTCTACTGGCTCTAGTTGTCGTTTCCTGTGCAAAATCAACTGCGCAAAAAACGGAATTTTCTAAAGAAGCCTTATCTGAAACATTATTATCAGTTAATGATGAGCAAATTGCTTTTGGAGAAATACTGTCTCAAAACAAAGGAAAAATTACGGTAATTGAAGTTTGGGCTTCCTGGTGTGGAGATTGCGTAAAAGCGATGCCTAAAATCAAAGAGCTACAAGCAGCACATCCGCAAACTGCTTATGTATTTATTTCAATGGATAAAACCGCTGATAAATGGAAAGCCGGAATTGAAAAACACCAACTAAAAGGCACGCATTTTATGGCGAATGACCAAATGAGTGGCGTTTTTGCAAAAGCAATAGATTTAGACTGGATTCCCAGATATATCATCATTGATAAAACGGGGAAAATTGTGCTGTATCGCGCTATAGAAACTGATTTTGAAAAAATCAATACTACTTTAAGTCAATTAGAAAAACAATAAAATAAAATTCAAATATAACACTACTAAAATGAGAAAAAAGATTGTAGCAGGAAACTGGAAAATGCACAAAAATGCAGCACAAACTAGCGAATTATTAGCAGAATTAATTGCTAAAGTACCTTCTGAAACGACAGCACAAGTAATTGTTGCGCCAACATTTGTAAACCTGGCTGCTGCTGTAAATCAATTAAAAGGAACTAACATTAGTGTTGCTGCACAAAACGTTCACCAGACAGAAAGTGGTGCTTTTACAGGAGAAATTTCTGCTGATATGTTAACGGGAGTTGGTGTAAACACAGTGATTTTAGGACATTCTGAGCGTAGAGCTATTTTTAACGAAACTGACGCTCTTATTGCTGATAAAGTAAACACTGCTTTAAAACACGATATGACCGTTATTTTTTGCTTTGGCGAAGAATTAAAAGACCGTCAATCTGACAATCACTTTAATATTGTTGAAAACCAATTGAAAGATGGTTTGTTCCAAATTGATGCTAAATCATGGGAAAAAGTTGTTTTAGCTTACGAACCGGTTTGGGCTATTGGAACAGGCGAAACTGCTTCTCCGGAACAAGCACAGGAAATGCACGAATTCATCAGAGAAACAGTTCTTAAAGCTTACGGAAAAGAAATTGCTGAGAATGTAACTATTCTTTACGGAGGTTCTGTAAAACCGGATAATGCTAAAGAAATTTTTGGAAAACCAGATGTAGACGGTGGTCTTATTGGTGGAGCTGCTTTAAAAGCGGATGATTTTATTGCAATTGTAACAGCTATCTAAAAAAACATTTTTATATAATTCTAAAAAGCGATAATTCATTTTATCGCTTTTTTTATATCCGTTTCTTAGGAAAAAACAGCATCGACACGAATGCAGCAATTAAATTATATCTTTCTCCAATCTATAAAAAACTTACTGAATTACAATTACTTAAATCTATTGTTGATGAGAGAAATTAGCGAATTAGTGGCTAAAAATAATTACTTCACAAAGCGAGCACTCCTAAAAGAGAAATACTACCTTTGCAAAAAATTAAATCCATTATGTCAAATATTTATATCGCCTACCATTTTAGCATTGAACCAAAAGAACTGGGTTCTGAAATTTTAATTGCCGAATTAGGCGAACTTGCTTTCGAAAGTTTCACTGAAACCGAAAAAGGAATTTCGGCTTTTGTTCAAAAAGATTTATGGGACGAAATGATTCTTGACAATGTGAATATTCTGCATTCAGAGGAATTCGAAATCGATTATACTTTTGAAGAAATCGATCAGGTCAACTGGAATGAGGAATGGGAAAAGAATTTTGAACCTATTGATGTAGATGGAAGATGCCATGTAAGAGCTCCGTTTCACCCTAAAACGGATGCTGAGTTTGATATTTTAATTGAACCAAAAATGAGTTTTGGTACAGGACATCATGAAACGACTCACATGATGATTCAGCATTTATTAGAAATTGATGTTACCGGTATGAAAACCTTAGACATGGGTTGCGGAACAGCTATTTTGGCTATTCTTGCCGAAATGAAGGGTGCTCAGCCTATTGATGCTATCGATATTGACAACTGGTGTTATTTGAATTCTATTGAAAATGCAGAGCGTAATAATTGTAAAAACATTAGTGTTTATGAAGGTGATGCTTCTTTATTAAAAGATAAAAAATACGACTTGATTATCGCTAACATCAACAGAAACATTTTGTTGAACGATATGCAAGCCTATGTAAATTGTCTGAATCCAAAGGGAACTTTGCTATTAAGCGGTTTTTACACAGAAGACATTCCTTTTATCGATGCTTCCTGTACAGAAAATGGCTTAACTTATGTTAAAAAATTCGAAAGAAACAATTGGGTTTCACTAAAATACGTAAATTAGTATCCTGTTTATTATCAAATAATTAAAGTACAAAAAATAACATAATGAGTACTAAAGAAAAAATTAGAGAAAGAGTAAGCGTACAAGAAGTTACAGCCAGGAATAACGAAATAATTGTTTACAATGATGATGTAAACACGTTTGATCACGTAATTGAAACTCTGATGCGTGTTTGTGAACATACAGCAGAACAAGCTGAACAATGTTCGCTAATTATTCACTACAATGGAAAATGCACCGTAAAAACAGGACTGATTGCCAAATTAAAACCGCAGTGTACCCAGCTTTTAGAAGCAGGTTTAAGCGCCGAAATAATTTAATAAACTACAAAATTTACCCAATTTTTAAAGCATTCGTCACGGCGAATGCTTTTTTTATAGCACTTTTTTTTACCATGAAGTTAATTAATAAAATTTAGGATTATAGTGTTCTTAAATTTCTTAATTAACTTCATGGTTTAAACCTTTTTTATTTCAGACAATTAGCTGTAAATCGTTTTTTAATGAGGTAATTTATTTTTTAAAACGCCATATAAAAAAGTCCCCAGTACAGCTCCTAAAAGCACTACAATAACACTAATAAAACCTGATCCAATCAAAATAAATATGGGTCCGGGACAAGAACCCGCCAAAGCCCATCCTAATCCAAAAATTAGTCCGCCTAAAAGATAGCGAGCAATAGAATGTTCTTTATTTGGAATAGATATTGGAGTCCCTGAATAATCTTTTAAATGGAATCTTTTTATAATTTGGATACCAATAATTCCCGTTAAAACAGCAACCATAATAATTCCGTACATGTGAAAAGACTGAAACTGGAACATTTCATAAATTCGGTACCAGGAAACTGCTTCTGATTTGGTTAATACGATTCCGAAAACAAATCCAACCAAAATAAATTTTATTAATTTCATATTTAAATATTTATTGTTTTTTATAGGTAATATGTAATTCGCATATAACCAATTGGTAATTTTCAACCCATTTTAGTTTATACTCATTTCATATTTATACAATTAAAGGTAAAATAAAATGAGCCATAATTAATCCGCCAATGAAAAACCCAATTACGGCTATTAAAGAAGGAAGTTGCAAATTACTCAATCCTGAAATAGCGTGTCCTGAGGTACATCCACCAGCATAACGCGATCCGAAACCAATCAATATTCCGCCAATAATCAAGATTAAAATCGCCTTTGGAGACTCAAAAACCTGGTTCGAAAACAAAGCATCCGGCATTAATTTTCCTTGTGGAGCATCAATGTTCATTGCTTGAAGAAACTCAATTGTTTCCGGATTTATCGAAACATTAGAAGGATCGCTTAAATAATTTGTGGCTACAAAACCTCCTAGCATCGCTCCGGCAACTACCGCAAGATTCCAGCGTTGTGATTTCCAGTCAAAATTAAAAAAAGATACTTTTTTTCCGGCTCCGGCCAGACTGCACAGGGTCCTCAAATTAGAAGACATTCCAAACGATTTCCCAAAATAAATTAAAATCAGCATTACTAAGCCAATTATAAAACCTGAAATGTACCAAGACCAGGTATGATAAATTATTTCCATATTTTTATTTTTTTGACAAAGTTAAACAGTATGTTTTGCAGGGAGTGTGAGAAATGTTACAGAAGCTCAAAATAATGCTACTTTTTAAAAAAACACAAAAAGGTAGTATAAACTTTAAAGTTCTGAATATCTTTGTATCACTATTATAAACAACCCACTATTTCTAAATTAATTCATTTTATGAAATTACAATTAATAACTAATTTGCGTAAAAAAGTTTTGGAAAATAAAAAACTCATCCTTTTTATAATTTCTAAGAAAATAATAGTTGCAATTGTTTTAATGTTCTTAAGCGGTTCTTGTATCAGTACAAAATCGACGTTGAAAAACGTAGATGATAATGCTCCTGTTCCCCGACTTTCAAAAAACAATACTTTTATCATTACAGAATATAGTAAAGATAAAAAGTACGGGTACAATAAAGATTATCCCATCAATATATTTTATTACAACACCTATAATGAGCAATTAAACGAAGAACGTTTTTTAAATGCTCTGGCTGGTCCTAAAGGCGAGAAAATCAGCTATACTAAAATAGAGACCTGTTGTCCTTTTCCTTCTAAAAGAACAGCTATGGGTGCAGGATTTCTTAATATTTATGAAATTCGCTGGGAAGGTCAAAAAAAACCAATTCTTTTATATTTAAACATCTATGAAAAGGGATATTTAAAATGCCCTGTGGGTTTAAGTATAAAAAAATAGTAAAAACAATAAGTGCTCTTTACAACAAGAACAAACAGCTGATTTTAATTAAAAAAATCACAAAATCAACTCTTAAATCGCAAATCATAACTACATTTGCACTACTAAATATTACCCATGAACATACACGATATTCCTAAAATTAAGCATACAGAAAGTGGTAATTTCTTTTTGCTTTCAGGGCCTTGTGCCATCGAAGGAGAAGAAATGGCAATGCGTATTGCTGAAAAAATTGTTAGCATTACTGATAAACTACAAATTCCTTACGTTTTTAAAGGTTCTTTTAAAAAAGCAAATCGTTCCCGAATTGACAGTTTTTCCGGAATAGGTGACGAAAAAGCATTAAAAATTCTTCGAAAAGTATCCGAAACATTTGATGTTCCTACTGTAACTGATATCCACACTAATGAAGATGCTGATATGGCAGCTCAATATGTAGATGTTTTACAAATTCCTGCTTTTTTAGTTCGTCAAACTGATTTAGTTGTGGCTGCAGCCAATACAGGAAAAGTTGTCAATCTAAAAAAAGGACAGTTTATGAGTCCTGAAAGCATGAAACATGCCGTTCAAAAAGTATTGGATTGTAACAATCAAAATGTAATGGTTACGGATCGTGGAACTATGTTTGGCTATCAGGATATGATCGTTGATTTTAGAGGAATCCCTACTATGCAACAATATGCTTCGACCGTACTTGATGTTACTCATTCCCTGCAACAACCCAATCAAACTGCGGGAGTAACCGGCGGAAGACCAGACATGATTGAAACAGTTGCTAAAGCGGGTATCGCCGTTGGGGTTGATGGAATTTTTATAGAAACTCATTTTGATCCGGCAAACGCTAAAAGTGACGGAGCTAACATGCTTCATCTGGATTATTTTGAGGATTTAATGACTAAACTGGTAGCCATTAGAAAAACCATCAACAACTTCTAATTAATTATTTTTAAAAAAATCGTGAAAAAATTATTCGCTGCTGTATTTGCGGCTATCTTATTTGTAACCAATTTAAGTGCTCAGGAAGAAATAAAATTACAAGATAAATATACAGCCCACAATAAAGGAAAATTTTTTGTTTCCTGGGGCGGAAACAGAGAAAGTTATACCAAATCAGATGTAACTTTTACCGGAAAGGATTATAATTTTACGGTTAGCAACATGGCTGCTCATGACAAACCAAAAGGTTGGAATGTAGATTATGTTAACCCTTCCAGAATGACAATTCCTCAAACTAATTTACGTTTGGGGTATTTTTTTAATGATCATTACAGTGTGGCTATTGGAGTGGATCATATGAAATATGTAATGACGCAAAATCAAACTGCAAATGTTACAGGAGAAATTAATTTACCGTTAACTGCTCCCGGGGCTATTCATAACGGCATATATAACAATACTCCTGTTGATTTTTCGGATATGAGCTTCCTGACTTATGAGCATACTGACGGTTTAAATTATGTACATACTGAAGTTTCTCGTTTTGACGATATGTCTAAACTATTTGGACTTCCTAATATAGATAAAGTACAAATTAATTTAACGGAAGGACTTGGTTTTGGGATTTTGTACCCTAAAACAAATACCAAATTATTAGGAAAAGAACGGCATGATGATTTTCATGTTTCAGGATTTGGAACTTCGATAAAAGCAGGTTTAAACATCACCTTTTTTAAGCATTTTTATGTTCAGGGCGAATTAAAAGCAGGATATATTAATATGCAGGATATTCGTACTACAAAAAGTGCTGATGACAAAGCTTCTCAGGATTTTTTCTTTTTCCAAAGAATTATAGCCTTTGGCGGAATATTTAAAATATAAAAGAATATAAAAAAAGCTGTTTTTCTCCTTGTAAAAACAGCTTTTTCCTTGCATATAAGTTCTTTTTCTTCAAAAAACAACAATTAATACCTGTAGAAAAAACCAATTAATTATCTCACAAAAAAAACCTTAATTTTAGGGTTTAATTTGGAAAATAATTTATTTTTGTATAAAAATTCTCCCCAAGTCTTTTTTTAACCTATTTATTTGTCCTAATACTATTAATTTTTTTTTAGTAAATGATTATGACCAAAAATAGAGAAACTGACTTAGTATACAATTATGATGTTTTCAATAACTTTGAACATTTTTTTGATGTATCGCAAGATTTATTCTGCATTGTAGGATATGATGGTTATTTTAAAAAAATTAATAGTGCTGTTTCCAATCTTTTAGAATATACTACAGAAGAATTGTTAGCAGAACCTGTTAACCATTTTGTGTACAGCACTGATAAAGAAAAAACAAGTCTTGCCCGTAAAAATTTAAGAGACAGAGTTCCCTTGTTTAGTTTTGAAAACAGATACCAAACTAAAAGTGGACGGATTGTCTGGCTTTTATGGACTTCTATACCGGTAGAAGACGAAAAATTAATTTATGCGGTAGCGAAAAACATTACAGATAAAAAAGAACTGGAACAGGAACGAAAAATTCATCTGAAGAGGCTTACTGAAATTAATAATGAGTTCAAGCAATTAAGTTATGCTACCGCTCATGATTTAAGATCTCCGGTAAATAATATGCTTTCTGTTTTCGAACTTTTAGAACCCGAAAGTATTAAAAATGAAGAAACTTTAGAATTACTTTCTATATTAAAAAGTACTACCCATACTTTAAAAGAAAATCTGGACGAGTACATTAGGGTTTTGAATTATAAAAATCAAACGGATAATCAACTGGAAGAAATCGATTTAAACAATTCTTTGGATGAAGTTTTAATTTCGATTAATTCATTAATTCATAATTCTGAAACAAAGATCAATGTTGATTTTTCTGCCGTTGATAAAGTGTATTTCAATAAATCCTATTTAAAAAGTATTTTTTTAAACTTAATAACCAATGCTATAAAATATGTAAAACCTAATACCACTCCTTCTATCTCTATTAGATCCAGAAAACAAAACAATACCATTCAATTAATTATTTCAGATAATGGTATTGGGTTTGATTTAGAAAAAGTAAAAGACAAAGTATTTGGGCTATTTCAAAAATTTAATGAACATATCGATAGTAATGGTATTGGACTCTATTTAGTTCACAACCACATTACAGCACTTGGCGGCCAGATTACACTGGATAGCGAAGTGAACAAAGGTTCTAAATTTACAATTAGTTTTCCGCAGCGATTATAGAATCACTTTAATTGATTAAATCATAGACTTGAGTGGCAATTTCTAATTCTTCATTTGTTGGAATAACCAGAATCTTAGTTTTTGAATTAACGGTATTGATTTCGCGAATAGTATTAGAGCGGATATTGTTTTTATCAAGATCTAATTTTAATCCTAAAAACTCCATTTCCTGGCAAACTTTTTCTCTGATATAGGCCGAATTTTCACCAATCCCGGCTGTAAAAATTATAGCATCAATTCCGTTTAAAACAGCCGCATAAGCACCGATGTATTTTTTTATTCGATATACATTCATATCTAATGCAAGCTGACAATTGACATCACCGCTTTCAGCATTAGCCTGAATATCCCTTAAATCGCTATGTCCTGTTAAACCCAGCATACCGCTTTGTTTTTGCAATACAGTATTGACTTCACTTAACTGATAACCCAGTGTGTTGACCATATAAAAAATCACCGATTGGTCTATATCACCGCTGCGGGTTCCCATTATCAATCCGTTCATGGGACCAAAACCCATGCTGTGATCCATACTTTTACCGTCTTTTATTGCGGTAATACTACAGCCGTTACCAAGATGAATACTGATAATTTTATTACTTTTTTCTAAAAATCCAATGGCTTTTTCCGAAACATATTTATGAGAAGTTCCATGAAAGCCATAGGCTCTTATTTTATTTTCGGTCAATAAATAATTAGGTATCGCATATCGATAAGCCACTTCAGGCATGGTTTGATGAAAAGCAGTGTCAAAAACCGCTACTTGTTTAGCGGATGCAAATACCTCTTCGGCAACCATAATTCCTTCTAAATTAGCCGGATTGTGCAAAGGTGCTAACTCAAAAAGCTGTTTTATTTTTTCTTTAATCGCATCATTTATCATAACCGTGTTGGAAAAACTTGCCCCGCCATGCACTACTCTATGTCCAACAGCTTCAATTTCTTGTGTACTTTTAATTACACCAATACTTTGATCCAATAATAATTGAGCAATTTTTTCCAAACCTGTTTTATGATTCGCAATTGGTATCCTTTCCTCTAATGAATCTTTATTGGTTTTATAAGTAAGATTAGATGTTTCTAAACCTATTCGATCAATCATACCACTACAAATCACTTCTTGTGAAGGCATGTCAATTAATTGGTATTTTATAGAAGAACTCCCTGAATTTATAATAACTATTTTCATTTTCTTTTTTTAAGTTTTTAAGATACTAAGCAACTAAGGCACTAAGCAACTCTGTTTACAATCCCTGAGCCTGAATCGCTGTAATCACTACTGTATTGATGATATCATCTACCGTACAACCACGACTTAAATCGTTTACCGGTTTATTCAAACCTTGTAACATAGGACCTATAGCTAAAGCTCCGGTTTCTCTCTGAACCGCTTTATAAGTATTATTTCCCGTATTTAAATCCGGAAAAATAAGTACACTCGCCTGCCCTGCTACTTCAGAATTGGGCATTTTGCTTTGACCCACTTCCATGTCAACGGCGGCATCATATTGAATAGGACCTTCAATTTTGAGGTCAGGACGTTTTTGTTTTACAATTTCGGTTGCGGTTCGCACTTTTTCTACTTCATCCCCTTTTCCTGATGAACCGGAAGAATAGGAAAGCATGGCTACTTTAGGTTCTATTCCGAAAGCCAGACTGGAATCAGCTGAAGAAATGGCAATTTCGGCTAATTGCTCCGCTGTAGGATTTGGATTAATAGCACAATCTCCAAAAACAGAAACCCGGTCTTCTAAACACATAAAAAATACCGAAGAAACCACACTGCAATTAGGTTTGGTTTTGATGAATTGTAAGGCAGGCAAAATAGTATGCTGAGTCGTATGAGCTGCACCCGATACCATTCCGTCGGCATGCCCTTTATACACCATCATAGTCCCAAAATAAGACACATCTTCCATTAAATCTTTAGCCATAGCTATAGAAACATTTTTGTTTTTACGAAGTTCATAGTAAGTATTTGCATACTCTTCATAAAAGGGTGATTCGATCGGAACAATGATATTTACTTTCGAAAAATCAAAAGCAATTCCTAATTCGGCTACTTTATGCTCTATTTGTTTTCTGTTTCCAATGATCGAAATATCCACCACATCCATTGCCAATAATCGGGAAGTTGCAATAATTATTCGGTCGTCGTTACCTTCAGGAAGCACAATATGTTTTCGGTGTTGTTTGGCTCTTTTTACCAAATTGTACTGAAACATTTTTGGTGTCATTCCATCAGCTTCAAAAGCACTTAATTTATTGGACAAATCATCTAAATCAACATATTTTTCAAACGTACTTATTGAGGTCTCAATTTTATGTTTATTACCGGCATAAATCTTAGATTGTATCGAACCTATCTTATTCGTTATCCGATACGTACCGCCATCTACTGAAATAATTGGTACAACACTATTTAAACCTTCGATTAATAATAAAATACTTTCTTCCGGCAGAATATTTCCTGTGAGAACAATTCCCGAAACCGTGGGATAATTAGCCGATTCATTAGCCTGTAAAGCTCCTAAAATGATATCCGCTCTGTCACCCGGAGTGATGACTAATGCATTTTCTTTCAGGTGCAATAAATAGTTCCTCAGCTGCATTGCTCCCACACTAAAACTTCCTACTTCATTGTTCAGGTATTCAGCACCAAAAAGTATTTTAGCATCTAATTCCTCTACAATTTCTTTTACTGTAGGGTTATCTAAAGTGGATACCACCGGAATAGCACTTACTAACACCTCTTTAGGTAAAATGCTCTTTAAACCATCTGTAGCCAATTGCAGATTTTCAGGCTGAATTTTATTAGCAATAAAAGCTAAAACCTCTACTTCTTTATTTTTGAAAGAATCATAAACCAAATATTCTCCATCTAAAAATTCCTCCAGGGTTTTGCCTACTCCAGATCCCACAATAATTACGGGAATCCCTAAATTTTTAGCAATAAGAACATTCATATCTAATTCGATCGCGGTTCCTTCTCCACTAAAACTGGTTCCTTCCACTAAAACAAAATCAAAACGTTCTTCCAGATGTTTGAATTTTTCGATAATTAAATCGAGAACATCTCCTATTTTTCCTTTATTCTTCTTTTTGATTAATTGACTCTTAGTAATCGCAAAAGCGGCTTCAAAAGAGATATCTAAACCAAAATGAGTAATCACTGTTTCGATATGATTATCTGATTTTCCGTCTTCAAAATCTTCGATAATAGGTCTAAAATAACCCACTTTTGCAGTTTTACCTATCAGCATACTCATTAACCCTAAAGTAATCATTGATTTTCCACTGTTACTTTCGGAAGTTGCAATATAGATGGCTTTGTTCATGGTATTCTTTTTAGATTTAATAATTGTTTCTATAATTAAAGGTTTCCGTGCATTAAAACCATTTATTTTTTTTAAAATAGGCCATCATTCCCAACACCATTAAAAACATAACACCGATCACTATAAAATAACCGTTACGCATTTTTAATTCAGGAATGTATTCAAAATTCATCCCATAGATACCTGCCAAGAAAGTGAGCGGAATAAATATGGAAGAAATAATAGTGAGCGTTTTCATAATCTCATTCATTTTATGTCCCTGAGAAGAAAAAAAGAAGTTAGAAGCACTTTCCAGCATTCCCATATCTGATTCAATTTGTTCTAAAAGTTCTAAACTTTTTTGGTGCAATCGGGAAAAATACACAAAGGAATCCATTTCGATAACATCACAAATAGCATCATCTTTTAAACTTTTTATTCCGGTTAAGGAATCTCGAAGCGGTACAATAGAACGTTTTAAAAAATTAAAATTATCACGGTGTTTTTCTATTCGAATTAAAATTTCAGGATTAGCGCTTCCTTTTGAAAGTGTCAATAATTCTTCTACTTTATCTTCTTCATTTTCAATAGTAACATAAAAATTTTCGATAATAGCATCCAAAAGCAAGTACAATAGATAATCTACTTTTTTTGTTCGTACAATGCCTGATTTTGTTCGAATTCGTTCTCTGATGTGCGTAAAAAAATCACTCCGTTTTTCCTGAAATGAAATCAGCACACCTTCTTTTATCATGAAGCTAATTTGCTCAACGGTTACATTATCTGAGTTTTCTGTGGGCAAAATAGATTTGATATTGAAAAATAAACTGTTATTTGTTTCTTCTAATTTTGTTCTTCGGCTCGTATTTAAAATATCAGAAAGTAAAAAACTATCAATTTCAAAAAAATTACCAATTCCTTCCACAATTTCAATATCGTTCAAACCATGTAAGTTCAACCAGTTATTTTTAGTTAAATCGATACCTGATTTTAAATCTGATAAAAGAACATTTTTATTTTCGGTAAAACCAGATCCATCATAAACAAATAATTGCATTTCTGACTGAGATTGCCTGTGTTTCCCCGTATATTCTAAAGGATTGGGCTGGACTTTTCTGGTCTTTTTATATTTTATTTTTCTCATACAAAAATCATTTGATAGTAATATTACAAAAAACTTTTGGCAAACAATAACAACTTAACAATTTAAAAACAGTGGTTAACATTGGTAAAAGTAATTTTAAAAAAGTGTCTGTTTTATGAGATAAATCATGTTTTTAAAAGAACCTCAAAAAAACTTTTGAATTCTCTCGGGCAAAGGCTAAATTTATAACATCTAAAAAAAATAGTATGGCTACTCAGAATTACAACAATCATATTCGGTTTTATACACCCCATCATTTTGTTTTTTATCCTGTAATTTTATTTTTAATTGGGTTGAGCACCTATTTAGCTTTTACCCATTCGGAATATTTAATATGGGGTATGTTTGCTGTATTATTTATCATTTTATTTTGCTTAGCCTTTATGCTGCGACAGCATTATGCACTCACATTACAAAACCGATTGGTAAAACTGGAACTTCGTTACCGCTATTTTGTTTTAACCGGAAAGCGGTTTGAAATAATAGAAACGCAGTTAAATGACGGTCAGATTTTTTCGTTGCGATTTGCTCCTGATGAAGAACTTATACCATTAATTGAAAAAACTATAGCTGAAAATCTGGATTCTAAAAGCATTAAAAAAGCAATCATAAAATGGAAACCTGATTATGAAAGAGTTTAATTATCAGCCCGGATTTTTGAAGAAAGTTTTAAATGTTAGAATTTAAAAAAGTAACAATTTCTTCTTCATTAAAAATAAAATCAGGATTGGCATTTAGTACTGCAAATTGGGGCATATAAGAGACTTCAGCTGTTTCAGGTTTTTGAACAATAGTTATTCCGCCCTTTTCTTGAATCATTTGTAAACCGAAGGTTCCATCAGCATTTGCTCCTGAAAGCAAAATTCCTACCAGCTGTTCCCTGAAAACAAAAGCAGCAGATTCAAAAGAAACATCAATACTGGGGCGGCTGTAATTTACCTTTTCCGAGCCATCAAGTGCAATGTTATTTTTATCTTCGAATAGCATGTGGTAATCAGACGGAGCAATGTATAACACGCCTGGCTGAAGCTTGGATTTATCCTCTACATACTCCATAGGAATTAATGTTTTGAGTGCAATTAAATCTTCTAAAACAGTATCATAAGAGTTTTTTCGATGTACAACGATAACTATTGCAAAGGGAATGGGCAGCTTTATTTGAGGCAAAATATTAATTAAAACCTGCAAACTCCCCGCCGAACCTCCAAAAATCACCAACTCACATCTTATTCTCATTGTATTTTTCTCCAAATTTTTTCTTTACGCAGCTGCACAAATTTACTGTCGCCCTGCGTATATTTAATGGTTTCTTTAGAGCCTAATGCTAAAAAACCCAAGACTGATAAGCTATCATCAAATAATTTTATGGCTCTGGATTGCAAATCATTATTAAAATAAATTAAAACGTTGCGACATAAAATTAAATCAAACTCGTTAAAAGAAGTATCTGAAACCAGATTGTGCTGAGAAAAAACCATTTTTTCAGATAACTCCGGATTGAATTTCACAATATTAAAATTAGCACTGTAATAAGAGGAAAAATCTTCAGTTCCGCCTGAAGCTAAATAATTTTCAGAATATTGCTTCATCATTCGCAGCGGAAAAATGCCTTTCTTAGCCGTTTCCAGAACACTGGCATTGATATCAGTAGCATATAAAAGGGATTTGTGCAAAAGCCCCAGTTCTTTTAATAAAATAGCCATAGAAAAAACTTCTTCACCTGTAGAGCAACCGGCATGCCAGATTCTGATAAATGGTTTTGGTGCTAAAAAGGGAATGATTTCATTTCTTAAAACACTATAAAAAACAGGATCCCGAAACATTTCGGTTACATTAACCGTAATTTCTTCAATCATTCTTTTATAATATTTTTCATCCGTTTGTATGCGGTGTAAAAATTCGTGAAAATGACTAAATCCATCCATTTGATAGAGCCTGTCCACCCGCCTTTTTAAGGAAGCCTTGGAATAATTTCCAAAATCAAAACCGTAATGTTCATAAACTTCGTTAATAAGGGTTTCCAACTCTAGTTCTTCTATCATTTTATATTTTGTCAAGCGCGGCTAGCAACTTGTCTACATCAATAGGTTTAGAGATGTAGTCATGTGCTCCCGCTATTAAACATTTTTCGCGATCACCCACCATGGCCTGAGCCGTAACGGCAAGTATTAAGACATTTTTTCGGTGAGGTATCTCTTTTATCAAAGGAATGGCTTCATAACCATCCATATCCGGCATCATCATATCTATTAAAACAGCATCAATAACTTCATCTGTTTCTAATTTTTTCAATCCTTCTTCGGCACTTAAACAAGAAACACATTCAAAAGATCTGGCTCGTAATGTTGCTGTTAATGCAAAAATATTGCGAGCATCATCATCAATAATTAAAATTCTTTTCCTGGTCATTTTAGCAACAAATTCTTAGTTGGTTTTATCGTACAACCAAACTCTTAATAATGAAAGTAACTGATCAACATCTACCGGTTTTGTAATATAATCTGATGCTCCAGCCTCAATACATTTTTCACGGTCTCCTATCATTGCTTTTGCTGTAACTGCGATTACAGGCATTTTCTTAAACAATGGATTTTTACGAATCTGGACAGCTGTTTCATAACCATCCATGTTAGGCATCATCATATCTAATAAAACAATGTCAGTATCCGGGTTTTCTTCTAATGCAATTAAGGCATCTTTACCATCAATTGCAGTAATAATATTCATTTTAAAAACCTCTAAGGATTTAGTTAACGAATATATATTTCGAACATCATCATCAACGATTAACACTTTTTTACCGTTGAGAATATTATTTAACAAATTCAGCTTTTTATCTACTTTAGAACTATCTCCGTTTTCTTCCACTAAATGAAGAAACAAAGAAACTTCATCCAACATGCGTTGGTAAGAATGTGCTGTTTTAACGATAATCGAATCGGCATATTTTTTAATCTTAACCTCTTCTTTCATCGACAGACTTTTACCTGTAAAAACAATCACTGGCAGAGTTTCTAATCCCTCCGTTTTCTTTAAACCTTCTAAAATAGCATAGGATTGCTTGTCCGGAATTCCCATATCCAGGATAACACATTCCACATCACTATTAGTCAAAGCTTCTACTCCGGCACCTACTTCACTCTTAATTTCTGAATGGATATTATATGTTTCCAGAAAATAAGCCAATGCCTGAGCATGATGAGAATTATCCTCAATAATTAATACTTTTTGGGATTCTTTATTAATTATCCTTTCAATTTTTTCAAAAATAGACGGAATTTTTTCAAATGCTACCGGTTTATCTAAAAAGTTAACCGCACCTTTTAATAAACTTTCCTGTTTTACTTTATGTGATGACATAATGTGTACAGGAATAGGACGGGTTTTAGAATCTCCTTTTAAATCTTCCATAACTTCCCAGCCACTTTTTACAGGCAATTCTACATCCAGCAAAATCCCCACAGGACTGTATAGTAAAGCATAATCTAAGGCATAATCGCCCCTCACTGCCACTATTCCTTTATATCCCTGATTACGGGTATATTTCAATAAAGATTTAGCAAAATTGATGTCGTCTTCTACAATTAAAATCACTTTGTCTCCAGGGGCTAATGTAGCTCTGTCATCTTCAATTTCATCCGGAATAACCGGGCTGATGAATTTTTTTACAATTGGCTTTACTTCAACGGAAGTTTCCGCTGAGGAATTCTTTTTCTCTTTATTTTTTATTGATTTTTTACCATAAACCGGTAAACACAAAGTAAATTCACTTCCCTGATTGACAACACTTTTTAATTTAATTTCTCCTTTTAACAACTTAGCTAATTCCCGGCTTATAGACAGTCCTAAACCAGTCCCGCCATATTTACGTTTTGTAGAACCATCAGCCTGCTGAAAAGCTTCAAAAATAAGCGGTTGCTTGTTCAACGGAATTCCGATACCTGTATCTGTAACAATAAAACAAACCGTTCTGTCGTTTTCAGGATCCATTTTTATTTCCAGAGTAACCTTTCCTTCCGAAGTAAATTTAATAGCATTAGAAATCAAATTTTTAATAATTTGTTCCAAACGAATTTTATCTGTTCGGATTACCAATGGCGCATTGTCTGCAATAATTTCGAAAGCAATATTTTTTTCTTTGGCTACAATAGAAAATAAATTTTTCATTGTATCTGTTATTTCCTTTACGGAAACCTCCAGAAATTCTAACTCCATTTTCCCCGCTTCAATCTTAGATAAGTCGAGTATTTCATCAATTAAACCTAATAATCCGTTTCCTGAACTCTGAATAACTTTTGCAAATTCTATTTGCTCTTCATTCATATTATTATCATTGTTTTCAGAGAGCAAACGACTTAACAATAAAATAGAATTTAATGGAGTACGCAATTCATGCGACATATTCGCTAAAAATTCTGATTTATAACGGGTTGTGACTTCTAAATCTTCTGATTTTTTCTGAATTTCAGTATTTTTTTCTTCTAATAAAACACTACGTTCCGCTAGTTCTTCATTGGTTTGCTGCAACTCTTCCTGTTGTACACGTAATTCTTCTTCTGATGCCTGCAGTTTTTCGGTTTGCGCTTCTAATTCAGCATTTATAGCTTCCATTTCGCTATGCTGAATGCGTAATTCTTCTGATTGTGCCTGTGTTTCTTCTAATAAATCACTTAAATGTTTGCGGTTGATAGTAGCTCGTAAACCTACTCCGATATTCTTAGCAACTACTTTTAAAAACTCTAATTCTAAATCAGTATAAGTAGTAAGACTTGCGAGTTCAATAACACCTTCAACTTTATTATCAATTACAGGGAAAGCGACAATATGCATTGGTTTAACCTCTCCCAAAGCATAAGAAATCTGAATAGCATCTTCTTCAATAATTTCTAATTCTAATAATTCTTTAGAAACAGCAGCCTGACCTATTAAGCCTTCACCCAGTTTAAATTGCTCCCTTTTTTCATTGGCAGTAAAATTGTAACCTGATTTAGCATATAATCTATCTCCTTCCAGCACATATAAAACCCCTGCACTACTATTAGTGTAAACCGCTAAAAACTGAACTACATCACCGGAAAAGACATCCATTGTTTTTTCACCCAGCATTACATTATTTAATTCAGCAACTCCGGCTTGTAACCATTCCTGATCTTCTAATAAGCGGAAAGATTCTTTTAGTGATTTCCCCATACTGTTAAGAGAAACACTAACACTACCCAGAGTATCATTGGTTTTAGCCTCAATTTGAATATCATAATTGCCCTCCGAAATTTGTTTTGCCACCTTACTAATAGTACTGATACGCAATGCTGTTTCTTCTTCCTTTTTTTGGAGTTCTCTTTGCAATTCTAAGCGTTTTTTATGATCTTTTAGAATTCGAATTAGAAATAACCCACTAATAATAAGAGCAATAATAAAAGCGGCAACAATTAATATCGAACTGTATTTACCATAACGTTCCGATGTAGAAATGCGTTCGGTTAATAATCTTTGTTCCTCTTTTTCAATGCGAGAGGTAAGATCATCCATTTTTGCCATAAGTTCTTTTCCCCGATCTAAATCATAAGCAAGAAAATTGACCCCGTTTTTTTTCTCCAGAATTTTTTGATTCAAAAATCGAAAATATTGGGCTCGCAAAGGTTTTAGCTGAACTAATCTTTTTTGCTGGATAGGATTATCAAGTGTTAGTTCTTCAACTGTATAAAAAAAAGTATCTGATTTAGCTTCATTTTCATCAAATCCAGCTAAAAAACTTTCTTTACCGGTGATTAAAAATCCTCTCACGCTGGTTTGCGATTCCAGTAAAATTGATTTGCCTTCGTTTATATTATAGATTACTTCCTGTGTATGATACACCAGATTATTGCTTTGTAAAAGACTGCGAATACTTAAAAAAGAAGCTATTGAACTGACCAGTAATATAATTACTGATATGGCAGAGCTAATTAATACATTTCTTTTAAAATTTCCGTTCATAGTAGATTAAGGGTAAATTAGCTTATAAAATTATTTCGTTTGTTAAAGGTAAAATCAGGATAAAAGTGGCTCCTTCATTAGCAACACTTTTGGCAGTAATTAAACCATTGTGTTTTTCAATTATTTTTTTTGCAATGGCTAGACCAATTCCGGTTCCTTCGTAAGCACTTCGGACATTCAGGCTTTGAAAAATCATAAAAATGCGATCGATATAATTTTCATCAAAACCAATTCCATTGTCTTTCACCTCAATGCGGCAATATTTCCCGTCTTCTGAAGGTTCACTGTCAAAAGATTTTTCAGCAATAATTTGTGAGGAAACAGAAATAACCGGTTTAGTATCTTTTTTAACAAATTTCAGGGAATTGCCAATCAAATTTTGAAAAACCTGACGCATCTGGCTAGGAATAACGGTAAGTGTGGGTAAATTGCCCACGTAGATTGAAGCCTCTTTTTTATCAATTAAGTAATCAAAATCAGTGACAACTTCTTCTACAATTAAATTCAGATCTGTTTCTTCCGGAGGCACATTCGAGGAAAGTCTGGAATATTCTAAGAGATCCGTTATTAAATTTTCCATCCTTTCGGCAGAGCGAATAGTCCGGTCAATGTAGTCTAAAGATTTTTCCTCCTGAATCAGGAATCTTTCTTTAATCATTTTAATAAAAATCTGAATTTTTCGAACAGGTTCTTTTAAATCATGCGATACTACCCATGAAAATTGCTGTAACTCATGATTACGCATTTCTAACTCTTCATTCTTTTTTACCAGTTCTTTAGTTCTTTCGGCAACAATAATCTCAAGATTTTCCTGGTCTTTTTTTCTAATTTCAATTTCTTTAGCTAATAAATCGCGTACAATTTTAAGTTCATTCTGCTGATTGTAAATTTTCAAGAAGGTTTTTACCTTTAAAATCAGTAAATCAGGATCTACAGGTTTAGTAATGTATTCAACACCTCCTGTTTCATATCCTTTAGAAATAAATTTCTTTTGTTTATTAACTGCTGAAAGAAAAATTACGGGTATGTCCTTGGTTTTTTTATTTCCGGCTAAAATTTCAACAACTTCAAAACCATCCATTTTAGGCATTTGCACATCCATAATTATTAAAGAATAGCTTTTCTTTAAAATTTTCTTAAGTGCTTCTTCTCCTGATGTCGCTGTATCAACCTCAAGATTATGTAACTCCAGAATTTTTTTCAGGGCAATTATATTTGCCTCAATATCATCAACAATTAAAATCATAATTAGGTATGCCTCTTTTTCAAATGGATTTGTCAGATGGTCAGGAGACTAAAATTTAAATTAATAAAACTTTTTACAACAGTACTATTTGCAAAACTTTTAAACATCTTAAATCAAAAATAAAGAAAAGAAGTCATAAAACCGCTTTATATAAAGCAATTTTCAAATTTTAAATCAAGTATTAAATTCACGACATGCTCTGTTTTCAATTTTTTTTGATTCCGTAATTCATCATTCTTTTATGGTCATTTATAAAAAAAACAGCCTTAGTTAGAAAGCTGTTTTTTTGTACTGAAATTTCAATCTGTATATGGGGCTACAATAGCTAACGCATTATATTCTATGAATCTCATTGACTAAACTTTTTTTATTTGACTTCTGTTAAAAAAACAAATACAACTGTTTTCATTATTTCAATTTGTATATTTCAAAATTCATGAATTTATCAATATAAGCTCTTATATAATTTTTCAGATATGTTTCAAAATTTCATTTACCCCTATTTATAAATAAAAAAACCGAGCCATTTCTGACTCGGTTCTATCTTAATATTTAGTAGTAACTACTAAATAATTACTTCACTTCTTCGTAATCTACGTCCTGAACGTTATCACCTTCAGCTTGTGGTTCAGCTGCAGCAGCTTGACCTTGCTCTCCTTGAGCGTACATAGCTTCAGTAGCAGTTTTCCAGGCAGCGTTTACATTATCTAAACCTTTTTGAATAGCAGCGATATCCTGAGATTGGTGTGCCATTCTAAGTTCAGTTAAAGCAAATTCGATAGCTGTTTTGTTCTCGTCTGAAATTTTATCTCCTAACTCTTTCAATTGAGATTCAGTTTGGAAAATAGTACTATCAGCTTCGTTTAATTTTTCAGCTCTTTCTTTTGCAGCTTTATCCGCTTCAGCATTAGCTTCAGCATCTTTTTTCATTTGTTCGATTTCATCAGCTGTTAAACCAGAAGAAGCTTCGATACGGATATCGTGAGATTTTCCAGTTCCTTTATCAGTAGCAGTTACTTTAATGATACCATTAGCATCAATATCAAAAGAAACCTCGATTTGAGGAACTCCTCTTGGTGCTGGTGGGATACCATCTAAGTGGAAACGACCAATAGTTTTGTTATCAGCAGCCATTGCTCTTGCTCCTTGTAATACGTGAAGCTCAACAGATGGTTGAGAATCAGCAGCAGTAGAGAAAACCTGAGATTTTTTAGTTGGGATAGTAGTGTTAGCTTCGATAAGAACAGTCATTACACCACCCATAGTTTCGATACCTAAAGATAACGGAGTAACGTCAAGTAACAATACATCTTTTACATCTCCAGATAAAACTCCACCTTGAATAGCAGCTCCAATAGCTACAACTTCATCAGGGTTAACTCCTTTAGACGCTTTTTTACCAAAGAATTTTTCAACTTCTTCAACGATTCTTGGGATACGAGTAGAACCTCCTACTAAGATTACTTCGTCGATATCAGAAACTGTTAAACCAGCATTTTTCAACGCTTTAGCAACTGGTTCCATAGAACGTTTTACTAATGAGTCAGTTAATTTCTCAAATTGAGAACGAGATAATTTCTTAACTAAGTGTTTTGGTCCTGAAGCCGTAGCCGTAACGTATGGCAAGTTGATTTCAGTTTCAGCAGAAGAAGACAATTCAATTTTAGCTTTTTCAGCAGCTTCTTTGATACGTTGTAATGACATTGGGTCAAGACGTAAATCAATTCCTTCTTCAGCTTTAAATTCGTCAGCTAACCAGTCAATAATTACGTGGTCAAAATCATCACCTCCTAAGTGAGTATCTCCATCAGTAGATAATACTTCGAAAACTCCGTCTCCTAATTCAAGAACAGAGATATCAAAAGTACCTCCACCTAAATCGTAAACAGCAATTTTTTGATCTGTTCCTTTTTTATCTAATCCGTAAGCTAAAGCTGCTGCTGTAGGCTCATTGATGATACGCATTACTTTAAGACCAGCAATTTCACCAGCCTCTTTAGTAGCCTGACGTTGAGCATCGTTAAAGTAAGCAGGAACAGTAATAACTGCTTCAGTTACAGTTTGACCTAAATAGTCTTCAGCAGTTTTTTTCATTTTTTGAAGTGTCATTGCTGACAATTCCTGAGCAGTATACAAACGACCGTCAATATCCACACGTGGTGTATTGTTGTCTCCTTTTACTACACTATAAGGAACTCTTTTTGCTTCTTCAGTAATTTCAGCAAATGAATGTCCCATAAAACGTTTGATAGAAGCAATAGTCTTAGTTGGATTAGTTACCGCTTGTCTTTTAGCAGGATCACCTACTTTAATTTCTCCACCTTCTACAAAAGCGATGATAGATGGCGTTGTTCTTTTTCCTTCTGCATTAGGAATAACAACTGCTTCGCTACCTTCCATTACAGAAACACAAGAGTTCGTTGTACCTAAATCAATTCCGATTATTTTACCCATTTTTAATATATTTAATTTTTATTATATACTCGATTTAATAACTCAAGGTGCATAAGTCAATCTTTGTGCCAATATCAAAGCCTACTGTAAATTGTCAGAAAACAGAAAAGCTGTCGCAAAATTAGCTGACAATATGACATTTTAAAACAACTGACAGTCTTGCGGAGACCCTAATTAAAACTGTCACATAAAATCGTAGTAAAAATTTACAGAGCATTGAAACTAAAACAGAATGATATTGCTATAATTTGTTTTTAAACTATATTTGAAAAACTTAAAAAATTAAAATATGTTTACCATAGATCAAATCAAAGCAGCACATGAAAAAGTAAAATCGGGAGCTGATTTTCCAAATTACATTCAGGACTTAATCAATCTGGGTGTAAAAGGTTATGATACCATTGTGAGCGACGGTAGTGTATCTTACCTTGGAGATAACGGTTTTGCTGCAAGTACCGAAAAAAAATACGACACCCTGGCTGTTGCTGCTGTGGCTAACAAAGAGCGTTTTATTGAATTTCTGGTCATGCATCAGGACGGTCAAACGGATTATTATACTTTTTGCCAACATGCTGCTCAATGCGGAATTGCCAAATGGCGTGTGGATATTATCGAAATGAGCTGTACCTATTATGATACTGCCGAAAACCCTATTCTGATAGAAAAAATTCCTGCATAATTAAAAAATCCGTACCAATTAAGTAACATTAACCCGTTGGGTGTAATTAGTTTTTAATAATAATTTTTCGTCAGTTCGAGTAATTTTCGATAGAAAATTGTATCGAGAACAAGAAAAATTTTATTAAAAACGGTTCTCGATACATTTTTTGTTTCGTCCCGTCCCGATGTTTCGGGATCGGGACAGCACAAAAAACACTCGAACTGACGTTTTTAATAATTACACCCAACGGGTTAACATCTGTATAATCTATGGGTTATTAATCCAACTCCCAATATTTTAAATTACCCCAACCATGAAAAAAACGCTTATTGCACTTTTTGCCATTTGCAGTCTTAGCACTTTTGCCCAAACGCATTCGGTAAAAAATTCCCCTAAACTTAGCGAAGCCGCTCCTGAAAGCGTAGGAATGTCCAGCGAACGCCTGGCACGTATTGACAATATGCTCAATAAAGCTGTTGCCGATTCGGAAATTCCGGGCGCCATAGCTTTAGTGGCCAGAAAAGGAAAGATTGTTTATCTAAAAGCATTTGGAATGGCGGATAATGCCAGTTCCAAAGCTTTAAAAACAGATGCTATTTTCAGAATTGCTTCACAAACCAAAGCCATAACTACAACCGCTGTGATGATGCTTTGGGAAGAAGGAAAATTTAAACTCGACGATCCTATTGCTAAATACATTCCAGAATTCAAAAATGCACAGGTTTTGGATTCCGTTTATCCCGATGGAAAATACACTACAAAACCTGCCAAAAGAGAAATTACCATTCGCGATTTGATTACACACACTTCCGGAATTGGATATGGCGAAATAGATAGTGACCCGCGTTTTAAAAAAATCTATAAAAATGCCGGTGTATCCGATTTATTTACAACAGATAAAATCACCATTGCCGAAAGTGTTAAAAAACTGGCAAAACTCCCTTTGCATCATAATCCCGGAGAAAAATTCACCTATAGTGAAGGACTCGATGTTATTGGGTATTTTATCGAAATTATGTCAGGTATGCCGATGGATGAATTTTACAGAACCCGTATTTTTGAACCCTTAGAAATGAAAGATACTTATTTCTATTTGCCTGAATCAAAATACGACAGATTAGTAAGCGTTCAAACTAAAGAAAATGGCAAATGGGTGCCGTTTCCCAATACTTTTTATGATACTAATTATCCAAAATCAGGAGCTAAAAGCTTTTTCTCCGGTGGTGCAGGACTTTCAAGCACTGCCAGAGACTATGCTACTTTCCTGCAAATGTACCTGAATAAAGGCGAATTAAACGGAATAAGATTGCTAAGCAGAACGACCGTTCAATTTATGTTAGCAAACCAAATAGGTACTATTTGGGCTAATAGTGATGCCGGTCACGGATTAGGTTTTAGAGTTTTAAATCAGAAGGGCGAAGATTCAGGCGGTCAGGGAAGCGCCGGAACATTCAATTGGGGCGGTTATTTTAATACGCAGTATTTTGCTGATCCTAAAGAAGAATTGATTGGAATCATTTTAAAACAAACACAAAAAACAACTGACAACACAGGTTGGAAATTCCAAATTCTGGCCAGTCAAGCAATTGATGATTAATATAAAAACAAGCCGTTTCAACCATAAGAAACGGCTTCCTTTTTTTCTTTATCGAAAGGAATAAAATCGGTAGCAACGGGATGGCATTCGACTTTCATAAAAGTACAATTCACTTCGCCAAAAAAACTGGCCACAGCTACTTCGCTGGCATCTTTAGCATCGGCAATTTTGACTAGTCCATTGGGAATACTTAATTGAGTAGGATCAAAAAAGAGCCACTTCCCCCCTGCATATGCTTCAAAACAAGCATGAAAATCCGGTGGATCAAGCGCATAAGCATAGCCAGTAAAATAACGTGCCGGAATATCTAAGGCGCGACACAAAGCAATGGCAAGATGTGCAAAATCTTTACAAACACCTTCTTTTAAATCCAGGACATCACAAGCGGAACGACTGGAGTCACTAGTACCTGCTTTGTAAGTAACATGATTAAAAACCCATTCGTTTATTGCTTTGATTTTAGTGTATTCATTAGGTAAATGTCCAAATTGCTGATTTGCAAAATCTAATAATTTATCCGATTCACAATACCTGCTTGGAGAAATAAAAGGTAATACTTCGTTCTCTAAATTAATAATAGCAATGGATTGTGATAATTTTTTATCAGGAATCAGTTCATGCAAAACGTCAACTTCAGCTTCATAACTGATGGAAAAAACAGTTCCTTTGTCTACCTCCATTTTAATGAAACGAGTGGCTGAATTTTGCAATACAAATTCTTCGTATTTAATTTCGGGAGTAATGGTAAGTGATTCTGAAATAATTAATTGCGTTGGCAAACGGGCAACCTGAATATTAAAAATAAAGGTGGTTGCAGAAAAAGCTTCGTAAGATAAAAAACTGCTTACTTTAAATCTCATTTCGTAAAGGTATTAATTATCACTTAGATTACTTACAAAACTCACTGTCCTTAACTTCCGCAGTCGAGTGTCAAATGTTTGAAGAAATGCGTAAAAAGAAAAGCTGTCTGAGCGATAGCGAGTTCTTTTCTTTTAGCATTCGAAAACTAATTTGACCGATGAGGAAGTGTAAGACTTGATTTTTTTGTTTCTTTTTTGATCAAGCAAAAAAGAAAAATGGGAACTCTTTTTTTTTACTTTCAATAAAAATCTTAATTCGAAATTAAACAAATAAATCTTGATAATCATTCTAAAAGTAAATTTATCCCAAACTATAAAGAATCGCTTTCTTTCTTTTTGGCTTATTTTTTTTAAATTTACGAAAACATAATTTTTTAAAACTACAGTATGAGTTCTTTTAGCAAACAGTTATCTTTTCGTTGGTCTGATTTAGATCCTAATTTCCATGTTCGCCACAGTGTTTATTATGATTTTGCAGCTCAGCATCGAATGGAGATATTAGAAAGTCTGGGACTGACACTGAAAACATTTCAAAAACAACATTTTGGTCCGGTACTTTTCAGAGAAGAATGTGTTTTTAGAAAAGAATTAAAACTGGGTGACGCTATCACACTTCATACTAAAGTAGCCAAGATGAAAGCAGATGCTTCCCGATGGTCTATTGCCCATGAATTTCGTACCGAAGACAACCTGCTTTGTGCCACGCTGACTGTTGACGGAGCGTGGATGGATACTAAATTACGTAAACTTGTTGATCCTGTTCCGGAGATTGCTATCGAGGCATTAGCCAGTATTCCAAAATGTGAAGACTTTCTGGAATCATAAATTTTAATCGAATTTCTCAAATATTTGAAGAATATACAAAAAGACAAATACAACTTTTGAGATAAATAATCGTAATAATAAAAATGAAAACTAAAGTCGGAATTGTATTATCTGGTGGTGGTGCCAGAGGCATTGCTCATTTAGGACTCCTGAAAGCATTGGAAGATTTAAATATCAAAGCCTCGCATGTTTCAGGAACCAGTGCAGGTGCCATTGCTGCTGCGTTTTATGCAGCGGGTTATTCAGCAACAGAAATATTAGAAATTCTGAAAAAAGGACAAATATTTAGTTTTTCAAATCTTTTAATCAAACGACAAGGCTTGTTTGCGATGAAAGGTTTTCACGATATTTACCTGAACTGTTTTCCCGCCAATACCTTTGAAGATTTACAAATTCCGTTATACATTACCGCTACCGATATCTTAAAAGGTGAATTAGTCTATTTTTCTAAAGGAAATTTGTCCAGTGCTATCATGGCTTCCTCTTGCCTGCCTCTATTGTTTCAGCCTGTTGAATACGATGGAAATTTGTATGTAGATGGTGGCGTTATTAACAATTTTCCCATCGAACCTTTAATGGGACAATGCGATATCATCATTGGGAGCTATGTTAATTCTATTAAAAAAGAAGTCGATAAAGTAGGCATGAATAACATTCTGGACCGTTGTTTTCATTTAGCCATGAAAAGTTCTGTGGAGCAAAAAACACTCAGTTGTGATTTTTATTTTGAACCGCCCAATATGAGCCAGTTTAGCCTTTATAACCTTAAAAATGCTGACGAAATTTTCAATTACAGTTACCAATACGCTTTAACATTGGAAGACCAAATCAAAGCACTTAATATTCAGACAGATTAATTTTCGATTTAACCCTAAACTTCTAACTTCTAACCTCTAACTCCTAACTTCTAACTTCTAACTTCTAACTTACAACATGAATACTGCAACCCATTGGAATATTCTTTTATCCAATCAAATCAATAAAAAAACATTTATAGAAACCATTATTTCCGGAAAAGCCGCTGCCGAATTAGCGCCTTTTAATGACCTGAAAGGAATTCTGTATTCTGATTTAGCTATTGATCATTTTATCCAGAAAGAGTTTCAATATCTTGAATTGACTGCGGTAGATTCTAACAGAAAACTGAGTACTTTTTCTTCCGGACAACGCAAAAAGAAATTCCTTCAGTATTGTATAAACCAAAAACCGGATTTTATCATTTTTGATAATCCCATGGATCATTTAGACCAGGCTTCCAGAGTAGAATTATCGAAAGCACTGGAAGAAATGGCATCTCATATAAAAATCATCCAAATCATCAATCGTGCAGCCGATATACTGCCTTTTATTTCGAATAACAGGCAAATTAATTCGGATGCTTATATTCTGGAGGAAATAATTACTGAAGCCCACGAAAGTAAAATAATAGCACAATCTGGTATTCCGCAACCGGCACATACTATTGCTTATGACGAAAAAGTGCTGGTTCAAATGAACAATGTCAATGTAAGTTATAATGAACGACCGGTAGTTAAAAATATCAACTGGACAATTCAGCAAAATGAATTCTGGCAATTAATAGGCCCCAACGGCTCGGGAAAAAGCACGTTGCTGTCCTTAATTAATGGCGACAGTCCTAAAGGTTACGGACAGGATTTATATCTCTTTGGTCGAAAAAAAGGGAGTGGTGAAAGCGTTTGGGATATCAAAAAGAATATTGGTTATTTTGCTACCAATATGACCAGTTTGTTTACCCGAAATCACACGCTGGAACAAATGATTCTTTCCGGTTTTTTTGATTCTATCGGATTGTATGATTTACCTACTACTTTACAAAAAAAGATTGCCGATGAGTGGCTGGATTTAATAGGGATGAAACACCTTAAAAACAAAATGTTCAAACGCCTTTCGGTGGGGCAACAACGGCTGGCTATGATTGTACGTTCGGTATTAAAACATCCGCCATTGGTTATTCTAGACGAACCCGTAGAAGGTCTGGACGATGAAAATGTAGCCTTAGTGTGCCAATTGATTAATTTGCTAAAACATGAATCGAATATGACTATTGTGTATGTTTCGCACCGCATCGAACCTAATTTGGCTCCCAATGCTGTTTTCGAATTGATTCCGTCCGAAGAAGGTTCTGTAGGGATTATTAAATAAAATAAAGCAACTGATTATTACACAAATTATAAGCGTATTGTACTAATTAGTAAGATTCATTTACATCTCTTGATACAGCATGGAAAAAAAATTAGGACTCAAAGAAAATTGGCAACAGTTTACTTTATTGGTTGTCATTAATGCTTTTGTAGGTGGGATGATTGGTTTAGAACGAAATGTTTTACCTCAATTAGCCGAAAAAGAATTTGGTTTAGCATCAAAGTCCGCTATACTTTCGTTCATTATAGCATTTGGAATCACAAAGGCTATATGTAATTATTTTACAGGAAAATGGGCAAATACAGTTGGCAGAAAAAAACTAATGCTCATTGGGTGGTTCTTTGCTTTACCTGTTCCGTTTATTTTAATTTATGCAAATCATTGGAATTGGATAATTTTTGCCAATATTCTTTTAGGACTAAATCAGGGATTAACCTGGAGTATGGCAGTGATTATGAAAATTGATTTAGTAGGAAATAAAAAAAGAGGTCTGGCTGTTGGCATTAATGAGTTTGCAGGTTACTTATCTGTAGGTGTCGTGGCTTTTTTAACCGGTTATATTGCAAACAAGTACGGCATTAGACCTTATCCTTTTTATTTAGGAATTATATTTTCGACGCTGGGAATTTTACTAACTTTTTTCTTTTTGAAAGATTCTAAAGGACATGTTGAAACCGAAAGCATACAAAGCAATATTCCTTTATTAAAAAATATTTTTGCTAATACTACATATAAACATAAATCTTTAAGTGCCATTACACAGGCAGGTTTAGTAAACAATTTAAACGATGGAATGACTTGGGGTTTATTGCCTTTGCTACTACTTTCTAAAAATTTCACTTTGTCTCAAATTGGATTTTTAACTGCTGTTTACCCAACTGTTTGGGGTATTAGTCAACTTTTTACAGGAAAACTTTCAGACCTGTATTCAAAAAGATTATTATTGTTTTATGGAATGCTTCTACAAGCTATTGCCATAATTATCATAGCTTATGCAAAAACTGAAATCCATTTTATAGTGATTGGAATTTCATTAGGACTTGGAACCGCATTGGTTTATCCTACTTTTATTAATGCTATTGCTGACTACGTACATCCAATGCAAAGAGCCGAAAGTTTAGGAACATTCCGATTTTGGAGAGATTTAGGATATGCCTTTGGTGCCCTGTTAACAGGTCTGATTGCCGATAGTTTTAGTATTGAGATTTCAATAGTTGCCATTGGATTATTAACAGCAATATCTGGATTTATAATTTTGATACGGGTAAAAGATGTAGAAAAAACGAATAATCAGGTAGATCGTTTGTAATACAAATCAGAATACATTATTAAATAATTACGAACCAAATTAATCATTAAATCATCTCTCAAAGCTTGTTATTGCAATTGTAATTGAAATAGATCCCACAGGTAAATCCGATTTACACCTATTTAATTTTTTTACGAAATCAATTAGAATTAAGATTTGGCTAAAGCCTCTTTTATTTTATTAATTCAATTCATCTTGCTAAAGTCTAAAACTACTAATAAAACATAATATGCATTAAATAAACGGCTTAACAACTACAACGAATTTGGACAATTTTCTTAATGGGAAGTTGGTTTATACTTGAATTATTTGTCAAATCCTAATAATGGTTTAATTTAGTTCCAAACCTACTTTAGTCCCAGAACGTTAGCACTAATATAAAAAAATAACATCAGCAGTAACTAAGTAAAAATAATCTTATGCAAAAATATTTATTACTATTTTCCATTCTTATAAATTTGAGTTTCGTTTCCTGTATCGAATCTTCAAAACACAGTAAAAACAAATTAAATCAAACAAACAGTAAAGAAGACAGTATTCCTTCAAAAGACAGTTTAATAGTTTACCAAACCGATAATTTAATCATTAAAAAATTATCAAAACATATTTACGTGCATATTTCTTACTTAGATACTAAGACTTTTGGTAAAGTACCTTGCAATGGAATGCTGGTGGTAAATAAAAATGAAGGAATTGTCTTTGACACACCAGCCGAAGAAAAAAGTTCGGAAGAACTTATAAATTTTACAAACAACCAATTAAAAAGTAAAATAATAGCACTTATCCCAACTCACTTTCACAAAGATTGTGTTGGTGGAATTCTAAAATTTGAAGATCATAATATCCCAACATACATTACTATCAAAACAAAGGATTTAATGGAAAGTAACAATCAAGTTTTCACCAAACCTGTAGTAGAATTTGTTGATAGCCTCACCCTTAATGCTGGAAACAAAAAAGTATATGCCCGGTATTTTGGAGAAGGACATACTAAAGACAATATTATCGGATATTTTCCTGAAGACAATGCGATTTTTGGAGGTTGCTTGTTTAAAGAGGTTGGAGCTAGCAAAGGAAATTTGGAAGATGCAAACACAAATGAATGGTCTGCAACAGTTGTTAAAATTAAAAATAAGTATCCCAAAGCCAGAATTGTGATTCCCGGGCACGGAGAAGTTGGAGGACCGGAACTGTTTGACTATACTATAAAACTATTCGAAATAAAATAGCTAGCAGCTAAAATCCATGTAAATAAGGACAAAACATTTACTAAAAAGCTTTCTCTTACAGAATTTGGATTGAGAAGAAGCGCCTTTTTTGTATTTTCGTTCATCCAAAAAAACATTTCCCATCACTGGACAAATTAATAATACATCAGAATAAACAATAATCACAATGAACACAAAGTCCCCATTTACAAGATATGAAGACAATAATAACATCTGGTTGTCTCAACAGCACGAACAAGCATTTAACTTTACGGATTATGGTGTACAACCCACTGTCCTGAATAGTGAAGCCGAAGTAGGTCAGGCCATGCTACAGGAACTTTACAGCACTGCAAAATCAAAAAATGGGGATATTAATATTGCTCTTTTGGGGGGCAGAGGTGCTCAGGAGTTACACCGTTTACTGGGAGAGTTGGCTCAATCATCACAACAGGATGAGCTTCTAGGCAGGCTAAATGTGTTTACTCAGGATGCACTTGCTCCTTTGAGCATGGATAATAGTTTTAGTTTTGTCAGGGATTTTGAACGTATTTTAGGGGATGCTTTTTTCAAAAAAATAAAAAGCTTTACACCTATGCGAACCGATACAGAAGATATCGAGTTGGCACTTATAACCTATTTGACTAAACTGGAAGAACTAGGTGGTTTGGATATCTTTTTTATTGGTCATGGACCTGAAGAAAATCAAGCATCGCACCTGGCTTATATCAAACCTTTTTCTGGAGCACAACACCATCATATTGCTGGGATAATCCCAATATCCAGTAGTATTTTAGAACACCATATCAGTAAGTTTAAAGCAGGCGGAAGTCTGGTAAATGAACGTGATGAAAAAGAATGCCGTTCTGCTCAATATATCCTGACTTTGGGACCGGCTGCGATTTTACAGGCTAAAAAAATTGTGCAGTCGGTAGTTGATGCCGACTCTGCTCCTGCTAAAATTAAAACGTATGCTAACGTACTGAACACACCGTTAAGTGCTGATAAAGAGGAAGCAGCTCAGCAATTGAATACCAATCCGGGCTTATGGATACGATTACATCCCAATACTAAATCATTTGTTTTGCCTAATTTAGAGCTGTAATAGCCGGAAAAAACTCTTGACGCAATTTACCTTTCTTTTGACACGATATGCCTTATTTAGGTGAGGATTAAGTATTAAGTTTGGACTAACAAAATATTTGAACTATGGCACTTATCAATCCGCACATTAATTTTAACGGTAATGCCGAAGAGGCATTTAATTTTTACAAATCAGTATTTGGTGGAGAGTTTACCAGAATAATACGTCTTAAAGATCTTGTAAGTTCTGAATTTCCAATAGCTGAAAAGGATACTAATAAGATCATGCACATTGCTTTGCCTATAGGTGAAAATGTTCTAATGGGCAATGATGTTCCGGAAAGTATGGGACCGGTTAATGAAAACGAAAACAGGTCTAAAATAGCTGTCAGCACTGAAAGTCGCGAAGAAGCTGACCAACTGTTTAACGGACTATCGGCCGGAGGAAATATTGAAATTCCTATTAGTGACAGTCCTTGGGAATCTTATTTTGGAATGTTCAGAGATAAATTTGGTATTGAATGGATAATAGAGTTTGATCCCAAATAATCTACAAAATTATTTAAAAATGAATACACTAAGAACGCTAAGAACTTGTGAACGCGGTCATCAGTACTATAAAAGTAGTGATTGTCCTGTTTGTCCCATTTGCGAAAGCGAACGACAGCCTGAAAGCGATTTTCTTTTAAAACTTTCAGCTCCCGCAAGACGAGCATTGGAAAATAATGAAATAAAAACATTAGAAGAACTTGCAAAGTATAGTGAAAAAGAAATTCTGAAATTCCATGGATTGGGGCCAGCTTCTATTCCAACATTAAAAGAAGAATTAGCAAAAGCAGGTTTAATTTTTAAAAATTAGCAGGCTTTATATTTTAGGAAACAGAAAAAAAATAATTTGAAACTAAAAGTTTAGTGAAACCAAATATTCCGGATGCATAAATTAATTTATAATTCAAAAAACAAAATAAAATGGCAAAACAAGTATTTATCAATTTAGCGGTTAATGATCTCCAAAAATCAATGGATTTTTATGCAGCATTAGGTTTTACTAATAACCCTCAATTTTCAGATGATCAGGGAAAATGTATGGTTTGGAGCGAGAATATTTTTGTGATGATTTTGTCTCATGAAAAATTTAAATCTTTTGCAACTAAACCTATTGCAGATACAAAAACAAAATTAGCCGGACTATTCGCATTAGCGGTAGATAGCGTTGACGAAGTAAACAAAATTGTAGATAGCGGGCTTGCAGCTGGTGGCGTGGAACCAACAGAAATGAAAGATTATGGTTTTATGCAACAACGAACTATTGAGGATTTAGACGGACACACTTGGGAAATTTTTTATATGGACATCACTAAATTCCCAACCGAATAAACTACCGGATAATACTAAAATCAGTATTTCAGAATCACATACACGTTCTTTTTTCTATTGCTAAATTCACAATATGATTTTATAAAAGCTCGAAAACCTAAAGTTTTTTTCAGCGTTTTTACCAAAATCTTGATTTTTCATCCGATTTTGAATTCTTTTGTTGCTAAAAAAATTATTTTCCATAACTTCGTTTTTAAATAGAAAAGGCTTTGAGTCTTTTTACAAATAAAAAAAGATGATAAACCCGGAAGAAGAATTAAAACGAACCATTGGTGTATTTGGTTTATCGGCCAATATTATGAATGTTATCATTGGTGCTGGAATTTTTGCTTTACCCGCCATTGTTGCTGCTTCTATGGGAGCTTCCAGTATTATAGCCTATATCTTTTGTGGAATTTTAATGGCGCTTATCATGCTTTGTTTTGCCGAAGCATCGAGTAAAGTAACTCAAACCGGAGGCGTTTATTCGTATATTGAAACCGCTTTTGGTCCTTATGCAGGATTCCTGGCGGGTATTTTTACCGTAACAGGAACACTTCTTGCTGATGCTGCGGTATCTAATGCTTTAGTCAATGTTTTAGGTTCCACCCATCCTATTTTTCAGGAAACAACGGTACGCTTATTATTTTTAATGCTCGTTTTCTTTGGTTTAGCCCTTGTTAATGTCATTGGTGTAAAACAAGGAATAGGTTTGGTTAAAATGAATACGGTTGCCAAATTAATTCCGCTTTTATTATTAGTGATTTTTGGTTGGGAAGCTGTTTCTGTTGCTAATTTATCTATCGAAAGTTTTCCCAGCATACAGCAATTAGGAAAAACTTCGCTCGTTTTATTTTTTGCATTTCAGGGCTGTGAATCCGGAATAGTCGTTTCAGGTGAAGTGATTAATCCAAAACGCACTATTCCCCGGGCTATTTTTATTAGTATTACAGCCATTGTTATTCTTTATATGCTGATTCAGACGGTGGCTCAGGGCGTTTTAGGAAACCAGCTGCCTCAGTTTACCGCAACTCCGCTCGCTTCGACCGCGAATGTTGTTTTTGGCCCTGTAGGTTTTATAATTCTTACCGTAGGAGCTGCTATTTCCATGTTTGGTTTTCTAAGCGGTGATATCCTGAATAATCCAAGAACCCTCTATGCTCTGGCTCGTGACAAAGTGATTCCTGTTCCGGCTTTGGCTAAAATTCATCCTTCATTTGCTACTCCTTACCTGTCTATTATTGTATATGCTTTGATAGGATTTCTGATAGCTGTCACCGGAAGTTTTGAAAGTTTAGTGGTTATTGCAAGTAGTTCTATTTTAATTGTTTATCTGGGTGTTGTTCTGGCTGTAATTAAATTGAGGTACACTCAAAAAGCCAAACCTGATGAATTTACTATTCCGGGTGGTTTAACGGTACCTGTTTTATCTATTGCAATTATTCTTTATTTTTTATCGAATTTATCTCAAAATGAGATCATTGGAACTATTATTTCAATTGGTGTTTTAACTGCAATTTATGCTTTAATTCGTTTTGTAAAAAACAAAGCTTAGCAAAAAAAGATTTTTTTAGATCTCTTATAATGTGTCAAAGATTAAAAAGATTAGCCTAGATTAATCTTTTTAATCTTTTTAATCATTTTAATCGGTGATTAAAAAATATTAAAAACGGTTCTCGATACATTTTTTATTTCGTCCCGAAGTGTCGGGACTCCACAAAAAACACTCGAACAGACGTTTCTAGTAAATTACACCCAATGGGTTAATTAAGTTTTAAAATCCTGAAAATTTCTGTCTGATTGTGATCAATATACTATCCTGCCCTAAATACAGGATGATTATTTGCTTATCATTTTCTTATCTTCGTTAATTCCAAAAAATTAATGCCTTTACTAAATTAAAGATTAAAAAGGCATTCTTTTTGTGGACTCTAAGCTTTATTAACTTTTATTAAGAAAAATGAAAAAAATCTGTTTATTCATTCTTGCCTTATTAGCAATTACTCCAAAAACATTTTCGCAAAAAAACAATAAAGATCTTTTTCCTGACGGAACTAAAATTCCGGATTGGTTTTTAGATGCAACAAAAATTAACCCGGCCGATTTAGGTAAATTTTATTCAGTTACTGATTATGGTGCTAAAAATGACAGCACTATAATACAAACAGCTGCTATTCAAAACACTATTGACGAAGCTTACAAAAATGGCGGCGGAGTTGTAGTAATTCCGAAAGGAACATTTATGAGTGGTGCTTTATTTTTTAAGCCAAATACTCATTTGCATGTATCTGAAGGAGCGGTTTTAAAAGGTTCTGACAACATCAATGATTATCCAAAAATGCCTTCGCGTATTGAAGGACAAAGCATTGAATATTTTACTGCTTTAGTAAATGCTTATGGAATTAACGGTTTTACTATTACCGGAAAAGGAACTATCGATGGAAACGGATTAAAATTCTGGGAAGCTTTCTGGCAACGAAGAAAAGAAAATCCACAATGTACAAACCTGGAAGTTTCCAGACCGCGTTTAGTTTTTATCTGGAAATGTGATAACGTTCAGGTTCAGGATGTTAAATTACATAATTCCGGTTTTTGGACAAGTCATTACTACCAGTGTAACAATGTGAAAATACTTGATTTACATATTTTTTCTCCACACGAACCAGTAAAAGCGCCTAGTACAGATGCTATTGATATTGATGTATGCACTAATATGTTAATTAAAGGTTGCTATATGGCTGTAAATGATGATGCTATTGCATTAAAAGGCGGAAAAGGGCCTTGGGCTGATAAAGATTTCAGCAATGGCGGCAATCAGAATATTATTATTGAGGACTGTGAATTTGGGTTTTGTCACGCTGCTTTAACAAGTGGTAGTGAAGCCATTCATAACAAAAATATCTTAATGCGTAATTGTAAGGTAAACGATGCTAAACGATTATTATGGTTAAAGATGCGTCCGGATACCCCACAAAATTATGAGTATATTACTGTAGAAAACATTACCGGATATGCCTATAGTTTGATTTATGTAAAGCCGTGGACTCAGTTTTTTGATTTAAAAGGTCGAAAAGAAGCGCCACTATCTTATTCTGATCATATTACTTTAAGAAATATTGATTTAAAATGCGATGTTTTCTATGATATGAAAGTTACAGAGTATGACAAATTAACCAACTTTACTTTTGAAAATTTAAAAGTAGAAGCTAAAAATGATGCTATAGACAAAAGTATTATTAAAGGCTTAACTCTTAAAAACGTTATTGTTAACAATAAGGTAATTAAATAATTACGGTACTCATAGCTATTCTAACCACCAAAGGGTATAATTTAAATCATTATACCCTTTGACATTTTTAACCCCATCAATTATGAAACTATTCTCCTGTCTCTTATTATTTGGACTGGCAACAATAAGTTTAAAAGCCCAAAATACTCCTGCCCCAGTTAAGTTAGTTGAAATTATCCTGACCGCTAATCATTCCGACTGGAATTACAAACTCAATGAAGAAGCTTCCGTAAAAATTAGTGTTCTCAGATACGGTTCGCCTGTTGAAAATGTAGAAATTGAATACCAATACGGTCCGGAACAATTAGCTCCGGAAAAAAAAGGAATTTTAAAACTGGAAAATGGAATTGGTAAAATCAACATGAGCACAATGGATATTCCCGGCTTTCGCCAATTAAAAGTACAAACAAAAATTGATGGTTATACTTATAAAAATGAAATCAAAGCAGCCTATGCACCTTTTGAAATTAAACCAACTGTAAGTTTACCGGAAGATTTTGATGTTTTCTGGGAAAAAGCTATTGCCGAAAATAATGCCATCCCCATGGATGCAGTAGTCACTCCTAAACCGGAATTATCAACTGCTACAGTTGCTGTTTATTTGGTTAGGTTGCAAAATTATAAATCAGGACAGTACTTTTACGGTTATCTGAGTAAACCCAAAGACAATAAAAAACACCCTGTTTTATTTAATCCACCGGGTGCAGGAGTAAAAAAAATAGTTCCCATTACTTCCTTTGCCGATCAGGGTTTCATCAGTTTTACAACCGAAATTCATGGTGTATCTCCTGAAATTTCTGAAACTGATTTCCAAAAAATGCACAAAGAACTTAGCTCATATCCCACAATCGATCTTGAAGACAAAAACAATTATTATTACAAAAGTGTCTATTTAGGTTGTGTTCGTGCCATAGATTTCCTGACAAGTCTTCCTGAATTTGACAGGAAAAATGTAGTGGTAACCGGCGGAAGTCAGGGCGGTGCTTTGACAATTGTGACTGCGGGAATTGATAAAAGAGTGAATTATATTGCTTCATTTTATCCTGCATTAAGTGATAATACCGGATATTTACATAACCGTGCCGGAGGTTGGCCTTCGATGTTTAGGGATAAAAACCAAAACAATATTGTCGAAAAAACAAAAACTATGGAGTATTATGACGTAGTGAATTTTGCTAAAAAAATCACTGTTCCGGGATTTTATTCTACTGGTTATAATGACAATACCTGCTCTCCTACTTCTGTCCTTGGAGCATTTAATTCGATTAAAGCGACAAAAGAAATAGTAATCACTCCTATTTCCGGGCATTGGCGATTTGGTGAAACCAATGACAAAGCGATGCAATGGCTTCAGGAAAAATGTGGAATGGAATAAAAATGTAAAATCTTCTATAGTAATCATCAACTTTAAAAATGTAATTATGATCCAAAAAAACATTTTATTGATATTAGCAATTCTGATCAACTTTTTTTCGGCTCAAAGCCAGGAAAAAGATGCGGTATCCGATTATATTTCTATAATAAAATCTAATATTTATAAGGATTATAAAGGAATGTACCGTAAAGGTGGTGGTTCCCTGGTTTATCCTTTTCTAACTCCGGGCAGTAACCAGTATGATAATGTATTATGGGACTGGGATTCATGGCTAAGCAATATTGCACTGCGACAAATTCTAAGTGACATAGGTTCTCAAAAAGACAAACAAGAAGCTATAAAGTACGAACAAGGTTGTGTACTTAACTTTTTACATTATGGTGATTGGGATGGATACTTGCCTATCGTTATTTGGGAAGATTCAAAACCTCGGGATATTCGCCCTGAAAACATTTATAATGTAAATATGCATAAACCCGTTTTAGCACAGCATGCTGCTTTTATTACCCAAACCAATGATGGAGATGCTGAGTGGCTTCGGGAAAAATTTTATCACCTTCAGGCTTTTGTCAATAATTATAAATCCCATCACAGGAATCAGGCAACCGGACTTTATTATTGGCAAAACGATGTAGCTATTGGTGTTGATAATGATCCTGCAACCTTTTTCAGACCTGAAAAGAGTTCGGCTTCCATTTATTTAAATTGTTTGATGTATAAAGAACTGGAGGCTATGGTTTACCTTGCTAAACAATTAAATCAATCTGCTATAGGTGCGGAATTTGCTAATGATGCTTTAGCTCTAAAAGCTGCCATCCAAAAAAACTGTTGGGATGAACGCGATGGTTTCTTTTACAGTGTAGATTTAAATTTAAAACCCATAGACAATCATCAGGATACTACTTTAGGGCGATCGTTTATCATACATAGCGGCTATCCCAGAGATTATGATTGTCTGATTCAGCGCATTGGAGTTTGGTCTGGCTTTTTAGCCTTATGGGCAGGAATTGCCACTCCTGAACAAGCAGACAGAATGGTAAAAGAACATTATTCAAATACAAAAACATTTAATGCTGCATCCGGAGTGAGAACGCTGTCAAAAATGGAAAAAATGTACAGTTTAAGAGCCAGTGCCAATCCATCTAACTGGAGAGGACCTGTCTGGGGAATTTCAAACTATATGGTTTTTAAAGGATTAGAAAAATATGGCTATAAAAAAGAAGCCTCTGAATTAGCTGAAAAAACAATAAAAATGTTTGGAAAAGACTTCCAAAAAAATGGCGCTTTACATGAATATTATGAACCTGAAACCGGAGAACCATTATTAAACAAAGGATTTCAAAACTGGAACTACCTTGTTTTAAACATGATAGCCTGGTTAGAAAATAAAAAAACAGTAGCAGAGTTTTAATATTTATTGTATATCAATTATTGAAATTGAGACCTTTTAATGATAAACGGGATAGTTAAGAAAGCATTTTCATTTTTCTACATTTCATACAAAATTGTTTTACTACTTTTACAGCTCCTAAAACTACGACTATGTCAACAGCAAAAAAAGACTATAAAAAAATTACAACAAAGTCATTAATTGACATGAAAGCCCACGGAGAAAAAATCTCCATGTTGACAGCTTATGATTATACGATGGCTAAAATTGTTGATTCTGCCGGAATCGATGTGATACTAGTGGGAGATTCGGCTTCTAATGTCATGGCTGGACACGAAACTACTTTGCCTATTACTTTAGACCAAATGATTTATCACGCTTCATCAGTAGTGAGAGGAGCTGACAGAGCTTTAGTAGTGGTTGATTTACCTTTTGGGAGTTATCAATCAGACCCAAAAGAAGCTTTACGTTCAGCTATCAGAATCATGAAAGAAAGCGGTGGTCATGCAGTAAAATTAGAAGGAGGAAAAGAAATAAAAGAATCCATCAAAAAAATATTGAATGCCGGAATTCCGGTAATGGGACATTTGGGTTTAACCCCGCAATCTATTTATAAATTTGGAACTTACACCGTAAGAGCTAAAGAGGAAGAAGAAGCCTTAAAACTTATTGAAGATGCCAAATTATTAGAAAAAATAGGTTGTTTCTCTTTAGTTTTAGAAAAAATTCCTGCCAAATTAGCCCAACAAATTGCAGAAAGCATTTCTATTCCTGTAATAGGCATTGGAGCCGGTTCCGGTGTGGACGGACAAGTATTGGTTATTCACGATATGCTGGGTATGAATAATGAATTTAGCCCGCGATTTTTAAGACGTTATATGAATCTTTATGAAGGAATGACTTCAGCCATTAGTCAATATGTTGATGATGTAAAGTCTAAAGATTTTCCTAACGAAAAAGAGCAGTATTAATTACAATAGCTAAGTTTTTCAACTCCTTACATTTAGCAATAAAATGCCCGAAATAGCATTTGGCTTTATCAGAATTCCTGATGAAACAAAGAAAATTTATTTCGGGCATTTTCTTTTTACCTCTCCCTAATCATTTTAGTAAAACCGTTATTTTTGTATTCTAATTAAAGCCATTCATGAAAGAACTTTCAAATAAAAACAACCTTCAGGTTTTACATGAAGACAATCATATCATTGTCATCAACAAGCGTGTGGGCGATATTGTTCAGGGCGATAAAACAGGCGATAAACCGCTGAGTGAAGTGGTAAAAGAATACATCAAAGACAAATACAACAAACCCGGGGAAGTTTTTTTGGGAGTTGTTCATCGTCTGGACAGACCAACAACCGGAATTGTAGTTTTTGCCAGAACCAGTAAAGCCTTAACCCGGCTTAACGATTTATTTAAAAACAGAGAAACTCAAAAAACCTATTGGGCTGTTGTAAAAAATAAACCTTCGGAAAAGGAAGCAAAACTGGTTCATTACATTAAGAGAAACGAGAAAAATAATACTTCAAAAGCACACCTGAAAGAAGTTCCTGATAGCAAAATGGCGAGTCTGGATTATAAAATCATCAAGGAACTCAATAATTATTTTGCTTTAGAAATTAACCTGCATACAGGCAGACATCATCAAATAAGAGCACAACTTTCCGCTATTGGCAGTCCTATTAAGGGCGATTTGAAATATGGATTTGACCGCAGTAACCCTGATGGCGGAATCCATTTGCATGCCCGAAAACTAGTTTTTATACATCCTGTTACTAAAGAAACTGTAAGCATTGTTGCTCCTGTTCCTAAAGAGGTGATCTGGAATGCAGTGTAATTTGGTATACAAAAAATAAAAATCTTACTTTAAAATACAATTAACTATTCTTACCCTAACATGAAATCAAATAGAGAACAAATTCAGGACTTAAAAAAAAACGGCTATCCTTTAACTTTAGAAACTGTTTTTAATCTTGCTTTTGAAAATTATAAAAAAATTGCCATTTATGCAGGCTCCTTGTTTTTAGTTGGTACTGCATTATTTTTAATTATAGCAGCAACAATCATTCATTATACTTATGGTTTAGCTAATTTTCAGGAACTAATACAAAATCCTGAAAATTTAGATCCTAAAAACTTTTCCGATGAATTTATAACGGCTTACATCATTAGCATGACTTTGTTAGGCTGTTTTATACGCCCTGTTTTTGCCGGATTTATTAAAATGGCACATTGCGCACAAAAAGATGAAGAATTTCATGTTGCAACAATCTTTTCATATTACAAATGGTCTTATTTTAAGGAACTTTTTAGCGCCACGTTTATCATTTCTATTTTTAACACGGGAATTACATTTATAATGGAAGCATCGGGAATTCCGGTATTAGGAATGCTTGCTTCAATTAGTATTGGTTTGTTGACAATACTATCCGTTCCTTTAATCATTTTTAGTAATTTTAGTGCTGTCGAATCCATAAATACCAGTATTGTTCTGACATTAAAGCAACCTTTACTTCTTTTGGGTCTTTTAATGATTGCTTACTTATTCTGTATTACCGGATTTTTCATTTTTTTTATTGGACTATTTTTTACATTCCCGTTTTTATATTCGATGTATTATGCCATTTATAGCTCTATTATTGGTTTTAATGACTAAATTATCCATATTATTTTTCATAAAAGAATTACTTTATATTTTTAATATTGTTAATTTTAGCAAAAAATCATTTTGTAGTTCGTATAAGATTACGCTTTTTTAATTATTGAAAAATATGACACCATTTACTAGCTCTGTATTAACAGTAATCATCGAAAATAGTAGCTTAGGTGTGATACACAATTTGTCCGCAATGAACATGTTTGACATAATGGACCAGCTCCCTATTGATAAAAACCTGTATCGTACAGTGGTTCCGTTTGTCTTTTTTATCATCTTTTTACTGATTTATAAATTTCACAGAATCAAATATGCGTTAGGGAATAAATTCATGAAGAATTTTACTCCTCAAAATTCTGAAAACAAAGAATTTCAGCTTCATTTTCTTTTTCTGGGTCTCATTGTTTTAATTTTAGAACTAACTTTTGAATTTTTTAAAATAAGACCCAAAAGCATGTTGGTTACTAACCTGACGATTTCTTTTATTTTAATAGGAATTGCTTATTTAAGTTCTAAATCAGATTTTGTTTTTAGAAACATAAAAAAGATATTCAGGGTCATTTTTTTACTGGCTTTTTTAAATGTTTGTAAAAATTTAGTCTATTCATCATCTGATAATATTCCTTTTTTAAGTTTTCTTTTGTTCATCTATTTTTCCTATAATATTATAAAACCATTAAAGCTGTACTGGTTATTTATATTATTTTCTTTAAGCTATCTTATTAGTATTTCATTATTAAAACTTGCGCCATTAAACAATATCACGGTTGTTTTTAATTATACACTGATAGTAGTTTTTATCAATTATATCAGACATATTTCTATTGAAGATATTAATGATAAATTTCAATTTAACAACCAGATTATCAACAAGGGAAACTCCTTGATTATGGCAAAAAACAGGCAAAACAAAATTGTTTTTTGCAGTGAAAATGTCGAAGAAATTCTGGGCTATAAAATGGAAGAGATTTTGGGTTATGGTTATTATGATCTAACCGAAAGTCCGGAGAAAACCGCTAACGAATCTTTTGAAAGTCAGATTAACGACAAAATATTTGTTCGAAAACTAAAAAGTAAAAATGGAGAATTTAAATTCATCCAATGGAAAAACAAACAATTCTCAGATGATTTAATTATTGGGATTGGGCAGGATATTACTACTGAAATTCATATTCAGAATCAATATAAAAATCTAGTCCAGAATGCTCAGGATTTTATTTATGAAATTGATCTGGAAGGTAAAATTATTTTTGCCAATAATTATACCTTAAAAACCTTAGAATATAAAGAAGAAGAAATTTTAAATCAGCATTATTCTCACTTTATTCGTAAAGATTTTATAAAAAGACTCAGTGTCTTTTATAATAACGGAGAAGAAAATGACTCTGAATTTCCAATACATGAAATTCCGTTTTTGAAAAAAAATGGCGAAATTGTATGGGTGGCACAAAAAGTAATGATTAGTCGCAACGATTCGGATAAAATAAAAGGCTACTCCAGTATTGGGCGGGATATTACTTTTTTCAAAAATATCGAAATTGAAAAACAAAAAAGAGAAGAAAAAAATAAAAAATACAACGAAAATCTAAAACAATTTACTGCTAAAAGTTATTCGATTCATGAAACACTGGAGACAAAATTAAAATTAATACTGGAGAATACCACCAAAACAATCAAAGCTAACCGAGTAAGCTACTGGCTGTATCAGGAAGATAAAATAAGCTGTTTGCAATTATATAATTTAAAAACAGATGAATTTTCAGATGGAGAGGTGTTAACTAAAGAACTATATCCTAATTATTTTAAATCTATTGAAAGTAAAACACCTTTAGTTGCTTCTGATGTTAAAAAGAACCCTTTTACTAAAGAATTACAACCAACGTATCTGAAAAAATACAATATTTTTTCTATGATAGACACTCCTGTTTTTATAAATGGAGAATTAATAGGTATCCTGTGTATTGAAACTACCGAAAGTACCAAACAATGGGATAATGAAGATATTAATTTTGCCCGATCAATAGCTGATAGTATCACCATAGCTTTTGAATCTAAAAGAAGACTGGAAGTAGAACAAAAACTGACTTATAAAAGTGATTTACTTTCGGCGATGAATTTATGTACGGAACGGTTTTTAAATGTAAAAAGTATAGATGCCATTTTTACTGATCTGTTAGTTATTATTGGAAAATCGACAAAATCGTATCGTAGTTTTTTCTATCTAAACAACCCTGTAAACCAAACCATTAGTCAGAAATACCATTGGACAACCCCTAATGAAAGTTTATCTGAAACGAATCCCATCTATCAAAATTTACCTTATTCGTTTTTTGGGGATTTTAATCCTGAAACTATAGAAAATAAGGCTTATACAGGCATCGTTTCAAAAATAAAAGATTCCTCTTTAAAGGAAAAATTACAAGCTTTAAAAGCCGTTTCACTAATCCTTTTTCCGGTATTTGTAAAAAATAAATTTTATGGTTTTCTGGGATTAAATGATTTAAATGAAGACCGAATATGGGCCGAAGATGAAATCCAGATTTTGCAGACGCTGGCCATGAATATTGGATCCTCAATCGAGCGAATAGAAAACGAAATAGCTATTAATGAAAGTGAAGAAAAATTTAGATTATTAGCCAATAATATTCCGGGAACAGTTTATCTCTCTGAAAATGATGAGGATTTCACTAAAATTTATCTGAATGATGAGATTGAAAAACTGACTGGTTATCCAAAAGAAGATTTCTTAAAGAAAAAGATCCGATTTAAAGATTTAATTCATCCCGAAGATTTAGAAAAAACACTGCTAAAATCCAGCGCTAAGTTATCTAAACTGGAAGCTTTTCATATCACCTACCGCATTGTCAATAAGGAAGGAAATATTGTCTGGATTGATGAATTTGTTGATACTGTTGTAAAAAATGGTGAAATCAAATACATCGAAGGAATTATGTTGGACATTAGCAAGCGTAAAGACGCCGAAAAAGCCATTAAAGCAAAAGAATACGCTGAAACTGCCAACAAAGCAAAATCAGAATTCTTAGCTAATATGAGTCATGAAATCCGTACTCCTCTAAACGGAATTATTGGTTTTACTGATTTGTTAATGAAAACAAAACTGGATCACATTCAGGAGAAACACATGATTACAGTGAATCAATCGGCACATACACTACTCGAAATTGTAAATGATATTTTAGATTTTTCGAAAATAGAAGCCGGAAAATTAGAATTACATATTGAAAAACAGCCCATAAAAGAACTGATGGAACAAGTTATTGATTTGATTCATTTTGAAGCCAATCAAAAAAACTTACAATTAGAATTAAACATAGACGAACAGGTTCCCTCCTATTTCTGGATTGATATTGTGAGAATCAAACAGGTTTTAATTAACTTATTATCGAATGCTGTAAAATTTACCGAAAAAGGAAGTGTAAAACTGAATATTGAAGTGAAAGATATCATCAGTACTTCTGAGACTAAAATTCGTTTTTCAGTAATAGATACCGGAATGGGAATTCTAGAGCAAAATCAGAAAAAAATATTCAAAGCTTTTTCACAAGAAGATAGTTCAACTACAAAAAAGTTTGGTGGAACAGGTTTGGGATTAACAATTTCGAATAAACTCCTTAACTTAATGGAGAGTCGTTTGAAACTAAAAAGTGAAGCTGGAAAAGGAAGTTGTTTTTATTTTGATATTGATCTTAAAACCACCAACCAACTGTTACCAAATGTAGTAACTACCAAACCTTCTGTAGATACAGAAAGCATCAAACTATTTGAAAGCAATCCTGATTTAGAAAAGATTAAAATTTTACTTGTCGAAGACAATAAAATAAATATGCTTCTACTGAAAACGATAATAAAAAACACACTCCCAAAAGCCGCAATTTTTGAAGCATCCAACGGATTTGAAGCAGTTAACCAATTTGAAAATATTGCTCCCAACATTATCTTTATGGATATTCAAATGCCGGTAATGAATGGTTATGAAGCCACAGAAGCCATCCGGAAATTACCATCAGGAAAAAATATTCCTATTATTGCAATTACCGCCGGAACAGAAAAAGAAGAAAAAAACAAGTGTTTAGAAATGGAAATGAATGACTATATTTCGAAACCAATTATAAAAGGAATTATTGAAAAAACCCTGACTAAATGGATGATTACTAACTAAAATTAATTTTTATGAAATGGAAAGGCAGAAGACAAAGTAGCAATGTTGAAGATCGCAGGGGAATGTCCTCAGGAGGTAAAACGATTATGGGTGGTGGGATTTTAGGGATCATCATTTTGTTAGTAAACGTTTTTGGAGGGGAAAATGCCCAAATGATTACTCCTGTATTAGAGCAGTTAAATCAGGGACAGAATCAACCTGCTACCGAACAACGGGATCTAACAGCAGCTGAATTAGAAGAACAGGCATTTGTAAAAACCATTCTTGCTGACAATGAAGATGTATGGTCAAGAATTTTTCAAGAAAACAATCTGCAATACAAAAAACCGAATGTAGTGCTTTTTAGCGGAGCTGTCCAAACCGATTGTGGAAATGCTTCTTCTGATTCAGGTCCTTTTTATTGTCCTGCTGACCAAAAAGTATATATGGATTTGACTTTCTTTGAAGAACTGAAAACAAAATTTGGTGCTCAGGGAGGCGATTTTGCTACCGCTTATGTAATTGCTCATGAGATAGGTCATCATGTGCAAACTCTGTTAGGGACATCTGCAAAAATGAGACAAATGCAACAAGGTAAAAGTAAAGCTGAAGCTAATAAATTATCAGTAGCATTAGAATTACAGGCTGATTTTTATGCAGGAGTATGGACGCATTACAACCAGCAGATGAACAATATTCTTGAAGATGGTGATCTTGACGAAGCTTTGAGTGCTGCTCACGCCGTAGGTGATGACGCCATTCAGGCTAAAATGCAAGGCCGTATTGTTCCGGAATCTTTTACTCACGGAACTTCAGAACAACGTAAATACTGGTTTATGAAAGGTTATAAATCAGGAGACATCAAACAAGGAAATACCTTTGAAGAATTGGGGCTTTATTAAATAAACTTCGCTTTAATATCAAAAAAAAACAGCTTAACTGGAATTCCATTTAAGCTGTTTTTTTTTATATAGAAATTGTATTTTTTTACAAATATTCTCCGTGTTGAGAAATATCTAAACCTAACTCTTCTTTGTCTTCACTTACTCTTAAAGGAGTTATTTTATTTACAATAAAGAATAAGAAATAAGAACCTACAAATGCAAATACAGATACCATTACTAAAGCTGTTAACTGGTTAATAAACAAAGTAGATTCACCAAAAATAAGTCCTTGATCAGCAACAGCTGGATTGATAGCTTTTGAAGCAAAAACTCCTGTTAGCAACATTCCCACCATTCCACCTACACCGTGACAGGCAAATACATCCAAAGCATCATCAATTTTTCCTTTTGGAAATTTGCTTACCATAAAGTTACTTACCACACTACTAAATAATCCAATAAAGATTGCGTGAGGAATACTTACAAAACCAGCAGCAGGAGTAATAGCAACTAAACCTACAACAGTACCAATACAAGCTCCCATAGCTGATAATTTATGACCTAAAATTTTATCCATAAATACCCATGCCATACCAGCAGCTGCAGCAGCAACAGTTGTTGTACCTAAAGCCTGAACAGCTAAACCATTAGATGCTAATGCTGAACCTGCATTGAAACCAAACCATCCAAACCACAATAAAGCAGTCCCTAATAAAACATAAGTTATACGTGCCGGATTTACTTTTTGTACTTTTCTTTTTCCTAAAAACATCGCTCCGGCAAGAGCAGCCCATCCTGCACTCATGTGTACTACTGTACCTCCTGCAAAATCTAATACTCCCATTTTAAAGAAATATCCGTCTGAATGCCAGGTCATGTGACACAATGGAGTATAGATAAATAAAATAAATAAAACCATGAATAAAATGTATGCCCAGAAACGTACTCTTTCGGCAAAGGCTCCAGTAATTAAAGCCGGAGTTATAATAGCAAATTTAGCCTGAAATAAAGCAAAAAGCATAAAAGGAATGGTTCCCCAGGCTGTATTAATATTTACATTCTGAAACATGAAAAATTCAGTCGGGTCACCGATAATTCCGTTATAAGAAGTACCAAAAGACAAACTAAAACCAATAACAACCCATAGTATTGTTACAATAATCATAGCTACAAAACTTTGTAACATCGTACTGATAACATTCTTTTTACCTACCATACCTCCGTAAAAGAAACCTAATCCGGGAGTCATTATTAATACTAATGCCGTAGCGACAATCATCCAGGCCGTATCTCCTGTGTCAAAAGTAGCTGCCTCAGAAGGAACCGAATTTGGCGTTAAAATAAAAGTTGAAAATAGTGTAATGACTAACAACGCAATCATTATGACACTTAAACTGATTTTTCTCATCATTTTTTTTTGGTTTAAATTTTTGCCAAAAATATAAAATGATTAACTACCCCTGTTAAAATTAGCCCAAAATATTTTAATTTTTATTATTAATTTAATTTACCCCCTTAAATTTTAAGGGTACAAGCTATAAAATATATAAAAAATAACGATTTGTTAAAATCACACTTTATTTCACCGTAGCAAAAACAAGTTCCTTTTTCTAATTTTACAATAAAAACTCACAGAATTATCTTTTACTCAATGGTTTTATCAATGTAATCAGAATTTAACAAATAAAGAGCCCCCATATATTTCAAATTAAAGGAAACAAGCTCCCCTATTTGATAATTTTTCTTCGAATGGGTTATGTCAATTACCAGCATATCTGAACTGGCATCAATAATAGTTATTTCATCATCTTCAGGGATAAGATACTGGGGTTGCATGTCCAGCAAGCCTACATCCAGAATAGCTCTCAGCGAAGTACTGCTAAAATCTTCTGTTTGTTCCATCGAATAGGTGTTTCCTGCTACATTTTCTCCTAATTCACCCGTGGGAGTATCCGGTTTTTCGGTAATTTCTATAATTTCTGCAAATAACTTAAAAACATCATTATGCATTCCTTCGATAGTTTCACCGGTAAAGAGGTCTTTTCCAAAAAACAAAGCTTCGCCTATTCTAAAATGATTCACCGCCATAGGTCTTGCATTTTTTAGAATCAACGGAACAGCAACTGAAGTTCCTCCTGAAACCCAGGGTATTTCAATATTAAATTTAGCTTCAATAAGCTGTTTGTATAAACTCAACTGAATTAATTTGTCCTGAGTAGGCATCACTCCGCTTAAACAATTCAGGTTAGTTCCTATTCCGCGAATTTCAATATTGGGCAAACTTAAAACAGCACCATAAAATTCGACCAGTTCTTCACCCATAACGCCTTCACGCAAATCCCCCATCTCAATCATAATAATGATTTTATGTGTTTTATTCTGCCTGATGGCTTCTTCAGAGAGCATTTGAATGGTATAATACTCCGTATTAAAACTCACATCAGCATAACGAACAATGCTTTCGATACTTCTTTTAGCCGGCGGCTTAATATAAACTGTCTGAATTTCAGGATTTAATGATTTAATTTTCCTTAAATTACTAACCCTGGAATCATGAATTTCTTTGACTCCTAAGGCAATAATTTCTTTTAAATAAATTTTATTACCACATAACATTTTAGACACTACTCCCCAATAGATTGCTCTTGATTTAAAAATAGTATCCAGGAATTGATAATTTTCTTCTAATTTTTTTCTGTATAATTGTACAAATGCCATCAGTCCGTAATTTTTCGTGGAATCGTTTTAGAGATTCGGGTTAATAATTCATAATTGAGTTGGTTACTATAATCACAAAAAGAAGCTATTGTTATAGCCAAATCATTTTGATTGCCTATCAAAACTACTTCTTCTTCTTTTTTAACACTATTAATATCTGTTACATCTACCGCTACCATATTCATGGTGACCAGACCTACCACCATACACCGCTGCCCTTGTATAAGTATGCGTCCGTGATTACTGAGTGACCTGCTGTATCCGTGGGCATAACCAATAGGAATCACGGCAATTTTCATGTTTTTTTTGGCCATAAAACTGGTTCCATAACCTATAAAATCACCTGACTTTACTTTTTTAAGACTCATTACCGTACTTTTCCAGGTAATAATGCGACGTAAAGGATCCTGTTTTATTTTTTTCGAATTTATATAAGCCACAAATACTTCCTGACTTGGCCACAATCCATATTGCATGATTCCTACCCTTACCAAATTCATTCTTGTTGCCGGAAACATGATTGCTGCTGCTGAACAGGCAGAATGCACTATTTCTGGCTTTAATTCATTTTTAATTAAATACTGATGAATTTCTTCAAAATATTTAATTTGTTTTTCTACTCTGTAATAGTTAGCAATACTTTCAGCACCGGCATAATGCGTACAAAGTCCTTTAAAAATAAGACTATCAGCATCTTTTTTTAAAATTGTAATTATTTCTTTTAATTCTGATTTTTCAAAACCGGTTCGGTTCATTCCGGTTTCAATTTCGATATGTACAATTGCTTTTTTATGAATTTTTTTAGCTATTCTGGAAGCGCTGACAAGTCTTTTTTTATCAAAAACAAAAAACTCAATATCATTTTCAATAATCCACGGCAAATCTTCTTCACTGAGGAATCCCATGATTAAAATAGTTACTTTATCAGATAAAACAGCATGAACCTGTCTTGCTTCATCGGCATCAAAAACTGAAAAATGATTAATACCACATCCGTATGCCATTGCAACAAATTCGGATATTCCATGGCCATAAGCATTTCCTTTAACAACAGAAGAAAGAATTCGCTTTTTTCCAAATAGTTGTTTTAAAAAATCTATGTTATTTTGATATGCCGAACGGCTAAGTTCTATAATTGAATTCGTTTGCATCTGTAATTTGTTTACTTATATGATGAAAAATACTTATCCCTGTTTGCAAAATCTCATCTTCAAAATCATAATCGGGATTATGAAGAGCAGGCATTTCTTTACCGATACCAATCCCAAACATAGCACCTTTGTATTTTTGTGTAAAAAGCCCAAAATCCTCTCCCCAGCTAAACGGTGTTGCTTTCTCTAACAGTTCAAAATCATTTGCATGAGCTGCTTTTCTGACCAAATCAACTGCGCTAATTTCATTTTCATTAGCTTCGAAAGTCTGAATCCACTTCATAGCAATCTCCAGTTGATAGGAATCGGCAATTTTTGCTGCTGTTTCTTCTACATATCGAGTCGTTTCTTTCATTGCTGCACTACTGTCACTTCTTACTGTAAAATGAATCTCCCCTGCTCCTGCTGACACGCCGTAGGCTTTTTCACCCATTTGGATATAAACAGGAGTAATAATCCGATACTTTTTTTGAGTGATATCCGGCTGAATATAGTTATTAAACGCTGAAAGTATCGCTGCAATTGCCAGTGCCGGATTGATTCCTTTTTCGGGTTCTCCCGCGTGAGCCGTAATTCCTTTTAATTTTATAATAATACTACTCACAGCACAGCTAAAAGTATTGTTTTTTACCACAATTAGATTCTTAGAATAACCCGGTAAATTGTGTAAAGCAAAAACATAATCAGGCTTAACGTTTTTGAATTTAGAATCTGAAAGTATTTTTTGTGCCCCGCTTCCGTCCTCTTCTGCGGGTTGAAACAATAAAACTACTGTTCCTGTATCCGGTCTTTTTAGATGGAATTTAATAGCTAAACCACATAAAATAGCCATATGACCATCGTGACCGCATTTATGAGAAACTCCTTTATGAACAGAACGGTATTCAAAATCGTTTACTTCATCAATAGGTAATGCGTCCAGTTCACAGCGAAACAATACTGTTTTTCCTGATTTTTCGCCGTTGTAAACAGCTACAATTCCTGTTCCTCCAATAGCAGTAATCATTTCATCCGGTGGAAATTGTTTTAAAAAAGAAACAATCCGTTTTGCAGTTGCAACTTCCTTTCCGGAAACTTCAGGATGCTGATGCAATTCTTTACGCAATGCAATTACGGTGTCTAAATACGGATTGAAAGATTCCATTTGTATGTTATTTAATGAGACGCATTTCTAAATATTTATTAGTAAAGCCTAATTTTTCATACAGTTTTCTGGCAGGATTATCCGGTTCAACGTGGAGTGCGATATCGCCTTCGGCAATAGAAATTGCTTTTTGCATCAAACTTTTTCCGTAACCTTTACCACGCTCACTGTTATCGACTGCTATATAAACCAGGATATTCTCCGGAATAAATCCTTTCATACCCGTATTGTTTAAAATGACCACACCTACAATCCGGTTTTCATCAATCCCTAGTATAATATTTCCTCCTTTGTCAGGATTCATGACATAAGCAATACACTTTAAAATATCTTCGGTTTTGTCGCCATATTGTTCCAGATGTGTGTAAAGGAACTCAGCAATAGCCTTATTAGAATACGTTTTATCTTCCCCTGATATGTGATTAATTATTTTGAAGTCCATGTTGTAATTGTTTATTATTATGATAAATTGATAAGAGAATAAATAAAATAAGTGAGATACTTATTCCGTAAATATTAGCATCGAGATTTTTAGAAAGCTGTATTCCTAAAGGCAATTCATTTTTTGTAATTATCAGCAAAATGGTAACGGCACCACCTAACAGCATACTCCAGAAGGCAGCTACTGGATGGCTTTTTTTCCAAAATAAAGCGCCTAAAACCGGAATAAACAAGCCCGAAACCATAAAAGCATACGAATAAAGCATCAATTCTAATACGTTTTGCATTTGGGAAGCCAATAGAATAGCAAATAATCCCACGAGCAAGGTTACAATTTGCGAAAGCTGTAACTCTTTTTTATGAGTGAGTTCTTTTTTAGAAAATTTAGCAACGATATCCGTTACAATATTTCCCGAGGCTGCCATCAGGCAACTATCGGCAGTAGAAAGTATTGCCGAAAAATAAGAAGACAACATCAATCCCATTAAACCAACGGGTAAAATAGTTGCTAATAAAACAGGTAATCCCATTTCACTATCCATTGTAGCTGCATCCGTAATTCCCTCAAACATTCCCTGAGTAGCAGCCACTTTAGCAAGCATCCCCAATATAACACCCATAAAAGCCATTATGGGCCATTCAAAAACACCGGCTATCAGCCAGGCTTTTTTAGCTTCTTTTTCTCCTTTACTGGCATAAATTCGCTGGTATAAAGTCATCCCCACAAACCAGATAGGAATAATAGTAACCGACCAGTTAATAATTTGATAAACAGAAACATTTGACATGGATAAATATTCCGGAGCCAGAGTACTTTTGATAGCATCATAACCGCCTACCGCATTATACGCTACCGGTATTCCGATAAAAACCAGTCCACCGATAAGAATTAGCCACTGGACAGTATCCGTATAAATAACTGCTTTTAAACCGCCTATTGAAGTATAGGCGACTGCAATAACTCCCATGACAATCAATGCCGTCTGAATATCTAATTCCGGAATTGTCGCCGAAGCTAATTTGGCTCCAGCCAAAACCTGCGAACTGGTAAAACCAACATAACCAATGGCAGAAATGATTCCCGCTAAAAAGGCTACTTTTCCATTATAGAAATGACTGAAAATTTGAGGAAAAGTAAAAAACTTATGCTGATGTCCCAGCCTGCTGATGGTGGGAATTAAAAACACAGCACTCAACCATGCTCCCAAAACACCTGTAAAAAGCATCCAGGAACCCGATAATCCCATTGTAAATCCCAATCCTCCCAGTCCTATCGAAAATCCGCCACCTACATCAGTGGCAACTACTGATAATCCAATATGCCAGCTGCTCATTGTTCGACCACTTACATAAAAATCTTCGGCTGTTTTGTTTTTATTAAAGAAATAAACTCCTACTCCCAGCATAGCCAGCATATAAACAAAAAAGATTACATAATCAATTATGTGCATTTTTTTAATTTTCAAGATTATTAAATAGCCTGTACAAGGAATTTTTCCAAAAGGCAAAGATGTAGCATGCTACAAAAGGTGATTTTTAAAATTATTTCATGAATATGAAACATTAGAAAGGCTAAAAAAAACGATAGAAAAATCAGTTTTTGCCGTTTAAAAATCAATTAACGAATGCAAATATAAGAAAAATATCCTCAAAAACAGCATTTCTTCAATTCTGGCTTGGTTAAGAAATCATTATTATCCCTTAAAATCGCTAATAAAACTATTTATTTTTTATTTAAAACTTCCTAATATTCTGTCTTTTGTATTTTAAAATTCACTATTTTTAAAAAATTAGACTACAAAAAAAATCCTGTTCAATAAGCATAATTCTGAAAGCAGGAATACATTTTAATTTTAAAAAAGAATGAAAGAAAAAAACATTATTAACTGGGGAATCATAGGACTTGGAAATATTGCACATCTGTTTGCAAAAGAATTACAATTAGTACCAGGAGCCCAACTCGTAGCAGTAGCTTCCAGAAGCAAAGATAATGCGGAGGCTTTTGCAAAAACCTACCAATGCCCAAAAGCTTATGATTCTTACGAAGCTATTTTAAATGATGACACTATTGATATTCTTTATATCGCTACTCCTCATGATTCTCATGCGGAATTAACCCTAAAAGCATTAGAAAAAAACAAGCATGTATTGTGCGAAAAACCAATTGCATTAAGGTATGAGGATGCCGAAAAAATGATTGCTGCTGCTGTAAAATACAATAAATTTTTCATGGAAGCTTTCTGGACCAGATTCAATCCTTCTTTCAGAGCGGCTTTCACCAAAATAAAACAGGGGGAAATTGGCACTATTCGCTACATCAATGCTGATTTTGCTTTCTATGCCGAAGAAAAAGAAGGAAGCAGAATGTATGATTTAAAAGCTGGTGGCGGTTCCTTAATGGATATTGGGGTTTACCCGCTATTTCTTGCTTACACCTTATTGGGAATTCCGGAAAGTATTTATGCAAAATCCATTTTTCATTCCTCTGGAGTAGATACACAAACCACGATGATGTTACAGTACAAAGAAGCACAAGCGGTATTATATTCGGGTATTTCACACACTTCTAATGTGGAAGCTACCATAAGCGGAACTAAAGGCCGAATTAATCTGAATACTATGTGGCACATGGCTGAATCTTATACGCTGATAAAAGAGGACACCAAAACTATTTTTGAATTCCCAACCCAGGAAATGGGATACATTTATGAAATTGAAGAGTGTCATGAATGTATTCGAAATAACGCTACCCAAAGTACCTTGTGGTCACATAAAAACAGTTTAGAGCTTATTCAAATCGTTGAAGAAGTAAAAAACCAAATAGGATTGAAATTCTAATTTTTGCAAGAAAGAGTTTAAGCTCATGTAATAATTTATAAAACCTTTTTATGTTAGTAAAAGTATTTGGAAGTGCCGTTTTTGGTGTAGAAGCAACTACCATCACCGTTGAAGTAAATATAGACAAAGGTGTGGGCTACCATTTAGTGGGTTTGCCTGATAACGCAATCAAAGAAAGCAGTTATCGCATTGCAGCAGCCTTAAAAAACAATGGTTATATGTTGCCGGGCAAAAAAATAACCATTAATATGGCTCCCGCCGATTTACGCAAAGAAGGTTCTGCATACGACTTAACTCTCGCATTAGGCATTCTCGTTGCTTCGGGACAAATTAAGGGAGACGAAATTGACAAATACATTATCATGGGCGAATTATCCTTAGACGGAAGTCTGCAGCCTATTCGTGGTGCTTTACCTATCGCCATTAAAGCCAAAGAAGAAGGTTTTAAAGGTTTTTTTCTTCCAAAGCAAAATGTAAAAGAAGCCGCTATTGTCAAGGATTTAAATGTGTATGGGATTGAAAATGTACAGGAAATAATTGATTTCTTCGAAGGAAACGGCAATTTAGAACCCACACATATTGATACCCGCGCCGAATTTTACAAAGATTTGGATTTTCCTGAATTTGATTTTTCAGATGTAAAAGGTCAGGAAAGCATTAAAAGATGTATGGAAATTGCTGCTGCCGGCGGACATAATATTATTTTAATTGGTCCTCCGGGAGCAGGAAAAACCATGCTGGCAAAGCGTTTACCCAGTATTCTTCCGCCAATGACTTTACACGAAGCATTAGAAACTACTAAAATTCATAGTGTAGCGGGAAAATTAAAAGAAGTGGGATTAATGAATCAACGACCTTTCAGATCTCCACATCACACGATTTCTAACGTAGCCCTTGTTGGCGGCGGCAGTTATCCGCAGCCTGGCGAAATTTCGATGGCGCATAATGGCGTTTTATTCCTGGATGAATTACCGGAGTTTAAACGGGATGTTCTTGAAGTTATGCGTCAGCCGCTTGAAGATCGGGAAGTAACGATTTCCAGAGCCAAATTTACGGTAACTTATCCTTCCTCATTCATGCTTGTTGCCAGTATGAATCCTAGTCCCAGCGGATTTTTTAATGATCCTAATGCTGCTCAAACCGCTTCGCCTTATGAAATGCAACGCTATCTGAGTAAGATTTCGGGACCTTTACTAGACCGAATTGATATTCATATTGAAGTAACGCCAGTTCCTTTCGAAAAACTATCTGATAATCAAAAAGCTGAAAGCAGTATGACCATTCGGAAAAGAGTAACGGCAGCGCGCGAAATTCAATCAGAGCGATTCGAAAAAATGAACAACATTCATTACAATGCTCAAATGAATACCAAGCATATTCGGGAATATTGTGTTTTAAATGAAGAATCCAAATCATTACTAAAAACCGCTATGGAACGCTTGAATCTTTCCGCCCGGGCTTATGACAGGATTTTGAAAGTAGCCCGCACCATAGCCGATTTAGAAGCTTCCGAAGAAGTAATTTCGAATCATATTGCCGAAGCTATTCAGTATAGAAGTCTGGATAGAGATGGGTGGTTGGGATAGATTTTACGCTCCGCAATCCCGAAAACTTCGGGATCGACTTTGCTGATGTGATTTGCGGTTTTTAACCGCTGTAATTTTATTTTATGTCAGTCACAGACTGACATACGCATCCTCAAAGTCAGAGACTTTGCGGAGCATGAATTTATAATAAGAAACGCTCTCAATACATTTTATTGAAAAAAATTTTCTAAGCTCCGCAATCCCGAAGCTTTCAGGACTGACTTTGAGGATGTGATTTTCAGTCTCTGACTGAACTTTAAAAAAAACTAAATGAAAGAAAAAGAAGGATATCTAATTCGAGATCAATCTAAAGCTCATTTTATAACCGCCACAGTTGTGGACTGGGTTGATGTTTTTTCCAGAAAAACGTACAAAGATTGCATCATTGAAAGTCTGGACTTTTGTGTCAAAAACAAAGGAATGATTTTGTACGGATTTGTAATTATGTCGAATCACATTCATTTAATCATTCAATCAGAAAATGGTAAACTATCCGATTTGATTCGGGATTTCAAGAAGTTTACGGCAAAATCCATTTTGAATAAAATAGAAACAGAACCAGAAAGCAGAGCCGACTGGATGCTAAAACGTTTCGAATTTGCTTGTAAAAGTCATAATCGAAATGAAAAATATCAATTTTGGCAGTATGGAAATCATCCTGAAGAAATTTTCTCAGAAAAGTTCTTTTGGTCGAAATTAGATTATATTCATTTGAATCCTGTTCGGTCAGGAATTGTTTCAAAAGCTTCTCATTATACTTATTCCAGTGCTTCTAATTATGTTGATGACAATGGAATTATAACAATCACAAAAGTAGATAATCCGGTAATAGATGTTTTGAAACCTCAATCGATAAGTACAATTTATAATTGGTAAAGAAGGTCCGAGACCTTTTATCACATCCTAAAAGTCAGAGACTTTACGGAGCACGATTTCTTTAAGTTGTAATATTCGCTTTCGGGACTGACTTTGAGGATGCGTTCGTCAGTATGTGATTGACTAAAATATAGATCCAAAATAAAGTCACTTGGAAACCGAAAATAACAACTTCAAGTCGGTTCAAAAAACAATGAAGGTCAGAGACCTTTTGTCACATCCTCAAAGTCGGAGACTTTGCGGAGCACGATTTCTTTAACTTGTAATATTCGCTCCGCAATCCCGAAAGTTTCGGGACTGACTTTGAGGATGCGTTCGTCAGTCTGTGACTGACTAAAATATAGATCTAAAATAAAGTAATTTGGAAATAACAACTTCAAAGTCGGTTCAAAAACAATGAAGGTCAGAGACCTTTTGTCACATCCTCAAAGTCAGTCCCGAAAGCTTCGGGATTGCGGAGCATAGATTGCGGAACACGATTATTTAAACTTCGCTATTCCCTCTTTCAGCCAGTTGTAATATTCCTTAACACCCACATAACTAATTGTTGGTTTTTCCGGATTTAAACTGTTTCCTTCTAAATCAGTCAATACATACAAAGGCTGTGTATTGGTTTTGTATTTAGAAATCATAAAATCAGTCCACTTATCCCCTATTGTTTCAATTTCTGAACCTGTTGTTGGGGAAATAAACTGCTGTGCTTTTGGCAATTCTCTCTTGTCATCCACATAAAGTGAAATTAGAACAATTTCGTTATTCAAAATAGGTAAAACGCTGGCGTCGGACCATACATTGTTTTCCATCTTTCTACAATTCACACAAGCATAACCTGTAAAATCAAGCATGATGGGTTTATTTACTTTTCTGGCATAAGCCAAACCGGACTGATAATCTTCAAAAACAACTATCCCATGCGGACCTATTTTGGCCCCATCCGGTAAATCCGTTTTAGTATTGCCTCCGCCAGAACCACCTAATCCCATTGGGCTTTCGCTGTATTGCATTGGTGGTGGAAAAGCACTGATTAACTTTAAAGGCGCTCCCCATAATCCCGGAATCAAATAAACAGTAAAAGTCAAAACCAGCAATCCCATTCCTAGTCTTCCTACGGAAATATGGGTCAACGGACTGTCGTGTGGCAAGGTTATTTTTCCAAATAAATACAACGCTAAGGTTCCAAAAATAGCAATCCAAATAGCTAAAAAGACTTCTCTTTCTAAAATGTGTAATTGCAAAACCAAATCAGCATTCGATAAAAATTTAAAAGCCAAGGCCAGTTCTAAAAATCCTAAAAATACTTTTACGGTATTTAACCAGCCACCGGATTTTGGTAAGGAATTCAACCAACCCGGAAATAAAGCAAACAACATAAATGGTAAGGCTAAGGCCAATGAAAAACCAAACATTCCCACAATTGGAGCTATTCCACCATTAGATGCTGCTTCAACAAGCAACGTTCCTACGATAGGTCCTGTGCATGAAAATGAAACAATGGCTAAGGCCAAGGCCATAAAAAGAATGCCTACAATACCGCCTTTGTCAGCCTGATTATCGACTTTATTTGCCCAGGAATTGGGTAACATAATTTCGAAAGCTCCTAAAAAAGAAGCTGCAAAAACAAGGAGTAAAACAAAAAACAGTAAATTAAACCAAACATTTGTTGACAAAGCATTCAAGGCATCGGCACCAAAAACCCCGGTAACAATTATTCCTAACAAAACATAAATTACAATAATGGAGACGCCATAAATAACAGCATTTCTAATTCCTTTAGCACGGGTTTTACTTTGTTTGGTAAAGAAACTTACTGTCATAGGAATCATAGGAAAAACACAAGGAGTCAGTAAGGCTGCAAATCCGGATAAAAAAGCAATAAAGAAAATAGACCAGATACTTCTTGAAGGTGTTGCTACAGTTTCAGCTAAAGTTGTTTTTTCAACAGCTTCCACTACATTACTTTCACCAAGACTTGGTACAACCGAATCTGTTTTGATAGCATCAACACGTTTTTCATTTGTAACAGGAATAACTTCAATACTGTCCTTTTTTACGGGTGCAACAACTGCCGTTTTAACAGCAGGAATCTGAAAATAAAATTTCTTAGACTGATTGATACACACCTCTTTACACACCTGATAATTAAGTTCAACTTCAACCTTATTCAACTTTGAATTAGTCAATTTAATTTCTTGCTGAATTTGAGCTTTTCCTTCAAAAAAAGTTTCGTTTACCTCAAAAATATCGTTGTAAGCCGTTCTGGTTTTACTCTCTTTGGCTTTGCCAATTAAATTAAAGTTTCCTTTTTGATTTTTAAAAACAACTTCCATTGCCAGCGGTCCTCCATCAGGAGTAAACTGCGAATACATATGCCAGTCTTTTTCAATTACACCACTAAAAGTCAACAAGAAAACACCTTCTGATTTTTGTTCGATTTTAGTAGTCCACTTAACTGGATCCAGAATTTGAGAATTTACATTGGTAAAAACCAAAAAAGCGGTGAGAATAAGTAATAGTTTTTTCATTATTGCAATGCTATTTTTAATATATTTTGTGTGGAATTATCTGTTCTGAATCGCTCATCCTGCCGGATGCCAACCACCCATACAATTTGATTTCCGGACCATAAAACCCAGCAATTTTCTTTTTCTAATAAAGATAATTTTTCGTCTTTAAAAAGTTTGCTCAGTTTTTTAGACTTTCCATTCATCCCAAATGGCTGAAAAGAATCACCTTCCTCCCACTTTTTTAAAACCAATGGATAAACTAATTGGTCTTCGTCCACAAATATAACTGAATTTGAAGCTCCTGAAATGTCGTCTACTTTGCAAAAAGCAAGATTTAAGGGAATATTAACTTCTCTAACATTTTTTTCTATATAATAAACCTGGGCTTCTTTCTCTAAAAGTATCGGACTTAAAATTAACTGCTCTCTGTCTTTTAGCAAACGATAATTGGGAGCAAAAACCTGTTTCCCTGATTGACTTTCTACCAAGCCATAAATATCCTCCCAGGCTGTAAACCCAAATTCATGTAACCATTGATACAAATAGGATTTATAATTGGGCAGCCTTAGTAATTGTTTTAAATCGAAAACAATCGTTTCTTCATCTTCTTTTGCCACTTGCTGATACACCATAATACTGGCATCATCAACTAATTCCTGCGATTCTTTTAAATACGACTGCGTTTTTTGAAAAGAATCCATAAACTGCGGATTCAGTTCTTTTAACAATGGTACTAAATGATGTCTGATTTTATTACGCAAATATTTATCGGAAGCGTTACTGCTGTCTTCACGCCACTGAATAGTATTCTCCTTAGCATATTGCTCAATTTCCACTCTTGTAAAAGGTAAAAGCGGACGAATTATTTTGTTATTCTGAGCCGGAATTCCAACTAAACCTTCTAATCCTGTTCCTCGACTCAGGTTAATCAAAAAGGTTTCTATGTTATCATCCGCATGATGTGCGGTAAGAATATAATCGTAATTTTCGTTTACAAGCAATTCGTAAAACCAATTGTAACGCAATTCCCGGGCTGCAATTTGAGTCGAAAGTTTGTAATCATTCGCAAATGCTTCAGTATCAAACTGAGTTAAAAAAAGCGGAATTTCATTTGCGTCAGCATACTCCTGAATAAAATGCTGATCGTCAAAACTTTCTATTCCACGTAATTGGAAATTACAGTGACACAAGTCAATAGAATAGTTTAATTGATGTAATAAATGAACCAAAACCATACTATCAATTCCGCCACTTACCGCCAACAACAATTTACTGTTTTCCAAAAAAGGAAAATTTTGATTCAGATGTATTTTGAGTTTTTCAAGCATGAATTAAAAATTTAGAAATTATTTTAAAACTTCAAACATTGCTTTGGCTTTAAGCAAACATTCTTCGTATTCCTTTTCAGGAACTGAAAGTGAAGTAATGGCACTTCCTACCGAAAAAGACAAATACTGATTCTCCTGATTATACAGAATGCTCCGGATAACAACATTAAAGTCAAAATCGCCCTCAGGTGTAAAATAACCTACTGCTCCACTATACAAACCTCTTTTCGTTTCTTCCAGTTCTTCAATAATTTTCATTACCGAAATTTTAGGCGCACCCGTCATACTTCCCATCGGAAAAGTATGTTTTAAGGCATCAACAGCAGTATATTGCGTATCCAGTTTTGAAGTAATCGTTGATATCATCTGGTGCACTTGCAGAAACGAATAGATTCCACATAATTCTGTTACCTGCACCGACCCTTTTTGTGCTGTATGTGATAAATCATTGCGAACCAAATCGGTTATCATGATATTTTCGGCACGTTCTTTAGCATCTGTGGCTAATTTATTTTTCGAATTTTCATCTTCAATTAGATCTGAAAATCGTTTAGCCGTTCCTTTGATGGGTTGAGAAATCAACAAATCGCCTTCTTTTTTTAAATAACGCTCCGGTGATGCAGACAATAAAAACTGTTTATGATTTTTAAAAAAAACAGCGAATGGCGGCTTTGAAATTTCATTCAGTTTTAAAAAAGTTTCAACAGGTTCAATATGTGCTTTTTCGGCATAGAATTCCATGCAAAAATTAGCTTCATACAAATCACCATGATGAATGTGTTCCAGTATTTTAGATACTTTTTCACGATAGGCTTCCGCTGAAATTCGTTGTTGAATATTGATATCCACCTTTAAGGTTTCAAAATCAGTTGCAACAGATTTAATTTCTTCCCAATCGGTTTCAAATTCATCTTCGCAAAAATGCAAATACCTGATTTCGATTTGGTTTCCTTTAGCCAGAAAAAGCTTTTTAGGCTGAAAGAAAAACAAATCCGGAAACTCCAAACCATCAAAATTAGCGGAACTTAAATTTTCAGTATCATTTTTTAAATCATAAGACAAATAACCAAAAATCCAGTCTCTGCTGCTTTGCTGATATTGTTTTAAATCTTCAAAAGCATTAAAATAATCGGTTTTTACAGCTGTAAAAGCATCAACAGCCAGAATCCAATCATAATTAGAATAGTCCTGCTCATACTGATTACTATCCATAAAAGTCACCTCTCTAAATTGTTGTGACCACAGTAAAAGCTGTTTTTTGAAATCAACGAGTTGCGTTATGTCTTGTATAAAAGATGTTCTCAAAGTAATTTTTTAAAAAAGTAAAATTACAACAAAAAGCGGACTTATTTTATTAGTTAAACAGCTTAAAGTATCTGGTACAACAATTTGTTTATTGCAATAAAATCTAACTTCCGAAATAAATAAATTATCAAATTAACAATTTAACGAATAATAATTACCCAATACAAGAAAAATCAATTCGATTTTTTGTAAATTTACTATAACATTAAAACAAGAGACTAGTTTCAACTTGTATTTACTGTTCAAGATTGCTGTGTTTTTTAATTTGCAACGGTTATTTAGGGAGAATTTATACGAAGGACGAAGGTGTCAACCGCAACAGATTTTTTTTTGATTGTTAACCCATAAACCTATATATCATGAAAATCGCAACCCTTATTGTCCGTTCTTTATTAGGAATATTATTTCTCTACACATCCGTTAGTTATTTTTTGCACTTGAATCCTGAACCCGCTACAACAGGAGATTTTAAAGCATTTCAGGTGGGCTTAGTCGCTTCAACTTATTTGATTCCTTTAGCTAAAACACTTGAATTATTATGTGGGCTGTCCTTTGTAACCGGAAAATTTACCACCTTAGCTAATATTGTCATTTTCCCTGTAATCATCAATATTTTACTGATCAATTACTTTTTAACTCCCGAAAGCCTGCCAATTGCAATTGGTATTTTTGTGGCCAATATTTTTCTGATTTACAGCCACTGGGAAAATTATAAAGGATTATTTAAAATGAATGGTTAAATATAAAAACAAGAAACCCGTCTCGTTAAGAATGAGACGGGTTTCTGTATTATAAAAACGTATATTTTAAACGTGTATTGCTCTGTTATCAGTTGCTGCTAATGCTGCTTCTTTTACCGCTTCTGCAAATGTAGGATGCGCATGAGACATTCTCGAAATATCTTCAGCCGAAGCTTTGTATTCCATTGCTACGACTGCTTCAGCAATTAAATCAGCTGTTCTTGCACCAATCATGTGAATACCTAAAACTTCATCTGTTTTCGCATCAGCAAGAATTTTTACAAAACCATCTAAATCAGCACTTGCTCTTGCACGTCCTAATGCTTTGAATGGAAAACTTCCTGATTTATAAGCTACTCCAGCCGCTTTTAACTGCTCTTCTGTTTGCCCTACAGCTGCAACTTCCGGCCAGGTATAAACAACTCCCGGAATTAAATTATAATCAATATGTGGTTTTTGACCCGCTAAGATTTCAGCAACCATTGTTCCTTCTTCTTCCGCTTTGTGAGCTAACATAGCACCACGTACCACATCACCAATAGCATAAATATTAGAAGCCGAAGTTTGTAAATGATCGTTTACTTCAACTTGTCCTCTTTCAGAAATTTTAACTCCTGCAGCTTCAGCGTTCAATCCATCTGTATAAGGACGACGACCAACAGAAACTAATGAATAATCCCCTTCCAGAGTAATTACTTCTCCTTTAGCATTTTCTGCTTTTACAGTCACTACATCACCAGCTCTTTCTACCGATTGCACTTTGTGAGAAGTGTAGAATTTCATTCCTTGTTTTTTCAGAACTTTAGTTAATTCTTTAGACAAAGAAGCATCCATTCCAGGAATAATTCTGTCCATGAATTCCACAACGGAAACCTGAGCTCCTAAACGTAAATATACTTGTCCTAACTCAATACCAATAACTCCACCACCTATAATTACAAGGTGCTTAGGTACTTCTTTTAAACTTAAAGCTTCCGTAGAAGTAATAACTCTTTCTTTATCAATTGAGATAAAAGGCAAAGAAGATGGCTTAGAACCCGTTGCTATGATAGTATGTTTAGCTTCGATAGTCTCAGATGTTCCATCAGCTTTTGCAACAGCAACATGAGTAGCATCTACAAAAGAACCTAATCCTTCAAAAACCGTAATCTTATTTTTGTCCATCAAATAGTTAATTCCACCGGAAGTCTGATCAACAACTGCTTTTTTACGGGCAATCATTTTCTCTAAATTAACTTTTACTTCTCCAGAAACTTCGATTCCGTGATCAGCAAAATGAGCAATTTCAGCATAATGATGTGAAGAAGCCAACAATGCTTTTGAAGGAATACAACCTACATTAAGACAAGTTCCTCCAAGTGTGGAATATTTTTCGATAATAGCTGTTTTGAAGCCTAGTTGCGCACAACGAATCGCTGATACATATCCTCCAGGTCCAGAACCTATAACGACTACGTCAAATGAATTCATAGTATATTGTTTTTTATTATTTTTTTAATTGTCGAAGAGCAAAAATAAGGAATTAAGTTTTGTTTAAAGTTTAAAAAATAAGATATTTTGTTAGGTTTTTGTATCTAATTAAAAAAAGAAACTTGCCTGGTAAACTACTAAATAAGTCCAAACAAATAAGATTTTTAAATTTTTAAAAATCCAATTGCTAGTTACATAAATTACCTTTTGTTTTTTAAACTTCTTCCTCTGGGTTCATCAGCTTTATGAAGTACAATTTCCGAATGTAAAAATTGTGCTGCTTCGGCAGAATAATGCACTTTAACAGCACTTCGTGTGAGCATTTCTGATTCGAAATCATTTAAAACATGTTTTCGTATTCCTTTTTCCCGCCAGTTGGAAGCAGGTTTACATCCTTTTCCTATGGCTCGTGCCAATGCCAGAGCATCAAGTAATGCCTGATTTGCCCCTTGTCCTTTAAAGGGACTCATAGGATGGGCTGCATCTCCTATAAGTGTCACTTTTTCAGATTTCTTTAATAATTCAGCATCAGGTAATTCGCGGTCATAAACCGGATAACCCGATATTTGAGCTTCCTGAGTGGCAGCTACAATCTGAGGAACAGGATCATGCCATTGCGTTCTTTTACAGGCTTCTCGCTTTAATGCTTCCGGTCCCTGAGCACTCAACACCTTAGCTTCATTTTCAGACATGGGAAAACTAAGCTGCCACATCACCGAATCAGCAGCATAAGGCATGATATAAATACGCTCATTTCCATTAGCCGTTTGAAATACTGTTGCCGAATCCAGCAAAGAACTGTCAACACCATCAAGAGCTTTCAATGGACAAATACCTAAAATCACAATACAATCTAAGTAACGCAAAGGGGTCACATTCTCACCAATTATTAACCTTCGCACCGCACTACGAATACCATCGGCTCCAACCACAAGATCTGCCTGAGCGTTTTTTACCGCACCGTTTACGTCAAATCTTAGATCGATACCACCATTTTCAATCTCTTTAAAATCAATTAAATTGTGTCCCCACTGTATCTTATCCTGACCGCCAAGCTGCTCCAGCAAGGCCAAACGTAACGACTGTCTTGCAATGTGTATGTTAGTTCGTTTAGGTGTTTTTTTAGTGTCTGACTGCATCCATTTTCGCATCCCCCATTCTCCGATGACTTTTCCATCAGTAGTATGCACCAAGTGTCTTGTAGAAATAACACCGACTTCTAATGAGAAAATCCCCAATCCCTCAATTGCTTTGCTGGCTTGCTGCAAGGTGAGTCCGTAACCCTGAGATCTGCTGTCAAAACCACTATCGCGTTCATAAACAGTAAAAGGAATTCCGCGATGGAAACAAGCCACCGCCAGTGCCACTCCTCCTATTCCGCCACCAATGATAGCAACATGAGGATAAGTGTTATCTTCCTGAGGTGGATTTATAGCAGCAACCAAACCCGATCCGGCACAATTTACACAGGAATCAAGATGCGCTTTAGGAGGAACAGGAGCCGTTCCTGTTTTATCTGATTTCTCAAATTGTTCTAAAGCCCGTTGATAACTAAGGCGTACTTTTTTAGTAATCCTCCGGCTTTTTTTGCCTTGTCCCTGACATTCTTTGCAAATAGTCCAATGAGTCGCTGTGCTTTCCGGATTTTTCATTTCGTGTTCTTCCAAATTATCGCAAACAACTTTTTAAAATTGTTACCGGATGTTGTGCTTTTCTGCTGGTTCCGTCAAAAATTTGATGGCGGCAAGAAGTTCCCGCAGCAGCAATTAAAGCATCTGCATCAGTGGTTCTGATTTTTGGAAACAAAGTATCTTCACCCATTTGCATACTCACTTTATAATGTTCTTCTTCATAACCAAAAGAACCCGCCATCCCACAGCATCCCGAATTATAAACGGTAACTGTATTATTTTTGGGCACATTCAGCATGCTAAAAGTAGCTTCAACGGTACTTAATGCCTTCTGATGGCAATGTCCGTGAATTTTTATTTGTTTAGCAGTAGTAGCAAATTGTCCCGCATGGATTTTTCCTGCTGTAATTTCTTTTTTGAAAAATTCTTCAATAGTCAAAACGTTTTTAGCTAATTGCTGAGCTGCAGTTTTATCTTCTGCTAATCGCAAATATTCATCTCTAAAAGTCAATATTGCCGAAGGTTCAATCCCAATTAACTGACAATCGTCTGAAATAATTGGTGCAAAAGTAGCTACATTTTTTATTGCAATCATCTTCGCTTCTTCCAGAAATCCTTTTGAGAGATAGGCTCTTCCGCTTTCTTCATGATCCACAATAATTACTTCATACCCTAATGTTGTCAACAATTCGAAAGCATCGATTCCAACATTTACATCATAATAATTTGTAAACTCATCACAAAACAACACTACTTTACCATTTGGATATTTCTTATTGTCATTGTTATTTTTCTCAAGCCACTTTCTAAAAGTTTGCTTGGCTAACAAAGGTACTTCTCTTTCCGGTGCTACTCCCATTCCCTTTTTTACAAAAGAAAGATTAGAAACAAAATTGGTAAATGATGGAAAAAGGCTTCCCATCTTATTCATTTTAGCATTATTGGCAAAGATTTTATTTCGAAAAGAAAAACCATTTGCTTTTTGATATTGGTACAAAAACTCCGCTTTTAAAGTCGCCACATCTACATTAGACGGGCATTCGCTGGCACAGGCTTTACAGCTCACACACAGTTCGAAAACCTCGTATAATTCCTTATGATTGAATTTATTTTCTTTATCCGAATGCGTTAAATATTCGCGTAAAGCATTCGCACGGGCACGGGTGGTATCCTTTTCGTTTCTTGTAGCCCGATAACTTGGACATAAAGTTCCTCCTGCCGAAGGTAATTTTCTACAATCGCCCGAACCATTACATTTTTCAGCCAGTCTTAAAATTCCCATACTATCCGAGAAATCCTGAATAGTTTGAATATCAGGTTCTATTCTGTCTGTTTCAAAACGGAAATTTTCATCCATTTTTAACGCATTGACAATTTTTCCCATATTCAAAACTGAATTGGGATCGAAAGCTAATTTGATGCGTTTGAGTAATTCATAATTTTTTTCGCCAATCATAAAAGGCAGAAATTCTCCTCTTACAATTCCGTCACCGTGTTCTCCACTTAACGAACCACGATATTTTTTGACTAAAATTGCTACTTCGGTAGCGATATTTCTAAATTGGTAAACGCCTTCTTTAGTCTTTAAATTCAAAACCGGACGCAGGTGCAATTCTCCCGCACCGGCATGTGCGTAATAAATAGCTTCCTGTCCATGGCGTTGCATCATAGCCGAAAAATCAGCGATATAATTTGGCAAATCACTTAGTTCCACCGCTGTATCTTCAATAGAATCAGCAGCTTTATCATCGCCTACAATACTTCCTAAAAGTCCCAAACCTGCTTTGCGAAGTTCGTTTACTTTTTCAATATCAGCGCCATATAATTTTACCGAAGCATAACCAAAATGATTGTCTTCTAAATCTTTTATCAAAGCATCCGCTTGTTTTTCAGCTTCTTCCATACTAATATAGGAAGCCAGTTCAAACATCATAATCGCTTTGGGTTCACCATGAATAAAAAACCGGTTCTTACTTTGCTCTTTATTGGTTTTTGTACAATCCAGAATCGTATCATCAATCATTTCGCAGGTGTACAAATGATGCTTCATCGCAACCATTACTGCCTCTAAACTTTCCTGAATACTATCAAAATGAGTCACCACCATGATATTATTCGTTGGAGGTAATTCGTCTAATTGCAAGGTTACTTCTGTTGTAAAGGCTAATGTTCCTTCGCTTCCGCAAAGCAATTTCCCTACATTTATTGTTGGTTCCGTTCCGCCAAACAAATCTGATTTTAATAAAACGTCAACGGCATAACCGGTATTACGTCTGTGAATTTCCGGTTTTGGAAATCCGTTTATAATTTCCTGCTGATGGGCTTCATTCGATAATTCCGTGTATAAATTCCTGTAAATCGAACTTTCGAGCGAATCACCTTTGGTCTTCTCCATAAACTCAGCCGAAGTAATGGTATTGAAAACCGCCAGCGAACCATCGGCTAAAACCGTTTTTATTTCAACTATTTTATCCCTTGTAACTCCGTAACGAATGGAAGTTGTCCCAGAAGAATTATTCCCAACCATTCCTCCTATCATACAGCGATTAGAAGTAGAAGTATTGGGTCCAAAAAAAACACCATACGGTTTTAAATACAAATTCAATTCATCCCTGATAACTCCGGGCTGAACCGTTACCGTTTTACTAACAGCATCAAAAGCCAGTATTTTTGTAAAATATTTGGAGACATCCACCACAATTCCGTCACCAATGGTTTGTCCCGCTAAGGAAGTTCCGGCGGTTCTGGGAATTAATGTTGTTTTATTTTCAATAGCATAACGCACTAATTTAACAATATCCTCAGTGTTTTTAGGCAGGGCTACCGCCAAAGGGATAATGCGATAAGCCGAAGCATCCGTAGCATATAAAGTTTTATGAAGATTGTCGTATAAAAGCGTTCCTTCTAAAGATTCAGCAAGTTTTTCCAAATGTTGATTCGATGCCATGTTGTCTAAGTTCATCCGTTGAGAACGGATTTCATTTTTTTATTATATAAGTTAAACAAAAATACAGCAATTAATTATTCATTTTCAATTAATCATTTAAAAAAATAACACTTAAAAGCGTAGCTGTATATTGTACAACCCTCAAATAATGACGACAGCCATCCATTAAATATTTATTAAAGAAAGTTCTGGATTTTAGTTTTCGAATAAAGTAGTTAATACACTTTAGTCAGGAACAATAATTATAACCCCTATATTTATTGTGCTGAGAGTGTACATTAAGTTATTTTGTTTGCTACTTTAGCCAATAAACCTGTTTCTGATGATTCACTGGGTATCGATGGGTAAAATTCTATTTTCTAAATAAAAACAAAACCAATTAAAATGACAAAAGAACGTTTACTCTCGCTCGATGTATTTAGGGGATTTACCATTCTATTGATGACAATTGTCAATAATCCCGGAAACTGGGATGCTATCTATCCGCCGTTAGAACATGCTGAATGGCATGGCTGCACTCCTACCGATTTGGTTTTTCCTTTTTTCATTTTTATAATGGGTACGGCAATTCCATTTGCCATGCCTGTAAAACAGTTAGATTTCGCCGTTTTTAATAAAATAGTGGTTCGTTCGTTACGCATTTTCTGTTTGGGATTATTCTTAAATTATTTCAGTAAAATACAACTCTTTGGTTTAGAAGGAATCTCTTTGTTGGCATTCCAATTAATAATCACTTTTGGTGTTGCTTATGCCCTTTTAGGAAACTTTAGTTTAAAAATTAAAACCTGGCTTGTTTTTGGGATTTTTGCAATCCTGCTATTTTTGGCATACAGCCCACTCGAAGAATACCAGGATGTAAGACTTCCAGGAGTATTACAACGAATAGGAATTATCTACTTTATAACCTCGCTGCTGTATCTGAAATCCAATTTAAGAACACAATTGCTGGTTGCGGCTTCTATTTTATTGGGATATTGGATTCTTATGGCTTTTGTTCCCGTACCCGGATTTGGAGCAGCTAATTTTGAAAAAAATACTAATCTGGCGGCATGGCTGGATAATCTGGTTCTAAACGGACATTTATGGAGTACCTCTAAAACCTGGGATCCGGAAGGAATTTTGAGTACTTTACCGGCCATTGCAACAGGAATCTTTGGAATGCTTATTGGGCAAGTGCTCAATTTGGGAATTTCAAAAATGGATATTATCAGGAGAACAACCATCATCGGGGTTACACTGGTAGTTACAGGCTTACTCTGGAGTATCATTTTCCCAATAAACAAAGCGCTTTGGACCAGTTCGTATGTATTGTACACCGCTGGTTTAGCTACTTTATGCTTAACCTTGCTGTATTATATCATAGATATTGCAAATTATAAAAAATGGACTCCTTTATTTTTATTTTGGGGTGTAAACCCAATGATTGTATTTTTCTTTTCCGGGATAATACCACGGGTGATGACTGCAATTAATGTTCAAAATCCCGAAATTCCTGATGAACAAATTGATTTAAAAAGTTTTCTTTACGAATTTTACATTGTTCCCGTTTTTAATAATCCGCTAAATGCTTCCTTAGTGTTTCCATTGATTTATGCTGTTTTATGGTCACTTCTTCTATGGTGGTTTTACACCAAAAAAATAATTTTTAAAGTTTAATTCGTAAATAAAAAATTCAGATTTATTTTGGCAAAGAAATTGAGACAATAAAAACAAATAAATCTTTAGAGATACAATATCTTATAAATCTCCTTAAAAAAACTATTTTTGATTTCAATAAAAACATACCACTCAATGAACCCAAAAAAAATCATTCTATTATTACTTCCTTTATTTCTATTATCATTTTTTAATGGAAAAGCCCAAATGAAACCTACAAATCCTAAAAATGAATTCAGAGCGGTTTGGATTGCCACCGTTGCCAATATTGACTGGCCGGTAAGCAGTATCGATGCTGTTGAAAAACAAAAAGCCGATTTTATCGAAATTTTAGATACTTATAAAAAACTGAATTACAATGTAGTTATTGTACAAATTCGTAGTGCTGGCGATGCCATATATCCTACTAATCTGGCTCCATGGTCTAAATATTTAACCGGAAAACAAGGTCTGGCACCTTATCCTTTCTACGATCCGCTGGACTGGATGATTTCTCAGGCACACCAGCGTGGTTTTGAATTTCATGCCTGGTTAAATCCTTACAGAGCTACGATGGATTTAAATATTAGTGCTTTAAGCAGAAGCCACGATGTGATTAAACACCCTGAGTGGATGATACAATATGGCGGAAAATACTATTACAACCCCGCACTTCCTGAAGTTCAGGCTCATTTAATTAATGTGGTTGACGAAGTGGTTACTAAATATGATGTGGATGCCATTCACTTTGATGATTATTTTTATCCTTACAGAATACAGGGAGAAGCATTTAATGATAATGCTGCTTACCGCAAATATGGAAATGGTATGAGTGTGGAAGATTGGCGAAGAGACAATGTGAACACTTATTTGAAAAACACCTATACTTCCATTAAAAATTTAAAACCCTGGGTACAATTCGGAATTAGTCCGTTTGGGGTTTGGAGAAACAAATCAGTAGACCCAAGAGGTTCTGACACTCAGGCCGGACAAACCAATTATGATGATTTATACGCCGATCCAATGGCATGGATGGAAGGCAATTACATCGATTATCTTTTGCCGCAATTGTATTGGAGTATTGAACACAAAACAGCTTCTTATGCAAAATTAGCTAAATGGTGGTCTGAAAACACTAATAAAAATACGGCGCTTTACATAGGAAACGGAAGTTATAAAATCAACAACGATTCAGACAAAAGATGGTCAAATCCAAATGAAGTTCCAAATCAGATTGATTTGACTCGTACCTTTCCAAACATCAACGGAAATGCTTTTTTTAGTGCCAAATGGTTTATCAATAAAAATCAGGCGGTGACCCAATTGCTACAGGATAATCAGTATCAATATCCTGCGTTGCCGTATGTAGTGCCTAATTCAAAAAGAGAAGTTCTGGATATTCCCTGTATAACTAACATCAACAACCAAACGGCAAACACCATTGTAACTCTGGATTTCCCAAAACAAAGTAAAATTCGCTACATTATAGTTTACGGAACTACCAATAAAAACCTGATTGATGTAAATAATCCAAGTCAGATTATTGATAAAATTGCTTTTAGCGAGACCAAAGACAGCATTGCGATTACTATTCCTAAATTATACTTGGAAAAACACAATAACTGTGCAGTGACTTTTGTAGATTATTTTGGAAATGAAAGCCAGGTCACTTTATTGAAAGTAAAAAATTAAAACCAAACGAACATGCAAAACAATAATAACCCGTGGTATTGGATTCCATTATTAAACTTCGCATCAGGTTTTCCGTATGTAATTATAATATCTGTTTCGGTTTTAATGTACAAAAACCTTGGTATCAGTAATGAAGACATTGGGTTTTACACCAGTTTGTTATACTTACCCTGGGTAATTAAGCCTTTATGGAGTCCGTTTATTGATTTGCACGGAACCAAAAGAAAATGGTTTTTAAGTATGCAATTATTAATTTCTATAGCCTTTTTAATTGTTGGTTTTATTATCCCAACCAGTCAGTTTTTCATGATGAGTCTGGCTATTTTTTGGGTTGCAGCGTTCGCTTCCGCTTCTAATGATGTGGCGAGTGACGGTTTCTATTTATTGGCCTTAACCAAAGACCAGCAATCATTCTTTTTAGGAATCCGAAGCACTTTTTACAGAGCCTCAATGCTCACCGGAAATGGATTAATCATTCTTTTTGCCGGTTATTTAGAACACTTGTATGGAGATAATCAAAAAGCATGGTCGTACACGATGCTATTTGTTGGATTAGTAATGACATTTTTAACGGTTTATAACTTTTTTGCTACTCCAAAAGCGGAATTACCAATTAAAGCAGGAGAAGTCGAAGAGAAAAATTTCACCACGGTTTTTGCCAGTTTTTTTAAAAAGAAACAAATCGGATTAATACTGGCATTTATACTTTTATTTCGTTTAGGAGAATCGCAATTACTTAAAATGCTGACTCCGTTTTTAGTCGATAAAACAGCTGTAGGCGGAATGGGATTAGCAACCGAAGATGTAGGAATCATTTATGGAACTTTCGGGTTAATAGCTCTTACTGTCGGCGGAATTTTGGGCGGAATTGCTATTTCTAAACAAGGCTTAGGAAAATGGATGCTGCCTATGATTTTAACCATGCACCTGCCTATAATTGGTTTTATATTATTGGCACATTTTCACCCGGCGTCAGTTTATTATATTTATGTAGTGGTTATTTTGGAACAATTTGGCTACGGATTTGGTTTTGCTGCCTTTATGATGTATTTAATTTATGTTGCCGAAGGGGAATCAAAAACATCCCACTACTCCATTGCTACCGGTTTTATGGCATTAGGGATGATGCTTCCGGGAATGCTTAGCGGATACATTCAGGAATATTTAGGATACGGTAATTTCTTTATTTGGGTTTTACTAGCCACAATTCCAGGAATCATTTTATCCCGATTTTTAATTTTTCCAAAGGATTTTGGGAAGAAAGTGGAATAGCGTCTTTTAAGTTTTAATTATTGTTTTTGATAAATAGAAAATAATAATTCTAATCCCGTCGAATTCGACGGGATTAGAAACAGCAAATTATGGCGAATTCGCCATATTTAAATGAAGCAGAATTAATATCTAAGTATAGATAATATGGCTAAAAATAAAAAAATAAATGTACAAGGAATAGACATTGTTTTATACGAGGATAATAAAGAAGATTTTATATCCTTAACCGATATTGCCAGACACCGTGATGAAGAACGTAGTGATTATATACTTCAAAACTGGATGAGAAACAGAAGTACAATTGAATTTATTGGGTTGTGGGAAAAATTTAATAATCCAAATTTTAATTCCATCGAATTCGATGGAATTAAAAATATAGCTGGATCTAATAGTTTTTCGCTAACACCAAAAAGATGGATCGAAACTACTAATGCCATTGGTATTATTTCCAAAACTGGTAGGTATGGAGGTACATTCGCTCATAAAGATATTGCTTTTGAATTCGCAACTTGGTTAAGTGCTGAATTTAAATTTTATCTAATAAAAGAGTTTCAACGTCTAAAAGAAGAAGAAAACAGCAGTAAAAAACTCGAATGGAATTTACAAAGAACCATCTCTAAAATAAACTATAGAATACATACCGATGCTATAAAAGAAAATCTAATTCCGATAAGTCTAACGGTAAATCAAAAGAATTTCATTTATGCCGACGAAGCCGATATACTAAACGTGGCACTATTTGGTAAAACGGCTAAAGAATGGCGTACCGAAAATCCAAACGAAAAAGGAAATATTAGAGATACTGCTACAATCGAACAATTAGTTGTATTATCCAATCTTGAGAGTATCAATGCAATGCTAATTCAACAAGAAATAACACAACAAGAACGGCTTATAAAACTGAATGAAATTGCTATTAGCCAAATGAAATCCCTTATCAATACCAACGCATTGGGTAAATTGAAATAAATCTTACCAATGCTAAATTCTCAATAATGACATTAGAACAAAAAATAGGACAATTCTTTTTTCCAGCTGTTTTTATCAATGACAGCGAAGAAAATATCCAGGCAACCGAAGAACTAATCAGGAAATACAATATTGGCGGATTGACTTTTTTTCACAGTCGTGCCAGTGCTGCAACGAATTACGAATCAAAGAAAAAAATTGAATTCAACGATGACAGTTACATTCGATTAAAAGAATTAATTGTCCGTTATCAAAAATGTGCTTCTACTCCACTTTTGATGAGTATTGATGCTGAATGGGGTTTAGCGATGCGTGTCGAAAAAACACCGCAATATCCTTATGCAATTACTTTAGGTGCTTTACCCGAAGAGCAAAAAGACTTGGTGTACGAAGTTGGAAAGCAAATTGCACTAGACTTAAAATCGGCGGGAATTCATTATAATCTGGCGCCATTGGCTGATATCAATAATAATCCCAATAATCCGGTGATTGGTTATCGTTCTTTTGGCGAAAGCAAAGAAAAAGTTGCCAGTTTTGCATTAGAATATTTACGCGGAATGAGCGATGAGGGCGTTTTAGGCTGTTTGAAACATTTTCCCGGACACGGAAATACCAATGTTGATTCACACTTAGGATTGCCTGTTTTAGAAGAAAATCTGGAACAATTATTAGCTAACGAATTGTATCCGTTTATCAAAGGGATTGAAAATGATGTTGATTCGATTATGATTGGACATTTGGCCGTTCCTGCATTAAACGAAGGAAAAGATACTTCGGCAACCTTGTCTAAAAATATTATTCAAAAACTTCTGAGAGAACAATTGGGTTATGATGGTTTAGTGATTTCGGATGCTTTGAACATGCACAGTGTTTCTAAATTATATGACATTAAAGGCCAACTGGAATGGGAAGCTTTCAATGCCGGAAATGATGTATTGTGTTTTGCCGAAAATGTTCCCGAAGGCATTCAGGCAATTTTAGAAAATGCTTCTGCGGAGCGCATCGATGAAAGTTTTAATCGAATTTGGAAGTGCAAAGAAAAAGCAGGTATTATCACGAACAATCAACCGACAGGAAATTTAAATTTCGAAAAAGCCGCCGCTTTAAACGCTGAAATTGTACAATTCAGCATTACAAAAGTAATTGATGATCTTGATTTTGAAACCATTCAAAAAGCAAATGCATCGCAAAAAACAGCCCAAATTTCTTTATACAAATCAGCAGAAAATATTTTTTCAAAAACGATTCATTCCCAATGGAAGTGTCCACAGTTTTCGATTGAATCAGTGGATAATTTGGACTTTGAAACATTCGAAAAAAGCATCCGTAATTTTGAATATCTTATCATTTCTTTATTTGTTCCAAAGGCAAAACCACTAAATAAATTTGAAATTGACGATGCTGTTTTTAATTTATTGGAAAAATTATTGGAAACCAAAAAATGTCTGGTTTACGTATTTGGAAATCCGTATGTTTTGCCTTTAATTCCTAATTTAAGTAAAGCTTTAAGAGTGATTGAAGTCTATCAGGATTTTGAGGAATTTCAAATTAATGCAGCTAATCAACTTTTGTTTGATTATGAATGTAGCGGAAAATTACCCGTTACAATTGATATTCAATAATTTAAACTTGCTTTTCAGGTAACCATAATCAAAAGTTATTATTAAATAAATATTAATAATCAACTACTATTACCATAAACGTTTTTTAAGGCTTATTTTTGCACCCAAGAAATAATAACTTTAAAAATAAATAATATGTCTTTAGTAGGAAAAAAATTCCCAAGTATTGCAGTTGACGCCATTTCTGAAATGGGTGATAATTTAAAAATCAACATCTTTGAAGAAGCAGTAAACAACAACAAAAAAGTACTTTTGTTTTGGTATCCAAAAGATTTTACTTTTGTATGTCCAACTGAATTACACGCTTTTCAAGCAGCTTTACCAGAATTTGAAAAAAGAAACACAATTGTTATTGGTGCTTCTTGTGATACTAACGAAGTACACTTTGCATGGTTGAATACAGCAAAAAATAACGGTGGAATTGAAGGTGTAACTTACCCACTTTTGGCTGATACTACAAGAAATTTATCTGCTGCATTAGGAATTCTTGATGCTGAAGCTGGTGCATATAACGAAGATGCCGATACGTATTTAGTAGAAGGTTCAAACGTAACTTACAGAGCTACTTATTTAGTAGACGAAACCGGAAAAATTTTCCACGAAAGTGTAAACGATATGCCATTAGGTCGTAACGTAAACGAATATTTGCGTTTAGTAGATGCTTACACACACGTACAAACAAAAGGTGAGGTTTGCCCGGCTAACTGGGAAGAAGGAAAAGAAGCAATGTCTGCTGACAGAAACAGTACTGCTGCTTATTTGAGCGCTAACTAATTTTTTAAAGTTGCTAAGATTCTGAGTTGCAAAGTCCCTAAGATTTAAACCAGAATAGAAACTTTAGAATTAAATCTTTAATAACAAGTCACAAGGTTCTAAGATTCAAACTTAGAACCTTAGCGACTTAGAAACTCAAAAAAAATGTTAATAGAATTAAACGAAGATACATTAGCTAATTTAGTTAATGAAAATGAAAAAGTAGTGGTTCAGTTTTCGGCTTCATGGTGTGGAAACTGCCGTATTATGAAACCAAAATTCAAAAAACTGGCTACTGAAAATGAATCCATCACTTTTGCACTTGTTGACGCTGAAAATTTTCCGGAATCAAGAAAATTAGCTAATGTGAGTAACTTACCAACCTTTGCTACTTTTGTAAACGGAAAACTGGTAAACGAAACACAAACGAACAAGCAAGAAGTTTTGATCGAATTGGTAAATGAAATTGTTTAACAAATCGTCCCTACTTCTAACCTCCAACTTCTAACTTTATGAAATTACCTGTAATAAAACAACTGACTCAGTTTATCGAAGAAAACGATCAGGATTACATCATCGAAACCATTGAAGTTCTGGAAGCTATGACTGAGATTCCTTCTCTTAAGGATGAAGAATTAGATGTTATAGGTGAATTAATTTCGAATATGTACGGCGCACTTGAAGTACATAAACTAGTTAAAAACGGAACCGATAAAAAAGAAGCTCTTAATACTTTTATGAAAAGAGTAATGGGTTCCATTGATAAATAAGAGTTCCTTTTTTATAAAAAAAAGCAAGTAAAATGCATCTCCAACAGTTGCATTTTTTTGCATTTACAGCTGTTTCCTAAAAAGAAAACAGCTTAAACATAATACTTTCTTAATTTAAAATCTTAAAGCAGTAATCCTAATTCTTAAATAAATTTCATACTTTTGAGGCTCATTAAAAAAATTAATTATGGCTTCAATTACATTAGGAGGAAATCCAATAAACACTGCAGGAGAATTACCAAAAGTAGGTTCAAAACTTGCCGATTTTAAATTAGTAAAAAACGATCTTTCTGTTGCTACTTTAAGCGATTTTAGCGGAAAGAAATTAGTTTTAAATATTTTTCCAAGTATCGACACCGGAACTTGTGCTACATCAGTAAGAAAGTTCAATGAATCAGCTGCTAAATTAGAGAACACTGCTGTTCTATGTATTTCAAGAGACTTACCTTTTGCTCAAAAACGTTTTTGTGGTGCTGAAGGAATCGAAAATGTAGTTAATTTATCTGACTTTCAGGAAGGAAGTTTTGGAAAAGCAAACGGATTAGAAATTGTTGACGGACCACTAGCGGGACTACACTCCAGAGTTTTAATCGTTACTGATGCTGAAGGAACAATTTTACATACGGAACAAGTAGGTGAAATTGCTAACGAACCTAATTATGAAGCTGCTTTAGCGGTACTTTAATATCTGTTGAATGGCATTTCAAAAGGACAATAGCTTTCTTACCGGAAGATTAAAAAGTGTAAGCTATGCGCTAAAAGGATGCATCAAGCTCATCACTACTGAACATAGTATTATGGTTCAGACTTCACTGGGAGTTTTACTCACTATTGCTGGTTTTCTGGTAGGGATTTCACATACTGACTGGCTTTTTCAAACATTTGCTATTGGTTTAGTTTTAAGTATTGAAGGCCTGAATACCGCAATAGAAAAAGTAGCCGATTTTATTCATCCAGATTATCATGAAAGAATTGGTTTTATAAAAGATATTGCTGCTGGTGCAGTATTTTTTGCTGCAATTACTGCAATAATTATTGGTTTAATCATATACGTACCTCATTTTATTTAGAGGATTAGTTACATTATAGAATGGCAAAAACAACAAAAAAAGAGACTTTAGAGAACAATACCAAAGCTAAAGTTTTTAAATCATGGGAAATATCGAAACAGCAAAAAACTATTTTGGGCTGTTTGTTAGTCTTGTTTTCTATTGCTTTACTGGTTGCATTTACCTCTTTCTATATCCATGGACAAACTGATCAAAGTGCTGTTCTGGAAATATCTGACAGGACAGAAACAGTAAAAAATTGGCTGGGAAAGTTTGGTGCTTTCCTGGCTGATTTAATTATTTATAGAGGTTTTGGTCTCGCCTCTTTCCTATTTGTCCGCTTGTTTTTCTTAAGCGGAATCTTTTTAGTACTTGGTATTTCTGGTCGAAAATTAAAAAATATCTGGTTTTGGGATTTATTTGTAATGATTAATTTATCGGTTTTGTTTGGCTTTTTTGCCACTTCATTACCTGAATTAGGCGGAATAATCGGTTACGAATTAAATCTGTTCCTTCAGGATTATATCGGAAAAACAGGAACACTGTTATTGCTAATCTTCGGACTGATTGTTTATGTTATTTTCAAATTAAAATTATCTCCTGAAAAGATTCAGTCTTTTTTTGAAAATACCAAAAAAGAAATCATTCCTGCTGAAAATAATGGTTCCCTATCTAAAACGGATAGTGCTTATAATTTAGAAGAATTTGCCATTACAGAAGAAGAACCTGAATTAAAACAGCCTACTGAACCTAAAACATCCCAATTCGAAATTAATAAAGAAGCTCTAAAGCCTACAATTAGTCATTCGTCTGAAATTAATCTGGATCCTGTTTCTAAACCACTTGCTGTTGAAAAAGTTGCTGCTGTTAACGCAACTACAGCTAATGAGGACTTTTTGATTGAAACTGCTCCTGAAGAGGAAATTGTGGAAGAAAATCTGGCTTCAAAATTAGTTGCTGACTTTGGATTATTTGATCCTACTTTGGATTTATCCAATTATAAATACCCTACCATTGACTTATTAAAAGAATATTCAACTGGCGGAATTACTATTAATCAGGAAGAATTAGAAGAAAACAAAAACCGAATTGTAGATACACTTCGCAATTATAAAATTGAAATTGCCCAGATTAAAGCAACCGTAGGTCCATCGGTAACATTATACGAAATTGTTCCTGAGGCGGGTATTCGAATTTCTAAAATTAAAAGCCTGGAAGATGATATTGCACTTTCGCTTTCGGCTCTTGGAATTCGTATCATTGCTCCTATTCCTGGAAAAGGGACTATTGGTATTGAGGTTCCCAACAAGAATCCAACTATGGTTTCGATGAAATCAGTTATTGGTTCCACCAAATTTCAGGAAGCAGAAATGGAATTGCCCATTGCGCTTGGAAAAACTATTTCAAATGAAACTTTTGTTGTTGATTTGGCTAAAATGCCTCACCTTTTAATGGCGGGAGCTACAGGACAGGGAAAATCGGTAGGATTAAATGCTGTCTTAACTTCGCTGTTGTACAAAAAACATCCGGCCGAAGTCAAATTTGTATTGGTTGACCCAAAGAAAGTGGAACTTACCCTTTTTAATAAAATTGAAAGACATTATTTAGCCAAATTACCAGACACCGAAGACGCCATTATTACAGATAATGCTAAAGTTGTCAATACTTTAAATTCCCTTTGTGTGGAAATGGACAACCGTTATTCTTTACTAAAAGATGCGATGGTTCGAAATATTAAAGAATATAATGAAAAATTTAAATCCCGAAAATTAAATCCGGAAAATGGTCACCGCTTTTTACCGTATATCATTTTAGTTGTCGATGAGTTTGCCGATTTAATTATGACTGCCGGAAAAGAAGTTGAAGTTCCTATTGCCCGTTTGGCCCAGCTGGCTCGTGCCATTGGTATCCATTTGATTATTGCTACTCAAAGGCCTTCGGTAAACGTAATTACAGGTTTGATTAAAGCCAATTTCCCTGCCCGAATTGCTTTTAGAGTAACTTCTAAAATTGATTCCAGAACCATTTTAGATACTCAGGGAGCCGATCAGTTAATAGGCCGCGGAGATTTATTATATACAAACGGGAACGATGTGGTACGTGTACAATGTGCCTTTATAGACACTCCCGAAGTAGAAAAAATTACTGATTTTATAGGCTCTCAAAAGGCTTATGCTACTGCATATTTACTACCGGAATATGTAGGCGGAGAAGAAAATGGCATCAATCTTGATATGGATATTTCCGAAAGAGATACCCTGTTTAGAGAAGCGGCCGAAATTATTGTAAACGCCCAGCAAGGTTCGGCATCCTTATTGCAACGCAAGTTAAAATTAGGTTACAATAGAGCTGGTAGATTAATTGACCAATTAGAAGCCGCTGGAATTGTAGGCCCTTTTGAAGGAAGTAAAGCCCGCAGTGTGAACATTCCTGACATGCATGCTCTTGATCAGTTTTTTAATAATGAAGAAAATAATTAACACAATGAAAAAGTTTATCCAAATTGCATTTATTTTATTAATCTCCTTTTCTGTTCAGGCTCAGGATAAAAAGGCAAAAAGCCTTTTGGACCAAGTGACAGCTAAAGTAAAAAGTTATGACAATATTGTAATTGATTTTAAATATTCACTTAATAACGCTAAAGAAAATATCAATCAGGACAGTAAAGGAAATGTAACCTTAAAAGGAAATCAATATGTATTGAATTTTATGGGAATGACTAAAATATATGATGGCAGAAAAACATACACCATTATTCCTGAAGATGAAGAAATCAATATTTCTACAGTAAATGAAAAAGATGACAGCGCCATTACACCATCAAAAATGCTGACATTCTTTAATAGTGGATATAAATATTCGATGAGTATTCTGCAAAATGTCAGAGGCAGAAAAATACAATACATCAAATTAATTCCTACTGATCCTAAAGATCAAAGAAAAGAAATATTGTTAGGTATTGATGTTCAGACCAAACACATTTATAATTTGATTGAAACAGGTAAAAAAGGAACAAAAACAACTTTAACCGTTAATTCTTTTAAAACCAACCAACCTTTGTCAAAAAATCAATTTACCTTTGTAGCTAATAAATATCCTAATTACTACATCAATAAATTAGATTAATTCATTTACGTGAAAATTCTCGACAAATACTTATTAAAAACATTCCTGATTACATTTACTACGGTATTTGTAATCTTGTTTTTTATATTCATACTTCAAACGATCTGGCTTTTTATTGCGGAGCTTGCCGGAAAAGATTTAGACTTGCCTTTAATCGTTAAATTCCTGATGTTTTCTATGCCCAGGATTGTTCCGCTAGTACTTCCTTTATCGGTTTTACTGGCGTCTATTATGACTTTTGGAAATCTTGCCGAAAACTATGAATTTGCCGCCATGAAATCCTCCGGTATTTCTCTACAAAGAGCCATGCGAAGTCTTACCGTATTTATCGTTTTACTAAGTATCATAGCTTTCTTTTTTGCCAATAATGTGATTCCTTTTGCCGAATATAAATTTATTAATTTTCGAAAAAATATCGCGCAATTAAAACCTGCAATGGCTATAACAGAAGGTCAGTTTAGCGAAGTAGGATATTACAATATTAAGGTAAATAAAAAATCAGGTGAAAACGGTAACAAATTAACCGGAATTACGATTCATAAAAAAGCGATGAATGGCGACGGAAGTAAAACAGTCATTAAAGCTAAAGACGGAGAACTTATAAGTAGTGAAGAATCAAGTATTTTACAGCTTGTTTTAAATAATGGTAATTATTACGAAGATATTACGCCTAAAAAATATACGGATCGAAAAAAACTTCCATTTGCTAAAAGCGCATTTAAAAAATACACAATAAATATTGATTTATCCCAATTAAACAATGTAGATGTTGATGATGAAAAAGTCAATAATTCGAATACAATGCTTACTGTTAATGAATTGAATTACACCTTAGATTCGCTCCATAAAAATTACAAAACAGAACTTGCTTCTTATTCCGAAAATATAAACCAACGGACTACCATACAAGACCAAACTTTCAATGATTTACCAAATAAAGAATTGGTTAAAAAGCGAAAAAAACTTCCCTTGGATATTTTGTCATTATATGATACAAATAAAAAATCGCAAATATTAGGTACTGCCAGTAGCAATCTAAGCAGTATTGGGTACACTATTGACGGAAGCAAAATCAATTTACAAGTAAAGAAAAAAAACATCAACAACCACCTGCTTGCTTTGTATGATAAGTTTGTTATCGCTTATGCCTGTCTTATGATGTTTTTTATCGGAGCTCCACTAGGTGCTATTATTAGAAAAGGTGGATTGGGACTTCCTATCATTTTTGCGGTATTGATTTTCATCACCTTTCACTTTATCAATACTTTTGGGAAAAGATTTGCACAGGAAAACGGAATGACTCCTTTTATGGGTTCGTGGATGTCTTCCATAGTACTCACCCCATTAGCTATACTATTAACCTACAGGGCAACAAACGATATTGGATTAATCAATATCGATGTAATCTTCTCACCAATACAAAAAACACTACAAAAACTACTATACAAAATTACACCTAACAAAAAAAATGCAACCGAAAATGGGCGAAAATAAAATAAAACTCAACACAATTGAAGAAGCAATAGAAGATATTCGTCAAGGAAAAATAATTTTAGTTGTTGATGATGAAAATAGAGAAAATGAAGGTGATTTTCTTGCTGCCGCAGAAAAAGCTACTCCCGAAATGATCAACTTTATGGCTACACACGGACGTGGACTTATTTGTGCTCCACTAACCGAAAGCCGTTGTAAAGAATTAGGATTAAACGTAATGGTGAGCAATAATACCGATCCTATGGAGACTGCTTTTACCGTTTCGGTAGATTTAAGAGGAAAAGGAGTTACAACAGGAATATCAGCTTCTGACCGCGCACAAACTATTGTAGCACTAACCGATCCTTCTACAAAACCACATGATTTAGCCAGACCGGGACATATTTTTCCATTAATTGCAAAAGAAGGCGGCGTTTTAAGAAGAACGGGACATACGGAAGCTGCTATAGACTTTGCCCGATTAGCCGGTTTTAAACCCGCTGGTGTGATTGTGGAGGTGATGAACGAAGATGGTACGATGGCTCGTTTACCGCAATTAATCAAAATTGCTAAAAAATTCAATATAAAAACTGTTTCCATTGAAGCTCTTGTGGCTTACCGAATGCAGCATGATAGTATTATTGTAAAAAAAGAAGATTTTGACATTAATACCCGTTTTGGAACTTTCCGTTTAAGAGCTTACGAACAAATAACAAATAAGCAAATTCATATTGCATTAACCAAAGGAAATTGGAATTTAGGAGAACCTATCCTAACCCGAATCCATTCTTCACAAGTAAACAATGATCTTTTGGGTACATTAACTAATAATGTAGACCAACAATTAGATGCTATGTTTAAAATAATTAATGAAAACGGTCGCGGAGCAGTTATTTTCATCAATCAGGATATGTCAGCCGTAAATTTGTTAAGCCGTATTACCGAATTAAAAGAATTACAAGCCGAAGGAACCATGAAAGCGCCAAAAGTAGTAATTGACACTAAAGATTACGGAATCGGGGCACAAATATTACACGATATTGATATCTCAAAAATACGCTTAGTATCCAATACAGAACAAACAAAACGTGTTGGAATGATTGGTTATGGCCTAGAAATAACCGAATATGTAAACTATTAATTATTTATTTAAAAAATAATTATTACCTAACTACCACGTAATAAAACCATTAAATCAGCTATCAAAAAATAGCTGATTTTTTTTCTAAAATTGTTTGGATTTAAATGAAAAAAGGTTCTATATTTGCACTCGCAATCACGAATTGATAGCGACATACTGGAGAAATGGCAGAGCGGTCGAATGCGGCAGTCTTGAAAACTGTTGACTGTAACAGGTCCGGGGGTTCGAATCCCTCTTTCTCCGCAAAAAGCCCCTCACAAAGGGGCTTTTTACATTTCAATACTTTCCTTACTTTACAAAATCCTATATTTTACAGCACTTACGAGCCGTTTTGATTTAAATCATGAAATGAAGTCATTTTCATTTTATCCTTTAAATCGTATCCGACAAGTACCCTATTTGGTACCCTGAGAATGAACTCTCAAATTAGGGTACCAAAAAGTTGACAATTGTTAACAAATACGGGGGCTTGGAAACTTTCAATAGTACGTTTGCACTAATTAAAAACGGAAATATGAAAAAACTAAAAGTGAGCTTCTATTTGAAAGGAGACAAAAAAAATCAGAATGGTGAAACTGCAATTTATGCTAAAATTTATTTGGGGAATCTCTACTCTACATTTTCAACATCTAAATACATTTTACAGGAACGTTGGTCTAAAACCAACAACCTACGAAACGTGGTTAGAGTCGACAATGAAATTAACCTGAAGAACTACTTAAAATCATTAGTAGATGGCATTGAGAGTAAATACAATGAGCTAATCAGGAATAACCCAGATAACGAAGAAATAACTCCCTTATATCTAAAAAACTATTGTTTCAACGAAAAGACTGAACATAAAATCACATTGTTGGAAATTATTGAGAAACATAATGAATATTTTAAAAAACAAGTTACTAAAGGAGACCGTGCCAAAGGTTCACTTGAAAAATATGAAAGAATGGCAAATGTCATTAAAGACTTCCTCCAATCTAAACATAAAATAAAAGATATTCAGTTTGAAAAAGTCAATAGACAATTTGTTTATGCTCTGGATGAGTTTTTAAGATTTGAAAGGATACACGGAAAAAATAAAGGATTAGGAAACAATACTACTGTGAAATATCTAAGAAACATTTCTTCAATGATTAATCATGCAATAACAGTTGGACTGGTAGCTAATAACCCTTTTTCAATTTATGATGGTAAATTAAAAGATATTGATACTACGTTTTTAACACTTGAAGAATTGAGAAGTATTGAAAACAAAGTATTTTCAAATCGAAGATTGGATGTAACACGAGATATATTCTTATTTAGTTGCTATACCAGTTATGCTCCAGTTGATGTGATGAACCTACGTCAAGGTAATTTTAGCTTAGATAACGATTTAGACAGTTGGATTCAAACAAAAAGGCAAAAGACAGGTGTAAAGACCAATGTTTTAGTTATTCCCCCATTGCAACGCATAATCGACAAATACAAAGACGACCCCGAATGTGTAGAGGAAAACCGATTGGTTCCAAATCGAAGTAACTCTAACATGAATGCTTATCTCAAAGAAATTGCAGATTTGTGTGGCATCGATAAAAATTTGACATGGTATGTTGGAAGACATACTTTCGCAACCACAGTTGCTTTGGCTAATAATATTCCAATGGAAGTAATTAGTCAAATTATGGGTCATAAACGAATTACCCAAACTCAGCATTATGCAAAATTGCTGGATGGTACTGTAAAACAACACATGAAAGTATTAAGTGAAAACTTTGCTTAAATTCATAAACAAAAAAACAGAGCTAAATGCTCTGTTTTTTGTTTATAGTTATCAACCTAATTCATTATCTATTTGTTCACATAACTCTATTAACAATCTTAGAAATCTATTATTGTAAAAATCAAAGGTATATAATCTACTTTTTATCTGTTCTGTGCCTTTCAAATCATCAATAATGCGATAATGATTTTCACTAATTACTTTAGCATCTATATCAGTAGTAATACTAAAAAGATAACCTACTTCATCTAAGCAAAAACTATTAATTTCCCATTTTTCGAATTGAGAATGTAAAAAAAAGATAGTTGGTTTTTGTCTATGTTGGCTTAATATTAAAAAGTAATTCTCCTCTTTTTTAACAATAGCAATCCCATCTTCACCCGAGTTATCTACTGAATCGTCATAGAAAAGTAGGTATTCAAGGTTTTCTCTGAACTCCTCATTTAAACCCTTACCAAATACTAATTTAATAGTATTTGGAATTTCGTCATAAAAAAACACATTTTGCAAATCTTCTTTGTCAAATCTAAAAGTATCCTCTATAAGAAACTGTATTGTATAATAATCGTCATCATAATTCTCTAAAGAGGTTCTAATATCAAATTTGGGTTCAATTTTCCAATTACCTTTTATATCTATCCAACCATACTTATTTTGCAATGTTGCTTTTACCAAACCAAATTCATCAATATTTTCAAGTTCATCATATATTGGTGTAACAACCCAAATACCTTCCGAGTTTAAAATTCCATATTTATTATTACTATGCTGAGAAATAGTCAAAATACTTTCATTAACACTTTCAATTCCTTTTAAACTTGAAGTTGGTAATAATTTATCTTCATTATTAAAAACACCATGTTTTGTTTCTTCTTCAGCTCTGAATTGAGGTAAACCTTTTGCTGATATAAAAAAATCTTCATCCTTAGGCTCTACAATTGTTTTGTTTTTTATATCGAGAACTGCACTTTTATCATCCAATCTGAATACAACTCTGTTATTTCCAACTAAAAAATAAATATGGTCGTACTTAGGCTCAATAATTAAATTAAAATCTCTGTCTGCCATACCGTACTTGTAATTGATATTGACTATTATAAATCCATTTTCATTAAAAAATGGAGCTGAAGTATAAATGGGCTCAACTTTCCAATTTTTATCAATATCTATTATTCCATATCTACCATTAAGCCTAACGTTGTAATATTCTTCATTATATATCGAACAATCGTTAAATTCAGGCTGAATCACCCAATTCCCTTTACGATTTATTACTCCATAAACTGAATTAATATTTACACAGCAATTTCCATTTTTATTGAAATCAGAAACATGATTATATATTGGATAGATAAGCCATTTTCCAGCACGGTCTATGAAGCCAAATAAATCATTATTTTTAGCTATCGCAAATCCTTCATCATCAAAATTTCTAATTTCCTGAAAACTAAAATCAATTAAGCATTGACCATCAGAATCTATCACCCCTGTTTTACCGTTTAAGTTAGCACGAATAAATCCTTTTTTATCAACGTCGGATAGGTTGTCGTAAATGGCATCAATAGCAACTTTAAAATTTGATTTTATTATTCCGTATTTATCATCAACTTTAATGATGTAAAAGTCTAGCTCATTCTTATACTTTATAGATTCGTATTTTATTTCGATTAATGAATCTTCATTGGCATTAATAAGACCTTTTCTCCCATTAATTGAAACTTCAAAATTTCCATTTAAGAAATTTATATCATCATATTGAGGCTTAATTATTATTTCATTACTTGAATCAATTATCCCGTAAAAATTATTTTTACGAAATTTAAAATAATCTTTATATCCAAATTTAACTAGGTATTGAAATTTAGGTTCAACAATCCATTCTCCCTGATGACTGATTATACCGTAATTAAAATTTTCGTATTCTTGAACTGTAGCTATATAAGTATTTTTTAATTCCTTTGACATTTTTAAGTAATAAAGTAGATTTGCGATAAATTTATAAGATTTTCCTATATTTATCAGCTATCACTTAAAAATAACTCCATTTAGTTTAAAAATTTAATTTATTATAAATGAATGTAATTCAAATTCAAGACCTTATCAATAAAATTGGTGATTTAAACACTAACATGGAATCACAGTCAAATGTGGAAAATGGAGAAGAGTTTTTAGAATCTGAAATGGAAATTATTGAAGAACTGAACAATGACCTTAACCATAAACTACTTATTCAATTAAAAGAGAATAGTGATGTTGAATTGCTACAAACTTTTATTACACAAATAATGGAGAAAGAAAATTCATTGACCACTCAATATCATAAATTTAGAATCAAATTGGCTGAGAATGATGATTTAACTGTTATTAGTCAAAAATTTATTTCTACTTCATGCAAAATAATTGACTGCAAACTAGACCATTTATCTAATATTAAGAAGGACATAGAATCTAAAATGACCTTCTTCAATTACAAAATAAGTACTGACTTCAATGAAAATTCAGATATTTTATCATCTCAAAATCAAGAATCTTTAACTAATAGCAGAGCATCTTTCAATCTAAGTAAGAAAGAGTCACTAATGTTATTATATATTTTAGAAGAAGTAAATCTTCTAAAATTTGAGAATGTAGCTCAAAGAAAATGTTTCATAGAGCAAAACTTCAACTTTACCGAAGTTAGAAATAATGAATCTTATGGTAAATCATTCCCTATAACTGATATTAAAAGTGAATACTCCAAATTTAATAGCAATGATAGAGATGAACTTAAGTCCAATAATAAAACCTTAGAAAAGCTATCTAAAAAACTAATTACCATAATGGAAGAATTTAAATTTGAAAAAAAATAAAACTTGACAATTGTTGACAATTAATAATTGTTGGCAAGTTTCTGACCTTCCTTTGCAGTATCAAAATAAAACAATTGATACTATGAAAACAACAAACGAAACCTTCGAGCCAGTTATTAAGTTATTAGAAGAGCTTAAAACTAAAATTGACAATGTCCAATCTCCAAAGCGATATTATCGAAACAAGCATCTTAAAATGTATTTCGGACTAAGTGATAATACTATCCTAAGTTACCGAGATAAAAACTTACTTCCTTTTACAAAGATTGGGGATATCTATTATTATCCGATTGCTGAGATAGAAAGTATTTTAGTCCAGAACAGCAATTTTGATTTGATGAACAATCGATTCAATCAAAGTGCATAAACTTCAAAGTCTTTCCTAATCTGGAGAGCAGATAATCAAAAAATAGTAAAACAAAAAAATTCCATTTGAATATGGACAGGAAGAGAACTGTCTTAACCCAACCTTAAAATTTAAAAACCATGAAAAATTCAATGACAACAACTGAAAACAATTTGCAATTAATTAGTGTGGTGGTACCTAAAGTCAATGGCATATATGCCAAACTATTAGTCCTAACAGATGAAGTATATTCTAAAATTAAAGAATTATCCGAATCAAATAAAGGAACAGATTTAGAACTGTTTGCTTTATATGCCGAATCAAACTTATATCACGAGCTATCTTCTGAAATGGGAGCTTTAACAAGAATCCAATTTGATGAATTGCTCAAGGAAAGCTACAATGGAAAAATGCAACAAGGTAGAAGTGGAAAATATTTAAAATCAGTACAATAAAAATCAAAAAAAATATGAAAAAAGTAAAATTAACAAATGAAGAATTAAACTATTTAGATACTCTAATTATTGAGATAAATAGCAAACTAGGATTAATTAAAAATGATGAAAGCTGTGAGGATGGCATGGATGGTGGAATAAGAGGTTTACTGTTTTTTATTCAAGCAACCCTAACATATCCTGAATCTGAAGAATTTTTTACATATGATGAGGGGAAAATAGAAGCATTGACATATATAGCGAGCTTCTCAAATGAGCAGATATTTTTTATAATTAAAATACTTGAAGATAAAGAATTTAAAGATGAAAACCTATCCGAAGATATCATTGGAAAAATCCTAAAGAAATTCAAAAAAATACAACCTAAATTCATTGATGCTTAATAAGTTCGCTATAGAATCACTGAATCATCTCATTTTCTATTCTAGTCTGAATAGATAAAAACAATTAAAAATTAACGAAATCACTTTTTACCCAGCAATTGGGTACAGGACTTCTTGTGTCCTAATTAACATCAATAGAAACAAATTAAAAATTAAAATTATGGCTAAAAATAGCAAAATAGAATGGACAAATCACACGGCAAATTTATGGTGGGGATGCATGAAAGTTACAAAAGGCTGTGACAACTGTTACGCTTTAACCTTCGCAAAAAGAGTTGGAAATAATGTCTGGGGTAATGATAAACCTAGAAGAATGATTAAAGATGTTTGGTCAAAAATTGGAAAATTTCAAAAGGAGGCAGAAAAGCAGAATGAAATCCACAGAGTCTTTGTGGGCTCGATGATGGACATTTTCGAAAAACCAATGCCATTAGTAGACCATAAAGGAAATCCATATCCAGAAGAAGAAAATGAATTCTGGAATACAGGACAGTTGAGAGATAAATTCTTCAATGAGATTGTTCCTAATTCGCCTAATCTGATGTTCTTACTCTTGACCAAAAGACCTTCAAACATCAACAAATACATTCCTGAGAGTTGGAAGGAAAATCCACCGAAGAACGTAATGTTTGGAACTTCACCAGTCGACCAAGAAACAGCTAATAAACTTATCGTTCAGCTGTCAAAGGTAAAAGGACAAAGGTTCCTTTCTATTGAACCGCAATTGGAAAAAGTAGATTTAATGGTTGAAGCTAATGATGGAACGGATAGAGTCTTATTAGACATGGTCGATTGGGTTATCAATGGTGGTGAAAGCGGTCATGGAAAAAGACCGTTTGACACTGACTGGGGAAGACTACTCAGAGATGATTGCAAAAAGAAAGGTATTCCTTTTTTCTTTAAGCAAATTGATAAAATCCAAGCGATTCCAGAAGATTTGTTGATAAGAGAATTTCCAATAAAAAACTAACCAATTAAATTTTATAAAATGTTTAAAGCAACAACTACCTTAAATGATGATTTCCCTTATACTGAGGGATTAGAACGTATGTATCTTGATGAAAAAATATTAAGAAACATGAATTTCAACGATAAAGAAATAGATTTATTGATGAATCTAAGATATTTTAATGCTTATGAAAAAGTACCTGTCAGGAGAAATGAAATAATCACAAAGAAATCTGTTGAACTTGACCCTTTTTGCGTAGCACTATATGATTTCTACTATGGAGCTAAAATGGTACTTGAAAATTCTTCTTTAAATATTAAAAAAATGCCTCATGGTCATGATTCAGAACTTCTCAAAATACCCCCTAAAATGAAATTAGCTAAATCGATAATTAGAAAATATTCTCAAAAGGCTTATAAAGTAATGTTCTAAAATAAGCAGATTTTTTGGAGGGGGTTGAGCGGAATTCGGGGGTGGCAATTGAGCGGAGCCAAAACTTTCTTTTAGTTGAGATGTGTTTCTGATTAAAAAATAACAAAGCTTCGCAACGTTGATATTATTCTTTTTAGAAAGGAAAAAACAAATGCTCCGCAGGATATTGAGTTGAGGTTTGTTTTCTTTTAATCAATTTCGATTAGGGTAATTGCTTCGCAATTTAAATCCGTTGAAGTGTTTCTGTTATCAATCAGATTGAGTATAGTAATTGATATTAATCTAAAAGAACATAAAGAATAAAATATAAATATTTCATCATTAACATATTGAATATGAATCTAGTAATTAATATTAATTTATTTTATTATTTAATCTTATTTTAATATAGTAATAATCTAATAGATAGAGTTTTATTCAACATCCCTGCTACTGCTCCAACAAAACCCCCTGCTCTTTAAACACAATTCACAGTTGTTAAATCAACATCTATTGCTGTCAAAAGAACACCTCCTACTGAAATAAAAACAAATAAAAAGAATTTAAAAAATTAAATAAACATGAAAGAAAAACAAATGAAAAGCTTCGTAAAAGTAGATTACAATTTACTAGCAACAACAAAACTATCTTCAACGCAAAAACTATTTGTATCCTACATTATTGGCTGGCAAAAGAATGGGAAAATCTGTTTCGAAACGAATAAGACTTTAGCTTTAAAGTTCGGAATGCAATATGGGGGAATGAGGTCAGTTATAACAACATTAAACAAATTTGATTTTTTCAAGGCGATTAAAAAAGATTATGATGAAAGAACTGGTACCTCTGGACATGAAATTACGGTTAGTATTGATTTGTTAGAAAAATTTTTACAACCTGATGAAAAACCAAATGAAATTGTCTCAACAAAGGCTAAATCAATTGAAGAGTTAAACTCAGAATTTTATGTAACTCCAACTTTAAAACAAGACGAATTGAAATCTATACCAACATATCAAGATAGCGATATTATTGATATTGAAGAAATAATGAATATTTTAAATTTTAAAGAAACTGATATTAGAGAATTTAAAAAAGAATTTAGAACGGCTAAAGTTAGTTTTGAAGATTTTCAATACTATTTCTGTAGTATTGCTTTAACTCAAAATAAAGAATATCATAAAGGCATATTAATTTCTGAAGAGCAAAAAGATAGATTCAACAAAATGATTGCTAATCAATAAATTAAACCAAATGAATGATTATCATCCTCTTAATGACAGGCCTCCTCCACTTATTATACAAAATATAAGAGTGTTTTTTTTTCTGGAATTTAACCCCTCCCTTTTGTTCCTACATGCTCCTGTATTTGCTCTTACGGTATTTTTTAAAAAGCTTGTTTTTACTACCAAAATCAAGTTTTTAATGATGATGTTCGTGAACCGTTTTAAATAATTCGAAATAATATTTATAAATGACTATTTTTGAAGATTAAAGTAATTAAATCTTGCAATGAACGCATCTCAAATAGAAAAAAATGTAAGTGAATTAGTAAAATCAATAGATAAAGAAAATTTTATTTTTGATTTATTAGTTGCTTATGGAATTTCCAAAACTTCGATAACTCGTTTAAAAAAAGGAGATTTCAACTTGTCAAAAGTTGAAGGTGAGGTTTTATACAAAAAGAAAGTCTTTTTTAAAGAAGTTGCTTCTGATAAATTACTAACTACTATTGACGATTTAACCAAAAACGAAGAAGATTTAAAACACAATCCTCGTTTTGTTATCGTTACTGATTATAAAACTCTTTTAGCAAAGGACATTAGAACAGGCTTAACGCTTGATACACCAATTACTGAAATCAATAAAAGATTCGATTTCTTTTTACCTTGGGCTGGACAGGAGAAATACCAATCTAAAAATGAAAACCATGCAGATAGAAAGGCTTCGTACGAAATGGCCAAACTGTATGATATTTTAGTACACGAAAACCCAAATATTTATGATGATGGAGGCCATAATTTAAACATCTTTTTATCAAGATTATTGTTTTGTTTCTTCGCAGAAGACACAGGGATATTCAATGAAGAAGGTATTTTTACCAATACATTAGGCCAACATACAAAATCTGATGGTAGTGATGTACATTTATTTTTAGATAGGTTATTCAAAGTATTGAACACTGAGGACAATAGTACAGAACCTAATTATTTACAAGTATTTCCCTACGTAAATGGTGGCTTGTTCGGGAGTAATATAGTTTCTCCAAAATTTTCATCTAAAGCCAGAAAGATAATTCTGGAATGCGGTGAACTAGATTGGTCGGAAATCAATCCAGACATATTTGGCTCCATGATTCAGGCCGTAGTTAATCCTGCCTATCGTAGTGGCTTAGGAATGCACTATACTTCTGTTCCTAATATCATGAAAGTGATTGAACCTTTGTTTCTCAATGAACTTCGAGAAGAGTTTGAAAAAAGCAAAGGAAAACCTAACCAACTAAGAAAGTTAATCTTTAGATTATCAAAAATAAAATGTTTTGACCCTGCTTGTGGTAGCGGAAATTTTTTGATTATAGCTTACAAAGAATTAAGAGCTTTAGAAATAGAAATTATTAAGGAAATTAATGAGCCACAAAGCTCAATTATAGTTGATGGTAGCCAATCTAAAATACATTTTACAAAAGATGGTCATGAAGTAGTTTCCAACGCTCCACAAGCAAGGATGAATTTTAATGCTAAACAAATTGAGATTTGGTTCACCGAAATCAAGCTATCTCAATTTTACGGTATTGAGTTAGATGATTTTGCACACGAAATGGCTATTTTATCACTCTGGTTGGCCGAGCATCAAATGAATAAAGTTTTTGTCGATGAATTACATGATTTTGGTAGAGCCAAGCCAATTTTACCACTTAAAGAAGCTGGCCATATTACTCAAGGCAATTCGATAAGATTAGATTGGAAAGAAGTTTGCCCAACTAAAGAGAATGATGAAATTTATATTTTGGGGAATCCCCCGTATTTAGGTTCTAGTATGCAAGACAAAATACAAAAAGAGGATATGTCCATCATTTTCAAAGGATTTAAAAATTTTAAAAATTTAGACTATATAGCCTGCTGGTTTAAAAAAGGTAGCGACTATATAGTAAATTTGAATTCATCCTTTTCATTTGTATCAACTAATTCAATTTGTCAAGGTGAACAAGTAGATTTATTGTGGCCATATATTTACAATAATAACTTAGAAATTTCATTTGCACATACTTCATTTAAATGGACAAATAGTGCTAAAGGAAATGCAGGTGTCATAGTTGTAATAATTGGAATTCGAAATAATTCACCGCAGAAAAAAATCATTTACTTAAATGGTATTCAAAAAGAGGTTAAGAATATTAATCCATATCTTTCAGAGGGCTCTAATATTACATTACCAAGGAGGAGTAGTCCAATTAGCAAAATTTCAAAAATGGTTTATGGAAATAAATCGACAGATGATGGTCAACTATTTCTTAGCACTGAAGAAAAAAACAACTTGATAAATACAAATCCAGAAGCAATATATTATATAAAAAAATTGGTTGGTGCGATAGAACTAATTAGAGGTATTGAAAGATGGTGTTTATGGATTGAAGACTGTGATGTTGAAAATGCTCGCAAAATACCTTTTATAGATAACAGATTAAAAAACGTAACAGAATTTCGCTTAAAAAGCAAAGCTCAATCGACAATTGACTATGCTGTTTTTCCAAATAGGTTCAAACAAAGAACATATAATGGCACAAATACAATAATCATACCAAGGGTTTCTTCAGAAAGAAGAGACTACATTCCCTTTGATTTTTTTGATTCTAATACAATTGTTTTAGATTCAGCCCAAGCTATATATAATGCTCAGCCTTGGATATTTGGAGTGATTTCATCAAAAATACACGTAATATGGGTAAAAGCTACTGGAGGTCGACTGAAATCAGATTTTAGATATTCTACTTCATTGAGCTATAATAATTTTCCGTTTCCGACAATTACAGATAAACATAAAGAAATAATCAATCTCCATGTTTTCGAGATATTAGACGAAAGAGCAAAATATCCAGAAAAAACGTTGGCTCAATTATATGACCCTGATAAAATGCCCGCTGGATTAAAAGAAGCCCATCATCAACTTGACCTTGCTATAGAACGGTGCTATCGTTTAAAACCTTTTGAGAGTGATATAGAACGTTTAGAGTATCTCTTCAAAATGTATGAAGAAATGACAACTAAGAATAGTTTGTTTCAAAAAGAAAAGAAAACCAAGAAAGCAAAATAATTATGCCAGATATAGTTAATGTAAGCTACAACCAAACAGGTAAAAGCAAGAAAACCAATGAATTTGGTATGAGAGAAATGCAGGAAAGAGCTTTTGAAGCTCGTACTGCACAACATCTATTAATCAAAGCACCGCCAGCATCGGGTAAATCAAGAGCGTTAATGTTTATTGGTTTAGATAAATTAATAAATCAAGGTATCCGAAAAGTTATTGTTGCCGTTCCAGAGCGTTCTATTGGTAGTTCGTTTTCAAGTACTGATTTAATGAAAGACGGTTTCTTTGCTAATTGGGAACCAAATGATATTTATAATCTTTGTACTCCAAGTGGTGAAGGCAGTAAAGTGAAAGCCTTTAACAATTTTCTTGAAAGCGATGAAAAAATATTGATTTGTACACATGCTACATTGCGTTTTGCTTGTGAAGGTGTAGATGAAAAATTATTCAACGATTGCGTTATTGCGATAGATGAGTTTCACCATGTTTCAGCAGATGGTAATAATCGTTTAGGTGAGGTATTGCGTTCTATTATGGCCAAGTCAAAAGCGCATATTGTGGCCATGACTGGTTCTTATTTTCGTGGTGATAGCGTTCCTGTGTTGTTGCCTGAATTAGAAGCGCAATTCACTAAAGTAACCTACAATTATTATGAGCAATTAAACGGATATGAACATTTAAAATCATTGGGTATTGGTTATCATTTTTATCAAGGAAAATACACTACTGCAATTGATGAAATTTTAGATGAAACCAAAAAAACGATTGTACATATTCCAAGTGTAAATGCGGGTGAATCTACTAAGGACAAATATGAAGAAGTAAGCCATATTGTGGATAGTTTAGGGGACTTAGAGTATCAAGATTCAAATACAGGATTATTATTTATTAGAAGTAAAAAAACAAATAAACTTTTAAAAGTTGCCGATTTAGTTAACGACAATCAAAAAGAAAGAGATAAAATTCAAGAGTATTTGCGAGTTTCTAAAAATCCTGATGATGTAGACATTATCATTGCATTAGGAATGGCCAAAGAAGGTTTTGACTGGCCATTTTGTGAACATGCTTTAACGGTAGGTTACAGAGGTTCCTTAACTGAGATTATACAAATTATTGGCCGATGTACTAGAGATAGTGAGAACAAATCACATGCTCAATTTACAAATCTTATTGCTCAACCAGATGCCGAAGATGGAGAGGTAAAACTCTCCGTTAATAACATGCTTAAAGCTATAACGGCTTCCTTATTGATGGAACAGGTATTGGCTCCAAATTTCAAATTCAAACCAAAATTTCCTGATGAAGACGATGATGAATCAGAAGACGATGATGAAACTATTAGAATAAAAGGATTTAAGAAAGCTACATCTCAACGAGTAAAAGACATTGTAGAATCAGATATTAACGATTTGAAAGCAAAGATTCTTCAAGATGATAAGATGATTAAAGCATTGCCTGGAAACGTTGACCCCGAAGTTATCAATACGGTTTTGATTCCAAAAATCATTCGTGAAACCTACCCAGATTTAACTGAGGAACAAGTTGAAGAAGTGAGACAATATGTTGTAGTGGATTCTGTTATTAAAAATAGTACGATTGAAACACAAGGTGACAAACGTTTTATCAGAATGGCCGATAGTTTTGTAAATATTGATGATATTGATATTGATTTGATAGACCAAATAAATCCATTTCAAAAAGCATTTGAAATTTTATCAAAGTCTGTTACAGCATCGGTATTCAAAGCGATTCAAGAAACTATTGATGCAACAAGAATTGAAATGACCGAAGAAGAAGCTCTTGTTTTGTGGCCAAAAATTAAAAATTGGAGAGCTAGAACAGGAACAGAACCAAGTCTTCAATCATTCGACCCACAAGAAAAAAGAATGGCAGAGGCCATAATATATTTAAGAGAACAATTAAGAAAGAAAAAAGCTAATGCCTAAAAAGTTAACATTAGACGATATTTTTAATGATGATGAGTTTGGACTTTTAGAATCAAAAGCTAAAGTTTCAAACATAAAATCAGAGGATGAACGATTGATTGATTCGTTCCAAGAAATTAATGCCTTTTTTGAAAAAAATAAAAGAGAACCAAAAGCAGATGTTTTTGTCATTTCTGAAAGAAGTTTAGGTGTTGTATTAAAAGAATTAAGAAAGAACAATAAAAAATCCCAAATATTAAAGTCTTACGATACCTACAATTTATTAGGGAATGTAGTGACTGAAATAAATTCAATTGATGATATTCTAAATGATGATGAATTTGGTTTATTAGATACTGAAGATACGCTGGATATATTTAAACTTAAAAATGTTTCAAGTTCAAAAGACAGAGAAGAAGCTGACTTTGTAGCTAGAAGAAAAGCTATGAAAGACAAAGATTTTGAACCTTATGAACATAAGTTTAAAGAAGTACATAAAGAATTAAAAGAAGGAAAAAGAAAATTATCCGAATTCAAAGATGTAGAACAAAATCTTGAAAAAGGTAAATATTACATCCTAGATGGTATTCTACTGTTTTTAGAAGATGATGGAATTGAAGGCAGAAAATTAGGAGACGCAATCAGGAAAGATGGTCGTACCAGAATAATTTTTGAAAATGGTACGGTCAGTAATATGTATTATCGTAGTTTATCCAAAGGGCTTTACAACAATGGTAGGATAGTTTCTGATACTGATTCTGAATCAGAAAACGAATTGTTTAAAAATGCTAATTTGGTAAATGAAGAAGATTTAGAAACAGGTTGGATTTATGTTTTAAAATCTAAATCAAGCAATAAAGCTATTTCTGAAATTAAGGATTTATATAAAATTGGTTTTTCTAAAGTTGATGTACGACAAAGAATAAAAAATGCAGTAAAAGAACCCACCTACTTACTTGCTGAGGTTGATATTGTTTCAACCTATAAATGTTACAATGTTAATCCGCATAAATTTGAACAGCTATTGCATCGCTTTTTTGCTGAGGTTTGTTTGAACGTAGATATTCATGATGATAAAGGAAGAAGAATTACTCCTAGAGAATGGTTTGTTGCTCCATTCACAATAATTGACAAAGTAATTGATTTAATCTTAGATGGAACTATAGTAAATTATAATTATGACCATGAAAATAAATCAATTATTGGAAAAAAATAAAACTAACATCAACATTAGAGCAGTTCGTAAAACAATCAAAAAAAATGCAAGAAACAAAAATCTGGAAAGTAAATCATAATACATTAACTGAACTTAATAAATCTAATTTGGATTATGAAGACCGAATTCATAGATGGATAGAAAATGATATAAAAATCATTCTTCCTGATGCGATTTTGATTGGCTCAAAAATCAAGACAGACCATCTAAAAGAGATTGATTTATTAGCTATCGATAGTAGTGGAGATTTAGTTATTATTGAACTAAAAAGAGGAAATACTCCTAGAGATGTTATTGCTCAAACTTTAGACTATGCCGCTTGGGCTTCCACTTTGAAAGTTGATGATATTAACTCAATTCTTCAAAAACAAGGACGTAAAGAAACAATTTACGAGCTTTTAAACAAGAATTTTGAAGATGGTGAAGAAATTGAGATAAATGAAAACCAAAAACTATTAATAGTAGCTTCTGAAATTGATGCAATTACAGAAAGAGTAATTAACTATTTATCTACAAAAGGATTAAACATAAATGCAGTTACATTCAATTATTATAAAGATGATAATGCCGAACTGGTAGCTAGAAATTTTTTAATTAAGCGTAATGAAATCTTTACTACTACAGACGAGAATAAGCGTAATGGCAGGTTTATCACAAAACTTTTCAATGAAGGAAAATTATTAGTTGGTCACAAAGTAAAATATATTCCTTTAAATAATAAAGGAATTGAAAATGTTGCAGAAATTATTAGGAAAGGAAGTAAGTGTTTAAAAATAGCTGGAACGGATGAAACATTTTCTTTTAGTGGGTTAAGAAAAAAATTCATTCTTGAAAATGAATTAAATGACTATAACGCATATTTCCCATACAATCAATGGGGAGAATGGGAATTGATTGGTGAAAGCGAAAATAAAGAGTTGGCAGAATTATAACTGAAAGTGATTTAATTTAAAAAAAAAAGACAGGTTTAAACCTGTCTTTTTTATGCTTTAAAATTTATAATTCTCAGCGAGTTTGTCATATTTAAAACCTGCTAACCCTTCAGTGATAATTTCTGAAATTGACTTCTTTATTTGTTCTTCACCAAACCAACTTACAACGAGCCTGCTACCATCATATTGATTTTCGGTATCATCAATTGAGTCCGATTCTAAAAATGCAGAATAAATAACTGGTTTTAGTGTGTCATTTGAAACATAGTCATTCCTAGTAAGATGAAAAACAGATTTACGATGACCTTTTGTTAATGAATTTATGTAATCAGACAAGATTTTGGTGTTAATGACTTCATTTGGCAACCCAATTATTAGCCCATTATAGGTGTGTTCAAATTGAAATTTTTCAATTGTTATTTCTCTTTTACCAATTACAATATTTTCCATAAAGTGCTTTAATTATAAATATCTGGTAATTTTTAATACCTACATTTTTCCTTTTAAAATACCAAGTCCTTTTTCAATTAATTCCTTAGCTTCATCTACTTCCAATTGAGTTATAGAAGTTCCTCTGGTTGGAATAAACAATTCCCTAATATCAACATGAAGAGCTTCAGCTATCTTCAAGAGAAGTTGAATCGTTGGTAAATTTTTTTCACTTGAGATATTTGATATAGTTGTTGGTGATACTTCAACTATTGATGACAATTCATCCCTAGACATTCCTTTTGATATCATTATTTCCTTTAATCGTAGTACAGCCATTTTAATATTTTTTACAAATATATAAAATAAATCAAGTAAGGCTTAATTTATTTTATAAAATATTAAACAAAACTTGCTTTTTAGTCAAATATTGCTTTACTTTGTAGTGTATTAATCAAGTATCACTTTATAACTATAGCAAAATGGAAATAGCTAAAACAATCATTGAACAAATTAAATATGCTGATAAATGGGCTTTAATGGCTTATGGTTCTAAAAACTTTATTGCATTACCAGAATCAAAAGAATACCAAGGAGGATTACAATTCCAATGTTCAGGTTTCAGACACAAAGGAACTGTTAGAATCCAATTAAAATGGATTGATACTTACACGATAACATTTGTTAGCAAAAAAGGAGAAACTATAAAAGAGGTAAATGATGTGTATTGCGATATGCTAGTAGATATTCTGGACTGGATTGAAGGCAAATAGCTTTCAATACTGTGCAAAATTAGGTTATAGTCATACTGCTCACATTATAAAAAATTATTACTCAATAATATCAACCAATAAAACTGTGCAAAATACACCATCCTAAAAATGCACACTTTTTCAAAATTTCACCTAAAATAATCTAGTTATGAAAAAAGCGAGATACATTCGCCAAAGTACGGCTCAACAATCTAACCTGCGCCAACTGGCAAAATCCCATCCAGATGAAATATTATTTATTGATACAATAAGCGGTTCAATTCCATTTGCAGAAAGACCAGCTGGAAAAAAACTAACTGAAGCCGTTGAAGCTGGAGAAGTGAATTTCGTTTCAATCCATGCAATCGATAGGGCTGGAAGGTCTACTATCAATGTATTACAAACCCTTAAATTTTTCTTTGATAAAGGAGTGATTGTGAAGATAGATAATTTAGGGCTTGAGTCAATGATAAATGGAAAAGCCAATCCAGTATTTAACCTAATTACAACTATTTTATCAGAGCTATCGAGTTTGGAAAAAGCCTCACTTCTTGAAAGACAAAAAGAGGGTATTGCACAAGGTCGTCTTCGTGGAGTTTATAAAGGCAGATTAGCTGGGACAAATGATTCTCCAGAAGAAACACTAGCAAAACACAATAGAGTTGTTAAGGTTATAAAATCAAATACTACAATGTCACTAAGAGATTTGGCAAAACTGGCAAGCGATAAAAGCAAAGGGTATAATGTATCGCCAAACACCGTAAAAAAGGTAAAAGATTTGATGTTGAATCTTTCTATGATTTGAATTTGATATTCCCCTCCCTCCAGTTACCGCCCCTGAGGGGGGGGGTGGTGTATCGGTCAAAGTGGGGGGTACGATAGCGTTCTCAAAAAATATTTTCCAAATTTTTTTGATATTAATATTTTAAAAGACTAATTCTCAAAAAAATATTTTTAGAATTTTTGTATAAAAAATTGCGCTTGCTCATTTGACTTAAATCTTCCAATTTTATCAATTGGAACAGTTGTAAACCAGTGGTTACACCCAACTGGGTTTTATTGTTTTTGTATTGTTTTAATTGCCTAAATATGGTTTAGGATGCTTAAAATCATAGATTAACTTCTCGCATTGACGCTTAGTTAAATCGTAACTCATACCATTGAAACTAAATTTAACTCCCGAATCATATTTCCAAATTGTATTTTTAAAGTGAACTGTTTCTCCCCCAGCCATAGCAGTCTTAATATCTTCAATAAAGTGACCTTTATAATCGATATGCTCAGTACATAAACGAGCATTATCTTCTGTACGACAAATGAGGAAACAGTTACCTGCATAGCTTGCATATAATGGACTTTGAACAGACTCAAGTGGAATTGATGCTTCGTATTCCTCAACTGTCTGTTCAGTCGTAGGTTCATTTTTTGAATTTACTGACTCAATAATAGTATCAGTCAAAGTTGTATTATTTGTGCTCTCATTTACGTATGCTTTCATAGAATTCAAATACCCAGAAGTGTTTAAAAAAGTATACGAAGCGATTAAAAATGCCATAATTGCAAATGCTAATGTTAATTTTTTCATTTAGTTTATTTTGATTTATTTATTAATAAGTGTGTACTTACTTCCTTGTTCTTCTGGTTTATGGTCATTTTCATCAAAATTTTCGGTGCTTTCAATTTCCATTGTTGCTCCTCTTCCGTCCATTCTTCTATTTGTCCATTTGTATTTCGTCCATACTCCAACTTTTTTACCATTATAATAATTGCCTGATTCAGTAATCTCGCCGTAAATATTAACCTCGTTACTTTCTCCATTTAGCATGCCGTCCTTGTAGTTTTGCCTTGAGAGAAGTGTTCCATAACCATCGTATGTCATTCTTACACCATTTTCGATACCATTGATATATGTTTTAGTTACAGAATTTCTATAACTATCAAAAGTCCATGTGCCTTCTCTTGGTTTTCCGTCTTTGTCTAACTCTACAAATTCATTTTGCAATATTGGAATTTTAGTGGTTCTATTCATTTCTCCTTTAATACATCTTACCGAAAGTCCAGTCCCTGCATCAAAACTTCCTGCTCCAATACCCGATACCCAATAATCAATAGATAATTCACTCGGATTCCTTTTGTTTGAATTTACTTGATTAAAACTTGAATTCCAAACATTTTCAGATGTCCACCAATGACCTTGTTCATTGATGTCATTAAAACTACCACTACTTTCATATCTTAATCCAGCAGGTAAAGCGGTAAAACCACTGCTATTTGTTGCAGTTTCATTCTTCCTATCCATAATGGACGACCACAAGTTGCTTGTTGATTTTAATTTAGTCGCTGTATTGTGTCTATCTTGTTGATTACCGTGATGACCCAACCCCAAGTTTAAAAGAAGCATATCATATTCAAGATTGTTAGGAATATGAAAACCCAAAGGAGCTAAACCTCTTTCGTCCATTACGGCATACCAATTATAAAGACATCCATACTTTTTGCCATTTTCATCATCATTATTATAGTAGCACCATGCTGGAATATGAAGTTTTGAAGCTCTCTTCCAATCTTCTTCCGATTTTGCCTCAAAAATGGTATCGCCATTTCTAAAAGTAATTACATCTAAATTTTTCGTCATCCAAATTTGATTGCCTATTGTGACAGTTGAAATTGAATTTATGTTATTTTCGTGGGCAACGGTAACGGTATCAGTAATATTTAAATTTTGTTGATTTGATTCATCTAATGTTTCGGCTCTTTTTTTACAAGAAGAAAATAGAATTGCTAAAAAAAATAAGCAATATAATATTGGCTTGATTATTTTCATTTGGTCTTTTTTGTTGAAGTTTTACTTCCTTGTTTGTTGTAAAATGTTGTTGTACCGTTTTTAGATTCTTTAGAAGTGCTAGTTTTATTATAAGATTTATCATAATAAACTGTTTTGTTTCCTGTTTGTTTTGAATAACCAGCAGGATTACCACTTTTGTTTTTATAAGTGGTGGTTTTTGTTTGGGCAACTGCTGATACCAACAAAAACATAAAAATTATTATTACTATTAATTTGTTCATATTGTTTTTTTTTTAAGATTTAATAACTCCTAACACCTCTACCTTCACACATAGGACAAATCCTTCCTTCAGTTTCTCCAGTAGCGACATTGCGCCCTGTTTCAATACCTGTTCCTTTGCATAATGGGCATTTATTTTGTTCATAAACTCTGCCATCATTACCCATCTTATATTCGGCTTCACTGCTAGTGTTTGTTTCAGAATTCTCTAAATCAACGCCATACTTTTTTGCAACATCATTAAATTGTTGGGTATGAATTCTACCACAAGCAGGACTGCAAATTTGACCTTGATTCCCTTCTGCCAGCTCTCTCCAAACTCCTTCTGAAACTTCCTCGTAACCTCTAATGTTAAATTTTTTGCCACAAATTGAACAAATGTTGGAAGTTGATTCAATTGAATTGCTCACAGAATCAACATCTTCTCGTTCCTTTTGAGAAGAATTATTGTTTGAACTATCATTTGGATTACGAAAAATTTCGAAAATTTTATCTGTCCCAATATTTAAAAATGTTAGTAAAATTGCAAAACAAACAAGCATTAAGAAATATTTCCATTTATTTGATATTTCCTGTTTTACTTTTACTTTAACCATTTTCTGTGATATTAAATTTATTGCTGTATTTTCCCCAAGCTGTATCGTAAATCAAACCTAATGTGTAATTTTTTGATTTATCGAGTTCTTGTAACTCATAAAGCGTTGATTTAATAGATGCCAGTACAACTTTAATTGATATTTTATCTGTTATGATAGGTATTCTAACATTAAATCCTTGTTTTGTGGAATGAGTACAATGCAAGTCATCGTTTACAAACAATTTTGTTTTCGCATCAAATAGAAACCACTGTCCACTAAAACTAATAGTTAATATTCCATTTTGTTCAGTTCCTTTTTTCGTAACATTTAAATTTTGTATTGATTCTTTTTCATTATTTGTCTTTGATAAAATTTGAATTTTCATTTCAACACATTCTTTTTCAGAAAGTGCACCATCATCTAATAACTGTTTTAGTTTTTTTAAGTTTTCAAGTTTATCCATAGTATTTTTAATTTATAGAGTGGCAATTATGAGTAAATAAGCATGTCTATTTAATAACTGTTTTAATATTCATCATAACTACACAAAAGAGTAATTAAATATTTTTTACGACATTAAAACTTACTCATTACTTATAAATGAATATTTACTAGTTCTTAAATCAAATTTTCCATTTTCGAAAATGTGCCCTCTGTAATTTGGGTCTTGGGCATCTAATGAATCATAATAATCTTTTTGAACAGATAAAACATCTTGACCTAATAATCCTGTTACAAACATGCTTGAGTTAATTTGTGGAATTAGTTTTGATTGCTTTTTATTGTAAATTATCGTCTGGGAATTTTGCCCAAAACTAGATGAAACCACTATGTAATTTTCAGTGACAATTAGATTTTTGTATAGGTCATTATCATCCGTTAATCCAACAAGTACGCCACCATTTTCTAAACTTACGTGAGTTATTTTGCCACTTCCTAACCAATAATTTTTTGAAAACTCTACTTTAGCTTCACTGCTTAGATTTTCAAAATCCAAATATTCGATTGATTTAGTTAAAGGTTTTTCATTAATGTCTTTTTTATTGTCATTTTTTTGACAGCTAACAAGAATAAGAACAATTAGGAATGATAGTTGAATTTTCATATTTTATTTAATTAGGTTTATTGTTTATACTTGTTTGCCTGCATTTTATTAGTCTAATAACAAGTCTCTTTTTCCTGTTCCGTTACAAGTTGTACAAATTAAACTTTTAATTTTTCCAGTGCCATTACACTTATCACACTTAACCTTTTTTGGTTTCGTAGTTTCTTTTGATACATTCTTCATTGTTTATAATTTTAAATTGTATTAGTTTATTTCATAGATGCAACTTGCAATTATTAAAGAATGTAAGGAATGGGGTGAAAGGTTTTTTAAAAAAATTAATTTGAAATAGTATAATGCTTGTCATAGGATTTACTTTCGCACGTGCATCCTGTAAACGAACATTTACTACATGTAATTTTTTTGCACATTGCGCATCTTTTAACTTTATCTCCATTACGGCTATTACCGCAACTAGGACACATTGAAATTTTTCCCATGATAAAATTTTATAATTCATCCCAAACCTACAGCAAATTAATTTTCAAAAAATTAAGAATTAGTTACCGTACTATTTTCTTGTTTTAACGTTTACTTTTTAAGTTTCCACAAACATAATTAAAAATTCGATTAACATATTATAGTATGTTAAAAAAATTAAGCATTATCCTCAAATTGGCTTCATATGGAAGCTATGGATAATACAAATGAATTGAAGCGATTAGGATTGCGTATTAAGCAATTAAGGACAGCTCGTGGATTATCACAAGCTAAACTTGGTTTACTTATATTAAAAGACCAACAATCTATTCATAAAGTCGAAGCAGGAGAATTTAACCCAACATATCTTTATCTTCTTGAAATAAGCAAAGGACTTGAAATCCCACTGAGTGAATTGCTGGACTTTTAATAAACCGAATACATCGTGTTTTAATGATAATTATAAGAAATACATTTTATGAACTTGCTGGTGTCTCAGATAATATAACAAACTTGCAATAAAACAGAAAAATAAAAAAACTATATATCAAAATAATCAAGTTGATTTCTTGTATTTTTAAATAAACAGCCTATAATCATATGTTTTGCCTTCAAATCTTGAAAGTAGTTTCCCAATACGAGCAATTTGATTTGATGAATTAATAGTGGCAGGTAATTTGGAATATAAATCGAAAGAATTCCAATTCATTTTAGTTAATCCTAAAATTTCAATTGCAATTGTATTGATATCCGAATCACCGTAATGTCTCGTTATTTTTATAGGAGCAGGAATACTCCTACCTCCTAAGTAATATCTGTAATTTGTATTCCTTACTGATGGAACGATACCATGAGTCCATAATAGTGCTTCAAATCTATTAGTTACAATACATGTTCCTCTTGATATTGGAAATTTATCGGTGCTTAATAAACTATTAAATACATTCATAGATAAAAAACGAGCTTCAGTTTCGTAGTTAATCTCTATTAAATCTATTTTTGTTATACCTGCCAAATTCAGACTAGCTGTAATTCCCTTAATCTCATCTTCTGTGAATTTTGTCCTTTTATGAATTACAACTCTTTCTGGTAACCTATCTAATGAATTATAAAAAAGCTCTCTAATTGAAACTCCAAACTGAAAGGCATCATTATAAGACATAAAAGGATTTGACTGTTTATCTAAAAAATAATTATCAACTTTTGATAATTTATATTTTAAGCCTTGACCATTCGAATCGTAAATATGACTACAACCAATTACAACCTCGGTATCATTTGAGTTCTTCTTAATACTATAACCAATTCCAGCATATGCAGTATTTTTTTCTTGGTTATTTAATATCCAAGGTGTTCTTAATGATTTTACATAAAAAGATAAAGATAACCACCAATATACTTGACACTTTAATCTATCACTTAAGGTTTCTTCTCTAATTAACTGTGTTGAAACCCCTTTAGAAGCTGAAAATGCTTTTATATAATCATGCAAATCAAAAGTTTCCCCTTTTTCTTGAAAGCTCTCAAACGCCTGCCATTCCTTTGGTATGAAGATTACAATAGTATGTTGACTCTGAATATTAATTATTTGTTCAATTTTTGAAGTTATTAATCTAGCCAATTTAATTGCATTTTCACTATCCGTATTACCTCTATTGGATTTATCTAATTCGATATTTATCCATTTATCAGCATCTCCAAAATATGGAATATTTATGGGTAAATTATATGCCGAAGCAAAGCTTGGATATTCAATCAAGAAATCGGGATTAATATTATCTGTAAGATGCTTTAAATTTAATTGATTCAAGAAATTATATAATTTTTCAGAATAATTTTCGCCACAAATAACAGCTATATTAATTTCATTTGAATAAATTACTCCGTTTAAATTACTATCAAAAGGTTTATGATTTGTCAATGCTCTCATAGGATGATAATCTTTAGCCTGAGAATTTGACATGTTATTTTGAAATATTAGCTGAGGCTCTAAATGCTGAACACCTTTAAATTGTGTTAGCTTATTATTATAATCTGAAGGTTTATAAGCTCTGTAACTATTATCAAGCACCATTATTTCGGCAAAAGCGGTATTTTTAGTAATTTGAAATTCAAAACCAGTTCCTGAATTTAATGGATAATCAAATTTTAGATTTTTATTTTTAAACAAAATACTATTCCAATATTCTAAAATTTCATCAAATTTATCATTGTATAATTTCTCTAAAACTTCTTTGCTTATTCTTTGCTTTACCTCCTTTGAAATTTCGGATTCACTTGTCAAATGAACAGTTGGGCTGAAAGATAAATAACCAAATTTAGTGTTATTATCAAAATAAAAAGATAGGTAAATTGCTTTGTGAATTTTTTTATCTCCAATTGATTTGTCACTGGTTCTTAACCAAAGTTTATCCTTTAAATTAGAATCAAATAGTCCATAACTTAAAAAGTGCTTCAGGACAGCTTGAATCATTAAAGACCTAAATGCGCTAACATTCTCAATATCAAATTTCGAAATGGGAACCCTTCTAATTTCAGTTTTCTTAAAAACATTTGATATATCTGATAATGTACCTAGCGCAAAAACTTTTTTCTTAAAGGGAATTGCACAAATATCAGTATTCCTAGTTTTGTCTTTTAAAAATGCCCAAGGCTTATTATCTCCATATTCAACTTCAAATTGAAATAATTCTTTTGGAAAGACTATTGCATGTAAATTACTTTTTAAATATTTATCTGCTCTAGCTATTGATTGACCAAATTCTGCTTTTAATAATTCTTCATTATCTGCTAATTTAAGAATCGAATTAAGCGATTCTAATGATATAGAATTATCTTCAAAAGCTGACTTTGATAAATGAATAAGAGTCTTGTCAAAACCATCAGTGGGTATATAAAAGGCTTCTCGTCCAGCATTTCTTATATTTCTTAAAAGTTCTTCAACTTCATCATTAATTTTATCTCCGTAACCACACCAATAAAGTCTCCCAGTTCCTTGTTTAGTAAATGCGTCATTTAAAGATTTCATTAAAGACTTATCTCTACCACTATACCCTATCACAATTAGATTCTTATCAACATGGTAATTTCCCAGATGGTCAGAAAAGGTTTCGTCCTGAGAATCCAGTTCTTTCTCTGTGTTTTTAAGTTTGGTATATTTATAATCTCCGTGGAGCGCAATTGAAAGAAGTTCTCTTTTGCTTTGGTTACGATAGAGTCTATCAACATTATCCAAAGTAATCTCAATTGGCGTCAAACTACTTTGAAAAGCAGTTCTAACTGTGAGACCATCAAAATTTGTTGTCCAAACTGCTTTAACAATATCATTTTTAGCAAGGAGACATAAAGCTTTATATCCTATATATGGCTCTTTATTCTCAATAAGACTTTGAAAATACTTCCTTCTATCATTTGCTATTGGATAAGCTATTTGTGCGTAAAAGGAGTATTCTTCAGATGAATCAAGACTTGGATATATACCCTCGTTATCTAGCCATTTCTGAATGCTACTTCTTACAGATTCATTTTTATAATTCTTATAAAACTCTGATGAATTTAAATGTTTCGACAAATAGATATCCTTTTTCCATTCCCAAATACAGTCATAAGCTGATTGAATTCCTGAACTAATTGATGCTCCAGCACCAAGTAAGAAAGAATAAGGTGTATCAATGTTACGCTTAAATGACCTTAAAAATGCATCATAACTTAAAAAAAAACTTGCGTTACCTTCTATTGTGTTTTGTATCATAATTTAAATATTCAAGATTTACCATATTTTCTAAATGCTTGTATTGTTTGATAGTAACCGTAGCCTATAAAAATCCTACCTATAAATAGAACTATATATGAATAATTATAATCAGTTATACCAAATGGTTTAATGTCCCACTTTGCAATATTTAGAAATTCAAAAAAATGCCTAAAAAATGATGCAAAACCTTTATGTGTTGGGAGATAATAAATTTCATCCCATAGAAAGGTTAAAAATAAACTATAAAAAATTACCGTTATCACAAAAACAAAAAGTAAACCCCGTGCCCAACTTGTCCCAAAATTATTTGAAATTTTATTAAAAAATAAAGAAGTTCGTTCTTCAATTTTATTTTTCCTATTATCCACTTTTAATTCATTACCATAAGCCGACATCTCTCTCATATAAAAAGAAATAGCTTCAATATTATTCCCTTCTTTATAAAATACGTCCTTGATAATTCTATATGTCTCCCTTAAGACCTTATATGCTTTCTCATTATTTGTATTTTGTGACTGTCTAATTTCATCTGTTTGATATAGCCATATTTCAGTAGGAATATAATTAATATTAACACTCCAAAAATTAAGTTTGCACCAAAAATTAGCTCTCGAGATATCTAGTGATTGATTAAAATTTGCATTTTCAAAACTGATTATTGTGTCCTTAGATGTTTTATTATAAATGAATTGGACTTGATGGTTAAATGTAACATGTGAAAAAATTGTTACTCCTAAAAAATCAGTAAGATAAAAACGTTGTATATCATTGAATGTAACATTCCAAAAATCAGCTAAATCTTTAAATGTAGTATTGTTAAATGATACTGTTTTACTGAAAATACTTTCGTGAAATCTTACTTTTTTTTCAAATTTACTTCCATTAAACCTAACTTTCTCTTTGAATTCTGCTTGCCGAAAATCGACCTTCTCTTGGAAAACACAATTTTTAAACGTTATTTCTTTATAAAAAATACAATTAGATAAATTAATTATTAAATCAAACAATTTATCTAGAAATAGTAACTCTTTATTAATATGAATTATAATAGATAAATTATGTTTTCTAATAAACCCTATTAATTCTTCAAGATTACTTTCATCAACCAAATGGAGTTTACAGAAATCATAAACGTTATTTTCAATTGTTATATGATTTTGATAATTATTGTTATTTATAAGAGTTAAAAGGTCACCATTATTCATTTAAAGTATTTTTAATTTAACAATTGTAAATGTAGGAGAATAGTTTAAATATATTCAATGTAAGTCCTACATTTATTAAATTTAAAACAAAGCTAAATGTTAAATTTAAAATAAAAGCAAAATAAATTAGGTTTAAATTTAAGTTCAACTTAAATTTGTACTCATGAATGATTCTTTAAAAAATATTATCAATTTCTCATCCCAGCTTACTGCTCAATTAAAAGCAACTGAGAAACTTTCTAATATAATGAAAGTTCAATCTCAATATAGCGAAATTTCAGAAGTCTGTAAAAAATTCAATTCAATAAATTTAAAAATTGAACAATCAGATAATTTATTTTCTCGATGTCAAAATCTGGCTAATGCAGTTGTAAATACTAAAAAAAGCACATACAATCCTTTAGACCTTTATACATCAGTCAATAGTGGTGGAATGTCAAATACAATGCTTACTTTACGACAGTTTATTCGTACACAAAAATATTTTGAGGAGTGTAGTAAGCCATTAAAATTATCATATTTTTCAAGTTATCCAGAAATAAACACATCTGATACTTGGAATAACTATCCTCCTAAACTTGCTAATTTTAATAGTAGTTTTAAAAAATTAGAATATTATGAAACTTTACATTCTTTTGCTGAATATGATATAGCAAAGAACAATCTATTAAAAAACAAAATAAGTCAGAAAGTCGAAAAAGTTTTAAATGGAAGTATTAGTTATAGTGAAGGATATAGTAATTCTTATCAGTTTACGCAAGGAATAATCGACCGTGACTTAACTCGTCACCAACATCATTTAGAAAATTTAAAAAACTTCATTATCAATGGGGGTTTCGATTTTACATATACCCATGGTTTAGAAGATTTTCTTTGGACTCATTTTACTAAGATTGAAGAATTAGAAGAAACAATCAACCGCTCTGTATTTGAATTAGAATTTTTAAATAAAATTATAATATCAATATCTAATATTCTTAAAAAAAGTGCATTAAATAAAAGAGATTTTTTTAGAAAAATAAATAGTTTTTATTTCAAAAACCTAGATGACGAACACCATTCATATTCTTTAACAGCTTAGGCGAATTAAGGTTTATGATGGTTTTCTAAACCTTAATATTTTAGATTTTAAAATCAAAATATTAAAGAAATGAAAAATAGAAATAAAGAGATTACGTCTCAAATAGATAATGCTCTATTAAACATAGAGATGAATGATGTTACTAGAGAATTGTTAATAATGCTAAAAGAGGAAATCCCTAAAGCAAAAACAAAAGAAGAACAAATTCTAATAGGAATTAAATTAATGGAAGCAATAACTACTACAGCAGTAAGTATTGCATCTATATTTCAATAAAAATAATTTATTATGGAAATAGGTAAAGTAATTAAACTTTTAATCAAAAAAAGAGGTTTTAAACAAGTAGAAGTAGCTAAATTAATTGGCAAAAGTCCTACTGCATTATCACAGATTATTAGCGGTACTTTCAAACCTCAATCAGACACACTTGAGAAACTTAGCGAAGTTTTAAATATACCAATAGCTGTAATACACTTTTTATGTATTTCGGAAGATGATGTGCCAAAAGAGAATTTACCACTTTATAAAACCCTTGCTCCAAGTATTGAAAAGTATTTAATAGATATTTTTTCGGTAGAAAAAGAAGATTTAACACTCGGTTAAACTATAAAAGGACGTATAATTATACGTCCTTTTATAGTTTTTTTTCTTAGGTTAACTAGAATTATATATTTGTTCATTTACTTCCTTAAAAGTTTCTAATCAAAAAAATAATTTATTCAAAATCTCATTATCGTTAATTATTTGTTTATAAAAGTCTTGAAAGTATTAACGGTATAGCCTTTGAAAGAATTTTGCCTGTCTGGTATAGTCAAACAACAACGAGACCGACAAGGCTTTGTTGTATTTGAGTGAGTTGTTTAAACATTCATCACCAGCGATAACGAAAAGGTATTTGGGAATCCGTCAGGAAGAGCTGGACGATTATTTATATGAGTTTGTAAGAACGTTTTTGATATTAGTGATTTTGTTTTATAAATATTTAGTTTATAAACACTACTTTAGCTGTTCAATATCTATTTCACAAACATATATCTAAAGTATGGTAAAAGCCCAAACATCTGGCACATCTGGCACATCTGGTACATCTGGTATATCTGGTACATCATTATTTTCAGAATCAGATTATATAAAAGGCGAATCAACAATCCGAAATAAAATAAAAGATGAGTTAAATAAGGTTCAAATTATAGTTGCAAAATATATATTCACAACAATATTGGGTGCTATGGTGGTTATAGTTTGGAATATACGAACTGAACTTAGCCAAGTGCAAGGTCGAATTTCTTCTCCAGATAAATACCTCGAAGTGTTAGACTCTCGATTAAATAAACTCGAAAAGGAAAACAATGAACTACAAACACATAATTATCAACTTGAAATCGACAAGATGAAATTAGAACTAGAATTAAAAAATAAAAAATAAAATGGGAGTTAGTATAGGTGGTCTAGATATAGCAAATGAGATTGTTGAACTTCACTTTCAAGTTTTAAGAACTCAATTATTATTAGAAGAAATAATAAACAGAAATAAGTTAACCAATCTTCCAAATCCACAGGAAATGGTCGACCTTGAGAATAAAGTTATTGAAATTTTAAATCGTAAATTCCCCGATATGGGTATTAAAAAGAAGTAAACAGTATATTTGCATTAATTAGTACTTTGAAAGTTTCTAATCGGTTGGTACCCTCGTTGGTACCCTGTAAAATATAGCTTTGTAAAGCATTGAAAACATTGGCTTGAAGCGGATTACGAAAGAACCTCTTTCTCCGCCAGATGAAGTTTCAAAAGAAACTTTAAGAGTCAAAAAGCCTTTAAATACTAGTATTTAAAGGCTTTTTTCTTTTTTAGACTGTGTCAAAAAACACATATAATATCAAAGGACAGTGACCCTATAGGTGACCCTATTTTATTTAGTGCCTTTTTTAGCAAAAATAGGGTCACTAAATCTGAAGAATTCCTCAGGAATTCCCTGTAAACACTAGATACTTTCAGAGTTTTTAAATCAATTTGAATATTAATTTAAAAACAAGAAGTCATGTTAAAAATCATCTTCTATTTAAAGGCTGGTAAAGTGAACAAAAATGGAGAATCTCCAATTTTTGCACGTATTACCTACAATCAAAAATCCACAACTATGGCAACGGGTAAATCAATCTTAAAAGAAAGATGGCTCTTTACCAACAACCTGAGAAACGTGCTGAAAATTGAAAAGGAAAAAGTTATAAAACACAGCTTAGATCTTTTTCAACTAAACATTGAAAAAAAATTCAATGAAATGATTAAAGAAAGTTTAGACATTTCATTGCAATTACTAAAAAACGAATTTACTGGTAAAACTGAGCCAAAAACCAAGGAAGTAAGTATATTAGAAATTTTAGACAAGCATAACAAATACTTTGAAAAGAAAGTTAATGGAGATGAACGCTCTAAAGCTTCGCTTCAAAAATACGAGCGCTCCAAAGAATTGCTTATCACTTTTATGAGAAAACAATACAACATCAAAGATCTCTCATCAAATGAAATTTCCAGTGCTTTTATATACAATCTTGAAGCATTTCTTAAATATGAAAGTGATTTTAAAGGCAGAATTGGCATCAAAAACAATTCTGTAGTCAAATACATGAGAATGTATAAAACCTGCTGTAATCATGGCATCAAAATGGGGCTGATAGATAAAAATCCTTTTGATCTCTATACCGGTAAACTCAATATCAAAGATGCTGTATTTCTTAGCCAACAGGAGCTAGATCGCATTGAAAATAAAAAATTTTCTATTGAACGTCTGGAGAAAGTAAAAGATATATTTTTATTTAGCTGCTATACTGGATATGCCCCTGTAGATGCTTTAAATCTAACTTCAAGCAATATCTTCCAAGACAGTAATGATGATTTTTGGATTTTGACCAACAGAACAAAAACAGAAATTAGAGCAAACGTTCCTCTACTCCCTCCAGCCCTAAAAATAATTAACAAATATAAAAATCAACAAATTGGTTTGATTCCCAAGATATCCAATCAAAAAATGAATGCTTACCTCAAGGAAATAGCTGATCTATGCGAAATAAACAAAAATCTCACTTGGTATGTATCAAGACATACATTTGCTACAACCGTTACTCTAGCCAATGGAGTCAGAATAGAAAATGTTTCATCAATGTTAGGGCATACAAATATTAAGCAGACACAACATTATGCCAAGGTATTAGATGAAAATGTAATGGTAGATATGTCTAAATTAAAACAAAAATATAGTTAATGAATTCATTAAAACAGTAATTAATATTAGAAATTATAAGATCACACAGTACTATCCACTAAAGAATAAAACACAAAAATGTTTGTTATTATGAACATAAGTATTAATTTTGTTTATAATAACGAACATTTTATCAAAATGAACAGAAAAAAGCAAACCATTTTCCCGAAGCATCAAATAACATTAGAACAAATGGGAGAAAACATAAAGTTAGCCCGAAAAAGAAGAAAACTAACTACTATTCAAGTAGCTGAAAGAGCTGGTATTGTTAGGACTACTTTATATCAAATCGAAAAAGGAAATCCTAGTGTTGCTATTGGGGCCTATTTTAATGTTCTAAGAGTATTAGGCTTGCAAGATGATTTTCTTAAACTCGCTTCAGATGATGAACTAGGAAGAAAACTACAAGATCTTGAATTGCTAAAATAATAGCATGGTGAGAAACAAAGCATTCTACTTAAACAATCCAATAATTTAAATTATCCAAAATGTCCACCAACAAAACCGACATATACGTTTATGCACATTGGAAAGAAATGTCCGAACCGAAAATCATTGGCATCCTATCGGCACAACAAGCGAAAGGGAAAAAAGCATTCAGTTTTGAATACGATAAGGAGTGGCTTAAATCAGAACAAAAATTTATACTCGACCCGGATATTCAATTATACGGTGGTAAACAATACCCAAATCAAAAAGAAAACTTCGGAATATTTCTGGACAGCATGCCCGATACTTGGGGACGGACTTTAATGAAACGCAGAGAAGTACAGCTTGCAAGGGAAAATAACGAAAAACCAAAAACACTCTACGATATTGATTTTCTTTTAGGTGTGTATGACGAAAGCCGTATGGGAGCATTGCGTTTTAAAACAGATCCCAATGGAGATTTCTTAGACAATAATAAAACCACTTCTACCCCACCCTGGTCCTCTATTCGAGAATTACAAAATGCGGCATCTATTTTCGAAAATGACAACGACAATGAAGAGGTCAATAAATGGTTAACAGTACTTATGGCTCCAGGTTCTTCATTAGGTGGAGCAAGACCTAAAGCTAATATTTTAGACAGCGATAAAAGTCTTTGGATTGCCAAATTCCCTTCTAAAACAGATACCATAGACAAAGCAGCCTGGGAGTTTTTAGCTTATCAATTAGCTATCAATGCAGGAATTAACATGGCTGCTTGCCGTATAGAAAAAATCATAGGCAACCATCATACTTTTTTTACAAAACGCTTTGATAGAGAGAATGGAAAACGCATTCATTTTGCATCAGCAATGACCATGACAGCGAATAACGAAGATACAATTAGAGATCATCAGGCAAGCTATTTAGACATTGCTGAGTTTATCAGTAATCATGGAGCAAATGTAGAAGCAAATCTACACCAACTATGGCGAAGAATTGTTTTTAACATTGCAATTTCAAATACTGACGACCATTTAAGAAATCACGGCTTCATACTGACTAAGGAAGGCTGGACACTATCACCGGCCTATGACCTTAATCCATCTATTGACAAAGACGGCTTAGCTTTAAACATTGATATGGACAACAATGATCTTGATCTTGAATTAGCAAAAAGCGTGGGCGAATATTTCCGTCTAAACAAACAACAAATGGAAATTATTATACAGGAAGTTCTTCAAGTAACGAGCAACTGGAAAACTATAGCCAAAGAAATAGGGATTTCAAGAAGTGAACAGGAGTTGATGAATAAAGCGTTTAATTCTTAAAAAAAGGTCTATCCTGTAAAATCACACTACATAAAAAACTTAGATTGTACGGGATTAAAAGGTACTACTTTAGTTTATCTGATGAAAATTATTCAAAATCAAACTGAATATTTATTGTTTATTTTCATTAAGTATTTTTTCTATTATAGCCGTATCGTACAAATAAATATCTCCCAATTTAGTATATGGCAGCACTCCTGTTTGACGGTATTTAATAATAGTATTATTTGACAGTCCGAATATTTTCTTTAAATCCTCATTCCTGTAGTACCTAACAGACTTTTTTAGATCTTGACCTTTAATCTTAAAATCAATTTTTTCTAATCGGGCATACAATGGATCTAACAATTGCTTAATTGCCACTATATAAGAGATTTTATCTTCGTTAGTTTGTTTTGACATGATGAAAAGTTTAAACGTAATAAAAATTAAAAAATAATTCATTTTGAAATTTCAAGGCTAAAAGCTATCTAGCTGCTACTTTTTCTCTTCGCCTTTGGAACATCCAAATAATTTTATCCAAAAATCTTAATTGTTTTTCTCCATAGGTAAACCCTTTAGATTCGGAAAATTGTTTACTAATAGTGTCTATTTTAGTCTGCAAGCCCGCATCCCCACTATAGGTAAAATTCTCTTCGATGAACTGCTGCATTTTGCTTCTATTATACTTTTCTCTTTTATCATCAAAAAATAAAACATTCTCATCCATCAGAATGTAAAAAAATTGCGCCAAATCACTTTTATTGAAGCTCGAAGAGCATTTCTCCTTTACCAAATGATTTTGAGATCTATCATTAAGTTTATGGATATAAAAGTTCTCTTTTAACAACAACTCGATCCACTCTATCTTTTCACCCAGATTCACTACTGCATCAGGGATTTCGTCATAGGTTAATTTTTTCATAGTTCCGTCACTTTACATATTAGACTTGCGATTCATATAAAGATCATTGAAAATAAATCTTACTCCTTTGATTGTTTTTAAAAGAAGGCTCATACCTGATATACCCATATTCACTTAATTCCTTTACACATTTATGATAGGTGTACGGTGCAGATATCTTAGCAATAGGCATGATTTCATAACTATATGCCTCAATTGGATTAATAAACCCCTTATCTGTCCTAAACTGCAACAAAGCGGCATAGATACCAATATGTGTAATACTGATCCTAAAATCGTTTTCAATTGCTGAAAAAAAATGTGATAAGGGGTTTATCGTTTCCATTAGTATCTAAATTGAATTAGACTGTTTTTTTCTTCTCTTTTTTTCTTGGGGTGCTTCCGGGCGATCGGTATCATCACTTTGGTTTTGCTTTTTAGCCTCTTGTTTAGCCGACTTAGTTTCTCCTCCAGTCTGCTTTTCCTCTTTAGACTGTCGGTTATCGATGCGCTTCATATTGGAATCGTAAACATTGATGGTTTTGAATTGAGGATTGGCTTCAACATATTGCTTGATTTCATTTCCGTCTTTTACGAAAGTAACCGATTGGCGATTCCCTTTTTTGATGGAATCCATAAGAACTTCTTTGTACTTGGGTGTCTCCAGTTCTTTAATCGGATGCTTGGATAAAGCATTTTCAAGATCGTATCCATAATTTTGATGATATTGATTCAACTTAAAATTGCCATTGGTATCGGCTTCCTTAAAATCCATTTGAACCCTGCTTATCTCAACGATGTAATGGAACAACTCGAAGGGCAAATTGCATCGGCTAAAATCGCAATGGCAAGGTTGTCCTCTCCCCAACTCTATTATGTCTTATCTGGTAATGACTTCAATTTAGATATTAATAACCCAGAGGAACCCAAGATTGTCTGCATGGGTAATAATCCTCAAAAAATACAGATTTACGGAGCCGTCTTATCGCTATATGTAAGCCGGTTAATAAAACAGGTTAACCAAAAAGGCAAGCAAAAAAGCAGTCTGATATTTGATGAATTTTCAACAATTTACCTCAATAATATGGATAGCCTAATTGCCACAGCCAGAAGCAACAAAGTAGCGTCTTGTTTAGGTATTCAGGATTTCAGTCAACTACGAAAAGATTATGGTCTTGAACAGGCTGTTGTGATTATGAATATTACCGGAAATATTATCAGCGGACAAGTAACGGGTGATACTGCAAAACAATTGTCAGACCGATTTGGTAAAATTATGCAGGACAGAGAAAGTCTTTCTATTAATAGCGGAGATAATACCTAAATTAGCCGTTCCAAACAGTTAGAATCTGCTGTCCCTCCTTCTAAAATTGCTGCTTTGAGTTCCGGCGAATTCGTCGGTATGGTTGCCGATGATCCCGATTGTAAAATTAAACTCAAAACATTTCATTGCAAGTTAATAAATGATCATGATGCATTAAAAAAAGAACAGGAAAATTACAAAGATATAGCCGTTATTCGAAAACTGGATAATACTATTGTACAACGGAATTACCTGTAGGTTAAACAGGGTACTCAGGAAATTATACACTATGAAATGGAACGATTACTCAATAATCCGGGACTGGCTTATTTGGTGTTGAAAAAGTGATATGCTTTTGTTACTACAAATTGATCGATACACAATTACTTGTAGCTCATGTTATTTAAATTTCTTTAATTTCCCTCTTCTATAATCACTGATAGTATTTTCATTAATAATAATGATAATATTTTTTTTAACTACCATTATAAAATTATTAAAGGAATACTAATACAAAGTAACTTGGAGTTGCATCCTCCTCTTTTTATGTTTTTCTAATCTAACAAGAAACACTTTTTTAGATCTTTCAGCGATAATTATTGGATTAAAATATTACTACAAACTCAAAATACTGTTATATAACTGACAGATAATCGGAAAAAATCCGATTATCTATTTATTTACACACAAAAAACATGTAAAAATATTTGATATTTTCAGAAGTGACTTTTACATAACTTTTAGCTGGTTTAATAACGATATTCCCAACTTTACCTTTTACTTGCTTATCTAACGCAGCAACTCGTATCGAATTAGAGAGTAGTTAAGCCCAATCTATTGTACAATCGAGTTTCGGCAATATTAAGACACTTATTTATCCTTTTCAAACAAATGAAGAGAAAGCAGTACCTTTTCTCTGAGTTCCAATTTTAAAACAGAAGAAATGTAGACAGTAACCATCTCAACCCAATAATCAATAAATATTTTTTATTATTACAAATCCGTAATGATAAATTCACTTCTACGATTCATCTGGTGTTCTTCTTCGGTACATTTTACATTGTCGGCACATCTGTTAACCAGTTGGCTTTCACCATATCCTTTACCTGTTAATCTGTCAGCACTTATGCCGTTTTGAACTAACCAGCTAATGGTTGATTTAGCTCTTCTGTCTGACAAAGCTTCGTTGTATTTAAAGGAAGCACGGCTATCAGTATGCGAGCGAATATCAAGTTTCATATTAGGATATTGATTCAAAACATCTAATATTTTTTCTAAATCCAGAGCCGCTTCGGTTCGGATATTTGATTTATCCAAGTCAAAATAGATATTTTTAATACCAAAGCATTTTCCTAAATCATCTCCAATAGTTACTTTACACTGGTCTTTTTCTAAAGCTATAGGTAAATGGGTTCTTCCGTTTTCTTTAGCAATAGTAACTTGTTTTTCATTGGTAGTATAATTTTCTTTTTCAGCCCTTACGGTGTACATTCTGCTGCATTCTACTAAGAAAGTGTACGCTCCGTTTTGATCCGCATTAGTGGTTTTTAATACATTCATTTTGTTGTCAAACAAAGTTACCTTAGC
>NZ_FRCC01000011.1 GCF_900142775.1 Flavobacterium flevense
AGCCAGCCAAATGCGGGTACAGATGGTTCTACTATCGTTTGCGAAAGCAGTACAACTCCTATTGACTTATTTAGTTTGATTACAGGAGAAGATGCAGGAGGAACTTGGACTAGATTAACAGGTACAGGCGGAACATTTAATGCAGCAACAGGAACTTATACTCCGGCATTAGATGCAACAACAAGTACCTTTAGATATAGTTTATCAGCAACCGCACCATGTGTTGGAGATGATAGTGTGGCTACAGTGACCATTAATAGCCAGCCAAATGCAGGTACAGATGGTTCTACTATCGTTTGTGAAAGCAGTACAACTCCTATTGACTTATTTAGTTTGATTACAGGAGAAGATGCAGGAGGAACTTGGACTAGATTAACAGGCACAGGCGGAACATTTAATGCAGCAACAGGAACTTATACTCCGGCATTAGATGCAACAACAAGTACCTTTAGATATAGTTTATCAGCAACCGCACCATGTGTTGGAGATGATAGTGTGGCTACAGTGACCATTAATAGCCAGCCAAATGCGGGTACAGATGGTTCTACTATCGTTTGTGAAAGCAGTACAACTCCTATTGACTTATTTAGTTTGATTACAGGAGAAGATGCTGGAGGAACTTGGACTAGATTAACAGGTACAGGCGGAACATTTAATGCAGCAACAGGAACTTATACTCCGGCATTAGATGCAACAACAAGTACCTTTAGATATAGTTTATCAGCAACCGCACCATGTGTTGGAGATGATAGTGTCGCTACAGTGACTATAAATCCAAATCCAACTTGTGAAATCACAGGAGAGCAAACTATCTGTGCTGGAGCTAGTTCTATATTCACAGCGACAGAAGGTATGACCAGCTACGCTTGGACAGGTCCTAATGATTTTAGTGCTGATACACAAACTATCAATGTGAGTGTTGCAGGGGTTTATACTGTAACAATTACCAAAGATGGTTGTCAAAGCACTTGTTCAAGAGAACTTATGATTGTAGCTTGTGGAGGTCCATTATGTACTTACACCCAAGGATATTATGGTAATGAAGGTGGTATGTCTTGTGCTCCTGATCCTGAAAATCCTGGGGAATTTAAACAATATACTACCAAAGCGCTTATTGCAAGAGCTTTAGAAGCTTATAATGGTGCTATGTATATTGGTATAAAAGATGTTCGTCATGTTTCAGTTATGAATGCTGATATTGAAGCTGTTATAGCAGTATTACCAGGTGGTGGTATGAGTAAAGAGCTTCCTAGTCAGCCTAATAATGGTTTGTATTCAATAAGTAATTTACCTCAAAGTTTATTGAAAGGCGGAAATATCAATAATACTTTATTAGCTCAAACTATTGTTTTAGGACTTAATTTAGGTATCAATTCGAATCTAGGTAATTTTGAATTACAAGCCGGAACTTTTGCAACCGCCGATTCAGAAGGAGGTTGTGGTTCTGATACACCTAAAGCACGTTCTTGTAATCCTGATGGAACAGCAAATAATGAGTATGAATTTTACAGTATTCCAGCTAATATTGTTACAGCCTTAGGTGGTAATGCTACAGTTCAGGGATTATTTGCTTTGGCAAATCAGGCTTTAGGTGGCGGAAGCACTAACGGTGTGTCACTAAGTGCTATTGCAGATGTGGTTGATAAAATCAATAATGCTTTTGATGAATGTAGAATACCATTGGGTTACGGAATTGAACCATTAGACTGTCCGGTTATTGAACCAACACTATCTTTATTTGCTGTACAAGCTGATTTAGCTGGTTTAGCTGGTTTTGTAGCTTATCCGGTTCCTATTGATGGTCAATTGTCAGTGCAATGTACTTTTGACTATACTTCTGATGCTGTAATTGAAGTGTTTGATGTGAAAAACCAATTGCTTTATACTAAATCACAAACTCAATGTACTAATGGTACAGTAATTACATTAGATTATAATTTTAATAGCGAACAACAACAAGTTTTCTATATAAGATTAACAACTAGTCAAGGAGCTACAGTTCATGATGTAATATCTGCTGCTAAATAGTTAATAAATAAATCTAAATTAATGAGCACCCGTTTTGTAACGGGTGCTTTTTTATGGGCAATTGAGAAAAGTTTTTTAGAAATTAAATTTTGGCACAATTAATGAATAATAAATTGTATACCTTAACTATTTAAAAATTTATATCATGAAAAAAATAATAACACTTTTCGCTTTTGTTAGCTTTTTAGCTATTTCCGGTTGCTCAACTTCAGATGATTTTGAGGAAGATAAAGATACTATACCATATGCGTTTGAAATTGAAAATAAAAATTTTGGATTTAATAATACTGACGGTTATAATCTGAGTTATTTTTTTGAAGATTGGATTGGAGAAGATTTGTATGATGATGAAACGGTTTTAATTTATAGACTTGAGGATGTTCTTGATTCCGGTGCCCCAGTTTGGCAGTTAATTCCAAGAACACTTTATACCAATCAAGGAGAACTTGATTATGATTATAATTTTAGCCCTATAGGATTTAAAATTTTTGCTGGGGGTAATTATGATTTAAGTTTAACACCACAATATTTAAATAATCAGACTTTTCGTGTTGTGATTATGCCATCCTATTTAGCCGCTTCTATGGATACAAGCAACTATACAGAAGTAATGAATACTTTAAAAATTAGTGAAACCAATGTTAAAAAAGTGAAATTGTAATTGCCTAATTTGATAACATAAAAAAAGGAAATCTCTCGATTTCCTTTTTTTATGTGTTATACTTTTTGGTTTCGTTTTTCTTTTTGAAGCGAAGCAATTATTCCTGATAATAAAGCTGCTGCAATGAATGCTAAGGAAGCCCATTCCGGCAGGTGTATAAATTTATGCAGGATCATTTTTAAACCTACAAAGGTCAAAATAGCAATTAAGCTGTATTCTAAATAACTGAATTTTTCCAGCATATTAGCCAGGAAGAAATACATAGAACGCAGCCCTAAAATGGCAAAAATATTCGAACTAAATACTAAAAAAGGATCGGAAGTAATCGCTAAAATAGCAGGTACACTATCTAATGCAAAAATGACATCCATTACCTCAATAAGAATTAATGCTACAAATAATGGAGTAGCGGTATTAACATTACCAATTTTTACAAAAAAATGCTCTCCTTCAATTTTTGTTGTTATGGGAGTTAGTTTTCTTAAATATTTATAAATAGGGGAGTTGTGTGGGTTGTATTCGTGATCTTCTTTGGTGAAAAACATTTTCACAGCGGTATAAATTAAGAAAGCGCCAAACAAATAAGTGGTCCAGGCAAATTTGTTGATGATCATGACGCCAAAATAAATCATAAGTCCCCTAAAGATAATGGCACCTATAATTCCCCAGAATAATACACGATGCTGGTATTTTTTTGGGATTCTGAAAGAAGAAAAGATAATAGCAATTACAAATATATTATCGATACTCAGCGAAAGTTCAATCAGGTAACCCGTTATATATTTCATGGTAGCGGCCATCGGTTTAAGATGGTCGGGATTTTCTATATAATGATTTTGATACAGCCAATACACTACAGCAGAAAACAAAAAAGATAATGAAACCCAGATTCCGGTCCATTTTCCGGCTTCTTTTGAACTGATTACATGAGGGTTTTTGTTGAAAACACCTAAATCAAGGGCAAGGAATATTAAGATAGCAGCTAAAAAGCAAATCCAGACTAACATAGAATTTTAATTTTTGATGATTTACAAAGATAATTTTTTGTGTTATACTTTATGTTTATTCTTTGTTAATCTGTTATAGTAATAAAAAAAAGTGCCTCCATTTCTGAAAGCACTTTTTAGTTTTATAAATAAGGAATTATTACAATGCAGATTTAACTGTTTTGATAATTCTTGCAGCAATTTTGTATGGATCACCGTTAGAAGCAGGTCTTCTGTCTTCCAGCCATCCTTTCCATCCTTTTTGAACAGTCATTAAAGGAATACGGATAGAACATCCTCTGTCTGATACTCCGTAAGAGAAATCATTGATAGAAGCAGTTTCATGTTTACCAGTTAAACGTTGGTCGTTGTAAGCTCCATAAACAGCAATGTGTTCTTTAGTTACAGGACGGAAAGCCTCACAGATTTTTTCGTAAACTTCTTGAGAACCACATGTTCTTAATACTTCGTTAGAGAAGTTAGCGTGCATACCAGAACCATTCCAGTCAGTATCACCTAGTGGTTTTGGGTGGTATTCAATATAGTAACCATATTTCTCAGTCAAACGATCTAATAAGTAACGAGCAACCCAGATTTCGTCACCTGCTTTTTTAGCTCCTTTTGCAAATAATTGGAATTCCCATTGTCCGCAAGCAACCTCTTGGTTGATTCCTTCAAAGTTTAATCCTGCTTCAATACATAAGTTAGCATGCTCTTCAACTAATTTTCTACCGTGTGTGTTTTTTCCACCTACAGAACAGTAGTACATACCTTGAGGAGCTGGGTAACCACCTACAGGGAAACCTAATGGTAATAAAGTTTTAGTATCCATGATGAAATACTCTTGTTCGAAACCAAACCAGAAATCATCATTGTCATCATCAATTGTAGCTCTACCGTTAGAAGGGTGTGGAGTTCCATCAGCATACATAACTTCAGACATAACTAAGTATCCGTTGATACGATCTGGATCCGGATAGATAGCAACTGGTACTAAAAGACAATCAGAAGAACCACCTTCAGCTTGTCTTGTAGAAGAACCGTCAAAAGACCAGTTTCCAATTTCTTCTAAAGTTCCCTGAAAATTTTCGTGCTCTTCAACTTTAGTTTTGCTTCTAAGATTTTGAGTTGGTTCGTATCCGTCTAACCAAAGGTACTCTAACTTTATTTTTGCCATAATAATATAAATTAATTTTCTTTATTTTAACTGAGGTGCAAATATATAATAATTTTTTTAGTGCTGAAAACCTTGGGGTCTCTTTTGTTTGAATGAATGTTATTTTTCACATTACTATATTTTGGTGGGGGGTATATTCAAAAAAAAGCAATTTTGATGCTAAATAAAATATAATTTGATAATGGCTTATCCTTCTTTTTTTAGTTCAACTTTCTTTATCTTTGTGTTTTTAATTACAAAATTGATTATTAACAGTTTAAAAAATACTCCTAATGTCAACAATACGTTTTCAAGCGCTACGAGAAGCTTCTAATAGAAAAGCAGTACATTTTGAAGAAACAAACAGAAAGTCAACCATTTTTGGTTCGAATGTATTTAATGAAAAAGCAATGAAGCAATATTTAACTTCGGATGCTTTTAAAGCGGTACAAGGCGCTATTGAACATGGTACTAAAATAGACAGAAAACTAGCTGATTATATCGCTATGGGGATGAAAGAATGGGCTCTGTCTAAAGGAGTTACTCATTATACACACTGGTTTCAGCCTTTAACAGGAACAACAGCTGAGAAACATGATGCTTTTTTTGAAACTTCTTATGATGGAAGTGATCCTGTAGAAAAGTTTGGCGGAGCTCAATTAGTACAACAGGAACCGGATGCTTCGAGTTTTCCTAACGGCGGAATCAGAAATACATTTGAAGCCCGTGGTTATACCGCATGGGATCCTACCTCTCCTGCTTTTATTTATGGAACGACTTTGTGTATTCCTACCGTTTTTATTTCCTACACAGGAGAAGCTCTGGATAATAAAATCCCATTGTTAAGAGCTTTAGCTGTGATGGATGAGGCAGCTACCGAAGTGTGTCGTTATTTTGATAAAAATGTAAAAAAAGTTACTGCAACTTTAGGTTGGGAACAGGAATATTTTCTGGTAGATAAAGCTTTGGCACATTCCCGTCCTGATTTAATGATGACAGGAAGAACTTTGCTTGGACATACTTCAGCCAAAGGGCAACAACTTGATGATCACTATTTTGGTTCGATTCCTACCCGCGCTTTAACGTATATGCGTGATTTAGAACAGGAATGTATGTTGCTTGGAATTCCGGTAAAAACCCGTCATAATGAGGTGGCACCTAATCAATTTGAGTTGGCTCCTATTTTCGAAGAAACAAATTTAGCAGTAGATCATAACTGTCTTTTAATGGATGTGATGCAAAAAGTAGCAGAACGTCATGACTTCATTGTTTTATTCCATGAAAAACCTTTTAAAGGAGTAAATGGTTCCGGGAAGCACAACAACTGGTCATTGGCAACAGATACCGGAGTGAATCTATTGAGTCCAAGTAAAACACCAATGAGTAATTTGCAATTCCTGACTTTCTTTATCAACACTATTAAAGCAGTAAATGATTATGAAGAGTTATTACGTGCTTCAATTGCAACGGCAAGTAATGACCATCGTTTGGGTGCTAATGAGGCGCCACCGGCAATCATATCAGTGTTTATTGGAGAACAACTGACTAAAGTTCTTGCTGAATTAGAAAGTGTAACCAGAGGTAAATTATCTCCTGAGGAAAAAACCGATTTGAAATTAAATGTAGTAGGGAAAATTCCGGAAGTAATTTTAGATAATACCGACAGAAACAGAACTTCACCTTTTGCTTTTACAGGAAATAAATTTGAATTCAGAGCAGTAGGTTCTTCGGCAAACTGTTCGAATGCGATGACTACTTTAAATACCATTGTGGCTAAGCAATTGAGAGATTTTAAAGTAGAAGTAGATGCTTTGATTGATTCGAAAGCAATGAAAAAAGATGATGCTATCTTTAATGTTTTAAGAGAATATATTAAGGTATCGAAAGACATCCTTTTTGAAGGTGACGGTTATAGTGAAGCCTGGGAAAAAGAAGCGAAGAAAAGAGGTTTGAGTAATTTTAAAACGACTCCGGAAGCTTTAAAAGCCAGAGCGTCAAAACGTGCATTAGATTTGTTTTCTGAATTAGGGATTATGAATCATGTGGAAGTAGAAGCGCGTTACGAAATTGAATTAGAAGAATACACTAAAAAAATCCAAATTGAAAGCAGGGTTTTAGGCGATATTTCTAAAAATCATGTGATCCCAACAGCTATTCGTTACCAAAATACTTTGATTGAAAATGTAAAAGGTCTGAAAGATATTTTTGGAAAGGAATTTGAATCTATTGCTAAAGAACAAATTGGCTTGATTAAAGAAATTTCGCTTCATATCGAAGGTATTAATGCTAAGGTAGAAGAAATGCGAAACGAAAGAAAAACGGCTAATATGATGAATGATGCTCAAAAAACCGCTGAAGCTTATTGTAACAAAGTAAAACCTTATTTTGAAATCATCAGAAATCATTGTGATAAGTTAGAATTGCTGGTAGATAATGAATTGTGGACACTGACTAAATACAGAGAGTTGTTGTTTACTAAATAATTAAGATATTGTTCATTGTAGAAAATGCCTATTCGTTTTGGATAGGCATTTTTTTATTTCTAAGTTTTTGCAAAAAATGAAAATGATTTTTGTTGATTTTCATAAATCATTCAGAGGTAGTTGGGTCGATAATTGTTGCTACTTTACTTATCGAATTTGCCGGAAATCCGCCTTGTTTAGCATGTTCCCGAATCATTTCTTCATCCGGAGCAATGTAAATGCAGTAAATTTTGTCATTGGTAACAAAACTGTTTACCCATTGAATTTCAGAACCCATTTTTCTCAATACTCCGCAGGAAGTTTGCGAAATTCCTTTTAGTTGTTCAGCAGTAAGTTTGCCTGCATCAGGGATGTCTCTTTCAATTACATATTTTGGCATCTTTTATAAAATTAGTTTCCTACTCTTTTGGCTTTTCGGAATAGCCCCGTTTTTTACCGTGGTTGCTGGTTTCCACCTTATTGTATTTGTAGTGTAGTGGTTTTAAGGTTTATCTGTTTGATATTTAGTATTTTATATTAAATTTAGTGAAATAAAATGAGATTTAGAATGAGGATTACAAATTTTAAAAAATGCACAGAAGAATGGGACGGGATAAACCCAAAAAAATAATTATCTTTGCCGCAAAATCACGTTGCTTATTTGCAGCTACACAATTACAATTCATGAGTTCAGATACTTCAAAAAGATACGCACAACGCGGTGTTTCAGCATCTAAAGAAGATGTGCACAATGCAATAAAAAACATTGATAAAGGATTGTTTCCTCAGGCATTTTGCAAAATTGTTCCTGACTATCTAACACAGGACGAGGAATATTGTCTTATCATGCACGCTGATGGTGCCGGGACAAAATCCTCATTAGCTTATATGTATTGGAAAGAAACCGGAGATATTTCTGTCTGGAAAGGTATTGCTCAGGATGCATTAATCATGAATATTGACGATTTATTGTGTGTAGGAGCAACCGATAATATCCTGCTTTCTTCAACTATTGGAAGAAACAAAAATCTAATTCCTGCCGAAGTAATTTCGGCAATTATCAACGGAACTGAAGAGTTGATTAAAGAATTGGCAACTTTTGGTGTGAGCATTCATTCAACTGGTGGGGAAACGGCTGATGTGGGTGATATAGTTCGAACTATCATTGTAGATTCTACCGTTACGGCAAGAATGAAGCGTTCAAAAGTGATTGATAATGCCAATATCAAAGCGGGTGATGTAATCGTAGGATTGGAATCTTTCGGTCAGGCTTCTTATGAAAAAAGCTATAATGGCGGAATGGGAAGTAACGGATTAACATCGGCTCGTCATGATGTTTTCGGGAAATATTTGGCAACAAAATACCCTGAAAGTTATGATGCTGCTGTTCCGGAAGAATTAATTTATTCAGGTCAGGTACAATTAACTGATGCTGTAGCTAATTCTCCAATCGATGCCGGACAATTAGTACTGTCGCCAACACGTACTTATGCACCTATTATCAAGAAAATATTAGATAAATATGCTGCGAATGAAATTCACGGAATGGTTCACTGTAGTGGTGGAGCACAAACTAAGATTTTACATTTTGTAGATAATTTACATATTATAAAAGACAATTTATTTCCGGTTCCTCCTTTGTTCCAATTAATTCAGGAGCAATCAAAAACGGATTGGAAAGAAATGTATCAGGTTTTTAACTGTGGACACCGTATGGAAATTTACGTTCCTGAAGCTGTGGCACAGGATATAATCGCTATTTCAAAATCATTCAACGTAAACGCACAAATTGTGGGTCGTGTTGAAGCTGCTGATACTAAAAAATTAACTATTTCCAGCGAATACGGAACTTTCGAATATTAACAAGAAGTTGCTAAGAAACTAAGACGCTAAGTTGCTGAGATGTCATATTTCAGTTAAATATAGCTCAGTACCTCAGAATCTCAGAACCTCAGAAACTTTAAAAACATGTACGAATTAGTTTTTTGGAAATATTTAGAAGAAGTTTATTTGAATCATCAGGAGGTCTATGAAGCTATTGATGAACAGGAAACAATCGAAGGTCTGGAAGTACTTCCGGTTGCGGTTATCCTGAACCGAATCGCTTCTGTTTTTTCTAAATGGGAACGAGTAGATGAGAACAGCTGGAAAAATAACGAAGGAGTAGGCGCTTTTCAGGTGAAAACAACTTCTCAAATTGTTGAAATAGATTGTTACGGAACATCCGGAAAAACCATGGATAAATTAGTAGATATTATGGAAGAATTTAAATGTCCTCTTTTTGATCCTCAAATTCCTGCCCGTTACGACGAAATGTACGAAGAAGAAGAGTAAAAATACAAAAGCGTTAAGAATTAAAACTTAACGCTTTTTTTGTGCTTACAACTTGGTGTCGTTATCTTCTTCTTTATTTTGTTTAGGAGTATTTTTAAAACCAATTAGTTTGCGGTATTTGGTTTCGGTTTCTTCGAGTTCTTCTTCCATTTTTTTGTATTTACTAATATCTTTAATGGTTATTACCGCTGCAATAATTTTATTATCCTGATCAATCAAAGGGCGTCCGCTAATGAGTACTCTTCTTTTTTCGCGGGTGTCAGGATCCCAGAGTACCACATCTACGTCATCGGTTATTTCTCCATTAAAGGCACGTTCCATAGGCAGGTTTTGTGCTGGAAATATGGTTTTTTCATCCGGAAAATACAGTTCGAAATGTGCTGTTAAATCTGTCGATATTTTATCGTCTTCTTCCACACCAAAAATATCATTAGCCATGTAATTAGCCAGAATTACTTTTTTATCCGCATTAGCTACTATGACACCTTCACCTATATTTTCAACAATAACCCGCAATTTTTCTTCGTTTTCAGATAATTCATCCACTGCTTTTTGCTGTTCCCGCTCCAGTTCTACTTTTTCGGTAATATCACGTGCAGCAGAATAAATGATTCCTTCTTGTACATCAATACTGCTGTTCCAGTCCAGCCAGCGATAACTGCCATCTTTGTGACGCACTCTGTTTTTAAAGCTGATAACCGTACTGCCTTTTCTTATTTTGGAAAGAATTTCGTCTGAAACTTTCCGGTCATCTGGATGGGTGAGGTCCATAAATTGAATCTCATCCATATCTTTCTGGGTATAGCCCAGTGTATTGGTAAAAGCAGCATTGATTTTGATAAAATAATCCCCTTTAGCAACAGTAAAAATATCAAATGACATATTAAAAAAAGCATCGGTGGCCTTGAGGGAATCTTCCAATTTTTTTCTTTCGGTAATGTCCGTGGAAATTCCGCCTATGGCATAAATTCTTCCTTTGGCATCATACAATGGAAATTTTACGGCAAGGTATGTATGAGGTCCGTCTTTTTCCTGAATGGTTTCTTCTGATTTTAATTCGATTAATTTTTTGGCAACTTCTAAGTCCGAATTGCGATAGATTTCGGCAGTCTCTTTGGGTAAAAAATCAAGATCTGTTTTTCCTATAATTTTTTCATTTGCAGTTCCAAATAAAGTGTCAAAATGTTTATTGACTAATAAATATTCGCCGTTTAGTTTTTTTATAAAAATGGGATTAGAGGTATTGTCAATAATAGATTGTAATAATTGCTGGTTTTCTTCCAGTTGGTTTTGTGCCGCTTGTTTTGCTTTTAATTGTGTTCTGATAATAAAATAAACCACAATTAATAAAAAAGCCGAAAGTATAAATAATACTATTTCTATGGTTTCCAGTTGAGCATCTAAGGTTCTATCCCGTTCAGGATCTAATCGCATCATGAAAATGTAAGCCGCTGTTACAACTACAATCAGATTGATAATGAAACCAAGAAATATTTTTTTTTCAAGCGAGAGGTTCATGGCAAAATAATTTTATTTGGCTTTATGAAGTTAAGAAATAATATTTTGATTATTCTGTATTACTATACAATTCTAGAAAATGTCCTTAAGGTTTTTCTTTTTCAAACTGCATTAAATTCAAACTGAATAAGATCACAATAAGTGTAACGCCTACATCGGCAGCAATGGCTAATGCCAGATTGCTATAACCCAAAACAGCCAGAATAATGAATACAAATTTGGTAAGTATAGCACCAAAAGTGTTGGTTTTTATCTGTTTTATTGTTTTTTTACCCAGTCGGATAAGAAAAGGAATTAAGGAAAGCTGATCATTCATTAAAGCAATATTAGCGGTTTCTATAGCAGTATCACTTCCCGCAGCACCCATAGCAATTCCTACTGTACTTAATGCCAGAGCAGGAGCGTCATTGATTCCATCACCTACCATGGCTACTTTATCGTATTGCTGTAACAAGGCTTTTACTTCTTCTGATTTTTGTTCCGGAAGCAAACCTCCAAAGGTTTTTGTGATGCCTACTTTCCTGGCGACATAATGTGCCGCTCTTTCACTGTCACCGGTAAGCATAATTACGGCTATGTTTTGCTCCTGCAATTGTCTGATGGCTGCATAACTATCAGGTTTTATTTCATCGGTTAAACCAATGATTCCATTTACTTCTTTGCCAAAACTGATTACCACACTCGTTTTACCTTCGCTGGATAATTTTGCAACAATAGCTTCTACTTCTTCTGATATGGTATGGTATTCTCTGATGAAATCTAATTTCCCTACCAATACCGTATCTATGCGGCAAGCTTCCATTTTTGCAATTGCTCCTTTACCTAATATGGTTTTAAAATCTGTGGCGGTCTGGGGTTCAAAACCTTCGTCTTTTGTGGCTTTGATAATGGCTTGCGCCAAAGGATGTTCCGAAAATAATTCGGCTCCGGCGGTACAGGAAAGTAATTCCTCACGGCTGGTTCCTACCAATGGGAAAACATCTGAAACTACCGGATTTCCATAGGTAATGGTTCTGGTTTTGTCCATTGCAATAGCCTGAATATCGGCTAAGGCTTCCAGATATTTTCCTCCTTTTACCAGAACACCTTTTGCGGAAGCATTACCTATAGCAGCATAAATTGCCACTGGCGTTGAAATGACTAATGCACACGGACAGGCAATCACTAATAAAGTCACGGCCTGTTTAAGCCAATGATCAAAATCTAACTGAAGCAGAAAAACAGGAATAGTGAAAATTAAAATTGCTATTCCGATAATGATGGGTGTGTAGAGTTTAGAAAAACGCTGAATGAATTTTTGAGTTTCACTTCTGGCTGATCCTGATTCAAATGTAAGTTGGATAATTTTAGCAAAAGTAGTATCAGCAGAACGTTTAGTAGTCCTGATTTCAATAAAACCATTGCTGTTAAATGTTCCTGCAAAAACGGTATCACCTTTTTGTTTTTCTTTAGCCATGGGTTCGCCGGTAATGGCTGATTCGTCAATTAAACCAGAACCCAAAGTAATCTTTCCGTCCAGCGGAATGATTTCGCCGGCTTTAATCTGGATGATACTTCCGGGTTCGATATCTTCGATGGGTATTTCCTTGTTGGCGGTTTTTACAAATGCTGTTTTAGGAATACTTTTGATTAAGTTATCCAGAGCCGATTTGGAGTTTTCAAGGCCAATATCTTCCAGCCGTTCTCCTAAAACATACAATACAATTACAACTGCTGCTTCGGGATATTCACCCAGATACAGTGCCGCAATTACGGCAATAGTCATCAGTAAATTAATACTGCTGAAGTTGAGTTTTATCAGTGCTTGTAGTCCGTTAAGGATAACATCATGACCAATTATGATGATGAAAGTACTAAAAACGAAGGGTTCGTAGGGCATGGGTAAATGAATTCCTAAAAGGGATAATATTTCCAGTACTAGTACAATACTGACGCATAGGAGTAAAAAAAGAAACTTTTTGTCTTTAAAAGGTAAATTCATAAGAATACAGTTTTTTATTCGAAAGCAAATTTGAAATAGTATTTTTTCTTCGAATTTTTTAGAGCAAAATTGCTGTTGGTACCAGAATAACCATTTGTTGGATCCGATAAAACTCGTTTTTTAAATAATTTAACGGATGGCGCTATTTACTAATTTACTGAAAAATTATCTTATCTCCTTTGGCTTTAATAAAACCTTAAGATTATAAAATATTGCATGGTCTAAAAGGAGTAAAAAAAGAAAAAGTTTGCGACATTTGTACAAAATTAGAAACAATGAAAATAAATCTTAAAAACGGAATTGATAAACTCATTTTCGGTATGAAACAAAAAGATGTTGAAGCCGTTTATGGAAAACCCGACAGAAATTATAAAGACGAAGATGAGAATGTAATTTTTGTTTACAATAAATTCAAAATGCGTCTGACATTCTATAAAGAAGAAGATTTTAAAATGGGCTATATTGTTGCTTCAGCTGCTGATTTAGACTTATTTGGTAATAAAGTGATTGGCAGAAATATCAAAGACGTGAAAAAAGATTTAGCTCAAAAAGGCATTACTAAATTCACACAGGAAGAATTTGATACTTTTGAAAACTATTTTGATGAAGACCATTGGTTGTTATTTCAAACTGAATTTAATGAGGTAGTAAAAGTAGAAGTAGGTGCTATCATCAACGATAAAGACGAATTTGACTGGAAATTTGGAAAAAAATAAATTTTCAGTTTTGTAAAAAAAAATAAAACCCTTTCATTTTTATAGTGAAAGGGTTTTTCTATTATTTCGATTTGTTCAGACTGTATAAACCGCCAGCTAAAAGTAATACGGCAAATCCAATATATAAATAGCCTTTTTGTTGTCCGGATTCATCCGAAGCTTCAATTTTTATACCCAGAAAATTAATTTTATTAGTGTTTTCCTGTACTTTGTTTATTCCTATATAACCTATAAATAAACTCAGAATGATTAATACAATTGCAATAATTTTGGATAGATTCATAATTTTTAAGTTTTTGAATTTCTCTAAGATAATAAAAATATTTTAAAGAAACAGTATAAGTTTTTTGGTCTAATGCTTTTGTATTTTGTTATTGAATCTAGAAAAGAAACTGTTTTTCATAAAAAAAAGTCCGGTCTGCAATTTGCAAACCGGACTTTAGCGTTTTATAATCCTAAGTTATTTAGTTTCTGTTTGTTTGTCAAATATTTCTATTTCAAAAATCAATGTAGCATTAGGAGGTATTACACCACCTGCACCGCTTTCTCCATACGCTAACTTGGCAGGAATAAAAGCTGTGATTTTATCTCCAAAAGAAAGTAAATCAATAGCTTCTGTAAATCCGCGAATCATCCCGTCTTTTTTGCCAGCTTCAAATGGAAAAGGTTTGTAGCCACCTTGCATAGCTCGCATTTCATTATGCTGGTTGTATGTTTTTGCAACTTCTTCACGGCTGCTGTCAAATAATTTTCCGTCTTCTAAAAACCCTGAATAGTGGAAATAAATGGTAGTACCTGCGACAGGTTTAACTCCTGTTCCTTTTTCGGTTATTTTATAAATTAAACCGGAAGGAGTAGTGGTTGCCGTTGCTTTTAAATTGTTAAAGTGGGCTACTTTTTCAGCCATTAAAGCTGCCATTTTTTCTTTCTGGATTTTCTCAGCTTCAGCCTTTGCTTCCGCTTCTTTTCTTTCTTCTTCGGCTTTGTTGTTGTAATAATCAGCAAATACTTTTTCGGCTTTGAATTTCTTAGCTAATTTTCCGTTTTGAGTAATAATAATGTTTTCGATAACATCATCCTGAGCAATACTGTTTACTACATCCATTCCTTGAATAACATGACCAAAAATAGTGTGTTTTCCATTAAGCCATGGGGTTTCTTTGTGGGTAATGAAAAACTGACTTCCATTAGTTTTTGGACCGGAATTAGCCATAGCCAGTATTCCGCCTTTGTCAAATTTTAATTCGGGAATAAATTCGTCTTTAAAAGAGTAACCCGGACTTCCTGCACCTGTTCCTTGCGGATCACCACCCTGAATCATAAAATCACTTATGACACGGTGGAATTTTAAGCCATTAAAAAAAGGTTTGCCTTTTAATTTTTTATCTGTTACAAATTCATTTTTGCCCTGAGCAAGACTAATAAAATTAGCTACTGTAACAGGTGTTTTTTGAAAATCTAATTCCAGAATTATAGCTCCTTTATTAGTATTGATGGTTGCAAAAACACCATCTTGTTTGATAGGAGCTGCTTTTTCGGTTTTCTTAACCGGTTTTTTGGAAGTCTCCTGTGCCTGCAAGTTTGCTAAAGCAAAAAAGGCTAAAAATAATAATTTCAGTTTCATTGGATGTGATTTATGCTAATAGTTGTTTTTAAGGATTATTTGGTCGAAACTAATTCAATTTCGAAAATCAGGTTGGCATAAGGAGGGATGATATTACCCGCTCCGCCTGCTCCGTATGCCAGATGAGAAGGGATGAACAAAATAGCTTTGTCGCCTATAACCATTTTATCGATTCCTTCTATGAATCCCGGAATCAAACCGTCTTTTCTTCCTGCCTGAAAAGGGATGGGCTGGTAACCGCCTTGTTCAGCTCTGGCCGGATCATATTTCCCAAAAGCCTGTGCTACACTTTCAACAGAGGTGTCAAATAGTTTGCCGTTTTCAAGGAAACCTGCATAATGAATAAAAAGAGGTGTGCCTTTTGCCGGTTTTTTACCATTTCCTTTGTGGGTAATACTGTATTTTAATCCCGAAGCAGTTTTAGTTGCTTTGGTTTTTAAAGCATCAAAATAAGCTGTTTTTTCTTCAATTACTTTTCCGTATTTAGAATCATATTCTTGTTCGTTTTTTGCTTCAAGATCCATTTGCTCTTTTTGCTTTTTGGACTCAACAGAAAAATAATCATAGAAAGTTTTAACGGCATTGAATTTCTTTGCAGCTTCTCCTTTGCGTATAATAGTAATGGATTTGATTAAGTCATTTTGTTCAATTTTATTGACAACTTCCATTCCGTTATCTACAACATGACCAAAAATAGTGTGTTTATTGTCCAGCCAGGGAGTAGGAACGTGGGTGATAAAAAACTGACTGCTGTTTGTGCCCGGACCGTTATTAGCCATGGCTAAAAGCCCTTCTTTGTCAAAAATTAAATCGCTAAATTCGTCTTTAAATTTATAACCTGCATCTCCGGATCCTGTTCCCAGTGGGTCTCCGGTTTGTATCATAAATTCTTTAATAACACGGTGGAACTTTAAACCGTCATAAAACGGACGTCCTTTAAGGTGTTCATTAGTAACAAAATCATTGTTTCCTTCGGCAAGTGTGATAAAATTAGCTACGGTAATAGGTGCTTTTTTGTAATCTAATGCTAAATAGATGTCGCCTTTGCTGGTTTCAATTTTGGCATATAAACCATCAGCCAGATTTTTATTTTCTTCTTTACAGGAAATAAAAGTTGCAAGGAGAAGTAATACAAATAAAATGGTTTTTTTCATAATAGATTTATATTAAACTTATTGTTGTAAGCTGTCTTGAATTGCCGGTTTTGGTTTCAAAATTGCTCTTTGTGGTTTTTTGATGCTGTCCAGATTTAAAGAGGCTCTTTGTTCTAATTCTTTTCTGTAAACGGCTTCAGGTTTGAAATCATTTAAAGTTACGGTACAAATTAAGGGTTGGTTGGGACCAATTTCTTTATTGTCACCATGATAACCATAGGTAATATGGGAGGGAAACAAGAAGTTCACTCTCTCATTTTTACGCATCAGTTTGATACCTTCTCTTAATCCCGTCATGATTTCTTGTTTGTCCACACGATATACCTGAGGTCTTAATTCTACTTCTGTATAAAATATGTTACCGTCAAGATCTTTTAATTCATAGTTAAAAAAAGCTACATCGCCTTTTTTAGGTGTTAATGTATCCGAAGTGTTTCTGGTTTCGTAAGAATACCAATAGCCTTTAGTAGAAGCAAAGTAGCTAATGTTAGGATTTTTTTTCATTACGGCCTTAATACGATCTTCTTCAGTAGCAATTAGTTTTTTATTCCTTTCTACAGATTTTTTCATGAAAACACCAGAGGCTCTTGATACAGGGCGTCTGGCATCCTGATGCTGTTTACAGGCTGAGAAACTTATGCAGAAAAGGCAACATACAATAATGATTCGGATGGCTTTCATGATATTTATAATGTTAGGTTGTGTACCAGATTTTCAAATTTTTTGATGGTTTCTTCCATCGATACTTCCGATTTTCCTCCGGCAGCATTGCGATGTCCTCCGCCGTTAAAATAGCTTCTGGCAAATTCATTTACATCAAAATCTCCTTGCGAACGGAAAGAAATTTTAATAATATTCTCATCTGAATTTTCGATAAAAATAGCAGTAAACTGAATTCCTTTTATACTTAAGCCATAGTTTACGATTCCTTCGGTGTCCCCTTTTACATAATTAAAACTATTTAATTCTGCCTGAGTTAAGGTGGTGTATGAGGTTTTGTGTTCCGGAATTACTTTTAGATTTTGCAGTGCTTTTCCAAGTAATTGCAGTCGGTGATACGAGCTATTGTCAAAAAGTAAGTTAGGAATGGCTGTGTTTTCTACACCTAAATCAATCAGTTCGGCTACAATTCTGTGGGTGTTTCCAGTGGTATTCGGGAATCGAAAAGATCCCGAATCTGTTAAAATACCTGTATAAATGCAAGTTCCTATGGTTTTGTCTATTTGGTCTTTTTTATCTAAAAACGAAATAAAGTTATACACCATTTCGCAGGTAGAACCAAAAGAAGTATCCGAATACATATAATTGGCATAATCATCGGGTTTTTGATGATGATCAATCATTATAAAAGTGGTGTCAAGTACTTCCAGTACTTTTTCCATTTCGCCTACACGATGAAAAGCATTAAAATCAAGGGTGAAAACAATATCGGCCTGCTCTAATATCTGAGTACAGTTTCCTTTGTCTTTTTCAAATATTTGAACGGTTTCTGAACCCGGTAACCAGGCTAAAAAATCAGGAAATTCGTTGGGTGAGATTACGGTTGCCTGATGCTCGTTTTTTGTTAAAAAATGGTATAGTGCTAAGGTTGAGCCCATAGCATCACCATCAGGATTTCGGTGCGGAATAATAGCAATTTTTTTTGGCGTAGCCAATAACGATGCTATCGCTTGTATGTCATGTATTTTCATAGGTTGCGAATTTACATTTTTTTAATGTAAACTATGAAATCATTTAAAAATTAACTTCTTTTTTAGAACTTAAAAATACTTTAGCCTGCCGGCTTTTATTTTTTCGTACAAAAGGTATTTAACACCTCTTGGATTTTGAGAATGATAAATACCCACAGAGCCCGAAGCCAGGTAAGCGATAAAACAAGCAATTGCTATAAAAACAGCACTTTCAATGCCAAAGAGTTCTATTCCCATAACAGTGCAGGCAACCGGTGTATGTGTAGCTCCTGAAAATACAGCTACAAATCCCATTCCGGCCAAAAGAGCTATTGGTAAAGGGATAAAAACGGATAAAGCACTTCCTAAAGTTGCCCCTACAAAGAATAAAGGAGTGACTTCACCACCTTTAAAACCAGCGCCTAAAGTGAATCCTGTAAACAGTATTTTGAGTAAGAAATCATAATATTCGTTGGGTTTGCTGAAAGCTTCCACGATATAAGGAACTCCTAATCCCATAAATTTAGTAGCATCAAAAGAATAAAAAGCTACTGCTAAAAGGAGTCCGCCTATTAAAGGTCGGAAAGGAGGATAGGTGATTTTTTTTGAAAATAAAGAACCCCAAAAATGCGTGCTTCTTGAAAACAGCATGGCGGCTAAGCCAAATAAAACACAGGAAGGAATGAGCCAGAATAGATTATGAAGAGTTAATGTTGGTACAACAGGAATACTGTAAATGGTGTGATGAACGCCCCACAGTTCCACAGTATAAAAAGCAAAATAAGCAACTACAAAAGATAAAACAGCACTTTTCAGACTAAATTTAGATGACAAAATAACTTCAAGGGCAAAAATAGCTCCGGCAAGTGGTGTGCCAAAAACAGAAGCAAATCCGGCACTGATACCTAAAATGAGAAGTGTTTTTCTGTCGGAATTATCAAGGTGAAATATTTTTGTAAACTGGTCGGCTATGGCACCTCCCATTTGTACAGCAGTGCCTTCACGTCCCGCTGACCCACCAAAAAGATGGGTAAAAATAGTTCCGATTAACACAAAAGGAGCCATCCTGAATGGAATTACTTTTTGAGGAAGCCTGTATTCTTCCAGTAAAAGATTATTGCCTTTTAGAACATCTTTGCCATGATAATGATACAATAACCCAATTAATAATCCACCAATGGGCAAAAGTCCAATAAGCCAGATATGGTGTGTTCTAAGCTGAGCTGCCCATTCTAAAGCGACTAATAAAAAAGCAGAAGCCGAGCCGGAAAATAAGCCTATTAGAGCACAGATTAAAATCCATTTAACAAGAAGGAAAATTGTTTTTTTAAAATCCATTATTGTTTAGTCTTTGTTCTTGTTTTATAATCATCGAGCGCAATAAAAGCAGTTTTAGTTATCTAAAGTTGCTTTTATTGCGCTCGAAGTGAGACACTTTAGAATTTTGATTATTCTGCAATAACAGCAGTTAATTCAATTTCAACAAGGTATTCAGGAGCTACTAATTGGTTAATTCCATAAAAACCAGTAGTTGGTTTGATGTCTTTAAAAAATGTTGCGTGAGCAGTTGCAACTGCTTCAAAAGTGCTTACATCAGTAGTAAAAATACGGGTACGGATCACATCTTTCATACTTGCATTTAAATCTTCAAGTACTTTTTCAACTCTTTCTAAGATATTTAAGGTTTGAGCATGAGCGTCATCTGCTTTTACTTTATCGCCGTCAACAATAGCAACAGTACCTGAAACTTCAATGATGTTTCCAATGCGTACTGCACGACAATATCCCATTTTGTCTTCCCATGGCGATCCTGTTAAGATGTTTTCTCTTTTCATTTTGATGTATTTAATTAGTTTTTAGAGGAATACGCCTCTGGTTTAAGTTTTCAATATGTGGTGCAATTTATAAAAAATACTAAAATAAAAAACACCCATTTACATAAACGCAATATTGTGTTTTTGTTTATTTTTGATTCATTGTTTTTACAATAAAATTCAAACTTTATTGTTATCTATTAGGAATAAGTTCAGAAAAGTCGTTTTTTTGAATGGAGTTATAATTAAATGATATAAAAGATGAAACAATATTTTAATTTTAAAGGTCAGGTTTTTATTTTAGGTTTAATGTTCGGAATATTTTCTAATGCCTATTCTCAGGAAGAATTTAAAACATTTAAGGCTGCACCCATTAAAAAGAAAGAGGTGAAAGCTAAAAAAGAAAAAGATGTGAAAATATCCACAGCCGATTATAATAAAATCAAATCGTATGTGATAGAAGATGTTGCTGAAAACACCTATGAAATCCCAAAAAGAGAAGAGTATGATGCTGAAAAATTAGCTAAAAGAGATCAGGATTTGGGGATAGTTAAAGTAGCTTCGGGAGTTGCAAAAGTAAGGTACCGTGATGCGGCTTATGTGGATGGAGATAAAGTAAGAGTGTATCTGAATTATGTGATTATTCAGCCGGAAGTACTTTTGAATGGTGAAGAACAAGGTTTTGATATTGAATTGCAAAAAGGAGTCAATCGTATTGATTTTGAGGCAATCAATGAGGGTTATGCTGCGCCAAATACAGCCGAATTTCAAATCTTTGATGATGCCGGAAATGTGCTTTCATCCAATCAATGGAATATTGCAGAAGGTTACAAAGCAACTATTATTTTAGAAAAAGAATAAGGGTTTCACTCTGTTAGGTTAAAATTTCTTTAATGTTCCCGATAGATTTGTTTTGTGAAATTAAAGCTTGGTATATTTGTTGATACTCAGGAAGTAGTTAATAAAACAAACTTGGTATAATATGAAGCAGTTTCTGTTATTTATAATGATATGTTTTGCATGGAGTAGTGGCTTTGCTCAGAGCGAGTTTGGTGCTGCAAAATTTAAAGCAATTGCGCCATTAAATACTGCTCCGGCTCCTAAGGAAGCTAAACCTTTAAAGACTGATGCTCCATTAATCAAAGCACCGGATCTTTTTAAAAAACCAGATGTCGTTTTGCCTTCGAGCTCTAAGTATAAAATAGGGGAAACCAAGTCTTTTTCGATGGGACAAACCAATGATTTTGCTAATCCGGGAGATCGTATTAGGGATAAAATGACCAAAGATTTAGATAAAACACTGGTTAGGGAAGGTTTGAGAGAAGATGATAGGCTGTTAGTGAAAATCGATAAAAATTTTGGAGAAATCAGGACTAAATCTAAATATTTTGTTGTTAAATATCGTGATTTTGTATACATCGATGGAGATTTGATTAAAGCAACAATTAACAGCCAGATGATAGGAGATATAAAGGAATTGTACTCCAGTTATGGTCAGTTTATTTTTGATTTAAAAGAGGGTTTCAATACTTTCGAAATGGAAGCTTACAGTAAAGGAACTTCTGGAGGGAATACATGCGAGTTTAAAATCTATGATGATAAAGGAGTTTTAGTTCGTTCGGAGTTTTGGGACAACTGGGATAAGGGTGTCAAAGGGAAATTTGTTATTGTAAAAGAATAATAAGGATTGCGTTGGGGATTGTTTTTTTCGAAAAGAAATCTGGGATGAAAACAGAAAGTAAAAAAAATAAAAAATTTCAAAAATCCGTTTTTCCATTCCAAATTTTAAAAGTAATTTTGCGCCCATGCAACACAACGTACTTATTTTAGATTTCGGGTCGCAATACACTCAGCTGATTGCGCGTAGAGTTCGCGAATTAAATATATTCTGCGAAATTTTTCCATATAATAATTTCCCATCAGATTTATCAAGTTATAAAGCTGTAATTTTAGGAGGAAGTCCTTTTTCTGTTCGTGCAGAAGATGCTCCACATCCGGATTTATCTCAAATAAGAGGAAAATTACCGATGCTGGCTGTATGTTACGGAGCACAATATTTGTCTCATTTTAGCGGAGGTGAAGTTGCTGCATCTAACACCAGAGAATACGGAAGGGCTAATTTGTCTTATATTAAAGAAGATGAGGTTTTCTTTGAAGGTGTATCTCCAAACAGTCAGGTTTGGATGAGTCATAGTGACAGTATTAAGACGTTGCCAACAAATGGAGTAAAACTGGCAAGTACACATGATGTGGAATTTGCTGCTTACAAAATTGAAGGTGAAACTACTTATGCTATTCAATACCATCCGGAAGTATATCATTCTACGGAAGGGAAGCAAATGTTAGAGAACTTTTTAGTGAAAATTGCTCATGTTCCTCAAAACTTTACGCCAAATGCTTTCGTTGAAGAAATCGTGGCTGAAATGAAAGAAAAAATCGGGAATGATAAAGTTGTTCTTGGACTTTCAGGAGGTGTAGATTCAACTGTAGCGGCAGTGTTGCTGAACAAAGCAATCGGGAAAAACCTGTATTGTATTTTTGTAAATAACGGTTTGCTTCGTAAAAATGAGTTCCAAAGTGTATTAGATCAATACGAAGGAATGGGATTAAACGTAAAAGGGGTAGATGCTTCGCAACGTTTTTATGATGCCTTAGCCGGAGTTACTGATCCTGAATTGAAAAGAAAAGCCATCGGAAATGCTTTTATCGAAGTATTTGATGATGAGTCACATAAAATTGAAGACGTTACCTGGTTAGCCCAAGGAACGATATATCCTGATGTTATCGAATCGGTTTCTGTAAAAGGACCATCGGCAACTATTAAATCACACCACAATGTGGGCGGTTTACCGGATTATATGAAATTAAAAATTGTAGAACCTTTGCGTATGCTTTTTAAAGATGAAGTACGCAGAGTGGGAGCAACTTTAGGAATTGATCCTGAATTATTAGGAAGACATCCTTTCCCGGGACCAGGATTGTCTATTCGTATTTTAGGAGATATTACTTTAGAAAAAGTGCAAATTTTACAAGATGTAGATAAAGTTTTTATCGACGGATTGAAATCTTGGGGATTGTACGATAAAGTATGGCAGGCAGGAGCTATTTTGCTTCCTGTAAATAGTGTTGGTGTTATGGGTGACGAGCGTACTTATGAAAAAGTGGTGGCGCTTCGTGCTGTAGAATCTACTGATGGTATGACTGCTGACTGGGTTCATTTACCTTATGATTTCCTGATGAAAGTATCTAATGATATTATCAATAAGGTAAAAGGGGTAAATCGTGTTGTTTATGATATTAGTTCAAAACCACCTGCAACAATTGAGTGGGAATAATAGAAACTTTTTAGTTAATGTTTCTTAGTTATTATGAAAACGGTATCAGATTTTGGAATAAAATTTGATACCGTTTTCTTATCTTTAGTACAATAATTTTTTAAATAAAATAATCGAATGAAGTATTTTTTTGCCATTTGGATTCCTGTTTTACTGTTTGCTAATGTGGTTTTTTCGCAGGAAATGATTACTCATAAAGTAGAGCGTGGAGAAACGATAACTGAAATCGCTAAAAAGTATCAAGTAACTCCTTATGATATTTACAAGTTAAATCCGGATGCTCAGGACAGACTGAAACCCAGAATGAAGCTTTTGATTCCTTCTAAATCAGGATTGAAGGTGACAACTAATCAGTCTCAAATTACACATAAAGTTTTGCCTAAAGAAACCTTATACGGAATTGAGAAAAAATACAATGTTTCGGATGCTGATTTGAAAAAAGCTAATCCGTTTCTGGAAACAGATGGTTTGCAAATAGGTCAAATTTTAACAATTCCCGGAAAAAAGGCTGCGGCAAACCAGGAGAAAGTGATTTATCATGATGTAAAACCTAAGGAGACAAAGTATTCTATAGCTAAAAAATACGGCATTACCATTGCTGAATTAGAAAGAAAAAATCCTGAAATTATACCTAATCTTACTATTGGTTACCATTTGTTAATTAAAGGAAATCCATCAAAAAATGAAAGTGCTCTTCAAAAAGAAGCTGCTCCTGCTTCAGTAAAAAAATACAATACTTATCAGGTAAAGCCTAAAGAAACCTTGTATAGTTTGTCAAAAATGTTTGATTTGAGTCAGGAAGAGTTGATAAAACTAAATCCGGAACTTAAGAATGGTGTAGAAATAGGAATGCTTTTAAAAGTACCAGCAACTACTTCTTTTCCGGCGATTCAGGAAAATAAAGTGTATGCTGATCTGACTCCTAAAAACACTGATGGCGGACGTAAAAGAATAGCTTTGTTACTGCCTTTTAATGTCTCTAATTTAGAAGATGATGCGGTTAATCCGGTGTCAGAACGATTGAAAAAAGATAAGTTTCTAAATATGACTCTGGATTTTTACGCTGGAGCTTTGATGGCGATAGATTCGGCTAAAACTTTAGGACTGCCTATTGATGTTAGTATATTTGATTCTGAAGAAACAAAGTACAATTCAAATGCTGCGTCAATTATTAATGCCAATAAACTGCAAACAGCAGATGCTTTAATAGGTCCTTTTTATCAAAATAATGCCGAAGCCACGGCTCGTTTATTAACGAGTTATAATGTGCCTGTGATTTCGCCTTTGTCTAAAGATGCAGGTAATTCAATAGCAAATTTGTACCAAACAGTACCTTCAAATGAAATTTTGCGAACTGCAATGTTTGATTTTATGCGTTCTAAACGAGGAAATATTGTTGCTGTTGTGGATAAAAAGAAAAGTTCGATGATTCAGTACCTATCTCAAAGTCAGCCTGATGTAAAATTAGTGCCGTTGAATGCTAATGGGAATGTCTCGGCAGAAAGTCTAAAGAGCATGCTGGTTACAGGACGTATGAATTATGTGTTAATGGAAACAGCCAGTATCTGGATGGTTAAAACAACCATAACAGCAATGCTAAGTGCTATGCCTAATTATCAGGTGCAATTAGTAGTGTTAGAAACTAATGATGCTATGGATTCAGATGAAATTAATTTTTCTAATCTGGTAAAACTAAAATTAATGTATCCTTCGGTGACAAGAGATAATAATTCGCCTGAAAGAGTTGCTTTCGAAAATAAATTCAGAAAGTTAAATTCTGTTTCTCCAAGTGATTATGCGACCAGAGGATTTGATGTTACTTTTGACACGATGATGCGTTTACTGCAGAATAAATCTTTTGAAGACACCGTTAATACTACAGCTACGGAGCAATTTGAAAATAAATTCGAATATTATAAAAAAGACGGTTTGGGCTACGCTAATAGAGGAGTCTATATACTTTACTATGATTCTGATTTGACTGAAAAAGTAGCTAACTAATAGTTTTTATGGATGCAAATCAGCAAAAATTAGTAAAATTAGCATATGCTAAAATGCCTTTTGGTAAATATGAAGGTCGGTTTTTAATCGACTTACCCGAATATTACGTGGTTTGGTACCATAATAAAGGATTTCCAAAAGGCGAACTTGGCGAACAGTTGCAATTAATTTATGAATTAAAACTGAATGGATTAGAAGAATTGATACGAAATATTAAAAAAAGATACCCAAAACCTCATTGATTTAAGAAATTAATGGGGTTTTTATTTTTGTATTAACAAAAGTTACTTTTAGAAATTATCTCATTTCCAAATTAGCATAATCTAAATTTATAATCGTATTTTTGCCACGTTTTTTACACAACTCCAATACAAACTAGAACAGCATGAATCAAACAAAATATATTTTTGTTACCGGAGGAGTTACATCTTCTTTGGGAAAAGGAATTATAGCAGCATCGTTAGCAAAATTATTACAGGCAAGAGGGTACAGAACTACTATTCAAAAATTTGATCCCTACTTAAATGTAGACCCGGGAACATTGAATCCTTATGAACACGGCGAATGTTATGTGACTGATGATGGAGCTGAAACCGATTTAGATTTAGGTCATTACGAGCGTTTTTTAAATGTTCCTACTTCTCAGGCTAATAATGTTACTACAGGAAGAATTTATCTTTCGGTTATTGAAAAAGAGAGAAGAGGAGAATTCTTAGGAAAAACTGTTCAGGTTGTTCCGCATATTACTAATGAAATTAAAGACAGAATGCAATTGCTGGGTAAATCCGGTGATTATGATATTGTTATTACTGAAATTGGCGGAACGGTAGGTGATATCGAATCTTTGCCTTACATAGAATCTGTACGTCAGTTGGTTTGGGATTTAGGTGAAAATAACGCTATTGTTATTCACCTGACTTTGATTCCTTATCTGGCTGCTGCCGGAGAATTAAAAACAAAACCAACACAGCATTCTGTAAAAACGCTGATGGAAAGCGGAATTAAAGCTGATATTCTGGTGTGTAGAACAGAACATGAACTTTCGCAGGAATTACGCAGTAAATTAGCTTTGTTTTGTAATGTAAAAAAAGAAGCAGTTATTCAGTCTATTGATGCTTCTACGATATATGAAGTGCCTAATTTAATGCTTGAAGAAGGATTAGATATTGTGGCTTTGAAAAAATTAGATTTACCTAAGAAAGCAGCTCCCGATTTAAAAACGTGGAATACTTTCTTAAAAAGATTAAAAAGCCCAAAACATACTGTAAATATTGGTTTGATAGGGAAATATGTAGAAATGCAGGACTGTTACAAGTCTATTTTAGAAGCATTTATTCATTCGGGTGCAGCTAATGAAACTAAGGTAAATGTAGTTTCTATTCACTCCGAATATATTGATGAAGAAAATATCGCTGAAAAATTCAAAGATATTGATGCTATTCTTGTTGCTCCGGGTTTTGGAGAAAGAGGTATCGAAGGGAAAATTGCTGCAGTGCGTTATGCACGTGAAAACAAAATGCCTTTCTTCGGAATTTGTTTGGGAATGCAAATGTCGGTTATTGAATATTCCAGAAATGTATTAGGATTATCAGAAGCGAATTCGACAGAAATGAACGATCAGACTTCACATCCGGTGGTTAATTTAATGGAAGAGCAAAAAAATGTAACTGATAAAGGAGGAACAATGCGTCTTGGAGCTTGGAAATGCGAGATTAAGCCTAATACATTAGCGTACCAAATTTATGGTGAAACGACTATTTTTGAGCGCCACCGTCACCGTTATGAATACAATAGTGCCTACGTAGCCGATTTAGAAAAAGCAGGGTTGAAAGCTTCTGGTGTGAATCCGGATACAGGATTAGTAGAAATTGTAGAGATTGAAGAGCATCCTTTCTTTATAGGGGTTCAGTACCATCCGGAATATAAAAGTACGGTAGCAAATCCACATCCTCTTTTTGTGAATTTTGTGGCTGCCGCTGTAAAAGCTAGAAAAAAATAATAAAATATTCTGCGACAGAATAATATAATCGGACTCAATAAGTCACAAAATAATTTATATTAAAATGGAAGAAAAAAAGTTTGACCCCAATTCGTTAATTGGTTTTGTATTGATTTTCGGTATATTGCTTTGGATTATGTACCAAAACAAACCTTCTGAAGCGGAACTTGCTGCAGAAAAAGCCAAAAAAGAATTGGTTGTTAAAGAAGAAGCTAAACAGCAACAGGGTACTGCAAAATTAGCAGCTGCCCCAGTAGCAACAAATGATACTTTGCAATTAGCTAAACTGCAAAAAACCTTAGGTAGCTTTGCTTATTCGGCAACATTACCAAGTGCTAAAGAGGAGTTTACTACTATCGAAAACAAATTAGTTAAGCTTAAAATAGCCAATAAAGGAGGTTATATCGCTGAAGCAACCCTGAAAAATTTTGAACGTACTAAAAAAGGATCAGGTGAGTTAGTAAAATTAATTAAAGACAATAATGCACAGTTTAATTTAGAATTAGCCACTGCTGATAACCATACTTTAAACACTAAAGAACTTTATTTTGAACCAACGTTGACAAAAAATGGGGAAGACCAAATTTTGACAATGCGTTTAAAAGCGGCTCCTAATGCCTATTTAGAATATAAATATGTATTAAAAGCAAATGATTATATGCTGGATTTTGATATTCAGACACAAGGATTGAGCAGTATTTTAAAAACAGCTAAACCATTACAGTTAGAATGGGAATTTAAAACCTATACTAACGAAAAAAGTATTTCTTACGAAAACCGTTATTCTGAAATCTATTTTGAATACGAAGATGGTAAGAGCGACTATTTAGGTCAGGGACAGGATAAAACAGAAACTGCCGAAGATGTGAGTTATGTAGCATACAAGCAACATTTCTTTTCTTCTATTTTATTATCGTCAACTCCATTTAAAACAGCTGAATTGTACTCTAATAATTTAGTGAATGATGAAGAGGTTGATACTACTTTTACCAAACATTTCAAGGCGGTAATGCCATTGGCTTTCAAAAATGGAGAGATTGATCAAAAAATGAATTGGTATTATGGTCCTACGGATTATAAATTATTAAAATCGTATGACAGAAACTTAGAAGACATCGTAGCCTTAGGCTGGGGAATTTTTGGATGGATTAACCGTCATTTATTTATTCCAATGTATGGTTTTTTAAGTATGTTTATTTCACAGGGATGGGCGATTGTATTGTTTACTATTTTAGTAAAATTACTGATGTCTCCGATTACTTATAAGTCATTCCTTTCACAGGCAAAAATGAAGGTATTGCGTCCTGAAATCACTGAAATTAGTGAAAAATATAAGGATGAACCAATGAAAAAGCAACAGGAAACAATGAAGTTGTACAACAAAGCCGGTGTAAACCCAATGGCAGGTTGTGTGCCCGGTTTGCTGCAAATGCCTGTTTTTTATGCTTTATTCCAATTTTTTCCATCAGCTATTGAGTTGAGACAAAAAGGATTTTTATGGGCAGATGATTTATCTTCATTTGATTCGGTTTATAAATTACCGTTCCATATTCCTGCTTATGGAGATCATATTAGTTTGTTCCCTATTTTAGCTTCTATCGCTATTTTCTTTTACATGAAAATGACCACCGGAGATCAGCAAATGGCGACACCACAACAAGAAGGAATGCCTGATATGGCTAAGATGATGAAAATAATGGTGTATATTTCGCCATTAATGATGTTGTTGTTCTTTAACAGTTATGCGTCAGGATTGAGTTTGTATTATTTTATTTCTAATACCATTACAATCGGAATCATGTTAGTAATTAAAAATTACATCATTGATAGTGATAAGATTCACGCTCAAATTCAGGAAAACAAAAAGAAAGAGCCTAAGAAACAAAGTAAGTTTCAACAAAAGCTTCAGGAAGCTATGGCACAACAGGAAGCTATGAAAGCGCAAAAGAAAAAGAAATAATATAAAGTAAAAAAAGCTCTCTAATTGAGAGCTTTTTTTATGGTTTTTAATTTAAGTTAGGTAACAAAACCTTGTCAATGACATGAATGACACCATTCGAGCATTGTACATCTGTAGCGGTAATATTTGAAATCCTGTTATTGAAGTCTTTTATTTTAGCACCTCCGGCCAATTGAACGGTGAAGGTTTGTGGAGTTTGTAGTGTATTAACCACTTGTCCTTCGGTTAAACTTGCAGCTAAAATATTTCCATTTACAACATGATACTGCAATACTTTAGTCAAATTGGCAGCTGAAACTCCTGCAATTCCTCCTGGAGCTAGTTCTGTATTCAATGCAGTAAAGGCAGCATTTGTTGGTGCAAATACTGTAAAAGGACCTGTTCCTGATAAAATACTAACAAAGTCAGGTTGACCTGCTCCGGTTAAAGCTCCTACTAATGAAGTAAAGTTAGGATTAGCAATTGCATGTGTAACAATCGTAGGCAAATTGATTACAGCATCAACCACATGTATTACTCCATTAGAAGCCATTACATCAGCAGTTGTTACTTTGGCTACTCCGTTTAATTTTACTCCAGATGTCAAATCCACATACATACTCATGGTGTTGGTTCCTGATGTGGCACTTGTGGCCAGTGTTTTAACATATCCCGTCGTTAAATCAGAGGATTCTACTTTGCCGCTAACAACATGATTTAATAAAATTTGTGTTAACACATCCTTAGGTACATCATTAATTGTTGCATAAGGAGTTGATGCTAAAAATGCTGTAAAAGCAGCATCTGTAGGAGCAAATACTGTAAAAGGACCTGAGCTTTTTAGTGTTGTGGCTAAATCAGCACGTGTTAAAGCTTTTACTAAAATGCTAAGGTTGGGATTTTTAACTGCTAATCCAGTTATCGTATTGTCAACTGGTTTTGGATTGTCGTCATTATCGCAGGATACCATTAATGATAAAAATGCAATACACGCCAGGGCAATTCTAAATTTTGATACAATTTTCATAGTTTTCTTGTTTTTATAGTTGTTGTTAATTTGTTTAAAGTTAATTAATAAACGTTAAACAAAAATTATTTTATAATTTGATTAATAGTTGTTTAAGGCATAGAATATTATTTTTTCATTGATAACAAGGATTTTTGTTTAGTATAATCTTTAATTGATTAAACAAAATATCGTACAGATTAATTCTTGTTTCTAATAGCCATTTAGTAAATTTGATTCCCCGAATTGCTTCAGTCAGATTATTGTTTTGACGGAGATTAAAAAACAGTTTGGCTCAGTCTTAATGAAGTCTTTAAAATAATAATCGTTAAAAATTAAATTTGACCAAATGATAAAAAAAAGCTTGTTACTCTTTTTGTTCTGCACAACACTAATGGCGCAAACAGGAATTAATCAATTTGATGGTGAGCAAAAAAAAGATGGCGTTTGGAAAGGGGTTTATCCGGAATCCAAAAGACCGCGTTACGAAGGAACTTTTTCGCATGGTAAAGAAGTAGGCGAATTCAAATTTTTTGATGATACTAAAGCAGGAACCATTATTGCAACCCGCACTTTTAATCCAAATGATAATGCAGCTTATACTGTTTTTTATGATCAAAATAAAAATAAAGTCAGCGAGGGTAAAGTAGTCAATAAAATGTTTGAAGGCGAATGGAAATACTATCACAAGGCATCTAAAACCATTATGACCATTGAGCATTATAAAAATGGTAAATTAGAAGGATTGCGTTCTGTGTTTTTTCCAAGTGGAAAAATTGCAGAAGAAACTTATTATAAAGCAGGTTTGAAAAATGGCAGTTCTAAAAAATATTCTGAAAAAGGATTTGTTTTAGAAGAAGCTGCTTTTAAAAATGATCAATATGATGGCGATGCTGTTTTTAGAGATGTAGATAACAATATCGTTTCAAAAGGTAAATTTACTAATGGAAAGAAAACCGGCATTTGGCAATTTTTCGAAAATGGAAAATTAATATCAGAAGAGAATGTGAATTCTTCTAAAAAAGCAGATTCCGTCAAAACAAAGTGATTTTTTTGTTTCTCTTTTCATCAAGCAAAAAAGAAAATTATTAAAGATGATTCTATTATATAAAATGTTTGAATAGACTTTAGATAATTACCTAACCGCTTTATAATTAACAAAGCTTAGGGATAGAAATCCTTTTAAAACTTTGTACCTTTGCAGCCTTATAAAAAGAAATTTTAGAATGAAACGTGTTGTAGTAGGACTTTCTGGTGGTGTAGATTCAAGCGTTGCAGCTTATTTGTTGCAACAACAAGGTTATGAAGTTATTGGGCTTTTTATGAAAAACTGGCATGATGATTCGGTAACGATATCTAATGATTGCCCGTGGTTAGAAGACAGTAATGATGCTTTGTTAGTAGCTGAAAAGCTGGGAATTCCGTTTCAAACCGTTGATTTAAGCGAACAATACAAGGAAAAAATCGTTGATTATATGTTCAACGAATATGAAAAAGGAAGAACTCCTAATCCAGATGTACTTTGTAATCGCGAGATAAAATTTGATGTTTTCATGAAAATCGCCTTAAGCCTGGGAGCCGATTATGTGGCTACAGGACATTATTGTCGCAAAAGTGAAATTAATGTTGACGGAAAACCGGTTTACCAATTGCTGGCCGGTGTTGATAACAACAAAGATCAATCGTATTTTTTGTGCCAATTATCACAAGAACAATTAGCCAAAGCGCTTTTTCCTATTGGTGAATTAACGAAACCTCAGGTTAGAGAAATTGCAGCCGAAATGGAATTAGTTACTGCCGAAAAGAAAGATTCTCAAGGATTGTGTTTTATTGGTAAAGTACGTCTTCCGGAATTTTTACAACAAAAATTACAGCCAAAACCCGGAATAATTGTCCAAATTGATAAAGATAATTCCGTTTATAACATCGCAATTCCTAAAGGATTATCTGATGAAGAAACTTTGTCTCTGGCAGCAAGTCCTATTCAATATACAGCGGATATGGGTAAAACCGTTGGCAGGCATCAGGGAGCACATTATTTCACTATTGGTCAGCGAAAAGGCTTAAATGTAGGCGGTACAGCCGAGGGGTTGTTTGTAATTGCAACTGATGTAGATTCGAATATTATTTATACCGGAATGGGAAGTCATCATCCGGGTTTGTTCAGGAAAGCCTTATTTGTAGAAAAATCTGAAGTGCATTGGATTCGGGAAGATTTGGCTCTTGCCAATGGAGAAACGATGAAAATAATGGCCAGAATTCGTTACAGACAGCCATTGCAAGAAGCTACTTTGCATCAATTTGCATCCGGAATGTATGTTTCTTTTGAAGAACCACAGTCGGCAATAACCGAAGGTCAGTTTGTAGCCTGGTATCAGGATGATGAATTGTTAGGTTCCGGTGTGATTTCGTAGTGTTACTTTCGAAAAAAAATAATAAATTTAAGTGATTAATTCTGTTACAGGTTAATCACTTTTTTTTTAATGGTATCACTATGAAAAAGTTTCGTTTGTTATTTTTACTATTGTTCCCCCTTTTCGTTTTTTCCCAGGAAGAAGCCTGGGTGTATTTTAATGCTAAAGAAAAGGAACAGGAATTTTACAGCAATCCGTTAAAAATGCTTTCACAACGAGCTCTGGACAGACGAAGTACTCAAAATATAGCTTTGGATTTTAAAGATGTTCCCATAAGTGAAAATTTTATTAGTATCCTAAAAAAAGTTTCGGGAATCCAAATTATGGCTACGTCCAAATGGATGAATGCCATTCATATCAGAGGTTCTCAGAATGCTGTTAATTCATTAAAAAATTATGATTTTGTATCCAAAATAGAATTTGCCGCTAACACTTTGAATCCAACTAATATAGTATCAAAAGCCAGCATTCCGAAAAATAAGAGACTAAAAAAGGAGAAGTCTGTTTTTGCTAACAAGGAAACGGCTGATTTACAAATAAAAATGCTGAACGGACAGGTTTTGCATCAGCACCATTATACCGGTTCAGGAAAAATAATTGCAGTACTGGATGCCGGTTTTCTGGGAGTTGATAAAGCGGTTCCGTTTAAACAGTTGAGAGATAATAATCAAATTTTAGGAGCTTATAATTTTGTAAACAGAAATGATGCTGTTTATACTCAGGATTCGCATGGCACCAATGTGCTTTCAACAATGGCTGCTTATACTGAAAATTCGTTAATTGGGACAGCAATTGACGCTTCGTATTACTTGTTTGTTACCGAAGATGTAAGTGTCGAAAATCCGGTGGAAGAATCATTATGGGTGGAAGCGGCTGAAAAAGCAGACAGTTTAGGAGTTGATATTATAAACAGTTCGTTAGGTTACACGGAGTTTGATAACCCCGCTTATAATCATACTTATGAACAAAGAAATGGGAGTACGGCTTTTATTTCTAAAGCTGCCGAAATTGCTTTTAGCCGTGGAATGCTCGTTGTTGTTTCAGCAGGTAATGAAGGAACTACAAAGGATCCCTATATTGTAACTCCGGCTGATGCTCCTTCGGTTATCGCAGTTGGAGCAGTTGATGAAAATAAAAATCGGGTAAATTTCAGCTCAGTTGGCCCCACATTTGACGGCAGAATAAAACCGGATATTATGGCTTTAGGGCAAAATACGGTTGTTTCAGATGAGAATGGAAATAGTGTTTATCTAAGTGGAAGTTCTTTTTCGGCTCCTCTCATTTCCGGAATGCTAGCCTGTTTGTGGCAGGCTTATCCGGAGAAAACAAATCAGGAAATAAAAAAAATACTGCTTGAATCTTCTACTAATTATAGTACTCCGGATAATCAATACGGTTACGGAATTCCCGATTTTAAATTGGCTTTAGCTAACAAAGCTAATTCAGGAGACGAAAATCTGCAGTATTTTGTAGCCTATCCCAATCCTGCATCTGATGCTGTTTCAGTTCATTTTCCTGCTGATTTTAATAAAGGAAAAATGTTTTTTTATAATGTCCTTGGGCAAAAAGTTTTAGAAAGAAAGATATTGGATTTAGAAACTAATTTTTCTGTAGCACCCTTAAGCAACGGACTTTATTTTTATAAAATTGAATCCGATTTCTTTTCCAGATATGGGAAAATAATTAAAAATTGATTGTAATGAACAGGATAACAACACTTTTTGAGATACAATATCCGTTAATTCAAGCCGGAATGGTTTGGGTAAGCGGATACAAACTAGCCAGTGCAGTGAGTAATGCCGGAGGTTTAGGATTAATAGGTGCAGGCTCGATGTATCCTGAGGTTTTAAGAGAACATATTAGGAAATGTAAAAAAGCAACGGCTAAACCTTTTGGGGTTAATATTCCTATGTTATATCCTAATATTGAAGAAATCATGCAGATTATTATCGAAGAAGGAGTCCGGATTGTATTTACGTCCGCAGGGAATCCGATGACCTGGACACCTTACTTAAAAGATCATGGAATTACGGTAGTTCATGTGGTGAGCAGTACTAAATTTGCATTAAAAGCACAACAGGCAGGAGTAGATGCTATTGTCGCCGAAGGTTTTGAAGCCGGAGGACATAATGGTCGGGATGAAACGACTACTTTTACTTTAATTCCGATGGTGAAAGAACAAATAAAAATTCCTATTATTGCAGCTGGCGGAATCGCTACCGGAAACGGAATGCTTGCAGCTATGATTCTGGGAGCAGATGCTGTTCAGGTAGGAAGCAGGTTTGCTGCTTCGACAGAATCTTCGGCACATGATAATTTTAAAAAAATAATTCTGGATACAAAGGAAGGCGGTACACAATTAACATTGAAAGAACTGACTCCTGTGAGATTGATAAAGAATAAGTTTTTTGAAGACATTCAGGAATTGTATACCCAATGTCCCACTAAAGAGGATTTGTGCGGATTATTAGGAAGAGCCCGAGCCAAGAAAGGTATTTTTGAAGGAGATGTGGTTGAAGGAGAATTAGAAATAGGTCAGATAGCCGGATTAATTCACGATATAAAGTCCGCTCAAACCATTGTTTTAGACATGATGCAGGAATATGAATTTGCTAAAAAGCAAGTTGCCAATTTTTTATTTTAAATAAGTCAAAAATGACACAAAAAAAATGCTTTTATTTTTACATCTGTTTATTGTTTTTTACAATGGGTTTGCAGCAATCTTACAGTCAGGTATATCGATTCAAAACTTCGGGTTTTAGTGTTTTGGAAAAAAATGAAAAAGGAAAATGGGGGAAATGGTCTGATCTGGGATTAGTAAATATCACTGTTACTTTAGATACTGATAAAAACAGGATTGTAGTATATTCTCAAAATATTCAATTGTACAATATAGTAGTCTATCAGCCGGAATCAGAGTCTGAAAGTGATTTAGTGTATTCCTTTACTTGTAAAGACAATGATGGTGTTGATTGTACCCTTTCTATCATCACCCGAAAAAAGCAGGAAAACCGAAAACAATTATATATCACTTATCCGGATCATGTGATTGTGTATAATATTTTTACGATGTAAAATCGGAACATTATTCGATTTCAATATCCTTTATAAACTCATCATATTCCAGATAAAAACGCTCCAGAGCATCCATTTTTTCATTAAAAAAATCAAAAATACTGTCCCAGTAATTACGGTTGCTGAAACCAACGCCTGATTTTTCAACCCAAATCCTGCTAATGGTCTTTCCATTTTCCAAAACATAGTCTTTTTCAAAAACTAAATCAGTGATGAATTCTTCTTCTAAGATGTTTTTTAAAGCTTCCAGTTTTTCAAAATAAGCAATTCGTTTTTCAGTATTGCGATGTTCGATATCAATCAAAACCTGAGCTTTTTTATTATCCACATAAAATTTAAAAGAGAAGTCCTTAATCTTAGTGTCGTATAAAAGCCATTTTCGAGGATGTTTTTCGGCAAATGTTACCCAGAATTCTCGTTTTAACCGTTGCGTTTCTTCTTTACTATACATTTTATTAAGCTTTCATCTTTAGAAAATTTGTTCAGGCTCGTTTTCTAAAGTATATTTATGTTTTATTTGCAAAAATAGACTTTGATTATGGATTTTCAGCATTTTTTAAAAATTATACCCAATTTAGTTCCCGCAGTACTTCCTGCTTTTGCTTCTCATGAAAAGATGATGCCTGTTGAACGCAAAGAACTTTTGGAGAAAATTAATCTGAAAGAAAAAAATCCCAGAGAAGCTGCTGTGACGATGTTGTTTTATCCTAAAAACAATCAGGCTCATTTGGTTTTGATTGTTCGAAATTCCTACGAAGGAGTGCATTCTGCTCAAATTGCTTTTCCGGGCGGCAAATTTGAAGTTGGTGATAGTAATTTAAAAGAAACTGCTTTAAGAGAAACGGAGGAAGAAATTGGAATCAGTCGTGACAAAATCGAAATTGTGAAAGATTTTAGCCCGTTGTATATTCCGCCAAGTAATTTTATGGTATATCCTTTTTTAGGAATTTGTATCGAAGAACCAGCATTCGTTTTAGATCCTCAAGAAGTAGCTTCAATTATTGAATTGCCTCTGGAAGTTTTTAAAAATGATGCTATTTTAACGGTCGAAAATCTATCCACTTCTTACGGTTCCTTTATTGAAGTTCCGGCTTTTAAGATTGATGGACATATAGTGTGGGGAGCTACCGCTATGATGCTGAGCGAATTAAAAGATGTGTTGTTAAGTGTTTTTGATACTGGAAAGTTGTAGAGCGCTTCATCTTGTTTTTGTAAATTTATAATCTAATATTAAACTAATTACCTTTTATGAAACTCATTAAAAGAAATCCCTTTGGGCATATTTTATTTTTAAAAAAATGGCTAATCCGTTTTTTTGGAAGCTTTACTCATAGACGTTATCGGGGTTTTAATGATTTACAAATTGAAGGTTCGGAAATCATTCGAAAATTACCCGATACCAATGTGTTGTTTATCTCCAATCACCAAACCTATTTTGCCGATGTGGTGGCAATGTTTCATGTTTTTAACGCCAGTTTAAGCGGGCGAATTGATTCAATTAAGAATATTGGATATTTATGGGAGCCTAAAATGAATATTTATTATGTGGCGGCTAAGGAAACCATGCGTTCCGGTTTATTGCCTAAAATATTGTCTTATGCCGGAGCCATTCCTGTAGAAAGAACCTGGCGTTCCGAAGGTGTAGATGCTATGGAGAAAAAAGCAGTAAACCCCAATGATACCGAGAACATAAAAAAAGCCTTAAATGACGGCTGGGTCATCACTTTTCCGCAGGGAACCACCCGCTCTTTTAAACCGGTTCGTAAAGGAACAGCTCATATTATTAAACAGCATCGCCCTATTGTAGTGCCGATTGTTATTGATGGTTTCAGACGTTCATTTGACAGAAAAGGAATCCGAATGAAAAAGAAAGGAATTTTACAGTCTTTTATCATCAAAGAACCGCTGGTAATTGATTATGATAACGAAACTATTGACGAAATTGTAGAAAAAATAGAATACGCTATTGAGCAGCATCCTTCTTTTTTAAAGGTGATTCCGGCTGAGGAATTAGAAGAACAGGAACAATTAAATAAATTGCGTCAGTGGGAAATAGATTAAAAAAAGAGAGTTTTTTACTCTCTTTTTTTGTATTCCATACCAGTAGAATTTTTATACTTTGTATCTTTAGTAAGTTGTAAATAATTTAAAATATGAATATTCCCCATTCTGATAATCCTCGAATCGTTATAATTGGTGGTGGTTTTGCAGGAATTGCATTGGCCAAAGAATTAAGGAACAAAAAAGTTCAGGTGGTGCTTTTAGACAAACACAATTACAATACTTTTCAGCCTTTATTGTATCAGGTTGCTACCGGCGGACTCGAAGCGGGTTCTATTGCCTTTCCCATTCGGAAAGTAATTCAGGAGTACGATGATTTTTATTTTAGATTGACGAATGTTCAGGAAATTGATACTCAAAACAAAAAGATAATTGCCGAAATAGGAGAATTGAGCTATGATTATTTGGTTATGGCTACGGGCTCTACAACTAATTTTTTCGGAAACGAAGAGATAAAACGAAACAGTATGGAAATGAAAACCATACCGCAATCCCTTAATATTCGAAGTCTTGTACTGGAAAACTTTGAACAGGCTGTTTTTACTAAAGATGTTGAAGAACAAAACTGCTTAATCAATTTTGTTTTGGTTGGAGGAGGGCCAACAGGAGTAGAGTTGGCAGGTGCTTTGGCAGAAATGAAAAAAGCCATTTTGCAAAAAGATTATCCTGATCTGGATATCACAAAAATGCAAATTAACCTGATTCAGAGTGGCGATAGAATTCTCAATACGATGAGTGAGAAGTCATCTGTAGCAGCGGAAAAGTTTCTTTTAAAAATGGGGGTTAAAATCTGGAAAAATGTAAGAGTGACTCATTATGACGGTCGCACTATTTCCACAAATTCCGATTTGAGTTTTGATACCGCAACCGTAATTTGGACTGCCGGTGTTCAGGGAGCGCTTGTTTCCGGGTTAGATGCCAGTGCGTTAGTAGAAAAAGCAGAACGCATTCGTGTCAATTCCTACAATCAGGTAAAAGGATATGATGCTATTTTTGCTATTGGAGATATCGCTTCAATGGAAACCGAAGATTATCCACAAGGGCATCCTATGATGGCACAACCCGCCATACAGCAAGGTAAATTATTAGGAAAGAATATTATTCGACTCATTCAAAAACAGCAGATGGAAGCTTTTGAATACAAAGACAAAGGTTCGATGGCTACCATAGGGAGAAACAAAGCTGTTGTCGATTTGCCTAAATTTCATTTTAGTGGTTTTTTCGCTTGGTTTGTCTGGATGTTTGTGCATTTGTTTTCACTCATTGGTTTCAAGAATAAAGCGTTTGTTTTCTTGAATTGGGTGTATAATTATATCCGTTTTGACCGCGAAGGACGTTTGATAATCAGACCTTATAAGAAAAGAAGTTTTACCACTTTTACCAGTGATGAGTTGTAGCATTTTAATTTTACAAAGGCTTGTTTTTATAATAATTCACCAATAAATCAACAAACTTACTGTAGCTGTTTATTCCTTCTTCCTGTTGATTAATTTTTAAATAATGATCATAAAAAGTATGAAATCCTTTCTCAATCGGCGTTTGATACTGCATCCAGAATTGTTCACTTTCTTTATAGTTTTTTAGAATTCCGGGGTGAACGGTTTTTAATAATTCCTGATATATTTTTTCATTTCGAATGTACCAATTGTTTAAACAATACCGCAACGCAAAGCTGTAACCGGAATATTTAAAATACAAATCATCATTGTGAACCGAAGCAAGAAACCCAATGAAATTACATTCGCTTTCGCTGGCATAACCCATTTGATGCGCCATTTCGTGACAACTGGTGGTAGGTAAATTGTACCGGGGCATTAAATAATTGACCTGAGCTTCATTAGTAAAAGGATTTAAATATCCGCCAAAACCCATATAAGTTAAAGGCAGACTAAACAGGGATTTTTTAAGGCTTTGATTGGAATAACTAAAAAACGGATAGTTTTTAGCCAGATGTTTGTACCCATTAATATTTTTTTCAAAAGTGGCTTCATGGCTGTAAGGGTAAATTACTTTTAGGCTATCGTTTTTAGTAATCTGGTTTTGAATTTCATTCGTTTTTGCAATAACTTTTTTGGTGAAATCTAATAAATCAGCATCCGAATACTCTCTTTTAATTTGCATTTTTTCGAAAAGAGGAATTCTGTAATAGTTGATTGCCCAAATAAAATAAAAGAAGAAATGAAAAACCGAAACAGCACCTAAAACTGCTAATACACGGTCTTTCCAGTTTAATCTCCAGTTTTTTCGATTGGACCAAAACCATTTTAAAGCCAGTAAAATCAAAATAAAATACAGAATGTCTCCAATTGAAAACGGAATCCATCCCAACAGAATTCTCAGGAAATTAGAAAGTAACGGATACAATCCGTTGCTGTAAAAAGACTCTACTAATTCCGGAAAAAAAGCAAGTGTTTTTAGAATCAGAATCTGAATAATGAGCAGTAATGGTAATAAGTATTTTCGTTTCAAAATAGCATTTTAGTGTTGTAAATATAATTACAATAATTAACAAGGCAAACGCATGCGTTTCAGAAATAAAAAAAATCAGCCATGAATTACACGAAATAACACAAATTGATATGTCATAAATATTGCACGAATAGAGCAAAGGCTTGTAAGATTGGTGTGATTTTTAGATTTATTAAAATTGGTGTAAAATAGTGTAATTCGTGGCAAGAAATAAAACGCATGAGTTTGACCAGCAATAATTAATTTAATGTTAGAAAAGGATTTTAAACTTTGTAACTTTGAGTTTTTTAAATCGAAAATACAATACAACTATATGAGTCAGGAAATATGGAATTTAGAGCCACGGGCTTTATGGAATAATTTTGCCAGTTTGAATGCGGTACCAAGGCCTTCTAAAAAAGAAGAACGTGTGGTGGCTTTTATAAAAGATTTTGGTAAAAACTTAGGGTTAGAAGTTTTTGAAGATAAGGTTCAAAATGTAATTATTAGAAAGCCGGCCACAGCGGGAATGGAAAACCGCAAGGCAATTGTGTTGCAGGGACATTTGGATATGGTACATCAAAAAAATGCTGATACAGCGTTTGATTTTGATACTCAGGGAATCGAAATGTATGTAGATGGCGACTGGGTGCGTGCCAAAGGAACAACTCTGGGAGCGGATAATGGATTAGGTGTTGCCGCAATTATGGCTATTTTAGAAAGTAAAGATCTCGCTCATCCTGCTATTGAAGCCTTGTTTACTATCGATGAAGAAACCGGAATGACAGGTGCTATGAACTTAGAAGAAGGTTTATTGCAAGGACAAATTTTGCTGAATCTGGATACCGAAGAAGATGATGAAATCGACATTGGTTGTGCAGGAGGAATTGATGTCACTGCAGAAGCGGAATACGATGAGGAAGAAACGCCGGAACATTCAACGGCATACAGCATCACCGTAAAAGGACTCAAAGGCGGACATTCCGGGATTGATATTCATAAAGGATTAGGGAATGCCAATAAAATTATGAACCGATTGTTGTTTGATGGTTTTGATAATTTTGGTTTGCAAATTTCGGAAATTCATGGCGGAAGTTTGCGCAATGCTATTCCACGTGAAAGTGTGGCAAAAGTGATTATTGCTTCAGTTTATGATGAAGCTTTTGTTTTTGATATGCAGCAAATTGTCAGCGAAATTAAAAACGAACTGAAAACTACGGAACCCAACTTAGAAATTGTTTTCGAAAAATTGAAAAATACTCCTGCAAAGGTGATGCCTCCGATGGCGCAATACTATTTTGTGCGTTCGATGGCAACGGCAGCTAATGGTGTGCACAGAATGAGTGCTGATTTTGACAATTTGGTCGAAACTTCAAATAATATTGCAAAAGTTAATTTAGGTAAAGGAAAATTGTCAGTGCAATGTTTAACGCGTTCTTCGGTAGAATCGGCTAAGTTTGATTTGGCTAATGAGTTGCGTTCTGCTTTTGAATTAATGGGTTGTGAGGTAGAGATTTCAGGTTCTTATCCGGGCTGGACTCCTAATCCCCAATCAGAAATTTTAGAGGTTTTGGTTCCTCTTTATGAAAAACTAAATGGCGAAAAACCCAAAGTAGTAGCTTGTCATGCCGGTTTAGAATGTGGTATTTTAGGAGGCAATTATCCGGATATGGATATGATTTCTTTTGGACCCACTATTCACGGAGCTCATTCGCCGGATGAAAGAGCGAGTATCGCTTCTTCTCAAAAATTCTGGAAATTTTTAGTGGAGATTTTAGCGAATATTCCGGTAAAATAAAAAAGTGCTCAGTATTCCGTTTTAGTATTCAGTTTTGCTGATCACTAAAAGCGGAATACTGATGACTTAAATTTAGTCTCTTTTCGGACTGTTTTTCTTTTCTCTTTTTTCTTCTTTCTTTTCTTTGGCTGTTTTTTGCGGTTCTTTCTTTACCGTTTTTTTAGCGTCTTGACTTTTTGCCATGATAATTATTTTTTAGGATTGTGTTTTAGTAAATGTAGGTTTTATTGTGTTTGCTTTGCGCTTTATCTAAAAAAAAATCCCCAATTAGGAATTGAGGATTGAATATAAATTTTTTATTATTTTTTCAGAATTTTATATTGTTCATAGCATCCGCTTATGGCATCCATGATTTGTAAGTCGTTAGCGGTTTGTATAAAAGATTCTGAATAATTACAGCGTTGTAATATTTCGGGAATTTCGTTTTTATCAATTCCCAGCAATACCGCAAGAGTTTCACGGTCAAATTTAGATTCGAGAAGGTTTCTTACCGTATCATCTTTCTTAATTTGTTTTAATTTTTTCAGCTCTGTTCCTTTTTTTCCAAAGAAATTATAAAGCATATCCGCGGGATTGAAAATGGAGCCCAAAACTTTTCCAAAAGCTCCGGGAGAATATTCTCCTGCTTCGTAACCATTGTTTAATCCTGAAATGCTGTATTGGTAGTTTTTATTGATAGGAATTGTTTTCGAATCTACCTCTAAGTAACCGGTAAGGTTAAAGGGGCGAATTACAACTTCTTCTAAAGCGATGGCTTTTTCAGTCAGATATATTTTAGCTACTTTATTTTTTATCCAGTCATTCGTTACTTTCACTCTTAGTGATTGGAATCCTAAAAGGGACAAATGTAAGGTGTCAGTAGGGTGAATGTCAATTTCAAAATACCCATTCATATCAGTTCTGGAACCTCTTACTCTATTGATATTGATGATGTTTACACCTGATAAAGGAGTTTTAGTATTGTCGTTATAGATATAGCCGGTTACTTTTTGGGAAGTAATTTGATCCTGGGCAAAAGTGACTGTAGAGAATACTAAAAAAAAGAAAACTACAAAATATTTCATAAACTGGTTTAAAACTTTAAAAGTAATAAAACGGCTTTAAATATTTTGTAGTTTATTATTTTAATTATAAGAAAATTAACGAATCGTTAATCTCTTCTTGGTCTTCTTGGTCTTGGTGCATCACCAAAGCTTTCTGAACGTCTGGCAGGTCTTTCTGATGAACCACCTTCACGTCTTGGAGCTGAGCTTCTTTCGCTTCTGAAACCACCTTCTCTTGGAGCTGAATTTCTGTCGCTTCTAAAACCACCTTCACGTCTTGGAGCAAAGCTACCTTCTCTTCTTGGAGCTGAACTTCTTCCGCCAGAACTTCTTCCGTTGTGATCGCGTCTTCCGCCACCATCATTTTTAGAGATTTCAACATTGATACGACGTCCTTCTAATTGTACGTTGTTCAACACTTCCATTACTTTATCAGTGTGTTCCGGATCAGTGTTAAAGAAAGAGAATCCTTCTTTTACATCTACTTTGAAAACGTCATCACGACCTAAGTCTAATGTTTCTTTCAAATAATCTTTTAATGACATCCAGTCAAAATTGTCTCTGGAACCAATGTTTACAAAATATCTTGTAGCACCACTATTGTTGTTTTCTCTTGGAGCACGATCGTCTCCACGCTCACGTCTGTCACCAGATTGAGCCGAAATATCTCTTGTTTTCTTGTAGTAGTTGATGAAACGGTTAAATTCAACAGAAACCATTTTCTTGATCAGTTCTTCCTTAGTCAAACCTTCTAATACATCATTGATAGCCGGTAAGTAGTTGTCAATTTCGTGATCTACTTCAGTATCTTTAATTTTAGTAGCTAAGTGTAATAATTGGATTTCGCAGATTTCGATTCCGGAAGGAATTGTTTTTTCTTCAAATTTTTGTTTGATGATTCTTTCGATAGAAGAAATCTTGCGTAATTCGCTTTTTGTTACAATTACAATAGAAGTTCCTAATCTTCCTGCACGACCTGTTCTTCCTGAACGGTGGTTGTACGTTTCAATTTCGTCCGGTAATTGGTAATTTACTACGTGAGTAATATTATCAACGTCAATTCCACGTGCCGCAACATCAGTTGCAACAAGCATTTGGATTTGTCTTCCACGGAAAGATTTCATTACTCCGTCACGTTGTGCCTGAGATAAATCTCCGTGTAATGCAGCAGCGCTGTATCCGTCTTCGATTAATTTTTCGGCAATAGCCTGTGTATCACGTTTTGTTCTGCAAAAAACTACAGAGAAAATGTCCGGGTTAGCATCTGCTAAACGTTTTAAAGCTTCGTAACGATCACGTGCGTTTACAAGATAAAATTCGTGAGAAACGGTAGCAGAACCAGAGTTTTTAGTTCCTACAGTTACTTCCTCAGGGTTTGTCATGAATTGTTTACCAATTCGGGCAACCTCTGCCGGCATTGTTGCAGAAAACAACCATGTGTTTTTCTCGTCAGGAGTTGTTGAAAGGATGTTTACGATATCATCATAGAATCCCATGTTCAGCATTTCGTCTGCTTCGTCAAGAATACAATAATTAATCTGAGTGATGTTTACTAATCCTCTGTTAATCATATCCTGCATTCTTCCTGGAGTAGCCACAATAATTTGTGCTCCTCTTTTAATGTCTCTCGCTTGTTCGGTAATACTAGCTCCTCCGTAAACTGCTACCACATTAATACCTTTTTCGTATTTAGAGTAGTTTTTAAGTTCGTTGGTAATCTGTAAGCAAAGTTCGCGCGTTGGAGATAAAATCAACGCCTGTGTATTTCTGTTGTCGGCATCAATTTTTTGAATAACTGGAAAACCAAAAGCTGCCGTTTTCCCTGTCCCTGTCTGAGCCAACGCAACTAAATCTGTATCTTTTTCCAATAATAGGGGAATCGCTTTCTCCTGTACTTCTGACGGATTCTCAAATCCTAGATCTAAAATCGCCTTCAGTAACGATTCACTCAATCCTAATTGTTCAAATTTATTCATTATGTATTTTTAAAATAGGGTGCAAAATTACTGTTAATTATCCATATAAACTAATGCATTTCTAAGTTTTAATGATTTAATATCTTTTGATTATCAGAAAGTTATGTTTTGAAACTTAAAATAGCGCCTTCAGTTTTAGAATTTTAACGGTAAATAGAAGGTTTATTTTCGAAAAAACACCTGAAAAATATTGGATATTAGATAATTATTTTGTTTCTGTTAAATAAGAAATGAGTAATTGGGTGGCTTTTCCTCGATGGCTAATTTGGTTTTTTATTTCCAAATCTAAATCGGCAAAAGTTTCCTGGTAACCTTCAGGCTGAAAAACAGGATCGTATCCAAATCCTTGATTTCCTGATTTTTCCAGCGTAATTTCCCCCTTTGCAATTCCGGTGAAGAGTTGTTGTTTGCCATTTATATTTAATGCAATTACAGTTTTAAATTGTGCGGTGCGGTTATCTTGATTTTTTAAGTTTTCCAATAAAAGATTCATATTGTCTTCTGCATTACGCTGCATTCCGGCATATCGTGCAGAATAGACACCGGGTGCTCCGTTTAAGGCTTCCACTTCCAGTCCTGTATCATCGGCAAAGCAATCATAACCGTATTTTTGAGTTACATAATTGGCTTTCAGGATGGCGTTGCCTTCTATAGTGTCAGCTGTTTCCGGAATTTCTTCATGACAACCAATGGCTTCCAGACTTAAAAGCGTAATGGTATCCGGCAATAATTGTTGGATTTCTTTGATTTTATTTTTGTTATTAGAGGCAAATACGAGTTTCATAATAAGAGAATTTTAAAAAATATTATTTTTTGTATTAAAAAATATATAAGTATCTGTATTTCAGGTTAATTAGGTGTTAAATTATAGTAAGAAATATTTTTCTTTGAATAATAGCCGTATCTTTACACTGTGGTTTTGATTCATTAATGTGTGTATGTTAATTTGGGTAGAAAAATGAAAGCACACTATCAACACTTTTTAGTTAATTATAGTTGATAATAGTAAATCAAAACCAATTTTTGGAGGGCTTTCATAGCCCTCCTTTTTTTTGTTAATGCTGACTGACATTGGTTAGGTTATTTGGAAAATACGAATCGGAAAGATGTGCAAATTCGTCCCCACGCATAAAAATAGAAATATCAGCTTCGGCAAAACTGTTTTTTCCGGCTGCGGCTAATAATTCATTGGCAGCATGAAGTGTATTTCGATGATAATGATAAACCCGTTCGGATTTATCGGTTACCACTAAACCTTTCATCAGCATTTTATTCTGGGTGGCCACGCCGGTGGGACACTGATTGTTGTGGCAACGCAACGCCTGAATGCAGCCCAGTGAAAACATAAAACCCCGGGCGCTGTTACACATGTCTGCCCCTAAAGCAATAGCATGTAAAACCGAATAACCGGAAATGATTTTTCCACTTCCTATGATGCGTATTTTATCCCGGATATTTAAATTGACTAATGTTTTATTGACAAATATCAACGCAGGTTCAAAAGGCATTCCCACACCATCCGAAAATTCTAAAGGTGCAGCACCTGTTCCTCCTTCGGCGCCATCAACGGTGATAAAATCAGGATAGCAATCTGCGGCAATCATTTCGTGACAAATGGCTTCAAATTCACTGGTTTTTCCAATACAGAGTTTGAAACCAATGGGTTTTCCGTTAGACAATTCGCGTAAGCGGGCGATAAATTCAATTAAGCCTTTCGCATCCGAAAAAGCACTGTGAGCAGGAGGAGATAATATTAATGTGTGAGGTAATACACCTCTTATTTTAGCAATTTGTTCGGTGTTTTTAGCAGCGGGTAATACACCTCCGTGTCCGGGTTTAGCGCCTTGAGAGAGTTTGATTTCAATCATTTTCACATTGGGATGACTTGCTTTTTCTTTGAATTTTCCACCGTCAAAATTCCCTCTGTCATCCCTACAGCCAAAATATCCGGTTCCTATTTGCCAGGTTACATCGGCTCCCTGTAAATGAAAATCAGTTAATCCTCCTTCGCCGGTATTGTGATAAAAATGACCTCTTAAAGCACCTTTGTTAAGAGCTACAATTGCGTTTTCGCTTAATGACCCAAAACTCATTGCCGAAATATTGAGCAATGAGGCTGAATAAGGTTGTTTACAATCTTTTCCTCCCACCAGTACGCGGGGTAATTCCTCATTTACTTTGGCAGGAAATATAGAATGTTTGATTCCTTCATAATTGGTATGGTTGAGGTCTAATTGTGTTCCAAATGGTGTATTAGAATCAATGTTTTTGGCTCTCTGATAAACCAGCGAACGCTGGTTTCTTGAAAAAGGTTTTCCATCGGTAGAGCGTTCAATAAAATACTGTTGAATTTCCGGTGAGATACTTTCGAAAATATATCTGAAGTAACCTATAACCGGAAAGTTTCGGAGTATTGCGTGCTTTTTCTGGACACTATTATAAAATCCGATTGCTATAAAAACCAGCATTATTACAGAAAACAAATACGATGTTTCCATATAATAATTAAAAAATAGCGAAATGGCTAATAATGAAATTCCAACGATGAAAATTTGCTTTCTCATAATCTTAAAAAAAATGTTGATGAACTAATGTAGAAAGAATATATAGTCCTGTGAAATATTTTAGAAAATATTAATAAATTAAATTTAAAGATTTTGTCAGCAAAAAAAGAATATAAGTGTTATGTCATGAAAGTCAGCATGTTTTGCTACTTTTGCTTACCCCTAAAATGATTGAATATGAAAACGGAAAGCTTTTTGGTTTTTCTAAAAAGAATAGTATTATTCTTTTTTCTGCTGGTTTATGCTAACAATTACTCGCAATATGTTTTTAAATCAGATGATTTACCAGATGTGCTTTCGCTGCAAGATTACACTTCAATTGCTGATGTAGGTCAAAAAGACCTTGATATTCAATTTGTTTTAAGAGAATTTAATACTTTAAATCCACAAGAACTTAAAGCTAAGGGAGATTATTTAGGATTCACTGAAAATAATTTTTGGTCAATGACTACTTTAGTGAATGATACTGATGAAGAGTTGCATTACTTTTTTGAGACGGCACGCCCCATAACGGATGTAGTTGAATTGTATCTTGTGAATGCCGCTACGGGAAAAATTGAAAAAGAAATTAGTGGTGACGCTATGGCTTTTGAGGAACGAAGCTATCCTAACAGAAGGAGTCTGTTTAATTTGAAAATTAAACCGAAAGCGAATTTAAAGTTAGTTTTGCATATTAAAAGTGACGGTGAAGTAGTTAAACTGCCATTAGTTTTATATTCTCCGGAAGGTTTTGTAAATGCTAATTCGACCGCACAGTTTGTTAACGGACTTTTTTACGGTGTTTTAGCCATAGTTGCTATTATTTATTTCTTTTTCTTTTTAGGATTGAAAGAATCTACATTTTTATATTACAGTTTGTATGTAGTCTCTGTGGGCTTGTTACAATTTGCATTAGACGGATATTTTTACCAATACATAACTCCTGGTGGCGGCTGGTTTTCAAATCATGCGGTACTGTTTTTAGCCATAATAGGAGCATTTTTATCAGGTAAGTATAGCGAATTGTTTTTGAAAATTAAGGAGAATAGCAGTGTTATCTATTTAATGTATCGGGTGAGTTATGCTTTGCTGTTAATTTTATTGTTTTTTGCTGTTTTTGTACCTGTAGCTCTGATTTATTGTTACCAAATAGTAAACTTGTTAGTTTTAGTTTTTTTATTTCTGATCGTTTTTTCAATAGGATATTTATACTACAGTAAGAAAGCTGTTGATTCTTTGTTTATCATCGGTATTTTCTTTTTGATTCTGGGTTTTGGTGTTTTTATTCTCAATAATCTGGGATTGGTGGAGAATACTTTTGTGACTCAGAATAGTTCTAAAATTGGTACTGGTTTAGAAGTAATTTTTCTTTCTCTTTCAATGTCAAATCTGATTCGGAAATTAAAAAATGAAAAAGAAGAATTTAACCGGATTGCTTTAGTGAAGTCGGAAGAAATGAATGAGTTAAAATCATATTTTTTATCGAATATCAGCCATGAATTGCGTACACCGCTGAATGCGATTAGTAATTTGATTGAAACTGTTTCCGGTGCCGTCAAAGATAAAAAAGAGAAGAAAAACTGTGAGGTTATAAAATATTCAGCTCAGAGTTTATTGGGGTCTGTAAACGATATATTGGATTTTTCTAAAATTGAAAAAAATGAATTAAGGCTGGAGAAAAAAGAGTTTGATTTACTGACGGTTTTAAAAAATGTTAAGTCCAGTGCTAAAATCAAATCAAAAGATAAAGGGCTTAAGTTCCATTTTACTAAGCCGGATACTCCTGTTTCAACTCTTGTGGGTGATGAGAACAGATTGTTTCAGATTATCAACAATGTTTTAAATAATGCTATAAAATTCACTTCTCACGGCTTTGTTGATTTCAAGGTGGAAGTGGAAAAAAAATCAGATACTATTGCAAGTGTAAAATTGATTGTTACCGATTCAGGTGTTGGCATAGCCAAAGAAAAAATGAATAGCTTGTTTGATTCTTTTTCTCAGCACAGTATTGATAATAAACGAAAATTTGGAGGACTGGGATTAGGACTTTACATTGTGAAAACCTTAGTGGACAAGCAAGGAGGACTTGTCGAAATTCAAAGTGAAATCCATAAAGGAACAGTTTGTACCATTGTAATTGATTATGAAATCGCAGCCAAAAAGAAAATCCCGGTTGCGGTTGCTGACTCAGCAGTTTGCGATTTAGGTGGTAAAACTATTTTGGTTGTAGAGGATAATGCAATGAATCAAATGGTCATTAAAATGATTACTAAAAAGTGGTTGAATACCACAATTGTGTATGCCAATAATGGGAAAGAAGCTTTAGATGCTTTTGCAAATAATACTTTTGATTTAGTTTTAATGGATCTTCAAATGCCTGTTATGGACGGTTATGAAGCTACCATTGCCATAAGGAATGGAAAAGTGGGTGAACAAAACGCAAACATTCCTATTGTTGCCGTAACTGCAGATGTGATGGAAAGCACTCAATTGCGTGTCAAGGAAATAGGAATGAATGATTATTTGTCTAAACCTATTAGTAAAGAATTATTGTATCAGGTAGTTAAAAAGTTAATTTAACTATAACGAAGACGTACATAAACGTGTTTAATCCCTTTTTTATCTGAATCTCTTTCATCTATTTCAAGAATGTCAGTTAGTGATTTTAACATGGGAGTCAGTTTTGTAAAGCCGTAATTTCGTGGGTCAAATTCGGGTTTTTTCTTTACAATCAGGTTTCCTACATCGCCCAGAAAAGCCCAGCCACTATCATCGGCAATGTCGTCAATAGAATCTTCGATAAGATCCATGGTAGGTTCGTCAATTTTATTTAATGGTTTTTGAGTCGGTTTTTCGGTGGCTTTAATAGTGGTTTTTTCCACTGGTTTTTTAGAATCCACTACAGTTTTAGTGGTTTTTTTCTTGATAGCGCCATCTAAAACTTCGATAAATATAAAACGGTCGCAGGCGCTGATAAAAGGTTTTGGTGTCTTTTGTTCACCAATTCCAATCACTTTCATGCCTGATTCTCTTAAACGAATCGCTAAACGGGTAAAATCGCTGTCACTGGAAACAATACAAAAACCGTCCAGTTTCCCAGAATACAGTAAGTCCATAGCATCGATAATCAACGCAGAATCGGATGAGTTTTTGCCTGTAGTATAGCTGTATTGTTGGATAGGAGTGATGGCGTGTTCCAGTAAAACACCTTTCCATCCATTGGCATTGGGTTTAGTCCAGTCGGCATAGATACGTTTTGTGGTTGGGGTACCGAATTTAGTAATTTCTTCCATCATTCCTTTTACATTGCTGTACGGAACATTATCGGCATCAATTAATACGGCTAGTTTGAGTTCTTTTGTATTTTGCGGCATTGTGTTTTTTTATGAGAGCTAAAGATAAATATTTTCATTTAGTTTTTGTCCTAATTGTAATTATTTCATTTGGCTTTATTTTTTTTAATAGAAAAGGAGAAGTTTTTTTACTTCCCCTTTGTTTGTATTATTTTTACGAAAAGAGCGTGAATAGGTTTATCTGATATTCAGGTTTCCTTCAACTCCATCGCTGTTATCGGTTGTTGATCCGGTTAAAGCGGCACCCACAAAACTCATCATGGTTATAAATTTTCCTGCTTTGGTATCCCAATAATAGGTTTCTTCTGGAGTCACTCTGATTACGGTTACTTTAGGGTCGTCTTTTCCTTCTTCAAACCATGCATTTGCCAGAGAGCTCCATTGTTCTTCTATCGTATTTTTGTCTTTGTAAATAAAAGCTTTGCCATAAATAGACAGGTATTCGGAATTACTATTATTCATAAAGAACAGCTGTACTTTGTTTTCTTCTTTTATTTCAAAATTTTTATTGCTTTCGGCACTGCTTATAAACCAGAGGTTTCCCTGATTGTCGCATTCCTGAAGGCTCATAGGTCGGGAATTCATCGGAAGTTCTGTTAAATTGGTACAAAACATACAAATTCTTGCACTTTCTGATAATTCTTTTAATTTTTCAATGGCTTTTGTATGTGTTAGATTTTCTATTGACATGTCTTAGATTTTTAAAAGTTAATGATTGTTTTCTGCTCCGTTAGCACACCAAATAATAGCCTTGTCTAGTTCGTTTTTCGAAAAAGACTTAAATTCTCCCGGCATCAGGACGCTAAATATTTCGGTGAAATTTTGCACATTATTGTTGTCTGTAACAATAGCGCAACGATTCCATTTGGTAAGATTTTTTATCCCCAGGAGTAAATCCTGCAACCAGGCTTTAAAAGTAAAATCTCCAATCTCGGTGTTTAGATACAAAAGGTAATTTAATTCGTTAAAAATTTTTACTTTTTGTTCTACAGTGGGGAAGACCACGTTTTCAAAATCGGCTTGAGTTACGGTGCCGCGTGCTTCAAAAGCAGCAACATTATCGGGAGTATTTTGTAGTATAGCTATCATGATTATTTTGTTTTTATTCAAAAATATCACTTCTATATTGGGGTATGTTACAGATTTTCACCGAATTATTACATCATTTTCTTTTTGGAGTATAAAAAGGTGATTCGGCTGAGGGAAGTTAATTTTCTAACTGCGCAAAATTTTATCCATCGATTTTCCCTTGGCTAATTCATCAACCAATTTGTCCAGATAACGGATTTGCTGCATCAGCGGATCTTCAATTTCTTCTACACGATAGCCGCAAATAACGCCGGTAATTTTAGAAACATTGGGATTGATTTGTGGAGCCTGAGCAAAAAATGTTTCAAAATCGGTTTTGTTGTCCAATATGTGTTGTAAGTTTTGCTCGTTGTATCCGGTAAGCCAGAAAATAATTGCATCAACTTCCTGCTTGCTGCGTCCTTTTTTCTCCGCCTTGGTAATGTAATGCGGATAAACCGAAGCAAAGGACATTTTATAGATTCGGGTGTTTTTCATTTTTCATTTTTGTTAAGTTCCCTATACCTTTTAATATATTCAACGATAACTACTGCTGTTTTCTTATTTCTGCTTTCTGCCGGCTGTTTATTTCCAGTTGTTGCGTTTTTTTGTTTGGGTTATGTGTGCCAAATGATGGTTGCAATGCCAGGCATAGGTGCCAATGTTTTCGTCTATTCTAAAGGTTTTTCCGTGTTCAGGATGAATAAAAACGCTTCCTTTTTGTTCTTCTGTAAGATGGTTTAGCAGCATTGTCCATCGTTCATGAATACCTTCCAGCATTTTTAACGAAGGAGCGATTGGCATGTTTTTACTGTCCATAAGTTCTGCCCATCGTTCTTCATGATACGGTTTTATGGTAGGTTGGTCTTCGGTAAGTGTGAGTTTAAAACGGGTCAGGCTGTTCATATGGCTGTCGGCACAATGGTGAATTACCTGTCTGATCGTCCAGCCTTCGGGTCTGTATGGTGTATCTAATTGTTCATCGGTTAAATGATACACTTCGTTTTTTAGTCTTGCAGGAAAAGATGAAATGTCAGCTATCCATTGTGATAAAATGTCTTTTGTAATAGTTGCTGGAGCTTCAAACTTTCCGATGGGATATTTTAGTTGTTCTAATGTCATGTTAGTTTATAGTTTTGTTGCTATTTTTTATTTTCAATCCATTTCCTGTTTTTCTCAAACTTGTCTTCCTGACGAAGGAAGGAACTTCGTAAGTAACTCCGTATTGATTTAGAAACGTACCACACGAAAGGATTCGTGTCAGCAGCGGGTATTAAATTTAAAAAAATCTTTAAAAGAGTAAGTCCGTTAACATTCAAAAACCACCCCGTCTTTCAGACACCCCTCCAGAGGGCGGGGTGGTGCAGTCGCTATCACTTAACTTAGTGATATTGTATTTGTGCCAGCTTGAAAACTACGATTTAGATTTCATTGCTTTTATGAGTTCTTTATTTCTTTTATCGGCTCTTGAATTTTGTAAAGAGATGACTGCCCAAATTGCAGCTGGAATCCATCCAATAAGCGTTATTTGTAATAGTAAACAAATGATTGACGTTAGTATTTTTCCTCTCAGGAAAAAAGAAACAAACGGAAAGAAAATGGCAATTAAGGTCATGGTTTATGTACGATTGATTATACTGAATTGCAGGTGTACTTGTAGGTTTTGATGGAAATACTTTTAGTAAAGTTTGTCCACCTGCAAAGAATTGAGGTTGAGCATAAAGATATCTCCAAAAACCAAAATCAAATGTTGCTAAAAGCTTTGGGTGCGTATATACTATTAGTTTATTTAATGATTTATCAATTAATTTTTTAGTATTTACACATCTGTTTGTGCTAAAGGTTCCACCTGCTGCAATGCTGTCTCTTAACCAATCATTTCCATGTTGGGCTACATATTGTTCGTTTATTTTATTTCGTAATGCAACTTCAAAGCAACTTATTACGGTGAACATTTCTTGAGAAAGCTGTAAATTTTTCCGATATAAAGTCATTGCTTTTCTTGAGTTGTTTCCAGTTGCTACAAGATATCTATGCATTCTTGCACTTGACATTATATCTTCAAATTCGATATATTTCATTTTAATTTGGTGGTTTTAAATGAAGTTATTATATTTGTTCTATATTATTCCCGATAGCCCCTGATTAGTCAAGCTACCGGGTTTTCGTTTTTTATATACTTCCTTCTCAAATATATTCATTATTTCTTACAAACCTTCCGCTTATTAGTTGATTTTAGAAAATTATTCTGATTTCCTAGTCCCGATGCGAGCGGCGGATATTCAGGTGTTCTAATGCCATGTTAGTTATAGTTTGTTCTGGTTTTATTTTCAATCCATTTCCTCAAACTTGTCTTCCTGACGAAGGAAGGAACTCCATAAGTAGCTCCGTATTGATTTTAGAAACGAGCCACACGAAAGGATTCGTGCGACAGCAGTGGGGATTATCACTTGTTTGCTTTTAGAATATTAGTTGTTGAATTTCGTTTCGCATGAAGAATACAACAATCAAAATCACTAATGTAATTATGTTAGTTTTGGATTCAGTATATTTCTGTTCGTTAAAGTTTGAAAATATTTGAGACATTAAATATCCACCGATTATAAAGATTGGTAAATAGTCCAAAATTATTTCAACGTACCAAATTTCTGAAATTCTGCTTGCAGTTGCACCTTCGCCATAAAATCCCCAAAAGACAAAAAATTCAATTATAAATAGTAAAATGAGAATCACACAAAGCAATATGCTTTTAATTGCAATGCTTTTATATTCGGTTTTTAGTTTAGTGAGTTTTTGTAAATTCAAAATGAGTCGTTATTAAAGTAAAAACATAAAGCTAATGCAAATAAATGTATACCAAACAGAAAGTATTTCCATTTCGGTTTGGATATTAAAATTTGGCTATAAATCGGTATTTGGATTAAAGCGAGGGTAAAACCAATTAAATTTATTTCTCTATTCAAGTTTGCTAATAACATTGTAAAAGGAAAAATTATTTTAGCAGGAATATATGTACCGTGTCCTCCACCTGCAAAGATTATTGTTACTAGGAGGCATAAAAATGTAATAATGAATGTTTTTACTACTGTTTTCATTTAAATGTGTGCTAACTTTTAAATACTCGCTAAAAAGTAGCGCTTATACATCCAACGGCAGATTGGCAAAACTTTGCTTTGTTGCTTTCCCAAATATATTCATTAATTCCTTACAAACATTCCGCTCATTGGTTGATTTTGAAAACTATTCTTGTTTCTTAGCCCTGATGGAAGCGGCATCCTCTTGTGGCTTGTTTCTTTAACAAGGCACAAGAGATAGAGCGAACAGCGGGTGAAAAAGGGAATGAAATGCACTTACGGAAATAGCTCCTAAAAATAAATTTAGCTTAAAAGCCCTTAATAAAATTTAAATAATTATTTTTGCTCCCGGAATTTCGGGAGTTAAAAATTAATGTTATTACATCACGATAGTATGGTAAAAGATTTATTCGAAAGAATTCAGAGCAATAAAGGACCGTTAGGAAAATGGGCTTCGCAAGCAGAGGGATATTTTGTATTTCCAAAATTAGAAGGAGAACTAGGGCCTAGAATGAAGTTTGCAGGAAAAGATATTTTGAACTGGAGTTTGAATGACTATTTAGGTCTGGCCAATCACCCGGAAGTACGTCAGGCGGATACTGATGCAGCGATTCAGTTTGGTGCTGCTTATCCAATGGGTGCTCGTATGATGAGTGGTCACACTACTTATCACGAACAATTAGAAAAAGAATTGGCTGAATTTGTAATGAAGGAATCGGCTTATTTATTGAATTTTGGTTATCAGGGAATGGTGTCTATTATTGATGCTTTGGTTACTAAAAATGATATTATTGTGTATGATGTGGATTCGCACGCCTGTATTATTGATGGTGTTCGTTTGCACATGGGTAAGCGTTTTACTTACAAGCACAACGATTTAGAGAGCATGGAGAAAAACCTGCAACGTGCTACTAAAATGGCTAAAGAAACCGGAGGAGGAATTTTATTTATTACCGAAGGTGTTTTTGGGATGCGCGGGCAACAAGGAAAGTTGAAAGAAATTGTTGCTATGAAAGAAAAGTACAATTTCCGTTTGTTAGTTGATGATGCGCACGGTTTTGGTACCCTTGGAAAAACAGGTGCCGGAGCAGGTGAGGAGCAAGGTTGTCAGGACGGAATTGATGTTTACTTTTCGACTTTTGCAAAATCGATGGCTAATATTGGTGCGTTTGTAGCGGCTGATAAGGATGTGATTGATTATTTAAAATACAACCTGCGTTCGCAAATGTTTGCTAAGGCATTACCAATGATTCAGACTATTGGTTCGTTGAAACGTTTGGAATTATTGCGTAAATCTTCGGAGATTAAAGACAAGCTTTGGGTAAATGTAAACGCATTGCAAAACGGATTAAAAGAAAAAGGATTCAACATTGGTGATACTAATACTTGCATTACTCCTGTGTATCTTGAAGGAAGTATTCCTGAGGCGATGGTGATGGTAAACGACCTGAGAGAGAACTACGGTATTTTCCTTTCGATTGTGGTTTATCCGGTTATCCCAAAAGGGATTATCCTGTTGAGAATGATTCCTACTTCGTCTCATACCATTGCTGATATTGAGGAAACACTAACTGCATTTGAAGCTATTCGTGAAAAATTAGTAAATGGTACTTATAAAGCTATTGCAGAGAAAACTACGGTTAACATGGAAGCATAATACATAAAAAAACAATTCTCTTTATGGGAATTATATAAAAGAATCCATTCATTATATGAGTGGATTTTTTTTGTTAAAAAATATCTTTACATGATATTAATTTTAAAAATTTATAATTATGAAAGTGATATATATACTTAGTAATGTGGCGTTGTTTGTAATTCTTGCTTCGTCTTGTATGAATAAGAAAAACGATCAGGTTGTTGTAGCTCCGCAGGAAGTTGAAGCGCCAATGGAAACACCTAAAAAAGAATGTTATCAGGCTGTGATTGAGAAGGATACACTGAGGCTGACTATTGATATCAATGCTGTTAATGATGTAAATGGAGAATTAGATGCCTCGTATTTTGAAAAAGACAGAAGCTTTGGGACACTTTTAGGGAACATGCATGGAGACACCATATTTGCCGACTATAAATTTGAGTCTGAAGGTAAAACATCTATCCGAGAAATGGCTTTTATTAAAAAAGATTCTAATACCTATGTGGAAGGTCATGGCGAAATGATTGAAACCAATGACAGAATGGCTTTTAAGGATAAAAGTGAAATTAAATTTGACGGAAATATCATTTATCACAAGATTGATTGTGAATAATAGCTTTACTTTTTGACGAAAAAAAAATATCCATTAGTGTGCGCTAATGGATATTTTTTTTAAAGATTTTTTCTAAATGTTTTTCTGCGGCAATGTACCTTAGGATCAAAGTGTTTCCACAAATTATGAATAGCAATATTGTCTGCTAATTCAGGGGTTCTAAAGCAATTTTCAATGCCTTTTTCTTTAAAAGTATCGTAATATTCGTTAAAAATAATAGCCGTTACCGCTTTGTTCTGGTATTCAGGATGTACCCCTATTAAGTAAAAAAGCATGTCTTTGCTTTGTTTTTTTGCTTTAAGCAAATGAAATATTCCAAAAGGGAATAATTTTCCTTTGGCTTTTTGTAATGCTCTGGAAAAAGAAGGCATTACAATACTGAAAGCAATAATGTTATGATCCTTGTCTTCTACAAATTTGATATATTCCGGATTGATGAAGCTAATGTATTTTTTCTTGAAATACTCTTTTTGCACATCAGAAATAGCTACAAAAGAGGATAAATTAGCATAAGAGGTGTTGAACAAATCAAACATTTTATCTACATAAGGCATCACTTCCTTAGTAGATTTAAAATTAAGGGCATTTAACTGGTATCTTTTTTTAACTAATTCATTGGCCTTCTGGAAAAACTCCGGTTTTACATTCGAAAAAGGGAATTTGCTTTCTACATATTCTTTTTCCACAACATAGCCCAGTTGTTCAAAATGAGTGGCATAATACGGATGATTGTACCAGGTAACCATAGTTCCCAGTTGATCAAAACCTTCGGTAAGGACACCTACCTTGTCCAGATTTGAAAATCCCATAGGACCTTCTACATACTCCAGATTGTTTTTTCGGCCCAGTTCGTATACTTTTTCCAGTAAAGCTTCGGTCACATTGATGTCGTTAATGACATCAAACCAGCCAAAACGTACTTTTTTCTTTTGCTGTCCGTTTACCTCTGCCCAATTGATGATGGCGGTAATGCGTCCTGCAATTTTATCATCTTTATAGGCAATATAAAAATAAGCTTCTGCATTTTCAAAAGCTGGATTTTTAGTTTTATCGAATGTTTCTAATTCGTCTGCAATCAATGGTGGAACCCAAAATTCATTGTCTTTGTATAAAGAAAAAGGGAATTTAATATATTCGGTCAGTTCTTTTTTTGTTATTGCTTCTTTTACTGTAATCATTGTTTGTTGTCTTTATTCAATTGCGTCTTTTCGTTTTTGATCTCTTTTGGCTGCTTTTCTAACCGATTTGGGTTGCGAAGGACTGTCGTCTATTTCCATTCGTACTTCTTTATAATTGGTGTCATATCGCCATGAAAAGCCTATTCCTCCATAAAAAACAGTTGGTGTGTCTTTTAGATTATGGCTTATGGATGCGTCTATTTGCATGTTTTTGTTAAGTAAAAAAGCGGCTCCTCCACGCATGATGGCATCGCTGTAAAAATCGCTTTTATACCCCTGATTTTCGATAAAACCGGACCATTTGCGGCTGATGCCTTTTGTTAAAGTAACGATGTAGCCGTAGCTGGGATAATCTGTAGCGATGTAATCAGCAATGATATTGGTAACTAAAACCCAGGAACCGTCGCCTAAATGGTTTTGTGTCACTAACATCACCTTTGGAGAAATCATGGCATCAGGAGAAAAAGCATACGGATTGTTTTTCATCGTAAAATTAGCACCGGCAAAAACAGAAACAGCAGGAATTAATTGGTGCCAGTTGAAAGCATGATTGGCTTTCCAGCTGTAAATATTTACTTTTTTTTCGTAATTTTTATAGGGGTCGTAGATGAGGTATTTAGCTCCTAAAACAGTTTGCTTTAAATTGGATTTGTTATATTGATTAAAAGCGGTTACAAAGTCTTCGTTTTGATACTGAAGATTGGCAACTATTTCTAATTTTTCCATAAAAAAACCATAGCGTAAATCAAGGTCTATACCATATCCATTAGCATCATAACCCAGTAAACGGTGGTTTTCATTGATGCCGTAAACACCGGTTTCAACCTGAATTACTGATTTCCCAACGGCGTATGCCGACATGGATTCACCCGGCCTGTTGGAGTTAATTTCATCGGTGTGTTGTGCATAATTGTAATTAACAACTAAGCTTATAACTAAGACTAATAAAACTTTAAATGAAGACATGTTAGTGGATTTTAAAAGTGATAGGCTTTCCAAATGTACTATATTTTATTATTTATTTAAGAATGATAATCCAATTTTGAGCGTAGTATTTGTTAATTTTGCTAAAAAATATTTTTATTATGCAATTGGCTTCTTTTTCAGGATTTATAAAAACGTTGTTTTATATTATAGCTTTCTATTATATTTTTAGGTTTCTGGCAAAACTTTTTTTGCCGTTGATAGTTAAAAAAGTAGTGGAGAAAGCAGGAGAAAATATGTATCAGCAACAACAGCGTCAGCAACAGTCATCGTGGCAAAAGAATCAAAATGACGATACTGTAATTTACAATACTGATAACGTAAAGAAACCCCGTGAAACCAAAAAAGTAGGAGATTATGTGGATTACGAAGAAATAGATTAAATTTGCCTCGATAGTAATCCATATTTTAATAAAATTCCCGAAAAATTGAAAATAATAAATAAGTTATATCCGCACGCTATTGCCATTTTTGGTTTTGTATTAGTTTCACTCATTTATTTTTATCCCGTACTTCAGGGTAAACAGATTTTCCAGTCCGATATTGCCCAATACACGGGTATGGCTAAGGAACAAAATGATTTCAGGGCTGTAGAACATTTAGAACCTTACTGGACCAATTCGGCCTTTGGAGGGATGCCTACTTATCAGTTAGGTGCAAAATATCCGTATGATTTTATAAGTGTATTAGATCATGCTTTACGTTTTTTACCACGCCCGGCTGATTATTTATTCCTTTATTTTCTGGGCTTTTATGGTTTGCTTCTGGTATTAAAAACAGATCCGTTAAAAGCATTTTTTGGAGCCGTAGCCTTTGGTTTTTCAACCTATCTTATTATTATTTTAGGAGTGGGACATAATGCTAAGGCGCATGCGATTGCTTATATGCCATTAGTTATTGCCGGTTTTATATTGGTTTACAGGAAAAAATATATAGCAGGTGGTTTGTTGACGATGATTGCAACAGCATTAGAAATTAATGCGAATCACTTTCAAATGACTTATTATTTGTTGATTTTCCTTTTGATTCTTTCGGCTTATTATACTTATACGAGGATTAAAACCAAAGAATTTAAAGCGTTATTAACTTCTTTTGGCGTTTTAGCCGTTGCCGGAATTTTTGCTCTTGGTGCCAATGCTACTAATTTAATGGCTACAGCTGAGTATGCTGATTTTAGTACCCGTGGGAAAAGTGAACTGACCTTTAATCCCGATGGTTCCAGAAGTACCAATACCAGTGCCATGACTCGTGATTATATTACCGAATACAGTTATGGGATAACAGAAAGTTTTAATTTAATTGCACCACGACTTTTTGGTGGTTCTAATCATGAAGCTTTGGGTACTGACAGCAGTATGTATAATTTTATGATTAGTCAGGGTGTTCCTGCCGGACAGGCGGCTGATTTTGTCAGCGGAATGCCAACATATTGGGGTGATCAGCCCATTGTGGCAGCTCCGGCTTACATAGGAGTAGTGGTTTTCTTCCTGGGAATCCTCGCTTTAATTCTAGATGAAAGAAGAATAAAATATGTTTTCCTTTCAGGAGCTGTGGTGGCTTTATTGCTTTCCTGGGGTAAAAATTTCGCAATTTTAACCGATTTCTTTATTGACTACGTTCCTTTGTATAATAAGTTCAGAGCCGTTTCTTCTATTCAGGTTATTTTAGAATTATGCTTCCCCGTTTTGGCTATTATGGGATTGCAATCCTTTTTTAAAGTAGATAAAAATAAACAGTGGGAAGGTTTATGGCAATCAGGAGCGATTGTTTTAGGAACTATTGTGATTTTGTTTTTATGCAAAAGCATGTTTAGTTTCTCAGGAGCAAGTGACAGTTATTTTTCCGAAAGCTACGGACCTAGTTTTGTAGATGCTCTTATAAGCGACAGAAAAACGTTATATAGTGCTGATTTGTTACGTTCGGCTTTCTTTATTGTTTTAACTGCAGGAGTTTTATGGTTGTTTATAAAAAACAGAATAGCGCAAACTACAGCACTTATTCTGGTAGGTTTGTTTATGGTTTCTGATTTGTTTTTGGTAGATAAAAAATACGTTTCGGCTAAGGATTTTGTAAGCTCAAGAGAAGTTGCTGTTCCTTTTGAGGCAACAGCTGCCGATGCTCAAATTTTAAGAGATTCATCTCATTACCGTGTTTTTGAAGTAAGTGGTAACTTCTCAAGTGCCCGAACTTCTTATTTCCATAAATCGATAGGTGGTTATCATGCCGCAAAACCTCGAAGAATGCAACAATTGTTTGATTTCCAAATTGCTAAAAATAATTTGGAAATCCTCAATATGCTAAATGTGAAGTATGTTATCCAGACTGATAAGGAAGGAAAAGAATTTCCTGTTGTTAATCCGGATGCTAATGGAAATGCCTGGTTTGTTAACGAAGTGAAATTAGTGAATAAAGCTAATGACGAAATGAAAGCACTGGATCACTTAAACACTAAGAAAGTAGCTGTTTTTAATTTGAATTTATACGGTAGTAAGTTTAAAAATGTACGTTTAAAACGCAATATGGATACTACAGGAACCATTCAGTTACGTACTTATAAACCTAATTATATCAAGTATATTTCCGACAGCAAAAATGAAGGTTTAGCTGTTTTCTCTGAAATTTATTATCCAAATGGCTGGAATGCTTATGTAGATGGAGTAAAAACAGATCATTTTCCGGTAGATTATGTGTTAAGAGCGATGATGTTGCCTAAAGGTGTTCATACCGTAGAATTCAAGTTTGAACCGGAAGTCATCAAAATCGGAAGTACCATTACACTTATCAGTGGGGCAGGAATGCTTATTTTGTTAATAGGTGGCGTTTATTACCAAAGGAAAAAAGGAACTAAGGTTGAAGATTAACGATTGAAGATTTTTGATTTAGAAATCTGCATTCAAAAAAAAATAGTTAATCTGCATTCTGCAATTATCAGCTTCATTATCATTTGAAAACTATAGTCAAATTGGAACCAAAAAAAGTCCTTATTATTACTTATTATTGGCCGCCTGCCGGAGGTCCGGGAGTGCAACGCTGGTTAAAATTTGTCAAATATTTACCTGATTTTGGTGTTCAGCCCATTGTCTATATTCCTGAAAATCCCACATATCCCATTGTAGACGAAAATTTACTTCAGGAAGTTTCCGATAAGGCGATTATTCTGAAGCAAAAAATATTCGAACCCTATCAATTGGCTTCTTTTTTATCGAAGAATAAGACTAAGAAGATGAATTCGGGGATTATTCCCAACCAAAAGAAACAATCTTTTTTAGACAAGGTTTTCTTGTGGATTCGCGGGAATTTATTTATCCCTGACGCTCGTTTTTTTTGGGTAAAACCTTCTGTTTCCTATTTAGAAAAATACATTGTTGAGAATAATATAGATACGATTGTTACATCAGGTCCCCCACATAGTTTACACCTCATAGGACTGGAATTAAAACAAAAACTGAATGTAAAATGGTTTGCTGATTTCAGGGATCCCTGGACTACAATAGGCTATCATAAATCATTGCGACTGTCTGATTTTGCAGCTCAGAGACATAAGGATTTAGAATCTAAAGTTTTAAATACTGCCGATACTATTATTGTGACCAGCAAAACTACAAAATCAGAGTTTGAAGCGCTGACTACAAAACCTATTGCAGTAATTACAAATGGTTTTGATGTAGAAAATGTTGAAAAACAACCATTGGATACTAAGTTTTCTTTGGCACATATTGGTTCTTTTCTTTCGGCCAGAAATCCTAAATTATTATGGGAATCTTTAACGGAATTATTAGGTGAAATTCCTGATTTTGGATCTCATTTAGAAATTAAACTAATTGGCGCTGTTAGTCAGGAAGTGCTGGATACGATTGCTGCTTTTGGCCTGAATTCGTATTTGAATAATCTGGGGTATGTTTCGCATGCTGAGGCTATTGTTCACCAAAGAAAATCGCAGGTTTTATTGTTAATCGAAATTGATTCGAAAGAAACAAAGAGTATTATTCCGGGGAAATTATTCGAATATATGGTTTCTAACAGACCCATAATTGCTATTGGACCTAATGGTTCTGACTTTGCAGAAATTATTACCAATACTAATACGGGAGTGTTTTTTGATTATTCTGAAAAAGTAAAGCTAAAAAACTTAATTTTGGACTTTTATAATCAGTATCTGGAAGGCAAATTACAATCTCACGGGATTGGTATGGAAAAATATTCCAGAAAAAATTTGACGGGACAATTGGTACAACTTCTGACTTCTAACAACTAATTTCGTACTTATAAATGGGACTTGTATTAAATCAGTCATTAAAAAATACTATAATAACCTATATTGGTTTCGGGATTGGAGCCATCAATACCATTTATTTATATCCTTTTTTTTTAGGAGCAACCTATTATGCTTTAAATAATTATATTCTTTCGGCGGCGGCGATTATTATGCCTTTGCTAGCTTTTGGGATGCAAAATACTTTAGTCAAGTTTTTTTCTCAGTGTAAAACAGATAAGGAACAGGACGAATTTTTATCCTTTGCAGTTTTGTTTCCTTTGGTTTTGTCCATTCCGTTACTGTTAATTTATGTGCTTTTTTACGGAGATATATCAGATTATTTGTCCAAAGTGAATCCCATTGTAAAAGATTTTTTATGGCTAATTCCTTTCATCGGAATTTGCATGGCTTATTTCGAAATTTTTTATGCCTGGGCAAGAGTTCAGATGCACTCGGTTTTTGGGAATTTCATTAAAGAAGTTGGCTTGCGTTTATTCTCATTAATTGCTCTTGTTGGAGTGTATTATGACTGGATTAGCCCTGTAGAGTTTATTTATGTAACAGCAGTTATTTATTTTTTAGCTTTTGTGGTAACTATGTTTTATGCATTTTATCTAAAAAAACCACATTTCCAGATAGCTGTTCCTAATAATGTAAAGGATATTACGGTGTATACTTTTTTTATTATTTTGTCAGGAGGAGTAGCAACGTTACTGTTGGATATTGATAAAATAATGCTGAATCAATATATCAAAATTGAAAATATTGCCTACTATTCGGTGGCTACATATATCGCATTAGTGATTTCGGTTCCCAGTAGGGCTATGCACCAAATTGTATATCCCATAACGGCAAAATTAATGCATGAAGAAAAACATGATGAGCTGAATGATTTGTATAAAAAGACTTCGATTAATCTGCAAATTGTAGGCGGATACGTGATGCTTTGCATTTTTGTAAATATTAATCAACTGTATGAAATGATTCCGCCGGAATACGGAGGAGGAATATATGTGGTTTTTATGATTGGTTTGTCAAAATATTTTGATTTGATTTTAGGTAATAACAATGCCATCATTTTTAACACTAAATATTATAGAGCAGTCTTATTCCTCGGTGTGGTTCTGGTTTTCCTTACCGTTGGTTTAAACATGATTTTTATTCCTCTATACGGAATTCTGGGATCAGCTTTCGCTACTTTGTTGTCCATTACTTTGTACAGCGTGGCCAAATTAGCTTTTGTTGTAAAAAGGTTGCATTTGTATCCTTTTACGAATCAGACATTGTATTCTCTAGGTTTAACCTTTATTTTATTTATGCTGTTCTACTTTTGGGATTTTACCTTTAATTCCATTATTTCCATTGTTTTGAAATCGGTACTGGTGAGTTTAGCTTATATATATTTAAATTATAGATTTGTTATTTCTCTTCAAATCAATGAAGTTATTGATGGTTTGTTAAAGAAATTTAAATTAATAAAGTAATTTTTTACAAAAACCGAGTTTAAACAAGTGTTAATCACTAAAAGTGGGTATTTGAAATCCTGATTTATGGTATTAATTTTGTAGCAGAATGTATTTCATTAGAAGTATAACAAGATTAAAACAACCAATTATGATAAATATTATTCTTGATAAACCGGAAAATTTGAAATTAAATGAGGTTTTAGATAAAAAAATTAAGAAAGGTTTTGTTGTAGAGGAAGTTAATCATAAATTACCATTTGTGATTTTGTCTAAAAAACCGGAAAAAATCAATCACCATTTAAACTTTTTAATTTCTTGTGCTACTTTTGGTTTATGGTCTATTCCCTGGATATATAAAAGCTTAGAAGCTAAAAAAGAGAAAAAAATTATAATTGCTATCGACGAAGATGGAAACACTTTTGAAGATAAATGTTATAATTAAATAACTTAAAATTGTAAACAAAAACTCCGTCTGATTAAGGCGGAGTTTTTTGTTTTATAGCTTTTCTTTGAGGTATTGAGCAGTAATTGATTTTTTGTTTTTTACAATTTCTTCAGGAGTTCCCACGGCTAATAATTGTCCGCCATTTTCTCCGCCTTCAGGTCCTAAATCAATTATCCAGTCGGCACATTTTATTAAATCGAGATTGTGTTCGATGACTAATAAGGAATGTCCTTTTTCTAATAAAGCATCAAATGAGGCTAAAAGTTTCTTGATGTCGTGAAAATGCAAGCCCGTTGTAGGTTCGTCAAAAACAAATAAAGCTTTGTCTTTCGTAGCTCCTTTTACCAGAAAAGAAGCCAATTTGATACGTTGTGCTTCTCCGCCGGAAAGTGTAGAAGACGATTGCCCTAATTGTACATAACCCAGACCCACATCCTGTAACGGTTTTAATTTTTGAGTAATTTTATTTTGTTTGTTTTTTTCGAAAAAAGCAACGGCATCATCAATAGTCATTGTTAAGATATCATTGATGTTCTTGCCTTCAAATGCGACTTCAAGGATTTCTTTTTTAAAGCGTTTCCCGTTACAGGTTTCACATGGCAATTGTACATCGGCCATGAAAACCATTTCTACATTGATAGTTCCTTCGCCACTACAGGTTTCACAGCGACCTCCATCAACATTAAAAGAAAAATGTTTGGGCTGATACCCTCTTATTTTAGACAATTTTTCTTTAGCAAATAAATCTCTGATGTCATCATACGCTTTAATGTAGGTCACAGGATTTGAACGTGAACTACGACCAATAGGGTTTTGATCTACATATTCAATATGTTTTATTTGCGAAAAAGAACCTGCTATTTCGGTAAATTGCCCGGCTTTTTCTCCGGCATTATCCAGTTTTTTCTGCATGGCAGGAAACAGAATTTTCTTGACAAGCGTACTTTTTCCACTTCCGGAAACCCCGGTAATTACAGTGAGGACATCCAGAGGAAAAGTAACATCAATATTTTGAAGGTTGTTTTCTCTGGCGCCTTTTATTTCGATAAAATTTTTAAAACTGCGACGTTTTTTAGGAACAGCAATTTCTAAATCTCCATTGAGGTATTTTGCTGTTAAGGAAGTTGATTTCAGAATTTCATCAAAATCACCCTGAGCAACCAGTTCTCCTCCAAAAGTCCCTGCTTCCGGACCAATATCAATAATCATATCAGCCGCTTTCATGATATCTTCATCATGTTCTACCACGATTACTGTGTTTCCTAAATCACGTAAAGACAAAAGAACTTTTATCAGGCGTTCACTGTCTTTTGGGTGTAAACCAATACTCGGTTCATCCAGAATATACATAGAACCCACTAAACTACTGCCAAGCGAAGTCGCTAAGTTGATGCGCTGCGATTCTCCTCCCGAAAGTGTGGATGAGTTTCTATTGAGCGTTAAATAGTCCAGACCAACTTCCGTTAAAAATGACAATCGGTTATTGATTTCGATTAAAAGTCTTTTGGCAATCTGTTTTTCGTAGGAGTCTAATTCCAGATTTTTAAAGAATTCAGCCAAATGTCTGATGGGTAAATCAACCAAATCAGAAACCGTTTTGCCGTTGATTTTTACATAAGAAGCTTCTACACGCAAACGCTTTCCTTTACAGGTTTGGCATTTGGTTTTTCCACGGTAACGCGACAGCATCACCCGATTTTGAATTTTATAATTTTTGGCTTCCAATTCCTGAAAAAAATCATTTAGGCCTTCAAAATAAGAATTTCCGGTCCAGATTAACTCTTTTTGTTCTTCCGTTAACTGAAAATAGGGTTTATGAATAGGAAAATCAAATTTATAAGCGCTATTCACTAATTGATCCCGATACCAACTCATGCTTTCGCCGCGCCACGGAAAAATGGCATTTTCATAAATAGACAAACTGGTATTAGGAACAACTAATTCGGCATCAATCCCAATGATGTTTCCGTAACCTTCACAGCTTGGACAGGCTCCGTAAGGATTGTTAAAACTGAATAAATGGACATTCGGTTCTAAGAAATTAATGCCATCCAATTCAAAATTATTCGAATAATCCAATCGCTTGTCCGTATTTAATTCCTGTAAATAACAGATTCCTTTTCCTTCATAAAAGGCAGTTTGCACGGCATCAGCAAGACGGTTATAGAATTCTTCTTCGTCTTTAACTACAATTCGATCCACAATTAAAAGAACATCTTTATTGTCTAACGAATGTTGGTCAATCTCGTCCAGACGAACCATTTCATTATCCACTAATATTCGGGAAAAACCCTGTTGCAGTAAAACTTTTAATTTGTCTTCCAGTTGTCTTCCTTCTTCCAGATGAATTGGGGCAAGAAGCAGCCATTTACTGTTAGGTTCTAATTGTTTAACATCATTGATAACATCCGAAACGGTGTTTTTCTTCACTTCGCGACCAGAAACCGGAGAAAAAGTTCGGCCAATCCGGGCAAACAGCAGTTTCATATAGTCGTAAATTTCCGTCGAAGTCCCCACGGTAGAACGGGCATTACTGGTATTTACTTTTTGTTCAATGGCAATAGCAGGAGCTATTCCTTTGATGTATTCTACTTTTGGTTTGTCTAATCTGCCCAGGAATTGTCGGGCATAAGAAGACAGACTTTCTACATAACGGCGTTGTCCTTCGGCATACAAAGTATCAAATGCCAAACTGGATTTTCCTGAACCGGAAAGTCCTGTAATCACTACTAACTTGTTACGTGGAATAACTACATCAAGGTTTTTTAAGTTGTGAACCTGAGCACCTTTTATTATTATATTTTTCTTTGGATCTATTTTAGAAAAGTCAACTTGCATAAAAAATATTGATTTCTACAAAAGTAATCATTTTTAAAACGACAAACAGGGATGAACAAAACCTAAATTTAGTTAAATAAGTTAGGTGCTGAGCCAATAAATAAATAATTATTATCTGGTGTTTTTTAGAACAACTAATAGGATTTAGTTTTAAATTTACACTAGACCACCAAAAAACCAAAGCCTTGAAGACAAAATTTACACTGCTATTTTTATTTTTATTCTTTACCGTTTTCGCACAAGATTTACCTCCTATTGTAAAATATGTGCCGGCTGATTACGGAGCAGGAAATCAAAACTGGATGATTTCGCAAGATCAGAACCAGTTTGTTTTTTTTGCAAATAATGAAGGACTTTTAGAATTTAATGGTTCGTATTGGAAATTATATCCTTCGCCTAATGAAACCATTCTCCGGTCAGTAAAAGTAATTGGAGACCGAATTTATACGGGCAGTTATATGGAATTTGGTTTTTGGAAACGAAAACCAGATGGTTTGTTAGAATATAAGTCTTTAAGTAATTCCATAAAATCTAAAATTTTAGACGATGAACAATTTTGGAATATCTTAAGTTATGATTATTGGGTTGTGTTTCAGTCTTTGAACCGGATTTATATTTATGATACACAAAACAATAGTTTTAAAATTATTGCACCTGATACGGATGTTGTTAAAGCTTTTAAGACTAAAAATGCCATTTATTATCAAACCAATAATCAGGGATTATTTGAGATTGAAGGCGGAAAGAGTAAGTTAATTTCTGCTCATCCCGAATTGAAGAAAAACAGGATTGTAAATGTTTTTGAAAAAGGAGAAGAACTTTTGATTTTAACGCAACGTGCCGGTTTTTTCAGTCTTTTAGGTAAAGAAATAAAGAAATTTCCAACAGAGATTGATGTCGATTTTTTGGACGAAAGCGTGTATAGTTGTGAGTTATTATCAGATGGAGGTTTTGTTATAGGAACGGTTTCTAACGGAATTTTTATAATTACTAAAGACGGAAAAAAGAAATACCATATTTCTCAAAAGGAAGGCCTGAGTAACAATACTGCTTTGTCGCTCTTTGAGGATAAAGAAAAAAATCTCTGGATAGGTCTTGATAATGGGATTAATTGTATCAATCTCAATTCGCCTATACAAAGCTATGTGGATGATTCGGGAGTTTTAGGTACGGTTTATACCTCACAATTGTATAATGGAAAATTGTATGTAGGGACTAATCAGGGATTGTTTTATAAGGATTATCAAAGTAATGAAGAGTTTAAGTTTATTAGCGGTACTAAAGGACAGGTGTGGTCCTTGTATACTTATGACGGCACCTTGTTTTGCGGACATGATTTAGGGACTTTTGTGGTGAAAAATGCATCGGTAAAAAATATATTTTCTAAATCAGGAACCTGGAATTTTAGAAAAGTTCCCGGAAATAAAAAGCTGTTACTGCAAGGAAATTATTATGGTATTTCGGTTTTGGAGAAAAAAAATGAGGAATGGGTTTTTCGAAATAAAATCAAAGGGTTTGATTATTCATCTAAATATTTTGAGATTACTAAAGGCTTTGAAATTTATGTGAGTCATGAGTACAAGGGCGTTTTTAGATTAGAAACAAATGCGAAACTTCAAAACATAGATAAATATTTCGCTTATAAAAACCCTAAAAAAGGAAAAAATGCCAGTTTGATTCAGTTTAATAACAGCATTTATTATGCTAACAGAGAAGGGGTTTTTAAATTGAATAGTGCTACCAAAGAGTTTTACAAGGAACCTGTGCTGAGTTCTGTTTTTGAAAAAGACGAATATACTTCGGGTAAAATGATTGTGGATTATTCGAATAAAATCTGGTTGTTTTCTAAAAATTACATCAGTTATTATGCGTCTGATAAATTGGTTAATAACCTTAAAAGAAATAGTATTCCTATTCCTGCTTCTCTGACTAATTCTATGTTAGGGTATGAAAATATTACCCAATTATCTCCTTTTACTTATTTTTTTGGTACTACTGACGGTTATTATACCATGAATATTAACGAACTGGCATTCGAAAATTATAAAGTTTCCATTTCAAATATCAGTAGCAACACCCTGAATGGTTCTGTGCAAACAAATCCTATTTTTGACAAAGGAGAATTTCCGCATGATGAAAATAATATTACTTTTTCATACACTGTAGCGGAGTATAATAAATACATTAATGTGGAATATCAGTATATTTTAGAAGGTTTTCAGAATCAATGGAGTGATTGGAATGTGAGACCTTCTGTTAATTTTAAGAATTTGCCATCCGGAGATTATGTTTTTAAAGTGAAAGCTAAACTGGCTAATTCCAATCTGGAAAATACAGTTACTTATAGTTTTACCATTTTAAAACCGTGGTATGCGACTAATCTGGCTATTATTATTTATATCATTTTGGGATTTTTTGGCATTCAGTTACTTCATAAAGAATACAATAAATATTACCAACGCCAGAAAGAAAAACTAATTGAAGAAAACAATTTGTTATTAGAAATAAAAGAACTGGAAAATGAACAACAGTTAATGCGATTGAAAAACGAACAGTTGTCTCAAAATGTAGATGAAATTAATAAAGAACTGGCTGCTTCGGCGATGAGTTTAAATAGTAAAAATGAATTATTAGCGTTTATCCAGAAAGATTTAAAAAGCAATGAAGAAAGTGACAGTCGAAGCATTAAAACAGTCATTTCTACTATTAATAAAAATATTACCGGAAAAGATTCCTGGAGTGTTTTTCAGGAAGCTTTTAATAAAACCGATCAGGATTTCCTGAAAAAGATGAAAGAAGCACATCCTTCTTTAACAGCTAATGATTTGCGTTTATGTGCGTATTTAAGAGTCAATTTATCTTCTAAAGAAATAGCTCCATTATTAAATATTTCTGTACGAAGTGTGGAGATAAAAAGATACCGTTTACGTAAAAAAATGAATTTACCACATGAAAAAGGGCTGGTCGAGTACATCTTGACTGTATAGCTAGTCCTTACAAAGACACAATAAACTATACATCACCACAACATTTGTAAAATATTGTGGTTTTTTTATGTTTTTTAACTTGAATTTAAGATTTGGTAAATTCAGGTGTTTTAAGGTTTTTATTGAAATATTGATAAATAAAAACGTTTTTATTTTTTATGTATGTTTTTTGTAGGGGTTATTTTTGATTTATTAGCGTTTTTAGGTACTAATTTTATAATTCACAATAAAAACACAAACTATATGAAATCAAATTATCTATTAATTGTTTTTCTAATGTTTTCTACTTTGGTTTTTTCTCAAAGTTATGACATAGGCGGAACTGTAAAAGAAAAAAAATCTGGTTTATCAATACCAGGGGTTAATATTCAAATTAAGAATAGCACTAGAGGTACCACTACCGATTTTGATGGAAAGTTTACTATTAAGGGAATTTCATCAGGATCAGTTGTTGTTTTTACTTTTATAGGTTATAAAACTTTTGAATATACAGTAACGGGAACTGATACTAATATGAGTATTGCTTTATCAGAAGATGAGAAAATGCTGGATGAAGTAGTTGTAATTGGTTATGGAAGCCAAAAAAGGAAAGAAGTTACCGGAGCAGTTTCTACTGTGGATAGTAAAACGCTGGAAGTATTAAAGCCTGTAAGAATAGAACAAGCTTTACAAGGAACTGTTTCAGGGGTTAACGTAACTACACAATCCGGATCTCCAGGAGCAGCATTGGATATCAGAATTCGTGGTATTGCTACTAATGGTGATGCCAAACCATTAACTATAATAGATGGATATATTGGAGAATTGGGGCTATTGAATCCTAATGATATCGAAACCATAACTGTTTTAAAAGACGCTCAGGCTGCTATTTATGGTTCTGCTGCTGCAAATGGTGTAATCTTGGTAACCACTAAAATGGGTAAAAAGAATTCTAAAGGTAAAATAGTATATAATACTTATGCTGGTTTCCAGGAAACTTCACGCACTTTACCAATATTAAATGCTACGGAATATGCTTTGTTGCTTAATGAAAGATATGCCAATAGTGGAAACACAATACCATATACAAATGTGAGCGGATTTGGTAAAGGAACGAATTGGCAAGATAAAGTACTAAATAAAGGCGTTCCTATTATTAATCATGATTTAACTTTTTCAGGTGGATCAGATAAGATTACGTATTCTGTAAGTGGTTCGCACTTAGATCAGGAAGGAATTGTAGGCGAATCAAAATCTGGATTTTTGAGAAATACAGCAAGAGTTTCTCTGGGGGCAGATGTTACTGAAAAGCTAAAGTTAAAAACAAATGTTATTTACACTTATTTTAATAGAAGAACTTTGCCAGAGAACAGTAATGCTTCCGTATTATTAAATGCTGTTAACGCACCATCTAATCTTAATCCTTACGATACATCAGGTAATTTTACAGTATTTCCGGGTGGGTCATTAGGAAATGAAATGATCAATCCTTTGGCTCAAATTGCTAATAGTTATAATGATTATAACTTTAAACAAATAAATGGAAATTTTGGATTGGATTATAAAATTACTTCCGCTTTTGTGTTAAGCAGTAGCATTGGATTTAAGACAGCAAATAGTGAGTCTAAGAGCTTTTCTCCAATATTAGATTACGGTAGTGGTAAGGTGTTCAATACCACACGTAGTTCCGTTTCTCAAAATGCGGTTAACGATAATAATTATTCTTTTGATTTATTTGCTACTTATACTAAAACCATAGCGGAAAACCACAAATTGGTTGGTGTAGTTGGTAATACTATTTATAAAGAATATGGTAACGGTTTGTTTGCAACAGGGTACGATGTGCCTAATAATTCCTGGGATTTTGCAGATATTAGCCTGGCTAACGGAGCTCCTCCTGAGGGAACAGTGCCTGTAAGCTCTTATGTATATGATGAAAGAAGATTATCTTATTTTGGAAGATTACAATACGATTATAAAGGGAAATATCTTTTGTCAGCCATGTTACGACGAGATGCTTCAACCAAATTTGGTCCCGGAAATAAAGTAGGTTATTTTCCTTCGGTAACGGCTGGTTGGGTAATTTCTGACGAAGGTTTTTATGGTGAATCATCTATTGTGAATTTCTTAAAATTGAGAGGGAGTTATGGTATAGTAGGAAATGATGCTATTCCTAATAATGGCTACATTTCTCAGCTTACGGGTGAAGGGACTTATGTTTTTGATGGTACTTTAATAAATGGTCGCGCTAGTGGTCAAATTCCGAATCCGAATCTTAAATGGGAAGAAGCTAAGAAATTTGATGTTGGAGTAGATATGAATTTATTTGACAATAAAATAAATATAGTTGTTGATTATTTTATTGATACCAGAGCTGATTTACTAATTCCAGGTATTCCGGTTTCAGGGATATCAGGAGGGCAAGCACCCGGAGCTTCAAACCCTACGATTAATGCAGGAACAGTTAGAAATGAAGGTATTGAATTCGCTGTAAATTATAGCAAAAGCTTTTCAGATGATTTTAATATGAGTTTGGGTTACAATGTTACTATGCTACGCAACAACGTAACTTATATGGGAACACCATTTATTGCAGGTGGCTCTTTTGGAATAGGTCAACAAGCGCCTTCAAGAATGCAGGTAGGTCATTCCATAGGCTATTTTTATGGTTTGAAAACAAATGGTGTTTTTCAAAATCAACAAGAAGTTAATGATGCCCCTTCTCAGGTTGAGCTTGGTGTAGCGGCATCTCCAGGAGATATTAGATATGTTGATGTCAATGGAGATGGTAAAATCAGTTTTGATGACCGAACAGATATTGGAGATCCAATCCCTACAGCAACAATGGGTTTCAATATGCAGTTTAATTACAAAGCACTTGATTTTTCGATGCACACTTTTGCTTCTTTAGGCAATAATATGGTTCGTAATTACGAGAGTGTTGCACCGGATGCTAATCGTTTAAATTATGTTTTAGGCAGATGGACCGGGGAAGGAACTAGTAATAGCATTCCCAGAGTTACGACAGCAGCTACAACTAATAATTTGTTTTCTGATTATTTTGTTGAAGATGCGTCCTATATAAGAATCCAAAATATCCAACTGGGATACTCTTTAAATCCAAATATGATAGAAAAAGTTGGACTAAGTAAGTTACGCCTGTATGCTGGGGTGAATAACCTTTACACTTTTACAAAATACAAAGGATTTGACCCGGGTGCTTCTAATGGTGCTCCTATAGGAGGTGGGATCGATTATGGTTTCTATCCTATTCCAAGAACGTATATGTTAGGTTTAAACATTAATTTTTAATTCATATTAAAATGAAAAAGTATCTATTTATCACCATAATGACGATAACTGTTTTTGCTACAATGACTAGCTCTTGTAGTGATGATTTTGTGAGTCGTCCTGTTCAATATTCTATTGATTCAGAGAATTATTTTAATTCTGAATCCGATTATGAAAATGCTGTAATTGCAGCCTATGATTTACTACAGTCCACTTTTATTAATGTTTTAATGGGAGAAATCGCTTCTGATAACACATTTGCAGGAGGAAACAGCCCTACAGACGTTATAGGTTACCAACAAATTGATCAAATGATTCATGGTCCTGTAAATGAAAATTTAAAACAACTATGGGATTGGATGTTTGCAGGAGTTCAAAGAGCTAATTATATCCTTGAATTCAAAGATAAAACGGATTTTGATGGAAAAAATAAAGTTATTGCAGAAGCCCGTTTTTTAAGAGCTTACTATCAATTTGAGTTGGTAAAATGGTTTGGAGGTATCCCAATGAAAGGAGACGCACGTTTTTCCCCTGGTGATGAGACTTCCATACCACGCTCATCAGTTTCAGAGGTGTATACTTCTATTCAAAATGATTTAATTTATGCCTCAGAAAATTTACCTGCAACTCCTGCACAACAGGGCAGAGCAACAAGTGGTGCAGCTTTAGCATTACTTGGAAAAGCATACTTATATGATAAAAAATACGATTTAGCGGCCGAGACTTTTGGAAAATTAATTGCTACTGGTAAATACCATTTAGTTAAAACTGCTGATTTGACAACCCAACAAATAAATGCTGGTTTGACTCCTTTTGGAAGTATTTTCGAAGAATCAGGGGAAAACGGACCTGAATCTGTTTTTGAAATTCAGTACACTGATGTTGAAGGTGCGAGTTATGGACAATTACAATATAGCGAAGGGAATGTTGCAGTAGGTTTTGCAGGTCCTTTTGGATACGTTGGTCCTGTATTTGCTGATGGAAACAACTTCAATTTACCTACTCCAAAACTCGTTAGTGCTTTTGAAGCAGGCGATTTAAGAAAAGAGGTAACTATTTTAGATATGGTAGCATGGATAGCACAAAATCCAGGTACAAGCTACACTAAACAAAATCAAGATACAGGATATTTTAATAGAAAATACATACCCAGAAAAAGAAGAACAGAAGCAGCTGGGGATGTTAAATTAACAAGTCCAAATAATTACAGAGCCATTCGCTATGCTGATGTACTATTAATGGCAGCAGAAGCATACAATAAAAGTACAGCACCAAATGATGGCCTTGCTCGAAATTATCTGAATGAAGTAAGACGTCGTGCTTTTGGGGATAACAACCATGATATTACTGCATCTGGAGCAGCCTTAGCTGATTTTATTCAGGCAGAAAGAAGAGTAGAATTAGCAGGAGAGGGACACCGTTTCTTTGATTTGGTTCGTACAGGAAAAGCAGCTCAGGAAATTCCGGGATTTACGGCTAATAAGAATGAATTATTTCCTATTCCAATTGAAGAGATTCAATTTGCAGCAGGAAACTGGCAACAAAATCCTAACTATAATAATTAGTACAATGAAAAAGATAAAATATATAACAAGTCTTGTTGTAGCAGCTATAATTTTTAGCTGTTCAACCGAGAATGAGCTGATTGATTTGGATACACTGGGTGCTCCAACTAATATTTCAGCATTAACTACTGTTACGCAGGATAATACAGGAAAAGTGACTTTCTTGCCTAAAGGAGAGGGAGTTACTGAATTCGAAATTTATTTTGGTGATGCAACCACAACACCTGCTTATGTAAATCCGGGTGCTACGGTAGATCATATTTACAAAGAAGGGACTTATAATGCGAGAATTATTGGAACAACTTTAAATGGTAAAAAAACAGAAGTTATTCAGGAAGTTGTTGTTTCTTTCAAAGCTCCGCAAAATTTAGTGGTTACTATCGAAAATGATTTGCAGGTTTCTAAAAAAGTAAATGTTACAGCAACAGCTGATTATGCTTTGTTTTATGATGTTTATTTTGGTGAAGCAGGAAAACCCGATCCAGTATCAGCTAATAATGGCGAATCTATCTCTTATACCTATCAAAACGCAGGTGTTTATACCATAAGAGTAGTATCTAAAAGTGCAGCGATTCAAACTACTGAGTTCTCACAAGAATTTACAGTAACGGTTGTGAATAAGCCTTTTGCTTCTGCTCCAACACCGCCTAATCGTCAAGCAGCTGATGTAATTTCTATTTATGGTTCGAAATATACAAATGTTGCCGGAACTAACTATTTTCCGGATTGGGGACAAGGAGGTCAGGGAAGCAGCTGGACTGAGTTTGATTTGAATGGAGATAAAATGCTTAATTATATCAAATTGAGTTATCAGGGAATTGCATTGGCTGACGGAACGACTATTGATGTTTCCGGAATGGAATTCATTCACATGGACGTATGGACTGCTGATTTGCAAAAAATAGAAACTTCTTTAATCAGTAAAACAAATGGTGAAAAACCGGTTGTAAGGGATTTAACAGCAAACCAATGGACAAGTATTGATATTCCAATCTCGGCTTTTACGAGTCAGGGATTAACAGTAGCCGATATTTTCCAATTGAAATTGGTAGGTACACCTTGGGCTGGGGGCAGTGTTTTTATCGATAATATTTATTTCTATAAAACGCCTTCGGCATTAATTGAAATGCCTATTGATTTTGAATCTACCACACTTACTTATCCATGGGCAGGTTTTGGAGCAGCTGATTTTGGAGGTATTCCGGCAGCTGTGATTGATAATCCTGATAAATCGGGTATTAATCTATCTAATAAAGTGGTGAAAATTGAGAAACCATCAGGTGCACAGGTTTGGGCTGGAGCAAGTTTGAATTTAGATGCTAAAGTTGATTTTACTAAAGGAACTAAGGTGAAAGTGAATGTTTGGTCACCAAAAGTTGGAGCCAAAATATTATTAAAAATGGAAGTTTCAACTTCACCAAAAGATGGTAATGGCAATCCAACGGTTTTTATTGAAGTGGAAGCTACCACTACTGTGGCTAATTCATGGCAGGTACTCACGTTTGATTTGACAAGTTCTGCTGCTTTTAATACTGCTAATGCGTATGATAGAGTCATTTTATTCCCTGATTTTGGTGTAAATGGAACAGGAACGGCCTATTATTTTGATGATATCAAACAATCTAACTAAAAACTAAAAAAATGAAAAAAATAATAGTAAATATAGTATCTGTTTTTGTCCTTCTATTGATGGTCAATTGTCAGGAGGATAATTTAGTTTTTGGAACATTAAACGCTCCAACTAATCTGGATGTTACAGTAGAAATAGTTGGAAAAACGGATGCTTTACCTAATGGAGATGGTTCTGGTACTGTTAAGTTTAAAAGTACAGCCGATAATGCTATTTCCTATAAATACATCTATGGTGATGGCGAAACAAAAAATTCTCCAGGAGGTATAGAAGAGCATGGCTTTACAACAGTTGGTGTTAATACTTATACTGTAACAGTTATTGCTTATGGTAAAGGTGGTGTAGCTACCACTGAAACAGTAGAAGTCACTGTTTTTAGTAATTTTAGCGATGAAAGATCTACACAGTTTCTTACTGGTGGTACGGCTACTGGAAAAAAATGGTATTTAGCTGCTTCCGAAAAAGGGCATCTTGGAGTTGGACAAAATGATGGTGATGCTACTAAAAATTATTTTGCTAATTATTATCAGGCAGAGCCGTTTGAAAAATCAACTACTTGTTTCTATGATGGTGAGTATACTTTTGCTTTGGTAAATGGTAAAATTGAATACAAGCAAGATAACAAAGGGAATTCCTTTTTTAACAACTCTTATAAAAGTGTTGCAGGCGGAACAAATGGTGGCGATGATGCTTGTTTAGCTTACAGCACAGCAGGTACTAAAATTGTAGCTTTAAGTCCTTCCTCTTCAGTTGTTTCTAAAAATCCAGTGGATACAAGAGTAACCACAGGAACAGTAATGAATTTTTCTGATGGAGGTTTTATGGGTTATTATGCGGGAGCTACTCAGTATGAAATTTTATCAATCACTGAAAATAGAATGGTAGTGCGACTAGTTCAAGGAAATAATACGGCACTAGCCTGGTATCTTATATTTACTACTACTTTGCCAACTTCATCTCCTGATCCAGACTATACTGTTTTAAAATTCTCAGACGAATTCAATACCGATGGAGCACCTGATGCCACAAAATGGACTTATGACTTAGGTACCGGTACTGATGGATGGGGGAATAATGAAGCACAAAGTTATACCAATGCTTCCGATAATGTAGTTGTTGCTGGAGGAAGTTTAAAAATTACCGCTAAAAAAGTAGGATCAGGCTATACTTCTGCAAGATTAAAATCAGAAGGGAAATTTGATTTTACCTATGGAAAAGTAGAGGTAAGAGCTAAATTACCTATTGGTGGAGGAACTTGGCCTGCCATCTGGATGTTAGGTGCTGATTATGCTACTAATTCCTGGCCTGCCTGTGGTGAAATAGACATCATGGAACATAAAGGAAACGAACCCAATCGAATTCATGGGACGCTTCATTATCCGGGACGTTCAGGAGGAAACGGAAACACAAACAGTACGTTAATCACCAATGCTTCTTCAGAATTCCATGTTTACAAAACGGTCTGGAGTCCGGCATCAGTAAAAATATATGTAGATGATGTACTTTTTCATACGGTTACTAACGACAGTAGTTTACCTTTTAACAAAGACTTCTTTATGATTTTAAATGTGGCCATGGGAGGAACTTTTGGAGGAACAATTGATCCGGCATTCACTCAGTCATCTATGGAAGTAGATTATGTAAGAGTGTACCAATAATCAAATTAAAAATGATATTAAAAGGTCGGTTTTATTCGGCCTTTTAATTAAAAATATACACAAAATGAGAGTAATAAAAACAATATTATTTGTTTTCATTACCATTGCTATATGGAGTTGTAGTCAAAAAATAATAAAGCCCAATGCAGGTTTTGTTTCAAAAAATCAGTTAGACAGCAGAGTAGATTCTGTTTTAAAACTGATGACTTTAGAAGAAAAAATTGGACAACTCAATCAATACAATGGTTTTTGGGAAATTACAGGGCCTACGCCAAAAGAAGGTCAGGCAGCTAAGAAATATTCCGATTTAAAAAATGGATTGGTAGGTTCCATGTTGAACGTCAAAGGAGTAAAAGACGTAAAAGCTTTGCAGAAAATAGCAGTCGAAGAAACCCGATTAGGAATTCCGTTGTTGTTTGGTTTTGATGTAATACATGGGTATAAAACCATTAGTCCCATTCCGCTGGCCGAAGCAGCCAGTTGGGATTTAGAAGAAATAAAAAAATCAGCTGCCATTGCTGCCGAAGAGGCTGCTGCTGTAGGACTCAATTGGACTTTTGCCCCTATGGTAGATATTTCCCGTGATGCCCGTTGGGGACGCGTAATGGAAGGTGCCGGTGAAGATCCTTATTTAGGGAGCCAGATAGCAATTGCCCGCGTACAAGGTTTTCAGGGTGATGATTTGAAAGCCAGAAATACTATTTTGGCTTGTGCCAAACATTTTGCAGCCTATGGATTTGCTGAATCCGGGAGAGATTACAATACGGTTGATATTGGCGAATCTACGTTGCAAAATATTGTTTTCCCTCCATTCAAAGCAGCTGTGGGTGCCGGGGTTCGTACTTTTATGAATTCTTTTAATGAGCTCAATGGAATTCCTGCAACAGGGAATTCTTATTTACAAAGAAAAATCCTGAAATCCGATTGGGGTTTTGATGGATTTGTGGTTTCTGATTGGGGTTCTATTAACGAAATGATTCCTCATGGTTTTGCTAAAGACAGCAAACATGCTGCCGAAATTGCTATTAATGCCGGTTCGGATATGGATATGGAATCCAATGCTTATGTGGAGCATTTAGCGACTTTAGTAAAAGAAGAAAAAGTAAAAGAAGACTTAATTGATGATGCCGCCCGAAGAATTTTGAAAGTCAAATTTGAGTTGGGCTTATTCGATAATCCCTACTTGTATTGTGATGAAAATTACGAAAAAGAAACTGTTGGAAAAGCAGCTTTTCACGAAGGTGTTTTAGAAATGGCAAAAAAATCAATTGTCCTTTTAAAAAATGAAAAAGAGTTATTACCTCTTAAAAAATCAGGTCAAAAAATTGTCGTAATCGGTGCTTTGGCAAATGATAAAACCAGTCCGCTGGGAAGCTGGCGTATTGCAGCCGATGATAATTCGGCAGTTTCTTTGTTAGAAGGATTAGAAAATTATAAAGATAATCAGTTGACTTATGCAAAAGGTGCTGATGTTACGGAGGGAAAGACACAGTTTATTTTCGAAACTAAAATCAATACCACTGATAAAAGCGGATTTCCAGAAGCAATAACAGCAGCTAAAAATGCCGATGTTGTCATTATGTCTTTAGGCGAACACGGTCTGCAATCAGGTGAGGGAAGAAGCAGAGCCGATATTGGATTACCGGGAGTTCAGCAAGAATTGTTGGAAGCAGTTTATAAAGTGAATCCTAATATTGTTTTGGTTTTAAATAACGGACGACCCTTAGCAATTCCGTGGGCTGATGCTCATATTCCTGCTATTGTAGAAGCCTGGCAGCTGGGAACACAAAGCGGAAATGCCATTGCACAAGTGTTATACGGAGATTATAACCCAAGTGGAAAATTACCAATGACTTTCCCCAGAAATGTGGGGCAGGTTCCTATTTATTACAATTATAAAAACACTGGCCGCCCAGTGATGACTGAGCCCGATAGCGTATTCTGGTCGCATTATATTGATGAAAAAAACACACCTCTGTATCCTTTTGGTTATGGTTTGAGTTATGCAAAGTTTGAATATTCAGGTTTAAGTTTAAGTCAAAAAACATTTTCAGGAGAAGGACAAATTGAAGTTACGGTTACTGTAAAAAATACAGGGAAATACCCTGGAAAAGAAGTGGTTCAGTTATACATTCGGGATTTAATTGCTTCTGTGACGCGTCCGGTAAAAGAATTAAAGGGATTTGAAATGATAGAATTACAGCCCGGTGAGTCTAAAAAAGTAAATTTTGTAATCAATAAAAAAACAATTGAGTTTTATACTGCCCAGTCAAAATGGGAAGCAGAACCGGGAGATTTTAAAGTTTTCATCGGAGGAAGTTCAGTGCAAACTCTGGAAAATGATTTCCAATATTTAAACAACTAACAAATGAATAAATTTTTAATCATACTTTTCGTCAGCACTCTTTCTTTGGCTCAGCCAAAAGGAAAAAAATTGGTTTGGGAAGAACAATTTAATGCTAAGGAATTAGATTTGAATAATTGGAATGTGGAATTAGGTGATGGTTGCCCCAACTGCGGTTGGGGTAATAATGAACGCCAGCTCTATACTAATGAGAACCAACAGTTAAAAGATGGTTTTTTAGTGATAACAGCTAAAAAAGAAGGTGAAAAATATACCTCTTCAAGAATTACCACGAAAGGCAAAAAGGAATTTCAGTACGGTTATTTTGAAGCCAGAGCTAAACTGCCTGTGGGTTCCGGTATCTGGCCGGCATTTTGGATGCTCGGTGCTAATATTGACAAGGTGGGCTGGCCTAAATGTGGCGAAATTGATATTCTGGAATATGTGGGTAAGGAGCCTCATACCGTTTTTACCTCATTGCATACTCAGGACAGTCATGGCAATACCATCAATACCAAGAAAACGACAATTCCAACAATTGAACAAGGATTTCATTTGTATGCAATAGACTGGAATCCTGATAAAATTGATTTTTATGTTGACAATCAATTGGTTTACACCTTTAGTCCGGAAACTAAAACGGAGGCAGTATGGCCTTTTAATCAGCCGTTTTACTTTTTGGTAAACATGGCTATTGGCGGAAATTTTGGCGGTCCTGAGGTTGATGATACTATTTTTCCGCAAGAGTTTACTGTTGACTATATTAAAGTATATCAATAAGGCAGAATTGATTTTAGGCTTATAAAATGTCTGAATTTTGAATTTAAATTCGATAAATAATCGTTTTTATATCATTTTTCTGTTTTTTATTTGTCGAGCGAAACAATTATTTGTTAAATTTGAACTGTTAATCCATGTAAAAAAATAAAAGCGCCTATAGTATAAAACTACTTTTTAGAAAAATACCCAAATTAAACTCATACTAAAAAGTATTACTATGATAGCTGATATTCAAATTCCTGACGCCTTGTTAGTACAGGATTATGTAGCAGGCAACGAAGACGCCTTAGCTACTTTAATAAAAAGACACGAATCTAAAATTTACGGTTTTATATATTCAAAAGTATCCGACAGAGATGTTGCTAACGATATTTTTCAGGATACTTTTATAAAAGTAATTAAAACACTAAAGTCTAATTCTTATAACGAAGAAGGTAAATTCCTTCCGTGGGTTATGCGAATTTCACATAACCTGGTCATTGATTTTTTTAGAAAAAATAAAAAAATGCCTATGTACCGGGAAACAGAAGAGTTTTCAGTTTTCTCTATTATGACGGATGATTCTCTTACAATAGAAAATCAGTTAATTGCTGATCAGGTAGAACTGGACATTCAAAAATTAATCCAAGAACTTCCCGAAGATCAAAAAGAAGTTTTGATTATGCGTATGTACAAAGACATGAGTTTTAAGGAAATCTCAGAGATCACAGGAGTAAGTATCAATACTTCATTAGGCAGAATGCGTTATGCATTAATGAATTTGAGAAAAGTAATTGATAAACATCAGATTATTTTAACCAATTAAGAGTTTGTTTAAAATTCATCAAAATTAATATCCCCAAATCCTAAAGGGGGTAATTTTGATGAATTTTTCAAGAAATTTTTCACCCTTTAGGTTTGGGAAAAAAAGAAAATTTCTTTTTTTATAAATTTAAACAGGCACTAAACAATATTTAAATAGCTGTCACGTTTCTATTCTAAGACCTTTAATTAAAATAGTACATGGCAAAAATTTACTCTAAAAAAAATCAGCTTATTTCAAACATGAAACCCAAAAAAGAAGTTATTTCTTTTCTTTTGAATTATTCGAAATCACTCCACATGATTAAAGTGGCAGATAATAGTTTTGAAATTATTGCAAATTAATGAAGCTGGAAACAGCTGTTTGGGTAAATCTCACTAATCTTTTTTAAATTAGTGAGATTTACTTTTTTATGACTATCCGTTTCCTATCAATTATTAAGAAAGACACCGATAAAACTGATTTTAAATGATTATTGTAGATTGTTATTTGCAAAGAGCTATAAAAAATCCGTTTTTATCTGTTCAATTAGTGTTATCTGTGGTCTGTTTTTGTTTGTAAGCGGATTCCTGTTACTTTTTATAGCCATCCAAGGCAGTTTTTCGTCCAATAGTTCGGGTGATAATATCTTTTTCCAGATTCAAACCACGTGCCGGCGAATATTCTCTTCCATACCAAATAATTTGTAGATGCAATTCGTTCCATAATTCCTCAGGAAATAAACGTTTGGCATCCTTTTCCGTTTGCACCACATTTTTTCCATTAGTCAGATTCCAGCGGTACATCAGGCGATGAATATGTGTATCTACAGGAAAAGCAGGAACTCCAAAAGCCTGTGACATCACCACGCTGGCCGTTTTATGTCCCACAGCTGGTAATGATTCTAAGGCTTCAAAACTTTGCGGAACCTTTCCATCGTATTTTTCGATTAAAATTTGTGACAAGCCATGAATGCCTTTCGATTTCATTGGCGATAAGCCACAAGGACGAATAATTTCCTTAATTTCTTCCACCGACATTTTGACCATATCATACGGATTATCCGCTTTCGCAAAAAGCAAAGGCGTAATTTGGTTCACACGCACATCCGTACATTGAGCCGAAAGTAAAACCGCAATCAACAATGTATAGGGGTCTTTATGGTCTAGCGGAATAGGAATAACAGGGTAGAGTTCTTTTAACGTATTTATAACAAATGTTACCCGTTCTTGTTTGGTCATTTTTATTAATTTGCTGAGTTACTAAGAGTCTAAGTTTTAAAGACTTTTTTCGAATGTAAAAATACTATTATTTAGTTTTTGAATTGGATTCGAATCTCATTTTTTATAAAACTTAGTATCTTAGCAACTCAGTAACTCAGCAACTATAAAACATGACAACATTAAAAAAAGGCGATAAAGCACCCGATTTTTTCGGTGTAGACCAGGATGGAAAAGCACATCAATTAGAAGATTACAAAGGAAAGAAATTAGTGGTTTTCTTTTATCCAAAAGCCAGTACGCCAGGTTGTACCGCCGAAGCCTGCGATTTAAGAGATAATTTTGAGCGTTTTCAGGCTAATAATTATGAACTTCTGGGTGTAAGTGCTGATTCGGCAAAAGCACAAGCCAAATTCAAAGATAAATACAAATTCCCTTTTCCATTATTAGCCGACGAAGAAAAAGAAGTCATTCAGGCGTTTGGTGTCTGGGGACCTAAAAAGTTCATGGGACGCGAGTATGACGGTATTCACCGCACTACTTTTGTAATCGACGAAAACGGAATTATCGATGAGGTAATTGAAAATGTAAAAACCAAAGAGCACGCCGCTCAGATTTTGAAGTAAACTAGAAACGCCAAGATTTTTTCTTGGCGTTTTTTGTTGTTGAAATTGTAAAAAAATAGAATTTTATACTGCTCCGCAAAGTCTCCGACTTTGAGGTAGTGTTTGTCGATTTTTAATCGACAATTTTAAATGAATTATATCTGTCAGAGACAGAGTGATACATCCTCAAAGTCGGAGACTTTGCGGAGCTGGGAGAACCTTGCCTACAACGTTCTCGCACTACACGCGGTTTGGGACTAAATTAGTGTTAATTTCGGAGAAGCCAAAACTTCCAAATACAAACCAATTTTTCTATTAAGCCAATTGCCCAAATCGCTTGTAGCGTGTGTTGCAAGTAGTTGTTTTATTCAGGGCGTATTCCACCATTTTTAATCCAATTATCAACTTTTCGCCTTTTCTCTTTCGGATTTTGGTTTTCAATTCCATATCTAATAATATCGAAATAGTTGAAACTTTTTGGATATTTTGTTTTTCTTGCAATTAGAGAATTTGGAAAAGTTACTCTATAAATATTATACACCCTGACCGATTGATTATAAACATCAACATTCGAATTTAGTTTTTCGTTAAAGTCAGTTTCCATATTTTCGGACATTAGCTTTTCATTGATTTTGTATTCTATATATTCGAATTCTCTTGAAAATTCCTTTTTTTCAATATTCTTGGAAGTTTTTAAATAATGCTGTAAAGTATCATTTTTGATTGTTTCAAGAATTAATTTCTCGTTTCTTAAATTTATATTTTCGGTGTATTTTTTCCAATTCTCTTCAATATTTTTACTTGAGCTTTCTAAATTAGACATCACACTATTTCTATATAGATAGTAACCAACTACACAAATTAAAACAAAACCAATTATCGTTATTAAACAACCTTTTAAAATTTTCATATTAGTGATTATACTTATTTAGTTTTCGTTTTTCTGCATAATTACGCCTAACTTGCATATAGGTCTGACAAAATCAGACCTATCACCCCAAAATAGGATTATTTTGTCTGATAACTATCAGTATTTATCTATTTCCAAAAATAGGATATTTATTTCAAAAATTAGTAGAGAAAGACTTAATAAACCAAAAACGCCACAAATAGAATTATCTAGTTGTGGCGTTTTATATGAATAGGATAGAGGTTTATTCAACCAATGTTTTTTCGGGATTATAACCAAAAAGGCGTTTTTCTTTGATGATTTCCGAAACTCCCGCAGGAAGCATTGGTTCCCATCCTGGAACTCCGTGGCTAATCATTTTAAGGACTTCACGGGAGAATACTTTTAGATTTTCAGGATTGTAATCTTCAACGTCGATTACTTTTCCGTTGAATTTAAAGAATTTGTACAATTCTTTCATTCGGGGATGTACTTTTAGGTTTTCTGAAGTGGTGATTTCTCCGTTTTCGTCTATCATTGGATATAAAAACACCTTCATGTCTCTAAAGAATAATTTACCAAAAGCTTCCAGAATTCCACCACTCAAATGACGGTAGTATTTCTCGTCAAAAATATCAACTAAATTGTTGACACCCATTGCAAGTCCCATACGGGCTTTAGTATAATTAGCAAAATATTCTACCACTTTGTAGTATTCCTGGAAATTCGAAATCATTACTGTTTGTCCCAATGAACAAAGTAATTCGGCACGATCCATGAAATCTCTTTCGTCAATTTCACCATCCGAACGCAGGTTAGACAAGGTAATTTCGAAAATAACCAGAGTATTTTCTTTGTCCACCTTATTTTCCTCAATAAACATACGCATCGATTTCTCGTACATATCCATGTTTACCTTAGTAACCGGACGGAAACTTCCTCTAAGGGCAAGAAGGTTTTTCTTGTATAAAATAGAAGCCGGAAGAATATTTTTTCCTTTTGGGTTGAACATTACGGCATCGGTCATTCCGTTTTTAACCAGTTGCAAGCTGATTAAACGGTTGTCAACATCGGCAAATCGTGGTCCGGAAAAATTAATGGTGTCAATCTCCAGTTGGTCTTTGTCTAAATGGTCGTATAAATAGCGCAACAATTTTTTAGGATCATTGTACTTATAATAAGCGCCATAAATTAAATTTACACCCAGAATTCCCAGTGTTTCCTGTTGGAGTTTGGCATCCGTTTCTTTAAAACGAATATGAAGTATAATTTCGTTGTAGTCTTCGTTAGGGTCAATCTGGTAACTGATTCCTACCCAACCGTGACCTTTAAATTGTTTGGCAAAATCTATTGTGGCTACCGTATTGGCATAACTAAAAAACATTTTGTTAGGGTGCTTCTCTCTGTTCAGTCGTTTTTCAATAAGACTTACTTCGTGCGAGAGCATTTTCTTCAGGCGGTTTTCAGTCACATAACGTCCGTCTCTTTCCACCCCGTAAACCGCATCACTAAAATCTTTATCATATGCTGACATTGCTTTTGCAATAGTTCCTGACGAACCTCCGGCTCTAAAAAAATGTCTTACAGTTTCCTGTCCTGCGCCAATCTCGGCAAATGTTCCATAAATATTTTCATTTAAATTGATACGTAGTGCCTTGTCTTTTATCGAAGGGACTTGTGCAATTACTCTGTCTCCTTTTAGTTTTATTTCGCTACCCATTTTTTTAGTTTAAATTTATGTTTTTGCCTGATGTTACAAAGTTAATTAAATAGCTAGCCTAATAAAAGAGAAATAATCCTATTTTTGTGAAAAAAATAAGATTTGAAGGTATATTTTTTAGGTACAGGTACTTCTCAGGGCATTCCGGTTATAGGAAGTGATCATCCCGTATGTAAAAGTACGGATAGTAAGGACAAGAGGCTTCGGGTTTCGGTATTGATTCGATGGGATAACTATTCGTATGTTATTGATTGCGGTCCTGATTTCAGACAACAAATGCTGGCTTCCGACTGTCAAAAAGTAGACGGAATTATTTTTACACATGAACATGCGGATCATACTGCCGGTCTGGACGACATAAGACCTTTTAATTATAAGCAGGGTGAAATGCCTATTTATGCTCATAAAAGAGTGCTTGAAGACATGCAAAGCCGTTTTGGTTATGTTTTTGAAACCGTCAATAAATATCCGGGAGCACCATCCGTAAAAACAATCGAAATAGTCAATAATGAACCTTTTTCAATAGGCAATAAATTAGTGATTCCTGTTGATGTACTGCATGGAAACCTACAGGTTTTTGGGTATCGCATAGATGATTTTGCTTACCTGACCGATGTTAAAACCATAGAAGATGTTGAAATTGAAAAATTGAGAAATCTGAAAGTGCTGGTGGTGAATGCCTTGCGGGAAGAACATCATTTTTCTCATTTTAATTTGCAGGAAGCTTTAGATTTTATTGCTTTGGTAAAACCTGAAAAAGCATATCTTACTCATATCAGTCATATTTTAGGATTTCATGAAGAAGTACAAAAACGACTTCCTGAAAATGTTTTCCTGGCTTACGATAATTTAGAAATCACCCTATAATTTTTTACAATGAAGAAATCTTTTCTACTCTATGCCTTTATTTTATTGGTGTTAATTAATGTTTTTACCTATTCTTTTTTAAATAGCGAAGTGAAATTTGAGCAAAACAGATATGAAAGAACGACTAAAAAACTAAGAGACAGTTTGAATTCCGTTACTGCAAAATTGAATGACGCCAATTATTTTTCTTTGGAAAAAAATGAAAATGCTCAAAATTATTTTGATTCGGCTGTAGCCAATAAAACAATTGCTTACGAGAAATTGATTCCGATAGTTACCGAAAAATTAATGGATTTAAATGCCAATCCAAAGGGAAATCCTTACACAGGACAAGATCAAATTGGCGAAAATAAATTTGTAATCAACAAAGTAAAAGTATTAAATCACCGCTGGATTATTGCTGATTATAGTGATGGGAAAATATGGGGTGAAGTGTTGTTGAAATATTTTGTTAATGAAGATGAGAGTATTTCGTTTGAAGTGATGGAGTCTTTGCTTTATGCGAAATAATAATCAGTATTGATTTTTAAACATATAAGTCCTATAAGTTTTAGGCTTAAATTTTTTATAGCTTACAGTTATTTACAAATCAGACCATATAAGTAATACGAAATAATTTATTGTCTTGTAAAGCCACGTTTTAACTTATGTTATCTATTTTAAATCATTAGCAAGAGGCGAGTAAACAAAAGCTTATATGACTTATATGTTTAAAAATGGATATTGTTTTTTCTTAACTTAACAATGTTTCTCAAATAAAAAATCCCATCTCGTTTAAAACAAGATGGGATTTTTAATACATTTCAAAATCGAATTATTTTCTTTTGATAACTCTTTCTACCGCTTCAACAATCGCCTGATTGTTTAGTTTGTATTTTTCCATTAATTGTTCCGGAGTTCCAGACTCACCAAAACTATCTTTAACAGCTACAAATTCCTGTGGAGTAGGATTGTTTAATGCTAATACACCAGCAATGCTTTCTCCAAGACCACCAAGGTAGTTGTGCTCTTCAGCAGTTACAATACATTTAGTTTTAGCTACTGATTTTAAAATAGCTTCAGCGTCTAATGGTTTAATCGTGTGTATGTTGATTACTTCAGCAGAAATTCCTTTTTCTTCCAGTTTTTCAGCAGCAATTAAAGCTTCCCAAACTAAGTGACCTGTAGCAACAATAGTTACATCAGTACCTTCGTTTAACATAATTGCTTTTCCAATGATGAAAGGCTCATCAGCAGGAGTAAAGTTAGGCACTACCGGACGTCCAAAACGCAAGTAAGCTGGACCGTGGTGATCTGCCAAAGCAATTGTAGCCGCTTTTGTCTGGTTGTGATCACAAGTATTGATAACCGTCATTCCCGGTAACATTTTCATCAAACCGATATCTTCAAGGATTTGGTGCGTAGCTCC
>NZ_FRCC01000012.1 GCF_900142775.1 Flavobacterium flevense
CAGAGTAGTTAAGCCCGCCTGCGCAGATGGTACTGCAGTTTTGTGGGAGAGTATGTCGTCGCCTTTCTTTATTGAGCCCCAACCTGAAAAGGTTGTGGCTCTTTTTTTTATAGGTACGACGTGTTCGCCTAATGGCTCGGTTCGTCGCCTTTCTTTATGAAAACCCTGTTTCTAACGAAACGGGATTTTTTGTTTTTATACTATTTTTGTGAAAAATATTATCTTATCATGGGAAAACAAAAACTAGTGGATATGACTCGTGGGCCTATTGTCCCGCAAATTATTCATTTTACATTACCCTTGATTATTGGTAACTTTTTTGTACTGACTTATAATGCGGCCGATTCTGTTATTGTGGGACGTTTTATCGGAGCCGATGCTTTAGCCGCACTTGGTGCTGCGAGTCCGGTGATGAATGTTTTACTTTTTTTGATTATCGGGATTTGTCTGGGAATGTCAGTGTTGATGGGACAGTATTTTGGTGAACAAAATTTTGATAAACTAAAGCGTGTCATTTCCACTTCTGTAATTTCCGGAGGTTTGTTTACTATAGTGCTAATAATTTTTGGTTTTTTCTTTTCCCGAACTATACTTTCATTTTTAAATACGCCACTCGAAATTCTGGATGATGCCACTTCTTATCTTCAGATTATCTTTGCAGGTCTTGTTTTTACCTTTATCTACCATATTTATGCTTCTACTTTAAGAAGTATGGGAAATTCTAAAGCATCTCTTTATTTTTTAATTGCTTCTGCAATACTTAATATTATTTTGGATATTCTGTTTGTTGTGGTCTGGGAAAAAGGTATTGACGGCGCAGCCTGGGCAACCGTAGTTGCCGAAGCTGTAGCGGCTTTGTTATGTATTTTATATGTTCGGTTTTATATTCCCGTTTTAAGATTTAGCAGTAAAGAGTTTGTATTTGACCGTAGTTTGTTCCGAATTATTTTTAGTTACAGCTCGGTTACAGCGATGCAGCAAATTACGTTGCATTTAGGTAAGTTTCTAATTCAGGGCGCTATCAATCCTTTGGGAGTGGTTGCTATAGCTGCTTTTAACGCTGTAAGCAGAATCGATGATTTTGTGATGATTGTTCAACAGAATATTGCTCATGGAACTACAGGCTTCATAGCTCAGAATAATGGAAAAGAAAATTTTAGTCGAATTCGAAAAGGATTTTTAACAGGATTAAAGATGGAAGTAATTTATACGGTACTGGTTTCTGTCATTGTGTTGTTCTTCTCGCGGGAGCTAATTTCCTTATTTATGGGCAAAGAAGAATTGAAAGTGATTGATGCCGGTGAACAGTATTTAAAAATAATGATTTTACTGTATCTGTTACCGGGAATTACGAATTTGATTCAGGGTTATTTTAGAGGCTTAGGGAAGATGAAAGTCACTTTGAATGCTACTTTTACACAAATGTTGGGTAGAGTCGTGTCAGCTTATTTTTTAGCTCCGCACTTTGGGATTGAAGGGATTGCTCTGGCTTGTTTAGTGGGATGGATTTGTATGTTGTCTTATGAAACTCCATTGTTTTTCAAGTCGTGGACACAAAATAAATAGTTGTGTTTATCACGGTTTGCGTTAGGGATGGAAGCGGCATCCTTTTGTGAGAGCAGTAATTTTCAGGTTTAAACTACTATTACCCGAACAAAAGATACAGCGTACAGCCCGACCTTGTTGCTGAACAAAATTTTATAGTTTACAAAAAAGTTCCGCAACAAGGTAACGCCATAAAAAAAGAGCTTAACAGCATGCTAAACTCTTTGATTATTTGGATATTTTGATGAAGATTATGCCTCTTCTTGTTCTTCCATAGTGTGATAAACGTTCATCACGTCATCATCTTCTTCGATTTTTTCGATCAGTTTTTCAACATCAGCTGCCTGAACAGGAGTCAGCTGTTTTGTGATTTGCGGAATTCTTTCAAATCCGGAAGATAAAATTTCGATATTTCTATTCTCCAATTCTTTCTGAATGGTACCAAAACTGTTGAAAGGTGCATAGATTAGAATTCCATCTTCGTCTTCAAAAACTTCTTCTGCACCAAAATCAATCAATTCTAATTCTAATTCTTCAGGATCCAAACCATCTTTTGGGATTCGGAAATTACAAGTGTGGTCGAACATGAATTCTACCGAACCTTGTGTTCCCATAGTTCCGTTGCATTTGTTGAAATAACTACGGATATTTGCTACGGTTCTGTTGTTGTTGTCAGAAGCAGTTTCGATCAAAACAGCAATTCCGTGAGGTGCATATCCTTCGAATAAAATCTCTTTATAGTTGGCAGTGTCTTTGTTTGTTGCATTTTTGATAGCGCGTTCCACGTTATCTTTAGGCATATTTGCTGCTTTAGCATTTTGAATAACAGCTCTCAATCTGGAGTTGGCTTCAGGGTTTGGTCCGCCTTCTTTTACGGCCATTACAATATCCTTACCTATTCTTGTAAACGTTTTTGCCATTGCAGCCCAACGTTTCATTTTTCTTCCTTTTCTAAATTCGAATGCTCTTCCCATTTCTGATTATTTTTTGACGATGCAAAATTACAATTATTTTGTTTTTTTTAAAGTTTTAGTTTTTATAAAATGGCATTTTTACCACTTTGGCAGGGACATCTTTTTTTCTGATTCGAATAAAAATCTCGCTGTCAACAGCACTATTTTCGATGGTTACATAACCCATTCCGATTCCTTTGTTCAAAGAAGGAGCCATAGTTCCGGAAGTTACAATTCCGATGTTATTTCCGTTAGCATCAACAATTTCGTAATCATGTCTTGGGATGGCGCGTTCCTGCATTTCAAAACCAATTAGTTTTTTAGTTACTCCGGCTTCTTTTTGTTTTTTCAAATGATCTGAATTGGTAAACTCTTTGTTGAATTTAGTAATCCAGCCTAATCCGGCTTCTATTGGCGAAGTGGTATCGTTGATGTCGTTTCCATAAAGGCAAAATCCCATTTCAAGGCGCAAAGTATCACGGGCGGCTAAGCCAATGGGTTTAATTCCAAAAGCGGCTCCAACTTCAAAAACTTTATTCCAAATTTGTTCTGCCTGATCATTTTTACAATAAATTTCGAAACCTCCGGCACCCGTATATCCCGTAGCCGAAATGATTACATGTTCGATTCCGGCAAAATCACCTACTTCAAAATGATAGTATTTTATGGCTGATAAATCTACTGATGTCAGTGATTGTAAAGCTTCAACTGCTTTTGGACCCTGAATAGCCAACAAAGAATAGTCATCAGAAAGGTTTTTCATTTCTACTCCCAAATCATTTTGAGCCGAAATCCACTCCCAGTCTTTATCAATATTTGATGCATTAACGACTAACAAATACTGCTCGTCTTTGATTTTGTAAACCAATAAATCATCTACGATTCCGCCATCATTGTTTGGTAAACAGGAATATTGCACTCTTCCGTCGGTCAATGTAGCAGCATCATTTGAAGTAACTTTTTGAATCAACGCTAAAGCATTTGGTCCCGAAAGTAAAAATTCCCCCATGTGAGAAACATCAAAAACACCTACAGCAGTACGAACAGTTTCGTGTTCAGCGTTTATTCCTTCATAAGTTATAGGCATATTGTATCCTGCAAACGGTAGCATTTTTGCTCCCAAAGCTTCGTGTATGTGCGTTAGCGCAGTATTTTTCATTATGATTTTGTGTAAATTTTGATGGCGCTAATTTATTGCTTTTATTTTGAGTAGCAAAGGCGTGAGAGTCAAAGTTTACTGCGAATAAAAGCAGCTGTTTTTAATAAAAAAATAATAAAACTCATTTTCTATTCGCTTAAATAGCATTAAATTAGAGGAAACTATTCAAAAGCAGAATTTATGATGACTCCTGTTTCTATCGATAAGAATGAAATTCTAAAGTATTATAAGCCAATAGCTGTGGATACTCATAAAGGTATTCAGGGACATGCTTTGATTATTGGAGGCAGTTATGGGAAAATTGGTGCTGTTTGCCTGTCTTCGAAAGCGGCATTGAAAGCGGGCTGCGGATTAGTAACTGCTTATATCCCCAAATGTGGTTACCAAATTGTGCAGATTGCCATTCCCGAAGTGATGGTTTTGACTGATAGGAATAAAAAATGTATTTCGAATATTAGTTTTGATCTTCAGCCTGATGCTATTGGGATTGGTCCCGGAATAGGCCAGGACGAAGTGACCCGGAAAGCTTTTTTGAAATTTCTAAAAACAAACGAAATTCCTCTCGTTATTGATGCCGATGGATTGAATATTTTATCTCAAAACAAAGCCTGGTTTTTACTTTTACAACCCGGAACTATTCTGACGCCTCATCCTAAAGAATTAGAACGCCTGATAGGAAAATGGATATCTGAAGAAGAAAAATTTGAGAAAACGATTTCTTTTTCACTGCAATACAATGTGATTGTAGTAATGAAAGGTGCTCCAACTTATATTATTGACGGAGAAACCCTTTATAAAAATACAACAGGTAATCAGGCTTTAGCCACTGCCGGAAGTGGCGATGTTCTGACCGGAATCATCAGCAGTTTTCTGGCACAGGGCTATGAATCAGTTCAGGCTGCGATTTTAGGTGTTTATTTGCATGGATTAACAGCTGATTTGGCTGCACCTAAAACTGGTTTTCAATCCTTTATTGCTTCGGATAGTATTAGTAATTTGGGAGCAGCTTTTTTGAGTTTGGAATGAAAAATTGGCACACAGATTAAACGGATTTTGACTGATTAATGCTTTTACAAAAGAATAACCGAATTAAGCTTATTTATATAGTTCTTAGGTTGCTTAATGAGCCGCGTTAAAAACGCTTTGTTTTGTTGTACAAAGAAAGTAGATACTCGTTGCAACCGAGCACCAGATTGAGGACTTAGTTCTCGGGGAGCTTTACCGCAAACTTGTCATGCTGACGAAGGAAGGATCTTAGCAAGAAACTCTACAAAGCATGTATTATTTTGTAGAGTGTTTTATTGATTATTTCCTCACTGTTATGGGCACAGAATACAATTCTGCGCTAGCGTTGCGTATATCCGAGCAATCTGGGGCTAATATTCATTCGGGTTCAGAATAATGTCAGTCACTAAATTCTTGTCTTTATCGTAAAATCTATAAACTAATTTTGCATTGTTTTTTTTAAAATATTCAGCTTGGTTTTGACTATTTAAATTTTTCTTGAGTTCAGGTTTAAATATATTTTGAAAAGCTTCAGTGTCGATATCTGATTTACTATCATTCAATAAAGTATAATTTTGTCTCAAAATATTCTTTTCAGGTGAACTAACACTATCCAGTCTTGTATTCGAATCAATAGTAAATGGACAATCTTTATTCATGATTTTTGCTCTTTCTGCGATAGTATTTTCATTACTCAAAGTCAGTTCCTTTTTTGAGTTAAATAGCTTCGAACCAAAATTAGTGGCAATTACAACTATTGTGACAGTAATAGCTGTTCCAATCAAGCTTTTTTTCTTTTTTTCTTCCATTTGTTTTTCTTTGTTGTTAAGTTTGCTTAGACAGCGTTCTGGTACTGCAAGCAGTTTGGGTAAATAAAGCGTCCGAAGCTAAAAGAATGCCCTGTTATATGCTTTCTGTAGGTTGAGTTTTCGATACATTTTATTAAAAAAGCTTTAGCCTAACCTTGATTTAGATTTTGGCTAAAGCCTTTTGAAAACTTTAACTTGTAATCGGGCTAAAGCCCGACCCAATTCATCCTTTAAAATTGTTATTAATAAAAAAATCTGTCAGTATCCGTTTAATCAGTAAAAATCCGTGGTCTATAACTTTTACTGTTTCCACACCAACACATCAGCTGTTTTCATGGCTTTTGTTCCAATGATAATCTCAGCATTGGCTGGCAATTTCATTTCGTATATTTTATCTGAATAGTTTACTGCAATCCCAAAACCATCACGGTATTCAACCATAATTCCTGCCGGATAATTTTCAATCGGGATATTTTGCTGTTGGTATAATTTGGTTAAAACCTGTTTTTCCAAATCTCCTTTTTTCGAGTCAACACCAATATACGTTACCGTTCCTTTGCCTAATTTACGGGAAGTTACCGCAGCAGTTCCGGCATAGAAATCGCCCTGATATGTTCCCCAGGTTTCAGTTCCTTTGTTTGGTTTTATTAAATCACCCCAGGAAACCCATTCAAAATCCTGATTATTGAATTTAATTTTGTCCGGTGATTGTGGCATCAATAAATCATAGGATTCAATTTCGGAACCAATTAATTGCCACATGGGTTCGTAGAATTTAGCTTCCCAAAGATGTCCTTTTCTATTTTGAATTCCGGAACGACAGCTCAATACTAGGTTTCCTCCTTTTTGGGCGTAGGCAGTCAGTTTATCAATCATTAGTTGATCAATCATTTGGTAAGCAGGGACAATCAGCACCGGATATTTAGAAAAATCAGTCGTATCACGAACAAAATCTACAGGAGCTCCAAAGGATTTTGTCGCTTTGTAATACTTCAAGAAATGATTTTCCGTGTTCCATTGATTGGTTTGTTTATTCAAGTCAATTCCCATTACGTTATCGGCATTGAACAAAATTCCTGTTTTGCGTTGCAAATATTCCTTCGGCAATTCGGCTTTAGGATTCTGCTTTTTTCGCAACGTATTAATGTCTTTGATAAATTGAGCAAATTCTTGTCCGCCAGTTGTAGGAGTCACTCCATCGGTACCTACAATTCCGTAATGAAATTGTTCGTAACCGTACAATGGCGCACGGTAGCGATAGGTACAGGTAAATTTACTTCCACCGGCAAAAACATGCCACAACCAAAGGCGCATGGCTCCCGGTAAAGGTTGCGGATTAATGCTTCCCCAGTTTACCTGTCCGGGCTGTAATTCCATCACACCATAAGCACCTTTTAAAGGACGGAAAAAGTCATTAGACATTGCAATTCTCGAATATTCTCCTACTCGGTATCCCTTTGGACCTATACCTAAATCACTTCCATAAACCATGTAGCGGGTATAAGAAACAAAGTCAAGTTCTTTGCTGGCGCCTACATAACCCACATCATACATCGGAATATAATTAGAAGTAATCCATTGCTTGGGAGTTGCATATTGGCGAATGACTTTAGCCTGTTCGTCTAAAAATGATGCTGTTTCATGATCTCCAAAACGGTAATGATCCAGTTGGGCATGCAAATTCATCCCCCATAACGAATGCAACGGAAGATTAATTTCGTCAAAAGTACTGTAAGTTCCGCTCCAGAAACTATTCCCCCAGGCTTCATTAAGCGTTTCGATAGTCTTGTATTTATTTTTCAACCAGTCGCGAAAACGTTGTGGCGCATCTTTTCCATAATCCAGAGCACGACGCGGTTCATTATCCAATTGCCAGCCAATTATGTTAGGATCATTTCCATATCTTTTAGCTAATTCAGCAATCATTTTCATAGAATAGGAACGGTAATAATTGCTTGAAAATGTTGCATGCTGGCGTGTTCCGTGATCCATTTTAGAACCGTCTTCTATAGTGGCTAAAACATCAGGATGCTTGCGAACTAACCAAACCGGAGGCGTAGCGGTAGAAGTACACATAATCACTTTAAGATGGTATTTTTTAGCCAGTTCTAAGGATTTATCCAGCCATTTAAAATCATATTTTCCTTCTTCGGGTTCGAGTTGAGCCCAGGCAAATTCACCAAAATGGGTGAATTCAAATCCCATTTTTTCCATATTCTGAAAATCACGTTCCCATTGTGCAGGATCCCAATGTTCAGGATAATAATAGACTCCCACGGTGGTTAAATCTTTTTTTGGAAAAAATTGCTCTATTGTTTGAGCAAAAGTAGCTGTGCTAATCAATAGTAGGAATGCCAGGAAGTATTGGGTGATTTTTTGATTCATAATGAAATGGTTAGGAAATAGTAATTACAAATCTAAGTTTTTTTAGTTATAAAGTGTAATTTTCTCACTTAATTGTCAGGGTACTCACATTTAAAATTTTTTAGCCACGACCCGAGCGATAGCGAATAGGCGAAGCAATTGCACAAAAAACACAAATTATTACTTGTTTTTTATTGGTCTCAAAAATAGTTAAAACTATGTACTTAGTGTATTTTCCTTTTAGATTCTAAAAATATTCACCGCAAATTCGCAAATTATTTTTTTTCTTTTCAAGTCTTTCAAATTTGCGAATTTGCGGTAAACTTTGTTTTCAACTTCGCAGACTTTCAGTCTTTCAAACCAATCTATAGACTTTAGTTCTTAGTGGTTTAATTACATGAATCATTAAAATTGATAGAATTAGTGAAATTCGATTTTTTTATAAAAATTAGTGATAATGGGTGTAATTGCTTCGCCTATTCGCTATCGCTCGGGTCGTGGCTATAACTTTTTTAAAAGCGAATGTCGTGCTTCATTGTGTAAATTGAAAAATCTTTATAAAGTGCCGAACGCGTAGCCATTTGTCTTAAACCAATTCGACCTTCATGAAGCAAAGGCTGATTTTTAAGATTCCAATTAAAAAGTGTAGCACCGTTTTGTCCAGTCACTTCAAAATAGAGTTTTTCATCTGTTTTAATCACGGTAATTTTATAATTTTCTCCCGTTTTAAAAAGTCCGGTTTCGAAAAAAGGATTCGGAATTTCGGTTGTGGTATTAAAATTTTGTCCGGGAATAACAGGATATTGGCGTACTCTGATGTAATCTTTGGTTTTATCGGTATTGTTATTGTCAAAAGAAGCATAACTGATATGCAGCGCTTTCATGTTGTTAAAATAGGTTTTCATAGCCGGAATTTCTCTTAAATAATTCCATTTTGAAATATCTTCAACATAAGGTATTTTGCCGGTGCCGGTTGCCTGAAGGTATAAGATAACTGCCCATTTAGTAGCCGAATCTTTTCTGGTAAAGTTGTATTCTATTTTTATATTTCCTTTAAAAGATTTTTGTGTCCATAATACGGCATGGTCAGTATCGGCAGCGGGTTGAGTTCCGGCATTAAAAAGCATTCCGGCTTTTGTATTTTTAACAGAAGCCTGAAGTCCGTCCAGAAACCATTTGGATTGCCAGTTTTTAGTACCATCATCCTGAAATTCTAATTTCCATTGCTTGGATTTATTAAGAATATCAAATTCTTTTTTATCGGACTTTTGAGCGTTTATCGAAATGCAGAAAAACAGTATAAGAAGTTGCTGTAAATTCATTTTTGATGTTTTTGTTTGTTCTGTCTCGTTTATGATAGCCCTAATTTTGATGTTTTTTTAATAATTTTCCACTTTTTAGGGACGGGGCAAAGAAAATTTATTTTTTCCATTTTTCATCCGAAGAGGCAAATAGATTGAGGATTTCGATTTGTGGTTTTCCATTCAGTCCTATTTCGTCTCTTTGTTTTTGAAATTCCAGAAAAGAAGGAATATTTAAAAGTTCTTTTTGTATTTCTTCATTTTTGTATAAAGAATGATGGACAAATGTTACACCATCTGCTTTGATAAACACTTTGTATTCAAATTGGGAGGCATCCAGTTTTTTAAAATCACTAAAGAAATTATGGATATTGATTTTATTTTGCTCAACAAATTCCGTTTTGATTTGGTAGGTTACAATTACTGATATCATTTTGTTCTTTTTTGAGTTAGATTATTTATATTTCATTTATTGATGGTATCTATTATTTCATAATTAAGTTCCTGATAACCAATTTCTCCTTCGTCAGAAATGGCTTCTACAATTATCATCATTTGCTCTTTATTATCTGTATTGTAAAAAGAAGTAAATGCTTTCCCTGAATCATCTGTTTGTAGTATGGGTTGCCAGTGTATTAATGTTCGAATATCGGAATGTTGCCAATCATCAGCTTGAATGTTGTCATATTTAGGAGCGTAAAATTCTTTTGCTGTAGCAAAAACAGGAACAGTTGTTTTGGTTAGTCCTTTTGGTTTTTGTGCACCAAAAAGGCCGATTCCTGCATGGGTATATATTGCTATAACATGACCCCAGGATGGAAGAGGAGGAATACAAGGTTGAAGCTCGCTATGGACTTCACAATAGAGTTCTCCAAAACCATTTGCATATTCAATAATTTCAAAACTACTCACTTCGCTTGGAGATATATTAGGAATAAGTCCATAATCACGAAACTGCACAGGAATCCCATCAATAATAACTAGGGTAGGCATGTTGTTGACCGTGGCATATAAATTTTGATCTGGCATTCTTTCTATTCTCACTTTATCCGGATAATTAAATAATAACACACTGTACAATCCGTAAGACCATTTTTTTTCTTTAGAAAGAATCTCTTTACCGCTAATAATGGTTTCTGGTTTGCCATATTTCTCGGTAACTTTTTCTTTGTTAGGTCCCATTTTAGCATTCACTTTTACCTGATCTAACAGAATGCCGCCAAACTGCACATCGAACTTCTCATCGATTTCTTTTTGTTTTCTGCTTTTCTCAATGAATTTGTTTACAATACTGTCTATTTGTTCAATAGCCTGTGTGGATTCAAAAGAAACGTGAGGTGATTTTTTTTGGTCTAAAACAACCGAATTGTTTATTTTTTTATCTGATTTATTAGCAGTTTGAATCAGTATTTCTATTTCCTTACCGTATTCATCATTTAAATCAAATTTAAATTTCCCCAAACTATCTGTTTTTTGCTTATAAAATGATTTAAAAGTACCCGAAGTCATCAGGGTTACTTCGACATCTTTTTTACCCTTTTTTTCTGAAAATAAATTATTCACTCTGCCCGATAACGTTAGTGTTTTTTCAGGATTGATATTTAGCGAAGATTTATTAGGTTTGGAATAATTGTATTTACTCCATCCTTGTGTAAGCATTAAAACGTCTAAATCATCATGCATACTGCTGTCATTTTTAAAGTAATAACCGGGATTTTCGATATTGCCTTTTAATTCGGAGTCAATTAAAAAATAGGAAAGGATATTTTGACGCAGGTTTTGCATAGTTCCTAATTCTTTTTTATTTATTACCAATACAGAAGTGTTTGCTTTTACAGCTTCTCCGTTAAAATTCGTGGTTTGAATATTTAGATTTGTCAATTCCCGCTTGTTGTAATTTGGTTTATCAGTAGCAAGATTGATCTTTATTCTGCTTTCCGGTTTTTCATTAAAATAAAGCCGTTCTGCAATGGTTTTTTTCGAATGATCTAAAATTGTAAACGAAATAATACCTTCGGGAATTTCAGCAGTAGAGATTAAGGACTGATAAAACCCTTGATTTAGACTTACTTTTTTTTCATATAAATCAACACCTCTGAAAGAAATTCGAACAAAGATACTGTCATTTTTCATGTAGTTTGATACTACTTTAAGCACTACTTTGTCCCTTTGCCTGTAAACGGATAAGGTATTTCCGGCAGCAGCTACATCAGGCAATGGATATAAAGATTTATTGTTTAAAGAAGGTGATTTTAATCTTGCATAATACTTCTTAGAACTGTCGGCGTTAATAAGAATAAAACTTCCCATTCCCAGGCTATTGCTTTTAAATGTCGTGATGCTGTTTTCTTTTTCGTCAACAATAGCACCTTCAATTATTTTTCCTTTTCCGATAGCATCGATAGCTTTAAAACCTACTTTGCTGCTTAGTCCATGAACCAGTTCGCCACTTTCCGGGAAAAACTGCAAGTCCATATATTCTTTGTTTAAAACAAATGTTTTGGCAGCTGTTTTTTGGTTTTCCGTTTCTATTTTTAAAGTCGCAAACTGGCTTTCTTTGTCAATAGGATAATCCAGAATGTATTGGTCATTTTTTCCTTTTTTAATTTGTAAGCTGTCTTTTTTATCATCAACGCTGATATATACATTTAGTTTGTTTTTTTGCAGGGAATCAATCAGTTTCGGATTAAAAATCACTTCCAGATGCTCGCTGCCGGCTTCTTCTTTGATGAGTTTAATATTCTGGATGGGTTCTGTATTTTCGGTTTCTGTTGGAAATACCTGAATGTATTCTTCAAAGAAAAAATCATCCTCAAAATTCTGGTTCCATTGTGTGTAGGCTCGAATAAGGTAATTGCCTTTTGGTATTTTTTTATCTAAATCAAAATTTCCATGACCAATTCCGTTTTCTATTTTGATTAACTTTTTTTCGAATATCACTTCATCGGCACCAATTAATTCTACATATAATACGCCACTTAGATGCGAAGGAATATGTTCAGAAGCATTCGAAACAATGCATTTAAACCACACCGTATCTCCATTAGTATATATTTTTCGATCTAATTGCAGGTAAATTTTTTCAGCAAAGGAAGCGGTGGAAACAACCAAATCATTTCGCTGTGCCCAATTAGGGATTGGTAATAGCAGCAAAAACCAAATCAGGATGGTGATGATTTTTAGATCAGTTTTATGGGATGGTCTTTCCATATATTGTTTCAGAAATTCTTTTAATTGATTGCTTACCAGTTGGATAGTTTTTCGATTCAAATGCTAAATATAAATATATTTTTTTAAAATACGATTTTTCGTATTTCTATAACTGATGCTGATTTGAAATAATCTTTTAAAAAGTAAAAAAAGTAAAAAAAAAAGAATTATAAAATTATATAAATTAATACGATAATCATGTAACAACAATTCAGTGCTCCGTTTCTAATTTGGTCATTATAAAATAACAACAGTATTACTATTTAAAAATAAAAGCTATGGATTCAAATTACATTATCAACCGACTTAAATCAACACTTTTTAAATATCCAACAGTTGATGTTCTTAGAAACAGATTGAAAAATCTGGACGAGAAAAAAAGAAATAGTATTGTATCCAATTTAAAAATTGAGATGTACAAGCATACCAATTCAGATATTCAGGAGCCGCTTGTGGAATTGCTTTATAAAATGCCACTAGCATCCTAAAAATAGCGGAAGAATTTTTTAGCGGCAGTTTTTGTACCTGGAGTATAAAAGCTGCCGTTTTAATTTAATGCGGATTTTTAAAATATATTTTTTCGAGAATAATCACACTGAGAATTCCCGTTACGTAAGCAAACAAATCAAGCCAGGCAAATGAATTTCCCAGAATAGCTTTAGCAATATCCGAATGTTCCAGACCCAGTTTGCCAATAAGATTTAAATGTTGTGTGAATTCAACGAAAAAAGAAAAACATAATACAATTATGGCAGTAGACCAAAACGACAAATTGAAAAATGATTTGATAAAGCAATAGATCAAAATCACGACTAAAAAATCACCTGCATAAGGTCTTATCCATTGATCGTTTACAAACAAAGCAATTAGAATTTCGACCAAAAATAATACGATAGCAAGGCTTAAATAAGTTTTGTTGAATTGTAGCAATTGGGTTAGTCGTTTATGCCGCATTAACTTGTTTATTCTTAACTAATTTAGAATAATATTGGTCTCCTGCAACAGATTTTCCCGTTCTCGATTTATATTCATCAACTATTTCTGCTAGCGTTGAATATTTCCAATCATCAAATTTGTTCAAATAATAATACTTATCGTCAAAATAAATTTCTAAACAATAACGAACTTTATTTTTACCTAATTCTTCCTCTTGAATTTCAATAATTAGTTTATTGAGATTCAAACTATCCTCCAATTTTGAATTAAAGTCATGACCGATAATTTGTAGGGTATCATTTGAAAATGATATTACATTTACAACAGTTCTAATTCTATTAGTGTGAAAGTATATACCGTATAGAAAACAAATAATTAAAAGTATCGAAAAATGAATTTTATAATCAGCAAGACTTCCAGCAAAAGTTCGGCCGTAGTAAATTTTAAAATAAGCAAAAATCACTAATAATATTAAAGGAGCTAATCTTTTAAAAAGTCTGATGTAAAATGGAATGTATTCTCCTTTAAATGTTTTGTTCATTTTTTGGTTTATTTTAATGATTTGTTAGTAAATGTTCATATTAGTGAGTTTATAATTAGATTAAGAATTGTTTTTGAATAGCCTAATCATTCCAAATACAAGACCACTTTCCATTAAGCCAAATGCCCAAATCCGTTGTAGTGGCTGTTAGCAATAGTGTTTTATTTTTTGATCATATTATTTACCCAATATCCAACACAATAATTTCCAATGCTCCAAGAAGCAAAAGCCCAATCCCCATCAATTTCAATTTTACTTTCATCTTCATTGATTATAATTTTGACATTTTCTCTTTGAGAAGTTTGAATGTCAAACTTTGAAATGAACTGAATATAATCGCCTTTTCTGTCACCGTGATTTTCAACTTTGAACATATAATTTAGTACTTTGAATTTTTCGTCGTTTATAAAAATATCAAAATGTTTAGACAACTTTTTGTCTTGCTTTTTCCTGATTTTTTTTTCTCGAAAATCTTCTTCGTTTTCTATCATTAAATTTGTTGTATTTCACTTAATTTTTGCTAACGTTCCACCGCTTGGCGTCAGTGGCGGCTTTTTCTATAATTTGTTCTAAATATAATCAAAATTTCAACTTAGTAATTTCAGGCTAAGAAAAACAAAACCAGCCATTGCGCCAAACGGTTGTTATGCGCCGTTATTGCTTTTAACTTTTCCTTTCATCGCATTTGGAATTTCGCAAAAAGGTTGTGTGTATAGCATATTGTAATATACAGCTAAATCTTGCCATTCTTTTAATTCGTAAAACTTCTGAATCTCAATATTTGACTTTCTTAATATTTCCATTGAAAGTCGTTTCTCAATTAAATCGTGTGAGTAGGCAGTGTTATCTTCCAAATGTTTAACAGCATCATATTCTGCTAAAATCCATTTTGTGGCTAAACCTTTCTCATAATAACGCCATGAAGTCGCTTCTGTCTCATATTTGGCTACTATTGGATTGAATCCTCTAAAATCGGGAACTCTTTTTTCATAATCTAGCAACTCTGTTTGGCCAACTATTTTCCATTTATTTTTATTTATAATAGGCAATATGTCAATTATAAAAATCCCTCCAGTGAGTGGTTCTGAATTTAAAAATTTTGGCAAGGAAAACAATTTTATGTCATTTTCGATATATCCAAATGGATAAATTAGAAAATGAAAGGTCTTTGACAAATCTATTTCTGCGTAATCCATTAGGTTTACAATTTTACAAAAAATATATCCTAGATTATGATTTAATGGAATTCCAACGATTTGTCCACTTGATAAGTTGTCGATTTTAGGCATACGTGTTTAATAATGGTGCATAACTTGCATATAGGCGAAACAAACTTTCGTGTATACACCCAAATTCGGGTAGATTGGCGAAGGTTTGTTTCGCATTATTTATTTTTTCGAATATACTAAATATTCTTACATAAAAATCTATTTGAAAACAAAACAGCATAAAAAAATCCGACTGGTTTGTACCAATCGGATTCTATAATTATAGGGTTGAGATTGCTTCGTTCCTCGTAATGACTACAAGTGAATTACTTCACCATAAGCATCAGCAACAGCTTCCATAACTGCCTCACTCATTGTTGGGTGTGGGTGGATAGATTTTAAGATTTCGTGACCTGTAGTTTCTAGTTTACGTGCTACAACTGCCTCAGCAATCATATCCGTAACACCAGCACCAATCATATGACATCCTAACCATTCACCATATTTAGCATCAAAAATTACTTTTACAAATCCGTCCGGAGTTCCGGCTGCTTTTGCTTTTCCTGAAGCTGAGAATGGGAATTTACCAATTTTTAATTCGTATCCTTTTTCTTTAGCTGCTTTTTCAGTTAAACCTACCGAAGCAATTTCAGGAGTAGCATACGTACAACCCGGTACGTTTCCGTAATCAATTGGTTCTACGTGCAATCCTTTAATTTTCTCCACACAGTTGATTCCTTCAGCTGAAGCTACGTGAGCCAAAGCCTGACCTGGCGTTACATCACCAATAGCGTAGTAACCAGGAATATTAGTTGCGTTGTAAGCGTTTACTAAGATTTTATCTCTGTCAGTAGCGATTCCTACTTCTTCTAAACCAATGTTTTCAATATTTGTTTTGATTCCAACAGCAGAAAGTAAAATATCAGCTTCCAGAACTTCTTCTCCTTTTGCTGTTTTTACAAATGCTTTTACACCATTTCCTGAAGTATCAATTCTTTCTACTGAAGAGTTTGTCATAACAGTGATTCCGGCTTTTTTCAAAGATTTTTCAAATTGTTTTGAGATATCTTCGTCTTCAACAGGAACAACGTTTGGCATAAATTCTACGATGGTAACTTCCGTTCCCATTGAATTATAGAAATGTGCAAACTCCACTCCGATAGCTCCGGAACCTACAATGATCATCTTTTTAGGTTGCTCAGGTAACGTCATTGCCTGACGGTAACCAATAACTTTTACACCATCTTGTGGCAAGTTAGGCAACTCACGGGAACGAGCACCAGTAGCAATAATAATGTGGTCAGCTGAATATTCAGTAACTTTTTCGTCTTTATCAGTAACAGCTACTTTTTTACCTGGTTTTAGTTTTCCAAAACCATTAATAACGTCAATTTTGTTTTTCTTCATCAGGAAAGTAACTCCTTTGCTCATTCCATCGGCAACTGAACGGCTACGTTGTACTACAGCAGGGAAATCTTTGTCAAACTCAGAAACCGTCAATCCGTAATCGGAAGCGTGTTTTAGATAATCAAAAACCTGAGCCGATTTAAGTAAAGCTTTTGTTGGGATACAACCCCAGTTTAAACAAACTCCACCTAAATTTTCTTTTTCAATTACGGCTACTTTAAAGCCTAATTGTGATGCTCTGATGGCAGTTACATATCCGCCGGGACCACTTCCTAAAACAATAACGTCGTATTTCATTTCTATATATTTATTTGTTTTTATTGGTGAGATGCGATGAGCAAGCTCATGTCATTTCTATGTATTTTATTTGTTTTTATTGGTAAAAATGAAATTTGCTACTAAATGCCCTTTTCATTTTATATGAATTTTGTAATCTTAATTTAAGATTGCAAATTTATGGATTTATTCTCTTTTTGAAACTTATAAAAGTACAAAATATTAACAGAATGTGGTTTATAAAGCCTGAATTTTCAAAATCTAACAAAATACCTTGGTTTTCTTATATAATTTTAGGAATCCGTTAATGTTATTGTTTCTGTCCGTTTATAGCAGCTGTTTTTACTGTTTTTTAACCGCAAATTCGCAAATTAGTTATTTGAAAAAGTTTTTTTAATTTGCGAATTTGCGGTTAAAATTTATAACTAACCAATCATTTTTTGCTTTCTCAGCAATAACCAAATCACTATTGGTGCACCAAAAATAGAAGTAACGGCATTAATAGGCAAGGTGATTTCACCACCCGGAACCTGAGAAATCGTATCGCAAATCAGCATGATGATAGCGCCAAAAAGTAAGGTACTCCAGAATAAAATGCTGTGATTACTGGTTTGGAAAACTAATTTGGCAATATGAGGAACTGCAAGCCCAATGAAAGCGATAGGGCCGGCAAAAGCCGTAATACTTCCCGCCAGAATACTCGTAGCCAGAATAATAATAAAACGGGCTTTATTGTAGTTCATACCCAGACTTCGGGCATAATTTTCGCCCAGAAGCAAGGCATTCAGAGATTTAATACTGGATAAACTCAACAACAAACCAGCGGATACACTAATGGCTAAAATACTAATGGAAGTCCAGGAAAGATTCCCCAAATTACCCAGAGACCAAAAAGTGAATTTCTGTAATTGTTCGGCAGTGCTAAAATAACTCAGCGTTCCTACAATAGCGGTGCTTAAACTGCCAAACATTAAGCCTACTATCAGAATGCTCATGGTGTCCCGCAAACGAACCGAAACCAGTAAAACCGCTAATAATACACAAGAACTCCCAAGGGTTGAAGCTAAAACAATTCCGTATGATGAGAGCACTATTTGCTGTAAAAAAACCGGGAGTAAACCTGCCCCCAAAATCACAAAAGCAACCCCTAAACTGGCTCCTGAACTCAATCCTAAAACATAAGGTCCAGCCAATGGATTTCTAAATAAGGTTTGCATCAATAAACCACTTATTGAAAGTCCGGTTCCTACTAAAACTACCGTTATGGCTTTGGGTAACCGATAATTAATAATAATATATTCCCAGGTGGATTTACTGGCTTGCCCGCCACTTAAACTCTGAAAAATTTCTTTAAACGGAATTGTTACGGAACCCAGACTAATATTTGCAAAAAACAAAAAAAGCAGTCCTGCGACAAGGTAGAAGAATAGGATGGTATTTCGTTTTGGGTTTTTCAATTCAGGCTAATTTAATTTTTGTACAAATGTAAAATTGTATTCCGGAAGCAGGTCAGGATGAAAAATTTTAATATAATCTTTCAAAACTAAATCGGGACGGCTGGGAGCCAGTTCGTAGTAAATAGTTCCGCCTGTTGCTCCTAATTTACTTTCAAAAGTATATACATTTTTAGTTTTAAAAGCATCAAATTGCTGGTAATGCGGGTTGCTGTTTCCTAATTCTTCGGCACTTTTAAAAGAACCTGTGGCAATCCATATATCAGCATTTTTTGCCTTATCTAAGATATTTTCAAATGATAATCCCAGACTTCCGCTCCCTTCTGTAGCTGCCCATAAATAATTCGATTTGGCATCCTTCATAAATTGGGCAACCCAGCTGTTTCCTTTGGCCACATACCATTGATTTTGATACATAGAACCATATAAAACTGTTTTTTCTGCTTTTTGACCAGCTACTGATTGCAGGGCATTATTGTAGCTTTTTACAATGTTGTCAAAAAGGATTTTACCTTCTTTTTCTTTACCAAATAAAGCAGCATAAAGTTTAATCCATTCGGCTTTTCCCAATGGCGATTGCTCCATCCAATCAGCCTGAATAAGTACTTTTAAACCATTTTTTTCTAAGTTGGCAATCATCGGATTGTTATTGTCAATACCAAAAGTTACAATGGCTTCGGGAGCTAAATCAATTAGCTTTTCCATGTTTAAGCGTTCGTTTTGCCCCACATTTTTAACAATTCCGGCTTCAATTAATTTACGGGTTTTCTCAGAAGAAACATAATCGGTATGAGGAAATCCTACTAATGATTTTTCAACTCCCAGCATTTCTAAAAAGGGAATATTAGTAGTTGAAGTCACTACAATGGATTGTAAAGGCACTGTGATTTGGGTATATTTTTGCAAACTGTCAGGAACGGCTGTGTTTTTTTCTTTTAGGATGTAAACAAAATCTTTATTGGCGTCCGGCCAGGGATTTAATACGGTAACTACCGAATAACCATCGTATTTATAGATGGAAAGATTCGTGGAATATTCAATTTCGTTTTTTTCAGTTGCTGCTGAAACGGTAGTTGTTTTTTCATTCTTTTTGCAAGCTGTAAAACTTAAAAGGAGCAGTAAAAACAGGATTTTCGTATGGAAAGAATTCATCATCAAAATTTATTTGCAAGCAAAGGTATATGAAATTGTAAAAATTACTGTTTATTTTTTAGGATAAAAAAATGAACAAATGGTATCTTTACCTCATGAATACTATAAAGATAAAAAGGTGTTCCGGTTGTGGAACTTCCTTTGATTGCGGCGATATTTCGGAACAGAAGAAATGTTGGTGTAATGATTTTCCACCGATTTTTAATTTTTCGGAAGCTGGTGATTGTCTTTGTCCTGATTGTTTTAAAGAGAGTTGCGCGTTAAAAATTGATGAATATGTAACTACAGTTTCTCCGGAAAATGCATTAGATAACAGAGCCAAGGATTTGCCCAAAACGACTCATTTAATAGAAGGAATTGATTACTATCTGGAAAACGGGAATTATGTTTTCAAAGCCTGGTTTCATTTAAAAAGAGGAAACTGCTGTGGAAATGGTTGTAGACATTGTCCGTACTTATAAAGTTAGAAGTTAGAAGTTAGAAGTTAGAAGTTAGGAGTTAGAAGTTAGAAATTAGGAGTGAAGAAGAGGGTTTAAATAAAGGATACAGTTAGAAGTTAAGATTTATAATAAAAAAACAGGCCACAGATGACACGGATTGAACAGATAAAAACGGATTTTTTAAGCACTTTGTAAATCACAATCTGTGATAATTCGTTAAAATCAGTTTCATCTGTGTACCATTCTCAATTAATTAGTATAAGAAACTAATAGTCATAAAAACAATTAAAAAAATGATTTATTTCATAACAGGAGGAGAACGCTCAGGAAAGAGCAGTTATGCCGAAAATATCGCCAAAGAATTATCATCAAGACCGATGTATGTGGCTACAGCTCGAAAATGGGACGATGATTTCCAAAAACGAATTGACCGCCATCAAAAAGATCGTGACGAGCGATGGATTAACATCGAAAAAGAAAAATTTATAAGCGAAATTGATTTTACAGGACAGGTGGCTGTAATTGATTGTGTGACGTTGTGGCTGACCAATTTTTTTGTAGATACGAAAAATGATGTTGAACTGAGTTTGATTCAGGCCAAAGCCGAATTTGAAAAGGTCATTCAACAGCCTAATGTAACTATCATTATTATTTCTAACGAAATAGGAATGGGGGTTCATGCCGATACACATATTGGCAGAAAGTTCACCGAATTACAAGGCTGGATGAATCAGTATTTAGCTCAAAAAGCAGATAAAGTAGTACTAATGGTTTCCGGAATTCCGGTAACAATAAAGGGAGGATTATGAATTTTGTAACTTCATGGTCTGGCGGAAAAGACAGCTGTTATGCGATGATGCAGGCAGTAAAATCAGGCTTTACGCCAAGGGTTTTACTGAACATGATGAATGAAAATGGAAAGATTTCGCGTTCGCATGGTTTGCCGTTGTCTATTTTGAATCAGCAGGCTCAAAAAATGCAATTGCCTATCGAAACTGTTCCGGCTACCTGGGGCGATTATGAGCAAAAATTTATAGCTGTTTTAAAATCGCTTAAAGCAAAATATGATTTGGATGCGGCGGTTTTTGGTGATATCGATTTGCAGCCTCACAGAGATTGGGAAGAGAAAGTGTGTCAGGCGGCTGATCTGGAAGCTATTTTGCCTTTGTGGCAACAAGACCGTATTGCATTAGTCAACGAAATGATTGAAAACGGTATCGAAACCATGATTGTTTCCTGTAATACAACAATGGGCGAAAATTATTTAGCACAGATTTTAACTAAAGAATTAGCGCTTGAATTAGCAGCAAAAGGAATCGATCCTTGTGGTGAAAACGGAGAATTTCATACCATGGTAATCAACTGTCCTTTGTTTTCAGAAAAGATAAGTTTGCCACCATTTACCACTAAAGTGTATAATGATTACTGCTTTGTGGTTTGGGAAGAGAATTAAACATCTGGCAATAATCAATTAAATATTACTTTGAAATTGATTCTTATGATTGCCATTGATATTGCCATCGAATTACTATTGATTTTTTAAAATTGAAATTTTTTTAACATGACTAATTTAGACGAAATAATAAAATCCCGCCGCGATACCCGTCATTTTACGAATGATGAAGTTCCTGATGCCGTAATTGAAAAGGCATTACAGGCAGGACATTGGGCGCCTTCTGTTGGTTTGACCGAAGCAACCCGGTATTATCTCATCAAATCGGCTGAGGTTAAAAAAGCGATTAAGGAATTGTTTTTGGAATATGATAAAAAAGCAGCAAAAAGTACGGATGATGAATCTCAAAAAAAACAATATCAAAATTTAAAACTCGAAGCTATTGAAGAGGCACCTCTGGGATTGGTCATTTGTTACGATCGTTCGGTGCTGAATAATTTCACTATTGGAACCGTAGGAAGCAATGAAGCTATAAAGTTTAGTGCAGTTTGTGCGGCTCAAAATATTTGGCTTTCGCTTACGGAACAAGGCTATTCGATGGGCTGGGTTTCGATTTTGAATTATTACGAATTCAAAAAAATACTCGGATTACCGGATCATATAGAACCGCTGGGGTATTTTTGCGTAGGCAAACCCGCAACCAATTATGACAACCAACCGATGCTGCAACAGTTGCATTGGAAACAAAAATCAGAGACACCTTGTGTTTCCGAAATAACCGAATTGCATTCAGCAAAAGAAAGACAAATTGAAACCCATAATATTCATCCTGTTGCAACTGATTCTTTCCTAAAAAGTTTGCAGCAAAAAATAGATCAAAAAACCAAACCTACAGGATCTTTAGGGGTTCTTGAAAAAATAGCCCAACAAATAGCCACGGTTTTCCAAACCTTGAAACCTAAAATAATGCAGCCTCACATTGTTGTTTTTGCTGCCGATCACGGAATTGCCGATCACGGTGTAAGTGCTTATCCACAAGATGTAACGCGCCAAATGCTGACTAATTTTCTGGATGGCGGTGCGGCGATTAATGTGTTTTGTAAACAGAATAAAATAGCCTTGTCTGTGGTTGATGCGGGTGTGAATTATGATTTTCCGTCTAATACAAACTTGATTTCGGCTAAAATAGACAAAGGCACGCATTCGTTTTTAAACGGTCCGGCGATGACTGAAATGCAAATGGAATTGTGTTTTACAAAAGGAAGCGAAATTGTAGCAGGCATTGCAAAACAAGGCAGTAATTGCATTGGTTTTGGCGAAATGGGGATTGGTAACACCGCTACAGCTTCGGTTTTAATGAGTGTGCTGTGTAATTTTTCTATTGAAGATTGTGTGGGCAGAGGGACAGGAGTGAATGATGAAAAGCTGCAATTTAAAATTGATATTCTAAGAAAAGCCATTGCGAATTATGAAGGAGAAAAAGATTTGGAAAGTTATCTGACTTATTTTGGCGGATTCGAAATTTTACAAATGGCGGGCGGTATGCTGGAGGCTTATCGTCAGAATATGATTGTGCTGGTGGATGGTTTTATTTGTAGTGTTGCTTTTTTAATTGCTTTCAAAAAAAATTCTGCTATACTCAACAATGCTTTTTTTAGCCATCAATCAGCAGAAAAAGCACATAAAAAATTATTGGATTATATAGGAGTTTCGGCGGTACTTCAGCTTGATTTGCGTTTGGGTGAAGGAACAGGTTGTGCATTAGTTTTTCCAATAATAGAATCAGCTGTTGCTTTTTTAAATGAAATGGCTAGTTTTGAAAGTGCTGGAATTAGTGAGAATAGGAGTTAGAAGTTAGAAGTTAGAGGTTAGAGGTTAGAAGTTAGAGGTTAGAAGTTAGAAGTTAGAGGTTAGAGGTTAGAAGTTAGAGGTTAGAGGTTAGAAGTTAGAAGTTAGAAGTGGGAAGTTAGAATTAGATTAAAAAGATTTATAAAATAATGAAAAAAGAACTCCATATATTTTTTACTGCATTAATGTTTTACACCCGGATTCCCTGCCCTAAAAACATTACCCATCACCCAGATTATTTAAACAAAGCTTCCCGATATTTTCCGCTCATTGGATGGATTGTAGGCGGAATCAGTTTTATTGTTTTCTACCTGTCTTCTTTTCTTTTTTCGAATGAAATAGCCGTTGTACTTTCAATGATTGCCGGTATTCTGGTTACAGGAGCTTTTCATGAAGATGGTTTTGCTGATGTATGCGATGGTTTTGGTGGCGGATGGACCAAGGAAAAGATTCTTTTAATTATGAAAGACAGTGCCATCGGTGCTTATGGAGCTATTGGTGTAGTTTTACTTTTTTTGTTGAAGTTTCAGAGTTTAGTTCAGTTAACAGATAAAGCTCAAATACCGGATTCGGGTTTTGGAATTTTACTTCTTTTTATAACTGCTCATGCTTTGAGCCGATTAGCGGCAGTTTCCATTGTTTTTACTCACGAATATTCAAGAGAAGATGCTACGAGTAAAAGCAAACCCATTGCTCAGAATTTTACGTGGAAAGAGGTAGTTGGCGCTTTCTTTTTTGGTCTGTTACCTCTTTTTGTACTTTCCATCTCTTGCTGGCAAATACTCTTAGCAGTAATTCCTGTTTTTGTATTCCGTTATTTTCTGGCGCGTTATTTCCAGAAATGGATAGGTGGTTACACAGGTGATTGTCTTGGGGCAACACAGCAAGTTTGTGAAGTGGTTTTTTATTTATCAGCAATTGCATTATGGAAATTTATTTAGTTCGACATACGGAGACAGCTTGTGAAAAAGGCATTTGCTACGGACAAAGTGATGTGGAATTAAAAACACCTTTTGAGCTACAATTTGACCAAATCAAACAGCAAATCCCTGCTGATGCAATTGTTTATTCCAGTCCGTTGTTGCGTTGTACCCAATTAGCAAACTATTTATCGGACGCTGTTAGTATTGATTCCCGATTGATGGAAATGCATTTTGGAGATTGGGAATTAAAAAATTGGAATACTATTCCTGAAGCTGATTATACACCATGGATGACCGATTTTGTAAATGTCAGCGTGCCTAATGGCGAATCTTTTGTTGCTTTACATCATCGTGTAACCGATTTTTTAGCAACACTAACATTGGAAAAAAAATCAAAAAAAATAGTACTGGTTACTCATGCCGGAGTAATAAGAAGTATTTTATGTACAGTTTCAAATTTGCCTTTAAAAGATGCTTTTTCTAATAAAGTTGATTTTGGGGCAGTTATTAAAATAACAATTTGATTTTGTTTTTCTGTTTTTAAGTAATTACTATTGAGTGTTTTAGAGTAGTTAAATCAAATATACTTCTAAATTTGATTTTTAGCTGAATTAAGTTTTATCTTTGCCGCCGTATTGAGGTTGCTGTTTTCTGTTAGAAAATAGCATTAAAAGGGAATTAGGTTAAAAACCTAAGCTGTACCCGCAACTGTAAGCTATCAAGCTTGTTGTTATCTACAAAACCACTGTTTCGAAGTAAGAGTAGAAATTAGAGATTAGAAGTATATACTTCTCACTTCTTTCTTCTCACCTCTAACTTCAAATGGGAAGGTGAACAACAAGACGCAAGCCAGGAGACCTGCCTACTACATCGAGTATCAAACTTTCGGGAAAAAAGGTTTGGGTATGGGTCATTCTATGCTTTTCTCCCATTTTTAGTCATGTAACAGAATAAAAACTGTTATTAAATGTTTTATTAAAATGAACAAAAAAATCGTTCGTATTAGTGCGTTATTCGTATTAATAAGTACTTGTGCATTAGCGCAAAAAAAGGGAATTGTGCTTCCTGTAGCTGATGAATTAAAGGAAGTTGTTATTTCCGATTCAAAATTTGCATTGCCTAAAGAAAAATCAGGGAAAGTAATTGTGAAAATTACAGCTGATGATTTGAGAAAAAGACCGGGACAATCAGTAGCTGCTGTTTTGAGTACGGTGGCGGGAGTAGAAGTAAATGGAAACCAGAGCCGAAACGGTAAAGATTTAGGTCTTTTTATCAGAGGAGGAAGAGGTCATCAGGTTTTAATTTTAATTGATGGTGTCCCGGTTACAGATGCTTCAGGAATCAGTTTATCCTATGATTTACGTTTGCTTTCAGCAGATCAGGTAGAAAGTATTGAGGTAATGAAAGGAGCAGCCAGTACCCTTTATGGTTCAGGAGCAGCAACCGGAGTGATCAATATTACTTTGAAAAAAGCAGCTAAAAAAGCTATTGCAGGAAATGTGTATATGAATGTAGGAACTCAAACTACAGCCAGAGACAAGGATTATTCGGCTCAGGATTACAATCAGGGATTTTCATTCAACGGAAAATCGGAAAAGTTCAATTATTTTGCTTCTTTAAACAGTACCGAAACCACCGGAATTTCAGAGGCTAAACCTGCTTTGGATACTGAAAACTTCGAAGCTGATCATTTTTCCAGAGTCAACTCTATTGTAAAGTTTGGTTTTACACCAAATAAAAAATTAGCATTGGATTTCTTTGCCAGTTATGATAAAATTAAAAATGATTTTGATTCCGGATCTTTTGCTGATAATGCCGATAATTTTGCCTCTTCAGAACAATACAGAGTTGGTTTTTCTCCAAAATATAAATATACCAATGGTGAAATTGTACTTAATGCGAGTGCCAATGTAATGGACAGAGCTCTTTTTAATTATGGTAGTTTTTCATACTATAAATCAAGAAGTGTAAATGCCGATTTATTTAATAAATACAGCATTTTACCGGAATTATTTCTGGTAACCGGAGCTCAGTTTCAATTTCATGAAATGTCTAATAAGAGTGATTATGTAGATATTCGCACTGAATTAGCTCATTTTAATATGATTGATCCTTATGTAACCGCTGTGTATAACTCTGATTTCGGATTCAATTTTAATGCCGGAGCACGTTATACCATTCATAGTATGTTTGGGAATAACTGGGTTTTTAATTTAAATCCCTCTTATGCAATTCCGAATACGCCGGTAAAACTGTTAGCTTCTTACAGTTCCGCTTTTATTGCACCTAGTTTGTATCAGTTGTATTCTTCTTACGGTGATTTGAATTTATCTCCTGAAAAAGATAAAACATTAGAAGCTGGTTTTGAATTAGAATTGTTGAATAAAAAACTGAATTTTACCGCGATCGCGTTTTTAAGAGATGAAATTGATGCAATAGGTTTTGATTTGAGTACCTACAAATATTATAGTCTTGCCGGAGTGAATAAGGCCAGAGGTTTTGAAACGATGTTTTCATATCAATTGACAAGCAAATTAAAATGGAGCGCTAATTATACTTTTACCGAGATGGAAAAGCAATCCCGTGTTTTAAATCCGAAACATAAGGTGAATTCAGCAATTGATTTTCAGGCAACGGAGCGTTTAGCTTTTGGTGCTACCTATCAATTTGTATCCGATCGATATAATGAATTTAGTACTTATGGACCAGCGCCGGATTTTGAAACTATTGTTAACTCAGAAATACTGAAAGATTATCAATTGGTAAATGCCAATATCCGTTATACCGTTATCAAAAACAGACTGAACCTTTTTGCGGCAGCAGATAATATTTTAAATAAAGACTTTGTAGAAGCCAGAGGTTTTAGCACCAAAGGCAGAAACTTTAAATTAGGATTGAATATTACTTTGTAAAACCGCTGATACAATCAAAAAATCCCATCTCTTTTTTTTAAAGAAATGGGATTTTTGTTTTATAAAAACCTTAGATATTATTTTCCTAAATCAGAAATGAATTCAGAAATAGAATTAGCAATTTTATCTTGTGTGTTAGTATCAGTTAGATATTTAAAGTCATTTTCATTCGATAAATAACCTAGTTCTATAAGTATAGCCGGAGCATTCGCTTTTTTAAGTATATAAAAAGGAGCTTTTCTAAGTTTATTTCCTTTAAAAAAATCATTTTCAGATAGCTTTGAACTTAGTTTTTGTGCGATTTCTGTTGATTTTTGAGAAAATTCATTTTCTTCTTGCGCTGTAAAAATTTCAAGTCCTGACTTATTGGTGTCTTTATTCGCATTGATATGAATGGATAATACTAAATCAGGTTTAAGAGTATTAATGAACGCGGTTCTTTCCTGAAGGCTTAAATTTTTATCATCATTTCGAGTAAAATGAAGCTGCACATTCTCATTAGTGGATTTTATCTTTTTAGAAAGTTGTTGCACCAATTGTTTCTCGCTTATACCTTCTATAACAGCACCAGAATCACTACCACCGTGAGCGACATCAATAACAATAGTAATTGGTTTGGCAACTGCATCAGTTGATTTTTCAAATCCAAAGGACAACATTACGGTAACAATCAGTAAAAAATAAAAGAACTTTTTCATAAACTTGGTTTTTTAAATGGTTGGTTATGTGGATATAACTCTTTTATTGTGAAATTATTGTTGATCTGTGCTAAAATACATCGTTTTTAATCCTCGGAGTGTTTTAGAATCACTAATAAAAGGAAAATCCGCTGTTGTTTTTTGGGGAATATTTTTAGCTGTTCCGGTAATTTTTCCAATGGCAGTTGCCAGCAAAGGTTCATTAGGTTCTCCCAGAATTCCCATTGTGCTAATTCTTTCAAATATGGGGTATTCAGGAACTAATCCTTCTAAATAATCGCCAAAACCTGCTGCATTTACTGAACGGGCCACAATGAGCTGCATGGCATAACGATGGGAAGGATTTGCATTAGTTCTTGAAAAAGTAGGGGAATCATAAAGAGTAACCGAAGCAACATTTTTTCCATCGGTATTATCTCCTATCTGGATTACATTGATATAGGGATCCAGCCCGTTAATAATGAGTTCACTTGCCGAAGCGGTACTTCTGGTCGTTAAAACATAAATCCTGTTAAGATTTAAACTATTTATACCCGCTTTGTCAATAGTGCTTGTAAAATTGTACTTTCTGTTGAGAAAAGATTTTTTGTTATTGTATGCCAATTCGCTAAAAATCTGTCCTGTAAATTGTCCCGTAATCATACTGGCTAATCGGGTAGCGGTCAGTACAGAACCTCCGCCATTGTATCTTAAATCCAATACCAGATCAGTTATTCCTTCGGTTTTAAAATACCCAAAGGCATCATTAAGCTCTAAATCATAATTGTCATAAAAGCCATTGTACATCAGGTACCCTATTTTATGAGTACCATTGTTAATGACTTTTTTGATAAAAACAGGATTTTCAGCTAATGTTGTTTTTGTCAATGCTAAACTTTTTCCATTAGGAGTAATTACAGGATTGCTGTTGTTGTCATAAGTAAGGTTAGCAAAATTTAAGGTGTAATCCAGAGCCGAACTTCTTAACAAACTAAGGTAATTGGTCAGCGTGAGGCGGGTTCCATTTACTCCGTAAAATATTTCACCACGTTTAATATCTTTTGTAGCAGCATCTGAACCCGGAATTATATAACGTACGTAGCCAATAACCTGATTACTTCCTGAAGAAACTAAACTCAAACCAAATTCTACACCATTACTTTTAGAAGTTCCCTGTAGTTCCTGCTCCAGCGTAAGATAATCACTAACAATCCAGCTGTATCGGTCTACAACAGTATTATCAGCAATATTTTTTTCATTGGAAGGAAAATACAGCAGGCTTTCAAATAAATTTTCCGGGGAGGAAAAGCTTTGTAAATAACTTTCATATTCGGCATCAGAAGAAAATCTGTCGTCGGCTAAATCAGGAACTTCAAATTGCCATAAATACATGGAATTCATTCCTCTCCATATAAAATTATTGACATCAATGGAGGTTGGTTCCGGTAGCGTATCATCATTATCCTGACAACTTTGTAAAAACAAAAAGGGGATAATCAGCATTATTAGGTGTTTGTACAAAGTGTTCATATTTTGTTAATGATTATGGGTATTAACGTAAAAATACTATCTTTAGTTTTATTATTTGTTTTTTTAGCTAAAATAATAATAGTTTTTTTGCATAAATCGTAGTCTTCTATCGTTATATGTTATAATGTGCTATTATTTTTTGGCATAGAAATGGTAAGTATAGTTTAAAGTAAAACCCAAATTTTAATATAAAGATATGAAAATGAGAAAAATACTAATTGTATTAGTAGCTGCCTTTGCTTCCGGTTCCTTTTATGGGCAAACCGTTTTTGATCAGTTTGATGGACAGGAAGAAATTGTTTCGGTAATTGTAAACAAGAAAATGTTCGAATTAATGAGTAAAGTAAAAGTAGATCCTTCTGATAAAGAAACACAGCAATACTTGAAGTTAATTCAAAATTTAGATAATTTAAAGGTTTATTCAACTACTAACACCACTGCAGCTCAAAAGATGAAAGATGCTGCTGATAGTTATATTCAATCGGCTGGATTAGAAGAATTAAAGAAAGTAAACGAAAACGGAAAACAGATCACTATAGATGTAAAACGTTCCGGCAATCAACTGAAAGAATTTTTAATGTTTATTGATGATGATGCTAATGGAATTAACCGTTCGGTTTTAATGTCTTTAACCGGGATTTTTAATTTGAATGATATTTCGATCTTAACAGATAAAATGCAAATCCCCGGTGGTACTGAGTTGAAGAAACTCACTGAAAAATAATAGTAACACATTTTAAGAAAAAAGCTGCTTCAATTTTTTATGAAGCAGCTTTTTTAGTTTTAATGACAAAAAGTTTTAAAGTTTTTGGCAGCACTCTCACTACCTAATCCCATGGCTCTGGAAAAATCATCGCAGGCACTTTTTTTATCTTTCAGATGGTTGTAAACCAGCCCTCTTAAATTATAGGTAAGGTAATCGCCTGTGTTGTTTTTAATGGCAGTATTACAGTCCTGCAAAGCCGCTTTGTAATTTTTCTGCTTGTAATAAATATTGGCTCTTGTAGTATAAGCATACGTATTGTCATCGTGTAATTCTAACGTTTTATTAGCATCAGCTAAGGCTCCGTCAAGGTCATTTAATTTAAGTTTTTCCATACTTCTGTTTAAGTAGGCCTGACTAAACTCCGGTTTTAAATTAATGGCTTTAGTATAGTCCATCACAGCTCCCTGTGAATTTCCTACATTTGATTTTTTCATTGCCTGATCAAAATAATTTTCGGCAGTCTGACTCCATCCGCATACTGATAAAAGAACGAATGAGCATAATAGTAGATTTTTCATGGGCTTTTTTTTATTTATAAAAATATCATTTCAAATTGGTTTTTAGTCGTTTTTTTTCAAAAAAAATGCCAAAAAACCTTTTTCAACAGTTGTTGGTCGAAATAGTAGTTCCTGCTATACTAAATAACTCTAAATTTATAATTAAATTGTTTATAAACCATTACAATCAACCGGATGAGAAGTATTTTTCTGCTGTTAAGCTTTTTTTTGAGTATCCAATCTAGTAATTCTCAGGAACTAAAAAATCAACCCAAACCTTTTGGTCCTTTGCCTACGCAAAAACAAATTGACTGGCAGGAAATGGAATTCTACGCTTTTATTCACTTTTCCCTAAACACATTTACTAATAAAGAATGGGGTTATGGAGACGAATCTCCGCAACTTTTTAATCCCACCGCTCTTGATGCACGACAATGGGCACGTACGGTTAAGCAGGCAGGAATGAAAGGAATTATTTTAGTAGCAAAGCATCACGATGGTTTTTGTTTATGGCCTTCAGCTTATACAGAACGTTCGGTGAAAAACTCCCCCTGGAAAAAAGGTAAAGGCGATGTGGTAAAAGAATTGGCGGAAGCCTGTAAAGAATATGATCTTAAATTGGGATTGTATCTTTCGCCCTGGGATAGAAATCGTGCCGATTATGGGAAGCCGGAATATGTAACTTATTTTAGAAATCAATTAAAAGAATTATTAACTAATTATGGAGCTGTTTTTGAAATGTGGTTTGACGGTGCTAATGGAGGTGATGGCTATTATGGCGGTGCCAATGAAATTAGAAAAATAAATACTTTAGAATATTACAATTGGGAAGAAACCTATAAGCTAATTTATAAAATAGCTCCTAAAACATTGGTTTGGGGAATAGGACCTTCTGAGGCAAGATGGATAGGGAATGAGGAAGGTTATGCCAATAAAACGAATTGGAGTCTGTTGCGTCAAAAAGATGATTTGGCCGGAAAAGTACATTATTCAGAATATATGTCTGGTCATGAAGACGGGGAAAAATGGGTGCCGGGAGAGGCCGATGTTTCCATTAGACCCGGATGGTTTTACCATGCTGTTGAAGATGATAAAGTACGGTCGTTAGACGAGCTGGTTGATATATACTATAATTCAGTAGGCCGGAATGCTACTCTTTTACTCAATTTACCGGTGGATAAGAGAGGTTTAATTCATGAAAATGATCAGGCAAGATTAAAAGAATTAGTGGCTGTTATACAATCAGATTTTAAAACAGAATTATTAGCCCATACAAAACCCAAAGCAGATAACGTGAGAGCAAAAAATCCTCAGTTTAGTGCTAAAAACCTGATTGATGGCCATAAAAATACGTATTGGGCAACCGATGATGAGGTTATAAAAGCCAGTGTCGAATTTCAATTTAAAAAACCTGCAGCTATCAACAGAATTGTACTTCAGGAGTATATAAAGTTGGGGCAAAGAGTAAAAGCGTTTTCTGTTGAAGCTAAAGTGAATGGAAAATGGAAAACGGTGGCTAATGAAACGACTATTGGTTACAAGCGAATTTTAAGAATAGACAGAGTCATTGCTTCTGCCGTGAGAATAAATATTCTGGATGCTAAAGCCAGTGTGGTGCTTTCCAATATAGAAGCTTATAATGCACCAACTTTTGTAAAAATGCCTGTTATACAAAGAGACAATAAAGGGAATGTAACCCTAAAAGCCGAAGAAGGAGAAAAAATATATTATACACTGGACGGAAGCATGCCTTCGGAAAAAAGCCAATTATATCAGGGCGTTTTTAATTATGAAAAAGCAGTAACCATTAAAGCAATTGCCCGAAATGAAGCTGAAGGAATCAATAGTGCTGTTGCAGCAGCAAAATATGGTGCTTCGAAAGAAAATTGGAAAATAATTGCAATTTCCAGTGGCGACATACAATCAGCCGGAAGAATAATAGACGGAAATCCGGAAACGGTCTGGACATTTGGAAACGAAAATAAACCATTGCCGCAGGAAATTACAATTGATATGGGAACGCTTAAAGGTATAAAAGGCTTTAGTTACCTTCCGCAACAAGTAGGAAACAATCTTAATTTGATCGCTAACTACGAATTTTTTACCAGTACGGATGCTAAAAATTGGACTAAACAATCTCAGGGCGAGTTTTCGAACATTAAAAATAATCCAATTGAGCAAGTTAAAACTTTTGATAGCGTCAAAGCAAGATACTTGCGTTTTGTAGCTTTATCAGCTATAGGAAACGGGCAAACGGTTTCAATAAGCGAAATAAATGTGTTAGAAGACTAAGAGGATATTAAAAATAGTTTTACGTTTTTAATTGTGTTTTTTGCCGAAGCATACGGGTTATTAGTCGAATAATTAATTATGCAAAACAGAAGATGTGTAATTTTATCTTAATAATTTAATTCAACAATAAAATGATTAAAGAAGATATCAATTTTAAAGAAGCGGGTAGGTTTGAAGAAACACGTTTTGAGAAAATTCATAATGTAATTTTTGATTCGTCTAAAGAAGCCTCTTTGTTAGTAGCACAGGAAATAGCCAATTTGATTCAAAGAAAAGAAGAATTAAATGAACCATGTGTTTTAGGATTAGCAACAGGATCTTCGCCAATAAAAGTATACGAAGAGCTGGTAAGAATGCATAAAGAGGAAGGTTTAAGTTTTAAAAATGTGGTTACTTTTAACTTAGATGAGTATTACCCAATGGATAAAGATAACATTCAGAGTTATTTTTATTTTATGCACGAGCATCTTTTTAATCATGTTGATATAAAAGCCGAAAATATTAATATTCCTGACGGAAAAGTCAGTGCCGAGGAACTTCGTCAATATTGTATTGATTATGATATGAAAATCAATTCTTATGGAGGACTGGATTTTCAATTACTGGGAATTGGGAGAACCGGACATATTGGTTTTAATGAGCCGGGATCGCATGTTAATTCAGCCACAAGGAGTATAACTTTAGATCACATTACCCGTGTAGATGCAGCTCCTTCTTTTTTAGGTGTTGACAATGTGCCCCGCAAAGCCATAACAATGGGAATTGGTACGGTAAAAAATGCTAAACGCATTGTGCTTTTGGCATGGGGAATCAGTAAAGCGGATATTGTTAAGGAAACTATCGAAGGAGAAATATCTTCTCAGGTGCCGGCTACTTATTTGCAAGAGCACAGCAACACTACTTTTGTTCTGGATACCGAAGCCTCTTCGGAACTGACGAGAGTAAAAACCCCATGGTTAGTAAAATCATGTATCTGGACTGATGAATTGAAACTGAAAGCGGTGGTATGGTTAAGCGGATTGACTAATAAACCGATCCTGAAGCTCACAGATAAAGATTATAATGATAATGGAATGTCCGGATTATTAGCCGAAGAAGGGACAGCCTACCATTTGAATATCAAAATGTTTAATACCTTACAACATACAATTACAGGATGGCCTGGAGGGAAACCGAATGCGGATGATACCTATCGTCCGGAACGTTCAACACCTGCTAAAAAGAGGGTGATTATTTTTAGTCCGCACCCTGATGATGATGTGATTTCTATGGGAGGAACTTTTGACAGGCTGGTAGAGCAGGGACATGAGGTGCATATTGCTTATCAGACTTCGGGAAATATTGCCGTCTCTAATGATGAAGCTTTAAAATTTGCTGAGGTTTCTACTGTTTTAAATTCGGCTTCAACAGAATCAGACAGTATTATTGATTTCCTGAAAAATAAATCGGAAAATGATATCGATTCTGTTGCAGTGAGAAAATTAAAAGGATTAATCAGAAGAAGTGAATCTTTAGGCGCCACCCGATATATGGGAGTTCCGGATGAGAATGTTCATTTTTTAGATCTTCCGTTTTATGAAACAGGTACTGTGAAAAAAGGAAATCTTACTGATGCTGATATTGCTATCATGTGTAACCTTATTGAAGAAGTAAAACCACATCAGATATATGCAGCAGGGGATTTAGCTGATCCGCATGGTACTCACAAAGTATGTTTGGATAGTTTGTTTGAAGCTTTAAAAAGATTAAAAAGTAAAAGTTTTATGGATGATTGCTGGGTTTGGTTGTACCGTGGAGCCTGGCATGAATGGGAAACTTATGAAATTGAAATGGCTGTACCCATGAGTCCTGATCAGGTGCTTAAAAAACGTTATGCTATTTTTTACCATCAGTCACAAAAAGACGGTGTGATGTTTCAGGGAGATGATTCCAGAGAATTCTGGGTAAGAGCGGAAGACAGAAACAGAGCTACAGCAAAAAAATACAATGATTTAGGTTTAGCTGAATATGCTGCTATTGAAGCATTCAAGCGTTATCATTTTTAATTTTCTTTTAACTAAATAAGTGGTGGTAACTTTTGTTTTGGTTGAGTTACTACATTAAAAATGCAATCTTAATTGGTTGCATTTTTTTTGTTTGAATTTTAAAGAATGCTGTTTAATTTCTAAATAGAAGCGTTTAGTATTCGTTGTTTTACTTCATCAATATAGGATCTTCCTATTACGTATCGCAAACCTTCAATTTCTATACTGTTTCCTTCCACGGCATCAATTTTATCAATAGCAATGGTGTAAGAACGGTGTATTCTTAAAAAATCTTTTTCAGGTAATAAACTGGTAAAATCAGATAAGGTGCTGTGAATGATGTATTTACCGGTTAAAGTATTTATTTTCAGGTAGTCTTTTAAACTTTCGATCACTAAAATTTCATTTAAAAAAATCTTCTTCATTCTCTTTTTGTCGATTTTGACAAAAATAAAAGGATTTTCTTTGTTTGTTTCCAGCGGAACTTTATTGGTATTACTGAGTCTTTTATTGATTTTATTAACGGCTTTCATTAGCCTTGGAAACTCAATAGGTTTTACCAGATAATCTAATACGTCCAGTTCATAAGTTTCAATTGCAAATTGATCATAAGCACTGGTTATAACAAGCAACGGAGGGTTTTCTAAACTTTTTATGAAATTGATACCGTCCAAAACCGGCATATTGATGTCTAAAAAAACCACATCAATAGCATTGTTTTTTAAAAAATTAAGACCTTCTATCGAATTGCTGAAGGTGTTTATTAATTCAAAATTTTCAATAAGCTCGATATGATTTTTGATAACATTAATAGCTAATGGTTCATCATCTATGATTAAACAATTTACTTTCATTTTTTATTATTTTTTATAAACGAAATAATTAGGGGGGTAAAGCCTTATAAAAGTACTTAATTAGGTTCAGATACCTTAATTACAAGCCTTACAACAAAAATATTCTTTTTATTTTTAAATGAAAGCTTATAATCGTTTTTATTATAGCCAAGTTCAAGTCTTTTTTTTACGTTCTCAATCCCTATTCCGCTTGATATTTTAAAATTTTCTTTGTGCTTTGTAATTTCAGGCATCGGATTACTGACTTTAAAATCCAGTATGTTGTCTTTTATTTTAAAATCAATTGTAATTTTTACTTTTCCGGTGTTTTTATTAACGCCGTGTTTAAAGGCATTTTCGATAAAAGTCAGCAATAAAATAGGAGCTATTTCTTTATCGTGAATATCTCCGGATATGGACATGTCAACTTCTAATCGCTCATCATTTCGAATTCTTTCTAAATCCAGATAATTTTGGATACACATGATTTCGTTTTCAAGAGTTTGTCTCTTGTTTTTTGTTTCGTAGAGCATGTATCGCATTAATTCAGCCAGTTTAATCACCACTTTAGGCGTTTTATTTGATTTTTCTACAGATAAGGAATAGATATTATTGAGTGTATTAAAGAAAAAATGAGGTGATATCTGTGATTTTAAAAAGAGTAATTCGGTTTCCAGTTGTGATTTTTCCAGATCGGTTACTCTTTTTTGTTCTTTCAAAAAGTCAAATGTTATTTTAATAGCGGTAACAAAAGTGATAACGTACAGTTCGCCCAGCATCATATCAATGCAATAATTAAGCGAAAAAGTATCCATGTATTGTGGTCCTTCAGGCCATACATTATGATTAATCAAAAAATAAGTCAGATTGAATTTGACAGTAACCATAAGGAATATCGCCGTTAATATGGAGATTATATATAAAAGGTATTTCTTTTTATAAACCAGATTAGGCATTAAAATCAAAATATTCAGATAACATAAACTCATATGAATAGGAAACCCCAGCAGGTTTGTCTTTAACGAGTAGAGGTAATCATTAAAATAACTCCCCCAGCGAAAGGTGTTAAATATAAAATAAACCGACCAAAAAAGAACATGGTATCGCAGAGGCAACCGATAGAGTTTGTTATTGTTAAAAAGCATAAGGAAATGGAGTATTTATTCGTTTTTTTTGATGTTTAACTAAGTTTATGTGTCATCCGTCTAAATTTATTCGAATGGAAATCAAATTTATCTAAATTTAAAGTTAAATTAAGATTAATAGATATGAGGGATTTAAAAATAGTTGTTTTGTTTGTGATTTTGGTTAGCAGCTGCAAGCTGAATGAAGACAAAAATAAGCATAAAGAACCGGTTTTTGTAAATCATGTTGATCCTTTTATAGGTACAGGCGGGCACGGACATACCTATCCCGGTGTTACAGTTCCTTTTGGGATGGTGCAGTTAAGTCCTGATAATGGAATTTCGGCCTGGGACTGGTGTTCCGGTTACCATTATTCTGATTCCGTAATTGTAGGTTTCTCTCATTTGCATTTAAGCGGTACAGGGATTGGTGATTTAGCTGATATTTTGTTAATGCCTGTCAATAAAAAAGTGGATTTAACTATTACGTCTACTTCTCGCAATGATTTACCCTATAAATCCCAATATAGCCATGTTAACGAAAAAGCAGTACCGGGTTCTTACCAGGTTTTTCTTGAAGATCCTAAAATCAATGTCGAATTAACAGCTTCACAGCGTACCGCCTATCATAAATATACTTTTGCAAAAGGTGATGAGCAAAGTGTAATTCTTGATTTAGGATATGCCATTAACTGGGACAAAGCGGTAAAAACTAATCTGACTCTGGAAGATGAGTATACGGTAAGCGGCTATCGTTTTAGTACGGGCTGGGCTAAAAATCAAAAAGTATTTTTTGTGGCTCAATTTTCTAAACCTATAAGCAAACAGGTTCTGGTTGCTAATCATCGTGTCATTGGAACAAAAACTGCCGAAGGAGAAAAAACTTCTGCCCAATTGTTTTTTGATACCAAAGACAACCCTGAATTGCTGGTAAAAGTAGCAGTGTCTTCGGTAAGTGTTGCTAATGCAAAAGAGAATTTAGATTCCGGAGCCTTTAAATTTGATGCTGTAAAAAAAGCAGCAACAGATAGTTGGGAAGCTTCTTTAGAAAAAATACAGGTAGAAACTCCGATAGATTCACTCAAAACTATTTTTTATACCGCGCTGTATCATGCTCAGGTTGCACCGGTAACTTATAGCGATAAAAACGGGCAATATCGAAAAGAAAATGACAGTATTGTTACGGCTAAAAACTATACGGCTTATTCCACATTATCACTGTGGGATACTTTTAGAGCCGAAAATCCTTTGCTGACTCTTATTGCTCCTGATAAAGTTTCGGATATCATTAACTCGATGTTGTCCTATTATGAGACTAAGAAAATATTACCGGTCTGGACGCTGGCTGCTAATGAAACCAATACCATGACGGGATATCATTCTATTCCTGTAATTGTGGATGCCTATTTAAAAGGAATCAAAGGTTTTGATGCCGAAAAAGCGTATCAGGCTATGAAAACTACGATGATGCAAAACGAACGCGGTTTGGATCTCTACAAGCAATTTGGATACATTCCCTATAATTTACTGGATGAATCAGTTACCATCACTTTAGAATATGCTTATGATGACTGGTGTGTGGCTCAAATGGCAAAAGCATTGGGCAAACAGGATGATTATAACTATTTTTTAAAACGTTCTAAAGCGTACCAGTTTTTATTTAATTCGAAAACAGGATTCATGAGAGGAAAATCAGAAGATGGAAAATCATGGAATGAACCTTTTGATCCCAAACATTCGAATCACAGAGAACATACCGATTATACCGAAGGAAACGCCTGGCAGCACAGCTGGTTTGTACCACAGGATGTGAAAGATTTTATTGGGTTACACGGAAGCAATGAAATTTTTACCAATAGATTAGAAAAATTATTTACAGAGAGTTCAGAGATTACAGGGAACAATATTTCGGCAGATATTTCCGGATTGATAGGGCAGTATGCTCATGGAAATGAACCGAGTCATCATATTGCATATTTGTTTAACAAAGCCGGAAAACCCTGGAGAACGCAATATTGGGTACGTCATATTTTAGACACTCAATACAATACTACTCCTAACGGATTGAGTGGAAATGAAGATTGCGGACAAATGTCGGCCTGGTATATTTTTAGCTCTTTAGGATTTTATCCTATGAATCCTGCTTCGGGAGAATATGAAATAGGAAGTCCTATTTTCGAAAAATCAACTATTACCCTTGAAGGAGGGAAAACATTTGTAATTGAAGCCGAAAATGTTTCTAAGGACAATTTTTATATCCAGTCGGCAACATTAAACGGGGAATCCTTTAACCAAACAACTATTTCGCACAAACAAATAACACAAGGTGGTACACTGCATTTTGTTATGGGGTCTAAGCCAAATGAAAATTGGGGTTTAACAATTAATAACAAAAAGTAAGTATGGACAGCATCGATTTAAGTATAATTATTGTTTACATTCTGATCACTATTGGGATAGGAATCTGGATTTCCAGAAAAGCCTCTAAAGGTTTAGACGATTATTTTCTTGGAGGAAACTCCATCAAATGGTATTACCTGGGACTGAGTAATGGTTCCGGTATGTTTGATGTTTCCGGTACAGCCTGGATGGTTGGGATTTTGTTTTTATATGGCGCTAAAAGTTTCATGTTTATGTGGTTATGGCCCATTTGGAACCAGATTTTTGTAATGATGTTTTTGGCCGTCTGGATTAGAAGATCCAATATAATGACCGGTTCCGAATGGATTTTAACCCGATTTGGAAACGACAGAGCCGGGAAAGCTTCGCATATTATTGTGGCTATTTTTGCTATCATTTCTACAATAGGTTTTATTGCTTATTTTTTTGAAGGAATTGGAAAATTCATGACTGTTATTTTACCATGGGATTTAGCGCTTGATTTTAATGGTACTGTTTTATTAAGTTCGGAACAGTCTTATGCATTATTAATCATATTTTTAACCACACTTTATACCATTAAAGGAGGAATGTTTTCAGTAGTTGCCACCGAAGTTTTGCAATACGGAATCATGATTCTGTCTGGTGTACTTGTTGCCGGATACACGCTTATCAATTATACGGATGTGCAGATTAATTCGATTATTACAGAGGAATGGAAAAACGTTTTCTTTGACATGGAATTAGGGAGTCACTGGTCCGGTAAATACGAAGCTTTTGATCAATTAATTAATACTGAAGGTTATAAAATGTTTGGAGCACTAGTAGGAATGTCTTTGTTCAAAGGTTTCTTTGCCAGTATCGCCGGGCCTACGCCAAGTTATGATTTGCAACGTATTCTTTCTACAAAATCAGTAAAAGAAGCTGCTTACATGAGCGGATTTACTAATTTAATTCTGTTTATTCCCCGTTATTTATTGATTGGCGGAATTGTTGTAATTGCATTAGTAACTCTTGCTCCTCAAATGATTGCTAATCCGGCATTAAGCGGAGCCGATTTAGAAATACTATTACCCACTGTCATAAATTTGCATGTGCCTGTGGGAATTAAAGGATTGTTATTAGCAGGATTATTAGCGGCTTTTATGTCTACTTTTTCTGCTTTTGTAAATGCAGGACCTGCTTACATTGTAAACGATATTTATAAAAAATATTTTAAACCGGAAGCGACCAGCGAGCATTATATTAAAATAAGTCATATTGCTTCTTTTGTTATCGTGGGTCTGGGTGTTTTTATGGGATTTTTTGCTGATTCGATCAACTCCTTGACTTTATGGATCACCAGTGCTTTATTTGGCGGTTATGTCGCAGCCAATTTTTTAAAATGGGTTTGGTGGCGTTTTAACGGCTGGGGTTATTTCTGGGGAATGTTTGCCGGACTGATTGTTGCTTCTTTACAGTTTGTTTTGGGACAAAGTAAAGGGAGTTTTGCTCCGGGAAGCTGGCTTTATGATTTATCAGAGATGCAGGATATTTATATGTTCCCTCTTATTTTTAGTTTCTCAATAATTGGTTGTCTAGTAGGGACTTTCTTTTCAAAACCCACAGATACCGAAGTTTTAAAATCTTTTTATGCCAATGTAAGACCTTGGGGCTTCTGGAAACCTGTTTATAATGTTTTGAAAAAAGAAGATCAGACTTTCGAAAAAAATACAGAGTTTACAATGGATATGGTTAATTGTGTCATCGGTATTGTCTGGCAGTCGAGCATGATTGTGCTTCCTATCTTTTTATTAATCCGGGATTATCCTAAAATGTTTGTGTCCTTACTAATCTTTTTAGTAACCTCCGTGATATTAAAATATACCTGGTTAGATAAGGTTCGAAAAATAACCAATTAACAAAAAACGAAAACAAAATAATTAAAAATAAAACAATACAAATGAGTACTATTCCTTGGCAAGATAAACCAGAAAACTGTAACGATGTAATCTGGAGATATTCAAATAATCCTATCATTGACAGATATGCAATTCCGTCATCTAACAGTATTTTTAATAGTGCGGTTGTTCCTTTTGGAGATGGATTTGCCGGTGTTTTCAGATGCGATAACAAAGCGGTTCAAATGAATATTTTTGCTGGTTTTAGCAAAGATGGAATCAATTGGGACATTAATCATGAACCTATCCAAATGAAAGCCGGTAATACCGAAATGATTGAATCCGCTTATAAGTATGATCCTCGTGTGGTTTTTATCGAAGACAGATATTGGATTACCTGGTGCAATGGATATAACGGACCAACAATTGGTATTGGATATACTTTTGATTTTGTCGAATTTTTTCAATGTGAAAATGCCTATTTGCCATTTAACAGAAACGGGGTTTTGTTTCCACAAAAAATCAACGGAAAATATGCCATGTTAAGTCGTCCCAGCGATAACGGACATACGCCTTTTGGAGATATCTGGATCAGTTACAGCCCGGATATGAAATACTGGGGAGAACACCGATTAGTCATGAAACCAACGCCTTTTGAAGACAGTGCCTGGCAATGTACAAAAATTGGCGCAGGCCCAATTCCTATTCTGACCGATGAAGGCTGGCTGATGTTGTACCACGGTGTGATCAATACCTGTAACGGTTTTCGTTATGCCATGGGAGTGGCAATTTTAGATACTGAAAAACCGGATACTGTAAAATACAGAACTCAGCCTTATTTATTAGGACCGGCGGTAGATTATGAACAAACGGGAGATGTGCCTAATGTGGTTTTTCCATGTGCTGCTCTACACGATACTGAAGCGGATAAATTAGCAGTTTATTACGGTGCTGCTGATACGGTGGTTGCAATGGCTTTTGGTAAACTAAGTGAAGTCATCCAATTTACAAAAGATAATAGTTTATAAAAAATGATGCAAAATAGTAGTAAAATAGTCTCTTTGATACTGAGTTGTTTTTCTTTGTTGGGATTTGCTCAGCAAAATAAAATAACACCTAAAAATTATATCGCTTATAAAACTCCCAACGCTATTGTTATTGATGGCGATGATACCGATGCTGCCTGGGAAAAAGCACAATGGACAACTCCGTTTGTTGATATTGAAGGGATTATAAAACCCAAATACAATACCGAAGTTAAAATGCTGTGGGATGACAATTACTACTATATTCTTGCAAAAATGGAAGAGCCGCATGTTTGGGCAAATCTGAAAAAACGCGATACTATTATTTTTTATAATAATGATTTTGAAGTTTTTATAGATCCCGATGGCGATGCTCAAAATTATTACGAACTGGAAATTAATGCACTTAATACAGTTTGGGATTTATTCATAAACAAACCGTACCGAGAAAAAAATGTGGTATTGAACGACTGGAATATGACCGGATTAAAATCAGCGGTTAAAGTACACGGAACCCTCAATAATTCCTCGGATACTGATAAAGGATGGGTTTTAGAAATTGCAATTCCGTGGGCTGTATATCAAAAATCATATGGAGAAGACAATGTACCCAAAGATAATTTCTGGCGAGTGAATTTTTCAAGAGTCAACTGGCAACACGCCATTGTTAACGGAAAATACGAACGTAAAAAAGATACTAAAGGGAAATTTCTTCCGGAGTATAACTGGGTTTGGTCGCCACAAGGAGTAATCAATATGCACGAACCTGAAAAATGGGGTTATGTGTATTTTTCTTCCAAAGAAATTGGGAATAGCGATAACTTTACCATTCCGAAAGATGAAAAAATAAAATGGGAACTATTTAGCCTTTACAGAAAACAAAAAGCCTATCATAATACTCATAAATCATGGGCTAAATCGATTGTGGATCTTTCTAAAGAGAGTAGCATTGTTGAAGGTAAAATTTTAAAACCCATTTTAGAGAACTATTCTTCCGGATATGCTATTTCGATAAAAAGTCCATTTTCTAATAAGACATTCATTATAAAAGAAGATGGTCAGTTTTTGGAACACAGCAATTAATCTGAATACAATTTTTTAAAAATAAATCTAAATGACGACTATTTCTAAACGGTATAAAACTTTTATAAAACTCAGCTTTTTAATGCTAATTGTGAGTGGTTTTTGGGCTTGTTCCTCAGTGAGTAAACCGCAAAAAAATGCAAAAGAAGGTTTGAAAATAATAGCTTACGTGGCAGGTTATGAGGATTTTGATCCGGCAAAAGTGGATGCGACTAAGGTAACGCATATTAATTATGCTTTTGCCAATATTGTTGATGGGAATGTTCAGTTTGAGTTGGCTACAGACAAAGCTAAAATTGGGAGTCTGATGAAGCTGAAAAAACAAAATCCGAAGCTGAAAATTTTATATTCTATTGGTGGCTGGGTTTGGTCGGATCAGTTTTCGAATATTGCGGCTTATCAAAATTCAAGAATCCAGTTTGCTAAAAGTGCGGTGAAACTAATGAAATCGTACGGTTTTGACGGAATTGATATTGATTGGGAATTTCCGGGACAGCGTGCAGAGGATAACGTATTCCGACCTTCAGATAAAGAAAATTTCACTTTGTTATTAGCTGAATTACGCAACCAATTAGAAATTCAAACTAAATTGGATAATAAACACTATTTGCTAACTATTGCTGCAGCCGCAGATCAGGAATATATCAATCACACCGATTTGGGAAAAGCGCATCAGTATCTTGATTTTATTAATGTGATGTGCTATGATTTCTATAACGGATGGATGTATCAAACTGGTCATCACGCCAATTTATATCCTTCAAAGAATGAAAAATTTGGAGGAAACAGTATCAGTCAATCTGTTGCAATGCTTTTAAAAACAGCTGTTCCCGCTAACAAATTAGTATTAGGAATCCCGTTTTACGGAAGAAAATGGACTGGAGTCGAGCCACAAAATAATGGTTTGTATCAGTCGGCACATTCAGGGAGTGAAATTATTGCAAGTTGGAAAATAGCCGAAGAATTAAAATCCGGAAAGTTTCAGAAATTATATGATGAATCGGCAAAAGCCTCTTATTTATGGAATGCTCAGGACAAGGTTTTTATGTCTTACGAAACCCCAAAAGAGATTGAATTAAAATCAAAATTTATTAAAGAAAAAGGCTTAGGTGGTGCTATGTTTTGGGAATATAGCTTAGACAATAATCAGGAATTGTTAGACACACTTTTTGAAAGTATAAATAGAAATTAAATAAAATTTTAAGCTATGAAGTATATCAAGCTACTATTAATTGGATGTTTTTTTATAGCCCTGATTACAAAAGTTACAGGGAATAATAGTATTCAAAAAGTTAGAACCGAAACTACCAAAACAAATTTTGAATTTGGAGTCTGGATTGGTGCTGATCCCAAAAGAACAGATGAATCCTATGCACAAGAGTTTAAAAAATACAAAGAAGCCGGAATTGATGAGGTGTTAATCAATACAAATACGGATCCGGTTTTATTGAGCAGATTAGTTCCGATAGCCAAAAAAGCAGGTTTAAAAGTACATGCGTGGATAATGACGATGAATCGCCCGGGTGATGCCGTTGCTTTACAACACCCCGATTGGTACATGGTGAGCCGAAGCGGAAAATCCTGTTTTGACGACCGTCCGTATGTGGATTATTACCAGTGGTTGTCTCCAAGTCACCCTGAAGCCCGTCAGCATATTTATGATCTGTTAGAAGCATTAGCTAAGGTTAAAGGAATAGAAAGTGTACACTTGGATTACATTCGATATCCGGATGTCTTTTTGCCGGTTGGATTATTACCTAAATATAATTTGGTTCAAAATACCGAATTACCGGATTATGATTTTGATTATTCGGATGCCAGTGTCAATGCTTTTAAGAAGGAATTTGGCAGAGACCCAAGAAAAATGGAGCATCCTGAAATTGATATGGAATGGAAGCAGTTTCGTTTGAACCAAATTAGAAATGTAGTCAATCAGGCTTATGAAATTGCTCACAAGCACGGGAAAACATTAACAGCAGCAGTTTTTCCTTATCCGGAAATGGCAGATCACATGGTACGTCAACGCTGGGATAAATGGAATATTGACGAAGTATATCCGATGATTTATCATAATTTTTACAATGAAAAAATAGACTGGACAGGGTTTGCTACTAAACAAGGAGTTACTGATTTAAAAGGAACAAAAACAAAGCTTAACACAGGTATTTATATTCCGGGAGTAGAATCGGAAGAGGAATTGAGAAAAAGCATTTTATTAGCTAAAGAGAATGGAGCAAAAGGAGTTTCTTTTTTTGACGGGAATGCCATATCTGATGCTTATTTGAAAGTAATTAAAGAAACTAAAGAAAGTTTAAACTAAAGAAGAATGAGATTTCGACTAATTTTTATATTTCTAACCACCATTTTATATAATTGTAGCTTTAAGGAAACAGATACTGTTAAATTAACCAATTATGTAAATCCATTTGTAGGCACAGATGGCCCCGGAAACACTTACCCCGGAGCAACTGTCCCTTATGGAATGGTACAGTTAAGTCCCGATATAGGAATTCCGGGCTGGGATAGAATAGCGGGTTATTTTTATAAAGATTCTATCATTACGGGCTTTTCTCATATGCATTTAACAGGTACCGGAGCGGGGGATTTGTATGATATTTTAGTGATGCCCACCAATAGTAGATTTACACAACGAATTAAAGACAATAACTTTTTACCTTTTTCAAGTTTTTCCCATAAAAATGAAAAAGCATCTCCGGGTTATTATGCGGTTGATTTATTAGATTTCGGAATAAAAGCTGAACTCACTACAACAGCACGAACAGGAATTCATAAGTATACTTTTCCTAAAGATAATGCTTCGCAAATTCATATTGATCTGGGGTATGCTTTAAATTGGGATGCACCCACTAAAACACATATAAAAGTAGTTGACAATACTACTATTGAAGGCTTTAGAAAGTCTACAGGATGGGCTAAAGATCAAAGGGTATATTTTGTTATTAAATTTTCCAAACCATTTGAATCCTGTCAAATTTATAAAAATGATTCCTTAACAACGAGTCCGGTTGAAGCCGTAAAAACTAAAATTATTTTAAATTATAAGACGGCAGATAACGAAGAAATAATTTTAAAAACGGGACTTTCTACGGCAAGTATTGAAGGTGCATATCAATCTTTGGCTGTTGAGGCACCTCATTTTGATTTTGAAAAATACAAAGAAAAAGCAAGAAGCTTATGGGAGAATGAATTACAAAAAATCCAGGTTACTACAAATGATACAGTAAAAAAGAAAATTTTTTACACGATGATGTATCAGTCAATGTTAGCACCTACGCTTTTAAGTGATTGCAATGGAGATTACAAAGGAGCCAATGGAAAGAATGAAAAAGCCATTGGATTTGATAGATATGATACGTTTTCACTTTGGGATACCTATCGTGCAGCACATCCATTGTACACTATTCTGCATCCTAATAGGGTTTCAGATATGATTAATTCATTATTGGCTCATTATAAAGAAACTGGTTTATTACCCGTTTGGTCTTTGCAGGGAAATGAGACCAATATGATGATTGCTAATCATGCTATTCCTGTTATTGTGGATGCCTATTTCAAGGGAATTAAAAATTTTAATGTAGCATTAGCTTATAAAGCCTGTAAAGAAAGTTCGATGGTTGATTCGAGACAATTAGATAGTTATAAAACATTAGGATATTTTCCGGTAGATGAAAGTGGCGAAAATTGGTCCGTTTCTAAAACTTTAGAATATGCGTATGACGATTGGTGTCTGGCTCAATTTGCAAAAGCATTAAATAAATATGACGATTATAAATATTTCCTGAAACGTTCTGAAAACTGGAGAAATGTTTATGATGCCAAAAGTACTTTTATGCGACCTAAATTAACAAACGGTCAGTTTATAAAAGAGTTTGTTCCTAAAGAATATACAGCCTATTTCTGCGAAAGTAACGCGTGGCAATACTTTTGGTCTGTTCCACAAAATATAGAAGGCTTAATTCAAAAAACAGGTGGTAATGAGGCTTTTGAACGAAAGTTGGATTCTATGTTTAGTTTAAAACCATTACCTGAAGATAAATTACCCATATTTAGTACGGGAATGATAGGTCAATATGCCCATGGAAATGAACCAAGCCATCATGTAGCCTATTTATATAATTACATTAATAAGCCTTGGAAAACCCAAAAAATAGTTAGAGAAATTTTAGAAACCCAATATAAAAATGAGCCAAATGGTCATTGTGGTAATGAAGATTGCGGGCAAATGTCTTCCTGGTATGTATTGAGTTCTCTTGGTTTTTATCCTGTAAATCCGGCACAAAGTGCTTATGCTTTTGGTTCTCCAATGTTTGACTCGGCTATTATTAATTTGGAAAACAATAAAAAATTTATAATCGAAACTAAGAACAACTGTGACAATAATAAGTACATACAATCTATTGAATTAAACGGTAAAAAACTAACCAGAAACTATATCACTCATAATGAGATTATGCAAGGTGGAACATTAATTTTTAAAATGGGGGATTCACCCAAAGCCAATCAGAACAGCATGGCTTTATCTTCAAAAATTTATAATTCAAAAATATAGCAATCATGTCAAACAGAAGAGATTTTATAAAGAAGACCACTTTAGGAACACTAGCAGTAAGTGCTATATTTGGCTTAGAGGGTGTTGCTCAAAATACCGAAAGCACAGAATTGAAAGCGGTTAAAAAAGTTAAAAAACCGGTGGTTATTTCTACCTGGAATCATGGTTTGCCGGCAAATCAGGAAACCTGGAAACAATTAAAAAACGGTAAAAATGCTCTGGATGCTATAGAATCAGGAATGAAAATTCCGGAAGCCGATCCCAATGTCAGAAGTGTTGGGTATGGCGGTTATCCTGACAGGGAAGGCAAAGTTACCCTGGACGCCTGTATCATGGATCACAACAGTAATTGCGGTTCTGTTTCTTTTCTGGAAGGCATTATGCATCCTATTTCTGTAGCCAAAAGAGTTTTACAAAATACGCCTCATGTGATGCTATCCGGTCAGGGAGCGCTTCAATTTGCTTTAGCAGAAGGATTTAAAGAAGAAAATCTACTAACTCCGGAATCAGAAAAAGACTGGAAAAAATGGCTGGAAGAGTCTAAATACAAACCCGTTATCAATATTGAAAATCACGATACCATAAGCATGCTGCTTATTGATGCCGACGGAAATCTTTCAGGAGGCTGTACTACAAGTGGAGCAGCCTGGAAAATGCACGGTCGTGTAGGGGATTCGCCCATAATCGGAGCGGGACTTTTTCTGGATAATGATGCAGGTGCAGCAGCAGCAACAGGATTAGGGGAAGCCGTAATAAGAACCGCAGGAAGTGCTATGGTGGTCGAATTGATGCGTCAGGGAAAATCACCTTTTGAAGCCTGTAAAGAAATCACCGAGCGTATTTACAACAAGCATAAAAACCATAAGGATATGGAGTATTTACAGGTGGGATTCATTGCCTTGAATAAAAATGGCGAACACGGAGCTTACAGTTTACGTTCCGGATTTAATTATGCCGTTTCTGATGATGAAAAAGGACACCGTATGGAAGATGCTCAGTTTAAAATGTCCTGGAAATAATTATAAAATCAATTTGATGAAAATCAGTCAGTCCATACTATTATTCCTAATTTCTCTGTCTTGTTTTGCACAGCAAAGTACTCCTTTCTGGTTAAACGAAAAGATCAATGAGGACAACCGGCTGCCCATGCATGCATCCTATTATGTGTATGAAAATGAGGCTGTAGCCAAAGCAGGAGACTGGAAAAAATCAAAGAACTATAGTAGTTTAAATGGTGTCTGGAAGTTTAAATACCTCGAAAGTCCAACTGATTTGCCGGAAGGATTTGAAAAAACAAATTTTGATGATTCCGCTTGGGATAATTTTAAAATCCCTGCAAACTGGGATGTGAATGGTTATGGCTATCCGGTTTATACCAATACAACTTACGATTTTGATGCTATAATTAAAATAAATCCACCGTTTGTTCCTACTACCTATAACCCTGTTGGAATCTATCGAAAGACTTTTATAATTGGGAGTGATTGGTTGAAAAAGGCGATTTTGCTGCATGTAGGTGCAGCAAAATCTAACCTTAGCGTTTGGGTTAATGGTCAATATGTGGGTTATGGAGAAGATGGAAAATTACCTCAGGAATTTAAACTCAATGCTTTTTTAAAAGAAGGTGAGAATAGTATTGTTTTAAAAGTAATGAAGTGGAATGATGGTTCTTATTTAGAATGTCAGGATTTCTGGCGAATGAGCGGAATTACCAGAGACACGTATTTGTATGCCAGAAATGATTCCCATCTGGTTGATTTCGAAATTATTCCTGAACTGGATGAATCTTATACGGATGGAAGTTTGAAAATAACGACTTCTTTTTCTGAAATAAACAAAAAAGACAAATACACTTTAGAAGTTCAACTAAAAGACAAGGAAACCCTAATTGCTTCTAAAAGTATCAAAATCGAAGAAGCGACTGAGAAATCCGTTTTTAATTTTGATGTAAAAAATCCAAAGAAATGGAGTGCCGAAATCCCCCATTTATATCAGCTCTTTTTTATTTTAAAAGATAAAAAGGGAAATAGTGTTGAGGTAATTCCACAGCATGTTGGTTTTAGAAAAGTAGAAATTAGACAAGGACAACTTTTGGTTAACGGCGAAGCTATTTATATCAAAGGCGTTAACCGTCAGGAAACTGATCCTGTTACGGGGCAAACCATTTCGAGAGAAAGAATGGAGCAGGATATTAGCGTTTTAAAACAATATAATATCAATGCGGTGAGAATGTCACATTATCCTAATGACGAATATTTTTATGAATTATGTGATAAATACGGGATTTATGTGGTGGATGAAGCCAATTTAGAATCCCACGGAATGGGGTATGAAATCACTAAAACCCTTGGGAATAAACCCAACTGGGAACTCGCACACTGGCAGCGTATCAGCAGGATGGTCGAAAGAGATAAAAATCATCCATCAGTAATTATCTGGAGTATGGGCAATGAAGCCGGAAACGGTTATAATTTTTATCGGGCTTATTTATGGCTAAAAAACAGAGATGCATCAAGACCGGTTCAGTATGAAAGAGCCTCTACTTCAGGCTGGGAAGGAAAGACAATGAAATTCGAATGGAATTCGGATATTATTGATCCGCAATACAGTTCGCCTAAGGGAATGCAGGAATATATCGCTGCAAACCCTAATCCCGACAGGCCTTATATTTTAAGCGAATATGCTCATGCAATGGGAAATTCGATGGGGAATTTTAAAGATTATTGGGATTTGTTTCGAATGCAAAAAAACTTTCAGGGCGGATTTATCTGGGACATGATTGACCAGTCCGTTTATAAAACCAGAGAAGACGGAACAAAAGTTTTTGCTTATGGCGGTGATTTTGGACCTAAAGAAGTACCCAGTGCTAATAATTTTTTAAACAACGGCGTTTTTAATCCCGAAAGAAAACCCAATCCGCATGCCTTTGAAGCTAAGAATGTATTGCAAAACATATTGACTTCATGGGAAGATAAAGACCGCTTTTCGATAAAAATTTTCAATGAGTTTTTCTTTAAAAATTTAAGTAATGTCAGCCTGCACTGGCAATTAGTATTGGATGGAGTCGAAAATCAAAGCGGAACAATTGCTGTTTTAGATATCAACCCGCAACAGGAAATTACAGTGCAACTGCCGATTGATTTACAAGGGAAAAAATACAAAGAGGCTTTTGTAAATATTAGTTACACACTAAAAGAAAAAGAGCCGTTTTTAACAGAAGGATTCGAAATTGCTTCTGAACAATTGCATCTAAAAGGAAATTGGGAAAATAATCTTGCTGTTGTCGGTGATGAAAAAATTACGGTGACTAAAAACAATGAATCTATTATTTTTAAAAGCGATCAGTCCGAAATTACATTCGAAAAAAAAACAGGATTTATCAACCGTTATACTTTTAATAAAGAAGCCATTATTGAAGAGAATTATCAGTTGCGACCTGATTTTTGGAGAGCACCTACTGATAATGATATGGGAGCTAATTTTCAAAAAAATCTATTAGTCTGGAAACAAGCTATGGAAAATCCGGATTTGGTGAGCTTTGATTATGCTGTTGCAAAAAATCATAAAATGACTGCAAAAGCAATTTATAAACTCATCCCTGTACATGCTGATTTAGTACTGACTTATGAATGGAACAGTAAAGGAGAATTGCTGGTAAACCAATCGCTAACTATTGATAAAGATAAGGAAACTCCAATGTTGCCACGTTTTGGAATGGAAATGATTTTGCCGGGAAGTTTTGAAACAATAGCCTATTATGGTCGCGGTCCATCGGAGAATTATGCGGACAGAAAGTACAATACTAAAGTAGGTTTGTACAATCAAACGGTTTCGGAGCAATATTATCCGTATATCCGACCTCAGGAAACGGGCAATAAAACCGATTTGAGATGGCTGGAATTATCTAATGCAACTACAAAACTGCGCATTCAATCGGATGAATTATTCAGTATGACAGCTTTGCATTTTCTGACAGCGGATCTAGATGACGGATTAGAGAAAGACCAGCGAAATGCAGCTGATATCAAAGAAAGAGATTTAACAAGTTTAAAAATTGATAGTAAACAAATGGGAGTGGGCGGTATTGACAGCTGGGGAGCCTGGCCGATGGAGAAATATTTGCTTAAAGCAAAAAACTATCAGTACCAATTTAAAATTACACCATCTTTAAAAAATAAGTAAATGAAAAGAGAAAATAAAAGCATTGTTGTACTTCTGTTAGCCATTTGTAACCTGACGATGGCTCAAAAAGTTTTTACAGAAAAAGACATTCAGATTATCCCAAAACCGACTGAATTAGTACTTTCAGAAGGAATGTTTGAATTTACAGCTAAAACAAAGTTTGTTGCAACTACCACTTCTCAAAGAGAAATTGCTTCTACATTTATTAATAAATTAGAAAAAGCTTCCGGAAATAAAATAGTGATTGTTGCAAAAGCTCCCAAGACTAATTTTATTCAGTTCAAAGTAAATACGGGTTTAGAAAATGAAGCTTATGAGTTAAAAGTGTCTAAAAATAACATCATTATTACCGCTCAAGGGGATGCCGGTTTTTTATACGGATTAGTAACAATCAGACAATTATTGCCTGTTGCGATAGAAAGTAAAACTCCTGTTGCTGCTGTAAAATGGGAAATTCCGGCGTTAGTTATAAAAGACAAACCACGCTATCAGCAACGCGGATTGATGCTGGATTTATCGCGTCATTTTTTTGGTAAGGATTATATTTTAAAAACAATTGATCGTCTGGTAATGCATAAAATGAATGTATTGCGTTTGCACATGGTGGATGATCAGGGCTGGAGAATGGAGATTAAAAAATATCCAAAATTAACTGATGTTGGAGCCCGGAGAGTCAATCAGGAAGATAAAGCCTGGAATGCCAGAGCGGTTAATGATCCTAATGAAAAAGGGACTTACGGAGGTTTTTTAACCCAAGAAGAATTAAAAGAAATTGTTGCTTATGCAAAAAATAAAAATGTAGATATTATTCCGGAAATTGAAATGCCGGCACATGTGAGTTCTGCCATTGCTGCTTATCCGGAATTATCTTGTTTTGGAACACCTATTGGCGTGCCTTCCGGCGGAGTCTGGCCCATTACCGATATTTTTTGTGCAGGAAAAGAAACTACTTTCGAATTTCTGGAAAATGTAATTGATGAGGTGATTGCTGTTTTTCCGTCTCAATACATTCATGTTGGCGGGGATGAAGCAACCAAAGATCATTGGAAAATATGTCCTCATTGCCAAAAAAGAATTAAGGAAGAAGGTTTAAAAGATGTTAACGAATTGCAGAGTTATTTTGTGAAAAGAATAGAGAAATACATCAATTCGAAAGGGAAAAAAATGATTGGCTGGGACGAAATAATCGAAGGTGGTTTAGCTCCCGAAGCGACTGTTATGAGTTGGCGCGGGACAAAAGGCGGAATCGAAGCGGCTGAACAGGGACATGATGTTATTATGACTCCTGAATCTCATTGCTATTTTAACTTTTATCAGGGACCACAAAATGAGGAGCCGGTAGCTTTTAATGCTTATTTACCTTTGAGTAAAGTATATGAATTTGATCCTGTTGCCGATGCCATGAGTCCGGATGTGGCGAAACATATTTTAGGAGCACATGCTAATTTATGGGCAGAATATATTGATTCGGACGCACTTTCAGAATACATGCTTTTTCCGAGATTAGCTGCTTTATCTGAGGTTTTATGGAGTACAAAAGAATCGCGTAACTGGGAAGATTTTTCAGCAAGATTAGGAACAATGTTCAAGCGTTATGATGCTTTAGGAATTAATTATGCTAAAAGTTCTTATTTGATTACTACAAGCAGCACTGTAGACATGACGACTAAAAAAGTATTTCTGAGTCTGAAAAACGAATTTCCTAATCCGGATATTCGTTACGTAACAGCAGATAAAGATATTAATGATAATCCAGTCCCATATACGAATCCAATAGAAATAAAAGAAACAACTTTGATAAAAGCTTCGTTGTTTAAAGATGATAAACCGGTTGGGAAAACATATATAGACACAATTAAATTTCATAAAGCGGTTGCCAGTAAACTGACTTTTAAAACGCCATTTAATAAAAATTATAAAGGGGATGGCGATTTAAGTTTAGTGAATATAATCAGGGGAACTAAAAACTTTCATGACGGTCAATGGCAGGCCTGGCTGGAAGATGACATGGAAGTAGAGATTGATTTAGGAAAAGAAAAAGAAATTCAGCAGCTGATTTTAGGAAGTTTAGAAAGTCAGGGATCGGGGATTTATTTCCCAACAGCAGTCACAGTTTCTGTTTCTAAAGATGGAAAAAATTATACAGAAGTGGGTAAAATAAGCCGTGCTTTTGCTCCCAATGTAAGTGATGAGTTGCTTGATTTTAAAGTTGGTTTTGATAAAACAACCACCCGCTTTATAAAAGTAGTGGCGACTAATTTAAAAAAGACCGCTTCCGGAGGCAGTTCCTGGTTGTTTGCAGATGAAATTCAGCTGAATTAATTAAGAAAAAGATTAATAGATACAAATTAAAATAAAGAAAGAATGAAAAAAAGAATAGCAATAATAGCCCTGTTATTTTCGGTACAGCTGTTTTCACAAGCCATTTATGAAGACGAACGTTATATTCCCGAAACAGATCCTTTGGTTTTAGCAAAAATAGAACAATGGCAGGATCAGAAATTTGGTTTGTTAATGCACTGGGGAACTTATTCTCAGTGGGGAATTGTGGAATCCTGGTCTATTTGTCCGGAAGATTATGGATGGTGCGAACGTAAAAAAGGAAGCAATCCGTCTAATTATAATGATTATGTAAAAGAGTATGAGGATTTGAGAAAAACATTTAATCCGGTAAAATTTAATCCTGAAAAATGGGCAAAAGCTGCTAAAAATGCCGGAATCAAATACATGGTATTCACTACAAAACACCATGACGGATTTAATATGTTTGATACAAAATATTCGAATTATAAGGTGACTAACAAAGAGGTGCCTTTTAGTACTAATCCAAAAGCAAATATTGCTAAAGAAGTTTTTGATGCTTTTAGAAAAGAAAATATGTGGATTGGCGCTTATTTCTCTAAACCGGATTGGCATAATGAGAATTACTGGGATCCTTATTTTCCTCCATTCGACAGAAATGTAAACTATGATCCGGCTGCTTATCCTGAAAAATGGAAAAAATATACTGATTTCACACACAATCAAATCTTAGAATTATTATCTGATTATGGTAAAATAGATATTTTATGGTTAGATGGCGGATGGGTTCAGAAATTAGCTAAAGAGGAAATTAAAAAAGGATATGAGGCAAAATTTGCTGAGAACGAATCAGGAAATGGATTTATTAAGCACAGAGTAGTAGATCAAGACATTAAAATGGATGAATTAGTTGATAAAGCGCGTGAAAAACAACCGGGTTTAATTGTTGTAGACAGAGCGGTACACAGTAAAAATCAAAATTATTTAACTCCGGAAAACCGTGTTCCTGAAAAAACCTTACCTTATCCATGGGAATCCTGTATTACTTCAGGTGGTGGATGGTCTTACACTCCTGATGCTAAATATTTAACAGGAAGACAAGGAATTCACATGCTGATTGATATTGTGGCTAAAGGCGGAAATTTACTTTTAAATGTTGCTCCCGGACCTGATGGAGAATGGCAACAAGGTGCTTATGATTTATTAGCAGAATATGGTGCCTGGTTAAAAGTAAACGGAAGCGGAATTTATAACACCAAACCAATTGCTCCTTTTAAAGAAAATAATATTTGTATGACTCAAAATAAAGCCGGAAATGTATTCTTGTTTTATATGGCTAAAGAAGGTGAAAACAAAATTCCTGCTGAAGTAATTGTAAAATCAATTAGTCCAAAAAAAGGAACTGCAATCACGATGCTTGGGTCTAAAACCAAATTAAAATGGGAAAAAGTTACCGAAGGTTTTAAAGTGACTATTCCTGAAAATTTGAGAAATAATTTACCTTCAAAAGAGGCTTGGACTTTAAAAATTGAAAAAATAAACAGATAGTAACAATCAATCGATATGCTTTTGAAACAAAAAACCGGAGTATCAGTAAAGTTCCTATTTATAGCGGTGGCATTGATGTGCTGTTCTGTTTTTTATGCACAGCAACAGCCGGCAGATTTTGTAAATCCATTTATTGGAACTTCTAATTATGGAGCTACCTATCCGGGACCTATTGCACCCAGAGGAATGGCAAGTATTAGTCCGTTTAATGTTGCCGGACCTCAAAACAAACCTTTGGAAAAAGACAGTCAGTGGTTGTCTACTCCTTATGTTCATGAAAACACTTTTTTAACCGGTTTTTCTCAGGTGAATTTAAGCGGAGTAGGTTGTCCTGATTTAGGTGTTTTATTGTTAATGCCCACAACAGGAAAAGTAGAGACAAATCATTTAAAATATGGTTCTGTGTATTCTAATGAAGTTGCAAAAACAGCCTATTATAGCTCTAAAATTGATAAATACAATGTCAAAGCTGAGTTTACCGCTTCAAAACGTGTGGGAGTCAGTCGCTTTACTTTTCCCAAAGGGCAATCTAATATTCTGTTGAATCTTGGCGTTGGTTTAACCAATGAAGAAGGCGGAATGTTGCAAGTAGTTTCGGCAACTGAGATTGAAGGTATGCGAAACTTAGGTTCGTTTTGTTACAACAGCCCGGAAGATGCTTATCCGGTTTATTTTGTCGCTCAGTTTTCTAAACCGGCAACTAAATTTGGTATCTGGAAAAAGCCGGCAAAATATGATGGCGTCGAAGCGCAATGGATGGGCTATAATGGTAAAACCCGAATGATGGACAACACTACTAAAATGGTTGTAGGTGACAGCATTGGGACTTATTTTACGTATCAGTTTGACAAAGAAGAAACAGTAGAAGTTAAAATTGGGGTTTCGTATGTAAGTATTGCAAATGCCAGAGAAAATCTTCAAAAAGAAACTGGGAATAAATCCTTTGATGCGGTTTATAAAGAAACCTATAACGAATGGAATGAATTGCTTTCTAAGATAAAAGTAGAAGGCGGTACAGCAGCAGATAAAACGGTTTTTTATACGGCTTTGTACCATACTTTGATTCATCCCGGTACGCTGAATGATTACAACGGAGAATTTCCGGAAATCAAAACGGGTAAAATTGGTAAAACTACAGGAACCCGATATACGGTTTTTTCGCTTTGGGATACCTATCGCAATTTGCATCAGTTGATGTCTTTGGTTTACCCAAAACAGCAGTCGGATATGGTGAAAAGTATGCTCGAAATGTACGATGAAAACGGCTGGTTACCTAAATGGGAATTAAATTCGACAGAAACATTTACCATGGTAGGCGATCCTGCAAGTATTGTTATTGCGGATACTTACCTGAAAGGAATTCAGGATTTTGATGTTCAAAAAGCCTATAAAGCCATGCTAAAAGGTGCGGACCAATTAGAAAATAATCCATTGCGTCCCGGACTGGAAGACTATATAGAGAAAGGTTTTGTGACAACAAAAAATAAAGGTTCTGTTTCGACTACGCAGGAATACAATGCTTCCGATTATGCTATTTCACTTTTGGCGAAAGCCTTAGGAAATAAAAAGGATTATCAACGTTTTAAAAACCGTTCGTTATCCTACCGAAAATTGTATGACAAAGATTTAAAATTATTGCGACCAAGAACTGAAAATGGTAGTTTTTATGAGCCTTTTGATCCGTTGTCAGGAGCTAATTTCGAAGAAAATATCGGTTTCATTGAAGGGAATGCCTGGCAATATGCATTTATGGTTCCGCATGATATTACAGGCCTGATGAAATTGATGGGTGGCGAAAAAGGGTTTACTAATCAGTTGCAAAAGGTGTTTGATAGCAAACAATTTGATATGGCTAATGAGCCTGATATTGCCTATCCTTATTTGTTTAATTACGTAAAAGGAGAGGAATGGAGAAGTCAGGAGTTAGTGCAAAAACTAATAAAACAGTATTTTCAGAATAAACCCGATGGATTACCCGGAAATGATGATACAGGAACTATGTCGGCATGGTTAGTTTACTCGATGATGGGAATTTATCCACTGGCTCCGGGCGAACCTAAATATGCCATAACGACGCCTGTTTTTGATAGCATTACTATCGAATTAGACTCTGAGTATTATAAAAATAAAAAGATAATAATCGAAAAAGAATCCAATAATCAAGGCAAAATCAAAAGTATGGAACTTAATGGGAAAGAGTATAAAAGTTACTTTATCACTCATGATGATTTTGTAAACGGAACAACGCTAAAAGTGATTCAGGAATAAAAATAAGAAACAAACATGAAAAAGATAATAATTGCTTTAGTGGTATTTTTTAGTTTGATAAATCAGGGATTTGCACAAAAAAAATATCCGTATCAAGACCCTAAATTAGGAGTTGAGGAGCGAGTAAAAGACTTATTGAGCCGAATGTCTCTGGAAGAAAAAGTACGCCAGATGGATATGTACAAAGGCGAATATTTCAAGGAAAAAGAAGATTTTTCTAAAACGAAAGCCAATACTAAAATTAGAAAATTAGGAATAGGTGCCATTCATGACGTTTATCCGCGTTCGGCAAAAATGATTAATGAGCTACAAAAAGAAGTAATTAAAAACAACCGTTGGGGAATTCCGGCATTGATTATGTGCGAGATGCTTCACGGTTATCTTGACGATGGAAGTACCGCTTTCCCAATGAACATAGGGCTTGGAGCGACTTGGGATCCTAATATAATGGACAAAGTAGGGAAAGTAATTGCTACCGAAGCCAGAGCACATGGTGTTCATTTTGGTTTAGGACCCAATTTAGATTTAGGTCGGGAGCCACGTTGGGGAAGAGTTGCCGAAACTTTTGGTGAAGACGCTTATTTAAACAGCGAACTTGGTTTGGCCATGATTAAAGGTATGCAAGGCGATGATTTAACTTCAGATCGTTCTATTATTGCGGAACCGAAACACTTTGCCGTTCACGGAATTCCGCAGGCGGGTGGAAATTCTTCTCCTATTTTAGTAGGGGAACGTTCGGCTCGTGAAGATCATTTGCCTTCTTTTCAAAAAGCATTTACTAAAGGCGGAGCATTGGGAACCATGTGTGCCTATTCTGAATTAGACGGGATTCCTTGTGCTGCTAATCATTGGTTATTGACGGATGTTTTGCGAAAAGAATGGGGTTTTAAAGGAATTGTAGTTTCCGATTTAGGAGCGATAAAATACCTTCAAACCACACATTATGTTACTAATTCTCCCAAAGAAAGTATCCGTGAAGCAGTTGCTGCAGGAGTGGATATGCAATTTTATGATTTTACCAATGAGTTTTGGCAACAAAGTCTGATCGAATTGGTAAACGAAAAGAAACTGACCATGGAGCAAATTGATCGTGCAGCTGGTGGTGTATTACGATTGAAGTTTATGTTAGGCTTATTCGAAAATCCATATACTGACAAAAATCTGATCAAAGAGCGTTTTCATACCCAAGAAAATCAGGATATTGCTCTTGAAGCAGGGCATAAATCGATAGTTTTATTGAAAAATGAAAACAATCTTTTACCGCTAAAAAAAGACATTCAAACCATTGCCGTTATCGGTCCTAATGCCGATGCGTCAAGATTGGGCGGATATTCAGTTAAAAATAAAGTAGGAACTACAGTTCTTGAAGGAATCAAACAAGTGGTGGGTAAAAATACCAATGTACTTTATGAAGAAGGTGTCCCATTAATTGTAAAAGGGCAAATTATTCCATCTAAATATTTATTTACACCTGACGGATCTCAAAACGGATTAAAAGGAGAATATTTCAACAACAGAAATGTCGAAGGAACGCCGGCATTAACGCGTATTGACAATCAGTTGGAATTTGACTGGCCCTGGAATCCGGGAGCAGGAGTTAATGATGATGATTTTTCGATTCGTTGGACAGGTTATATTCAGTCAGAAAAATCATTTGATGGTTGGTTAGGATTAAGTTCTGATGACGGAATCAGAATGTGGATTGACGATCAATTAGTGATTGACAACTGGACAAAAGGAGCAACGAGTATTGTTACCACTCCAAAAAATATTGAAGCAGGAAAAAAATACAAAGTCCGCATTGAAATGTGGGAAGGTGGCTGGGGAGCCAGAGCACACTTGCGTTGGAATCTTGAAAAGATAAACCTGCAACCAGCGATTGATATTGCTAAAAAAGCCGATGTTGCTGTGGTTGTTTTAGGAGAATCGAATGAATTAGTGGAAGAAAACAGAGATGTTGCCACTTTAGATTTACACGGCATGCAGCAGGAATTGATCGAAGCCATTCAAAAAACAGGAACTCCGGTAGTTTGTGTTCTGTTAAATGGTCGTCCGCTTTCTGTAAACTGGATTAATGAAAATATTCCAGCCATTGTTGAAGGCTGGTTTCCGGGAGAAGCAGGAGGAAAGGCTGTGGCCGATGTTTTATTTGGGGATTACAATCCGGGAGGAAGATTACCAATTACTTTTCCAAAATCGGTGGGACAATTGCCTATTTATTACAACCAAAAACCATCTGCGATACACCGATATGTTTCAGAAAGTGAAAATCCGTTATATACTTTTGGATATGGCTTGAGTTATACTACATTCGAATATTCGAATTTAACTTTAAGTACACCAGAAATTAAAGTTGATGGAAGTTTGAAAGTAAGTGTTGAGGTTAAAAACACAGGAAATTATGATGGTGACGAAGTGGTACAATTGTATATTAATGATGTATACAGCTCTGTAACAACTCCGGAAAAAACACTAAAAGGTTTTAAAAGAGTATATATCAAAAAAGGAGAAACAAAAAAGGTAGAATTTACTTTAACTCCTGATGAATTGGCCATTTGGAACCGGGAAATGAAAAATGTAGTTGAACCTGGGGATTTTGAAGTGATGGTAGGAGGGAATTCAGTTGATTTACTAAAAGAAAAGTTTTCAACTGTGAATAATTAAAACTTTTAACAAAATATCTGTTTAATAAAAAAACGCATCTATTTATGGATGTGTTTTTTTTGTTAAGATTTTTAACTTATTTAATGTGTGATTATTTCTATTTTAACATTTTTAATATAGATAAATAACTTAGTAAGAATAATCAATGTTTAAATAATAAATAGGTTGTGGTTGGTTTCTTTATTAAATTTGTATTAAAATGATTTTTTTAATGAAAAAACACTTAAAATTGACAAACACCTTTTCAAATTTGTCATTGGTCGAAATTATGAAATACAAACAAATCTTTCTCTTTACATTTAACTAAGCATTAACTTAAGGTTAACTTATCAGAAACAAAATTACTAACTCAAAAACAAAATTATGATTCAAAATGTATTAAAACTACTGTTTGTATTTTGCTTGTTCGGATTTCATCATGCTCAAGCACAAATCACAGTAAAGGGGACGGTTACAGAAGCTAAGAGCGGTTTTCCACTGCCAGGAGCAAATGTCGTTGTAAAAGGAACAACAAATGGTATATCAACCGATATGGATGGTAAATATAGCATTAGTGTTCCGGGGCAATCAGCCATTTTAGTCTTTTCCTATATAGGATCAGTTTCAAAAGAAGTTACTGTGGGAAGTCAGACTACTATTAATGTATCGTTAACAGAAGATGCAGAACAATTAGGGGAGGTAGTTGTAACAGCATTAGGAATTAAGAGAGAGAAAAAAGCAATTACTTATTCAGCACAAAATGTAGATGTGGATGAAATTTCTCAGGCAAGATCCTTAAACGTTGCCAATTCTCTTTCAGGGAAAGTAGCGGGTCTTAATTTCTCGACTACTTCTAATGGGGTAGGAAGTTCATCAAGAATTACTTTAAGAGGGAATCGATCTCTAAATGGAAACAATCAACCATTGTATGTGGTAGATGGTGTTCCTTTAAGTAATGGTTCCAGAACAGATAATTCAGATGTTGATACTGGAGGTAGTACACAACCTGATGGTATTTCTAACCTTAACCCCGAAGATATTGCTTCGATGACTGTACTTAAAGGACCTTCGGCAGCAGCTTTATATGGTTCCAGAGCCAGTAATGGGGTTATTATTATAACAACTAAGTCCGGTGCAAAAGGCAAAACGATGCAAATTTCGGTTTCATCAAACTTTATGGCTTCTTCGGCTTATAATTTATTAGGTTTACAAAATGAATATGGACAAGGAGAAACTGGTGTCTATAATGAAACCTCTGAATCCAGCTGGGGAGGACGTTTAGATGGAAGTCAGGTTTCAGCTTGGCAATTAGTACGCAACCCTAACTATTCAGGACCTGCAACTACAAGCTATTCTGCTCAACCAAATAATGTTAGTGATTTTTTTAAAACAGGATATAATTTAGCTAATACTTTATCTATCTCTACAGGTTCTGATAAAACTCAGGCTTATTTCTCTTATACTAATACTATTGCAGAAGGTATTGTAGGTGGTAACAAATTAGGAAGACATAATGCTAACCTGAGATTAACAAGTGAGTTAACAGATAAATTATCTTTGGATGTAAAAACAAATTATATCGTTCAAAATATTGATAACTTATTAAGAACGGGAGAAGAATCTATTGGAACTTCAGTTTATTTATTACCTAGAAGTATTGCTCACAGCGATTATAAAAATTATCAATACACCGATGCTCTTGGACAATTACAGCAAAATTATTTTATTGATGAAGTAGGACAAGCAGGAGGTAATCCTTATTGGTCAGCTTTGCGTGATAATTCAAGAGAAGATGAGCGAAATAGATTTATTGGTTTTGCAGCTTTAAAATATAAATTCACTAACGCATTAAGTTTACAAGTAAGAACAGGTTTAGATCAAACGACTAATAAAACTTTTTCTAACAGATATGCTACAGACAGGTTTAATCAAAACCTTGGAAATTATTCTGAATTGTTAGAAACAGTAAGAGAATTAAATTCAGATGTATTATTAAGTTATAATACTAAGTTTGCAGATTTTTCTTTAACTACAAATGCTGGTGCCAGTTTATTGAAACAATCTACTTCAACATTGTCATCTGGAGGTCGATTAAGCAGAAGAAACTTTTTTGCCTTGGCCAATGTTGCAACTATGGGGTCAACATCAAACCTTATTGAAAAACAAATTAATTCGGTATATGGTTCGGCACAATTAGGCTATAAAAACTATTTATTTTTAGATGTAACGGCAAGAAACGATTGGTCTTCTGCTTTACCGGCAGCTAATAGATCATTCTTTTATCCATCTGTAGGTTTATCAGGTGTTATTTCAGATATGGTTGCACTACCGGAAGCGATTAGTTTTGCTAAAGTAAGAGCATCGTATGCACAAGTAGGAAATGATACTGATCCTTATCAGTTAAGTCCTCAATTATCATATATTGGAGGTAATGGCGGTATGGTTTATTCACAAACTACAGCAGCTAATCCAAATTTAAAACCGGAAATTTCTAGTTCAATGGAATTTGGTACCGAATTCAAATTCCTTAACAATCGCTTGGGATTTGATTTTACTTATTTTCAAACAAATACTAAAGATCAAATTTTTTATATTAATACTCCTGAATCTTCAGGGTTTTCAAGAGCCGTAACTAATGGTGGAGAAATACAAAACAGAGGTGTAGAGATTATGTTAACAGCTACTCCTTTTGAATCAGATAATTTTTCTTGGGATATCACAACCAATTTTGCAACTTATAAATCAAAAGTGAAATCTATTTTTGAAGGTAGAGATGAGTTGATTTTGGGAGACGGACGTTTGGTGAGAAGCAAAATTATTAAAGGAGGGGAATATGGCGATTTGTATATAAAAGGATTCCAGAGAAATGATGATGGAGAAATTATCGTGAGTTCAGCTGGTTTACCAATTGCTACTAATAGTTTTGATGTACTTGCAGGGAATTTTAATCCAGATTGGACAGCAGGTTTTAAAAACAATTTTAGATATAAGGATTTCAATTTAAGTTTTCTTATTGATATGAGAATTGGTGGAGAAGTAGTGTCTTACACTCAGGCGAGACAAGCTGGAATGGGAGTAAATACTATGACTTTAGCAGGCAGAGAGAATGGATTTATTGTTGATGGTGTAGTTTCAAATGGAGATGGTACCTATAGTCCAAATACAACAACTGTTACTGCTGAACAATATTGGACAGAAGTAGGACAAAGGACTCCAATTGCTGAACCATTTATTTATGATGCTACCAATATTAGATTAAGAGAACTTGTTTTAGGATATACAATGCCTAAGAGCTTATTAAAAAACTCTGCTTTTTCTAGTTTTAATGTATCATTTGTTGCCAGAAACTTATTCTTTATTGTAAATAAAGCAAAATATTTTGATCCGGAACAAGGAGCAGGTACAGGAAACTTGCAAGGAGTTGAGTCTTTCAACATTCCTTCTACAAGAGATTATGGGGTGAATGTAAAATTTGGATTTTAATTAAAAAAATAATAGGATGAAAAATAGTTATAAAATTAAAACAATAGCAGCTTTATTGACTGTTAGCGTTTTTTCAAGTTGTACAAATGATTTTGATGAATTGAATACCAATAAGAATACATTAACTACAGATCAGTTAGATGCTTCTTTAGCGGGACCGGCATTTTTATCAGCTCAATATGCAGGAATACATAATGGTTCTTATTCATCACCAGGTGTAGATGATCAGGGAACCTGGGGTATTGCCACAGGAATTATATCTTCAACCTTTGTTCAGTATATGAATACAGGATATAGTACGGACAGAAATGCTTTTGGATCTTTTGGAGAGAGAGGTTGGTTACGATTTTACACTGTTGCAGTACCAGCTTTAAATAATGCTTTTATAGCAGCTAAAGATGATGCAGATGCCACTGCAATTTTAAAAATCTGGAAAGTCTTTATGTACAATCAAATGACGGATCATTATGGACCAATACCTTATACTGAAGCCGGAAACGGAAAGGCAATTGTAGCTTATGATACACAAGAGTCTATTTATGAAGATTTCTTTAAATTATTGGATGAAGCTGATGCTACTTTGAGTGCTACATCAACAACAACTGTAGGATTGTATTCAATTTCAGATCGTATCTTTAATGGTAGTGTTGCAAATTGGAAAATATTTGGAAACAGTCTTAGATTGCGTTTAGCATTGCGTATTTCAGATGTTCAGCCAGATAAGGCAAAAACACAGGCTGAAGCCGCTGTTGCAGCAGGAGTTATGGAATCTAATGCACAAAGCGCTACTTTTAAAGTTAGTGATATTACTCCAAACAATTTGAATATGATTGTTAATAGTTGGGGGTATTTTATGACCGCTTCTATGGAAAGTATTCTTAAAGGATACAACGATCCAAGAATGGAAAAATGGTTTGCTCCTAATGCTGATGGAATTTATTTAGGGAAACCAGCAGGTGGATTACAAAGTCAATTTGGAACAACTAAATTTTCTCCATTCAGTCCTGCTTTAGCCGGAGATTTCCAAAATACTAAAGCTATAGAAATAATGATGGCTTCAGAATGTTATCTGAACAGAGCAGAAGGAGCTTTGAACGGATGGAATATGGATGGTAATGCTAAAAGCTTATATGAAACAGGAATTACTTTGTCTATGAATCAATGGGGAATTACAGATGGTACAGCAATTAGTAGTTATATTGCAGGAACCACAACACCGGTAGTACCAGCTATTACTACTCTATACCCTAGTTTGGATTTATATACTCCACCCGTTTCAATTGCCGTTTCCTGGGCAGGTACAGAAGCAGATCAACGTAAACAAATCACCGTTCAAAAATATTTAGCTTTATTTCCGGAATCTTGGGAAACTTGGGCAGATTTACGAAGAACAGATGTTAATGTAGTTTATCCTTTATTGAATACAGATAACGTAGATGCGAATGTTGGAAAAAGCTTAATGAAAAGAGTTATTTACGTTACTAATGAATATTCTTCAAATAATAGTTCAGTTATAGATGGAATTGTAAAACTTGGAGGACCAGACTCAGGTGGTACAAGACTGTGGTGGGATGTTAAATAAACAAAATAATAGAGATAAATAAATCTCTTTCATTTAATAATAAATAAAAGGAGAGCTAAACTCTCCTTTTGTTTTTTTTCAGTACTTAAAAAATATAAAGCAAGAGAAAATGCTATTAGAAATTTGTGCCTCTTCTTATCAGTCTGCTGTTAATGCTCAATTGGCAGGAGCTCATCGTATCGAATTGTGTACAGAGCTCGCACTGGGCGGTATAACACCTTCGTATGGACTGCTTAAAAATGTATTGGCTAAAGTTACGATTCCCGTTTATGCGTTGATTCGTCCCAGAAGTGGAAATTTTACTTATTCAGAAGATGAATTTGCCATTATGAAAACCGATATTCAATTGTGTAAGGATTTGGGCTGTAAGGGAATTGTTTCCGGAATTCTAAATGCTGATAATACGGTTGACATGCAAAGAACAAAGGAACTAATCGAGCTGGCAAAACCCTTAGAATTTACTTTTCACCGTGCTTTTGACTGGATTGAAAATTCTTTTGATGCTTTGGAACAATTAAAAGAAATAGGTGTAAACAGAATTCTGACTTCGGGCTGCAATGTTACCGCAGAAGAAGGAATTACACATCTTCATGCATTAAAAGAAAAAGCAGGAAATGCTATGGTCATTTTACCGGGAAGCGGAATAAATAATGAAAATGTTCTTTTATTTAAAAATCTTGGATTTAACGAAATTCATTGTTCTGCAACAATTATTACACATACAAATCCATCTGTAAAAATCCCTATGAATAGTTCTAAATTATTTGATGAACGCATTATCGTTCATTCTGATTTGGATAAAATTAAGGCTATTTTGGACCGTATGGCTTTATAGCAAATTTCAAACTCTCTTTTTACTTTTTACGACACATTATAACAACATAATTATATCTAAATATGAGCCAAATACCCACTCAGGAAAAAAACAATACCTTAATCCCGATTCTGATTATAGCAGGACTATTCTTCATTTTCGGATTTGTAACATGGATTAATGGAGCCTTAATTCCGTTTATGAAAACCATTAATGAATTAACCTCGGCACAATCTCTTCTGGTAGCTTCGGCATCCTATATTTCGTTTGTGGTAATGGCTTTGCCGGCATCTTATATTTTATCTAAAATTGGATATAAAAAAGGAATGTCTGTGGGTTTATTTATCATGGGTGTGGGAGCTTTGGTTTTTATACCAGCAGCTGAAGCAAGAACCTATTGGGTTTTTCTGGCAGGAATTTTTATTCAGGGAGCAGGAATGACATTGTTACAAACAGCATCAAATCCTTATATTACTATTTTAGGTCCCATTGATAGTGCTGCTAAGCGTATTGCTATTATGGGGATTGCAAATAAAGTTGCAGGTGCTTTAGGATCACTTATTTTTGGAGCTATTTTACTTTCCGGAATAGATGAGATAAATGAAAAATTAAATACGGTTTCTGATGTAGAAAAAGCACAATTACTGGACAATATGGCTGACAGCGTTGTTATGCCTTACATCATAATGGCGGTGGTATTATTTGTTTTGGGAATATTAATCAGGAAAGCACCTTTGCCACAAGTAGAAGCTGAACCTATTGAAGAGGCTAAAGACGGAGCGGTTAGTAAAACAAGTATTTTTCAGTTTCCGCATTTATGGCTGGGAGTTCTTACGCTTTTTATGTATGTAGGTGTTGAGGTTATTGCCGGCGATACAATTATCGCTTACGGAATTTCATTAGGATTTCCTGCTGCTGATGCCAAATTTTTCACCACATTTACCTTATTAGCAATGGTACTTACCTATGCTTTGGGGGTATTTTTAATTCCTAAATACATCACACAGGCTCTTGCATTAAGAGCAAGTGCCGTTATCGGAATTGTCTTTTCTTTTTGTATCGTGTTTACTACAGGCTTTACTTCTGTTTTATTTGTGGCCGCTTTAGGAATGGCAAATGCTTTAGTATGGCCGGCAGTATGGCCTTTAACATTAAAGGGTTTAGGTAAATTTACTAAAACAGCTTCGGCATTGTTGATTATGGCTATTTCCGGAGGAGCTATTATTCCGCCTTTATACGGTAAATTAGTTGATGGTAATAAAGCAGAATATCTGGCACAGGGGATGAATGAAGCATTGGCAACAGCTACGGCATCTACTAAGGGATATTGGATTCTTTTGCCGTGTTATATTATTATTTTATATTATGCCATTGCCGGACATAAATTAGGATTAAAGAAAAAATAAAAACAGAAAATGATTTCTAAATTAAAATATGCAGCAATAGTACTGATAGGATTTTGCTTTTCATGCGTTGCAGTCAAAAAACTAAAAACAGAAAATAAATCAGAAAGCTATATTACCAATAATCCGGTAACGGCTAACAGTCATGCTGCGACTCTTGTGGAAATAAAACCCAATCAGCTCTTGGCAGCGTGGTTTGGCGGAAAACATGAAGGAGCTAAGGATGTAGGTATTTATACGTCAAATTATGATGGGAAAAGCTGGTCTCAACCGCAAATGTGTATTGCTCCTTTAGTAAAAGATGGGGATACTTTACCTTGTTGGAATCCGGTTTTATTCAAAAGTAAAAGTCAGAAATTGTATTTGTTTTACAAAATTGGTAAAAATCCAAGGGAATGGTTTGGAGCCATGATTGTTTCAAATGACAATGGTATGAGCTGGAGTAAACCTGAATACCTGGCAAACGGAATTTTAGGTCCTATTAAAAATAAACCTGTCGAAGTAATTCCGGGTGTTATTTTATGCGGAAGTAGTACCGAAAGTGTGACTGATAATCAATGGCGGGTACATGTCGAAACTTATACAGAAGCAACAAATAGCTGGGAGAAAATTCCGGTGGAGGATAAAAATAATTTTGAGATTATTCAGCCCACATTTTTAGTTCACTCCAAAGGGATTGTACAAATGTTATCCAGAAGCAAGCACAATAAAGTAATTACAAGCTGGTCTAAAGATTACGGACAAAGCTGGAAAAATACCGATAGCATTGAGGTTGTAAATTCTAATTCAGGGATTGATGTCCTAACGCTGTCACCCCGATTATTTTTGTTAGTCAACAACCCGTTACCGCAAGGAAAAGACTGGTTTAACGGTCGCAATATTCTGGATGTAGAATATTCAGGAAACGGATTACGCTGGAAAAAACTATTCGATTTGGAAAATCAAAAAGAAGGAGAGTTTAGTTATCCTGCTATTATTCAAACTCAGGATAAAAAAATACATGTTTTGTATACCTATAATCGAAAATACATCAAACATGTAACTTTTGATATAAAAAAATAGAAAGTTGATTAAAAAATAAAAAATTATGCAAAAATATTGTCTGGTTCTGGACTTAAAAGAAGATGCTGATTTAATTGCCGAATATAAATTATTACATCAGCAGGTATGGCCTGAGGTTATAGCAAGTATAAAAGAGTCCGGAATTACAAATCTGGAAATTTACAATGTGGGAAACAGATTAGTGATGTTGATAGAAGCCAATTCTGATTTTTCTTTCGAAAAGAAAGCAAAAATGGATGCCGAGAATCCAAAAGTTCAGGAATGGGAAACATTGATGTGGAAATTTCAACAAGCCCTACCTGAAGCCAAAGAAGGAGAAAAATGGCTGTTGATGGAAAAAATATTTGGATTAAACAAAATCTAAATTTTATTAAATTTAGAAAAACAGAAATAAAATGAAGAAGTTTTTTTTAATAAGTATGCTGATTTTTAGTGTTGTTACAAATGCGCAAACTGATATTAGCAGTAAGACATTTTATAAACATGATCAATTTCTTTCCTCGGATAAAATGGAAGGACGTTTCCCGGGAACTAAAGGAAATAACGATGCAGCAGCATACATAAAAAAGCATTTTAAAAAGTATGGTCTAAAAAAGTTTAATGATAATTACTATCAGTCTTTTAGACTTTTTGTAAAAGAAGGACTTAATAAAGTCAAATCAGATACTGTGGTTACCCAAAATGTAGTGGGTTATCTGGAAGGTTCAGATGAAAATCTTAAAAAAGAATATATCGTTATTGGAGCGCATTATGATCATTGGGGATGGGGAGGAAAAGCTTCGGGCAGTAAAAAGAAGGATACGGTAGCCATTCATAACGGTGCCGATGACAATGCATCGGGTGTTGCAGCACTGCTTTGTATTTTAAAAGAATTGTCAAAACCGGAAAACAAACCTAAAAGAAGTATTGTTTTTATTACGTTTAGCGGCGAAGAAGAAGGCTTATTAGGCTCCAAATATTTTATCAATCATTTGCCTTTTGATAAAAAAAATCTAAAAGTAATGTTGAATATGGATATGGTAGGAAGATTGAATGCCGGAAAAGAAATCTACATGGGTGGAGCAGGAACTTTCCCTGACGGTGTTGCACTGATGAAAAAAACAGCTGAAAACAGCGGTCTTAATCCTGTTGTACATGCTGGTGATGTAGGAGGTTCAGATCATGTTTCTTTTTATAAAGCAGGAATTTCAGCAGTGGGATTTCACACCGGCGGTCATCCGCAGTATCATACTCCCGAAGACGATATTCATCTCATTAATACAGAAGGTGGTGCACTGGTTTCTCAATATATTTATAAGGTTCTAAAGGCAATTGCTAACTATGATAAGCCGCTTTATTTTATCAGTCAGGATTAGAGTCTGTTGTGTTTTAAACATAAAGAAACCTCGTTTATTTCCATTTTGGAAAGAACGAGGTTTTGTCTTTTTTAATAAGATAAATTTATTGTTCTAAAATGCATTTACTTTTCAGGTTCTAAAAACATTTACCGCAAATTCATAAAATATTTTTTTGCTTTTATATTTGTAATTTGTGAATTTGCGGTCTGTTTTTTATATGTTTTTAACCTTGCAGATACATTCTGCTAATCATAGTGACTTATTTTAGTTAGTTTCCCATTCGGAAATCACTAACACTATTTTGCACTAAACTAAGATCTTCAAAGACACTAAAAGAACCATCATCCATTGGACATTGATTACTAATTCCTACCCAAATTTCATCAGGATAATTGTTTTCGTACAAACGTACCATGTGCCAGTTTTTTTTGTCATAAGAGTAATAATTAGCTATGGTTTCGGTATCCGAAGAAATTTTCATGTAAATTGAAGGAGTAGTTACTTTATCATGGTTGTTATCATCTGATGTGCCTATAGTTCTAACACTTACTATGCGATGATTTCCACGTTCGTCTTGTTCATAACACAGTTTTTGCCAGAAATTATCATGCACATAAATGTACAATACAGCTGCATTATACAAACCTTCTTTTGTGAACTCAGGAGTAACTTTTGAAATTAAAGTAAAAGGTTTTTTATTGTCTATTTTGGATAACAAAATAGGGGCAGTGTTGTTAGATAATTTTCCATTTGGATCAGAGAAATAATCCTTTTTGGCACCCGTTTTAAAAGTTACTTTGCCATTAGTATCTGCTGTGGCCAGTGTATCTGCACCATTAACTGATTTGGTAAAATGAATCCCCGAAATGGTAATATCGCATGCTGTTCCGTTTACACGTGCCGAATCTACATTGGTGGTTTTAGTCTCTTGAGTAGTTTCGGCTGTAGATTGACTTGATTTATTCTTGTTTTCGCAGTTAGCAAAAAGAGCAATTAGCAACAATGCACTGATACTAGTGAATTTTGTTTTCATAAAAGATATTGTTTTATAATTAAGATTGTTTAACCCACTAAAAAACATATTTTAGCAATACAAATGTATAGGAATGCCAATCCTGTTACAATACCCAAAATTAACCATTTATTACTATGAGTATTACAAAAAGTGATGTTTTACAAGAATTGACAGCTGCTTTATTAGATCAAAATTTTGTTGCAGATGAACAGGAAAGTATTAAAACCTATCAGGAAATGGTTGCTTCTTATGTTAGAATTGAACAGTGTGTAGGTGTTCTTTCTGATTTTCAAGCTAATTGTAGTTACATCTATTCGGGAAGTTTTGGGCAAATTTTTGGTTTGACTACGGAGAATACAGTTATCGATTCGGCTTTTGAGGAAGATATATTTAGTAAAATTCATCCAGATGATATTATAGAGCGGCATGTTTTAGAACTGAATTATTTTCAATTTCAAAAAAGTATTGAACAAAAAGAACGGAGTAGGTACAGTACTTTTAGCCGAATTCGGGTTCAAAATTCAGATGGTAGTTATTCTTACATTAATCACCGAACCATTTATGTAAAAAGCCTTCCTAATGGAAGTGTTTGGTTAGCACTTTGTCTTTATGCAGCCTCTACAGATTTAATTCCCAGTAAAGGAATTGATGGTAAAATTATCGATGTACAAACAGGAGAAGTGATTGCTCATGAAAAATATGTTAATAGTGCTAAAAACCTGCTTAGCCAACGCGAATTAGAAATTTTGACTTTAGTAGCCAAAGGGTTAGGAAGTAAACAAATTGCAGAAGAACTGCACATTGCAGTTCATACGGTTTACAGACACCGACAAAATATTATCAATAAAATGAAAGTTGCTAATACTGCCGAAGCTGTGAAAACAGCAGTGGTTATGGGAATTGTTTCTTTGTAAAGAGATTTTGTTGATGCAAATTTTCAAAACTCAGTATAGTTCTGTTTTTATAAAGCAGGAATTTCAGCAGTGGGATTTCATACCGGCGGTCATCCGCAGTATCATACTCCTGAAGACGATATTCATCTGATAAATACAGAAGGTGGTGCACTGGTTTCTCAATATATTTATAAGGTTCTAAAGGCAATTGCTAACTATGATAAGCCGCTTTATTTTATCAGTCAGGATTAGGTAAAGGGTGTTTTTTTTGGATTATAAAAGAAAAATTAAAAAGAAAGTTTTATTTTGCCAGATGTTTAATTTTAAATGATAATATGAAGACCAAAAAAATTAAAATAGCATTACTTATTGTATTGATGACTGTAGGATCGTTTGCACATGCTCAATCTGTTGAGCCAGCAGCTGATGATGTTAAAAAAGCGCAGGAATGGATTAGTGAGTTGAATTTGAATAATGCTGAAAAAGAAAGCAGAGTAGTAAAAGTTGTAGCGACGCATCTTTCAACAATTAAAGACTGGCATAACACCCATCCTTTTTCAACTGTTCCCGCCGGAATTAATCCGTTAGATGGCAAACCGCTTTCTGACTTGCATAGACAAATTATTGCCGACTCCGCTATGCCTTCAACAATACATGAAGACTTAATGAACGGACTGAGAAAAGATTTGACTGAAGAACAAGTAGCGTCAGTTTTAGATAAATATACTATCGGGAAAGTAGCGTTTACAATGAAAGGTTATGAAGCCATTGTTCCTAATTTAACTGCTGCCGAAAGTGCCGAAATTAGAAAATTACTGGAAAAAGCACGAGAGCAGGCAGTAGATTATAAAAGCATGAAAGAGATATCGGCTATTTTTGAAATTTACAAAACTGAAGCCGAAAAGTATCTGAATAATAATGGTCGTAACTGGCGCCAAATGTATAACGATTACACAAAAAAAGTAAAAGCAGAAAAAGCAGCTAAGAAAAAAGAATAGCTTCATTCTGTAACGAAAAAAGGTCTTTAATTCAGCGATTAAAGACCTTTTTTTTGGTAAAAAAGGAGTGGTGATTATTTAACAGTCAACTGGTAAGTAGCCATTTTCCAAATTTCAGTATAGTTTTTTCCATTGTGTTCTCCACTGGCTTTTTCTGTTTGAGAAAATTCTACCATGTAATTTCCAGCCCAGATTGGAGTGAATGAAAACTCGCCATTTTCATTGGTCCACAGTTCTTTTTCCCATCCGTTTGGAGCAATTACCTTTACTTTTTGTTCTTTGGCAACAGCCGCATTATAAGTGGCAACTGCAGTAACCTTAGTGTTTTTAGTTAGTGAAGATGCGTTTTCAGCAAATACAGCAATTTTATTATGGTTAGCAGTAGCTTCGTTCCCGGCTGATTTATTTCCTACCACTACATTTGCACTGGAATTATAGTCCAGTTTCATGGTTCCGTAAACATCTTTTACCGTATGTTGCATGATAACAGTATAAACTCCATCTTCTTCAGGGGTGAAAAAGGCCTGGTATTTATTTTCTAATGCAGTTGATTTCAGTTTGATTTCTTTTTTAGACGGACTAATTACCACCAGCGTAAAATCTTTTAAATCCGAAAACCATTTGTCAGCTTTGGTGATGTCATTATCTGAAAATTCTCCAAAATAAACAGAGATTTCCTGTTGTTTTCCTTTAGTACCAGTAGCTTTTGTTTCAATCCATAATGCGTGAGCAAATACAGATGGAGCAGCAACAAATAATAATAATGTTACGATTATTGTCTTAAAAAAGTTTGATTTCATAATTACAGATTTATTGTTATTTAAAATTTAGCACAAATATAATTCTTTATTTTAATTATTTAGATTTGTTATAAATAAAAATAGTTGTTTTCTGTTTTTTATTGTCAAACGATTATTGATGCCTGTAGTATGTTTGAAAATCCGTTTTTATCTGTTCAATCAGTTTTATCTGTGGTCTATTTAGTCGGGTTCGCTTAGCGGACAGTCATTAAATGAAAGTGCAACTACTTTTTCAAAGCGTCCGTGATTACTAACAGAGACATCTTTTACGCTATCGGATTGAACTGAAGTTAAAAAGGGAATACCATATTGATCCTTACTAATATTTTTTTTCTCAATTTCGATAACCTTTTTTAAGTGGTCAGGATTAATAACTGCAATAGTATGGATACAATCGTTAGTGATATTGGTTTTCGTATAATATCTATTTCCGCAACAAATTACTGTTCCTGACATATAACTGTCGTTTTGAAAACGGAAACTGCACTCTAGTTTTTGTGGAAAGTAGGATCTTATTTTTGTTTGCCTGTTATAAATTTTATAGGCGGCTTCTTTCATACTCCAAAGAAGCCAAACCATAATTTCCGGTTGCAAAGCTTTATTTATCAGCAATTGTTCCTCTGCAGTAAAAATTTTCTCCAGCAAACCTTTCCGCTGCCAGTTGCTTTCTTTACGGGATTGGATGATATCGATAACATCATTGCCTATCATTTTGCAGCTAGTTTGGTTTCAATAATGACTACCGAAGTTTTAACATCCAGCATGCGTTCCATATCCGTATTTTCAATTACGATATCAAACGTTTCTTCAATGTCCAGAATAATATCGACCAGATTAGCCGAATTGATATTAAGATCTTTAATAAAATCGGTGTCTTCGGTAAAGTTTTCATAAGCATCCGTATTTGTGGTATAAGGCTTAATGATTACTTTTAATTGGGCTGTAAGTTCTTCTTTATTCATAGGGTTATTTTTGAAATTTTTTAAAGATTACGCAGGCATTTACATCACCAAAACCAAAACTTGCTTTTGCTATAATTGTTGGGTTTGTTTCGATGGTTTTTAAAGGAATTCTGGACGGATGTATAAGTGAAGTGATTTCAGGATGAAGATCATCACAATTAATATTTCCAAATATAAAACCTTCCTGAAGTTGCAGTACCGTAGCTACACTTTCGATACTTCCGGCTGCACTTAAACAGTGTCCTGTCATACTTTTCAAAGAGTTGATATAAGGGAAATCATGTCCGTCTAGTCCTAAGGCTTTCGTCCAGTTTTCTATTTCAAGAGCATCTTTTGTTGTAGCGGTAAGATGTCCGTTTATGGCATCAATATCAGTCGAAGAGATTCCTGAATTCTGAATCGCATCCGTAATACATCGTTGAACTGCGGTACTGTTGGGTGCGGTCATACTTCCGTTTCCTCTTTGTCCTCCTGAATTGACATTGCCCCCCAGTATTTCGGCATAAATAGTGGCTCCCCGTTCTAAAGCACTTTCCAGATCTTCTACAACTAATGCTCCGGCACCACTACCGGGAACAAATCCGGCTGCCGAAGCACTCATTGGTCGGGAACCCTCGCCAGGATTGTCATTGTATTTGGAACTGCATACCCGTAAAGCATCAAACCCCGCCCAAATATAAGGACCGCTATCGCCTGTACTTCCTGCTAAAATACGTTTTGCCTGTCCGGATTGTATGCGATCATAGGCCATTATAATCGCTTCAGTACCGGTGGAACAGGCAGAGGAATTTGTGGTAACCTGATTTCCTAATCCCAGTTTTCCTCCCAGATAGGCACTTATACCACTATTCATAGTTTGCGCAACAACCGTACTGCCCAGCCTTCGGGTTTGCAATTCATCTATTTTATAAATGCTTTCGCGAAATTTATCAATTCCAGATGTCCCGGATCCAAATACAGTCCCGCTGTCCCAATCGGGATGATTGTTTATTTGCAGAGGCAAACCTGCATTTTTCCATGCTTCGATACCTGCAATAACACCATATAAAATGCCCGTACTGTTAAAACCCCGAAGTTCAAGTTCTGTAAAATACTGTGCTTTTAGGTCTTCTGAAATTTCCGGTTTACCGGCTATCTGACAGGAAAAAAGTAGTGCTTCTAGTTGCGGATCATGTTGTATTCCGGAAATCCCGTTTTTTATAGCATGTGTAAACGCAGGGATTCCAACTCCGTTTGGAGCCACTACGCCAAGACCTGTTATAACAACTCGTTTTTTCATAATTTGGTAGTGATCATTCCGGCAACAATACCTTTACAAACTTCTATTCCGGCTTCGTTTTTCATGACAACTTCACATTTAAGTTTGCCAAAACGGAAAAATGTTTTCTGAGAGGTTACCGTCACTTTTTCATTTGGATATACCGGTTTTAAAAACTGCATATCAGCCGAAGTAAAAGCGACTACAGTATCTTTTTTCAAGTCATTACCCAATAAATAAATACCAAGGCAAACCATACCAATCTGAGCCATGGTTTCCGTTAAAATAACGCCGGGAGTCACCGGATTATCTTTAAAATGACCTTTGTAGAAATCAAGATCTTCACTAAAAGTATAGGTTCCAGTAATACCGTTTTCATCTGCATGAAGCAGTTCATCTACAAATAAAAAAGGTTTGCTGTAAGGCAGCTGCTTAATAATTTCGTTTAAATTCATCTTTTTATTTTTTTACCATTGTAATAAAACACGTTGTGCGGAAAATCCGGGGCCAAAACTCAGCATCAGTCCTTTTTCTCCTAATTTAGGGTTTTTCTCCATAATACGCTCCAGTACATACAAAACAGTTGCACTTGACATATTGCCGTATTGTTTAAGTACTTCTTTTGTATCATCAATATTTTTTCCTAATCCGGAGAAAAGGACTTCTACAGTGGTGACAATTTTTTTACCACCGGGATGAAATATCATGTGATCCAGATCTTCAATTTGTAAATTATTTTTCTTCAGAAATGGATGAATGATGTCACCAAAATGAGAGGCAATAGTATCAGGAACTTCAATGTCCAAAACCATTTGCAAGCCGTTATTGGTCAGTTTAAAACCCATCATATGTTCCGCATCATAAAAATGATACATTTGTTCATCAATGATTTCAGGACCTTTGTCATCTTCGCAGGAAGATAATAAACAGCAGGCAGCGCCATCGCCAAAAATAGCAGCACTCACAATGTTAGGCATCGAATAATCATCCAACTGAAAAGTTGCCGTAGGTGATTCAACAGCTATAACAGCTGCCCGTTTTCCGGGATTGGCCTTCAGAAAATTTTTAGCATATATAATACCTGATATTCCGGCAGCACATCCCATTTCGGTTACAGGTAATCGTACTATATCCTGCCTCAGTTTCATTTTATTAATAAGATAAGCATCCAGAGACGGAATCATGATTCCGGTACAGCTCACTGTAATAATATAGTCCAGCGTTTGAGGATCCCAGGCTGCTTTTTTAAGCGCTTTTTCTAGTACCTGTTCGCCTAAAAGGATAACTTCTCGGGTATAAATATCATTTTTTTCTTCAAATGAAGTTGCTGTAAAGACCTCTTCGGGATCCATTATGGAATACCGTTTGTCTACCGCTGCACCTTCAAATATTTTTTTTACTTTCTTTATAAAACGTTCTTCCTGTCCGGACAGCCAGCTATCTAAAAATGGAAGTATTTCTTCTGTTGTACGCCAGTATTTGGGTAGCTGCTTAGCAACTGTTATTATTTTCACACTCATTTTTCAGCAATTATCCATTGGTACCGAAAAGCCCATTTCCAGTTTATGGTATCGTTTTTTAAATTTATTTTTTTTGAAAAAGCTTCTAACTCTCTTTTTTTGAATCCTCTTAATATCGAAACCAGTCCGTCTTTGCGACCCATTTTGTTCAAATTGAAAACAAAACAAATCAGCTCAAAAAGTACGTACGCCAGTTTGCTCCTGTGCAAATCATTGATTACAATACCCATTGTTGTATTCTTATTAAAGATAGTCATTATATTAATGATGTCCTCATCACTAAAATGGTGCAGCGTTAGCGTACATAAAACAATATCATAGTGAATAGTTGTAAATTCTTCACTAAAAATATCCATACACCGATACTCTATATTTTTAAAATCATGGGATAAAATCCTTGCATGATTTATCGTAAAAGCATTGGCATCAATACCTATGAGTTGAAAATTAATGTTGTTTTTTTGTCCGTATCTGTCAAGCATTCGAAGCATATCACCATTTCCGCAACCAATATCTGCAATTACTATTGTTCGGGAAACATCAGTGTTTTTTAGTAATTTTTTAATTCCTTCAAGAGTCAGCTTATTTCCTCCTAAAAATTGATTTATTTTGGCAATTTGATCCAGTGCGGAGCGTAATTCTTCGCCTTGAAGCGAAAAATCATCCATTATTTCAGTTTCCTGAGTTCGGTATTGCGTGTTTATTGCCATTTAATTTATTACTATGGGTTTGCCGTGGGTTTGTCTGATAATTAGAGGCAGCAGTTTAGGAAATGCCACTATTAATTTTAATATAACATTTGAAATTCTTTTATGGATTAATATTCTTGCGAGAAGTCTGCCAATGCGTAATCGTTTTTCAAAATTTTGTTTCCATTTTGTACTATATTTTTTTTCCAATTGTTCCCGCGTTATAGCCCCTGAATGAAAATCCAATACTAACTCAGAAGCAATTTTTGCACTGTGTATTGCCATTGCCATTCCGTTTCCACAAAGCGGATGAATGAGACCGGCTGTATCGCCAATCATCAGTATATGATTTTCAACAGCTTGTTTTTTGTCAAATGATATTTGGCTTATTGTGATGGGTTTATCAAATAGTAGGGTGCTTTTTTCAAAGACAGCTTTCAGATGCTTATTTTCATACAGCACATGCTGTTGATAGTCCTCTATGTTTTTATATTTTTTAAAAGTGCGATAATCTGCCAAATAGCAAATATTTATACTGTTATTTTCAACTTTGGAAACTCCGCAATAACCTCCGTTAAAATTGTGCAAAGCCACGAGATCATCATCAAAACCACCTGAATAATGTGCTTTCACAGCCAGCCATGGAGCCTTTTTTCGAATAAAATTACGAGACAGAAATTGATCTATATTAGAACGTTTCCCAAAAGCACCCAATACAATTTTTGAAGAAAAAGTATGATTTGCAGTGGTAACTGTAAAAATATTATTGCTAAAGGAAACGTCAATTACATTTTCTGTAAGTACCAAGCAGCCATTTTTTAAGGCTTTTTGATAAAGAAAATAATCAAGTTCATACCGGCTGATTCCAAATCCGCCCAGCGGAAGTTTGGCTGTTAGTATTTTGCTGTTTTGTGTCGAAAATTCAAATTTGGAAATAGTAGTGGGATGTAATTCATTTATATCAATGCCAAGCCATGATAAGTAAGGGATAATTTCATTCGAAATATATTCGCCGCAAACTTTATGACGTGGATAGCTTGATTTTTCGATCAGTGTTACCTCTAATCCTTGTTTGGATAAATGAATAGCACTTGATAACCCTGCCAGTCCACCGCCAATAATAATGACCTCCTTATTTATTTTCATACAAGCAATTTAGGTATAAACTTAAATCTAAGGAAATATTTATCTCTTATATTTTTTTAAAAATAGTTATATAATTTGGAGTAAGAGAGTAGGGGAAACATTCGTGGTTTTAAAAGCCTTTCAGAAAATGAGAGGCTTTTTAAGTTTTAACTAACTGATATTTTAGTGATTTGTGACCCCAACCGAACAAATGTCGAACCATTTTATAGAGGATTTGGAGCGATTAGTGGTGATAATAGATTAATTGATTATGCTTTATTTTCTATAAAAATTATGGTTAAAAATTATTTATTATGTAAAAAATAAAAAATCTTTGGAGTGATATGTAACCTTAATCAAACATTTTATTTAGTCTTATTGTATAAGGTACAGATATACTTAAGATACATTGATTTAATGCCTAAATAGAACAAAAAAACAATAGTTCAAATTAAAAACGCTAAATTTAATTTAACATAAGGTTTAACTTTGCTTAACAGTATTTGAGCAACTGTG
>NZ_FRCC01000016.1 GCF_900142775.1 Flavobacterium flevense
TTTTGATGAGTATGTTTGAATTAGGATTTACTTTTGATGTGGGAAAAAGAAACGCATTGTATGCCGCAATGTTTCTTGAAAATGGTTACGGTTCTATTCTGGATCAGGATAAAGATGAATCGTATATAGGATACAATCCAACCTCAGTTACAGAAAGAAAAGCTAATGGATTATATAGTACAGATAAGGATGCAAATATTCGGCCTCTAGCATTTGGTATCACTTTAGCATGGAATTTTAAATAAAGCTATTAGTAAATTTATATTTAAGGAAGCCGGATCAAAACAGATTCGGCTTCCTTTTTTTTGGTAATATAGTCAAAAATGGTTCGGATTTATTCGGTTGAAATCACGCACCAAACCCTTCAAAATCAATTATTTTAAAATTTTTATTCTTCTAATTACATTCCGAAATGCCCTCTTATTTAAGATATTTCTAAGTTCTATATTAACTCCTAGCCGTTTATTTTCAGTTTACATATTAAAAAATATCTCAAAAATACTTGACTTGATTGTAATCGTAATTAATTATACTTATTCGATTATTTTAAAACTCTTCAACATAAAAATCAAAAAGAAAAATACTAGGCATTTTACAACTAAAATCAGTCTTTTTTATCTTAAAAATTCGATACAAACAAAAAAGAAATCTTTTTCTTTCTTTTTTTAATTTAAAATGTATTTCATCGATATTTAAATACTTTTAATCGATTTTATTCGAAAAATAAATACTTTTACATTGTAAAAGACCCCAAAAAATCTATGAATTAATTATTGCTTCTGGATTGTCTTTAAAATACTATAAATAAAATAGTTATAATCTTAAATTCAAACTATGGAACAACTTTACCTAAGCAAAACAAATAAGCATTTTATACACCTGATTATTTTTCTAATTTTATTAGTAAAAACAAACAGCATTACTGCTCAAACAGTTACCGCTCCGCAGGTGAATTTTACGCAAAGAACTTCCACTGCAACACCTTCAAAAGTAATTTATAATATCAAAGGTGACTTTACCATGTTAGGGAATACTAACCTTACTCTCGTAAATTATGGTAACACAACAAACAACGAAAGTAACTTTATGAAGTACGTAGATATTGATGGCGATAGTGATACATGGAATTCCTCTAAGGCTACACTGGAACTTTCTAATGGAGGTGAAAACAGTGCCAACCCTGAATGTTCGACCGTAATTTATGCCGGATTGTATTGGACAGGAAAGTCACAGGATGCGGATACTTTTACTGTATCTAAAGAATCTTCTCTTGAAACCTCAAAAAATGTTACTCACAATGCAACTACAAACATTTCGAATACTAATTATAAATTAACAATAACTAGAGGAGGCTTATTGAATGATTATTATCCTATATACACTTTTACTAACTCCTCAGGAAACACTTATGCTTTCCATTTCACTAATAATAATGGAGGAAATAGGGTTAAACTTTCTATAAACGGTGGAACATTAAATAACATTTCAGTCAACCACAACTCAGGAACAGCTACATTTAGCACGCCTTACTCATTACCTTTAGATGGTACTATTTTAAAAATCAACAGCATAACAAGAAATACATCCCAAACATTAACCCAAGCAGAATACCAAGGTAATTCTATAGCAAACGTCCAAGTTTTTAATTCGATAAACAAAAACTACGACAAAAAAGTAATTTCATTAAAAGGTCCAGGTGCTACTTCCTACACAACGGTAACAGCAAATTCTAATGTTCTATTTCCAGGATCTGCTTACAGCGGCATATTTGTTGGTTATCAGGAAGTCACTGATTATGTTAAAGCACATGGTGCAGGAGCTTATACCGTTGCAGATATTGCCCTAATTGAAGGATCGAACACTCTTCCTGGTTATTCAGGCGGTTGGTCGATGGTCGTTATTTATGAAAACCCCGTAATGAAAAGCCGTGCTGTCACTCTTTTTGATGGTTATGCATACGTAGATGGACAACGTAGTGGTGGTGGTGAATTTGGAAACATTCCTATTTCCGGATTTACAACTGTTCAAGCCGGACCTGTAAATATGAAACTGGGGGTTATGGCTGCCGAGGGAGATGTAGCAACAAATTCCGGAAGTGATTATCTGGCCGTGCAAAAATTAAATTCAGACCCAACTGTTTACAATAGTACCAACTATTTAACCTTAAACCATGCAGGAAACACAACCAATAACTTCTTTAATTCTTCTATTTTTCCAGTTCCGGCATCTGGAACCAGCGATCCTATTTTGCAAAACAATACCGGAGTCGATTTTAGCATGTTTACCATACCTAACGCGGGAAATACTGTAATAGGAAACAATCAAACTTCTACCACTTTTAGATTTGGATCCACTTACGAAGTTTATACCATCTTTGGTTTCGCAATGTCGGTGGACTCTTATGTTCCAGACCCGCAGGGTTTAATTAGTGTCAATTCTATAAACAATGTTACTAATCCTACTGTTTTGAATGCTTTGCCGGGACAAGCAATCAATTTTTCGCTAAATATTACTAATGAAGGGACAGAAGCCACTAACAATACCATTGTTTCTATACCTATTCCTCCCACCGCTATTTTTGACACAGGAACTAATATTACCTATCACACCTATAATGGGTTTACTACAAGCAACATCCCCTATTATGACTCAGCTACCAATGCAATTGTTTGGGATTTAGGAACTTTACCCATCACTGCGAATCAACCTGATTTAATTTATGCTGATTTAAGTTTTGATCTCAATGTAACTACCGATTGTGCTATTTTATTAAGTGCAGGTTGTAATCCCGAAGTCTCATTAGAAACGGGAACAATAACAGGTACTGGTGCCACTTCAGGTACGGCATTTACCAACTATTTTTTCCAGGGTTACGACAATACCATCTGCCAGCAACCTATTGACGGATCCATAAAAGTAGCTATTGACAATAGTTCTTGTTTATCCAGTTTAGCCGGTCCTGATCAGCTAACTTATTGCGGAGGTGAAACAGTAACATTAAATGCCTCCTCAGATACTACAGGCTCATGGTCTATTGTAAGCGGTCCTTCGGGTGGTGAAGAAATTTTCTCTGATAGTACAAGTCCAACCTCTACTTTCTATAGCCCTAACATTGGTACTTATACTTTAATATGGACTACTAGTTGCGGAATCACAGATGATGTTCTGGTTACTTTAGAACTTTGCAATGTGGTTAATTTTGACGGAGTGGATGATAATATCAACTTTAAAAATAAATTCAGCTTAAACAGTGGTAACTTTAGTATGGAGGCCTGGGTAAAATCAAATGCTGCCAACGAAAATACTCAAACTATTCTATCAAAACATCTTAGCCCTACAGCTACTGATGGCTATGATTTAAGAATAACAAATAACATTGTTTCTTTCCATTGGAATAACAATTCTATTGCTGCCACGCATAGTATTGACACGGACAGATGGTACCATATTGCGGTGACTTTTGACGGAAGTAATTATAATTTATACATTGACGGAATACTAGAACAAACAACTTCGGGTACCAATCCGGCAATCAATAATGTTGATTTTATCATTGGTGCAATGAGCCAAAACACAGATGTTCCTTATAATTATTTTAACGGATGGATTGATGAACTTCGTATCTGGGATACTCCTTTATCTGAAGATCAAATCCGAAGAATGATGAATCAGGAAATAGAAAATGACGGAAGCGATAACGTAAAAGGAGCTGTCATCCCTAAAAACATCAGCGGATTGAACTGGACAAATTTATCCGGATACTATCAAATGAATAATACTGACGATGTAAGCAATGGCTATTTAGTCGATAAATCCGGAAATAATAATACCGGAAAATTAAAAGGAATCTATCTTCCTGAACCTGATACTGCCCCTATTCCTTATACTTCCGGAGCAGACGGTGCATGGGAAACTGATGCAACCTGGACACATCATGATGTTTGGGATCCTCCGTATAGTCTGGGAATTGACAACACCACAGTGATCAATTGGAACATTGTAGAAACATCGCATACTATTACTTCTGCGGGAAACAAAACTGTTTTAGGATTATTAGTAAACAACAATACAATTAGTGCTAACAATGATTCTAAAATTGAAATCTCGAGTTATCTGAAACTAAATGGAAAAATAGATTTGGTTGGAAAATCACAATTAATCCAGACCATGGACAGTGACTTAGAGGTAAGCAGTTCAGGTTCTATTGAAAGAGATCAGCAAGGACAATCCAATTTATTTAACTACAATTATTGGAGTGCACCTGTTGGCGCAATCAGCACCACTGCTAATAATGTGAATTATTCGGTAGGAAGCGTCATGAAAGACGGAACAACTTCCACTCCACAAAACATTCAATGGATTGGTGGATATAATGGTTCACCTACAACACCTATCAGTATTGCACGGTACTGGCTTTATAAATTCGATAATTATACCAATGCTTATGCTAATTGGGTACAAATGAACGAAAACTCATCCGTGAGAGTTGGACAAGGCTACACGATGAAAGGTAGTGGCGCCGCATCCAGTACTCAAAATTATACTTTTGTTGGAAAACCAAATAATGGATTAATTACTTCTAATACGGTAAGTGCTAATCAATTATTACTGGCAGGAAATCCCTATCCTTCTTCACTGGATAGTTACGCTTTTATTAATGACAACCAAAATTCAATTAACGGAACTATTTATTACTGGGAACATTATGCCAGCAATAACACCCATATATTGAGAGATTATCAGGGAGGATATGCCACACGTAACTTAACAGGAGGTGTTGCTGCTTCATCAGCAAATGTAGATTTTATAAGCAAATTAGGAACACCATCCAGAGGAATTCCTAACCAATTTATCCCTGTAGGTCAGGCTTTCTTTGTAATTGGAAAAGCTGATACCGGCGGAACAATAATATATAACAATAATCAAAGAGCTTTTCATAAGGAAGATGATGCTGCTAATTCTAATGTAATGTATAAAATTACAGCTCAGACTAAAGAACTATGGCAAAACAATAAAAACGATGAAGTAGTTGAGGAAAAGTATAAAAAAATCCGATTAGGATTTACTTCTCATAATGATTATCATCGTCAGATATTATTAGGATTCATAGACGAAAAAGCCACTGACGCAATGGATTTTGGTTATGATGCTTACAATATGGACAGCCTTCCTAATGACATGTTTTTCTTAATTGGAGCAGATCAATTTGTTATTCAGGGCGTTGGAGCTTTTGATAAAAATGCTTCCTACCCTATTGGAGTAAAAACAAATGCCGAAGGAATTGTAAAATTTATGATTGATGAAACCGAAAATTTTGATGACAATCAAACCATTTATATTTTTGACAGCGAAACCAATACGTATCATAATATCAAAAATCAGAATTTTGAAATTAACCTGCTTGCCGGTACAACTACTACCCGATTCTCTTTGCGCTTTTATAATCCTGCAGATGCACCTATTGAACCGGAAGAACCAGTAGAAATGCCTGAAATTAATTCTGATATTACCATTACACATATCCAAAAATCAGACAATATCAATATTAATAACCAAATTAAAGATTGTAGTGTTACCAAAGTGAGACTCTATAACGAATCAGGAATTGAAATTGAAAATTGGAAAATTCAGGAAAACCGAAACCAGTCAAATATTCAGGTTCACATCAAGAAAACAAAATTAGGAGTGTATATTGTAAAAGTAGAAACTACTGCAGGTGATTTTACTAAAAAAATAATTATTCAATAAAAAAGTTCTGTTATTTACATTCTAAAATAATCCCATAAAAACATCCCAAATTGATTCTTACATCAGTTTGGGATGTTTTTTTTCAAAAAATAACAGAGAACAAAACTCTGAAATCTCGTTTTTATTTTTACATTTGCACTATTTTTATTTATTCTAAATAGAATAACATAATTAAACTAAAACCTATAAATGTTTATCTAATCGAAAAACGATACCATAATGAAGAAAAATCTATTTGTTTCGTTAGCCCTGGCTGCTACTTTTCTGGCTTCGGCTCAACAAAAAAATTCGTTGTTAGAGCAATCTTTCTGGAAAACATCTCCGGATGTTGCAGCTGTAAAAGCAGCAATAGCTAAAGGAGATAATCCCTCAGAAAGTACACAAAATGCTTTTGACGCTGTTGTTTATGCTATAAATAATGAGGCGCCAAATGAAACTATTCAGTTTTTATTAGAACAACCGGGCAATTCTGTCAATAAATCAACTCATGACAACCGTATTTATCTTCACTGGGCAGCATACAAAGGAAATGTTGAACTAGTAAATCATTTGATTGCTAAAGGTTCTGATATTAACCTGGAAGACAGCCACGGTACAACTCCTGTAACTTTTGCTCTTAATGCGGGACAAAAAAACACGGCATTATATGATGCTTTTTTAAAAGCAGGATTAGATGTAAACAAAAAATATAAAGATGGTGCTACTCTTTTACTTTTGGCTGTGCCAAATGACCCCGATTTAACCTTAACCAATTATTTTATTGCTAAAGGATTATCATTAAAAGATACCGATAAAAATGGAAACACTGCTTTTAATTATGCTGCAAGAACAGGAAATATTGCACTTTTAAAAACACTTTTACAAAAAGGAGTAAAACCAACAGATAACGCTCTTATTATTGCTGCTCAGGGTTCGCGCCGTGAAGCAAATACAATTGAAGTTTTTAAATATTTAACTGAGGATTTAAAATTAAATCCGAGCGTAGTTTCTACAGATGGAGAAACGGTTTTACACAGTCTGGTACGTAAACCTAATCAAACTGAAATTATCAATTACTTTTTAAGTAAAGGAATTGACATTAACAAAGCAGATAATGATGGAAATACAGCGTTAATGAATGCTGCATCCGGAAGAGATACGGAAGCATTAGAATTAATCCTTTCCAAAGTAAAAGATGTAAATGTTCAAAATGCTAAAGGAGAATCGGCATTATCAATAGCGGTACAATCCGGAACTCCTGAAGCAGTAGTCCTTTTATTAAATAAAAAAGCTGACATAAATGTCTTGGATAAAGACAACAATAATCTTGGTTATTATTTAATTCAATCCTATCGTCCGCAAATGATGGGAGGACGTGGTCCGGAAGCTGGCGAGGCTCCTAAAGAAGATCCATTTGCAGCAAAATTAAAATTATTACAAGACAACGGATTGAACTTAGCTCAGGCTCAAAAAGACGGAAATACACTCTATCATTTTGCTTTACTGAAAAATGATTTAAATCTACTTCAAAAAATTGCTCCTCTAAATATTGATATCAACGCTAAAAACAAAGATGGATTAACCGCTTTACACAAAGCAGTTATGATTGCAAAAAATGATACTCTGATAAAATATTTACTGGAATCAGGTGCTAAAAAAGACATCAAAACTGACTTTGATGAAAGCGCTTATGACTTAGCTAAAGAAAATGAAACTTTAACCCAAAACAACATTTCAGTTGAAATTTTAAAATAACAAAATGAAAGCTATTATTAAAACAGCCTTAACAGGCGCCTTTATCCTTCTTCTTTCTTTTCAGGCTACTGCACAAAGCAGTAAATACAAATGTATGCTTCAAATGTCTAATTATATGGGCGAAGGTGCTTATGTAGTAGTTTCTTTGATTAATGCTAAAGGAGAATACGAAAAGACACTTTATGTAATGGGTGATGATAAAAAATGGTACAACAGTTTGAAAGAATGGTATAAATTCAATTCAAAAAAACCTTCTAATATTAGTGCTATCACAGGAGCTTCGGTTACTGGTGGTGACCGTAGTATCACAACTATAGAAATAGAAAATTCTAAGATTAATCATGGTTACAAATTGCGTTTTGAATCGGCTGTAGAAGACCAGAAATACCATGTTAATGATGTAGAAATCCCTCTTACTACAGCTGGAATTGCAGCAAAATCAGAAGGAAAAGGATACATCCGTTACGTAAGATTAAGCAAAATTTAAAAGTATAGCTAAATGACTCTTTCTTTTTGGCGGTACTCACATCTCGCTTTGGCGGTATTTTCTGCTGCATTTTTAATTATCGCATCCGTTACCGGTACTATACTTGCAGTAGATGCCATACAGCAGAAAATACCACCGCATCGGGTGGAAAATTTTGAGAATATTACATTGGGGCAAACCCTGGCTGTACTTAAAAAAAACTATCCCGAAATAACCGAAGTAAGTATCGACCACAATCAGTTTGTAACTTTACAGGCGATTGATAATGATGGAAACGATGTCAATGGATATATCAATCCTGCAACAGCGAAAATCATAGGCACTCCGGTTAAAAAAAGTGATTTTATTAATTGGGTTACCGGGCTGCACCGCTCTTTATTTCTACATGAAACAGGACGATTATTTGTAGGAATCAATTCTTTTTTATTAGTACTAATTGCTATTTCAGGTTTTGCCCTTGTTATCAACAGACAAAGGGGTTTACGTAACTTCTTCGCTAAAATTATCAAAGAATATTTCGCCCAATATTACCATGTTTTATTGGGGCGTCTGGCATTAATTCCTATTTTGATTATTGCAATTTCAGGGACTTATTTGTCTATGGAACGTTTTCATCTTTTCGAAAATAAAAATGAAAACCAAACAGAAACACCAACCACAACTGCTGCTAAAAAAACATTCGATTTAAAAAATACTTCTTTAGCCGAGGTTACTAAAATAGAATTTCCTTTTTCAGAGGATCCTGAAGACTATTATATTTTCGAATTAAAAGACCGTAAAATTGAAGTCAATCAATATTCTAACGAAATTATTTCAGAAGAACTTTTCTCCACAACTCAGTTATTATCTGATCTAAGTCTGGATCTGCACACCGGAAGAGCAAACGGCATCTGGGCATTTATCCTTGGATTAGCATCATTAAACATCCTATTTTTTATCTATTCCGGATTTGCTATGACCTTTAAAAGAAGAGCAAGCCGCATCAAAAACAAATTTACAGCCCAGGAAAGCAAATACATTTTATTAGTAGGTTCCGAAAATGGAAGTTCGCTTCGTTTTGCCAATGCTATTTTGAAACAAATCATTGATAATGGCGAAAAAGCACATTTGGCACAATTGAATAATTATACTAGCTATCCAAAAGCCGAGCATTTACTGATTTTCACTTCCACTTATGGTTTGGGCGATGCACCTTCTAACGCAAGTAAATTTGTAAGTCTTTTAGAAACAAACAACCAACAACAACATATTAATTATTCCGTTATTGGTTTTGGATCCAAATCCTATCCTGATTTTTGTGGTTTTGCCAAAGAAATTGATACTCTATTAGAAACTAAAAACTGGGCCAATCGCTTGTTAGCATTGCACACCGTAAATGACAAATCAGCCGAAGAATTTGTAAGCTGGGTAAAATCATGGAGTGCTCAAACCGATATTCCCCTTAGCACTACTCCATCGGTTTACAATCATATCCCAAAAGGTTTACAGCAAGTAATGGTTTTAGATAAAACTACTGTTTCCGAAAAAGAACAAACCTTTTTACTGACTTTAAGAGCCGGAATCCGAAGTAAATTCACCTCCGGAGATCTTTTAGCCATTTATCCTGCTAATGATAATCGCGAACGCTTGTATTCTATTGGAAAGCATACCGGCAATATCCAGCTAGCCGTCAAATTGCATCCTAACGGTTTGGGTTCAGCGTTTTTATACAATTTAAAACCAGGAGACACCATCAAAACTCAAATCATCAATAACCACGCTTTTCATTTTCCGAAAAAAGCGAGACAAGTGGTTTTAATTTCCAATGGAACAGGGATTGCTCCTTTTCTGGGAATGATTGAACAAAATAAAAAGAAGACTGAAATTCATTTGTATTCCGGCTTTCGCCAAAAAACCGAAATTACAGCACATTACGAAAAATTTGCCGCTGAAATGAGGCAAAAACAGTATTTATCACAATTTCATTTGGCTTATTCCCGTGAAGAAAACCACCATTATGTAATGGATTTGATCCAAATGGACGCTGATTTTTTTGCTATTTTATTGCAAAATGACGGCGTAATTATGATTTGTGGCGCACTGGCGATGCAATTTGATGTCGAAAAAGTATTAGATACTATTTGTATTGCTAAAAACAATACCACTCTTTCTGAATATAAAGCTAAAGGTCAAATCCTGACGGATTGTTATTAATTTTACAACTGTCTTATCCATCATTAAGAATAGGTGCACAGATGAAACTGATTTTAACGGATAATCGCAGATTATGGTTTACAAAAGCTCTGAAAAAATCCGTTTTTTATCTGTCCAATCAGTATCATCTGTGGGCTGTTTTTTTATTTAATTCTCTTTTTGCAAACTGTTATTAATTTATACTCTATTTGAATGAAAACCAAATCCTTATCAATCGTAATCTTTTTTACTTTTCTATTATTTGGTTTGTCTTGTCATTCACAAGTTTTACGAAAAAGAACCACTATGCTAATGGGTGGACGTTTTGATATTAGCATTATTGCTAAAGATTCTCTTGCTGCCGAACAAAATATTGATTTTATTATTACCGAAATCAGTCGAATTGAAAACTTAATCTCTGACTGGAAACCCACTTCACAAGTTTCTGAAGTCAATCAAAATGCCGGAATTCGTCCTGTAAAAGTAAATCAGGAAGTATTTGACTTAACAAAAAGAGCGCTCCATCTTTCAAAAATTACCAATGGAGCTTTTGATATAAGCTTTGCAGCAATGGACAAGATTTGGAAATTTGACGGTTCGATGACCGAAATGCCTTCGGCGGAAGCCATAAAAAAATCAGTCGAAAAAGTAGGTTATACAAACATCATTTTAGACAGTGTTAATTCGACTATTTTCTTAAAATTAAAAGGAATGAAAATTGGATTCGGTGCACTTGGCGAAGGCTACGCCACCCACAAATGCCAACAAATGATGCTTGCCAAAGGAATTGAATCCGGAATTGTAAATGCAACTGGTGACATGAGTGTCTGGGGAACACAAATGAACGGGAAGCCATGGAATATTGGTATTACTAACCCTTTCGAACCAAGCTTAATTTTAGCTACAATTTCATTAAAACAAGGCGCTGTGACCACCTCCGGCTCTTATGAAAAGTTTGTTGTTTTTAATGGAAAACGTTATTCTCACATCATCAATCCTGCAACCGGCTATCCATCAACAGGTTTGTGCAGCGTAACGGTTTTTGGTCCTAATGCTGAAACAGCCAATGGTTTTAGTACTTCGGCAATGGTTCTTGGTCAAAAACAGGCTATTCAGCTTCTGAAAAAATATCCTGACTATTATTATATTATGTTTACCGACTCCGGTAAAATGATAAAATCTGAAAACTTCCCTAAACACCAATTAAAAAGGTACAAAACAAAACAAAAATCCAATTAAGAACGGATTATTCATTTCCGCCATTTGGAATAATAAATGCAATTAATCAAGTAGTAAAAATCGTATTTTTTCTGTAAAAATAACGTAAAACAATACTTTCAAAACAATTCACTTCAAATTAAATGTACTTTATCGAGTTATACTACACATCATCGATTAAAGTATAATTACCAAGGTGTAATATCTAATTTTACATTGTTACTTAATAAGTAGACATCAACAAATTGATCCTAAATGTTTTATTGGATTTTACATTTATAAAACATCGCCTTTTCCCTAAGAAGTGAGAATTATTTTTATCTATCTCTTAACACATTTACAGGCTAATTAAAGCCTGTGAATTAAAAGTTGTTTTCTGAAATTTAATCCAATAAATTATGAAACAAAAATACCTACTATTACTATTTATCGTATTTAATTTAATTGGTTCTTATGCTCAGGTCAATGGTGATTTCAGATCTAAATCTTCCGGAGATTGGGAATCAGTATCCTCATGGGAAACATGGTCTGGTGGTTTATGGATTAATGCTACTAGTTATCCGGGTCAAATAAACGGAACCTATGCGATTACAATTAACACAGGCAATACTATTACGGTTACTACAAATCTGGTTACCGCTTCTATGGGGGATTTAACTGTGAATGGTGTTTTAAATTTATTAGCGGGTTCCAATCCCAAAAAAGTAGATTTAAAAACACCTCTTTTGTACCTGAGTGCTAGCGGTATTTTGAATTTTTCCAACCAAAAAACACAATTGTATTTACCCAACAATGGAATCATTAAAATCGATGCAGGCGGTACTATATCAGGTGCATGTTCGAATAATACTGAAATGTACATTGATAATAAACTTATTGCTGTTTGCAATGGATCAGGAAATAGTGATATTTTAACATTTGGAGAAATTGTTGCCGGTTCAGGAACATTAAATGCCAACATTACAACACCCGTTGGTTTTTCTTCAACTCTTTGTAATGGAACAAATATAGTACTAACCGGAGGATATACCGGAACTCCAAGCGGTGCCGTTACTTATCTATGGACAGTAAAAGATCCTGCTAATGCCGATGTTGTAATCGCCAATAATACCTCAACTTCAACTTCTTTTACTCCCACACTTTCTGGACTGTACAGCATTTCATTTACAGTTACTGATGGAACTGCTTTTTCTAATATCGAAACAAAAACAGTCACACTACAATCAGTTGTTAGTCCGGGAACTATAGGAAATACACAAATGATCTGTAGCGGAACAGCTCCTGATCAGCTTACTTCTACTATGGATGGAACTGGTGATGGAACGATTTCTTATGAATGGCAAACCAATGCCAGTGGTAGTTTCCAAACTATAGGAGGAGCAACAGCAGCAACCTATAGTCCTCCTGCATTAACTGCTACAACAACTTACCAAAGAAGAACGGTTGCTACATTAAACGGAGTAGCTTGTTATTCAGACTATACAACTCCTGTAACAATTACTGTTGGAGATACCACCAACCCGGTTTTAACTGCCGAAGCCAATCAGAATGTAACGCTGGATGCAAATTGTTCAGTTACAATTCCGAATCTAGTGGACGGTTCTTCTGCAACTGATAATTGTATTGGAACTACCATTACTCAAAGTCCAGTGGCGGGAACAACTCAGGCTGCCGTTCACAACGGAACTATTAATGTTACCGTAACCGCTATCGATGCTGCCGGAAATACAGACTCTGAAATTATTGTCATTACTGCAAAAGATTTGGCTGCTCCTGTTTTAACTGCCGAAGCCGCTCAGAATGTAACGCTGGATGCAAATTGTTCAGTTACAATTCCAAATCTAGTGGACGGTTCTTCTGCAACTGATAATTGCATTGGAACTACCATTACTCAAAGTCCAGCTGCCGGAACAACTCAGGCTGCTATTCACAACGGAACGATGAATATTACCGTAACCGCTACCGATGCTGCCGGAAATACCGATTCTGAAATTATTGTCATTACTGCAAAAGATTTGACTGCTCCTGTTTTAACTGCCGAAGCCAATCAGAATGTAACGCTGGATGCAAATTGTTCAGTTACAATTCCGAATCTAGTTGACGGTTCTTCTGCAACTGATAATTGTATTGGAACTACCATTACTCAAAGTCCAGTGGCGGGAACAACTCAGGCTGCTGTTCATAACGGAACGATTAATGTGACCGTAACTGCTACCGATGCTGCCGGAAATACCGATTCTGAAATTATTGTCATTACTGCCAAAGATTTGGCTGCTCCTGTTTTAACTGCCGAAGCTGCTCAGAATGTACCTTTAAACGCAAGTTGTTCAGTTACAATTCCAAATCTGGTTGACGGTTCTTCCGCTACTGATAATTGTCTTGGAACTACCATTACTCAAAGTCCAGCGGCGGGAACTACTCAGGCTGCTGTTCAAAATGGAACTATTAATATTACCGTAACCGCTACCGATGCTGCCGGAAATACAGACTCTGAAATTATTGTCATTACTGCAAAAGATTTGGCTGCTCCTGTTTTAACTCCCGAAGCCAATCAGAATGTAACTTTAAACGCCAGTTGTTCGGTTACGATTCCGAATTTGGTTGACGGTTCTTCCGCTACTGATAATTGTCTTGGAACTACCATTACTCAAAGTCCAGCTGCGGGAACTACTCAGGCTGCTGTTCACAATGGAACGATCAATATTACCGTAACGGCTACCGATGCTGCCGGAAATACTGATGCTGAAATTATTGTCATTACTGCAAAAGATTTGGCTGCTCCTGTTTTAACTCCCGAAGCCAATCAGAATGTAACTTTAAACGCCAATTGTTTGGTTACAATTCCAAATCTCGTTGACGGTTCTTCTGCAACTGATAATTGTACCGGAACTACCATTACCCAAAATCCAGCTGCCGGAACAACTCAGGCTGCCGTTCACAACGGAACGATTAATATTACCGTAACCGCTACCGATGCTGCCGGAAATACTGATGCTGAAATTATTGTCATTACTGCAAAAGATCTAACGGCTCCTGTTTTAACTGCCGAAGCTGCTCAGAATGTAACTTTAAACGCCAGTTGTTCGGTTACAATTCCAAATCTAGTGGACGGTTCTTCTGCTAGCGATAATTGTATTGGAACTACCATTACTCAAAGTCCAGCGGCGGGAACAACTCAGGCTGCCGTTCACAACGGAACGATGAATATTACCGTAACCGCTACCGATGCTGCCGGAAATACTGATTCTGAAATTATTGTCATTACTGCAAAAGATTTGGCTGCTCCTGTTTTAACTCCCGAAGCCAATCAGAATGTAACTTTAAACGCCAATTGTTTGGTTACAATTCCAAATCTCGTTGACGGTTCTTCTGCAACTGATAATTGTACCGGAACTACCATTACCCAAAATCCAGCTGCCGGAACAACTCAGGCTGCCGTTCACAACGGAACGATTAATATTACCGTAACCGCTACCGATGCTGCCGGTAATACCGATTCTGAAATTGTTGTCATTACCGCAAAAGATTTGACAGCTCCTGTTTTAACTGCCGAAGCCGCTCAGAATGTAACTTTAAACGCCAGTTGTTTGGTTACAATTCCGAATCTGGTTGACGGTTCTTCTGCAACTGATAATTGTACCGGAACTACCATTACTCAAAGTCCAGCGGCGGGAACCACTCAGGCTGCCGTTCACAACGGAACGATTAATGTGACCGTAACGGCTACCGATGCTGCCGGAAATACCGACTCTGAAATTATTGTCATTACTGCAAAAGATTTAGCTGCCCCTGTTTTAACTGCCGAAGCCAATCAGAATGTAACTTTAAACGCCAGTTGTTCAGTTACGATTCCAAATCTCGTTGACGGTTCTTCTGCAACTGATAATTGTACCGGAACTACCATTACCCAAAATCCAGCTGCCGGAACAACTCAGGCTGCCGTTCACAACGGAACGATTAATATTACCGTAACCGCTACCGATGCTGCCGGTAATACCGATTCTGAAATTGTTGTCATTACCGCAAAAGATTTGACAGCTCCTGTTTTAACTGCCGAAGCCAATCAGGATGTAACTTTAAACGCTAGTTGTTTGGTTACAATTCCAAATCTGGTTGACGGTTCTTCCGCAACTGATAATTGTATTGGAACTACCATTTCCCAAAGTCCAGCTGCCGGAACAACTCAGGCTGCCGTTCACAACGGAACGATTAATATTACCGTAACCGCTACCGATGCTGCCGGAAATACAGACTCTGAAATTATTGTCATTACTGCAAAAGATTTGGCTGCTCCTGTTTTAACTGTTGGTGGAAACCAAACAGCAAATACAAATGCTGGTCTTTGTACTGCTTCGGTTGCGGTAACTAACGTCACTTTCTCTGATAATTGTAGTGGCGCAAATCTTTCCTATAGCCTTAGCGGAGTTACAACAAAAACAACAACCGCGGGTCAAGTAGGGACTTACATCTTTAACAGAGGAGTAACCACCATTCTTTACACGGTAACTGATGCTGCGGGAAACAGTACCACCGGATCTCAAACAATAACTGTAACCGATAATATCAAACCTACAATAACAGCTCCTCCTGCAATTAATACAACTACAAATACCGCTTGTACTGCAACCGGAATAGTTTTAGGTACTCCTGTAACAGCTGATAATTGTGCCGTAGCAACAGTAACTAACAATCACCCATCAACAACTTATCCGTTAGGGAACACTACTGTAATTTGGACAGTAACCGATACTTCCGGAAATACTGCAACAGCTAATCAAATTGTTACCGTTACAGATACTATTCCTCCAAGCATTACTTGTCCCGGAAACATCAGTGCGAACACAAGTGCAAACGGAACTGGTGATTGTTACACAACTGTAAACATTGGTACACCTGCAACAAATGATAACTGCGGCATTGCCTCTGTAATTGCCAGAGTATCCGGAACTGTAATCGATACTGCTACTTATCAATTCCCAATAGGCAATACCACTGTAAACTGGACAGTTACTGATAATGCAGGATTAACTGCTTTTTGTAACCAAACCATTAGCGTAGTTGATAATGAAAACCCGTCTATAAGTTGTCCGGGAGATCAAAATGTGAACTACAATGCTAATTGTGCATTTTCATTACAGGATTATACCTCACTTGCCACAGCTTCAGACAACTGTGATACAAATTTAACTATTACTCAGACTCCTGCTCCCGGAACATTAATTACTGCTGCAACGACTGTAGTAACACTTACTGCTACCGATGATGCCAACAGAACAAATAGCTGTACCTTTAAAGTTAGCGCAATAGACAACATTGCACCAACAGCCGTTTGTAAAAACTACACCGCTATTTTAAGCAGCAACGGTACAGTAACCATTTCAGGATTGAATTTAGATAATGGATCATCTGACAATTGTGGAATTGCCAGTATAACTGTAACTCCAAATTCGTTTAATTGTAGTAATGTAGGCGATAATCCGGTTATTTTTACTGTGTATGATAATGGTGGAAATAGTGCCAGCTGTAATGCAATTGTTACTGTCGCTGACAACACAGCACCAACAGTAATATGCAAAAACTATGTTGTAGTGGTGAATGCTATTACACGGATTGCAACCATAAAAGCCTCAGATGTTGATAATGGTTCCAATGATGCCTGTGGAATTGCATCATTAACAGTCTTCCCTGCTACATTTGCCGAATCGCCTAATGTTTATACAACTACAACCACTTTGACAGCTGTTGATACTAATGGAAATTCAAATAGTTGTACAGCTACAATTACAGTGGAACCTCCTAAAAATCAATTTACTTATTTAACCGGGGTAATCGTAAATCCTGTGCCTGATAATCCACAACCGGCAAGTGCATTAGTAGAAGTCACAGCTTGTCCTGGTGGAATTACAGTTCCTAAAGACATCCAATTTACATTACAGGCTATTGGCACTTATAACTTGCAAGCTTCTGATGTTATTAATTGGGAGTACTCAAATGATAATGGTGAAACCTGGATTGTAATCCCCAATACTGCTGGTTTACTAACTTATACTTTAATTGGATTAACAAGCGATACCTTTGTTCGTTTAAGAATTTATGACAATACAAGTGGCACTCCTCAAATAAAAACTTCTGCCGAAGCTTATGCGAGATTCTTACCTCCTGATGAACCTCCTATCATTGTTAGTCATACGGCTTTAGATATTTGTCTGGGAGATTCAGTAACTGTAAATGCAGAGAGTTTTTACGATCAGCCCGAAGGCCAATTTGGTAAAGGAGGAAAATTTAATTATGCCCAACCTGACGGATGGCGTGTGGATGGTTTAGACGGATTTTTTCCTGCCAGCGGAAATACCAATAGTCAACCTACCTGGAAAGAAACCAATTCAAACAGCAATCCAAATACAACCTTTAGTGGCATTAATTACGATACTTCAGACAATACTAAATTTGCTATTGCTCATGCAGCTCAGGCTAACAGAACTACAACATTAGAAACACCTGTATTCAGCACGATAGGTATGACCTCCAGTGAAGCAATATTAACTTTTTACACAGCTTACTATTTTTGTAATGGTGGTTCCGGGAAAATCGAATTATCTTTTGACGCTGGAAATACGTACACAGTGACATTAAATACAATGCAAAATGATGTTTTAACAGCTGGAAACACTACAGGTGTACATACCTACAAAGGATCAAATTGTACCAAACAATATCCTGTAGCTGATGCGTTCCGATACACCTCCCTTAATCTGGGACCTTATGCTGGTCTTGCAGGATTGCGCGTTAAATTTACCTTTAATTCCGGTCCAAGCGGAGGAAGCTGTAACAATGTAATTTTTCCAAAACACGCCTCTAACAACTGTCCTACTAATCAATCTTTCAACGTAGGTAGTGGATGGGCTATAGATGATGTTGGTTTTACTTTTGGAACTGTTGATGATGAGTTAGAATGGACAGATGAAGACGGTAATGTTATAGCTAAAGGAACAACAGCAACTGTTACTCCTGTTACTCCCGGTATTAGAGAATATGGTGTAACTACGCTGGTAAATGGCTGTAGAACTGATAATGATGCCGGAACTAATTATGTTAACATCAATACAAGTTTAGCTTATGCAGGTGAAGATTATACACCACTAGCGAGTAATTGTGGAGAAAATACAATCCAGTTAAATGCTTACGACAACACGAAGTCAGCAGTAACTAATTACACTAAAGGAGCCTGGAAAACTAATCTTTATGTAGTTCCTGACACAGCTTCGGGAGATACTGATTATCCCGGAACAGGAATCACAGGAACATGGAGCATTATGAGTGCCAGTTCCAGTTCTTGTGGTAATTCTGCTGTTTTTTCCAGTGCAACCGATCCTGATGCTGTTTTTACAGCTGATCCCGGAAGCTACACCTTAAGATGGACGCTTTCTAATGGTTGCTTTGATGAAAAAAATATTACTATTATTGATTGTAAATCGGTGGATTTTGATGGTAGTAACGATTATGTTTCATTCAAAGACAATTACAATCTCAATAGCAATTTTAGTATTGAAACATGGGTAAAACCAAATTCTATCAACGGAATCCGAACTGTTTTCTCCAGAAAAAATGCTGGTGATAATACTAAAGGTTATGACTTAAGCATTGTAAATGGTCAGGTACAATTCAATTGGTATACCGCTTCCGGAGCTAATACTATAACAACCGGAAGTTATGGCATAGCTACTGACAGATGGTATCATGTAGCGGTTACTTTTGACGGATCAACGTATAAACTATATATTGATGGTCTTGAAATAGCGACTAAAAGCGGAGCTGCTCCTCTGCAAACATCAGCCAATGTGGAAGCGCTCTTAGGAGCAATGGATCAATTATCGACTAACATTCCGGTCAATTATTTTCATGGATGGGTTGATGAGGTTAAAATTTGGAATAAAGCTTTAGCTGTTGAGCAAATAAGACAAATGATGAATCAGGAAATTGATGCCTTAGGAACTGATGTTGGAGGTGTTGTTATTCCTTTACGAATATCGGGTTCTGACAATGACAATAATGGCGTTGAAGACAGTCCTTTATTATGGGCAGATCTTTCAGGTTATTACCGTATGACTACAAATTGTGGTAATCTGGATGCCTTCAAGGGAGTTAGTGGCCGACTTCACAACATCAACACCAGCGAACAACAAACCGCTCCTATTCCGTACACCTCAAGAGTTTCTAACCAAACCTGGAATACGGATAACACCTGGACCAATTTTGATGTTTGGAATTACCCTAACAGCACAGGTATCAACAACCAGCCTATCAATTGGAATATTGTAAAAATCAATCATAAAGTAACTTCAAACACACAAGATCTAACACTACTGGGGCTAATTGTGATGTCTAATGAATTAATTATTACTAATTCAGGAACACAGGATGAAAATAATATCGGACACGGATTATGGATTACACATTATTTAAAATTAGACGGCAAAATTGATTTGATAGGCGAATCACAATTAGTACAAAAACGCTATACTGCTTCTCAATTTAGTGAAAGTATTTTTGAAGAAAACAGTACCGGATTTATCGAAATAGACCAACAAGGCAAGAAAAACAGTTTCAATTATAATTACTGGTCTTCTCCTGTAAGCAATCGTGGAGCTGCAAATAATTCCTCTTATTCGATGTCAAATATTTTAAGAGATGGTACCGATACTGCTAATCCAAAAACAATCACTTTTGGTGATGGTGCTTATTTTGCCGATGGTCCATTGTCCAGTCCTATCAAAATTAGTAATCGATGGATTTGGACTTATAACTCTCTCAGACCGGAGTCTAATACACATTGGGAAAATTACTACCAATGGCAATACAAAGCCAATACAGGACTTATAGCTGCCGGCGATGGAATTACCATGAAAGGAACCGGAGGAACTGCCCCAATAAATACTACCCAAAACTATGTATTTACAGGAAAGCCTAATTCAGGAACCATCAATAAATTTATGGCCTTGACTCAAACTTATTTAATTGGAAATCCGTATCCAAGTGCACTGGATGCCGATGAATTTATAAAAGATAATTTAAAAGATTGTAGCGGTTGCCGAGGAACTATCAACTCATTTAATGGTGCGCTTTATTTGTGGGATCATTTTGGATTGTCTAATAATCATATTCTGGCACAATATGAAGGAGGCTATGCAGTCTATACATTAACGGGTGGTGTAGCAGCTATTGCTAACGATCCTCTTAATGTAAATAATGGCGCAACGGGATCTAAAATCCCGCAACGGTATATGCCTGTTGGGCAGGCATTTCTGATTGATGCAGCTCTAAACAGTACTGTTCAGGGTGGAACTTTTACCTTTAAAAACAGTCAACGTGCTTTTGTTAGAGAAACCTCAGGAAATTCTATTTTCATGAAAGTTGCCAACGATAAAAATTCTTTTGCTGCTAGAGAAACATTGGATAAAAGAATGAAAATTCGATTAGGATTTGATTCTGCCATTGGTAACCACCGACAAATTCTGGTAGGAACTGACCCCAACACAACTAACAAATTTGATTTGGGCTACGATGCTAAAATGATCGAAATTAAAGGCAACGACATCTACTGGGAATTAGAAAACCTACCGCTAATCATTCAGGGGATTCCTAATTTTGATACCGAACAAATTATTCCGTTTGGTGTAAAAATCACTGATGAAGGAAAAGCAACGATAAAAATTGATGCCTTAGAAAATGTCCCTAATAGTCTTGATATTTATATTTACGACAGTACAACAAAAAGCTATTATGATTTAAGAAAAGACAATTTTGAAATTTCACTTACTGCCGGAGAATACAACAATCGCTTCTCTTTGCAATTTGTAAACAAAACCAATAGTATCAACGAAACCAATGTTGAAAACGGTATTATTTGTTATTATACGAATGAAAATAAAATGTTGAATATCAAAAACTACTTGTACGATACAAACATCGAATCGGTTTCTTTGTTCAACATCAACAGACAAAAAATAGGCAGCTGGAAAATCACAACTGAAGAACAAAGCTTCCTTCAGATTCCAATAAATAATGTAAGTACTGCTGTTTATATTGTCTTAATTGAAACCAATAAAGGAGAATTCAGCCAAAAAATAATTATCAAATAAGTCCAAAACCAAACCCTGGAAACCGGAAACACTTTCATGAAACTTTTTCATGGAAGTGTTTTTATTTTTTCAATTTAATGGTCCATTCAAAATCCATTTCAGAAACGGCTTCTCCTTTTTCATTTGTTCCAATGGATTTTAACCAAAAAGTTTGTCCTTCTCCTGTACTTATCGTTTGGCTGATTGCATTTTCAATTTCATTGTTATTTTGACATGTAAAAGTAATTCTGCCTGTTGCTTTTTTAGAAAAACTGCTTTTATTAGCAGCCACCAGCATGGCAATATTTTGCTTACTATTTTGAATATGCAGCATTACTAAGGCTCCGGTAGATAATTCGGCAGCCATTGCCTGAACAGCAAAATACATCGACTTAAACGGATTCTGGTTTATCCATCGGTGCTTTACTGATACGACACATTTGTTATATACAATTTCTTTCACCCGCACTCCGCAAATAAATGCTGAGGGTAATTTGAATAATAAAAAACGATTAAAATTGGCCGCTGTGAGTTTCATTGTCTTTGATTTTGAACCAATATACAAAATAATCACAAGCTTTAAAAAGTTAAAATAATGTTAATTTTAAGTACTTTGCAATACATAATACCTTCTTAAAGATATATATTTGTATAAGAAATTACTAAAACCTATAAAAATGGAAACCAACAGTAACAAAACCACTGCAGCAATAACTCATTTGAGCGCTTTAACGCAATACTTTATCCCTTTTGGAAATTTTATTTTTCCAATTATAATTTGGAGCAGCAAAAAAGAGCAATCTGAATTTATTGATTATCACGGCAAACAAGTGCTTAATTTTCAATTGAGTATTTTTATTTACTCCTTAATTCTGGGAATTATTGCCATACCGGTATTGCTTTTTACCATTTTCAACGGAGTTTCATTAGAGGCTCTGATTAATGACAATGATTTTATATGGTCTCAACTGGATCTGGGTAATTTAATAGGCGAAATAACTTTTGGAATCCTACTCCTGATTGCTTTTTTTCTATTAAAAGTATTTGAATTTTTCTTAATAATCATTGCTGCTATAAATGCTTCAAACGGAGAAAGATACAAATACCCCATTACAATAAATTTCATCAAATAAGGCGCTCATGAAATCATTTTATATCAAAAAAACAATCAAATTCAATAACAAAATAAAATCATATGAACATTGAAAACACAAAAGCCCAGATGCGAAAAGGTGTTCTCGAGTTTTGCATCTTATCTGTCTTAAAACAGCAGGATGCCTATACATCCGAAATATTGGAAACCTTAAAAAACGCAAAACTGTTAGTCGTAGAAGGAACTATTTATCCCTTATTAACACGACTAAAAAATGACGGATTGTTAAATTACCGATGGGAAGAATCCACTTCAGGACCACCCAGAAAGTACTATGGTCTCACTGAAACAGGACAGACTTTTCTGGACGAACTTAATGGAACCTGGACCGAATTATCCAATGCCGTAAACCTAATCACAAATCAAAAAACGGAGTCATGAATAAAACTGTAAACATCAACTTAGGCGGAATGTTCTTCCATATTGACGAAGATGCATACCAAAAACTATCTCGCTATTTTGACGCAATTAAGCGCTCACTTTCAAATTCATCCGGAAAAGATGAAGTAATCAAAGATATTGAAATGAGAATAGCGGAGTTACTGAATGAAAAACTAAAAAATGATAAGCAGGTAGTTATTTTAAATGATATTGATGCCATTATTGCTGTGATGGGACAACCCGAAGATTATATCATTGAAGACGAACCACAATCATTTGAAAACACACCATACAACACTGCAATTAAGTCTAAAAAACTGTACCGCGATAGCGAAAAAGGAATGATTGGTGGTGTTGCTTCCGGATTGAGTTATTATTTTGGGATTGATGCAGTCTGGATTCGAATTATATTAGTGCTCTTTATCTTTGCCGGTTTTGGAACAGGAATTATCGCCTATATTATTTTGTGGATTGTAACTCCCGAAGCAAAAACTACATCCGAAAAACTGGAAATGACCGGAGAGGCTGTCAATATTTCGAATATCGAAAAAAAAGTGAGGCAGGAATTTGAAAACGTTTCAGAAAAAATAAAAAATGCCGATTATGATAAATATGGAAATCAGATCAAAACAGGTGCTAACAGAGTGGGAAACTCATTAGGAAATCTTATCATTGGTTTTTTTAAAATAATCGCTAAGTTTCTGGGGCTTTTCTTAATCATTGCAGGGCTTAGTACGCTGGCATTTTTACTGATTGGTGTTTTTACTTTAGGAACAAATTCTTTTATTGAACTGCCGTGGCAGGGATTTGTTGAATCAGGTAATTTTACCGATTATCCTATTTGGGTCTTTGGATTACTGATGTTTTTTGCAGCAGGTATTCCGTTCTTTTTCCTTACTTTGTTAGGATTTAAACTATTGGCTCCTAATACAAAATCGATTGGTTCTATTGCTAAATATACCTTGCTGGCTCTTTGGATTATCGCTATTTCCTTAGTAATTGCTCTTGGTATCAAGCAAGCCTCAGCCTTTGCAATGGATGGTCGTGTTGTTAAAAAAGAAACACTTACTCTGGCTGTAAAAGATACTTTGCTTGTTAAATTTAAACACAATGATTTTTTTGCCAAAGACATTTATGATCGTTCTGAATTTAAAATCACGACTGATTCAACTAATAATGATATCATCTATTCGAATGAAGTGCGTTTTCGAATAAAAAAATCAAACGAGAATTATTCTTATATTCAAATCGAAAAAGAAGCCAAAGGAAAGTCTTTTTCCGAAGCCAGAAAAAATGCGGATCAAATTCGTTACGAATATAAAATAATTGGAAACCAACTTGTATTTGACAATTACTTACTGACCGATTTAAAGAATAAATTTAGAAATCAGGAAGTTGAAATTACCTTATTTCTAACTGAAGGAACTGTTTTTAAAGTGGATTCTTCCGCTAATGATTACGATCGATCAGATGATGATTTCTTTGATTTAGATCACGACATGAACGAAGCTCTATATAAAGTGAATGCTTTTGAAGTATCCTGTTTAAATTGTACTGATAGCAACTTGGAAAACGACAACGAATCTGCTTCAGTAACTGTTAATGAAGATGGAATTACAGTAAAAAAAGATAGTGTAAATGGGGTTTCTAAACTAAAGGTAGATAAAAACGGTATCATTATTAAAACCTATTGATTATGCTAAAAACCAAATTTCATCCCTGTCTTTTGCTCTCATTTGTGATCCTATTATGTACTACTTCCTGTATCAACTATGATAGCAATGAAACCATAAAAACCGTAAGATCATCAGGAAATATAACTCATGAAACCCGACATTTTAACGAAGATTTTAATAAAATCAATGTAAGCAGCGGAATTAATGTAATTATTGAACAGTCAGATAATATTGAAGTTACTGTGATTACTGATGAAAATTTTCAGAAAAAAATAAAGACAAAAGTAGAAAACGGGACTTTGTATGTATCCAATACTACTAATACCACTACGTTCACCATTTTTGGCTACAAGCGTACTAAAATCTACGATGCAGCTACTAAAAAAGTGATTGTAAAACTACCCGTTATCAACAAACTGGAATCCAATTCGGCTTCAAAAATAGAAAATAAAGGGATTTTAAGAGGAAACCATATTACTTTAAATTCCTCCAGTGCAGGGGAAATAAAACTGAACTTAGAGTTTGAAAAAATTGAGTCCGAATCCAGCAGTGCCAGTAAAATTGATCTTAAAGGAATGGCTCTGGATTTACAGGCAAATACATCAAGTGCCGGCAGGATTGATGCCGAAGATTTACTTGTAAACAATGTTATCGCAGAAGCATCTTCCGGCTCAAAAATAAGTGTACATCCTATCGTGAGCCTAAAAGCAGATGCCAGCAGCGGAAGTAAAATTGAATATGATATCGCCCCTAAACAGATTGAAAAAACAAGCAGTTCCGGTGGAGAAATCAGCTTTGAAAGCAAATAATCAGATTAAAACAGAAATCGTCTCCTAATAAAGAGGCGATTTTTTTATATTTGTATATAAACATCTTATCAAACATGAAAAAAATCAGCATTGTCCTTTTAGTATTTTTATCGACAACCATTCTTTTTGGACAAAAGAAAGATAAAATAAGTGGCTCTAAAACAGTAGTCAAAAAACATAAAAACATAGGTAATTTTAGCAGTATTGAAGTCGAAGACAACTTAGAGGTCTCCTTGGAAAGAGGCGAATTTGCCGGAGTCGAAATTGAAGCCGATAACAATTTAATGGAAGTTATCGCTATTGAGGTTACCGATAATGTTTTACGCCTTTCTACATCTAAAAGAATTATAAAAAGTAAATCATTAAAAGTAAAAGTTACTTATACCGCCCAATTTAATTCGGTTATTGCTAAAAACGAAGCTGTTGTAAGTGCCATTCAGGAAATTATAACAGATAATTTCACCATCAAAACCTTTGATGATTCGAAAGTATTAATGAATGCCAGTACGAAAGCTTTTGCTTTACAGGGAGATGGTGATTCGGAAATTGAGCTGAATTTAAAAAGCGAAACATCAAAAATTGAACTGTCTAAAGATGCTGAATTAAAATCTTTACTAAAAACAGATAATTTAGCGCTGGATTTGTATCAGGACACAAAAGCGGAGATTGAAGGTGAAGCCAATACCGCTGTTATTCGCTTAGCTAACGATTGTGAATTAGAGGCTTCTAAATTAGAGACAGGAAAAATTGAACTGATTACAGAAGGAAAAAGCAAAGCTATCGTAAATGCTAAAAAAGATATTGTTATCAGTGCCAGCGAAGACACAGAGACAGAACTTTACGGAGAAGCAAAAATTGAAATGAACAAGTTTACGGATAAAGCAAAACTTTCTAAAAAATAAGCATCCAAAAAACGCTATTAAAAAAGGCTGTTTTCAAACAATGAAAACAGCCTTTTTTATGTTTTAATTAAAACGAAATTATTCTTTAGCAGCCAAATATCTTTCGGCATCAAGAGCAGCCATACAGCCTGTTCCCGCAGCAGTAATTGCCTGACGGTATACGTGATCAGCAGCATCTCCGGCTACAAAAACACCTTCAATATTTGTTTTAGATGTTCCCGGTGTATTGATAATATAACCTGTTTCGTCCAGCGTTAAATACTCTTTAAAAATATCAGTATTCGGTTTATGACCAATAGCGACAAAGAAACCAGTTGCAGGAATATCATACGTTTCATTAGTCGTTTTATTCAATACTTTGATTGCTTCAACCACCTGACCATCTCCTAAAACCTCAACAGTATCATGATTTAATAAAATCTCGATATTCTCGGTTTTACGTACACGTTCTTCCATGATTTTAGAAGCTCTGAACTTTTCGCTTCTTACTAACATAGTTACTTTTTTACAAAGTTTAGATAAATAGTGTGCTTCTTCACAGGCAGAATCTCCTGCTCCAACAATTACAACTTCCTGATTTCTATAGAAAAAACCATCGCAGACAGCACAAGCCGAAACTCCGCCACCCATTTGTAAATAATGTTGTTCAGAAGCTAATCCTAAATATTTAGCCGAAGCACCTGTTGAGATAATTACGGTTTCACAATGTAATTCAATCGCATCATTAATCCATACTTTATGAATACCTCCTGAAAAATCAACTTTAGTAGCCCATCCGTCACGAATATCAGCTCCAAAACGTTCTGCTTGTTTTTGTAACTGTACCATCATTTCGGGACCGGTAACTCCATCAACATACCCAGGGAAATTTTCAACTTCATTAGTGGTAGTTAACTGACCTCCGGGCTGCATTCCCTGGTATAAAACCGGATTCATATTGGCTCTGGCCGCATAAATTGCCGCAGTATAACCTGCAGGCCCGGAACCTATAATAAGGCATTTTATTTTTTCGATTGTATCAGACATAATAAATTGAGTTTAATTTTAAAAACACCACAAAAGTAAGTTTTTATTATTGGAAAATTAAACTTGAACAATCAGTTTTTATTATGTTGAAATAGACAGCTGTTTTCTTTAAAAAACGGATTTTTTTGAAGAAATGGAATTGGATTAAAAAAGAAAAATAGAAATTGGCTATAAATCAAAGCCGTAGGCGAATCGTACCATAATTTGTCCTAATCCATTATCAGCTACGCCATCTTTAATAACAGGAAAGTCTTTTAGAAATTCATATCGTACACTCATATCTACGTATTTAGTAGCATATCCCAGACTGGGACAAAAAAGAAGAGAATTGTTATTATAGGCTTTTGTAGTTGAAAAAGCACCACCAAACTCACCCATAACATAAAATTCATTACTAAAAATAAAGGTTTTATATCCAACTTTTACAGGAACATAACCAAAATTTGTTCCTTCATCCTCTACAAACAAATTGTTATAACCTGTTGTAAAACAAATAGAGTACGTTTCGGATATATTGTATTGAAGCCTGGCATCGGCTCCCAGATTAAAATTATACGGATCATTGAAAGGTAAACCCGCGTTGAGTCCAAATCCTAATTTAAAATTACGTTCGTAATTCTCTGATTTTAATTGCGCTACAGCAAAATTACTAAAAAGGAATACCAATAGTATTCCTAAAATATTAATTGATTTTTTCATGTTAATTAGGGATTAGGATTTGTTTTTTTTGCAATAAAAGTTGTCATGCCATATTGTAAAAGATAGCCGGCAATTTTTTTAAAAAAGGAATTTGATTTCCCTAATACTAGTTTTTTAGATAAATAACCACCTGTTATACTCACTAAAATTTGTAATAAATTGTTTTTTACATCAGGTGCATTATTAAAATCTTCCATTGATTCCCTTAGTATATTTACAGGTTTTATACTTTCATAAGTGAGGGATAACTGCTCTTTTAATTCTTCCAGTTTCAAGTCTCTATCCGTTTCTAAACGAGCAATTGCTTTATCTAATTCGGTATTTTGATTTTTATAGACTGCCATCTTGATTAGGATTAGAGTGTTTTAAAATTGATTTCTTTTTTAATAATTTTGCTATAACAACATTTGTTAAAGGCTCTTTTATTATTTTATCCCGATAATAATTTAAGATTATTGCAGCCAATAAATAAATACCGGAAACAATTAAGAATCCCAGATAATCTTGTCCCAGCAACTCTCCTAAATACAAGCTTAAAGCAATACTGAAGAATAAAACAAATATTGCAACAATCATAATCACTACTAATCTGGCTAATATAGAGGAAATCACATCGGCGGTTTTATCAACTGCATTTAGCTTTGCTAATTCGATATTAATTTCGGCATAATCTTTAGCTTTTTTATAAAGCAGTTCTATGTTTGTTGCAATTGTTTCCATTTTTTATACTATTTAATATTAGCTTTTGCGGTATCAAACTCTTTGTTTACAGTATTCATACCATTTACAGCCATATCTTCTCCTTTATGCAGTAAAGAATTGCATTTTTCGGATACATTGTCTAATAATCCGCTTAAGCTTTCGAACGCTTTGTTTTTAGCATCGTTACTTTTGTCAGCAATTTTTTTTCTGGTATTAGTTCCTTTATCAGGAGCAAATAAAATTCCTAAAGCAGCTCCAATTGCAACTCCGCCTAATACACCGATAATTGTTTCATTTGTTTTCATCTTTGTTGTTTTTTTAATTTAACGAATGTTTATTTATAACTGAACAGAATAAACTTAACTTCCTTTTTACCCATTAGTTTTTAATGGCCAAATCGTGATTTATGTACGTGATTTATTCTAGTTTGCACCTCATTGAGATAGTAGTTATGTGTTTTACAAAGATGCGATTCATTGACTTTAAGTTTCTTATAAAATATTTTAGATTTTTTACAGAATTTGCATTTTTCACGTTTTAGCAGGTGTTTGAGTTACAACAATTAAAATAAAACCCGTAGGTTTGACATACAAACAACAGATAAAAATGATTTATGATTTTAAAAAACAATAAAAATATTAAGATAATAATTCTTCTGGGAAGCTTTTTTGTAATAGGTTTTTTCGTAGCCCAATGGTGGGCAAAAAATTATATCAAAGATTTTTTGTCTAACAAAACCTCGTCGTTGTTTACCGTTCAATATTCTGATTTAGAGCTTAATTTATTACAGGGTACTATAGTTTTATACCGTCCGTCTGTTGCAATTAAAGACAGTGTTACATCAAAAAACCATACTTATTTAAAACTGGAAAAACTCCAGTTGAAAGGGATTGGGTACTGGGACTTATTATTTAATGAAAAGGTGTCTTTAAGAAATTTAACTTTAATAAATCCAAAAATTAATCACTATCCTTATCAACGCAGTAAATCGGAAAAAGATAAAGAAAAACAGCTTGAAAAAGGATTAAAAACCATAAGTATTGGGGAACTAAATCTTATTAATGGAGATTTGAATGTAATGAAAAACAAAGCCGATTCTATTTCCATTTCTGTTTCAGCCTATGATTTAAAAGCTTTAAATCTTAAAATAAATTTACAGACATTAGCCACTGTACCTGTAGTTTATAAAAACTTTCATGTAAAGGCAAAAAATATCCTGCTTAACCACAGTGATTACGAAAGCTTTAAAATTGACAGCATCAACACTAATAAAGAAGAGGTTGTTATAAAAAATCTACAACTCGTTCCTAAATATACTAAGCAGGAACTTTCGAAACATCTAAGTAAGGAACGGGATCATATGCAATTAAAAATTCCGGAGCTTGTTTTAGAAAAACCTGATTTTAATTATGCCAATAAACGTTTAGGAGTTACAGCAACAGCTGTTAAAATCACGGATCCAAAATTAGAAATTTACCGCGATAAATTAGTTCCGGATGATCTTACCATTAAACCATTATACAGTAAATCATTAAGAAAATTAAATTTCGACCTGAATATTCGTAAAACGCAAATCAAGAACGGATATATCTCTTATGCAGAGTTAGTGGAAGCTGATAAAAGCGCCGGTAAAATATTTTTTAAAAACGTAAATGCTGTTGTCAATAACATTTCTAATCTAAAAGATGCTAAAAAAACGGACATTCAAATAAATTCCAGATTTATGGGTGTAGCTCCTCTGGAACTCAAATGGAGTTTTGATGTAAACAATCAGGCAGACGCGCTTTATGTGTCAGGTTCAGTAATAAACTTGCCTGCTTCTGTTTTAAATCCCTTTTTTAAGCCAAATTTAAATGTCATTACCGAAGGTACTCTTCAACAAATGTATTTTACCTTTAATGGTAACAATAGTAAGTCATCAGGAATCATGAAAATGAAATATGATGATTTTAAATTCAATATATTGCGTAAAAAAACCTCTAAAATCAATAAGTTTCTCACTGCAATAGGGAATATTTTTATTAAAGACGGAGACAAAAACACCAATGTGGAAGGGTTTAGATACGGTACTATCGAAGCCGAAAGGGATCCCACCAAATCTTTCTTTAATTACCTGTGGATTAATGTAAAAAGTGGCGTGATTAGTACGTTAACCGGAGATGGCAAAAAAGAATAAAAACATATAAATCACTTTGAAAAACTGATTTTAATGATTAATAAATGAAAGTCGGTTTTTTATAATCACGACTATCATACTCGCCCTAAGTTTTCTGTTTTACAAAATACATTTTTTACTTTTTCTGCCTCTCAGTTTCATAGAGCAAAACTTAATCTGATTGGGTCAACAAATTTCTCTTTAAGGCTAATGACAGTTTTTTTTTATATATAACTTAGCTTTAATGGATTAGAAATCCATTGTACCCCTTAATCTAGCAACAACTCTATTAAAAACCTATTAAGATGGTGTAACAGTAACAAATTTTTTGAAATCATGAAACGTAATACAACTATAAGAACCAAGGCGAGTATTAAAGCCTTTAAAGAAGAAAACTTAAAAAACACTACTACTTTTAGCAAAAGTTCCAAAACATTACCTAAAATCCAATTTATAGCTACTTATCCTCCAAGAGAATGCGGAATTGCAACTTATACGTATGATTTGAAAAATACGCTGGAAAATAAATTTGACCGCTGTTTTGATATAAAAATTTGTGCAGTAGAATCCAATACCGAAAATCATAACTACACTACAGAAGATGTCAACATGGTTTTGAATACCGATAATCAGGAGTCCTTTAAGAAGATTGCTGAAAAAATCAATTCAGACAAAGGAACTAAAATAGTGATGATTCAGCATGAATTTGGTTTATTCAAAAACAATGAAGAAACATTTATCGATTTTTTAAAAAGCCTTACAAAACCGATCATTATTGCTTTTCATACCGTATTACCTCATCCTAATAAAGATTTGGAGAAAAACGTAAAAGACTTAGTTGCTTTGGCAAAAATGGTTACTGTTATGACGCAATCCTCTTCAGATTTATTAAGCCAGACTTATGGAGTTCCATTGGATAAAATAAAAATAATTCCGCATGGGACGCATTTGGTAAAACATCAGGAGAAATCCTTTCTTAAGGAAAAATATAATGTATCTGACAGAAAAGTTATTTCGACTTTTGGTTTTTTAGGTCCCGGAAAAAGTATCGAAACCACATTAGATGCACTACCTGAAATTATTAAGGAGCATCCTACTATTATGTTTTTTATAGTAGGTAAAACGCATCCTACACTGTTTAATAGCGAAGGAGACGCTTACAAAGATTTTTTACAACAAAAAGTAACCGCACTTCAATTAGAGAACCATGTAAGTTTTATAAATAAGTTTGTGCCACTATCGGAATTATTAGAATACCTGCAACTTTCAGACTGTTATGTTTTTACTTCTAAAGATCCTAATCAGGCTGTAAGTGGAACTTTTTCTTATGCTGTGAGTTGCGGATGTCCTATAATCTCCACTCCTATTCCTCATGCTAAAGAAGTCTTGCAGCTGGGTAACGGAGTATTATTTGATTTTGGAAATTCAGAACAACTGGCACAAAAAGTAAAGGAACTATTAAATGATGATGCCTTAAGACAGGATATGAAAATGAAAGGACTGCATACCTCGGCAGCGACTTCCTGGGAAAACTCGGCAATCTCTCATGCACATCTTTTCTCTGAATTAATGAAAAAAACGTTCCGACTAAAATATAAAAAACCGCTGATAAATCTCAGTCATTTGCAAGCAATGACTACAGAGGTAGGTGTGATACAGTTTTCAAAAATTAATACCCCGGATATCAACTCCGGATACACATTAGACGATAATGCAAGAGCATTGATAGCTGCCTGTGACCATTATAAAATAACACAACGCGAGGAAGATGTCAAACTAATAGAAACCTATGCTAATTTTATTCTGAAATGCCAGCGTGACAACGGACTGTTTTTAAATTATGTAGATAAGGATAAAAAGTTCACGAAACAAAACGAAGATGAAAACCTGGAAGATGCTAACGGAAGAGCTATCTGGGCACTGGGTTATACCTATTATCTGATGGAAGAAGACCTGGACCTTGATGCTACTCTGCTTCAAAATATATTGTTTGCCATCACGCAATTTAATTTAAAAATTCATTTATTTAAATCTCCTCGTGCTCTGGCTTTTACCATAAAAGGATTGTACTTTTTTAATGTAAAACTCAACAATACTAAAATCACCGGAATTATAAATGACTTAGCCAGTAAACTTGTTGATTTATATAATTTCCATTCAGAAGAAAACTGGAATTGGTTTGAAAACTACCTCACTTATGCGAATAGTGTATTGCCTGAATCGCTGTTATATGCCTGGAAAGCTACCGGAGAATTAAAATTTAAAGCGATAGCAAAAGAGACTTTTGATTTTTTACTTTCTAAAATATTTCAGGAAGATTCTATTCGGGTAATTTCTAACCAAAGCTGGCTCATCAAAGGTTTTGATGAAAAATTAGTCCTGAATGGCGGTGAACAGCCTATTGATGTAGCCTATACCATACTGGCGTTAAAGCAATTCCATCAGGCGTTCCCTGCTGAAGGTTATGATGACAAAATGGAAATTGCATTTAGCTGGTTCCAGGGTAATAACCAATTAAAACAGATCATTTACAATCCCTGTACCGGCGGCTGTCATGATGGTTTAGAAAGTTACAATGTAAATTTAAACCAGGGTGCGGAGTCTACCATAAGTTACTGTCTGGCACGATTTGCGTTTGAAGATATTGTTTAAGTGAAAGGGCTGTTTAAAAATTTTAAACAGCCCTTTTTTTATTATCACTCTTCTTTATAAAATCATTTTTCTTTAAGTGCAGCCAATAAATCATCCATATTTACAGTAACGTATGAAGATGCATAATCAGATACGGCATAAGGTAAAATTAAATGATTGTTGTGTATAATACTCCCGCAGGAATAAACCACATTAGGTACATATCCTTCTCTTTCCTCTTCTAACGGAGAAAGTAACGGCTCTTTTAATCGGCCTATTTCGATAGTAGGATCTTCTAAATCCAGTAAAGAAGCGCCGATACAATAGCGTCTCATAGCTCCTACTCCGTGCGTAATCACCAGCCAGCCATGCTCTGTATAAATAGGAGAACCGCAATTCCCTATTTGGGTGAATTCCCATGGATATTTAGGTTCCTGAATTTTAATGGGATTATTCCACAATGTAATCCGGTCAGAATAAAACAGATAATTATTTACACCGTCAATTCGGGCTAACATGGCATATTTCCCTTTAATTTTTCTTGGAAAAAGAGCAAAATTTTTATTTTGTGCACCATCACCATGCATCGGCATAATACGAAAATTGATAAAGTCTTCGGTGGTAAGCAATTTTGGAAGTATGGTAAAACCGTCATAAGCGGTGTAAGTAGCATAAATTTTTTCGGTTCCGTCATCTTCTCTAAAACGCACAAACCGGGCATCTTCAATTCCGCGACTCTCCGCTGAGGAAATTGGAAAAATAACCCTGCCGGAAATTTTAGAATTTTCATTAAATTCCACATCATAATAAGAATCTACCAACCAGGTCATTTCTTTAAGCGCTTTTCGCTTTGATTCGTCAATATCCATTTTTAATATACTTCTCACGGCTTCTTTTAATTCATAATATTCAAATCTGTCCGGCAAAGAATCCATAATAGGTAATGAATATTCTTTTGGAATATGCATCTCCTCCATTTTTTTTATAAATCGCTTTTTATTGTAGGCTTTTTTCTTTTTTATTGTCGGAAGGTGAATAAATTTATGGACTTCCATCATTTTTAAGTTATTGGAAGCATCCAGAATTCCTTTTCTAAAAACAATCGATGATAAATGTCCTTCACCTGTAGCTCTAAAAGAGATGATGACTCTTTTTTCTCCTTCAGCTAAAAAAGACTGATCAAAATCTTCTATCATCGAAGGATTAAACAGTGCCGCAGACTCAATTGAATACTCCATGGTACTATAAGACCCAATTAAAAGACGCCGTTCTAAAGAAAGGTCTTTATAATTGATTCCTATAGCCTCTTCAATAAGATTTTTATAGTTGTCAGCATGTTTCAAAAAAATCTCCGAAATATTCCTGTGCCTTCCTATAAATCCTTTAAAAGTAATGTCGAGTTCGTGCATCACTTCTGCTTCAGACAAGCGCATAATCCGGTTTACTAAATTAATAGTCCGGGCATCGCCATTATTGAAAAATCGGGCTACTACCCTGCTGGAATCTGGTTTAAAATATATTTTTTTTCGGGTTACAGGAACTGACATAGTATCTTTAATATTAAAGTTATTCGCTTTTTTAAGTATAAAAACAAATTAATTTACTCAAAAACAAGACTTTATAAAATTAAAAACAAAAACTGTCTATAAACAGTACAGGATTATAAAACCTATAAATTTATAGACAGTAATCGCTATTTAATTATACTTAACGAATGGTGTATTCATCAATTTTGCTTTCGGCTAATTTGTTCCGGTTCATTATCCACATTATATTTTAATGTTTTTTTCTAATTATCATCTTAAAGGTATTTTAAACAAAAGCAGGAAGTTAACCTCAAAAATAAAATTCTTAACGCAAATGATAATTTTAAAAAAAGAAGATAAAAATGCCGTATTCAGATTAGCAATACGATTATTTTTTTCTCTTTTAAAGTTAAACAAATAGTAAAGAGAGAATTAAATTTGGTATAACTGTACAAATTCCCACCCTTAGATATTACATAAAAGACACCAAAAATGATTGCTCACACAGATCCCTTCCAACAATTAATCACCGGACCTGAAAATATTATATCTCAATACAATCTGGTGTATGCCCATGAAGAAGATTTTTGTATTATCAGAAAAAAACAAGGCAAAAGCTTCTGTTATCTGAAGAATGGTATTTCAATTAAAAAAAAGACCGATTTACAACGTATTAAAGATTTAGTGATTCCGCCCATGTGGGAAAATGTTAAAATCAGTCATCTGCAAAACAGCCATTTACAAGCTGTAGGCAGGGATAATAAAAACCGAAAACAATATCTGTATCATGAAGACTGGAAAAAAATAAGAAACAATACCAAATTTTACAAAATGTATTCTTTTGGCAAAAAACTGCCTTTAATAAGAAAAAAAGTAGATAAAGATTTAGAAAAAAAAGGATGGCCTAAAGAAAAAGTGGTTGCCTTAATTATCCGCCTGATGGAAGAAACCCACATTCGTATTGGTAACAGCTATTATGAAAAAACCAATCGTACTTATGGTCTTACTACCCTTAGAAAAAGACACATTAACATTTACAAAGACAAAATGCGGATTGAATTTGTAGGTAAAAAAGGAAAGGAACACAGTGTTACGGTTCGCAACAAAAAGCTGATACGATTAGTCAATCGCTGTGAAGAACTCCCGGGTTGGGAATTATTTAAATTTATAGACGAAAATGGAGAGCGAAAAACCATCAAGAGCAATCATATCAATGAATATCTGCAATCCATTTGCGGAAAAATTTTTACTGCCAAAGATTTCAGGACCTGGTCAGCTTCTTTATCTTTTTTTAATACTTTGCTGGAACTCGACAAAGCTGAAACCGAAAAAGAAATAAAAGACAATATTTTAAAAGCTTATGAAATGACTGCTTCGGCTTTAGGAAATACAAAAAACGTCTGCCGGAAATATTATGTACATCCCATAATTGTTCAGGCCTATCAGGATAAGCAGTTGTATAAATCATTCGACAGAATAAAAAAAAGCAACAGCAGTAATCCTTATTTTTCACCATCAGAAAAAGAAATCCTGAAACTTTTTAAAACCTATACCCCTGAATTTGAAACCGGAGAACTATCTTAAGTTATTTCATAAAAAAACAGAGATGAAATCATCAGGATTCATCTCTGTTTTTATTTTTATAATTTTCATAAAATGCTCCTCAGCAGCAATTCACTTTACAGAAGATAAATAATTATTCATCCCAACAAAAGTTGCCTCAGTGCTATGTACTTCTTGATAAATAAAGCGTATTTTTATCCAATTATCTTCCTCTGATTATTGATATCAAAAACAATATAATGAAAATAAAGAACAAAACTTTTGCAATACTTGCAGCTCCTGCAGCTATTCCACCAAATCCTAAAACACCGGCAATGATAGCTAAAACGATAAATATAACTGTCCAACGTAACATAATTTCTATTTTTAAAAGGTTAATACTATTCAAAAAAAATGTTTAATTAAGAAAATTCTTTTTGACCTATTCTCAAATTTAGACTATAAAAAGGAATATAGTTAACTCTAATAAGAGAAATAATAACCCAAATAAATTAATATGATATTACTTTATAATAAAAAAGAGGAAAAAATTGTTTTTCCCCTTTTTGTTTAGCTGCTTCTTAAGCATTTTCTCTTAAATCTTCCAGTTTTTTTATGGCACTGAGACCGTTTTCAATTAATTCCTTGTGGCTAAGCAAAACAGCACGAATACCAATAGGCAGTGTGTCTTCACTTAGAATAGCATTGTAATCCTCCAGCAACACTTTCTCTCCATTAATAGCTTCTTCCAGCATAGACTCGTCATTGTCAAAAGAAAATAGTGCTTTTATATCCATCCAGGTTCTGTGGGCTGCACCGACAATACTTCCGCTGTGGTCATCATGAACCTCGTAGGTATTGATTACGTTATTCAGTTCCTGACTGAATTTTTCTCTTTCCAGAGACTTTTTTTCAAAATACCTCCTCAAAAACTGATGATCAGTATGTGTAGAGGCTTTTCTAAAACCTTTTTCACCATCATGAATTCTTTCTAAAAGATGGTTTAATTTATTATTCAAATGGGCTGTATATTTTTCCATGATTTCTAATTTTTAAAGATTATTTAATGATTGTTTATTTAAAATTACGTTTACTAACCCGTTGTGGGTGTAATTATTAAAAACGTCTGTTCGAGTGTTTTTTGTGCAGTCCCGACACTTCGGGACGAAACAAAAAATGTATCGAGAACCGTTTTTAATAAAATTTTTCTTGTTCTCGATACAATCCCGTCCGAAAACGGGATCATTCGAACTGACGAAAAATTATCATCAAAAACTAATTACACCCAACGGGTGTTTACTATATTTTTTTTAAACAGGAATCTTTTTTACCTCATCCATTCGATCCCAATTTCGATGTTGGGCAATAGCTTCAATAAAAGCCTGAGCTTCCTGATTAATGCTAACCGCTTTGTCATTTTTACAACTTACCACATAAGTAGCGTCCAGTAAATCCTGTCCTTGAGCATCTGCAGCAATTGCTTTACAATGCATAAAGGCTTCGTTGATGAATTTTATAAATTTAGCTTCTGTTTTTAATGTTGCTATTGATTTTGTCCCTCCGGGAATATATACGGCATCGTATAAAACGCTTTCGGTAGTCAGTATTGCGGCATCCACTTTATGTTCCATGTTTTCATCACAAATTACTTTTCCGCCATGAGGTGCTATAATTTTAACCATAGCCCCTTCCATTGTAAGGGCGTCACTCATTTTTCTGAAATTTTCCATTGAAAAACCATCCGCAACCAGAACGGCAACTTTACGGGTAGCAATGCTGTCAAACTTAGTATTAGCCTGACTTAAGCTTGGGGAAGCATCCAGATAATTTTTCTTTTGAGGTGGTTGGTGTTTTTCTACATCGGCATCAGCACCAATGGCCTGATTTATGGGTTGCTCAATAGATTTAGGCACTTCAAGACCTAATCCCTTGGCTACTTTTTGTGCTAAACCCTCATCGATTTGAGCAATAACCCAAAGCATTCGTTCCTGAATAGGCTGTTGCATGCATTTGCCCAATTCAAAAGTATAGGCATCTGCTACGTGCTGTTGTTCCCATTTTGACAAACTTCTGTAAAATAAGGCCGGTTGAGAAAAATGGTCATTAAAACTTTCGCTGCGGGTTCTGATTTTTCTGGCGTCAATTCGCTCTTCATAAGAAGTAAAACCACCTTCAGCCATTTTAGCCAAATGAGGGCATCCTGCACTGATACTATTTGGGAAATAAGCGGTTTGTCCTTTAGGAATTTCTGTTTGCATCATACCGTCACGCTGATTGTTATGAGTGGGAACTACCGGACGATTAATAGGAATCTGATGAAAGTTAGGACCGCCTAATCGCGATAATTGGGTATCACGGTAAGAGAATAAACGTCCTTGTAATAAAGGATCATTGGTAAAATCAATTCCCGGAACAATATGACCCGGTAAAAAAGCTACCTGTTCTGTTTCTGCAAAGAAATTTTCCGGATTTCTGTTTAGGGTCATTTTTCCAATAATTTGTACCGGAACTAATTCTTCAGGAATCAATTTAGTAGGATCCAACAAATCAAAATCAAATTTAAATTCGTCATTTTCCGCAACTACCTGAATTCCTAATTCCCATTCCGGATATTGGCCTGCTTCTATAGCGTCCCATAAATCTCTTCGATGAAAATCAGAATCGGCACCACTTATTTTAACGGCTTCATCCCATAAAACGGAATGCACCCCTAATTTAGGTTTCCAATGAAATTTTACAAAATGAGATACCCCTTCTTTATTTATTAATCTAAAAGTATGAATCCCAAAGCCTTCCATCATACGATAACTTCTGGGAATAGCTCTGTCACTCATTAACCAAATCTGGTTATGAAGCGTTTCAGTTGAATGAGATACAAAATCATAAAAAGTATCATGAGCTGAAGCTGCCTGAGGAATTTCCCTGTGAGGTTCCGGTTTAACCGAATGTATTAAATCAGGAAATTTCATAGCATCCTGAATAAAAAAGATAGGCATATTATTCCCTACTAAATCCCAGGTACCTTCATCTGTATAAAATTTAACAGCAAATCCACGTACATCACGGGCTAAATCAGTAGAACCCTTAGAACCTGCAACCGTAGAAAACCGCACAAAAACAGGTGTTTTACGACTGGTATCATTAAAAATTCCTGCTTTACTGTATTGCTCAATGCTATCATATAATTCAAAATAACCATGAGCTCCGCTTCCTCTGGCGTGAACTATTCGTTCCGGAATACGTTCATGATCAAAACTTGTAATTTTCTCTCTTAACAAAAAATCTTCCAGTAAAGTAGCACCTCTTTCACCTGCTTTCAGTGAATTATTAGTATCATTTACTTTTAAACCCTGATTTGTGGTCATCCCAGTATCTTTTATCTCTTTGTGATACGCTTTTAAATCTTCCGTTTTTTTAGTTTCCGGTTTGCTATTTTTTTCCTGATCCATGATTTTATTTTTTAAAATTTCTAAATAATTTAAAAATGAAGTCCATCATTTAATGAGAAGCTTCTACACGAAAATCCTAATTTTCAAATACATATACTGACGCTAATCATAAAAAAAAATGCCTCTAAAACAGAAAGTCTTTTAATAACAAAATGAGTACAGCCCATTCTGATAAAAGAATGGGCTGTACTCATTTTGTTGTAACTATAGCTAAAAAACTAACTGCTACAAATAAGACAAAACAGGAAGATTATTCAGGTAGTTTTGATAATGTTTAGGACTGCAATTGTACTTTGCTTTGAATATTTTAGAAAAATAACTTCTGCTGGTAAGACCAATGGTGTAAACAATTTCAGAGATATTTAACTCCGTAGTTCGTATTAGATTTTCGGCTGCTTCTACCCGTACATTTCTTATAAAATCAGTTACGGTTCTATTGTGCATTATTTTAAAACCTTCTTGCAATTTAAAAGGGGACAAACCTGATTTTTTGCTTAAATATTTTAAACTGTATTGAATTTCAGGATAGTTTTTTATAAATTCTGAGATGTCTTTTATGGCTTCCATATCAGCTTGCGAAAGGGAACTGCAGTAGGATTCTGTATGGATTAAATCGTATTTATGCTGCTCAATTTCTAAAGCCAGAATAAGATACACGGTGCTGTTAATTAATAAATTTCTAACCAGACCATTTTGACTAATGGTATTAAGATGTTCGATTTTTTCGGCAATTTTCAAGTTAAAAGAGCCTACGTATGAAAAGTCGTTATCCTCTTGTGTGGTTTGAAATATATTTTGCAATTGTGTTCTTAATTCGATATCAGAAACAGATAAAATATCTACGGTAATTATGGACACTTTGACTTCTTCATTCTTTTTAAAAGTTAAAAGAGTACTGGTTTCCGAAGAGCCTGAAAAAATCCCTGTCTGAAACTGGCTTAAATGATTTTGTATACCATCTTCACCAAAACTTTGTGCCATCTGACCTTTCGAACAATACCCAAAATGAATCAGATTAGAGTTTTGAAGTTTTCCTTCAAATGAAACATTTTCTTTAAAAAAAATATCATATTCCAAGTAGGCAATCGCATTTTCTATTGAAACTCCTGAAATAAAACCTTTAGCAATTTCATTATCAATCACCAGTTTGTATTCTTTTGATTTTATTTCAATTTTACCTCCTAGTTGTAGTTGCATTTGTTTAAAAATAACGGAGAGATTATTGGATGTTATTGATATCTTTTTCATTTTTTGTTTTTTAGGTTTATTAAAATTAAAGCTAAGGGGCTAACTTAGTTTGTGGGATTTAGGTGTGTTTTTTTCGTTCTAAAAAACCACTGTATCAACAATAATATTTAGCAGTTTTTGAGACAAAAAAGGCTTTTTTTAAAATAAAATAAGCTTCTGTTTTAAAGTTGACTTTTTCATCCTGACTGTGATTTAATACTATTATAAATTACTGTGGTTTACAAAGTTGCAATAACAACAGCCCTGTGTTGTTATATAATTTTTTCATTGTGTTATATAATTATAATAATAAATGATAAATGTGCTGAAAGCGACAAATTTTACGGGGATGTGACACTGTTCAATTTCCTTTTCAAATATTTAATTCAAACTGTTACAGTAAGTTATAATTACAGTAATCATTAAACAGCTGTTTTTGTGATTACGCTAAAAATTGTTTGCATTCGAGTTAAACTGAGCTGATTATTCCATTTAATTTTACCCTAAGCAGTTCTTTAAACAAAAAGCTGTCTTTAATAAAACCAACCATTTCAACAACCATTAAAATTTTAATATTATGAGAAATATTCTTTGGCTAGTAGCCGTAATCTGCATTATTATCTGGATTCTTGGATTTTTTGGATTTGCAGCCGGAATGGCAACAGGAAATTTAATTCACATACTGTTAGTAATTGCTATAATTGCCATCTTGTATAATATAATTTCAGGAAGAGGCATCTAAAAAAACGTAAAACAATCAATTTATAAATCATAAAAAATTTAGAAGATGAAAAGATATAGCACCGCCGTGTGGAGTGGCACTTTAAAAGAAGGAAATGGCTCTTTAATTTCAGAAAGCAGAGCATTGGAAAACATGCAATACTCGTACCACAGCCGATTTGAAGAGGGTACAGGAACTAATCCCGAAGAATTAATGGCTGCTGCACACGCTGGTTGCTTTACCATGCAATTAAGTGCCGATTTAACAAAAGCCGGTTTTACACCTGAAGTTTTAGAAACAAAATGTGAAATTACTTTAGAAGATGGTGCGATAACAAAATCAAACCTGACCCTTAAAGCAAAAATACCTGAAATTCAGGACGACCAATTTCAGGAAATTGCAAAAGGAGCTAAACAAAACTGTCCTGTAAGTAAGGCTTACAGCAGTTTAGAAATAAGTCTGGATGCCAATTTAGAAAAACACATACAATAATTTTCTTCACATTTAATCCATAAAAGTAATGATGACCTATAGACCACTCTTAATTTATCTAGCAGATGACGATCATGAAGACAGCATGCTCTTTGAAGAAGCGTTAACCGAAATTGACAGCAAAATTTGCATCGAAACATTTGATAATGGCGTAACGCTTATGGATGCGCTTTTAAATTCGCATAACGCCTTACCTGATGCCATTTATTTAGATTTAAATATGCCTTTAATGAATGGCGAGGAATGTGTGGAAGACATTAGAAATGAACCCAAGTTTTCAAAAATTCCTATAGTAATCTATTCGACCTACATTGATAATGAAATGGCGGAGAGATTAAGAGAAAAAGGAGCCAACTGGTATTTGATAAAACCCAACACTTTTACAGAACTAAGAAACCTGCTGGGGAAAAGTCTGGATTATGTTTATACTGATTTACAAAAAACATCCGATAGCCAATTTATAATAAGTACTACAAACTAGTTATAAATTGGCTATGCTGATGGTATAATTTGTTTTATATTCTAAAGTTTTCCTTTGTCTTCTTCAGCATATTCTTTTCGATAAATTCGAACAATAAGTAAAAACAGACTAATGAGCAAAGGACCAAAAACCAGACCTATAAAACCAAAAAGCGGAATACCTACAATAACTCCTAACAGCGTAATTAACGGATGAACATCATCTAATTTTCGAAGTACGTACAAGCGAATGAGGTTGTCTGTAATTCCTACTACTATGAATCCATAGAGTAAAATTCCCCATGCCTGAAAAGTATCTCCATTAGATATTGTTAATATAAAAACCGGAATGATTCCTAACATGCTCCCAATGAAAGGAACCATGGAACCGATGGTTACTACAATTCCCCAAAAAAACGGACTTTCAACATCAAAAATCAAAAATCCTATTAATGCCACAATACCCTGAGCAATAGCAACGAGCGGAATACCTAAAGAGTTAGATCGAACAGAGGCATGAATTTCCCTGCCTACTATTTTAAGATTCTCTTTGCTTATGGGTATATATTCCATCAGTGTATCCCGAAACTCTTTGCGGTTTGTAAGCATATAATAGAGTAAGAAATACATAATTGAAACTGCTATAAAGGTATTAACAGCACTTCCCAGGACACTAGTAATTCCATTTGTTATTCGATTAGAAATTGAAGATGCATCAATTTGATCTGTAATATTGTACCCTAAATGATGTTCCCAGCTTTCCATTTGGGTTTTTACTGCTTTTACCACTTTTTCTGAATTTTGAGCTGCTTTGCCTATTTTATCTCCCAGCATTAATCCGGCTCCCGCTATAGGGATCAAAATAGCTATAAAAGAGACAAACATTAAAAATCCCGCAGCCCAGTTAGGCTTCCAGCCTCTGTTTACCAGTTTGCTCATGGCTCCTTTTAGCAATACATATAAAGTAATAGCTCCTAATACACCTGAAAAATAGGGTGTCATCTCATATAATATCATACCTCCGGTTAGTAGAATTAAGAGTAGAGTAAAAATTTGACGGATTATTTTTGGGTTTATAGTGTTCACAAGTATATCGATGTTATTTATTTTAATTATTTCTCAAAGCATCAATAAGTGCTTCTTTATTCATTTTAGACCTTCCCGGAATACCTACTTTTTTAGCTTGTTCATACAAGTCTTGTTTATTCCATTCTTCATAAGCTTTGCTCTTTCCTCCTTTTTTTCCAGCATTAGGAGTATTAGCAATTCTTGCTGATTTTTCTTTGCTGTAACCTTTATCACGCAGTGCTTCATATTGCTTTTCATTTTTGACCGTTGGAATATCCATAATTTTCAATTTTTAGAATTATACTTCATTTTTCATATAATTCAAATATGCCTATAAAACAGAAAATCACTTGACCTTATCACACAATATATTGACTTAAAAAACACAGTAGCTTTTTTAAATGCATCAATAACACTTTGATTTGAGTTAATGAAACACTATTAAATCTAGTACTTTTATTTAATAATAAAAAACATTCTTTAATTTAAAATTTAATATCATGAATACAGATCAATTAGAAGGAAAATGGAAACAGATTAAAGGTACCTTTAAACAAAAATATGGCGAACTTACCGATGACGATGTAACTTATTCTGAAGGGAAATTTGACGAAATGTTAGGTCGAATTCAGGAAAAAACCGGAAAAAAAATGGATGATTTGAAAAAAGAAATTAATGATTGGCAAAATTCCTAATTAGTATTAGTTCTAATCATTAGTAATCAAACCCTACTATGCGGCTGCTTTATCAATAGATAGAGCAGCTTTTTTTTGTCCTTTCGAAAATAAAAAAACTGTTTCTCAGCATTAAAGAAACAGTTTTTACAATAAAATATTTTCGAAAAAAGAATTTTGTTCCTTATTTAAAAGGGTGGTATTCAAATTTTTGACCTCCCACAGAAGCATCCACCATAAGTCCGGCTTTAGGCAAAGCAAAAACAACAACACCATCTTTATAATTAGCGTTTTCTGCCTGACCTTTATCTGCTGCAACAGCAGACATTTCTGCCGAAAATTCATAATTTCCCTGTTTAAATTTCGCTAAAGCTGCATCATTCTGGAAAAAGATAACTTCAATTAAAGCCTGTCCGCCAGCCTGAAGCCCAATGTTGACCTTTTTTAAAGAAGTCATCCCTATGGCAGTTCCGTTTTCATAAACTACTCCGTTACCGCTTGCTCCGCCAATAACAAAACCACCTTTCCCCACATTGGGAAAAATAGCATAACCGGATGCGTCTTTAAAGAATTTTTTCAACCCCATATCTTTACTTAAAAGGGTTTCTTTAGCTCTTTCGGCATCGTTTATTACCTTCTTGTCTTTGGTGTTTTGAGCCACTATCCCTACTGTTACGAACAGTAAAGAAGTCATTATTATTTTTTTAAATGTTTTCATGATTTCTATGCTTAAAATTTAGAATAAATTTACAGCAATTGCTTTTTTCAAAATACCTCAATCCTTTAGATTATTAACTCAAAAAAGCTTGGTTTAAAAGAGGACTAGGTTATTTCTTTTCGGCGTTCTTTTCAGCTGCTTTTTCCGCTGCTTTTTCAGCCTCTTCTCTTGCTTTTTCTTTTTCTCTTTCTTTCTTTTTAAAATAACCTCTTAAAAGAAAATTATGCTTTGCGGCTTCCATATTTTGTTCTAAACCTTTAGATCCTTTTCTTAAATTTTCCATGGTTCTTTCCATGTCTTTCGCCACTTCATCATCATTTAATAATTTACCTAAAGTTCCTTCACCATTATTAATTGATATGAGTGTGGTAGCTAATTCATCGGTAATAATTTCGGCATTTTCGGCAGTAACTTTAATGGAGGAGAGAATATTATCAAACTCTAATGGCTCCACCGATTTGATAGAACTGCCATCTTTAATTTCGGCAGCTTTAGCACTTCCCTGAGAGATTACCAGAATTTTATCTCCAATAACACCTTCTGACGCAATAGATGCTTTACTGTCTTTTTTGATAAACTTTTTAACTTTGTTGTCCATCATTGCCATGACATTCACAGTAGAATCATTAATTATTTCTATATTTTCAATAGTTCCTACAGCAATTCCTAAAAAACGAACCTGTCCGCCCACATTTAATCCGCTCACGTTTTGAAATTGTGTATTTATCTTGAATTTTGAGCTGAATAATTTTTGGTTACTACCAATAAAAAAAATAATTACAAACAGAATTAATATCCCTAAAGACACAAAAATGCCCAGTCTTATTTTATATGCGTGAGTATTTGTTTTCATGATTTTTTTATTTAAAAAATGATTTAATATAGGGATCCTCGTCATTCAGGAATTCCTCTAAACTTCCTTGTTTATAAATTTTACCTTCTTTGATCATTGCAATTCTGTCGGCGACTGTTTTTACACAGTCTATATCGTGTGTGATTATTATAGACGAATTGCGAAATTTGGCTTTTGTTTCGTTTATCAAATCACTTATTTCTCTTGAAGTAACGGGATCTAAACCTGTTGTGGGTTCATCAAATAAAATGATTTTCGGGTTTACGACTAATGTTCTGGCTAAACCAATTCTCTTTTTCATTCCTCCCGATAATTCCGAAGGCATTTTATCAATGGAATCCGGTAATCCTACATTTTCTAAAGCTTCCATAATTTTTTGGTCTGTTTCTTCTTTAGAAAATTCTTTACTGAGTCTGGAAAGTGCAAAAGCCAAATTTTCTCTTACTGTCATCGAATCATAGAGAGCGGCACTTTGAAAAAGGAATCCAATTTTTTTTCGAACTTCGATTAAATCATCTTCTTTGATATCAGTCAATTCGTGTTTACCTACTTTAATACTTCCCGCATCGTGTTTTAATAAATTAACAATGCATTTTATTAAAACTGATTTCCCGGAACCCGACTTTCCCAATACCACTAAATTTTCTTCTTTATGAAGCTGAAGCGTGATGCCATCAAGCACTTTTTGATCTCCAAAACTTTTCCTGAGATCTTTGATATCGATAACTACCTTATCATTTACTTCTTTTTTCATAATAAGTCGGTTATTTGTACGGCAATTAAGTCTACAATAATTAATAATAAAGAAGAGGTTACTACGGCAGAATTTGCTGCAATACCTACACTTTCGGTTCCTCTTCCTGCATTAAATCCTTTATAACATCCCACTAAACCGATTACGGCTCCAAAAAAGAAAGATTTTATTACCGCCGGAATAATATCTATGAACTCTACATTATCAAAAGCCTGAGTCATAAAAAGTTTTAAACTCACATCATCTTTGATATTCACACCTAACCAGCTGCCAAAAATCCCAATAGCATCAGCATACAGCGTAAGTAACGGAATCATAAATGTTACCGCCAGTAATCGGGGAATAATTAAAAAATTTATCGGATTAGTATTAGACACTTCCATAGCGTCAATTTGCTCTGTAACCCGCATAGAACCTAATTCGGCTCCCATGCTTGAACCTATTTTTCCGGCACAAATTAAGGCTGTAATTACAGGTCCCATTTCTCTGATAATAGAAATAGCTACCATACCTGGTAACATTCCTACTGCCCCAAATTCTACTAAGGGAGGTCTGGATTGAATGGTTAAAACCAGTCCTACAATAATTCCTGTAATCGAAATTAAGCCTACTGATTTATTCCCGCATTGATAAGATTGTTTTAAAAACTCCTGAAATTCAAAGGAATTGGTAAAAAGGTTTCGGACTATTCTCTTTAAATAATCCACCACATTGGCTACGTCAATAAAAAACGCAACACTTTTTTCCTTTATAAATGTAAAAAAAGAAGACTGCTTTGCAAGCGCATTTTCAGATGGATACGTAGTTTTAGACATAATTTTACTGTTATGATATTTCAATAAAATTACATCCTTTTCTTAAGGTTAAGTTTACAAGATTTTAAGATTTTATTATACAATACCAGCCGTTAAAAAGGATAACCAATGGCAAGATTAAATATCAGATTTTCTTTTCTCCAGCTTCTGTCACCAAAATTAATATCGTCAATTACCCATTCCTGCCCTTTAGGCAAATAGGGTTTTCTTAACGGAAAAGCCAAATCAGTTCGAAGAACTAAGAAATCAAAATCAAAACGCAAACCAACACCTGTCCCAATAGCGAGCTGATTCAGGAATTTACCGCTAAACTTAGCACCGGGTTTATCGCTGTTTTCATTCAGAAGCCAAATATTTCCGGCATCTACAAATACAGCGCCTTTGACTATTTTATATATTTGCCCTCTTAACTCAGTACTGAATTCAAATTTAATATCTCCGGACTGATCAGGCAAAAATGTGTTGGATGTCTGACTGCCATCAAAAGTTCCCGGTCCAATTGACCTTGCTCTAAAAGCGCGAATACTACTGGTTCCTCCTATAAAAAATTGCTTGATAAAAGGAAGTTCTTTTGAATTTCCATAAGGAATTCCGGCACCTATAATAATTCTGCTGGCTAATTTTGTTTCCTTGTCAAAGTTCAGATAATGACGAAATTCCACTTCGGCTTTGGTATATTGGCTAAAAGGAACACTTAAAATATTTTTAGGATTATTGTAATCATTAGCACCTAAAATCAAGCCCAATGAATTTCCGGATAAATCTATTCCTCCTTTAAAATAAATATTGTGTTTTTTATTTTGCACCATCGTATTAGTATAGGTATACGAATAAGTGGTTCCAAAAATTAACTGTTTATCAATTACTCTTTGCAAAGAAGGATTAGCTGCTATTTGTTCCTTGTACAAATCAGACACATTATTGGGGGAAGTATACGCTATATTAAGAATATTAAGATTATGTTCCTTTCTTTCGTTTTCTTTCCAGATGTAACCAAAAGATGCATTTAATGTTTTTAAGGAATATAATTTAGTTCTCAGTTGATATTCATACCCAATAGAAGCTTTTGTATTAGGAACATAAGCGCTTCCGGAGTTCATCCTGAAAGGAGAAATAAACCGTGGCCAGATCAGGCTGGCATCTCCTCCAAAACGGTATACATTAAAACCATTATTTTGTCCGGAAACCTGAACTTCTAAACCGGCAAAAGCGGATATTTTTAGCAATTCAGCACCTTTAAAAGTGTTGCGGTTACTCCAGTTTATGTTTAATTCGGTTCCTGAATAATTAGCCGAGTTTGTTTTAGCTAAAGTTTCCACCTGAATGGATTTTTTAGGTAACGGAGTTAAATAATAATAGGTATCCAATTGATTTTCTATAGAATCATTTACTCCGAATTCATTTTTAACAAACTTGAAAGTTCCCAATGTAATTAATCGGTTTAAGGACAAGTTATGAGTGGTTCTGTTGTACAAATCGCCTTTATTAAACAACAAGGTTTTATCAAAAATAAAAGGCTTGAAAACAGTTTTGTTATCAATAACTTTTAAATCCTGATACTTAATAGTGTCCTGTTTTCTTCGGGCAATAGTATCTCTTCTTAAATTAAAACTGGGATAAACAAAAATATCATTGATTCGGTATTGTTTTTTGGCATTTTCCGGAGTCTCCTTTTTTATTTTTACAAATAAATCTACTTCATGATTGGCAACCGTACTGTCTACCTGAATTAATAAATAATTTTCGTTAAAATAGTAAAACCCTTGTTCTTTCAGATTAGCATCAATACGCACTCTTTCGTTTTTAATATCTTCCAGATCATAGGTTTTTCCCACTTTTAAAAGGCTCTTTTCTTTTAACTTATTAATTTCCTGACTCAGAACCATGGAATCTTTTGGAAAAACAACCGACTTTATTTTGTATTGATTGTTAAGTTTAACCGTATAATTAGCTTTGGCTTTTTTACCTCTTGTTGTAGAATCCGCTTTTGTTTCTGCATTAAAAAAACCTTTGTTTTCTACATAATTCTGAACCACCTGTTTGTTGTATTCTAAATCCACTTTACTCATTAAAACAGGTTCTGCTCCTAATTTGTATTTGACCCAATACTTAAATCCTTTTTCTTTTTTTACTTCTCCAATCAAATTATAAAAAAAGATTTCCGGACGCATTCCTAATATCGATTTATTAGGTACAGGCCGAATCAATCCATCCAGTTCTGACTTAATTTGTTTTCTTGTTTTTTTAGATTCCTCGCCTTTTTCTATGTCAATAGTATGCCCAATATACAATAAATCTCCTTTAGGAATTTTACCCGTTCCGCTACAGCTCAATAGTATTGAAACTGAAAAAAACAGCAAGATGTAATTATTTAGTCTCATTTCGTTTATTGTCTTTTCTGTTGTCTCTTTGTCTGTTTTTTCGTTTTTTATGAAATAATTCTCTAAACTTATTGTAGTCCATCGTAATAATAAAGGCTACACCCGTTTCAATAACCTGACCTTGCAAAGCTACCTGATAATTATTTTTTCTATAGGCTCTCAATTTATAACGACCGTCTTTGGTTATCAGATAATCGGCTGAAACATCTCCTGCAATGTTTGTAGATTGCTCGTTTTGCTGCGGAGCTCCTTCCAGACCAAAACTGCTTCCCACAGTAACTTTTAAACGGTCATTTAATAATTTTTTAGAAAGCCCCACATTCAAATCAGTACGCTCTTGTTTTTGTCCTGAAGTATAATTTTCGGTCGCTTCAAGATCAAAATCCAGCTCAAAACCTTTTATTAAATCACCTGCCAAATTGTTTAACTGCTGTGATAAAATTTTACTGGCACTCTGTTTTGCTAAGAAGGCACCGCTTACACCGCCGGTTTCGCTTTCAAAAGGGTTTTCACCAATAAACCGGTTTAATAAAAGCAATGCAAAAACCTGTTTGTTTAACGCGTCTTCATCCCGTCTGATCTGTTCTAATTTAGCCTGAGTTGTATTGATTACTTCAGCCGAAACCGTATTGTTTCCTTCCGGTAAAACAATATCAAAAGTGATTTCAGGCTTTAATAATTCGCCCTTCATTTTCAACTCTGTTTCAAAAGGAATTCTTTGTTTGTAAGTATTACGGGCTTCAGCAGTAATGCCTTCAATCTGATCACTAACTAAGTCTAAAGGTGGTGCATCCACTTTATACACTGCAGTCACATTTACATTTGCAGTGGTAGGTTCTCCGGTCCAAAGAATATAACTGCCTGATTTTATATCAAATTTTCTCTTAATCAGGTTTAAATTCATTTGATAAGCACCATCGGTAAATTCATATTTTCCTGTTAAAGTGGTTTTTCCTGATGGATCAATACCGCCTGTCAATTCGGCTTCTCCTTTTAACTTTAGATAATCGCCATTAGCTTCATCAATAATAATCGAAATTTCAGCTTCTTTGTCAATCCCAATATTTACCGAAGCATCAATTCCTTTAAATTCAGTTTGTGTAATTTGTTTGGTCGGGTCTTCTTCAACAGTCACTAAAACAGGCTGATCCTGATCAATAAATTGTACAATACCTTCTCTGTCAGCAATCGAAGGATCGTTTTGAGGCAACACAATAGTAAACTTAGTATCTTCATTTATTTTAACGGTTCCATCAATCACCGGACTATTTAAAGTTCCCTTTATTCCCAGATTATTGTCTAAATACAATTCCCCATAAAATAATTTATTGTCTTTAGCGGTAGAATTTATGGCTCTGAAATTTCGTGCTGTAAGATTTAAATCCAGTCCCAAATTAGTATAATCCCTGCTGTCAACGGAACCTTTTACACTTAAAGGATTTCCGTCTTCATCCTGTAATTTAAAATCATCAAATACAATTTTATTCTGCTGGAAATTAATATTATCATTCAGCAGTTTAAACTTAGAATTTAAAGGAACAACAACAAATCCAACCGAATTAAATTTAATAGTCCCATTCACATCGGGATTAGATGCTTTTCCGCTCACATCCAGTTTTCCGCTTAAAAATCCTTCGCTTTCTTTGAGATTTTCTAATGTAAACGCCTGTACTGATTTCATTTGAAGTTTTTGAATATCAACGACAAAATCCAGACTCTCAGTACTGATATTGTAATTTCCGTCAATGTTCAATTGGTTTTCTAAACCTGTCAGCGTCACATTAGCATTATATAAATTAGTGGTTTTATTATCCACTTTTGCATTGATATTCCCTATAGTATCCTTTTTTATTTTTAAATTTTCAATGTCTAAATCAGCCACAAATAACGGACTTGAAGTAACATTCTTTATCGTGGCTTCCCCATTTATTTTTCCTCCAATTTCAAAATTTGATTTGGCAATACTGGTTAATGATTCCAATTCAAAATTCTTAAAACTGGCTATAATTGGTGAAGCAGCATTATTTTCCTCTGACTGAATACCAAAAGACTGCTGGTCTTTTTGAAGTACAAAATCCCGAACAACAATTCCGTTTTTTTCTAATTTTACTTCGTTGTTCGCATTTACTGCCCAGTCTTCATAATTTAACAGCAGTTTTTCCGGATTAAGATGCACAATTGATGCTCCCAGACTGTCTTTAAAAACACCTGAAATTAAATACTTGTCTTTATCTTCTACATCTTTAATATTTAAAGCATAATCAATGGTGTTGTTTTCTAATTTGCCAATTAATGTCGTTTTTGGAATTTCAAACTGCTCATTTTTAATTTGGCCTAAAGACAAATCATACAACAATGTATTTTCCTTTGTAGTAACTTTTAAAACGCCGGCAGAAATTTCATTGTTAGCATAATTTAAACTGGGAACTGCAGCATTAATCACTATTGAATCATTAATAGAATTGTATTTTCCGTCAAGAGTAATTTCCGATAATTCTATAATTTGAGGAACTATTTTTTTTAATAATGGTTCGTCTTTTATAGTAAATTGAAAGGCCAGTTGCTGGTTTTCTTTATTTGCAACATACTTTTTATCTAATTGGTAGTATTTTGAAACTGAATTCGTAAGGGCATTACCAATAGTCGAAAGCTTGTAATTACCTGAAATTAATCCACTTACAAATTGCGATTTAATAATAATCGAATCTTTCTCCACAGTAGAAACTGCTCTTACAGAAATAGTATCTAGCGGAAATTGTTCTTTTTCTAAAGCGACTAAAAAATTATTAACGTTTAATATTCCATTTAGATTATCCGGATTTAAATCATCAAAATTAGCGGTAATGTTACCTCGTATTTTTAATGGACCGGCATGTAGATTGAGCTTATTCAAATCAATAAATTCAGCATTTAACTCCAAATCTATTGTTGGTTTTTTAGAATTTGAAGAACCTTCGGCATCTAATTTAAATTTTAAATTGGGATCACTGGAGCTCACATTAGCTGCATACACACCATTTTTAACAGTGCCATCAATATTTATATTCTGATAATTATAATCATTAAATTGAGCTGCAATAATTTTCGAAGTGAGTTTTGCCGTTGCCGTTGAAGGATCCAGACTTCTTCCGTTTACAGTTGCATTAGCTGTAATTTTTCCAAGTTGCTTATTTTTGATTAATGTACCTACATCAAAATTAGTAACACTGGCATCAGCTATGTATTTTTCATTATTTTTTCTGGTTTGATCAAAAGTTGCTTCCACAATGGCATTTCCTAATGAGCTTTTTAAATCTAAATTGGTTTGAAATGCAGCGACACTTCCTTTAAAATTTCCTTTTAAATTGAATTTCTGAGGCAATTGAATGCTGTTCGGAACCGTATTTTTAGGAGTAAAAGCATAAATATCTTTTGCAGTACTTTCAAAGTTTGCAATAGCCAGATTAAATACTGATTTATCAACATTGGGTAAACCTTTGATGGTTCCCTTAACATCAACCTTAGTATTTCCAATCCCGTCAGCCTTGAAAGTAGTAATTTTTAAATCATCAAGTTTCCCTGTTACCGTCGCATTAAAATTGACAATTGTATTAGGATTGTTTTTAAAAATAGTATTCGATTCCAGTTGGGGTACTAATAACAAAATATCTTTAAATGCCAGTTTGCTGTTTTTTAAATGAACATCTAAAGTTAGGTTTTCGGGATTTTTACTAATGGATTCTATGGATGGATAAGTGGCAAAAACATTATCCTGTAAAATGGTCTGAGGTGTTTTTACAGACAGGTTTTTAAGAGAAGCCGCTTTAGAAGTATACTTAAATTCTGTTTGTAATGCATCTAATTGAAAACCACTTTTTTCCTTAAAAGTAAAAGCATTAATAATACCGCTGTAATCATTATCTCGTATAGCAATTGCTTTTCCGTCAAAATTTAAGTCATTTATTTTCAAATGATTATAATCCATTCCCTTTTTAATCGGAATTTCATTATTATTATCGAATACAAAATTGAATTGAGCGATTGAAACAGCATCAGCATCAATTTTCCAGGCTAAACCGGAAGATTTTTCGGCAGCATTAGCTTCTTCTTTTTGATTTTCTTCTTTTGGAGCATTTGTCAAAGCAAGCTGACCATTCGTTTTATTTAATTCAATGGAATGTAACGCAATGATTTGTTTTTCCAAATCAATGGTTTTTACCTTAGTTTTTAATTTTTCAAATTTGATTTTGGTTTCCAAATTTGTGATGGCATCCTTATAAGTAACATCAATGTTTTCAAGATTGATGTTTTGTAAGTTGAGCTTTAACACATTCGTTTCTGCTTCTTTTTCAATCTTTTCAGCTACTTTTTTAGTTGCTTCAACCAAATCCTGATCTAAATTAAACCGTAGGCCGTTTAAATTTATTTCAGGGACATCAAAAAACAACTGGTCCAAGTCCAATTTCCTGATTTTAGTATCAAAATGATGTACTTTCAGAGCAATATTATTTTTTGCAACAGCATCTTTATAACTAAATTTAATAGTGTCAAGCTCTATACTTTTAACAGCAATTTCCATCCCTTTCTCATTGGTTTTGGGTTCATCCGCTGTTGCAAAAGCATTGACGATATAATCAAAATTGTAAACAGAATCTTTATCTACTTCAATATTGGCAGTTATTTTCTCCAGTTTGATACTATTAATTTCAACTTTACTATTAAATAATTCAAATAAACTAATATCTATTTTTAATGATTTTCCGGCTAGTAAGGTATCTTTAGACTGATCTTCAAAATAAAAATCATGCAGGACAATTTTCTTTGGCAAACCAATTTCAACACTTCCTACTGCTACTTTTGTCTTGATTTTTTCCTGTAAATAACTAACTGCTTTGTCTTTTATAAAACTTTGTCCGAACGGAGTTTGCAATGCAATAACTATCAGTAAAAAAAGTGTTATAACAAACAATATAAAATACAATAGAATTTTAGCGACCTTTTTCAATTTTGAGATGGATATTATTTAAAATAAATCATATCGATTTATTTGTAAACAGTTCAATTAATTTGTGTTGTTCCCTGTGTTTTTAAATTATCGTTATTTTAATAACTATCCGGTTTTTTACCCCGTAAACTCTAACATCTTTTCACTATAAAACTACTGCTTTGATGGCTCTTTTCAAAACACAAAAAACACTTTGGTGAAGATATTGCAAAGTGGGTTCCCTGTCTTTATAGAATTATAGAAAATTCTTTTAAAATTATAACGTAGAAAAGGGATACACTCACTTGTTTGAGCTTGGAAACAGAAGGGTAAAATAAATAAGAGTGCGTGCAAAAAGATTTTTAATCTGCGAGATTAATGCTTCAGCTGAATCTTTCAATGCAAAAATTAAAGCCTTTAGATCGCAATTCAGAGGAGTCAGAAATGTGGAATTCTTCCTTTTTAGACTAACTAATATTTATGCTTAATTTTATCTCTCCACAGGTTTTTGGATTGATCCCTTTTGAACTTGATCCCATAAAACATATTGGTCGGAAATAAAAAAACCTTCCTGAATAATCAAGAAGGTTTTAGTCGGGGTGGCAGAGTCTATTCCGAAAACGGAAATTCGAACCTGCGGCCTTCCCGATTTTCAATCGGGACGCGATAACTCGTTATAATTTTGAAATTAATGCTTCAATTTTCACTTTACTTTTCCACTTTTTTATTTCCTGCTCACGCAAAATGGCATTAGTTTTAGTATCAAAAGATTCAAAATACACTATTTCCCAATCTTTAGCTCTTCCGGTAAAACCTTTATGGGAACTTAAATGACGACGTAATCTTTCTTCTAAAGACATAGAAGAAAAACCAACATAATAGTTAGCAATTGATTTTGAATATAAAATATAGACATAAAACATATTGGGCGGAAATAAAAAAACCTTCCTGAATAACAAGAAGGTTTTTTGTCGGGGTGGCAGAGTTTATTCCGAAAACGGAAATTCGAACCTGCAGCCTTCCCGATTTTCAATCGGGACGCGATAACTCGTTATAATTTTGAAATTAATGCTTCAATTTTCACTTTACTTTTCCATCTTTTTATTTCCTGCTCACGCAAAATTGCATTAGTTTTAGTATCAAAAGATTCAAAATACACTATTTCCCAATCTTAGCTCTTCCGGTAAAACCTTTATGGGAACTTAAATGACGACGCAATCTTTCTTCTAAAGACATAGAAGAAAAACCAACATAATAGTTAGCAATTGATTTTGAATATAAAATATAAACATATTGGTCGGAAATAAAAAAACCTTCCTGAATATCAAGAAGGTTTTTTGTCGGGGTGGCAGAGTTTATTCCGAAAACGGAAATTCGAACCTGCAGCCTTCCCGATTTTCAATCGGGACGCGATAACTCGTTATAATTTTGAAATTAATGCTTCAATTTTCACTTTACTTTTCCATCTTTTTATTTCCTGCTCACGCAAAATTGCATTAGTTTTAGTATCAAAAGATTCAAAATACACTATTTCCCAATCTTTAGCTCTTCCGGTAAAACCTTTATGGGAACTTAAATGACGACGCAATCTTTCTTCTAAAGACATAGAAGAAAAACCAACATAATAGTTAGCAATTGATTTTGAATATAAAATATAGACATAAAACATATTGGTCGGAAATAAAAAAAACCTTCCTGAATATCAAGAAGGTTTTTGTCGGGGTGGCAGGATTACCTACCTATTCCTTAAATTCGTTGATTTTATTGGTGTTTCCAAGCGTACCACAAAAAAGGGTAGCCGAATAGGTCTCATTTATAATGATTTACTTTACAGCCCTTTGTTTTCTTAATCAATCTAATATCAGTAAGTCAATGTACTTTTATATATGTAAATGTATTAAAAACTGAATTAGAACACAAGTTAAAAATAAAGTTTCTACTACTTTACTTTTAAATTTTCCTAATATTTTTTTTTGATATTACTTTTTTTTACATTAACTCATTTGGTAAAATTATCAAACACGTTAGTTAGATTTTTTACATGAAATAAAGCAAACAATGCCTATCTGCCACAGGCATATATCGAGAACTTTTTGATGTTAATTTTTTTTGTTCTCCATAAAAATCTCCTAACGATTTAATTCGTTCTCTTTGGTATCGTTTACAAATATCTGAGGATACTATCTTACGTAAAATGATTCTATTTCTATCCAAGGTACGTCTATTTCTCTTGTCACATTGAACCATTTACTCAATGCCTTTTTCATCGCTTCCACTGTTTTTTATTCAAGAGCCAGTATGCTGTTTTGTCCCATTTCAAGAGCAAAGGTATTCTAGTGTTCTTAACGCAGGAACAAGGTCATGCCCTACGGGTTTGTCAAAAAATCTCCACCCATTCGGGTTGTATTTGTTTGCCAAAACCTTGCTCCTGCTAAACACTAACCTTTTATGCTCCTGAAACGAAACAAAGCATACTCCGGCTCTTTAGACGAATAAAAAAAATGTCAATAATGGAAAACAAAAGCATTAGAAATGGTAATAGAGTGAAACAAAACAGCTCCTCCTCTCATTGCCGAATAAATAAAATAAAAATTTAACTCTAAAAAGTAAAGATTATGAACATCATCGGAAGACTGACAAGGGATGCGGAAGTACGCACAACGTCAAAAGAAAAACAAGTAGTGAACTTTTCAGTAGCCACTAACGACAACTACCGAAACAAACAAGGCGAACGCATAGAACAAACTACCTATTTTGACTGCTCTTACTGGATAAGTCCAAACGTAGTGAAGATACTAACCAAAAGCACTTTGGTAGAACTCACTGGTAGAGTTAGCACAAGACCGTGGACAGCCAATAACGGAGAATTAAGAGCAAGTTTAAACTTCCATACCTCAACTATCAAATTGCATGGAGGCGGTAAAAAAACAGAAAACGCTCAAACAAGCACCAACGAACAGAAAACTAAAACTCCAAATCAGGAAGATGGAGACGATTTACCATTCTAACACAATTCATTTATTTTTTTTCAAATTTTAAAATTTCAATATCATGGCACATAATTTAAATTTCAACGAAAAAACTGGACGTTATTCTTTTTTAAGCGTTCAGGAAAAAGCATGGCACGGTTTAGGACAAATTGTACAAGATTATCCCACAAGTGCAGAAGCAATCCAACACGCAGGACTGGATTATGAGGTAATCAAAAGTCCGCTATACACAAAAGGCTTAGGGATTATTGAAAATACAAACAGCATAGAAATTAGAGACAACGAACTAAACGTGCCTAATTATTTTGCTACTATGCGTACTGATAACAACACCGTTTTGGGTGTGGTAGGCAAAGACTACCATATTGTACAAAATCGGGAGGCTTTTAGTTTTTTTGATGCTATCGTAGGAGGTACTGACGGAATCTTATACGAGACCGCAGGGGCTTTAGGAAATGGAGAGCGTATTTTCATAACTGCAAAACTGCCTGATTATATCCGTGTGGGTAATGGCGATGATGTAACAGAAAAATATATTTTCCTAACCACTTCGCACGATGGTAGTGGAAGTATTACCGCAGCTTTTACTCCTGTTCGAATTGTTTGTCAAAATACCCTAAACGCTTCACTTCGCAATATGAGTAACGTGGTACGCATTCGCCATACTTCGGGAGCTAAACAACGTTTGGACAATGCCCACAAAGTAATGGGATTGGCAAACGAGTTTAGCAATCAATTAGAAAACATCTTTAATGACTGGGCGAAAGTAAAAGTAAGTGATAAGGAGGTAGAAAAATTGATACAGTTGGCACTTTGTCCCAATAAAGAAACCCTAGAGCATATCAAAAAAGGTAATAATGATGAAATCTCCACCGTGTTCAAAAATACTGTTGAAAGTGCTTTTGCTTATGCAATGACTAATGAGACCCAACAGATGGAAACCACAAAAGGGACATTATTTGGAGCTTATAATGCTGTGACTGGCTACTACCAAAATGTACGTAATTATAAGGATGATGAAGCCAAACTGCAATCCATTGTATTAGGCGGTACAGCACAAATAAAGTCACAAAAAGCATTTGAACTGTGTAGTTCATTTGCAAAAATTGGTGCGAACGCTATCAACATAAATTTTTTGATGAATGGAAGTAATTGATTTGAACGGTTACGCTATTGAGGTAACCGACCTTGATGAAGCTATCAAAATAACGGCAGAATACAAAGACTACCAACAAGAGAATAACGATTTTTCAGATTTCAATGAAAGACAAAAAGCCTATTGGCTGGATATGCACGAAAAATTAACGGTAATTAAAAACGGATTAAATAACACTTTAAAAATTTAAAAGATGAACACTAATTTTTTCAATCAGATAGCAGAATTAGAAATCACTGGCGATTTACAGCTAACTATATCAAGAGGTACAGAAAACAAACTGGTTGTTTCTATTCTAATCCAAAACGAACAATGTGGAGACAATGCCAAACAACTGATCCCCCCTCTTAATCTTAGAGGAACAGCGGAAGAATTAGACGAGGGTTTTTTTGAAAGTATTGCAGTACCCTTAAAAACTGCTTCGGGCTTAATGGTCAATATGGAAGCCTATATGAAGCAATTGGAAAATGCCCAAAAACAATCGGCAATGGAAAAGGAAAAAACCGATAAGGAGAAAAAAGCAAAGGACGAAAAAGAAAAGAAATA
>NZ_FRCC01000013.1 GCF_900142775.1 Flavobacterium flevense
TGTGCTGTGATTTTTTCTGACAAATAATTCAATGTAAATTGCATAGATGCAGTCTCTGAAAAATTATAGGTACTGTTGGCATTTATCGAATATTGGGTCGCGTTTGAATTAATTGGTTTTCCGTCAAAACTACCTTTGATATTAAAATTATAAATATTGGCTCCAATAAAATTAGTCCATTTCTCCGTAGGTTTGAATTGAGTTCCTAATTCAAGACCTACCGCTCTTCCTCTTCCCACATTTGTATAAATACGATCTAAAATAGTGTCATTAAGTACTCCTGATCTATCATAAGACAAAGTGTTGACACGGTTAATTAAATTTTGAACATCTCTGTAATAGGCAGTAGCAAAAACGGAATTTCCACCTTTAAAATTTTTGCTTATTCCTAATTCTACTAAATCAGTAAACTCCGGTAATAAATTTTTATCGCCCTGTTCAAAAGTTTCAGAATGCTCTCTTTCTTTAAATGGATTCATTTTATAGGTTGGAGCACGATCTACTCTTTTACTATAAGCTGCTTTTATTTTTAAATTATTATCCAATGTATATTGAGCCGAAGCAGAAGGGAATAATTTTAAATACATAAGTTTTATTAAAACTGTAAAAAGAGGCCTTTGTAAAAGATAAATATTCAACTAAAAATGGAAATTTTTCATAAAAGAAAAGCCTAATTGTTTTCACAAAAAGGCCTCTAAATTTAAACAACTAATCTTTTAATTTTTAATCACTTTAATATCATCTATAAATAGATTGTATTTTAGATTAGTATCAAAACCTGGATTCCACATTTTTATTTGAATATAATATTTACCTGGGGCTAAGGTTACAGTACTTGAAGCTTTAAACCAGCTACCTCCAGTAGTTCTAAAAAACAGTTTGTTAGCATCATTTGTGGTTCCTACTGCAGGTGTAGATATTTCAAACACATAATCTTTATTAGCTCCAGTTGATAAAATTTCTCCAAAAGTATCCATTGAAAGCTTATAGGAACCAGCAGTAGTTACCGTAAACGGATGATTTTCCATTTTTATAATGTTATTTGTAAAAGCTGGTTTTCCTGGCTCATCATACAAATATTTTAGACTACCTGTTCCTTGTGTAAAACGTTGTGTTGATACGGATAAATTAGCGATTTTATTTTCGCCTGCATTTCCAAGTGCAATCCAATCCCCTAGACCAGCTATTTCACCACCTATGTTTCCACAACCCACAAGATTTACAGTTTCATCACATAACGGCACTGCAAGAATGTTCATGTAATTTACTCTAGTGGTTGTACCTGTACTTGCTGGCATACTACGTTTTACCGTTAGTTTTACAGCATATTTCCCAGGTGTATTGTAAATCACCTTAGGGTTTCTTTCATTACTGGTTGCAGGTGTTCCTCCTTCAAATTCCCACAAAATAGTATCGTCTTTCCTTGCTTCATCAAAAGAGGATTGACCGTCTATTGTTTTATCAGTAAACTGAATACTGTTTCCAAACATTTCAGTGGTTCTACTGGCAACAAAATCAGGTACTACTTTCCTGAATACCTTTACTTTAAACAAATGACTTTCAGTTGTATTGTCATCGTGAGTCACTTGAAGAGTTGTTGAGAAACCTTGATTTATTGCTTGAAGGCCAGTACCCGTAGAAGGAGATGCTGTTGGATAGGTCACAGTAACCACTCCATCGCTTGAAGTAGTTATATTTCCTCCTTCAAAAGTCCACTTTCTTGATTTAACCGTTAATGAAGAATCCGTGTAAGTTATAGTTTCACCTTCCGTAATCAACAACTTATTTGCTGTGGGTTTTAAACTAATATCTTTTAAACCGTCATATAGATTAGATCCCTCTGTACAACTCGAAACGCTAATTAATAGCACTGAAACAGCTATAAACGCTATAGTTTTAATATTTTTTTTCATAATATATATATATATTTATTAATAATCCTTGTTCTGATCCAACTTAGGATTAATTTTTCTTTCTGAGTTTGGTATAGGCCATCTAATTTTGAAATCCTTATAATTTAATCCTGGGTCTCCCGCGTTACTACCTAATTGAGTAATACCACTAATGGCTTCTTTGTATTTTCCAAAACGAATTAAATCATTACGTCTCCATCCTTCAAAGCATAATTCTTTGCGTCTTTCTGATAAAAGTTCTGTTGCATTGCTTTCTTTAGTTCCTAATACCATATCTGGTACAGCAGTTGGAGTCGTTCTTGCTCTGGCTCTTAATTTGTTTACCGTATTGTCAATAACTGTTTGAGTTAACAAATTTTGACCGTTTAAAGCTTCAGCATACATTAACAGCACATCAGCATAGCGAATATAAGGATTGTCGAAAGGGGTATCGTTTGCATACGAATTAGGTTTAGAGGCATGCCATTTCCATGGTTTCCAATTGTTTTTGGCAACTGTCCACGAAGCTGGATTACTAAAACCTTCCTCAGGTGTCCAGTCATTAGCACTGTGTTTAGCAATATTATTACGCAAACGAATATCATTAACATCATAACTATCTGCGAAGAAATGATTGATAAAACAGGTATTAAACCCCCCTCCATTACTTGTAGATCCATTAGGTCCGTAAAAGGTGCCAAGCATACCACCTTCATTTTTCCCTGGTCCATCCATGCCTATAGCATAAACCATTTCTACACTTTGCTCATTGACTAAAGTAAATACATCACGATAATTTGGCAATAAATTATACACACCGCTATCCATAACTTCTTTTAATTTAGCACTCGCAAGAGCAAATTTATCGGTTTGATTCAATGGGAATCCAGTCATTTGTAAATATACTTTACCTAATAATGCTTGAGCAGCACCTTTAGTTACTCTTCCTTTGCCTTGCTCAATAGGTAGTACAGCTTCTGCCGCTTTCAAATCTTCAATTATGAAGGCATACACCTCTTCAGGTTTTGCTTGAGGCACTTCTAAGTTACTTAAACTGGTTGTCTCATTTTTTATAAGTGGCACATTTTCCCAAGTACAAACCAAGGCGAAATTAATAGTAGATCTTAAAAATCTTGCTTGAGCTACAATATACGCTTTATCAGCTGGAGTTATTTGAGCATCAGTCATGGCACTTACTCTGTCAACCACACTATTCACTCTATTCAAAGCAACATATAGGTTTTCCCACATAGTTTGCACCACTCCTGTAGTAGGTGTTAATTGTTGCAAATAGATTAATTTACGATCTCCGGCATAACCTGGCACAACTACTTCATCAGTTCCCATTGTCCCCCAATGAGAGGCCCATCCACTATTTGCAGCATCATTACCAAAGTTAGGTTGTCCTGTACTTATGGTTCCTTGTACAGCATCATACGCTCCTAGTAAATAAGTTTCGGCTCCTTGTTTATTTACCAATAAAGCAGTTGGGTCTACAAAGGTAGTTGGGTTTTCTTTTAAAAAATCATCACTACACGATGTCATTGATACTATCATTAATGATAATAGCAATAAACTATTTGTTTTTTTCATTTTTTTCCTTTTAATAATTAATTTTAAAATAACCGTCGATTAAAATCCTACGTTTAAACCAATTCTAAATGTTTTCGCTTTTGGATATGAATCAACATCTAGTCCTGGAGTTAATTGATTATTCCCTACACTTACATCAGGATCGTATCCTGAATATTTTGTCCAAACGAATACATTATCAATTGCACCATATATTCTAAAACTCTTCAGTCCTATTTTTTTGACTAGTTCTTTATGTAAATTGTAACCGAATGTAATATTTGCTAATCTCAAATAAGAACCATCTTCTACATAAGATGAATAAGCATTACCTGATACACCTGCCTGACTTTCGCCTTTAACACCTGGAATATCAGTATCTGGATTATTTGGTGTCCAACGATCCGCTACACTTCCGTATTTGTTAAAAAACGGAATATCTTGAGCAGTGGCTTGTTTTATGTTTTTGTTGTATACATCATTACCATAAGACCATGAAGTCAATACTGACAAATCAAAGTTTTTATAAGTAAAGTTATTTGTCATACCTCCAAAATGCTTTGGTACCGCTCTACCAATGATGGTTCTGTCATTAGAGTTTATAATTCCATCTCCTGCATCTAGGATTCCATCACCATTAGTATCTACTGTTAACTGATCTTCAAATTTAGGTAAACCTGGTCTGTAGTTGTTTATATTAGGTTGTCCTGAAGAAACTGGCACACCCGCTTTAAGGGTGTATTTTACATCAGTATAAGCAACACCTTGAGTAGCAGCGTCAGCATATATTTTAGCAGAAGCTTCTTGATTTGTCAAACCATCAAAGGCTGCAAAATCACTATAGTTATATACTCCAGCAGTCTTTAATCCATAAATAGAACCTAAAGATTCACCCACTCTTACTACATAATCAGTTCTTATTTGATTATCTCCAATAGAAGTGATGAAAAATTCTTTAGCACCTCCTAAATCCAATACTTTGTTTTTGTTGAAACTAATGTTAAAATCAGATGACCATTTAAAGTTATCAGTTTGTACATTGATTGAATGAAATGAGATTTCAAGTCCTTTATTAGAAATAGCTCCTAAGTTTTTAAAAGCAGTTCTATATCCAGAAGTAGAAGGTAATGGTACTTCTAATAATAAATCAGTAGTTTCTTTTTCATAATAATCAACTTCAAAGTTTAATCGACTATTGAACAATCCTAATGAGATTCCAGCATCAACTTGTGATGTTGTTTCCCATGTTAAATCTTTATTTGAAAGTCTATCAATAGCAACACCAGTATTTATAGCATTTCCATTAAAAATAGTACTAGCTAATCCTGCTGAAGCTAAGGAACGGAAAGAACCTATGGCCGTATTACCTGTTTCTCCATAACTCGCTTTTAACTTTAAGTTACTTAACCAATTGACATCTTTTAAGAATTCTTCATTATTCACTTTCCAAGCTGCACCTACTGATGGGAAGAACCCCCATTTTTTTCCTTCAGCAAATCGAGAAGATCCATCATAACGAGCACTAACATTTAAAGTGTATCTGTCTTTGTAATCATATTGAATTCTACTCAAATACGATTTAAGTGCATTGCCAGAATAATTAGATTGCGTTGGCAATGTTACAGTAGCAGTCCCTAAATTGTCTAAGTTAATATTTGGCAAATCAAAACCAGTAGAAGCCGATGTTACGTTTTCAAAGGATGTTTGTTGTTGTTCGTAAACCGCAGTAATATTTAAGGAATGATCACCAATTTTTTTGTTGTAATTCAAGTTTTGCTCAGTGGTTATACCTTGACCTTGAAATGTACCTAAGAAAGCTCTACCATTTGCTGATTTACCCCATCCATATTTTTCAGAAAAATAACGTTTGTTTTTTCCTCCGAAAGTATTCATTCTTAATGAAGATTTGAAAGATAAACCTCTAAGGATTTTATATTCTAAATATATATTTCCATAAACATTATAGGCTGTTCCATTATTGATATCATTTTCTAAAATATAATTTGGATTTGAAATATCTCCACCTCTTAGTGAAACTAAGCGTCCGTCTTCATCATATTCCGCATCACTAAAACGCTTTAATCCTTGAACTGGAGCAAATAATACTGCATTAGTTACAATACCAGAACGTCCATTAGCATTTTCTGTAGCTGAAGAAACAACACCGCCTGTTTTGTTGTATCCAAGACCAATGTTCATTCCCGTTTTTAATTTATCATTAATAGTTTGATCTAAACTTAAGTTTCCATTGTATCTTTCGAAATCTGAAGTTTTAATTATTCCTTCTTGATTTAAATAAGAAAAAGAGGCTGAATAAGAGCTTCTATCTGAACCACCACTAGTAGCTAGTTTGTAATTCTTCATATAAGCAGTTCTTAGAATTTGATCTTGCCAATCTGTAAGAACTACTCTTGGATCTTTCAAACTGATATCATTACCATATTGGTCTCTATAAGAGCTAACAAATTCGTCCGAAGCATTGTTTGGATCCCAAGGCGAGTATTCGTTTCTCCAATCTACGAACTCTTGTGCTGATAATAAATCTATTTTATTTGAAATAACACTAAAACCTGAATAGGTTTCAAAATTGAAATCAGCTCTACCTTTTTTACCTTTTTTAGTGGTAATTATAATTACACCGTTTGCTCCTCTAGAACCATAAATAGCAGTTGCAGAAGCATCCTTCAAAACTTCGATAGATTCGATGTTACTTGGGTCAATAGCTGATAAAGGACTAGTCGAAGTGTTTCCTATTCCAAGACCTGTACCTTGTGCCGTACCATCAATAGCAAATCCATCAATCACATATAGCGGGTCATTACTAGCATTAATAGAAGACCCTCCACGTACCCTAATTTTAAAACCTGCCCCAGGGCCTCCTTCAGAACTAACCACTTGTACACCAGAAGCCTTTGCTGCCAAAGCTCCTTCAAACGAGACTGTTTGTACCTTATCTAAATCATCTGCTTTTAGAGAAACAACAGATCCCGTAAGGTCTTTTCTTTTAACAGTTCCATAACCAATTACAACAACTTCTTCTAATTTCGAAGTATCTTCTTGTAGTACCACTTTTAGAACTGATTTGTCACCTACAGTAATTTCTTTCGTTTGATAACCTAAATAGCTAACAATTAATATATCATTAGGAGAAGCGTTAATATTAAAATTACCATCAATATCGGTTACTGTACCTTTAGTGGTGTTTTTAATGATAATGTTTACACCAAACAAAAGTTCTCCTTTTGATGTAACGGTTCCCTTAACAGACTTAGCTTGTCCATGTGAGACACTAAAACATAAAAAACTAATGAGTGTAAACACAAAAGCTTTTGTTTTTAAATTTTTAAATAATTGAAATTTCATAATTTTATTTTGGTTTATTATTATGTTACAAAATTGTTAAAATTCAACCCAAAGAAAGGCAACAAATGTTTTTTTTGAGGACACCTATGGTTTTTACAGATAATTAAAAGCAAAAAAAAAACAACACAACATTATCTTTAACAGCACAATACAAATAAATAAGCCGAAAAATAAGTTTATAAAAGCGGAAACAATTCTGCCGAATATATGAATTATTAAACCTTTATTAGACCTTACTTTACTAACTCTTTGAATGTCTTTTTTTGAACCTTCTTATTAGTAAATAATTCTAATACAAAAAAAATGGTATTGATGCAAAAAAATCATCACAAGTAGTTTTTACAAGCTACTCGTTATGATTTATTTTTTTGTGCTATAAGTAATATATGATCCAGAAAGAATTGAAATCTTACTTCGTTTCAATTACAATCTGAGCACTTTTTAATGATTTCGAACTCGCTTTTAAAGTCATTATCCCCGATTTTTTAGATGATTTTAAAATAACCAAGCACATTCCATTAAACGCTTTTCTTTGTTTCCCTTGAAAAGATTCCAAACTGATTTGGCTTCCGTTATCAACTCCAACTATTTCTCCCGCTCCTTTGACATCAAAAGTCACTAGATTATCTGCTAATGGACAAAAATTGCCATTCTTATCCAAAATTTTTATAGTAACATAAGCTAAGTCTTGACCGTCAGCATCAATTTTACTTCTGTCAACAGATAAGCTAATTTTGGCTGGTTTTCCTGAGGTTGTAATCACCTCTTCATTCACTTTTTTTCCTTCTTTATAGCCTACCACTTTTAAAGTTCCAGGTTCATAAGGAACATTCCATGATAAACGGTATTTTGATTTAAAAGTTTTTGGTTCATATCTAAAAAAATCAATTTTGATTTCAGTCAAATCTTTTCCTTTAACCTTACGTCCCTTTGATTTACCATTAATAAAAAGTTCAACTTCGTCCACATTGGTATAACAGTATACTGGAATTTCTTTACCTTCCATTCCTTCCCAATTCCAGTGCGGCAAAAGGTGAATCATAGGTTTTGTTGTCCAGTGACTTTGGTACAAAAAGAATCTATCTTTTGGAAAACCTGCTAAGTCAACTGCACCGAAATACGAGCTACGAGATGGCCAATCACTGTTCCATTGTCCATTAGTAGAATTATCTTTTCCTCCATAAGGAGTAGGCTCACCTAAATAATCGAATCCTGTCCAAATAAATTCTCCCATAACAAATGGATTTTTCTCTTGAAAATGAAATTCAATATCTGGCGGATAAGCCCATGGTGGACCAATTAAATCATAACTAGAAACATGCTTTGATGAATGCGTATCGTATTTTTCTATTGGTAAATGATACACCCCACGGCTACTAGTACAACTAGAAGTTTCAGAACCATAAAAAGGCAATTCCGGGTAATTTCTTCTAATTTCTTCATAGTTACTTGGTTTGTAATTTGCCCCAGCTATATCTACTTGCTGCGCAAAATTATTATCATAAGGATTTGAATAATAATTCATTCCCAAAGTTGTTGGTCTAGTACGATCTACTTCCTTGCAGTAATCGTTAAGCATTTTAGCCACTCTCCAACCGTTCTTTTTATCTCCTTGTTCTAAGATCTCGTTTCCTGTACTCCACATAATAATAGAGGGATGGTTACGATCTCTGTACAACATGTCTTTGATATCTCTCTCTGCCCATTGGTCAAAGAAAACACTATAGCCATTTTCTACTTTGGCCATTTTCCACATGTCAAAAGATTCGTCCAAAACTAACAAACCTAACTCATCGCATAAATCTAAAAACTCTCTTGAAGGCGGGTTGTGACTAGTACGAATAGCATTAGTCCCCATATCCTTCATGATTTGTAATTTGCGTTCATCGGCTCTTTTATACACTGCCGAACCTAAAGCGCCATTATCATGATGTAAACACACCCCGTTGAAACGCACTTTTTCATTATTCAAGAAAAAACCATCTTTGGTAAAAGCAATAGTACGCAATCCAAAACGGGTTTTATAACTATCTAATTCTTTTCCGTTTTGTAAAATCGTTGTTACTGCATTGTATAAATGTGGCGTTTTAGTATCCCAGCGCTGTGGGTTTTTTATGACTGTATACAAAGCAGAAATAGCTTTAGAATTTGGTTCAATTTTTAAATCCTCATCTACTATAGCTACTGATTTCCCTTCAGGTGAAAAATATTCTTGTTTAACCTTTACAGTAACCGCTGTGTTTGTTTTATTCTCAACCGTAGTTTCATTTTGTATAGTTGCTTTTTCTTTTGTGACTGTTGGAGTGGTAATATAAGAACCCCACTGTTTAACATGAATAGGTTCGTCTATTTTTAACCAAACAGAACGGTAAATTCCAGCTCCTGGATACCACCGAGAAGACATATCTTGTGGTTTTAATCGAACAGCTATGATATTATTAGAGCCATCGTACTTTAAGAATTTAGTAATATCAAATTCAAAACCAATGTATCCATTAGGGCGATTTCCTACCAATTGTCCATTTACCCAAACATAGGCATCATACATAGCACCTTCAAATTCAATACGAACAATTTTTCCTTTGGCTGCTTTGTCCATCTTAAATGATTTACGATACCAGCCTATTCCATGAAAAGGCAAACCACCACTACGGGCATTGTATTTTATATCAAAAGGACCTTCGATAGCCCAATCATGAGGTAGGTTTAAACTACGCCATTTGGAATCATTAAAATTTACCTGCTCAGCCCCATTGGCTTCGGCATTGTAAAATTTCCATGAATCATTAAAATTCAAATTTTGGGCATTTGAATGTGAATAAATTAAAAAAACGAATAGGACATAATAAATGCAATAAACATTTATTTTTGATTTAAAAAATATCATAATTGTATAGTTATTGGAACTCTAGATACTTCTGTGAATAGACTGAATTTCCTCCAGTTTATTAAATTTTTGTACCCCCCCCGAAATGAAAGGATTAACAACTATTTTAGTTTAACATTAAACCCCGAAAAAGGGTACATTAACTTCGGCTAAAGTAATTTTATATACTAAATCACAATGCTACATATGAACAAAAGAGTATAACAAATGGTCAAAAGGACTTCCTGTAAATTTAGCTTTTTAAGCGTGAAATCAATATCGAATCTGTTTTATTTGCCCAGGGTGAAATTTGTTTTTCATTTTTATCATAATCAACTTCGGGGGTCAACTCGCCCGTGATCACATTGAACCATTGAGTCGTTCTTTCTCCAAATTCCGGCTTCAAATGCCAAGCATTTATACCGTAATTTTCTTTGTTTACATATAATAAAGTAATGCCGTTATCATTTGTTAGACAATATCCGCTTCCATTTTTACCCGGTGTTGGTTTTAGTTTCGTAAAATCAAAATCTGTAAATATTTTTTTTAAATGCTTATAATATTCAAACTTGGGTTTAATACAATCAATAGGCTGCTCAAATGGGTTATAAATAACTACATTCCATGAAGCACCTTGCCAATAGTAAGTAGAATATACACCGGCAAACAGACACATATAATTGCGTCGAATACAATGTTCAGCATTTATATAATCTCCTGTAAACACTACATAGGGGGATTCTTCATAACCACCATGTTCAATATTAAAAACTGGTTTTTTGAATTTAGTTTTCGCTTCAAACATTTTATTATAAAGATTATCCGACCAATCTTGTGTGGATATGAAATCGACATTTTCTGGGTATTTCGCACAAAATTTAAAATCATGAACGGACAATAGTCGATTGAATTTATCGGCCTTTCTGGCTCTTTCTATCCTATCATTAATGTATTTCTCATCGGCTCTTCCGTAAAACAATGCTTCTTTGGAAATATCCCAAACAATATTTGGAAAAGCTTGATACCGTTTGATTACATAATCAAAATACATATTATCCGCCTCAGTATTCATATCAGGCCAAGCAACTAGTTTATTCCAAACATAAATCATTAGGTGTGAGGCAATTCGTTTATCATGCATTAAGCTGATGGTTCGGTCTAGCTTATTAAAGAATTCAGGATTCAAAGCACTAAAATCTGGCTTTTTATTATTCCCTGAAAAAGGGAACATATCATCCATTCCACCAAACTCATGTTCGGGATGCGTTTTTAATTTAGGATCTTTTTCCCAACTTACATCATAGGTATAAACATTCATAACCACCTGATTGAAACCGTTTTCTTTGATTAAATCTAGCAAATGGTCTGTTTTGGGTAATGCTTTTTTATTATGATAATCTAGTGCAAATAACCAATCACATTCAAAAGCAAGTAAAAAATAGGGAGTCCCATCTTGATAGAAAAAATTTTGAGGCATTTCCTTCGGAATAACGATTGCTCCTGGATTATTCGCTTTATTTTTTGTGATTCTTACTTTTCCTTTTAGATTCTCTGAAGATTTTTCTTCTCCAAAAGTTACAAATGTCCACTCTCCCTCAATAGAACTTGAGAATCGAATAATCCATTCGTTATTTCCATTATAAAAACCAGGCACTTCTTGAGTACTGCCATTTTCATGACTAAAAAGAGCTCCAAAACGAGCCGTAAAGGGTGATTTCAAATTTGTTTTAATAGGAAATGATATATCCAATACTTCCCATTTTACTATAGAAAAAGTGGCTTTTGGTTTATACTTTTCCTTTAGTATTTTTGCATTTGCTCCTAAAGAAACTAGTAGAGTCACAAACAAGGTAATTTTAAAAAAAGAATTCATAAATACTATGGCTTTTAGATGTTCAAGCGTATTTGTTTTTTGATGGATTCAATTAATAAATACAAATTCGAGTTTTATTTTGCCGCTAATTTACTAATTTCCAAGATCTTACCCAATTATAAGTTGTAGTTCTATCTTCTATTGTTCCTTTCATTCCACCATCTTCAGGAGCTTTATTCCAATCGTAAGTTTCAACTACCATACGCAAGTACATTTCCATATCAAAATCTGCAACTGGTTTAACTTGCGAAACAAATTTTCCATCAAGGAAGAATAAAATTTCATCTTTAGATTTCCACCATACACCATAGACATGAAAATCATCGTAAACTTTTGTCCCTATATTTCCACTTGATTTAACGGATCCTTTTTTATAATCACAGCCTTCAGGAATATCTCTACTATGTGTGTTTGAATTCATCTTTTCATCAAAGTTTTTCATCCATTCTTCCTTATTCACTATCTGGCCTACGCATTCTTGAATATCCAACTCAATTGTTCTTTTTTGACAACCTTGTGAATCTTTCCTTTCGTTAATTAGCCAAAATGTAGAGGACATAAAAGTTTTGTTTGCTTTCATTTCGCATTCATAATATCCGTAAGTCATGGCATTTCTTGAGCCTACATAACCCCCTCCGTGAGTAAAAGTCTTATTTTGTTTAACAACTGGCTCTGGTAATAATTTGGTTGTTATTTTCAAACTACCGTCAGATACCATTATATTTTCAGCCTGAAATAATCCTGGGGCTCGCCCAATCCATCCTTGTCCAGATATCTGCCATTTTCCTTCATCAACCGCTTTTCCGTTAAATTCATCCGACATATTTTTTATCAATTTCCATTTCATTTCAAGAGGCTTTAGATCTTCTCCTTGCTTAAAGAAGGGGCTTTTTTGGGCTATGACACTTTGTATAAGAACAAATAAAAGTGATACAGTAAAAAGCGAATTAATTTTAAAATTTGTTTTCATGTTTAATAGACTATTTATTTGGGTTATTTACTAAAAAAACAATTATTACTCCAAAACGTTCTAATGGAACTATAGAGTTTAACTATTTGGGTAATCTGGGGGCAACTTATTTAAAAATCTAACAAGGCTAAATTAGCAATATTATTCACCTTATTTTTATGTAATTTATAGACAATCAAGTAATTGCAAACAACAAAAATAGTATTTTAATAGAGCGTCTTTAAAAATCATTTTACTTTTAATGTAATATTATTTGATTCTAATCCATTAGAACTTGCTGTGATTTTTATCTCCCCCCTTTTATCAATTGATTTAACAATCAACATACACATACCACTAAAAGCATTGCAACTATTGGCTTGAAAAGAATTCAATGAGGTTGCATCCCCATTGCCAACACCTGCTAAAACACCTTGGCCTTCGATACTAAATTCGACCCTATTATCTGCAATAGGACATAAATTACCCTCTTTATCTTCAATCCTAACAGTGATATAGGACAAATCGTTGCCGCTTTCATCCAAAACTGTTTTGTCAGCAATTAACTTCACTTGATAGGGAGAACTCGCCGTTTTTATTACTTTTTCAGCGGCTATTTTCCCGTTTTTGTATCCTACAACTTTTAAACTTCCTGGCGAATATGGCACTTCCCAGGATAAACGGTATTTGGATTTGTACATCCCTCTTTTGAAACCATGGTATTCGGATGGAATCTCTGTAAAGTCTTTCCCTTTTACTCTTTTTCCAAAAGATTTTCCATTGACAAATAATTCTACTTCATCACAATTTGTATATGAAAAAACAGGGATGTTTTCCCCTTCTTTACCTTTCCAATTCCAATGAGGTAAAACGTGAACCATAGGCTCAGATGTCCATTGACTTTGATATAAATAATAGCGGTCTTTAGGAATTCCTACTAAATCTACTGGAGCAAAATAGGAAGAATGGGATGGCCAATCAGAATTCCAATACCCATTTGTTGCATTATCTTTACCTCCATAAGGAGTTGGCTCTCCTAAATAATCAATCCCAGTCCAAATAAATTCCCCCAAAGAAAAAGAATTGCTTTCCTGCGCATCAAACTCTACATCAGGAGCATATGCCCAAGGCGGCCCAACAGTTGTGTCGTAACTTGAAACCTGATTGGTTTCGTGTTTTTCGGTGTATTCAATGGGTAAATGATATACCCCTCGGCTACTGGTTTGCGATGATGTTTCCGAACCATAAATAATCAAATTAGGATTCTTTTCTTTAATTTCTTTATAATCGGCAGGCCAATAATTCATACCTACAACATCAATCTGATAGGCTAATTTATTGGTAAACGGCTCAGGATAATAATTAAATCCCGCTGTTGTTGGCCTGGTAATATCCTCGTCATGACAAATATCATTCAAATGTTTGGCCAATTCCCATCCTTCATTTTTAGCTTGTTCTAAAATTTCGTTTCCAATACTCCACATAATTACTGAGGGATGATTACGATCTCTCTTTATCATATCTCTTAGGTCTTTTTCGTGCCATTTGTCAAAATATTTATTATACCCATTCGGTACTTTGGCCATTTTCCATTCGTCAAATGCTTCTACTATTACAACTATTCCTAGTTTATCACATACCGCTAACATTTCTGGAGACGGAGGATTGTGACTAGTTCGAAGCGCATTGGCACCCATTGCTTGCATAATTTGCATCTGACGTTCTGTTGCTCTAAAATTTACAGCAGCACCTAAAGGACCCAAATCATGATGTAAGCAAACCCCTTTGATGGCAACGCGTTTCCCATTTAAAATAAAGCCATTATTGGCATCAAACTTTATGGTACGGATTCCAAAATTGGATTCATATTCATCAACTACTACTTTATTTATTTTTATTTGGCTAACCGCTGTATACAAATTTGGCGCATTGATATCCCATTTAGTTGGATTCTTTATTTCAATTTCTTGATTCACTTTTTGTTCAGAAATTCCCGCCAAACTTATGTTTTGACTTTGGGTAGCGACCACTTCTCCATTACTATTTTTTAGTGTAGTTTCTAGAATAGCTTTAATCGAATTATTTGAAGTGTTTTTTACAGTTGTTTGGATTTTAACTGTAGCCTTCTCATCGGTTACAGTAGGAGTAGTAATGTATGTACCCCATTGTGGTATATGGATATTGTCATTTATTTTGAGATAAACGTTTCTGTAAATTCCAGCTCCTGGATACCATCTTGCCGACAAATCTTCGGGAGCTACTCTTACCGCAATCACATTCTCCTGTTTAAACTTGATAAATGGAGTTAAATCGAGTTCAAATCCAATGTAACCATAAGGGCGTTCTCCTACAAATTGTCCATTCAAATACACTTTGGCGTTGCTCATGACGCCATCAAACTCGATACTTATTTGCTTGTTCTTATTTTTTGAATCGATAGTAAAATGTTTTCTATACCAAGCAATACCATGTATCGGTAAACCACCAGTTCGAGCGTTATTTTTAATGCTAAAAGGTCCTTCGATTGCCCAATCATGAGGAAGGTTTAATTTTCTCCAATTGGAATCATAATAAGATGTTATTTCTGCACCTTTCAAAGTGTCTTTTTTAAACAACCATCCTTGATTGAAATTTTGATCTTTTACTTCTATAGTCTTTTTTTGTCCAAAAGCCACAAAAAAAGATAAAAATAGGGTAGTAGAAAATAATTTATATAGGAATTTTGTCGATGTCATTTTCTAAGTTTTTTATATTTTTTTAATAACACATTTATTTAGATGTAAATTTATACTATAGCTTTAAACTCAAAAAACTTTCTGTAATCAAAATGGAATTAAAAATCATATGTTATAGGTAATAAATCAATCTGTCAATATAATCCTTGTTGTTAAATACAAGAAAATATTTAATGTAGTAATAGTTTGCAGGTACGAATTAGAAACTCGCGCTCAATGTCATTAAGTTAAGGAAAAACATAATGTAACTTAATGACATTGAATCCGAGCTAGCCATGGAAGAGATGATTTTTTTAATTCAAAATTAAGGTTAAAAGTAACTTAAATATTAACGTTTGATTATTACTTTGATTTTCTGTGTAGTCTGATTGCCTATTAGCTCGAGTATATACATTCCGTTAGTTAGCTTTCTTACATTTAGTGTGTTTCCATCAAGTTGTTCGCTCAAAACCTTAGCGCCTGTCAGATTGTAGATGTTTACTTTGTTGTAAGATGCTGCATTTTCAATTTTCAATTCATCTTGAGCTGGGTTTGGGTAAACACTGAGTGGTTTTTCTTCTGAGATTAGTTCGGCTTTTGTTTCCGCTTTTGCAAATTTTGCCCCTATACCTTTATTTAAAGTAATCTTATCTAAGTTCCATTGCCAATCATTAGAACCTGATGCATTTACTCTTACGGTATGTGAACCCGCTGATAAGTATACTGATCCTCCTGCTAAAGGAACGTAATTAGACCACGATCCATTGTTCACCACGTTGGTTGTCGTTTTTATCGCTCCATCAAGTACAAATTGAATTTGGGCATTGGTCATCGGACTGGCTATTTGATATGAAATGTTATAAGTTCCAGCTGTGGCCACGTTGATGCTGTATTGTACCCAGTCTCCTTTGTTGACATAATTTATAATTGAGCCTGACCTAGCCACTCCGTATGGAACGAATCCATCATTGTAAGTGCCACCACCAGTAGAACCAAAATTTTCTGCTTCAATAGTCAGACTAGCAGCAGGGGAATCTACCAAAGAATAGGTATGAATCCAATCTACGTACATGGTATTGATGCTATAATTTGATAAATCGGTCTTACTAGCAATTCCACCTGTCCATTCATTTGGACTAGTCCATAAATCCCAAATAATATATTGACCTAATGTAAATGCTTTTGTAGTTGTTACATTTCCAGCTGGTTCTCCATTGATATAAAACTGAACATTATGCGCATCTTTCCAATAGCATCCCAGTGTTTGATAGGTTGCATTCCATGTGACTCCTTTAGCAGGATTTCCATTTTGTAAATATCGATTGTCAAAATTACTAGCAGCACGTTCAGTTACATTGTTTTTTACAACAAAATATTGTGAATACAAGGTGTATGGCCGTTCAGCTTGATTGGGCCAAGATGGTTTTGAATTGCTCTCGCAAATGTCAATCTCATCTCTATTAATACTATCCCCATTGTTTAACCAAAAGGTACTGAATGCAGAAAGATGAGATGATTTAATACTACACTCTGTATACATTGGGAAAATTATATTTGCCCTTGACTGTACTCTAGATGTTTTAAACCATTGATCTCCAATACCTAATGTTGCTCGTATCCATAATTTACTATCCCAAACACCTGAATTTTCAGCAACCATTTTAACTGGTAGTCCATAATCCCACAGCGGTTTTTCCCATTTAGTACTATCCCAAGTGTTAAATTCATCTGATAGATTTTCTACTTTTTGCCAAACTTTTCCAGCAGGAGGACTGGGTTGAGCAAAAGAATAACTGCCACTAATCACAAGGGCAAACAGGCATACTAATTTTTTAAAAGTTTTTGGTTTAGTCATAATTTTAATAGTTAATTGGTTAATATTTAATAGTGATTTATTAAGGATTTCATACTGCTAACGAGAACTTATTATCATTGAATTTCAACCAATTATAGAATACAAAAAGTAAGAATTGTTGTTTTGATGATTTTGTTATCATTTATAAAATAGGGCAAATAAAAATTCAACCATTCTTTTTTAATTTATTATTTTTTTATAGCAAATATATGTTATTTGACTTATGCTATTCAAATTTCAAACTTGATTAAAACTGAACACCTGATGTTTTATTTAAAATAAAACTTCATCTTTTCTTATAATAAAAAATGTTATTTTTTATTCTCAGTATTTTCAATCTATGTCAAGGTTTTAATTTGGACTAGTTACATTTTTAAATATAATTTTGAGAATAAAAAAGGAGGCAGTCTAAAAATATAGACAGCATCTTGATCCCGATTCCTGTGGAGACTTAATCAATAATCAACAAACTCATAATAAGATAAATACTAATCAGTTTACTTCATTTTATAATGAACAGTAACTCTTTCTTGTTCAAAAGCTAGTTTGATTGTGGTTGGAGTTAAATCAGTATTCTTATTAAAGATCTTTCAATTCATATACTCTGATATAATCAATCAAAGCGGTTCTTTCTTCTTTGGTTCCAGTAGTCACTTTACTTCCTTTCTCTGAGATTGGGTTCCAATCGTAAGCTTCTATAGAAAATTGCAAAACCAAGTCCTGATCAAAAAGAACTGGTGGTTTTAAAGTGTAAACGTATTTGCCATCAAGATAAAACATCAACTCTGTTGGACTTTTCCAGTAGAATCCATAAGTATAAAAACGCTCGTGATTTTTAGTTGGTGGAGCCATTTTCTTTTGGTCGCTAACTTGTTTCACACGTCCCTTTATGACACAACCAAAATCCACTGTTCATTTTCATGCGACACTCATAATAGTGCCCTACAGAGGTCTTTTTGTACAATCTTAAAATTCCTCCACGATATTTATAGCTTAATGTTCCAACTTCAATAATTAGACACCCATCTTTAATTTCAAAACTTTCCTTTTGAAACAATCCAGGAGCACGACCTGTCCAGTTTAATTCAGAATGTCCTTCTGGCTCTATATTTCATTTTTTGAAATCAATTTTCTTACCGGTAAACTCATCACACAAGACGGGCACCTTTTCCCATTTTTTTCCAGCTACTTCTGGTAATTGTTCATAAGAATTTGCAATAGCTACTAACAAAATGGCTGTTAGAATACTTTTTAAAATGTTTGAATGTTTCATTTAAAAATTTAATAGTTATAGGCTGTTTTTTATTCCGTTTATACAAGTATTAATTTTAGCGATTCCTTTATTATAAACTGCTCAAGATATTGAAACCAATTCAAGTGATATCATTTGAAATCTTTGAAATTGATCTGATCATTACCCTTGGCTTCGGCTTTATAAAATTCCCTAGAAACATTAAAAATCAAATCTTATGATTTTGCTTTGCTTCATCCACAACATAAAAATGTTGTAACCCAAAGGAACAAAAGAGTAGTTTCAATTTGAACCGGAATCAATTGATCTCTTTTACCGGAATAGGATGGTCACTTTTACCAGAATTTGCACATAAGCAAGCCAAAGATTGTTTTTATGTAAAATTATTTTAGATGGTAAGCCCCCTAACAAAAAAAGGTCTAATCAATAAGATTAAACCTCTTTCAAACAAACCAAACTAAACACCAATATTTAATAATTATTTTGCATTAAAATTTTATTTGACAAGTCAATTTGAGTTTGAGGAATAGGCATTACTTCATTTTTATTTTCAACAAACCCAAGAGGAGCTAAAATAGTTTTGGCTCTACCTGTACGAATCAAATCTTGAAAACGCAAACCTTCACCTCCTAGCTCTACTCTTCTTTCATGATAAATAGCATTTAATAATGGTTGTCCACTAAGTGTTACTAGTAAATCAGGTACTACTGTTGGAAGTGCAGTTCCTCGAGCTCGTTTTCTTACTTTATTCACATATTGTACAGCTGTAACTGGATCAATATTGTAAATCGCCTCAGCATACATTAAATAAGCATCAGCCAATCGGATTAAACGAAGGTTTTGATCACTATTTAATTGTCCACCAACTGTTGGTATGGAGTAACCACTAAAAGGTTTCCAAGAATATTTTTTATTATAATGTCCAGTACCATAAACTCTAGAATCATCAAAAATGTAAGCACTTAATCTAGGATCATTAGTTTCATACTCATCGACTAAATTCTGCTTAATTTGTGAAAAACCAAATCCTTGACCATCGGGTGTTCTTGGCATCATTTGTTTTGGTACAGCAGTCCCTAGTCCACTAGTATTTGAGGAATAATTGATTTCAAAAATAGATTCTTTACTCCATTCACCAAGAGGTTGAAAAATTGTATTCAAGTCAATTAATTCATAAGGTAACTCAAATAATTCCTCGCCATATTGCTTTACTTGATCCATCTTGTTTTGATACAAAGAAATGCGCATCATATAACCTAGAGCTGCTCCTTTGTCAGCATGCCCCTGAAAAGAGATTGGTTTAGTGAATCTTGAAGGCAAATCTTGAATAGCTTTTATCAAGTCTTGTTCAATAAAAGCATAGGTTTCTGCTGTACTTGATCTAGGAATATCAGCTTCTTGATACGGAAGAGGTTTATCATACAAGGGCACTCCTCCAAAAAAAGTGACTAAATTAAAATAGTAATAGGCACGTAAAAAATGTGCTTCGGCAGTAATTTCTTTTTTTCTATTAGCATCAGTAAAGATGACTTGATCTATATTATCTAAAACTAAATTTGCATACAAAACACCTCTAAATTGAATATCCCATCGAAAATTCAAATAAGTATTATTAGTCGTTAAAGTATATTCTTGTTTTTCTAATAAAAATGGAATATCAGCCAAACTTAATCCTCCTTTTTCAATATCATCTGTCCCAATATCTCCCATAAATAAATCTGATGACCACACTTGATTAAAAGAAGTGTATTGCTCACGCATAGGATTATACGCAGCTGTTAAAGCTTGCTCCATATCAGCAGGGGTTTTGTAAAAATTTTCAACTACTGGAGAACCAAAAGCATCAATCTCTAAATAATCCTTACTACAAGATACCAATCCAATGAATAAAGCAACTGAAAATACTCTTATTCCTTTTATAAATTTACTATTTATATTTTTCATAATTTTTTATTTAAAAAGTTAAATTTAATCCTAATGAAATTGTTCTCACAGAAGGATACCTTCCTCTATCTATTCCAATATCCAGAGGATTATTTTGAGAATTGTCAACACCTACTTCGGGATCTAGTCCATTATATTTTGTAAATGTTAGTAAATTTTGAGCAGAAACATAGAAACGTAACTGATCTAAAGCTATTTTATTTAAAATGTTCATAGGTAAAGAATAACCCAACTGAATATTTTTCAACCTCAAGTAAGATCCATCTTGTACAAATCTGCTGGATGTTCTAGAGTTGTTGGCTTGACTAGCAAAAGAAGCCCTAGGAATAGAATTAGAAGTACCTTCACCTGTCCATCTTCCTAAGTAATCTACGTTTAAATTTGTAGACAAATCTCCCATTAAATCATAATCACTAGCATTAAAAATTTTATTTCCTTCACTTCCTTGAAAAAAGGCAGAAAAATCAAATTGTTTGTAATCTATATTAAGATTAATACCATAGGTAAAGTTTGGTAATGGAGAACCAATATAAGTTCTATCCGAGTCATTAATCACTCCATCGTTATTTTGATCCTTGTATTTTACATCACCAGGTTTTGTACCTACTAAATTAGGATTACTATTAATTTCATCTTGATTTTGAAAAACACCTATCATTTCTAAACCATAGAATGACGCTAAAGGATGACCCGCTTCCGTACGAGTTACATTTGCTATACCACCTTGAGCACTCCCTGATTGAAAGACAGTTCCTTCAGTAGCTAACTTAAGTACTTTATTTTGTATTATCGCAATATTTCCACCAATATTAAATGAAAAATCGTTAATCACTTTTTTATAATTTGCTGTAAACTCAAATCCATCATTTTGAATATCACCCGCATTAGTAAAAGGGGAATTTCTATATCCTGATGAGGATAAAATAGGTGTTGGCATTAACATATCAGTAGTGTTTTTAATAAAATAATCTGCTGTGAAAGTGATCGAATTATTTAAAAATGCTAAATCTAGCCCAATATTCTTAGTGACAGTTGTTTCCCATTTTAAATTGGAATTTCCAGGTGTTAAAGCTGTCACTCCTATTGTTGTAGATTCAGTTAATCCAAACGGATAATTTGTTCCTATATTTAAAGTATTATATATAGCTGAATTGGGTATATCCTGATTTCCTGTTTTACCCCAACCCAAACGGAATTTTAATTGGTTAATTGCATCTACATTATAAAAATTTTCTTTGTGAATATTCCATGCCAAAGCTAATGAAGGGAAATTTGCCCATCTGTTATTTGATCCAAAACGAGAAGAACCATCTTTTCTAAATGTTCCTGTTAATAGATACCTATCATCATAATTATAGTTGAATCTACCAAAAAATGACAACAATCTTGACTCAGAAATATCACCACTATTAGTCGCTGAAGAAATAGAACCAGAACTTAATGTAGGGTTTATAACGCTTGGAGGAATATCATTTCGAGTCGTATTAACATTATTAAAATCCAATTCTTGTATCTCTTGGCCTAATAAAGCACTAAAATTATGTTTCTTTGCTAGAGTAACATTATAATTTAATGTATTGGACATTACATAAACTCTATTTTCACTTCTATTTAATGTATAAGTACTTAGGGCAGAGTTAATAATTGATGATACAAAATAAGCAGGTACAAAATTATCAACTTTAGTATTGTTAATTTGTAAACCAAGATTTGACTTAAATTTTAATCCCTCAATGATATCAACATCCAGAGAAACATCCCCTAAAAAGCTCTCTCTAATAGAAGGTGTATTCACAAATGTGGCAAAGGCAAGCGGGTTAGCTACTATAGAGTTATATTTTGATATACCAAATGTACCATCTGGATTGTAAATAGGAGACACTGGATCATTCAGATAGCCTAAAAAGGCTACTCTACTTGTTGAGTTTCCAAACTCTGCAACACTTCTTGTTTTGGCTTTTGCATATTGAATATTATGACCTAATTTAATTTTCGGAAGTATTTGGTAGGTATTATTTACTCTAAAATTAGTTCTATTGTATGAAGAATTCATTACAACTCCTTCTTGATCAATATACCCAAAAGAAACATAAAAAGTAGATTTGTCTGACCCTCCTGAAGCTGAAAGTTGATGACTTTGTATATTAGCTGATCTATATACCAAATCTTTCCAGTTATATGATGGTAATGATGCTGGATTGATTAAGTCTGCATTTAATGGACGACCATCATTAGCCAATCCTTCATTAAATAAAGTAGCCCATTGCTCAGCATTCATAACTTTTAAATTGTCAATCCTATTTTGTACTCCTGCATATGCGGTATAGGAAATTATTGTTTTTCCTTTTAAACCACTCTTTGTTGTAATCAAAACAACTCCATTTGCACCTCTCGAACCATAAATAGCGGTAGCCGAAGCATCCTTCAAAACTTCAATTGATTTGGCATCCTCCATATTAATACTAGAGATATCATTAATTGGAATACCATCTACTATATATAAAGGATCAGCGTTGTTTACTGTTCCAAAACCTCTAACCCGAACTGTAGGTGTAGCACCTGGAGCACCAGAACTTTTAGATACTGTAACACCTGCCATTCTTCCTTGAATCGCTTGGGCTATAGATGTATTTTGAGTTTTATTTAACTCTTTTACATCCGCAGAAGCAACTGAACCAGTTAAATCTGATTTTTTTACGGTACCATAACCAATAACCACTATTTCATCTAATGTGGCTGCGTCACTTTGCAACGTTACATTTATAGTTGTTTTTTCAGCAATAGCAACTTCTGTAGATTTTAGACCTAAATAAGAAAATACTATTATTTTAGCAGATTCAGGAACTACTAAAACATAATTTCCATCAATATCCGTTGTAGTTCCTAGGGTAGTACCTTTTACCAATACATTTGCACCTGGAATAGGCATACCATTGGGATCTTTTACCGTTCCTTTAATTGTTATTTGTTGTCCTTTAGTTTCAACAAGCTCATCTTTTGACTGTTTGAGTATAATCTGCTTGTTCTTGAATTTATATGTAATATTTGAATTTAAAAATAATTTATCTAGGACTTTAGCTACCTCTTCATTTTCTACTTTAAAAGAAATAATTCTATCAACATTGATTTCTTCATTATTAAATAAAAATTTAAACTTGGTATCTTTTTCTATTTTTTCTAAAACTGTAACAATTGTAATATCTTTTAGACTATAAGTAAGTTTTATGTTTTGTGAATAGGTTTTTGCATGGATTGAACATACGGTTAATAACAACAATAATATAGTTAATTTCAGTGCTAAATTAAATCGAATTAAAAAAGACAAAATGTGTCTTTGACTAATATTTTTTTTCATGGTTTTTTTTGGTTTATTTGATAATAGTAAGTGATAATTTCATCATATTGAATCTTTACATTTCATAGGCATCTTTGTTTTAAGGTTGGTTAATGGTTATTGATTTATCTTTCATTTGGAAGTTAAAATTTTTATTCTCAGCAAATGAATTGAGTGCTTCTTCAATGGTCTCCACATCAAAAGTGGCAGTAAATAGTTCTTGATTTAGTTCGTTATAATTATTTTTTATTTTCACATCATAATGTCGTTCTAACTTTTTGATAATATTTTCAAACTTTTGGTTTTTGAATACAATTCTCCCATCAATCCAACTAGTATAAATATCCGTATCTACTTGTCTTCTTTTTATTTTAGATTTCTTAATCCACCAAGAAGCCAAATCACCAGGAACCAATCGAACGACTTCTTTCGTTATCTCTAAATTAGAACTGATACTTACTGAGCCTTCGACTAAAACTGTAGTAATTGAAGAGTCTTCAGAATAGGCAGAGACATTAAATTTTGTACCTAAAACAGTAACATTCATTTGAGAAGTTTCTACAATAAAGGGATGTTTTTTATCTTTGGTAACTTCAAAATATCCCTCTCCTATCAGTTTGACTTCTCTTTTGTAACCGTTAATAAATTTGATAGGAAATTTGAAAACAGAACCCGAATTAAGATGGACTACCGAACCATCAGAAAGGGTGATGACAAACTTTTTACCATAGGGAATAGTTAGCGTATTATAAATTAACTTATCTACATATTTAATTCCCCTAAAGTCTAATTTACTTTCACTTTTGACACCTAAAACCCTCCCGTTTGCATCTTTAATTCCGTAAACAGTATTTGATGACAAAATTTGAATATTTCCATTTTCAGACTCTAAGGTAATTTCGTTCGAAGGCTCCATAATACTCGGTTTAGTTAATACAAAAACATCTACAGCATAACCTAAGAATAATGCCCCAATAAATACTGCTGCGTATCTCAAGAAGCGTTTTGCTGTTAATTGTCTTTGATTACGCTTCGTTTCTTTCTCATATTTCCGAATTACTTTTTGCCAAGCTAACTCAGGGTGGACTGTCGAAATTTCAGCAATAACTTCATTTTGATTTTTAAGTTGTTCTAACTTGATGAAAAAATTACGATTCGTTTCAGACTTTTGAATCCAAGCATTAAAAAATCGATCCTCCTCTTGAGAAAGAACATGTTGATGCAGTTTTTTAATAATTAAATCGATTATTTCCATAGGTCTTATCTTAAATCTATTAACTAGCGTTTAATATAAAGACCCAAAAATTTAAATCGGGTAGTCTTAATTAAAAAATATATTAAACATCTAACTAACAACACATTATTTGAGTTGTTAAATTCTATACATTAGAGCTTGTAAATACTCTATTAAGGAAGAATTTAGAGTTCAAACAACCTCAATTTAGTAAAAGAACTACCCAATGACGATGCTTGTAAAGCCTATTTAAGTAAAATCAAATGGCTAAACGGTCTTAAATGCGCTAAATATAGCTCTGAAAAAGAATGTAAAAATCTGACTTCAATTATCATCGTTACGTCTGCAATCATGTTAAAAGTGAAACAACAAATACTTTATTTCGTAAGTAAAGTTTGACCTGTAAAAAAAATAATTATTTTTGAAATGAATACTAACTGTAAGGTTTTATCTAGTGTTCAAATTAGAAAGCGATATGGAATTTGAAAGAAAGTTTTTAAATAGGTCATTAAATAATCGCTATTTTGATGTATGTGCTGCTATCTAAGGGTAGTCACTGGATTAAAACAAGGATTACTGTTTCCAAATATTTTTTAAAAGGAACAGTAATAAAAAACTAATTCCTATCATTTCAATTCGCATTTTCTTATAGGCTGATTTAATATGATACTTAACAGTATTGATAGAAATATTCATAGATTCCGCCACAAATTGATATTTTTCACCTTCAATCACGCATCTAATAAAAATATCTTTAGATGGTTGTGGCAACTGCTCTAATGCTTTATGTATTAAAAATATTTTATCGTCAAGCACTGACGTATCTTCATCCGAAAGCAAACAATCCACATCAATTTCTGTCAACGAAACAAGTTTTTGTTGTTTTTTTAATTTCTTCAAACAACTATTCTTGATAGCTATAATGACATAAGACTTTAAATTTAAAATTTTTTCAGTGCTATTTCTTACCAAAATTTTAGCACAAACATCTTGTACTATTTCTTCGGCTTCTTCTCTATCCTTTAAATAAGAATAGGATAAAAAATACCATTCTTTGTAGTACAATAAAAAAAGACCTTCTAATTCTACATGAACAGTATTATTCATTTTTATAATAATTTATTATACAAACCAGAATGTATTTAAGTAAGAATGTAAAATTATTTACTAATTAAAAATAATATTCGAACATATGATTTTATTAATATCACGAATGTGTTTTTACTTGAAAAATTAAAACTATACAACTTTCCCAAAAGGAACAGGCAAAATGTACATGGCCAGTTTCTTTGTTATTCTATTTTGCATGATTTAGACTTTATTCAACCTTTTTTTAAAATGTTTTATAAAAAATAGTTTCATTAAAAATAAATCTATTTAACAAATTAGATAGTTCGCCTCCATTTCGGAACTATTGATTTTATTAACTTCTTTGTGCAGTGTTTGTTTTCAAACAACAAAAACACAAATACCTTTTTATAGATTTTTATGATTTTGATTCATATCTTCTAACTATGATAACTCATTATAGTTTAAAAAAAATGTGTTCAGGTAGTAGTTTTTAATAACCATATGTTACCCTATTTTAAACATACGATATTATTTAAACCCCATTAAAAATCTAATTTTAAAAAATAAAAATCAATATCATGCAATGCATATGTAACTTCACTTTATTATTAATTACATCATTTGTTTTTGCACAAAGATCTCCATTGGCAGAAGGCAACATAAAAACTCATCGTGCCAAAATAAATCTAAATTTGGATTGGAAATTTCATTTGGGACAAACATCTGGAACGCCAGAAAATATCGATTTCAATGATACTAATTGGGAAACAATTTCTGTCCCTCATACGATGCAATTAGTATCTTATGAAATGGATAGTATTAGAGAAACATGGGTGCAAGAAAAGTATTTAAGAGATTTTGGTTGGTATCGAAAAACCCTAAAAATAAGTGCAAAACCTACTGAAAAAGTCTTCATAGAATTCGAAGGTGTACACAATGCCACTGAACTATGGGTCAATGGTAAAAAAGCAGGAAATTTTGCTATAAACGGTTATGTTCCTTTTCATTTTGACATTACACCCTTTGTAAAATTAAATTCAGATAACCTTATTGTAATAAAAGCAGATAATCGCTATAGTCAAACCATTGCACCCGACCCACACCGTACCGATTATGTAAAATTTAACGGATTATATAGAGATGTCTATTTAGTCACTACCAATCCATTACATGTTAGTTTTAACTGGGAAGATTTTGAAGCTGGTGTCAATATCAATACACCAACAGTAAATAAAAACAATGGAACAGTTTCCATAAAAACTACGGTTAAGAATGAAAACAACACACCTAAAAATTGCAGAATAGAAACCAAAATAATTAATGCAGAAGGTTATGTAATAACGAAATTGATCCAAAATGTAGCAATTCCAGCAAATACAAACCACACCTTCAGACAGACTACTACTATTGAGGATGATTACCACTTATGGTCACCAGATAGTCCTTATTTATACAGGGTACATTCTGTAATTTATGATGATGAAACCCCTGTAGATTTTGTTGAAAACACTTTTGGCTTTAGAACATTTCAATTAGAAAAGGGCAAAGGATTTGTATTGAATGGCAAACCGCTTTTCTTAGTAGGTGTCAACAGACATCAAAACTACCCTAATATTGGCGATGCCGTTCCTAATTCCTTTCATTACAACGAAGCCTTACAATATAAAAAAGCAGGAATTAATATTATTCGTTTATCTCATTACACACAAGACGATTCCTTTTTGAAAGCTTGTGACGAACTCGGGATTATTGTTTACGAAGAAGTTTCGACATGGATAGAATGGGGAGATAAGACTTGGTTTGATAATCTTGAGACAGCCACAAGACACATGATTAGAAACCATAGAAATCATCCTTCAATTGTATTTTGGGGCGCTGGAATCAATCATAGGGGACCTGTTCCACGTATGCAACAAGTTGCTAAAGAAGAAGATCCTTTTAGACTGACAACATCGGCTTCTAGTCCTTGGAATGGTGTGAAAAATGAAGGCATTACCGACTTATATACCACTATGGATTATCGCAGAACCGAATTTCCAGAAAGTGCCTTTACAATGGTTATGGAACATGGAAGCTCTGTAGACTCTGAGGTAAATCAATTTCATATTTCAAGATACAAAGGCAATAAAAATAATATTGCAGCTCTTGCTTGGTTAGGTGCTGATTATAATCACTTACAACCAGATGTAGATGACTCGCAATGGAAACGAGATTACATGACAACTTACGGTATATTATCAGGTTACCGACTACCAAAACCGGTTTACAAATGGTATCAATCTGAATTGATTGCTAATCCGATTGTGCATATTGCAGACGAAACGGCCTCAAAAAATGGAAAAATCAGAGTGTTTAGTAATTGCCAAATGGTAGAACTTTATCATAACAACAAACTAATAGCAAAACAATATCCAGATAACGAATCAACCAAATCAAATTTGAATCATCCCTCTTTTATATTCAACTATAATTGGAAAACAGGTACTCTAAAAGCAATTGGCTATACCAACGGAGAAAAAATAACGGAACACTCCAGAGCCAAACAGGGAAAAGCACACCATATTAAATTAGAATTCAACATCAATGACAAACCTTTTTATGCTGGAGGATCAGATATAAGAATGGTACATGCATATGTGCTTGATCAGAATAACGAAGTGGTAACATCGGCTACCAATAAAATTAAGTTTACCATTTCAGGAGCCGGAAAACTTATTGATAATGGAAATATTGATGCAAATCCAGCCATTTTATACGATGGTGTTGCAACCATGTATATAAGAGGAACCGAAAATACGGGTAAAATTACCATTACAGCATCTTCAAAAGGTTTAAAAAATAGTACCGCAACAATTACTACCGCTACTTACAATCCAAATGAAATTGAAAACAATGCAAAAGTCATTTACGATTACCCAATTGCAAGAGTTGATATTGGTGGAGCAAAACAATTGGTTCAATTTGATTGGTTAGAATGGACTGGAAATTCAGATAAAAACCTAAATTTTAAATTAACCGATTACAATGCTGAGATTACTATAAGTGCTAAGAACGCCATAAATTGGCTAGGTGACACAGCTATGTTAGGTGATTTAAGTTTTGTAGGAGCTGATGGCCTTTATGTTGAAAAAGGCAGTTTACTATTAAATATTTCTGGTTTAAAAAAAGGACTCTACAGCATTGAAACATTTCACCATTCCAGACGAAGTGTTGCAAAAATGACTAATGCTATTGGAGTGACTGTTAATGACAGTAAAGGCATATTTACTAGAACCGCAGGTGACCATGTCGTTAATTATTTCATCCATGACAACACAGGTGAACGTAAACCATTATCTATAAAATCTCAATTTCAATCAGACGGTACCAATTCGATCATTTTAGAATTTAATAATTTAAACAAAGAAGGTGATTTATCATTAAACGGATTCATTTTAAAACAAATAAAATAAAACATTATGCAACATAAACTAATAATTACCAAATTGATATTCCTTGTTTTTTTCGGGTTGATATCTTTTCAAAATTATGCCCAAAGTGACAAAGTAATTTTTGTAAAAGATGTACCAATAAAACTTAAAAGCGCATCATCATACAGCTTTTTTGTTGGGTATGATGTTACAAAAGACTCTGATTTAGCCTTAGATATTTCTGGTGGTCCCAATAAATTTTGGACAGGAAAAACAATCCCTGTTGACAAAGGGAAAGGAGTGTTTAATTTTCAAATCAGTCCTAAAGATGCCCCTATACCTGGCAAAGGGTACAGAATATTGGTTTCTGTACGCGATAGAAATGGAGATTGGAAAACAGAACGTGCTGCATCCGTTATTAAGAATGTTGAAATAACAAAAAACGATACTCCTATTTTAGATGATGCTTCTTTTTCAGTATTAACTCCTACTTCACTATCCAGTCGCGAGCTTTTTGAATTTGATATTAATTATAAAGCCAGTCAACCAAGATTACTTCAAATAGCACTGTGGAACGGTCAACAATGGGTTGCAGCGAGTAAAAACACCACAGTTAACCCTGGAGAAGGCTCGGTTAAAGTGACTTTAAATGCGGGACAGCCAAAGGAAGGAAACAAGTATCGTTATGTATTGTATTATGGTTCTGGAGAAGGTTTTCCAAATGAAAATATTGTAAGCAAAGAACTCTCTGGTATCGAAATCACTAAAGCTATTAAATCACTCACTTTAAACGATTTGAATGAACAACACATTATGCTCTCGCTTAATAAAAACTCTAGCGTTCTAACACTTCCAGGAAAAGTTTCTTATGATTTTATAAAGATTATTGCATTGAACGGTGAAATTATAAAAGAAGTAACCAATACGAATACGATACCTGTTTCAGATTTAGATAAAGGTGCCTATTTCGCTATTACGAGTAATGATGATTATTACAAATTTGTTAAAATTTAAGATGATGAATAAAAGATATATACTACTTACAATAAGTATTCTAACATTACATATTGTAGTTGCACAAAAGAACGAAGTATCCATTGATTTTACCACTCAAAAATTTATAGGTAAGGAAAGTGAACTCAATAGAAAGAAATATTTTGCTATGCACGATTCATACGCCAGTTGGGATTTAGCTTCGGATGCCGATTATTTATTTAAAACTTTAGGTATTGAACACGGGCGAACCTTTGGTGGTCCAGCACCCTTTAGAAAATCGAAAACGGAAATTCCATCTTTGGCGGAAGCCAAAGAAATGGGAGAAAAATCTGCAGCAGGAATTAAGAAAAGTCCGCTGTTTGATAATTTTGCAACCACCGATTTTATTATTACGGATCACCCTAGCGATGCTTTTCAATTGAATCAAGATTACAATAAAATCGCCGAATACGATGCTGCTTTTTTAAAAAATGCCTATCCGATAATGCCGAAGTACTATGAGGTGATGAACGAGCCTTTTGTACACGCTATTGATTATGTAAAAACCTGGGATCAAACACCAGCTGTAATTGTCGAAATGTCTAAACTGTATAAAACTGTTGCCGATAAAGTACACAAAGAAATCCCTAATATGATGGTGGGTGGCTATACCTCTGCTTACCCTGAAGTTGAAAAAGATAACTTTGGCTATTGGGATACCCGAATGAAAACATTTATGGATATTGCAGGAGAAAGCATGCAATTTTTTTCAACACATATTTATGACGGACGAAATGTAGAAGGCGACACCAGTTACCGTTCCGGAAGTAATTCGGAGGCTATTTTAGATTTAATTGAAGCCTACAGTTTTAAAAAATGGGGAGTTGTGAAACCACATATCATTTCGGAGTACGGCTATACTGCCCAAGGACTAGTTGGTAAAACTTATTCTCCAGAATTAAACGGTACCTGTTTAATTGCTTATAATAAAATTTTGATGCAATTATTAGATAAAGAAGATCGCCTACTCAAAGCAATCCCCTTTATAACTTCAAAAGCCACCTGGTTTTATGATAATAAAAAAGAAAATCCCGACGGACATCCTTATCCTTGGGTAATAAAAAAGAAAGAAGAAGACGGTACTTATACCTTCACACATCTTAAAAAGTTTTATGAATTATGGAAGGGTGTTGAAGGAAAGCGTATAGAAGTGACTTCTAACAATCCAGATATCCAAATTCATGCTTTTACAAAAGAAGGAAAAGTTTTCATAGCAATGAATAATTTAAGTGATGACGTGCAAGAGGTTTCATTGAACTATCTGAATAACAGTGCTACTTACATTAAAAACATCACTTTAAAACGTTTATACACAACTGCTACAGGAATGCCTCGTTTAATTTATTTTACAAATGAAACATCTTTAGATACTGTAAACCTTAAAGCAGGTGAAACTATTATAGCTGAATGTGATGTAACACATTTTGATTTTAATAATACCCTAAAAGAAAACAACTATTATACAGAAACCTATTTACAACCCATAGAAAAAGACAAAGTGCTAACGTTTAAATTTAATAATATGGAAGCCGCTAAACAAGGTAAAGCTTCTATTAGAATGGGAATAGGTAGATCACATAATATGAGTAAAAAACCAATTGTTACTCTTAATGGAAAAAATGTTCAAGTACCTACAAATTGGGCAGGATATGATCAGTTAGCAAGACAACGATTCTTTGGAGTAATCGAGATACCATTTGATATTAATTATATAGTGTCTGGAGAAAATAAGGTGCAAATTACTTTTCCTGATTTGAGTGGTCATGTAAGTTCAGTAATCCTAAATGTCGAGAGTCGTTTAAAATAACATCCTAGATGTTTTAAAAAGGCAATCACTGTTACAAAACCCACAGAATAAATAAGAGCCTGATTATCAATTTACTTTTTTTTCACAAATAACCATATGTTCTAGTATTTTAAACATTAGAAATTAGCAATTAGATACAATAACCCGAATTTAGCCCCTGAAATAAACAGGAAAATATCATCAAAAATAACCGTTAAATACAATACTATGCTTTTAAGAAAACAACTCTTTGCTTTAATAATCATTTCCGCCTTGATGCTTGCGTGTGGTTCTAAAAAGCACAATAAAACAGTATCAATTAAATCTGAAAAAGCTCAGGTTTTTGAGCCAAATTGGGAATCTATTAAAAAAAACTATAAAGATCCTGAATGGTTTAACAAGCAAAAGTTTGGTATATTCATTCATTGGGGCGCTTATTCAGTTCCTGCTTTCGGTTCAGAATGGTATCCACGCCAAATGTATATGGATACTGCTACATTTACTGCACAATTGAACTTTGAAAAAATAGGTCCTAATCCCGTATACACACATCATAAAAAAACTTGGGGTGATCAAAAAACTTTTGGATATAAAGATTTCATTCCTATGTTTAAAGGGGAAAAATTCAATGCTGCAGAATGGATTGATTTATTTAAAAAAGCAGGAGCGAAATATGTAATTCCCGTAGCAGATCATCACGATGGATTTGCCATGTATAAATCGCACACCACACGTTGGAACTCAGTTGACATGGGACCTAAACGCGATGTTTTAGGAGAGCTTTTCAAAGAAGGAAGAAATCAAGGGCTTATAATGGGGGCTTCTTCACATTATGCTTTTAACTGGTCATTTTACAACAAAAAAGATCATTTTGACACTACCGATCCGCAATATGCTGATTTATATTCAACAAAAGGGAAAAATTTAAAAGAACCTGTTTCCAAAGAGTTTAAGCAAAGATGGTGGGACAGAACTGTTGATTTAATTGATAATTACCAACCAGATATTCTATGGTTCGATTTCTATTTAGATATTCCTGATTATGCAGATATGCGACCAAAAATTGCTGCTTACTTTTATAACAAAGGAATTGAGTGGGGAAAAGAAGTGGTTATCAATGATAAGAATTTTGACCATGAAGCCTTTCCAGAAGGCACTGTAATTTACGATTTAGAACGTGGAAAACTTCCAGGTATTCGCAAATTACCATGGCAAACTGATACTTCTATTGGTAAAAACTCTTGGTCTTATGTAAGCAATTGGGAATCTAAAACAGCCAATCAGTTAATTGATGATTTGGTTGATATCGTTTCTAAGAATGGAAACTTACTTCTAAATGTAGGTCCAAAGGCTGATGGTACCATTCCAGAAGACCAAAAAGAAATCTTATTACAAATAGGTAATTGGTTATCTATTAATGGAGATGCTATCTACGACACAAAATATTGGAAAACTTTCGGTGAAGGTCCTACTGAAGTAAATAAAGGACATCATTCTGAAGGAGATAATAAAGATTTTACAGGGCAAGATATTCGTTTTACGCAAAAAGGAAATAAATTATATGCTATTATGATGGCTTGGCCTACCAATAATAGTGTACATATTAAATCTGTTAAGTCTTCTGAAGATAAAGTCTCTAATGTAAAAATGTTAGGAAGCAATGCTAATTTAAAATGGTCTCAAGACACTAATGGTCTTATTGTAGAAATGCCTACTCAAAAACCTGGAGATTATGCTTTTGTACTAGAATTGACCTTATAAAAGTAGTTTAGTGATAAGGGTACATCAGATATTGATGTACCCTTATACTTTTTATACTAATATTATATCTTATGAAATACATTGTTTGCGAAAAACCTGGAGAATTTTTATTAAAAGAAAAAGAAGCTCCTATTAGACAAGAAAACGAAGCTTTATTACAAATCAATAAAGTGGGGATTTGCGGTACAGATTTACATGCTTACGCTGGAAATCAAGCTTTTTTTACCTATCCTAGAATATTAGGACACGAACTAGCGTCCACTGTTTTAGAAATTGGAGATAATCCAAAAGAAATCAAAGCAGGAGATAAAGTGGTTGTTATGCCTTATATCAGTTGTCAAAAATGTATAGCTTGCCGTAACGGAAAAACAAACTGTTGTACCAATATCAAAGTATTAGGAGTTCATACTGATGGAGGAATGCAAGAACAAATTACTGTTCCAGCCAATATTTTACTGCCAGCCAATCATTTATCAAATGATCAAATGGCAATAGTTGAACCACTTGCTATTGGCGCACACGCAGTACGTAGAGCTGCCATTACTGCTGGCGAAACCGTAGCGGTTATTGGTTGTGGTCCTATCGGAATTGGAATTATGAAATTAGCACAAATTGCTGGTGCCAAAGTAATTGCTATCGACATGAACGAGCAACGTTTAGCTTACGCCAAAGAAAAAATTGGAGTAGATTACACCTTAGTAGCTGGAGAAAACACAGTTGAAGCAATTAAAGAAATTACAAATGGAGATTTATGTACAGCTGTTTTTGATGCTTCTGGTCACAAAGGAGCACTTGAAACTGCTCCAAAATATATGTCTCATGGTGGTCGTTTTGTATTAGTTGGTTTATCAAAAGGAGAAATTGCGTATTCACATCCTGCTATTCATGCTAAAGAAATGACTTTGATGTGTAGTCGTAATGCTACTACCGAAGATTTTGAACATGTTATCAATATTATAGATCAATTTCCAACAGAATCTTTTATAACACACTCTGTACCTTTTAATGAAATGATTAAAAATTTTGATAGCTGGTTAAATACTACTTCAGGCGTTATAAAAGCTACAGTTGTATTTAATTCTTAATCAAGAAAAGCCAATCATAATTTCCTACTTCGTCTCATTTTTTTGAGAGGAATTAAAGATTTAAAGAAATACTATTTTAATTATGGAGTTTATAGTTTTCCACATCAATTGGGTGAGGCTTTAAAGTTTATAAAAATTTGCAGATTAAAAATTCATAAATAGATTATTTAGCCAACCCTTATATCAAAGATGGTTTTTATGAGAGTTGGACTTGAAATTGGTAAACATAAAAATATCTATTGCAAATTATCAGGAATGGCTACCGAAGCTGTTTATATAACTGGGACACCGGATAAAACTCAACCCTATATGAAACTTGCACTTAAACTGTTTGGTCTTAACCGAATATTATTCGATTCTGATTAGCTCATTTGTTTAGTTGCTCGTAATTCACTAAAACAAAAGAATTAGTAACTCAATTTATTGCATACTTATCTTCTTAAGAACAAAATTTGATTATGGAACATAATGCAATTAATTTTTATAACTTATAACATGAATTTAAATTTAAAAAACAAAATTGTAGTCATTACAGGTGCTGCAGGAATTAGAGGAAGTATTGGAGAAACAATCCTAAGACAATTGGTAGCCGAAGGAGCTATTCCTGCAATTATAGACAAAGATGCTAGGGGTTTTGAATACGTAAAAGAAATTCAAAATCAAGGTATAGATGCTATTTTTTGTCAAAGTAATTTGTCTGATCCGGAACAAATAAAAAATGCAATTAAAGCTATTGTTAACAAATACAACCGTATTGATATTGTGATAAACAATGTAGGGGTAAATGATGGCGCTGGACTAGAATCTAGTTACGAAGAATTTATGGATTCATTAAAACTAAACTTGGTGAGTTATTTTATGATTGTAAAACATACAGTACCTTATTTAAAAGAATCAAAAGGAAATATTTTGAACATTGGTTCAAAGGTAGCTTTAACAGGTCAAGGAGGCACTTCTGGATATGCCGCTGCCAAAGGTGGTGTTTTAGGATTGACACGTGAATGGGCAGTTGATTTAATTAAATACTCGATAAGAGTTAATGCAATTATTATTGCCGAAAGTTGGACTCCTGCATATGATGATTGGATAAAAACCTTAGAAAATAGTGAACAAAAGTTAAAATCAATTGTAGAAAAAATACCTTTTGAAAATAGAATGACTACTCCAGAAGAAATATCAGACACTTGTTTATTTACCATCTCTGAACGTTCTTCTCATACTACAGGACAGTTCATTACTGTAGATGGCGGTTATGTAAATCTAGATCGTTCATTATTATCAAAATAAACCCATAGATGATTATCTAAAAATCATTTATAACTATTAATCATCATAGTATTGTATATTATGATTTCCATATAATTTAAAACTATTTTAATGAATTTAACAAAAAAAACACCCGTTGTAAGTAAGGAAACAGCCTTTCAATTTATTATCATAACCATATTATTTGCCCTATGGGGAATAGCCAATGAATTAACAGCTCCGATGGTATCAACCTTCAAAAAAGTGATGCCAGAACTTTCAAATTTACAAGCCTCATTTGTACAAATGGCTTTTTATTTTGGATATTTTTTTATGGCTTTTCCCGCTGCTCTTTTTATAAGAAAGTATAGTTATAAATCAGGAATAATCCTAGGTTTAATTTTGTATGCTACAGGAGCATTTTTATTTTATCCAGCAGCACATTATCAAAATTACACTTTTTTTCTTGTCTCATTATGGGTCATCACTTGTGGTTTAGCTTTTTTAGAAACAACATCAAATCCTTTAATTCTATTTTTAGGAAATAGTGAAACAGCAACGCAGCGATTAAATTTAGCACAAGCTTTTAATCCTATTGGTGCAATAACTGGTCTAATTTTAGCACAAGAATTGGTTATTGGTAATATTAAATCTAATAATTATACACCAGAAACATTCAAACAATTATCCTCTGCAGATTTGGCTGCAATCAGAGAAAATGATTTAGGAATCATAAGTATACCTTATATAGGTTTAGGACTTTTTGTTTTATTAATTCTAATCATTATTATTTTCACAAAAATGCCCAAAGCAATAATAGAAGAAAAGATATCTGTTTCAGATTCTATCAAAAAATTATTAGCAAATAAAAATTATATTACTGGTGTAATTGCACAAGCATTTTATGTAGGGGCTCAAATTTTATGCTGGACATTTATGTATCAGTATGTAGATAATATTAATGCTACATACAATCTTAACATAACAGCAACAAATTACAATATTGCTGCAATGCTTTTATTTTTAGCAGGTAGGTGGATTGGTACAGCAATGATGAAAACCATAAATCCATCCAAAATGCTAATATATTTTGGTATTGGCGGAATAATATGTGCTGCAGGAACCATAATTTTACAGGGGATACCAGGTTTAATTTCGTTAATATCAATATCTATATTCATGTCTATTATGTTTCCAACTATTTATGGAATTGCATTGAAAGATATGGGTGACGAAGCTAAAATAGGTTCTTCAGGATTGGTTATGGCTATTGTAGGTGGAGCATTGATGCCTTTATTACAAGCAAGTATTTTAGATTGGGGAGGACCTGGATTTTCTGACTTGAAAATTTTTGGTTTCATACCAGAAGTCAATTTTTCATTTATTTTACCTTTGCTGTGTTTAGCAATAGTAGCTTTTTACGGATATTTAACATTAAAAACATCTAAAAATAATTAAAAATGAGCACAAAAAGATATTGCTATTCATGCGATTTAAAAAATGATTCAAAATTAATTGCAGAATACAAAGCATACCATGCCGCTGGTAATGCCTGGCCAGAAATCACCAAAAGTATTAAAGATGCTGGAATTGTAGATATGCAAATTTACTTAACAGGAAATCGTATGTTTATGATTATGGAAGTGGATGAAACTTTCGATCCTGTCAAAAAAGCAGAACTGGACGCCATTAATCCAAAAGTTCAAGAATGGGAAAACTTAATGTGGAATTATCAACAAGAATTGCCTTGGGCTAAAGATGGTGAAAAATGGATTCCTCTTGAAAAAGTATTTCAACTTTAAAAAACAAATAAATCATTCCTTAAAAGCCACTATTTTAAATTTCGAATAAAATAGTGGCTTTGTTTTTATTAAAGTTGAACAATAATTATAAATAAAAAAATGATTCATTCCTAAAAGGCATAGAATAATATCATATAAATCAAGACTTTAACCATAAAAAGGAAGCCCTAATTTTACAAATATTATGCAATATAGATGATTAAATACTACTCTAAATCCTCTTTCCTATCGTTCTGTCTTACATACTCACTTGGTATAACACCAAACTGTTTCTTGAAACACTTAGCAAAATAGGAAGCAGTATTAAAACCAGTCATATACATAATCTCTTTAACAGATAAATCACTTTGTTCAAATAACTGTACAGCCCTTTTTAAACGAATATTTCTAATAAATTCACTTGACGAAAGCCCCGTTATTTCTTTAAATTTCAGATAGAGATTACTACGACTATGTCTCATTTCTTTCACTAACATCTCAACACTAAAATCAGTATTCATCATATGTTTCTCTACAATTTCTATAGCTTGCTGCAAGAAAATCTCGTCAGTAGAGGTCACTGTTACTTCCTTTGGTTGCAAATTAATTTCACGGTTAAAACGTTGTCTTAATTCATCCCTATTCTTTATAATGTTCTTCAATTTTACCTTTAACAATTCCGTATCAAAAGGCTTTCTAATATAATCATCTGCACCATTTTTAAGTCCTTTAAGTTCACTTTCTTGTGAAAGTTTTGCTGTTAACATTATAATTGGAATATGGCTAGTCGTTTTAGTCGTCTTTAATTTTTCACATAATTCAAGCCCATCCATTATTGGCATGAGTAAGTCTGTAATGATAATATTTGGAGTGATTTTATTAGCAACATTAAAACCTTCTTCACCATTTTCAGCCTCATATATTTCATATTCTTTGTTCAATACTTGCTTTATGAAAGTTCTGATGTCTGCATTGTCATCCACAATTAATAAAATAGGTAACTTTGATCTTGATTTGGTAATACCATCATCTAATAAATCATCATTATAATCAATTGCAAAAGATTCTTTTTCAGATGATCGCATTAAAAAATCACTATCGGATTCCTCTTTACAAACAATTTCTGGAATATTTAAATATGCCTCTTTATGCATAGGCAATTTAACCGTAAATTGAGTACCCTCATTTACATTACTCACAACTCCAATAGTTCCTCTGTGAAGTTCAACAAGAGTTTTAGTAAAGGACAAGCCAATACCAACACCTTGTGGATTTTTTTTATTTTTATCTTCTTCAATATAAAATTTTTCAAAAATAGTATGTAATCTATTTTCTGGTATACCTTGGCCAGAATCTATAACTTGAATAACAACAACTGGCAAGTTGTTATCATCTAAATCTTCATATATTTTAACCGAAATTTCACCATATTCAGGAGTAAACTTAAAAGCATTAGAGAGTAAGTTATTTATTATTTTTTCTATTGCATCATGATCGAACCAGCTTATAATATTTTGATTTGAAGTTTCGATTTTAAAATCTATTAGTTGCTTGTGAGATAAAAATTGAAAAAGCTCTGTCACTTCTTTAATAAAAGAAACGATATTACTTTTACGAACTACCAATCGCATTTTACCCTGATTTATTTTTCTAAAATCTAATAATTGATTGACCAAGCGCATTAAATAGCTAGAGTTTTTTTGCATTAAAGCATATTGCTCTTGCAATTCTTTTTGATTCAAATTCTCACTATTTTTTTGTAAATATTCAATTGGCCCTTTTATAAGGGTTAATGGGGTTCTAAACTCATGAGATATATTGGTAAAAAAATCTAGTTTTATTTTTTGTAATTCTTCATTTTTTTCGTTCTCAACATGCTCTAGCTCTAATTGGTGTTTTTTAGTTGTATTAATTATTGTAAATTTTCGATATAAAAACAACGCTAAAATAATTAATATAACATAAAAAAGATAGGCAAATTTAGTTAGATAAAAAGGTGGAATTACTTCGATTTTAAGTTCTGTTGGGGTTGAATCCCATATTCCATCATTATTAGATGCTTTCACTTTAAAAATATAGCTCCCCGGCGGAATATTTGTATAAGTCGCAAATCGTTTTTTTGATGTAGTATAAATCCAATCTTTATCAAATCCTTCAAGCTTATAAGCAAATTGATTTTTTAGTGGAGCTACATAATGTAGGGCTGCAAACTCAAAAGAAAAACTATTTTCATCATATTCTAATTCAATATTTTGCGTGTAATTTATTGATTTATTTAATATAACTCGTCCATTAATTTCCTCATCAATCTTAACCGACTTATTAGAGATAAAAAAATCTGTAATAACGGTTACAGCCTCATGTCTATTATCAATAATATCTTCTGGATAAAACATATTAAATCCATTAATTCCCCCAAAAAGCATTGCACCATTTTTTAGCTTTAAACGTGCCAATTCCTGAAATTCATTGTTTTGTAAACCATCATTAACGTCATAGTTTTTAAAAGACTCTTTACTAGGGTTAAATTTTGATAACCCTTTATTTGTAGATAACCACAAATTAGCATAATCATCTTCTAGAATCCCCTTAATAATATTATTAGGGAGACCTTTTTTATCATTATAGGTTATAAAATAAGCCGACTTCCCTTTTAATGGCTGTACGTATTTATTGAGTCCTCCTCCAAAAGTTCCAATCCACATATCGCCGTTTCTTGATTCAAATAATTCTAATATGTAGTTATGGCTAATACTCTTATTATCTGAAGACTTGTGTTTGAAATTTTTGAATTTAGGTTTAGATGACGTAATTTCTTTTGACGTCAACAAGCTTAATCCATTGGCAGTTGCAAACCAAATATTACCTTTACTATCTTCATAAATGTTACGAATAATATTATCTGAAATACTAACAGAATCTTTGTTTGAATGTAAAAATACTTGTTTCTTGTAAGGAACTTTATCTCCTTGATACAACCAACGATTTACTCCTCCATTATAAGTGCCAATCCAAACATTTTTATGGCTGTCTTCGATAATTGAAAAAACACTATGTGTTATTTCTTTTACTGCTTCAATTTTACTTTCACTTATACCCTTGGGGTTTGAAATATCCAATATAAATAACCCAGGGGAAGATTCAGCACCAATAAATAATTTTTTAGTATTCCCTTTTTTAATCTCTGCTAAAGCAAACGGTTTGGAAATGGTTTCAAAAGTTTTAAAATTATTATAGTTTTTATTAGCATCCTCTTTTAGAAGCATATTTAAACCTCCTCCTTCTGTACCAATCCATAAAGTGCCATTACTATCTTCAAACATAGCCCTAATTTTATCATAACTAAGACTTTTAGTATCTAGCGTTTTTCTAACATGTCTAAAATGTTTTCTTTTGGGATCAAACTTATTGACTCCACCCCCATTGGTTCCAACCCAAACAATTCCTGTATGATCTACAAGCAAAGATTTTACTATATTTTTACTAAGGCTATTAGGATTTCTAGGATCGTAAACATATCGTCCTTTAAATTCGGGTATTCCTCCTTTATTAGCACTATTAAAATATAAGAGTCCATTATTTGTACCTGCCCAAATATTATTTTCAGAAATAGCTATAACGTTAAAAAAACCATCATAAACCTTATTTACCTTCGGAGAATTATCATTTCTATCAAGTAAAAAAAGAGCAGAACTTGTTCCTATAATTAAACGACCAAACATATCCTCTTTAACACTTCTTACAGTACTTTTTGGCAATCCTATAGTTTCATTAATTAATCTAAAATAAATATCACCATTTTTGTCTCTTGAAAGTTTATATAAACCTTCTGAACCACCTACCCATAATTGATTTTTACTATCTTCAAAAATTGAAAAAATAGTATTTTTTTTAAAACTCAAAACATTATCTTCAACGTTCAGATTAAAATGTTTAAAACTAATTCCACCAGATATCTTATTAAGATCTAGTAAATCTAATCCATCATTTGTACCTATCCATAACTTATTCCCTTGATCTAAATAAAGAGCATTAATGTGATCACTACCTATACTTTTTAAATTCCCTTCTTCATGAGTATAATGAATAAAAGTTTCTGAAGACTTATTAAAATAATTTAATCCATTTCCTGTAGTGCCTAACCATAAATTCCCATTATGATCAGCAGTTAAAGAATAAATTAAATTACTGTTTATACTTTTTGGATTATTAGAATCTGGATTATAAACATTAAAACTATAACCGTCATATTTATTTAGTCCATCATGAGTCGCAAACCACATAAATCCTTGCTTGTCCTGATAAATGTCGTTGACATCGTTCTGAGACAAACCATTATTTGTAGTTAAATGTTGAAAATAAACTGATTCTTGTGATAATATTTTATTTTGAAAATAAAATAAAAACAGCACAAAAAAAATTTTTGAAAATGAAATCATTTTACACATAATTAAGTACCTAAAAAATTATATAAACAAATATATCACTTAATTGAAGTCGTAGTATGTTAATTAGAGCTCATTTATTTCGAATAAAGCATTTATTTTTTCAATATAGTCGATAATCGTTAAGCTTTTGAAACAATATATACCCCTAAGGATTTACCTAGTCTATTTTTGCTAGTTATTCTTAAATAAAAAAACTCAATCATAGGGAAGACTATTAAATTTTATAAATACCAATCAAACTTTAATTGTGCTTTTGTACTTAGAATAAGAATCGTTATTAAAGCCATCCAGATTTGAATCATAACAGCATTTTCAGATATCTCTATTAATGATTTTATCTGAAGTAACTGTCTTATCCTTGAAAAGCATTCTATTTATCACCTGCTTCAAAATAATTCCTCAATAATGTTTGACGACCAATTGAACTGATTTGTAATAAGCTCAATGGGCTTGTTTATTTTAGTCATCACAAATAACAACATATCTTAATTGGTTTGGAAATTTATTTTTTAAGGCTCATTTTTCAATTCAACCAAATTATCTTTAATAATTTATTAGCAATACTTTTGCGCAATCTTTTTATTACATCATGATAAATCGTAAATTGTGTTTAACCAGAAAACACTCCGTTACTGTAACAAATTAAAAGAAAAAAGTCATTGCAAAATCGATCGACTACAATCACACTTCTTAAAAAAAAAGGGATCTCGTCAGCTCATTTATCATCAGGAATTTCTCTATCAACATAAGCAAGTTAATTCCTTTAAAAATTTAAATAATGTATGCATTCCAACAGCTTCTTTGGGTCTCGTGTATCTCCTAAGACAAACTTAAACTAATGCTATTGAGTCAAGTAAAAAACTTTGATTTAATTCTAAATTTAAGCTGTTTAAATCTTGGATGCTGTTCTAAAAAACTCTTGAGCAATTGAAAAAAACACACTTTAATGAGCTCGTGGAAACAGCTCTATTTTAATGACTGATAGAAGACTTTGAAGAAACTTTGTTTATCCCAAAAAATCAGATTCCCATTAGTAAAATGAGTCGGTTATTCATATATAGGGTAGATTTACTTTTTGCAAATTGACAGAAAAGCTACGAAACTAAATGATTCCAATTATTAAATCCTTTTATTATGTTAGTCAGTTTTCTTATTTTTAACTAATATATTGAATTCTTAACGGCCTAATATAGAAATCATTTGACATAACAAAGTAATATTTACAACAAGAGGGCATTTTTTTGTTGTACAAATTCAAAAATAATTTGATAGACAAAATCCAACCCTCTTTTTCACACTTAGGGCGCTATTGTAAAAAAATAATTAGTATCGAATTACTGGTTTTCTAATTTCCAAGTTCTTACCCAATCATATTTAGTCGTTAAATCATCAAATGATCCAGAAGTGAAAACACTACCTGCTTCGTCTACAGGGTTCCAATCATACGTTTCCATAGCCATTGTAATATAACCTTCAAGATCAAAATCTGCTGGAGGATTGGTTATAGAATGTGTGAATTTACCGTCTAAATAAAATAAAATTTCAGTAGGTGATTTCCACCAACATCCGTAGACAAAAAATCTGGAATTATTTTTCTCGGTCAATGCAGTTTTACCCGGTGATTGTAGTGATGTAGCAACATCACACGTCTGTTTGTGTCTCCATGTATTAGAAGCAAAAATTTGATCCCAATTATTTGCCCATGCTTCGGTTCCGCTATGAACGCGTCCAACACATTCTTGAATGTCCAATTCTAGTTTTCTAACAGGTCCCGTATTGCAATTTTGTTTAAAAGATATCCAAAACGTAGAAGACATGATTGTCTTGTTAGCTTTCATTCTACATTCATAATATTGACCAGGTTTTGCTAGTACCTTTGAGCGTATAATAGCACCTCCATGAGTAAAAACCGTATTGTTTACCGTTTTAGGTGAAGTGAATTTTTCAACAGTTACGTTTAAATTGCCATCACTCACTGTAACGTTATCAGATTCAAATAATCCTGGAGCTCTCCCAATCCAATTAAAACCATCTGTTGCAGGGTTTCTATGCCATTTATTATCATCAAAAGAAGTCCCTTCAAATTCATCTGATAATTCGCCAACCTTAGTCCATTTTTTACCAGATGGTGTCGGATCATTTCCAATAAAATAAGGTTTATTGTTTGATGGTGCATTTCTAGTTACAACAACATCAAAACTACATGTAGCTATATTACCAGCCCCATCTTTTGCCCGAAAGATATTAGTTGTTGTTCCAATGGGAAACATGGCGCCAGGAGTCAGCCCACTTGTTTGTGTAACCATTGCACTAACATTATCTGTCGCTTTAGGAATAATATAATCTACTTTGGCTTCGTTCTCCGTAGAGGCAATAGTAACAGTAATGTTAGCTTGACAATTTATTACAGGGATTTCAGTATCTGCAACTGCATCTTCTGCACTACTACATGATGTACTTAAAAGTATCAAGAATAAACTTGAAGCGTAAACTAATTTGTTTTTTACCATATTTTTTTTCATAATTTTTTTATATAATATATTTATCACTAGTTGTCAAAAATATATTAATCGTTTTGTAACAAATGAAACAGATTACCCAAAATACAAAACGTATGTCTTTTATTTTGAAGGATAACTCAATAATAAACGAATCTGAAGTTCTATATTGATGTGTCACATCCAGATCTTAAAATTCCTGTAGATTCTTTACAGCATCAGCAGCTCTATTTAAGCCAATGATGAGCTACACTTTTTAACCCCCTTTGATTTCAAAATTAATACCATCTTGTGACCATTGAACTGTATATTTTTTATTTTGTTTTTTTGTTTTAAGATATTCCGTTTCCTATGGCAATTATAGAAATCCCAATTATCATACACGTCAAACTTATGTATAAATATTTTTTTGCTCTACTTGATGCGTTAATCCATTCCTTAGTAACAATCCCGCTTACTATTGCAGTTGCCACACAAGAGGTGTTAAAAATTGCATAACCAACGGTGTTCCCAATTTCTCCTAATTTAAAAGCTGCAAATGCAAATAGGGCTGAGGCAGCATAATGGAAAATGGCCATAATTAAAATTAGGATAAAGTTTTTTCTAAAATTGGGTGTTTTAAAACAAACCCAAGCTTTTTTTGAGGATAGCTGCCAAGCAAAATATAAAGTCATTACAATTCCTCCACTAATAAATATTGGAAACATAACAGCTACTGCTGTTACCCATTCGGGGTTTCCTGATGCTTGACAGGCCTCATGTATATAAGGTCTACCAACAGCGTTCGCATAACTAAAACCAGTAGCTAATAAACCACCAATAACTGCAATAGTAATCCCCATAATCATCTCACCTTTTCCTTTTATATTTTGTCCTGATTTTAATTCATCTAATTCTCTTGTAATACCAGCTTGCCCATTAAATAGCACACCTAAGAGTACTACAAAAATACCTGCCAGTATGGTTAGAAGTACATTTTTTTGAGGTAATCCTTCAACGGCAAAAGGTAGAATTGAACCAACTAATATGACAGTCCCAATAAATATAGAAAACCCCAGAGACAACCCAATGTGATTAATAGCCTTGCCCCACATCATAACACCAATACCCCATAATAGACTTGCAACCGCCATTTTTATCAGAACATTTGTTGGTACAGAGAAAAAAACACTGCCAAAATTATTTATGAGTATTATTGAGGCAATAATAGGAACTAAAAACATGGTCAACATGAAAAATAAACTCCAAGTATTTTCAAATTTAAAATCTTTAGTAAATTTTTCGGGTAGAGCATAAAGACCCAGCATAAGTCCCGCTCCGATTGCTAAAATAATTCCATCAATCATAATGTTTTAAAGTTTAGTTTGTATAAGTTATTTTAAAAGTCAAATTTAAAGATGGTTACACTTTTAAATTTTTCACCTGCCTTGGTTAGGGAATTAGGTGCGTTTTTTAAGTTGGGACCATTTGGGTATCGATGTGTTTCGCAACAAAGCCCTCTGAATTTACCAAATTGATTTCCATTTTCTCTGGCTAATTCGCCAGAAGTATATTTACCTGTATAGAGTAACATACAAGGTTCGGTAGTTGAAACTGTAATTTTTTGATCATTAGACGCTAATGATATCACTGCAACTTCTTTCAGTATTTCATTTGGATTGTCAAAAATGTAAAAATGTTCAAACCCATCATTCATAGCATCATGGACAGAACCAATGTGTTTGCTTACTCTTAAATCATCCGGTTGTCCTTCAACTAGTACAATCTCTCCTGTAGCAGCACCCGAACTATCTAATTGTAACCGTTTGTTTGTATTTACTTGTACGTGGTGGTTTTCTATACTTTCTGAAAAACCTGATAAGTTAAAATAAGTATGATTGGTCAGTGATAAAGGCGTGTCATGGTCTGGTATTGCAGTATATACAATGCTTAATTCATTACTATCATTTAAACAAAAAACAATAGAAATTACCACGTTTCCGGGAAACCCCTCCTCCAGATGTTTACTTTCTAATACCATTTTTATGGATGAAGAGGCTTCAAGCGTTTCAAGAGATTCTAGTTCCCATATTTTTTTATCAAACCCTTCTTTTCCTCCATGAAGATTATTACTCCCACAATTTTGGACTAGTTTATATTCTTTACCATTTAAACTAAATTTTGCCTCTTTTATTTGAGACGAGTAACGTCCTACAGTACAGCCAAAATAAGGAGAGTTCTCTTGATAAGGTTTAGATAAATAACCTTCAAATGTGTCGAATCCACAAGTGATTTCTTGAACTTCCCCATTCTTGTCTGGTACTTTTATAGCGGTTATAGTTGCCCCATAATTCATGATTGACACAGACATTCCTTGTGTGTTTGTCAACGTGAATTGCAAAACTTCTTTATCTTGAAATGTTCCGAATATGTGTTTGGTTATTCCCATTTTCTATGTGGTTATTTTGCTTTATAAACGGCTAATTTTTCCCAATTAAAAATAACGCCAATTCCAGGATAATCAGGAGCAACAGCTCTGTAATTTTCTACTACCAACGGTCTTGTGGTGTATTCATCAATAGGAAAACTATGCACTTCTAACCAACCTGAATTAGGTTGAGCGGATACTAAACTGACATGTAATTCTTGCATCCCGTGTGAACAAGCAGGAATTCCATGTTTATCAGCTAATCTGGCTGACGCCAACCATCCCGTTATGCCACCACAATTAGAAGCATCCGGTTGAACAAATGACAGTTTGGATTGCTCAAAAGCATATTCAAACTCATGAATGGTATGTAAATTTTCCCCCATAGCTAGAGGAAACCCTGTTTTATCTACAATTTCTCCATATCCTTTATAATTATCTGGAATTATGGGTTCTTCAAACCAAGTAATGTTATATGGTTTGAAACCTTCAATGGCTTTGATTGCTTTCTCGACTGTCATTGAATAATTGGCATCTACCATGAATGTGACATCTGGCCCTACAAATTCACGAACTGCTTTGATGCGTTCTAAATCATCTTCAAGATTTTCTTTACCTATTTTTATTTTAACAGCATTAAATCCTTTTGCCAAATAGCCTTCCATGTTTTTTAGCAATTTTTCAGTTGAGAACATTAGATCAATGCCTCCACAGTAGGCTTTGCAAGTATTTCCTGCACCACCAGCCATTTTCCAAAGTGGTTGATTTGCTTTTTTACACTTAATATCCCAAAGAGCAATATCTATGGTTGATAGGGCAAAAGAAGCAACACCACCACGGCCTACATAATGAATGTGCCATTCTAGAAAGTCGTATATCTCATCAATATTACTAGCCTCTTTTCCTATTAAAACACTCTTAAAATCATGTTCAATCATCGCTTTTATGGCATGTCCACCCTTACCCCCTGTGTAGGTATAGCCAGTGCCTTCACTGCCATCTTCTAGAGTTATGGTTGTAGTAATGAGCTCAAAATGGTAATGATCCCCGTGTTTAGCATCAGCCATGACCTCTGGTAGCGGGACAATGAATAATTGAACGTCAATTTTTGAAATTTTTGTATTCATTTTCTTATACTTTATGTCTAATGTAAAAAGTCTTCTTTTCTAAATATTGCTCAAATCCATATTTGCCATCTTCACCACCAGAACCGGATAATTTATAGCCGTTGTGGAAACCTTGATGTTGTTCTCCATGGCCACGATTAATGTAGATTTCACCGTATTCTAATTCATCGTTACATTTCATGATTGTGTTCATATCATTCGTAAATACCATCGCAGCCAAACCATATTCGCAATCATTAGCATAACCAACAACTTCTTCAAAAGTTTTAAACTTAAGAACAGGTAAGATTGGTCCAAATGACTCTTCGTGAACAATAGTCATATCTTGAGTAACATTGGTCAAAATGGTTGGTTCAAACCAATATCCTTTTTCAAATCCAAGACCTGTTGGTTTTTTACCACCCGTTGCTACTGTAGCTCCTTCTTTGATACTCACAGCAACCAAATGCTCCATAGCTTTCAATTCGGCAGCATTTACTTTTGGTCCCATATCGGTATCTTCCAGCATAGGATCACCTACTTTAAGGGCTTTTACTTTTGGAATGAATTTTTCCATGAAAACATCATAGATATCTTCGTGCAGATACATACGTTCATTACAAGTGCATACTTGACCGCAGTTGTCAAAACGAGAATGCAAAGCGGCATCTACCGCGGCGTCAATATCAGCATCAGCAAAAACAATAAATGGAGCTTTTCCACCTAATTCTAACTGAACATGAGTCAAATTCTCCGCTGCATTACGAGCAATATCTTGACCTACAGGAGTAGAACCTGTCATTGTTACCATTTTGGTAATTGGGCTTTTTACTAAGGCATTCCCCATAGCTCTACCCGGACCAGTAAGAATATTAATTACCCCAGCAGGAATACCCACTTTGTTAGCAATATTTCCTAATTCTAAAGTTGATAAAGGCGTTTCAGAAGTTGGTTTAAGTACTATACTATTTCCTGCTATCAAAGCCGGCCCTAGTTTTCGTGCAGCTAATGCAAATGGAAAATTCCAAGCTGTAATAGCGACAATTACTCCACGAGGTACTTTTTGAATCCAAATTTGTTCATTTGCATTATCAGAAGGAATAATATCTCCTTCGATTCTGCGAGCTCCTTCGCAAGAGTACTCAATAAATGATGAAGCAACAGCTACTTCAAAACGAGCTACTTTTAATAATTTCCCTTGTTCTTTTACAATCAGTTGCGCTAAGTATTCTGAATTAGCTTTGATCTCGTTTGAGAATTTATATAGCAATTCAGCTCTAGTTCTAGCTGGTAATTTTTTCCATTCTTTTTGCGCTTTGTCAGCAAATACTAAAGTTTCAAGTGCCTCTTCTGTAGTACCATTTTGCACTCTTGCAACTACTTCCTCAGTTGAAGGGCTTAAAACATCAATTGTTTCTCCAGAGGTAGAAGTTCTCCACTCTCCATTAATAAATAGTTGGTATTCTTTAATTTGTGCCATCTTCTATTTTTTTAATAGTTACTATTAACGTCCCATCCAACCACCATCAACTAACATAGTTGTACCGTGCATGTAAGAAGCCGCTTTTGAACATAAAAATACAGTTGGCCCAGCGAAATCCTCTGGTTTCCCCCAACGACCTGCAGGAATGCGCCCTAAGATAGAAGCTGAACGAACTGGATCATTACGCAAAGCTTCTGTATTATCTGTATCGATATAACCTGGTGCAATGGCATTTACATTTACACCTTTACCAGCCCATTCGTTAGCAAATGCCATCGTTAATTGACCAATAGCTCCCTTACTTGCTGCATATCCTGGAACGGTGATGCCACCTTGAAAAGTCAATAATGATGCTGTGAAAACGATTTTCCCGTTACCTCTAGCAATCATATCTTTACCAATCTCTCTCGTTAAGATGAATTGTGCATTTTGATTTACTTCGACAACTTTATCCCACATTTCGTCTGGATGTTCTGCAACCGGTGCTCTTAAAATAGTACCTGCGTTGTTTACCAAAATATCGATTTGTGGAAAATCTGCTTTTACAGCAGTAATGAATCCATACAAAGATATTCGGTCTCCAAAATCACAAGTATAGCCTTTAAATTTTCTTCCCAATGCTGTTACCTCTTTTTCTACAGCACTTCCTTCTGTTTCAAGTGAAGCACTCACACCAATGATATCTGCACCTGCTTGTGCCAAACCAATAGCCATTGCTTTTCCTATTCCTCTTTTGCATCCTGTTACTAATGCTATTTTCCCTTTTAAGCTAAATGTATCTAAAACGCTCATTTATTTTTGTTTAATTTTTAAATTAATTATTTGTTTAGGCTTGACAATCCATCATTACTTTTAATCCTTCTGGATTCTTGTCTATACTTTCAAAAACTTGTTGGATATTTGAAAGTGGCTGAACATCCGTAATCATTTGCTCAAATGGCAATTCATTGGACGTGATTAAATCAATTGCTTTTTCATAATCTTCTTTTTCGTAAACACGAGCTCCGATTAAACTTAATTCTTTCCAGAAAAATTTAAACAAATCCACTTCTTTTTTTACACCATGAATAGCTACCATTAAAATTCTTCCACGGATTCCAGCTACTTCACACATAATATCAAGAGCAGGTTGAACACCAGCAACTTCAAAAACAACATCTGCTCTACGGTTTTCTGTTTTACTTTTTACATATTCAACTAAGTCTACTTCAATGGGACTTACAGCATCAAAACCTAATTCTTTAGCTTTCACAATTCTGTTTGGATTTACTTCAGAAATAATTACTTGTGCACCTAATTCTTTAGCAACCATAGCAACTAATAGTCCAATAGGCCCACCACCTAAAACTACAGCTGTCTCCCCTTTTATCAATCCACTTCTACGCACGTCGTGTGTAGCAACTGATAAAGGCTCAATTAAAGCGGCTAATTTTAAATCAGTACTTTCTTTTAATTTATGCAAAGTGAAAGCTGGCACATTCCAGTATTGTTGCATTGCACCAGGACTATCAATTCCGATAAATTTTAACTCTTCACAAATGTGGTTGAATCCTTTGTCAGATGGTTTTATTTTTCTATCATCTAATGGACGAACTACTACTTTGTCTCCAACAGTAAATCCAGTAACCCCTTCTCCCACAGCGTCTATAATACCCGACATTTCGTGACCAATAGTTTCTGGAATACTCACTCGTTTATCCATCATACCATGATAAATATGAACATCTGTCCCGCACACTCCTACATAGGCAACTTTAATTCTAACTTCCCCTTCATCAGGTTGTTCTACTTCTTTTTCAATAACAGTAAAGGTTTTATTTCCTTCGTAAATGGTTGCTTTCATTTTACATCTATTTGTTTCAAATAATAAAATTGTTTCTTATTTGAAACAAATATAATAATTACAACTTATAAAACTCAAAATCAAACCTATTTTTTTTCATATATAAAACTAGTTCCGTATAAAAAACCAGAATAAAAAAAAGTGCCTTGACAAACAAGACACTTTCTACAAAGAGTTGATCGTTATTGCTTAGCGCCCAAGATATCCAAGTTTTAAAGAGATTTCGAGTGCATATTTAGCAATTATTTTTCCTTTTTTTTCAAAATCCTCGCGGGGTAATCGACCGTGGGGAGCAGTAATCCAAATTGCAGCTACTGGATAGCCTGATTCGTTAAAAATAGGTGCCCCAATACAGTGAATTCCTTGAATATCTTCGCCATTATCGATTGCGTATCCATTTTTTTGCACCTCTAAAATTTCTTCTTTAAATGCTTTTTTAGAAACAATAGTATTATCTGTAAACTTAGTAAAAATCAAAGAATTGATTATAGACGTCACTTCTTCTTCAGGCATGAATGCGAGAATTGATTTTCCTCCAACAGAACTGTGCAAATAAAAACGGGTACCTTGTTCTACATAAAGTTTAACAGGATATGAAGAAGATACTTGTTCTAAAATAGTCCCCATTTCACCTAATACTACGCCAAGCATTACAGACTCTTTCAATTCATCACGTAGCGCACGCATAATATCAATAGATAATTCCACAATACTTTGTTCATTCATAGATGAAATACCTAGAGTAAGCATTTTTCGAGAAAGAGTGATTTTTTTAGTAGTCTCATTTTTTTGCAAATAGTTTTTAAAAATCAAAGTGTTTGTGATACGAAAAGCACTCGATTTAGTAACGTCTAAGGTTTGTATAATTTCAGACAAAGTAAGTCCTTTGGGAAAAGTTGCCAATAACTCTATGATTTGTAACCCTCTTTCTAAATTAGGAACATTGTAGTTTGATTTTAAATCTTCTTTTTCTGCTGTCATTTTTATTTGGAAGTTGTATAAGACAAAAATAGAGTTTATTATGGAAATTATACGAATAGTTTTTATTCGATTTTATAAGAATCCAAAATTGCTTTAATCTTGCTTTGTTATAGAAGCTGGAAACATAAAACCCTACACTTTTGTGGTGCTTTATGGATTTTGAGGAAAACAAAAAATCCCTTCTATTCCTTTTATCTTAGGATTAGAAGGGATTTTAATAATGAATTAAAGCTTATTTGTTTATGCTTTCAGCTTTTTCAGTTTTACCGTTTACTGATTTTTCACCAACAGCTACATGAGTTGTTTTTCTTTCAGAAGAAAAACGCATTATACTTTGGTAGTTCCTGTTATTATATTTGTGAGTTAACCCCCAACGCAATGTTTCAGTAGGCTCTTTTTCATTTTCAGCTGTTCTATTTAATCCAATAGCGTGAGGTGCATCTTTTATAAAAGATTTGATTTCAAAATTGATTCCGTCTGGTGACCATTGAATAGTGTTTTTTTCTGGACCATCCGTAGTAATCAAAGAAGCAATTCCACCGTTATAAGGCCAAACACAAATTTCGTGACCACTATTACTGATTGGATTGTAAGGTGATTTTTTGTATGGCCCTAGTGGGTTATCTGCAATAGCCACACCATGACGAATTTGACGACCACCAAAAGTCATTTCCTCCCCCATTTGCTCTCCTTTGTAGTACAAATAGAATTTACCTTTAAACGGAATGATGCAAGGATCGTGTGTTTTATGACTATCAAAATCTCCTTTCTTCTCTACTAAGAAACGGTTATCTTCTTTACCTTTCCATACTCCGTTTTCAGCTGGAGCGATAACTGGTGCGTCTAATTTTGTCCAAGGTCCGTCTGGCGAAGTTGACCAAGCCATTCCTACTTTCTCTTTGACACGCACATTGTACACACCTTCCACAGTTTGGTAACATAAATAATACTTACCATCCCATTTCATAATCTCTACAGTAAACACAGAACGATCATCATAGGATCCTTTTTTACCTCTTGCAACAGCAATTCCTTCTTCTTTCCATGTCCACCCATCTTTAGAGGTAGCATACCAAATATCGCATCGATCCCATGGAAATACTTTTTCGTTTTCCATATCACCACCAAAACCTTGAGTAGGTCCAGTGCTTTTAGTATACCAAACATAGTATTTGTCGTTTTCTTTGATAATACCACTTGGATCTCTACGCACCACGCCTTCTTCATAGGCTAAATCTCCTTTTAAGGATTGCGGTTCGCTAAATTCGATAAACCATTCATTTCCTAGTTTTTGATCCCATAACAAAGCTCTTTTAGTTGCAGTACTTAAATGGTCAACATCCATGATGCCATATTTGTCTTTATATTTTACAGCCAGCGATCTTAACTCTTTATCTGTCTTAGTTTGAGCTGATGCGGTTAACATTATTCCCATTGAGAACAACCCAACAATACTTTTTTCTATTGTATTCATTTTTTTATTTGGTTAATTATTAATTTATATTTTTTTTAGTTGTAATAGTTATTGTATTGCTTTTTAATCCTTTAGATTGAGCTTTAATTGTAGCCGTGATAGGCACCTCTTTTTTAGATTGTACGATGAACAAGCAACGCCCTTTAGTCAACACAATTTTATTGGATTGAAAATCTTGTACATTATCCACAGCTCCATTGTCTATTCCTAGTACTTTTAGATTTCCATTTACAGTAAAACTAATTTCAGAATTTAGAGTCTGAACAGGATTATTGTTCTTATCGACTATTTGAGCTACAATATGTGCCACTGCATAACCATCGTTTTCAAGCGTTGTTTTGTCTGTAGTCAATTGAATACTATAAGCCTGGCTAGGTGTTACGAGTTCGCTAGTGATGATTTTACCTGATTTAGTTCCTGTGGCTGACAATTTACCAGCTTCAAACGGAACAGCCCATTTGTAAATATGATCTTCAAAATCAGATAATTTTTTCTTCCCTAACGAACGCTCATTTAAAAAGAGTTCCACTTCGTCACAATTCGAATAAATCTCTACAATGGTTTCTTCTCCTTGTTTGTATTCCCAGTGCTCATTGACATCGTGCCAAATCCACAAGGCTTTTTCCCATGCACCTATTTTTTTCTCTACCACTTTCCCTGTTTGAGGATCAGTTTTGTAGATGGATTTGTCTTTATTTTGAGTTGCTATATACAATTCGGGAGCCTCATTCCACAAAGATTTCATCATGTGATAGGATGGTTTCTCAAATCCAGCATAATCAAGGATTCCGCTATCAGTTCCTTTTTTAGGCCATCTTTTATTGGATTCTCCTAAATAATCAATACCTGTCCACAAGAAAGTACCTGCCACAAATGGTCGTTCCATAATGGCTTTCCATTCGTGCCATTGTGCAACATTCTCAGTTCCCATGATAGGCAAATTTGGATAATTTTCATGTCCATAGTCATATATTACACGTCGATAACTATAGCCAATCATATCCAGCGCATTAGCGTATCCCGACTCATAACTGGACGAAGGCAAAATACAGTTGGCAATCACATAGCGCGTAGTGTCCATTTCTTTGGTCCATTTTGCTAATTTTTTAGCAGTAACACCTATGTCGTATTTTTCTCTTGGAAGGGTTTCTAATTTTTCTTTAATTTTTTCAATGGAATTAGGAGGTAACGACCAAAAGTAGTTTCCGCTCCAGTCCATATTATTAAAAAAACCAGTAGCTTGCGCATTTCTTTCGTACGTCCATTCAATTTCATTACCAATACTCCATTGAATGATACTAGGATGATTTCGATGGGCTAACATAGTGTTTTTTAAATCGCGTTCCGCCCATTCTTGAAAGTGTTCCGTGTAGCCTCGAGTAATATAATCAACTGATTTTTCTTTCATATTCAGTCTTTTATCTTTTGGATTATCCCATTCGTCAAAAAACTCTTCTTGAACCATGATACCCATTTCGTCACAAAGTGTGATGAATTCATCTGAACCAGGATTATGCGAAATTCTAATGGCATTAACACCAGCTTCTTTTAATTTTTCAAAGCGTCTTTTCCATACATCTTTTGGGACAGCTGCACCTACCAATCCTGCATCATGATGCAAACAAACTCCTTTGATTTTCATATTTTTGCCATTGAGATAAAAACCAGTATTTGCATCAAATTTAATGGTTCTGATTCCAAACTTTGTTTGGTGCACATCAACTGTTTTTCCGTTTTGTACAATTCTGGTTTCAGCAGTGTATAAATTAGGATTTTCTACATCCCATAATTTCGGCTTACTAATGCTTGCATTAATACTAAATTTATCTTCTTTTTTGGACGCTAGTTTTCCTTTAGAGGATTGTTCTGCTACTTTTTTTCCATTAACATCAAGGAATATTGTAATGATTTCAAAAGCTTCCTCTTTGTTGAAATTGTTTTTTACCTTAACTTCTAAATGAACGGTACTTTCTTGAGTACTTACCTTAGGAGTAGTGATGTACGTGCCCCAAATAGGAATATGCAAATTATTTTTAGTAATCAATTCAACATTTCTATAAATTCCAGAACCCGTGTACCAGCGACTATCAGCATACCTACTTCGATCGACTTTTACTTTGATTTCATTAGCGCCATTACTATTCAAGTAAGAGCTTAAATCATAATAAAAAGGAGAATAGCCATACGGATGCTCGCCTAGTTTTTTATCGTTTAACCACAATTGACTATTGTTATAAATCCCATCAAAAAGGATGTATATCGTTTGATTCTTATTAGGCTTTAAGTTGAAGTTTTTCTTGTACCAACCTATTCCTCCAGGCAAATAGCCAGTTGCTCCTTCACCGTTTATTTTATCGAAAGAAGCCTCAACACTCCAATCGTGTGGAAGATTTACTTTCTTCCATTTAATATTTGTATTGTTTTCGAGTTTAAAATTCCAATTGAAATTAAAATCAATATTAGGTACCGATATATTTTGAGCATCAGCACTCAAAATAGCTAAATTTAGAAAACCAATACGTATTAGTTTTTTGATGGCTAAATTTTTTGTTTTGTCTTTCACGTTAATTGTTATTTTGCATATGTATAGTTTTTAGAAGTGTATACTCTGTGTGTGTATCATAAAAACAAACTGTATTGTGGTATTTTTGGATACATGCAGAATCTGCCAACCATATCTATTTATATATTCTATCTTTTTATTTTTTTCACACAAACATTAAAACTATGGTTGATGTGGCAATGAATTAAATATTTCTAGTTTTCCGTAAGTAAAATAAATTGAATTATTAAAAAAATAACTCATAAAAATATACATCAAGATTTAAGCAAATATCTCATTATAAATGGTAAATCGATTTAATTTAAACTAGACAATAACTGAACAAATATTTTTTACAACTACATTTTCGGTTTTTTAACTAGACATTAACTACATTGTGCTTACTAAATAGATATGCGTCATAGTTCAGTCTGAATTTTACATTATTTTTACCTATATAACTCTTAAAATGAATAAAATTACTTTTCTAAAAATCATAAAAGGTCTTAATCTAAAAAACATTTGTTCTTGTTTCAGTAAAGAATTGTTGTTAATAAATGTTTTGGTGGTTTTTATCTTTCTGTTGTCTTTGAATTTACATTCTCAAAATGATTATAAATCAAATCCATATTTTGAAAAAGCGGAGCGATTAAAATACATCAAATCTGATAGTTCTATATTTTTTTACAAAAAGAGCATTGCTCTTTACGAGCAGGAAAAAGACACAATTAATATTATTAACAACAAAATTGCGTTGTCTTTTTTATACGCGCATATTGTAGATTACGGCAAATCCTATGATGGGTATTGGGAAGCATTATTACTAGCAGACAAATCAAAAGATACCATTTCTAAGGCCAGAATATATCAAGCATTAGGTTGGCTTTATAGCTATTATGACAGGGATAAAGAAGCAATACAATATTTTAATAATTCATTGCGATTGACTAAACAGAATCATTCCAAAAAAAGCATTAAAAATTTAGAAATTCTGTTGCAGGATTATTTTTCGATTGTTAATCTTTATAGGGTGAATAGCAATTATAAACAAGCAAAGATATATTTAGACAGTTGCTATATTACCCAAAAACAATTAAATAGTGGAGTTAAGGTATATTATATAGAGGCAGAGGCTGCCTACTTAGATGCAGTTGATAAAAAATATGATTTGGCTTTGTCTAAATTACGAGATTCAAAGTCTTATTTTGAAACAATCGACCCTTCCTATTTGATCATAATCAATTATCTCATTGGAGATGTATATAAAATGAAAGGAGATTTATCTGAGAGTATTGTATACTTTGAAAAATCGCTTGAACTTTCTAAAAAATATAAAAGTCATTCCAATTATAAGTTGTTGGCTCATGAAAAATTAGCTAAAAATTATGCTACTATAGGAGACTATAAAAATGCCTATAAAAATGCCAATTTAGCTATGTTATTTAATATTCAGGTATTTGGTAAGAACAGCAAGAACAGTCAACACCTTTTTGAAATTAATGATAAGTATCGCATGCAAAAAGAAAAGGAAAAGGAAATACTAAAATTACAACGTATAAAAGAATTAGAACATGAAGAAAGTTTGGGGATTTTAAAAACAATACTGTATTCGTTGATTGTCATTTCCTTGATTTTATATGGTAGGTTGTACATCAAAAATATGAGACGCAAACACCAACTTGAGAAACAAGTTTTGGCTGAAAAACAAGAAATGGAACTCTTAAGAAATAAAGAAATTCTGGAATTAAAAAATAAAGAATTAACCACTTCAGCCTTACAGTTAATTGAAAAAGATGAATTTATAGAGCGATTAAAGGTTAATTTGACGGAAAACAAAGAAAACGTTGATGTTAAAACGATTAATAAAATGCTTAAAACCATTCAAGGGACGCCCAGTAGCAATTGGAAAGAATTTGAGGCTCGTTTTACCGCTGTTAATCAAAGTTTTTATACTAATTTAAAAGAAAAATATCCCGATTTAGGACAAACAGACTTAAAAATATGTGCCTTAATTAAATTGAACTTTTCAAGTAAAGACATGGCTTCTTTACTTGGAATTTCATTCGAAAGTGTACATACATCAAGATATCGACTTAGAAAAAAGTTCAACTTAGAACGAAATGAAAATTTAAATGATTTTATTTCAGGAATATGATTTAGATAGTATTTATTTAAATTTAAAAAAGACATCAATTTGCGACAACAAATTGGTGTCTTTTTTTTTATGTCACTAACATATTATTTTTAAAATTTACATAAAATTTAGTCTTTAAATATAAAATTAGTTTTAATATATTTTTTAGACTCCTAATAATTTGCTTTAAAATCTTCAGTCGGTTGTTATTTCTAATTTTCTGGAAATAACACAGAACCAAAAGCAATTAAGTATAAAAACAGAACCTGTCTAGTTTAAATCGAGGTGTTGTTTCATAACATTAAGTGCTAAAAACATAATTTAGCCTTGTTAAAAATTTATTATATGAAAAAAAATAGCTTTATAATGAATTTTTAACAACTAACTAAAATCAAATTAATTAACCAATTCAAAATTGTTTTATGAAAAAAAAGAATGGATTTTGGGAAAAAACGTTACCTATAATGTTTTTTCTCTTAAGTTTTTGTGTCATGAATGCACAAAAAAAAGTTACAGGCCAAGTCAAAGATGATACCGGCTTTCCACTACCAGGAGTTACGATAATAGTCAATAGTAGTGCAAAAGGAAGTATTACTGATATTGATGGAAAATACACTATAACGGCTAAAGATACTGATATTTTGACTTTCTCTTATATTGGGTTTAAATCTCAAAAGAAAGTTGTTGGGGCAACTACTACGATTAACATCAAACTAATTACGGAGTCTAAAATGCTTGAAGAAGTTGTTATTAATGTGGGTTACGGAAAACAGAAAGTAAAAGAAGTTACAGGAGCAGTTGTTCAAGTAAAGTCAGATATTATTGATCGTGCTCCCGTTTCTGACATCAGTGAGTCAATTCAGGGACGTGTTGCGGGTGTGAATGTGCAAGCCGCAAGTGGTCGACCAGGAGAAGCTGCTAATATTCAAATTAGGGGAGTTGGGTCATTATTAGGGAAATTAGAACCTTTATATGTAGTTGATGGTGTTCCTTATGAATCCAATCCTAATATTGCGCCTGATCAAGTGGAAACCATGGACATCTTAAAGGATGGTGCCGCAGCAGCAATTTATGGAGTAAGAGCTTCAAATGGGGTAATTTTAATTACTACTAAAAGAGGTAAGAAAGGAAATGTTTCAGTTGATTTATCATCATATATAGGAATACAGAATATTACTTCAGGAACTCCATTGATGAATACGCAGCAGCAATTGTTTGCTGATTTTACAGTGGAATCATTATTAAATGCGGGGAATCTTCCTGGGTATTTCATTACAACACCTGAGTTATTAGACTATGATACAAAATTTGTAAAAGATGTTCAAAACAATAATGCAATTATTAAAAATTACAATCTTGGAATTTCTGGAGGAACAAATGATTTATCATTAAACTTTAACACTAGTTATTTTAATCAAGATGGTGTTTTAATTAATTCAGGATTTGATCGATTGAGTTCTAGATTGAATGCACAATTTACTAAAGGAAAATTTAAAGCATTTGCTACAATTGGATTAACGGATGAAAATCGTGAACAAGAACCTTGGGGTTTATACGAATATAGTATTGGTCAAAATCCGTGGCAATTGCCATTATCAGATTTAAATGTAAGTGGTGACAATGTTGTCAATATTCCTGTAGACAATACCATCTACTTTGGGTATTTAGCGAAGCAATTGCAAAATATTGATGATAGAAAAGTATCTTCTTCTAATATCGCATTAAATTTAGAATATGAGTTTATAAAAGGGCTTTCATACAAGATCAATTTAAGTAGAAACAAATACGATTATAAGAGAAAATTCTTTATTCCTACTTTTTTAATATATGGATTAGATGGAAAATTGAATGCTACTGCTTCAACACTTCAAGCCCAATTGCAAGAAGATTATAGTTTCAGTGAAAGAAATGTGATTGAAAATATGTTGAACTATAATATAAATTTTGGTAATCACAAAGTCACAGCTACTGCAGTGTCTTCTTATGAAGAATTTGAATCCAAACAATTCTCTATTGGAGCTATTGGTTTTCCTACTAATGAAACACAAGAAATAGGACAAGGACAAGAGTCTAGAACTCCTTCAAGCTTTGTTAATAAATATACCTTAGCGGGATTATTAGGAAGAATTCAATACAATTATGATGAACGTTATTTATTCTCTGCTAGTATTCGTAGAGATGGCTCTTCAAAATTCCTAAATAATCGTTATGCCACTTTTCCTTCGTTATCAGCTGGTTGGAATATTTCCGAGGAAGACTTCTTTAAAAACTCATTCCTTAAAAATTCAATTAGAAGTTTGAAATTGAGAGCTAGTTATGCACAATTGGGTAATCAAGATATACCTCCTTTTTCTGCAGCAACTCAATTAGAAACGGGAGTTAATTATTTATTTGGACCAAATGAAGTTCTATCTTCTGGATTAATACAAAGAAGGTATTCAAATCCTAATTTAAAATGGGAAACAAGTACTTCAAAAAATATAGGTATTGATTTAGCGATGTTCGACAACAAGTTAACATTCAATGCTGATATATACAGTAATGATAAAAAAGACATGTTATTACCTTTCCAAACACCACCTTCAGGAGGAACGACACAACCAAATGCTGAAGGAACTTACAATCCAATTTATGTTAATGCAGGTAAAATGACTAATAAAGGAATTGAAATCGCATTAGCTTATCGCAATCAACTAAAAAATGGTTTTAAATATGATATTTCTGGAACTTTTACAAAAAACGTAAATGAAGTAGTTGATTTAAACGGTATAGATAGAGGTTTTCCTAATGGACGACCAACAGTTACGTTAAGTAATGCGATTGATCAAACAACTTTTTTTGCGGTTGGACATGAAGCAGGAGCTTTCTTTTTAATAAAGAATGAGGGAGTCATTAAAACGGATGATGAATTAACAGAATACCAAAAGATAAATCCAAATGCTCAAAAAGGGGATTTACGTTATGCAGATGCTGATGGCAACAATAAAATCGATGAAAATGACCGTGTGTATTCAGGTTCAGGACAAGCGGATTTTGAAGCGGGATTAAATATTGATTTAAACTATAAAAACTTTGACTTATCAGTTCAATCGTATTTATCTTACGGTGCTGAGCTATTCAATGGAGCGCGTTTTTATGCATATGCTCAAGGAAGACATTTAGATCAATATAGCCAATGGTCGCCTCAAAACCCAACATCAGATATTCCAAGTTATAAAAATAGTAGTATTAGTGAGAGTGTTAGAGCTAGATCTGATTATTGGTTAGAAGATGGTACTTACCTAAGAATTCGAAACATCACTTTAGGATATTCATTGCCTAAAAACCTTATTGAAAAATATGGTATAGGAAAGATTAGACTCTATTTAACAGGATTTAATCCTTTCACATTTACCAAATATACTGGATATGACCCAGAAGTTGGTGGTAATGGAATAAGTACTAGAGGTGTAGATAGTGGAAATTATCCAGTCGCTAGAAGATTTGTTCTAGGGGCTCAAGTTAAATTTTAAAAAGTAAAAAGTAAAACTATGATACAATATAATATAAAACCCAAAGCAATGTCCATTATATTTATGACTTGCTCTATCTTATTTCTTTCTAGTTGTGACGAGAAAGATTTTCTAACAGTTGATAATCCAAATTCAGTCACCGAGTCTACTTTCTGGAAAACATCTACACAGTTTAATAGTGCTTTAACAACAGTTTATGCAGCTATGCAGTTTCAAGCAATTAGTGGTAGTGGCTTACCAGAAGAAGAAGTACGTGCTGATATAGCAGACACTTATTCTTTTTTTAGACCTCTTGCATACCGGCAATTGACGTATACCGATAATTCACCACAAGTAGTAGGAAAGTGGAATCAATTGTATATTGGGATTTTTAGAGCTAATCAAGTAATTAACCAAATGGATAAAGTTGATGCTTCTGCATTTGCTCCAAAAGAAAAAGAAACTATACTAGCACAAGCCCGTTTTTTAAGAGCTTTCTTTTATTTTAAATTAGCACACACTTATGGTAAAGCAGTTATAAGGACTGAAGTTTCTACAACTGATTTTAATAAAAAACTGAGTTCAATTGACGAAATTAATGCTGAAGTGATTATTCCAGATTTGAACTATGCCAAAGCAAATTTACCTACAAATTGGTTAGGAAATGACATTGGAAGAGTGACATGGGGAAGTGCAACTTCATTATTAGGTAAAGTATATTTATATAATAAAAAATGGCCACAAGCGGCAGCTGAATTCAAAGAGGTTATTGATTCAAAAATATATTCTTTAACACCAAACATTCTTGATAATTTTACGGATCAAAATGAGCATAATTCAGAATCTATTTTAGAAGTAGCGTATAGTTCAACAGCTAATCCTGGTGCAAATGGAAGCAATGTTGATGATACTCCATATGCTTCTGGAGCTGAAGCGAATGATGTTGCTGCTCAATATGCTTCCATTGGAGGATTTGGAGGATATAATACAGTAGTGAGCAATTATCACCTCCATGAATTATTTCTAAGTGATGAAGTTGATACAACAAACCCTATTAACAGTTCAAACCTACATTCCAGAAGACTTAGTGCTTCTATCAGTCCTAAGGATTTTGAAGGAACTTATTTTGGAGTAACTAATACAAGTCAACAAGTACATACTTATAGAGGATTAGGGTTGACTGCTTTAGTTAAAAAATATACTAACTGGTATCAAGGAACTTCTGAAATCCCATTGAATAGAAGTGGTATTAACTTTAGGCATATTCGTTTGGCTGATGTTTATTTGATGTATGCTGAAGCTGTCTTGAATGCTACGTCAGATGTTGATGAAGCAATAAAATACATTGATTTAGTAAGAGCAAGAGCAGGTGTTAAAACGATAAGGCAATATTTAACGGCTAATAGTAATACCTTTCCTCAGCTACATATCAGTAAACAAAGGTATACTACTCAACCTATAGTAACCCCTACTAAGGAGAATATAATGACGCATATTCAAATGGTTGAAAGACCTTTGGAACTTTGTTTTGAAAATGTTAGATGGAATGATTTAGTACGTTGGGGAATTATAAAAAATGTGTTTACAACCTTAGGTTCTGATTTAAACTGGAGAAAAGATAATTTTGGTTCAATTGTAGGGAAAGCTCCACTTAATATTGAAGGAGCAGTTAATTTACTTGCATTAGCTGGGATAACTAATTATAATGCTTCAATTCATGATTATTTTCCAATCCCTGCACCTGAATTACAAACCAATACAGGATTGTAGATAAACTTAATTTAATTTAAAAAATATGAAAACAAATTTTAAAATAATAGTAGCTGTTTGTATAACCATCTTTGGTTTGCATTCCTGTAGTGATATATATGATGCAATTAATTTAAATGAAGCCAATAGCCGAATTATTGGTACATCTCAAATGAATTTTGCTAACACGATTAGAGTAGGAACTAGTATAACTCTTGGCGATCTTTCTTCAGGAGTAGAATCTAGGTTATGGACTTTTCCTGAAGGAGTTGCTGATATTGTTGACTCTGATAATGATGTAACTGTCACCACTGCTAATGTTAAAGCAATCTTTAATGTAGTAGGAGTACATGATGTAAAATTACATCAAGTATTTAAAGAGGATGCTTATGATTTACAACAAACAAATAAATTAGGTAAAATTTTAGATACGACTATAGTTATAACAGTTCTTCCTGAAATTGAAATTGATGTTAAAGCATACTATGTAAATCCTGACGGAACAGATGGCGCAGCATTAGTTATTGCTAATGGAGCTGAAAATGAATTAATTGCAGGTAGATTAATTAGATATAAGATTACAACTATTGGAGAACCTCAAAAATTCCTTTGGACAATGGAAGGTGGAGACCCAGTAACATCAACTGTAGATACCAAAATATTAGATGTTAAATATAAAAAATTAGGAACTTACGGTTTTAGTATTAATGCTAATACACCAAGACCAGCAGGAAGTGCAACTGTAACATTTACTGATTTTGTAAAAGTTATTCCATCTACAGATCCTGTAACACTAGATGGAGCTCAGGTTGTTAACGGAAAAATAGCTTTGAATTTCAGTAGAGAAATGGAACCGACTACTTTAAATACTTCTGAATTCTCAGTAGGTCTTACTAATAAAGGAACGACTTTGCCATCAATAATCAAATCACTCTCTATTAATCCAGCAGAAGGTAATATTGTTCTTGTGGAATTAAACGGACAAACGTTGTATAATGATGATAAAGTAATCATTTCATATACTAAAGGTACACTAGCTACTACTGACGCTGTAGCGGCAAGTTCTTTTAGCAATATTCCAGTGAGTTTTGTTGGGACTAACCTCCTTAAAACAACTTCAACTTACGATTCAGGATTTGAAAACTCCACTTCTGCAAACTGGGGGTATTTATTTTGGGGATCTCCATGGGATAAATATACGTTACAAATTTCAGGTGCTAAAGCCCATTCTGGAAGCAAAAGTGCTTATATCGAAATGCAACCAAATGGAGGCATGATTATGGGACATAAAGATGGTTCTGGAGCACTCGTGAAATTTAATTTAGTTGCAGGAAAAACTTACGAAGTGGGGTCTTGGTCATATGTTGTAAGTTTAGGAAATAATCCTTCAACATCTGCACCTGATTTAAGATTTTATATCAATCCAAATACTGATTGGTCTGTAGGACCTAATCCTGCTTTTATTGCTAACTTTGAGATCGGGAGATGGGTATATAGTTCTACTTTAATTAAAATTACAATTACAGCTGATTACAATTTTATGATTAGAGGTGATAATCAAAATAACCCTAGTGCATTTAAATTTTATTTAGATGATATTATTGTTACTGAAGCCAAATTAAGACCTTAAAGATTGTTTTGAATTAGTTAGAATATAAAAAGAACATTTTATACGATAGAATTTCTTTTTTTAATTTCTAAACTAAATAATTCAATTTTAATAATTAAAGCCAAAATCTGCATTAGACTTTATGACAAAGAATATATTTGTTGTAGATTTCTAATGCGGATTCTAGATTATATAATTGCTATTGATGCTGATACTGGAAAAACTTATCAAAGAATAAGTAATTCATTAAAAAACTTTAATAACCCTGTTACACCTTAAACAGAGTTATTTTCATTTAAACTCAAAAAAACAACTCTTACTAAATAAAATTAAACTTACATAATGATTTTAAAGCGACAATTTTCAAAACAAAAAAAACATTTACTAATCGGACTCTCTGTTTTTCTAACATTAGGGAGTTGTAGCAGTACAAATAGAGAAAATGATACCATAAACCCAATTGATAAAAATCCTACTGCTGAAGATTTTAAAAATATAGATCCAAACTTCCCTTCTTTTGTTTCCATCATTAACACTACTCCTACAGGTAAGAAATGGGTAAAACAAGAAAACATGTCAGATGAATTTAATACATCATTTGATACTGCTAAATGGTTTAAGTCAACTTGGAACTATGGTGTTCCTGTTTTTATGACTACATCTAATGTTAATTCTGGTGTAACTGATGGAAATTTATGGATAAAAGCAACATTAAACGAGAGTAACCCAGATGGGAGATGGTTTCAAACAGCAAGAATACACTCAAAAACCAAGATTAGTTATCCAATGTGCACCGAAGCGAGGATAAAAACAGCTCATATTTCTGCTTTTAACACCTATTGGTTAAACAATGGGGATTCTAATAATAGAGACGAAATAGATATTATTGAAAACAATTCAAACCCTTCTTGTGGTTGTCAACCTGATTTCCCCCTACAAATGAATTCACAATATTTTCACGCCAATTCGACTTTGAGTCCTATTGAGATTAGAAATGCTGCTAATTTTAATCAAAGTAAATTATTAGCTATCAATCCATCCAAAGGCATAAAATGGAATGAAGATTATCATACTTTTGGAGTTTGGTGGAAAGACTCTAAGAATATTCAATTTTATCTAGACGGAGAACCTGCTGGCAGTGTTGTCGTAGGTAAAGACCGAAATGGACAAACTTATGCTAATCGTGAGTTTACAAGAGATTTAGAAATCATTTTTGATTTATGGACTTCAGATGCCAGTTGGCTTGGAGGTCTTCCTCTTAAATCTGATTTAAGTAACAATACTATAAATACAATGAAAATTGATTGGATAAGAACTTGGAAATTAGAAAATAACTAAACCGCTATGAACTGAAAAAGTGCTGAGCTTTTTTTGACAAGGGGCCGAAAGCCCTTATATTTTGTAAACTAATAAAAATATTTAAAGTTTTATTTACTAAGAAACTCAAAAAAAATGAAGTCCTATTTTCAATATTACGTGAGCAGTTTATAATTAAACTTAACTATACAAAAAGTCTTGTAGGATTTAAAACAAGTATTCTTTCCCAGGTAATAACTGTTCAAATTATTCAAGACATCAACAAATCAATTAAATAGAAACATTACAACATAAAAGTTAACATTTCCTAAATACAACTAGGAATAATAAGGTTGTTGAAGTATCAGATACTTATGCAAATAACGTTGTAGAAAGGATTAATTGCTTTAGGATTAACAAATACAATCAAAAAGCCGAAATCATGAAAAGTTGTAAAAGAAGTTATTGTATCTATATTCAATCAGACTTTATTATTCAAATTATATGTTTACAACAAATAAAATGCACTCTCTAAACAAAAAATGAAGAATTTGTAAAACAAAAAAAACAGTAGTAAATCTGAACTTACTACTGTTTAAAAATTATATTTTTATTCTTTCATTAATCCTGTATCACTTTTCAGGTCTAAATAAACTTTAAATTTATTTTCTTTCAAAAAGCAATGGAAAAAATTGTCCTTCCATTTTATCACCTTTAGGTATTGGTGGCACTCCTTTCAAAAGAGCTTCATCAGAATTAGAAACCGTACCATCAGCAAATACATTCAATACAAAAGCACGTCTTGAAAACTCAGAACTGTTTTCATAAGATCCATGAACCATCAATGGATGATGAAAACTAGCATAACCCTTTTTCATTTCAATAGGTACTTGATTTTTAAATTCTTCTTTTTGGGCATCAGTCAAATAGTTCTTAAATTCATCCATAGGCCCTGTTAAAACGGGTTTTTCCAAAAGTCCCCACCTATGACTTTTAGGAATATAATGCAAACAACCATTACTTTTGTTAGCATCATCAAGACCTGTCCAGCATGTTAGATGTTGCATTTTTATAGTACGTGTCCAATAAGAGTAATCTTGATGCCAAGCAACTACTCCACCGTGTCTTGCTGGTTTGCAAAATAATTGATCATGCCAAAAACGAACCGATTTATCATCTAACAGTTGGCTAGCAGCCATAACAAATGCTGGATTCCAATTCACATCGTGAAATCCTGGTGTAATACGCCAATGTCCTAAAGAATGGAAAATAGCTTTGTTGGGATCTGTAGATTCATTAGAATGAAATTCATAAAATAAATGATGAGCTGGATGATTTGGGTCTTGAATTTGAGCCAACTCCTCATTTAACTGATCTACTTGCCATTCTTCTAAAAGTTTGATATTAGCGAGGTAACCATTCTCATGGAAAAAATCAATCTGATCTTGGCTTAATTTATATTGTTCCCATTCGGCCTCTGATTCTGGCCATCTGAAAAAGTTGGAAACTAATTGGTGTTCTTGTGATAAATCTTTAATTGCTGTCATAACTTTTTTTGATTAATTTATAATTGATTAAAAAACAGTAAACTGCCTTTTATGTGTTCTTCCCAATAAGACCATTCATGTTTACCACTAAACTCTTGATAAATATGCGGTATCTTAGATGATTCTAACTGTTGATGTAATGCTCTGTTATACTCAATTAATTCATCTTCAATTCCACAGTCAAATCGTAACGGTGGAAGTGTATCTTTATACTTTAAAATCAAATCATAAATGCATAGCTCTTCTTTGTTTTCATCTGAATACACTGCCAGTTCTTCTTCTACAAATAATTCCATTTGATCAATATTAGTAATGGAAGAATGTCCTGAAATAGCTGAATACTTATTATGATATTTCACGCCTAAACGTAAAGCACCAAAACCTCCCATAGATAATCCTGCGATAAAAAGTGGTGAATGTTCACTTGTAATAGCAATATTTTCAATCACGGCATCTATCACATCCTCCACAATCCAACGTTCAAAGTCCATAGTAGTGTTGGAAATATATGCCGATCCATCACCCCATAAACCATCTGATGGCATGGCCAAGACCATAGGTTTTATAAGTCCTAGTTCCATCATTTTTAAAGCTGTAAAATGGACACCTGCTTTGTGTGCCCATATCCATGCACTGCCATATACGCCATGTAACAAACTAACTATAGGCACATCCTTTAAATTCTCAAAAGGTGGTACGAAGACGCAAATATCTCCTCGTCCTATTAAATTTGGGGTCTTAACAGTAATAAAGCGTAAATTATTACTCTCGAATTTAGGATTTGATATTTCAGTTGTTTTAAACTTGGATGTCATTTGGTTTATTTTACAATTAATAAATTATTAGTTGTGTTCAATTTTGAAGTTGAAGTTTTAATAATGATATTTCCAAATTCAGTAGATTGCACATAAATAACAGCCTGTCCGTTAAATAATTTTCGTTGCGGTTTTGAAAGATTTTGTAAATTGGTTGGATCACCGTTTCCTGATGCCAAAAACTCAGCCGCTCCACTTACCTCAATATTCATATTCTCATTAAAAGTTGGACATAAATTACCTTTTTCATCCACTACAGAAACTATATAAACCCCAACTTCACCTAAAGTGATTGAATTTAATTCCGGCTCAATTTTTAATGCAAAAGGTGCTCCTGCAGTTACTCTTTTAGTTTCTGCCATCTTTTTATTTTTAGTATTATACGCTACAACTTTTATCTCTCCAGGTTCATAAACAACATTCTCCCAAACAATTGCATAAGCCTTTAATTGTGCCATTGTTGTTCCTCCTGAAGCCTCTTTAATGATCGTATCTGCTAAAAAATCAGGAATAACAGGTTTTACTTTTGTTTTGATTCCAAAACTTTTCCCGTTTACAAATAGTTCTGCTTTGTCATAATTAGTATAACAAACGACTGGTAATTCCGTGCCTTTCATTTCAGGCAAGTTCCAATGTGGAAAAACGTGTAATACTTTTTCGGTAGTGTTCCATTCACTTTTATACAAGTGAAATTTATCTTTTTCTAACCCAACCATATCCACTGGCGCAAAATAAGAACTTCTTGCTTGTGCGTTATGATATGGCGAAGGCTCTCCTAAATAATCATATCCCGTCCATACAAATTCACCATAAACAAAATCATTATACTCTAAAGCCGCAAACTCCTTAAATGGTGGATATCCCCATGGTACATTCGTATTTTCGTAATTACCTGGTTGTCCATCTGGATAAATAACTTGATTCAATGAAGTCCCTCTTGCTGTTTGTTCAGTATCAAAAGTTACTGGAAATTTATATGAATTTCGTGTACTTACTGAACCTCCTGTTTCGCTTGCGTAGAATTTTAGATTTGGATAAGTCTCTCTAATTTTATGATAAATACCTGGTTTATAATTGAAACCTGCAACATCTACCGTTGAAGCCATACCGCTTTCTAAAGCATTGGTCGATGAATTGAACCCTGCTGTAGTAGCTCGAGTAGTATCTATTGACTTCACAATATCATTTAAGAATTTGGTAATATGGTTAGGATCGTGTTTATACTGCTCCATAATTTCATTACCAATACTCCACATTATAATACTTGGGTGGTTTCTATCACGTAAAATCATATCGGTCAAATCTTGTTTGGCCCATAAGTCAAAATGCTTTGAATAACCGTTTAATACCTTTCCTATTTGCCATTCATCAAAAGCTTCATCAATTGCTAAAACTCCCATTTCATCACAAATATCCAATGCTTCAGGAGCTGGCGGATTGTGTGAAAAACGAATTGCATTCACACCCATTTCTTTCATTTTTATCATTTGACGCACAAACAATTCTTTATGAAATGCTGCTCCAACTGGACCAAAATCGTGATGCATATTCACCCCTTTAAATCGAATTTTTTCGTTATTTAAATAAAACCCATCCAATTCAAAACGAATTTTGCGAATTCCAAAGGTTGAAGTATGACCATTAATTACTTTGCCATCTTTTAAAATTGATGTTTTTAACGTATATAAATTAGGAGTAGTTATTCCCCACAAGTTAGGTTTTGATATTTTGAAATCTTCCTTTAATTTAACTTCACCATTAACCTTAATTTCTTGCGATTTTTTAGCTACTGAAACGCCTTTTGGATTCAGAACTTCATTAACCACAGTATAATTTCCATTCCCAATAATTTCAACCTCAGCATGAACCTCAGCATTTTTTGTTGAAACCGTTGGAGTTGTAATAAATGTACCCCACATTTTTACATGGGTTTTATTCGTTTTTATTACTGATACTTTTCGGTACAAACCTGCTCCAGGATACCAACGCGATTGACTATTGAAATTTTCTAATCGAACCGCAATAATGTTATTTCCTTCTTTTAAAAACTTAGTTATGTCAAAATAAAAAGAATTATATCCAGATGGTCGCTCTCCTATATATTGTCCATTTACATACACTTTTGCATTACTCATTGCACCGTCAAAAAGTAATTGTACTTTTTCTGCTAACTCGTTTGCTGAAGCTGTATAATTTGATCTATACCAACCAATTCCAACATAAGGTAAGGCTCCAGATCTTCCGGTTCGATAGTCTGGCTTGTTTTCACCATCCTGAATTACCATTGTCAATTGCACATCATGTGTATAATTGAAATCTTCTTTTACGGCCCAATCGTGTGGAACAGTTACCGACTCCCAATTATCATCATTAAAATTGATAGCTTGTGCATTCCCATAATCGTAACTCGTATATTTCCATTTTTTCAACAGTTCAATTTCTTGTGCTGAAACAGTTAAAGTAGTAATTAGTACGAAAAGACAAATGATGTATTTAATGTTCATATTTTAATTTTTTTATTATTCGAAAACTATTACTCCTTTAGCATTTTTACCTGACAACATATCGTCCAATGCGTCTTGTAAATGATTTAAGGAATACGTTCTTGTAATCATTTCGTCTAACATGATTTCCCCATTCTTATAATACTCTATGATTTTAGGAAAATCCTTTTGAGGGTTACATTTCCCATACAAAGGGTTGATGTATTTTTTGTCCCATTCAAATAAGGACATATCAATAAGTACTTCTTGCTCAATACCACTAACTTGTACAGCTGTTCCAGCATTTCTAATCATTGCCAAAGGTGCTGCACCTAAGGCTGGTATTGCAGTACACTCAAAAGCATAATCAGCTCCTCTCCCATCGGTCATTTCTTTTACCTTTTGGGCAGCTTTCAATAATCCTTTATCATCCTTATCGGCTAAAACAGTATGGGTTGCACCAAATTCTACCGCCATATCTAACCTTGTTTGGTTGATGTCAACAGCAATGATTTTCGAGGCTTTTGAAACTTTTATTCCTTGAATAACATTCAATCCTACACCACCAGTACCTAAAACTACTGCACTAGAATTCTCAGTTACTTGAGCTGTATTAACCGCTGAACCAAAACCCGTCATAACACCACAACTCACAATACTAGCTGCACTAAAAGACATATTCTGAATAGGGTTTTTAACTACCGCTGATTCCTTAACCAAAGTAAATTCTGAAAGTGTTCCAATATTAAAAGAACGCTCTATTGGAGTTCCATTTAAAGTTGTTCCTTCAATATGAGCATGACCATTAGTATAACCATTTCCACCTGCAACTACAGGAGAGTTATTTTCGCAGATGTGTTCATTTTCATTTTTACATTGAAAACAAGCTCCGCAAGGAGTTGCCCAATTCAAAATCACGGCATCACCTATTTTGACACTTTTTATATCTGTACCTATAGCAGTTACAATACCAGCACCTTCATGTCCCATTACTATGGGTTTTCCCCAATGCAATGAATCGTGGTCAGTATGACACAAACCAGCTGCTTTTATAGCAACCAAAACCTCATCTACTTTAGGATTTTGAACCACGATTGTTTCTATAGAAAATGTACCATTTCCTTTTGCAATTGCTGCTTTACAAGATAAACTCATAGACTATTAATTAGTTTTTAATTCATTGATAAAATTATAAAGTATCTATATTGTTATAATTATGTATTTTAGCATAGTAGTTGCTTATATTGACTAAAAAATTATATTATTTAAAAAAAAAAAACATAATAGAATACCAATACTAGGATTATGAAAGCAAAGTTCGAAAAAATACCAATACCTAATAACAACTCATTTCATGCTTTTATGTTTGAAAATGAGGATTTCGATGCTCCTTGGCATTTTCATCCTGAATATGAATTGACCTATATTATAAAGGGAAAAGGGATTCGCTATGTAGGTAATAGCATTGAAAATTTTGAAGAAGGTGATTTAGTCTTATTAGGAACAAACCTTCCCCATTGTTGGAAAAACACTAATCCTGATATTAAACCTGTAAAATCGATTGTTATGCAGTTTAATGAAAACATCTTGGGAGATGGTTGGCTTGAAAAAAACGAGTTCAGAAGTATAAAAGACTTATTAGAAAAATCATCGAGAGGTATTAAATTCCATGCTGAAATTTCAAAAGAAATCTCAAAAGAACTAATTGGGGTTTTAAATGATTCACCTTTAAAAAAACTATTTCGCTTTCTAAACTTATTAGAATTGCTTTCAAATACAAAAACTCAAGATTATTTAATTTCAGAAGGTTTTGCTCCTAATTTAAACAATAAAATAAACCATCGTATCAATACTATTTATTCCTATGTTCATCAAAATTATGATCAAAAAATAGCACTTAACAATGTCGCTTCAGAAGTTGCTATGAGCCAAGAAGCATTTTGTAGATTTTTCAAAAAATCATTAAATAAATCATTCTTTACGTTTGTTAACGAGTATAGAATCCATATGGTTTGCGAGCAACTTATTAAAACTAATAAAGCTGTCAACCAAATCGCTTTTGAATGTGGCTACGAAAGTTTACCTTTTTTCTATAGACAATTCAAGAAGTTCAAAAATTCAACTCCACTAGATTTTAAAAAGAAATATATTAAAATTGAAGAGACATAAAAGCCCATAAATCATGCTTTATTCAAAAAAAACCATATGTGGTAAGCTTTAACATAAAAAAACATCAATTTTATACTTTATTAAAAAACATCCAGACATGATTAAAAGTATTTCAATTAAAACGAGCTTGCTTATTAGTGTGCTATTATATTCTGTTTTATCTTGTAAAAGCAATAAAATAGACGTAAAAGAACAGAAACAACCTAACATTATTTATATAATGGCTGATGATCATACCTCACAAGCATTTGGTATTTATGGTAGCCGTTTGGCAGCTCTTAATCCTACACCAACATTAGACAAAATTGCGAACGAAGGTATTATTTTTGATAATTGCTTTGTGAATAATTCCATTTGCACCCCTAGCAGAGCCGCCATTTTTTCAGGTCAAAATAGCCAAGCTAATGGTGTGTTAGATTTAGAAGGAGTATTACCAATGGATAAACAATATTTACCTATAGAGTTGAAAAAATTGGGATACCAAACTGCTATTGTAGGAAAATGGCACTTAACAGCTCAGCCTAATTTTGATTATTATAATATTTTAACTGATCACCATCAACAAGGATCTTATTTTGATCCAGTTTTTACAGAAACGGGAATGCATTTTGCTCTTTCCGAAGATAAAAATTTTGAAGGTAAACAATATAAAGGTCATAGTTCGGATATTATTACTGATTTATCTATTAATTGGCTTAAAAATAAAAGAGAGAAAAAAAAGCCTTTTGCTTTGTTTTTTCATTTCAAAGCCCCTCATGACGATTTTGAATATGCACCCCGTTACAAAAACTATCTTGCTGATGTTGAAATTCCTGAGCCAACGAGTCTATACGATAATATTAATAATGGTTCTATTGCTACCCGTGGATCTAATGATTCTCTAATCCATATCATTGGATCTTCGGTTTCGAAAAGAAACACCATAAGAAACATGGGAATGCGTATTTGGAGTGATGAGTTTATAAAAAGAAATAATCCAACTTTCGACATACACCAAGCTGATGGTTTAAGTGACAGAGAGTACACACATAAAACCTACCAAGAATACTTAAAACGTTACCTACGTTGCGTAAAAGGAGTTGACGATAATGTGGCTCGTCTAATTGAATATCTAAAAAAAGAAGGGCTATATGATAACACCATAATTGTTTACACTGCCGACCAAGGATTTATGCTCGGCGAACATGATTATATTGACAAACGTTGGATGTACGAAGAATCGATGCGTATGCCTTTTATCGTGAGATATCCCGAAAAAATTAAAGCAGGTACTCGAACTGATGCTATCATAAATAACACTGATTTTGCACCGACACTTATTGAATTAGCAGGTGGAGCACCTCCAAAACAGATGCAAGGTCATAGCTTTAAACATATTTTAGAAACGGGCAAAGAACCTAAAGGCTGGCAAAAATCTACTTATTACAGATATTGGATGCACATGGCACATGCTCATGCAAATCCAGCACATTTTGGTATCAGAACAAAACAATATAAACTCATTTTTTATTATGGAAAATACTGGGTAGATACTGATAACCCCAACGCTCAATGGAACAAAGCCAGTTGGGGTAATCAATTTGCCATGCACACTCCTGCAGCTTGGGAATTTTATGACCTATCAAAAGATCCTCAAGAAATGAATAATGCATACAAAGACCCTACTTATAAAAACATTATAATTAATTTAAAACAACAACTCATTACAAAACGTAAGGAATTGAGTGAAGAAGACGGCGAAAAATATCCGCATATACAAAAGGTAATTGATACCCACTGGAATGACTAAAAAACATAAATATTGTATTGAACTCCATTTAAGAAGAAAAACAACCTGTTTTATTAATAAATCTTTTTATTAGTATTGACTTAAAACAAACTAAAAATCAGACAATTAAAATCAAGCTCATTAGCTATCAGTGTAATCTAATTTCATAAGCGATTCATTTAACCCGTTGGGCGTAATTAAATTGTTTGATTTTTAATATTGTTTATTGGTCTGTCAAATATGAATTTATTGATATACTGTATCAATGTTAATGTTATTTTTCCTAAAATTCTTGTTTTAAAACCTTCAAAAGTTTTAGCATAATTATTTCTAATTCTGAACAGGTCGCATAGTTGGAAAAACCGGTCAAATTGACCACCACTTTCCAATGTAAATTGACCACCAGTTCCGGAGCAAACTGACCACCACTTTCCAATTCAAATTGACCA
>NZ_FRCC01000032.1 GCF_900142775.1 Flavobacterium flevense
GACACCTTAAACGGAGTGCCGGTAACACCAGAGAATACGGATGTAACACCAGTAATAGCAGGACCATTGAGTATTGATGCCGCAGGTGTATTGACTTTAGCACCAAATACTCCTTCGGGAACTTACCCTATTACCTACACTATCTGTGAGGTGAATCCGATAACAGGATTGGCGGTAAGCCCTGCAAATTGTGCTTCGGTAACCGATACAGTAACAGTATTGAATCCAATTGCTGCTATCGTGGATGTGTATCCAACACAAACGCCTGGTACTACAACTCCAACTACTATTGGTAATGTAACAACAAACGATACCTTAAACGGTGTGCCGGTAACAACAGACAATACGGATGTAACTCCTGTAACAGCAGGACCATTGAGTATTGATGCAACAGGTGTATTGACCTTAGCGCCAAATACTCCATCGGGAACTTACCCTATCACCTACACCATCTGTGAGGTAAATCCGATAACAGGATTGGCGGTAAGCCCTGCGAATTGTGCTTCGGTAACCGATACCGTAACAGTATTGAATCCAATTGCTGCTATCGTAGATGTGTATCCAACACAAACGCCTGGTACTACAACTCCAACTACTATTGGGAATGTAACAACAAACGATACCTTAAACGGAGTGCCGGTAACACCAGAGAATACGGATGTAACACCAGTAATAGCAGGACCATTGAGTATTGATGCAACAGGTGTATTGACCTTAGCACCAAATACTCCATCGGGAACTTACCCTATCACCTACACCATCTGTGAGGTGAATCCGGTAACAGGATTGGCGGTAAGCCCTGCGAATTGTGCTTCGGTAACCGATACAGTAACAGTATTGAATCCAATTGCTGCCATTGTGGATGTGTATCCAACACAAACGCCTGGTACTACAGCTCCAACTACTATTGGTAATGTAACAACAAACGATACCTTAAACGGTGTGCCGGTAACAACCGACAATACGGATGTAACTCCGGTAACAACAGGACCATTGAGTATTGATGTAACAGGTGTATTAACCTTAGCACCAAATACTCCATCGGGAACTTACCCTATCACCTACACCATATGTGAGGTAAACCCAGTGACGGGATTGGCGGTAAGCCCTGCGAATTGTGCTTCGGTAACCGATACAGTAACAGTATTAAACCCAATTGCTGCTATTGTGGATGTGTTTCCAACACAAACGCCTGGTACTACAACTCCAACTACTATTGGGAATGTAACAACAAACGATACCCTAAACGGAGTGCCGGTAACAACAGACAATACGGATGTAACTCCGGTAACCGAAGGACCATTGAGTATTGATGCAACAGGTGTATTAACCTTAGCACCAAATACTCCTTCGGGAACTTACCCTATCACCTACACCATATGTGAGGTAAATCCTGTAACAGGATTAGCGGTAAGCCCTGCGAATTGTGCTTCGGTAACCGATACAGTAACAGTATTGAATCCAATTGCTGCTATCGTGGATGTGTTTCCAACACAAACGCCTGGTACTACAACTCCAACTACTATTGGTAATGTAACAACAAATGATACCTTAAACGGTGTGCCGGTAACAACAGACAACACGGATGTAACTCCGGTAACAGCAGGACCATTGAGTATTGATGCAACAGGTGTATTGACCTTAGCACCAAATACTCCATCGGGAACTTACCCTAT
>NZ_FRCC01000010.1 GCF_900142775.1 Flavobacterium flevense
GGGGCTCACCTCTTCCCATCCCGAACAGAGTAGTTAAGCCCGCCTGCGCAGATGGTACTGCAGTTTTGTGGGAGAGTATGTCGTCGCCTTTCTTTGAAAACCCTGTTTCTAACGAAACGGGGTTTTTTGTTTTATACTATTTTGGAATAGAGGTAAAGTTCAAAAGGGATAAGTATTGGATCAATCCAAAAACCTGTGGAGCGATAAAATTAAGCATAAATATTAGTTAGTCTAAAAAGGAAGAATTCCACATTTCTGACTCCTCTGAATTGCGATCTAAAGGCTTTTATTGGATAAAATAAAAAGATTAATTTTCTTTAAAATATTTACAACAATTTGTTATTGGGCATTGATCGCATTGTGGTGTTGGACGGCAAATTTCTCTGCCCAGAAATGAAATTGCCATACCTACTTCATTCCATATTTCTTTAGGAAGAATAGCCATTAGTTCTTTTTCAGCTTTCAAACCATTTTTTGTTGGGTTAATTATTCCTATTCTGGGAGCTACCCGAATTACATGTAAATCAGTAATAATTCCTTCTGCAGGAATACCGGCTTCTCTCAAAATAACATTAGCTGATTTACGTCCAATGCCCTTTAGAGATGTTAATGCTGTTAGTGTTAATGGAATATTTTTGTCGGTTTTAATTTCTTTAGCAATCTCTAGTAACCAATCTATTTTATTTTCATGATATTTTACTGCTGTAAGATATGGGATTAATGCTTTTTTTGGTTGTATTTGCGATACTTTCCATAGTAGGGAACGCATTAAATAATTGAGGAGCTATATTATTTATATTTTTATCTGAGTCCTGGGCTGATAAAACTACCATAACTATTAATTGAAATAAGTTTTGATATTCCAACGGGTGCTTTCGATGAAAATATTTTTCTAAAATCGGATTTAATTCTTTATTCCAATTGGTGGTTTCATCAAATAAGTCTATTTTTATTTTCATTTGTTACTAAATTATTATTTTTCACAGTAATGTTCTGATTTTGGAATTATAATTATATAATTTTAAGCAATAAAATAAGAGAAAATAACGATATAATTCTTATTTATTTTTAAATTATCAAATCATAATTAATTCTTCAAAAATAATACTTTTCAGATGTTTTTAAGAATTAAAAAACTTTGTTTTTAGCGTTATTTTTTTTACATTTTTACTGTAATTGTTTTTGTTTTTTAGTATATTTAGAAAAACTTAAGAAAAAGTATTCTAAGTGATTTGACTGGATTTGTATTGATTTGAAGATAATTTAACAGAACTATTTTATATTACATTTTTTTAACCATAAATAAATTTAAAACGATAAATGGAAATATTTCATATAAGTGCAGAATGTTATCCGGTAGCTAAAGTAGGAGGGTTAGCAGATGTGGTTGGAGCCTTGCCTAAATATCAGAATAAAGCGGGACATAAATTGAGGGTAGTGATGCCTTGTTATGAAACTAAGTTTAGGAAAGAGAATGATTTTGAATGTGTACATTGGGGGACTCTTCAGTTAGGAAATTTTAATTTTCCATTTAGTGTTTTAAAGGAAACTAGTGATAAGTTAGGGTTTGAGTTGTATTTGATGGAAATACCGGAACTTTTTGACCGAAAAGAGGTTTATGGGTATGAAGACGATGTTGAGCGTTTTATGGCTTTTCAGATTGCTACTCTGGACTGGATTATAGGAAGAGAGGCTATGCCTGATGTTATTAATTGCCATGATCATCATACGGGATTGATTCCTTTTATGATGCAACATTGTTATAAATACCATCAGTTATTAAATACACCATCGATGCTTACTATTCATAATGGTTTGTATCAGGGACAGTTTAGTTTTGATAAGATCAATTATTTTCCGGAATTTGATAGGACTCATGTTAAACTATTAGAATGGAATCATCAAATTAACTCGTTGGCGGTAGGTGTCAAATGTGCTTCGGCGGTTACTACTGTTTCTCCAAGTTATTTAAATGAGATAAATAATTCAGCTAATGGTTTAGAATCTTTATTTAATATAGTGCGTTATAAGTCTAGGGGGATATTAAACGGTATTGATACAGAGGTTTGGGATCCTTTAAAAGATAAAATGCTGGAGAAAAATTATTCGATTCAAAATTTCGAAAAAGGAAAGCAACAAAATAAAGAAACACTTTGTACTCTTTTTAATTTAGATCCATCCAAACCTTTATTTAGTTTTATAGGCAGATTATGGGATGAAAAAGGGGGAGATTTATTGCCTCAGGCTTCGGCTTTAGCTCTTTCTGAAAATTTTAAAGAAATTAATATTTTAATATTAGGTTCAGGAAGTGCACAAATAGAAAATCAGCTGAATAGTTTATTGGTAGATTATAAAGGAAATTACAATACGTTTATTGGTTACAATGAAGAGTTAGCTCATTTAATTTATGCCGGAGCAGATTTTTTACTAATGCCATCCAGAGTAGAACCTTGCGGACTAAATCAAATGTATTCCTTACGATATGGAACAATTCCTATAGTGAGGAGAACAGGAGGATTGAAAGATACTGTAATTGATTTTGGGGATAATGGAAACGGAATTTGTCATGACCAATCTTCTGTGGGTGACATCTGTTATTCTATTCAAAGGGCGGTAAGTTTGTACGAAGATAAAAAGCATTTGAATGAAATAAGAAAAAAAGGAATGAGTACGGATCATTCCTGGGAAAAAGCAAGTCAGGAATATATAGAAATGTACAACTTAATACTAAACAAAATATGAAGGCAAAAAGAAAAAACGTTATTGCTATTATCTTAGGCGGGGGACAAGGATCCAGACTTTATCCGTTGACAGAAACCAGATCAAAACCGGCAGTACCAGTGGGAGGGAAATATAGATTAGTTGATATTCCTATATCAAATTGTATGAATTCAGATATTTACAGAATGTTTGTATTGACACAATTTAATTCGGCTTCGCTGAATGCACATATCAAGAATACCTATGTTTTTAGTGCTTTTAGTCAGGCATTTGTAGACATATTAGCAGCAGAGCAAACACCGGATAATCCAACCTGGTTTCAGGGAACGGCTGATGCTGTAAGGCAATGTATGCCCCATTTTTTAAACCATAATTTTGATTATGCTTTAATTCTATCTGGAGATCAATTGTATCAAATGGATTTTAATGATATGCTTGAAGAGCACATTAAAAACGAAGCAGATATTACAATTGCAACTTTACCAGTAAATGCTAAGGATGCTCCTGATTTTGGAATCTTAAAATCAAATAATGAAGGTTGTGTAGAATCTTTTATAGAAAAACCAGTAAAAGAACTTTTACCGGATTGGGAATCTGAGGTAAGTGAACAAATGGAAGCTGAAGGGAAAAAATATCTAGCCTCTATGGGTATTTATATTTTTAACAAAAAGCTTTTAGTAGATTTAATGGCAGATCCCGATACAAAAGACTTTGGTAAAGAAATTATTCCAAATGCTGTTGGGAATAAAAAAATACTTAGTTATCAATATGAAGGTTATTGGACTGATATTGGAAACATAGATTCCTTTTTTGAAGCTAATATAGGATTGACTGAGGATGTTCCTAAATTTAATTTATTTGATAACGATAATAAAATTTATACCAGACCCCGATTATTACCACCATCAAAATTTAAAAATACAATGGTTGATAAATCATTGATTTCTGAAGGTTGTATTATCAATGCTAAGGAAATTAAAAATTCTGTAATTGGTATTCGATCCAGAATTGGTAAAGATTCTATCATCAACAGTACGTATGTAATGGGTAATGATATTTATCAAAGCATTGAAGATATGGAAGAAGATGCTAAGGAAAATAAAATATTAGTGGGGATAGGAGAAGGCTGTTATATTAACAATGCATTAGTGGATAAAGATTGCCGCATAGGTAATAATGTATATATTAACGGTGGACCGCATTTAGAAAATCTAACCACAAAATTATATACCATAAAAGATGGAATTGTAGTAATCAAGAAAGGTGTAACTTTGCCTGATAATTTTAGAATTGAATAAGTTAGCAAACTGTTTTTATCAATATTCTATTTTGAGATTTAGAATTATACCAATAATACTATGAGTAAAGTTATTTCGCATTCCCTATTTACTGATTTTGATATTAACTTATTCAAAGCTGGAAAACATTTTAAATTATATGAAAAGTTAGGAGCTCATTTAATTGAATTAAATGGAGTTCAGGGGGTTTATTTTGCTGTTTGGGCACCTACTGCACATTCTGTTTCTGTCGTGGGGGATTTTAATTTCTGGACACAGGGAGAACATGAGCTTTTTGTACGTTGGGATTCTTCAGGAATTTGGGAAGGTTTTATTCCAAATATCCAAAAAGGCACTACTTATAAATATAAAATTTTATCTAATAATGGTGGTCTTGTTACAGAAAAAGCAGATCCATTTGCTTTATATTGTGAGAAACCACCACATACAGCTTCTGTTGTATGGGATTTAAATCATAAGTGGGAAGATTCTAAATGGATGAAAAACCGGAAAGAACACAATGATTTAAATAAACCTTATTCAGTATATGAAGTGCATTTAGGTTCGTGGAAACGTGCCGAAGAAAACCGGTTTTTAACTTATCTTGAACTAGCCGAAGACTTGGTCAGCTATGTTAAGGAAATGGGCTTTACGCATGTGGAATTTATGCCCATAATGGAATATCCGTATGATCCTTCCTGGGGATACCAGCTTGTAGGTTATTTTGCGCCAACATCCCGTTTTGGAAATCCACAGGATTTTATGGTGCTGGTCGATAAACTACATCAGGCAGGCATCGGAGTTATTCTGGATTGGGTTCCTTCTCATTTTCCTGATGACGCACATGGATTAGGTTATTTTGACGGATCAAATTTATATGAACATCCTGATCGCAGAAAAGGATATCATCCGGATTGGAAAAGTTTAGTGTTTAATTATGGAAGGAATGAAGTTCGTTCTTTCTTAATTAGTAATGCTTTATTCTGGTTGGATTATTACCATATTGATGGATTAAGAGTTGATGCGGTAGCTTCAATGCTTTATTTGGATTATTCCAGAAATGATGGTGAATGGGAACCTAATATCTTTGGAGGCAGGGAAAATCTGGATACCATAAGTTTCCTGAAAGAATTTAACGAAGTAGTGTATTCTAATTTTGAAGGGGTACAAACTATTGCCGAAGAAAGTACTTCGTTTCCAATGGTTTCAAGACCCACAGATGTAGGCGGACTTGGTTTTGGGATGAAATGGATGATGGGCTGGATGCACGATACCTTAAAATATTTCCAAAAAGATACGGTTTACAGAAAGTACCATCAAAATGATTTGACTTTTTCAATGACGTATGGTTTTACCGAAAACTTTATGCTGCCTTTATCTCATGATGAAGTAGTGTACGGAAAAAAATCTATTGCTGACAGAATGCCCGGAGATGAATGGCAAAAGTTTGCCAACTTACGTTTGTTGTACAGTTATATGTTTACGCATCCTGGAACGAATTTATTGTTTATGGGTGGCGAATTCGGACAAATGAAGGAATGGAATTTTCAGGAAAGTCTGGATTGGCATTTATTGCAATATCCGGTTCACAATGGTGTAAAAGAGCTGATTAAAGATTTGAATTCATTGTATAAATCAGAACCAGCTTTATATGAAAAACAGTTTAGTCCTGAAGGTTTTGAATGGATTAATTATTCAGATCATCAGAACGCAGTTATTTCTTACATTCGAAAAGGAAATGATCCAAAAGACAATCTAATTGTAGTATGTAATTTCACCCAGGTGATTCGGGAAAATTACAGAATCGGGGTTCCTAAAAAAGGAAAATTAACTGAAGTTTTTAATAGTGATTTGAAAAAATATAATGGAAGTAATGTAACCAATACATCAAAAGTGGAGATAGAATCTTCACCTTATGATGGTCGGGATTACTCAGCAGAATTGTTGTTACCGCCATTAAGTGTTACTGTTTTTAGAATTTCATAAGCAGTTAACAGCAAACCAAAAAAGTATGGTTGAATAAAATTAATTTTTTTTATAAAGGAGTATTAATTAAAATATTAATACTTCTTTTTTTTGCCAAATAAACAGCTAAATCGTTTTCGTGAATAAAAATAGTATTCTTTATTTATCAAAAGGATTTTTTGTAAGTTTGAGAGGAGTGCATAGTAATAATCAAAAATAGGGTTGACATGATTACAAATACAGAATTAGAATATAAAGGAGATTTATATCCATCAAAAATAGTTTCTTTTAAACAAGATGTTGATTCCGTTTATTTTTACACTGAGAATAACGTTATTTTAAAACTAACGGTATTAAGAGACAGTTTAATTAGGTTTCGTTATACTACAAAAGGTTATTTTAGTAATGATTTTTCATATGCAATTGATGAAGGGCATTCTCATGGATACAATCATTTAGAGATTACAGAAGAAGATACGTATTATCAAATAACCACAAACAAAGTCATCTGTAAAATTCAAAAAACAGATTTAAGATCATCTATATATGATTTAAAAGGAAATGTGCTCTTAGAAGATGAATTAGGTTTTCATTGGGAGGAATCTTATGAGTTTGGGGGGAACATTGTTAAAATGAGTAAAGCTTCCAGAGAAGGAGAATGTTTTTATGGTTTAGGCGATAAGGCGACTCAAATGAATCTTAAAGGAAAAAGAGTTGAAAACTTTGCTACTGATCAATATGCTTTTCAAAAAGAACAGGAACCTCTGTATAAAGTTGTTCCTTTTTATATAGGTTTACATAATAAGCAGGCCTACGGAATTTTCTTTGATAATACCTTTAGAACATTTTTTGATTTTTGTCACGAAAGAAGAAATGTAACCAGCTTCTGGTCAGATGGAGGAGAAATGAATTATTATTTTTTCTACGGACCTAATATGCAGGATGTCGTGACTTCTTATACTGATTTGACAGGAAAACCAGAGCTTCCGCCTTTATGGGCATTAGGATATCATCAATGTAAATGGAGTTATTACCCTGAAAGCAATGTTAAAGAAGTGACTGCTAAGTTCAGAGAATTACAAATTCCTTGTGATGCCATTTATCTGGATATTGATTATATGGACGGATTTAGATGTTTTACCTGGAATAAAGATTATTTTCCGGATCCTAAACGAATGGTTGCTGAACTGGCTCAGGATGGCTTTAAGACCATTGTGATTATTGATCCCGGAATAAAAATAGACAAAGAATACTGGGTTTATAAAGAAGCTTTAGAGAAAGATTATTTTTGTAAAAGAGCCGATGGCCCTTATATGAAAGGAAAAGTGTGGCCAGGTGAATGTAACTTCCCGGATTACACAAATCCCGAAGTAAGAGAGTGGTGGGCCGGATTGTTTAAGGAATTAATTTCAGATATTGGCGTAAAAGGAGTATGGAATGATATGAATGAACCCGCAGTTATGGAAGTTCCTAATAAAACATTCCCTAATGATGTGCGTCATAATTATGATGGAAATCCTTGTAGTCATCGAAAAGCACATAATATTTATGGAACTCAAATGGCCAGAGCAACTTATCATGGTGTGAAACGTTTTGCTTATCCAAAGAGACCTTTTATTATAACCCGTTCCGCTTATTCAGGAGCACAACGTTATTCTTCGTCTTGGACTGGAGATAATGTTGCTTCCTGGGAACATCTTTGGATTGCTAATATTCAGGTGCAAAGAATGTCAATTTCAGGAATGGGATTCACCGGCTCAGATATTGGAGGATTTGCAGAGCAGCCTTCGGGAGAATTATATGCCAGATGGATCCAGTTAGGTGTTTTTCATCCTTTTTGCAGAACACACTCTTCCGGAGATCATGGTAATCAGGAACCATGGGCTTTTGATGAAGAAGTTATTGATATTACCAGAAAATTTGTCAATCTCCGTTACCAGTTACTACCTTATTTATATACTATGTTCTGGCAATATATTGAGGAAGGAACACCTATGCTAAAACCTTTAGTATATTTTGATCAGGAAGATATTCAGACTTATTATCGAAATGACGAATTTATTTTTGGAAACCAAATATTAGTTTGTCCTATTTTAGAGCCTAATTCTTTAGGAAGAAGAATGTATGTGCCAAAAGGAGAATGGTACAATTACTGGACTAACAGTATGGTAAAAGGTGGAAAAGAAATGTGGGTGGACAGTAAATTTGATGAAATCCCTGTGTTTGTAAAAGCCGGAGCCATTATTCCTAAATATCCGGTACAGCAATATGTAGGAGAATTAGAATTTGATGAATTAACATTGGATGTGTATTATAAAGAAGGAAAAGAAAAATCGGTAGTGTATGAAGATGCACAAGATGGTTATGATTACAAAAAAGGAAGATTTAGCTTCTTATCATTTCAATTAACAGGAAAAGAAAAAGAAGTTAATATTCAATTACACAAAGATGGAAAGTACGATACCAATTATTCTAATTTTAAAATTAATTTTATTGGATTGCCATTTGAAATTAAAACTATAGAAATCGATAATGAAGAAATCGTTTTTGATAAAAATCTTTTTAAAGAAAATCAGTACCTGATTGTTCCTAAGAATTTTAACGTTTTACATATTATTGGTTAACCAACTAAATTAATATCTTGATACAATTGCAATTAATTTTATAAAATTCAAATTAATAATAATTGTATTTTTGTTAAGAAAAATTTAAGTATTATGAAAAAGAATTTATTATTTATAGGTATTGCTGTTGCAGGTTTAATATATTCCTGTGCAACGAATCCATTGACTGGAAAAAAGACATTAAATTTTGTCTCTAATAGCGAATTGTTTCCTTCTTCATTTCAACAGTATAAAACTTTTTTGAATGAAAATAAGGTGATCACAGGTACTGCCGATGCTAAAAAAGTAGAAACGGTAGGGATGAAAATTAAATCGGCTGCCGAACGTTATCTGGCCTCATTAGGGCAAACCGATTACTTAAACGGTTATCAGTGGGAGTATAAATTAGTAGATAGTAAGGATATAAATGCCTGGTGTATGCCGGGTGGTAAAATTGTAGTTTACTCAGGTATTTTACCGGTAACTAAAAATGATGCCGGATTAGCTACTGTAATGGGACACGAAGTTTCTCACGCGCTTGCTAATCATGGAGCACAGCGTATGAGTGCCTCTCAATTGCAAACTTTAGGAGCGGCTGGGGTGGCTGTTGCAACAGGAAGTAAAAGTGCTGAAAAACAACAAATGTGGCAACAATATTACGGAATTGGTTCCCAAGTAGGAGTGATGCTTCCTTTTAGCAGAAGCCATGAAACGGAGGCTGATAAAATAGGCTTGATTTTAATGGCAATTGCAGGTTACAATCCTGAAGAAGCAATTAGTTTCTGGACACGAATGTCAGCTAGTTCTAATGGTCAGGCCCCTGCCGAAATGTTAAGTACGCACCCATCGGATGCAACCAGAATTGCTAATTTGAAAGCGATGGTTCCGGAGGCAAAAGCAGTTGCTGCTAAATTTGGAGTTACATTTAAATAAAAAAAAAATAAAATAAGTTATAAGCCAATTCGTCAGAGTTGGCTTTTTTTATGTAATAAAATTCGAAAATTAAAGTAGAAACTGTTTAAAAAAAATAATAAATTCGTCAAAAAAAAACAGCTATGAATCCATTACAAAAAGGAGATAAAAAATTATTGAATGCTTGGGCATTTTATGATTGGGCAAATTCAGTGTATAGTTTGGTAATCGCTTCGGCAGTTTTTCCACTTTTTTACATGGCATTGTTTACTAAAGAGCAATCGTATATTCATGTTTTTGGAACCGATATAAAAAACTCTGCTTTGATAAGTTTTGTAACTGCTGCTGCTTTTTTAAAAGTGGCATTTATTTCTCCACTCTTATCGGGAATTGCTGATTATGTGGGAAATAAGAAGTTTTTCATGAAGTTTTTTTGCTATTTAGGAGCTTTTTCGTGTATTGGTTTATATTGGTTTAGTTTAGAGCATATTTACATTAGTTTACTTTTATATTTTTTTGGTTTAATAGGTTTTTGGGGAAGTCTGGTTTTTTATAATTCGTATCTGCCTGATATTGCTTTTGAAGAGCAACAGGATGCAATTAGTGCTAAGGGATATTCATTGGGATACATTGGAAGTGTAGTTCTTCTGATTATCAATTTGGCTATGATTATGACAGCTCCCGATGATGAGAAAATAATGCAAATGAGGTATTCCTTTGTGATGGTTGGAATCTGGTGGATTATTTTTAGCCAATATACCTATTATTATTTACCTAAAGGAAACAGAACTTCAGAGCATAAAGTAACCAGGGCTATTCTTTTTAATGGATTTAAGGAACTCAAAAAAGTATGGATTTCACTTGAAGAAAACCACCGTTTAAAAAAATATTTAACCAGCTTTTTTGTTTACAGCATGGCTGTGCAAACAGTGATGTTAGTAGCTACTTATTTTGGAGAACAAGAAATTGAATGGGAGTCAGATGGTGCAGCTACAACTGGATTAATAACCTGCATTTTGTTAATTCAACTGGTTGCAGTTTTAGGTGCTTATGCTACTTCAAAAGCTTCAGAAAAATATGGAAATATCCCGGTATTGATTTTTATTAACAGCATTTGGGTTCTTTTATGTGTAGCGGCTTATTTTATAAAGTTGCCTCTGCATTTTTATATTATGGCAGCATTAGTAGGTTTGGTTATGGGAGGCGTTCAGTCTTTGTCTCGTTCTACTTATTCTAAATTGTTACCGGAAACTCAGGATACTGCTTCTTTCTTTAGTTTTTATGATGTTGCCGAAAAAATAGGAATCGTAATAGGGATGTTAGTGTATGGTATTATCGATCAAATTACCGGAAGTCCTCGTTTTGCAATTGTATTTTTAGCTGTTTTCTTTATTATCGGAGTGTTTTTATTAAGAAAAATACCTAGAAAATAATTGCAAAAAATGAAATTATAATTTATATTTGATGAAAATCAAAAAACTCCTTTATGAGAATGTTAAAAGCTACGTCACAGCTAATAGTTTTGTTTTTAATTACATTATTGGCGTCTTGTACTTATGAGCCGGTTGATGGCACTGTTGAACCGGATCCAGACGACGGAAATGCGAATACAGGAGTATTTAAAGCGGACTTTAGTGGACAAACGTGGACAGCAAAAGAAACTCAGGCAATTATTTCAGGAAATTTTATCGAAATTTCAGCAATTGATTCAAAGGGAGGAGGTTTTGGATTTTTGATAGAAGGTAATACTGCGGGAACGTATGCTGCCAATGTGAATATTGTGGCTTATACACCAGCAGGGAGTGAGTATGGTTATTGGGCTATAAATGATGATAATCCTACCGAAAATACAGGTTCAGTAATTATTACAAGTATCAATACAGAAACCAAAACAATTTCAGGAACTTTTAGTTTTAAAGGATATTGGTCAGATACGGATAATCCCAAAGCGGCCATTCAGTTTACAAATGGAGTCTTTAAAGATATTCCGTATATAAGTCAGGAAGAAACGGCTGATGTTTTTACAGCAAAAGTAGGTAGTACTAATTTTGTGGCGACTGATATATTGACTGCTGAAATTAATAATTTTATAACTATTGGCGCTTTAGATGCTAATCAAAATAATTTGTCAATTGCTATAAAAAGTTCCTTAGGAACCGGAAGTTATACTATTGTAAATACTGTTGGGGCTGATGTTCAGGGGTATTATGAAGATGTAAATGATGAGTATAAAGCTGTTTCTGGAAATATTGCAATCACTTCTAAAACAAATGATAGAATCAAAGGAACTTTTAATTTTACAACTAACGGAACACCTCCGTTTACCATAACCGAAGGTAATTTTGATGTAGAATATTAGATAAAAAACATCTTTAAAATTTTAATAGCCCTCAAATTGAAATCTGTTTTTTTGAGGGCTATTGATTTATAGTATTATGGCATAAAGATTGTTTTATTAAAGCGATATAACTATCGTTTTTTATTTTACTATTTGATTTTCAGTATTATAAAATATAGAAATACTAACTTTGTTATTAACTGATTGATTGGTTTAATGACAAAAAGACTTAAATTATACTATGTCAAAACATAAAATACTCACTATTGACAATATGTCACTTCAGGAGTTTGATTCAGAAGCGGAATTGATCCCATTATTAACGCCGGAAGATGAAGAAGAAATGATTAACGAGGAATTGCCGGATTCATTACCTATTCTTCCTTTAAGAAACATGGTTCTTTTCCCGGGAGTTGTTATCCCTATTACAGCAGGAAGGGATAAATCAATTAAATTAATTGATGATGCCAATGCTTCAGGGAAAATTATAGGTGTTGTGGCTCAAAAAGATGAAGAAATCGAAGACCCAACAAAAGAGGATATTAATTCGGTAGGTACTGTGGCACGTATTTTACGAGTACTTAAAATGCCTGATGGTACTACAACGGTAATTCTACAAGGTAAAAAGCGTTTTGAAATTGAAGCGGTTACTTCTGAGGAACCCTATATTTCAGCCGTTATCAAAGATTTTTCAGAGGAAAGACCTAATAAAGAAGATTCTGAATTTTTAGCAATCCTGGACTCGATGAGAGAACTGGCTATTCAGATTATTAAAGTAAGCCCAAATATTCCAAGCGAAGCTACTTTTGCAATCAAAAATATTGAAAGTCAGTCTTTTCTAATCAATTTTGTTACTTCTAACATGAATTTATCGGTTAAAGAAAAACAAGATTTATTAGCTATTAATAATTTAAAAGACAGAGCTTTAGAAACTTTGAAATACATGAATGTCGAGTTGCAAAAACTCGAATTAAAAAATGATATTCAATCTAAAGTACGCTTTGATTTAGACCAGCAACAACGAGAATATTTTCTGCACCAACAGATGAAAACCATTCAGGAAGAATTAGGTGGTTCGACTCAGGAAGAAGAAATGGACGAGATGTTAGTGAAATCTAAAGAAAAAAAATGGGATGATAAAACCCAAAAGATATTCGAAAAAGAACTAGCCAAAATGCGTCGAATGAACCCACAGGCACCTGACTATGGAATTCAGAGAAATTATATGGAATTGCTTTTAGACTTGCCTTGGAACGAATATTCTAAAGATAATTTTGATTTAAAAAATGCTCAGAAAATTCTAGACCGAGATCATTTTGGATTAGAAGAAGTAAAGAAAAGAATGATTGAGCATTTAGCTGTTTTAAAGTTAAGAAACGACATGAAATCGCCCATAATTTGTTTAACAGGACCTCCGGGTGTGGGTAAAACATCCATTGGACGTTCGGTTGCTGAAGCTTTGGGAAGAGAATATGTTCGTATTTCTTTAGGAGGATTGCGTGATGAAGCTGAAATTCGCGGACATAGAAAAACCTATATCGGAGCGATGCCGGGTCGTATTATCCAAAGTCTGAAAAAAGCAGGAACTTCTAATCCTGTATTTGTTTTAGACGAAATAGATAAATTGTCTAACAGTAATCAGGGTGATCCGTCTTCCGCTTTGTTAGAGGTTTTAGATCCGGAACAAAACAGTGCTTTTTATGATAATTTTGTTGAATTAGGTTATGATTTATCCAAAGTGATGTTTATTGCTACGTCTAATAATATGGGAGCAATCCAGCCCGCATTAAAAGACCGTATGGAAATCATTAAAATGTCCGGTTACACGATTGAAGAAAAAGTAGAAATTGCTAAGCAACACTTATTTCCGCGTCAATTAAAAGAACACGGATTAACTTCGAAAGATTTGACTATTGGAAAAAAACAATTAGAAAAAATTGTTGAAGGTTATACCCGTGAATCCGGTGTTCGTGGGTTAGAAGCTAAAATTGCTCAGGTAATCCGAAATGCAGCAAAATCAGTTGCTATGGAGGAAGAATACAATAAAAAAGTTACTGATGAAGATATTGTGAAAGTTCTGGGTGTTCCCCGTTTAGAGCGTGATAAATATGAGAGTAATGATGTTGCAGGAGTAGTTACCGGTTTAGCCTGGACTAGTGTAGGCGGAGATATTTTATTTATCGAATCTTTGCTTTCTCCAGGAAAAGGAAGTATGAGTATTACAGGAAATTTAGGTCCGGTAATGAAAGAATCTGCTACCATTGCGTTAGAATACATTAAGGCAAATGTGGACCAACTGGGATTAAATTCTGAGTTATTATCGAAATATAATATTCATTTACACGTACCGGAAGGAGCAACACCTAAAGATGGTCCAAGTGCAGGAATTGCAATGCTGACTTCGCTGGTTTCTTTGTTTACACAAAAAAGAGTGAAGAAAAATATTGCGATGACAGGTGAAATTACCTTGAGAGGAAAGGTTTTACCAGTAGGCGGAATTAAAGAGAAAATCCTTGCTGCCAAAAGAGCTAATATTAAAGAAATCATCTTATGTCACGAAAATAAAAGTGATGTTGACGAAATAAAACCGGAATATTTAAGCGGAGTTATTTTTCATTATGTGAAAGAAATGAGTGAAGTACTGGAAATAGCAATTACAGATCAAAAGGTGAAAAACGCTAAGAAATTGTAAAAACGTAGATTTCAGTAAGTGTGTAAAAAAGATTTACCGCAAATTCACAAATTATTTATGCTTTTAAATAATTTGCGAATTTGCGGTTTGTTTTTTTATAACCTTGTGTTATTTCGGAATTAAATCACAATACCAAAATCCATAATCATAGGCGGAAGTATCATTAGTATCACAAGCCGTATTAGAGGATGCCTGTTTGGGTTTCTCGTACTTTCGATAGACAATTTCGCCAATTTCAAAATCGATAGGTTTTTTGAAAATTGGGCCGTCAAAAGTAAAAGTATGAAATTCACCATTTTCGCCACATACATCTACATTTTCTGGTAAATCATCAATAAATTGCTGGTCAATTATTCTGCCTGTGAAACTTTTGTCCAGATAGCGTTCATTAACACAAACAACAATCGTTTTAAAGCCTAAAGCAATAAATTCCTGAATTAATTCTTTTGTTGGGATTTTCCAGATGGGAAAAACGCCTTCAAAATCCATTTTTGCTAATTTGTCCTCACGGTATTGTCGTAAATCTTCCAGAAAAATATCCCCAAAAACAGAATGGGTAATGCCTTTGTTTTTGAGTTTTTCTAGTGATTTTTGCATCACATCTTCATACACTTCCATAGTAGGCATTTCGGGAATTTGCATGATTTCTAAAGGAATTCCAATGCTTTGCGCTTGTTGTCCGAGTAATTCTACTCTCACACCATGCATGGAAATGCGCTGAAATTGCTGATTTACACTCGTTAACAGGTAATTAATTTCAAATTCAGGGTTTTGTAGTATTTTGTATAAGGCTAAAGCAGAATCTTTACCGCTGCTCCAGTTAAAAAGGGCTTTTTTCAACGTAATTTTATTAAAAATTTAAGACGTAAACTTACTAAATACTTCTTTTAGTTTAGCAAACCTTTGTAACTTTGAAATTCTGGTTTTAATCCGCTTTAAATGAAATACTTTTTTCTTTTTGTTTCCTCTTTTATTTTTGCACAGCAAACAAAGTTTGTCGATTTTACTTCTGTTTCAGCGCATTTAAAATTAAATCCAGCTGAAAATTCAATTTCAGGGACAGTTAATTATTCCTTTAAAGTTTTAGAACCCACTGATACTATAAAAATTGATGCCCAAAACATGCAATTTTCAAGTGTAAAACTGAATAAAGAGCACATACACCATGTAAATTCAGGAAAGCAATTGTTGCTAATTTATCCTTTTCAAAAAGGAGAAAATCAAATTAGCTTTGAATATAATGCAATTCCCAAACAGGCTTTGTATTTTATACACTCACAAAACCCAGAAGATTTACAAATTTGGACACAAGGTCAGGGGAAATATACCAGTAATTGGTTTCCAAGTTTTGATGATGTAAATGAAAAAGTGATTTTTAATCTCCAGGTTGAATTTGATTCTGATTTTCAGGTAATTTCAAATGGTATTTTAGAGCAAAAAAAGATTTTAGGTACAACCACGCTTTGGCAATACCAAATGCAAAAACCAATGAGTTCGTATTTATTAATGCTGGCTATTGGAAAATTCGAAAAGCAAACTCAATTTTCAAAAAGTGGAATTCCGCTTGAAATGTATTTAGAAAATCGAGATAAGTCACGTTTTGAACCCACTTATCGCTATTCGGCTCGAATATTTGATTTTTTAGAGAAAGAAATTGGCATCAAATATCCCTGGCAAATTTACAAACAAGTTCCTGTTCGTGATTTTTTATATGCCGGAATGGAAAACACTTCTGCAACTTTGTTTGCTAGCCGTTATGTCGTTGATTCAACCGGTTTTTTAGATCGAAATTACACGAATGTGGATGCCCATGAGCTGGCACATCAATGGTTTGGGGATTTGGTTACTGCCGCAAGTGGCAAACACCATTGGTTGCAGGAAGGTTTTGCGACGTATTATGCTTTGTTAGCCGAAAAAGCTATTTATGGGGAAGATTATTTTTATTCTAAAATGTATGAATCCATTCAGCAAATAAAATATGCTTCGCGTACCGATACTATTCCTGTATTAAATGAAAAGGCCAGTTCATTAACTTATTATCAAAAAGGAGCCTGGGCATTGTTTGCATTGCATCAGGAAATAGGAGATAAGGCATTTAGAAAAGTGATAAAAAACTATTTAAAAAAATATGCTTTTAAAACTGTAACTACTGATGATTTTTTAGCCGAAGTAAAAAAAGTAAGTCGTTTTGATACGGAGTTGTTTTCTAAAGAATGGCTTGAGTCTACTGTGATTAATACTCAAAATATCAATAAGTTATTAGTTAAAAATAAAATAACAAAAATACTATTAGAACTGGATAAAATTAAATCGAAGCCTCTGGCACAAAAAGAAGGTTTTTTTAAATTAATTCTTATGTCAGATGCGCATTATTCAGCTAAAGTAATGGTTGTAAACCAACTTAAAAATGAATCTTTTGAAGCTAAAAAACCATTTTTAGAATTGGTAATGAATACTAAAAATCTTCCTGTTCGTCAGGCTGTTGCCTACTCTTTACCTAAAATTCCGGAAGAATTCAGAACGGATTATGAGAGTCTTTTGGATGATGCTTCTTACCAGACTCAGGAGATTGCGTTGTTGTATTTGTGGAGAAATTTTCCTGAAAAACGTTTCGAATATTTAGAAAAATCAAAAAGCTGGATAGGTTTTAACGATTATAATTTAAGAACATTATGGTTATCTCTGGCACTCCTGACAACTGATTATGTAAGTGATAAAACCGTTTTAATTGACGAATTAATTGATTATTCTTCTGAGAAATATGAGGCAACAACCCGTCAAAATGCATTAGAAAAATTAATAGGTTTTAAAATTATTAATCAGACAGTTTTGATTAACTTGGTCAAAGCAACAACACATCATATGTGGCAATTTTCTAAATTTGGGCGGGATACTATTCGTACATTATTAAAAAACCAGGTTTATAGAGATTCTTTTGCACAAATTATAACCAATTTGAATGAAAAAGAACAATTTCAGCTGAATCGATTATTAAATGAAAAAATATGAGAGCATTAGTTATTTCCGGAGGAGGGAGTAAAGGAGCGTTTGCGGGTGGTGTAGCCCAGTTTCTGTTAGAAAATAAAAAAATAAAATACGATTTGTTTATTGGAACTTCTACCGGAAGCTTATTGATTCCTCATTTGGCATTAGGTAACATAGAAAAAATTCGTAGTATTTATACGAATGTTGATATGAGCAAAATCTTTAATATTAATCCGTTTATCGTTAAAAAGAAAAACGGAATTGATGTAGTCAGTATCAATCACTTTAATGTTTTGTTGCAGTTTTTCAGAGGGAAAAGAACCTTTGGCGAAAGCAAAAAATTACGTGCCTACATTAAAAAACATTTTCCTATTACTGAGTTTAATCAGTTGAAAGCAATGAAAACGGATGTTATAGTTACAGTTACTAATTTAACAGACAATCAGGCAGAATATAAGTCAATTAAGGAATGTACCTATGATGAATTTTGCGACTGGATCTGGATTTCGAGTAATTATATCCCTTTTATGAGTATTGTAAAAATTCACAATAAAGATTATGCTGACGGTGGTTTTTCCAGTTTGGTACCCATTCAGGAAGCTATCAATCGTGGGGCAACAGAAATAGATGTTGTTATTCTTGAAACGGAAAAAGCAACCCCAAGAACAGTTATTGGGAAAAATCCTTTTTCGTTACTGATTGATATATTTCAGATTCAGTTAGACCAAATCGAGAAGCATAATATACTCTTAGGAACATTGTCTGCTACACATAATAACGTTAAACTCAATATGTATTATACTCCGATAGATCTCACTAATAATGCTTTGATTTTTAATAAAATAAAAATGACGCAATGGTGGAAAGAAGGGTTTCAATATGCCAAAAAGAAAAGTGAAGCCATGGAAGCTGTTAAATCAATAATGCCCGATGAAAAATCGGCATGATTACCATAATTCAGCTACTTCATTTTTAATAAACGCCAATGCTGTAGCAGCAGGAGAAGTTTTTTCTAATAATTCGGTTATTACAAAAGTTCTTAATTCATCTGCATTTGTAACTTTTTCATTTTTAGCAGCTAATCGTATCATTTGAACAATTGCATTTTTGGCAGTTACAATAATGGTCCAGCATTTATCTGATACATAAATTTGCTGTGCAATATTGTGTTCAAATTCCTGTTCGATTTGAGCAATTACATAGTTTTCATAATCATTTTTATCATGAGAAACCGGGTTAATCCGCACCATTAATTGAGATGGCTGGATGCGTTCCATCAATAATGCTAATCTTTCATAAGCCTGCAATCGTAAAGGCAGTGCTATTTTTTGATTGTCTTTCTGAATCAGCCAATTTCTGGTGTTTTGCTGATCTTTAAAATGCGTTTTAAATAAATAATAAGCGACTGCTCCGGTAATTATGGAAGGAATAGTGTAAGCAAATATTTCTATAATTTTTGTGGAATCCATTGGTGTAAATTTTTAAAGCAAAAATATACTTTTAGAATTATTACGCAAAGATTAGTAAAGAAAGGTTAGTTATTTTGTGTTTCTCTGTGAAATAATAACGCAAAGATTCGCAAAGAGAATACACGAAGTTTCGCAAAGAAAGATTTGTTATTTTGTGTCTCTGTGAAAAAATATATAGCATAGTTCCTTTTAAAATTTAAATTTTAAATCTTTTGTGTTTCTCTGCGAAATCTTCGAGAATCTTTGCGTCATAAATCAATACATTACTCTTTTTAAATCATAGTCTGTAATTAATTCTTAAATACTTATTTTTGCATAAATAGAGAAAAAAAATGCAACAATATATTTCCCAACTCAACGAAGCGCAACGCGAACCTGTATTACAAAAAGACGGTCCAATGATTATTATTGCCGGAGCAGGTTCAGGAAAAACCCGTGTTTTAACGATAAGAATTGCTTATTTAATGCATCAGGGCGTGGATGCTTTTAATATTTTGTCGCTTACATTTACCAATAAAGCGGCAAGGGAAATGAAAAATCGTATCGCAGATATTGTAGGAGCCAGCGAAGCTAAAAATCTTTGGATGGGAACTTTTCACTCTATTTTTGCCCGGATTTTGCGTTCGGAAGCTGATAAATTAGGCTATCCGTCTAATTTTACTATTTATGATTCTCAGGATTCGCTGCGTGCTATTTCGGGAATTATCAAAGAAATGCAATTGGACAGAGATATTTATAAACCCAAACAGATTTTAAGCCGGATTTCGACTTTTAAAAATAGTTTAATTACGGTAAAAGCTTATTTTAATGACCCTGATTTACAGGAAGCGGATGCGATGTCTAAGAAACCAAGAATGGGCGAAATTTATCAAAATTATGTAGATCGCTGTTTTAAATCAGGGGCTATGGATTTTGATGATTTGTTATTAAAAACCAATGAATTATTGACTCGTTTTCCGGAAGTTTTGGCTAAATATCAAAATCGTTTCCGTTATATTTTGGTTGATGAGTACCAGGATACTAACCATTCGCAGTATTTGATTGTACGTGCTTTGTCAGATAAATTTCAGAATATTTGCGTGGTAGGAGATGATGCTCAGAGTATTTATGCGTTTCGTGGGGCCAACATCAATAATATCCTGAATTTTCAAAAAGATTATCAGGGTGTAAAAACCTTTCGATTAGAGCAAAATTACCGTTCCTCAAAAAACATTGTGGAAGCGGCAAATACGATTATTGATAAAAATAAAACCAAACTGGATAAAGTGGTCTGGACCGCTAATGAATTTGGACCAAAGATAAAAGTCCACCGCAGTCTGACTGATGCAGAAGAAGGACGATTTGTGGCCAGTACTATTTTCGAAGAAAAAATGCAGAATCAAATGACCAACGGTCAATTTGCAATTTTGTATCGTACCAATGCGCAATCACGTGCTATGGAGGATGCGCTTCGAAAAAGAGATATTCCGTATCGTATTTACGGAGGTTTGTCTTTTTACCAAAGAAAGGAAATTAAGGACGTTTTGTGTTATTTGCGATTAGTCATAAATCCAAAAGACGAAGAAGCATTGATGCGTGTAATCAATTATCCGGCACGTGGAATAGGGGATACTACAGTGGAGAAACTGACTGTGGCTGCGAATCATTATAAGCGTTCCATTTTTGAAATCATGCAAAATATTGATCGTATTGATTTGAAACTGAATTCGGGAACCAAGCAGAAATTACAGGATTTTGTTACTATGATTCAGAGTTTTCAGGTAATTAATGAAAATCAGGATGCTTTTTATTTAACGGATCATGTTTCTAAAAAAACCGGATTAGTTCAGGAATTGAAAAAGGATGCCACACCTGAAGGAATGGCTAAAATTCAAAATATTGAAGAATTGTTAAACGGTATTAAAGATTTTACCGAAGGGCAAAGAGAAATTGACGGAGCACGCGGTTCATTGGCTGAATTTATGGAGGATGTGGCTTTGGCTACTGATTTAGACAAAGACACCAGTGATGAAGACCGAGTGGCTTTGATGACCATTCACTTAGCAAAAGGACTGGAATTTCCTCATGTTTTTGTGGTAGGAATGGAGGAAGATTTGTTTCCATCGGCGATGAGTATGAGTACCCGTTCGGAGTTGGAAGAAGAACGCCGATTGTTTTACGTGGCATTGACAAGAGCTGAACATCAGGCTTATTTGACGTATGCCCAATCGCGTTACCGCTGGGGAAAATTGACTGACAGTGAGCCTTCACGTTTTATTGAAGAAATTGATGGCCAGTACTTAGAATATTTAACGCCTGCTGAAACCAATTATCGCTTTAAGCCGATGATTGATAAAGATATTTTTGGTGATGTTGATAAATCTAAACTGCGATTAGCAAAGCCTTCTAATGGAACGCCTCCCAAATATATAACGGATAACCAACCCAAACCAGAAACACAAATCAGAAAATTAAAACCTGTTTCAGGAAATGCACCTTCAGGAACAACGAGTTTGTTTGATAACCAACTTACAATAGGAAACATTGTTATGCATGAACGCTTTGGCCGCGGACAAGTAATCAATTTAGAAGGTGTGGGAGCCGATAAAAAGGCCGAAATTAAGTTTGAAGTAGGAGGAATTAAAAAATTATTGCTGCGTTTTGCTAAATTGGATGTGATTGGGTAATGCACGTATGTTCGAGTATTTCTTAAAAAAATGAGATAGCTATTTTTATAAAATGTATCAAAAACATTATAGTTTAAAAAACTTCTCGAGACAATTTTTACTAGTAAAGCTATCGCATTACCAGTAAAAACCACTCGAAGTGACGACTGTGTAGGTATGTAAATTATCGTTCGTCAGTTCGAGTGATTTTAAAGCCAAATAGGTTGTGTTTAAATAGAAAATGCCGATGCTTTAAAATTGTATCGAGAACCATAATCTAATTCCTTGAATAATATGAAACAATCTTACGTTTATATTTTAAAGTGTTCTGATAATTCATATTATACTGGAGTTACAAGTAATTTAACCCAAAGGCTTTTTCAACATGAAACAGGTTTTTATCCTGATTGTTATACTGCAAACAAAAGACCAGTTGAGTTAGTTTATTATTGTGAATTCACAGATATCAATTTTGCAATTGATATAGAGAAAAAAATTAAAAAATGGTCAAGAGCTAAAAAAGAGGCATTGATTAATGAAGAATATGATAAACTTCCTAATTTAGCAAAGAAAAGTTTTTAGATAACTTAAATTACAAAATGCTTCTCGATACAATTTTTAAAAGTAAGGCTGTCGCATTACTATTAAAAATCACTCGAAGTGACGGGTGTAGTAAGTAATATTGAATAAGCATTCGTCAGTTCGAGTGATTTTTAAAGCTAGACAAATGTCGATTATAGTAAAAGTCTAATGCTTTAAAAATTGTATCGAGAACCATGATAATTTATTTTTAAAAATTAAATTTAAACAAAAAAATGGCAGAATTTATAAAAATATATGAAGACAAACCCTCTGAGGCAGCAATTGCTAAGGTGGTTAAGGTTTTAAAAGATGGTGGTTTAGTGATTTATCCTACGGATACTGTTTACGGTTTAGGTTGTGATATTACTAATTCCAGAGCTTTAGAGCGCATTGCAAAAATCAAAGGAGTAAAGCTTGATAAGGCAAAGTTCTCCTTTATTTGTCATGATTTGAGTAATCTCTCGGATTATGTGAAGCAAATTGATACAGCAACTTTCAAAATTTTAAAAAGAGCTTTGCCGGGACCTTATACTTTTATTTTACCGGGAAATAATAATTTACCAAAAGAATTCAAAAAGAAAACTACGGTAGGTATTCGTGTCCCTGAAAATAATATCACTCTGGAAATTGTAAGAGTGTTGGGGAATCCTATTGTTACAACTTCTATTCGTGATGAAGACGATGTAGTAGAATATACTACTGATCCGGAATTGATTTTCGAAAAATGGCAGAACCTGGTTGATATGGTTATTGATGGTGGTTATGGGGATAATGTAGCATCAACGATTATTGATTTATCAGGTCATGAACCCGAAGTAATTCGTGAAGGAAAAGGAGATCTGGATATACTTTAAGACTCAACAGTTTTCAAAAGCTAAAGCATAAAAAAAAACGTTCCGAAATTTTTCGGAACGTTTTTAGTATTATCGAATCTGTAACAGATTATCTTTGTTTTTTCATTTCTTTTTCAACCATATCATAGAATTGGTCAATTTTAGGTAAAACAAGAATACGTGTTCTTCTGTTTTTAGCTCTGTTTTCAGCAGAATTATTATCAACTAAAGGAACATAAGAACTTCTACCTGCAGCGATTAATTGCTCTGGTTTAACTCCTAATTCGTTTGTTAACACACGGATGATAGAAGTAGAACGTTTCACACTTAAATCCCAGTTGTCTAATAAAACTCCGTTTCCAATGTAAGGAACATTATCAGTATGACCTTCAACCATACATTCAAAATCAGGTTTGTCATTAACAACTTTAGCTACTTTTGCTAACACGCTTTTAGCTCTGTCAGATACATTATAACTACCTGTTTTAAACAACATTTTGTCAGAGATAGAGATGTAAACCACTCCTTTTTCAACATTGATTTCGATGTCCGGATCGTTCAATCCTACTACGCTTTTTAAACTTGTAACAACAGCAAGAGTAACACTGTCTTTCTTGTTTAAAGCATCTTGCATTCTGGAGATTTTTAAATCTTTCTCTTTGATAGATTCTAAAGCTTTTTCGATGTTTTCAGCACCTTTAGCTGTTAAAACGGTCATATCTTTAGAAGTAGCAATTAAGGTTTGATTGTGTTCTTTCAAACCTTCAACTCTGGCGGTTAATCCAGCTTTTTCTTCAAGACATGTATTTAATTTTACAGTAGCAGTATTTAATAAATCCTGAGTTTCTTTATTTCTTGCTTCTAAATCTGCGTATTTCTTTTTAGAAACGCAAGATGTTAAAAGAGCGAGTACCGAAAGGGCGATAACAACTTTTTTCATAAATTTTATTAGTTTTTTGAGTTTTTACAAATTTAGTTTTTAATGTTTAGAAATTAAATATAAATTAATGTTAATTTTTTTTAGCAAAGACCTTGCCATTCTTGAGATAATAATTAATAACGATACTTTTAACAGTATAGTATTCTTTTGATTGAAAAAAAGCTCTTTTTTTGTAAGTTTTTGAAAATAAAGCATAAAAAGCAACATGCGCTTTCAGAATTGCAAAACAATGACTGAATTTTCCCTGTAAAATAAAATGAACTCCTGCAATTCCGTCTAAAATCATGCGTGTAAACAAAACAGCATACAAATTTTTCTTCGGCAGATTTTTAACCAACATTAATAATGAATTTCTGAAATTCAAATAAGTTTTCTTCGGATTCCCTTGTTTTAAAGTCGCTCCACCCACATGATAAACCACCGAATTGGGATTGAATTTGATAGAATATCCTTTGTTTTTAGCCCGCCAGCACAAATCTATTTCTTCCTGATGGGCAAAAAAATCAGTATCAAATCCTTCTAATTCGTGATAGATTTTGCTTCGAATAAAAAAACAGGCACCCGAAGCCCATGTTATTTCGCAAGAGTTATTGTATTGTCCATTGTCCTTTTCGATAGTATCAAAAATTCGTCCGCGACAATAAGGATAACCGTATTTATCAATAAAACCTCCGGCAGCACCGGCATATTCAAAATAGGTTTTGTTTTTATAATCTAAAATTTTTGGTTGTATTATTGTTGTTTCCGGTTCTTTTTCAAAAGTTTCTAAAATAGGTTGTAACCAATTTTCAGTCACTTCAATATCCGAATTCACTAAGGCATAAATTTCAGCATCAATGTGTTGTAAAGCTTCATTATAACCCTGTGCAAAACCAAAATTACCGGTGTTTTTTACAATTTGTACTGTTGGGAAATGTTGTTTTACAAATGATACAGAATCATCTGTCGAAGCATTATCAGCAACATATATAGTAGCTTCAGCTGAATATTTGATTACAGAAGGTAAAAATTTCTCTAATAATTGGACACCATTCCAATTCAGAATTACAACTGCTAATTTTTTCAAGTTACTTTTATTTACTTATTTATAATCTGGAATTGCTGTTAGAAACTGATATTTTTCATTCTCATAATCCATTTGGCAAAAATAATGATTCAAACCATTGCTTACCATTAAATAAGTGGATTTCATTGTCATATTATAACGGGCAATCTGGTCAAAAGTTCCCTGAGTGATTTTTACTTCCGGAGCTTTGCATTCAACTAAAACATTAATAGAACCATCGGAGTTAAAAACTACCACATCATATCTTTTTCTTAAGCCGTTCACTAACAATACTTTTTCGACATTAATTAAAGATTTAGGATATTTTTTTTCTTCTAATAAAAATCGTACCACATGCTGACGAACCCATTCTTCGGGAGTGAGAATGATGAACTTTTTTCTTATTTCATCAAAAATAGCCACTTTATTTTCGCTATTTTTGAAACGAAATGAATAAGAAGGAAAATTGAGTTTTTGCATGTGGCAAAAATAGAAAATATGTTTAAAGATTATGGTTTTCAAATCTGAAATCTAACGTCTAAAATCTGAGATCTAAAAATGGACGAAGTCATAAAAATTGTTAACGATATAAAAGCAGGAAACATCAAGCCCATTTATTTTCTGATGGGGGAAGAACCGTATTATATTGATAAATTATCCGATTATATTGAAGAAAATATTTTGTCGGAAGATGAAAAAGGATTCAATCAAACGGTAATGTACGGCAGGGATGTTTCGGTAGAAGATATTGTTTCGACTGCAAAACGTTATCCCATGATGGCCGAGCGTCAGGTGGTGATTGTAAAAGAAGCACAGGATTTGACAAAAACCATTGACCGATTAGAAAGTTATGCCGAAAACCCTATGCCTTCTACGGTTTTAGTTTTTTGCTATAAATACAAAACACTCGATAAACGAAAAAAAGTAACCAAATTGCTTGCGAAGTCCGGAGTCGTTTATGAGAGTAAAAAGTTATATGAAAATCAGGTGGGCGATTGGATCAAGCGTGTTTTATCAGGAAAAAAATATGCCATCGAACCTAAAGCTGCAGCGATGTTAGTGGAGTTTTTAGGAACTGATTTGAGTAAAATAAACAATGAATTGGAAAAGCTTCAGATAATTTTACCAAAAGGAAGCACAATTTCGCCAAAAGACATTGAAGAAAACATTGGTTTTAGTAAAGATTTTAATGTTTTTGAATTGCGAAAAGCTATTGGTGAACGAAACCAACTGAAAGCCTATACCATTGCCGAAAATTTCGCCAATAATCCAAAGGATAATCCTATGGTAGTTACTACAAGTTTAGTTTTTGGGTTCTTTGTCCAATTATTAAAATACCACGGTCTGAAAGATAAAAATCCTAAAAATGTTGCTGCCGTTTTAGGAGTAAATCCTTTTTTCTTAAAGGAATATGATGTAGCGATACGCAATTATCCGATGCGAAAAGTAAGTCAGATTGTGGCTTCCTTACGGGAAATCGATGTTAAAAGTAAAGGAGTAGGAGCGAATGCTTTATCTAATGCTGATTTATTAAAAGAAATGCTTTATCATATTTTTAATTAGCTATTAAATTTAGCGATATTTGTATTTCTAAAAAATTAAACAAAATATTACAATAATGGGAATGAATAAAAATACCATCTTAGGTTGGGCTACCTTTATAATGATTGTAATGGGACTAATATTGATAGGTCTTGGAATATTTAAATACAGAGATATTTCAGGAATAGGATTTGCAGCTGTAGGCATAGGATTCTTTGCTATCGCCTGGGTGTTTAGTTCCCTTAAAGGAAGAGTATAGATTTTATACTTTATGAATTATAACGACTGTTACTTTGTAATGGTCGTTTTTTTATGCTTTCTCAATACATGTAGCGGTTATTATTTATACTTGTTCTAATTATTTACTTAAAATTTACTTAGTAATCATTTTGTTAAAATGTGTTAACATAATGGTCATTATTTCAATAATATCAATTAACCTCTTCCTGATTTTAACGGCTTAGTTTTGACAAAAATAAAAATAACAAAAACTATGAAATTAAATTATCTAAAAAGAGCTGGTGTTTTGTCAGTATTAGGATTAGCAGTTTTAAGTTGTCAAAATGATGACGATAATTCAAATAAAGAAAATGCCGATATTGATTTTGCAAATGTTTCCTCAGTTCCTGCTTTAGTAGTGGCAAAAGAAGGTTTTGAAGACCTGAAAATTACTTCAATGATTAGTAGTCCTGATGTATTATCTCAATCACCTAACTTTGTTTACGGTGCACAACCTGACGGAGCGGGATTTATGAAAGATCCTAATGGAGATGGCTATATGATGATTACAAATCACGAGATTTTACAATCAGTTTCCAGAGTTTATTTTGATAAAACACTTAAACCTGTAAAAGGAGAATATATAGTTGACGGAATTGGAGGAATGACTCGTTTATGTTCTGCTACATTAGCGACTCCTGCGATAAATGGATTTGGTCCAATGTTTTTAACAGCAGGAGAAAGCGGTGAAGAAAGTATGGTTCACGGAATTGATCCTTTTAGTTCATCCAATGAAAAAAGCAGAAAAGACAGAGTTTTACCAGCTTTAGGAAAAGCAAGTATGGAAAATGCTGTACCGCTTACTAAAGAAGCTTATTCCGGAAAAACGGTAATTTTAATTGGAGAGGATCAATCTTACGGAACTTCTCACGCCAGTGCGGGACAGGTAATTATGTATGTAAGTAATACTGTTGGAGATTTAAATAATGGAAAATTGTATGCTTTAAAAAGAAATGACGGAGTTCAGGCTGAAATGACTATGGGAATTGGAAGTTCATTTGATGTTTCATTTGTTGAAATTCCAAATGCTAAGAACCTGACAGGTGCACAAATTAATACTACTGTAAATAGTTTAGGTGCTATTCGTTTTTCAAGAGTAGAAGATGTTGATTACAGAAAAGGTTCTGCAAAAAATAACCGTGAAATCTATTTTACTGCTACAGGTCAGGCAAGTAGTAACGCTCCTGTGGATGGATACACGATGTGGGGAAGAGTTTATAAATTGAACTTAGATGATAAAAATCCATTAGTTGGTAAACTGGAATTAGTAGTTGAAGGTGATTCTACACCGGGTACGGGAATTATCAATCCGGATAACATTTGTGTAACTGAAAACTATGTGTACATTCAGGAAGATGGAGATTCTTATTATACCGCTGCAAAACATGACTCTTATATTTGGCAATACAACATTGCGACTAAAGTAAACAAACCTTGGTTGACTATGAATCACAAGCGTGAGGATGCAACATGGAATGCAACTTACAACCAGACAGGTGTAATGAAATTTGGTAGCTGGGAATATGGTGCCATGGAAGATATCTCAGATGTTATTGGGGTTCCAAATACTTTTATCGTAAATATTCACCCTCATACATGGCAGAAAGAAGCTTTCAAATATGCTGATGGAAGTAAAGTAAATACCAATATGGAAGGTGGTCAAACCGTAATAATAAGAAACGTTCAAAGATAATTTTTGAAATTTATACATACCAAAAAAACAGCCCTTTTACAGGGTTGTTTTTTGCTTTTATTTACCTAAAAAAATGAAATTGTTTAAAAGTAATTGTACCACAAAAGTAATCCTTACTCTCAATTTAGCACTTTTAATTTTATTATCAGCCTGCGAAAAAAAATATGTTGAGATAACTGCACAGCAGGAGTTAATTTCAGATATTGAAAAACTAAATCAGGAAGTTGTTGAATTTGAGAAAATTGCTGAAAAAAGTAACGACTCCAAAAAGATTCAACAAGCCTTTAAAAAGGCACGATTATCATACAAAAAGATAGAATGGGCGGTTGAATATTTTACACCCCATCCAGCCCGATTTGTAAACGGACCTGCTTTAGACGAACTGGAAGTTGCCGAAAATACCTTTATTCCACCCAATGGTTTTCAGGTAATTGAAGAAATGATTTTTCCGGATTATCGTCTTGAAAACAAAGCCGATTTAATTCGTACCATTAAAATATTAAATGGAAATTTTAAGCAAATCCAGCAGCATATAAGTGCAATTACAATTTCTGATGCACATATTTTAGATGCTTCAAAAATGGAAATCAACCGAATTCTGGCATTAGGAATTACAGGATTTGATTCGCCAATAGCTTTTCAGTCTATTCCGGAAGCAGCTAGCAGCCTGAGTTCAATAGGTAAATTAATTTCGAAAATGAATTTTGAAAGCGCTGAATCTGTTCAGTGTGAAAATGAAATTAATAAATTAGTAAATCAGGCAATACATTATTGTGATTCGAATAGTGATTTTAAAACGTTTGACAGAGCTCATTTTATCAAAAATTTTCTAAATCCGATTAGCAAAAAGTTAGTTGCTTTTCAAAAAATCAATAAAATAGAAAATGTGGATCGTAATAATGTTGTGAACCCTAAAGCAATAACTATTTTTGATAAAGATGCTTTTGATGTAAATGCATTTATTCCTTCGGAAGAATATGCTTATTCTGCAGATAAGGCCACTTTAGGGAAGCAATTATTTTATGAAAACGCTTTGTCAGATGATAAAACCAGAAGCTGTTCTTCCTGTCATAATCCTGAAAAAGCTTTTACGGATGGCCTGAAAACGAACCAATCGTTAACCGGAAGTAACTTAAACAGAAATACACCAACCTTAACGTATGCTTCATTGCAGAATGCACAATTTTGGGACATGCGTCAATTGGATTTGGAAAAACAAAGTCTGGATGTAATTACTAATAAAGATGAAATGCATGGGAATGTGGCTAACGCAATCCAACTATTAAGTAAAGATGCAGCTTATCAAAAACTGTTTAAAAAAGCATTTCCAAAATCTGAAAAAATTGAAGAATGGCAGGTTCAAAATGCTTTAGCGAGCTACATACGTTCATTGAATGCTTTTGACAGTAGATTTGATAAGTATATGCGTGGTGATTCAGATGATTTTACCGCCGAAGAAAAATTAGGATTTAATCTTTTTGCAGGAAAAGCTAAATGTGCTACTTGTCATTTTATTCCTTTGTTTAATGGAACTGTTCCTCCAAATTATCAAAAAACAGAGCAGGAAGTGATTGGTACACCAGCGGATAAAAATGGTAAAAAAATCAGTCCTGATTTAGGGAGATACATACAATACCAAATGCCTCAGTTAAAAAATGCTTTCAAAACACCATCGTTAAGAAATGTTGCTGTTACGGCACCCTATATGCACAATGGAGTTTATACCACATTAGAAGAAGTAGTTGATTTTTATAATAAAGGAGGCGGTGTTGGTCTGGGAATTGCTGTTGAAAATCAAACTTTACCCGCTGATCCATTGGAATTAAACGAAAAAGAAATCAAAGCTTTAGTTGCTTTTATGAAAACCCTGACTGATAAGGCTTATCAATAATTGGTACCGTAAAAAATAAATTGGAATGTCTGCTCAGCTATTTATTGTTTCTCTAATAATGTTATATTTGTATTCTTTAAAAAAATTAAATTTATAATATTATGTCAGACGATAAAAAGGTAATTTTCTCAATGCAAAAATTGAGTAAAACCTATCAGGGAGCAGATAAACCTGTTCTTAAAAATATCTTTTTGAGTTTCTTTTACGGAGCTAAAATTGGTATTCTGGGTTTAAATGGTTCAGGAAAATCTTCTCTTTTAAAAATTATTGCAGGTGTTGATAAAAACTATCAGGGAGATGTGGTTTTTCAACCGGGTTACACTGTTGGATACTTAGAACAAGAACCTATTTTAGATGATTCTAAAACTGTTTTAGAAATTGTTCAGGAAGGTGCAGCAGAAACGATGGCTGTTTTAGCAGAATACAATCAAATTAACGACTTGTTTGGTCTTGAAGAAAACTATTCTGATCCGGACAAAATGGATAAGTTGATGGATCGTCAAGCTGCTTTACAGGACAAAATAGATGCATTGGGAGCCTGGGAAATTGATACTAAGTTAGAAATTGCCATGGATGCTTTGCGTACTCCGGATGGTGATACACCTATTAAAAACCTTTCAGGTGGTGAGCGTCGTCGTGTTGCTTTGTGTCGTTTATTATTGCAACAACCGGATGTATTGCTATTAGATGAGCCTACTAACCACCTGGATGCTGAGTCAGTACTTTGGTTAGAACAACACTTAGCACAATATTCAGGAACTGTAATTGCAGTAACACACGACCGTTATTTCTTAGATAATGTTGCAGGTTGGATTTTAGAGTTGGACAGAGGAGAAGGTATTCCATGGAAAGGGAATTATTCTTCCTGGTTAGACCAAAAATCAAGCAGAATGGCTCTGGAAGAAAAAGTAGCTTCTAAACGCAGAAAGAACTTAGAAAGAGAGTTGGATTGGGTACGTCAGGGAGCTAAAGGACGCCAAACGAAGCAAAAAGCACGTTTACAGAATTACGATAAATTATTGAACGAAGACCAAAAACAATTGGACGAAAATTTGGAAATTTATATTCCAAATGGTCCAAGATTGGGAACCAATGTTATTGAAGCTAAAAATGTAGCTAAAGCTTTTGGAGAAAAATTATTGTATGATAATTTGAACTTTACTTTGCCACAAGCCGGAATTGTTGGAATTATTGGGCCGAATGGTGCCGGTAAATCAACTATCTTCAAAATGATTATGGGCGAACAACAAACAGATAGTGGGGAGTTTTCTGTTGGTGAAACTGTAAAAATAGCTTATGTAGATCAGTCCCATTCGAATATTGATCCTAATAAATCTATCTGGGAGAACTTTGCTGATGGCCAGGAATTAATTATGATGGGAGGAAAGCAAGTAAATTCTCGTGCTTATTTATCTCGTTTTAACTTTGGTGGGGGTGAACAAAACAAAAAAGTATCGATGCTATCCGGAGGAGAACGTAACCGTTTGCACCTGGCGATGACTTTGAAAGAAGAAGGAAACGTATTGTTGCTGGATGAGCCTACAAATGATTTGGACGTAAACACACTTCGTGCCTTAGAAGAAGGTTTAGAAAAATTTGCCGGATGTGCGGTTGTTATTTCGCACGACAGATGGTTTTTAGATCGTATTTGTACGCACATTTTAGCTTTCGAAGGAGATTCTGAAGTGTATTATTTTGAAGGAGGCTTCTCTGAATATGAAGAAAATAAAAAGAAACGTCTTGGTGGTGATTTAACGCCAAAACGTTTGAAATACAAGAAATTAATCAGATAATAAATCTGGATTAATAGCATGAAAAAAGGGATGATTTTATTTGAATCATCCCTTTTTTATTACCTATTATTTTATGAATTACTAAACTGCAGATTACTCAGGTTTTTATAAATTCCGTTTTCAAGACCAATTAATTCTAAATGCGTTCCTTGTTCGCTAATCACTCCATTATCAATTACTAAAATCTGATCAGCTGAACGGATAGTGGCCAGGCGATGCGCGATAATGATACTGGTTCTTCCTTCCATCAAAATTTCTAAAGCTTCCTGAACTAGTTTTTCGCTTTCACTGTCTAATGATGATGTGGCTTCGTCAAGAATTAAAATACTAGGATTTTTAAGCAAAGCACGGGCAATAGCAATACGCTGTCTTTGTCCGCCGGAAAGTTTGATTCCTCTTTCTCCCACAATAGTTTCCATTTTTTCAGGAAAACTTTCAATAAAATTCAGGGCATTAGCTTGTTGGGCTGCAGCCAAAATTTCTTCATCGGTCGCACTTGGTTTACCATAAGCGATATTTTCTTTGATGGTTCCTCCAAATAAAATTACATCCTGCGGAACAATACTCATATTACCACGTAAATCTTCTAAATCGTACTCATAAATGTTTTTACCATCAATAAGAATTGATCCGCTACTAATATCGTAAAAACGTAATAACAAAGAAGCAATCGTTGATTTTCCGGCACCACTTGGTCCCACTACAGCAATTTTTTGTCCAAAACCGGCTGAGAAATTAACATCCTTTAAAACCTGGATTTCTTTTCTTGAAGGATAACTAAAAGCTACATTTTTAAAATCTACGGTTCCTTTTAACTTAGGAGTTGTAGTTTCATGAACTTGAGTATTGATTTTTTCAGGGGTTTCATCCAATAATTCAAAAACACGTTCTGTGGCACCTACCGCTTTTTGGATTTGAGCATACATCTCAGCAATTCCGCCAAAGGAAGCGCCTATGAAAGTAGTATATAGTACAAATGAAATCAAATCACCTACACCTTCGACTTCACCTTTGATAGTTAATGTTATTCCGTACCAAACTACGACTACCACACAACCAAAAAGGCACAGGATAATAAAGGAAGCAAAATAACCTCTGTATTGACCACCCTTAATGGCAATGGCTACAATTTCTTTAATTTTGTTTTTGTAACGTTGTAATTCGTACCATTCATTTGCAAAAGCTTTTACGTTACTAATTCCTTGTAAGGTTTCCTCAACGATTACCTGGCTTTCAGCAACTTTATCCTGCGTCATTTTTCCGTATTTTCGAATAAATCTTCCAAAAATTACTGCTGCTACCGCAACAACCGGAACAATGCAAAGCATCATAATAGTCAACTTGGGACTAATGCTTCCTAAAATGACAAATCCACCTATAATTAAGATAAACTGTCTAAGGAATTCGGCTATAGTTGTGGTAAGTGTGTCTTGTAATTGTGAAATATCGGCACTAATACGGCTGTTTAATTCACCTACACGCTTTTGAGAGAAAAACGACATAGGGAGCTTAATCAAATTTTCGTACAATGCAAAACGAATATTAGATAAGGTGTTTTCGGTGAAATTTACAAAAAGCGAAATTCTGAAAAAAGAAAAAATAGCCTGAAGCATTAAGATTCCCATCAACGCTATAGCTATTTCATTGGCTTTGTCTAAATCTTTATTGGTAACGCAGTCTACTAACATTCCCATCAATTTAGGGAAAGCAAGGGCAGTAGCACTGGTTAGTAATAAAAAAACTAATCCGATAAAAAATTTAAATTTATGATTTTTAGAATATTTGAATATTCGTAAGGCTTTTTGGAGTGAGCTGGTTGTTAATTTTGCTTTAGGTAAATCATTTTCTTTGAAACGAGCCATAGTATTGAATTTGTTTTCACAAATGTAATACTCTCAAAGGGTATTACAAAAAAATAGTAAATCATTAAAATGTTGTTAGTGAGGTGCTAAGAAATTAATGATGTTTTTTTATGAATTTATTTTTGAAAAACACTTGTAAATATAAAATCTAGCTGTATATTTGCACACGCAATCAGCAATGATAGCACAATAAAATAGGGCGATTAGCTCAGCTGGTTCAGAGCACCTCGTTTACACCGAGGGGGTCGGGGGTTCGAACCCCTCATCGCCCACCAAAATTTAAAAACCTCCAAAGTCATTGATTTTGGAGGTTTTTTTTATTCAAGACACTTATGAGCTTTACTGTTTATATTTTATTTAGTGAAAGTAAAAATAGATTTTACATTGGATTCACTTCTAATCTAGAAGAAAGAATTATTCGTCACAATCAAAAGAGCAAAGGCTTCACAGGAAATACTAAAGACTGGAAAATAGTTTATACCGAAAACTACGATACTAAAGAACTTGCTCATATTAGAGAACTTCAGATTAAATCATGGAAAAGCAGAATTAAAATTCAGGAATTAATTAATCCTAAAGATTAACTCAGCTGGTTTAGAGCATTCCGATTTCATCGGAAGTGGTCGGGGGTTCGAACCCCTCATCGCCCACCAAGAAACTCCTTAAGCAATTAGGGAGTTTTTTTATGCCTTTTCAGGAAACTGCGTGTAGCGAAATTCCAAATGTACTGCCCAGTCCCAGTTCACTTTCTACGTAAATTGTTCCGTTTTGAGCTTCTATAAACTCTTTGCTGATGGCAAGTCCCAATCCTGTTCCTGATTTATTACTTCCGGGAATCTGAAAATATTTATCAAATATTTTGTCTTTGTATCGATTGTCAATTCCTTTTCCAAAATCAGTAACACAAAAAGTGATGGTACTACCTTGAGCTATTGTTTTTATAATTATAAGGCTGTTTTCGGAAGAATAAGTAATGGCATTGGTTAAAAAATTAATCAAAACCCAGGATGTTTTATCTTTGTCAGCTTTCACTTTTGGTAAATTGTCCTGAATGTCGGTTATTAATTGTATGTTTTTTTGCTCCGCTTTTATTTTTACAGCGTTTATAGCATAATCTATAATTTCAGATGGATTACTCTGCTCGATATTCAGCTGAATATTTCCTGTTTCTAACTGAGATAAATTAAGAAGTTCTCCCGTAATTTTTAGTAAGCGATGACTATCCTCTTTGATACTTTCTATCAACTGCTTCTGATCTTTATTCATAAAACCGGTTTGAGTATTTTCAAGCAATTGAAGACTTAATTTTATGGATGCAATAGGTGTTTTTAATTCGTGTGAAACAGTAGCTATAAAGTTAGTTTTTGCAAAATCCAATTCTTTAAAAGGGGTAATATTTCGAAGAATAATAACGTTTCCTATGTCAATTGGATTTTCCTCACCTGTAGGTACAATAGTAATAGCAATGGTTTCTTTTTCAAAATAACTTTCTTTTCCGTTAGCAAAAATTTTCAAAGCTTTGTTTTTTTGTATTCCGGCATTTGTTTCTTTTAAAATCATTGAGCGAATTAAATCATTAGAAACAGCAATGTCAGTAGCGATTTTTCCAATAATTTCTTCGGATTTTATCCCGATTATTTTGAGTGCCTCATCATTTGCAAATAATACGATTCCGTTTTGATCTAATCCTATAATGGGATCGTGCATATTATTGATGAGCGTGTCCAGTCGTTTTTTCTCAAAGAAAATTTTATACAAATTACTGTTGTTGTATTCTTCGAGTTTTTGTGCCATGGTATTAAAGGATTTGGCTAAATCGCCAAATTCATTATGATTGGTAAAATGTACTCGTTCCGAATAATTTTTATTGGCAATTTCCTGAATACTACTGGTTAGTTTTTTAATGGGATTCGCAATATTATTTGGTAAGTTTATTAATAAGTTAAAAGCGATTAAAAAGCACAATGTACCTACAATTGCTATCCAAAAGTTGGCTGTTTCAGCTGTTTGTTTCGCTTTATCACTTTTTTGCTTAATAGCGTCCATATTAAGCTTTATTATCGCAAATATATCTTGTCTTATTTGTGTTTTCAGATTTTCATCAGAAGTGTTTTGTTCCAGAACAGAGAATTTCTTTTTTAAATTATCCGTTGCCAATTTCTCTCCGGATTCAGTAATATTTTTAATTTGCTTTTGTAAATTCACCTGAAAAGCGGCTCTTGCTTTGATAGAATCTGTTGTCATTTGGTCTAATGATAAAAGCATATTTCGGGAATATTCCAGAGTATTGTAATTGGCTCTAAGAATATTTTCTGTATCTTTTTTTATCGAAAACACATAAAAAGAACTCACCAGAGAAAGTATAATTATTAGTATAAATAACAATCCTACACCCAGATTTAATTTGGTTTTAATTCTCATAATTTTCGTTTTGGTACAAATGAATTCAGGATATATCGCATTTTAGGGGTACAAAATAATATTAGTTTTTGTATTTTAAGACAAAATAATCAAATCAACATTCGATAAAGAAAGTTGATTGAGTAAACGTCTGAAAATAGTTGTAGACAAAATTACTTTAAATAAATTCAAATGTGGTTTTCCAATGCATACAGTTGTAATTTCTTTTTCTTTGACAGTTTTTAAAATAGCGTCGGTTATGTTATTATTCTCCAGTTTTATTACATGAGCACCCAGCTGGCTCGCTAGTTTAAAATTATTAATCAAATAGCGTTGCTTGGCTAATGCAATCTTGTTACTGCTTTCTTTAGGTGTTTCCACATACAAAACATACCAAATCCCGTTGTAATAACTTGCTAAACGAGCCGTCTTCCGGATTACAATTTTAGCGGTTTTATCGTTACTGCTTATGCATGCTAATAGTTTTTCATGTTTTAAAGCCAAATTTTTCGGAACTTCATTTTCTACTTTACGAACTACTTGGCTCGCTACTTCTCTAAGTGCTAATTCCCGTAATTGCAGGATTTGTTCTGGTTTGAAAAAGTTTTTCAGAGCACTTTCAATTTTATCGGCAGTATAAATTTTTCCTTCTTTTAATCTTGCAATTAAATCATCAGATGTTAAGTCGATATTAACGACTTCATCTGCAAGTTGCACAATTGTATCAGGAATACGTTCTTGAACATCAATTCCCGTAATTTGTCTCACATCTTCGTTCAAACTCTCAATATGCTGAATATTCACGGCAGAAATTACATTAATTCCAGCTTCCAGAATCTCCAAAACATCCTGCCAACGCTTTTCGTTTTTGCTACCTTCGATATTGGTGTGAGCCAATTCATCTACAATCACAACTTCGGGACGTAAATTAATAATCGCCTGCACATCCATTTCCTCCAGATTTTTTCCTTTGTAGAAAATACTTCTTCTCGGAATTATCGGCAAACCATCAAGTAATTCGTGTGTTTCTTTCCGGAAATGGGTTTCGATATAGCCAATCTTGACATCGATTCCGTTTTTCAAAAGCGTATGAGCTTCTTGCAACATACGAAACGTTTTACCCACACCAGCACTCATCCCGATGTAGATTTTGAACTTTCCTTTTCGTGATTTCTGAATTAAATCGAGGAAATGTTGGGCGTTATTTTGTTTTTCTTGTTCCATATTTTATAGCCACGAAGGCACTAAGGCACGAAGTTCAAATTCAATCATAAATTTAAAATTTTAGAATCATTTACTTTTAAAAACTTTGCGACTTAGCGTCTTCGTGGCGAATAATTAAAACGAAATCGCCAACGAAGTCGTCAAAAAAGTATTATTATCCGTCGGATTTCCATCTTTCAAAAACACATCATCTTTGCTAGATAAATTTCTAGCTTCAATTCTGAACATCACATTATCAGCAACTAAATAATCAAAGTTTGCCGAAAATCCATAAGTTTTAAATCCGTTTTCTGTTCCAGTTGCAATAATGACACCTTGTTTATCTTGGTAATATTCACCTCTAACAGCGATTTGAGTTTTGGCAGATGGCTTGTGTTGCAAAATCAAAACTGGCGAATACCAAACGTCATAATCACTACTTCCGTTCACGGTTTGTTGTGCTCCAATATCAAATCCAGCAGTTAAATTAGTCTTATCAGAAAATTTAAATTGTCCATAAAAATTATTGAAATACCTCCATTTTCTATCGTTATCAGGTTGCTCGTTTCCTACGTAAGTACTCCAGTTTAAAGTCGTCTTACCAGTTGGTTTATACGTAATTTGAGTTCCAAAAGCAGGCGTTTGATTACCGTCAATCTTCTGAATACGTTGCCAACCATTCAAATACATCGCCGCCAAATACCATTTTTCGGATGGCGAAGTATAGCCAATTTTTGCTCCAGCTTCATAATAAGGTGAATTATCAGCCAAAATACTTCGGGTTAAAGTTTGGCAATCTTTTCCAATCGCGCTTTCAAAACCAATATGAGAAGGCATAATTCCGGCGTCAATCCACAAATTATGCGTCGAAGAAATTTTCACTCCAACATTTGCTTCAAAAACATTTTTTAATAAATCTTGTTCGGCAGCCAAGTTATATTCGGCATACGTTCCAGCCATAATTGCCAAATTTCCACGAACATTATCTTTTGCATAATTCACTTTTGCCAAGCCCAAATTCAGGTTCAGTTCATTGTGTTTGTTGTGACTATAGATGAATCCTGGACGAACATGATTGTCAGGATTTCCAAAATCATAACTATAATACGTTTCAATATATCCAGAAAACGTCAACGGACTTTTCTCTTTTTCTTGAGCATTTCCTGTTAAAAATCCCAAGGCGAAAAGAGTAGTAAATACTATTTTTTTCATTTTATCTGTCATTGCGAGGTACGAAGACACTCGAGCACAGCGAACTGAGCGAAGCTAATCTCATCCTCTATTTTAATTATTTTTTATTTGAAGCTAATCCAGCTATACGTTTCAAACGAAGTTCACTGAACTCCGCTGAAGATAAATTCAATGTGAAGTAATCTTTTCTTTTTTTAAAGAAAAAAAAGAAAAGGATTTCCACTTCTATCTGGGCTAGGACTTTTCGTTTTTAAAGAACTTTTATTTACAATATTTCAATCTTGCAAGGTTTTTTTAACCTTACGGGAAATAAATTTAATTCAATTTATCCAATGCAATATTCAATCGCAAAACATTTACTTTAGCAGGCCCAAACATTCCAAAAAGGGGGCGTTCTGTATTGTTTTTAATGACTTCTGCTATTTTTTCTTCTGACAAATTTCTACTGTTTGCAATACGTTCTATTTGAACTTTGGCACCAATTATTGAAATATTAGGATCCAATCCGCTTCCTGATGCTGTTACCAGTTCGGATGGAATTTCACTACGTTTTACTGATGGATTCTTATATAAAAAGGCTTCAATTCGGGTTTCAACTTCTTTCAAATATTCAGGATTGTTCGGTCCTTTATTACTTCCGCCAGAACCTGCAGCATTATAATCTACCGCTGATGGTCTAGACCAAAAGTACTTATTCTCCGTAAATTTTTGAGCCACATTGATATGATGATTTTTTCCGTTTACGGTAACAATTTCACCTTTTCCCTGATTGGGAGCCAGTTGTGCAATTCCGAGAATGCTTAATGTGTAAATTCCGGAGAAAAACACGGCACAAAAAACGGTTAATCGGATCGCTGGTATTATATTTTCTTTCATAACTAAATATTTATTGTTTTTTAATGGTGTTATGTAATTCGCAAAAATGCTCATTTCATGATATTTATTTTTTTTGCCACGAAGGCACGAAGACACAAAGTTTTTTTTTGCCACAGATTAAAAGGATTAAAAGGATTTTCAAAATCTGTGAGAATCTTTTTAATCTGTGGCAGATTTTATTTTTATAATTAAACAAACATTGATACTAGTAAATCAATCAATTTTATTCCGATGAAAGGAACAATTATACCACCAATTCCGTAGATAAATAAATTTCTACGCAACAAAGCCGATGCACCAATTGGTTTGTAAGCAACGCCACGTAAAGCCAAAGGAATCAAGAACGGAATGATAATCGCATTGAAAATCACGGCCGATAAAATAGCACTTTCTGGACTGTGTAAACCCATAATATTCAAACCTTGTAATGCTGGAATCGCTGTGATAAAAAGTGCCGGAATAATCGCAAAATACTTCGCCACATCATTCGCAATAGAGAAAGTTGTAAGCGTTCCTCTGGTCATTAAAAGTTGCTTTCCTATTTCTACAATCTCGATTAACTTAGTTGGATCATTATCTAAATCGACCATATTTCCGGCTTCCTTTGCAGCTTGAGTTCCGCTGTTCATCGCTACACCAACATTGGCTTGGGCTAGAGCAGGAGCGTCATTTGTTCCGTCTCCCATCATCGCTACCAATCTTCCTTCGGCTTGCTCTTTTTTAATGTAATTCATTTTATCTTCAGGTTTGGCTTCGGCGATAAAATCATCAACACCTGCTTTTTCTGCGATAAATTTTGCTGTCAACGGATTGTCACCAGTAACCATTACCGTTTTGATCCCCATTTTTCGTAAGCGTTCAAAACGTTCTTTCATTCCGGTTTTGATAATGTCCTGCAACTCAATCACACCTTGCACTTGATTGTTTTTGATCACCACCAAAGGCGTTCCTCCGTTAGACGAAATATCAATTACTTTTTGCGCTGTATCTTGTGGAAACGAATGTCCAGCAGTTTCAGAAATATTTTTTGCAGCATCTTGAGCACCTTTACGAATGTTGGTTCCATCTTTCAGAACCACTCCTGAAGTTCTGGTTTCGGCAGTAAACTTGATCAAAGTTGCACCTTCAATCGATAATTTATTGGCAACCTCTTGACCGGCTAATTCCACAATACTTTTTCCTTCTGGTGTATCATCTGCAAGCGAACTCAACACAGCAGATTTGATAAAATCTTCTTGAGAAATTCCTTTGGTTGGATAAAATGCAGTCGCTTTTCTGTTTCCAATGGTGATGGTTCCCGTTTTATCCAAAAGTAAAACATCAATATCTCCGGCAGTTTCCACGGCTTTTCCTGATTTTGTAATAACGTTAGCACGTAAAGCCCTGTCCATTCCGGCAATTCCGATGGCTGATAATAATCCGCCAATGGTTGTTGGAATCAAACACACAAAAAGCGAAATAAAAGCTGCAATCGTGATTGGTGCATTCGCATATTTTGCAAATGGTGCTAATGTAACTGTCACAATTATAAATACTAAAGTAAATCCAGCAAGCAAAATTGTCAATGCAATTTCGTTTGGTGTTTTTTGACGGCTTGCACCTTCAACCAAAGCAATCATTTTATCCAGAAAACTTTCTCCTGGTTCTGATGTTACAATTACTTTTATTTTATCCGAAAGTACTTTTGTTCCACCAGTTACCGACGATTTATCGCCACCTGCTTCACGAATTACAGGAGCACTTTCGCCAGTAATGGCACTTTCGTCGATGGTTGCCAGACCTTCGACGATTTCACCATCGGTGGCAATAATATCGCCAGCTTCGCAAACAAAAATGTCACCTTTTTTTAGTTCGGCAGAAGAAATGGTTTGCCCGTTTTCTAATTTGGCTGGGGTTTCTTCACGCGTTTTTCTTAAACTATCGGCTTGTGCTTTTCCTCTTGCTTCGGCGATGGCTTCTGCAAAATTTGCGAAAAGCAACGTTAGAAATAAGACAAGAAAAACCGTAAAATTATAAGCAAAACTTCCTTGAGACCCTTCTCCGGTTAAAATCCAAAGACATACAAAAAGCATTACGGCTGTTCCAATTTCGACAGTAAACATTACCGGATTTTTGAACATTATTTTGGGGTTGAGTTTCACGAACGATTGTTTTAAGGCTTCGTTAACCAACTCTTTTTGAAATAAATTATTTTGAGATGCACTCATTTTATTTAAAATTTAGATTGTTTTTTTTAAAACATTAAGGTATTAAGGCTCATTAAGATGTCCAGTTTAAGAATCAGTTTAGATTCAATAAAAACTTAATTTTTCTTAATATCTTAATGGTTTAAATTTTTCACTATTTATTGAGCTGAAAAATATTCAGCGATTGGACCTAAAGTTAAAGCTGGGAAAAACGATAAAGCGGCTACGATAAAAATCACTGCAAAAACCATCAATCCGAAAGTGGATGTATCCGTTTTTAAGGTTCCGTTACTTTCTGGAATGTATTGTTTTTGGGCCAACATTCCAGCAATAGCAACTGGTCCGATGATTGGTAGGTATCGTGCAAACAACATTACAATTCCTGTAGCGATATTCCAAAACGGCGTATTATCGCCTAAACCCTCAAATCCGCTTCCGTTATTAGCTGATGATGATGTGAATTCGTATAACATTTCACTGAATCCGTGATAACCAGGATTGGCTAACCAACCAGATAATGCTTCTGGATTTCCAGCATATAAATGACTCGCCAAAGCGGTTCCAACCAAGATTAAAAATGGATGCAACAAGGCAATAGTCATGGCGATTTTCATTTCTTTGGCTTCAATTTTCTTTCCTAAAAATTCAGGTGTTCTACCTACCATTAATCCGCTGATGAAAACTCCGAGAATGATAAAGATGTAGAAATTCAAAAATCCAACGCCAACTCCACCATAAAAACAGTTGATCATCATTCCGAGTAACGTTGTCATTCCTGCAATTGGCGTCATACTGTCGTGCATCGCATTTACAGATCCATTACTTGTAACTGTTGTATACGTTGCCCAATTTGCGGAAGCAGCAGCACCAAAACGTACTTCTTTTCCTTCCATACTTCCCATATTTTGAGCAATTCCCATATTGGAAATAGCAGGATTTCCATTGACTTCGCTAATTACGGCAGGAATCAACAGCATCAGAAAACCTAAAGTCATCACACTATAAATCGTCCAAGAAAGTTTTTTTCGTTTCAAGATAAAACCTAAAGCAAAAACCATCGCAATCGGAATTAAAAAGATGGAAGCATTCTCCACTATATTGGTCAAGTAATTCGGGTTTTCCATTGGATTGGCTGAATTTGGACCATAAAATCCTCCGCCATTTGTTCCTAATTGTTTGATAGCCACAAAAGCAGCAACTGGTCCGCGACTCACATTTTGTTCGTTTCCTTCAAGAGTTGTAATGGTGTCTTTTCCTTCAAAAGTCATTGGCGTTCCGTTCATTACCAAAATAATTGCCACAATAAATGACAACGGTAACAAAACCCTTGTACAAGAACGAACGAAAAAACTATAGAAATTTCCTAAAGTTGCAGACGTTTTTTCCTTCATCGCCATAAAAACTGCGGCACAAATTGCCATTCCACAACCAGCACTGATGAATTGCCAAAGCATCAACGTTAATTGACCTAAATAGGACAATCCGCTTTCGCCAGAATAGTGCTGCAAATTGGTATTGGTGATAAAACTTACTGTCGTATTAAATGCCAAATCGCCACTCATAGAAGGATTTCCATCGGGATTAAAAGGCAACCAAGCCATATTGGTTAAGACCAACAACGAAATGATAAACCAAACGACATTTATAGTCAAAAGGGCGAACAAATGTTGTTTCCAGTTCATTTCCTTGGACGGATCGATGCCACCAATCTTGAAGAATATTTTATCGATTGGATTAAAAATTTTGTCCAACCAAGTGCTTTCATAATTGAATATTTTGCCGATGTAACGACCTAGCGGAATGGCTAAAAGCATAACCAATCCGTACATAACGATAATTCCGAGTATTTCAGAGTTCATATTTAGAATTTTTCGGGTTTAATTAAAACATAGCAGATGTAAATAAAAACGGCTATGGCGATGATGAAAAGTGGTATCATAATTTAGATTTTTTCAAAGAATTGAATCATTTTAAAGAACAAGGCGAATAAAATTAGTCCGCTTGCAGAAAGAATAATTGCCATCATACTCCAGAAGTGTTTATTTGTTTTAGATATTCCGCCTTGAGCGATTGAGGAAATAGATTGGAAATGCTGCAATGACGCAATTCCATGAAAGTAGAAACCGAGAAAACATAGACATTAGAAATGGCGTTTCTGGTTTCGTAGCTTCCGTTAGCCAATAGTTGTTCGGCTAAAGCCAAACATTTTTTGGCTCTTACAATATTTCCTGAAACGATGGCTGATTTGGTAATTTCAGCAAAGCGTTCGGCTTGTTTGTAGATTGTGGTAACCTGATTTTTCATTGTGAATGAATTTTTATGTTCATTCGTCTAATGCCAAAAGCTGTTCCAATAAAAAGAAAATATTGTAAGTTATTGTATTTGTTATATTTGTGATTAATGTGCCAAAAATTGGGCATAAAAAAGCCTATCAAAATGATAGGCTTTTATTGTTTTGGAAGGTCTTTAAATTTAAAAATAACCGCAAATTCGCAAATTAGTTTAGCATTTTTTAATTTGCGAATTTGCGGTAAAACTAATGAATATTGTATTCGTCTAGTTTCCGATATAAAGTAGCAATACCAATTTCCAGCAATCTTGCGGTTTCTGCTTTGTTTCCTTTGGTATAGTTTAAAACTTTTTGAATGTGTAATTTCTCAATACTTTGCATGGAGAAAGCCGACATCGTTTTATTAGAATTGTCTTGTTGATGCTGAATTTCGTAGGGCAAGACATCAATTGTCAAAATATCATCTGCTAAAATAACGGAACGTTCAATGATGTTTTTTAACTCACGGACATTTCCAGGCCAATGATACGCTTCTAGTTTTTGAAGAAAATCATTCGATATTTGAAGTTCCTTTTTATTGGTTTTAACTGAAAATTGCTTGACAAAATAACTCGTCAAGGGCGAAATATCTTTTACGCGTTCCCGTAATGGCGGAATAATAATTTCGAAAATATTTAACCGAAAATACAAATCGGAACGGAAATTATGGTTCTCACTTTCGGTTTTTAAATCACGGTTGGTTGCTGCAATTAATCTAAAATTTGATTTTTTTGGAGTAGTATCTCCAACCGGAATATATTCGTTAGTTTCTAAAACCCGAAGTAATTTGGCTTGCAAATCGATTGGCATTTCACCAATTTCATCAAGAAATAAAGTGCCGCCATTGGCTTCTTCAATAAAACCTTTTTTATCTTTTAAAGCTCCCGTAAAAGCACCTTGTTTGTGTCCGAATAACTCGCTTTCCAGAATTTCTTTGCTGAACGTACTGCAATTTAAAGCTACGAATGATTTGCCTACGCGATTGCTGTTTTCGTGAATCGCCTGTGCAAAAACTTCTTTTCCTGTTCCAGTTTCGCCTGTCAATAAAACGGTTGAATCCGTTTTGGCTACTTTTTTTGATAAATCAATTATTTGCTCTAAAGCTTTTGATTTTCCAATAATGGTATCAAAAGAATACTTATCAGAAATACGTTTTTCAAGTTGTCTGACTTTCTTCTGCAATTGTGATTTCTCCAAAGCTTTATATAAAAGCGGAATGATTTTATCATTGTCGTCGCCTTTTACGATATAATCGAAAGCACCGTTTTTCATGGCTTGAACACCATCGGCAATTTTCCCGAAAGCAGTCAATAGAATTACTTCAACCAAAGGAAAATTCGACTTAATTTTTTCAAGAAAATCAACGCCATTTCCGTCAGGTAATTTTACATCACATAAAACAACGTCAATATCATTCGATTCTAATTTTTTGAAGCCCGATTTTAAATCACCTGCTTCAATAACATCAAAACCTTCCGATTTTATAATGCGTGCTAACAGACTTCTCAGTTTTTCTTCGTCGTCTATGATTAATATATTCTTCAAGAGTAAAAATTTAATGCAAACAAATTTAGGTATTAATAACATGTGTTTTCTGGTTCAGATAATTTTTCTGCTTGAAAACCCTATTTAACGTTCTATTAGTATTTCATATTCTCTAAAGCATTTTACAATTCTTATCTTTGTATATACAAATAAGATGATACAGTATGACTAATAATAAAATTTCTGATATAAAAATTTCTGTTCTCGATCTGGCAATAGTAAGAGACGGAGGCAATGCAAAGGACACTTTTAAAAACAGTTTAGATTTAGCTCAGCAGGCAGAGAAGTGGGGATATAACCGTTTTTGGCTGGCTGAGCATCATAATATGCAAGGCATTGCCAGTACAGCCACAGTGGTTCTAATAGGGCATATTGCCGGGGGAACTTCAACATTAAGAATAGGTTCAGGCGGAATTATGCTTCCTAATCACGCTCCGTTAATTGTGGCAGAACAATTTGGAACATTAGCGACGCTTTATCCGGATCGCATTGATTTGGGATTAGGACGTGCTCCCGGAACTGATCAGTTTACGGCTGCCGCTTTAAAAAGAGATGAGCATGCTGCAATGGAATTTCCGGCTAATGTGCAGGAATTACAAATGTATTTGTCTGAAGGAAACAAAAACGGAAGAGTGCGAGCCATTCCGGGGGAAGGACTTGATATTCCCATCTGGATTTTAGGATCCAGTACAGATAGTGCTTATTTAGCCGCTTCGTTAGGGTTGCCATATGCTTTTGCCAGTCATTTTGCTCCTGCTCAATTGCATAATGCATTAGCTATTTACCGACGAAATTTTAAACCTTCGGATCAGTTAAAAGAACCGTATGTTATTGCCTGTGTCAATGTAATTGCTGCCGATGATGATTATAAAGCAAATAAACTGGCTACTTCCTTTAAGAAATTATTTTTAGGGATTATTACCGGAAACAGACAGCAATTAAAGGCGCCTGTAGAACCGGATGAAGATTTTATGGATCCAATGGAAGAAGCTGCTTTGCAACAAATGATTCAGTATACTTTTACCGGTGGTCCTGAAAAAATCAAAAAAGAGCTGGAAAAATTTATCGAAATTACTCAAATAGACGAACTAATGGTTGCTTCAGCAATTTATGATCACGAAGCAAGATTGCATTCGTATGAAATTTTGGGAGAATTAAATAAGGGGAATTAATTAATTTAAAGTCAAAGCTCCTAAAATTTCTTCCGACATAAACGGACCTCCGGGATATTTAGCAGTATAGTCCAGATTCAGCCAGATTTGACCGCGTTCATCAATATGATAATGAAGTTGCTCGCCATCACTTTCTTTTTCAAAAAGTTTGTTTTTTATCAAAAAATTGACTGTTTCAAGGTCATTCCTATTTCCTATCAAAATTTCAGGGTAAATATGACCTTTGGTATGAATTAATCTCGGAGTACCTCCAATGGCTCTTACACAGGCCGCCATTAGAATAGAATGATCATCACAATCGCCTGATAAATAATTAAGGGATTCTGTTGCTGTAGCAATATAATCCCCATCTTTAGGGTCGCTCACATAATTCCAGCGGCTGTTAATTTCTCTAAAAACAGCAAAACACTGAATGATTGTTCGATACTCCGAATATCCTTTAATGTCTTTAAAATTCTTATTCACAGCCATAACAGCAAAATTGCGAACCTTCGGATTTTTGTATTGGATAGCCTGAAGAATTTCTGATTTATTAGGAAACGGAAGTAATTTAGAAATAATAATATCCTGAGGATGAGGATTGTCAGACATCGTATAAATCATCGAATCATAATCTTCATAAATACTTTCAAATCCGTAATTTCCGGATATTGTGCCATAAAATAATATGAGTAGGTATATGATAATACAAACAATAATTATGGTTCTCAATAACCTTAAAAGGAATTGTATGGCAACTAAAATAAAGATAAATAACAGAATCCGATCTATATTTAAAGGCCAGTTTAATTCAATTAAATTTTGATGCGCAATGATAAAAGTTGGGATGCTAATCAAAATGTTTAATACAAAAATAATCACTTCATCCCAGGGTTTTCTGACCTGAAGTTTTTGCTTTATATTTTGAAAAGTAAGATTTTTAAAGTTTATCATGCAAAGAAAAAAAGTAAAACTACACTGTTTTAACTATTTCATCAAAAGTACCTATTTTATCAATAATTTTAAGTTCTAATAGCTGATTTTGAATATTGTTTAACATTTCTGGCGACAATTGTCCTTGAGACCATTCCGTAAGGGAAAGCCATTCCTGAATATCGTTAATTTTTTGATGGTATTCAAAAGCTAAAATACTGTCAATTCCGCTTATCGATTTAAAAGAAGTCGTCATTTTGTTAATAATATGCAGTATTTGCTGAATAGCTTCGGGATTATTTTCTAATATTTCGTTACGAACCGCTATCACAAAACAAGGCCAAGGAGTAGGGCAGTCGGCTATTTTTCTAAAAATACCTTTATCGACTAATGGTTTAGTCATGAAACGTTCCCACATAAAATAATCGGCAGTTCCATTGCTTAAAGCTTCCACGGCGCCATCAATAGTATTTACAATTTCAAACTGAAGGTTATCTGTTTTCCACCCCTGATTATTAGCGTTCACATAAGCCATTAATTGAGATCCCGAACCCAGGCGGGAAATAGCAACTTTAGTATTTTCTATATCTGCCAGGGTATTATAATTAGATTTTGCAGCCACGTGAATACCCCAAATTAATGGTGAATCTACATATACCTGAACAATTTTACTGGGATTTCCGGCTACAATATCTTTAACGATTCCTTCGGTCAGGATAACAGCAATATCAGTTTCTCCGTTGCGTAACATTTGGCACATTTTTCCTGTACCTTCAGGGACATCGGTCCATTGTAAATCGATGTTTTCGGCTTCAAATTCTTTGTTTTCAATGGCTAAGTGCCAAGGTAAATTAAAATGTTCCGGTACTCCGGCTATTTTTATTGTTTTCATGTTTTTTTCTTTTGGGACACCTATTTAAAAAAAATCGATGCAATTATAAATTTCTTAAATAGGTGTTTTTATGTTTATTATTGACTTAACTTTTGCAAAGTGTACTCAATTAATCTGTCAATACTCTGGTATGGATTGTCGCTGAAAGTTCCATTGGCACGATTAGCAATAATAGCATTCAGCGAAATGGCTTTGTGTCCTAAAAGAGCCGAAAGCCCATAAATAGCGGCTGTTTCCATTTCGAGATTGGTGATTTGGATTCCGTTATAATTAAACTGATCCATTTTTTGATTCAAATTGTTATCTTGAATATTTAAACGTAAAATACGTCCCTGAGGACCATAAAATCCTCCCGCTGTGGCGGTAAAACCCTTGTGAATTGCTGCCGAGTCAAATCGATTTTTTAAAGTTTCGTCAGAGCGAATTACATAAGGTTTTCCTTTTTGTAAATCCCAATTGGTTTGCTTGATAAAAGCAGTCTCTATTTCCAGATTAGAAACCGAATCAATGCAATAGGAGCGAAGCATATTATCTAAGCCAATGGCATACTGACTCATAACAAAACTATCCACAGGAATATTTGCCTGCAACGAACCCGAAGTTCCTATCCGGATAATATTCAGAGAAGTGAGTTTTTCTTTTATTTTCCGGGTTTCAAAATCGATATTGACCAAAGCATCTAATTCATTTAAAACAATATCAATGTTATCAGGACCAATTCCTGTAGAAATCACCGAGATTCTTTTGCCTTTGTAAACTCCGGTTTGGGTTTTAAACTCTCTTTTTTGAGTGGAGAATTCGACAACATCAAAAAGAGCGGTAATTTTCTCCACCCGATCCTGATCACCTACAAAAATGATATTTTGGGCAATGTTTTCGGGTTTTAAATTCAGATGATAAATACTTCCATCCGGATTCAGAATTAATTCTGATGCTTGTATCATTTTTTTTGAATTATTAAGATTCTAAGTTGCTACGTTTTTTTCTACTATCTAAAATCTGATATCTAATATCTAAAATTATTATCCGCCAACACGTTTGGTTTTAAAACCTTTTTCCTGTAAAATTTTCATGATTTTGTCCCGATAATCTCCCTGAATAATAATGGCTCCGTCTTTAAAACTTCCGCCCACACTTAGTTTGGTCTTGATTTCTTTGGCAAGAATTTTAAAATCCTCGTCATCGCCTTCATAACCTTCAATGATAGTGGTGGGTTTTCCTTTTCTTTTTTCGAATTTACAAATCATAGGTTCTTTTTGAACAAATAATTCGTGTGGTGTAGTGTCTATTTCCTCAGGTTCATTACTGGGAACATGTTCTGGAAATAAGTTTTTTAATTGGTCTTGTAAATCCATAAATTTTATTTTTTTTGGAACACAGATTTTAGAAATTAGAGAAATAATTATAAAATTTCAGGAATTAATGACATGCATTTTACATTACAATCCGACAAAAGTATAAATACAATTTTGAATTTAATTTTTGGTACATGAACAGGTCGCTCCTTTGGAGCTTGTTTTTGACGATTCTCTTTTTTCTATAAACAGAACGTCCCGATGGGACTAAAACAGCTCCGTTAGGAGCGAAATGTTTGTAGAAAATGGTGTTTCAGTATAAATAAAGCTCCAGAGGAGCGACCTGTTTGCTTATCCATCAAATTTAATCGGACAACAATAATTATTTTAAATTTCTTTTATTTCTAAAATCGGTGTTACTGAATATTATTTTTTAATCAACCCTAGATCTACTAAACGCTCGTATAGAAAATCCCCTGCGGTAATATTTTCAAATTGTTTGGGATTCTCATTGTCAATACAATTTTCTAAGCAGTCAAGTGGCATATCACTAACGGGATGCATAAAAAACGGCACTGAATAACGGGAAGTACCCCATAACTCTCTGGGCGGATTAACTACCTGATGAATAGTTGATTTTAATTGATTATTAGTGTGTCTGGAAAGCATATCGCCCACATTAATGACCAATTCATCAGGTTGTGCAATGGCATCAATCCATTCGCCATTGTGGTTTTGAACCTGTAATCCTTTGCCTTGAGCACCCATTAACAGCGTAATCAGGTTGATATCTCCATGAGCTGCGGCGCGAATTGCATTTTCCGGCTCTGAAGTTATGGGCGGATAATGAATAGGCCGTAAGATTGAATTTCCTTCTTTTACATAATTATCAAAGTAAAATTCGTCAAGTCCCAATCTTAAAGCCAATGCTCGAAGGACATAAATTCCTGTTTTTTCCAGCATTTGATACGCTTCTTTTCCTATGGTGTTAAAACGGGGCAGCTCTTCTACCGTTACATTTTCGGGATATTCGGAGGCATATTTTGAATCTTTGGACACATATTGACCAAAGTGCCAGAATTCTTTTAGATCTCCTTCTTTTCGACCTTTAGCATGTTCTTTACCAAAAGAAACATAGCCTCTTTGCCCTCCAATTTCAGGGTCTTCATATTTTTTTTTGACTTCTACCGGTAAATTAAAAAAGGCTTTGATTTCATGGTATAACTCTTCAACTAATTGCTGATCCAGGAAATGTCCTTTTAGAGCAACAAAACCAATATTTTCAAAAGCATTTCCAATTTCGTCAACAAATTTCTGTTTGCGTACAGGATCTTCTGAAAGGAAATCATGTAAATCAACGCTGAGGATATTTTGCATATTATTTTATTTTGATATCATTTTTTATGAGTTGTGCCTTCTCTTTACAAATGTATTTAATAAATTATTTTTAACTGTAAAAATAAAAGCTAAATCGTCAGAATAAAATAAGCTTGCTGAATTTTAATTTTCAATTTGGTTGAAATAAACGGAATGGGCTAATCAGCTTAATTATATAAGTAAATGTTTGCAAATATTAAAATAAAGTGTAGTTAATCGTCTTTTTGTATTATTATATCGACTTTATTTGATTTTTCAATAATTTTGTGGTAAATAAACAAATCCGGTGAAACATCTTAGCTTTAAAGATATTAATCTTGTAGTTTTAATCCTGTTTTTTTCTTATAAGGGTACAACCCAAAATACTGTCACGGATTCTAATCGCAGGATGGAATCATTTATTACCGCTGGCAGTAATGCAACAGGAAGTAGTGGCAGCATTTCTTATTCAATAGGTCAGTTGTTTTATACCAACTTTGAAACAGCTGATTTTAATGTAGCTCAGGGTGTTCAACAAACGGAAGTAAAAACAACTTTAACTACTAAAATAGAGAGTAGTAAGCCTAAGACAGGAATGTTCGTCTTTCCTAATCCTGCTAAAGATTTTATTTATTTAACTACAGCAGAAATTGCATTAGAAAAAGAATTAATGAGTTATAAACTTTTTAATCTTCATGGAATGCTTTTAAAACAGAGTGATATCAATCAGGAAGAAAGTAAAATTTATTTAAATGACTTAATGCCTTCACTTTACCTGCTTCAGGTTTATCGAAATAATAAACTATTAAAAACGTTCAAAATAATTAAAAAATAAAATAATGAAATTTATAATTAACCTATTGTTTATTTTAACTTTTGCAGTTAATATTTGGGCTCAGTCACCGGAAAAAATAAGTTATCAGGCAATTATAAGGGGGCAGGATAATAGTCTGGTCGTTAATTCTAAGATTAGCCTTGCCATTATTATACGGCAACATTCGGTAAATGGTACGAATGTGTTTCAGGAAACTCATTCCGTGTACACTAATGCTAACGGGCTTATTGCAGTGGAAATAGGAACAGGAAGTAATGTTAATGGGAGTTTTGCGGCTATACCTTGGGAAAACGGACCCTTTTTTATAGAAACACAAGTAGATGCAAGCGGTGGAGCTAATTATAATATCATCGGAGTTACCCAACTTTTAAGTGTTCCTTATGCGCTACATGCTAAAACGGCTGAAAGGCTAATATCTTCGGATAACACTAACCCTTATAAAGCTAAAATTGTTATATTTAACTCTTCAAGAAATGTTGCTGATTCAGATATAAACAATACTATTGAATGTACTTCATCAGCTACATTAACGATGACATCAGGATTTGATAGTATGTTAACAGGGGATACCATTAATTTAGAAGCTCATAATGGTGCGGTTTTAACGATACAAGCACCTCCCGGAGTCAAAATTAATTACAATGAAAACGGAAAAGCAGTATTTAGTAGTAGTACAGGAAATGTTCGGTTTGGTTTTCTCCGAAAGACTGATTCGAATTCCTATATAATATCAGGACAATGAAAAAATTAATTCTCTTTTTATTCTTTTCAACAGCAATTTTTTCACAAAATTACCAGTATGCCACGGATGATGTTCCGGTTCAAGCTTCGGCATCATCACAAGCGGGTACTAATCAACTTGAAGAAATTGAATATTTTAATGCCTTTTTATTACCTGTCACACAAAAGTTGAGTATTCAGGCAGCTTTAGACAGATATGGTTCTGTACGATTAGAAAAAGGAGATTATTCAGGTGTAAACATAGTATTGCGCAGCAATCAAAGACTTTTTGGGCATCTTTCACTAACTAAAGTCTCAAATATTACCATAGCAGCCGGCAGCAGTAATTTAAAAATCCATAATATCATTTCATCCGGCGGAATCAATTTTCAGGCAGGAGCAGCAATAAGCAATTCGGAATTTAAAAACATAGAATCCTCTCCAATACGCTCCGTAGGCGGAATTATCGAAAATAACACTTTTATTAATTTATCAAGATGTGTTTTAAACTGGGATATGAGTAATTCCGGCTATTTTAGAAATAATAAAATAATTAAGCACCGCATTCATGCTTATTACCCGCAAATAGTAATGAAGGGCAACAGTGCGACTCCCAGCTACGGAAACGTTCAATTATGGATAAACATGCTTACTCCCGGAGGTAATGGTGCAGAAATAGACAATCTCAAATCATTAACATGGGTGGGTGTCGATTCTGAAAGTTGGAACTGGTATAATTACAGCACTAAGCCATTAATAGAAATGAAAAACATGGGAGAGGTAAAAATTGCTTCCCTTTCAGGAGGAAATTTAACTGCTACACCAACTCCGGTTTTTGATATTGCAGCAGATAATGTATCCATTTTTAGAAAATTTATAAGTTCGAAAGCTGCTAAAAAAAGTATTTTGAGAGGAAATACTAATATGTTTCTGATAGAAAGTAATTCGGAAACTTATGATACCGAAGAAACCACGACAAGATTTGATTTCAAAGGTCATTTTAATAATAAAAACGTCTCGTTAAATGGTGTTGATATCAGCAGCGCTGTTACGGATACTCCTACACTAAATAAACTGAGCAATACTATTTTAGGGACTCAGAAAAAACCATGGGAAAGGCCTGTTTTTGAGGCTGTTCCTAACCCTTCAGGCGAAAACTGGATGGCAAACAGAGCCGGAAAAACAGATCAGGCAGCTTACATTCAAAATCTGATAAATACCAATAATATTGCTGAATTAGAAGAAGGTATTTATTATATAGGTTCTACATTAACCATCAAGAGTAACCAGGGAATTATAGGTAAAGGAACGGGAAAAACAGCTATTGTAGGTTTAAAAGATGATTTTCCGCTTATTACAGGAGAAAACAGCAAAGGGGAGGTGAAGTTTTATCTGTCTAATTTAACACTTCAGGGTGGAAGTACAGGACTTAGAATACACCCTTTAAACGGCTCTCAGATTTCAGTGAGTGCCTGTATATTCAGGCATTTAGTTTTTAGAAACCAGAATTATGGTATTCATTTAGATAAGTTTTACGGATTTGATAATAATTTTATAGAGCATGTAAGTTTTGTGAATACCAATATTGGTTTCTATCAGGAGGTTGATCCCCTTTATAAAGGTGTTGGAGAAACTGCTACGATGATGTTTATGGACAAGGTAGTTTTTTACAAATGCCAATGGATTAACAATACTAAAGCATTGAGTTTACTCTCCTTCAGAGGGTCTAATCTAAACGCTTGGATAGATTGTAATTTTGATAACAACAAAATTGTTGCCGAAATGAGAAACTATGTTTACCCTTTATTTGCCAACTGTAATTTCACCAATACAACCGGAGATTATGTTGTGGGAGGAGAATCAAAAGTGGAATTTTATTCCTGTCTGTTTGATAAAAATACAAGCAATGCTACTTTTAGACTCTATGGAGCTTATTTAGAGGGTTGTACGCTATTAGACCGTTCCAGCTTATTTAAAACTTTTTCATCCACTGCTTTCATCACTAATTCGACCATAACTGCCGATATAGGGACATTAAATTCAGGTATGATTGTTAATAGCAGTATGCTTTCTAACCCGGGTTTTAATAAGATGCTGGTCAATATCAACCTGGCTAAGCCAACAGTGATTATTGATGCAAAACCTATTCCTTACCCTCAGCTTTTAGTCACTCATTAAAACTAATAAGTCCCGAGGATACTTGGTTTTAAATGATTTGCATTTCTATTTAAACGAACCGAATGCTCTTTTTGAGGATATGTTTATTAATTATCTAATTTAAAAATTTCGCTTTTTTTGATTCCTAAAATCTTCACTAATTTATCCAGTTTTGATAATTTAAGATCGTCTATTCCTTTTTCAATATTGCTGTATTTCTTAACACTAATCTCCATTTGAATAGCTATATATTCCTGAGTATGATTATTCCTTAACCGATACTCTCTAATTTTTGAATAGTAATTTTTCATGGCCTTAATTTTTTAATACTAATTTTATTCAGTTATTAAACAATTCTATGTGATGAATCATTTTAAAAATTAACCATTTTATGTTATGCTTCAGAATCATTTAGTATCATTAAAAAAGAGTGACACATCAAATTTGAATATAAATTCTGTCGAAACATCCAGAACTTTTGAAATTTCCATTAGTTTTGAAACAGTCAAATCTACATCACCTCTTTCAATTTTACCATATCCACTAGGGCTCATTTTCAATTCTGCAGCCACATATTCTCGGGTTAAATTTTTTAATTCTCTTATTTTTCTTATATTTTCGTATACTTTCCTATTCATAAAAAAAAAATTATTGAGCAGCAATTATCGCTTTGATATATAAATTTATTTTAAGACAAAAAATTGCTGTTTTACCTTAATAATTCAGCTTCTACGTACTAATTATTAAATGAATATTTATATTATAAAATTATCAAATTTGTGTTAAAATAACATTAATGATATAACATAAAAATCATTGTTATAACGTGTTATTTTAGGAAATATTGTAAAAACATACAAAATCGCTACATTATTTTCATCATTACAAAGTTTATATAAAAATATTTCACTTGTATGAAAATTAACTAATTACTCGATATAATACATTTAAAACCGATTAACTACACAAGTTTGTTGAAATAAAAAATAAATAAATTCTCATTTTAAAAGCATACAAAAGCAATTAATAATAAACTTACAAATCCTGATTTTTTAAAGGTGTTTTACCTTTAAAACATATCCTAAAGATTCTAAAATCAATACATAGTGCGTTTTTGTTATGTCCTTTACTACTGCATTTTGCTCGCAAAAAGGACCGGAATTCAAATGTATTCGATCACCTATCTGATATTGCATAACTGATATTTCTCTGGCAGTGTCTCCATGCTTGAGCCATTCTTTTATAGTTTCAATTTCCTGATCTTTGACTATGGCATGTTTGCCCAGCCAAAATAAATATCTTACTATACCAGGAGAATGAAAAACCATATTCCGATCCTTTTCAGCCAGCTTTACAAATATATAGTGATCAAATAAAGGCACTTCTACCTTAATTTTTCTGTCTGATCTTTGTTTTACTTTTTTAATCATAGGGCAATAACAAGTTACTCCAAACTTTGTTAATTGTTCAGTGGCTCTTTTTTCCCATTTGGGTTTTGTATAAACTACATACCATTTCATACCGTTACATTTATAAGTTCCTTTTCATTTTATCTAGCCTGGTAAACGGTTTGCATACATTGTTGCCGGTTAATTATAAATATTACAATATATTGACTGTCAATGTGTTTTTAACCAAAAATAGCAAGGTTAGACATTGCTAAAATAAATTGACCGTCTGAAATCAGCCTGTTACTTTTCTACTAATTTTTCCTGATTAAGGATTTATAACCACTAAAAATTTATTCTAAATTCCGCTTACCATTCTAATTTTACCCTTGTTATCAAACTATAATTTTATAGGATAGCAACGATTTAAATTTCTGTTTTTTTATCAAAAGAGATTTAAATCAATAAGTAAGAATTAAAAAAGATATTCTTTTAGTTTTTACAACTTTTTAATTTTTTTTTGAATAGTTAAAATGTAACTATTCACGGGGTACCCTTATTCAATTTCCAAAAAAAACACCATCGAAAGCCTTAACAGGTTTTACTTTCTACACTCGAAGTACCAAAAAAGATTTTTTAATTTTTAAAAAACGAAAAAATGAAAACTGGAATAACATTTAGTGCCTTTGATTTATTACATGCAGGTCATGTAAAAATGCTTGAAGAAGCAAAACAGCATTGTGATTATTTAATAGTAGGTTTACAAACAGATCCGACTATTGACCGCCCTACTAAAAATAAACCGACTCAATCAGTAGTCGAGCGTTATATACAACTTAAAGCATGTAAGTTTGTTGATGAAATTGTACCTTATACAACGGAGCAGGATTTAGAAGATATTTTAAAATCTTTTAAACTTGATTTGCGCATTGTAGGGGATGAATATAAAGACAGAGATTTTACCGGAAGAAGTTATTGTGAGAAAAAAGGAATCGAGTTGTATTTTAATACACGGGATCACCGTTTTTCAAGTACTTCTTTACGTCAGGAAGTATATCAAAATGAACTCTTAAAAGTTATTTAATGAAAACGAACACGATAACTAACGTAATTTTGACTGGAGGAATTGGCAGCCGCTTATGGCCTCTTTCCAGAAAAAGTCTGCCCAAACAGTATCTTGATCTTTTTGACGGAGAATCACTTTTTGAAAAAACAGTCACCAGAAATCAAAGTTTTGCTACTAAGACTATAGTAGTTGGAAATATTGAAAATCATAAAATGACTGATACCATTATGGCAAAGTTCAATACCACTTTTACCCATATTGTTGAAGCTGTTCCCCGTAATACTGCTGCAGCAATTGCTTTTGCCGCTTTTGCCTCTAAACCGGAAGATATTTTGCTGATTTCACCTTCTGACCATATTATAGAAGATGGTGTCTATTACAATACTGCTTTGGAAAAAGCAATTGAATTAGCTAATCAGGATTATCTGGTCACTTTTGGTATAAAACCCACTAAACCCGAAACAGGCTATGGCTACATTGAATTTGAAAATGAAAATGTCATTGCTTTTCATGAAAAACCCAATTTTAAAACCGCCACAACCTATTTAAAAAAGGGAAATTACTTTTGGAACAGCGGACTTTTTTGTTTTAAATCAGGGAAATTTTTAGAAGAACTTGAAAAACAGGAACCGGAAGTTTACAAGGCTTCAAAAAAAGTGTGGGAATCTAATAAAAATGGATTTTTAGATTATGATTTGTCAATGGAAATTCCTTCGATAAGTATTGATTATGCTGTGATGGAAAGGAGCAAAGACATCAAAGTAGTTCCTGCTCATTTTGCCTGGTCTGACTTAGGTTCTTTCGAATCCGTATATGATTATTTAGTTCAGAGAAGTTATCCCATGGATGCCAATAAAAACATTGTAATAGGAACCTTAATGCATACCACATTTATTGGTGTTAAAAACTGTATTCTGGTTTATACTGCCGATGCTTTAATGGTTTTACAAAAAGAAAATTCTCAGGAAGTAAAACAAGTGTACCAACAATTAGAATCGATTGCGTCACCATTGCTGTAAGGTTTTTGGAACAGATGAAAAATAAATTATAATATTCCATTACCTTTATAATAAAGATGCTGCAATTGCATTTCTTACTTAATTTCTAAATACAAAATAGTCTCAAAATGATTGATAAGAATTCCGTAATATATATCGCAGGCCATAAAGGAATGGTAGGAAGTGCAATTTGGAGAACATTGACTAAAGAAGGATATGTTAATCTTAATGGGATTTCAAGCAGAAAATTAGATTTAAGAAATCAAAAAGCAGTTCGAAACTACCTTCAAAAAATACAACCAGATGTTATCATTGATGCTGCAGCAAAAGTAGGAGGGATTTTGGCCAATAATAATTTTCCATATGAATTTCTAATGGAGAATATGCAAATTCAAAATAACCTTATTAGTGAAGCTCATTATCTGGGGGTAAAAAAATTCATTTTTTTAGGAAGTTCCTGTATTTATCCCAAATTAGCTTCGCAACCTTTAAAGGAAGAATATTTACTAACAGCTCCTTTAGAAGCTACTAATGAATGGTATGCTTTAGCAAAAATTACCGGTGTAAAATTGTGCGAAGCCATCCGTAAACAATACGAAAAAGATTTTGTGAGTTTGATGCCCACAAATTTATACGGTACTCATGATAATTTTGATTTCACAAGTTCACATGTTTTACCTGCTATGATTCGGAAATTTCATGAAGCAAAAGAAAATAATAATGCTGTAGTGGTTCTTTGGGGAACCGGCAAACCCATGCGGGAATTTCTTTTTGTAGATGATATGGCAGCAGCAGTAGTTTTTGCTTTAGAAAATCAATTACCTGATTATCTGTACAATGTAGGGACTGGAGAAGATTTGACAATCAATGAATTAGCTGCTACTATCCAGAAAATTGTGGGGCATACAGGTGATATTATCTGGGATACTACGAAGCCGGATGGAACCCCGCGTAAATTAATGGATGTTTCTAAAATGCACAGCATCGGATGGAAGCATCAGGTAGATTTAGAAACCGGTATTCAAAAAACATATAACTGGTTTTTGGAAAACATTGAAGATTTCAAAGTAAAGGAATTTTAAACTTTAAGTTCCATATCCTAATTACCCTTTAAAAATTACAATACAATTTTAACTTTTTGCGACTTTTCGCCACAATGCCTTGTGCCTTATATTAAAGATATGAATCAAATAAAAAAAACAGCTTTCATTACGGGAGTAACAGGTCAGGACGGAGCTTATTTAAGTGAATTTTTACTTAAAAAAGGCTATATCGTTCACGGATTAAAAAGACGTTCTTCATTATTTAATACCGACAGAATTGATCATTTGTATCAGGATCCGCATGTTGAAAACAGAAATTTCATTTTGCATTATGGTGATATGACTGACAGTACAAATCTGACACGATTGATTCAGGAAATTCAGCCTGACGAAATTTATAATTTGGCCGCCATGAGTCACGTAGCCGTATCATTCGAAACTCCGGAATATACCGGAAATGCAGACGGATTAGGAACTTTAAGACTTTTAGATGCAGTTCGTTTGTTAGGATTAGAAAAGAAAACGCGAATTTATCAGGCGTCAACTTCTGAATTGTACGGAAAAGTACAGGAAGTACCGCAATCTGAAACAACACCATTTTATCCACGCTCTCCTTATGCAGTAGCTAAAATGTATGCTTTCTGGATTACGGTAAATTACAGAGAAGCTTACGGAATGTATGCCTGCAACGGAATTTTATTTAATCATGAATCACCCATTCGAGGAGAAACTTTTGTAACCCGTAAAATTACAAGAGCTACTTCAAGAATTGCTTTAGGATTACAGGACAAACTGTATTTAGGAAACCTGGATGCTAAAAGAGATTGGGGACATGCCAAAGATTATGTACGCATGATGTGGATGATTCTGCAAGCCGAAGAACCGGAAGACTGGGTAATTGCTACCGGAACAACAACTCCTGTTCGTGAATTTGTACGCATGAGTTTTGCTCAGGTAGGGATTGAATTGGAATTTAAAGGAGAAGGTATTGATGAGAAAGGCTATGTAAAATCCTGCAGTGATCCTGATTATCAGGTGGAAATAGGCAAAGAAGTTCTGGCGGTTGATCCGGAATATTTTAGACCTACCGAAGTAGATTTACTAATAGGTGATGCCACAAAAGCACAAACTAAACTGGGCTGGAAATGTAAATATGATTTAGCAGAACTGGTAAAAGACATGATGCAATCAGATTTAAAACTGATGAGAAAAGACCAATATCTGAAAGAAGGAGGTTATACAATCTTAAATTATTTTGAATAAGCAATGCTTCAAAAAATTGTAAATATTTCTCCGGGAAGTTTCAGACTTATTTTAGCTTTGACAGTTGTGGTATTTCATGCTGTTTCCTTTATATCTTTTGGTCACGCGGTGGTATATATGTTCTTTGTACTAAGCGGTTATTGGATTTTTAAGATGTATTCAGAAAAATATTTAAAATTTGATGATTCTTATTGGGTTTACCTCAAAAGCCGATTTTTAAGATTGTATCCCATTTATTGGGTCATTTTATTCTTTACATTAAGCTGTTACATCATTCTGCCCGGAGTTTGGGATACCGTTTTAGAAAATTCTAAAGGCGGAGTAATTTCCAACTTTGTATCTAATTTTTTTGTAATTGGCAACGGAATAAAAAACACCTACTGGTTTATACTTCCGGCCTGGTCTCTGGCAGTTGAGTTGCAATTTTATATCATAGCGCCACTTTTAGTGCTTTTGCAAAAAAGTAAAAATACCGTTTTTACATTTTTTATAATAAGCAGTTTAGTCAGCATCATTTTAGTTTATTTCAATGTACAAATTGCTGCTTATGATTCTATTTTGTTATATCTGCCTTATTTTTTGCTGGGTGGTATCGTCTATTTTTGGAATCTGAAAGTCAATTACAAAGTGGCTAAAACAGCGCTGTTACTGGCGATAGGCTTAATTGTAGTAAGCCATGTTGTTACTGATTTCAGGATGATACTGTTAGATAAAGAGGAGCAATACCTGTTTTTAGGTTATGCTGTTTCGGAAGTTTTTAACTGCATATTGACTTTAGTTATTTCACCTTTTATTATTTATAATATCAGACAACCGGTTAAAAATTTTAAAACAGATTCTTTGCTTTCTTCTATGTCATTTGTCGTTTATTTATTGCACTGGCCGCTATTGCAGATCTATTCTTTTGCGGTAGAAAATAGCACTTCAGGGGTACTTAAAATGGCATATGCATTGCTGTATTTAATAATTTGCATTGTTTTATCTTACATTATAAGCAGGTATATTGATATGGAATTAGAAGATAAAAGAAGGAGCTGGTTAAAAAAAAATGATATTAAAACCAGCAATAATTTAAAAAAGGTTTGATAAGCTATTTAATAAATTCCAACAGGAGTTTGTTGTTTGTAGATTTTGTACCAATAATTAAAATACACAAATGTTAAAAAAAATCAAGTCCTATGCATATTACGATAAAACCATTCAATGGGGAAAAAAATTAAGCATTACCGGATCAGCTCAGGTAATCATTCAGGCAGTGGGTTTTGCAAGTGGAATATTAATCATCAGACTTTTATCTACGCAGGAATATGCGCTTTATACTTTAGCTAATACTATGCTGGGAACCATGATTATGCTGGCAAACGGAGGAATCTCAACAGGAATTATGTCTATTGGTGCAAAAGTTTGGGAAGACAAAGAAAAATTAGGTGTCGTTCTGGAAACAGGATTGGAATTAAGACGAAAATTTGCAATAGGGAGTTTATTAGTTGCCACCCCCATTTTAATTTATTTATTAGTACATAACGGAGCCTCGTGGTTAACTACTTTTCTAATTGTAGCTGCTCTTATTCCCGCATTTTTGGCTGCTTTGTCTGATTCACTTTTAGAAGTAGTTCCTAAATTACATCAGGATATTCATCCGCTGCAAAAGAATCAGATTATCGTGGCTATGGGAAGGCTGTTACTGAATGTTTTGCTAGTGTTTTTATTTCCGCTAACGTTTATAGCGCTATTAGCCAATGGAATTCCGCGTATTTATGGAAATATTCATTTAAAAAAAATTGCTTACAATAATGCCGATGCAAAGCAAAAAACAGATGAAAAGGTAAAAAAAGAGCTTTTGTTTTTTGTCAAAAGAATGCTTCCTGAAACCATTTTTTTTTGTGTTTCAGGTCAGATAACCATTTGGATTCTTTCCATCTTCGGATCTACAAGTTCTTTGGCAAGTATTGGAGCAATAGGCAAACTCAGTATGGTTTTTAATTTGTTTACAGTAATATTTGGCATGCTGATAGTTCCTAATTTTGCTAAGCTAAAAGAGGATAGTGGCTTACTCCTGAAAAAAATATTTTATGTTAGTATTGGATGTATCATTTTATCGATTTTCGCTATTTCTTTTACTGATTTTTTTTCTAAGGAACTCCTTTCTGTATTAGGTAACGATTATAAAGATTTAAATTTTGAATTAGTACTGAGTATAATAGGTGGTTGTATCACTTTTTTTCAGGGATGTATTTTTGGTTTAAATAACAGCCGAGGCTGGATTATAAATCCGCTAATTTACATTTCAGTCATGATTGTAGTGCTGATAGTCGGGGTGCAGTTAATTGATGTTTCAACATTGTCAGGAGTTCTTTATCTCAATATAGTTGTAGCATCATCACAGGCTTTAATGCTACTTTATTATAATCTTTTCAGAATATTCAAGATTAAAAATAAATCACATTCTCTTTAATTCTTAACACCACTTTTTTGTGTTTTGTTTGCTGTAATTTTATTTAAATGAAAAAAAGCTACTTTTTCCAGCAATCTCTTTTTGTAATCAGATATCGGTATTTGATGAAAGTGAATAGTTTTTTTAGAAAAGGCTACTATCGTTTACAGGGAATGAAAATTGGGAAAGGAACAGTAATCCCTAAACTTTACACTACCTGGCCTCATCAGGTTGCTATAGGGAATAATTGTATACTGGAACAAAATATCTATTTTAAATATGATGGTATCTGGAAAGAAGGTTTTTCAATTGAAATTGCTGATGATGTTTTTATAGGTTCGGGTTGTGAATTTAATTGTTCAGGCAAAATTGTGATAGGCAAAGATACATTGATTGCATCAGGTTCCAGATTTATTGATCACAATCACGGTACTTCTGTTGAAAATTTAATGCGTAATCAGCCCTCTGCGTCCGGAGAAATAAAAATAGAAGAAGATGTCTGGATTGGCTGTAATGTTGTTGTTCTTAAAGGGGTTTTAGTAGGGAAAGGTGCGGTGGTTGCTGCCGGATCTGTGGTTACAAAATCAGTGCCTTCTTATGAAATTTGGGCTGGAGTTCCCGCAAAAAAAATTGGTGACAGGAAATAGCTTTTTGCAAAATTAAAAAAGACTAACGAGTAGCAAATACCTTGTATAACAATGATAAAAGTACTTTTTTTATGTGGTTCTGCGGCACCGGGCAAAGATGGAGTGGGTGATTATACACGCCGTTTTTGTGGAAAATTGATTCAATTAGGACATGAAGCTCAGCTTTTATCTTTGTGCGATTTGCAGGCAGAATCCTTTATCAGCGAAAATCAAATGGTGGAAAACACTACTGTATTGGTACACAGAATTCCCAGAGCTACAGAAAATAACCAACGATTATCAGCACTGCAGCATATTATAAATGATTTCCAGCCTGATTATATTTCTTTACAATATGTACCCTATAGTTTTAATACAAAAGGACTGCCTTTCTGGCTTCCTTCTTTTTTAAAAAAGGTAAAAGGAAATCACCAATGGCATATTATGTTCCATGAATTATGGGTAGGCATGGATGTAAATGCCACGTTTAAAAACAGTATTATTGGTTTTTTACAAAAGTTTTTAATTGTAAAAATGTTAAAAACACAATCGAAAATAATCATTAATACGCAAACCAATTTATATCAGTCCAAACTCGGTTTTTTGGGATATAATGCAGAGATATTGCCGCTGTTCAGCAATATTATCAAAAAGCCGGCTACAGCTAAAGAATCAGCTGAAGAAGCTGAGGAGTTACGATTCTGCATTTTTGGAACTATTCATTACGGTGCACCGGCAGAAAAATTTATTGATGATTTAAAGCGGATTATATTGGCATCAAAAAATAAAAAATCATTGAATTTTATCTTTATAGGTCATTGTGGAAGCGCTATTGAAGAATGGAAAAAAGCGCTGCAAAAACATAGCATTAATTTTGAAATTACCGGCTTTGTTACTGATCAGGAAATCAGCTATTTTTTATCACATTGTCATTATGGTATTTCTACTACTCCTTATATTTTAAATCAGAAAAGCGGAAGTCTTACAGCCATGTTTGATCACCAGATACCGGCTATATGCGTGGCCAGAAACTGGGAAGTGGATGGCTTTAATCAGCAAAATTTTTTGAACTTAATTCAATATCAAAATAAAGAATCGGTTAAAGAATTTCTCGATAAAAAGTTTATACTCTCTAGCGAGAACAATCCTGAGTCGGTTGTATTACAGTTTTTAAAAGGATTAAGAAAATAAGGTAGAATTTATGGCTGGTTTAAAATATTTATGGAACAACAGAGTGCAGTTTAGCTTGTTTAGTAAAGCCTTTTTTATTTCCTGGGCTAAGCGAATACTTACTTTTCCCGAATTAGTTAAAAGTAACAGAAGAAGAAAAAAATTAATTAACAAAGGAGCCAGAATCGCTGAAACTTCCGAAATAGGAATTGCTAAAATTGAAGGTAAAAAAGAACTTTTATCAATTGGCGCATTCACAACATTGGGCAGAGTAGAAATTGCACTGCACGATAAAGTAACTATTGGAAAAAACGTTTGTATCAACGACGGAACGGTTATTTTGAGTGGCTCCCATGATATTTCAGATCCTTTGTGGCGTCATAAAAAAGCGGCTATTGTTATTAATGATTATGCATGGATAGCAACCAATTCCATTATTTTACCCGGAGTAACTATTGGTAAAGGAGCAGTGGTAGGAGCAGGAGCAGTTGTTAGTAAAAATGTCAGAGATTATGCGATAGTAACAGGAAATCCTGCTAAAGAAATTGAAAAAAAGAGAACTAATGTGCTGGAATACAATCCCTGTGATTTTCTTGCAGCAAATAACGCCTGGTTAAAATGATATTATTTTCACACCCCACATTAAATGCAAATGCAAAAGCATTGATTAATGGTTTATTTAAAAACAAAATTTTATATAAATTATTTACTTGCATTGCTATTTTTGAGGGACAGTTTTTATTTAAATTAGGGGAAAATCCCAAATTAAAAGATTTAAAAAGAAGAAGCTTAGACACTTCATGGAAACCTTTTACGGTATCAAAATCTTTTTTTGAATTCGGACGTTTATTAGCATCCAAATCAAAAATAAACGCGCTGATAAAACACGAAAAAGGTTTGTTTTGCATAGATAAGGTATATCAAAAACAGGATCAATGGGTAGCAGACAGTTTAGCAAAATCAAAAAAGAAAGGTTTGAAAGCGGTATATGCTTATGAGGACGGAGCTTTAAAAACTTTTATAAAAGCAAAACAATTAGGGATTACCTGCATTTATGATTTGCCTATCGGTTATTGGAAAAGTGCCCGTTTATTGATGGAAAAAGAGTTTGAAATCAATCCAGAGTGGTCTGCTACACTTACCGGATTTAATGATTCACAGTCAAAACTGGATCAAAAAGACAAGGAACTGGCTCTGGCAGATGTGATTTATGTAGCCAGTAGTTTTACTAAAAAGACACTAGAAGAATATTCCGGAAGTTTAGCAGAAATAAAGGTAATTCCATATGGTTTTCCGGAAGTTAATACTAAAAAAGAATACAAACCACTGCAAGGACGCAAACTTAAAATTTTATTCGTAGGCGGTCTGTCCCAGCGAAAAGGGATTTCGTATTTGTTTGATGCTGTAAACGGACTAGAAGATCATGTTGAGTTGACAGTAGTGGGGCACAAAGCAATTCCTGATTGTGTGGCTTTAAATGAAGCTTTAGAATACCACAACTGGATTCCTTCCTTATCCCATAATCAGGTATTAGAGTGTATGCGAGAGCATGACATCTTTGTTTTTCCGTCGCTTTTTGAAGGTTTTGGTTTGGTAATTACAGAGGCGATGTCTCAGGGAGTTCCCGTTATTACAACAGATCGCACCGCCGGACCTGATTTAATCAGCCATGGTGCAGATGGATGGATTGTTCCGGCAGCTTCATCCGTTGCTATCAAAGAAGTTTTTCTTCAAATACTGGAAACACCGGAAATATTGGAACAATTTGGACTCGCAGCCCAGCAGAAATCTAAAACCAGACCATGGTCCGTTTACGGTCAGGAAATGGCAGATTCGCTTTCTTCGTTATAATTACAAATATTTAGAATAAATGGATATTACAAAAGAAGCTGTTACCCCATCCTATAAATATCTGAAATCAGCCATTTGGCTTTATTTTATACTTTGGATATTTGAAGGTGCTTTACGCAAATGGATTTTGCCGGGATTAGCCACGCCCTTACTGGTAGTGCGGGATCCCGTTGCAATCTATATTATCATACAGGCATTTTATTCAAATGTAAAATTTCTCAACCCGTATGTAGTTTTAAGTACTGTTTTCACCCTGTTAGGTTTAGCAATTACCTTAACTTTTGGACATGCTAATTTGTTTGTCAGCCTGTATGGAGCCCGAATTATGTTACTTCATTTTCCATTAATTTTTATAATTGGTTCCGTTTTCAGTAAAGAAGATGTTTTAAAAACAGGTTATTTTTTTCTGGCGGTAAACATATTGATGGCTGTAGTTGTTTACTTTCAGTTCATCAGTCCGCAAACAGCCTATATCAATGTAGGTCTTGGCGGAGAGGGAAGTTCCGGTTTTTCAGGAGCCTTAGGTTACAGTCGTCCTTCAGGAACTTTTTCATTTATTACGGGTCTGGCTTGTTTTTATATTTCAACAGCGGTTTACATCTTTTATTTTTGGTTATCCAAAGAAAAATGCTCTAAGCTTTTATTAATAGCAAGTACACTGGCATTAATTTTTGTAATGCCGCTTACTATCAGCCGCGGTGCTGTTATGGGAGTTCTGGTAGTAGGATTTTTTGCGATAATGGGTTCCAGTACCAGCATAAACAGAGTAGTAAAAGTACTTTCCATTATTGGGGTTTTTGCCGGGATAGTGATTATTTTAAATAGTACCACATCTATTTTTAGTTTAGGAACTGAAGTTTTTTTAACCCGTGTTGATAATGCTAATCAGGGAGGAACAATTAAAGAATCGATTTTTTTAAGAATGTATGACAGTTTTAAAGATCCTATTGTCGATTTATTTGATAAACCTTTGTTTTTAGGGAATCTGGGAATGGGAACAAATGCAGGTGCTCAAATGCTGAACGGAAACCGTCATTTTATAATTTCTGAAGGTGAAATAGGCAGACTAGCCGGTGAGCAGGGCCTGATTTTTGGCGGCTTACTGATAGGTTTGCGGTTATTTTTATCCATTGATTTATTTGTAGCTTCTATCAAAGTTTTAAAAGAAAATAATAACATTCTTCCGATAATTTTTTGTGGTACCGTTTTGTTGTCCATCACTCAGGGACAATGGGCACAACCTAGTATTCTGGGGTCTGCGATAATTGTTTCAGGACTTTTATTAGCGACTATAAACACTGATAAAGAAAAAAATTAGATGAAAATTATACTTTTTACTCACCCACAGTTTTTAGCTCACCAGAGTATGCCCCGATTTGCCCGGATGATAAGCGAGGGCATGATTCAAAAAGGACATGAAGTAAAAATATGGTTTCCCAAAGCATGTTTTTTTAAACTGGCTTTAAGAAAACCATTGCTGCAAAAGTGGTTTGGATATCTGGATCAATATGTAGTATTTCCAATGCTTACTAAAATAAAAGTACTCGGCTGTTCCAGAGATACTTTATTTGTTTTTGCTGATAATGCTTTAGGTCCCTGGATACCATTAGTGAATAAAAGAAAGCATGTGGTTCATTGTCATGATTTTTTGGCACAGCAATCGGCTTATGGTTCCCTGGCAGAAAATAAGATAGGTTTCACAGGAAGGTACTATCAAAAATTTATTCATTGGGGATATAATAAGGCTGAAAATTTTATTAGTATTTCAAATAAAACCCAAACTGATTTACACTCATTTTTGACACAGCCTCCTAAACTTTCAAAGGTAGTTTACAATGGTTTGAATCAAAATTTTGAACCTGCAAAAAGTAAAGCAGTAATACGAGAATTACTAACAAATAACTTTGGGATTGATTTGTCTAAAGGTTATGTTCTTCATGTAGGAGGGAATGCTTTTTATAAAAATAAATTAGGGGTACTCGAAATTTATGATCAATGGGCTACTGATTATACGTCAAAAGTACCTCTGATTTTAGTAGGCGAAGCACCTTCTGAAGAGTTAACTGCATTTAAAGAACAATCTCAATTTTCAAAATCGATTTATTTTATAGCCAATATTGATGATTTTCAATTGCAACATTTTTATCAGGGAGCATCAGTTATGCTTTTTCCTTCTTTATACGAAGGTTTTGGCTGGCCTATAGTCGAAGCAATGGCAGCAGGTACTCTGGTTATTACTACCGATGAAAATCCGATGAAAGAAGTAGCGGGCAATGCGGGGTTTTATATTCCTAAAAAAGTTTTTGAATCCGAAGAATTGACTCAATGGAAGTCGGTTGCTGCAAAACAATTAGAACATGTCCTGCAATTAACTCCCGAGCAAAATGCTCTGGCTGTTCAAAAATCGATTTTGCGATCAAAAGAATTCTCAGCTCAGGGTTTTGTCAATGCTATTGAGAAGCTCTATAAACAAATTCTGCTGAATTAAAACAGGTTTTGGTGTTCAAAATCTTTGTTGTTCGATAAAAAACATAAATAAAATTTAAACTTACTATTTATGACACATATGGAAGAGGTCGCTCCTCTGGAGCTTTATTTTTCAGGAAACACAATTTTCTACAAACATTTCGCTCCTAACGGAGCTGTTTTTAGTCCCATCGGGACGTTCTGTTTGTAGAAAAAGCTATTCGTCGAAAACAAGCTCCAGAGGAGCGACCTGTTGACTTAATCAAATTTAATCGGACAACGATAATCCAAAATTATTTCCCCTAAAAAGTCAAAATAATATACAAAATCAATTAGAATGCAACTACTTCATGTAATAAGCTCGATGAGTCCTCTTTCCGGAGGAACATCCCAGGCCATTCGAAATATCATTCCTAATCTTGAGTCTTTGAATGTAAAGAATGATGTTGTTTGTCTGGATGCCAAAGACCAAGATTATGGATTAAAAGATAATTTTAATGTATATAAAATTGGTAAAGGCAAAACCAGTTATCAATACAGCCCTTTATTGACAGACTGGTTTTTAAAAAAATTACAATATTATGATGTTGTCGTTGTTCATGGTATCTGGCAATATGCGAATTACGGAATTTACAAAGCGATCAAAAAAGTAAAAAAGTCTAAGTCTAAACTTCCCAAAGTAATTATTATGCCCCACGGAATGCTGGATCCTTATTTTCAAAAAGCAGCAGACCGAAAATGGAAAGCATTACGTAATGAAATTGTGTGGAGATTAACAGAGAAAAAAGCGATTAATGCTGCTGATGCTGTTTTTTTTACCTGCGAGGAAGAATTAAATCTGGCTCGTACTACTTTTAGAGGGTATAAGCCAAAATTAGCAATTAATGTAGGTATCGGAATTCCAAATCCTCCGGCAGAGACTACTGAGATGAGATCAGCATTCAAACTGCTGAGCCCGTCTGTTCCTAATAATTACTGGCTTTTTCTAAGCCGCATACATCCTAAAAAAGGAATTGATCTTTTAATTACTGCTTACAATAACCTTTGTTTGAAGACCAGAAATATTCCTGATTTAGTTATTGCAGGTCCGACCCATTCATTGTATGCTGAAGAAATGATTGCACTGGCTAAGGATAATTCTAAAATTCATTTCGTAGGAATGTTATCCGGTAAGGCTAAGTGGGGCGCTTTTTACGGTTGTCAGGCTTATTTATTACCCAGTCATCAGGAGAATTTTGGGATTGCGATTGTAGAAGCTATGGCCTGCGAAAAACCGGTACTCATAACTAAAAATATTAATATCTGGAGAGAAATTCAAGCTGATAACAGCGGATGGATTTTAGAAGATCTAACAGTAGCAAGTATCGAACAGCAACTTCAGGAAATAGCAGCGTTGCCAGTTGCAAAAATAAAACAGACAGGCAGGCAGGCAAAGCAAACATTTGAAGATAAATTTAATGTTCGAAATCAGTCCAAGATATTTGTTGCAACCTTAAATAATGTAATAAAACCCGAATGCTGAGCAGAGTAACATTAGCTGAATTTGATGCTTCAAAAGGATTAATTCGAGGAGCTGGAAAATTCAAAGAAATTTTGTGGTATGGAGTGAAGATTCTTTTTTTCCTGAGCTCTGTTCCTTATCCCTCCGGTTTTAAATCTAAACTGTTAGTGCTTTTTGGAGCAAAAATAGGGAAGGGTGTGGTAATCAAACCGCGTGTAAATATTCATTTTCCGTGGAAACTGGAAGTTGGAGATCATGTCTGGATTGGTGAAGAGGCATTTTTATTAAACTTTGAATTATTAAGTATAGGTAATAATGTTTGTATCAGCCAGAGGGCATTTTTATGTGGTGGAAATCATGATTACAAACAACCTTCAATGCCTTACCGAAACGGCCCTATTGTATTAGAAAACGGCTGTTGGGTAGGAGCCAATGTTTTTGTAGGTCCTAATGTGGTTATAGGTACAGATACTATTGTTTGTGCAGGTTCGGTAATCACTCAAACATTAGAAAATAATGGTATTTATAAAGGAAATCCGGTCGTTTTTCTAAAAAACAGATGGTAAACTATTCAAATCAGGTTCTGAAAAATTAATCACTTTGCTTTTTGAAGCAATTCTAAAACTAAAGGATGGAGAAAATAATCAAAAGAAATAGTACAATTGATGCTTTTAGAGTTTTTGCAATATTTGGTGTAATTGCCATCCATGTGCAAAGCAATACGGATAGTGCTGAGATGGTGGGACGTTTGTTTGCCGGTTTCAGAGTTCCCTATTTTTATATAGTTTCCCTTTTTTATTTAATTATTGGACTAAAAAAAAGGAAAAATGAAGGGGTAAACAATATTGTAACTAAAATTTTTTACAGACTGATAATACCTTATTTAGTATGGACAGTAATTTATGTGAGTTTGCGTTTAACTAAAGCCGTGTTTTTAGGAGAACCATCTGATATTGTTTTCTGGAAAGTATTGTTTTATGGTGATGGCGCGGTACAACTTTATTTTATACCTAATTTACTTTCGATGCAGGCCTTCATCATTTCCATCTATTTATTGCTAAAAGGAAACCTGAAAAACAAACTGTGGGGAATTGTTATTTTGACATTTGTAGTTGCTTTTTTAACAATCGGACTTCTCGAAAATTGTTTTGCAATTTCTAAGGGATTTATATTTGTGGGCATTCCATTGTTCATTTCGTTGGCATTTTCAGCCACATTTTTTAATTCGAATGAAAAAAATACTGTCAATATATGGATGGGAATACTCATTATAGTAGTTACAACCATTTTCAATATTATTCCGTTTTCATTTAGTTTTTTCGGATATACTTATATCTCTCCTTTTATGGCATTTGGAATATTATTATTGTGTATTGGATTATTTGATCAGTTTCGTTTACCCTCAGCATTAACTTCGGCTACTTTTGGGATTTATCTCAGTCATGTTTTGTTTTTAGAGGTATTCGAATTTATCATTAGTCAGAGCAACATTATCTTATATTACGATTTAACAGTGAAGTTATTGGTTACATTTTCCGTATTTCTTTTTTCATTGGCAGGCATATTTACTATCAGGAAAAGCAGGATTTTACGGTTTTATTTATTAGGTGAAAAAGCAACTAATACCCAAAAAGCAACTTCTAATTTGGATTATTTTATTTCCTGTTTCAGAAAAATTCAATATTTAGCAGTATCTAAAAAAAATCAAAAAAGCTGATTAATGTGGCGGTTTGTTTTTGAGTAATTGTACTGAATTAACAAACATTAATTTTTCATTCCATTTTACCGGTACGATTATTTTTCCTCAGTTTTCTTATTGAGGAATCCACTTTTTGTATGTTAAAATTTAAAATAATTATTCCCTTTTAAAATAACAATAATCATGAAAATAACCATAATAACAGTGTGTTACAATAGAAAAGCTACTATTGAAAAAGCCATCAAAAGTGTATTGGAACAAGATTATCATGATATCGAATACATTATTGTCGATGGAAATTCTAAAGACGGAACCAAAGAAATTATTGAATCCTACAGAGATAGGATCAGTGAATATATTTCGGAACCGGACAAAGGGATGTATGATGCAATCAATAAAGGAATCAATTTAGCAAGTGGTGAAGTAATTGGGCTGATGCATTCTGACGACGAATTTTACGACAGCAAAACCATCAGCAAAATAGTAGCAGGATTTAAAAAATCTGAAACTGCTGACGGAATTTACGGCAACGGAATTTATGTGTCTAATGATACAGAAGAACGGTTAATCAGAAACAGAATCGGGGGGATTTTTAGTCTGAATAAAATAAAAAGAGGCTGGTTGCCACTACATCCTACAGTGTATCTAAAAAAATCAATAATTGATCAGTACGGATTGTATAATCTTGATTTTAAAATAGCCTCAGATACTGAATTTTTACTTCGCTATCTGTATAAATACAAAATCAACATGACGTATGTTGATGATTATATTGTAAAAATGAGAATGGGAGGGATGAGTACCAATGCAAAACGTGCCGTTGAAGTTTTATACGAAGATTATAAAATTTACAAATACCATGGATTGATGGCATTTCAAACCGTTTTTCTAAAAAAGACTATGGCTTTACGCCAATACCTGGGCGGAATGACTAGTTCTTTTTAACGGACCTTCTTTTTTTAACAGCACTAAACTCAAATCACTAAAAACTTTTATTACCATGAAAAAAAGACACTTACCAATAATTTTATTGCTTTTATTGATAGTACAGTCTTGTACAACAAGGAAACAGACATTGTATTTACAGGATTTAGATGCCTACTCTAATTCAGCAATAAAATATCCAATGACACCCATACAGCCTAACGATATTTTAAAAATTGATGTGGGTGATGTCAATCCCACAGTTGCTGCACCTTTTAACAGAACTTCTTCGAATACCTCAGAAAGCTCAGTCGAAATGATGAAACTGAAAGGCTATCTGGTTTCACCGGAAGGTACCATTACGATGCCTGTTTTAAATGAAATAAAAGCTGCAGGAGTAACACCTTCAAAGTTAGAAAACATCATTAAAGACCGTTTGGTTAACGAAGGTTATCTCGTGAGTCCTACAGTATCGGTGCGGGTTCTTAATAATAAATTTACCATTCTGGGAGAAGTTAATTCCCCGGGTGTCATCAATTTTAGCGAGGAGTCTATCAGCTTGCTGGATGCCATAGGGTTAGCCGGTGATCTTACTTATTTTGCTGTTCGAAAAGATGTAAAACTAATCAGAGAATTAGACGGTAAACGTGTCGTTTATCACATTGACTTAACCAGTGCTTCCTGGTTATCTGATCCCAACTTTCGCATCAGACAAAATGATGTAATCGTAGTAACTCCTAATAAAGTTAAAGCTAACAGTGGTGGTTTAATTAAAGATCCGCTACAACTTTTTAGCGTAGCAGCTTCTTTACTGACAATTTTCTTACTACTGAGATAAATACCTGCCTTTTCAGGTTCTTTAAAATTTAATGGCGAATAGGATTTCGCATTATAAAAACGACTGTAAATAATAAATTAAATAGTATGAATTCAAAAAAGCAATTTTTAAAATATGTGCAGTACTGGCCGTGGTTTTTGGTGAGTTTTGTCTTGTTTACAGCTGCTGCCTATTATTATTTAGGTGCAGTTTCACCTACCTATGAAACCACAGCTTTGATTAACATTGATAAAATGGACGAAAAAGACAGTGAAATAATAAGTACTGATAAAGTGAAAACCGATAAAGAAGAAGATTTAGAAAAAGAAAAAGTATTCATCACTTCTAATGATTTTTTATCGAAATTGGTAACTGATTTAAAACTCAATATCAATTATTTTGAAAAAGGATTGATAGCCAATAAAGTCGTAGCAGACATTCCATTTGTATTTAAGACTCACATTTCAAATGATTCTTTGTCGAAAGTAACGTATAATATTAAAGTTACTGAGGACGGATTTATTGTAAATGAATCGGTTACCGATGGACTTTCTTTAATTCGGAATAATACCATTTATGACCTTTCCGGGATTCCATTTTCGATAGAGCTGACTTCAAAAGCAAAAAAAAATCTTTCTAATTATCTGGATAAGGAATATGTAGTGACTCTGGAGCCTACAGAAATGGCGGTAAAAAATTTAAAACTTAATTTAAATATCGCTTCTGATGAAAATATAAAAACCAATTTAAGTTTAAGCCATACCGGAACGAATCCGATGCAGTCTAAAAAAATTCTAAAAAGGATTATTAAATCACTGGATGAGGATATAGTAGCTGAAAAACAAAAAAAGCTGGGTAAAACAGTGGCGTATTTAAACCAGCGAATAGCAGCATTTACAAAAGAAAAAGATTCCATTGAAAGCGTTAAAGAAAGTTACCTGCGTAATAATAACATTTATGTTTTAGATCAGTATATTGTTTCTAAAACTAATGAAAAAACCACTAAAACAGCTAATTCTGCACTTAATGACAAACAAATTGCATTGACTAATTTTGCAATTAATGACATTAGAAAGTCAGGCTATTCAACACCTTTAGGTACGGATTATAACCTGGAAATACCGTCTTTAAACCAGTTGCTTGTTAATTACAATTCCAGTCTTATAGAAAGTGAATTGATTTTGCAAAGAGCACAAAAAAACAATCCTGCTTATGTGAGTGTAATGGCTCAGTTACAAGTTCAGAAACAAACGATTTTAAACACCTTAGGTGATTATTTAAATCAATTAAAACAAACTAAAATTGTCAATAGTATTGAACAAAGCAACGCCATTTCGGAAGCACAAAGTATCCCTACAAAAAACAAAGAATTAGGTAATATTGATAATGATTTGAGTTTGAAAGAGGAGACGTATTCGGCTTTATTACAAAGACGGGAAGAGGCTATCTTAAACGGAGCTGTTTTAGATTCTGATTTAAATATACTTGATAATCCACAAACTAATTATGCTGCTATTTCTCCAAAGCCAAAGCCTTTCATGCTTGGTGCTATTTTGTTTAGCTTTTTACTTCCTTTTGGTTTTGTTTATGTAAAACTTAAAATGGATTCTAAAATTCATACTCAGGAAGATCTTACGGGGCAACTGGCTGATATTCCTTTTCTTGGAAATATTCCTGAAATTGATTCGAATGAAAAACTGGATAATTCAGCTACTTCCAGATCATTAATTGCCGAAGCAACACGTACATTATTTTCTAATATTTCGTATTTGTTGCCTCACAATAAGGATCAAAAAGGAAAAGTAGTATTGTTTACTTCCTCCATTCAGGGAGAAGGAAAATCCTTTTGTGCTTTTCATAATGCGGTTACCATTGGTAATTTAAATAAAAAAGTACTCCTCATTGGTGCTGATTTAAGAAATCCTCAATTGCATGATTACTACAAAGTTCAAAAAAGTATTCCCGGACTTTCGGATTATTTATATGATAATACTAAGAATTGGAAAAACTTTTTAGTGAAGAAAACTGATTTTTCAGGAAACCTTGATGTCCTTTTTTCAGGAGAAATCCCTCCTAATCCTACACAATTACTGACTAATTCTAATTTAGAAACATTACTGGAGGAAGCTAAGTTATTCTATGATTTTATAATCATTGATTCGGCTCCTGTACAAATTGTTTCTGACACGCTTAATTTCAGCTATCTGGCTGATGTGACGGTATATGTGGCTAAATCGAACTTTTCAGATAAAGAGATGCTTTTACAGTTGCATGATTTTATAAAAAAAGGACAACTGAAAAATGTGGGTGTGGTCATTAACGGAATTAATAAAAAGAGTGTTTACGGCTACAGCTATAGTTATACTTATCAGGAAAAAAAGGTAAAAGTACCATGGTTTAAAAGAAGTATGGCTTTTAATAATTAATAACACTTAATATGGAAAAAAAAGCAATCTTTTTCACACTGCTGATAGTTAGTCTGTTAGTGTTTTATTATTCCTGGTTGCCAGACCCTAACATGAAATCAGAAGCTTATTTGCCCAAATGGATTTTAGACTGGAGTAATAAAAATTACAACCTGCGTACCGGAGTTCCATTTGTGCCTTTTGGTTATTTTCTGGCAGCTTATTCACAAATGATGAACTCTGACAAACCAGAACTAAACACCAATTTAATTTTTATCCAAAACCTTGGTGTGGCTGGAATTGTAGCTTTTATTGCCGAAGGCGGGCAATTTTTAATACAAAGTAGAAATCCGGATTTAATGGATATTTATTTTGCCATTATTGGTAGTGCTGTAGGAGCTTTTACCTATAGTTTAGTTAACAAAATAAGATTTAAAAATGCGAAATAGACACAAATTTACCTTTGTAATTTCCTGTGCCATTGCCGACATGTCAGCAATGATAGTTTCAACTTTGATTTTTTTGAAATTTGCTACAGAAGAAAGTTTGGGATGGGATGCTTTATTTCTGAATAAAATGATTCCAATAACGGTTTTAAGCTGGTTGTTTTCAGTCTCTTATTTTAAACTGTATAAAATTGATGTTCTTTTTAGTTTAGAACATTTTTTCCGTAATAGCTGGCGTGCTTTTCTCACCCAGCGAATTTTATGGCATGTTTATATTTATATCTTTCAGGATGATATCTCTTATTTTTTTGAAAGTAAGGCCAATTTAATTCAGCTGAGCTTTTTATTATTCTACTTTTTATTATCCAGAACAATATTTACGCTGGTAATCAGAAAAATTAAAGAATGGGTTTTTAAACGTTTTACAGTTGCTATTTGGGGTTTTAATCTTACCAGTATTCAACTGGCTTCCTACCTAGAAACCAATTCATTTTTTATTCATTTTGTAGGCATCCTTAACGAAAATAATCAGGTTACTTATTCCTCAAAAAAAGAGTTTACTCAGGCACTTACAGAAGCTATTGATGATGCTGCTAAAGCAAATATCAACGAATTATACATTGTATGCAAACCTGATTTTATTTCAGATTTAAATAGCTTTTTTGAATTAGGAGACAAGCATTGCATGCGCTTAAAGTTTATTCCTGATTTTTCATCTATTTCGAAAAAACATTTCAGCTCTACGCATTTAAATAATTTTCATGTTATAAAACCCCGCTACGAACCCTTGCAGGATGCTTATAACCGCCTGGCTAAAAGAGTATTTGATATTGTGTTTAGTCTGCTGGTAATAATTTTCATTTTATCCTGGCTGTATCCTTTATTGGCTTTTCTTATTAAAAGAGAAAGTAAAGGACCTGTATTGTTTAAACAAATGCGAACAGGTAAAAAGAATGAACCTTTTTGGTGTTACAAATTCAGAAGCATGTACACTGATATGGGAGATGAAGCGGAACAGGCTAAAAGAGGTGATTCCCGAATTACTCCTATTGGTAAGTTTATACGCAGAACCAGTTTAGATGAAATGCCTCAGTTTTTCAATGTACTCATGGGGAAAATGAGTGTTGTAGGACCGCGACCTCATATGATTAAACATACTACCGATTATAACAGCCATATCAATAATTTCATGGTTCGGCATTTTGTTAAACCCGGAATCACCGGTTTGGCACAGGTAACAGGGCTTAGAGGAGAAACTAAAAAAGTCTCTGATATGAAACGACGTGTAAATACTGACATCGATTATGTACAACGATGGAGTATTATTACGGATATTAAAATATGCATTTTAACAGTTATTGTAACGTTAAAAGGTGATGAAAATGCTTTTTAAACTTAAAATTTAAAATTATGAACACTACTTATTTTTTCATTGGTTTATTTACAGGAATTTCTGTAAGTGCCTTTTTTATAGGCAAAGAATTGTATAAATACTACACTAAATATACAGTTCAAAAGAAACAATTAGACCGGATTTTAAAATTGAATGACAAATTCAAAAAATTTAAAGTCGCTTAAACGATCAGCTGCATAACAACAGAACTGCATTGACTACGTAAATAAAATAACTTTTACGCCTAAAACACTTAAAGCTAAACTACATATGGAAAGTAACAAAACATTAGGTGAATTTATAATAGAAAATCAACAGGAATTCAAATATTCTTCCGGGGAATTATCCCGACTTTTTAACTCCATTAAATTAGCTGCAAAAGTGGTAAGTCATAAAGTTAATAAAGCGGGTCTGGTAGATATTGTGGGAAGAGCAGGAGGTAAAAATATTCAGGGTGAAGACCAGCAAAAACTAGATGTGTATGCCAATGATATTTTTATCGAAACCTTAATCAACCGACAGATTGTATGCGGTATTACCTCTGAAGAAAACGACAATTTTATAAGCGTTCAGGGGAGTGATAACAGTAACACCAACAAATATATCCTGCTAATGGATCCATTAGATGGTTCTTCTAATATTGATGTGAATGTTTCTGTAGGAACCATTTTTTCTGTTTACAGAAGAATTTCTAAACCAGGAACTCCGGTAGTATTAGAAGATTTTCTGCAACCTGGAATAAACCAGGTTGCAGCAGGATATGTTATTTACGGAACTTCGACAATGCTCGTGTACACAACAGGTCATGGTGTGAACGGATTTACGCTGAATCCCGCCATTGGAACCTTTTATCTTTCTCATCCTAAAATTAAATTCCCTGAAAAAAGTAAAATATATTCTGTAAACGACGGAAATTATACTCATTTCCCCGAAGGAATTAAAAACTTTATCCGGTATTGCAGGCAGGAAGAAGGAGACAGACCTTACACCTCGAGATATATAGGAAGTCTGGTTTCAGACATGCATAGAAACATGCTCAAAGGTGGTATTTATTTGTATCCAAATACCAAATCCAATAACGGCAAACTACGACTTTTATATGAATGCAATCCTATGGCATTTATAACCGAACAAGCCGGAGGGAAAGCATCTGACGGAAATTCCAGAATAATGGAAATAGAGCCTCAAAGCTTACATCAAAGAGTTCCCTTTTATAGCGGAAGCATTAAGATGGTAGAAAAAGTGGAAGAATTTATAGCTAAATCCAGACTCCATAAAGTTTGATTTTATTAAAAACTATTGCGTATGACTAATGAACCAAATTATTAACCAATACAGTAGCTTATGAAAAAACAATTACCCGAAGCGAATACATTAGAATTCGATTTGCTTTCCCATGAAATTGAAAGCGTAATACAAACAACAAACACCCAATTAGAAATCTGGACCGATTGCTTAATTGGAGGTGATGATGCAAATAAAGCGAACAACCTGTCTTATTCCATTAAATTTGACGGTAAATTGGTTGTAGAAGCCTTAGAATATGCCTTAGATACTTTAGTGCAGCGACATGAATCGCTAAGAGCTACCTTTAGTTCTGATGGAGTATATATGAATATTTCCAGGAATTTAAAAATAGACTTAGCTCATGTTGATATTTCTTATTTCGATGCAAAAGATAAAGAAAAAGCGAGAGCAAATATAATTTCGGATGAAGTCAATACGCTATTTGATCTTGTAAATGGACCGCTGTTTAAATCTAAATTGATTAAAACGGATGATCTTGAAAACATTCTGGTTTTAACTTATCATCATATCATTGGTGATGGTTTAAGTATCAAAATCATGCTGGAAGAACTCAGTATCCTTTACTCGGCTTTTATAGAAAAAACAATTCCAAAACTGACCACTCCGGAACGTTTTAGTGCCTATGCCGGAATAGTAAATACATTAGTGCAGGATAAGGATTATAAGCAAATAGAGGATTTTTGGTTAAATAGCTATAAAGATTCAGTTCCTCATGTCGAATTACCTTTGGATTATGCCCGACCGGCTTTAAGAACTTACAAGAGTAAACGTTTTGATTATTTTATTGATATCAAACTTATCAATTCGCTTAAACAGCTTGGGAACAGTGCCGGTTGCAGTTTAGCAACAACCTTCCTGATCGCTTTTGAAGTTTTTTTGTGTAAACTGACCGGTCAAAATGATTTAGTAGTTGGTTTCCCTGTTTCAGGAAACAGGAGGTATGACATGAAACATTTAATAGGAGATTGTGCCAATTTACTTCCTATACGTAGTAAAGTAGACACCAATATCAGCTTTTTACAATATTTAAAGCAAAGGTATCCACAATTATTAAAAGCGTATATAAACCATCAGCTTAGTTTTGGTCATCTGCTTCAAAAACTGGCAATAGCCCGGGATTCTTCGAGAATTCCTATGATTCCCGTGACATTAACGGTTGATTTAAGCAGGGATATAGAAAGCGGTTTTTCGTTTATGGGACTCAATTATGAGTTTGAAATTAATCCTGCTAATTACTCTTCATTTGAAATTAATCTGCATGCCTGTATATCTAAAAACCGACCTACACTTCAATGTTCCTATAATACTTCCTTATTTAAAGAAGAAACAATAAAGCAAATTATGATTTCATTTGAAGAAATATTAAAAAAATTAATATCAAATCAGGAAAGTCCCATCAATGATCTTTTAAAAGAAGATTATTTAGCTAATTATAAAGCCCTGAATGATACCGAAGCACCTTATCCTTACGTTTCATTATCTGAATTGTTAAGTAAACAAGCCGAAATTTCACCCAATAACATCGCTATTGAATATAATAAAACTGCAATATCTTATCAGGATTTGCATGTAAAGGTAAATCAGTTTGCCCATTTTTTAGTGGCAAAAGGGGTACAATCCGGTGATTATATAGCCGTTTCCTATCCGCGAAGTCCTGAATTAGTATATGCTATTTTGGCAATTATACAATGCGGAGCTGCCTATTTACCCTTAGATCATGAATATCCTAGTAAACGTGTGGAATACATGATGGAAGATTCTGAAGCTAAATTTTTATTTACCAGCAAAGCTTTGTCATTATCATTGCCTAAATGTTCCAATACTATTTTGATTGATGAGGCTATGGAATCATTAGATCGATATCCGTCAACAAAACTGGAAACGAGTGTAGACCCTGAAAATATTTTATATCTTCTGTATACTTCGGGATCTACAGGGAAGCCAAAAGGAGCAAAAATATCCAATAGAAATGTAGTGAACTTGTTCTTTTCTTTAGAAAAAGAGCCAGGTATAAAAGAAACGGACCGACTTCCTTTTATTTCTACTATTTCTTTTGATATTGCAAGTTTTGAATTGTTTTTCCCTTTATTTAAAGGAGCTACTTTAGTGATACCCGAACATGAAACCGCCAGTGACGGCAGATTGTTTCATGAAATGCTGGATAAAGAGAGAATTTCGCTGGTTGTTGCTACACCTACTACCTACCAAATGCTTTTAGATGCAGGATGGACAAAAAAATTACCTATAAAAATATTTTGCTGTGGAGAACCTTTGCCTCATAAACTGGCTCAGGAACTTATAAAAAGAAGTGACGAATTGTGGACTTTATATGGTCCTACCGAAGTAACTATTTTTTCATCCTGCAAGCATATAAAAAACGCAGAAACCATAATATCTGTTGGTGCTCCTATAGCTAATATGCAATATTATATTGTGGATGAGCAGGGTAAACTTTTACCGCCTAACGCTATTGGCGAAATTGCCATTGGAGGAGATGGGGTAGGAAAGGGGTATTTAGGAAAACCGGAATTGACTGCGGCAAAATATATTCCGAATGTTTTTTCGAATAAAAAAGATGCTGTCATGTACCTTTCCGGAGATTTAGGAAAATTGCTGCCCAGCAATGAAGTGATGTGTCTGGGACGTATTGATCACCAGGTAAAAGTACGGGGACATCGTATTGAAATAGGCGAAATAGAGCATGTTTTAATGGCTATTAAAGGGATTAAATCAGCCATTGTGTTAGCTAAAGCTGATATTCTGGTTGCTTTTATTGTTGCTGACTACAAAATTCAAAAAGAAGCAGATGAAATCCGATTATGGAGAAATGAATTATCTTCACAATTACCGGCTTTTATGGTACCCCATGTGTTTCATATTTTGGATGAAATGCCCAGAACGCTTAATGACAAAGTAGACCGTACCGCCTTATTAGCCTATAAATCGGATGCTGAAAGTACTGAGAGTTATACAGCTCCTCGTACCAGCGAAGAAGAAATGGTAGCGGCAATCTGGCAGGAAAGTTTAAAAAAAGAGCGTATCGATATTTTTAGTAACTTTTTTGAAATGGGAGGTCATTCTATTATGGCTGTAAATGTAATGGTCGAAATAGAAAAAAAGACCGGTATACGCATTCCTCTTTCTGCTTTATTCCAACATTCAACGGTTGAAAAATTTGCCAAATTAATAAACTTAGAAAATAAGATTACATCAGATCATCTGGTGCCTCTTAAACCAGGCGGAACCAAAACACCTCTTTTCATCGTGCATGGATCCGGACTTAATATTTTGAATTTTGCACATGTTATCAACCATTTTGATGAGGATCAGCCTGTTTATGGTTTTCAGGGAGTAGGGAATAACGGATACAACAATTGGTTTGAGTCTATTGAGGATATGGCTGCCAGATATATAGAATCCATTATGAAGGTAAACCCAAAAGGACCTTATGCCATTGCCGGATTTTCGTTTGGAGGTATTGTGGCTTTTGAAATAGCGCGTCAGCTTAAAAAACAAGGCAAAACCGTAAGTCTTATTGCTGCATTAGACACTTATGTTGATTCTTCCTATTACTATCCTTCGCTTACGCAAAAAAAGTTGATGAGGTATTATGACCGTACTTACAGACGTTTGGATTATCTAAAACAAATGCTGACCAGTTGGGATTCTTTAAAATTGCGTGTGAATACTAAAAAGATTTATTTGCAAAAAAAATACCTGGGACTTAAAGATGATATGAGCGAACAAGAGCGATTAGCACTGGAACATTTTATTGAAGCGGATAAAATGGTTGACAAAATTGTAAATCGGTATCATCTGATTCCGCAGCCTTTTGAAGTAGAATTGTTCAGAGCCAAAGATGATGAAAATTACAAACTGGACCCTAATCATTTAGGATGGAAAAAGGCTGCATTAAGCGGTGTTAAAATTCATAATATAACAGGTAACCATCTGGGTATCACAGCACCTCCAAATGATAAAGTATTAGCCAGAATGCTGCAAACTATTTTAGATGAAAAACACGCCAACAGCTAAACTGTTTATTTCATCTTTTAATATAAGAAAGCATGTCTTAATGCATGATAATGAGTTTTCTTTGAATGAAAATGATATTCGTATCTATTCCATTTATTTACCTGATTTTGCAGATTTAAAATCGGATCTGGCGGAATATCTTAATGTAAATGAACTTTCTGTACCTCATAACCGGTATATGAAAATAGACCATAAATTCATTATTTACAGGTCGATATTGAAAATTATTCTTGCTGCCTATTCTAAATTAGATGCAAAAAAAATGGAGTTTGATTACCATTTGTATAAAAAACCATACTTAGCCTCAAAACCATGGTTGCATTTTAATATTTCCCATGCTGAAGATTATGTAGTGATTGCAATTTCCCGAAGCAATCTGGGAATTGATATTGAATATATGGAACAGGATTTTCCTTTTACCAATCTGATTCCGGAAGTTTTTGAGGAGCCTGAAATTACAGCAATTCAAAATTCAAACGATAAAAAAAGACTGTTTTACAGTTATTGGACCAGAAAGGAAGCCTTTGTAAAAGGATTGGGAACCGGTATTAATGACAACTTTAAACACATTCCGTGTGCCGATGGTGAGCATAGTATTAATACAGGACTATCTAATAATGAGAACTGGCACGTATGTAATTTTAATCTTTCTGATCATTATATGGGGGCAATAGCTTGTGAGTTTTCGTCAGCATTTTCTAAAGAGGTCGTTATTTATAAGGTACCAAATGACATGAATGCTTTGAGAAAAATGATTAATGATTAACTTATTGGTCTCAGCTATAATTTAAAAATGACCTGAAATTTTTACCGCAGATTCACAGATTTATAATAAAAAAAATCTGCGAATCTGCGGTTTATTTTTAATTTACATTGCGCTATACTTTTAAAACTTTATAGAAATCTTCAACGATAAAATCTCCCTCGTGGAGATTTTTTTTGTCTCATTACATAGATTAAAAACGACCTAAAAAATTTTACCGCAGATTCACAGATTTATAATAAAAAAATCTGTGAATCTGCGGTCTATTTTTATCTGTGGCGAATGGAGCTCATTTGCATTTTAATGAAGTTTAAAAACAGCCGATTACTTCTTGCGTTTGACTCTTCTGAAAGTTAAATTAATTCTTGGTAATACCTCTTTGGACGTTTTAGGAACATGATGTTGCCAGAAACTGTTAGTAGTTCCGCCCATAAGTAAAAAAGTACCATGATGTAGCGGAATTTCAAGCGGTGCAATATCTTTTCGAAATTTATGACGCAGTTTAAACATTCTTGTTTCTCCAAAAGTTACCGATGCAATCACTGGATTGGGACCCGAATTACCTTCTTTATCACTATGCCAGGCCACACTGTCGTTGCCATTTCGATATAAATTAAGCAACACACTATTAAAGTCAAGCGCTGTTTGTTTTTCTACCCTGTTTCTGATTTTTAAAAGTTCAGGTGTCCAGTCAGGAACATTCTCAGTAGCAGCTGCATTTTCTTTGTCCTCATACCACGCAATCATTCTGGGAGCTTTGACCGTTTTATCAAAAATTTCCATTTCATATTCCCTCCATGCTGTCTGGTGAAGTAAAAGATCATAATAGCGGTCTGATTCTTCTTTAGAAAAGAAATTATCAATCAAAATGAGTTCTGTATCCGGCAAATCATAAATAATTTTACCCCGCTGTCCTGAGAAAAACAGTTCAGTATCGTTAAAAAGTTTCATTAGAAAATAAATTTTATTTTGGCATCACCAAAAATAATACAGATTATAACAAAAATCATTATATTTGATGTTACAAATCATAACAATGTTATTATGTCTTTATTTTCAGATAATATCAGAGCGCTTCGAACAAAAGATAAAATTTCTCAGGAAAGACTCGCCCAGAGTTTACAAATCACCCGAGGCAGATATGTTAAATATGAAGATGGAACTTCCGAAGCTCCGTATGATATTTTAAAGAAAATAGCCCATTATTTTCATATCAGTATTGATTTGTTACTCTCTGTAGATGTACGTAAAATTGACATTCAGGATTTATTAAAACTGGAAAATAACCGATTGATTTTGCCCATTCAGGTAGATCAGGCCGGAGAGAATTTCATAGAAGTAGTTACACAAAAAGTAAAAGCAGGTTATTTAAACGGCTATGCTGACCCCGAATACATTGAAAATTTACAGCAAATTTCGCTTCCTTTTTTAGGACCTGGAAAACATCGCGGATTTCCTATCGAAGGGGATTCTATGCCGCCACATGAAGATGGAAGTATCATTATTGGTCGTTATGTAGAAAATTTAGGAGAAGTACAGGACGGAAAAACCTATATTCTGATTACAAAAAGCGAAGGAATGGTGTATAAGCGTCTGAATAAAAATAAAAAAAATGCTTTGGTTTTAGAATCAGATAATAGTTTTTATCCTAATTATGAAGTAAAAGTATCTGATATTCTGGAAATTTGGGAATACGAATGCAACATTGGAAGAAGTGATAAAAAATATGAAACTAATGATATAGAAAGTTTCAAATCTATGTTTTTAGAATTAAAAAAAGACATTCATGCTATTAAAAGCAGCACATAATATTGTAAGCTTCTATTATAATTTTATAAGCTAAATAAGCTTGTTTTTTTTGATCTTGCTGTATCTAAAATGGAGCAGTATGAGAGCAATCTGGACAGGTTCAATAAGTTTTGGTTTGATTAATATTCCTATCAAGATCTTTTCAGCAGTACAGGAAAGTAGTCTGGATATGGATATGTTAGACAAAAAAGATCATGCTAATATTAAATTCAAACGCGTGAATGAGAATACCGGCAAGGAAGTGACGTATTCTAATATTGTAAAAGGATACAAACTGGAAGATAAATATATCATTCTGGAAGATAAGGATTTTGAAGCTGCCGATGCCGTAAAAACTAAAACGATTGACATTCAGAGTTTTGCTTTCGAAAAAGAAATAGAAAGTATTTATTATGAACAGCCTTATTATCTGGAACCTGATAAAGGAGCAATGAAAGCTTATGGTTTGTTGCGTGACGCATTAGAGAAGTCAGGAAAAGTAGGAGTAACCAGTTTTGTTTTGCGCAATAAAGAAAGTTTAGCGATATTAAAACCTTATAAAAATGTTATTCTGTTAAACAGAATCCGTTTTGCTCAGGAAATCAGAGAAACATCTGAATTAAAAGTACCGGCTGTTGCCAAACGAAAAACCAAAGAAATGGACATGGCCACAAAACTAATTGATCAGCTTACCGAAAAGTTTGATATTAGTAGTTTTAAAGATGAATACACCGCCAAACTTCTAAAAATAATCAAGAACAAAGCCAAAGGCAAAAAACAGACTGCACCAAAATTAAAAGTAGTGCACAAACAAAGTGATGATTTAATGAGTATGCTTAAAGCCAGTCTGGAAAGTAAAAAATCATCTTAATCTTTTTTTCTGTTTTCCAATAATGCCAAAATCTTTTTGATATTTATTCCTTTTCCAAGAACCGGACGCCACAAATCCCCTTTTTTCTCAAAACGTTGCAATACGTTTTTTATGGTAAATTGAGAAGGATGGAGTTTAGCGTTAACCTCATGCCACTCTAGTGGAGTAGATACACACGCTCCTTTAACAGGACGTACAGCATAAGGTGCTGCCAGAGTTTGCCCACGGCGGTTTTGCAAATAATCCACATAAATTTTGTGATTTCTTTTTTTGATAGTTCTTTCCAGAGAAGTAATAGCAGGCAGTCGTTGCTGAATTTCTATTGCTAAGAGTTCGGCTAACATTTTAACCTGATCATAATTGTATTTAGCTCCTAACGGCATATAAACATGCAATCCTGTAGCCCCGGAAGTTTTACAATAACAATCGGATTCCAGTTCATCCATGACCTCTTTAACGGTAAGAGCTGTTTTTATAACATCTTCAAATTTATCTTTTGCCGGATCAATATCAATTACCAGCCAATCAGGATTTTCCGGTTTTTTTATAGTTGAATTCCACGGATTAATGTCAATACAGCCCAGATTAGCCATATACAACAAGGTTTCTTTATTATTACAAATAAGGTAATCCAGGTGTTTGTCATTCGATTCTGAATATACTTTTTCTGTTTTTAACCACGACGGAATCTTATCTACATCCACATCTTTCTGATAAAATCCGGAAGCATTGATGCCGTTTGGAAAACGATTCATTGACTGCGGACGATTTTTGAGATAAGGCAAAATTAAATCGGCTACTTCATTGTAATACTGTACAATATCTCCTTTAGTAATCCCATCATCCGGAAAATATATCTTATTTTGATTGGTTAAATGCAAAGTTATTTTTCCAATTTTTAAATCATAATCCTTTTTCGTTTCCGGTGTTTCATTAGATTTATCCATAATTACGGTATTAGGTGCTGTTGTTTTATTTTTTGAAGATAAAAGAACTTCCGAAGCCTTTTTATCCGTTCGTAATCCCAGATAAACGGGATGTCTCAAATGCAAATCATCGGTCCATTCGGTAAATTTCACCTGACATACCAGTTTTGGTTCTACCCATTGAATGCTGTCCCGCAACGCTAATTTTTCAGTCACTGCAGCTTCACTGGTAAAATAAGGCTGTAGTGTTTCATACAATTCTTTTAAGGTTGCATCACTAAAACCGCTACCACATTTCCCTATAAACTGTAATTTTTTACCATTGTATTGCCCTAAAAGCAAAGCGCCAAAATGCTGCCTGGATTTTTTTGGTTCTGTTAGCCCAATGATAATCGCTTCTTCCTGTTGTACAATTTTTATTTTCAGCCAATCGTTGCTTCTTTTACCAATTAGGTAATTACTATCTGCTTTTTTAGCTATAATGCCCTCACTTTGATTTTTAATCGCTTTTTCAAATTCTTTAATTCCATCACCTACGGTGTGTTCGGAGTAAAAAACATTAGATAATTTGTGCTTATCAAGCAGCATTTTAAGCAGTTCTTTACGCTCCAGTAAAGTTAGTTTTACGGTACTGTTACCATCCAGATTCAAAATATCAAATACATAATATTTCAAATTTCCTTTGCCTGTTTTTAGATAATTTTGAAGCAGCTGAAAACTGGCTTTTCCTTTACTGTTTTCTACCACCACTTCGCCGTCTAAAACAGCGGTATGATTTATTTTTTCTAATTCAGGAATAAGAGGTTCGAAATTAGCAGTAAAAGAAAGCTGATTTCTGCTCCATAATTTTACTTCACCCGGATTAAGAACGGCAATAGTCCTGTAGCCATCATATTTATTTTCGAATACCCAATCTTCGTCGTCAAAAGGTTTTTCGGTAATGCTGGCTAACATTGGTTTTATAAAAACAGCAGCTTCTGATTTGGCAACAGCTTTTTTGATTGTTTTCTTTTTTTTGGGAGCAGCAGTTGAGGTTTTCTTTTCTGCTTTCTTTTCTAAATCTTCTAATGTTTTTTTGGAAATAACCGATTTGTTTTTGAGCAAAATATCCGATTCAGAAGCATATTTATCATTTTTTTTGATTAACAGCCAGGCATTTTCCTGTTTCCCTTTTAGTTTCACTAAGGAAAATTCCCCTTTTAATTTTTTACCTTTTAAAATAAAACTTAAACGTCCCTTTTTTAAATTTTCTGTTAGTGTTTTTTGGGGTGATGCCGTATCCTCAGCAGGAGTATAAGTACCATTATCCCATACAATGACATTTCCTGCTCCGTAATTTCCCGCCGGAATAGTACCTTCAAAATCTTTATAACTGTACGGATGATCCTCGACCATCATCGCCAAACGCTTTATTTCCGGATTCATAGAAGGCCCTTTGGGTACTGCCCAACTTAGTAAAACACCATTTAATTCTAATCTGAAATCATAATGTAAATGAGAAGCCGCATGTTTTTGTACCACAAACAGCAAGTCTTTTTCTGACTTTTCTATTTTACCTTTTGGTTCTTTTGTTTGTTCAAAATCACGTTTTTGATTGTATTTACTTAATGACATACTTTATATTTTTAAAATTAGAAAAGTGTATAAACAGTAAATGCAGACAGTCCGAAAATAACATGCACGAAAAAGAGTTGGAGGTAATATCCTTTAAAATCAATTTTAGGTTTATAATCACTGATTTTAAAAATAATGACCCAACTTGCAATACCTATTATTCCGCTTATTGCTCCTAAAATTAAGGCAGCGGTCCAGGTTTTATTCATGATTTCGTTTTCCCAGATTAAATAATAGCCTAAGACAAATAAAAAACCAATTGCATAATGAATAATCCAGCCTAATATATTTTTAGTTTTTGCAGATAATGAAATTACTAAGGTAGTAAGGCAATAGCTCAGTAAAACGGGTTCTTTGTATAGTTCTCTGAAACTTTCTGAAATGATATAACTAAAAAGTGTCATTACAGAGGTTGCAACCAACGAAGAAATCAGGATTTGAATAAAAGCTTCTAAAATCATAATCTATTGCTTAACAGTGTAATTAAACAAATTTAGGAGAATGAATAGCTGCTTTTTTATAGAATTAAGAGTTTTAATTGTATAATTATAATTTTCAAAACTCACAGCGTTCCCGCTTTACCAATTAAAATTGGAAGGGTATTAGTGATGTACTTTTTTATATTGCATCGGTGAAATACCAATTTGTTTTTTAAACATTCGGGAAAAGTAATAAGGATCGTCGAAACCTACTTCTTTGCATATTTCTTTGATGTTGAGATTGGTGAAATTGAGGTATTCACAGGACTTTTGTATTTTTAACCGAATAAAGAATTGAATGGGAGAATAGCCAGTTTTTTGTTTGAATAGTTCCGAATATCTGGAGATGGAATAGCAAGCCTGATGGGCTAATATTTCGATAGTTAAACTTTCGTTCAAATGCGTTTTCATAAAAGAGACCGAAAGACTTATTTTATCTTCAATAGTATTTTCTAAAGTGTTTACATAACACAAAGAACTTAAAAACGTTGTGAGTCTAAAATGAGTAAGTTCCATTTTTTCATCGCTAAGATCACTTTCTAAAAGTTGGATAATTTCATTGAGTTGGGTAATTCGGTTTTCATCAAAAGCAATTTTGACGGCTTCATCAGCTAATGCCGAAAAACGTTTGTAAAAGGTAGCTGCATAATCTCCTGAAAAATGAATCCAATAAATACTCCAGGCCTCTTTTAAGGAACTTCCGTATTTATGTCCTGTGTTTTCGGGAATAATAAAAGCAGTGTTTGGAGTAAGCCTGAGGGTCTTTCCATTCATTTTAATCCAGCCTTCTCCTTCAAGACAGTAAAGAAAAATATATTCTTTTGTTCCGTTTTTTCGGGAACGGCTGTGGTATTTAGCATTTGGAAAATAACCTATAGCATCCGGAAAAAGATGATGGACAAACGGATGAGTATGTATTTTTTCTTTTTGATCAGAAGATAAAACCACCATATTCTGCCCCAGAAAGCCTTCTTTTATTTTTGGTTTCGTTAGATTATTCATTATAAATGTACTATTTCGATGTAAATTGATTTAAGGTCGTAAGATAGTCCATTTATTTCAATTTATAATCCATTTGTAAATCGATTCGTAACTGTATTTTTGTTTTGCTATTAATTCAATACCAATATAATTTTTATGACAACTCAAACTAAACAATTTAACAATTTCTATTTATTTGCTATTTCGATGGTTTCAGCCATGGGAGGATTGCTTTTTGGTTACGACTGGGTGGTAATAGGAGGAGCAAAACCTTTTTATGAACGCTTTTTCGACATCACTACTTCTGCTAATTTACAAGCCTGGGCTATGAGTTCGGCTTTAATAGGTTGTATTGTTGGAGCTGTAATTTCGGGTGTTATTAGTGATAAATTTGGTCGAAAATGGCCTTTATTACTTTCGGCATTTTTGTTTACCGTTTCAGCTTTTGGTACCGGTATTGCCGATACTTATACTGTTTTTATTGTTTACAGAATTATAGGCGGATTGGGAATTGGATTAGCATCGGCACTTTCACCCATGTATATTGCTGAAATTTCTCCTTCTAAATACCGGGGACGCTTGGTTTCATTGAACCAAATGACCATTGTAATTGGAATTTTGGCTGCCCAAATTATTAATATTCTTATTGCAGAAGAGGTACCTGTTGATGCCACGGATACTTTTATTAGAAATTCCTGGAATGGAACTCTGGGATGGCGCTGGATGTTTTGGGCAGAAGTTGTTCCGGCAGTCGCTTTTTTTATTTTTATCTTTTTCGTTCCTGAAAGTCCTCGTTGGCTCATTAAAGCCGGAAAAACAGAAAAGGCATATCCTACTTTAAAGAAAATTGGAGGAGATGAATATGCTCAGATTGAAATTCAAAATATAAAAGCAACCTTAGATGATGTAGCTGAAAAAGTTGATTTTAAGGCTTTGTTTAATTTTAAGTATCGAAAAGTACTCCTTCTTGGAATTGTGCTGGCCGTTTTTCAACAATGGTGCGGGATCAATATTGTTTTTAATTATGCCGATGAGATATTTACTGCAGCAGGCTATGGTGTAAGCGATACCCTTTTTAATATTGTAATTACAGGAAGTGTGAATTTAATTTTTACCCTTGTTGCGATGTTTACAGTCGATAAATGGGGACGTAAAAAACTCATGCTTCTGGGATCGGCAGGATTAGCCCTTAGCTATATTCTTCTTGGTGGTGCCTTTTATTTTGAGTTGAAAGGAATCGCCGTATTGTCCATAGTAGTTTTAGGTATTGGAGTGTATGCGATGTCACTGGCACCTATCACCTGGGTAATTCTCTCTGAAATTTTCCCTAATCGAATTCGGGGAGCTGCAATGGCATTGGCCACTTTTACTTTATGGATTGCTTGTTTTATTCTTACTTATACTTTTCCACTTTTAAATGAAGGATTTGGTGCTGCAGGTACATTTTGGTTGTATGCCGGAATATGTGTTATCGGATTTTTATTTGTCCTGAAAAAATTACCTGAAACCAAAGGGAAATCACTAGAAGAAATTGAAAGTGAATTGGTGAATTAATTCATGAGATTTATTAAAAGAAAAATATCTGTGGCAAAAAAAATATAATTTTAAAATATAAAATGATGAGTGTTAAAGCTTGGCAAGAGGAGGTAATTATCCCTACATACGAAATTGGTAAAGCCGAAAAAAATCCTATTTTTCTTGAAAAAAGGGTTTATCAGGGAAGTAGTGGGGTAGTTTATCCGTATCCTGTGGTGGAGAAAATTGAAGATGAAAAAAAAGATAAAAGCTATCAGGCAGTTTATCTGGAAAATGAATATATCAAGGTGATGATTTTGCCTGAGTTAGGCGGTCGTGTGCAAATGGCGTATGACAAAATAAAACAGCGTCATTTTATTTATTACAATCAGGTGATTAAACCGGCTCTTGTAGGACTTACAGGACCATGGATTTCGGGCGGTATCGAATTCAACTGGCCACAACACCACCGTCCGAGTACTTTTTTACCAGTAGATTATACTATTGAAAACAATGCCGATGGCAGTATTACCGTTTGGGTAAGCGAAAACGAAAAGATGTTCCATCAAAAAGGGATGGCAGGATTTACGTTACATCCCGGAAAAGCCTATTTAGAAATCAAAGGAAAACTGTATAATCCAATGCCTGTTCCCCAAACATTCCTGTGGTGGGCAAATCCTGCTGTGGCGGTGAACGAACATTATCAATCGGTTTTTCCGCCGGATGTACATGCCGTTTTTGACCATGGAAAACGTGATGTTTCCACATTCCCAATTGCAACAGGAACGTATTATAAAATAGATTATTCGGCTGGAGTTGATATTTCGAATTATAAAAATATCCCAGTTCCTACTTCTTATATGGCTATCAATTCGGATTTTAACTTCGTAGGAGGTTATGAGAATGACACTAAAGCTGGTGTTCTTCATGTGGCCAATCATCATATTTCGCCGGGAAAAAAGCAATGGACCTGGGGAAATGGCGATTTTGGAAAAGCCTGGGACAGAAATCTTACTGATGAAGACGGTCCTTACATCGAATTGATGGCAGGAGTTTATACGGATAATCAGCCCGATTTTAGCTGGATGCAACCTTATGAGGAAAAAACATTCACCCAATATTTTCTGCCGTATCGCGAACTGGGTGTAGTGAAAAATGCTTCACAGGATTTGCTTTTAAATATGGATAAGGATGGCGATAAAGCTATTGTAAAGATTTTTGCTACTTCATTACATAAAAAAGCCAGAGTAGTGCTCGAAGGTTTTTTCGAAGAAATATTGGATTTAAGTCCGGAGCAGGTTTTCGAACACGAAATCTCAGTTGGTGACATTAGTCTGATTGATTTAAAGTTAGTCGTTTACTCTGAAAAAGGCAGAGAATTGTTAAGTATTAAAGCGGAAGAACAAGAAGCAAAGGAAACTCCTGAAGCTGCAAAACCGGCTTTTTCTCCTGAAGAAACGCCTACTTGTGAGCAATTGTATCTTACAGGATTGCATTTAGAACAATACCGTCATGCTACTTATGTTGCTACGGATTATTATCAGGAAGCCCTGAAACGAGATCCATCTGATGTGAGAAATAATAATGCAATGGGACTTTGGTTGCTGCGTCGTGGGAAATTTGCCGAATCGGAAAAGTATTTCCAAGCGGCTATTGATACCCAATTGCAACGCAACCCAAATCCGTATGACGGAGAACCACGTTACAATTTAGGATTAGCATTGCAGTATCAGGGAAAAAATAAAGAAGCCTACGCTGCATTTTATAAATCCTGTTGGAATGCTGCCATGCAGGATGCTGGCTATTTTGGTTGTGCACAAATTTCTTGTGTTCAGGATAATTTGACTGATGCGCTTTATGAAGTTGATAAATCTTTAAGCCGCAACTGGCACAATCACAAAGCACGTACGTTGAAAACGGCTATTTTAAGAAAATCAGGAAGAGAAAAAGAAGCTTTAACACTGATTGAAGATTCTTTGAAAATAGATTTGTTCAATTTTGGATGTCGTTTTGAAGAATACTTGATTTCAAATTCGGTTGCTGCTTTGGAAGAAATGAATCGATTGATGCGTGGCGAAATTCATAATTATGAAGTGGTAGCACTGGATTATATCGCAGCAGGAATGTACGATGAAGCTGTTTTGTTGTTGGAAGAAGGAATCAAAGTTTGTCCAACAACACCCATGACGTATTACTACATGGGGTGGGCATTGCATTTAGCCAACAAAGATGCTAAAGCAGCATTTGAAGCAGCGGCAAGTCATGCACCGGAATATTGTTTCCCTAATCGTTTGGAAGCTATTTCAGCATTAGAAACAGCACAGAAAATCAATCCAAGCGATTCCAAAGCACCTTATTATTTAGGGAATTTATGGTATGACAAACGCCAATATCCGGAAGCGATTGCGTGTTGGGAAAAGTCGGTTACAATTGACGGCACATTCCCTACGGTGGTGAGAAATCTTTCGTTAGCGTATTTTAATAAATTGCAACAGGAAGAAAAAGCCGTTGAATATCTGGAAAAAGCCTTTTCATTGGATACTACTGATTCCCGCATCTTGATGGAACTGGATCAATTGTACAAGCGTCTTTGCAAACCACACGCAGAGCGATTAGCATTTTTAGATAAACATTTTAATCTGGTACAACAGCGTGATGATGTTTATCTTGAATACGTTACATTGTGTAACCAGTTAGGGGATTATGCCAAAGCAATTACTCTAATTGATAATCGTATTTTTCATCCATGGGAAGGTGGCGAAGGAAAAGTTCCGGCACAATATCAATTAGCAAGAGTCGAATTGGCGAAACAACATTTGGATAAAAAAGAATACAAAGAAGCTATTCAGTTATTGAACGAATGCCTGGAATATCCGCATAATTTGGGTGAAGGAAAATTATATGGCGCACAGGAAAATGACTTCCATTATTGGTTGGGTTGTGCTTATGAAGGTTTGGAACAATTGGATGAAGCTCGAAAGTATTGGGAATTAGCCAAAGACGGAAATACAGAACCTGCGGCAGCCATTTTCTATAATGATCAAAAACCGGACAAAATATTTTATCAGGGATTAGCATTATTGAAATTAAACCGGGGAACCGAAGCCCAACAACGTTTTGATTCTTTGATTGCTTTTGGAGAAAAACATTTAAACGAAACCATAAAATTGGATTATTTTGCTGTTTCTTTACCAGACTTATTAATTTGGGAAGATGATTTGACTTTCCGAAATAAAATCCATTGTCATTACATGCTTGGATTGGGAAATTATGGATTAGATAATTTGGCTACAGCCAAAACACATTTAGCGGAAGCTGCAAAAATGGATGTAAACCATCAGGGAGTTCAGGTACATTCGGCAAAATTTCAAAATTTATAAAAATGAAAATCACAAAATTTAATGCAATAATTGGAGTTTTTCTATTTGTTTCGGTTTCATTATCAGCTCAAAATAATTATTCGATTGATATAACCAAAGTCAAAACCGATGTAAAACGAGGTCATCTTGATCTAGGTGGAAGCAATGCTAAAGGTGACAAAATTGAAGTAAATAGTTTTTATCTGGAGCGAAATGGCAAACCTTTTATTCCGGTTATTGGGGAGTTTCATTTCAGTCGTTATCCGCATCAATATTGGGATGAGCAGCTGAAAAAGATGAAAGCTGGTGGAATTACCGTTGTAGCAACGTATGTTTTTTGGAACATGCACGAATTCAAAGAAGGTAAATTTGATTGGACAGCCGATTTGAATGTTCGAAAATTCACAGAACTATGTGCTAAAAATGGTTTAGAAGTTATCATGCGTATTGGACCTTTTGCTCATGGCGAAATCCGTAACGGTGGTTTACCGGATTGGTTGTATGGTCGTCCTATTGATGTAAGAAGCAACGATCAGGTGTATTTGTATTATGTAAACCGATTGTATCAGGAAATTGGCAAACAACTGAAAGGATTGCTGTTTAAAGATAACGGTCCTATTATTGGGGTACAATTAGAAAATGAATACCAGCATTCAACAGCGCCTTGGGGATTTACGTATCAGGATGCTCCTAAAGAACGCACTGTCGCAGGACGCGATAAAAAGATTATTCAGGATGGTGTGGGTGTCAATACTATGGGGAATGAGTTTGCCGATGTAGGGAAAGACCACATGAAAACGCTTAAGAAACTGGCTATTGATGCGGGCTTAGTAGCACCTATTTATACTGCGACAGGTTGGGGTTATGCCACGATTGTCGAAAAAGGTTCAATTCCAGTTATGGCGGGTTATGCCTATCCGTTCTGGACCGCTGGAAACAGTCCGTCACCATTTTACTTGTTTAAAAATATCCATCAGCAACCGGATTATGCTCCTGTAAGTTATGATGTCAATTTATACCCATCATTGGCGGCAGAATTAGGAACCGGAATGGCAGTCACTTACTCCAGACGTCCACGTGTTTTGGGAGAAAGTTTCCTGCCTATGATGGTTCGTACGGTGGGAAGTGGAACTAACGGACTTGGGTTTTACATGTATCATGGGGGAACTACACCTTCTATTGGGAATTATTTTTTTACCGAAGGAGCGGGACTTCATAATAAATCGTATGATTATCAGGCTCCAATTGGCGAATTTGGAAATGTAAGCAGCGGCTATTATCCTTTAAAATTGATGAATTACTTTTTGAAAAGCTATGGTAACGATTTAGCACCTTTATACCCAATATTGCCTTCGACTAATGACAGTATCAAAGCTACTGATACTAGTACTTTGCGTTATGCTGTAAGAGGAGATGGCGACAAAGGTTATTTGTTCATGCACAATTTTCAGGATCATTTAGAAACGAAAGATTTAAAAGATTTAAAAATTGATATTGCTACCCAATCAGGTGCAATAACTTTTCCTCAGACAGGAACTTTTACATTAAAATCGGGCAGTTCGGCGATTTTTCCTTTTAATGTTAATTATGACGGGATTGCGATTCGTATGGCAACGGTACAGCCGTTTTGCCGTTTTACAAATACGAATAAAAAGTACAATGTGATGGTTTCTATTGATGGTATTGCTCCTGAAATTGTTCTTAAAGGAATAGTAAAGGTAAATGGGATTAAAACATTAATTAGAAATGGAAACACTGTTGTAGTTTGTGCAGCAGGAAAAACAAATACTTTCGAAATAAACGACGTTTCATTTTTAGTTTTACCCAAAAGTGAAGCAGAAAAAGCATATTTGATAGGTGAAAATAATAATCAAAAATTAGTGGTAAGTGAGGCAGTAGTATTAGATGATACCGGAAAAATAACGTTGGTTAGTAATAATCAGGAACAAATTGATTTTTATACTTTTCCGGCTTCCGCCAATGTCACTTCTGTGGATGGAAAAGTGACGAAAGGTAAATCAGCAATTAAAAATATCAGCACTTGGAAAGTGAGTGTACCTAAAGCAGCTGCCGGTATTCAATTGATTCAGGCTGATAACAGTCATTTTGTGCTAAAAGCGGGCAGTCTTGATTTATCGAAAGTAAATGATGTTTTCATCACTTTTGATTACCGTGGCGATCGTGGAATTTGTATGATGAATGGTGAGCTGCAAACAGACGATCTTTATACCAGCAAGCCCTGGACAATAGGTTTAAAAAGATATCAGGAAGCTTTAAAAACAACAGATATGTATTTTTATTTTATGCCAATGCAAAAAGACGCTCCCTATTTGAGTTATCTGGACAAAAAAGTAGTACCTGATTTTAGTGATAAAAAAAGCTTTCTGGAAGTAAAACAGCCTCAAATTTCAGTTGAATATAAGGTGGATGTTGAGTTTAAGTAAATATATATTTTCATCAAACATCAAATTTGGCTGATTCAAAATAGCCGCCATTGGATAATGAATTAATATCTAATCTAAGAAACTGAAAGTAATCTGAAAATAAGGATATTTAATTTGGGTTTACTACAAGGTAAATGTATTTTTGAAAAAAAAAGATTACTATTAATATATGAAAATATCAAAAATAATTCTCGCTATTGCTTTTTTAATGACCTTGGCAACTCAAGCGCAAATTGCTGGAAAAGCCGGAACTTTTGAGGCTGGAGAAAAAACATTTCTATTGAACGGAAAACCATTTCTAGTGCGTGCTGGTGAAATCCATTTTCCCCGAATTCCGCGTGAATATTGGGAACAACGCATTCAAATGTGTAAAGCCATGGGGATGAATACCATTTGTATTTATCTTTTTTGGAATTTTCACGAGCAACAACCGGATCAATTTGATTTTACAGGTCAAAAAGACGTAGCCGAATTTGTGAGACTCGTTCAAAAAAACGGAATGTATTGTGTGGTTCGTCCCGGACCTTATGTTTGTGCAGAATGGGATATGGGCGGTTTGCCTTGGTGGTTATTGAAAAAGAAAGATCTTCAGGTGCGAACGTCTAATGATTCCTATTTTATGGAACGTTCTTTAAAATATTTGAAAGAAGTAGGGAAACAATTGGCTCCGTACCAAATTCAAAATGGCGGAAATATCATCATGGTTCAGGTCGAAAATGAATATGGTGTTTTTGGGAATGATGTGGGTTATATGAACCAAATTAAAGATGCTGTTCGTGCTTCAGGATTTGACAAGGTTCAATTGTTCCGTTGCGACTGGAGTTCTAATTTCTTCAAATACGATGTCGAGGGAGTTTACACTGCATTAAATTTTGGTGCTGGTTCGAATATTGACAAACAGTTTGAAAAGTATAAAGAAATTTATCCGAAAGCGCCGCTTATGTGCAGCGAATATTGGACGGGTTGGTTTGATTATTGGGGTAGAGCGCATGAAACCCGATCCATCAGCAGTTTTATAGGCAGTTTAAAAGACATGCTGGATCGCAATATATCTTTTAGTTTGTATATGGCGCATGGTGGAACTTCTTTTGGACAATGGGGCGGAGCAAATTCACCTCCTTTTGGTGCGATGGTTTCTTCTTATGATTACAATGCTCCCATTAATGAAGCGGGACAACCTACAGACAAGTTTTATGCGGTGCGTGATTTAATGAAAAATTATCTGAATCCGGGTGAAACCATTCCGGAACCGCCAGCCAATTATCTGGTGATTTCGATTCCTAAGATTACATTTAATGAATCGGCATCGCTTTTTGAAAATCTTCCAAAAGCCAATAAATCGGAATTAATCCAACCGATGGAAAATTTTGACCAGGGTTGGGGACGCATTTTGTATCGTACTAAATTACCGGAAAGTGCCACTTCATTTGATATAAAAATTACAGATTTGCATGATTGGGCAGCTATTTATGTCAATGGAAAACTGATAGGAAATTTAGATCGTCGTAAAGATCAGAACACCCTAAAAATACCTGCAGCAAAAAAAGGCGATGTTCTGGATATTTTAGTAGATGCTTTGGGGCGGGTTAATTATGGAAAAACGATTATTGACCGCAAAGGAATTACTGAAAAAGTAGAAATGTTGGTGGGTTCCACCGCTACTAATCTGACTAATTGGGAAGTTTTTAATTTTCCGGTTGATTATGATTTTCAGAAGAAAATGAAATTCAAAAAAACCAAAGCCAATGGTCCAGCCTGGTACAGAGCTACTTTCGAATTGAATGCTGTAGGCGATACTTATATCGATATGAGTTCATGGGGTAAAGGAATGGTTTGGGTAAATGGCTATAATTTGGGTCGTTATTGGAAAATTGGACCACAACAAACCTTGTTTATGCCTGGATGTTGGTTGAAAAAAGGAAAAAATGAGATTATCATTCTTGATTTAGAAGCTCCAAAACAAGCTCAGGTTGCAGGAGTAACGGTTCCAGTTTTAGACAAAATTGTAGTAGACGAATCGCTTTTGCACCGTAAAAAAGGTGAAACTTTGGATTTATCTGCTGAAACTCCGGCTTATGAAGGAGAGTTAAGCAGTGGTCAGGGTTGGAAAGAAGTCATTTTCGAAAAAGAATTCGAAGGGCAGTATTTTTGTTTTGAAGCCTTAAATTCTCACAATCCTAAAGATACCAGCAGCAGTATTGCTGAAATGGAATTAATTGGCGCCGATGGTTTGCCAGTCAATCGTTCTAAATGGAAAATTGCGTATGCAGATAGCGAAGAAGTCTCGGTAGGAAATTATTCGGCTGAAAAAATATTCGACCAACAGGAGTCTACTTTTTGGTCGACTGCTTGGACCGTTTCAAAAACGCCACATCCGCATCAGCTTGTTGTAAACATGGAAGAGACCGTTAAAATTAAAGGATTTAAATACCTGCCCCGTACAGATAAAAGTACCAATGGAAATGTAAAAACTTATCGTTTTTATATTAAACCAAGCTCATTTACAATTAAAAAATAAATATAATCTAATGAAAAAATTAAATTACGTCTGTTTCTTTTTGGCAATTCTATTTTCTTTAAGCAGTTTTAAAGGAAAAGACGAAGTAATCAATTTGGATGGCAATTGGCATTTTGAAATTGATCGAAATGACGAAGGAATTACCGGAAAATGGTATAACAGAAATCTTTCGGATAATATCAAGTTACCGGGTTCGATGGCTGAATTTTTGAAGGGAGATGAAATTACACTGAAAACCAAATGGACAGGATCTATTTATGACAGTTCCTTTTATTTCAGACCCAGTTTAAAAAAATACCGTCAACCGGGAAATATTCACATTCCTTTTTGGCTGACACCGGCAAAACATTATGTTGGAGCTGCGTGGTACCAAAAAGAAGTGAATATTCCTGCCAAATGGAAAGGCAAACGCATTATTCTTCATTTAGAAAGAACACATATCGAAACCAGAGTTTGGGTAAATGATAAAGAAGTAGGATTGCAAAACTCTTTAGTAGCACCGCATGTGTATGATTTAACGTCTTATTTGACGGAAGGCAAACAGCGTATTTCTATTCGAATAGACAACAGTATCAAAGAACTAAATGTAGGGCCTGATTCGCACAGTATTACTGATCATACACAGGGAAACTGGAACGGGATTATTGGTAAAATAGCTTTGGAAGCAATTGCTCCCGTTTATATAGATGATGTACAAATTTATCCGGATGTAAAAAACAGAAAAGCGCGAGTAAAAATTACAATCAATAATAGTACTCCAACTATTTTTAGCGGAAAAATAGCGATTTCAGCAAAGAGTTTCAACAGTTCTAAATCGGATAAAACGAAGGAAATAGAGAGTAAAATAGTCGTAGCTCAATCAGATTCTAAAACTATTGAACTGGATTTGCCATTTGGAAAAGGAATGCTGAGCTGGGACGAATTTGATCCTGCTTTGTATCATTTGGATGTAAGTTTGGTTGGGAAAGGAATAGAAAACAATAAAGAAGTTCAGTTTGGAATGCGTGAATTCAAAATTGAAGGAAACCGATTTTTAATCAATGGAAATCCTGTTTTTTTGAGAGGAACTTTGCATAACTGTGAATTTCCTTTGACGGGTTATCCCGCAACTACAGTAGATGCCTGGGAGAAAATTTTTCGAAAAATCAAATCCTATGGATTAAATCACGTTCGTTTTCATTCGTGGTGTCCACCGGAAGCTGCTTTTATTGCAGCTGATATTGTTGGATTTTATTTACAGCCGGAAGGACCAAGTTGGCCTAATCATGGTCCTAAAATAGGATTGGGTCAGCCAATTGATCAGTTTTTGTATGATGAAACAACCAGAATGGCTAAAGAATATGGCAATTATGCTTCTTTTACTATGTTATCAGCTGGAAATGAGCCAGCAGGAAATCAGGTGAAATATTTGAATGCTTTTGTTGATTTTTGGAAAGCAAAAGATAGCAGAAGAGTCTATACAGGAATGTCAGTAGGAGGAAGCTGGCCTGTAGTTCCTAATGCAGAATATCAGTCACGTGGTGGTGTAAGAGGTTTAGAATGGAAAAAAATGCCTGAAACCGAATCGGATTTTAGTGCCGGAATTGCACCGTTTAAAGTTCCCTTTGTGGCTCACGAAATTGGTCAGTATTGTGTTTTTCCAAATTTCGAAGAAATTCAAAAATACACAGGAGTTTACAGAGCTAAAAACTTTGAGATGTTCCGTCAGGATTTAGCTGATCATAATATGGCCGATCAGTCTCAAGACTTCCTGAATGCTTCCGGAAAATTACAGGTTTTATGTTATAAAGGCGAAATTGAAAAAATGTTAAGAACGCCAGGTTATGCTGGTTTTCAAGCACTAGGCTTACAAGATTTTCCAGGTCAGGGAACAGCTCTTGTAGGAGTGCTGGATGCTTTTTTTCAGGAAAAAGGATATGTTACAGCTAAAGAATATTCGAGATTTACTAATTCAACAGTTCCTTTGGCTAAGATTCCAAAATTTGTTTATACTAATGACGAAACTTTTAAGGCTGAAATCGTTCTTTTTCACTCGGGTAAAACGCCATTGCAAAATGCAGTCATGAGTTGGACCATTAAAAACGAAAAAGGAGCAACTGTTTCTTCCGGAAAATTCGATCCTAAAACATTCGAAAATGAAAATGGAATTTTTGCAGGCAATATTGATTTTGCTTTGAGCGAAATAACAGCAGCTTCACAACTAAAATTAGAAGTAAAAGTGGATGGTACTGATTTTGCTAACGATTGGGATTTTTGGGTGTATCCAAATAGAAAACCTGAAATTTCTTCTTCTGTTTATTATACAAATGTGTTAGATGCAAAAGCAAAAGAAGTACTGAATAATGGTGGAAAGGTGTTTTTGAATGCATCAGGAAAAGTGGTGAAAGGGAAAGAAGTAGAAATGCATTTTCTACCCGTTTTCTGGAATACCTCTTGGTTTAAAATGCGTCCGCCGCATGTTACAGGAATGTTGATTCAGGATAAAAGTCCCGCTTTTGCTGATTTTCCAACTAGCTTCCATAGTGATTTACAGTGGTGGGATATTCAAAACCGTGCTCAGGTGATGAATTTAGAAGATTTTCCGGCTGATTTTCGTCCGTTGATTCAACCTATTGATACCTGGTTTATGAATCGCCGATTGGCTTTGGTTTTTGAAGCACAGGTTGGAAAAGGAAAAATTATAGTTAGTAGTGCTGATTTAGGACCAGAAGTTCAGGATAAACCAGCTTCAAGAGAATTGTTTTTCTCGCTGCAAAATTATATGAATTCAGATCAGTTCAATCCTAAAAATCAACTGACTCTTGATTTGATCCAGGATATTTTTGTAAGTTCTTCAAAAGAGCAATTTCAAAACTATACTAAAGACAGTCCTGACGAATTGAAACCCAATTCGAATCAGAATAAAGTGAAATAAACCTAAATAAAATAGAATAAATCCCAGAGCCACAACAGTTAATAAAAAATTTTCTGTTGTAGCTCTTCCATTATATTTATGTAAGTATTTTTTCCGTTAGGTGTAATTATCAAAAACTAATTACACCTAACGGGCGATGTCATTAAGTTAAGGGTAGATACACCTTGTTTTGTCATTCCGAAGAATGAGGAATCTCACTAGCTGCTCACGTTATGTGATTTCTCCTTTGTCGAAATGACACAGAATTCGCTTAACTTAATGACATTGCCCAACGGGTTAAGATTATTGTTCGAATAGTATATTCCTTTTTTCTCTTACAGCATTAATATATTCCCATTCTCTTAATGATGCTAGGTGGTTCGGTTTAACACGTCCTTCTTTTTTAGTGCTTTTTTTCAATTGTTTTTCCATATTAGCGGCAATCTTATCATCCGTCATAATATTGTTCAGCATACTTTGAAATTTGTTCTGAAAGCCCGGCATTGCTATATGCTTCTTTTTTTTCAAAGCTTCCAGACCGGCTTTGGCAACTTCTTCAGGATTGGCCAGTTCTTTTTCTCTATAGGTTACACTATTTTCGGCTTTTGCTTTATGAAAGAAATCGGTATCTGTAGGACCCGGTCTAAGAGCGGTAATGGTTATATTCGTATCTTTTACTTCATAAGCAATTGCTTCTGCAAATGAAAGGATGAATGCTTTTGTTGCTGCATACACTGAGAAATAAGGCGATGGTGCATTGGATACTGAAGAAGCAAGAAACAGGATTTTTCCTTTATTATGCAATACCATATCCCTGAGGTATAATTTAGTAAGACTTAATACGGTATTGATATTAAGTTCAATCAGATCTATTTCCCGGTCAATATCTGTTTTATGGAATTTTCCCCATTCTCCCTGACCCGCATTATTGATTAAGATGTCAACAAAAATATCCAATTTTTTAGTGGTTTGATAAATTTTGTGAGCCGATTCCCTGTCAAATAAGTCAATAGGGATTTCTATAATCTGAATGGTTTTGTCTTTTGAAATTTCTTTCATTTCAGTTGCAGTCTTTTGTAGATTTTCATCATTGCGTGCCACTAAAATGAGATTGTAGTTTTTCTCAGCATACAGTTTGGCAAATTCATAACCTATTCCACTGGTGGCTCCTGTAATTAATACGTTTTTCTTTTTCATAATAGACTATTTTAGTATAAATGGTTGAATAATATAGGTTTAACTAAAATTAAATCTATAGGAAGAAGAAAAAACTAATTTATAAAATTCGAGGTTTAAATTATATAATTAGCAATCGTTTTAGAATATGGAGGAATTTTTTCCGTTGATTGTAACTGTTAGCAGAGGAGTAATCATAGAAAATTTCAGGTATCTGATAATAAGATACCCAAGTTTGCTAGAGTAAAATGAGCGTTTCATATTACATTAAAAGAATTTTGCTTAAAAGATTTTTCAGTTCACACAAAGAATTAGGCTTTACCAGATAATCTTTGGCACCGGCATCTTTTGCCTCTTGTACATGTAGTGGTGATGTAGATAACAAGATTACAGGAATGTTTTTTGTGCTTTCTGTTTTTTTTATTTCAATTAATACTTCTTTTCCTGACATACAAGGCATATTGACATCCAGAAAAATAAGATCGGGGTTTATTTCTCCTTTTATTAATTTATGTAGCGCTTCTATGGGATTTTGAATCGAAGTGTAAGCAGCATTAGTTACCGTTTTTACAGCCTGTTCAAAAAAATCGCAATCATCAAAATCATCATCAATTTGTAAAATGTTTTTATACTTCATTTTAGTAGGTTTTTGTCTCTCCAACATTTTTGGGAAATGTTCGAAAGTAATTGTTAATAAATTCTAATGTATGTGATCAGCGGTACAAACAAGATTTGTTTTTAAAGCCATTAAAATAATTATTTGAAATTATTCCAATGAAAAATAGATTAGAACGCAAGTACAAATTTATATAATTTTTCTTAAGTATTATATAATTACTATCTATGTGTTTGAATCCATCTTTCGCTAGCCCGCAGCATTTAATTTACACCCAATAAAAGGTGAAAATAAAGTTATAGTAGAAAAGCATAACTGTAAATTATATAAATCTATCGTTTTAATATGTAAGAATTTATCAAAGCTTACCAATACTTTTGTAGTCAATGGTATTGAAGAACAAGCCCTCTTTTTCAATATGTTTTCCCAAATCAAATTTTTATAACCTAAAAATGGCACGTATGATAAACAATGTAAAAAATGCTCAAAAAAATAAGTTAAATAGAAAAAAACGCTCTTATGGAAATGCTCCGCAGCATTATGATATGATTGTGTTTAGTCATTTAAGATGGCAATATGTTTATCATCGGCCTCAGCATATCATTAGCCGAATGGCAAAAAAACTGAAAGTACTTTTTATCGAAGAGCCTGTGCCATACGATGAAAATAAAAAGTCGGGAAATCTTATCATTGTAGATGAAATATTGCATGTATTACAGCCCAATGTGCGCGATATTCAATCCATAGCTACTATTATTCCTAATTATGTAAACAACAATACGGTTTCTTTTGGCTGGTTTTATTCAGCTGCTTTTTGTCCTTTGCTGGAACACATCAATTTTGAAAATATTATTTATGATTGTATCGATGAACTTTCTTTATTAAAAGATGCTTCGGCTCAATTAGTTCATCAGGAAAAATATTTGATGGCTCAGGCCAATATTGTTTTTACCGGAGGAAAATCATTGTATGAATCAAAAAAGCAACTTCATAAAAATGTACATTGTTTTCCTAATTCGGTAGATGAATTTCATTTTTCGAAAGCATTAAACGGTATTGCCATTCCGGATGATATTGCTGCTGTAAAATCACCCATTGTAGGTTATTACGGAGTGATTGACGAACGAATTGATTTGCCATTGCTTCACGAAGTGGCTAAAAGAATGCCTGATGTTTCATTTGTTATGATTGGCCCTTTGGCAAAAATTGAAGAAGCCGATTTACCTAAGGAGTCCAATATTCATTATTTGGGAATGAAATTTTACAATGAGCTACCCAATTACTTAAAGGCTTTTGATATTGCTATGATGCCTTTTGCATTAAAAGATGCCACTAAATATAGCAGCCCGACTAAAACATTAGAGTATATGGCGGCGGCAAAACCTATCATTTCGACTAAAATTAAAGATGTAGTACGTGATTACAGCATTTGTGTAAGCTTAATTGATACCGCAGATGATTTTTGTGAGGCCATTAGCTTTTTGTTAGAAAAAAGAGATCGCTTGTCTATGGAAATGGAATACTATAAAATTTTGCAGGAGACCTCCTGGGACGCTACTGCTTATAAAATGGAGTTAGTAATTAAAGCATATGCAAAATAGCTTTTGGTTTTCGAAATTTTGATAAAAAACACCAATCACTTTAGATAAAAATAATACTAAGACATTCAATGAATTGTCTTTTTTAAATAATGTTTAATTAAAAATACAGAATATGGAACTTAAAAAAACAATAACCGGTATCACTTTTAGCGCTTTTGATTTATTACATGCAGGTCATGTTAAAATGCTTGAAGAAGCAAAGCTATACTGCGATTATCTGATTGTGGGATTACAAACAGATCCTACATTAGACAGACCGGAGAAAAATAAACCTACACAATCTGTAGTGGAGCGTTATATCCAGCTTAAAGCATGTAAATTTGTCGATGAGATTGTTCCTTATGCGACTGAGCAGGATCTTCAGGATATTTTGCAGGCATTTCCAATAGATGTTAGAATTATAGGAGAAGAATACAAAGATAAAAATTTCACCGGGCGTGACTATTGTGAAAGTACGGGTATTAAACTTGTATTTAATAAACGCGATCACCGTTTTTCAAGTAGCGGATTAAGAAAAGAAGTATACGAATGTGAATCTTCAAAATTAATTGAATAGTATACTGATAACACAGCTTATCCTTATAGAAAACGGGCTATCTGAATAGTAAATCTCAGATAGCCCGTTTTTTAAATACCGGATTGTTTATACTTAGTCTTCGTTTTCGTCTTCGTCCTCTGAAGCGGCTTCAAAGTTAATGTTGTTGTAGGCCACATCCGTTAGCATCGTATCTGCTTCCTTTTCTTCTTCTAAGGTTTGTTGTAATAAAGCTAAGACATCATCTTCGCCTAGGGTTTGGGCAAATGCTGCTAATGTACCGTAAGTAGCAATTTCATAATGCTCAATCTTTTGTGAAGCACCTATAATTCCTGCGTCTCTTACAGGTCCTGCTTCTGTTTCTTCAACTATGCTTTCGCCTTCTTTAATCAGGCCTTCCATAGCTTCACATTTTTTTGCTGATGCTTTTTCACCCAGTAGTTCAAATACTTCTTCCAGACGGGTAACTTGATCTTCTGTTATGGTAAGGTGATCATTTATAGTGGTTATCAGGCTTTCTGAAGTGGCATTTTTAGCCATTTTAGGCAATGCTTTGGTTAATGCTTTTTCGGCCCAGTAAATATCTTTTAATGACTCTATAAATAATTCTCTTAAGCCATCTGCTGCCGAAGATTTTCTTTTTGAATTGCTACTTGCTTTTGTTTTAGTAGCTGCTGTTGTACTTTTTGCTGTTTTCATAACTCTTTTAAATTAAATATTAATAAAACCTAAAATAAAGAGATAGGGGAAGTCCTTTTTACATAATTCTTGAGAGTAATTATAAAATTAGCACTTTTGTGAAGTTGTAATTACTTGTGAGTCAATATGTAATCTGCATTTGGAATTATATAAACTCCTGTTAAAATTGTATAAAGCTTAGTCCTTCTAAGGTTTATAAATTTATAAGTATCAAAATAGATGCTAATTAATTACTAAAAGGAACTACTATGAGCAGAGATAACAACCCTATAATTTCAGAACATTTTGATAATGAAAGAACGTTTTTGTCGTGGATACGCACGGGTATCGGAATTATGGTATTTGGATTTGTACTCGTTAAATTTTCACTAGTGGTGAATGAATTACCGGCAAGTTTATTTGAAGGCGCTGCTATTCCAAAAAACGGATTTAGCATTTTTTTGGGAATTGTGCTTGTAGTTACAGGAGCTATAATGATTCTGTTAGCTTATTTGAAATACAGGCAAACCCATAAGGAATTAACGGAAGGGAAATTTCTCTATTCGACCGTTTTATTGACGGTTTTAACTGTAATTATTTTTATGATGAGTTTAATAATAATTGCTTATTTGCTTATGGCTGCATATCCTATGTTTTTTGACTAACGATATGGCCATGAGAAAAATAAACAGCTTATTTATTTTTTAAGTTTTGTGTTTGAAAATTTTCTGATATGGGAATTATATAACGACCTCTAAATATTATATAAAATACACTTGTTTCATACTGATACATTTACAAATATAATTTTACATAAACCTTTAGAATTTTACTATTCGAATTAAAAAAAAACAGAAGTTATAAGGAAACTATTTTGAACAAAACCTGTTTTGAAATTGGATGTAAAAAATAAAATAACCCTTAAATCGAATTATTATGAATTTAGACAGAAGAGAGAACTACAATCAGGACGACTTGTATTCTCAAGACAGCACAAATCGATATAATACAGATTCAGATTCACTGGATAATTCTTTCCTTGAAGATGATGAACAATATATAAATCCTAACCTTCATAAAGATGATTTAGAAAATGATCCTCTTGAAGACGATGATTTTGAAAGAGAAAATACGTATAGGGACGAATTCGATGAAAATTTGAATAACGACGATGTTAATAACACTGATCCTAACGATCCCCGTATATTTTACCCCTTATCTTAAAAAATAAGAAAACCGCTTGATAGTGCAAGTGGTTTTCTTGTTTGTATTAATAAACATTTTTTATTTATTCCATGGAAATCCTTGTCACAAAAGAAGTACATACCAATATATCCAATTTTTCCGTTGTAGGAATTGGAGTTTCTATTGGGGCTTTAGATATATTAAAGAAAATACTCTCAGATATACCCCAGGATTCTGGAATAGCATATATAATTGTAAGACATACATTAGATTTACCTACAAATCTATCTGAAATATTAGCTTCACATACAGAAATCCCTGTAAATGAAATTATAAATGAAGTAAATTTAGAACCCAACCATATTTATGTGATGCCGGAAAACAATGTTCTGATCACATTAAACGGTGTGTTAAAACTGAAACATTATACACGTAATGAAAGACAAAATAATAGTATAGATGTTTTTTTTGAATCCTTAGCAGAAGTGTATAAAAGCGCTTTAACCGGATTAATGTTATTGTCCGATTCTAATTTTGAAAGCGTTCGCGGATTTAAAAAAGTCAAAGAAGAGGGTGGAATTACTATAATCCAAAATCCCAAAAAAGCAGTTTTTAGAGGAATAACTCAGCATTTGAAGGATATTTATATGGTTGATTATGTAATGACTACAGATAATTTTCCTTTTGAATTACTCCAAATCCAAAAAAAATACCTTACTGAGTTTGATAATGAAGAAGAGAATATTTTGCAAAATGAAAAAGAATTTCTTACTCAGATTATTGAACTTATAGCTGAGAAATCCGGACATGACTTTAGCAATTATAAACAAGCTAACTTAAAAAGACGTATTGCAATACGAATGGCAGTGCTGCAAAAAAGTACTTTACAGAGTTACTATAATTCACTTCAGCATAATAAAACAGAACAGGATATTTTATTCAATGATTTTTTGATTCCTGTTACTTACTTTTTTAAAGATCCAAATTATTTTAAATACTTGACTGATGTTGTTTTTCCGTCATTGATAAGCAATATTGCCAATAATACTTTGCGAATCTGGATTGTAGGATGTGCAACCGGAGAAGAAACCTATTCGCTGGCAATTAGTTTACAGGAATATTTGCTGAAAAATAATCACCATGCTGTTAAAGTTCAGATTTTTGCCTCTGATTTATCCGAAAAAGCAATTATAAAAGCGAGGGCTGGGATTTATTCTAATTTTGATGTTCAGCAAATAGATAAAGAGAGACTGCAAAATTATTTTGTAAAAAATAACAGAGAATATCGTGTTTGTAAAATCATCCGTGATATGTGTGTTTTTGCCGTACATAATTTTGTTAAAGATCCTCCTTTTGCCAAAATGGATTTCATCAATTGCCACAATGTATTAAAATATTTTAACCCTTTTCTACAAAATAAGGCTTTAGTATCTTTCTTTTATTCGCTAAATGATAAAGGAATTCTTTTCCTTGGAAAATCAGAAACAGTGAATCATGCCGAAGACTTATTTGAAAATTTAGAAAAAGAGGAAACAATTTATATACGAAAAGGTATTCCGGGTCAAAATGTTTCAGAAACACTTTTAGCAGTTCAAAACAATTCACCGGAAAAAGTATCCGAATTTAGAAAAAAAACAGAAACAGATTTTCAAAAAATTGTATCTGATCTTTTGTTTTCAAAATACACTCCTGTATGTGTAGTTATAGATGAAAATTTAGAAATTGTTCATTTTCATGGTGATACAAGTCCCTTTTTATCTCCTTCACAAGGTAAACCCAGTTTTAATATTTTAAAAATGACCGATGAAGAAGTGGGATTACAATTGCAGGACGCAATATTAAAAGCAAAAACACAAAAAATAAACATTCGAAAAGAGAACATTGAGGTTGGAAAAAAACATGATACTATTTCTTTTGAAATTGTAGTACTTGAAAATGATTATCAGCATTTGGTAATTATCTTTTATAAAGAATCAGCTCAAAACATAAAGAAAAACAAATCAGAGAATGTCATTACTAGCAAAGAACTGAAACAATCTCCGGTAATAAATAGTGATAATTTATTTTTTACAGATGAAATTTTAAAAGCAAAAAATCAGGAATTAGCTTCTACAAAGGAGGAATTGTCTTGTATCAATACGGAACTTAAAGAAAGTCAGAAAGAATTAAGACGGGCATTAGATTACGGAGAAGCTATCATTAATACTATCCACGAACCCTTGCTGATTATGGATAGCTATTTTTTTATAAAAAATGCAAATCCGGCTTTCTATGAGTGTTTTAAAACGACAGAGACTGAAATTGAAGATCATTCTTTTTTCGAAATAGGAAATTGCCAATGGAATATTCCGGAGTTTAAAGAACAAGTTTCTAAAATTCTAGACCATCAACTGATTATTGAACAAAATAAAGTTGAAGTAGTTTGTGATGGCATTGGAAAAAAAATAATGCTGATTAATGCTCGTCCTATACAAACTTCAAACGAAAGTGACATTCTTTTAACATTTAATGATATAACAGAATTAGTACATGTTAACGAAATTTTGATGGCTAAAAAAGCAGAAATACAAAAATACAACACTCAGCTGGAAGCATTTACCACGGCAGCCAGTGACGTGCTGCATGAGCCACTCAGAAAGATTCATATGTTTAGTAAAAGAACATTTGATAACGAAAATAATATAAGTGAACTGGGCAGACATTATCTGGAGCGTATTCAGTATTTAATAACCAATATGAGTCAGTTAATAGACGATGTTATTAATTACTCAAGGGTTAATTTTCTGGAAAGAGAATATAAGAAAACAGATTTAAACAAACTGTTTAAAAAGATTATAAGAGATTTGAAGGATATCATTACTGAAAAAAATGCTAAAATTTTGGTTACCCATCTTCCGGTATTAAATATAATTCCACAACAAATCCAGCAATTATTCAGCAATTTGATTATCAATTCGATTGTGTTTTCAGAGGAAGGGGAAGATCCGCGAATAAAAATTGAATCTCAGTCAGCATCCAGTGAAGAAATCATTGCACTGGACGGTAATCTGGATATGGATTATGTAAAAATTTGTGTAATAGATAACGGAATTGGTTTTGAAAAAGATTATGAAACTAAAGTCTTTGAACCATTTTACCGCTTACATCATGATAACCAATTTAAAGGCAGTGGACTGGGGCTTACTTTAGCTAAAAAAATAATGGCTAATCATCGCGGATTTATAAAAGCCTCCAGTGAAAAAAATAGAGGAACAACGATGATGATTTATATTCCGTTATTGAATTAATAAAGGCTGTCCGGAAATTAAGTTTCAACTTACACAATTAGTAAGACACTCCCTAATTTTAAAAAAAAACTAAATTTTGTATCCCTGTTGGTTCATCATAAAGCTTTGTAGAAATATCTTTTTTTAAAGAAAAATTAAGAAACATTAACTTCTCAAATGGCTATATTTGGCGTCAAAATACTTATAAGAGTATATTTTTTGAACGACCCCAAAAGAAAAGTTTGATTCTTTAATTTATGAAATCTATTAAGTTTATCTATATCATTATTTTATCACTGCTTACTTTTTCTGGCGGTGTAGAATTTTATAAATATTCTTCTGAACCGAATTATTGTCATACAAAAAATATTTTTTCAGATTCGGACACCTCTCAGCTTGAGTCCTCTCTGGCATCGATGTCTTGCGACGTACAGATGCATTTTATTCTTAAAAAGAAAGTAAAAACCCGTGTTGAAGATTCTCAAAATCGTATTTTAAAAAATATTTACCACACGAACTTTGTGGGTTTCAGAATTTTAAAAGACAGTGTAATTTATGGCATTGCCGGCATTCTTAAAATTCAACAGCATACTCATCTTCACTTGTATCATCTTTTTTAGAATTTACTTTATCGTATTTTTCAGTTTAATGACCTTTTATGTTTTTATATAAAAGGAATATTACTATGTAAAATATTTTTTAAAATGGCGCAGTCTCAAATCTGAGGCCGTTATATTTCCCATTTTCTAATATACCACTTATCGATTACTCTCTGTGTTTTTTTATCAGGGAGAAAACCTATTTATATACTATTTTTTAATAATTAACTATGAGAATTTACAAACAATTTTTCCTGTCTATTTTATCATTATTCGTTTTAGTCTCGTGCGGAGATAAAGCAAAAAAGAGAGCTAACAACATAAAAACAGTTCCTGTTTACAAGGTAACTTTAAAAGATACCATTATTACAAACCGATTTGTTGCCGATGTGCATGCCAAAAATAATGTCGAAATCCACGTTCGTATTCCGGGATTACTGGAAAAAGTTTACGTAAGCGAAGGACAAAAAGTAAAAAAAGGCCAACTTTTATTTAAAATAAGCGATGTAGAACTTCAAATACAATTGCTAAAAGCACAAGCCGTTTATAAAACAGCTATGGCTGATCTTAGAATTGCTAACGTTCATCTTGAACAAGCCCAAACCCTATACAATAAAAAAGTAATTGCAGATAACGAATTAGAATTAGCTAAAGCAAAATATGAAGCGGCTGCCGCCAAAGTTGCTCACGCTGCTGCAGAGAAAAAAGCCATAAATCAACAAATAAGTTTTACAACCATAAGAGCACCGTTTGATGGGACAGTGGATCGTATTCCTTTTAAAGAAGGCAGTCTTGTAGAAAACGGTTCATTGCTTACTACTGTTTCACAACTGGATGATGTGTATGCTTATTTTTCGATTCCGGAAAATATTTATTTCCAAATGATGGCTGACAAAAGTATCCATACAAAAGAAGAGATAAAATTAGTTTTACCCAATGGTGTTATTTACAATCAAAGAGGAGAATTAAAAACTGCCGATGGAGATATTGACAGACAAACAGGTTCTATCCAATACAAAGCTAAATTTCACAATCCACAAGGATTTATCAAACACGGGACTTCAGGAAAACTGATTATTTCAGAGCCCAAAACCAATGCAATTGTTATTCCCCAAAAAGCTGTTTTTTCTATTCAGGACAAACAATTTGTATTTAGAGTGGATAAAGAAGGCATTGTAAAAATGACCAACATTACTATTGGAAGTACTCTTGATGATGTATATATATTAAATAAAGGTTTGAAAAATAATGATTTAATTGTTCAGGAAGGCATTCAGTCCTTACGCGACGGTGACAAAATCAATATTAAAGAAACGAAAGTTGTAAACCTGTAATTCAATTATACATTATTAAAAAGAAAAAGAAATGATAGAAATGTTTATCAAAAGAAAGATATTGTCATTAATCATCTCGGTTATGATAGTACTTTTAGGTTTGTTGGCTTTGTTCCAGCTTCCCATAACACAATTCCCGGATATTGTACCACCATCTGTAACTGTTACAGCTAAATACACCGGAGCCAATGCTGAGGTTTCTGCTAATGCTGTTGCTCTTCCGTTAGAAAGAGCTATCAACGGAGTTCCCGGAATGACGTATATGTCAACAGTTACTTCTAATGATGGTTTGACTTTGATTCAGGTTTTTTTCGAAGTAGGAACTGATCCTGATTTGGCTGCGGTAAATGTACAAAATCGTGTAACTACAATATTAGACGAACTCCCAGAAGAGGTTATTCGTGCCGGAGTTACGACCGAAAAAGAGGTCAACAGTATGTTGATGTATCTGAATATTACAAGTACTGATAAAACGCAGGATGAGCAATTTATCTTTAATTTTACAGATATTAATATTCTTCAGGAATTAAAGCGTATTGATGGTGTTGGACGTGCCGAAATCATGGGACAGAAGGAATATTCAATGCGTGTATGGCTGGATCCGCAAAAAATGCTTTCGTATAATATTTCGGCTAACGAAGTGATTAGTTCGCTTCAGAGACAAAATATTTCTGCTGCTCCCGGAAAAGTGGGAGAGGGCTCAGGAAAATTAGAAAATCAGCTTCAGTATGTTATTAAATACGGAGGTAAATTTTTCGAACCCAATCAATACGAAGAAATTCCGTTAAGAGCTAATGCTGATGGAACGATTTTACGATTAAAGGATATTTCGAATATCGAATTTGGTGCCATGAGCTACGGAATGGTTTCTAAAACTGACGGAAAGCCTTCGGCATCCATCATGTTGAAGCAGCGTCCGGGTTCAAACGCTTCGGAAGTAATTGAAAGTATAAAGGAAAAAATGGCGGAATTAAAGGGAACTTCTTTCCCGCCGGGAATGGACTATAATATCGCTTATGATGTTTCGCGTTTCCTTGACGCTTCGATAGATGAGGTTTTAAAAACCCTGATTGAAGCCTTTATTCTTGTAGCTTTTGTGGTTTTCCTTTTCTTGCAAGACTGGCGTTCAACTTTAATTCCGGTTTTAGCCGTACCTGTAGCCTTGATAGGTTCCTTCACTTTTATGTCAATGATGGGATTCTCTATTAACTTATTGACACTGTTTGCATTGGTGCTTTCGATAGGGATTGTAGTAGATAACGCAATTGTCGTTGTCGAAGCCGTTCATGTAAAAATCTCCGAAGAACATATGGAACCGCTGCCTGCGACCATTAGTGCGATGAAAGAAATTACAGGAGCAGTTATTGCAATTACCATTGTAATGGCGGCAGTATTTATTCCTGTTGCTTTCCTGAGTGGTCCTGTTGGGGTTTTTTACAGGCAATTTTCATTGACAATGGCAATTAGTATTGTGATTTCGGGAGTCAATGCATTGACACTTACACCGGCTTTGTGTGCTATTTTGTTAAAAGCCCATGATCCCAACAAAGAGAAAAAATCGATGATGGATCGTTTCTTCCACAAATTTAATAATTGGTTTGATGCTATCACTTCAAAATACATTAAAGTATTAATGAAATTTGCAGACAGAAGTTCGATTACCATTGGTTTATTAGTACTCTTTTGTTTTTTAGCATGGGGGACAAGTAAGTATTTGCCATCTGGATTTATACCTTCAGAAGATCAGGGAATGGTGTATGTGAGTGTAACAACCCCACAAGGTGCAACAGTTGAACGTACTGAAAAAGCTTTGGACGAAGTAACCCGAATTGCTCAAGAAATTAAAGGTGTTGACAACGTGACAACTCTTGCAGGATATAGTATTGTAACTGAAATTGCAGGAGCGTCTTATGGAATGGGAATGATTAACCTGAAGGACTGGAAAGAACGTGATATTTCGGTAAATGAGTTTATTGCCAAATTGACCGAGAAAACAAGAGGAATTTCTGATGCTCAAATAGAGATTTTTGCTCCGCCTACGGTTCCCGGATTTGGTAACACCAGTGGGTTCGAACTTCGCTTACTGGATAAATCGGGTGGAAGTATAAATAATACGGATGAAGTGACTAAAAATTTTATTAAGGAATTGAATGCTTCGCCTGAAATCCAAAACTCATTTACCAGTTTTGATGCTACTTTCCCGCAGTATTTAATTCATATTGACTATGATTTGGCAGCCAAAAAGGGAATATCGGTAGACAATGCAATGTCTACTTTACAGACTATGCTAGGTTCTTTTTATGCTACTAATTTTATTCGTTTTTCTCAAATGTATAAGGTAATGGTGCAAGCCGGACCTCAATTTCGAAAAAATCCGGAAAGTATTTTGGATATGTATTTGAAGAACGATGCAGGAGAGATGGTTCCGTTTTCGACATTTATAAGGCTTGAAAGAGTTTACGGACCAGAAGTTTTAACGCGTTACAATATGTACATGTCGGCAATGATTAATGGTGAAGCTGCCGAAGGTTTTAGCTCCGGTGAAGTAATTAAAGCGGTTGAGAAAATTGCAGCAGAAAAACTCCCAAGCCGTTTTGAACTCGAATGGTCAGGAATGACAAGAGAAGAAATCTTATCAGGAAATCAAACAATATACATTTTTGCATTGTGTATTTTGTTTGTGTATTTATTATTGGCAGCACAATACGAAAGTTTGTTGCTTCCGTTCCCGGTATTATTAAGTCTTCCTGTTGGAGTTTTTGGATCCTACTTGGCACTTTTAGCCGTGGGCTTAGACAATAATATTTATGCTCAGGTGGCACTCGTCATGCTCATTGGGCTGCTTGCAAAAAATGCCATTTTGATTGTCGAATTTGCCATGGCACAAAATAAATTGGGAAGAGATATAACCGAAGCTGCGATTGAAGGCGCCCGACTTCGTTTCAGACCTATTCTTATGACTTCGTTTGCTTTTATATCGGGATTAATACCGCTTTGTATTGCCTCTGGTGCGGGAGCTGTGGGTAACCGATCAATAGGTACTGCAGCCGCAGGAGGAATGCTTATAGGAACCATTTTTGGACTTGTGATTATTCCGGGTCTTTATATCCTGTTTGCCAAATTAGAGAAAGCAACGAAAAAATAAATTTGAAATGAAAAACACAATAAACAGATATATAATTTTAGGCGGAATAGTGCTGTGTACAGCCTGTTCTGCTCCTAAAGTCAACCAAAATTTGACAGCCAAAGAATTGCCCGAAAATTTTGATTTGAAAAGAAAAAAATCAAGTGATAGTTTGCGAAATTTTATTCCATTAAAAACGGAAACATTTTTCAAGGATCCAAAATTAGAAACATTATTAGACAAAGCTATTGCTCAAAATCCTGATTATTTAATTATGCAGGAACGCATTTTAATTGCTAATTCGAATTTAAAAGTGGCAAAGCTGGCACTTTTACCTTCATTAGACATTCAGGCAGATGTTTCAGGAACACGATTTGGAAAATATACAATGGATGGGGTGGGAAATTTTGACACCAATTTTTCTCAGAATATTTCAGAAAGACAACGGATTAATACTGATGTAACTCCCAATTTATTTTTAGGTGGAAAAGTTTCCTGGGAAGCCGATGTTTGGGGAAAATTGAGTCATCGTAGAAGAGCTGCCCGCGAACGTTTTTTTGCTTCACAGGAGGGAATGCGGTTATTGCAAACAAGATTATTAAGCGATGTTGCCGATTTGTATTATAAACTGATTGCTTTTGACAAACAAGCAGCTATTTATCACAAAAATTTAAAAACACAAAAACAGGCTTTAGATATTGTTTCGGCACAAAGATCAGTTGGTAAAGCTACAGAATTGGCTGTGCAACAATTTAATGCCCAAAACAATAATTTTTTAGCTGAAGCCGAACAGCTTGATTTAAAAATAGATCAAACAGAAAAAGCTTTGTTGAATCTTTTAGGCGAATATGGTGGTGAAATTGACAGAAGCAGTGATTTTTTATCAGGGCATCTGGCTGTATTGAATCAAAAAATAAGAGTAGATTCAATTATTCATAAACGACCAGATGTTGCTGAAGCCTATCACGAATTGATGGCTTCAAATGCAGATGCTAAAGCTGCAAGAGCTGCGTTTTTCCCAACTCTAAATTTGGGTGGATATGCCGGATTGAATTCGTTTTCTTTCTCTACTTTTTTTGACCGAGGTTCATTTGCCTGGCAACTACTAGGCGGACTGACAGCTCCTGTTTTTAACAAAGGACAAATTAAACAAGATTTTTTTGTTTCGAATAAAAAACAGCAAATTTCGTTGTTGCAATATCAAAATGCAATCACTACAGCTTATAATGAATTAAGTGCATTACTGCATAGAACAGAATCTTTTGTAGCTGTTTTAAAATTCAAATCTAATGAAATTAATCATCTTGAAATTGCTGTAAATGTTTCCAACGATTTGTATTTAAGCGGTTATGCTAATTATCTCGAAATCATTAATGCGCAAAAAAACAAGCTTCAGGCCGAATTGGATTTTGTAAACATCCAATTAAAAAATGCGGAGTCACAAGTGTTATTATATAAAGCTTTAGGCGGTGGAATAAAGTAAAAGTTAAATTTTTATAATTGTAGTTTTAAAGGAAATCTCATCGTTTTGAGATTTCCTTTTTTTATTATGGGCTACTTAATTTTTTTGAATATGATTCTATGTGTTTAATTAATTTTTAGTTTTAAAGGAAGTCTCCTGTTTAATTAATAAGAATCCGATTTAATGGACTTTGTTGGTTATAACCACCAATAAAAAAACGCCGTAAAACTTATGTTTTACATCGTTTTAGCCTTTTTGCATTTATACTGGCGGAGAAAGAGGGATTCGAACAAAATCGTCACATCCCGCTTTTATACTGCATTTCTAATATTTTTTTAACTGCTGTGCCACGAATATGCTATGAAGATTTTCGCCATTTTTATAAATATTGAAAGTTCTAGATTGGTTTAAATCCGCTTAAATTTACGTTATAATTCTTTAATTAATTTAGAGACAAAGTTATGTTTTTTTATGACAAACTAGGACAAAAAATTTTCAAAACAGATTTTGAAAATTGGATTAAGGAATTTATTCTTTTTAGTTAACTACGGTTTTTTAATTTTTAGTCGCGAAAAATTACAATCGAACATTTTATTCCTATTTTGACATTGAAAGATAATCTTTAAATTATTGATTATAAGTTGTTGTTTTTTTTTGAATAATTTATATTTTATATTTTTAAGAGTTATATATGTAATACAATCAAATTTTTATTTGAATTAATAAATGTGACCCCAACCTAACAAATCTCGAACTATTTATAGAGTATTTAGAGCTATTGGCAGGAATATTAGATTAAATAACAGTTCACTGTTACTATATCAAGAATCGATATTGACTCTTTTGAGTTTTTAAGCTTTCATAGAATTTGTATTTATTCAAATAAAAAAAAAGGAAAATATTTTTTGCAAGTATGTGAAATAGTTAATTTTAATAGTAAAAAAAAGGAAGCCGAATCTGTTTTGATCCGGCTTCCTTAAATATAAATTTGCTAATAGCTTTATTTAAAATTCCATGCTAAAGTAATACCAAATGCTAGAGGTCTAATTTTTGCATTTTTATCTGTACTGTATAAACCATTGGCCGTTCTTTCTGTAACTGAGGTTGGATTGTATCCTATATACGATTCATCTTTATCCTGATCAATAACAGAACCGTAACCATTTTCAAGAAACATTGCGGCATACAATGCGTTTCTTTTTCCCACATCAAAAGTAAATCCTAATTCAAACATACTCATCAAAA
>NZ_FRCC01000008.1 GCF_900142775.1 Flavobacterium flevense
AGATGGTACTGCAGTTTTGTGGGAGAGTATGTCGTCGCCTTTCTTTATTGAGCCCCAACCTGAAAAGGTTGGGGCTCTTTTTTTTATAGGTACGAACGTGTTCGCCTAACGGCTCGGTTCGTCGCCTTTCTTTATGAAAACCCTGTTTCTAACGAAACGGGATTTTTGTTTTACACTATTTTGTAATAGAGGTAAAGTTCAAAAGGGTTAAGTATTGTCAAAAAAAATAGTTACACTGAGTGAAAGTTTATTCAACTTACTTATAGTTGAATTTGTTCTTTTTAATAATATAATGATTTAATTATTTTTTATTCCATCCTGTGCTGTCTGTACAGGACAGCACAGGATGGAATAAAAATAAATTACCAATAAATTAGCTTGGCTATACAAATAAATTGACCTAACGTATAGTTGTCTATTGTTAACTAAATCAATCATTTATGGAATTAAGAACTTTACTTTTTAAACAGGTACCTAAAGCTTTATTGTTATACGGACTTGTATTAACTTCTGAGGCTTTGCACTCCCAAACATTAGCCTTTCCCGAAGCTCAGGGATTTGGAAGATACACCACAGGAGCAAGAGGAGCGAGTAATCCTCAAATTTACTTAGTAACTAATTTAAATGATAGCGGACCGGGATCCTTTCGTGATGCTGTAAGCCAGGAAGGTCGTTTTGTGATATTTAAAGTAGGAGGGATTGTTAATTTGCTATCACAAATTGTTATACCAAAAAACACTACCATTGCCGGGCAGACAGCTCCGGGGGAAGGAATTGTTTTTTTAGGTCCAAGAGTTACATTCACAGGTGCTAGCAATACTATTGCCCGCTATCTTCGTATTCGTTATGGAGGGACTTCCCAAAACCAAGACGCTTCAGGTTTAGCCAATGGTGCGAATATGATTTTTGATCATATGACTTTTACCTGGGGTACAGACGAAGTATTTTCTATTAACTGGGATGGTAAAGGAACGAGCCCTGATAATATTACAATCCAAAATTCTATTATTGGACAAGGATTGCATCGTCATAATCATTCCGCAGGAGGGCTTATACAGCCTTCAGCAGGTGGTAAAGTGAGTTTAATTGGTAATTTGTATATCTGCAATAAAACCCGAAATAATAAAATAAAAGGGATTAATGAATTTGTAAATAATGTAGTTTATAATTGGGGGAACTATGGAAATACTTATGGACATACTGAATCTGGAGATGCCTACATTATGGGAGGTGATTCTGCGGGAAGTTCTGATGTAAATATTATAAACAATTATTTTATTGGAGGACCTAATACAAGTACTTCTGTCTCTACACCATTTAACAGAGGAAACGCTAATTTCTTTTTGTATGGATCAGGAAATTATTTTGATAATAACAGAAACGGAATGTTAGATGGAACTTTAGTACCTCAGGATTTAACAGGATATCCAACTGGTGATGCAGCAAGTATTTTGTCAACTCCGTATGATTATCCATTTAAAAATACGCCTTTGACAGCACAAAATGCTTATGATAAGATTGTATCAAGTGCAGGTGCGTCTTATCCGAGACGTGATCAGGTAGATAATTTAATGATTTCTGATTTAATGTCAAAAGGTACAGCTGCAACCTATGTTTATGTACAATCTGACTTGACTAAGCAATTTGGTTTTATAAATGGAGGTGCAGGTCATGTGTATGGGGCTCCGGCACCATTAGATTCTGATAATGACGGAATGCCTGATGCATGGGAAGATGCTAATGGATTAAATAAAAATAATCCTGCTGATGCTCTTGCTTACAGCACAACTTCTTCTCAATATTTAAACATTGAGGTATATATTAACGGATTGATTAATACTGTTCCTTCTGATTTTGTTATTCCACCTACAGCCATTACTTTTAATGCAAGTTCTGTAGAAACTCCGACTCCGTCAAGTAAGATTATTTTAAATTGGACAGACAATTCGGATAACGAAACTAATTTTGTAATTGAACGTTCAACAAATGGAACTTCTTTTACTCAGGTTGCGATGGTTAATTCCAATACGGTTACCTATACTGATGCTAATTTAATCCCTAATACCAAATATTATTATCGTATTAAAGCGATAACTGTTGATGAGTCTTCAAGTTATAGTGATGTGAATTCTGTTACCACACCAGCATTACCTTCGGCACCTAATAAAACATCCAATCCGAATCCGACAAATGAATTTAACTATGCTGAACCGAATAATGGAAGTCTTCTGTTAAAATGGACAGGAAGCAGCAATACTACAACTTATGCGGTTTATATTGGAACAGATTCTTCTAATTTAAACAAAGTAGCTGATGTAAATTATGCAGCAAGTCCATCTTATACAGTCTCAGGTTTAAATTCGGACACGAATTATTATTGGAGAATAGATGCAACGAATGTAAAAGGCACAGTAGAAGGTGATATTTGGAGTTTTAGAACCATTTCGAATATTCCAAATAATATGGTTGGGCATTGGCCATTTAAGGAGGTTGCCGGCGAAGGGGATGATATTGTTGATTTATCGGATTTTGATAACAATGGAAAATTAGATCTTGATTTTGATAATACAACAGTAAGAATCGATGGTAAAGCAAACAAGGCACTCGATTTTTTATCCTCAAATAATAATAGTTATATGGCCAGTATTCCTAATCAGGATCAAATTTATTTAAATAATGGCTCATTTTCTATTTCTTTTTGGATGAAAGCAGCACCTGGTTTACTGCCTACGGGTTCAACAAGTTCAGCTTATTTATTATGCAAAGGTTCTTTTACAAAGAATGCAACTACCGGAGCAACAGGAAAACGTTATAATATTGAATTTAAGAGCGGTGAACTTCGTTTTGCTATTGATGATGATGTTACTAAAAAAGAATTAAAAGGGGTCGGATCAAGATTCTTTACAGGTAATTGGGAACATGTTGTGGTCATGAGAGATGTTGTTGCTCATAAATTACGACTTTATTTAAATGGTGTGCTTCAGAGTGAACTTAGTGAAACGGGAGTAACAGGTATTGCTGAACCAACAGATTTAATACTTGGAAATATTGGCGAACTTGAACTGGCTTCAGGAACAGCACCGGCTCCATACAAAGGAAAATTAGATGAATTAAAAATATTTAATTACGCTTTGTCTGCTTCACAAATTACGGAGATATATAACACAACAGTTATTAATGCTCCTACTAATGTAACATTCGATACCAATACTATTGCTACACCATTGGCTGAAACAACAACGGTATTGCAATGGATGGATAACTCAAACAATGAAGCTAATTTTGTACTGGAACGTTCGTTAGACGCTGTTTCTTTTGAACCAATAGCAAATCTTGAAGCAAATACAACCACTTATACTGATACCGATGTTGCTCATAGTACTAAATATTACTATCGCTTAAAAGCGACTAACAAGACCGATTCATCTAATTATAGTGAAGTTTTTGATGTAACGACTAAAGCAGCTCCGGCTCCGGTAAAAGCAGTTAATCCAAGTCCGGAAAACGGTTCTTACTTTTTAGAATTGCCTGTTGAGAATTTCAATCTGGCTTGGGAAGGGAAAATTGATGCTACAAAGTACACCGTGTATTTTGGTACTGACCCTGAAAATCTGAGTAAACTTGCTGATATTTCTTACTCAGAAAGTTTATCGTATCAATTGCCTGCCGTTTTAACTTCAAGAGTATATTACTATTGGAGAGTAGATGCTACAAATGATTACGGAACTACAACGGGAGACGTATGGAGTTTCAGAATAACTACAAATGAAATAGCTATACATCCTAATCCGGTTAAAGAGCAGATTAATATTAATATTCCGTCTTATAACTCTCCTAATATTACAGCAACTTTAATGGATACAACAGGAAATGTATTCTTTAGTAATGTATTAAACAGTAACGGAAACAGTAAGGGGAATTTTAAAATTCGTTTGAATAATAATTATACTCCGGGTCTTTATATTTTAAATATTACCGGTGATGACTTAAATAATAATGTAAAAGTGTTGATAAAATAATCTTTTTTAAAATTGTACTTTCAAAAGCTTCATTAGAAATAATGGAGCTTTTTTTACTTATTTTATCAAATACCCCTGAGCTAATTGCTGAAAACTAACAATTTGTTCTTCTTCCCACTTTTCACTTTTTTCTAATAATACTCTCATTATTCCGGCTACTATTGGTGCAGCTTCTATTGCTGCTTTTGCATCCAGAAAAAGCAATCGTATTCTTCTTGCTAAAACATCTTCTACAGTCAAAGCCATTTCGTTTTCAACAGCCCATACCACTTCAGCTTTTGTATAAGGATAATGAGGATGAATTTTTTCAGACAAAGAATGATCCTCTTTTATCATTTGTAAAATCATCTCAGCATCTGAACCATATATAGCTAAATAAGAGTTGATTTTATGATGGCTAAAACCATGAATTTTCAAACGTTTTGTTTTAGACCGAACAAAACTTAAGCCGCAAGAAGCTGTTGCTTTATTAATTGTTTCTTCAGCCATGTTTCTATAAGTTGTCCACTTACCTCCCGAAACATTTACCAGGCCGGAAGGGAAAGTTTGAATAAGATGCTCTCTGGATAAAACAGCCGTATTATTACCGAAATCTTTCTTTATCAATGGACGCAAGCCAACAAATACACTACAGACGTCTGTGTTTGTAATAGATTGGATTGCATATTTATTAAAATGACTGATTATAAAATCAATTTCTTCTTTAAGAGGTTTTGGTTCTAAAAATATTTGATCAACAGCGGTATCAGTAGTTCCCAGCAATAGTTTATCATGCCAGGGAATAATAAATAAAACTCTGCCATCACTGGTTTTAGGAATCAGCATTGCAGACAAACCCTCAAAATACTTTTTATTTATAACCAAATGAATCCCTTGAGAAGGAGTCATGGTTGTTTCAGTATGTCCTTCCGATTTTTGTAATAATGCATCTGCAAATACTCCTGTTGCATTGATAATTACTTTTGATTTAATGCTAAATTCCTGATTGGAGAATTCTTCTTTCGCTTTTAAACCAATTATTTTATTTTCATCTTTTATAAAGTCGGTTACACCACAATAATTAAGTACTAAAGCACCCTGATCAGAAGCTGTTTGGGCTAAATTGATGGCTAATCGGCTATCATCAAATTGACCGTCAAAATACAAAACACCTCCTTTTAGGTTGTCAGAATTTAGATCAGGCAGCTGTTTTAAAGTAGCTGTTTTAGAAAGAATTTTTGTTTTTCCTAAACTAAATTTGGCCGATAGAAATTCGTAAATCCATAAACCCAGACCATAGTAATATTTATCCCATATGTGATATACAGGTAATACAAATCCAAGTGTGTGGCAAACATGAGGAGCATTTCTTAATAACCTGCCTCTTTCTAAGAGTGCTTCGCGGACTAAATGGATATTGCCCTGAGCTAAATAGCGAACGCCGCCGTGAATTAATTTAGTGGAGCGACTGGAAGTACCTTTAGCAAAATCATATTTTTCTAAAAGCAAAGTTTTGTAACCACGACTGGCAGCATCTACTGCACAACCCAGACCTGTTGCACCTCCGCCAATTATTACCACATCAAACGCTGTGTCTTTACTGAGATGATCGAGTTTTTCATTTCTATTCATAAAAAAACTTTAGTCATATAACAATTTTATACTGCTATATGGCTAAAGTTAATTTATTTTCCGTCAACTATTTTCTTTTTAATCTAAAAAAAATCTATTTTATATATTCTAAAGTACGCTCTAAAGCCATCCCTCTGGAGCCTTTTATAAGTATTGTATTATTTTCGAAATTCACTCCTTCCAACCCAGCTGAAAAAGAATCGAAACTATCATAGAAATGAAAATTATCTTTCCCAATTTGGCATTCATAAAATGCCTTTCCAACAAAATAGCATTGAACATTCGATTCATTTATCAATGAATTAACCAAATCGGTATGCTCTTTATGACTTTCATTACCCAACTCAAACATATCTCCTAAAATCATGATTTTATTGGCTTTTTCAAGCTGTAAAAAGTTAGTTATCGCAACTAACATACTACTTGGATTAGCATTATAAGCGTCTAAAATGATTTCGTTACTTCCTTTTGTTAATAGTTGGGATCGGTTGTTTTCCGGTATATAACTTTCTAATGCCGCTTTTATGGCTTCCTTTTCTACTTCAAAGAACTGTCCTATTGTTAGTGCTGCATTGACATTATTAGCATTATACAAACCTATTAAATGCGTTTTAATCTGGATAGAATCAAATTGAATTTCTACAAAAGGATTTGCTTTTATTGCTGAAATTGTAACATCTGCTTTTCTTTTGTTAATGCCAAAAGAATAATGTTTTAGAGCTTTTGATTTTTCAACCTGAATAGGATCTTCAAGATTGGTAAAGGCTAATTTATCGTTTTTTAAAAGATACTGGTACATTTCGCTTTTTCCTTCAATAACACCTTCTATACCTCCAAAACCTTCCAGGTGTGCTTTTCCAAAATTAGTAATATACCCATAATCCGGCTGAGCAATCTCGCAAAGAAATTCAATTTCTTTCTTATGATTCGCGCCCATTTCAACAATTCCTATTTCAGTATTCCTATCAAAAGATAGCAGCGTCAAAGGAACTCCTATATGATTATTTAAATTACCAATAGTGGCTTTTGTTTTGTACTTTTTAGATAAAACAACATTAATTAATTCTTTGGTAGTTGTTTTTCCGTTACTTCCTGTAAGTGCAATAATGGGTAATTTTAAATAATTTCTATGAAACTTAGCCAGTTCTTGCAAAGCTGTTAAGCTGTCTTTTACTAAAATGGTTCTCTCATCAATATAATAAGCTTCGTTATCAATTATTACATGTGAAGCTCCTTTTTCTAAGGCTTCAACTGCAAATGTATTGGCATCAAACCGATCTCCTTTTATTGCTACAAATATAGACTGATCCTGAATTTTTCGGGTATCTGTTGAAACTCCTGTAGATTTTAAAAATAAACTATGAATGTAAGGGATATCCATATAAAGTGATTTAAAAAATAAAAGCCCTAATCAAAGGGCTTTTATCTAATATGTTGTATAAATTAATTTCTTGGTGTCTTTCTTTTGTCTGATTTTGAACCTACTCTTGACATAGCGCATCTAAATCCGATATAATCAGTGGCCATATCCTGAGGGAAATACCTTCTTTGTGCAGGATCTAACCAGTAAGCCCGGTCTCTCCAGGAACCACCTTTGTATACTCTGATTTTGTCATTGATAAGAGTTGTTCTTTTACTGGATCTGTCATACTTTCTCACCATGTTACCTAAACTATCGGTAGTTACATTGTGTTTTGGTGAGTTATACATTTTGTCAATCTCTTTTTCATTTTCTGCTTCAGAAGAACCAAAATTATAGTATTTAGAAGACTGTCTGTCACCATCTCTATAATTTATATTGTTGCTTTTGTCAAAATTTTGTCTTAGATAAGTTTCTTGTTCGTCAACCGGAACCTGAGCAATTTCTCCCGGAAGATTACGAGCTATTACTTTTCCGTTACTTAGAGTATCATATTTCATGTTTTCTTTAGTAACAATCTCTAATTTCCCGTCGGCACCAATTTTGTTTTTAGTATATAAATTTCCTCTGAAATAATTGAAATCATTTGCTTCATTATCAATAATTGGTCTGTAAACATCGGCAACCCATTCGGCAACGTTACCGGCCATGTCATACAATCCAAAATCATTAGCAGGGTAGGACTTAACTGCGTTTGTAATATCGGCACCATCATCAGACCAGCCTGCGATACCACCATAATCACCATTACCTTGTTTAAAGTTAGCTAATTGATCCCCTCTGTTTTGTCTTTTTCCTGAACGGGTGTATTCACCTGACCAAGGATATTTCTTTTGTCCTTTGTAAATATTATATTCTCTTTGTCCTACATCAGCAGCTGCGGCATATTCCCATTCTGCTTCTGTTGGCAATCTGTATTCCGGCATAATAATTCCGGTAGAACGTTGTGCATACACCCCTTTTGCTTCAGATGTACTTCCGTCTTTAGATTTTACTGTCCTTCCTTTTGTTTTTTGCAATACAATTTCTTCGCTTCCGCCACGGGCAGTTGAAGGAGACATTAAATAAGCCTCAGTACTAAATGAATTTTCAGCAGTTACATCTTCTGTTTTTGAATTTTTTTTCAAATAACCGTTTTGTTCTAATATGCCTTCGTTAACACGATCCGTTCTCCATTTAGCAAAATCAACAGCCTGTATCCAGTTTACACCTACAACCGGATATTCGGCATAAGCAGGATGTCTTAAATAATTATTGGTCATGGTTTCGTTGTATCCCAATCGGTTTCTCCATACAAGTGTATCAGGAACAACCCCGTTATAGACGTCTTTGTAATTTTCGTCAGTAGGAGAAAAGACATTTTTAACCCAATCTAAATATTCTAAATACATAAAATTAGTTACCTCGGTTTCATCCATGTAAAAGGACTGAACGTGCTGCTGAGTAGGGGTATTGTTCCAGTCATGCATTACATCATCCTGTACTTTTCCCATTGTAAAAGTTCCTCCCTCAACAAAAACTAAACCAGGTCCAGCTTCTTGCTTTTTAGCCGCTTGAACTTTTTTACTGTCTACATTCCAACCTGTTGCTCTGGAAGATCCTTTAGAACTTGATTTTTTGCTACAGCTAGCAAAACCTAAAGCCACAATCACTGACAACATTAATCGAAAAACTGTAATTTTATTTACTTTCATACTCTTTACTAAGGTAAAATTTTACGCATTGCAATATAATAATTAACGATTAACCTGCAATATCATTTAAATAATTATATACTGTTTCTTTTCTTCAAAATTAACGCAAATTTATACTATTTATTATTTATTCATATACTTAATGCTTTTTTTTTATGCTTTTGCCTTTATCTTTAAAAAGAACGAATAAAATAGCCTTCCAAAATAAATATTTGAATGGTTTTTTATTACAAATTAATAGATTTTATCAAGTGTCATTATTCGAAAGAATCATATCCATTAATTTATACAATATTAATTAAAAATAACAGTTATATATACTTAACAGACTTTGAAATTAAGTTTTGAAACTCCTGTTTGGTTTCGGTAAAACTAAGGACAGAAAAACTTGCAACTTTTCAATAAAACACTATATTTGTTCAAATAATTTTCTATCCATCAATGAAAAAAACAATACTTTTAACCATTTCTTTGTTTTCAATTTCGCTGATTCAAGCTCAGGAAAGAGCCATTACAACAGCTGTTCCTTTCTTATCCGTCACAGCAGATGCGAGAGCTGCAGGTATGGGAGATATGGGAGTTGCTACTTCATCAGATGCTTTTTCCCAGCAATGGAATCCTGCTAAATATGCTTTTGCTGTAGATAAACAAGGAGTTAGTGTGAGTTATACGCCTTACTTAACAGGTCTTGCTAATGATATTTCATTAGGACAACTTACGTATTACAATAAAATTTCTGACCGAAGTGCTTTTGCCGGAAGTCTTCGTTATTTTGGTTTTGGTGATATTGAATTAAGACAAAATGCATCAGATGCTAATCCTCCTGTTGTGTCGCCAAATGAGTTTGCCTTTGATGGTTCTTATTCCTTAAAATTAAGCGAAAAATTCTCGATGGCTGTTGGTGCCCGATACATTCGTTCTAATCTAAAAGTGAGTACCGGTACCGAAGATGCTACAGCAGCTAACTCTTTTGCAATTGATGTAGCAGGTTTTTATCAATCGGAAGAAATTGCATACAGCAGATTTAACGGAAGATGGAGAGCCGGTTTTAATATCCAGAATCTGGGACCTAAAATAAGCTATGATAATGACGAATTAAGTAGTAACTTCATGCCTGCTAATTTAAAATTAGGAGCAGGATTTGATTTTATTTTAGATGATTATAATAAATTAGGATTAACTGTTGAAGCTAATAAACTTCTTGTGCCAACTCCAAAAGTGGGTTATAATAACGGCGCTTACAACGGAAACGATATGAATGGAGACGGCGTTGTTGATGATGCTGATTTTGATCTGGCTACTGAGGAATACCGAAGAACGAGTTGGGTTTCCGGAGTTTTTAAATCTTTAGGAGATGCTCCTGATGGCTTTAGTGAAGAACTGAAAGAGGTTGTTTATTCTGCCGGAGCCGAATATTCTTATCAGGATTCTTTTGCTATGCGTTTAGGGTATCATCATGAAAACATTAGTAAAAGCGGATTGAGATATTTTACTTTAGGAGCTGGTTTTAAATATACAACAGTAAAAATAGATGTTTCTTATCTGTTTTCAGCTTCGAATATTCCAAATCCTTTAGAAAACACCCTTCGTTTTTCATTGACATTTAACTTTGGAGATAAGTACGAAGAATATTAATTTCGAATAAAAAACTATAACTAAATCCAAATTTCCGTTAAATGAAATTTGGATTTTTTTTATCCAAAAAATAAATGGAAGAAATCACTATTACAACTAAGTTTGCTGTTTTTGACAGTACAGAACAATTGCCGGACGAAGTTAAGTATCTCTTTGAACAGGCAACTGAAATTCAAAAAAATGCGCATGCTCCTTATTCTAATTTCAGAGTGGGTGTGGCGATAGCCTTGGATAACGGAAAAATTGTTTTAGGGAGTAATCAGGAAAATGCGGCTTATCCGTCAGGACTTTGTGCCGAAAGAGTGGCGCTTTATCAGGCAGCTTCTAATTTTCCGGAATCTAAAATTCTGAAAATAGTAATTACAGCCGCACCTCAGGCAACAGGAATTCCTGTGCCTATTACTCCATGTGGTTCCTGCAGGCAGTCTATTGCCGAATATGAAATAAAACAGGAAAGCCCGATTGAAATTTATTTTATGGGCGAAAAAGGGAAAATTTATAAATCAGAATCTTTAAAAAACCTGCTCCCTTTATTATTTAACAAAAAACTGCTCTAATAAAACTAAAAATTAGCTTTATAATTTTAGTTCTTAGATGGAATGTCCTATTTTTGCATTTCGCAAATTTGACCATTTTAAATGAATTTGTGAAAAAGTACTAATTGACACACAATAAAAAACTTTAGTAAAAGAACACTTGAGATGAAAGAAGTTACAAAAGAAGTATATTTAAAGTGGTATGAAGACATGCTGCTTTGGAGAAAGTTTGAGGATAAACTCGCTGCATTATACATACAACAAAAAGTTAGAGGTTTTCTACATTTATACAATGGTCAAGAAGCCGTACTTGCAGGTGCATTGCACGCAATGGATTTAACCAAAGACAAAATGATTACTGCTTACAGAAACCACGTTCAGCCAATAGGTATGGGTGTTGATCCCAGACGCGTAATGGCTGAATTGCTTGGAAAAGCTACAGGAACTTCTAAAGGTATGGGTGGTTCTATGCACATTTTCTCAAAAGAACATCGTTTTTATGGTGGTCACGGTATCGTGGGAGGTCAGATTCCTGTAGGTGCAGGATTAGCTTTTGGAGACAAATACAACAATACAGGAGGAGTTACAATGACCTATTTTGGTGATGGTGCTGCTCGTCAGGGTTCTTTACACGAAGCTTTCAACATGGCAATGTTATGGAAATTACCTGTTGTATTTATTGTTGAAAACAATGGTTATGCAATGGGAACTTCAGTAGAAAGAACAGCAAATCATACGGATATCTGGAAATTAGGTTTAGGATACGAAATGCCTTGTGGACCGGTTGACGGAATGAATCCTGTAAAAGTAGCGGAAGCAATGACAGAAGCTATCGAAAGAGCCCGTCGTGGAGACGGACCAACTTTCCTGGAAATGAAAACGTATCGTTACAGAGGACATTCTATGTCTGATGCACAATTATACCGTTCTAAAGAAGAAGTAGAAGAGTACAAGAAAATTGACCCTATTACTCAAATTTTAGACGTAATTAAAGATAAAAAATATGCTACCGATGAAGAAATCGAAGCAATTGATCAAAGGGTTAAGGATTTAGTTCAGGAATGTGTTGATTTTGCTGAATCTTCTCCGTACCCAGAGCCTGAGCAATTGTACGATGTAGTATATGCACAAGAAGATTATCCATTTACACCTCATAAATTATAAAAATATTATGGCGATAAAAGTAACAATGCCTCGTTTGAGCGATACTATGACGGAAGGAACAGTAGCGACATGGCTTAAAAAAGTAGGAGACAAAATTAGTGAAGGGGACATCCTTGCTGAAATTGAAACTGATAAAGCAACGATGGAATTCGAATCCTTCAATGAAGGAACGCTTTTACATATTGGAATTCCTGAAGGAGAAACAGCTCCTGTAGATTCTTTATTAGCAATTATCGGAGACGAAGGCGAAGATATTTCTGCTTTATTATCCGGTGGAGATGCTCCGACCGCTGCTGAAAAACCAGCTGCAACTGAAGAGAAAAAAGAAGAACCAAAAGCTGCTGCTAAACCAGCTGCTTCTTTACCTGCCGGTGTTGTTGTAGTAACAATGCCTCGTTTGAGTGATACTATGACGGAAGGAACGGTAGCTACCTGGTTGAAAAAAGTAGGTGACGCTGTTGCAGAAGGTGATATTCTTGCTGAAATCGAAACAGATAAAGCAACAATGGAATTTGAGTCTTTCAACGAAGGTACCTTATTATATATCGGAATTGAAGAAGGAAATACAGCTCCTGTTGATAGTCTTTTAGCTATCATTGGACCTGCAGGAACTGATATCAGCGGAATTGCTGATAATTATGTGGCCGGTGGTGCTTCTCAAGCGGCTCCAGCTGCCGAAGAAACTAAAGCTGCTCCTGCTGAAACTGCTGCTCCTGTAGCTCAGGAAGCTCCTGCTGACGGAGGAAGAATTATCGCTTCGCCTCTTGCTAAGAAAATTGCTTCTGACAAAGGAATTCAGTTAACGCAGGTAAAAGGTTCCGGAGAAAACGGACGTATCGTAAAAAGCGATATCGAAAACTTTACTCCTGCTGCTGCCGCTCCACAAGCTGCTGCATCTGCTAAAACAGAAACTGCTGCTGCACCTAAAGTGTTTGTTCCTGCCGGAGAAGTTTATACCGAAGAAATCAAAAATTCGCAAATGCGTAAAATCATTGCGAAACGTTTGGCTGAATCTTTATTCACAGCACCTCATTACAACTTAGTAATCGAGGTAACTATGGATGACGCCATGAAATCAAGAGCTACAATCAATAGCGTTCCGGATACTAAAGTATCTTTCAACGATATGGTTATCAAAGCTTGTGCTTTAGCATTGAAAAAACACCCAAAAATCAACTCTCAGTGGAAAGAAGATGCTATCATCATCAATCACCATGTAAACATTGGAGTAGCTGTAGCTGTTGAAGACGGATTAGTAGTTCCTGTATTGAAATTCACTGACGCTATGAGTTTATCTCAAATTGGTGCTAGTGTAAGAGACCTTGCCGGAAGAGCTAAAAACAAAAAGTTAGGGCCTCAGGAAATGGAAGGAAGTACTTTTACCGTTTCTAACCTTGGAATGTTTGGTATCACTGAATTCAATTCGATTATTAACCAGCCTAACTCAGCTATCCTTTCAGTAGGAGCTATCGTTGAGAAACCAGTGGTTAAAAACGGACAAATTGTTGTAGGTAACACCATGATGTTGTCTCTAGCTTGTGACCACCGTACTATCGATGGAGCAACCGGAGCACAGTTTTTACAAACATTAAAACAATACATTGAAAACCCGGTAACTATGCTTGCATAAGTACTGATTCAGTATAAAAACCAAAACCCGTCTCGTTTTTCAGAATGTAGACGGGTTTTTTATTTGGTTTTTATTTGGGCATGTCCTCGCTTCCACTATCGTTTCAGCGCGGTCGGGCTGTACGCTGTATCTTTTATTTCATTGCATTACATAAAAGGATGCCGCTTCCATCCCTCATGCGAAACAAATAATTTTTATATGATTTACTTATTAAACAAAACACCAATTTCTTATTTAGAATAAATTTTTAAAATCTTCATAAAAATTAAAACATAAAAAAGCAATAATGAAAATCATTATCAAACCAACAACAAAAGCTGATGTATAATTATTAATACATTCTTTCAAAGAACCTTTAAAACCTTTAAAAACCCATATCACAAATCCACCAATAATTCTAATATCACCAGTACCTCCTAACATAATTAAAATATTTTAAAAATCATATAAATCCACAATCACCATTAAACCTATATAGAAAACCAATCAAAACTATATTCCACTAACAATCTCTAAAAATAAAAAACTTACTTATTTATTCTTCTCCTCAATCCATTTTGACATGTACTTGGTGCTTTTTAAAGTATGATGCTGCAACAATTCACCCATAAAATTATTCAGGCGATGTTGCTTTATATTCGAAAGTAAAAAGGCAATTTGCGTAGCAAAATCATCTTCAAACAAGGTTCTTAAATAACGCTGATTGATAATTGCAATTCCGTTTTTTTGAGCTTGAAGCCAAATTTCTTTATCCTGATATAATTCTACAGCTTTAGCAGCAAAAATTTCAGGATCATCTTCTACAAAACCATTCCACTCTAATTCTCCTTGCATCGATTCGGCTCCAATAGGAGTGGTAACACTTGGCGTTCCGCATTGCATGGCTTCGAGTAATTTTCCTTTTATGCCAGCACCAAAATGCAACGGAGCTAAAACCACAGCTGCTTTTTGGATAACTTCCTGAGCATTTTCAGCACGTCCGTGAATCAGGAAACCTTGTTTGGTATTATTTAATTGTAGCACTTTTTGAGAAGGATAAGCGCCATAAATATTCAAAACGGCTTGTGGTAATTGTTTTTTTATCAAGGGCCATATTGTTTCTTTTAAATACTTAACGGCATTCCAATTAGGTTCATGATAAAAATTACCAATAAAAACAAAGTCTTTTCGTTCTTCAAAAGAAAGCAATTTATCCAAATCAGAAATGGCATTCGATGCTAATAAAAGTGGTAAATAATACAATAGGCTTTTGTCAATTTTAAAAACAGTAGTCAATAATTCCATTTCATATTCGGAAATCATCAACGATAAATCACAACGTAAAATACTGGCAATTTCTCGTTTGGCGACTTCTTCGGTTAATAAATCTGAAATTTCAAAAGTTCGTTTTTCTTTGAAAGCCTTTTGTCGCACCAATCGCAAGCAATGCAAATCTTCGGTATCTAAAATTCGTAAAGCATCCGGACAATTTTCGGCAACACGCCAGCCAAATTGCTCTTCGATCATAAACCGGTCAAATAAAACTACCGCCGGATTTAATTCTTTTATAAAATCATCAAAACTGGAATTGTTCAAAGTAATACTCACTTTTTGAACGCCAAATTCACTTAAATTTACCATAAAATCACTGTCCTGAGCGGGACTGGCAAACGTGATCGTGTAGCCCTGTTCCCGGAACAAAGAAATCAATTGCATCATTCTTCCGCCTGCCGCAGAAGAATTGGGCTCAGGCCATACAAAGCCAATTATTAAGAGTGATGGCATCACATTCATAGCTGCATAAAATTATTGGCACAAAATAATACTAAATTTATTGGAATTCGTTGTATTAAAATTAAAATCACTGAAATAAACAGTAATTTTGCATAAAATTAAAAAGGATATGTTAGGATTGAAATTAGCCACCGACCCACGATGGGTCAACATCGTAGAATCTAATATCGAAGAAATTTTAACCGATCATGCCTGGTGCGAACAAAAAGCCGCTTCTAATGCAATAAGTCTTATTACCCAAAACTCTGAAAAAGAAGAATTGGTTACCGCCTTAATGCTTATTGCTCAGGAAGAAATAGAACATTTTAAAATGGTGCACGACCTGATTAAAGAAAGAGGACTTACTTTTGGGCGTGAACGCAAAGACAGCTATGTAAACGAACTTTTTAAATTCATGAAAAAAGACGGAAGCCGCAATGATGCTTTGTGTGAACGTTTGCTTTTTTCGGCAATGATTGAAGCCAGAAGTTGCGAGCGTTTTAAGGTTTTGTCTGAAAATATTAAAGATCCGGAACTGGCTCAATTCTACCGTGATTTAATGATTAGCGAAGCGGGACATTATACCACTTTTTTAGGTTTTGCTAAAAAATATGCTGACCATGTTGATGTCGACAAACGCTGGAAAGAATGGATTGATTACGAAACTTCCATCATAACCAACTACGGCAAAAACGAAACCGTACACGGATAATATTAGATTATCAACACGTTCTTTATTTCACCAATACCATTTTCATCATGGCTCAAAAAAAAGCTATATTTTTAAAAATCTTAAAATATATAGGAATCACGTTAATCACTTTATTGACTTTCATGTTTATTGCTCCTTATGTTTTTGCAGATAAAATCAATGCAGAAATTAAAAAAGTAGCCAATGAAAAACTAAATGCTAAACTGGATTATTCAGAATCGAATATTTCTTTCTTTCAGCATTTTCCCTCTTTGACCGTAAGTTTAAATAATTTTAAACTCAATGGTTCGGCACCTTATGAAAAGGAAAATCTGGTTACTGCAAAAGAAATTGCTTTTGGGATCAATGTTTCGAGTTTGATTTTTGGAAAATCGGTAAATATTGATAAAATATTCCTTTCGAATGCTGATATTAATGTAAAAGTAAATAAAGAAGGATTTGCAAATTACAATGTTTATAAATCCGGTAAAACTGAAACAACTGAAAAAGAAGAAGATAGTTCGTTAAAACTGGAGAAAATTGAAATCACCAACAGTAAAATTGTTTATGACGATTTATCGACCAAACTTCATTTGGATATTTACGGTTTTAACTATCTGGGAAAAGGCGATTTAAGTAAAGCTATTTTTGATTTGTCTTCGAAAGCACAAATTCAAAAACTCAATCTTTTGTATGATAATGAGCCTTATTTGATGAATAAAAAGGTGAATGCTGATTTGATTACCAAAGTAAATGTCAACTCACTTTCGTTTGTTTTTCAGGAAAATGATTTAAAAATAAACAATCTGATAGTTGATTTTAAAGGAAAATTTGATTTCCTTAAAGAAGGATATCAAATGGATTTTGTTCTGAAAACGACTAACAGTAACCTACAGGATTTTTTTACTGCTTTTCCGCCAAAATTTATTACCTGGCTTAATAAAACCAAATTATCCGGAAAAACTGACTGCAATTTGTCTTTAAAAGGAAATTATATTGCTTCTCAAAATATAGCTCCAAAACTGGAACTGGATTTCAAAATTAAAGACGGAAGTGTCAATTACAATCAAAGTCCGGCCACTGTGACCAACTTAAATGTAGATTTTGATACCCAATTACCTTCGTTAAATCCGGATTCGCTTATTGTAGATTTAAGAAATTTATCGCTTAACATTGATAAAGAATCTTTAAAAGCAAAATTATACAGTACAGGAACTGATGTTCTGGATATTAATGCGGTGCTTAACGCCAAAATAGATTTGGAAAAACTAAATCGCGCCATTGGGGTTGCGGATTTTGAACTCAAAGGAATGCTGGTAGCTGACGGAACTTCTAAAGGGAAATTCGATAAAAAAAATGGAATATTTCCTGTTACGAATGCTGTTATCAACTTAAATAATGGTTTTCTAAAAACAAAATACTATCCAAATCCGATAACTGATATTGGAATAGTTGCTGCTATTTCGAATCCAAAAGGAACTTTTGATGATTTAAAAGTGGTGCTGCAACCCGCTCAGTTTACATTTGAAGGAAATCCTGTTTATGTGAAAGCCAATCTGAGTAATTTTGATAATCTTCTTTATGATATTACTGCTAAAGGAACTTTGGATATAGGTAAAATCTACAAAGTCTTTTCTCAAAAAGGACTTGACGTAAACGGATTTATTAAAGCTGATGTAGCATTAAAAGGGAAACAAAGTGATGCTGAAAAAGGAAATTATTCGAAACTTAAAAACAGCGGAACACTTGAAATTAGGAACATAAAATTCGTATCGGAATATTTGCCAAAAGCATTTCTTGTCAAAGAAGGTGTTTTTAAATTCAATAATGACAAGATGCATTTCAATACTTTCTTAGCTTCTTATGGTCAATCTGATTTTAAACTGAATGGTTATCTACAAAATGTATTTAATTTTCTGGCTTCAAAAAAAGGTGTTTTACACGGTTCTTTTGCTTTAAGTTCTAAGTATATTAATGCCGATGAATTCATGTCGGCTACAACGACTGAAGTTGCGGGTGAAAACACTACCGCACCTGCTGAAACAACTGTTAAAACCGAAACAGGAGTGATTATAATTCCGTCTAATTTAGATTTGCGTTTTACGGCGAATGCTCAAAAAGTTCATTTTAACGGACTGGAAATTAAAAATGCAAAAGGTGGTCTAAACATGAAAAATGGTTTGCTTACTTTGCAAAATGCAGGTTTTGATTTGATAGGTTGTGCCGTAGCTATGGATGCCACTTACAAGAGCGTTACTTCTAAAAGTGCCGTATTTGACTATCATATAAAAGCAAATGAATTTGATATCAAGCGGGCTTATAACGAAGTGAAACTTTTTAGAGAAATGGCAAGTGCCGCCGAAAAAGCACAAGGAATAATCTCATTAGATTATAGTTTGAAAGGGCGCTTAAATGAAAATATGGAGCCTGTGTTGCCTTCGTTGTCAGGAAACGGCGTGATCGCTGTGAAAAACGTAAAAATGTACGGCATGAAAATGTTTGGTAGCGTGGCTAAAAAGACCAATAAAGAAAGCATTAAAAATCCCGAACTGAATCAGGTAGCTATTAAGAGTTCTATCAAAAATAACATCATTACTGTAGAACGCTTTAAATTTAAATTTGCCGGTTTCAGACCCCGAATCGAAGGAACTACCAGCCTGGACGGACGATTAAATCTTAAAATGAGATTAGGTTTACCGCCTTTTGGAATCCTTGGAATTCCTTTAACCATCACAGGAAATAAAGACAACCCTAAAATAAAAGTAGGAAGACAATCAGAAGATTTAGAAGAAACAAAAGATAGTATTCAGTAAATTGTTTCTAATAAGTGAATTTTGGATAAATCAGTTGTAGCTGTTGGTAGTAGTGTTTTTTAAGCTCGATTTACTATCAAAATTAAAATTAGTCCTAGTACGCATATTGTTGTTATGGCTTTGTCCATACTAATCAAGGGTTTTCTTTTCATAAAACCATAAGGAAGCATTATAAGTCCCATTGTTATAAAAAAGTATGACCATTTACTATCGCTATCTTTCAGTTCAGTTCTTAATTCAATATCTATAAAATTTCTTCCATTTTTTGTTAAACCATAGACATCATTATAATCATTCCAAAAACTTTTTTCGTTTAGTTCCGAAACTTCAGATTTCAAAACTTTAAGTTCAATACTATCTCCCGATTTAATGTTTGATTTAAAAGCTTCGTGATCTGTCGCTTTGTAAGTCATATCAGTTATTTTGAATTCTCTATTATATTCTTTTGTTGATAGAATTATATCTCTGTATGTTGTAGACTTGATTTTGTATTCGTCATATTTTGGAGAACTTTTTAGTATTACATTGATTGAAGCTAATTCATTATTCGGTAATGAATTATCACGTAAAGCTACATAGAGAAACGAAAATATTATTACTAACGAAATTGAAATAATAATAATTCTATCACTTTTAGTGATAGGTTTATAGGTTTTCAAATTTGTTGTTTTCTTTTGATTTTCTCTATTAAATTGTCTTTTCTCTTGTCGTGTCATAAAATTACTGGTAACGTCTTGGTACTACAACGGGTTTGTTATTAAATTAAGCCCATTATTCGGATTTGCCAAATCTTTCAAATACAAAACTATTTTTCCATTAAGCCAAGTCCCCAAATTGATTGTAGCGTGTGTTTAGCGGTTCGGGCAGGTTTTTGTCCTGTCGTTGTTACTTTGAATAAACGTTTTTATCATGAAGTTCCATCCATTTGGTTGGGTCTGCAATGTCTATCCACCCAAATTTACGATATAGCTCGTGTGCGTCTCCTGTGAGTAAAATCCAACGTCTTAAACCTTGTAGACTCGGATAGTTCATAACCGTTTCCATTAACCATTTAGAAAGCCCCAATCCTCTGTATTCTTCTAAAATATATACGTCGCCCAAATAAGCAATCGTTGAAAAATCGGTAATGATTCTTGCAAGGCCAATTTGTTTTTCGTCTTGGTAAACACCAAAGCAGAATGAATTTTCAATAGCAGTTTGCACCTTGTCTTTCGGAATATTTATGCACCAATACGCTCTGGTTGATAAAAATTCGTGAATGGCGTCAAGGTCTAATTTTACCTTGTCGGTTGAAATGCAAAACTCGCCTTTGTATATGTTTATGTCTGTCATAGTTTCTGTTTGCTGTTCGTATCGATTTAGCCTGACCGCTAACTCGTTCATACTAGCTACAAAGTAGCGCCTATACACCTAAAATTGGGTAGATTGTCGCTACTTTATAGCATATTATTTTTCGCTAATATATAAATAAATCTTACAAAATTTATTCTTCTGTATAATTTCTCTTAAGGTTTTGAGCTGGATTATGAGTTTCTTGATGTAGGCATTTGTAGATTGATAGTAATGTTTTCTGGTTACTATCGACCCTAAAAAAGGCTAAAAGAGACTTGAAAACACCCTATGGCATACTTAAAAAAGGCATTGTGGTACTTACAAAGTCTCTTTATGGTATCTTAAAAAGACTAATTAGTCCTAAAAGAGTCTGTTCACTTACCTAAAAAGGGCGTAATAGGACTAAAAAAAGACTTTTTAGGACTTTTATAGTACCTATAGGGGGCTTTTTATACCCCTTTTAGATATAAAAAAGCCCCATTTGTTTAATGAGGCAGTTCTTGCTGGCTTTAAAAAAGTTACTATTTGCTAGCTGTTCGTAGCGGCGCTTCCGGAACTTCCTGCTCCTCCAGAATTGTTGTTTCCGTCTTCGTCATAATAATCCGGATCTGTATCGGTTTCCTCACGTTCGTCATCCCAATCTCCTGTGTTCGCATCTTCACGAGGATCATCATTGTCTGGTGACTGATTAAGCTGTGCATGATAAGGGCATTTTGCTAATTCTTCGTTGGTGACTATTTTTGAATTTTCCATTTTATATAATTTTAAGTTAATACATAAAACTAAAATACAGGAAGGAGTGATTTGTAGCTTATAAGAAAATAGAAATTTGTTATCTAATTTACATCTTAGGGGAGAAGGAACTTGATTCGAAAGTTTTTGTGATAATCTAAAAAAAGACTAACTAATATTTATGCTTAATTTTATCGCTCCACAGGTTTTTGGATTGATCCAGGTTTTTGGATTGATCCCCGATTGATCCTTGATCCCTAAAAAGAATTTCTTTTTAATTTTAATCAAAAAAAAAACTCCTTAATTGCTTAAGGAGTTTCTTGGTGGGCGATGAGGGGTTCGAACCCCCGACCCCCTCGGTGTAAACGAGGTGCTCTGAACCAGCTGAGCTAATCGCCCTATTTTATTAGGTTGCTATCATTTTGTGATTGCGAGTGCAAATATACAATGCTTTTTTAGATGTGCAAGCAAAAAACAAAAAAAATTATAAAATTTCTGCAACTACAAATGTGCTTCCTCCCACATAAATAAAATCATTTGTTGCAGCAGATTCTTTAGCGGTGTTGTAAGCTGCTGAAACAGAATTGTATATTTGTCCTGTGAGTTCAAATTTACTTGCTTTTTCTTTTAATATGGAAGCTTCCAGTCCTCTTAGGATATTGGGTTTACAGAAATAATAAATCGCATTTTTAGGGAATAAAGGTAAGACTTCGTCTAAATCTTTGTCATTTACAACACCAAGAACAAGGTGTAATTGGTCAAAATCTTCTTTTTTAATTTGATTCAGTACAATTTCTAGTCCGTTTTTATTGTGTGCGGTATCACATATAATTTTTGGGTTTGAACCCAGTCGTTGCCATCTTCCCAGAAGTCCGGTGTTTTTAACCACATTTAATAAACCGGATTCAATATTTTTCTGACTGATTTGGAAATCTGTTTGTTCGTTTAAAACATTAACGGTTTGGAGAACGGTTTTTTTATTATGAATTTGGTAATCACCAATTAAATCAGAAGGATAATTATTCGAAATTAAATCAGAAGCAAAATAAATTTTTGCATGATTTTCTTTGGCTTTTGCCAAAAAAACATTTTTTGTTTCAGCGGTATATTCACCAATTACAACCGGAATTTCAGGTTTTATAATTCCTGCTTTTTCAAAAGCTATTTTTTCGAAAGTATTCCCTAAAAATTGGATGTGATCTAATCCAATATTGGTAATCACCGAAACTAATGGCGTAATGATATTGGTAGCATCGAGTCTTCCGCCCATACCGACTTCGATAATGGCGATGTCTACTTTCTCTTTTGCAAAATAAGCAAAGGCTAGTCCAACGCTCATTTCGAAAAAACTAATGTCATTGGCTTCAAAAAAATCTTTATTGGAATTGATGAAATCACAAACAAAATCTTCGGTAATTTCCCCCGAATTGTCGGGGCTGATTATTTTTATTCGCTCTCTGAAATCTTTTAAATGTGGCGAAGTATAAAGCCCTGTTTTGTATCCTGCTTGCTGTAATACAGAAGCCAGCATGTGCGAAGTAGAACCTTTTCCGTTAGTACCCGCAACGTGTATGAATTTTAAATTTTGATGGGGATTACCAAGATGATTGATCAGTAAATGCGTATTGGTTAAATCCTTTTTATAAGCAGAAGCGCCTTGTAATTGATACATCGGAAGTTGGTTAAACATCCAGGCTGTAGTTTCTTGGTAATTCATTTGCGGTGTAAAATTTTCAACTATTATTCCCCCAGTTTAAAGTTGACTGTGATAAAACCTATTTGGGTTGCGGGAGCATTAGGATCGGGTTGCCATTTGTATTTTCTGGCTGTTGCCAATGCGGGTTCTATTAAACAAGGATTGGTATTAGTTGTTCCCTTAGTGTATTTAGCGGCAATTACATTCCCATTTCTGTTTACGGTGATTTGAACCACTACAGTACCAAATTCATTACATTTTTGGACTTCTTTTCCGCGGCTGCTTATTTTTCTTCCGTTCAATCCCCAGCCACTTCCTGTACCGCTTCCGCTTCCGGAGCCATAATAAGTATTGGCATAAGGATTCCCGTTAAGGCTGCCTTTATCTCCTGGTTTATCATCGTTTCCTTCGCCGCCTTTAGCTGTTCCGTCCGATTTAGGTCCGTTGATTAAGCTCGATAAAGCATCTGTGGTGCTTTTGGAAGGTTTTGGATTTTCTTTCGGTTTTTCTTTAACTTCTTCCTTAGCAACTTCTTTTGTTGGTTTGATTTTTTTTGCCTCTTTCATTACAACCGCTTCTTCAATATCTTGTGATAAAACATCATCATTGCTGGCTGTTGCTTGTTTTGCAGCGGTAGCTTTTGGTGCTGATTGAATTGCTTCGGTAGGTTGTATGTCTCCATTTCCAAATTCAGTTGTTCCAAAATTAATAGCAATTCCGTTTTCAGGAGGCGGATCTAAAGAGGTAAGTCCCAAATAAAAAAACAAAACAAAGAGTATCACAAAAATGATAGTTGTGATAGTAAAGGATTTTTTTTCTTCTTCTGTTTCTAAATATTTCATGTAGAATAAATCTGTTTTTTTGAAAGTCAGGAGCTATTATTTAGGCCTAACGGCTAAAACAACTTTAATTTGGTTTCTATTGGCAATGTCCAGTACGTTGACTGCTTTTTCGATAGGAACTCCTTCTTCGGCTCTTAAAATAATGGCTTTATTTGCATCCGCTGCCATTATGGATAATAATTTTGATTCTAATTCGCTTTCGGGAACGGCTTCTTTGTCAATAAAAAACTCTAATTTTTTATTGATGCTTACCGCAATATTTTTGTTGCTGTCTGTTTTTCCTTTTGCTTTTGGTAATACTAAATCAAGTGCATTTGTGGTTACCATTGTCGATGTCAGCATGAAGAATATCAATAACAGAAAGACAATATCTGTCATGGATGACATGTTAAATTCAGCACTAACTTTATTTCGTCCTCTTAAATTCATAATTATGCAGGGTCATTTAATAAGTCTAAAAAGTCAACCGCATTGGCTTCCATCTGATGAACAATTTTGTCTGTTTTTACTACTAAGTGGTTGTAACCTACATAAGCAATAATCCCTATTACCAGTCCAACAACCGTAGTAGTCATGGCGGTATAAATCCCTTCAGAAAGCGCGCCAACTTCAATTTGTCCGCCTGCTGTTGCCATTTTATGAAATGCCTGAATCATTCCCACCACTGTTCCTAAGAAACCGGTCATAGGTCCGGCACCGGAAATGGTAGCAAGCATACTTACATTTTTTTCTAATTTATTTATTTCCAGTTTTCCGGCGTTCTCAATAGCGGTATTGATGTCATTTAAAGGTTTACCAATTCTGGAAATTCCTTTTTCAATCAATCGTGCTACAGGAGATTTAGAGTGAGCACAAGCCATTTTAGCATTGTCTATACGCCCGTTTTTGATATTGTCTTTAACCAGACTCATGAAATTAGTATCCACTTTTGATGCTTCATTAATAGCCATCAAACGTTCAAAATAAAGGTATAAGGCAACAAAAAGCATTATGAATAATGCCGCCATAATTATTTGACCTGCCAGACCACCGCTAGTTAGGAGTTCGATGATGGATAAAGTTTTTTCAACTGGAACCGCTTCGGCTAAATTTTCACCTGCAACAGATAAGGTATCTGCTTGTAACAATATACTCATATAATTTTTATTTGTTATTGAAACGCTAAGATATTATAAAAATTGCGATTCTATTGGATAAAATTTGAAACAAATAACAGTAAATGTTTGTTTTTAGTTTTGATTCTAAAGATAAATGCATCCGGAACTATGATCCTTTTTTGCACCGGTTACACTGCTTAAAGTATTGATTTCGTCCCGGAGTTTTAAGACGCCCAGCAAAGCAAAAATTAAGGCTTCCTTAAATTCCAGAATTTTGGATTCGGGGATTACAATTTCCATTTCAGGCAAATGATTCTGGATTTCTCCAATAAGAAATTCATTGTATGCGCCACCACCGGTAATTAGCATATTTCCTTTTTTGATTGGTAAAGCTAAAGCTGTTTGCAACGCAATATGTTCGGTAAAAGTTCTCATTTTGTCTTCAATGGAAATTGCATAGCTTTCGATTATGGGTAAAACAATTTCTTTTACAAATTCAAAACCTAATGACTTTGGGTGTTTTTTTCGATAAAAATCCAAACTATTTAACGCTTCTAATAATTCAGGATTGATTTTTCCTGTTTTCGAAATTTGGCCTTTATCGTCATAATTCAATCCTAATTGATTGGCATAGAAATTCAAAACGGTGTTTACAGGCGAAATATCAAAAGCAATTCTTTGATTATTTTTTTCGAAAGATACATTCGAAAATCCTCCTAAATTCATACAATAATCATAGTTTGAAAACAAAATTTGATCTCCAATAGGTACTAACGGAGCGCCCTGACCGCCTAGCTGTACATCCTGAATTCTAAAATCACAAACAACTTTTTGTTGGGTCAAAGCTGCCATTTCGGGTAGGTTTCCTATCTGAAGTGTATACCCATTTTGAGGCTGGTGCAAAATAGTGTGTCCGTGAGAACAAACTGCATCAAGATTCGCTATTTTATGTTTTTCGATAAAATCTACAATGATTTTTGAAAGCAGTTGGGTGTAATTTTTATTTAAGATTTCGAGATTTTCTTTCGAAAAATCTACTGCTAATTTCAATTGGTTGACCCAATCCTTACTGTAAGCGACAGTTTCGGCTTCCTGAATTTCAAAATGCCATTGTTCTTCTTTTATTTCAAACTGAATATGTGCTAAATCAACACCGTCAAGTGAAGTGCCGGACATGACACCAATTACATTATAAAAATTTTTCTTCATCGAAAGAGAATTGCAGGCAATTAAAATATTAAAAACTTAAATTGTATTTTTAAAATAAAAGTAAGTAAATTTAGAAAACACTAAAGCATTAAACCAAGATTCTGCATGGAATTTTATTTTCTATGTTTTTAGTATTAATTATAAAAAGAGTTGTTATGGATTTTAATTTGACCGAAGAACAAAAAATGATTCAGCAAGCCGCCAGAGATTTTGCTCAAAATGAATTATTGCCGGGAGTTGTAGAAAGAGATGAGTTCTCTAAATTCCCAACCGAACAAGTCAAAAAAATGGCCGAACTGGGTTTTTTAGGAATGATGGTCGATCCTAAATACGGCGGTTCGGGTATGGACAATGTGTCTTATGTTTTAGTGTTGAGCGAAATTGCAAAAGTGGATGCTTCGGCTGCAGTGATTATGTCCGTAAACAATTCTTTAGTTTGTGCAGGAATGGAGAAGTATTGCAGTGAAGAGCAAAAACAAAAATATTTAGTTCCGCTGGCCAAAGGGGATATTATTGGTGCTTTTTGCCTTTCGGAACCTAATGCGGGATCTGATGCTACTTCGCAAAAAACAACAGCCATTGATAAAGGAGATTACTATTTGTTAAACGGAACAAAAAACTGGATTACTAATGGTTCAACCGCTTCTACTTATATTGTAATGGCGCAAACGCATCCTGAAAAAGGACATAAAGGAATCAATGCATTTCTGGTTGAAAAAGGCTGGGAAGGTTTTACTATTGGTCCTAAAGAAAAGAAAATGGGAATCCGTGGTTCCGATACGCATTCTTTGCATTTTAATGATGTGAAAATTCCAAAAGAAAACAGAATAGGAGAGGACGGTTTTGGTTTTCATTTTGCCATGGCGGTTTTAAATGGCGGTCGAATCGGGATTGCTTCTCAGGCCTTAGGTATAGCTACCGGTGCTTATGAATTAGCGTTGAAATATTCGCATGTGCGGGAATCTTTTGGAAAAGAAATTTTTCAGCACCAGGCTATTGCTTTTAAATTAGTAGATATGGCAACCCAGATTATGGCGGCAAAAATGCTGTGTTTGAAAGCCGCTTCAGAAAAAGATGCCGGAATGGATATTACTCAATCAGGTGCGATGGCTAAATTATTTGCTTCACAAACTGCTATGGATGTAACGATTGAAGCCGTACAAATTCACGGTGGAAATGGCTATGTAGCCGAATACCATGTGGAACGCATGATGCGCGATGCTAAAATTACCCAAATCTATGAGGGTACTTCGGAAATTCAACGAATTGTCATCTCGCGGACATTAACTTCTTAAAATAGCAATTACTTTTATCCCAAAGTTCCCTTTTTATGTATGAAGATTTAAAATATTGGTACCTGCGAGATCACAAATTGTTCAGGACGTTGAGTTTTGCTCAAATCAGACAATTGTGTATTATTACCGGTTTCAAGAAAGCCAATAAGGGAGAAATTATTTATTTCTCTTCATCAGATGTGCCAAGAATTTTTCTCCTTAAAAAAGGAAATATTAAAATTGTAGCCGTTGATGAAGAAGGCAATGAGACGATTAAAGATATTATTCAAAAAGGTGATTTGTTTGGCGAATTGACTTTAGAAAATGATTTTGAATCTAATGAATATGCTAAAGTACTCTCAGATGATGTAGTAATTTGCAGTTTTTTAATGTCCGATTTTGAAGATTTACTATTAAAAAATCCCAGTTTGGCACTTTCTTATACCAAATTCGTGGGTTTAAAAATGAAACGCATAAAAAATAGTTATGCTAATTTAGTTTCCAAAGATGCTAAAACCAGATTGTATCAGTTTTTAAAAGATTGGGCTGAGAAAGAAGGCAAGCAGGAAGGCAATAAAATAACTCTGGAAAATTATCTGACTCAAACGGATATTGCCCAAATTATATGTACTTCCAGACAAACGGCAACCCAATTGCTGAATGAAATGGAATCCCGGGGAATGTTGCTGTATAACAGAAGAGAAATTATAATTACGGATGTTACCCAATTGTAGTTTTTTAATCGAACTGTAAACTAGCCGACAATAAGCAGTTTAAAACGATGTTACCTTTACTTTAAATAAAAATAATATTATGAAAAAAATAATCAGCTTCGTTTTGTTAGTGATCGGTTTTGCAGGGAATGCTCAAAGCAATTTGCCACAATCAGCCACCGATATTGCCCCTTTATTAATAGGAGAAAAAATTCCTAATAGTACTTTAAAATTAATTGATGGAAATGCCGTTTCTTTAAAATCGGTTTTGGATAAAAAAAGAACTATTTTGGTTTTTTATCGGGGTGGTTGGTGTCCATATTGTAATTTGCATTTGGCAGCCTTGGGCGAAGCCGAAAAAGAATTACTGGATTTAGGTTACCAGATTGTGGCTGTAAGTCCTGACGCTCCAAAAAACCTGAAAGTTACTGAAGAAAAAGACAAAGTAAATTATCTTTTGTTGTCTGATAGTAATGGAGATTTGGCAAAAGCCATGGGAATTGCTTTTCAGGCGCCTCTTTTATACAAACCTGTTATAGCTAAAGGTTCGGATGGTGTGAATAATAATTTTTTGCCTGTTCCTTCGGTTTTTATTGTAAATTTAGACGGCGAAATTGAATTTGAACACATTACACCGGATTACAAACACCGAATTTCGAATGAACTTTTAGTTGCTGCTGCTCAATCTTTAAAAAATTAGTCGTGAAAGCTGTGTTTACTTGGTTCTTACGGTTTTTTGTTGCTGTAATTTTATTGCAAACGCTTTATTTTAAATTTACAGCTGCAGCAGAGAGTGTGTATATTTTTTCGAAATTAGGAATGGAACCTTATGGACGAATTGCAACCGGAATTTTTGAACTCGTTGCAGCCGTTTTAATTTTGATGCCCAGAACAACAATTTTTGGAGCATTATTGGGTTTAGGATTAATGATTGGGGCGGTAGTTTCTCATATTTTTGTTTTGGGCATAGAAGTTCAAAATGATGGAGGAACTCTTTTTATGTTAGCACTTTTAGTATTAATTAATTGTGCGGTTTTAATTTATAAAGATAAAAGTAAGTGGTCTGATTTGTTGATTTTAAAATTTTAATATGCTTCTACCATCCATAAATAAAAGTTTGAATGAATTGGTCAATTTGTTAAGGCAATTGTCAAAAGATGATTTTACAAATCCCTGTCCGGAATTGAGTTATGCCAGTATAGGCGAACATTGCAGGCACATTATAGAAATGTTTCAGTGTTTAGAAAATCAACTGGATTCAGGAATAATTAATTATGATCATCGGGAACGCAATCAATGGATTCAGACTGATGTGGAATATGCAATTAAACAAATTGAAGCTATTCAAAACGGACTAAGGAATGAAAATAAAAACCTCGAATTACAGCAGTTTATTGAAGGCGAAGAAATTAGGATTCAAAGTAATTATTTTAGAGAGTTACTCTATAATTTAGAACATTGTATCCATCATCAGGCGTTTATAAAAGTCGCGGTTTTAAAATTTGAAAATATAAATGTCGATGCTAATTTTGGGGTGGCCCGTTCTACTATCGAATTCAGAAAAAAATGTGTACAGTAAGTTTTGTAAATAGTGAAGGCAGAATTTTTATTACTTCTAACAGGGATGAGAACATTATCAGACCCAGTGCCATTCCTCCAAAAAATTATACCGTAAAAGGCAAGAATGTGATTTTTCCAAAAGATCCAAAAGCAGGAGGAACCTGGTATATTGTGGATGAAGAAGGAACCGTGCTTGTTCTGCTAAATGGAGCTGAAGAAAAGCATGAAAGGAAATCTTCTTATCGAAAAAGTCGTGGTTTGATTGTTTTAGAGTTGATGAGTGAAAATTCACCAAAGGATTTTTGGGAGCAAATAGATTTGGAAAACATCGAACCTTTTACATTGGTTTTGTTTCAGAATAACCAATTGTTTCAGCTGCGTTGGAATGGAACCAACAAAGAAAAATTAGTTTTGGATCCCAATAAAAAACACATTTGGTCGTCATCAACGTTGTATTCGAACTCCATTAGAAAAGAAAGAGCCGATTTATTTTATGCGTTTTTAGAAAATAAAGGATTACTTTCGGAAACGGATATGTATCAGTTTCATCGTTATGCCGATCAGGAAAATACTGAGAATGGGTTGGTTATTAATCGAAATGGAGAAACTAAAACCCTGAGCATTACCCAATCGATAATTGAAAAAAATAAAGTGTCAATACTGCATTATGATTTGATTACCAATGAAGATTTTTCAACTTCGTTTATAATTGTTTGATACCACCACCGGATTGTTAAGATTTAAGAAAATGAAATTACTGCTGCATAAAATTTTTCATTGGGAATATTGGCCTTTTCAAGTGGTTTATATTCCCATTTACTTTCTCTGGGGGTACTATGCCATTCGGGCAAAATCGCTTTTTTTCTTCAATGCTTCCAATCCTGGAATTAAAAATGGCGGATTTATGATGGAATCTAAAAAAGCCATTTATAATTTAATTCCACAACAATATTATCCTAAAACGGAGTTGATAACCGAAAGAACTTCTTTGGCAGCAATTCAAAATATAATTGAAAAATCAGGAATTCAATTTCCATTAATTGCAAAACCGGATATTGGTTTGCGTGGTTCGGGCGTGAAAAAAATCAACAGTATTGCCGAATTGAATCAGTATGCACAAAAAGCTAATTTTGATTTTTTATTGCAGGATTTGATTCCGTATGAAAATGAAGTTGGTATTTTTTATGTGCGTTATCCCAATGAAAATAAAGGAAAAATTACCGGAATTGTTTCCAAGGAGTTTTTAATTGTGACAGGTGATGGAATTTCGACAATAGAAACTTTGATAAGAGCAAATCCAAGATTTGAGTTGCAATTAGCCTCTTTACAAAAAGAATACGGAACACAACTCTCAGAAGTTTTAAAAACAGGAGAGAAGCGCAATTTAGTTCCCTATGGTAATCATGCCCGTGGGGCTAAATTTATAGATGGCAGCCATTGGATTTCTCCAAAGTTAGAAGCGACTATGGACGTGATTTGTTCGCAAATTCCGGATTTCTTTTTTGGAAGATTGGATGTGATGTATGCAACAATGGGAGAATTAGAAGCGGGGAAAAACTTTGCCATTGTGGAGTTAAATGGTGCTGCCAGCGAACCAACGCATATTTATGATCCTGCTCATTCAGTATTTTTTGCATGGAAAGAACTAGCCCGACACATTACCTATATGTATGAAATTAGTGTGTTAAATAATAAAAAAGGCGTTCCGTTTTTGACCCATAAGGAAGGAATGAAAGAATACCGGTTGCATCTGGAGCAAAGCAATAAAATTATAAATTTCTAATTATGAGAATCATTCAAAACATAGCCGTTGGGTTTACGGTGAGTTTTTTAGGCTCGTTGCCATTGGGTTTTTTGAATATTGTGGGGCTTGAAGTATATGCTGAACTGGGTCTGGAATCTTTAGTTTGGTATATTTTGGGCGTTATTTTTATAGAAGCTTTTGTTGCTTATTATACTTTAATTTTTGCAAATCAACTGGTTCAGAATAAAAAATTGATGAAAAGTATCGAGATTTTTGGGGTTTTCTTTTTGTTACTTGTTGCTTTTATTTTTTATCAAAAATCATCCGATACAGTTCATGGCGAAAGTTACTTAGATTCCTATTTGCAATGGCCTGTTTTTGGGATAGGTGTTTTTTTGAGCTGCCTTAATTTTTTACAAATTCCATTCTGGCTGGCCTGGAACCTTTATTTTCTTAATGGTAATTACATTAGTATTTATAAGCGGTTGAAATTTTATTATGTAGGCGGGACGATGGTTGGCGTTTTCTTTGGGATGCTGTTTATTATTTACTTTTTGGATAAAATCCACAAGCAAATTGCCTTTTTAACCGATTATATGATACCGGTAATTATTCCCGTTTTCTTTGTTTTTATGGCGGGATTTCAAGGGTATAAAGTACATAGAAAGTACTTTTCTAATAAAATAGCTTTAGACGAAAAGGAAACCGACTAGTTCATTGATTTTGTTTATTTTTGTGGCATGAAGAAAATTATTATCACAGGAACCAGCAGAGGAATCGGCTTTGAATTGGCTTTAATGTTTGCTAATGCAGGACATCAGGTTTTGGCTCTTTCGAGAAAAACACCTCAGGAATTAATTTTAAATGAAAATATTACGTGTCTTTCGGTTGATTTAGCTCATGAATCCGATTTAGAACAAGTGGAACAATTTCTTTCTACAACCTGGAAACAAGTTGATGCTGTGATTCACAATGCAGGTAGTTTAATTTGCAAACCTTTCGAAACCTTAACGCAAACTGATTTTGAAAATGTATATAAAGTCAATGTTTTTGGGGTTGCTAATCTGACTCGTATTTGTATTCCGTTTTTACAAAAAGGAAGCCATGTGGTAACGATCAGTTCTATGGGAGGTGTTCAGGGAAGTTTGAAATTTGCCGGACTTGCCGCTTATAGTTCAAGCAAAGGAGCTGTAATCACACTTTCGGAATTATTGGCTGAAGAATATAAAGAACGTGGTATTTCCTTTAATGTTTTAGCGCTGGGAGCCGTTCAGACGGAAATGTTAGAAGAAGCTTTTCCGGGTTATCAGGCACCTATTTCGGCAGCAGGAATGGCAACTTATATTTATGATTTTACACTAAACGGAAATAACTATTTTAACGGAAAAGTATTAGAAGTTTCAACGACTAATCCTTAAAAAAAGTTAGAAGTTAAAAGTCAACAGTTTTAATTGTATGTTTTGGATTAAAATTATACCACTTTTCTATTTTTAATTTTTTCCCTCTAACCTCTAACTTCAATTGAGCGATACTTTAGCAAAATATATTCCTGAGCATGCAGTCAAACCCGTATTTGAGTTGATTGTAGAAAACAGGGTGCATTTAAAAATCGTTAACGAACGCCTGACCCGTCATGGTGATTACAGAAAAGCAGTAAATGGAAAACACGAAATTACCGTAAACGGAAGTCTGAATAAATACCGGTTTTTAATTACACTTATTCATGAGATTGCACATTTAGTGGCTTTTGAAAAATTTGGGCGTAACATCAAACCGCATGGAAACGAATGGAAATATGTTTTTCAGCAATTGATGGTTCCTTACATTCGACCTGAAATTTTTCCAAATCAATTGTTGCCTTTGCTGGCAAGGCATTTTAGAAATCCCAGCGCCAGTAGCGATACTGATACTACTTTATCACTTGCTTTGAAACAATTTGATCAGCAAAATGAAGATAAAAATTATGTTTTTGAAATCCCTTATGGAAGTATTTTCAGAATCAAAAACGGAAAAATTTTTAAGAAAATAGCCGTTCGTACCAAACGCTTTGAATGTTTAGAAATTAGTTCCGGAAAGTTGTATTTATTCAATCCAAATGCGGAGGTCGAGTTGATTAAACACAGCAATTAAAAAAATAAACTTCAAAATAGAAATCCCAAATTCAACTATATTTTATAATTGGAATTTGGGATTTTTTAATTGAAATTTTAAAATGAATTATTCTTTCAAATATGCTTCTCTTACTTTTTTAAATAAATTAGAAGAATATACAAAGTCTACAACCGCCTGATTATCGGTTTTAAAAATCTCTTCTTTATTTCCTTGCCATTCTTTAAGTCCGTTTTTTAAGAAAACAATATTATCACCTATTTCCATAACAGAGTTCATGTCATGGGTGTTAATTACTGTGGTAATGTCATATTCCTCTGTAATTTCTTTGATGAGGTTGTCAATCAATATAGAAGTGTTGGGGTCTAATCCGGAGTTGGGTTCATCACAAAATAAATATTTGGGTTTGTTAACGATGGCACGGGCAATAGCCACACGTTTTTGCATTCCGCCTGAAATTTCAGAAGGTAATTTATTATGTGCATCCGTCAAGGCAACTCTTTTTAGAACAAAATCAACCCTTTCTTTAATTTGTGCTTTTGTGTTTTTAGTAAACATTCGAAGAGGAAAAGCCACATTTTCGGCTACTGTCATGGAGTCAAACAAAGCACTTCCCTGAAATACCATTCCGATTTCAGTTCTCAGTTCTCTTTTTTCGTTATCATCCAGGTTAGAATAGATTCTGCCGTCAAACTCGATCGTGCCTACTTCAGGATGGTGAATTCCTAATAAACTTTTTAATAAAACCGTTTTTCCGGAACCACTTTGTCCTATAATTAAGTTGGTTTTTCCTGTTTCAAAAACAGTACTTATTCCTTTCAGAATTTTACTGTCTCCAAATGATTTTTCTATGTTTTTTACTTCTATCATGATCCTAATAGCAACTGAGTTAATATATAATTAAAAAGGATGATGGATACTGATGTCCAGACAAAGGATACGGTACTTGCTTTTCCTACTTCCAGTGCACCACCTTTCATGTAATAACCGTGAAAAGAGGGTATGGTTGCTAATAACATGGCAAAAATGAAGGTTTTTATAAAAGCATAAGTAATGTGAAACGGAATAAACTGCATTTGAGCACCGGTAATAAAGTCATTACTGGAAGTAAAACCACCATAAACTCCGGCCATCCAGCCACCAAGAATTCCTAAAAACATACTAATCCCGATGACAAACGGATACAATAAAAGAGCAATAATTTTAGGGAAAACCAGATAATTCAAAGAATTTACACCCATAACCTCTAAGGCATCAATTTGTTCCGTAACACGCATGGTTCCTATACTTGAGGTGATGAAAGACCCCATTTTTCCAGCCATAATTACTGAAATAAAAGTAGGAGCAAACTCAAGAATCACCGATTGACGGGTTGCAAACCCAATCAGGTATTTAGGAATTAGCGGATTAGTTAAATTCAAAGCTGTCTGAATAGAAACAACTCCACCAACAAAGAAAGAGATAAAGGCAACAATACCAAGTGAATCTATAATTAAATCATCTATTTCTTTAAAAATGAGATTACGCATTACAGACCATTTTGTCTGTTTGTTAAAAATTTCTTTTAGCATCAGGAAATATTTTCCTATTTGCGATATATAGCGAATGAGCATCATAGTTTTTTGATTATGGGCTAATTTACGAAATTAGTTATAAGTTATTGGGTATGATTGGCGGGTTTTTGTTTAGAAAAGCTTCTCTTTCATTTTTTTTAAACGATAATTTCGAATAAATTTAGCTTGCTCAGTATTGACCATTAAAGGTTTTTTTTCTGATTTTGCTTTTAAAAAACCATTGATGTAATCAATAAACAGCAAAGGTTTCTTTTTCATAAAAGACAATTTTGCCGAAGCAATTGCTGTAATCCAAAATCCGTAACCCAAGGTATAAAATGCTTCGCCTTGTTTGTAACGGGCTGTTTTATTGTAATTAGCTCCGGTAGGTTTTAAGTGTTTTACATGTAAACTTTCGTCGGTAACTACTTTCCAATTGTAGAATTTACACAGCAATTCGTCTACAGTATCCCAACCCATCTGCGGTTTTAAACCACCAATTTGTTTGAACGTTTCTTTTCTGTATGCTTTTAACGCCCCACGAATATGATCTTTATCAGTTAAGTTTTCCAAAACCCAGTCGCCATTTTTTTCGATATAACAAAATCCGCCCACCATCCCGATAGTTGGATCAGAGTTAAAATGCTTTGTGATAGTTTCGAAATAATTAGCGGGAAAAATTAAGTCGGCGTCTAATTTTACAATAGCGTCATAATCTTCATCTAAGGATTCAAAACCTTTCTGAAATGCCTGAATTACTTTGCTTCCCGGCAAATGAATCGCACTCGATTTTTTTTCTACCAATGTGATAAACGGATTCTCTTTGGCGAAAGCCAGAACAATTTCGGCAGTTCTGTCAGTAGAATTATCATTTACAATGACCACTTTTTTAGGTAAAAGTGTTTGTGAAATTAGGGATTCTAAAGTCAGAGCAATAAATTCTTCTTCGTTGTGAGCAGGAATAACTATGTAATAATTCATTTGAGTTTGTTTTGTGAAAAAAGAATAGCAATTTCAAGAATCAATTGCAATATCAATTTGGAGCACTGTGTTATTTAATTTTCTCTGCAAAAACAATATAATATCTTGGAGTGAAATATCGCAGTAATGGTCTGAAACCAATTTTTTTTACCGGATGCGTAAATTTCTCTCTGGCGGTAATTTTCCAGCCTGTTTTTTCTAAAAGCCAGTCTAATTGCCAGTCTTCAAATTCATGGTAATGCCTGTCCCACATATCGGTTTTACTTCGGTAAGCCGGAGAAAACCAAAGGCGTAACGGAATGGAAATTACTAACTTGTCACATTTTACATTTTCTAAAACGGTGTAAGGATTCAATAAATGTTCGAAAATTTCGAAAGCCGTAAAAACAGTATACGATTCCGTTTGTAAAGCCGTCTGGTCTTTGTCTAAATCTTCTCCTTTAGTGTTTTTTACCTGATACCCGTTTTCTTCCATGATTTTTGAAAATGGATTTGGAACTCCTAAGTCAAAAATAGTTTCAGAAGTGGAAACATGTTTTTTTAAAAAATCTAAGGTATGTTTGAATCTTTTATTAGGAAACGTTTTTTCGTACATTGTTTATAACGGTTTTTAGAACAGGCACAAATGTACAAAGATATATGGCTCGTTTTGTAGAATTGTAGCGCATATTATACTGTTGATTTCTTGTTATTTTGCCACAAATTCACGAATTTATTTTCTCCATACAGCATTTGTTTGATTCATTTTACAAATTAAATTGTAATCACTTGGATTATTTTAAAGCAATAGTTAGAGCCATTCGTGAATTAGTGGCTATGTATTTAAAAGAAAAATCCGCAACTAAAAATAATTTTCAGTTACGGATTTATTATTTGGAACTAAAAAAATTAGTATCGGTATACAAAAGCATTGATGTTCATTCCGGCACCCACAGATGCAAAAATAAGAATATCGCCTTTGTTGATTTCGTGGTCTTCAATTTTACCGTCTAGAATCAAATCAAATAGAGTAGGAACCGTAGCGACACTGCTATTTCCCAAATCATGAATACTCATGGGCATAATGTTAGCCGGAGCGGTTTTATCATATAGTTTGTAAAAACGATCAATGATAGCTTCGTCCATTTTTTCATTGGCCTGGTGAATCAGAATTTTTTTGACATCTTCTATTGCAATCCCGCTTTTATCCAGACAGCTTTTCATCGCCGTTGGTACATTGCTTAAAGCAAATTCATAGATTTTTCTACCATACATTTTGATGTATTTGGTATTTTGATCTAAGCCCGGATGGTATGATTTTCCGTAGAATAAAAATCCAGCTTCTTCTTCAGTGTAGGAAGCAGTTTCATAAGAAAGCATTCCTGTTTCGTCATCAGAAGCTTCAACAATAGTTGCTCCGGCACCGTCAGAATATATCATGGAATCACGATCGTGGTCATCAACTACTCGCGATAGTGTTTCAGCACCTATAACCAGACAGCGTTTAGCCATTCCGGATTTTATAAACGCATTCGCTTGTAAAACACCTTCGACCCATCCCGGACAACCAAAAATAAGATCGTAAGCGACACATTTTGGGTTTTTAATCTGTAATTTGTGTTTGACACGACTAGCTAAACTTGGAATCATATCTGATTGTACACTTCCAAATTTTACATCTCCAAAATTGTGTGCAAAAATGATATAATCAATCGTCTCCGCATCGATTCCTGCGTTTGCTATTGCTTTTTGCGAAGCTAAAAAAGCTAAATCAGAAGTATTATAGTGACTTTCTGAATAACGCCTTTCTTCGATTCCGGTGATCGCTTTGAATTTTTTTATAATAACTTCATTCGATTGTTTGATAGGTGTTCCATCTTCATTTAAAAATTGATGAAGTTCAAAGTATTTGTCGGAAATCACTCTTTCGGGAATGTAACTTCCTGTTCCAGTTATTTTTATTTTCATTAGGCTGTTTCCATTAAAAAGAATAGCAATTATTTAATATTTTCAAAACAAACAAGAAATAGTAAATGCTATACATTTGGCAAAAATACTGATATTTTTTAAAGAATTTTCAAAATCAACTGCATTTAATTTTTGATTTCCGAATCTTGTTTGAATAAAAAATATTTAGTTGCGTAATTTTCTGTTAGTTAAAAAATGCCCCGAAATATACGAGGCATTTTTTGAATTATAATTTTTTGTGTTTAACTTTCCATATAAGCCTCAATTGGGGCACAAGAACAAACTAAATTTCTGTCACCAAAAGCATCATCGGCTCTGCGAACGCTAGGCCAGAATTTGTTTTCAGCAATATAATCTAATGGGAAAGCTGCCTGTTCTCTGCTGTATGGGAAATCCCAGTTTTCAGTTGTTAGCATAGCTAAAGTATGAGGCGAATTTTTCAATACATTGTTTTTGTCCTCAATAGAAGCTGCTTCAATTTCTTTTCGAATCGAAATCATAGCTTCGCAAAAACGATCTAATTCTTCTAAATTTTCACTCTCCGTAGGCTCAATCATTAAAGTTCCTGCAACCGGGAAAGAAACGGTAGGCGCGTGGAAACCATAATCCATCAAACGTTTTGCAATATCAGTTACTTCAATTCCTTTTTGTTTGAACGGGCGGCATTCTAAAATCATTTCGTGAGCGGCACGACCCATTTCTCCGGAATACAAAGTATCGTAATGACCACTTAATTTTTCTTTGATATAATTAGCATTCAAAATAGCGTGTTCTGTAGCTGATTTTAAACCTTCGGCACCCAGCATTCTGATGTATCCGTAAGAAATTAAACAAACTAAAGCAGAACCCCAAGGAGCAGCAGAAATTGCTGAAATTGCGCTTTCTCCACCTGTTGGAACTACGGGATTTGTTGGTAAAAACGGAGCTAATTGTGGAGCTACACATATTGGTCCTACACCTGGTCCACCCCCACCGTGAGGGATAGCGAAAGTTTTGTGTAAGTTCAGGTGACAAACGTCAGCACCAATAGTTGCGGGATTTGTTAATCCTACCTGTGCATTCATATTAGCACCATCCATGTAAACCTGACCGCCGTTATCGTGAATAATTTGCGTAATTTCTTTAATGGCACTTTCATAAACCCCGTGAGTGGATGGATACGTAATCATGACACAAGATAAATTTTCTTTGTGTAAAATCGCTTTTTCACGTAAATCTTCTACGTCAATGTTTCCGTTTTCCAGTGTTTTAGTAACAACCACTTTCATTCCTGCCATGGCAGCAGAAGCCGGATTGGTTCCGTGAGCCGATGCCGGAATCAAAGCAATATTTCTATGATGATCACCTCTTGACTGGTGATATGCCTGAATTACCATTAATCCTGCATATTCTCCTTGTGCACCTGAGTTAGGTTGTAAAGTAGTAGCGGCAAAACCAGTAATTTCATTTAAATATTCTTCCAGTTTAGCAAGCATTTCCTGGTATCCCTGAGCTTGATCTAAAGGAGCAAACGGGTGGATGCTGTTCCAGCTTGGTGCACTTAAAGGTAACATTTCGGCAGCAGCATTCAGTTTCATTGTACAAGAACCCAGCGAAATCATCGAGTGATTCAACGCCAAATCTTTACGTTCTAACATTTTGATGTAACGCATCAAAGCTGTTTCCGAATGGTATTTGTTGAATACTTCGTGTTGTAAAAATGTTGAAGTTCTTACCAGACTTTCCGGGAAATGATTGGTTTCTGATAACGTATCAATTGTGATTGTTGCTAAACCTTTTGCAGCAGCAAAAATAGAAACCACTTTATTTAAATCGGCAAAACCAATAGTTTCATTCAATGAGATTGAAACTGAATTTTCATTTGGGTAAAAGAAATTAACTTCGTTAGCCTCGGCAATTTCTCTTATTTTTTTAGTATCTGCTTTTATAACAATAGTGTCAAAAAAAGCAGTATTGGTTTGTTCGAAACCTAATTTTGCTAAAGTATTTGTCAAAGTCACTGCCGAAGCGTGTACTTTATTGGCAATATATCTTAAGCCTCTTGGCCCATGATAAACCGCATACATACTTGCCATTACAGATAATAAAACCTGTGCTGTACAAATATTAGAAGTTGCTTTATCGCGTTTAATATGTTGTTCACGTGTTTGTAATGCCATACGCAAAGCACGGTTACCATTAGTATCAACAGTAACTCCGATGATTCGACCTGGCATGGAACGTTTGTATTCGTCTTTAGTAGCAAAATAAGCGGCGTGAGGTCCACCATAACCTAACGGAATTCCGAAGCGCTGTGTAGTTCCAAGAACCACCGCAGCACCCATTTCTCCCGGAGGAGTTAATTTAGCCAAACTTAAAATATCAGCAGCAACAGCTACTTTGATATTGTTTTCGGCAGCTTTTGCAATAAAATTAGTATAATCATTTACTTGTCCAAATTTACCCGGATATTGTAAAATAGCTCCGTAGAATTCTTCAGAAAAGTCAAATTCTTCGTGATTTCCTATTATTAATTCTACTCCAATAGGTGTAGAACGGGTTTGTAAAACAGATAACGTTTGTGGTAATATTTCTTCCGAAACAAAGAATTTACAAACATTGGCTTTCTTTTGTTCTCTTGTTCTTACGTCGAATAATAAAGCCATAGCTTCAGCCGCAGCAGTACCTTCGTCAAGAAGGGAAGCATTAGCGATTTCCATTCCGGATAATTCGATAACCATGGTTTGGAAATTCAAAATTGCCTCAAGGCGACCTTGTGCAATTTCCGCCTGATAAGGCGTGTAAGCCGTGTACCAACCCGGGTTTTCAAAAACATTCCTTTGAATAACAGCCGGAACAATAGCCTGATTATACCCTAAACCAATATAGGTTTTGAACATTTTATTTTTATTTCCTAAAAGAGTAATATGTTTTAAATATTCATATTCCGTCATTTCAGGATCTAAATTTAGAGGTGCTTTTAGACGAATATCATCCGGAAGTGTCTCATAGATGAGTTGTTCTATTGAGTCAACTCCAATTGTTTTCAACATCTGTTGTAGGTCGGATTCCTCTGGACCTATGTGTCTTAAAGCAAAAGCGTCTGTTTTCATTTGTAGATAATATCTGTTTTTAATCGGAAAATGGAATTCGCATAATCGGGATTTGTATAATTACAAATGCTGGTTTATACTCATTTCATGTAGCTGTAAAAGGTTCTGTTTTTTCGTGGCGCAAAAATAAACATAATTCCGTTTTAAATCATTGTTTTTTAGGATTCATTTTATTTGCGCAAAGGGATTTTATAAATATTCTGGCTAAATGATTATTTTTGTTAGATGATTCGTATTCAAGCTCTTTTCGATTTCTATCTTAAATCCAGTATTCATGTGGCTTTGTCGGTTTATGCATTAGTACGAATGACGCAGTTTATGTTTGAAATTCCGTATGATGAACCCATCGCTTTTTTTGCTTTTTTTGGAACAATTGTGGGGTATAACTTTGTTAAATACGATGCATTAGCCCGAACTCAAAAGAGAATGATGCGCAACGAGTTGAAAATAATAGCTGTGTTGAGTTTTTTTTCGTTTCTGGCAGTAGGTTTTTTTTTCTTCCAATTACAGTTGGTTACTCAGACCGTGGCTGTAGGAGTTTTAATTTTGACACTTTTATATACACTCCCTTTTTTTCCTAATCGTAAAAATGCACGCAATTGGGCCGGAGTTAAGATTTATATTGTTTCCCTGTGTTGGGTAGGAGTTACCCTGATGTTGCCGTTGGTTGATGCCCATCAGGATTTAGGATGGGATTTCTTAATCAAATGTATTCAGCGTTTTATATTAGTTTTCGATTTAATTTTAGTTTTCGAAATCATTGATTTGGCTAATGATGATCCGCATCTTAAAACCGTTCCACAGCAAATAGGATTAAAGCGAACCAAACTTTTAGGTTTGGGATTATTGCTGCCGTTTTATTTTTTAGAATTTTTTAAAAATAATTTTATTGAAAAACAGTTGGTCGTCAACTTGATTTTAGTGATTGTACTTTCTTTATTTTTAGTTTTTTCCAATGAAAAACGTTCTAAATACTATACTTCTTTTTGGGTTGAAAGTATTCCGATTCTTTGGTGGTTGATGGTCGTTTTCCTTTAGAAACCTAATATCGGTGAATATATTCACCAAAAAATACCTTAAATTGGTGAGTGTGTTCACCGAATAACACCTTAAATTGGTGAATTCAAATATTTTTTGTATTTTTGTTGAAAATTAAAAGGATGATAGACAGGTTTTTAATATCCAATATAGAAAACAGACTCAATAAGGGAAAGATTATTGTCCTTGTTGGTCCACGTCAAGTGGGGAAAACAACCTTGGTAAATACATTGTTGAAAGGAACTCCATTTCTTTTTCTTGACGGAGATGATTCAGTTGTTGTAGAAACGCTGTCGAATGCTAATACGGAAACGCTTAAAAATATTATAGGCGATTATAAATATGTTTTTATTGACGAGGTACAACGCATTCCGAATATTGGTTTGAAATTAAAAATTATCGTAGATCAAATTAAAGATGTTCAGGTGATTGTGAGTGGTTCTTCGGCTTTTGATATTAATCATGTTACTCAGGAGCCACTTACCGGACGAAAATTTGAGTATCATCTGTATCCTGTTTCCTGGAATGAATTCGAGAAAAATGTGGGTTACATAAAAGCCCAACAACAATTAGAATTACGCTTGTTATACGGAATGTATCCTGATGTAATTAATAATTTAGGGAACGAATATGAAATTCTGAAAAATCTCGTATCGAGTTATTTGTATAAAGATATTTTGAGTTTAGCCGGTATTCGAAAATCAGAAGTTTTAGAGAAAATTTTGCAGGCATTAGCTTTTCAGGTCGGGAGTGAGGTGAGTTATAATGAAATTGCCCAGCTTGTTGGTGTCGATAAAAATACGGTCAGTAATTATATTGATTTGCTTGAAAAAAGTTTTGTGATTTTTAGATTAAACAGCTTTAGTCGCAATCATCGGAATGAAATAAAAGCCAATAAAAAAATCTATTTTTATGACAATGGTGTACGTAATATGTTGATAGGGAATTTTAATTTTTTAGAATTCAGACAAGACAAAGGAGCGCTTTGGGAAAATTTTTTAATTTCCGAAAGAATGAAATTGTTAAGTTATGAAAACAGAAATGCGAAACCCTATTTTTGGCGTACAACCCAGCAACAGGAAGTAGATTATATAGAAGTTGTTGCAGACGACGTAAATGCTTTTGAAATTAAATGGAAAGTCAAAAAAGCCAAGCTGCCAAAACCTTTTTCGGATACTTATACCGGGAGTTTTACCATAGTAACAGCCGATAATTTCAGGGAGTTTTTGAAGGTTTAGTTTCACTGACTTTTTTCAGGATGTTGTTTCTTTCCAAAAGGAATTGTGTCAAATGTTTTTTCAAAAACAAATAATTAAATAGGTTTCCAAATATTCCAAACGGAGTTTTATATTGCAATTTATCACACATTGTGGTGACTCCGTTTATTTCTTCAAAAAAATGTTCATGTTTGAACCATTTGAATTTTCCTTCTACCATTTCATCAACAAAATAAGTGTGAAAAACCATATCTGTAATTCGACTTTTATGAGTGAAGTACAATCCAAAATGTTTACCACGCCAAGTTACAGTTTCTCCATTGTTGATAAGTCCTGACCTAACGCCAGCGATTGCTTTTTCATCGGTTTGATGCGTTGACTGTTGATGGATATCGATGTTTCTGGAGTTGTCAAACACAACTTGGATGGGTGCTTTGATTATAGTTGTGAGTAGAATTGTCGTCATTTATACTAAATTTTTTAAAGCCTTTTCTAAGGTGTCAAATTCAAATTGAAATCCGTTTTGTTGTAGTTTTTTTGGAATCACATTTCTGCTTTTTAAGACCAATTCAGGTTCTGTTCTAATAAGAATAGCCCCCAATTTTAATAATGTTTCATTTATTGGAACTCCAAAGGGAACTTTAACCGCTTTTCTTAATAGTGCCATGAAGTTTCTGTTTTCAATTGGTTTTGGAGAAACAATATTTACAACACCAGTCATTTCTCTTTCGATAATTAATTCGATTGCTCGTGCAAAATCAGTTTCATGAACCCAGCTGATAAATTGATTTCCTTTTCCTTGTTGTCCGCCAAAGCCGAATTTTGCTAAAGTCTTTAACGGAATAAAAGCGCCACCATGTTTTCCTAAAACGATAGAAGTTCTTAAAGCTGTTTTTATGGTTTTAGGAGTTTCTGTTTTAAAAAAAGCTTTTTCCCAGGATTGAGCCACATTCATTGAAAAGTCATTGCCAATTTCGCCGTTAATTTCATCCATTTCTTTATCTAAAGAAAAACGATAAATAGTAGAAGTTGAAGAATTCAGGAAATGCTTCGGTGGATTTTGGCAATTTAAAACGGCTTTGTTTAAAATCTTAGTGCTTTCAATTCGGGATAACAAGATTTCTTTTTTGTTTTCTTTAGTATAACGACAATCAACGGATTTTCCTGTTAGGTTTATTAAAACAGTTGTATTTTCGAATTCTTTTTCCCAGCCTGAAAATGTTTTTGCATTCCAGTTTAGGTATTTAATTCCGTCCTCAATTTTTGTGTTTCCACGGGTTAGAATTATAATTTCTTCAAATTTATCTTTGAAATGATTTACTAAAACCTGACCTAAAAATCCTGTTCCTGCTGCGATTATTAGTTTGTTCATAATGATAAAATTTAATTTTTATTTTCAAGTTTACTTTTCAATGCACCTAATAGATTGTTTTCAAAATCATTTAGAATAATATGGGTTATATAATTTGCATATGGAGTTAAGTTTGTTTTTAACCTATAGTGACATTTCAATTTAAGAATGGTTTTGCTGTTGTTTAGAGGAATTAATTCATAATAAATTCCATCAAAAATCATCGATTTTTCTTTGACAATATTCTTTATAGTTAGATTTTGATTTAAATTTGACTTTGAAAAATTTATCGCAAAACCTAGTTTTCTTTCATGAATTGTTTCTATTACATTTTCATGTAAGATTAAACCATTATCAAAATATCCAAGACGAATGTTGTTTATAGAATCGTATGTTGAATGTACTGGTTTTGGAACGCCTAAATAATTGATTAAACTGGTTTGTGTAAATTTGGACAAGTTTGGAACTTCATGTAAACATTTCCAAATATTACTCGAGCTAGCATTTATTTCTATTTGATTTTGAACCAAATGATTGCTTTCTTCTTTTTGACTGTTTTTCTCCATTACCCCTAAAATAAGAGGTAAAAACACAAATGGTAAATAGTTTTTATTTGTATCAGTATTTTTACTGTTTAAAATTCTGTTTCTAAAATACAAACTGACTAAAACGCTTACTATTAAATAAGGAATACCTATAATCACAAAACAAATAAGTTCTTCAATTTTTGTTATCACAGCAATTGTAAGAAATAATAAGGTTGAAATAATGGGTAAACTTATAGATTTATATATGTTTTCTGTAAAGTTTTTATTTCCAAATACAAAAGGCAAATAACCAGAAATAATTGGAGTAATAATTAAATAGCTTATTGAATTTATTTCTATAACATCCCATTCTGCCAAATAACGTACAATTAATGAATATATAACACTCACAATTAGTCCGCTGTAGGTTTTTATATTGATTTTCATAATCTAATCTTTTTCTTATTTTCAACTGTGATTTTTGAGCCCTTGGCTAAGAATACGGAAATGGGCTTTGTTTCGTTGAAAAAAATAAAATCTTTTCCATAGTTGTTTTCAAAATCCACCTCAATTTTATAATTGATTATTTCAAATTGTTCCCATCGTGGATGTGTAACTTCATATTCAAAAGTCGTGTTTTCATCATATTTGGTATAACCAAAATAATGTTCAGTAATAAATTCGGCTTCAGAATTTAATTCGATAGCTGACTGATCTAATTTAGTTTCCAATTGAATAGAATTCCACTTATTGTCATTTTTCCATTCATAAACAAATGTCCTTGAGAATCCATTTTCATTAACAGCATGCCTCATTTTGTTTGTTTGATAATGTTCTTTGTACAAAGTGTTTGCTATGAAAGTTATTGCTGTTTTTGGAACAATTTCTTTTATAAAAACTACACCACGTTTCCATTCATCATTCTCAAATCGTTTGACATAAAATCTAAGATTTACTTCTTCGAAGTTGGTGTGAAACGGAATTTTAAAACCCAATACTTTAGTGTTGTTGAACATAAAGTCCACCAAGCTAACGTAACATTTGTCATTCCATAAATCTATTTCAGTTCCCTTTGGTAGATATTTACTTAGCATTTTAGGATTAATTTCATAATTGATTAATGCTAAATTGTTCCAGTTTGCAGTTAAGAAACTCATTTGTTTCTTTTTTTATAGATTATTATTGAAAGATAAATTGCTAAAACGGGTGGAATAAATAGTAAGATAAAGTACAAAATATCGCTACTCAGAAATAAACCATTGAAAAGCCATATCGCAAAAAAAAGTATTACTGATATAATGTAGATTTGAAGCATTTTATCCTTTGGTTCATGAATTGACATTTTGGTACCAATAATAACTTGGAATAATCCCGTAAGTATCGTGAATAATAATCCATAGCCAACAAGATTTCCAAAACTTTGGTTCGTTAGATATCCAAGTAAAATAAGTAGTGTTGGAATTCCAATAAAAAAATAATTTAGGTAGTTTATATTTTTCATGTTTATTTTTTTTGTTTTAAACTTTCAGAAAAAAATGAAAGTTTTGATTAAATTTTTTTAATTCTATTTCATAAATTTAACTACTAGTTTGGTTAACCAGTTGTCTTTGTATTCGGTGATTTTATCTAAAACGTTATCTGCTTTTAATACAAAATCATACAGTTTAGTAGTTTGCGATACAAAATGTTTTTCCTCTTCAGTTGTATTCGCTTCAATTGATGAAACTTCTTTTAAAACTTTTAAGGCTGGTTTTATTTCTCGTTTGCTTCTTTCTCTGGAAATTTTAACAGCTAGTTCATCCAAATCTTTTTCGGCAGTGAAAAATTCTCTTCTTTCTCCTACCTTGTATTCTTTGTAAACAATTCCCCAATCCATTAAAGCACGTAAGTTCATGCTGGCATTTCCGCGAGAAATTTGCAATTCATCCATAATGTCTTCCATAGAAACTGCTTCATTCGAGATCATTAATAAAGCATGGATTTGCGCCATGGTTTTATTAATTCCCCATTGAGATCCTAAGGCTCCCCATGTTTGAACGAATTTATTTTTTGCTTCTTTGAATTCCATTTTAGATTAATTTCCTTTTCTTGAAACAAAGATATATAAAAGTTTTTAAACTTTCAAAAATAAATGAAAGTTTATTTAATGTGTTCTATTTGAATGAATTGTTTATGTTTGGCTTATATAACACAAATTTTTAAAGTGTTGTAACTGTTTTTTAGTTACAAATATAATAAATGCTATCTTTGTATGAGTAAAGTTGAAAAGTTAATAGAGAAATTAAAATCAAAACCAAAAGATTTTACTTGGGACGAAATGCTTAAAGTATTGAAGCATTTTGGATTTGAACAAATGGCACAAGGAAAAACGGGTGGTTCGAGGCGAAAATTTGTAAATAGCGAAAAACAGATTATTAGTTTGCACGAACCACATCCGCAAAAAGTATTAAAATCCTATCAATTGGATATCATTATTGATTATTTAAAATTGTAGAAAATGAAAAATTATTTAGAATATAAAGGATATGTTGGAACAGTTGAATTTTCAGCCGAGGACAAAATCTTCTTTGGTAAAATTCAAGGAATAAATGATTTGGTAACTTTTGAAGGTGCTTCAGTTGATGAATTAGAAAAATCTTTTCAAGAATCAATTCTTGATTATTTAGAAACTTGTGCTGCTTTAAATAAAGCGCCGGAAAAAGTTTTTAAAGGTTCTTTTAATGTTCGTGTGTCACAGGAATTACATCAAAAAACAGCTCTTTTAGCTTATAAAAAAGGATTGAACCTGAACGATGTTGTTAAAAAAGCATTGAATTATATTGTAAAGCACGAAGAAGTTTTAGGATAAAAAAACCGAAGCATCTCTACTTCGGTTTTTATCTGTAATCTGAATTCTATCCCAATACTTCGGAACTGCAATCTTTTTAAATCAATCCTGCCCTTTTCAATAAAGCATCCGGTTTTGGTTCCTGACCTCTAAAACGTTTGTATAACGTCATTGGGTGTTCAGTACCACCTTTAGACAATACATTTTCTTTGAATTTGGTTGCAATTTCTTTGTTGAAAATACCGTTTTCTTTAAAGTATTCAAAAGCATCGGCATCCAGAACTTCAGCCCATTTATAACTGTAATATCCGGAAGAATAACCACCTTGAAAAATATGAGAAAACGCCGTACTCATAGCGTTTTCGGCAACGTCCGGATATAATTGGGTGTTTTTAAATTGTTCGGTTTCAAAAACTTTTAAATCTGTAATACTGCTTGGATCTTGTCCATGCCATGCCATATCCAACAATCCAAAACTCAACTGGCGTAACGTAGCCAAACCTTCCTGAAAACTGGCACTTTCTTTAATTTTTTCTACGTATTCCTGCGGAATTACTTCGCCTGTTTGGTAATGTGTTGCGAATAAAGCCAGAGCTTCCGGTTCGTAACACCAGTTTTCCATTACCTGACTTGGTAATTCCACAAAATCCCAATATACCGATGTTCCGGACAAACTTGGATACGTAGTATTGGCAAGCATTCCGTGTAAACCGTGTCCAAATTCGTGAAACAAAGTAGTTACTTCGTTAAAAGTTAACAATGATGGTTTAGTTTCAGTAGGTTTTGTAAAGTTGCAAACATTCGAAATATGTGGTCTTTCGTTTTGTCCGTCTTTAACATATTGTGATTTGAATGAAGTCATCCAGGCACCGTTACGTTTTCCTTTTCTTGGAAAAAAATCGGCATAGAAAATGGAAATTAAGTTGTTGTTTTCGTCTGTAACTTCATAGGTCATCACTTCTTCGTGGTATTTTTCAATGTCAAATACTTCGGTAAAAGTGAGTCCAAATAATTTTCCGGCAATGGTAAATGCTCCTTTTAAAACTTTCTCTAATTGAAAATAAGGTTTAAGTTTTTCGTCATCTAAATTAAATAATTGCTGTTTTAATTTTTCCGAATAATAAGCACCATCCCATTTTTCTAATTGTTCGATTCCGTCTAATTCTTTTGCAAAAGCGGTTAATTGTTTAAATTCTTTTAAAGCGGCAGGTTTGGCTTTCGCCAATAAATCATTTTCAAAAGCCATTACTTTTTCAGGACTTTCGGCCATGCGTTCTTCCAGAACAAAATGTGCATGCGTTTTATATCCTAATAAATTTGCTCTTTGCTGACGTAGTTTTACAATTTTCAAAACAATTTCCTCATTGTTAAATTCATTGTTCTGAAAACTTCTTGCGCCAAAAGCAATTGCCATTTTTTTACGCAATTCTCTGTTGTCTGCATACGTCATAAACGGAAGATAGCTTGGATGATCCAGCGTGAAAATCCAGCCTTCTTTTTCCTGGGCTTTCGCCAAAGAACGGGCGGCTTCAACAGTTCCTTCCGGTAATCCCGCTAAATCCTTTTCATCCGTTAAATGCATTTCGAATGCATTGGTTTCAGCCAAAACATTTTCACCAAATTGCAAACTCAACTTCGATAATTCTTTGTCAATTTCGCGCAATTGGTTTTTCTTGTCTTCGGACAAATTGGCTCCGTTTCGGGAAAAACTTTTGTATTTTTTATCTAAAAGTGTCGCTTGCTCAGTGCTTAAGTTTAAAGCATCTTTTTGTTCGTAAACTGTTTTTACTCGAGCAAATAAATCAGCATTTAGCCTGATGTCATTTCCAAATTCAGATAATAAAGGCGAAACTTCCTGAGCAATTTTTTGCATTTCGTCATTCGTTTCTGCCGAATTCAAATTAAAAAAAATGCTTGAAAGACGGTCCAAAACATCGCCACTAAAATCCATGGCTTCAATAGTGTTTTGAAATGTAGGCGCTTCGGGATTATTTACAATAGCATCAATTTCGGCTTTCGCCAAAGAAATGGCTTCCTGAAAAGCAGGAAAATAATCTTCAATTTTTATTTGCGAAAAAGGAGCGGTATTGTGTTTAGTATCAAAATAGTGTGTTAAGATGCTCATATGGAATAGGTGTTGTTACGCAAAGATTCACAAAGGAAACTGATAAAGAGATACATTTTTTTGTGAACCTCTGTGCTTTCTTTGCGAATCTCTGGGAAATTATATTTTATTATTTCAAACTTTCCGAAGCTTTGATAACGGCTTCTTTTAAGCTTAATTTGTAAGCAATGATTTTGTTTAAAACGTCTGCATTAGCACTACCGATGATTTGTGCGGCAAGAATTCCGGCATTTTTTGCTCCGTTTAAAGCTACTGTAGCCACAGGAACGCCACCCGGCATTTGTAAAATCGATAAAACGGAATCCCATCCATCGATAGAATTGCTTGATTTTACCGGAACTCCAATTACAGGAAGCGGCGACATCGAAGCAACCATTCCAGGTAAATGAGCTGCGCCACCTGCTCCGGCAATAATTACCGAAATCCCACGGGTATGTGCATTATTACTAAAATCAAATAATTTTTCAGGTGTTCTGTGAGCCGAAACAATATCTACTTCTGTTTCGATTCCAAATTCTTTTAATATGTTGATGGCATCCTGCATAACTGGCATGTCAGAGATGCTTCCCATGATTACGGCTACTTTCATGTTTTGTTTGAAGTTTATTCGTTTATATGTTTATTCGTTTATTTGAAGTATTCAAATTAACTAATTACTCTAATCGTATTCTTTACATCCTCGGCAATTTTTCTTGCTTCGGTCATGTTTTCGTTTACAATAGTTACGTGTCCCATTTTTCTAAAAGGGCGTGTTTCTTTTTTGCCATAAATGTGTGGTGTTACACCATTCCAGCCTAATATTTGTTCGATATTTTGATAGACAACATTTCCGGAGAAACCTTCTTCGCCTACTAAATTTACCATAATTCCAGCCACTTTACTGTCGGTTTTTCCTAAAGGCAAATCTAAGATAGCACGCAAATGATTTTCAAACTGGGAAGTATAACTGGCTTCAATGGAATAATGACCGGAATTGTGCGGACGCGGAGCGACTTCATTTACGATAATTTCATCGTCCTGAGTCTGAAACATTTCTACAGCTAAAAGTCCTACATGATTGAAGTTTTTAGAAACATTCAAAGCAATAGCTCTGGCTTTTTCGGCAACAGCATCATCAATTCTTGCCGGACATATTACATATTCCACCTGATTGGCTTCCGGATGAAATTCCATTTCAACCACCGGATAAGTTTTTATTTCGCCTGATGGATTCCGGCAAACAATAACTGCCAATTCATTTTTGAACGGAATCATTTCTTCGGCAATACATTCTACAGTAGCAAGATTATCTAAATCGGACATTTCGCGAATGATTTTTACACCATTCCCATCGTATCCAAATTCAGTGCATTTCCAGACAAAAGGCAATTTTACTTTAGCATCCAAAAGTGCTACCACAAGACTTTTTAAATCAGGAAAACGCATGTAAGGAGCAGTGGGTATATTATTTTGAGTATAAAAATCTTTTTGCGTTCCTTTATTTTGAATTTTTCTCAGTGTTTTAGGAGAAGGATAGACTTTTAAACCTTCGTTTTCCAGTTTTTCTAAGGCTTCAAGATTGACCAATTCAATTTCGAAAGTAAGTACGTCAACCTTTTTTCCAAAATTATAAACTGTATCAAAATCCATTAAATCCCCTTTAAAAAATTGATTACACGCCATTCTGCAAGGCGCTTCATCACTTGGATCTAAAACGTAAGTTTGTATGTCAAATTTTCTGGTGTCGAATAACAGCATTTTTCCCAGTTGTCCGCCTCCCAGAATTCCTAATTTAAAATCAGAAGAAAAATAATTCATCTTGTAAATAATTATAATAGTGTTGTTTTAATTAAAAATTCATCAGGTGTGAAAACCTTGATTTCTGAATTTTTATAATCTTTTAAATCTCTTGTAACAATGCAGTCCATGTTGTGAATGGATTGCGCAGCGGTAATTTGAATGGCGTCTTCGAAATCTTTATGACTCGATTTTAGACTTTTTCTAATGATATTGATGTCAACAGCAATTATTTGAATGTTTTCTAAAACTTCCTCCAAGGCCATTCTTATCTTATCTTCTGAAATAAATTTTTTGAGAAGATAATGTAAAGTTGTAATGGTATTTGAAGAAGTATAAAGATTGATTTTGTTGTTGACTCCAAGTTTGTAAATTTCTAATGATGCTTTTACAAAAGGCTGTCTGTTTGCAAAAATGTCCATCAGAATATTACTGTCCAGAAAAATGTTTTTCATAAACCGTATTTTTCTTTGTAATATTCATCTCTTGCTTTGTTTTCATCAAAATCATCCGGAAGTGTTATAATCCCAATCAGTTTTTTAATTTTTGGGTCGATTTCATCTTCTTTTTCTGTTTTTTCAGTCAGATTTTTAAAATAACTTTCCACTAGTTCAGATAAACTTCTGCCCGTTTTTTTAGCATAGGATTTTGCCTGTTCTATGACTTCCTTTTCTAACGATAAAGTGAGCTTAGTGTTCATGATACGTATATTTTTTACAAATGTACGTAATAATTATTTTTGATGGTTTATTTTCTTCAAAATATGCTTGGAAACCGCTTTGTAAGCAGCTGTTTGATTGCTGAAATCTTTAGCTAAAATGGTTTGTAATTCGGGATGGATCCAGTCGTATTCTTTTCCTAAAAGCTGTAAACTGCGCATGGCATAGACTTTTGAAGCCACTTTAGTATCGGTGATTAACCAGTCAAAATTAAGTTCAATGAGTTCCTGACGCTGGTTTTCGGTAAAATGAATTTCGTTTTTTGAAGTTTTGTAATGTGCTTCTATGAGTAAAAAAATAACTTTTGAAAGCGGTCGAATGGCACTTTCGTTAGTGAGTATTTTACTTTTGGAACAAATTAAATTGAGATATTTCTGAAGCCAATTTAGTTTTTCGTAAGCAATCAATTCCATGACCCAACAAGCTTTATAATGGTCAGGATTTTTATTTTCGAAACAAATTCTCATAAAATCATCCATTAGTTCAGCTCGTGCAATCACATAATCGGCAGAGGCTTGTCGGCTGTTTTTATATCCTGTAGTTTGTGCTATAATTGCGGTTAATTCACTCATAGTTTTGTGAGAATGGGCATTAAAAATACAAATTAAGAATCAATTGCAAAACTCAATTTCGAAATCCCTATCTTTGCGCATTATTTTAAAACTAAAAATAATGATTCAACTTCACGATAAGCAATTTGTTCCGTTTATTTCTGCCGAAGAAATTGACTTTGCTATAAGGCAAATGGTGACTCAGGTAGAAGCTGATTTTGTTGATGAAATCCCAGTTTTTATTGGTGTTTTAAACGGTTCCTTTATGGTGGTTTCCGACTTTGTAAAGAGTTATACGAAACCATGCGAAGTGAGTTTTGTAAAAATGGCATCTTACAGCGGAATGGCTTCAACCAATGAAGTGAAAGAATTAATCGGTTTGAATCAGGATTTAGCGGGACGTTCGGTTGTGGTAATTGAAGATATTATTGACACGGGACATACCATTGTGGAATTGAAAGCTTTGTTTAAAAAACAAAACTTGAAACATTTTAAAATAGCAACTCTTTTTTTTAAACCGGAAGCGTATAAAAAAGAGGTGAAAATTGATTATATCGGAATTCAGATTCCAAATAAATTTATAGTAGGTTTTGGTTTAGACTATGATGGTTTAGGACGAAATTTACCGGAAGTATATCAGTTGAAAGATTAAAAATTTAAAAATTAAAAGATTAAAAAATGACTAACATTGTTTTATTTGGAAAACCAGGAGCTGGTAAAGGAACTCAGGCAGAGTTTTTAAAAGGAAAATACAATTTGACTCATCTTTCAACAGGTGATATTTTTAGATTTAATATCAAAAATGAAACAGAATTAGGGAAACTGGCGCAAACGTATATCAATAACGGTGAATTAGTTCCGGATGAAGTAACGATAAAAATGTTGCAAAGTGAAGTAGAAGCTAATCCGGAATCAGCAGGTTTTTTATTCGATGGTTTTCCAAGAACAATTGCACAGGCTGAAGCTTTGGATGCTTTCTTAGCAAGTAAAAATGAAAAAATCACCGCTACAATAGCATTAGAAGCTGATGATGAAATCTTAGTAGCAAGATTGTTAGAAAGAGGAAAAACTTCCGGAAGAGCTGATGATCAGGATGAAGAAAAAATTAGAAACAGATATCAGGAATACAATGAAAAAACAGCGCCTTTAATTGGTTTTTACAAAGAACAAGGCAAATTTCATGCAGTAAACGGTATTGGTTCTATTGCAGAAATTACAGAGCGTTTAAGTAATGTAATTGACAATTTATAATTAAAAATGTTTGCTGTTTAAAGTTTAAAGTTACTAATTTTTTTTAGCAGCTTTAAACTTTAAATTTTTAAAACGGAAACAAATAATGGAACTATTAATCATTCTTTTTTTAATTTTATTAAACGGACTTTTTTCGATGTCTGAAATCGCATTGATTTCAGCACGAAAATCAAGACTGGAAAATTCAGCTAAAAAAGGAAATTCAAGCGCTCAGGCTGCACTGGATTTGGCAAACTCACCTAACAAGTTTTTGTCAACAGTTCAAATCGGGATTACATTAATAGGTATTTTAACAGGTATTTTTAGTGGCGATAAAATCACTACTGATGTTGAAACTTTTGTGTTGGGTTTTGAGGTTTTAAAACCACAGGCTCATTCCATTGCTGTGGGAATTGTGGTGGTAATTTTAACTTTTTTTTCTTTAGTATTAGGAGAATTATTACCTAAAAGAATTGGGTTGAATTATCCTGAAACCATTGCTAAGTCTGTTGCAATGCCTATGAAAATAGTTTCGATTGTCACAGCTCCGTTTATTTGGTTATTAACACATTCGACAGAATTTTTATTAAAAATACTTCGTATTAAACCTTCGGCAGACGGAAAAGTAACCGAAGAGGAAATAAAAGCCATTATTAAAGAAGGCACCGAAGTGGGCGAAGTTCAGGAAATTGAACAGGATATTGTGGAGCGTGTTTTTCATATTGGTGACCGTAAAATAAATTCGCTGATGACCCACAGGAAATCGGTGGTGATGTTGCCATTGCTGTCAAATAAGAGTCAGGTTAAAGAGTTTATGTTACAGGAATTACATTCTTTTTATCCTGTGTATAAAGATGATTTTGATAATATTGTAGGTATCGCCAGTCTTAAAAATATTTTTGCTACAATTGAAAAAGAAGATTTTAATTTACAAAATATATTGACTGAAGCGCCTTATTTAATGGAGCATACTACCGCTTATAGTGCATTGGAAAATTTTAAAACTACGGGAATTCATTATGCTATTGTGGCTGATGAATACGGGGTTTTTCAAGGAATGATTACATTGAATGATATCTTAGAAGCTCTAGTGGGGAATGCATCTGATTTTTACAAAGAAGATTTTCAGTTAATAGCAAGGGAAGATGGGACATGGTTAGTTGACGGGCATTATTCCTTGCATGATTTCCTGACTTATTTTGAGCTAGACGAATTATTGAGTGATTATGATGTAACTACCGTAAGCGGTTTAATTATGACTGAATTGTCACGTATTCCTAAACAAGGAGAAAAATTGCATTGGCATAGATTTGAATTTGAAGTCATTGATATGGATGGTGTAAAGATTGATAAAGTAATGGTGAAAGCCTTAAAATAATAGTGTTCCGTGTTCAGTAAACAAACTGACCACTGACCACTGAAAACAAAAAAAATGACAGAAGGAAATTTTGTAGACTACGTAAAAATATTTGTTTCTTCCGGAAAAGGAGGGAAAGGTTCTACGCATTTACATAGAGAAAAGTTCATCCAGTATGGAGGACCAGATGGTGGTGATGGTGGCCGTGGCGGACACGTTTATTTAGTTGGGAACAAAGCATTGTGGACTTTGTTTCACTTAAAATTTGCACGCCATATTAAAGCGGGTCACGGTGGTGATGGTGGAGGTGACAGAAGTACAGGAGCAGATGGTGAGGATAAAATTATTGAAGTGCCACTAGGAACTGTGGTAAGAGATAAAGAAACGGGAGAAATCTTATTTGAAATTACCGATGATGGGGAGAAAAAAATCCTTTGTCAAGGAGGTAAAGGAGGTTTAGGAAACTGGCACTTTAGAAGTTCGACAAATCAAACGCCCCGATATGCACAACCCGGTTTAGCTGGTGTGGAAATGGACGTTATTTTGGAATTGAAAGTTTTGGCTGATGTTGGTTTAGTTGGTTTTCCAAATGCGGGAAAATCTACTTTATTATCCGTTTTGACTTCGGCTAAGCCAAAAATTGCCGATTATCCGTTTACTACTTTAAAACCAAATTTAGGAATTGTAGCTTACAGAGATTTCCAATCGTTTGTAATTGCTGATATTCCCGGGATTATTGAAGGAGCAGCCGAAGGAAAAGGTTTAGGACATTATTTTCTGCGTCATATTGAGCGAAATTCAACCTTGTTGTTTCTTGTTCCTGTAGACACGCCAGACATCAAAGGAGAATACGATATTCTGGTTAATGAATTGACCAAATACAATCCGGAGATGTTAGACAAAGAACGTCTTTTAGTGATTTCAAAATGCGATATGCTGGATGATGAATTAAAAGCGGAATTAAAAACGGAACTTGACGCTTCCTTCAAAGACATTCCTTATATGTTTATTTCTTCTGTTGCCCAGCAAGGCTTAACAGAATTGAAAGATAAACTTTGGAAAATGTTGAATGAATAAGTAACATTATTGCAATATATAAAAACCACTAAAGAAGTTAAATTCGTTAGTGGTTTTTTGTTTTGTCGAAAATTTTTCTTCTATTCTTTATACGTGTCAAACAAATACTGCAGCGTTTGCGGAATATTATTGGCTTGCATTTTTGGATAAATAATGTCTTGGTTGAGCCAGTTTTCGATAATTGTTTCAAAGTTTTTTCCAACTTCGTACACTACAGGAACCCCCATTTTTTTTAGTGCAGCAGCATTACATTCCTGTTCATAATGATTCATAATAGGGATGGAAAGAACCTTTTTGCCTAGATGTAAAGCTTCGGCAGGAGTTTCAAAACCACCGCCTGTGATAATTCCTTCGCAGGAAATTAAGCTTTCGTTAAATTTTTTCTGATTGACAGGAAAATAGGTAATATTTCCAATAGTATGTTTGAATTCCACTCCTTGTAAAAACCAATGAAAATGCATGTCACTTACTTTATTAAAGGCTTTTTCGAGACAATCTTTGTCAAAAGAGGGTAAATAAACAGTAATGTGTTTTAAGTTGGTCGGCTCTGCCTGAACAATTTCGTCTTTGATAATCGGAGGAAGAATAAAAGAATCGTATTTTTCAAAATGCAAACCTATATTTTTAGGAGATGGCGCATAATGTTTCAGAATCATTTCGCCCATAATACTTTTTCTCTTTGGTCGTGGGGTATTGGCAGAAATAAAACTAGCCTGATGTCCTAATTGAACCGAATGTACTTTCTGCATTTTGCAGGCAAGTGCAGTAATAGAGTCAAAATCATTGATAATAACATCATAGTTTTTTAACGGTAATGCATCGGCATCTTTGTATATTTGGCGCGGGTTGATGTTTTTGGCAATTTCCCAGTAATTCAGTCCGCCACATTTGCTGTAATGCAAACTACAACCGTTGCTCTTATACTTTACAGGTAATTTAATGTCTAAAGTGGCATTGCATCCGCTTAAAAAGAAATCGACTTCGCCAAATTTTTGCAGGTACGGATACAATTGAGTGGCTCTGCTGATGTGTCCGTTTCCAGTTGCCTGAATGGCATAGAATATTTTCATAGATACGACTTAAAAAGTGCGAATTAGTATTGTTTTTTAAAAACCAGGAATAACCTAGCTTTCAAAGTACGAAAGTATTCCCCGGATGTTATTATAAGGTTTTTTTAAGATTGCTATTCTGTTATTATTTATGTTTTTTATATGAGATAAAGTTTTTATAATCCTTTTTAATTTCCTTATTTTTGAAAAATGAAACAGTTTTTAATTGTCTTTTTATTTCTGCCCTTATTGGTTTTTTCTCAATCTGATTTTGAGAAAGCACAATATTTTTTTGAAAAAGGAAAATGGCAGCAATCTCAGGAAATTTTCGAAAAAATAGTAAAAAAAGAACCTTCTGATTTAATTGTTTTAGAACGGTTAGGAGATATTGCAGGGCATCTTAAAGATTGGGATAAAGCTTTGTTGTATTATGGGAAATTAAAGAAAATAAAACCTTCAGAAGCTGATTTTCATTTTAAATACGGAGGTGTATTAGGAATGAAAGCATTACAGGTAAATAAGTTTAAAGCTTTTGGGATGATTGATGATATTAAAGCTTCCTTTGAAAAAGCAATTCAGCTTGATCCTAAACACATAGAAGCCAGATGGGCTCTGATTGAATTGTATCTTATGCTGCCGGGTATTGCCGGAGGCAGTGAAAGTAAGGCTTTGAAATATTCTAATGAATTATTAAAAATTTCTCCGGTAGATGGTTATTTATCCAGAGGACATATTGACGAATATTTTAAACGGTATAAAAATGCCGAACAACAATATAAAAAAGCAATTACTATAGGAAACTCAAGAAAAGCCTATTTGCAATTGGCTAATTTGTATAAGAATAAAATGAATCAGCCTCAAAAAGCTTCTGAAATTCTTGACACATTAAAAAACAGCAATTCAATTCCCAAAAAAAATATATGAAAACTCATTTTATAGCTATTGGCGGAAGTGCTATGCACAATCTTGCGTTAGCATTGCACAATAAAGGATATCAGGTTACAGGAAGTGACGATGCCATCTTTGAACCTTCAAAATCCCGTTTAGATAAAAAAGGAATTTTACCTGCTGAATTAGGCTGGTTTCCTGAAAAAATCACTGCTGATATTGATGCCATCATTTTAGGAATGCATGCTAAAGCGGATAATCCGGAATTGCTGAAAGCACAGGAATTAGGATTGAAAATCTATTCGTATCCTGAGTTTTTATACGAACAATCAAAGAATAAAACCCGTGTGGTTATAGGTGGTTCTCACGGAAAAACAACCATTACTTCGATGATTTTGCATGTAATGCATTATCATAACATCGAAGTTGATTATATGGTGGGTGCTCAATTAGAAGGTTTTGATACGATGGTGCATCTTACCGAAGAAAACGATTTTATGGTTCTGGAAGGAGATGAATATTTGTCTTCACCTATTGACAGAAGGCCTAAATTTCATTTGTACCAACCCAATATTGCGCTAATTTCAGGGATTGCCTGGGATCATATCAACGTGTTTCCAACTTATGGAAATTATGTGGAGCAATTTGAAATTTTTATCGAAAAAATCACCAATGGTGGAATTCTGGTTTACAATGAAAATGATGCTGAAGTACGCCGCGTAGCAGAAGCAGCCACCAATCCTATTAGAAAACTGCCTTATTCAACACCTAATTATAAAGTGGAAGACGGAACAACTTTGCTGGAAACTCCCGAAGGCGATATGCCCATCGAAGTTTTTGGAGCGCACAATTTGAATAATCTGGCTGGAGCCAAATGGATATGTCAGAACATGGGCGTTGATGAAGCTGATTTTTATGAAGCTATTGCCAGTTTTAAAGGTGCTTCTAAACGTTTAGAAAAAATAGCAGAAAACAAAGGCAAAGTAGCTTACAAAGATTTTGCACATTCGCCAAGTAAAGTAGCTGCTACCACTAAGGCGGTAAAGGAGCAATATCCGGATAGAAAAGTAATAGCTTGTTTAGAGTTACACACTTACAGCAGTCTGAATGCTGAATTTTTAAAAGAATACGAAGGAGCTTTAGACAATGCGGATGTTGCAGTAGTTTTCTATTCGCCGGATGCGGTAAAAATCAAACAGTTGGAAGAAGTAAGCTATGAGCAAATTGCCAAAGCTTTTAATCGCAAAGATTTGATTATTTATACTAATCCTGCTGAATTCAAGGAATATCTTTTTAATTTAAATCTGGATAATTCAGCTTTGTTATTGATGAGTTCAGGTAATTATGGCGGATTGAATTTTGATGAGGTAAAAGGACTGATAGCTTCGGTTTAATTGTAAGAAAAATTGTTTTTGGTTATAAAGATTTAACGTTATATTTACGTTGTACAATTTGTTGTAAATGAATCTTTTGCTATGGAAAACAACTCTTTCCCGATTACGAATTGGTCTGAAGATGATAAGCCCAGAGAGAAATTAATGCTCAAAGGCAAAAGTGCGTTAAGCGATGCCGAGTTAATTGCTATTTTGATAGGTTCAGGAAGCAGGAATGAATCGGCGGTGGATTTAAGCAAAAGAATTTTAGGCAGCGTTGATGCTAATTTAAATAGCTTAGGAAAATTGTCGATGACCCAATTAATCAATTTTAAAGGTATTGGCGAAGCAAAGGCAATTTCGATAATTGCTGCAATGGAATTAGGACGAAGAAGAAGGGGAGAGGAAGTGATTGAATTAACTAAAATCACATCAAGCAAAACGGTGTTTGAAATTATGCAACCCATTATTGGGGAACTGCCGCATGAGGAATTTTGGATTTTATATTTGAATAATTCCAATAAAGTGATTTCGAAAGCCCAGTTAAGTGTAGGCGGAATCACAGGAACACTGGTTGATGTTCGTCTGGTTTTTAAAATGGCGCTCGAAAAAGGAGCAACCGCTCTCATATTATGTCATAACCATCCATCAGGAACGTTGATGCCCAGTGATGCCGATAAGCAAATTACCAGAAAACTAAAAGTGGCCGGAGATAGTTTAGATGTTAAAGTTTTAGATCATTTGATTGTGACTGAGACAAAATATTATAGTTTTGTAGATGAAGGAATTTTTTAAAAATAAAAATGAGAATTGAGAATATAAAAGATGTGTTTTTTGATTTAGATCATACGCTTTGGGATTTTGATAAAAATTCGAAAATTACTTTTGAAAATATCTTTGCCCGAAACCATCCTGCAGTTCTTATTGAGTCCTTTATTACCCATTATATTCCTATCAATCAAGCCTGCTGGAAATTGTATCAGTATGATAAAATAACACATCAGCAATTGCGTTATGACCGATTAAAATTGTCTTTTGATGCTATTGGTTATAAAATTACTGATGAAGCTATTGCTCTTATTTCAGATGAATATATTGAATTGTTAACTGAAAACAACCATCTTTTTGACGGGACTGTAGAGATTTTGAATTATTTAAGCCAAAAGTACAAGCTACATGTTATAACCAATGGTTTTGCTCATGTTCAGGTAAAAAAAATAAATAATGCAAAACTAAATCCTTATTTTGCTACCGTGACTAATTCGGAAATGGCAGGAGTTAAAAAACCAAATCCTATTATTTTTGAATATGCTCTGGATTTGGCAAAAGCCAAAAAAGAAAGCAGTATTATGATTGGTGATTCTATCGAAGCAGATGTGTTAGGAGCTTTAGATGCCGGAATTGATGCTATTTATTTTAATGAAAGCAGACAGGATATAACGCATTCTGTTAAACAAATTAATCATTTATTAGAACTTAAAAACTATTTATAATTATGAAAAAAATATTTCTATTCCTTTTATTGCTATTATCCGGTGTTGGGTTTGCACAATCTCTAAACCACTATAAAACGGTTGTTGTCCCTTTAAAATATGAATTTTTAAAATCAGAAAATCAATATAGAATGGCTACTTTGTCTAAATTTAATCTCAACAAAGTAGGTTTTGATGTTTATTATTCCAATGAGGTTGTTCCGGACACTATTAATCGTTGTGCTGTTTTGAATTATGATATTGTAAAAGATAACGCATTTTTAGCAACAAAACTATATGTGACTTTTAAGGATTGCTATGGCAAAATTGTATACCAATCAGAAGTAGGTTTGAGTAGGGAAAAAGATTTTCAGCTAGCTTATAATGATGCTTTAAATAAAGCTTTTACTTCCATTTATGAATTAGAATACCAATATAATGGCGGAACTAATGTCGCGGTAGAAGCAAAGCCGGAAAAAGCACAGCGTTTAGAAAAAAGAGAAAAAGTTGAAAAAATAGAGAAAGTTGAAAAAGTGGAAACTGCAACACAATCGACAGCAGTTGTTGCTATTGATCCTAATGTATTGCTTTTTGCCCAGCCTTTAGCCGGAGGAAACTATCAGCTTATTGACAACAAACCAAGTGTAGTAATGAAAATTTATAAAACTTCGGATGCTAATTCGTTTCTGGCTCAAAAAGGAAGTCAGCAAGGGGTATTAGTTAAGAAAGACAATCAGTGGTTTTTTGAATATTATCAAAATGACCAACTGGTTTCAGAAAAAATAAACGTTAAGTTTTAGTTCGGTAAACGGCTTTCAAAATCAAATTTGGAAGCCGTTTTTTTACTTCCAGCTTCCAACTCCCCGCTTCCAACTTCCTCAATAACCGTATTTGTCTTTCCAGCGGTTTTTAAGAAACTCTCGGGTAGTGTTTTCTCTGGCATTTTCTCCGGGAATATAAATGGGAGTATTTTCTATTTCTTTGGGTAAATATTCCTGTTCCGCAAAATTATTAGCATACTCATGAGAATATTTATACTCCTCACCATATCCTAATTCTTTCATTAATTTGGTTGGCGCATTTCGCAAATGAATTGGAACGGATAAATCTCCGGTTTGTTTTACAATCTGTTGTGCGGTATTAATAGCCATATACGAAGCATTACTTTTAGGTGAAGTGGCCAGATAAATAGCGCATTGGCTCAATAAAATCCGGCTTTCTGGATAACCAATAGTAGTTACCGCCTGAAATGTATTATTAGCCATAATTAAGGCAGTAGGATTGGCGTTTCCAATATCTTCACTAGCCGAAATAAGTAATCGTCGGGCAATAAACTTTACATCTTCACCGCCTTCAATCATTCGTGCCAGCCAATAAACGGCACCGTTAGGATCGCTTCCGCGAATGGATTTTATAAATGCCGAAATAATATCATAATGTTGCTCGCCACTTTTGTCATACAAAACCGTATTTTGTTGCACTAATTCTAAAACACGTTGATTAGTAATTATAATTTCGTCTTCTGCTGAAGCGTTTACAACCAATTCGAAAATATTCAACAGTTTTCGACCGTCTCCACCCGAAAGTCGTAATAAAGCCTCGGTTTCTTTTAATTGGATATTTTTGCTTTTTAAATAAGTATCTGTTTTCATTGCCCGTGCTAAAAGAGATTCTAAATCTGATTTAGTAAACGCATTTAAAGTATAAACCTGACAGCGGGAAAGCAGTGCCGGAATGACTTCAAAACTTGGGTTTTCGGTTGTAGCACCAATTAGTGTAATCCATCCTTTTTCAACAGCAGCCAATAAGGAATCCTGTTGTGATTTGCTAAAACGATGAATCTCATCAATGAACAAAATAGGGTTTTTGGCAGTAAAAAGTCCGCCGCTTTGCTTAGCTTTTTCAATTACATCCCGAATGTCTTTCACTCCCGAATTGATAGCACTTAAGATGAAAAAAGGGCGTTGTGATTCCTGTGCAATAATTTGAGCTAAAGTGGTTTTTCCTGTTCCTGGTGGTCCCCAAAATATTAATGACGGAATTATTCCTTTGGCAATTTGCTGCGTCAGGGAGCCATTTGGTCCAACCAAATGAGCCTGACTAATATATTCCTCTAATTTTTGCGGGCGTATGCGTTCTGCTAGTGGTGCTTCCATTTTTTTAAATCTGAAATCTGAAATCAAAAATCGTTATTCGTTAATCTGAAATCAAACAATAACTTTTGTAAAATTACTGTTTTTATTTGATGCAATAGCTCTGTTTTCTATTCTCTATTTTCTGTTTTTTCTTTTCTAAGTATGACAAAATAGCATTATATTGTATTTGGTTACATAATTGATTGTATGTTTTAAAATAATAAAATGGATCAAAATTTCAAATTTACAAATGCAGTTGTAGGGCTCCCACTTTTTTTTGTGCTGTTGCTTTGGTTTGTGTATTGGCTGGAAATTCGATTTGATTTTGATTTTGTGGAGAATGGCATTTATCCCCGCACTTTTTCGGGATTACAAGGTGTGATTTTTAGTCCGTTTGTTCATTCTGATCTGGAACATCTGTATAATAATTCTCTTCCGCTTTTGGTATTATTAGCCGCTTTGCAATTTTTCTATTCAAGACAATCTGTACCGGTTGTGGGTTATGGTATTTTATTTTCGGGAATTTTAACTTGGTTAATTGGAAGAGAAAGTTATCACATTGGCGCAAGCGGATTGATTTATGTGTTGTTTGCTTTTATTTTTTTTAAAGGAATAATGACAAGATATTATAGATTAGTGGCTTTGTCTTTAGCTGTAATTACAATTTATGGCGGAATGATATGGTATGTTTTTCCAGAAGTTGATGATAAAGTTTCGTGGGAAGGACATTTAGCAGGTTTGATTACTGGTTTTGTTCTGGCTCTTTTATATCAAACACCTGAGTTTAAAAAAGTACCTAAATACGAATGGGAAATGCCTGGTTATAATCCTGAAGAAGATAAGTTTATGCAACGTTTTGATGAAAATGGCAATTTTGTGAATCCTCCAAAAAATGAAGATGATGATGAATTAGATGATTTTCAAAATTATTATATTTCGAGTCAGGAAGTAAATTATGATATTGTCCCAAAAGAAAAAAACGAATCAAAACCACAGTCTTAATTCGTTTTATATATTTTTTAAAATCTAGTCTTCTGCAATCTAAAATCTGCGTTCTAAAATTCTTAACTTCTTTGTCTTACTGCTTCATATAAAAAAGCACCACAAGCAACTGATACATTCAGAGAACCAATTGTTCCAAACATAGGAAGCTTAGCTTTTTCATCTACAATTTTTAAAACAGATGGATTTACTCCTCGATCTTCCGATCCCATGATAATTGCTACACCTTCAGTTAAGTTTACGTTATAGATAGTTTCATCTGTTTTTTCAGTTGCGGCAACGGTTTTGATTCCGCTTCCCTGCAAAAGAAAAATAGCATCTTTAATGTGTTCTACTTTACAAATAGGAATGTTAAAAACTGCACCAGCCGATGTTTTTACGGTATCACCATTTACAGGAGCTGAGCCTGATTTTTGAATGATTATTCCGTTTACTCCGGTACATTCGGCAGTTCTGATAATAGCTCCAAAATTACGGGCATCAGAGATTTGATCTAAGATTAGAAACAATGGTTTTTTTCCGTTTTCAACAACAGTTTCAATTAATGATTCTAAGTCAAAAAATGAAATAGGAGAGATGGTAGCTACTGCACCCTGATGGTTGTTAGGAGTAAGTTTGTTTAGCTTTTCAACAGGAACATACGAGAAATTTACATTAGCGCGTTTCATTACCTTCATCAGGTCTTTCATTAACTCACCTGAAGCTTCTTTTTGAATGTACACTTTGTCAATTGTTGTGCCAGCCTGAATAGCTTCTATAATGGCTCTAATCCCGAATATTTGATGTTCTTTTTCCATGGCGCAAATATATAAAAAAAATCCATCCTGTTTTTGGCAGGATGGATTTTAGAGTAATTAATAGATAGATGTTAATTAACTTTTTTTAATTCTAAATTATAAGAGCCATAAGGGCCAAAAGTCAATGTTATCACTACGTCTCCAGTACAAGAACCAACTGCTCCAGAACCTGTTACATTTATTATATCAAATCCTGTATAGTTTAATGCTTCATTAGATGCTACACTTACAGAGGAATCTGTTGGATTTATGGTCACTAGAAAATAGGAATCAGTGTTTGATATGTATGGATTATTTGTGTTTAAAATTTTAAATTTTAAAGTTCCTAAATTACTATCATATTCTAAAGGAATAATATCACCTGCTCCGTAATCTGCCCAATCATCTACGACCACTTCATAGTCACCATTAAATAAGGAGGCATCGTCTAATGGGCAGGAAATAATGTAAGTTTGTGCAGCAGCATATTGAGACTGATTTGATATATCGGCACCATAATTTTTAATTCCTTCATCTGAATACATTTTTATAACTCGGCCATCTTTCAATGTCATTTCAGCAGTAATGATTAATCTATCGGTAATTGTAACATCGTCACCATTGTCAATTGAAAAAGCGCTAAATAAGTCATTTTGATCCAAATGCATAGTATATGGAAATTCTGTAACATTTGACTGGAATACATGTTTTTCAACTCCGTCTTCAGTGAAATAAAAACCAACAACATCAACTGATGTAATATTGCCATAATAACGATCTACAGTAAATCCTAAATCAATATCATCGCCATTTTTAAGTGCAACGAGATTTATTGATTGATCAGAGGTGCTTAGTTTAGTAATGTTTGGTGTAGCACCACTTATGAAAGTTTTTTTTGATTTTCCACCATCATCTTCACAGGATACTATTATCGAAACAATCAATAATAGAGGTATAATAAGTGATTTTATATTTTTCATATTTTTTTGTTTTAGTTAGCCCAAAAGATTTTGTATGTTGTTGGGTTTTTTTGTTCTGGAGCATTCGCATTGTTGCTTAGTTCATTTTGAGGCCAGTAAAATGATAATTGGAAATTATTGTTCAATACAGTTTGCGAATCATCTAGAGGGAAACCATCATTGTTGTTTAATTGATATTCTGGAGTCGTACTCTTTGGATTTGCTAAAATTGGGTAACCTGTTCTTCTGTAATCAGTGTATTGATCAGCTGGATCTCCGAAAGTTCCGACCCATTTTTGAGTCATAATTATTTCGAGTTTTTTTGCAGCAGAAGCATTGTTGAATTCCGTAATTATATTGCTGATAAAGTCAAGAACAGCAGTAGAACCCGATAATACAGGGACTGTTTGGGTTGTGCCGCTCTTAGCAACTACTTGGTCAACTTTAGCAAAACTAGCAGTAATAGCTTCTTCTAAAATATCAGCTGCATTTCCTGAAAGTTTTTGTTGTTGTACTAATTTAGCTTTAATATATAAGTACTCATCATAAGTTAAAATTCTGTGCGGAGCGATACCTTTCCCGGAGAATGATTCATTGAATGTACTTACAGAGCCGCCATTGCCGTCATTATATCGACCTCCTGAAGGAAAAATTCCAGGGTAGGTATATGAGTTTTCAGCACTTTTATCTCTGTCTGGACCTGTGCTACCAAAGCGGTTGCTGAAAAAACCAGTTGATTCATCCCAATAATCAGCATTAGGGTCTCCTGTTGCGGCATCTCCTTGATCCGAAGGGAATTCGCCTGGTTCTAATTGATTGTAGAAGTAATAATTCATTCTAGGATCTGGATTCCCCGAGTGAATATTTGGATTAACGCCTTTTAAAATCTCGTAGAACCATGGACTTTGATAGCTGCCAAATTGTGTACTTTCATATGCTTCTTTGAATAGGGTGTTTCTTTCGTATGAAGGAGAAATTGAATTAAAATGATTGAATTGGAAATCATCTTCAATTGATTTAAAGAAATTATTTTCAGCAATCAATGCGTTGAAACCAGCGGTGTCGAAATCTGGAGTTAATCGCGTTTGGTTGTATAGTTTTAATTTAAAAGTATTGGCGAATCGTATCCATTTGTCTGTGTTGCCTCCATAAATCAAATCATCAGTGCTGGGTTTTAATCCCTTTCCTGTGTTGATATTAGCTTTAGCAGTTTCAATAAGTTCAAAAATTGATGTATATATTTCTTTTTGATTATCAAATTTAGCCGAAATAATTCCATTTGTCAATTTTGTAGCCTCACTAAATGGTACATCTCCCCATAAGTCTACTGCATTTGCGATTACATACGCTTTCTCTAATTGTGCAATTCCTACATAAATCAAGTCTTCAGTTTCTGTACCTTGAGTTATCATTGTTTCAATATCTGTTAATGATAAATAGGTAGCATCCCAGTCATTTTGTAATTGAATGTCATCAACTTTAACGCCGTATTGGTCTTCGTCTTCTCTTGAAGTAAACTGGTGAGTATAGGTAGATAAAATTCTTCCCATATTAACGTCATAAGCTCCAATTGAGGAAATGCTTACCTGAGTGCTGGTTAATAAGAAATTTAGAGGTGCAACTTTTGGGTAGTCTTTGTCTGTGTCAACATCTAAATAGTTTTCGCAACTAATAAACATGGTGGATATTATTGATAAAACTACTAGTGCTTTATTTGATTTTATTTTGTGTATGAGTCTCATCTGATTAAAATGTTAAGTTTACTTTAAATCCTAGTCTTTTAGCTGTTGGGGCAGCAGAAGTTTCTATTCCTTGTAATTTGCTAGAACCATAGCTGGTTACTTCAGGATCAAAATTGGTGTATTTAGGAACATTTGGAGCAAAATACCATAAGTTATTTCCAATGATACTAAAACTCATTTTGCCAAATGGAGTTTTCTTTAAAAGGTTGTTTGGTAAATCATACGTTAAGCTCAATTCTCTTAATCTAAATACTGTTCCATCATATACAGATGCTTCATCTACACTATTTATGGCAAATGTGTTTCCTCCAGCAGGGGAGAAGTACAATTCGTTCATGCTTAACTGGATACTGTTTGGTATTTTGTTTCCTTGATCATCTAATATTGGGTTAAGGTCACTGTCGGCATAATAACCTGGGATAATAAATGTGCTTTCTCTGTTTTCGGTATCTTTTGTTACTCCTCTACCAAGTAAGCTTTGAATAGTAACTGAGCTAAAATCTCCACCTTGTTTCCAGTCAAATTGAGAACCTAATGTGAATCCTTTATATTTAAAGGTGTTATTGAACGTAATTTTAAAATCGGCATTAGGATCGCCTATAATCCCCAGTTTTGTATCTTCATAGATTGCCCCGCCACTTTCATTGATTAAAAAGTTGCCTTGTTCATCACGTGCAAATTTAGTTCCGTAAAATACTCCAAATGGTTGTCCTGGAATAGCATATGCAACTTCATTAGGATCTAATTGAATTCTATCTAATCCTTCGCGTAATTTTGTAACCTCATTCTTGTTTTTAGTGAATAAAGTACCAAATGTCCATTGGAAATTTTCAGTTTTGATAGGGATTAGAGTTAAACTAACCTCGATACCTTTGTTTAGGATGTCTCCTGCATTTGTGTTGATTTTGTCATAACCAGATGTTGTTGCTACTGTTACAGGAGTTAATAAATCTGTAGTTTTTTTGTGATACAAACTTAAATCTAATGTAATACGTCTGTTAAAAAATTCTAAGTCTGTACCTATTTCAAATTCGTTTGAAAATTCAGGTGTAATGTTTTGGTCTCCTAAGCTAGTGTTGTTTCCAATTGTAGGAAGACCATTAAATGAGTCACCTTGCTCAAAAGAAATTCTTAAAAATTCTGCATCAACATCTCGACCCACTCTGGCAAAACTTCCTCGAATTTTAGCAAAAGTTAAAACATCACTTTTAATATTTAAGGCATCTGTAAGTATAGCAGAAGCACTTACTGATGGGTAGAAATAAGAGTTGTTGTTTTTTGGTAATGAAGAACTCCAGTCTTTTCTTGCCGTAGCATTAAGGAACAGATAATCGTTATATGATAAAGTGATATCTGCAAAAACACCTGCATTTCTTTTTTGAGCAGATTCGTCAGTAATATTCTTTATTGTTTTAACATTTTTAAAATTGAAAATGTCTGGAAGAATAAATTCGTTACCAGTATTCGTTTCTCTCTGAAATTCGTTTTGCAATAAATTGTTACCTAAAATCGCGGCAAATTTAATCTTATTAGTCAGGTCATAATTAAAATTAACCAAAAAGGTTGATTCAATATCCTGATTCATGTAGTAGTCTTTTTTAAGTGACCCCAAGCCGTTATCAGCTCTGGAGGCTAGGTCTCGTATCTCATCACGATCAAGTTTGTAATTGTTTATACCCACTCGGTAAGAGGCAGATATATTGTCATTAAATTTATAATTCAAATTTAATCCCGCTACAATTCTGTCAGTATGTGTGATAATTTGATCGTGTTTCCAAGACCACATTGGGTGATCATACCCAGTACCGTTTGGAATAACAGAACCTCCTGTTGTTGGGTCGACATAAGGTAGGTTGAAATCCCAGTTACGTGCTAAAAACAATGTTCTTGCAAATGATGAAGAGGCACCGTCATATTGATTTTCTCCAAAGAAACCTCCTATTTGTTTGGTTTTGGAATAACTAAAATTTGATCCAACCGTTAATTTATTACTTAATTTAAAATTACCTCCCGCTGACATCGAAGTTCTGTCATATGTGTTATAGGGGATGTATCCATCTTGAGCCATGTTAGATAATGTAGCATTGAAATTTCCGTCCTCACCAGAGTAATTAAAACCTATTGTTTTGTCTAATACTAGACCTGTTCTGAATAGATCTTTTACGTTGTTAGGTTTGGCTACATAAGGAACCGTAGGTCCAAATTTATCCGGATATGCTTCTAATAGTGACGCCCATGTAGGTATTGTTTCTCGCGAGTCAAAACGTGCTCCCCATGAACCGTTTACATTTCCGTAGTCAAATAACGTTCCTGCTCCATAGGTATTTTGGTAATCAGGTAGGTTTGCAATAGTTTCAAAGTATGAACCTATTCCGATATTTATATTTAATTTTTCAGCTTTTTTGAATTTAGAAGATCCGGATTTTGTTGTAATCACAATTACACCATTCATGGCTCTTGATCCGTATAAAGCTGCAGCAGCAGTACTCTTAAGTACGTTTATCTCAGCAATATCATTTGGATCTAACGTTGAAAGGGCACTTTCGTAACCACCACCTCCGGTAACTTGGTCAGAACTGGTTACTTGATTGTTACTATAAGCTACTCCGTCTACAATGATTAAAGGATTAGTGTTTCCTGTTAATGAGTTAGTTCCTCGAATAGTAATTTGGTTTGCTGCTCCAGCAACACCAGTTGAAAAATTAACATTTACACCTGCTACTTTTCCGGAAAGCGCTCTTGTTAAATCTGGTTCAGATGTCTCAGTTATATTTTCCGATTTAACCGAACTGGTGGAATAACCTAATTGTTTAGGATTTCTTTTGATTCCAAAAGCGGTAACTACTACTCCTTCAAGTTCAAGTGCATCTCCTTGAAGTTTTACACTAATATTTGTTGAGCTGGCTGGTATTTCCTGTGATTTCATACCAATGTAGCTAAATACTAATATTTGTGATGCTGTGGCTTTGATGCTGAATTTTCCATCAAAATCTGTTTGTGTACCCGACTGAGTGCCTTTGACTAAAACACTGGCGCCTGGTAGAGGAAGACCTGTATTGTCTAATACAGTACCGGTTACGGTTCTTTCTTGTGAATAAGAAAGTTGGTTGATTATCATTAATAATAATAATGACAAAAATACATTAAGTTTTCGTTTCATTGAGTGTAGCTTTTGGGTTCCAGAAACAAATCTCTTAATTTTTTGTTAAACTACCTAATTGTTGCAGCTTGTTTTTTTGTTTTTGTAGCTTTTTTAAGAATGTCTCTAAAATATCACTTTTTTTAATGCAAATGTTATAAAATTGTTGTCTTTTTTTTAATAATTAATAGTGCAAGATGATGTTATTGAAAATTAATGAATTAACATTTGTAGAGTAAAAAATAATTTATACATTTGCAGCCCGTAAAAAGCGGGATTTAAATTTACATAATAATTTTTAGTATTAATTATGCCAACAATTCAACAATTAGTAAGAACAGGAAGAACTCAGATAACTAAGAAGAGTAAATCGGTTGCTTTAGATTCTTGTCCTCAAAGAAGAGGGGTTTGTACGCGTGTTTACACTACTACACCAAAAAAACCAAACTCTGCAATGCGTAAAGTTGCGCGTGTACGTTTGACAAATGGTAATGAAGTGAATGCTTACATCCCTGGAGAAGGACACAATTTACAAGAGCACTCGATAGTATTAGTTAGGGGTGGAAGGGTAAAAGATTTACCAGGAGTTAGATATCACATCGTTCGTGGTGCGCTTGATACGTCAGGAGTAGCAGGAAGAACGCAAAGAAGATCTAAGTATGGTGCTAAACGCCCAAAAGAAGCAAAAAAGTAATTTAAAACGTTAAGAGTTGGAGGTTAGGAGTTAAGAGTTAGGATTGGATCGAAAGAAAAAATCGTAACACATAGCATTTAACGGATAACCCATAACTTTTTATTAAAAAAAAGACATGAGAAAAAGAGCGGCAAAAAAGAGACCACTTTTACCAGATCCAAGATTTAATGATCAACTGGTAACACGTTTTGTGAATAACTTAATGTGGGATGGTAAAAAATCTACAGCTTTTAAAGTTTTTTATGATGCAATTGATATCATTGAAACAAAAAAGCAAAATGACGAGAAAACTTCGTTAGAAATTTGGAAAGATGCTTTAACTAATGTTATGCCTCACGTAGAAGTACGTAGTCGTAGAGTAGGTGGAGCTACATTTCAAATTCCAATGCAAATTCGTCCAGACAGAAAAATTTCTATGGCAATGAAGTGGTTGATACTTTATTCAAGAAGAAGAAACGAAAAGTCAATGGCGCAAAGGTTAGCTTCAGAATGTTTAGCTGCGGCTAAAGAAGAAGGAGCGGCTGTTAAGAAAAGAATGGATACTCACAAAATGGCAGAGGCTAATAAAGCTTTCTCTCACTTTAGATTTTAATTCGTAAGAAATGGCTAGAGACTTAAAATATACAAGAAATATAGGAATTGCGGCTCACATTGATGCTGGTAAAACAACAACAACTGAGCGTATTCTTTTTTACACAGGTAAATCACATAAGATTGGTGAGGTGCACGATGGTGCTGCAACAATGGACTGGATGGCGCAAGAGCAAGAAAGAGGTATTACTATTACTTCTGCTGCTACAACTTGTGAGTGGAATTTTCCAACTGAGCAAGGTAAGTTATTGCCGGAATCATTGCCTTACCACTTTAATATTATTGATACTCCCGGACACGTTGATTTTACTGTAGAGGTAAATCGTTCTTTACGTGTACTTGATGGGTTAGTTTTCTTGTTTTCTGCTGTTGATGGTGTTGAGCCTCAATCAGAAACTAACTGGAGACTTGCTGATCAATACAGAGTTCCTCGTATGGGATTCGTAAACAAAATGGACCGTCAGGGATCTAACTTTTTGGCAGTTTGTCAACAAGTAAGAGATATGTTGAAATCAAACGCTGTTGCAATCACTTTGCCAATTGGTGAAGAAAATGATTTCAGAGGTGTGGTTGATTTAGTTAAAAACCAAGCTATTGTTTGGCATGATGCTACTCAGGGAGCTACTTTTGATATTATCGATATCCCTGCGGATATGGTTGATGAAGTGAAAGAATACAGAGATATTCTTATTGAAGCGGTTGCTGATTATGATGAGAACTTGCTTGATAAGTATATGGAAGATCCAGATTCTATCACGGAAGAAGAAATCAATAAAGCTTTAAGAGCTGCTACTATGGATATGGCTATCATTCCTATGATTGCTGGTTCATCTTTCAAAAACAAAGGAGTTCAATTCATGTTAGATGCAGTATGTAAATACTTGCCGTCTCCAATGGATAAAGAAGGTATTACAGGAATTCATCCTGATGATGCTGAATTATTAGAAGAAGATCAAACTCAAATTTTGCGTAAGCCAGATGTTAAAGAGCCATTTGCTGCTTTAGCGTTTAAGATTGCTACTGATCCTTTCGTAGGTCGTTTGGCTTTCTTCCGTGCTTATTCAGGAAGATTAGATGCTGGTTCTTATGTTTTGAACACTCGTTCAGGAAACAAAGAAAGAATTTCTCGTATCTACCAAATGCACGCTAACAAACAAAATCCAATCGAATATATTGAGGCTGGAGATATTGGAGCTGCTGTTGGATTTAAAGATATTAAAACCGGAGATACATTGTGTGATGAAAAACACCCAATTATTCTTGAGTCTATGAAATTCCCTGCACCGGTAATTGGTATTGCTATTGAGCCTAAAACTAAGGCTGATGTAGATAAAATGGGTATGGCTTTGGCTAAATTAGCTGAGGAAGATCCAACATTTACTGTTAGAACAGATGAGGCTTCAGGACAAACTATTATCTCAGGTATGGGTGAGCTTCACTTAGATATCTTAGTTGATAGAATGAAACGTGAATTCAAAGTTGAGGTAAATCAAGGTGAGCCTCAGGTTGAGTACAAAGAAGCGTTTACAAAAACAGCTACTCACAGAGAAACTTACAAAAAACAATCTGGAGGTCGTGGTAAATTCGGTGATATCGTATTTAGACTTGAGCCTGCTGATGAAGTTGATGGTAAAGTTCCTGTAGGATTACAGTTTGTTAATGAAGTTAAAGGTGGTAACGTTCCTAAAGAATATATCCCTGCTGTTGAAAAAGGTTTCCGTGAAGCTATGAAAACAGGTCCTTTGGCTGGTTACCAAGTTGATAGTTTAAAAGTAACTTTGTTAGATGGATCTTTCCACCCGGTGGATTCGGATGCACTTTCTTTTGAATTAGCAGCCAGAATGGGTTATAGAGAAGTAGCTAAGGCTGCCGGAGCTGTAATTCTTGAGCCAATCATGAAAATGGAAGTTATTACACCGGAAGAAAACATGGGAGATATCGTAGGTGATATCAACCGTCGTAGAGGTCAGGTGAATGACATGGGTGATAGAAATGGTGCGAAAACTATTAAGGCAGATGTGCCTTTATCAGAAATGTTTGGTTATGTAACTACATTAAGAACATTGTCTTCTGGTAGAGCAACTTCTACAATGGAATTCTCTCACTATTCAGAAACACCTTCTAATATTTCAGAAGCAGTAATCAAAAAAGCAAAAGGAAACGCTTAATCTTTAAGAAAATGAGTCAAAAAATCAGAATAAAATTAAAATCTTACGATCATATGTTGGTAGATAAGTCTGCTGAAAAGATTGTAAAAACGGTTAAGACTACCGGAGCAGTGGTAACAGGACCAATTCCTTTGCCAACTCATAAAAAATTATTTACAGTATTGCGTTCTCCGCACGTAAATAAAAAAGCAAGAGAGCAATTTGAAGTAATGTCATATAAGAGATTAATTGATATTTATTCATCTTCATCTAAAACTATCGATGCTTTAATGAAATTAGAATTGCCTAGTGGAGTTGAAGTAGAAATCAAAGTTTAAGTTTTTTTTCAAGAGTAAATTAGAGCACTTCGTTTAAGTGAAAAGTTTTTTTGGTTTGTGTGTAAATAAGTTATACTTTTGCACCACTTTAAAAACAGCTTCACTTAAACGATTGTGTTCTGTTTTTATATTTAATAATTAATAATTAATATTTATGTCTGGGTTAATTGGTAGAAAAATCGGCATGACTAGTCTTTTTGATGAGAACGGGAAGAATATTCCTTGTACTGTTATTGAGGCAGGTCCATGTGTTGTTACCCAAGTCAGAACCAAAGGTGTTGACGGGTACGAAGCGTTGCAACTTGGTTTCGATGACAAAAACGAGAAACATTCCACAAAAGCGGCTTTAGGTCACTTTAAAAAAGCGGGAACTGTAGCTAAGAAAAAAGTCGTTGAATTCAAAGAGTTTGCAACTGAACAAAAATTAGGAGATCTTATTGATGTTTCTATTTTTGAAGAAGGAGAATTTGTGGATGTACAAGGTGTATCTAAAGGTAAAGGTTTTCAAGGTGTTGTGAAACGTCACGGTTTTGGTGGTGTTGGACAAGCAACTCATGGTCAGCACAACCGTTTAAGAGCGCCAGGTTCTGTGGGAGCTTCTTCTTATCCATCTAGAGTATTCAAAGGAATGCGTATGGCTGGAAGAATGGGAGGAGATAATGTAAAAGTACAAAACCTTAGAGTTTTAAAAGTAGTTGCTGAAAAGAACCTACTTGTTATTAAAGGATGTGTTCCTGGGCATAACAACTCTTATGTAATCATTCAGAAGTAATGGAAGTAAAAGTATTAGATTTCAACGGAAAAGATACTGGGAGAAAAGTTCAACTTTCTGATTCAGTATTCGCAATTGAACCAAACAATCACGCAGTATACCTTGATGTAAAGCAATATCTTGCTAATCAAAGACAAGGAACGCACAAAGCTAAAGAAAGAGCTGAAGTAGCGGGAAGTACTCGTAAGATTAAAAAACAAAAAGGAACAGGTACTGCTCGTGCGGGTAGTGCAAAAAACCCTTTGTTTAAAGGAGGAGGAACTGTTTTTGGACCTAGACCAAGAAGTTATTCATTTAAATTGAATAAAAACTTGAAACGTTTAGCTAGAAAATCAGCGTTCTCTATTAAGGCAAAAGAATCAAATATTATCGTTCTTGAGGACTTTAATTTTGAAACTCCAAACACTAAGAATTTCATTAACGTTTTGAAAGCTTTAGAGTTAGAAAATAAAAAATCATTGTTTGTGTTGGGTAATACCAATAAAAATGTATATTTGTCGTCACGCAATTTAAAAGCATCTAGCGTTGTAAGTAGTTCAGAATTAAGTACTTATGAGATTTTGAATGCTAATAATTTAGTGCTTTTGGAGAGTTCTTTGGAGGTAATTGAAGAAAATTTAAGTAAATAATAGGAATATGAGTATCATAATTAAACCTATAGTAACGGAAAAAGTAACCAAAGAAAGTGAAGTTTTAAACCGTTTTGGATTTGTTGTTAACAAAAAAGCAAATAAAGTTGAGATTAAGAAAGCTGTTGAAGCTGCTTATGGAGTAACTGTTTTGAGTGTTAACACCATTAATGTAAGACCGGACAGAACTACAAAATACACTAAAAGTGGTTTAATCAGTGGAAAGACAAATGCAATTAAAAAAGCAATTGTACAAGTACAAGAAGGAGAAACAATTGATTTTTACAACAATATCTAAGATATAACAATGTCAGTAAGAAAATTAAAACCTATTACCGCAGGTCAGCGATTTAGAGTTGTGAATGGTTATGACGTCATTACAACTGATAAGCCGGAACGCTCTTTGATAGCGCCGATAAAAAACTCTGGAGGTAGAAATAGTCAAGGAAAGATGACCATGCGTTATACGGGTGGTGGTCACAAGCAAAGATATCGTATTATTGATTTCAAAAGAACTAAAGATGGAATTCCAGCTACAGTGAAATCAATTGAGTACGATCCAAACAGAACTGCATTTATCGCTTTATTAGCTTATGCTGATGGAGAGAAAACATATGTAATTGCTCAAAATGGTTTGAAAGTAGGTCAGAAATTAGTTTCTGGTGCTGAAGCTCAACCAGAAATTGGTAATACATTACCTTTAAGCAGAGTTCCACTAGGAACTGTGATTTCTTGTATCGAATTGAGACCTGGTCAGGGAGCTGTAATTGCTCGTTCAGCAGGAACATTTGCTCAATTAATGGCAAGAGATGGAAAATATGCTACAATTAAAATGCCGTCAGGAGAAACAAGATTGATCTTGTTAACTTGTTCAGCAACTATTGGAGCAGTATCTAATTCTGATCATCAATTAGTAGTATCTGGTAAAGCAGGTAGAACAAGATGGTTAGGTAGAAGACCAAGAACAAGACCGGTTGCGATGAACCCTGTTGATCACCCTATGGGAGGTGGTGAAGGTCGTTCTTCTGGAGGTCATCCACGTTCTAGAAACGGAGTACCGGCTAAAGGTTATAGAACTCGTTCTCCGAAAAACCCGAGTAGTAAGTATATCGTAGAACGTAGAAAGAAATAATTAAGATATGGCACGTTCATTAAAAAAAGGACCTTTCGTTCATTATAAGTTAGAAAAGAAAGTTGAAGAAAACATCGCAGGTGGAAATAAAGGAGTGGTTAAGACTTGGTCTAGAGCTTCTATGATTACTCCTGACTTTGTTGGACAAACTATCGCAGTTCATAACGGTCGTCAATTTGTACCGGTTTACGTAACAGAAAACATGGTAGGACACAAATTAGGAGAATTTTCACCAACTAGATCTTTTAGAGGTCATGCTGGAGCAAAAAATAAAGGTAAAAAATAAGAAGCAATGGGAGTTCGTAAAAGAGAAACAGCAGATGCGAGAAAAGAGGCTAATAAGTCTATTGCTTTCGCGAAATTGAATAACTGCCCTACTTCACCTAGAAAAATGCGCTTAGTAGCGGACTTGGTAAGAGGTCAGAAGGTAGAAAGAGCACTTAACATATTAAGATTCAGTTCTAAAGAAGCATCTAGAAAATTAGAAAAACTATTATTATCTGCAATCAACAACTGGGAGCAAAAAAATAGTGAAGGTAATTTAGAAGAAGCTGGATTATTTGTTAAAGAGATCAGAGTAGATGGTGGAATGATGTTGAAAAGACTTCGTCCAGCTCCACAAGGTCGCGCACACAGAATTAGAAAACGTTCAAATCACGTAACAATCGTGTTAGGAGCTATTAATAACACACAAGCAAATTAATAAGATGGGACAAAAGACAAATCCAATTGGAAATAGACTTGGTATCATCAGAGGATGGGACTCAAACTGGTATGGTGGAAATGATTACGGCGATAAATTAGCTGAAGATCACAAAATCAGAAAGTATGTACATGCTCGTTTATCAAAAGCTAGTGTATCAAAAGTAATTATCGAGAGAACTTTGAAACTTGTAACCGTTACTATCACTACTGCCAGACCTGGTATCATTATCGGAAAAGGTGGTCAAGAGGTAGACAAGTTAAAAGAAGAACTTAAGAAAATTACTGACAAAGAGGTTCAGATTAATATCTTTGAAATTAAAAGACCTGAGTTAGATGCTTATCTTGTGGCGACAAGCATCGCTCGTCAAATCGAAAGCCGTATTTCTTACAGACGTGCAATCAAAATGGCTATTGCTGCTTCTATGCGTATGAACGCTGAAGGTATCAAAGTCTTGATTTCTGGTCGTTTAAATGGTGCTGAGATGGCGCGTTCAGAAGGTTTCAAAGAAGGAAGAATTCCTTTGTCAACTTTCAGAGCTGATATTGATTATGCACTTGCTGAAGCTCATACTACTTATGGTAGAATGGGAATTAAAGTGTGGATCATGAAAGGTGAAGTTTACGGAAAGAGAGATCTTTCTCCGCTTGCTGGAATGGATAAAAAACAATCTGGTGGAAAAGGTGGAGATGCTCCTCGTGGTAAATCTAACTTTAACAAAGGTGGAAAACCAGACGCTCGTAAAAGAAAGTAATTTTTAAATTAAAGAAAAATGTTACAGCCTAAAAGAACAAAATACCGTAAGGTACAAAAAGGTAGAATGAAAGGGAACTCTCAAAGAGGGCATGAACTTTCAAATGGAATGTTTGGTATTAAATCTGTTCATGAAGATGGTATGTTTCTTACTTCACGTCAAATCGAGGCTGCACGTATTGCTGCAACTCGTTACATGAAAAGAGAGGGACAATTATGGATTAAAATATTTCCAGACAAACCTATTACTAAGAAACCATTAGAGGTACGTATGGGTAAAGGTAAAGGTGCCGTTGAATATTGGGCAGCTGTTGTTAAACCCGGAAGAATTATGTTTGAAGTTGGTGGAGTTCCATTGTCAGTTGCAAAAGAGGCTTTGCGTCTTGCAGCTCAAAAACTACCAGTAAAAACTAAATTCGTCGTTGCTAGAGATTTCGAAGCATAATCTATATTATTATGAAACAATCAGAAATAAAAGATCTTTCTGCAGCACAGTTGCAAGAAAATCTTAGCCAGGCTAAGAAAACATATGCTGACCTAAAATTGGCTCATGCAATATCTCCAATTGAGAATCCGCTTCAAATTAGAAGTATGAGAAGAACAGTTGCTAGATTAGCTACAGAGCTTACAAAAAGAGAGTTGCAATAATTGTAATCTGCGAAAGATGGAAAAAAGAAATTTAAGAAAAGAAAGAATTGGTGTTGTAACTTCAAACAAAATGGATAAATCTATTGTTGTTGCTCAGGTTACTAAAGTAAAACACCCATTATACGGTAAATTCGTATTGAAAACAAAGAAATTTGTTGCACATGACGAAACAAACGACTGTAACATTGGAGATACTGTAAGAATTAGCGAAACGCGTCCTTTAAGTAAATCTAAATGTTGGAGATTAGTTGAAATCCTAGAAAGAGCTAAATAATTATGGTACAACAAGAATCAAGACTAAAAGTAGCAGATAACACAGGAGCTAAAGAAGTTTTAACTATCCGTGTTTTAGGAGGTACCAAAAGAAGGTATGCTTCTGTAGGTGATAAGATTGTAGTGTCTATAAAAGATTCAACTCCGAACGGAAACGTGAAAAAAGGAGCTGTTTCAACTGCAGTTGTTGTACGTACCAAAAAAGAAGTGAGAAGAGCCGATGGTTCTTATATCCGTTTCGATGATAATGCATGTGTTCTTTTGAACGCTGCAGGAGAAATGAGAGGAACTCGTGTTTTTGGTCCGGTAGCAAGAGAACTTCGTGAAAAACAATTCATGAAAATTGTATCATTAGCACCAGAAGTGCTTTAATTCGTTTTAAGATGATAAAGCTAAAAATAAAATCAGGTGACATTGTAAGAGTAATTGCTGGAGATCACAAAGGTGCTGAAGGTAAAGTATTACGTGTTGACCGTGAGAAAAACAAAGCGATTGTTGAAGGTGTAAACATGGTTTCAAAACACACGAAACCAAGTGCGAAAAACCCTCAAGGTGGTATCGTAAAGAAAGAAGCTCCTATTCAAATTTCTAATATCTCTTTAATTGATCCTAAAACTAAGGAAACAACTAGAGTAGGTGTAAGAGTTGAAGGAGATAAGAAAGTAAGATTTTCAAAAAAATCTAATCAAGTACTATAGTAATGGCGTATATACCTAGATTAAAAGAAGAATATAAGAGTAGAGTAATCTCTGCTCTTAAAGAAGAATTCGGATACACAAACGTAATGCAAGTTCCTAAACTTGAAAAAATCGTTTTAAGCCGTGGAGTAGGTGCAGCAGTATCTGATAAAAAATTAATTGACTATGCAGTTGATGAATTGACTAAGATCACTGGACAAAAAGCAGTTTCTACAATCTCTAAGAAAGACGTTGCGTCTTTTAAATTGAGAAAAGGAATGCCAATTGGAGCAAAAGTTACTTTGCGTGGAGAAAGAATGTATGAGTTTTTAGATAGACTTATTACTTCAGCTTTACCACGTGTAAGAGATTTTAGTGGTATCAAAGCTACTGGATTCGATGGTAGAGGTAACTATAACCTTGGAGTTTTAGAGCAAATCATTTTCCCAGAAATTGATATTGATAAAGTGAACAAAATTTCAGGAATGGATATCACTTTTGTTACAACTGCTCAAACAGACAAAGAAGCAAAGTCATTATTGGCTGAATTAGGTTTACCTTTTAAAAAGAATTAAGATATGGCTAAAGAATCAATGAAAGCCCGTGAGGTTAAGAGAGAAAAAACGGTAGCTAAATATGCTGAGAAAAGAAAAGCTTTGTTAGAAGCTGGAGATTTCGTAGGTTTGCAAAAATTACCGAAAAATGCTTCACCAGTTCGTTTACACAATCGTTGTAAATTAACAGGTAGACCAAGAGGGTACATGCGTCAATTCGGTATTTCACGTGTAACTTTCCGTGAAATGGCTAATAATGGATTGATACCAGGAGTTAAAAAAGCCAGCTGGTAAAAAACGAATTTTAATTGGTTAAAGGTTCAATGAGAAAGTCTCAAAGAAAACCATAACCGCAAATTAATAAATATGAATACAGATCCTATTGCAGATTATTTAACGCGAGTTAGAAACGCTGTGGCTGCAAACCACAAAGTTGTTGAAATTCCGGCATCTAATCTAAAAAAAGAAATTACCAAGATCTTATTTGATCAAGGTTATATCTTAAGTTACAAATTTGAAGAAAACACTGTTCAGGGTTCTATCAAAATTGCTTTAAAGTATGATAAAGATACTAAAGAGCCAGTTATTAAAGATATCCAAAGAATTAGTAAACCAGGTTTACGTAAATATTCAAGTTCTTCAAATATTCCTAGAATCCTTAACGGATTAGGTATTGCTATTGTTTCTACTTCAAAAGGTTTGATGACTGGAAAGAAAGCTAAGCAATTAAATGTAGGTGGTGAAGTAATTTGCTACGTATACTAATTTAAAAAGACTTATAAGAGATGTCAAGAATAGGAAAGAGTCCAATTGTAATCCCTGCTGGAGTAACTGTTGAAGTTAAAGATGGTATCATTACAGTAAAAGGAAAAAACGGTCAACTAACACAGGAGTTTTCGGATGTAACTGTAACAGTTGAAGGTGATCAGGTTCAAGTTGAAAGATCATCTGATCACAAAGATCAAAGAGCAAAACATGGTTTATACAGATCTTTAATCAGCAATATGATTGTTGGAGTAACTGAAGGTTTTACTAAATCTTTAGAATTGGTAGGAGTAGGTTACAGAGCTTCTAACCAAGGACAAAAATTAGATTTAGCACTTGGATTTTCTCACAATATTGTTTTAGAAGTTGCTCCAGAAGTAACAGTTGAAACTATATCTGAAAAAGGTAAGAACCCAATTGTAAAATTAACATCATTTGACAAACAACTTTTAGGAGCTGTTGCTGCGAAAATCAGAGGTTTCCGTAAGCCAGAGCCGTACAAAGGAAAAGGTGTTAAATTTGTAGGTGAAGTATTAAGAAGAAAAGCAGGTAAATCAGCTTAAAAAATAAGATTATGTCATTAACAAAACCTGAAAGAAGACAGAGAATCAGATTCAGAATCAGAAAGACGATCAGCGGTACTGCTGCTACTCCTAGATTATCTGTATTTAGAAGTAACAAAGAAATTTATGCTCAACTTATTGATGACGTAAACGGTGTTACATTATTGTCTGCTTCTTCAAGAGAAAAAGAAATAGGAAAAGGTACTAACGTTGAAGTTGCGACTGCAGTTGGAAAACTTGTTGCAGAAAAAGCGTTAAAAGCCGGGGTTGAAACAGTAAAATTCGATAGAGGAGGATACTTATACCACGGTCGTATTAAATCATTAGCAGAAGGCGCAAGAGCGGCTGGACTTAAATTCTAATATATTATGTCTAAATACAAAAATGTAGAATTGGTAAAACCAAGTGGTCTTGAACTTAAAGATCGTCTGGTAAGTGTTAATCGTGTTACTAAGGTTACAAAAGGAGGTAGAGCTTTTGGTTTTTCTGCGATTGTAGTTGTAGGTGATGAAAATGGAGTAGTTGGTCACGGATTAGGAAAATCTAAAGACGTTTCTGAAGCAATTGCGAAAGCAGTAGAAGATGCTAAGAAAAATTTAGTAAAAATTCCTTTGAACGGACAATCAGTTCCTCACGAACAAAAAGGTAAATTTGGTGGTGCACGTGTATTTTTAATTCCTGCCTCTCATGGTACAGGAGTTATTGCTGGTGGAGCTGTTCGTTCAGTTCTTGAATCAGTAGGAATTCATGATGTATTATCTAAATCTCAAGGATCATCAAATCCTCACAACGTAGTTAAAGCAACTTTTGATGCTTTATTACAAATGAGAAGTGCTCATACTGTTGCAAAACAAAGAGGAGTATCTTTAGAGAAAGTTTTTAAAGGTTAATTCAAGGAAATTATGGCTAAATTATTAGTAAAACAAGTTAGAAGTAAAATCAACTGTCCACTTGATCAAAAAAGAGGATTAGAGGCTTTAGGTCTACGTAAAATGGGTCAGGTTGTAGAACATGATTCAAACCCTGCAATCCTTGGGATGATAAACAAAGTTAAACACTTAGTTTCTGTAGAAGAAGCTAAATAACAAATAACTGTTATGAATTTAAGTAACTTACAACCAGCTGAAGGGTCAACACATAATCAAAATAAAAGATTAGGTAGAGGAGAAGGTTCTGGAAAAGGTGGTACCGCTGCACGTGGACACAAAGGAGCAAAATCTCGTTCTGGATATTCTAAAAAAATTGGTTTTGAAGGAGGTCAAATGCCACTTCAAAGACGTGTTCCTAAGTTTGGTTTTACAAACATCAATCGTAAAGAATACGAAGGTGTAAATCTTGATACACTTCAATTATTAGTTGATAATGGTGTGATTACAGATACTGTTGATATGTCAGTTTTTGTTTCAAACCGTTTAGCAACTAAGAATGAAATTGTTAAGATTTTAGGAAGAGGAGAATTGAAAGCTAAATTAAAAGTAACTGCTCACAAATTTACTGCTACTGCAAAAGCTGCTATTGAAGCTGCTGGAGGAGAGGCTGTAACAATATAATTTTTCAATTAACTATGAAGAAATTTATTGAATCAATTAGTAATGTTTGGAAAATCGAGGAGCTAAAAAACAGAATCCTGATTACTTTAGGTCTGCTTTTAGTTTATCGTTTTGGAGCTCAAGTAACACTTCCAGGTATAGATGCGACTCAGCTGGCTAATTTAGCTGGTCAAACTAAGGAAGGGATTGGTTCAATTCTTGACATGTTTACTGGAGGTGCATTTTCACAAGCATCAGTTTTTGCTTTAGGAATTATGCCTTATATTTCTGCATCTATCGTTGTACAGCTTATGGGAATTGCTATTCCTTATTTGCAAAAATTACAAAGTGATGGAGAAAGTGGTAGAAAGAAGATTAATCAAATTACTCGTTGGTTAACTATCGTTATTACTTTAGTTCAAGGGCCTACGTATATTTATAATCTTTACAAAACTTTACCAGGAAGTGCATTTTTATTAGGTTTTAGTTCTTTTGAATTCTTATTTTCTTCAGTAATTATCTTAGTTACAGGTACAATTTTTGCCATGTGGTTAGGAGAAAAAATAACTGATAAAGGAATTGGAAACGGAATTTCACTATTAATTATGGTGGGTATTCTAGCAAGATTTCCTCAAGCATTTATTCAGGAGTTTACAACTAGAGTTACTAATAACAACGGTGGACCAATGTTGTTAGTGATTGAAATAATTATTTGGCTTTTAGTTATCATTGCTTGTGTTTTGTTAACTATGGCTATTCGAAAAATACCAGTTCAGTATGCACGTCGTACTGCTTCTGGTGATTTTGAACAAGATATGTTAGGAGGAAATAGACAATGGATTCCTTTGAAGCTTAATGCTTCCGGGGTTATGCCAATTATTTTTGCGCAAGCAATTATGTTTATTCCTGCTGCTTTAGCAGGATTGTCAAATTCCGATACTTCACAGTCTATTGCAGGTGCATTTAGTAATATGTTTGGGTTTTGGTACAATTTTGTATTCGCTACATTAATTGTAGTATTTACTTTCTTTTACACAGCAATTACAGTTCCTACTAATAAGATGTCAGATGATCTTAAAAGAAGTGGTGGTTTTATTCCGGGTGTAAGACCTGGAGCTGAAACTTCTGATTTTCTTGACAAGGTAATGTCTTTGATAACTTTTCCAGGTTCTTTATTTCTTGCTCTAATAGCTGTGTTCCCAGCCATAGTTGTAAGTCTTATGGATGTTCAACAATCTTGGGCAATGTTTTTTGGAGGTACTTCATTGATAATTATGGTAGGTGTTGCAATTGACACAATTCAGCAAATCAATTCATATTTGTTGAATAAGCATTATGATGGTTTAATGAAAAGCGGAAAAAATAGAAAAGCAGTAGCTTAATTTTATGGCAAAACAATCAGCAATAGAACAAGACGGATCAATCATTGAAGCATTGTCAAATGCAATGTTCCGTGTAGAATTAGAGAATGGACATGTTGTAATTGCTCATATTTCAGGAAAAATGCGTATGCATTATATCAAATTATTACCAGGTGATAAAGTGAAATTGGAAATGAGCCCTTATGATTTGTCTAAAGCAAGAATTACTTATAGATATTAAAGATATTCACAATGAAAGTAAGAGCATCAGTAAAAAAGAGAAGTGCCGAGTGCATTATCGTACGTAGAAAAGGAAGATTATACGTAATAAACAAAAAGAATCCTAGATTTAAACAAAGACAAGGATAATTATGGCAAGAATAGCAGGGGTAGATATCCCAAAAAACAAGAGAGGTGTTATTGCACTTACCTACATCTTCGGATTAGGAAAAAGTAGAGCTATAGAGATTTTAGAGAAAGCTCAGGTTAGCCAGGACAAAAAAGTTCAAGATTGGAATGATGACGAGATCGGAGCAATTCGTGAAGCTGTTGGAGCATTCAAAATTGAAGGAGAATTGCGTTCAGAAGTTTCTTTGAATATCAAACGTTTAATGGATATTGGATGTTACAGAGGTATTCGTCACAGAACTGGTCTTCCATTAAGAGGACAAAGAACTAAAAACAACTCTAGAACTAGAAAAGGTAAAAGAAAAACTGTTGCTAACAAGAAAAAAGCAACTAAATAATAAGTAATATGGCTAAAGCAACTACAAAAAAACGTAAAGTTATCGTTGAATCAACGGGAGAAGCTCATATTTCTGCTACCTTCAATAACATCATCATTTCTTTGACAAACAAAAAAGGTGAAGTTATTTCTTGGTCTTCAGCTGGTAAAATGGGTTTTAGAGGTTCTAAAAAGAACACTCCATACGCAGCTCAAATGGCCGCAGAAGATTGTAGTAAAGTAGCTCTTGAAGCTGGATTGAAAAAAGTTAAGGTTTATGTAAAAGGACCAGGAAACGGACGTGAGTCTGCTATCCGTTCTATTCATAACGGAGGAATCGAAGTAACTGAAATCATTGATGTTACTCCAATGCCTCACAACGGATGTCGTCCTCCAAAGAGACGTAGAGTTTAATAATTTAATTTAAGTATAACTAGGTAGAAACACGATTATCGAAGGATATGACCTGAATTCATAATCTCTACCTTAATAATTCATTGAAATGGCAAGATATACTGGTCCTAAAACTAGAATTGCTCGTAAATTTGGCGAAGCAATCTTCGGAGATGACAAATCTTTCGAAAAAAGAAATTATCCTCCTGGACAACACGGGATGGCTAAAAAAAGAGGTAAAAAATCTGAATATGCAATCCAGTTAATGGAAAAGCAAAAAGCTAAATATTCTTACGGAATTTTAGAAAAACAATTCAGAGGTTTATTTAAAAAAGCATCAGCTACTAAAGGTGTTACTGGTGAAGTTCTTTTACAATTATGTGAGGCAAGATTGGATAATGTAGTTTTTAGAATGGGCGTTGCTCCTTCTAGAAGAGGTGCTAGACAATTAGTTTCTCACAGACACATCACTGTAAACGGTGAAGTTGTAAACATTCCTTCTTACCACCTTAAACCTGGTGATAAAGTTGCAGTTCGTGAAAAATCTAAATCTTTAGAAGCAATCGAACGTTCTTTATCTAATTCAAGTCAAGTTTATGAATGGATTACATGGAACAATGACGTTAAAGAAGGTACTTTTGTAAGTGTACCTGCGAGACTTCAAATTCCAGAAAACATTAAAGAACAATTAATCGTAGAGTTGTACAACAAATAATAATTGACTTAGTCGAAATTTATGGCAATATTTAATTTTCAAAAGCCCGATAAAGTTATCATGATCGATTCAACCGATTTTGAAGGTAAATTCGAATTTAGACCTTTAGAACCTGGTTATGGATTGACTGTTGGTAATGCACTTAGAAGAGTTTTGCTTTCAGCATTGGAAGGGTATGCAATTACATCTGTTCGCATAGAAGGTGTAGATCATGAGTTTTCTACTATTTCAGGAGTTGTTGAAGATGTTACCGAAATTATCCTTAATTTAAAACAAGTACGTTTCAAACGTCAAATTGAAGATATCGATAATGAATCAGTTTCTATTTCTGTTTCCGGTAAAGATCAATTAACAGCTGGTGATTTTCAAAAATTTATTTCAGGTTTCCAAGTTTTGAACCCAGAACTGGTTATCTGTAATTTAGATCCAAAAATCAAATTGAGTCTTGATTTAACAATCGAGAAAGGTAGAGGATATGTTCCTGCTGAGGAGAACAAAAAACAAAATGCTGCAATTGGAACCATATTTACAGATTCTATTTTTACTCCGGTAAAAAATGTAAAATATGCAATAGAAAACTTCCGTGTGGAGCAAAAAACAGATTATGAAAAATTAGTTTTCGAAATTAAAACTGATGGTTCTATTAATCCAAAAGATGCACTAACTGAAGCTGCTAAAGTTCTGATTCACCATTTCATGTTGTTCTCTGACGAAAGAATTACACTTGAGGCTGATGAAATTGCACAAACAGAATCCTACGATGAGGAATCATTACACATGAGACAATTGCTTAAAACTAAGCTTGTTGATATGGATCTGTCTGTGAGAGCCTTAAATTGTTTGAAAGCGGCTGAAGTTGATACACTTGGTGATTTAGTATCGTTCAATAAAAATGACCTAATGAAATTCCGTAATTTCGGTAAAAAATCTTTAACAGAGCTGGATGAACTTGTAGCAGTTAAAAATTTGACTTTCGGAATGGATTTAGCTAAATACAAACTAGATAAAGAATAAATTACTCATATTTTGCTCTCCATAGAGGATAGTAGCAAGATGAGGGTTTAAAAAAACACGTCATGAGACACGGAAAAAAATTCAATCACTTAAGCAGACAGACTGCACATAGAAAATCTATGTTAGCTAATATGGCTTGTTCTCTAATCGAGCACAAACGTATTAACACTACTGTTGCTAAAGCAAAAGCGCTTAAACAATTTGTTGAGCCGCTTATAACAAAATCTAAAAATGATACGACTCACAATCGTCGTATCGTTTTTGCTAACTTACGTAGTAAATATGCTGTAACTGACTTGTTCAGAGATGTAGCTGCTAAAGTTGGTGATCGTCCGGGAGGATACACTCGTATCATTAAAGTTGGAAATCGTTTAGGAGATAATGCTGATATGGCAATGATCGAATTAGTAGATTTTAACGAACTTTACAACGGTGGTAAAAAAGAAGTTAAAAAAGCAAAAAGCCGTCGTGGTGGTAAAGCTAAGAAAACAGAAGAAGCTCCGGTTGCCGAAGCTCCTGCTGCAGAAACTGAAACTACTGACGAAACTGCTGCTGAATAATTATGAAGATAATCATTCTATAGAATCAAGGATAAACTATTTTTTTAGTTTATCCTTTTTTTTTGATTTTTTAGTAATGAAGTTTGTGTTAGCTTAAAATGCTATAATTATTTTCAATTCTAAAATAATTTTTAAAATTGTTGCTTTCACTGCTTTAATGAATTAAATTTGCACCATATTTAACAACAAATGAAATACACAACACGAAAAAGCGCCATCCTTTTATTAAGTGACGGAACTATATTCCACGGAAAATCTATCGGAATCAGCGGAACCACTTTTGGTGAAGTATGTTTTAATACTGGTATGACCGGTTACCAGGAAATTTTTACTGACCCATCTTATTTTGGGCAAATCATGGTAGCTACTAATCCGCACATCGGGAATTATGGCGTTAATGATAACGAGGTAGAATCAAAAGGGATTAAAATTTCCGGTTTGGTTTGTAAGAATTTTAGTTTTAATTACTCCAGAGAAGATGCTTCAGGAAGTTTAGAAGAATATTTTACAAAACATAATTTGATTTGTATTTCTGATGTAGATACACGTGCACTTGTTAGCTATATTCGTGATAACGGTGCTATGAACGCTGTAATTTGTACAGATGATACTCCGGTTGAAGAACTTAAAGCTGCTTTAGCTGATGTTCCGGATATGAAAGGTTTAGAGTTAGCATCAAAAGTTTCTACTAAGGAGCCTTATTTTTATGGAGACAAAAATGCTACTTACAGAGTTTCGGCTTTAGATTTAGGAATCAAAACAAATATTTTACGTAATCTTGCTAAAAGAGACTGTTATATTAAGGTGTACCCGTATAATTCATCTTATGCTGAGTTAGAGTCTTTTAATCCCGATGGTTTTTTCTTGTCAAACGGACCTGGTGATCCGGAGCCTTTAGAGAATGCAATTGAGGTGGCTAAAGAAATCTTAGTAAGTAAAAAGCCTTTGTTTGGAATTTGCTTAGGGCATCAGGTAATGGGATTGGCAAATGGAATTTCTACCTATAAAATGTTTAATGGGCACCGAGGAATTAATCATCCAGTGATGAACTTAGTTTCAGGAAAAGGAGAAATTACTTCTCAAAATCATGGTTTTGCTGTGAACAGAGAAGAAGTAGAAGCGCATCCGGAATTGGAAATCACGCATCTTCACCTTAATGACGGAACAGTAGCCGGTATGCGAGTGAAAGGTACAAACTGTTTTTCAGTTCAATACCATCCCGAAGCAAGTCCTGGACCACATGATTCTTCGTACTTATTTGATCAGTTTATAGAAACTTTGAAAAAATAATTCCTTTTTTAAAAGATAATGACAGGCTAAACATTTTTTGTTTAGCCTGTTTTTTTTGTTTTGAGTTTTTTTAATGCCATTTTATTGTAAATTTTATTTTAAATTATGTTTAAAAAAAAGATTTATAACGTTTTCGTTGATAAGATTAAAAAAATAAATACCGTGTTTGAAAAACTTAGAATATATTTGTATTTTAAAATTTAAAAACTAAGTAATATGAGTATTATTATCAAAATTCATGCAAGACAAATTTTCGATTCAAGAGGTAATCCTACAGTAGAGGTAGATGTAATTACAGAAAACGGTGTTTTAGGAAGAGCAGCAGTTCCATCTGGTGCATCAACAGGAGAACATGAAGCCGTAGAATTACGTGATGGTGGAAAAGCTTTCTTAGGAAAAGGAGTTTTGAATGCAGTGAACAATGTTAATACTGTAATTGCTGAAGAGCTTGTAGGTACTTCTGTTTTTGAACAAAATCTAATTGATCAAATGATGATTGATTTAGATGGTACTGCTAATAAATCTAAACTGGGAGCTAATGCAATTTTAGGAGTTTCTTTAGCTGTTGCTAAAGCTGCTGCTGCTGAATTAGGATTACCTTTATACAGATATGTAGGTGGAGTTTCTGCTAATACATTACCTGTTCCAATGATGAATATCATCAATGGTGGTTCTCACTCTGATGCTCCGATAGCTTTTCAGGAATTTATGATTTTCCCTGTAAAAGCAACTTCTTTTTCTCATTCTATGCAAATGGGAACTGAAATTTTTCACAGCTTGAAAAAAGTGTTACACGATAGAGGTCTTTCTACTGCTGTAGGTGACGAAGGAGGATTTGCTCCTAACTTAGCTGGTGGTACTGAAGATGCTTTAGATACTATCAAATTAGCAGTTGAGAAAGCGGGTTATACTTTTGGTGACGAAATTATGATTGCTTTAGACTGTGCTTCTGCAGAATTTTATGTAAACGGAAAATACGATTACACTAAATTTGAAGGAGAAACAGGAAAAGTAAGAACTTCTGCTGAACAAGCTGATTATTTAGCTGATTTAACAACTAAATACCCAATTATCTCTATCGAAGATGGTATGGATGAAAATGACTGGGAAGGTTGGAAATTATTAACTGAAAAAATTGGAGATAAAGTTCAATTAGTAGGTGATGATTTGTTTGTAACTAATGTTGAACGTTTGTCAACTGGTATCGAAAAAGGAATTGCTAACTCAATCCTTATCAAAGTAAACCAAATTGGTACTCTAACTGAAACTATTGCAGCTGTTAACATGGCTAAAAATGCAGGATATACTTCAGTAATGTCTCACCGTTCAGGAGAAACAGAAGATAATACAATTGCTGACTTAGCTGTGGCTTTAAATTGTGGGCAAATTAAAACAGGTTCTGCTTCCCGTTCTGATCGTATGGCTAAATACAATCAATTGATTAGAATTGAAGAAGAATTAGCAAATACTGCTTATTTTCCTGGTAAAAAAGCATTTAAAATAAAATAAGAATAACAAATTGTTATTTTTTTAAAGCCATTCATTTTAAATGAATGGCTTTTTTTGTCAAATTTAACAATATCACTGTTTTTTTCTCTTTTTAATTAACGTTATTATCCTTAGATTTGGTAAATTATTAAGTGTAAAGATTTATTTCAAATTATTATGTCAAAAACAGCTATATTAGAAATTGATGGTCAGAAGTATGAGTTTCCTGTTATTAAAGGGAGTGAGAACGAAGAAGCTATCAATATTAACAAATTAAGAGATTTAACAGGAACAATTACAATTGATCCCGGTTTTAAAAATTCAGGTTCTTGTACTAGTGCAATCACTTTCCTGGATGGAGAATTAGGAATTTTACGCTACAGAGGATATGCTATTGAAGATTTAGCAGATCAGGCCAACTTCTTAGAAGTTTCTTATCTTTTGATTTTTGGTGAATTACCAACAGCTGCTCAATTAGAACAATTTGAAACAGATATCCGAAAACATACCTTAGTAAATGAGGAAATGAAAGGTATTATCGATGGATTTCCAAAGACAGCACATCCAATGGGTGTTTTAGCTGCTTTAACGAGTGCATTGACTGCTTTCAATCCAAAGTCTGTAAATGTTGAAAATGAAAAAGAATTGTACCAGGCAGTTTGTAAAACTATGGGTAAATTCTTAGTAATTGCAACCTGGACTTATAGAAAGTCTATGGGGTATCCTTTAAATTATTATGATAATACTAAAGGATATGTAGAGAACTTTATGAATTTAATGTTTGCTTTACCTACAGAGCCTTATAAATTAAGCCCTATTGTAACTGAAGCCTTAGATAAATTATTTATTCTTCACGCTGATCACGAGCAAAACTGTTCTACTTCTACAGTAAGAATGGTAGGTTCTTCTCACGCAGGTTTATTTGCTTCTATCTCTGCCGGAGTTTCTGCTTTATGGGGACCTTTACACGGAGGTGCTAACCAGGCGGTACTGGAAATGCTGGAAGAAATTCATCAAAATGGTGGAGATACTGAAAAGTATTTGGCTAAAGCAAAAGATAAAAACGATCCTTTTAGATTAATGGGATTTGGACACAGAGTTTATAAAAACTTCGATCCGCGTGCTAAAATTATCAAAAAAGCAGCTAAAGAGGTATTAGAAACTTTAGGAGTTGAAGATCCAATTTTAGAAATTGCTAAAAAACTGGAAGCAGCAGCTTTAGAAGACGAATATTTCAAATCCAGAAACTTATATCCGAATGTTGATTTCTATTCAGGAATTATTTACAGAGCATTAGGAATTCCTACTGATATGTTTACAGTAATGTTTGCTATAGGTAGATTACCGGGTTGGATTGCGCAATGGAAAGAAATGCGTGAAAACAAAGAACCAATTGGAAGACCAAGACAAGTTTATACAGGATCTCCTTTAAGAGAGTTTAAAAAACCAGTATAATTTTAAATGATATCAAGCTAAAGCTTCACTGAAAAGTGAGGCTTTTTTTTATCTTTGATGTAAGCAATAAATAATAGGTTTATAAAATGAAACAAGTGACCCAATCGGTTTTAATGATACGTCCGGTAGCTTTTCGGATGAATGAGCAAACGACAGCCAATAATTATTTCCAAAAAGAAATAAGCGGAGTATTACCGGCAGCTATAAATGCTAAAGCCCAACAGGAATTTGATGGTTTAGTTAGTCAGCTTGAAAGTGTGGGAGTTCAGGTTGTGGTGGTGGATGATACTTTAGAAACAGATACTCCTGACAGTGTTTTTCCAAATAATTGGATTTCTTTTCATGCAAATGGGGATGTGGTTTTGTATCCCATGTTTGCTGAGAATCGTAGAGCGGAACGACGTGATGATATTTTAGATTTATTGGAGGAAAAAGGTTTTGTAATTGAAAATAGTATCGATTTTACATCGGCAGAAGAGGATGGGCTTTTTCTGGAAGGTACAGGAAGCTTGGTTTTAGACAGGGTTAATGCAATTGCATATTGTGCCTTATCACCAAGGGCTGATGAAGAGCTTTTTATTGAGTTTTGTGAAGATTTTGATTATGCTCCGGTTATTTTTGAAGCTTTTCATACGGTAGATGGCAAACTGGAACTGGTTTATCATACGAATGTAATGATGAGTATTGGTGAGCATTTTGCTGTTATCTGTGCTGATATGATTGCAGATAAAAAAGAACGTAAAATGGTACTGGATAATTTAAGAGCAAGTGGCAAAGAGGTTATTTTGATTAGTGAGAAACAGGTTAATCATTTTGCTGCAAACCTACTTGAAGTTTCAGGAACTGATGATAAAAGGTATATTGTAATGAGTACTACAGCTTTTGAGTCGCTCCATCAAAACCAAATTGCGCAATTAGAAAAATACGGAAGTATTTTAAAAACTAACTTGCAAACTATCGAATCTTGTGGCGGAGGAAGTGCAAGATGCATGATGGCTGAAATTTTCCTGCCTAAAAATAGTTTATAAAAGTATTGAAATACAGCATCGTTCTACTTCAATTCTATTTGAGTACCTTTGCAGAAATAATGAACGAAATGAAAAATAAAAAAACTTTAGTTTTGGGAGCAACTACAAAACCCGACCGTTATGCTTATAAAGCCATAAATATGTTAGCACAAAAAGGGCATACCGTATTGGCTATAGGTCAAAATCAAGGTGAAGTTGCAGGTGTAAAAATACACACCAAAGCTATTCCGGTTAAAAACATAGATACAATCACTTTATATTTGAATCCCAAAAATCAACGATTTTATTATAATTATATTGTCGAGGCTCAGCCTAAGCGAGTGGTGTTTAATCCGGGAACTGAAAATCCTGAGTTGTATCAGCTTTTAGAATTAAATAATATCAAGGTTGATGTAGCTTGTACGTTAGTTTTATTGGCTACAAATCAATATTAAATTTTTAAAAAAAAAATACGAAGCTGTTTTCATAATTGAAGACGGCTTTTTTTGTCTAAAATAAGAGATTTCGTAAAAATATATTTTAAAAGGCATTACGGAATAATCAATTATTTCAATGAACAAATTGTTACATTTGCAACTATGGAATTTTCTTCAAAATTATTAGAAAAAGCTGTTAGTGAAATATCACAATTGCCGGGAATAGGAAAAAGAACTGCCTTGCGACTGGTTTTGCATTTATTAAAACAGCCCAAGGAACAAACTGCTTTCTTAACGCAGGCATTGGTTGCTATGCGGGAGGAAATTAAGTTTTGCGAAAGTTGTCATAATATTTCGGATACCTTAATTTGTGAAATATGCAGCAATAAGAACAGAAACCACGAAATAGTATGTGTTGTTGAAGATATTCGTGATGTAATGGCTATTGAAAATACGGGACAGTTCAAAGGGATTTATCATGTTTTAGGGGGTAAGATTTCGCCAATAGACGGAGTAGGACCCAGTCAGTTAAAGATTGCCAGTTTAGTAGAAAAAGTAAAATCAGGAAAATTAACAGAAGTTATTTTTGCTTTGAGCTCAACAATGGAAGGAGATACGACTAATTTTTATATTTACAAGCAAATTTTTGATTCGGATATTGTTATTTCTACTATTGCCAGAGGAATTGCTGTGGGTGACGAATTAGAATATGCTGATGAAGTTACCCTGGGAAGGAGTATTTTACAGCGTTTGCCATTTGAAAAGGCAATAAAAAATAATTAATAAGTTAATAGGAACGGAGCTTTTAATATCCTAAATGAAAAGCTATATTTGTTATCTAAAATTGTAAAATGACTAAGTATTTATCTGGTTTATTGTTATGTATCAGTGTGTTGTTTTCGTCTTGTATATCAAATCGGGATTTGGTTTACTTGCAAAATAAGGACGAAACAAATATTGAAACAACTATTTCGGCTGTTGCTTCTAAACCCTATCGATTGCAATCAAATGATGTTTTGAGTATTACTATTAAAGCTAATGATCCAAAATTAGTCGAAATTTTCAGTACTACAAATGAGGGTGAATCCGGAAAATCAGAGTCGGCTTTATATTTTAATGGCTTTACAGTAGATGATCATGGAAATATCAGGATGCCTGTTTTAGGAGAATTAAATGTAATAGGATATACTTTAGATGAAGTAAGGCAACGAATCGAAAAACAATTATTAGCGGAATATTTTAAAAAAGAGGCCAATATTTTTGTTATAGTAAAGTTGGCCGGTTTTCGTTACACCATTAATGGTGAAGTAGGAAGTACCGGAACCAAGACCTTGTTTCAGGAACAGGTAAATATCATGGAAGCGATTGCTAATTCGGGTGATATTACACTTACAGGGAATAGAAAAGAAGTTACTATTATCAGGAAAACGCCAACAGGGACTGAAATGCACGATATTAATCTTACTGATCGCAATATTGTAAATTCTCCTTATTTTTACCTGCAACCCAATGATTATATTTATGTAAAACCTCTAAAACAAAAAAGCTGGGGTACCGGAAAAACAGGTATAGAATCTTTAGGTACTATATTAACGCTGATTTCTTTAGGAACAACTGTTTTTTTATTATTAAAAAGATAAAATACATTTCGACAAAATGTTAGATATAAAAGACTTTTCCATTTTTGAAAATCAGGTGAGCTTTGATTTTAAAGGTTTACTTTTAAAAATAGTGAGTTACTGGAAATGGTTTTTGGTGAGTTTGATAATTGCTTTTACCATTGCTTATCAGGTAAATATTCGTAAAGAGAAGATTTATGAAATGGAGAATTTGATTTCTATTAAAGAAGAAAGCAATCCTTTATTTACTTCTAATACGAGTTTAACATTCAACTGGGGCGGTGTTTCGGATCAAATGCAAACCATTTCTACCACGCTGCAATCACGCTCTCATAATGAATTAGTAGTTGATAAATTACAATTTTATATTGATTATTTAGAGCAGCAAAAGTATAATATGGTGGATGCTTACGGAGCAGTTCCTTTTTATGTGGCGATAGATAAAAACAAACCTCAATTATCAGGAGGATTGATTAGTATTCTTTTTTTAAGCGAAACAGAGTATCAGATTAAAATCCCGTTCCAAAATAATGCTGCTTCTTTAGTTACTTATTCCGATAATTCCTATAGCTCAACGGCAGTACAGCCAGGCGATTTTCTCAAAAAATATAAAGTGGGTCAGGAAGTTTCTTTGCCTTTTTTACATTGGAAATTAGAAATCAAAGACAATCCCGGATTTTATAAAGGAAAAGAATATTTTGTAAGATTCAATAATTTTAATAGCGTGGTGTCCCGTTATAGAGGGGTGAATGTAATTCCTGATTCTAAAGGAGCTTCTATCCTTACCTTGAGAATGCAGGGAACCAATAAAGCCAGAATGGTTGAATACCTGAATGCTACAGTAAACATGCTCATCAAGAGACAATTGGATAGTAAGAATAAATTTGCAACCAATACGATTGCTTTTATAGACAGCACCCTTGTTTCGATGGAATCTCAATTAAAAACATCGGGAGAAGAGTTAAAATCTTTTAAGAAAGATAAAGGATTGTATGCTGCTGAAGAGGAAGGAACGCGGTTTTCAGATAAAATTCTTCAATATGATGTTGAAAAAGATGCGATTGCCCGAAAAATAGCCTATTACAATTCGTTAAAAAACTATTTAAAAAACAGTGTTGATTATTCTAAACTTCCTGCTCCGTCAGTAGCAGGTATCGAAGATCCTAATATTGTAGCTAGTATTTCCAAACTTATAGCACTTTCTACAGAGCGTTCGGAAATGGCTTATGCGGTAAAAAGCGATAAAATATTTCGTGATTTTGACAATCAGATGGAGGCTATTAAAAGTGTTTTACTCGAAAATATAGCCTCAGCTAAATCCTCTTTACAGTTTGATTTAGGTTTGATAAACAGTAAGATAAATCAGGCTGAAGGAAATATTAAACAATTACCGGATGATCAGCAGGAATTAATAAAAATTAAAAGAAAATATGATTTAAGTGATAAAATATACAGTACCTTTCTTCAAAAAAGAAGTGAAGCTGATATTGTAAAAGCAGCCAATTTATCCGATATTCATTTTATAGATCCGGCTAAGGATGTGGGAGGAGGATTGATAGGTCCTAAGACATCTGTTAATTATGTTTTAGCCTCGTTTTTAGGAATCCTGATTCCGTTACTTTTCATATTTATTATCTTTTTTATTAATAATTCTGTTCAAAATGCAGAAGATGTGAGTAAGCAAACACAAATTCCATTGATAGGAGTGGTGGGTGTTTATAAAGATAAGGGAGAGCTGGCTGTTTTTGACAAGCCTAAATCAGCATTGTCAGAATCCTTTCGGGCAATTCGCTCTTCGTTACAGTTTTTATATAAAAAGCAAAAACTGGAAGGCGGAAAAACACTGATGATTACCTCTTCTATAAGTGGTGAAGGAAAAACATTTTGTTCGATAAATATCGCTACTGTTTTTGCTTTAAGCGAAAAGAAAACGGTAATAGTGGGATTGGATTTAAGAAAACCCAAATTAGCCGAAGAATTTGGTTTGTCTAATGACTCAGGTGTAGTAAATTATCTGATCAGACAAAAAAAGTTACAAGAAATAGTAAATACAACAGAAGTTCCTTATTTAGATGTTATTCTTTCAGGTCCTGTTCCACCCAATCCTTCTGAATTAATTATTGGGGAAACGATGGCCGAATTTATTCAGGAGCTAAAAACAAAATACGATTATATTATTCTGGATACTCCGCCTGTAGGTTTAGTAGCGGATTCTTTAGAATTAGGACAACATGCCGATGTGACTTTGTATATTATAAGGCAAAATGTCACCAAAAAGGAGATGATTCCACTGTTGAATAATCGTGTAAAAAGAGGTGAAATGAGTAATGTTAGCATTATTTTAAATGGTTTTGAAAACAAAGCTAAATATGGTTCCTCGTATGCTTACGGTTATGGTTATGGAGATTATTCAAGCGGTTATCATGAAGAAGAGAAACCAAAGGGGTTTATTCAAAAAATGTTAAAGAAAGTAAGAAAAGCTTAAGTTTTTTTAGTTTCTCTATGTAGGTCGCTTGAGTAGCAAAGCCTCTTGGAAAGTTTAGTTGTCTGACTGGGTTCTCGATACAAATTTTCAGAAAAAGCTACTCGCATTTTCAGAAAATTCACTCGAACTGACGGTTGGAGGCATTCGCATAATCGTTGTATTGTCACTTCGAGTGTTTTGGCATGAAAGAGTTGAATTAAAAAAGGTTTTTGAATAAGCCAAAATGTATCGAGAAGTTTTGTTGTCTGACTGGTTCTCGATACAAATTTTCAGAAAAAGCTACTCGCATTTTCAGAAAATTCACTCGAAGTGACGGTCAGAGGCATTCGCATAATCGTTGTGTCGTCACTTCGAGTGTTTTGGCTTGAAAGAATTGAATTGAAAAAGGTTTTTGAATAAGCCAAAATGTAAGTTTAGTTGTCTGACTGGTTCTCGATACAAACGGATGTTTTTCATGCCTTTTAAACAAGGTCTTAGTTGTGAATTTTAAATATAAACATGAGAGAAATAACAAAATATACCATTTTAATTACCGGAGGAGCCGGCTTTATTGGTTCTAATTTGTGTGAGTACTTTTTAGCAAAAGGTAATAAAGTAATTTGTCTGGATAATTTTGCTACTGGTCATCGTCATAATTTAAAAGCATGTCTGGATAATCCTGATTTTTCTTTGATTGAAGGTGATATTCGAAATTTTGAAGATTGTAAAAAAGCAATGACAGCTGTTGATTATGTTTTGCATCAGGCGGCGTTGGGTTCAGTGCCACGTTCTATAAATGATCCTGTTACCACTAATGATGTTAATGTATCCGGTTTTTTGAATGTATTACAAGCGGCGACTCAGGCTAAGGTAAAGCGTTTTATATATGCAGCGAGCTCCTCTACTTATGGAGATTCTGTAGGATTGCCTAAAGTAGAAGACGTTATTGGAAAGCCACTTTCGCCTTATGCTATTACAAAATATGTAAATGAGCTGTATGCTGAAATTTTTAGCAAAACCTATAAAATAGAAACTATTGGTTTGCGTTATTTCAATGTTTTTGGAAGAAAACAGGATCCAAACGGCGCTTATGCAGCAGTGATTCCTAAATTTGTAACGCAGCTTATGAATCACGAAAGTATCACTATAAATGGTGATGGGAATCATTCCCGGGATTTTACCTATATTGATAATGTGATTCAAATGAATGAACTGGCTATGGCAACCGATCAGTTAAATGCAGTGAATACTGTTTATAACACGGCTTTCGGAGATAGAAATACACTGAATGATTTAGTGAATTATTTAAAAGAATATTTGAGTCACTATGATCCTGAAATTGCAAACGTTAAAGTGATTCACGGTCCTAACCGGGCGGGAGATATTCCGCATTCTTTAGCTAGTATTGATAAGGCAAAAGAATTGTTAGGGTATGATCCTGAATATTCTTTGCAGCAAGGACTTAAGATTGCAGTTGGTTGGTATTGGGAAAATTTAAAATAGCGATTCAGTTGTCAGTTGTCGGTTTTCTGACAATTGACAACCGATAACACATAACAGAAATAAATAATATAATAAATGAAAATTACAAAAATTTGTTGCATTGGAGCAGGCTATGTTGGAGGGCCTACAATGGCAATTATAGCACAAAAATGCCCACAGATACAAGTTACAGTGGTGGACCTTAATCACGAAAGAATAGCAGCGTGGAATGATGCTGATGTGAATAATATCCCAATTTATGAGCCGGGACTTTCGGAGATTGTAAAAGAAGCGAGAGGAAGAAACCTGTTTTTTTCTACGGAAGTAGATCAGGCCATTGACGAAGCACAAATGGTTTTTATTTCAGTAAATACGCCAACTAAAACCTATGGGAAAGGGAAAGGAATGGCTGCTGACTTAAAATTTATAGAACTTTGTGCCAGACAAATTGCAAAAGTATCTAAGTCAGATAAAATAGTAGTAGAAAAATCTACTTTGCCGGTACGAACTGCCGAAGCTATTAAAAGTATTCTGGATAACACCGGAAACGGAGTGAAGTTCCAAATTCTGTCTAATCCGGAGTTTTTAGCCGAAGGAACTGCTGTTCAGGATTTGCTGCAACCGGATCGGATTTTGATAGGTGGTGATACTGCCGAAGAAGGACAAAAAGCCATTCAGGCATTGGTAGAGGTATATGCTAACTGGGTGCCGGAAGACAAAATCCTGACCACTAATGTATGGTCATCTGAACTGTCAAAGTTAACGGCCAACGCTTTTTTAGCACAAAGAATTTCGTCTATAAATGCCATGTCTGAACTTTGTGAAAAAACAGGTGCAAATGTCAATGAGGTAGCTAAGGCTATTGGAATGGACAGCAGGATTGGTTCGAAATTTCTAAAAGCTTCTGTAGGTTTTGGCGGTTCTTGTTTTCAAAAAGATATTCTGAATCTGGTTTATATTGCCAAATCATACGGACTGAATGAGGTAGCCGATTATTGGGAGCAGGTTATTATCATGAATGACCATCAAAAGAGACGTTTTTCAGATACTATTGTAAGAAAATTGTACAATACCGTTTCTGATAAAAAGATTGCATTTTTAGGTTGGGCATTTAAAAAAGATACGAATGATACCAGAGAGTCTGCAGCGATATATGTAGCAGATGATTTAATTAGTGAAAATGCTAAAATAGCGGTTTATGATCCAAAGGTAACCCGAAAAAAGATTTTGGCTGATTTAGATTATTTAGAAAGCAGATCTGCTGAAGCTAATGCAGCTCATATTTTGTCTTTTCAAACTGCTTACGAGACCTGCGAAGGTGCTCATGCTATTGCTATTCTTACTGAATGGGATGAATTTATTTCTTATGACTGGCAAAAAATTTACAATTCTATGCAAAAACCTGCGTTTGTATTTGACGGAAGAAATATTTTAGATGGTCCTGCGTTAGAAAAAATAGGATTTATTTATCAGGCTATCGGATCATAATGTAAAAATGATATTGTTATAGACTCATTTCTTTAATCAGGGGATGAGTTTGTTGTTTTTAGCAGGAAACGAAAATGATGATTAACTTACACAGGCAGAACAAGAGATAACATTTAGTATAAAAATTGACCCGTTGGGTGTAATTAGTTTTTGATGCTAATTTTTCGTCAGTTCGAGTGATCCCGTTTTCGGACGGGATTGTATCGAGAACAAGAAAAATTTCATTAAAAACGGTTCTCGATACATTTTTTGTCTCGTCCCGTCCCGATGTTCGGGATCGGGACTGCACAAAAAAACACTCGAACTGACGTTTTTAACACCGAACGGTTATAAAAATTTAGAAGTATGAATTGGTATGTAGTATATACAAAACCAAAATGGGAGAAGAAAGTTGCGGAACAATTAACTCAAAAGGGAATAGAATGTTATTGTCCTTTAGTGACACAAGTGAGGCAGTGGACTGACCGGAAAAAGAAAGTACAGGTTCCGCTTTTTAATTCTTATGTTTTTGTCCATTTGGAAGAAGCAGACAGAAACTTGGTTTTTCAGTCTACAGGAGTGGTACGTTATCTTTTTTGGTTAGGAAAACCCGCTGTTGTACTGGATCAGGAAATTAACACGATTAAAGAATGGTTGGGCTCTTCGGATAAATATGAGGTTTCCTTAACTCCTTTGCAGGTGGGAGACAGAATCATATTGGAATCAGGACCGTTTAAATCACAATCTGCCATAGTTCAGGAGGTGGGTAAATCACATTATATGTTGGTTTTAGAATCTATGGGATGTGTTTTAAAAATGAAATTAAAATAACATATAGAACTTTTAAGTCTTTTGAGTAGTAGTATTTCGACGTAAGAAAGTTTTGATATCGCTAAATAACTGGTTTTTAACTTTTTTGAGTTATTCCTTTTCGAAAAATAAGCTTTAGGTTCTTATTCTAGTTTCGATTTTGAAGTTTTTTATAGGAATTCCGCTTATAGTCTGTTATATTTGCGCACTGAAAAAAAACGGATTTTCAACCTATTTATGTGGGTTGGAGTCGCGAAGCGGTGGAAGAAAAACAATGAAAGTAGTTAATACAAGAGTAAATTAATGAATTCTGATTCTAAAATAGCAATTATCGGTCTTGGTTATGTAGGCTTGCCTTTGGCTCGCTTATTTGCTACAAAATTTGCTGTTGTAGGCTTTGATATTAACGAATCCAGAGTGGGGCAGTTACAATCAGGAGTTGATGTAACTTTAGAGATTGATTCCACTACCCTGAATTCAGTATTAGTGAATAAAAAATCGGAGGAAACTGGTTTGTATTGCACTTCTGATATAAATGATATAGCATCTTGCAATTATTATATTGTAACCGTTCCTACACCGGTAGATAAAAACAGCCGTCCTGATTTAACACCTTTGTATAAGGCAAGTGAAACGGTGGCTAAAGTTTTGAAAAAAGGCGATATCGTCATCTATGAATCTACTGTTTATCCTGGAGTTACTGAGGAGGAATGTGTTCCTGTTTTAGAACGAATATCAGGATTGAAATTCAATAGTGATTTTTTTGCAGGTTATTCGCCTGAGCGAATTAATCCGGGTGATAAAGAACATACCGTTGATAAAATTTTGAAAGTTACTGCCGGTTCTACTCCTGAAACAGCACAAAAAGTAAATCAGTTATACCAATCCGTAATTACAGCCGGAACCTATTTGGCTCCCTCAATAAAAATAGCCGAAGCCGCTAAAGTAATTGAGAATTCCCAGCGTGACATTAATATCGCTTTTGTAAATGAACTGGCTAAAATATTCAATCTGATGGATATTGATACTCAGTCTGTTCTGGAAGCTGCGGGAACCAAATGGAATTTTTTACCCTTCAAACCAGGTTTGGTGGGAGGACATTGTATTGGGGTAGATCCTTATTATTTAGCTCAAAAAGCGCAGGAATTAGGATATCATCCTGAAATAATTTTGGCAGGACGACGTTTAAATGACAGTATGGGCGAATATGTGGCTTCACAGGTGGTGAAACTGATGATTAAAAAAGGAATTTCTGTTAGTGGAGCTGAGCTGTTGATGCTTGGGATCACTTTTAAAGAAAATTGTCCTGATGTACGCAATACTAAAATAGTAGATGTTATTAAGGCATTAAAAGAGTACGGAATAACCGTTACCCTGTTTGATCCTTTGGCTAACCCTACTGAAGTAAAAAAAGAATACGAATTGATTTGTCATCCTGTCCCGACGTTTCGGGATGTTGAAGGACAAAAATTTGATGCCGTGGTTTTAGGAGTTGCACATGCTGATTTCCTGACTATGGATTTGTCAAAATTCCAGAAAGCAACAAGTGTCATTTATGATGTAAAAGGTGTTTTGGGTGATTGCGTAGATGGCAGACTGTGATTAATCGGTTATTGTCCATCGAAAATTGAGAATCGAACAAGGAATTAAATTATGGAAAAGAAACATACAATCATACACGTAATTCTTACCGGAGGGGTTGGAAGTCGTTTGTGGCCTTTATCCAGAAAAAGCAGACCCAAACAATATTTAGAGATTTTTGAAGGAAAATCATTATTTGAATTAACAGTAGACCGTAACCGTGAAATTGCAGATCAGGTTATCGTGGTAGGAAATGTGGATAACTGTCATTTGAGCAGGCATATTTTAGAAAAAAATAATATTCCTTATCTGGATATTGTGGAGTCAACGCCCCGAAATACTGCTGCGGCTATTGCTTTTGCAGCTTTTGCAGCTGACCCGGAAGCCATTTTGATTGTTACTCCAATGGATCATATTATTGAAAAGAAAGATTTATATGATCAGGCTGTAGCTGATGCAATTGCAAAAGCAGCTAATGGTTACATAGTAACTTTTGGAATTGTTCCTACTAAGCCGGAAACAGGATACGGTTATATAGAGTATAAAGGAGAAAATGTACTTTCATTCAGAGAAAAACCAAACCTAGAAACGGCAAAATCTTTTATAGCGAAGAAAAACTTCTTATGGAACAGCGGGATGTTTTGTTTTAAAGCCAGTGTTTTTCTGGATGAATTAAAAAACTTCAAACCCAAAGTGTATAAGAAATCTAAAATTGCATGGGAAAATAATACCGATGGAAAACTGGATTTAGAATTATCTCTTGCTATTCCTTCTATTAGTATTGATTATGCGGTAATGGAAAGAAGTAAAAAAATTAAGGTAGTTCCTTCCCAGTTTTTATGGTCTGATTTAGGATCGTTTGAATCGGTTTATGATTATTTGGTTTCTAAAGGACATGCGGTGGATGAAAACGGTAATATGACCATTGGAACACAGAATTATACGGCTTTTATTGGTATGAAAAACACCATCTTAATTGCTACGGATAATGCGAATCTGGTGTTGCAAAAAGAATATTCTCAGGATGTGAAGGATTTGTATAATGAATTGGAAATAAAAAAACCGGAGCTGTTAGAATAAAAAATACAGTTTAACAATAAACGAGACATGAAAAAAAGATATACATTCATTTTATTATTAGTCACTTTTTTACAATTTTCAACCGGATTTGCTCAGGATTTATTGAAAAGTGCAGATTTAAGTACTTTGAAAGTGGATAATTTAACTGAAGCTGATTTGTCCAAAATCAAAGCACAGCTGCAATCGAATAATATGACTTTAGATCAGGCTGAGCCAATGGCTTTGGCCAAAGGTATGTCTGCTGCCGAATTTTCAAAATTACGTGCCCGCTTGGCAAACCCAACAATAAGTGGAGGAAGTTCCGATACTAAGCCGCAGCTTCAAAAAATTGGAAGAACACAAGATAAAATCACTAATACAAAAGTGAAAGATTCTGTAAATGCATTGATTTTTGGATCGGAATTGTTTGATAATCCAACATTGAATTTTGAACCCGATTTAAAATTAGCTACTCCCATGAATTACATCTTAGGTCCCGGAGATGAGTTACAAGTTAGTGTGTATGGCGTGCAAGAATACAATGAAAGTATTCCTGTAAGTGTTGAAGGAAAAATTACTATTCAATATGTAGGACAAATTGCGGTGTCAGGAATGACCATCGAAGCAGCTACTCAAAAAATAAAAGCTGCTATTGCAAGAGTTTATAGTACGGTAGGTTCCGGACAATCACAGGTTAGTGTGAGTTTAGGTCGTATTCGTACCATTAAAATCACCGTAGTAGGAGGAAAACAACCGGGGAATTATTCTATTTCTTCTTTAGGTACTGTGTATAATGCACTGCATTTAGCAGGAGGACCGGGGAGAAATGGAAGTTATAGAAATATTGAATTAATTAGAAACAATAAAGTATATAAAAATATTGATATTTACAGGTTTTTGGTCAAAGGGGATCAGTCTGATAATGTTAGTTTAAAAGACAATGATGTGATACGTATTCCTGCCTATAGTCAACGTGTTACTATAACGGGAGAGGTTAAGCGTCCCGGTATTTTTGAAATGAAAAAAGGGGAAACTTTTTCTGACTTAGTTAGCTTTGCTTCCGGTTTCAATGAAATAGCTTATACAGCATCAGTCAGTGTAACCCAAAAAACCAATAAGGAATTTAAAGTTCGTGATATTCTTAAAAGTGAATTCAACAGCTATCTTCCGCAGTCAGGTGATGTGTTTCATGTTTCTAAAATATTAAATCGTTTTGAAAACCGTATCACTATTGAAGGAGCAGTTTTTAGACCCAATACTTATTCTTTTTACGAAGGAATGCGAATTTCTGATTTGGTAGCTAAAGCGGAAGGTTTAAAAGAAGATGCTTATACACAAAGAGCACGTATTGTTCGTTTAAAAAGTGATTTGAGTACCGAAATTATAAATGCCAATTTAGCAGCGGCACTTTCAGGAGATTCAAATGCTGATATTTTATTACAAAGAGAAGATATTGTGACTGTATATTCTGTTTTGGATTTCAGAGAAGAATACAATATTACGATAGCCGGTGAAGTGAAAAATCCCGGTGAGTATACGTATTTAGATAATTTAACTCTAAACGATTTGCTGGTACAGGCAGGTGGCTTAACAGGTTCAGCCTCTAAACGTGTCGAAATAGCAAGAATGGTGAAGTCAGATACTATTGATGATAGCAATCCCAACCGCATCGAACTGATTAATTTAGAGTTGACTCCTGAGAATAATGAACAGCTTAAAAACTATGCTTTAATGCCTTTTGATGTGATTAGCATCAGGAGAGTAGCTGTTTATGAAAAACCGCAAATGGTAAGCATTAGCGGAGCAGTGGTTTATCCGGGTAGTTATGTTTTAGAAAATAAAAAAGAAACGATTTATAATATTGTTTCCCGTGCCGGAGGATTGAAGGATATTGCGAATACTCATGGTGTCAAAATCAAAAGACCCCTTAAAGCAGAGCAGGTAGAACAATTAAAAAGTATTGATTTAAATTTACCTCTTTCAGATTCAAGTGCTGTGAATTCCAATGAAAAATTAAAGAATCAATTGAAGTATGCTACGATACCGGTAGATTGGAACAAAATTGAAAAAGACCCAAAACATTATTCTAATGTGACCTTATTTCCCGGAGATCAGATTGAAGTGGCTGAATTTAATGAAGGTGTAAGAGTTTCCGGAAATGTGTTGCTGAACTCTGAAATTCCGTATCGAAAAGGCAAATCATTTAAATACTATTTAAGTTCAGTAGGTGGTGTAGATGCTAAAGGCTGGAAAAAGAAAGCCTACATTATCTATCCTAACGGAAAAGCAGATGTTACCGGTTCTTTCCTGTTTTTCAGATCCTATCCTAAAGTATTACCTGATTCTCAAATTATAGTACCTGAAAAACCGGAACGTAAAAAATTAAGTGCTGGGGAGGTAGTTGGTTTTGGAAGTGTGATTACCAGTTTAGCATTATTGATTATTACGGCTTTTAAATAATGTTGTCAGTTGTGGGTTGTGAGTTATCTGTTATAAAAAGGGATACTTATGAACGTAAAACAGAGAATAGAGAATAGAGAATAGAGAATAGAATATAGAGAATAGAATATAGAGAATAGAATATAGAGGATGGAAAATATGAATGAAAAATATCCAAACGACGAAATATCTCTTAAAGAATTAATAGAAAAGGGAAAAGAATGGTATCAATACCTGCTTTCGAAATGGAAAGTGATTGTATTGGCTGGCATTATAGGTGCTGCTTTGGGTCTTACTTATTCATTTATTAAAAAACCTATTTATACCGCTACTTTATCTTTTGCATTAGAAGATGAAAAATCCGGTGGAGGTATTGGTAGTTTGGCCAGTTCCTTTGGGCTGGATTTAGGAGGCAGTGGCGGTGGTGCTTTTTCAGCATCTAATTTGATTGAGTTGTTCAAATCCCGATCAATGGTGGAGAAAACCTTACTAAGTCCTGTAGTAGTAGATGGAAAGACTATTTCATTAGCAGAGATGTATATTCAAAATAATGAATGGCGTAAATCGTGGAAGAAAAATACAAATCTTGCAAAATTAGATTTTTTGCCTAATGCCAATCGACAAAAATTCACTCGGGTTCAGGATAGTATAATGGGGACAATGTATTCTATTTTATCTAAGTCCTCTTTGTCCGTAGCTCAAAAAGATAAAAAAATCTCTATTATCAGTATTGATGTTTCCTCTCAAAATGAATTGTTTTCAAAATATTTTTGTGAAGCTCTGGTAGATGAAGTATCTGATTTTTATGTGGAGACCAAAAGCAAAAAGGCCAGAGAAAACATGCTGATTTTAGAAAGACAAACCGATTCTGTCCGTAGGGAATTAAATGGAGCCATTACAGGCGTAGCGGTGGCTAATGATAATACTTTTAATTTGAATCCGGCTTTGAATGTACGTCGTGCTCCATCGGCAAGAAGACAGGTTGACGTACAGGCTAATACAGCTATTTTATCTGAATTGGTTAAGCAAACAGAACTGGCTAAAGTAAGTCTTCGTAAAGAAACGCCTTTAATTCAGGTGATTGATCGGCCTATTTTACCCTTGGCTAAAGAAAGATTTGGTAAGGCTAAAGGAATAGTTTTAGGTGGGTTTTTGGCTGGGTTTTTAACAGTACTGGGATTAATAGTAAAACGGTTTTTGAAAGAGTTATCGTTGTGATATAGCTATCAACTATATTTTGTGAAATTATTAATATTTTTAGAATTATAAAATGAATATTCTTAAACTAATTGGACGAGATGCAGAAATATTTGAAAATGATATTGCTGTTTATGAAATGGAATTAATTACTATTATCCAATCGTCAAGTTTTCTTGTAATAGGTGGCGCCGGATCTATAGGTCAGGCTGTTACTAAAGAATTATTCAAAAGAAATCCTAAAAAGTTACATGTTGTTGATATTAGTGAAAACAATATGGTAGAATTAGTAAGAGATTTAAGAAGTTCATATGGCTATATTGATGGTGATTTTCAAACTTTCGCATTAGATATTGGTTCTGTGGAATATGATGCATTTATTAATGCTGATGGTCAATTTGATTATGTTTTAAATTTATCCGCATTAAAACATGTTAGAAGTGAGAAAGATCCGTTCACTTTGATGCGAATGATTGATGTGAATGTTTTTAATACCGAAAAGACACTGCAACAATCTATAGACAAGAGAACAAAGAAATATTTTTGTGTTTCAACTGATAAAGCAGCTAATCCTGTAAATATGATGGGAGCTTCTAAGCGAATCATGGAAATGTATTTGATGCGAAAAAGTTTAGATATCAAAATTTCCACGGCTCGTTTTGCTAATGTAGCTTTTTCTGATGGTTCTTTGTTGCATGGTTTTAATCAAAGGATTTTGAAAAAACAACCTATAGTAGCACCAAATGATATTAAAAGATATTTTGTTACACCTAAAGAATCAGGTGAGCTTTGTTTAATGTCCTGTATTTTTGGAGAGAACAGAGATGTTTTCTTTCCGAAGTTAAGCGAAAATTTACATTTGATTTCTTTTGCTGATATAGCGGTTAAATATTTAAATGAAATTGGTTACGAGCCCTATTTGTGCAAAACTGAAGCTGAAGCAAGAGATAATGTTGAAGAGTTAATAAAGCAAAAAAAATGGCCTTGTTTATTTACAGAAAGCGATACTACAGGAGAAAAAGATTTTGAAGAATTTTTTACCGATAGCGAAATTTTAGATATGCAACGTTTTGAGAATTTTGGTGTTATTAAAAATGAGGCTAACTTTGATGAAATTAAATTAGAAGAATTTACTGTTAAAATTAATAAAATGAAAGCTGATAAAAAGTGGGTAAAAGAAGAAATTGTAGATATGTTTCATACTATGATTCCTAATTTTGGACATAAGGAAACAGGCAAATATTTAGATTCAAAAATGTAATTATGAGTGCTATTAATTCAGCTATATCTTTTATAAAGCAGCAATATAAAACTGAAAATTTTATACCATTGCATGTTCCGCATTTTGGAGGTAATGAGAAAAAATATTTATTAGAAACCATAGATTCCACTTTTGTCTCCTCTGTTGGTGCTTTTGTAGACCAATTTGAGGTAACAATGCAAAATATCACCCAGACACAAAAAGCTGTCGCGGTAGTAAATGGCACTGCTTCAATTCAGGTTGCTTTGCGCTTAATTGGAGTTAAGGCTGGTGATGAGGTATTAACCCAAGCGCTAACTTTTGTAGCTACAGCAAATGCTATTGCTTATCAAAATGCAACTCCTGTATTTTTAGATGTTGATCTCGATACAATGGGATTATCGCCAAAAGCCGTTTCGGTTTTTTTGGAAGAATTTGGAGAATTACGTGAAGATGGTTGTTACAATAAAAAAACACAAAAAAAGATAAGTGCTTGCTTACCTATGCATACTTTTGGATTTCCTGTTCATCTGGACGAATTAATTGCTGTTTGTAACGCATGGAAAATTCCAGTTCTAGAAGATGCCGCTGAGTCTTTAGGAAGCGAGTACAAAGGAAAACCAACAGGAAGTTTTGGTAAGTTAGGAGCTTTTTCATTCAATGGAAACAAGATTGTTACATGCGGAGGAGGAGGAGCTATTGTTACGAATGACTTTAAGCTAGGAGAGAAAGGAAAGTATTTAACTACTACTGCAAAAATTCCACATCCCTATGAATATGTACATGATGAGATGGGGTATAATTTTAGAATGCCAAATTTGAATGCTGCTCTAGCTTGTGCACAATTAGAACAACTAAATGTTTTTCTTGAAAATAAAAGAAAATTGGCAAAAGAATATGAATCTTTTTTTGATACTAACGGTATAAAATTTAGAACTGAAACCCCGGATACTAAAGCTAATTATTGGTTGATGTGTGTAGAATTAGAAAATAAAGCTGAGCGGGATTTATTTTTAAAATCTACAAATGAAAATGGAGTAATGACACGACCAATATGGCAATTAATGTTTCGCTTACCAATGTATTCTCATTGTCAAAAAGATGGACAAAAGAATGCAATGTTTTTAGAGGAAAGAATAGTTAATATACCAAGCAGTGTCAGATAAAGAAATAATTCTTGTAGGCTATTCTGGGCATGCATATGTGGTTGCCGATACTATTTTGGATAGTGGGTATAGTATTGCGGGATATTCAGATAGGCAAAAAGCAAATTTAGATCCTTATAACTTAATATATTTAGGATTCGAAAAAGAAACAGATTTTATCGGATGGTTCAGTGAAATCCCTTTTGCACTTGGGATTGGAGACAATAAAATAAGACAAAGTGTTGCAAATTTAATTGAAGAGAATGGAAAAATAGTTGAAACTATTATAGATAAGACAGCTGTTATTTCTAAAAATGTTTTAATTGGATCGGGTACTTTTATTAATAAAAATGTAATTATTAATGCTCTTGTCAAAGTTGGTAAAAATGTAATTTTGAATAGCGGTTGTATCATTGAACATGAATGTATTTTACAAGATGCTGTTCATATTGCACCGGGAGCAGTTTTAGCTGGAAATGTTACGATTGGGGAAAGAAGTTTTGTTGGAGCAAATGCTGTAATAAAACAAGGAGTCACTATAGGCAAAGATGTTGTTATAGGTGCAGGATCTGTTATTATAGCGAATGTCCCTGATGGAAAGAAAGTTGTTGGTAATCCAGGGAGAATAATATAACTATGAATAGAGTAATAATAATAGCGGAAGCTGGAGTAAACCATAATGGTGATATTAATATAGCTAAGCAATTAATTGATGCGGCAGTTGATGCAGGTGTTGACTATGTGAAATTTCAAACGTTTAAGGCAGATAGTTTAGTTAGTAAGTCTGCTAAAAAAGCAGATTATCAAACGGCTAACATAGGTGATAATGATGATTCTCAATATAATATGCTTAAAAATTTAGAATTAAGCCATGAGAATCATTTAGAATTAATGTCATACTGTGAGAAAAAAAAAATTAATTTTTTTTCAACAGCATTTGACGTAGAGGGTGTAAAATATTTAAATGATTTAGGATTGTCGTTTTTTAAAATTCCAAGTGGAGAAATAACAAACTATCCCTATTTAAGAGAAATTGCTTTATTTGGAAAGCCAGTTATCATGTCTACTGGCATGTGTTCTGAAATTGAAGTAAAAAATGCTTTAGAGGTTTTAATTAAATTTGGATTAAAAAAAGAGCAAATTTCAATTTTGCATTGCAATACGGAATATCCAACTCCAATGAAAGATGTTAATCTGAAAGCGATGTTAAATATAAAAGATATTTTCGATGTAGAAATTGGATACTCAGATCATACATTGGGAATAGAGGTTCCTATTGCTGCGGTAGCTTTGGGAGCTAAAATAATAGAAAAACATTTTACTTTAGACAGGTCTTTGCCTGGTCCTGATCATTTGGCATCACTAGAACCTGAAGAGTTAAAAGCGATGGTTAAAGCCATTAGGAATATAGAATCTGCAATTAGTGGGAGTGGAGTTAAAATTCCAAGTGAAAGTGAAACTAAAAATATTTTAATTGCAAGGAAAAGTATTCATCTTAATAAAAACTTGCCTAAAGGATCAGTTTTAACTGAGAACGATATTATTTCATTGAGACCCGGAAATGGAGTTTCTCCGATGGAGTGGGAAAATATTATTGGTAAAGCTCTTCTGGTTGATAAAAATGAATTTGATACACTTTTAGCATCCGATATTTAATGAAATTAGGCGTTTTAACAAGTTCAAGAGCAGACTACGGAATATATCTTCCTTTGCTTCAAAAAATTAAAAAAGATAGTTTTTTTAAATTGGAGATTATTGCATTTGGTACACATATGTCCCGAAGTCATGGTTATACCTTTAGTGATATTGAAAAAGAAGGATATAATTGTATTCATAAAATTTCTTCTTTAATTTCAAATGACGACGAAGAATCCATCAGTTCTTCCTATGGTTTAACAGTTTTGAAATTTGCTGATTTTTGGTCAAAAAACACTTATGATTTAGTTTTTTGTTTGGGTGATCGTTTTGAAATGAGTGCTGCTGTACAGTCAGGAATTCCTTTTGGGATAAAATTTGCGCACATACACGGAGGAGAAACTACATTGGGGGCAATAGACAATGTGTACCGTCATCAGATTACATTAGCTTCAAAGTTGCATTTTACAGCTACGGATATTTTTAAGAACAAAGTAGTTGATTTAATCGGTTCATCAGAGGGTGTTTTTGACGTTGGTTCTTTGAGTTTAAATGATATTAAATCTTTTACTCCAATAAAAAGAGAGGTCTTCTTTGAAAAATTTAATATACCTAATGAAGAATTCGCTCTAGTGACTTTTCATCCAGAGACGATGTCGGTGCATGAGAATGGTCAATATGCACTAGAGATGAAAAATGCATTGATGACAATTTCAGAAAAGATATTTGTAATTATTACTATGCCCAATGCCGATACACAGGGATCTGTTTATAGAGAAGCCATAGAAAAATTGAAAAATGAAAAATCAAACCATTTTTTGTTAATTGAAAATTTTGGAAAGCTTAATTATTTCTCCGCGATGCATTATGCTAAAATTTTGATTGGGAATACTTCCAGCGGAATTTTGGAAGCTGCATCTTTTTGTAAATATGTTGTTAATGTGGGGGACAGGCAAAAAGGTAGGGTGCAAAGTAAAAATGTTATAAATTGTGAATTTGAAGAAAAAGCAATTGTTTCTTCTGTTAAAAAAGCAATTGAATTTAAAGCGTATACTGGAGAGAACATTTATTTTAAATTGGATGCAGCAGATAATATAATTAAAATTATTAAACAATTCACATGAGAATTTATAAAGACCACTTAATTCTTTCAGGAAGTAAAATAAAGCAGGCTTTACTTCAGTTCAATGAACTGTCACAAGATGCGATACTTTTTGTTGTTGATAATGAAGATAAATTAATAGGAGCATTAACAGATGGAGATGTTAGAAGAGGTTTGCTAAAAGGATTTACAATAGAATGTAATGTTGATGAGATTATTCAAGATAATCCAAGATATATTGTCAAAGGTGAAAATAATCTTGAAAAAGTTATAGAATATCGCGAAGGTGATTTTAGAATTGTACCAGTTGTTGATGAAAATCGCAAAGTTTTAAATGTTATAAATTTTAGGAAAATCCGGTCATATTTACCAATTGATGCTGTTATTATGGCTGGAGGAAGAGGACAAAGACTGCAACCATTAACGGATACAGTTCCAAAACCCCTTTTAAAAGTTGGAGATAAACCAATAATGGAACATAATCTTGATCGATTAGCTTTATTTGGAATTGATGATTTTTGGGTGTCTGTAAAATATCTTGGCGAACAAATTGAACAACATTTTGGAAAAGGTGAAAACAAAAATGTAAAAATTGAATATGTTTGGGAAAATGAACCTTTAGGGACTATTGGAGCTGTTTCACAAATTAAGAATTTTGAACATGATTATATTCTTGTTACTAATTCTGATTTGTTGACTAATATAGATTATGAACAATTTTTTCTTGAATTTATAAGACAAGATGCTGATTTAGCTGTTTTAACAATTCCATATCAGGTTAATATTCCATACGCAGTTTTAGAAACAAATAAAGGTGAAGTAAAAAGTTTTAAAGAAAAGCCAACATATACTTATTACTCAAATGGCGGGATATATCTGATTAAAAAGCCAATGTTAAATTTCATTCCAAAAGAAGCATTTTTTAATGCAACTGATTTGATGGAAGAATTAATTAGCAAAAATCTAAAAGTTATTTCATTTCCTTTTTCTGGTTATTGGTTAGATGTTGGTAAACATGAGGATTTTGAAAAAGCTCACATAGATATTCATAACATAAAATTTTAAAATGAAAATATTAATAACTATTTGTGCCAGAGGAGGGTCTAAAGGGATACCAGGTAAAAATATAAAAGATATAAATGGTAAGTCATTGATAGGATATTCGATTGATCTAACAAAAAAAATAAAAGAGAAATTTGATATAAAAGTAGCTTTATCAACAGATGATCAAGCTATAAAACAAAAAGCTGAGTTTTTTGGTTTAAATACTAATTATATTCGGCCAGATTATTTAGCGACAGATACTGCAGGGAAAATAGATACTATAAAAGATTTGTTGCTTTATGAAGAATCGATAGCTGGTGATAAGTATGATTTTATTTTAGATCTTGATGTTACTTCACCTTTACGAACTCTCGAAGACATTGAAAACTCTTTAAGTCTTATTCTTGAAAATCCTGAAGCCTTAAATTTATTTTCTGTAAACCCAGCTGCTAGAAGTCCGTATTTTAACATGGTTGAGAGAAACGGTGAAGGTTTTTATTCATTAGTAAAAACCAATCCTGACGGAAGTGTTATGACTCGTCAATCTGCACCAAAAGTCTACGATTTAAACGCATCATTTTATTGGTACAGGAGATCTTTTTTTGATAGAAATATAAAAAGTGCAATTACAGACAGATCTTTAATTTATGAAATGAATCATATATGTTTTGACTTAGATCATCCTGTTGATTTTCTATTTATGGAATATCTTCTTCAAAACAATAAACTTGATTTTAAAATATGAACATACTGATCATAGGACTAGGTTCAATTGCTAGAAAACATATCTATGCTTTACAAAGTTTAAGTTTAGATATTAATATATACGCATTAAGATCAAATATAAATTCAGAAATCGAAAAAAAAATTGAAAATATTTATAATCTTGATAATTTAGAAATTTCTTTTGATTTTGCTATAATCTCAAATCCCACTCATTTGCATTTTGAGTTTATTGAAAAATTAGCAAAACTAAATATTCCTTTATTTATTGAAAAACCTGCAGTGCATAATTTAAAAGATATTGGTGAATTAATTAAGTTAATTGAGAGTAAACGACTTATTACTTATGTTGCTTGTAATTTAAGATTTCATCCTTGTATTGGATATTTAAAAAATAAATTAAGTGATGAGTATTTAAAAATTAATGAAGTAAATGTTTATTGTGGCTCATATTTACCAGATTGGAGGCCTAACGTAGATTTTAGAAAAGTATACAGCGCAAATGCATCGATGGGCGGTGGTGTACATTTAGATTTATTCCATGAATTAGACTATGTTAATTGGTTGTTTGGGACACCAAATCAAACTAATTCTACTTTAAGAAATGTTTCAAGTTTGCAGATTAATGCCATTGATTATGCTAACTATATATTAGAGTATAGTACATTTACAGCGAACATTGTTCTAAATTATTATAGAAAGAAAGCAAAAAGAGTAATTGAAGTAGTTTTTGATAATGAGATTCTAGAAGTTGATTTAATTAACAGTAAAATTGTTGATAATAATGATGAAATTATTTTTGAGACTCCAAATTTTGACATAAGAAATACATACAATTATCAGCTAGATTATTTTATAAATTGTTTAAAAGAAAATATAGCACCAATGAATTCTCTTAGAGAATCTGTTGAAATATTAAAAATTGTATTGAAAGATGAATAATAGATTAAAAAATAAGATAATTGTTATAACAGGAGGAAATGGTCTTTTAGGTAAAGCAATTATTAGCAGATTAATTTCTGAAGGTGCCTTTTGTATTAATTTTGAAATTAATCACGATACAAACGAAGATTTGTCAAATGTTTATTGTGATATAACTGATACTGAATCAATCGATACTGCATTAGAAATAGTCTTAAAGAAATATAAAAAAATTGATGGGCTTGTAAACAATGCTTATCCTAGGACAAAAGACTGGGGAAATAAATTTGAAGATATTGTTTTTGAATCTTGGAAGCAAAATGTTGATTGGCAACTGAATAGTTATTTTTATTTAACACAGAAAGTTGCTTCAAAAATGGCTAGTCAAAAAACGGGAAGTATCATTAATATGTCCTCTATTTATGGAGTTGTTGGGCCCGACTTCGGTGTTTATGAAGGAACTACGATGACTATGCCGGCAGCTTATTCAGCTATAAAGGGAGCATTGGTGAATTTTACAAGATATGTGGCATCTTACTTTGGACCACAGCAAGTTAGGGTAAATGCTGTTTCTCCGGGTGGAATTTTTGATAATCAAAACGAAATTTTTGTCAATAATTATTGTAAGAAAGTACCAATGAGAAGATTGGGAACCCCTGAAGATATTGCTCCTACAGTTGCTTTTTTACTATCTGATGATTCACAATATATCACAGGGCAGAACTTAATTGTCGATGGAGGCTGGACAGCCATTTAATATAAATTAAAGTATATAAAAAATAAATAGTGTAATGAGCGAAAAGAAAATAACTTGGTGTAAGAATTGTTTAAATATGTCTACTAGACCTAGAATTTCGTTTGATGATAGGGGATGGTGTAATGCTTGTCAGTGGATGGAAGAAAAAAAACAAATAGATTGGTCACAAAGACAAAAACAACTGGATGAATTAATTATTAAATATAAGTCTACAAACGGAAATTTTGATTGTATTGTACCTGTAAGTGGTGGTAAAGACGGTTCATATGTTGCATATATGTTAAAGCATAAATATGGTATGAATCCTCTGGCGGTTACAGTGCGTCCTGCTTTATCGTTACCAATTGGAGATCAAAATCTTTTTAATTTTATCCAATCAGGATATGATCATATTCATATTTCTCCCAATCCAGTTGTGTTAGACAGACTTAATAAGTACGGTTTTATCGAAAAAGGATTTCCTTATTATGGATGGTTAATTGCTATTATGACTGCTTGTATAAAAACTGCGGCTAATTTTAAGATACCATTAATGTTTTATGGTGAAGATGGTGAAGTTGAGTATGGTGGTTCTACAGAGAGTAAAAATAATCCCCTTTATGATATCGAATATATGAAAAAGATATATTTAGAAGGAGGACATCAAATAGTTTTTGATAGAATTAGAGCAGATGGTGATATTTCTGAAGCTGATTTAGCTTTTTTTAAATTTCCTACTGATGAAGAAGTTTCAAAAATTGGACTTTCTTTTACACATTGGTCTTATTTTGAAGCTTGGGATTCTTATAGAAATTATGTTGTAGCAAAAGAACATTGTGGATTAATTGAAAAAGAAGAAGGAAGTGTAGATACTTTTACTAACTTTTCACAAAATGATCAGGCATTATATACTTTACATGCTTATTTGATGTATTTAAAATTTGGATTTGGGCGTGCAACTCAAGATGCTGGTATAGAAATCAGAAGAGGATCAATGACAAGAGATCAGGCATTGAATTTAGTAAAAATGTATGATAATGCTTATCCTCATGATTTAATAGATGTATTTTTAGATTATTATAAAATGACTAAAGAAGAATTTGATGCGGTTTTAGATAAATATGCAAACAAAGATTTATTTGAGAAAATAGATGGAATTTGGTCACCTAAATTTACACCAGGAGAAGATTTTACGATATGAAAATTGTGATAGCCGATTACGGCATGGGAAATATAAAATCCATTATCAGTGCCTTGAACTATCTAGGTGCTGATAATATTGTAGTCTCTGCAGATTATGAAACGCTTAAAATTGCTGACAAAATAATTCTTCCAGGCGTTGGATCATTTAGAAAAGCAATGATTCAAATTAGGGAGAATAATCTCGATAAATATCTCGAAGAACTAGCAGTAGAAAATAATAAACCTTTAATTGGAATTTGTCTGGGAATGCAGCTTTTAGGAACTTCAAGTACAGAGGATGGTTTTACAGAGGGACTTGGATTTGTGAATGCACATTGTATAAAGTTTGATAATACCGATTTAAAAGTTCCTCATGTAGGATTTAATCAATTGAAAACAGATTCCGAATCAAAACTGTATGCTGGATTACCAAATGAATCGGACTTTTATTTTACCCACAGCTACAAAATGGTTAGTGAGAACGAAATAAACCAATCTTACTGTCATTATGGTTCTGACTTTATTGCAAGTTTTGAATACAATAATATTGTGGGTGTACAATTTCATCCTGAACTTAGCCAAAAAAATGGCTTAAGATTGTTGAAAAATTTTATTGAAAAATTCTAATGTTAAGAAAAAGAATAATATTCGCATTAATTTATAGTGATGGTTTTTTTATGCAAAGCCGTAACTTTAGATTGCAGAAAGTAGGTAACTTAAATTGGCTTGAGAAAAATTACAAATTTCAAAATATTGCCTTTTCCTTAGATGAATTAGTGGTCTTAAATGCAACTCGTCAAAACAAATCAATTACAGGTTTTGCAAAAACTATCGAAAACTTGGTAAACGATGTTTTTATTCCAATTGCAGCTGGTGGAGGGATTAGATCAGTGGAAGATGCAGAATTACTTTTTAAGAGTGGGGCTGATAAGATTGTTTTGAATACAGCCTTACATACAAATCCAGAATTAGTAGAAGCATTGGTGAAAAAATATGGATCACAAAGTATTGTAGCTTCAATTGATTATAAGAAAAACGATGGAAATTTTGAAGTATATATTAATGACGGAGGCACTAAGATAGATCTTAATTTAGAAGATTACCTAAACTATTTGGAGAGACTTGAAGTAGGAGAAATTTATTTAAATTCTATTGAACAAGATGGTACCGGATTTGGATACGATTTTGACACAATTGAAAAGTTCGAATCAAAAATTAAAATACCTCTTATAATTGCTGGAGGTGCTGGTAATGAATCTCATTTTATGGATGGATTAAAATATAAAAATGTTAGTGCTGTTGCTACTGCAAATTTATTTAATTTCATTGGAGATGGTCTCCCAAAAGCAAGATTAAAATTAATTGAATCTGGTGAAAATTTAGCAAATTGGAATGTTAATAATTGATGTAATAAAAAAAATAAAGTATAATATTGGAGCTGATAGAATTGGTCCTGATCATCCTTTTACTCATTGGAGATTATACTATAAAAAACAAATGCTGTCTCTTTGCAAAAAGAAATTCAAGTATTTTTCCGATACTGCTGATTTTAGAGCAGGTGCTTATGCTGTCGGGTGCTCTAAAATAAAAATTGGAAATAGGGTTGTAATTAGACCTGGGGTTATGTTATTTGGAGAATCTGAGAGTTTAGACACATCAATTATAATTGAAGATAACGTTATGATGGGATGTGGAGTACACATATACATAAATAATCACAAGTTTGATCAAATTAATGTTCCTCTTATCGATCAGGGATATTATCCAGATGAAGCCGTAATTCTAAAAAACGGCTGTTGGATTGGAGCTAATTCAATCTTATTACCCGGTGTTACGATAGGAAAAAACTCTGTTGTTGGTGCGGGATCAATAGTTACTAATTCTATACCTGATGGAGTTGTGGCTGTAGGTAGTCCTGCAAGAATAATTAAAAAAATTGCTAAATAAAAGTAAATGCAAAAATCATTTTCAAAAAATTATTTAAAAATTTACTTTTACCAAATTTTATCCATTGTTTTAGGTTTCGCATCTTTATTTGTTGTGGTTCCTTTTCTAAGCAGTGATAAGGCAACATACGGAATTTACACTGTCTGTATCTCAATTTCAATTTTTTTATCTTATGCTGATCTTGGTTTTTTAGGTGCAGGGATGAAATATGCAGCAGAAAGTTTTTCACGGGGGGATATAGACGAAGAAATAGAAGTAGTAGGATTTTCACATTTTGTTTTATTGGTGTTCTTAATCTTACTTTCATCTGTTTTTTTATATTTAAGCTTTAATCCTCAGTTACTTATTAAGGACATAAAAATAGAAAGTCAGATCAGTATTGCCCGTAACTTACTTTTAATATTAGCATTATTTTCACCGACCATAATTTTACAGCGAATGATGCAAATGATATTTGGAATCAGATTACAAGATTTCATTTTGCAGAAAATAAATATTGTTGGGAATATACTTAAAATTATTTCAGTATTTTATTTTTTTGGTTTGGAGCAGTATGATATAGTAGGTTATTTTCTGTTTGTTCAAATTGTAAATTTAGCATGTTCTTTATTTGCAATTTTTAGCGCGCATAAGAATTTTGGATATGATTTTAAAAAATTGATAAGAAAATTTAAATTTAATAATGTAATGTTTCTTAAAACGAAGCACTTAGCATTTTCAAGTTTATTTGTAACTTTTTCATGGATTTTATATTATGAATTGGATTCTTTTGCAATAGGTAAATTATTAGGCGCAAAAGAAGTTGCTATTTATGCGATTGGTTTAACAATCCTAAGTTTTTTCAGATCACTTTTAGGTGTTTTTTTCTCCCCATTTTCTGCGCGATTTAATCACTTTATAGGAAGTGAGAAAACAAATGAATTAAAGTATTTTTATCTTCATGTAATCTCAATTTCCTTTCCGATAGTAGTATTTCCAATAATTGCGATCATAATTTTTGCAAGACCATTTGTAATTTCATGGGTAGGTTTAGAGTATGTCGAATCAATAAAAATTGTTCAATTACTTATTGCCTGTAATATTCTTGCTTTTCTTAGTTATCCAGCCGGGATGCTTATGATTGCAAATGAAAGATTAAAAGAAATGTATATTGTAAGTGCATTAATGCCAATAATTTATTGGGTAGGAATCTATTTTACACTAGATTTTTTTGGAGTAAAGTCTTTTGCCTTTTTTAAATTCTTAGCATTCTTTTTTAGCGGCTTAGTATATCTTTGGTATTCCATATCATTTTTAAAAATTTCCTTAATTAATTTTTTCGTAAAGCAAATTATACCATTTATACCCTCAATTTTATTTCTTTGTATTGCCTTATTTATTTTTGATGATTATTATGTTACTGATAAGAATAAATTGAACATGATGCTTAATTGCGGAATAATTGCTACAGTACTTTTAATTTCCTTTGGAATTAGTATTCTGACGGTTAAAACCCTACGAGATTATTTTACTAAAACACTGAAAATGCTTAAACCTATAAAAAATGAGATTTGATAAAATAATTTATATTCGATATATGCCTCTTACTAAGAAAATATATACCGATTTTTATATGGAAGAAGTACAAAATGCCGGCTTGGAAGTGGAATATTGGGATTTAACACAGATGTTTTTTAAGAGCAATTTTGCAATGGAAGATGCATCTAATCTAGTAAAAACAAAAGTATTTAAGTCATATGGAGAACTGGAAAAAGCGATAAAAGATGAACCAGCTTTAGCCAAGGTCCTTTTTATATCAATAATGACGTTTGAAGGAAGGATAAAAAAATTATATCAGCTTTTTACGAAATATAATTGTAAGTTAGCAGTTTTTGGACGCAATATGTTTCCTTTAGCGCCGTCTAAATCTTTTTTTCAGAAATTAAATAAGATAAGTCCTTCCGCAGTTTTGAATAGATTAAAACTAAAAAAACTTCAGAAATTAGTGAATAATGGAAAAATAAAAAAGTACGATATTGTATTTTTAGGTGGTTCTTTGGGCTGGCAAGGTATTGGGGCTATTGACTTGAATTATCTTAAAGACGCAGAACAAATAAAAGTCAATAGCGATGATTATGACAATTATTTATTGTTAAAAAATCAAGAAAGTAATAACTCTGATAATTATATTCTTTTTTTAGATGAATATTTACCATTACATCCAGATACCGTTTTATTTAATATAAAAAATGTTAAAGCTGAAAATTATTATCCTGAGCTAAACGATTATTTTGATCGTGTTGAGAAACAATTTAATCTTCCTGTTGTAATTGCTGCTCATCCTAAGGCCATGTGTTATAAAACAGAAGATTTTTTTAATGGTAGAAAAGTTGTATTTAATCAAACAGTTCAATTAACAAAAGAGTCTACTTTTGTTATTGCCCATGATAGTACCTCAATAAATTATCCTATTGCGTTTGGTAAAAAAATTCATTTTATTACTTCTAAAAATATATTGAAGGGTATTGAAATGGTACATAGAAATGTATTGCATTTTGCAGACTATTTAGGTTGTAATTATCAGTTCATTGATGATAACAATGCAATTAATTTAATAGATCAAATTTCCGTTAAAAAATACGAAAACTATAAATACAGTTTTCAGACTTCAAAAGAAACTGAAAATAAAACAACAAGAGAAATATTTATTGATTTTTTGACGAAAGATTTATGATATTAGTTGTTTTTATTAAAGGACTTATTATTGATTTTGTATCGAAGTTTTACAAAAGAATTAGGCTTGCTGACCTAAGATTAAAAAATACTTCTTGTAGGTTTTCTTCCTCTTCAGAAATTTTAGAGAGTAATTTTGGAAAATCAGTAGTCATTTTTGATAATAACAATATTTATAATTCAAAGGTAGATTCATATTCTTATATACAAATGGGGAGCCGAATCTTTAATTGTGAAATTGGAAAATTTTGTTCAATTGCAAGTAATGTTTCCATTGCTCCAGGTATTCATGATCTTAATAACGTTACAACACATCCTGTTCTAGTTCAAAAATCGGCACCTCTACCTAAAGTATTTGGTAAAAAAGATAACATAGTCACCTATAAAAAAGTTTTTATTCAAAATGATGTATGGATTGGAGAAAAAGCAATAATTCTTGATGGTGTGAAAATTGGAAATGGAGCGGTTGTGGCATCAGGCGCAGTTGTTATCAAAGATGTAGATCCTTATTCCATCGTTGGAGGCGTACCGGCAAAGCATATAAAATATCGGTTTGATCAGGAAACCATAGACCTTTTACAAAAAAGTGAATGGTGGAACTTTTCTGACGAATGGTTTGAGAAAAATGCAGATTTGATGTTGGATATTGACGGTTTCAAAGAATATTTAAAGAATGACAAACAGAATATTTAATTATCTATACAGAAAGACATTTTATATTTTTAACAGTAAAAAGTATAAGTTCTTATCTTCCTCTGCCGTTGTTCAAAAGCTATTGAGGGTAGAGGGAAGGGAAAATATTTCTATTCAGAAAAATGTAATTATCCAAAAGATGACCTGGATAGCAGCACTGCCATTAACAAATGAATCAAATTGCAATTTGATAATTGGGGAGGGAACTATCATAGGACATTTAAATCATATATATGCGACGGGAGAAATTATTATAGGTAAAAATGTACTGACTGCTGATAAAGTGTATATTTCTGATAATCTTCATAAATATGAGGATGTAAATATTCCTGTTATGCATCAGGGTATTAGGCAATTGTCGAAAGTAAAGATAGGTGATGGATCATGGATTGGTGAAAATGTTTGCGTGATGGGAGCAAGCATTGGGAGAAATTGCATCATAGGAGCAAATTCGGTAGTTACCAAAGATATACCAGATTATTGTGTAGCTGTAGGTTCGCCAGCAAGAATTATAAAAAAATATAATATAACATTACAAAAATGGGAAAAAGTATAAATAAAGTTTTAATTACGGGAGGTGCAGGTTTTATAGGTTCAAATGTTGCCAGAGTTTTATTAAATGATGGATATGAAATTACTATTTTAGATAATTTTCTGCCTCAAATTCATGGAGACAAGAATGAATTGACTGATGACCTTAAAGATAAAGTAAGACTAATTGTCGGAGATGTATCTGATAAAAAACTACTTTATAAAGCTTTAGAAGGACAAGATGCAGTTATTCATTATGCTGCAGAAACGGGGACTGGGCAATCAATGTACGCTGTTTCACACTACACTAATGTTAATATTCAAGCGACGGCGGATTTATGTGATTATATTATAAATGAACCTCATAATTTACAGTCTGTAATTGTAGCTTCATCCCGATCTATATATGGAGAAGGAAAATATACTTCACCTGATTATGGGACTGTTTATCCTAATTCGAGAACATTCCAAAATGTAAAAGAAAGTTTTGAAGTTCGTTGTCCGATCTCCGGTAAAAATAACTTAAAGTTAGAATCAACCGACGAATCTTCTAAAATTCATCCATCTTCTTTTTATGGAATTACAAAACAGGTTCAGGAGCAGATGATAATTTTGGCGGCAAAATTAAAAAATATTAACGGTTATGCTTTGAGATATCAAAATGTTTATGGACCAGGGCAGTCATTAAAAAATCCATATACCGGAATCTTATCAATTTTTACTCGTTTAGCTTTGCAAAATGAAGAAATTAACATTTTTGAAGATGGTTTGGAAAGCAGAGATTTTGTTCACATTCAAGATGTTGTTAGCGCAACTATCAGTTGTTTAAAATTAGAAGAAAAGGGACAACACATTTTAAATGTTGGAAGTGGTGTACCAGTAAGTGTTATTGAAGTTGCAAATGAAATAGTAACTTACTTAAAAAGTAAATCTAAAATAAAAATATCAGGAGCTTTTAGAGAAGGAGATATCAGACATAATTTTGCCGATTTAAAATTAATCAATGAGATTACGGGTTTTGAACCAAAATGGAATTTTAAAGAAGGATTGCATAGCTTTATAGATTGGGCATTAGATCAAAATGATATTCCAAAAGATACAGCCGATTATAAAAAATCGTTGGGAGAACTTAAAGAAAAAGGATTGTTAAATGGATAAATCAAATAAGGCTTTGGTAAGCATTGTCTTTACCAGCTATAATCATAAAGAATATTTAAGACAAGCATTAGACAGCTTGGTTGGTCAAACTTATCCAAATCTGGAAATCATAATTATAGACGATTGTTCTACCGATGGAAGTCAAGAAATTTTAAAAGAGTATAGCCACTATCCGAACATAAACCTAAAACTCCAAACTGAAAATTCTGGAAGTTATGTAAAAGCAAGTAATTATGGAGCTTCTTTTGCAAATGGTGAATATATTTTATTCGCACAATGTGATGACTTTGCAGAATCCAATCAGATTGAGGTTCTAATGGAGCAATTTGAAAAGAACCCCTCTGCAGGTGTAGTTTTTTCAACAAGTAAACTTGTAGATGAAAAAGGGATTGCTTTCTCAGACGATTTTATTGGAAGGGAGAAAAGTTTTAAAAATGCTGTAAGTAAAAAGAGCTTGATCTCAGGAAAAGAAATGAAAGAATTTCTGTCCTTTTCATGTGTTATCCCTAATTTAAGTGCAGCTTTAATAAAACGCGAATTATTTACAAAAGTAAATGGATTATCTGATCGCTATTTAGTTGTAGCAGATTGGGAATTCTGGTTAGATATGACTGAGCTGACAGATTTCGTTTATGTATCAATGCCACTAAATTATTTTAGGCAACATGCTACTACAATTAGAAGTAGTATCAAGATGAAAACACAGATTATAGAAATGTTCAAAATGTTTTATAATCACATTTCAAAAAATAATTTAACACCTTCTCAAGTGCAGAAACTTAAAATAGGAGCTGGAGCGGTGTGGTTTTCATATTACCTGGAAAATAAAAAAACATGGAGAGAATGTTTTTCTCTAGTACGTAATGAAATAAATGCGACAGAAAGGAACAATCTTTATTATTTGTTTCTTGGCGTAAAAAAGCATGTAATCGTGTACCTGAATAAAAGGAGATAAAAATTAAATAAACTAATAGAATTATAAAAATTAATGAGTAAAAGAGTTTTAATTACAGGTGCAGCGGGTTTTTTGGGGTCACACTTATGTGATCGTTTTATTGCAGAAGGATATAGAGTAGTTGGAATGGATAATCTGATTACAGGAGATTTGAAAAATATAGAACACTTATTTCCATTAGAAAATTTTGAGTTTTACAATCATGATGTGTCTAATTTTGTACATGTAAGTGGTAAACTGGATTATATCCTTCACTTCGCATCACCAGCAAGCCCAATTGATTACTTAAAAATTCCAATTCAAACTTTAAAGGTAGGATCGTTAGGAACTCATAATTTATTAGGATTAGCTAAAGAAAAAAAAGCAAGATTTTTGATTGCATCAACTTCAGAGGTTTATGGAGATCCGACTGTACATCCGCAAACTGAAGATTATTGGGGGAATGTAAATCCAGTTGGGCCAAGAAGTGTTTATGATGAAGCGAAAAGATTTCAAGAAGCAATAACAATGGCTTATCATACATTTCATGGAATAGAAACAAGGATTGTAAGAATATTCAACACTTATGGTCCGAGAATGAGACTTAATGATGGTAGAGTATTGCCTGCATTTATTGGACAAGCGTTACGAGGTGAAGATTTAACTATTTTTGGGGACGGCTCGCAAACACGTGCGTTTTGTTACGTAGACGATTTAGTTGAGGGGATTTATAGACTCCTTTTGTCAGATTGTGTTGATCCTGTAAATATTGGAAATCCTGATGAAATTACAATTCGTGACTTTGCAGAAGAAATTATAAAGTTAACAGGAACTTCTCAAAAAATTATTTATCATCCATTACCACAGGATGATCCAAAACAAAGACAGCCAGATATAAGTAAAGCACGAAAACTTCTAGACTGGAGTCCAAAAATTTCTCGCCAGGATGGATTAAAAATTACCTACGGATACTTTAAAAATTTTACGAAAGAGGAGTTAGAAGCTACAAAAAACAATAAAGAGTTTTGAAAAAAGACTTTCTAATAAAAAAGAAATACATTAGGCTATTATTAAATTGAGAAATATAATTTTTACAAAGCAAAATCTGAATGAATATTTTTTGTATTCATTATTTTTGCTTCCACTACTGGGAACAAGTGTGCCGGCTTATATATTAGCAATTGGCTTTTTGCTTATTAAGATAACGAATTTAAAATTTAAAATTCAGGATTTGTTTTTTTTATCAGTGATTGTTCTTTGGTTTTTGTTTAAGGCACAGCAATCTGAGCTAAAAGCGTGTACAATTTTATTTCGATATTATTTTGGATTTTATGTTTTCTACTTATTTTTTAATAATATCAAAACTTCTTTAAAGCTAGATAAGCTGTTATGGATAATTTGTTTTTTTATTTTTTTAGAGGCTTTTTTAATTAATACCATATTACCAGTCCAAAATTTACCAAATTACCCAAAGGACGGAATGGGTGATTTTTTAGCTGAAACAAAAATTTTAGGTTTTTATCAAAGACCTTATAGTATTGGAACAAGTTCTACGATAACAAGTACCTTGGTAATGGTCTTGATTTTTTATGTATTTGGGTTATCTAAAGATCAGTATATAGAAAAATCAAATAAGCTTTTAGCATTTAGTATTTTTACCGTCATTATTTTGGGATCGGGTACTGGATACGCATTATTACTTATGTTCATAGTTTATAAAATAGGACCTTTCAAAGGTAAAATCTCAGCAATCTGTTCTTTTAGTACAATGTTTTTTATATATTATTTAATTTTTGTATTAGATATAGGATCTCTTGATGGATTAGATAAAATTTCAGCATTCTACCTTGAATTCCTATATGATTTTAAAGCCACCCAAATAGAAGATGTCATATACACTCTAAAGTCTGCACCTAATCAATTCTATATTGGAAGAACATTTGAAGATGCAAAAGACCTTGTGATATGGAGTGACTTTGCATGGTTAAATTTGTTTGAGTGTACAGGATATGTTGGATTGTATTTGACCGTCTTAATTTTTATATTCAAAACCAATCGCTATAATTATATTCCAATTTTAGTTTTTTTGATTGGAGCTATACATTATGGAGCGATTTACTCGTTACCGGGTCAACTTTTAGGCGGATACTTTATGTCGACGAAATTTAAGAATAATGAGATGTTAAATAATTTATAAACAAATTATCTAGAATTAGATTTAAATAAACATAATGAATAACCAATATTTATTTACCATTGTAATACCAACTCACAACAGAGCAGATGATTTAAAAAGATGTCTTGTTTCTCTGGAAAAACAGACCTATAAAAATTTTGAGGTTTTAGTATGTGATGATGGTTCAACAGACCATACTAAAGATATTGTTGAAGATTTTAAAGACATATTAAATTTGAAATACTTTTACAATGAAAACACAGGAGGGCCGGCAGGGCCTAGAAATGTTGGAATTGAAAACTCGCAGGCAAATTGGATTTGTTTTTTGGATTCTGATGATTGGTATTCAGAAAACAGATTGGAATTTATTTCCAAGTTAGATTTAGAGGAATTTGACTTTTTATATCATGATTTAAATGTTATTCAAAATGGTAATATTATCAGAAGAAATACTTCCAGAAATTTAAATACTACGAATCCTTACAGAGATTTACTTTGCAATCTTAATGCAATTCCAACATCATCAACCTGTGTAAGAAAATCATTTTTAGTAGAAGCAAAAGGCTTTAGTACCAATAAGGATATAGTTGGTCTCGAGGATTTTCATTTGTGGATAAGAATTGCAAAATCTAATGCCCGCTTCAAGTACATACCAGAAGTTTTGGGATTTTATTTTATCGGCGGTGATAATTTAACATTACATGATCAAAGGCAAATTAATAGATTTAGAGCTCTTTATACAGAATTTATTAATCAAGATGTAAATCGGAGCTTTAAAAATAAAATTTCAGCAGCTTTAAACTATCAAACGGGTTGGATTTTGGTTAATAATTCTCAGGCAAAAGAAGCTTTTAGTTTTCTATTTAGATCTTTAATTTTCGGATCTTTTGCCATAAAAATGAGGTCCTTAAATATGTTAAGAAAAGGAATTAAGTTTTAATTAAAATAAAGGAAATATTGATGAAAGAACCTTTAGTAAGTGTAGTAGTTCCTTTTTATAATAATGAAGCTACATTATTGGATACAATAAAATCCGTTTTTATACAAACATATAAGAATTGGGAGTTGATATTATTGAATGATGGATCTACAGATAAGAGTTTGGAAATAGCAAACAGCATAAAAGATAAAAGGGTTAGAGTTGTTAGTGATGGAAATAATAGAGGACTAGTTTATCGATTAAATCAATCGCCATCTTTAGCTCAGGGTAATTATATTGCAAGGATGGATGCTGATGATTTAATGCATCCACAGAGGATTGAAAAGCAAATGGCGTTTTTTTTAAATGATGATAAATTAGATTTGGTTGATACAGGAGCTTATTCGATAGATGAAGAAGGTGAACCTGCAGGAATTAGAGGACTTGTCGCTATAAAATATGATGAAAAATTCATTATTAATAATGCGATGCTTTTACACGCTAGTATTATTGGAAAAAAAGAATGGTTTCTTAATAACCAATATGATAAAATCTATGTTCGTGCAGAAGATAGAGAATTATGGCTAAGAACTTATAAATATTCCAAATTTGCGAGGGTAAAAGAACCTCTATATATTGTTAGAGAAGGAAAAGTAAATATTCGAAATTATGTTCAAAGTGTTAAGACCGTAAGAAAAATTCTGAGGACTTACGGGCCGGGTATTTTTTCAAAAAAAGAACTTAAGAAAGAACTTTTGAAAACATATTTAAAAACCTTTATAATTGAATTAACAGGGTTATTGAATATTCATCACTATATTACAAAAAGAAGAAATAATTCACTTACAATCGAACAGAGAAAAGAGTTAAGCAAAATATTGAATGAAATAAAAACTTCCTTATTTTAATAACTAGTGTGGGAAAAATAATAGATTAAATTAAATAATGGACTTAGACATGAAAATGTTGTAAGCGTATAATAAAAATTGAAAAATAGTTCATTTCTAAAAAAAAAAATAATTAAAAAATATAATATGGAAAGTAAGTTTAATCGAAAGATTAAATTATTGAGAGTTGTTACGCAGGCAGAAGTAGTTCCATGGCATTTGAATAATTTTATAGAAAGATCTAAGGATGACTATGAATTATTTATTGTTGGAAATGGCGTAAGTAGGTTTAAAAACCAATATCCATATGTAGTTTTTATAGATAACGAGATAGTAAGAAAAACATCGATTTTTTACGACCTGATAGCGTTAATAAAATTAATAATAATTTGTTTTAAAATTAAGCCAGAAATTATTCACTCTATAATGCCTAAAGCTGGATTGTTAGCTCCTGTAGCTGGATTGCTTTCATTTGTCCCAATTCGTATTCATACTTTTACAGGGCAAGTTTGGGCAACAAAGGAGGGGTTTTCCAGAAAATTTTATAAATTCATTGATAAATTAATTTTTAATACAGCAACTTCTTGTCTTACTGATAGTCCATCTCAATCCAATTTTTTAGCAGATAACGGTTTTTTAGTAAAAGGGAAACCTATAGAGTATATAGGTAAAGGATCTTTATCGGGAGTAAACTTAGATGTATTTGATGTTGATCTTGTTAAAAAAAGAAATGCACTACGATCTGAACTTGGAATAGATGAAAATGATTTTGTATATGTATTTTTAGCTAGAAAATCTATTGTAAAAGGAATTAAAGAATTAATAGAAAGTTTTGCAAAAGTTGCGCATTTACCTAATGTAAAACTACTTTTCATAGGTCCTGATGAGTCAAACGGTTATTTAGATGTGCTTTTGGCAGAACATCAGAATATTAGTAGTAAGATTATCAATTTAGACATTGTGAAAAACCATGAAAGATACCTTGCTGTTAGTGATGTATTATGTTTACCAAGCAGTAGTGAAGGATTTGGTACAATTGTTATAGAAGCAGCAGCGTTAGAGGTGCCTTCAATTGGGTTTGACATTGTTGGTTTATCTGATTCGATAGAAAATGGATATTCAGGAGTTTTAGTGCCATTAAAAGATACGGATAAATTTTCTGAAACAATGATAAAGTTTTATGAAGATAAGGAATATCTTCAGAGACTAAAAAGTAACGCGAGAGAAAGAGTGATAAAGTATTTTTCTGCAGATGTGATATATTCATTACAAAATAAATTTTACAAATCTTTATTAAAATAAATAAGCTTATTAGAATGAAAGTTATAATTACTGGAATTTCGGGTTTTGTAGGACAGAATCTTTCTAGTTATCTATCTGAAAAATTATTTAGTGTAGATGCCGTTTCTTTAAGAAATTCGACTTGGAAAGGAGTTTTAGATGGTGATGCAATTATACACTTAGCAGGTAAGGCTCATGATACTAAAAAAACAAGTGATGCGTCTGAATATTTTAATATAAATACAGATTTAACTAAAGATTTGTTTGATGCTTTTTTACAAAGTGATATTCAAGATTTTATTTATTTCAGCAGTGTAAAAGCTGTTGCTGATGAGGTTTCCAGTATTTTAAATGAAGACGTTGTTGGAAGTCCCAAAACACCATACGGGAAATCTAAATTGCAAGCAGAAGAGTATATTTTATCTAAAAACTTACCTGAAGGTAAAAGGGTTTTCATTATTAGACCATGTATGATTCATGGTCCAGGTAATAAAGGGAATTTGAATTTATTGTATCAATTGGTGGCAAAAGGCTTGCCTTGGCCTTTGGGAGCTTTCGAAAATCAGCGTTCTTTTTCAAGTATTGAAAATTTGTGTTTTGTGATTAAGGAATTATTGCAAAATAAAAGTATTTCTTCAGGTATTTATAATGTGGCTGATGATGAATTTTTGTCAACCAATGAATTAATTGAATTGTTGGGGGAAAGTTTAGGAAAACGGAATAAAATTTTGAAAATTCCAACATCTTTAATTAAGAAAATAGCATCAGTTGGGGATGTATTAAAATTGCCACTTAATTCGGAACGATTGCAAAAATTAACAGAAAGTTATATGGTTAGTAATCAAAAGATTGTAGCTGCAATAGGAAAACCTTTGCCTATAGATGCTAAGGCAGGATTATTAAAAACATTTGAATCTTTTAAACAAAAATAAATATGACAATTGAAAAAACTGCCATACAAGATTTAGTTATCATTAACCCAACCGTGTTTCCTGACGAACGCGGTTATTTTTTTGAAGCCTACAATCAGGCGAAATTTGCAGAAAACGGAATCCATTACAATTTCATTCAGGACAATCAGTCTTTTTCTAAAAGAGGCGTAATCCGTGGTTTGCATTTACAAATTAATCCTTTTGCACAGGCAAAATTAGTACGTGTTTTAGAAGGAGAGATTCTGGATGTAGCTGTTGATTTGCGAAAAAATTCTCCAACATACGGGCAGCATGTAAGCGTGGTGCTGAGTGCCGAAAATAAAAAACAATTGATGGTGCCTCATGGTTTTGCCCATGGTTTTTCGGTGTTGAGTGAAACGGCATCGGTATTGTATAAAGTAGATCAGGTATATCACAAAGACAGTGAAAGGGGAATTCGCTACGATGACCCAGTTCTAAATATTGATTGGAAAGTAAGTCCTGATGAAGTTATTGTATCTGAAAAAGATGTAGTATTGTCAGCTTTTAACGATATTGACTGGGAGTTTTAAAATACGAATTGTCACGAATTATGACGAATTTATCTAATCTACATCGAGAATTAGCTTTATATTGGGTTGTCAGTTGTGGGTTATGAGTTTTGTTTTTATCTATATTTTATAAGTTGGATATGATTTATAGTTGATGAATAAATCGGTATTAAAAATCGTTAAAAATTTCGATTATGAAATACAGTTGTTTGAAGATAAAAAGATACATACCCTTTGGGATATGGAAGAATAAAAATGGTATTTCTCTATTGTGGATACCATAATGATTTTAACTCAAAGAGTTGATCCTTCTGCATATTGGCGTAAATTGAAACAAAGATTGAAACATCAAGGAAATGAAATCGAGACAAATTGTCACGGTTTGAAAATGCAAGCTTCGGATAGTTGCGGAAAACAAAAAAGAATGTAATTTGGGTTAATTCGTTTCAATTCGTGTTAATTCGTAAAATTAGAAAAGAAAAAAATGAAAAAAATACTTATAACAGGAGGAAATGGTCAGTTAGGCTCTGAATTGCGGGTTTTGTCAAAAGTATATACGCAGTTTGAATGGGTTTTTACGGATTATCAGGAACTGGATTTGTGTGATCTTGAAAATTTAGAAATTGCATTAAATACCATTAATCCAAAGATTATTATTAATTGTGCGGCACATACTGCTGTGGATAAAGCAGAAACGGAAACGGAATTATCGGATGTGCTGAATCATCGTTCGGTAGCTGTTTTGGCCAAATGGAGCCATGCCAACAATTGCCGAATGATTCATGTTTCTACGGATTATGTGTTTGATGGCACCGCATCAACAGCACTGACTGAAACGGCATTACCTAATCCGATTAATGTTTACGGAGTTACGAAATTAGCGGGTGAACAGATTTGCTTACAAAACAATCCCAATGCTATTATTATCAGAACTTCGTGGGTGTATTCCAGTTTTGGTAACAACTTTGTAAAAACAATGTCCCGCCTGATGCAGGAACGCGACAGCTTAAATGTGGTGAACGACCAGATAGGAAGTCCTACGTATGCAGCTGATCTGGCAAGGGCGATTATGACCATATTGATACACAAAAACTGGCAAGCCGGCATTTATAATTTCTCTAACGAAGGCGAAATCAGTTGGTACGAATTTGCATTGGCCATTCAGGAAATTGGTGGTTTTGACTGTGCGATCAGTGGTATCCCATCATCTGCTTACCCTACACCAGCCAAACGTCCACAATACTCTTTACTGGATAAGACTAAAATCAAAACAACTTTTGGTGTTGAAGTTCCTGACTATAAGGAAAGTTTGAAAACCTGCATGGATTTATTACGAATTAAAGCGAATTAAAACGAATTATACGAATGGATTCCAATAATAAAATTCTTTACAAAGAAGAAAGCTTTAAAATTATTGGAGCATGTATGAAAGTGCATCGTTCGTTAGGAGCTGGATTTCTGGAGGCAGTATATGAGGAAGCCTTAATGAAAGAATTTCTAATCCAAAATATTCCTTTTAAAAGGCAGCTGAAATTAGAATTATATTATGATAATCAGAAATTGAATAAGTATTATCGAGCTGATTTTGTCTGTTATGATAGTATTATTTTAGAAATAAAAGCGGTAACTCATATTCCGGATATTTTTTATGCACAGTTGAAAAATTATTTGAAATGTACACAAATGGAGTTAGGTATGTTGATTAATTTTGGTACGACCTCATTAACTTATAAAAGAATAATTAATTTAAAAAATTAGGATTAATTCGTGTCAATTCGAATTAATTCGAAAAACAAAAAAATAAATGAAAAAAATAGTAATTACAGGTGGTGCCGGATTTATCGGTTCGCATGTTGTGAGACGATTTGTAAATCAATATCCGGACTATCAGATTTTTAATCTGGATGCATTGACTTATGCCGGAAATTTAGAAAATATAGCTGATATTGAAAAAGCACCTAATTATACTTTTATCAAAGGGGATATTACGGATGCTCCTTTTATAGATGCCTTGTTTGCTGAACATCAGTTTGACGGCGTATTACATTTAGCAGCTGAATCACATGTAGATCGTTCGATAACTGATCCGTTAGCTTTTGTAAAAACAAACGTTATCGGAACTGTGAACTTGCTGAATGCTGCTAAAGCTATCTGGAATGGAAATTACGAAGGCAAGCGTTTTTACCATATTAGTACTGATGAGGTTTATGGAAGTTTAGGAGCTGAAGGATTGTTTACCGAAACAACCGCTTATGATCCTAATTCACCTTATTCGGCTTCTAAAGCCAGTTCAGATCATTTTGTAAGAGCTTATGGTGAGACTTACGGATTACCGTATGTGCTGACGAATTGTTCGAATAATTACGGTCCGTTTCATTTTCCTGAAAAACTGATTCCGTTATTCATCAACAATATCATTCATAATAAACCTTTACCTGTTTATGGGGATGGAAAATATACGCGTGACTGGCTTTTTGTAGAAGATCATGCCGTGGCGATTGATTTGGTTTTTCATGAAGGTACAAACCATGATACGTATAATATTGGCGGTTTTAATGAATGGCAGAACATTGATTTGGTGAAGTTGCTTTGCAAAATCATGGATGAAAAACTAGGAAGAGCAGCAGGCACTTCAGAGCAATTGATTTCATATGTCAAAGACCGTCCGGGTCATGATTTGCGTTATGCGATAGATGCAAATAAAATAAACAAGGAGTTGGGGTGGAAACCTTCCGTTACTTTTGAACAGGGATTAGAAAGAACTATTAATTGGTATCTGGAAAATCAAACCTGGCTGAATAATGTAACTTCAGGTGCTTATGCGTCCTATTATGAGAAACAATATTCTTAACAAGAATTTTAAACGAATTAAAAAGCGAATTGTACGAATGGATTCAGATGGGAAAATAGTTTTTAAGGAAGAGAGCTTTAAAATTATTGGTGCCTGTATGAAAGTGCATCGTTCATTAGGTGCTGGTTTTTTGGAAGCAGTTTATGAAGAAGCATTAGAAAAAGAATTTCAAGCTCAACAAATTCCTTTTAGTAGACAAGTAAAATTAGAATTATATTATGACAATCAAAAGTTGAAAAAACAATATGGAGCTGATTTTGTTTGTTATGATGCTATTATTTTAGAGATAAAAGCTGTGTCCCACATTCCGGACATCTTTTATGCACAACTGAGAAATTATTTAAAATGCACAAAGACAGAATTAGGATTGCTAATCAATTTTGGTACGTCTTCACTAATGTACAAAAGGATTATAAATTCGCATTGATTCGTTTTAATTCGTGTCAATTTGTAAAATAAAAAACTATGAAAGGAATTATATTAGCCGGTGGATCCGGTACCCGTTTGCATCCGTTAACACTGGCCATGAGTAAACAAATGATGCCTGTTTATGATAAACCTATGATTTATTATCCTTTGTCAACATTGATGATGGCTGGGATTAATGAGGTTTTGATTATTTCTACACCACATGATTTGCCTAATTTTAAAAAATTATTGGGGGATGGTTCTAACATCGGCTGCCAATTTACGTATGCCGAGCAGGCTGTACCTAATGGTTTGGCTCAGGCTTTTGTAATTGGAGAAGAATTTATTGGAGAGGACAGTGTGGCACTGGTTTTAGGAGATAATATTTTCTTTGGATCTAATATGCACCAATTATTACAATCGAATAGAAATCCGGATGGAGGGGTAGTATTTGCATACCATGTTTCCGATCCGGAACGCTATGGCGTAGTAGAATTTGATAAAGACTTAACGGCTATTTCTATCGAAGAAAAGCCATTAGAACCTAAGTCAAATTACGCTGTACCGGGATTGTATTTTTATGATAATTCAGTGGTGGAAATAGCTAAGAATATCAAACCAAGTGCACGTGGTGAATATGAAATCACCGATGTGAATAAAGTATATTTAGAAAAAGGAAAGTTAAAAGTAGGTATTTTAAGCAGAGGGACAGCCTGGCTGGATACAGGAACTTTTAACAGCCTGATGCAGGCAGGACAATTTGTTCAGGTGCTGGAAGAGCGTCAGGGTTTGAAAGTGGGTTGCATCGAAGAAATTGCTTGGAGACAGGGATTTATTAGCACACAACAACTAAAAGATTTAGCCGAACCTTTAAAGAAATCAGGATATGGTGACTATCTTTTAAGCTTGTTAAAGCATAAAACATATTAGCTTTTAGTTGTTGCTTGTAAGTTATCAATTTTCGTTAAAACGGAAAAACCCTATTCATTTTTAGTATGCAATACCTTATATTATTTTTATTGTTTTTAGTTTTGGAGCTGCTTTATTTTAAAATAGCAGATCAATACAATATTATAGACAAACCCAACAGTCGGTCGTCTCATACTTCCATTACTTTGCGTGGTGGAGGAATCATTTTTCCTATTGCTATCATTATCGCCTTTTTAATGGGATATGTTGACTGGTCAGTAATGCTTGCAGTGGTGTTAGTAGCAGTAGTCAGTTTTATAGACGATATCAAACCGTTATCTCAGCTGCCACGGTTTCTTTCGCATGTCATAGCAGCTGTTTTGATTTTCTATGAATTAAATTTATTTTCAGAACCACTGTGGTTACTCCCAATACTTTTGGTGTTACTCATTGGTTGGGTAAACGCATTTAATTTTATGGATGGTATCAACGGTATTACGGTATTGTATGCACTTTCAGCGATTGCAGGGTTTTCATTACTGGAATTTAATCAGGATTATTTGCCATTATTAATCACCATGGCTTTATCCTGTATAGTGTTCGGAATTTTTAATATTCGAAAAAAAGCCAAAACCTTTGCCGGAGATGTCGGTAGTATTAGTATGGCGCTTTTTTTAGGTTATTTTATGATAAAAACAATTATAGAGTCCGGACAACCGGCTTTTATTTTGTTTTTTTCTGTTTACGGTATTGATGCCGGAATTACCATCTTAACCCGTATAAAAAAAAGAGAGAATATATTTCAACCGCACCGTTCCCATTTGTACCAATATTTGGCTAACGAAATGGGACTGTCTCATATTTTAGTTTCCTGTATTTATGCAGTATTCCAAATGGGATTGAATATTTTTCTTGTTTATAGTTATGCCAATGGAAAGCTGACGCTGACTATAGCTATTGGAATTTTAATCATTTTGTCCATTATTTACATGATTTGCCGTCAGTTGATTGTTCGCCGGATGGTTTTGAATAATTCTTAATTTATTTTGATTTTAAATGTGAATAAAAAAAAGATCTGGCTCTCGACTCCTCATATGGGAGGAAATGAAATCAAATACATTCAACAGGCATTTGATACCAACTGGATTGCTCCTGTAGGGAATAATCTTCTTGAGTTAGAGCAGGATTTAGAGCAGTATTTACAATCATCGGCCCAGGTTACGCTATTGAATTCGGGAACTGCAGCGATCCATTTGGGATTAGTACTTTTAGGTGTACAAGCCGGAGATGAGGTTATTTGCCAATCGCTTACCTTTTCTGCTTCCGCAAATCCTATTTTGTATCTGAAAGCAATTCCTGTGTTTATAGACAGTGAATTGGAGACTTGGAATCTGTGTCCAATAGCGTTAGAAGAAGCTATTGTTGACCGAATTAGTAAGGGGAAAAAACCAAAAGCAATCATAGCGGTAGATTTATACGGAATGCCTTATCAGGTTGAAGCTGTCAGAACCGTTGCTGACAAATATTCAATTCCAATTTTAGAGGATAGTGCAGAAGCTTTAGGGAGTACTTATAAAGGGAAAAAGTGCGGTACTTTTGGAGATATTGCTGTTTTTTCCTTTAACGGAAGTAAAATAATAACCACTTCAGGAGGTGGAGTAATAATCACAAAGGAAAAGAGTTTAAAAGAAAAAGCGCTATTTTTAGCCACACAATCACAGGATAAAGGAGTGCCTCATTATCAGCATTCCGAAATAGGTTATAATTACAGAATGAGTAACATTAGTGCCGGTATTGGCCGGGGACAAATGGAAGTGCTGAATATAAATTTAGCTTTACGAAAAAAGATACATCAATTTTATATAAATTTGTTTAAGGATATTACCGGGGTAACTGTTTTTGATGCACCTACGGATGATTATTGTTCTAATTACTGGTTAACAACCATAGTGATCGAAACAAGTTTAACTAGAGGAATATCCAGAGAAGATGTAAGACTGGCATTACTGGAAGAGAATATAGAATCCCGTCCGGTTATGAAACCGATGCATTTACAGCCACTTTTTAAAAAGTTCCCTTATTATGGCGGAAATATTGCCAGTAAGCTTTTTGAAAATGGATTGTGTTTGCCTTCCGGTTCTAATCTTTCTAAAGAAGAATGTGAGAGAATAAAAACAGTAATTTTAGCTTTATTTAAAGAAGTAGCATAAAAAAAACTTTTTAAATGTTTTTATGTGCTATTTTTGCTGTTGAAAAAGTAATAAAAAGAAGATATTTTGAATAAGTATACCAAACAGGATGTAACAAGTATGTTTTTGAACTTTCTTTCCAGAAAAGATTTGTTGTCTACTGTCCGCAATTTAAGTTATCTGCCAAGATGGATTGTGGTAGGAATAGACTTGATGGTCTTGATTATTAGTTTTCTATTTACCAAACTTATCATTAACGGAGTTGGCTTACATTATATATTCTTTGAGAATAAAGCACCTTACATCTGTTTTTTGTTAGGAATAAATGTACTTTCATTCTGGATATTCAGGACATATTCAGGAATTATCAGGCATTCTTCTTATACAGATGCCATCAAACTTCTTTTTTCCCAAATTTCAGTACTTGTTTTTTTCGTTGTTTTAAATTCTGTATTTGAGTTTTCATACGGATACAAAATTTATTTAAACACAGCACTTTTTATAAATATGGTGCTTTCTTTTTGTGGACTGTTTCTGTATCGGGTAGTTGTAAAACAGGTTTTCGAACACTTTTTTTCTGAAAAAAACGACTTAAAATTACCTCGCACTTTAATTTACGGAACAGATGCTAATGCACTTTCTGTAGCTAAGGCTTTAAAACTTGAAGTTCCCAGCCGATTTAAAATTGTAGGTTTTGTTGATAAGAACAGCCAAAATTCTTCGAAGAGAATGATGGATTTACCTATTTTAATTTTAAAGAAAAAATTGCCTACACTCATGCGTTCTGTAAATGCTGAAGGGGTCATTATTGCCGATAAAAGTTTGTCTAAAGAAGAGCGTTTGGTAATAGTAGAACAATGTTTAGAATTTAATTATAAAGTATATATTGTCCCTTTAATTACCGACTGGGAGAACCAAAAAGAAATTTCCCAAAAGGTAAAGAGCATCCAGATTGAAGACTTATTGGACAGAAAACCAATTGTGCTCGATGGTAAAGCTATTTCTAAACAATTAAAAGATAAAACCATTCTGATAACAGGAGCCGCAGGTTCTATAGGCAGCGAAATTGTCAGACAGGTATTGCTTTTTAAACCAAAAACGATTATCGCTTTAGATCAGGCAGAAACGCCGCTGCATAATTTAAGTCTGGAATTGATAAATCTGGGGGCTGACGAAAAAATAATTACTGTAGTTGCTGATATACGAAATAAAGACATGATGAATTCCGTCTTTAAAAACCATAAACCGGAAGTAGTATTCCATGCAGCTGCTTATAAGCATGTCCCTTTAATGGAAGAGAATCCTTCTCAGGCTATTTTGACAAATGTAGAGGGTACTAAAAACATAGCCGATTTATCGTGTATGTTTAAGGTAAAGAATTTCGTCATGGTTTCAACTGATAAAGCGGTTAATCCCAGTAATGTTATGGGAGCGAGCAAGCGCATCGCCGAAAAGTACGTTCAGTCTTTACAGCTAAAAGCGAATGCAGAGAGAGATGCAAAAAGCACTAAATTTATTACAACCCGTTTTGGAAATGTTTTAGGTTCTAATGGATCTGTAGTGCCTTTGTTTACCAAACAAATTGCAGCCGGAGGACCTATCACCATTACGCATCCTGAGATTATCCGATATTTTATGACGATACCCGAGGCCTGTCAGCTGGTGTTAGAAGCAGGAGCTATGGGTAAAGGAGGTGAGATTTATATTTTTGACATGGGGAAACCGGTCAAAATTATTGATTTAGCTCGAAAAATGATCAAACTGGCCGGATTTATACCGGATCAGGATATCAAAATTAAGATTGTAGGCTTACGACCAGGAGAAAAATTATACGAAGAATTACTGAACGATACTTCCAAAACAATTCCGACTCATCATCACAAAATTATGATCGCCGAAGAAATTCAGGAAGAGTTTGAAGTCCTTCATGATGAAATTGAAGAATTGATTACCATTGCTAATTTTCATAAAAAAGACGCTATTGTATCTAAAATGAAAAAAATTGTGCCTGAGTTCAAAAGTATGAATTCTACTTATGAAGCATTGGATAAATAAGAATAAAGAATAAAGAATAAAGAATAAAGAATAAAGAATAAAGAATAAAGAATAAAGAATTTAATTAATCGCAATAAAAACTTACTTATATAGTGAAAATGATTGCAGCTATATGCAAGATTAAAAGAAAATCTGCTACCCGAGTGATAGCGAACAGACAAAGCAATCTGCGGTAAGATATTCAACCACAAAGATTTTAAAATAATTCCGAACCCGAACGATAGCGAACTGGTGAAGCAATTCGTGGCGATTTTAACTGCAAAGTTTAACCCCTAAGATTATAAAAAATAATCTGTTAATCTGCGGTAATTTTTTAACACATAAGTCACAAAGTTTAACCACAAAGATTTAAAATAATTCGTGACCCGAGCGATAGCGAACAGGCAAAGCAATTCATTGCGATTTTAACCGCAAAGTTTATCCCCAAAGATTATAAAAATAATCTGCGACCCGAGCGATAGCGAACAGGCGAAGCAATTAGCGGTAAAAATATTTTAATTTGTGACCCGAGCGATAGCGAACAGGCGAAGCAATTCGTGGCGTTTTAACCGCAAAGTTTATCCCCAAAGATTATAAAAAATAATCTGTGAATCTGCGGTAAAATATTTTAATCCAATTTAAAAAACTGATTATTCCCAATAACTTCTTTCAGCGGACTCCAGTCTTTTAATTTTATTTTTTGATTAAAAGCAGCAATATGATTATCATGATGTACATCGGAACCTACAAAATCATACATTCCTTTTTGGAGTAGTTGTTCCGCGATTTTGGTAATACCATCACCATAATAGCCCGTGACTGCTAATAAATTGAGTTGGAACAGGCAACCTGCTTTTTTGAGTTTTGTATATTCATCCACATTTTTATGATAAAATAAATAACGCTCCGGATGTGCTAAAACAGGAATGTATCCTGCAACCTGCAAGTCAAATAAAATGGAATACAACTGAATAGGTGCATTGATGTATGACATTTCTACTAAAACGTAATTGTCTTTCAGTGTCAGTAAATCCTGAGACTGAAACAAACGTACAAATTGATCATCCATCATATATTCTGCTGCAGTCTGAAAAGGAAGATGGATATCATTTTTTCTCAGTTCGGCTAGGGTATTATTTTTATTTACAATAATCTGTTCCTTCGTGTTTTCCCAAATGTGCTGAATAATATGAGGAGTGGTAATAAATTGTTGTATTCCAAAGCTTTGTAAAGCCCGGATTAACTGCAATGAATCTTCAAAAACCTTTGCTCCATCATCTATTCCGGGTAAAAGATGAGAGTGAATATCAATATGATTATCCGGAATTAAATCTTTTAGAACCGGCTTGGATTTGAATATTGTAAACATGCTGCAAATATAAGAAAAAGAAGTCAGAAATTAATGTCGGAAATAAGAAATTAAAAGAAGTTGAAAGTTAGAAGTTAGGAGTTGGAAGTCAGGAGTTAGAAAAGAATAATTTTCGTTTTCCCATCCCTAAAGGGAGCCGAAAATGATAACGTACAAGATTAGTACTCATCTGATAAATTTCTTTCCCCTTTAGGGGCAGGGGTAAGAAAGAAATTAGCACCTACAACTTATTGCAGGAAGGGGCAAGAAAAAGAAATTTTCGTTTTTCCCCAATCCTAAAGGGAGCCGAAAATGATAACGTACAAGATTAGTACTCACCTGATAAATTTCTTTCCCCTTTAGGGGCAGGGGTAAGAAAGAAATTAGCACCTACAACTTATTGCAGAAAGAGGCAAGAAAAAGAGATTCTCGTTTTTCCCCATCCCTAAAGGGAGCCGAAAATGACGACGTACAAGATTAGTACTCACGTTATAAATTTCTTTCCCCTTTAGGGGCAGGGGTAAGAAAGAAATTAGAAACCACAACTCATTTCAGAAATAGGATAGGAGTTAAAAGTAAATGACAACTAGTAGTTTACAACAAACAAGAATTTTCTGTGGGAACTGCTTTTTTAAGCCCTTTTTTATGCAAGTAGTCGGTTATATTTGGAGAAACAAATCGCTTGTTAGTATATTTACCTTAAAAGAAAAGATAAATAGCATACATGAATCTTACGGATAATAACAACGAAAATTGGTTGTTTGAAATTACACCAAAAAATAAATTCTTTTCGCTCAATCTTAAAGAAGTCTGGCAATATCGGGATTTACTGTTTCTTTTTGTAAAGAGAGATGTAGTTACTGTTTATAAACAAACCGTTTTAGGACCACTTTGGTATCTCATTCAGCCTTTGTTTACGTCCATTACATTCACTATTATTTTTAATACCGTAGCAGGAATCGAAACAGGAACGGTACCGCCTTTTTTATTTAATCTGGCCGGAATTACGGTTTGGAATTATTTCACGGCCTGTCTTAATGGAACGTCCAATACCTTTGCATCTAATGCCGGTATTTTTGGCAAAGTCTATTTCCCGAGATTAATTGTACCACTTTCTGTAGTGGTTTCTAATCTTTTAAAATTCGGAATCCAGTTTTTTATATTCGTCGTTTTCTATCTTTATTTTTATTATAACGGAGCAGCTGTTCATATTAATTCTCTGGTTTTGTTTTTTCCTTTTTTAATAGTTATGATGGGAGTGCTGGGCTTAGCTTTAGGAATGATTATTTCGTCATTAGTGACTAAATACCGTGATTTTAGCTACCTGATAGGATTTGGTGTCCAGTTGCTGATGTATCTTTCTGCCGTAGTATATCCCATGGCATTAATCCAGCAAAAAATGCCGGAATATGCATGGTTAGTAGAATACAACCCTCTAGCCTATATTATTGAAACCACCCGGTATTTGTTGCTGGATGTGGGAAAAATTTCGATCAAAGGATTGTTATATACCTTTATACTCATCATTTTGTTATTTTTCACAGGATTGCTTATTTTTAATCGAACAGAGAGAAATTTTATAGATACAGTGTAGTGGGAAGTGGGAAGTTAGAAGTTAGAAGAGGGAAGTTAGAAGTTAGAAGAGGGAAGTTGGAAGGAAATAATTTTCGTTTTCCCCAGCCCTAAAGGGAGCCGAAAATGATAACGTACAGGGTTAATAATCATCTGATAAATTTCTTTCCCCTTTAGGGGCAGGGGTAAGAAAGAAATTGGATAACGTATTTAGGGAGGGGTAAGAAAAATAAATTTTCGTTTTTCCCCAGCCCTAAAGGAAGCCGAAAATGATAACGTACAGGATTAATAATCATCTGATAAATTTCTTTCCCCTTTAGGGTAAGGGTAAGAAAGAAATTGGATAACGTATTTCAGGAAGGGTTAATAAAAGAAATTTGAGAAATGTTGAACAACCGACATCTCATACTAAATAAATGAAAGATATAATTTTAAAAGCTGAAAATATTTCCAAGCAATACCGTTTGGGTACTGTTGGGACGGGCACTTTAAAGCACGATATCAATCGTTGGTGGCATCGTATCCGTGGGAAAGAAGATCCGTATTTAAAAATAGGAGATACCAATGATCGTTCGACCAAAGGCGAAAGTGATTATGTATGGGCATTGCAGGATATTAGTTTTGAAGTCGAGCGTGGAGAAGTTTTGGGCATTATTGGAAAAAACGGAGCAGGAAAATCAACGTTATTGAAAATCCTCTCTAAGGTTACCGCACCCACAACAGGAACGATTAAATCCAGAGGCAGGATTGCCTCTTTATTAGAAGTAGGAACCGGCTTTAATGGCGAACTCACAGGACGTGAAAACGTGTACCTCAATGGTGCAATCCTTGGTATGACCAAAAAAGAAATAACGGCTAAACTGGACGAAATTATCGATTTCTCCGGCTGCCAGCGTTATATTGACACACCTGTTAAGCGTTACAGTAGCGGAATGACCGTTCGACTAGCTTTTGCAGTAGCGGCATTTCTGGAACCTGAAATTTTAGTGATTGATGAGGTTTTAGCTGTAGGAGATGCCGAATTCCAGAAAAAAGCGATAGGGAAAATGCAGGATATTTCTAAAGGTGAAGGAAGGACGGTGTTGTTTGTGAGTCATAATATGGACTCAATTATGAGATTATGTAGTAAATCTATACTTTTAAAAAATGGTAGAATAATTGATTATGATATCACTTCAAAGGTTATTGATAATTATTTGAAATGTGAATATCAAACTACTTCATATAAGAGTTGGGTTGATCAATATATTGGTAATGATTTAGTTAGGATATATGATGTTAAAGCTCATAATTTGCAATATGAGATTAAAAATAATTTTAAAATCACTGAATTTGTTGGGATAAGTGTGAGTTATGAAGTAATTAAAGAAGGAAATAAAATACATGTAGCTTTTAATTTTTACGATAGAAATGGTATTAACATTTTCGACTCTCATGAAAATAATACAAGTAATTATTATGATTTGAAAAGTTGTGGTAAGTATGAAACAACTGTTTGGATTCCAGAAAATTTATTAGCAGAAGGTGTGATTTTGGTAGGAGTTGCTATAGTTACCCATAATCCATTCCAAGTACATTTCCATGAAAGAGATTGTATCGCATTTAATATGATAGATGATCAAATAATTAGCCCTACACGTGGGGAATATGTTGGTAATTTACCAGGAATAATAAGACCGTTAATGAAATGGGATTCAAAAAACAAAATTTAAAAAATGTTTAAAAAAAATAGAATTATTAAAGAAGAACAAGTTCAATTTTCAATTGATTCTATTTATAGAGGACATCATGAAGTTACATATAAAGGAATTAAAGCAATAAGGTGTCCTTTTGATTATGTAATATATCAAATGATAATTAATGAAGTAAAACCAGATTTAGTTATTGAAATTGGGACAAATATTGGTGGAGGAGCATTATATATTGCTGATTTATTAGATATGAATGGTAAAGGGGTAATTCATACAATAGATATAGTTGATATGGTAGATGCTAAAGTTAGAGAGCATAATAGAATTGAATTTTTTACAAAAGGTTGGCTAGATTATGATTTGGAACTCACCAAAGGGTTTAATAATATATTGGTAATTGAAGACGCATCTCATTTTTACCAAGATTCTATAGGTATTTTAAATAAATTTCATAATGTAGTTAGTAAAGACTCTTATTTTATTGTTGAAGATGGAATAATAAATGAATTAGGTTTAGAGAAAGATTATAAAGGAGGACCTTTAAAAGCTTTAAGAGAATTTTTACCTAATCATCCCGAGTTTTTTGTAGATAGAAAGTGGTGTGATATGTTTGGTATAAATGCAACTTTCAATGTAAATGGTTATTTAAAAAAAAAATAATCAATTTTTTAGATAAATTTATGATGAAAATATCAACTGGAGAAAGACTGGAGTTTTATGATTTTTCTGAGGTGACGGTAGAACATTTGCATAGATATGCTATTGCTAATGATTTTGTCTCAGGAAAAGTAGTGTTAGATATAGCATCTGGTGAGGGTTATGGCTCTTATATTTTATCAGAAAAGGCTTTAGAAGTTATTGGAGTTGACATAGATGTTGAAACGATTGAAAATTCAATAAAAAAATATTCAAAAAATAATTTAAAATTTTTTGTTGGGAGTGCTGATAATATTCCTGTTGAATCAAACTCTATAGATGTTGTAGTTAGTTTTGAAACTATTGAACATCATGATAAGCATGAAGAAATGCTATTAGAAATAAAAAGAGTTTTAAAACATGATGGCATTTTAATAATGTCCTCTCCGGATAAAAAATATTATTCAGATTTGGCAGGACAGAAAAATCCATTCCATGTGAAAGAACTATATTTTCAAGATTTTAAAGCATTAGTAGACCAATTTTTTCAATTTACAAATTATTATTGTCAAAATTCCTTTAATTTAAATTCTTTTATTGGATCTTTTGAAAGTATTGATAAATTTAAAATTTATACAGGAGATGAGAATAGTATTAATGATAATTCAATTTTACCAGTTTATAATGTCGTAATAGCTTCTGAAATAAATGGTTTTGGCGTGGATGATTCTTTTTTTAATGGGATTCAGATTGCTAAAAGGATAGAAAACAGATGTGAAAAAAAAATCAAAAGTGACTTAGTTTTAGAATGGAAGAGGTCTAATACTTATAAGATTGGTCACTTAATTATTTTTCCTTTTTATATAATAAAAAAGAAGCTAAAAAGATTTTTTAATGATTTCTAAAACACCTTTAATTTCAGTTATAGTTCCCAATTACAATCACGAACGTTTTTTAAAACAACGTTTAGAAAGTGTTTTTAATCAAAGTTACTCCAATTTTGAAGTAATTTTATTAGACGATTGTAGTACTGATAATAGTCGTGATGTTCTTTCGGAGTATGTTAATCATCCTAAAGTAAGCCATTGTGTTTTTAACGAGATTAATGCAGGAAATACTTTTATTCAATGGCAAAAAGGAATTCTATTAGCAAAAGGTGATTTAATTTGGATTGCTGAATCGGATGATTTTTGTGAGTTGAATTTTTTGGAAAAAGTTTCTAAGTCATTGTTTGATAATAAGGATGTTGTTTTGTCTTATTGTCAATCAAATCGGGTAAATGAATGTAATGAAATTAAAGGGAGTTGGTTAGATCATACACGAAAATTAGATAAAGGAATTTTATTTTTGAATGATTTTGTAATGGATGGTTCTGCATTTATAGAGGACTTTCTTATTTATAAAAATGTTATACCGAATGCTAGCGCTGTGCTTATAAAAAAAGAAGCAATTGATATTAATAAGCATTTTGATTTAGAACCAGAATTTAAGTATTGTGGTGATTGGATATTTTATTTTAAACTAATCGCAAATAAAAAAGTAGCATTTGTTAGTGAGACCTTAAATAGTTTTAGATTTCATTCTGCAAGTGTTATTGCAAGGGCAAAACAAACTGAAAACAGATTGACTATAATTGAAATAGATTATAAAGTAAGAAAGCTTTTAATGAAGTATTTGAAAAGACAAAACATTCAAAATTTCAGTAGAATTAAAAGAAAAAATAGATTCACAAAAAGAAATTATTTAACTTACGAAAAAGCTTTTTTATTAGTTAGAATCGGATATTATTTTCGAGGATATATGCTGTTAATGACTGTGATAGATGTTTTTTTTAAAAAATATAAATTAATAAAAAATCTTAAAGTTAAAATTAAAAAAATATTTAAAAAGCCTTAATGCAAATGATATCAGTAATTATTTGTTCAAGAAAGAAAGTAATCAATGAAGTGTTTATTACTAATATTGAAAATACAATTGGTTATATCTATGAATTAATTATTATCGATAACTCTGAAAATAAATATTCTATTTTTGAAGCCTATAATTTGGGTATTGAAAAAAGCACTGGTGATTATTGGTGTTTTATTCATGATGATATTCTTTTTCATACGGTTGGTTGGGGAGAAGTTGTAAGGTCAGTTTTTGAACAAGATAACAAAATAGGACTTATTGGTATTGCTGGGGCAAAGTTAAAAACTAAAATGCCGTCAGCTTGGTGGGATTGTCCTGAACAATTTAAAATTATTAATATAATTCAGCATTTTAAATTTGGAAAAGTAAAGCATTTGCAACAAGGATGGAACGAAAATAATATTGAGGAAGTAGTTGTTGTAGATGGTGTTTTTATGGCTGCACGTAGAATAGATAAAATGCGATTTTCAGATTCATTAAAAGGATTTCATAATTATGATTTGAATTTGTCTTTTGGCTATAAGAAACAGGGGTACAGAATAGTTGTTAATAAAGAAATTTTAATTGAACACTTTTCAAAAGGAGTACTTAATGCTTCATGGTGTCAATCAGCAGTGAAAATACATGATTTATACTCTGAAATTTTACCTTTTCAATTAAATAATCATTCAGAAAATATAAGAGGTTTGGAATTTAAGAATGGTTCTAAATTTATTACTTTTTCACTAGGTCATATTGATAGAAAAGTTATTATGAGATATTGGGTGCGTTTAATTGGTATTAAAACAATATCTAAATTTCATTTAAAATTTTTAAGAATACTTTTTAATAAATGTTAGCTGTAGTCATCCCATATTATAAACTATCTTTTTTTGAAGCCACTTTGAAGTCTTTGGCTAACCAAACAAATAAACGATTTAAAGTTTATATTGGAGATGATGCCAGCCCGGAAAATCCATTTACATTATTAGAAAAATACAATGATAAATTTAATTTTGTTTACCATCGTTTTAAAAGTAATTTAGGAACAATTTCATTAACTCAACAATGGGAACGCTGTATTAAAATGACAGCTAATGAAGAATGGTTAATGATCTTAGGAGACGATGATGTATTAGAAGTTAATATTGTAGAAGAATTTTATAATAATATAGAAGAAGTAGAACAAAAAGGGATTAATGTAATTCGTTTTGCTTCTCAAAAAATAGGCGGAAAAGGAAAAGTAACTTCTAAAATCTATGAACACCCTAAAATTGAAAAAGCCGTTCAGTTTTTATTTGATAAGACCAGAAGTTCTTTGAGTGAATATGTTTTTAGAAAATCACAAGTTGTAAAAATTAGATTTAAAAACTTTCCTTTAGCTTGGTATTCAGATGTTTTAGCTGTTTTAGAATTTTCAAATTTTACTGTCATTTTTTCAGTAAATACGGCTGTTGTTTATGTTCGTATTTCTAAATTGAGTATTTCAGGAAGTATTTTAAATAATCAATTAAAATTGCAGGCTAGATTTGAATTTTATTGTTACTTAGTAAGTAAAAAGAGTAATTTTTTTTCAATCATAGAATTAGAAGAGTTGTATTATCGGTTAAATAAATGTTATATCAATAATAAGAAACAATATGCTTTTTTTTTGAAAATTTCAAAAATCTACCTTCATAAAATGCTATTTAAAGAATATGTTTTTTTTATAAAACAAATAGTGTTTACTAAAAAGAATAGAATCGTATAAATGAGAAAAGGTAAAAATCCATCTAAAGACAATTTATTACAAACGACTGAATCTCATCATAGAGTTATTATTCCTTTGTATATTCCTCATGAGGTAGATTATTATAAGGATGCCTTTGTTATTTTTAATTATTGTTTGAAATCTGTCCAAAAAACGGCAATTTCTCATATAAAAGTATCGGTAATTAGCAATGGCTCTTGTGATGCCGTAAATACTAAATTACTAGATTTACAGCAGCAAGGACTTATTGACGAATTGATTATTGAAAAAGAACCAATAGGTAAAATCAACAGCATTCTAAAAGTCTTACGTACTGCTCAGGAACGCTTAATAACCATTACCGATGCCGATGTGCTTTTTGATAATGGCTGGGAGCGAGCTGTAATGGAAGTGTTTGAAGCCTTTCCAAAGGCGGGATCGGTAAGTCCGGTACCTGTTTTCAGAACACACCTTCGATTAACAGCTAACGTCTGGTTTCGCTATTTTTTTTCAGATAAATTACAATTCCGTGCCGTGAAAAATCCCGAAGCCATGACCAAGTTTGCTAACAGCATTGGTTGGCCATGGCTTGATATCAAATATAAAGATGTAATAGGAACTTTGCAGGCTAAAAACGGAACAATAGCAGTTTTAGGCTGTTCTCATTTTGTGGTTACTTATAAGCGAGAAGTATTTGATGCTTTGCCTAAAGAAAATACTAAATACCAATTAGGAGGAGATAGCGAGTTTTTATACACTGATGAACCTGTTTTAAAAATGGGTGGTTATCGATTAGCTACCTATGATAATTATGCCTTTCATGTGGGAAATGTTCTTGAAGATTGGATGAAAGAGAAATTTAATGATTTAAAAACGATAGATAAAAAAATAATAAGTTATGAGTATTTAAACTCACTCAAACGAGCTAAATTCAATTATTTTATAACAGAGAAATTGTTTAAAAAATTATTTACTATAAAAAGCTTTTATAAGTTTGTTTTAAAAAGGAAAGGATTGACTAAAAAGCAAATTAGAAACTATCTAAAATGAATTTATGATTTCAGTTGTTATACGAAATAAAAATGAAGTTCAATCTTTAGAATCTATTTTGAATATTTTACATAAAGTTTACGCACATGATATTGATGAAATTATTGTAGTCGATAATAATTCTACAGACCACAGTATTAAAGTAGCAAGTAGATTTAATTGTAAAATTATAAACATTGATAGTTTTACTTATGGGAAGGCAACAAATTTAGGAATCAGTAAAGCAAAAAATAATTTGGTATTGCTTTTAAGTGCTCATGCTGTTCCCATTGGGAATTCTTTTTTTAAAAATTCAATACAAACATTTGAGTCTAATCCATCATTAGCAGGAATACGTTACATTAATTCGTATGCTAATTATTTGAGAGCTATTGAAAATGATTTTCAGGTAAAAGATGGCTTAAGTTTTGGTTTAATGACAGCCTGTGCCATGGTAAATAAAAAAGTGTGGAATAAATTTAAGTTTGATGAAAATCTTGTTTTCAGTGAAGATAAAGAATGGTCAGATAGAGTATTAAAAGCAGGATATGGAATTTTAGATTTTAATGAAACCTTTTTTTATCATGTTCAACGAAATAAAGAAGGAATTTTAAATCGATATAAAAATGAAACAATTGCACATTATCAATTACATCAATTAAAGTATCCTAATGTCTTTAAAATTCTACTATCATTTATTAAAACATTATTTTGGATCTTACCAATAAATTTTATGGGAAAGATGGTTTATGAAATGAAATTATTAAAAGTTAAAATTGAGATTAATAAACTCTTGCAAAAATAACTATGAATACACATTTACTCATTAAGCAAAAAATTTTGTTTTTAGAACAAAGTTTTGATGTTGATAAATGGAATGTAAATGGTATTCATATATGGCCTTATATTCGAATTAAATTATACTTTCTTTTATTAACAAATCTAAATGATGAAGATAAAATAAAATGCCAAGAGCAATCTTCAGTTGTAAAAAGAAGGTCTTTTTATGTATTAAAAAAAGTTCAACTTGTTTTTAGTTTAATTATTTGTTTTTTTAAAAATGAACTTTTTTTCTTTAGATTAATGCCTAAAAAAGTAATTTTTTTTGGTTCACATATTCATCGGGTGAAACATAAAGAATATTATTTTAATCGTTTTTTTGATTCAATGGTGGATTCTCATAATTTACAAGACTTGGTATATATGGTAGAGCATCAAAAAGTTTATGATGTCAATTTTAATCAAAAAGCAATTATTTCTTTAGTACAAAAGCTTAAAGATTTTACGATGATACAGAAGCTTAAAGATAGATTTAAAAAAAAGAATCTTGATGTTTATTTAGAGGATTATAATGTTTTTTTAGAGCTATTAAGTAAAGAGATTCCTAATGTTCAATCATTGAGTATATCAGAAAATGATATGATACGATGGACTAAAAAGATTAAGACGTTAGATGTTTTTTATACCAGAATGTTTTCTAAGGTTAAACCTGAAAAAATTATTTTTCCGGGTTATTATGCTTGGGATAATTTATATGCAGCTGTTTTTACAGCGAATAAGTTAAAAATAAGGACTATTGATTTCCAGCATGGTCCCCAAACAAATGTGCATATGGTTTTTTCTTCATGGACAAAAATTCCTGATAGAGGCTATGGTATAATGCCAACTGAATATTGGACATGGGATGAAAATTCAAAGATAAATATTGATAAATGGGCTCAGAAAACTTCAAATGTTATTTCAAAAATAGTTGGGCAACCCTATTTGGAATATTGGAAGCAAAAAAACAAAGATCTTGTTGAAGAAAAAAAGATAGTGTTATATAGTTTACAATTAATGCCTCTTACACAAATGTTAAGTGATATTATAATAGCATTAATTATTAATTCTCCTAAACATTGGAAAATTAGATTGCATCCCAGAAATGAGTTTGATAAAAGGGATATTGAAGAATACTTGGATTCAAAAGGAGTTAAACGCTCATCATATAGTATTCATGACTCAAAGGAATGTCCACTTCCAGAGGTTTTGACTACAACACATCTTCATGTTACTGCGTTTTCAGGTTGTTTAATAGAAGCTAAAATGATGGGGATTCCTTCTGTGATTATTAATAGGGTAGGTAAAGAAATTTATAAAGATTATATTGACAATGAATTAGTTTTTTATCTAAATCAAGATGAAATCGATTTTAAAGATAATTTTTATAAATTAATAGAAAAAAATGATATGACTATTTTAGTAATTGCAAGGAATAGTATTGTAAATCCAATTTTAACATAAATGATAACCCTAGTCTTAACCAATCGCAATCGCGATTTACGAATCGTCAAAAACTGCCTCCAATCGTTGCAGCAACAAACGAATAATAATTTCGTAGTGTTTTTGGTAGATTATGGTTCGGATACAGCCTATCAATTGCAATTAGTACAATTAGTACAGGAGTATCCTCAAATTCAGTATATCGAATGTCCGGTTCAGGGGCAGCTTTGGCACAAATGTCGTGCTATCAATATGGCTTTGCAACAAACAACCACACCTTATTTTATTGTGGGCGATATCGATTTAATTTTTGCTCCTGACTTCATTAAAAAAGCTACTGAATTGGCAAAACCAGATACAGTACATTATTTTCAGTATGGTTTTTTATCGCAACAAGAGTCTTTTTTAAATAAGGATTTTAATTCGTATCAAATTGCCTTTAAAGGAAATGAAGAGGTTACAGGAACGACTTTATTTCCTACCGTAAAGTTAAAAGAATTACGAGGATATGATGAGTTTTATCATGGTTGGGGAGCTGAGGATACTGATGTTCATATCCGTATGAAAAATGCAGGCTTAAAAGTAATTTTTTATGACAAGGAAATTCTGCTCAAACACCAATGGCATCCTAAAGTGTATCGAAGCAAGCAAAGTACACATCCTTTTCACTCGCTTTTAGAACGTATTAATCACGTCTATATGTTGCAAACGCAAAGCACAAAAAGAACTGTAGTGAATCAAAATCAGGATTGGGGTAAAATAGCCCTTTTGAGCGATTATGAAATACTTACTAAAGTAGATTATGTGTTGCAATTGAAAGCCACAGTACTCGAAGTCAATGCGGTGCTAGCCCAAATGGCTAATTTTAGGGATGAGTTAATCTACTTAGAAATAACAGCCGTGTCAGGAGTGGAAAAAGTAAAAAACCAATTAAAAATAATAGTAGGAAAAAAATATCAGCCTGTTTATGATATGGATACAGTCAATAATCTGTTATTAGAAACTATTATCAAGCAGTACAGAAATAATCCCTATGACTATAGTTTTAATCGTCAAAAAAATATTATTCAATTCAAAATGTATTTTCAATCCTGAAAGGAAGGTACAAAAGTATTATTGTTCAGGCTTTAGTTCCAGTGGGGTTTTAGAAAATTTATTTAGAACTATTTTATCAAAAAACAACAATTAGCAGCTATATATGAAAATACTAATGGTTTCTATGCCATCACTTCATTTCTTTAGATGGACAAGCCAACTTCAGGGCTCCGGTCATGAAGTCTACTGGTTTGATATTACCGGAATGAGTACGCCAGTAGAACGAATCCATTGGGTAAAACAAAAAACTGCATGGAAATTGAGATGGAATTATCCGGGACGTATTTTTGTTAAATCCAAAATTCCTAAAATTTATCATTGGATTCAAAGTATAAATGAAAGGAATACCGCTAAAGTATTTGAAGAGTATCTTAACGAAATCAAACCTGATGTAGTGCATAGTTTTGCTTTGCATATATCTTGTAAACCCATTGTTGAGGTGATGAAAAGATATAAGAAAGTCAAATGGATTTATTCTTCATGGGGAAGTGATTTATATGCAAGAAGAGAAAATATAAATGGGAAAAAAGTTATTGAACAAGTACTACCTTTAATTGATTATCTGTTTACAGATTGCAATAGAGATTATGAAATAGCCAAACAACACGGGTTTCAGGGAAGTTTTCTAGGCGTTTTCCCTGGAGGTGGTGGTTATGATGTAAAAATGTTCAAATTGAATGCTATTCCTTTTGAAAATAGAAAAATAATTTTGGTTAAAGGATATCAAGGAAAGCATGGGAAATGTATAGAAGTATTGAATATATTAGCTTTAATAAAAAAAGATTTATTAAACTATCAAGTGGTTGTTTTTGGAGCAGATAATGAAGTTGTTACACATATAAAAGAAGAGTTATTTTTATATGATGGTCTTGATATTCTAATCAAAGAACGAATTAATCATCAAGAAGTTTTGGCTTTAATGGGAGCTGCTAAATTTTACATTGGTTATAGTGAATCAGACGGTATTCCTAATACACTACTTGAAGCCATAGTAGCAGGTTGTATTCCGTTACAGTCTAATCCGGGAGGGGCTACGGCAGAAGTAATCACAGATAAGTTTAATGGTATTTTACTAGAACTAGATCAAATGAAAAATCAAATTTTAGAAGCTTTACATACAATAGATTTTAGCAAAGGGTTGAAATTTAATGAGGAAGTGTTAACACCTAAATTAACCTTTGATTTTATAAAAACAAAGGTTTGTATTGCGTATAAAGAAATCATCAAAGTTTAGTATGAAAATCTATCCGCCAAAATTAAAAGAAGTTGGAAATAAAATAATCCTGATTTCTGATTTCGAAACCGATACTTATTCCAATTCACTTTGGTATGAATTTGATATAGAATATAAAAAACATCTAGTAACAGAGCAATCGGATGCTTTTGTAGTTGGATTATTGTTATTAGCTTTCAAATTAAAAGAGGATATTTACATAGAAGGCTCCATTTCTGCAAGATTGAAGTACCAATTAAATTATTATTTAATCCCAGCTTTGTGCATTGCATTTAAAGAGTTTAATAAGATTCAAGTTTTTTCAGAAGAAGAGAGTGAATTAATTCTTTCAAATGACAATTGTCAGTCTGCAACTGGAATTTCTTGTGGTGTTGATTCTTTGGCAACTTTAATGGAACATGAAAAAATGAAAGGGCTGCTAGCTATTTCTCATTTGACCTATTTGAATGCAGGTTCTCATAGTGATTTTGGCAGTGTATTTGGACGAGAATTATTTGATGAAAAATATAGGAAAATTGTAGAATTTGGAAAAGAGATAAATAAATCAGTCATTAAGATTGACACTAATTTGAGTGAATTGCTACAAATGCGGTTTATTACAAGTCATACTTTAAGAAATATTTCTTGTATTCTTAATTTACAGAAGCTTTTCAAATCCTATTATTATGCTTCGGCTTTTAGGTTTGATCAATTTGAAATTAATAGTAGAATTTCAGATTTGTATGATTTATTGACTTTGCAAATGGTTAGTACAGAGTCTGTTCGGTTTTATTCTAGTCTTTCGGATAAAACAAGAGAAGAAAGAACAAGATTAATTTCAAAATACCAGATAGCTTTTGATTACTTGGATGTTTGCGTTGATCCAAAATCAGCTAAGGGGAAAATAAATTGTTCTAAATGTTCTAAATGTATGCGAACTCAAATTACCTTAGATGTTTTTGGAAGTTTAAATTTTTTCAATAATGTTTTTGATATGGAGGTTTATCAAAGACACAAGAATAAATACATCAGCGGCTTGATAGTAAATAAAAAGCGGAGCAAAATGGATAAAAATGTTTGGAATTTATTGGTTCAAAATAACTATAAGATTACTTTTCTTCATTTTGCAGTTGCTTGGATGATAATATTAGAAGAAAAAACAAACAATTTGAAGAAATTTGTTAAAAGTTTGTTATTGAAAAAAAAGAAATATAAAACATTCAAATAATGAAATTCTCAAATACAATCCGCCTGTTTTGGTGGAATGAAAAAATAATACAAGGTAAAGCTAAAGAGAATTATGGAGACTTGTTAGGTAAGTATCTTGTAGAAAAAATATCGGGAAAAATTGTGGTTTTTGCCTGGCCTAAAAAGTGGTCTGTTTTAGATTATTTTATATCCATTTATGTAACTGTTGGAAGTATTTTAACCCATGTAAATCACAAGTGTATTGTGTGGGGTAGTGGGATTATTAGTAAAGACTATCCAATAAAAAGAGCAACATTTTTGGCAGTAAGAGGACCGCAAACCCGAAAATTTTTAGTAGAATCAGGCTATGATGTTCCTGAAATTTATGGAGATCCCGCCTTATTATTACCGCGATATTTTGCGCCAAAAACAGAAAAGAAATATAAGTATGGGATTGTACCTCATTATAATGATTATAAAATCGTGTCAAATTGGTTTCAGGATAATCCCGAAATCCATTTGATAGATATGATGACTACAGATGTTGAATCTAAAACGATTGAATTCTTACAATGCGAAAGGATAGTTTCCTCCTCCTTACACGGAATCATTGTAGCTCATGCGTATGGAATACCGGCAGTATGGCAAAAATTTTCCAATAAAGTTTTTGGTGACGATATCAAGTACCAGGATTATCTGGAATCGGTACAACTGGATTTTTATAAACCGGAAATACAAGAAGTGGTTTATACAAAAGAACAATTAGAACAATTGTTTGTAATTTATCCTGATTTACCCAAACCGGAAGTACTGGAATCATTAAGAAACGGATTGATGAAGGTTTGTCCTTTTAAAGCAATCTAAAATAAGCTTGATTGTGGATGTCTGATTTCTTAAAGGTGTGTTTTATTGAAACAATTTCTGTTTTTAAATGACAATTACCCTATTGTCAGACTGAGCTCGTCGAAGTACTGTATATCTTTTTTAAATTAATATATCTAAATAGCCTTCGGCAAGTTGAGACAGAAAGTCCTGCTTTCTTAAAAGATGTTATTTAGTTTTGAAATCTCGAGTTAAGTTAAATAATCTGTGAAAATCAGTGTGATCTGCGGTAAAAAAAAAGTGAATTAGCTACTTCAAAATACTATATTTGTTTTAAGTTCGATAAAATAAAAAAATGAAAAAAACAGCCATCATACCACTACGAAAAGAATCCAAAGGAATTCCCGGGAAAAACAAAAAGAAAATGTTGGGACGACCTTTGTTTTCGTGGGTACTAACTGAAGCTGTTTTTTCAAATCTGGATGAAGTATATGTATTTACAGATGATCAGGAAATTATAGACTACATCCATAAAGAATACCATTGGACATCTAAAGTAAAAACACTTTTGCGTTCAGCAGAAAATGCTACAGATACCGCTTCTACCGAAAGTGCGATGCTGGAATTTACAGCACAGCTTCAAAATAGTTTTGAAATCCTTTGCTTATTGCAGGCCACTTCGCCTATGACTATAGCTGCAGATATCAATGCAGTTTTAGATAAAATAGAGATTGAAAAATACGACTCGGCACTCACCGTAGTCAATAGCCACCGTTTTACTTGGAATACCGATGGAACTCCGCAAAATTATGATGTGTTTAATCGCCCCAGACGCCAGGATTTTGAAGGGCTGCTAATTGAAAACGGAGCCGTATATGCAACCACCACACCAGCTTTTGTGGAAACAAAAAACCGTGTGAGCGGAAAGATTGGTCTGGTACCCATGGGCGAAAGTACTTTAGTAGAAATAGATTCGGTGACCGATTGGAAAATAGTAGAAGAACTCCTGGCTGCCCGTCTTAAAAAAGCTAAAAAACACCAGCGGATAGATTATTTGGTTTTAGATGTAGATGGCGTTTTTACGGATGGAAAAGTAGCCTACTCGACTGAAGGTGAATTAACGAAAGTATTTGACATGCGGGACGGAATGGGACTGGAAATACTACGTCAGAATCAGGTAGAAGTAGTAGTAATCACCTCTGAAAATTCAGCTCTGGTTGCCCAAAGGATGCAAAAACTCCAAATAGAATATACTTTTTTAGTAGTAAAAGACAAATATGCTTTTCTGCAATATTTTGCTAAGGATAGAAATACCAGTTTTGCAGCAATGGCATACATAGGAGACGATGTCAATGATTTGGCTAATATTTGCAGTGTAGGTTGGTCTTTCGCACCCGCAAATGCCACTGAAATAGCCAGACAAAATGCAGATTATCTGCTGACAAATAAATCCGCTGAAGGAGCCATCCGGGAAGCCTGCGAATGGATTATCAAATATAATGAAAGGTATTGATCTCACCATTGTCACACTGAGCTTGTCGAAGTGCTTTTGTAACATTCCAATGTCTTCGACAAGCTCAGACTGACAGTTGTATAAGTAGTGAATAGTATAAGAAATCATACTGTTTTCAAACTGAGCCTGTCGAAGTCTCCTAAAATGTAATCCAACTGTCACACTGAGCCTGTCGAAGTGTTTTTATAACATTCCAATGTCTTCGACAAGCTCAGACTGACAGTTGTATAAGTAGTGAATAGAATAAGAAATTCCACCATTGTCACACTGAGCCTGTCGAAGTGCTTGTTAAAACTAACATAGTGTAAATATGTAGCCCTAAACTCCAAACAAATGAAAACATATTTTGTCTATATTTTAAAATGTGCGGATGAATCCTTTTATACAGGAATGACAAATAATTTAGAAAGAAGATGCTATGAACACAATATAGGGATTGATATCGAGGCCTATACTTTTAAGAGAAGACCAGTAGAGTTAGTTTGGTTTGAAATGTTTACTGATCCTACGCAAGCTATTGTAATTGAAAAGAAAATAAAAGGTTGGAGTAGAAGAAAAAAACAAGCATTAATTGATGAAGATTGGGATAAATTAGTAAGATATTCAAAAAATTACACTGAGTATGGAAAAGATGACGAGTCTTCGACAAGCTCAGACTGACAACAGGACAAGTAGTGAATAGAACAAGAAATTCCACCATTGTCACACGGAGCCTGTAGAAGTGCTTTTGTAATATTCCAATGTCTTCGACAAGCTCAGACTGACAGTTGTATAAGTAGTGAATAGTATAAGAAATTCCACCATTGTCACACTGAGCCTGTCGAAAAGTGTTTTTGGAACATTTCAATGTCTTTGACAATCTCAGACTGACAACAGGGCAAGTAGCGAATAGAATAAGAAATTCCACTATTGTCACACTGAGCCTGTCGAAGTGCTTTTGCAACTTTCCAATGTCTTCGACAAGCTCAGACTGACAACAGTACAAATAGCTAATAGAGTAAGAAATTTCGCTATTGTCATACTGAACCTGTCGAAGTGCATTTATAACTTCCCAATGTCTTCGACAAGCTCAGATTGACAGCTGCATAAGTAGCGAATAGAATATGTAATCCACTATTGTCACACTGAGCCTGTCTAAGTGCTTTTGTAATATTCCAATGTCTTCGACAAGCTCAGACTGACAGTTGTATAAGTAGTGAATAGTATAAGAAATTCCACCATTGTCACACTGAGCCTGTCGAAGTGCATTTATAACTTCCCAATGTCTTTGACAAGCTTAGACTGACAACAGTACAAATGGCTAATAGAGTAAGAAATTCCACTATTGTCACACTGAACCTGTCGAAGTGCATTTATAACTTCCCAATGTTTTTGACAAGCTTAGACTGACAACAGTACAAGTAGTGAGTAGAATAAGAAATTCCACCATTGTCACACTGAGCCTGTCGAAGTGCTTGTGCAACTTTCCAATGTCTTTAAGAAGTCCAGAATAAGTAGTGAAAGAAGTAAATCGAATAATATCGCTTTATATTATTTTTATAAAATAAATTTAATTTTATTTGTTGTACCAAAATGAACTAAATGAACCACTATAAAAAACCTTATGTCATTGCCGAAATCGGATGTAATCACAAAGGAGAGATGGAAATAGCTAAAGAATTGATCAAAATAGCTAAGATATTCTGCAATGCGGATGCTGTGAAATTCCAAAAAAGAAACAATAAAGAATTATTGACTGAAGCACAATACAATGCCCCTCATCCCAACAGTTCTAATGCTTATGGCGCAACTTATGGTGAACATCGTGAATATCTGGAATTTGATATTCAACAACACAGTGAATTAAAAAAATACTGTGAGTCAATAGGAATAACTTATTCAACTTCAGTTTGGGACACAACCTCAGCAAGAGAAATTGCTTCTTTGAATCCGGAGTTTATTAAAATACCTTCGGCCTGTAATAATAATTATCAAATGCTGTCCTGGCTTTGCGAAAATTATCAGGGCGAAATTCATATTTCCACAGGAATGACTACCAAAGAGGAAACCGAAGATTTAGTGCGTTTTTTTATTGAAAAGAAACGGAATCAGGATTTGGTATTGTACAATTGTACTTCGGGTTATCCGGTACCTTTTGAAGATGTTTGCCTGTTAGATATCAATTTGTTACAACAAAAATATGCCGACAAAGTGAAGCACATTGGTTTCTCAGGGCATCATTTGGGTATCGCAATAGATATAGCTGCTTATACTTTAGGAGCAAATATCATCGAAAGACATTATACCTTAGACAGAACCTGGAAAGGAACTGATCATGCCGCTTCCTTAGAACCTATGGGCTTGCGTAAATTAAGTCGCGATTTAAGTGCCGTTTATTCGGCTTTGACATTCAAATCTACAGATATTTTACCCATTGAGCAGGTACAAAGAGAGAAGTTGAAGAATCAGAAAGGGTAAATAGTCAAATAGTGTCATTTCGACCACAGGGAGAAATAACATAAAGATATTCCACAAAGAGAGAAGATAAAAGTATTTACAATTCGTTGTATTTAATATAATCATCGAAATGAAATGCAGGATGTGATTCCTCCTGCGTCGGAATGACACACTGGGAGAGTTTTGTCATTTCGACCAGAGGGAGAAATCACATAAAGATATTCCACAAAGAGAGAAGATAAAAGTATTTACAATTTATTGTATTAAATATAATCATCGAAATGAAATGCAGGATGCGATTCCTCCTGCGTCGGAATGACACCTAGATGTTTTTTTATTTAGAGTACACGGAGAAATCACATAAAATATTTTATAAAACAAGAAAAATTCCCTACTGGAAAGTAATTTTAGTATATTCGATTTATTTTCAATGTATTAAAAGTTAATTGGTCTATGTATGAGCTAAACCAGGGATACCATACTTATTATGTCTATATAATTACAAATAGTTATAGAAGTACTTTTTATATTGGAATGACCAATAATTTGAAACAACGACTACAACAACATCATCAGAATATAGTAGACAGTAATAAAACTTTTGCCGCTAAATATAATATTGAATTTCTAGTTTATTATGAAAAACATACTTGGGTACATCAAGCAATTCTTCGAGAGAAAGAATTAAAAAGTTGGAGAAGAGAAAAGAAATTAGAATTGATACGGTCTTTCAATTCAGATTTTGAGTTTTTAAATGATAGATTTAAAAGTAGGGATGCGATTCCTCCTGCGTCGGAATGACACACTAGGAGGGTTTTGTCATTTAGACCAAACGGAGAAATCACATAAAGTAGAGGCCATGGTGTTCCTATTATTTTAGAACGCTATCATATTACATTTTGTTATTTTGTTTTTTTCTAAAAATAAAAACCAATATATCCCCAATACCCTTATTTTTGTTCCAATTTTTTAAAACACTTTTCATAGTAAATGACAAACAAAAAAATCCTCGTTTTTTTTCCTGACGGTGTAGGACTACGCAATTTTGCTTTTACAAAGTTTAAGGAAATTGGCGAACAAAGAGGAAACCAAATTATATATTGGAATAATACTGCTTTTCAATTAAAAGAAGAGCTAGGGTTTGAAGAGATCAAAATTCGAACTCAAAGGATTCACCCGTTGACACCATTATTTTGCCGGATTAGAAAACACATTGAACTGAATGTAGCAACTAAAAAGCTTGCTGATGCTGTTTACCAAACCTATAAATTCCCATTTAATTATAACGGAATAAAAAACACGCAGATGACGCTTTTTATCAGATTGTTAATAAGTTTTAATTCTTCCGAAAAAGGAATTCTCCGTATCCGAAAGCGCATTAATAAACTCGAACGGTCCACTGCAAAATACCGATATTGTAAAGCCCAATTGCAAGAAATCAAACCCGATTTGGTTTTTTGTACAACCCAGCGTGCTACTCAGTCTATAGGAGCCTTACTGGCAGCTCAGGATTTAGGGATTCCCACGCTTACTTTTGTGTATTCCTGGGACAATGTGCCTAAGGCGATGCAGCTGGTAGAAACCGATTACTATTGTGTTTGGAGCGATTTAATGAAAAAGGAAATGCTGCAATACTATCCTTTCATCAAAGAAAATCAATTAATTGTTACCGGAACACCTCAGTTTGAACCGCATTACGATACTTCTTTATTGCAAAGCAGAGCTGAATTTTGCTCTGAATATAATTTAGACACCGGAAAAAAATACATTTGTTTTTCGGGTGATGACGAGACCACTTCTCCTTTGGACCAATATTATCTGGAAGATTTAGCAAATGCTGTTCGGGTTTTGAATTCTAAAGGATATAATTTAGGCATCATTTATAGAAAATGTCCTGTAGATACAACTCACAGGTATGATGAAGTAATCGAAGCCCATAAAGATATGATTACAGTTATTGATCCGCTATGGAAGGCGATGGGCAAACAATGGAACGAAGTTTTTCCAACTAAAGCCGATTTGAAATTATTGCACAATGTCTGTGCACATTCGGAGTTGGTTACCAATGTTTGTTCGTCCACCGTATTTGATTTTGTGGCACATAATAAACCTTGTATATATTATAATTATGAGCAGCCTCAATTAAAAAAGGGAATTCGGGATATAGGACAAAATTACAACTATGTTCATTTTAGAAGTATGCCAAGTTCGGAAGCGGCTATTTTTTGTACCGATAAAAACCACTTAGAAAGTCAGATTGAAGCTGTCCTTAAAGGTAATTTGTCGAATGTTCCCGAAGGAAAAAAATGGTATAAAATTGTGGCTGGCGAAACTCCAATTCAGGCTTCAGAAAAAATTTGGAATGCTATTGATAAGATTGTTAATCAAAATAATTATTAAAAGGTTTCTTTATCTGAGAAACAATTTCATTATAATGGTCTTCGACAGGCTCAGACTGACATTAGAGTAATATTTTCAATACTGTTATCCCGAGCTTGTCGAGGGATAAACCTCTAACCTCTAACCTCTAACCTCTAACCTCTAACCTCTAACCTCTAACCTCTAACCTCTAACCTCTAACCTCTAACCTCTAACCTCTAACCTCTAACTTCTAACTTCTAACTTCAAAAATGTTCTTCAATTCCTTAAGCTTTGCCATATTCCTGCCCATAGTATTTGTCTTATATTGGTTTGTGTGCAATAAAAACAAAACCACACAAAACACTTTATTAATAATTGCCAGTTATTATTTCTATTCCTGTTGGGACTGGCGATTTTTATTTTTATTGGTTTTTTCCACATTTTTAGATTATTACACGGGAATCCGAATTGAAAAAAGCCGGAAAGAAAGCGGTCGCAAATTCTGGTTTTGGCTGAGTATTGGAATCAATTTGGGCTTTTTAGGATTGTTCAAATACTACAATTTCTTCGCTGCTTCTTTTGCTGAGCTAATGCAGGGTTTTGGTTTGAAAACTTCTCCGTTTTTATTGGATGTGGTGTTACCGGTTGGTATTTCGTTCTATACTTTTCACGGTCTGTCTTATGTAATTGATATTTATTACAAAAGAATCAAAGCCGAATATAATTTTGTAGATTATTCACTGTTTGTGAGTTATTTTCCGCTTTTGGTAGCAGGACCTATCGAAAGAGCAACTCATTTATTACCTCAGGTCAAAGTAAAACGAGAATTTGATTTTGGCAGAGCCAAAGAAGGAATTTACCAAATGCTCTGGGGCTTATTTAAAAAAGTAGTAATTGCAGATACCTGTGCCACTTATGCCAATGCCATTTTTGATCATTATGAAACAATGAATTCGCTTTCATTAGTTTTAGGTTCTGTATATTTTGCTTTCCAAATTTATGGTGATTTTTCAGGTTATTCAGATATGGCTTTGGGAATGTCAAAACTCTTCGGAATCGATTTACTTAAAAACTTTAATTACCCGTATTTCTCTCGAGATATAGCCGAATTCTGGCGTCGTTGGCATATTTCTTTGTCTTCCTGGTTTCGTGATTATTTATATATTCCGCTGGGAGGAAGCAAGGGCGGACTCTGGATGAAAATCAGAAACACATTTATTATCTTTTTAGTCAGTGGTTTTTGGCATGGTGCTAATTGGACGTATGTTGCCTGGGGATTCATCAACGCGCTGTATTTTTTACCCTTACTTTTAAGCAAATCCAACCGAAATAATTTGGATACCGTTGTTTTAGATAAAAGCTGGAATTCCGTTAAGACAATAACAAGTATCTTAATCACTTTTGTACTGACTTGTCTGGCCTGGATTTTTTTCAGGGCAAAAACCATCACCGATGCCGTTTTGTATATCAATAATATGTTTACAAACAATCATTATACCTCGCAATATCTAACAAATGAAAGATACAATTACGAATTAATTATCTTGGTATTAGTATTTGTTATTGTCGAATGGAACAATCGCACTAAAGTAGAACCGATCTCAGGCAAATATCAAACTATCAAATTAGCTTTTTGCTTAGCGGCCATAATAACCTTGGGAACCTATTCAGATTACAAGGAATTTATTTATTTTCAGTTTTAAGATGATCATAAGTTTCGTCACGTGTATTTTGTATTGTCCTTAGCTTCTGCAGTCGAGTGTCAAATGTTTGAAGAATACGTAAAAAGAAAAGCTGTTTGAGCGTAGCGAGTTCTTTTCTTTTAGTATTCGAAAACTTATTTGACCGACGAAGAAGTGTTAGACTTGAAATCGAAGATTCATGAATACCGAAAAACAATAAGAATGCATGAATATTTTTTTGTTTCTTTTTTGATCAAGCAAAAAAGAAAGAGGGTTTGCAAATTTAAGACAACATCCATTAAAAATTGAAATTTAAAAAATGAAAAAATTTTTACTCTTCACAATAAAAACAATCTTTATAATAATTCTGCTTGCAGTATTGCTGGATTACAGCTATACCTCCATTTACTTAAAAAGCAGTAATCGCAACAAAATAGAATATGTTTACAACTCTCAACCACAAAATTACGATGTAGTAATTCTGGGATCTTCACGTGCTAATAACCATTTTGTAAGTGAAATGTTTGAACAAAAAGGCTTGAAAACTTATAATTATGGCATGAGTGGGGGACATTTATTTGAAGCTTCTTTAATGTTAAAATTAATGCTGGAACGTAATTATAAAATAAAGAATATCATTTTAGAAACCGATTTGAATTTGTCCAATGAGCATCAGGCCGAAGGTGTGGCTGCAAGATATTTACCTTATTTTCATGTTTCCGAAACAGTAAGAAAACATTTCGAAAAAGAATCTGATTTCAAAGAACTCTATTACATACCTTTTTATCGTTATATAAAATACGAAACGAGAATTGGCTTTAGAGAAGTATTTTTTGGTTTGATTAATAAAAAATCAAAGTTATTAGATCATGGAGGATATTATTCATTAGGCAATAAAAAAGGGAATATGAAAAACGACATCAGCACCTTAAAGCCCTTAAAAAATAAATATTACGAAGAAATCAAGCAACTCTGCAGGCAGCATAATATTAACTTAATTGCAGTAATGACGCCCATGTGTGAGAATACCAAAGGGATGAATTATTTCGACAAAGTTAAAAAAAGCTATCCCGAAATTCACAATTATGAAAACACAGTAATTGAAGATAAGTATTTCTCTTCCTGTGGGCATATGAATGATGCAGGAGCAAGAATGTTTACAGCTAAAATTATAGAAGATTTTTTTAATAAGCAGTCAAATATCCAAACCTCATTTTAAGAATCGAATACTTATAGTCGAATTTTCTTTTGGAAAGAAAAAATTGAGCTGGGTTAAAAGTGAATTTAAAGTTTATTAGCTTAATTCTTCTTTTACAACTAAGTTTCATATACTTGTTACAGAAAAATAACTCTTATGCATATTGCCTTTTTAACTCCTGAATATCCTCATACTCAAGTAACGCATGCAGCGGGTATTGGTACCAGTATCAAAAACCTGACTACTGCATTAGTTACTGAAGGAATTGCTGTTACAGTATTCATTTACGGTCAAAAAACTCAGGAAATAATTAACGAAAATGGCATTAGCATCCATTTAATTAAAAATAAAAAGTACAGCTTTTTAGGCTGGTATTTTCATCGAAAATATATCGAAAGTTATTGTAATTCGATCATAAAAAAAGAGAAAGTTGATTTGCTTGAAGCTCCCGACTGGACAGGTATTACAGCTTTTATGAAGTTCAAAATTCCACTGATAATCCGTTTTCATGGTAGTGACACTTATTTTTGCCATTTGGAAGAACGTCCACAGAAAATAAAAAATTTTTGGTTCGAAAAGTTAGCAATCTCCGCAGCTGATGCTTTTATAGCTCCTACCACTTTTGCAGGCGAAGTATCGAAGCAACTTTTTAAAATAAAAAATAAAACGATCCGAACCATACATCACGGACTGGATTTAGCGCAATTTGACAACAAAACTCCGGCACAATTTGAGACCGGATTGATACTCTATGTGGGAACAATAATCCGAAAAAAAGGGGTGTTTGAATTACCGGCTATTTTTGCAGCAGTACGTCAAAAAAATCCAAATGCTCAATTAGTCTTAATAGGTAATGATTCGGCGGATATTCAGACACATTCCTCTTCTACCTGGAATTTAGTAGCAGCACTTTTTTCGAGAGATGATATGAAGAACGTAAGCTATTTAGGAAAGAAACCCTATGCAGAAGTGCAGGAGTATATCAAAAAAGCGCATGTTTGCGTGTTTCCTACCTTTGCTGAAACTTTAGGTATGGTAACTATAGAGGCAATGGCAATGCAAAAAGCGGTTGTGAATTCTAATATTGGCTGGTCAAAAGAATTAATTACAGATGGTGAAAGTGGCTTTTTAGTGCATCCGACTAATCATCAATTGTATGCAGATAAAATTATTGAGTTGTTACAAAATAATAGTTTATGCCACCAGATAGGAACGCAGGCGAGGACAAGAATCGAAGCAAAATTTGATATAAAAAATATCGTAAAAGAAAATATCGAATTCTATCAGCAAATGATTAATAAAGAATAAAGAATAAAGAATAAAGAATAAAGAATAAAGAATAAAGAATAAAGAATAAATTGCAACTAAAAAACAAAGGACTAATCCATTATGATTGTAGTTTACCATAAAAGCAATAAAATTCTGAAAGTGATGAGGAATCAGGAAGATTTATCTTTTTCATCTGATACTATTGCATCGGTTTTGCTAAGACTTTCTCAGTCTTTTCCTCAGGATTGGCTGGTATGGTGTCATTTGGACTTACACCCCTATTTAGATTTGTCTAATTTTGAATCCATTTTTCATCATCATAAAATCATGGCTTCTTACAGTAATGGCACACGCAATTATATTCCGGATGCTATTGGTTATGTTGAAGAATCTCCTTTTATTAAAGTAAATAAAAAAGTAAGTTATCCCACATGGCTCATGAGTAGTGATGCTGGCGGAATTTATGCTTCGGTTCTAAATAGTTTGGGGAGCAAAATAAAGCCGGAAGCTAATTTTGAATATTTTTTGAATTCTGTGGCCAAATCAGGAATGCCGGAAGGGCTTTTTTGTTATTCAGAACCACGGCTGTTAAAACACAATCAACAAGAAATACAACGTAAATGGGCAAACAATTATAGCTTGTTTCGTTTTGTAAAACAGCATTACAAAAAACGCTGGTTGCTGTTGTTGTTTCTAAATCTGTTCCTTTTTGAAAAACGATTTCTAATACTTCCTTTGGGCTATACTCTGTTTTTTAGAAGCAGAAAAAAAATCAAATTAAATTTAGATGTTGTTAAGGTACATTCGACATTAAAAATTACAGATAAAAAGACAATTGATGTAATTATTCCCACCATTGGAAGAAAAAAATACCTCTATGATGTTTTACAAGATTTAGCGAAACAAACGCATTTGCCCGAAAAGGTCATCATTGTAGAGCAAAATCCTTTAGCAGAAAGTATTTCCGAATTAGATTATCTTACAACGGAAACCTGGCCGTTTACCATTAAACATATCTTTACCCATCAGGCAGGAGCCTGTAATGCCCGTAATGTAGCATTGGCTGAAGTTGAAAGTGAATGGGTGTTTTTAGCAGATGATGATATTAGGTTTGATATTGATTTTTTTAAAAAAGTAATTAATAAGATAAATAAATACGGAATTTCAGTTTTGACTACTTCTTGTTTGCAACCTGATGAAATTCAACACTATAAAATGGTTCATCAGTCTGGGATTTTTGGTTCAGGGAATAGTTTTGTTAAAGCAACTTCTTTGTCAGCCGTAAGTTTTGATAAAGCATTGGAGTTTGGTTATGGTGAGGATACTGATTTTGGGTTGCAGCTGCGCAATCAGGGATTTGATGTGATTTATTTCCCTGATTTAAGAATCACTCATCTAAAGGCACCCATGGGCGGTTTCAGAATCAAAATTAAAAAACAATGGGAGGATGATGCGATTCAGCCGAAACCATCACCAACTATTTTGTATGTATTGCAAAAGCATTATACAGCCCCACAATTAAGAAGTTATAAATTAGTATTGTTTTTAAAATTATTAAAACACGAATCTTTAGCCAATTATTTTATTTTTTATAAAAACTTTCAAAAAAAATGGGATAGGAGTGTTTACTGGGTAGATAAAATAACAAAAAAGCAAAATGAAAGTTAAGTATGTTTTTGATAAAATAAGTAAAAGATTTATAAGTTTTAAACATCATCCACTTACAAAGCAGAATCCTTCAAAAGCTTTATTTAGATATGTTAAGTTTAATTTTATTCAATATATATACAATAAACCAAGAGTTTACGATTGGATCGATGGACTAAAATTTTATGCACAAAAAGGTGATGCCGGCATTGTAGCGAATATATATTTTAGACTTTTTGATTATGAAGAATCAATGTTTTTGATTCATAATTTAAAAGAAAATGAATTATTTGTAGATATTGGAGCCAATGTTGGGCATTTTTCATTATTAGCTGCAGGAATTTGTAAAGCTCAGGTTATTGCTTTTGAACCTATTCCTTTAACTTTTAATAAATTAAAGAAAAATATAGATTTAAATAAATTATCAGAAAAAGTTAGTCTTTTTAAAATTGGTATTGGAGAAGAAAACTCCCTTTTAAATTTTACAACAACAAAAGATGTGATGAATGGTGTTGCAATGGAATATGAAACAGAGGTAGTAAGTGTTGAAGTAAAAAAATTAGATGATATTCCAACAGTTAAAAATGCGACTTTTTTAAAAATAGATGTAGAAGGATATGAATTTTTTGTCCTTAAAGGAGCATCAAAAGTATTAAAAAGTGAGGAACTGAAATTTATAATAATCGAGTTAAATTTTTCCACCTTGAAATTTGGACATACAAGTGAAGAAATTTTTAGATATTTATCATCATTTGGTTTTATCCCTATTTCTTATGATACTAAAAATAAAGAAATGATACGGTTAGAAAGTTTTAATTCAAATAAATTCAATACTATTTTTGTTAAGAAAGATTTTTTTAAATGCTAAAACTCTACACAGATCAAAACTATCTAATTCCTGAAAACAGAAGAATTGTTTTTCCTTTGCTATTTGATTTATGGTATTCGCCAAACCAAAATCTGTTAGAAAAATATGAGCTAGTTACAGATATCGAAGATGCAGATATAGTAATTGTCCCAGTTGATATAGCTTTTTTTCATCGAAATAATAAACATCAAGAATTAAATAATTTTATAACAGGAGCATTGAATCATAATAAAAAAGTATGGCAATACTCAGCAGGAGATTATGGCAAAACCAGTGATAATGCAGTTTATACCTTTAGGTTAGGAGGTTTCGATTCAAAACTGAATGCTAATACTTTTATCCTGCCTTCATTTATTACAGATCCCTATACAAAAATCCCACAAAGTTTTAGTTCGTTGGTTAAGGAAGAACAGCCTCGAATAGGCTTTGTAGGGCATGCTTCTAATGGATGGAGTAAAAAAATAAAAGAATATTTAGGTTATATCATCTATAATTACAAGCGTTGGACTAAGAAAGTCGATACCGATTACCAACCTTTTTATCCTTCTGCTATAAAACGTTTTCGGTTGTTGTCAGTATTACAAAAAAGCCCTGATGTACAAACCGATTTTATTTTCAGAAAGCAATACAGAGCAGGTTCTAAAACTGAGGAAGAAAAGAATAAAACAGCAATAGTCTTTCTGGAAAATATAGCACGCAATCCTTATACTTTTTGTATGCGAGGAGCGGGAAATTTTTCGGTTCGGTTTTATGAAACATTAGCAATGGGACGTATTCCTTTAGTTGTGGATACCGATTTTAGATTACCTTTAGACAAAAATATTAACTGGTCTCAGCATTGTATCATTGCTAAAGAACAGCAGATAGAAAAAGCTTTAATCGACTTTCATCAAAAAATCAGTGCCGAAGATTTTGAATTCATGCAGCAAAATAACCGAAAATTATGGCAAATTTATTTAGAGAGAGAAGCCTACTTTTTAAAAATCTATTCCATTTTTAATACAGCATCCGAATGAGATTTTCGTTAATTATCTGTACCTATATGCGTCCCGAATCTTTACTTCGATTGTTACAATCGGTTCAGGAGCAAACACTTTATCCCAATGAAATTTTAATCGTTGATGGTTCAATAAATAACGATACAACACTAGTTTTAGAACAGAATAGATTTCAAAATTTATATTATTTTTTGGTTTCGAAAGAAAATAGAGGTTTGACTAAACAACGAAATTTTGGAATAACTAAGGTAGCTGATTCTTCTGAAATTGTTTGCTTTCTGGATGACGATACAGTTTTAGAAACAGATTATTTTGAAGAAATTATAAAAACTTTTAAAATAAAAAATGAAGCTATAGGTGTTGGAGGCATAGCTATTAATGGATACAAATGGAAGTTACAGAATCCAACTGTTTTATATAATAAAAATCGATACTATTGTTTTGAAAACCATGTATACAAAGAAGGGTTACGTAATGTTGTCCGAAATTATTTGGGTTTAGCATCAAATCTTCCCTCTGGACGAATGCCTGACTTTTCACACGGAAGAACCTCTGGTTTTCCTATGACAGGAAAGACATACGAAGTCGATTTGTTAATAGGAATGTCTATGGCATTTAGGAAATCAGTTTTTAAAAATATTCAATTTTCTAAATTTTTTGAAGGCTATGGTCTATATGAAGATGCAGATTTTTCTTTAAGAGCTTTAAGTTTTGGGAAAAATTATTGCAATACGAACGCGCAACTTTCTCATTTTCATGCAGCATCAGGAAGACCTAATCAGTATCAGTATGGGAAAATGGTTGTTAGAAATGGATGGTATGTGTGGCGGGTTAAAAATCCCAATCCGGTATTAAAAGATAAAATTAAGTGGTACGCTATTACACTACTTTTGACAATCATCCGATTTAGTAATATATTTACAGGAATTGATAAAATGAAAGCGTTTACAGAAGCGTTAGGAAGAACTATTGGTGTAATGAGTTTGTTTTTTAGTAAACCAAAGGTTAAAGAATGAAAATTGCAATTATTACCCATGTTGTACATACTAAGAGCGATAACAGGTATTTTGCTTATGCACCTTATGTGCGCGAAATGAACATGTGGTTGAAATATGCGGATGAGTTAATCGTGGTAGCCCCAATAATTCCTGATGCATCAACTGCAATTGATGATTTTTACAAACACCAGAATATTGATTTTAGAAAGGTTTCTAATTTTAGCATGACGAGTTTTAAAAACGGATTAGCTGCTGTTTTTAAATTTCCTAAAATTATTTTCGAAATTTTCAAAGCCATGCAACAAGCTGATCATATTCATCTTAGATGTCCCGGAAACATGGGATTACTGGCTTGCATCCTACAAATATTTTTCCCATCTAAACCCAAGACAGCTAAATATGCCGGAAATTGGGATCCAAAAGCAAAACAACCATGGAGCTATAAGTTACAAAAATGGATTTTGAACAACACTTTCCTTACTCGAAATATGACGGTCTTAGTATATGGAGAATGGAAAAATCAGTCTGAAAATATAAAGCCTTTTTTTACAGCCACTTATTCAGAAAAAGAAAAAGAAGCCATTCAAAAAACAATACATCCGGAAGAAACAATCAGGATGTTATTTATAGGGAGCTTAGTAGAGGGTAAAAATCCCATGTATGCCATACAATTATTGGAACAAATAAAAAAAAGCAACCAATATATAGTTTTAGAAATCTATGGAGAAGGAAAACTTCGGCAAGAATTAGAAAACTATATTGAAGTCAATAATTTGAAAGAAGATATTATTTTACACGGCAATCAAAATCAGGACATTATTAAAAAAGCCTACCAGCAAAGTCATTTTGTTGTTTTGCCCTCTAAAAGTGAAGGTTGGCCAAAGGCAATTGCCGAAGGAATGTTCTGGGGCTGCGTACCGCTGGCAACAGCAGTTTCCTGTGTTCCGGATATGTTAGCACAGGGAAAACGGGGCATTTTTCTTCAAATGGAGGTTGAAAAAGATGCGGCTACTGTAAATAATTTAATTAATAATCCGGCTGATTTTGAAAAGAAAAGCAGTGCAGCATTACAATGGTCTCAAAAATATACCTTAGATTATTTTGAAGCAGAAATCCAAAAATTACTGCAACCATGAGAGTAGTGCAACTGATAGATTCCTTAGAAGCAGGTGGTGCCGAACGCATGGCGGTAAATTATGCCAATGCACTTGCTGACGAAATAGCATTTTCTGCCTTAGTGACAACCCGTAAAGAAGGAATTCTGAAAAAGCAAATAAGTAATAAAACCAACTATTTGTTTTTAAATAAAAAAAGCAAGGTAGATATAAAAGCAGTTTTTAAACTCCGAAAATATCTGCTTAAAAATAAAGTACAAATCATTCAGGCACATAGTTCTTCTTTCTTTTTAGCAGTTTTAGTCAAATTAAGTTTGCCTAGGGTAAAAATAATATGGCACGATCATTATGGGAATAGTGAGTTTTTAGAGAAAAGACCCAAAGCTTTTCTGTTGTTGGCTAAGTATTTTTTTAGTGGTATAATTGCAGTGAACGAAAAACTTAAAACCTGGTCACACGAACAATTGCATTTTAAAAATGTAATTTATTTACCTAATTTCGCTCTTATTGAAAAAGGAGTAGGATATCAGCAGACTATTTTGGCAGGACAAGTTGGAAAACGTATTGTATGTCTGGCCAATTTGCGTCCGCAAAAAAATCATTTTTTGTTAACAGCAGTGGCTTCTATGTTGAAAGAATCGCATCCGGAATGGAGTTTCCATCTGATAGGTAAAAATTTTCAGGATTCCCATGCACATAGGCTGAAAGAAAATATCAAACAACAGCAATTAGAAAACCATGTTTTTTTATACGATTCCTGTTCAGATATTGCAGGAGTTTTAGAACAGGTGCAAATAGGGATTTTAACTTCTGATTCTGAAGGATTGCCGGTAGCTTTATTAGAATATGGACTCCATAAAAAGGCAGTAGTGCTTACGGATGTTGGTCAGGTTGCTGCAGTGATAGAAAACAATAATAACGGTTTTTTAGTCCCGTCAAACGATGTTATGCTGTTTTACAACCGATTAGTTGAATTGATAGAAAACGAGACGCTCCAGGAAACTTTTGCTAAACAGCTTCACGAGAAGGTTATGAAACATTTTTCGTCAAAAGCAGTTATTGGAAAATACCAGCATTGGATAAGAACAACAATTACAAATGAATAAATCAGAAATCAATTATATCAATCTGGCGCTCCTTCATGTGGGGCTGGCGTTTGTTGTTTTTTATATTCCTTTTTTGTCAAAAATATATCCGTTATTAGTTGCTGCTTTTGGAGGTTATTATATCATTTCTAATAATAATAAAAATAACGAAGTTTTATATGTCTCCGCATATTTAGTAGGGGCAGAGGTTTTTATAAGAATGTCAGGCGGGAATTTAAATTACGAATATGTCAAAACGGTAGTAGCTTTATTGATGCTTTTGGGTTTTGTATTAAGTGGTTTTTCAAAAAGCAGTATAGTGTATTGGTTGTACTTTTTGTTGTTAATTCCATCGGTTTTAGTAACGATGAGTAATCAGGAGATAGATGTAGAAATCCGCAAAGCCATTACGTTTAATATTTCCGGTCCGGTATGCTTGGGGTTGTGTGCTTTGTATTGTTATAAAAGGCAGCTTACATTTAGTCAGTTACAAAATATCGTTGTTCTTTTTGGTTTACCGGTTGTTGCTACACTCGTTTATTTGCTGCTGTATAATCCCAGTGTTCGTGATGTGGTAACGGGAACCCAGTCTAATTTTGCAACCTCAGGAGGCTTTGGTCCTAATCAGGTAGCTACAATTTTAGGATTGGGAATGTTTGTATTCTTCTGTCAGTTGGTTTTTATGTCTAAATCAAAAATGATAGTGGCATTAAATGGTTTTCTTTTTGTTTTAACAAGTTACAGAGCTATCGTGACTTTTTCCAGAGGAGGCGTAATTACGGGTTTTGCAATGATTGTTTTGGTGCTTATTGCCGCTTATTTATTTAGTAATTCATCCGGAAAGAGAAAATTAAAATGGATTGTAGTTGTGAGCGGTATTCTTGCTTTTGCTATTTGGAGTTTTAGTGTGGTTCAAACCAGCGGATTGATTAACAAGAGGTATGCTAATCAGGATGCTGCCGGCCGGGAAAAGGAAGACCGTTTGGGAGGTCGTGAAGCGGTGATGGGAACAGAATTGGATCTTTTTAAAGAAAATCCTATTATGGGAGTTGGTATTGGTTTAGGGAAAATTTTCAGAGAACAGGAAATAGGGCAGGAAGTGGCTTCACACAATGAAATTACAAGATTATTAGCTGAACACGGTATGTTTGGGATCTTTATATTAGTTATTCTGTTGCTTACACCACTTATATTATTTATCAATAATTATCAGAATATTTATTTTTTCTCTTTTTATATTTTTTGGCTGTTAACCATTAATCATGCCGCTATGCGACTGGCAGCACCGGCATTTGTATATGCCTTAACCTTATTAAATATAAGAGTTAAACCCGTAGAAAGAGCAGGTAAAACAGCTTAAATATCTTAGGTTTTATTTTCTAAATAGTAGTTAAACTGAATTTAAAGTCATTAAAAGGATATGTTATCAGCCTGAGCAGATAGTTTGTAAACTTGTACTGAAATTATATTTAAAACTCATCAGAGTTGACAATTTTAAGGATAAGAGTTATATTGCTGACAAAAAAAAGAATGCTAAAAGATAAAATACATTTTGAGATTTCCGAAAGGAAAACTATTCTGCATCTTGTAGATGTAGGCTGTATCGTAGTGGCATTGTATGTTTTTGGGGATTTCTTTGATTTAACCTATTTAAAATCGACAGTTTCCAATATATTTCATTTGGCAGTTCTTGTTTTTTATCTAAAAGTTATTGGGACAATATTAGAATTTTATAATCTTCAGGTATCCAGTAATGAATTTCAGGTTATAAAAAGCACTATTTTAACAGTGACTACCACAGTTACCGCTTATTTGTTAACTCCGGTTTACACTCCTGAATTACCTACTAACAGGCTGCAAATTTTAGCATTTTTACTGGTTATTTTCTTTTCGTTACTTTTATGGCGTGTTTTTTATGTGCGGTTTTTGGCATCCAAAAGATTCCTTCAAAATGCCTTATTAATTTGTGATAACGATCAGCTGGAAGAACTTATTCTGGGATTGGAAAATATTGATCCGCATTATAAAATTATAGCCTACGTAAATGATTATCTGGTGATTAGTGAAAACGAGTTTCATTCTTATTTAGATGGTGTGAAAACAAAAGATTTACTTAGTTATGTGAAAGAAAAGCACATTACTGAAATTGTAATTGGTACTCAAAAACCCGAAAATATTACTACGGAACTCTACCAGCAATTGTTGAAATTATTAGAATCAGGGAAAGTAATCCGGGAATATTCTCAGGTCTATGAGGCAAAAACCCAGCGTATTCCGGTACAATATGTAGAACGGGATTTCTATCGTTTTTTCCCTTTCAGCCGTAGCAATCAAAACCGTCTGTATTTAGCTATTGTACGAATTTTGGAAATCATGCTTTCGGTTATTGGATTGTTAATCACGCTGGTGCTAATTCCGTTTATTTTTATTGTAAATGCTTTCGCAAACAGAGGAAGTTTGTTCTATACACAGGAACGAGTAGGGAAGGATGGTGAAATATTTAAGATTTTAAAGTTTCGTACTATGGTCGAAAATGCTGAAGCAGAAAAAGCTGTTTTTGCTACTTTTAATGACAACAGAATTACTGCTTTTGGGAAATTTATGAGAAAAACCAGAATGGACGAATTTCCTCAGTTTGCAAACATTTTAAAAGGAGAAATGGCGGTAATAGGACCACGCCCAGAACGTCCTTTCTTTGTGAAAGAAATTGCCGAAATAATGCCTTTTTATGAAACCAGACACGTTATTAAACCCGGACTTACCGGTTGGGCACAGGTAAATTACAGTTACGGGGAATCCATTGAAGAAAGTTTAATAAAGCTGCAGTATGATTTGTATTATATCAAGCACCGTAGTTTTTTCCTTGATTTCAGTATTACCTTAAAAACAATAACGACTGTTTTATTTTACCGAGGGCAATAATTTTTAAATAATAATCGGAATGGCTTTTCTGTTTTTTAGTATCAGTTGTATTAAAAAATATACTGAAGTAATTAACAATGGCAATACGATAAATAAGTGTGCTTTGTTAAGCAAAACAAAGAGATAAACTACCATTGAAAAAAGATTAAATACCGCCAGTCTATACGTCCATATTTTATTTTTCAAACTATAAAATACCACAAGTACTAACAAAGCAGGATTGAATAAAAGTACATTGTAATTGTTAGCCAGTTCTAAATGATTGGAATAAAAACCCATAAAAATAAAGAACAAGCCCAGCAATCCCATTGTACTGAAAAAACTAATATGGATTTCTTTTTTGTTTAAAATCACTAATAAAGCTAAGAAAATCAAATAGGTATAAATGTTATTCCACCAGGAGACAGGGTGAGTGGGAGCAAAGTGTAAAATGCTGTTATTTTTGGGTGCTAATGGCTGATTTTTATACTTGGTTAATGGTAAACTTTTTTGGAGTTCTGCCGGTAAAAATATTTTGGTTCCCAATGCGTCTACTTTTGTTCCAAAAATAATACTCGTACCTAATTTTTCATAAAAATGATGGTCAAAATAGGGGAATAAAATACTTCTGTAAGTAAGATCAGTATCTGTTTTTTTTGAAATTACTGTAGCTCCTAATGTCTTATTGATAATATCCACAACCATCGAAGTACAGTTTTTATCAATAAATTTATAGGTATAATGGCTGTCTCCTGAAGCTAAGGATGTATTTAGATTTTCAAAAAGTCGTTGTTTCAACTCCAGAGGAATCTGTAATTCCTGCTCATCTACCGAACGATTTTCATAAGCATATTGATTAATGAAATCAGCATAGCGGTTTACAATAGCAAAATACTGAAGGTCGCCTTTGGCAAATTTGGGAACAAAATTAGGCGTGTTAAAATCAAATGCGCCATAATTATAAACAGCATCAACAAAATTAACACTGTCTTTTATCCGGATAGCCGTATGTCCAAAAAGAGAATAGGATTCGTTCCCGGTACCACATGTAATTACGCTTACCGTAGCATCATTAGATAATTGAATATTTTGTGCACGAACAGTACTGAAAATACTGAAAAAGAATAACAGCAATGTCGTTTTTTTTAAAAAGGAAATAGGTGTCATAAAAGAGGTTTTTGCTATTTTTTTTCAAAAGTATCATTTTTTAACGAGCTTATTTCTTTCTTATTTTAAATAATAATGAATAAAATAATCTGTTGAAAATTGATGGAAGAAAAATCGAGGAATTTGAAATAACAAAATGTATTGTATTAAATTTGCGTAGCTATTCCCTAAAATCAAAATAGAAAATGAATATTAAAAAACACATCCCGAACAGCATTACGCTACTGAATCTTTTTTGCGGTTGTATTGCAATGGTTTTTGTAAGCAAACAAAATTTTGAAATTGCTTTTTTCTTTGTTTTTTTAGGGATTTTCTTTGATTTTTTTGATGGTTTTTTTGCACGTTTATTCAAAGTTACCGGGGAACTGGGATTGCAATTGGACTCCTTGGCTGATATGGTTACCAGCGGTGTTGTTCCGGGTTATGTCATGTATTTTTTATTAGAAAATAGTCAGCACGAAATTTCAAGCAGTTCTTTTTTTCCTTTTTTAGGTTTTGTAATTACGATGGGTTCCTGTTATCGTTTAGCTTTTTTTAATATTGATACTCGTCAAACGGATTCGTTTATTGGTTTACCAACTCCGGCTAATTCTTTGTTTATATTGAGTTTGCCATTAGTAATAAGCTATTCTGATTCTTTATTTATACTGGAATTGTTAACAAATCAATGGATTTTGTTACTCATTACGGCTTTCAGTGCTTATATTTTAAATGCCGAAATTCCGTTGTTTTCGTTGAAAATCAAGAAATTTACTTTTAAAGATAATGCGCTCCAAATTAGTTTTTTAACCCTTTCGGTTCTGTTATTAGCCTTTTTTCAATATGCCGGAGTTCCACTGGTTATTATAAGTTATGTGTTGTTATCTGTTGTGAATAATAGGTTTTCTTTAGATGGCAAAACAAAATAACAGACGTCGGACTACGACATACAGAAAGCCGAAGAAGAAGTCTTCAGTAGTATTGAAAAAGACGATTAAAACGGGTGTTATTGTTTTTTTTATAGCTCTTTTTCTTGGAACAGTGTACCATTACAGAGATGGATTAGCTTATTATTTCAGTTTTAAAACCGATAAGGTTTTAGACAAAGAAGCCAGAGCTAAAAAACTTTCGGATGTACGGAATTATCAGGTTTTAGAAAAAAATGAAGCCAAAGCGATTGGGATTGATGTTTCAGAATATCAAGGCGATATTGAATGGGATGCTGTAGAAACTTTAGATAATGATTATAAAATTTCCTTTGTTTTTATCCGTGCTACTGTGGGTGATGACCGATTAGACAAACGATTTAAGGAGAATTGGCTCAAGGCCAAAGAAAATCAGTTGATTCGGGGTGCTTATCATTACTATCGTCCGAATGAGAATTCATTGGAACAAGCCGAACTTTTTATAAAAACAGTCCGCCTTCAAAAAGGCGATTTGCCACCTGTTCTTGATATTGAAAAATTACCCGAAAATCAATCTATTGAACGATTAAAAATTGGACTCAGACGTTGGTTGATTGCAGTAGAAGAGCATTATAAAGTAAAACCCATCATCTACACCGGAGAAAGTTATTATGATGATTTCCTGAAAGAAGAGTTCTCCGATTATTTGTTTTGGATTGCCAATTATAATTTTTACAGGGAAAAATTAGAAGAAGACTGGCTCTTCTGGCAATTCACTGAAAAAGCCACTGTTTCAGGTATCAATGGTAATGTAGATGTGAATATTTTTAATGGCGATTTGCAGCAATTACAGTTTATTACTAAAGAATAATTACTTTATTTTTTCAATTAGTAATACCATAAAAGCGAAGAATAGCAGTATTCCAATTAAATAAAGTACTGATTTTGGATTGGCGAAATTAGTTGTAAAACCCATCCATGCAATTTTTTTAGGAGGAAAAATGCGTTTGTCTTTTGGGTTGTAATAGAAAATTCCATAAATCCAATTGTTTGGATCTTTAGACCATTTTTCTAAAGTTTCTTTACTTGGGTTATTTGGATCTTCCATTTTGTAAAAATTTAATTTTTAACTGCTTTCTAACTTCCAACTTCCCACTTCAATTAAAACTCCAGTTTCTTTTTTCTTAGTTCGAAATTTTGTCCCAAATACACTCTTCTAACCATTTCGTCTTCTACTAATTCTTCGGGTTTTCCGGCTTTTAAAATTCCTCCTTCAAACATTAAGTAGGTTTTATCGGTAATAGCAAGTGTTTCCTGTACGTTGTGGTCTGTAATTAAGATTCCGATATTTTTATTCTTTAACTGGGCTACAATTCTTTGGATATCTTCCACCGCTACAGGGTCAACTCCGGCAAAAGGTTCATCCAGTAAGATGAATTTAGGATCAGTAGCGAGACAACGTGCAATTTCAGTACGACGACGCTCTCCTCCTGAAAGTAAATCGCCACGGTTTGTTCGAATGTGTTCCAGGCTAAATTCGGCTATCAGACTTTCCATTTTTGCAATTTGAGCTTCTTTAGGCAAATTTGTTAATTGCAAAACACTCAAAATGTTGTCTTCAATACTCAGTTTTCTAAATACTGAAGCTTCCTGAGCCAAATATCCAATTCCCTGCTGGGCTCTTTTATACATTGGGTAATGAGTAATATCAGTATTGTCCAGATGGATGCTTCCGGCATTAGGTTTTACTAAACCTACAATCATATAAAAAGAGGTAGTTTTTCCGGCTCCGTTAGGACCTAATAAACCAACAATTTCTCCCTGATTTACTTCGACCGAAATGCCTTTTACAACACTTCTTCCTTTGTACGTTTTTACTAAATTATCGGCTCTTAAAATCATCTTAAGTTGGGTTGTTTGAGTATCTGTTCATTAGATTCTTCGACAAATTAACGAATAACCCAACAAACAAATAAACACATTAACAATTTATTATTTTTTTAGCGCTAAGCCTTTTTCTTTTTTCACCACTAAAACAGAAAGAAAGATACTGGCTTCGTAAATTAATAACATTGGGATAGCAACAATTGTCTGACTCACCACATCAGGAGGAGTAACTATTGCGGCTATAATTAACACCAGTACAATGGCATATTTTCGGTATGTTCTTAAAAAAGCAGGAGTTACCAGTCCCAGTTTAGTCAGGAAATAAATGATGATTGGGAGTTCAAAAAATAATCCGCTGGCTATTACTGATGTTTTTACCATCCCGATATAAGAATCCAAAGTAAATTGGTTAATTACGGTAGGGCTGACAGTAAAAGTTGCGACAAAATTCACTGACATCGGGATCACGACAAAATAGCCGAAAATAACGCCCATAAAAAACAATAAAGAAGAGAAAAAGATAAATACCTTGGCGTTTTTCTTCTCGTTTTGGTACAATGCAGGACTTATAAATTTCCATACTTCCCATAAAATATAAGGAAAACTAAGTATGAACCCAAAAAGCATACAAATCCAGATAAAAACATTTACCTGACCTTCCATTTGTGTGTTCTGGATGATAAAAGGCATCTCGGTAATACAAATACTCTCTGCAAAACCCAGTTGATGTGATAATTCGCAAAAATAAACATAGGTGAAAAAACCAGGCCGGGTAGGTCCAAAAATGACAGTGTCAAATAAGTAATCACTAATAAAATAGGTTACTATTGCCATTATTATTACTGCGATAGTGCTTCGGACTAATAACCATCTTAAATCTTCAAGATGATCTAAAAACGACATTTCGTTTGTGTTTTTTTTTGCCATTATAGAATTCCTTCTTTTAGTATGTCATGTAAATGTAACACTCCTTTGTATTCCTCATTATCAATAACAATAAGTTGGGTGATAGAGTGGTTTTCCAAAATTTGTAAGGCGTCGATTGCCATAGTGTCTGATGAGGTTGATTTAGGATTTTTGGTCATGATATCTTTTGCAGTTAAATCTGTAAAAGAATCTCTGTCATTCAGCATTCTTCTAATATCACCATCCGTAATAATTCCTACTACTTTGTTGTTTTCTACAACCGCTGTTACACCAAGTCTTTTTTCGGATATTTCAAAAATAACTTTTTTTACAGCTGTATCCGGACTTACTGTTGGTTTTAAACTGTGCTCGATCAAGTCTTTTACCCGGAGTAAAAGTTTCTTGCCAAGCGCTCCTCCCGGATGGTATTTAGCAAAATCTTCTGCTTTAAAATCACGCATTTCCATTAAACAAATAGCTAGTGCATCGCCCATTACTAATTGAGCAGTAGTACTGTTTGTAGGAGCTAAATTAATAGGGCAGGCTTCGGCGGCAACTGTGGTGTTTAAAACGTAATCTGATTGTTGGGCTAAAAATGAACTGCTGTTTCCGCTGATTCCTATTAACTGATTTCCATCTCTTTTTAACAGCGGAATAAGTGCTTTGATTTCGGGACTGTTTCCGCTTTTAGATATGCAGATAATAACATCGTCTTTTTGAATCATTCCCAAATCACCATGGATGGCTTCGGCGGCATGAAGAAACATCGAAGGTGTTCCTGTAGAATTGAATGTAGCTACCATTTTCTGACCGATGATGGCGCTTTTTCCAATCCCGGTAACCACCAGCCGACCTTTGGATTGAAAGATAATTTCTACAGCTCTGGAAAAATTTTCATCTAAGTAGTCAATTAGTTTTACAATTGCTTCACTTTCAGATAATATGGTTTTTTTGGCAACAGCCAATATATTTTCTTTGGATATCAAAACAGAATGTTTAAAATTTGTGTGTGTAAAAGAAATTTGTATCTTTATGTGATGCAAATTTATACAAAATACCAGATAATAAAGAATGAATTCAAACGAAATTGATATCCATAAAGAATTAAAAAAATATTTTGGCTTTAGTCAATTTAAGGGATTACAGGAGCAAGTGATTACAAGCTTAATGAATAAGCAAAATACATTTGTGATAATGCCTACAGGTGGAGGGAAATCATTATGTTATCAGTTGCCTGCTTTAATTCAGGAAGGGACAGCTGTGGTAGTTTCTCCATTAATTGCTTTAATGAAAAATCAGGTAGATGCGATACGAAGTTTGTCTTCAGAAAATGGCATCGCCCATGTTTTAAATTCTTCTTTGACAAAAACCGAAATAGCTCAGGTTAAAAAAGATATTACTTCGGGATTAACCAAATTATTGTATGTCGCTCCGGAATCATTGACAAAGGAAGAAAATGTCAGTTTCCTGAAAAGTGTTACCATTTCTTTTGTTGCTATCGATGAAGCACATTGTATCTCTGAATGGGGACATGATTTTAGACCCGAATATCGAAATCTTAAAAATATAATCAAACAAATAGGTGAGGTGCCGGTTATAGGTCTTACCGCTACGGCAACTCCAAAAGTACAGGAAGATATTCTGAAAAATCTGGATATGTCTAATGCTACTACTTTTAAAGCCTCTTTTAACAGGCCTAATTTGTATTATGAAGTACGCACTAAGACTAAAAATGTTGAATCAGATATTATTCGGTTTATTCGTCAGCATAAAGGGAAATCAGGTGTTATTTATTGTTTAAGCCGAAAAAAAGTAGAAGCAATTGCCGAAGTACTAAAAGTAAACGGTATTAGTGCTGTTCCTTATCATGCAGGACTGGATGCTAAAACCAGGGCCAAACATCAGGATATGTTTTTGATGGAAGATGTAGAAGTGGTGGTGGCTACCATTGCATTTGGAATGGGAATTGATAAACCCGATGTGCGTTTTGTAATTCACCACGATATTCCTAAATCTCTGGAAAGTTATTATCAGGAAACAGGCCGTGCCGGACGTGATGGAGGCGAAGGACATTGTCTGGCTTATTATTCTTATAAGGACGTAGAGAAATTAGAGAAATTCATGTCAGGTAAACCGGTTGCTGAACAGGAAATAGGTTTTGCTTTGTTGCAGGAAGTTGTGGCTTATGCCGAAACGTCAATGTCAAGAAGGAAATTTTTACTGCATTATTTTGGTGAAGAATTCGACAGCGAGACCGGTGAAGGAGCCGATATGGATGACAATGTCAGAAATCCGAAGACAAAAGTTGAGGCCCAGAAAGAAGTGGTTCAGTTGCTCGAAGTAGTGCGCGATACCAAACATTTATATAAATCTAAAGAAATTGTTTTTACATTAATAGGTCGGGTCAATGCAGTAATTAAAGCACATCGTACGGATTCTCAGTCGTTTTTTGGTTGTGGTGCAGCTCATGACGAGAAATACTGGATGGCCTTGCTGAGACAGGTTTTAGTAGAAGGATATTTGTCAAAAGACATCGAAACTTACGGGATTGTAAAGATTACCCAAAAAGGATTGGATTTTATTGCTAATCCAAGCTCTTTTATGATGTCTGAGGATCATGAGTATAATGATGCAGAAGATGAAGCTATTGTAACTGCTGCAAAATCAGCCGGTACTGCTGATGAGGCTTTAATGGAGATGCTGCGTGATTTGCGTAAAAAAGTAGCCAAGAAATTAGGAGTTCCGCCTTTTGTGGTGTTTCAGGAGCCTTCCTTGGAAGATATGGCTTTGAAATATCCTATCTCACAAGCAGAATTGATTAATATTCATGGTGTAGGGGAAGGAAAGGCTAAGAAATATGGTACCGAATTTATTGCCTTAATTAATCGTTATGTAGAGGATAATGACATTATCCGTCCAGATGATTTGGTGGTGAAATCTACAGGTATTAATTCGGCTAATAAGCTTTATATTATTCAGAATATCGATCGCAAATTATCCTTAGATGATATTGCTAAAGCAAAAGGCTTAACAATGGATGCTTTGATTAAAGAAATGGAGCAAATTGTATATGCGGGAACCAAGCTGAATATTAAATACTGGATTGATGATATGCTTGATGAAGACCAGCAGGAAGAAATTCACGATTATTTTATGGAATCCAAAACCGATAAAATAGAGGAAGCCTTAAAGGAATTTGAAGGCGATTATGATATTGACGAACTACGGTTAATGCGTATCAAATTTATAAGTGAAGTAGCAAACTAAGATTTTAGAATGTAGACTTCAGAATTTGGATTTCAGATTAATATTGTAAACTATTAATCTGAAATCTTTTTTTTGTCTTCTGCTTTCTGAGAACTTAATTCTGATAGATTTCCCCGCGATGTGGTTTCAAAGCATCACGCACCTGAATCATGTTTTCATCGGTTACAACCATAAAAGCGATAGCCTGCATTTCGCCCTGAATTTCAAATCCGGTAATGTTTAAGGGCAATTTTTCAATAGCAATATATTCTTTTAGATGAATTTCGTGATGTTCCGCTGTTTTGGCAGCTGCAGGGCCACGGAAATCCCAAATCAATTTTATTTTTCTGGACATTTTTTTAGGTACAAAGTTTAAAAGAAGCAAAGGTACGAAGTCTATTTTAAAATGGATTTTACATTAAAGAACTAATTTCAGTTCAAAATGTTATTTTTGCAACTTCTTTTCATAAATAGAAAAGCCAATTGATAAATAAGATACCATGCCAAAAGAACTTTTACTTCAGGTAACACCGGAAATTGCTGCAAATGAATTGTTGCTTAAAGACTATTTGTCCAAACAGATAAAAGTTACTCCCGAAGAAATTCAGCATGTTAGTATTTTAAAACGTTCTATTGATGCACGTCAAAAAGCGGTTAAAATCAATTTGAAAGTGCTTATTTATTTAAAAGGAGAAGCTTTTCAGGAAAATTTTCTTCAACTGCCTGATTATCCTAATGTCTCGAATGCTCAGGAGGTAATTGTTGTAGGTGCCGGTCCTGCAGGATTGTTTGCAGCTTTGCAATTGATAGAATTAGGTTTAAAACCAATAGTTGTCGAACGCGGGAAAGACGTTCGTGGTCGTCGTCGTGATCTAAAAGCTATTAATCGCGATCATATTGTTGATGAAGATTCTAATTATTGTTTTGGGGAAGGTGGCGCCGGAACTTACTCAGACGGCAAATTATACACCCGTTCTAAGAAAAGAGGCGATGTCAACCGCATTTTAGAATTATTGGTAGCTTTTGGTGCTACTCCCGATATTCTGGTAGATGCACATCCGCACATTGGAACAAATAAATTACCAAAGATTATCGAAGACATTCGTGATAAAATAAGGGAATGTGGTGGTCAGGTTTTGTTTGAAACCCGGGTAACTGATATTCTGATAAAAAATAATGAAGTTGAAGGAATCGTAACTCAAAACGGAGATCGAATTCTTGCAAGCAAATTAGTTTTGGCTACGGGACATTCGGCCAGAGATATTTTTGAATTATTAGATCGAAAAAAAATATTTATAGAGGCAAAACCTTTTGCTTTAGGCGTCAGAGCCGAACATCCGCAATCCTTAATTGACAGTATTCAGTATAGTTGCGATTATCGTGGCGAACTGCTGCCGCCCGCGCCTTATAGTATTGTAAAACAAGTAGGAGGTCGCGGAATGTATTCTTTTTGTATGTGTCCGGGAGGTGTAATTGCACCTTGTGCTACAAGTCCGGGTGAAGTTGTTACAAATGGCTGGTCTCCTTCTAAAAGAGATCAGGCTACTGCCAATTCAGGAATTGTAATCGAATTAAAATTAGAAGATTTTAAACCTTTTGCTAAATTTGGTGCTTTGGCAGGAATGGAATTTCAAAAAAGTATTGAGCAAAAAGCGTGGCATCTGGCAGGTCAGACGCAAAAAGTTCCTGCTCAAAAAATGATTGATTTTACCCAGTCTAAAATTTCGAAAGAAATACCTAAAACATCGTATGTTCCCGGAACAACTTCCGTTGAGCTAGGGCAGGTTTTTCCGGGTTTTTTAACCCAGATTTTGCGTGAAGGTTTTACTGCTTTTGGAAAATCCATGCGAGGGTATTTAACGAATGAAGCTGTTCTTCATGCACCGGAATCCAGAACATCATCACCTGTCAGAATCCCAAGGGACGGAATAACATTAGAACATTTACAAATAAAAGGCTTGTATCCTTGCGGAGAAGGAGCAGGTTATGCCGGCGGGATTATTTCGGCAGCTATTGATGGTGAAAAATGCGCTTTGATGATTGCAGAATCTTTAAAATGATGTTATTATGAAAAAGTTTTTGTCTTCATTATTTAACAGCAAAGCAAAAGAAAATGATTCGGTAATTACGTTTGAAATTTTAGATAAAATCTATTCTTATTTGTATTACGAAAATTCAAATGTAAGTTTTAAACAAAAAGGTTTTTTTGATAAAATTTACGTTAACAGATACAATTTTCCGGACTCATTTGATAACCCTAAAAAGAAAAGTGAGGTTAAAAGTTGTGGGTATTCCTCAGTTTATCAGGTTTTGAATGAGCTCTTTTCTAAGATAGATATTGATCCACTTTCTCAGGATTTGATTGATGAAAATTATCCTGTTGATTTTATTCATATTCAATTTTTTAGTAATACTAAGGGAATGAATGCGGTTACAAAAAATATTTTACAAAATTTCATTATCTTTTTTTGTTGTGATAACGGTAGTGTTGATTCCAACAGTTTTAGAATTTTGTACTCTAATAACCGCTATTTTACTTTTTTTATTAGAAATCTTCTTGACACTAAATATATTAAAAACAACATACCGGAAATAGATATTGAAAAAATCGCTTTTAAAGATTTTGAAACTGTTTTAATCGGTATATGTCAGCATTTGGGAATTGAATTACCTAAAACTATTGCCTGTCCGAATTTATTGTTTGAAGAAGTTACACAAGCGCATTTTGAAGAATTTTCGAATCTGATTACCAGAAATGAAATTGCTGACGAAAGCATCAAAAAGCAATCAAAAAATATGTTCAGTAAGTATAAAAAAGCTGCTGAGGAATATGATTTTCTTGAAAATAATTTCGAGTTTTTAGAGCATGTAAATTGTTGGAACAGCGATTGGAAATTTTCTGCTGACGATGTTACGTATTTTATTTCTGAAATTATTAATCAGGAATTTATATTTGATTATCCTGAAGAAACATACAGTCACGACCTTTTTCCTTACATACAAAAAGCATTGGCAAAATTAGATTTAGCGCTAATGAGTTTTGATACGCAAGGAGATAATTATCTGTTTTTTGTAGTTAATAAAAAAGAGATAGATAGAGTTGTAGAACTCTCGCAAATTATTGGGGTTTCTATAGATGAATTATAAATTATTTTTTTAATTTATCTTTAAAAACCTTTTCAAATTTTTCTAATTTAGGCTGGATTACCAGTCGGCAATAGGGTTTGTTTTTATTAAATGCATAATAATCCTGATGGTAATCCTCAGCTTCATAAAATTTAGTAAACGGCTCTACCTTAGTAACAATAGGATTGTCATAAGCTTTAGCTTTGTTTAAAGCGGTAATTATATCCTGGGCTGATTTTTTTTGCATCTCATTTCGGTAAAAAATGGAAGATCGGTATTGTGTTCCCACATCGGCACCCTGACGATTTAAAGTAGTAGGATCGTGAACAGTAAAAAAGACTTTTAAAATCTCCTCTAAATTGGTTTTAGTTTTGTCAAAAGTGATTTGGACTACTTCGGCATGTCCTGTTTTTCCTGTACAAACTTCTTCATAGCTTGGATTCACTGTTTTACCTCCCGAAAATCCGGAAACTACAGTTTTAACTCCTTCAAGGTTTTCAAAAATAGCTTCCACACACCAATAGCAGCCTGCTCCAAGTGTTATGGTTTCAAGATTAGAATTATTTTTTTTCGAATTATTTTGCCCTGTCATACTTAATGAAAGTAATAGTGCTAATAAAAATATCTTTTTCATGTTTAAACTTATTGGTATGTTGTAATTTACAACTAATTATAGGATAATTGTTTTGGTATTGAGGCAGGAGTTATTTAGCATCAGGAATAAAATCAAGTGCAATGGAATTCATGCAATATCTTTTTCCTGTTGGAGGCGGACCGTCATCAAAAAGGTGTCCTAAATGTCCGTCACATCTTCCGCACAATACTTCTATCCGTTCCATGTTGTAGGAATAATCGTTTTTGTAAGTGACGCTTTTTTTATTTTCCTGTTCAAAAAAACTAGGCCACCCACAGCTGCTTGAAAACTTAGCAGTAGATCGGAATAATAAATTACCGCAGGAAGCACAATAATAGGTTCCCTTGTCTTCAGTATTCCAATATTTTCCTGTAAAAGCCCTTTCAGTCTCGGCTTCTCGCATTACTAAATAAACATCTTCAGGTAGTACCTTTTTCCACTCAGCATCACTTAGTTTTAATTTGGTTGTATCGGTATTAGAATAATAAGGATTGCCGGGTTTACTGATTTTATTTGCTGTTATTTTACTTTCTTGTACCGACTGTTTTTTTGTTTGTCCGCAAGCTGTAAAAATAAACAGTGGTACTATAAAAAGTATATTTATCAAAGAATTTGTTTTCATTTTTTTTAGGTATTAAATGTTGCTTATGATTTTTTTAAACGATAAACTTCTGATACATACAAAGATAGTTAGCGAATTAGGCTTTTAATGTCACTTACTTTACAATTTAACAGCTATTTATAGGTTGTTTAACTCTTTATATTTACGTTGAAATTTGTTTTTTGGTTTAAAATGAATTTAATAAAGTAAATAATAAGTTACAAATTTAAAATTTTTTATGCCCATTTTTTTTGCTTTTTAATTTCGAAAGAGAACGTTAAAGCATGAAGGTTTCTTTATCTTTTTTGTATTTTTGTCTAGCTATAAAAAAATATGACAGAAGAGAACGTAATACTGGTTAATGAAAAGGATGAGCAAATTGGCTTAATGCCAAAGTTAGAAGCTCATGAGAAAGCGGTATTACACCGTGCTTTTTCGGTTTTTATATTAAATGATAAAAATGAACTGATGTTGCAACAACGTGCACATCATAAATACCACTCCCCATTGTTGTGGACAAATACCTGTTGCAGTCATCAGCGTGAAGGCGAGACCAATCTTAAGGCAGGAAACCGAAGACTGATGGAAGAAATGGGATTCCGGACAGAACTTAAAGAATTATTTCATTTTATTTATAAAGCTCCATTTGATAACGGATTAACTGAGCATGAGTTAGATCATGTAATGATAGGTTATTATAATGAAAATCCGGTTATCAATCCTGAAGAAGCAGAATCCTGGAAATGGATGGGTATTGAAGCAGTAAAAGAGGATATTTTGATCCATCCGGATAATTATACGGTCTGGTTTAAAATTATTTTCGATGAGTTTTATCATTATTTAGAAGAGCATACCGTTTAAATAATAATTTTTTTGAATCTAAAACAGGATTATGATAGTAACAATAAGTAGAAAAGCCCATTTTAATGCAGCGCATCGTTTGTATCGCAAAGATTGGACTTTTGAGCAAAATGATGCTGTATTTGGTAAATGTAATAATCCTAATTTTCACGGTCATAATTATGAATTAATAGTAAGTGTAACCGGGGCAGTTGATCCTGAAACAGGTTTTGTTATGGATGCTAAAGTTTTGGCAGCTATCATTAAAGAAGAAGTAGAAGATCCTTTTGATCATAAAAATCTAAATGTAGATGTAGCGGAGTTTGAAAATTTGAATCCTACTGCCGAAAATATTGCTGTAGTGATTTGGAATAAAATCAGAAAAAAAATAGCATCAAAATTTGAATTAGAAGTGGTTTTGTATGAAACACCACGCAATTTTGTAACTTATAAAGGATTGTAAGCTTGTTTTAAAATAATATGATAATTTTTCTCTGTATTGAAAAAGTATTGTTGAATTGAAAATTGATTGTATAATCTATATAAATGATTTAAAAGTACTTGTCTTCAGGCGAGCACTATCTTTACTTTTGTTTTAATAAAAAATATATAAAAATGATAAATAATATATACCCGATGCAATTTGAGCCTATTCTGAAAGACAGAATCTGGGGAGGAGAAAAATTAAAAACCGTACTTAATAAATCTATTACATCATCTACAACAGGCGAAAGTTGGGAGTTGTCAACTGTTGAAGGAGATGTGAGTGTGATTTCCAATGGAGTTTTAAAAGGAAAATCATTGCTTGAAGTAATTGATGAAATTCCTAATGAACTATTAGGAACAGCGGTTTATAAAAAATTTGGAAAGCAATTCCCGTTACTTTTTAAATATTTAGATGCCCGTGAAGATTTATCCATTCAGGTTCATCCTAATGATAAACTGGCTAAGGAACGTCATAATTCTTTTGGTAAAACAGAAATGTGGTACATCATGCAGGCGGATACTGATGCCAGAATTATAGTGGGTTTTAAAGAAAAGTCTAATGCTGATGAATATGTGAAGAATCTGGAGAATAAAACCCTGCTTTCTATTCTTGATGATGTAAAAGTAAAATCAGGAGATGTGTTTTTTCTAGAAACTGGAACTGTTCATGCTATCGGAGCGGGATTAGTAGTGGCTGAGATTCAGCAGACTTCTGATATTACGTATCGTATTTACGATTTTGACAGAGTAGATGCTAATGGGAATGGACGTGAATTGCATATTGATTTGGCCTTAGATGCTATTAATTATGAAAAGGTAGACACTTATAAACAATATGATAAAGTGAGTAATCAATCAAATGAAGTGGTTGATTGTCCTTATTTTACAACTAATTTTATTCCTTTGGATGGAGAACTTTTAGCAAAAAAATCAGGAGATACATTTACTGTTTATATGTGTGTGGAAGGTAGTTTTGAAATAGAATGTAATGGTGTTCAGTATACTTATAAAAAAGGAGATACGGTTTTGATTCCTGCAGCTGTAAGTGAGTTGGTTTTGAGTGGAAAAGCTTCTGTTTTAGAAATTTACATTTCATAGTGACTAATAAAAAGTTTATGTGTACTTTTGCAAACGCAAATTAAAATTAAAATAAAAATGGCAAACGTTAAGAATTTAAAGAAAGACATCAATTACGTTTTAGGAGATATTATTGAAGCAGTTTACTTATTTGAAATTTCAACTACAGGAAAACCAACAGAAGAAACGAACAATTTAATTGATGAAGCTATTGCTGCTTTTGATAATTTAATTGCAAAAGTGAATGCTAAGAATGTTGAAAATAAGAAAGCGCATTTCAAACAAATCAATGTAGAATTGGAACAAACTGCTAATCAATTGATTGCTAAAATCAACGAATTGTAGTAAAAAAAAGGTCAAAAAAAGTTTGAAATTATTTTGGAATAACAAAATACAGACTTATATTTGCACCCGTAATGAGACGCCAGCGTAGCTCAGTTGGCTAGAGCAGCTGATTTGTAATCAGCAGGTCGTGGGTTCGAGTCCCTCCGCCGGCTCAAAAAACCATCTATATTTTAGGTGGTTTTTTATTTAAATTGACGCTTCATTACAAAAACATATTGAGTCGCCAGCGTAGCTCAGTTGGCTAGAGCAGCTGATTTGTAATCAGCAGGTCGTGGGTTCGAGTCCCTCCGCCGGCTCAAAATAAAACCACTTAAGAAATTAGGTGGTTTTTTGTTTTTAGGGCTTTATGAAATTTGGTGAAAAACACAAAAAAATGCCGTCTAACTAAATTGGTTAGACGGCATTTTTATTATTGGAGTGTTTTTGAAACTATATTTTTATAGGTTTTTCGGCAGTAAATATAAAATAGAAACCAATAAGTATAAAAGGAATGCTTAGCCATTGACCTGTAGAAAGCAGTCCCAGAGCATTTTCAAAGCCACCCTGACTTTCTTTTACGGATTCTACTACCATTCGAACCGAAAATAATAATACAAGGAATAATCCAAATAAAAATCCTGATTTTTCTCTCGCTTCTGTTTTCCAGTATAGGTAAAACAGGATTGCAAATACAAAAACATAACAAAACGCCTCATATAATTGTGCCGGATGTTTAACAGGTACCTGAGCTAATAAATTAGCAAATTTAGGGTTTGTGGCAATAGCGGTATAAGCTTCTTTGGGGTTAGGAATTTGTGTTTCATTCACAGCATCTGCTTTGCTGAAATAATCATGAATAAACTTGATCCCGAAAGATGAAGTTGTTTCTTTTCCAACAATTTCTGAATTGAAAAAGTTGCCTAATCTCACAAATATGGCGCCACTTGCAACAGCGATTACAACACGGTCTAAAATCCAGAGCAAAGGTCTTTTTAGGATGTTTTTGCTGTAATAATACATGGCAACAATTATTGATATTGCTGCTCCATGACTTGCCAGTCCCTGATAACCTGTGAATTCAAATTTAGGTGAGAATCGAAATGGTAAAAATATTTCAAGAAGATGGTTTCTAAAATATTCCCAATCATAAAATAACACATGTCCTAGTCGGGCACCTATTAATGTAGCGAGAACCGTCCAGACAAACAAAGAGTCCAGTTTTTCAAGGGATTCATTTTCACGTTCGAAAATGTTTTTCATGATGTACCAGCCTAGTCCAAAAGCAACTACAAACATTAAACTGTAGTATCTGATTACAAAAAAACCTAAATCGATACCTTCTGATGGATTCCATACGATATTTAAAGCGTGTGTCATGTATTCTTTTTTATATATGTAAAAGTAAATATTTTAAGTAAAACCAGTACTAATTAAAGGTTAATGTTTATGATTGTGTCTTTTTTCAGGAACGGGGTCATAACCACTTTTCCCCCAGGGATGACAGCTAAAGATTCTTTTTAAACCCAAATAGCCTCCATAAAATAAACCGTGCGTTTTTAAAGCTTCAATCATATAAGCAGAGCATGTAGGTGTAAATCGGCAAGTTGCCGGTGTTAGAGGAGAAATTACCAATTGGTAAATTCGCACCAGAAATACAAAGGGCAATATGATGATTTTTGAAAACATTTTTAGAATTTATGGATTGAAATCATGATAAATATTTTCAATGTGATTTAATAAATCAAATGCTAAAACTTGTTCCTTCTTTACTGTCTTTGAGCTGAATTCCCAAAGTTAATAACTGGTCTCTGATGTGATCAGACATGGCGAAATTTTTATCAGCACGTGCTTTATTACGCATGTCAATTAACATGTTTATAGTGCCTTCTAATTTGTCGTTGCTGCTATCGGCTGTTTTTTGATTCTCTAATCCTAGTACATCAAATACAAAAGATTGCATTGTTGTGGAAAGAGTTTCTAAATCTGTAGCACTGATAGTTTCTTTGTTTTCTTTTAACAAATTGACAAAGCGTACCCCTTCAAACAATTGTGCGATTAAGATTGGGCTATTAAAGTCATCATTCATGGCGTCATAGCAAAGTTGTTTCCAGCCTGCAATATCCAGTGTACTATTGCTGGCGGTTTTTATTTGCTTTAGCGAATCAATGGCTTCCATTAATCTTTTATATCCTTTCTCGGCAGCGACAATAGCCTCGTCAGAAAAATCAAGAATACTTCTGTAATGTGCCTGCAACATGAAAAAACGTGCTACTGAAGCAGGGAAAGCTTTGCTGAGAATAGTATTGTTTCCGGATAAAATTTCTCCCGGCAGAATGTTATTTCCGGTAGATTTTGCCATTTTTTTGCCATTTAGCGTAAGCATATTGGCATGCATCCAGTAGTTAACCGGCGTTTGACCGGTGCAGGCTTCATTTTGAGCGATTTCACATTCGTGATGCGGGAATTTTAAATCCATTCCGCCACCGTGAATATCAAAATGGTTGCCAAGGTATTTAGTACTCATGGCGGTACATTCTAAATGCCAACCCGGAAAACCGTCGCTCCATGGTGATGGCCAACGCATGATATGTTGTGGTTCGGCTTTTTTCCATAAAGCAAAATCCTGTGGGTTTCTCTTGTCTGATTGTCCGTCAAGATCTCTTGTATTGGCAAGCATATCTTCAATATTGCGACCACTTAATCTTCCGTAATGATTGGTTTTATTGAATTTTACTACGTCAAAATAAACAGAACCATTCGCTTCGTATCCTATCCCTGAATCGATTATTTTTTTGATAATTTCGATTTGTTCAATAATATGACCCGTTGCAGTGGGTTCAATACTTGGTGGTAAAAAGTTAAATGCTTTTAAAATTTCATGAAAATCTACAGTGTAACGCTGCACTACTTCCATAGGTTCTAATTGCTCCAGACGTGCTTTTTTAGCAATTTTATCTTCTCCTTCATCAACATCATCTACAATGTGTCCTACGTCAGTGATGTTTCTAACATATCTTACTTTATATCCTAAATGAATAAAATACCTGAAAATAACATCAAAGGACATAAAAGTCCTTAAGTTTCCAAGATGTACATTACTGTAAACTGTGGGTCCGCAAACATACATCCCAATGCTTCCTTCATTGATAGGTACAAATAGTTCTTTTTCTCCTGAAAGGGAATTGTATATTTTTAGTGTTTGAGTATTGTAGATTGACATGTTTTGTTTTTTGTGAGCTGTTTAACCGGTTTACATTTTATAATTTTTGTAAAATGCAGCGGTTTTTAGAATTTTGTTTCTAGTTTGATATAGTCTAAAAATTCTCTTCTGCATTGTGCTTCTTTGAATTTTCCTCCAAATTCGGATGTTACGGTACTGCTTTCAATATCGCTGATTCCTCTGGAGTTTACACAAAGATGTTTGGCGTCAATTACGCAGGCTACATCTTCGGTTCCTAAAGCTTGTTGCAATTCCTGAACAATCTGCATGGTAAGACGTTCCTGTACCTGAGGTCTTTTAGAATAATATTCTACAATACGATTCATTTTTGATAAGCCTATTACGGTACCATTAGAAATATAAGCTACGTGAGCTCTTCCAATAATTGGTAATAAGTGGTGTTCGCAGGTAGAGTAAACAATGATGTTTTTTTCAACCAGCATTTCACCATATTTGTAGTTGTTGTCAAAAGTAGAGGCTTTTGGTTTTCTGGCTGGATTTAATCCTCCAAAAATCTCTTTTACAAACATTTTTGCTACACGATTAGGCGTGCCTTTTAAGCTGTCGTCTGTTAAGTCCATTCCCAGAGTTAAAAGAATGTTTTCGACGTCTTTTTTTATTTTTTCAATTTTTTCATCATCCGAAATGGCAAAAGCGTCTTCGCGCATTGGATTTTGTGCACTTGAACCAATGTGATTGTCTCCTATTGGATCATGCATTTCTTCATTTTGTATCATTAAATACTACTGTTATATTGGGTGTATATTTTTAAGGCTGTAAAGATAATTAATATAAACTAAAGAATTTCTATAGCTTTTGATAAAAATCAGCTCTTTTATGGCTGCTGATTCATCTTGTTTTCTTGCATTTGTTAAAAAAAATAAAGACAATAACGTGAAATAGGTTATTGTCTTTATAATGTTGTTTTTTGTTTAAAAAAATAGTGTTCTAGAGTGCGTTATAAGTAGCTATGGCGTCTTTTAGAATATGAACTGCTTTAGTTAAATCTTCTTTGTTAAGCACATAAGCAATACGCACCTGATTTAAACCCATTCCGGGAGTAGAATAAAATCCGGCTGCAGGAGCTACCATGACCGTTTCTCCGTTTAAATTATAACTTTCTAATAGCCATTGCGCAAAAGTTTCGGTATTGTCTACAGGAAGTTCAGCAATACAGTAAAAAGCTGCTTTAGGTGGCGTAACTACTACACCTTCAATTTTGTTTAATTCAGCAATTAAGGTATCTCTTCGTCCTTTGTATTCTTCGATTACTTCGTCAAAATAACTTTGCGGCGTGTCAATAGCTGCCTCACAGGCAATTTGTTCAATTGTAGGCGGACATAAACGTGCCTGCGCAAATTTCATTGCGGTAGCGATAACTTGTTTGTTTTTAGTCACCATACAACCAATTCGGGCACCACACATGCTGTAACGTTTGGAAACCGAATCAATCATGATTACATTTTGTTCCAAACCAATCAGGTTCATTACTGAATAATGTTTGTCCTTTTCGTCATAGATAAATTCGCGATATACTTCATCAGCTATCAAAAATAAATCGTGTTTTTTTACCAGTTCTCCTAGTTGCTGAATTTCGGATTCTGAGTATAAATTCCCCGTTGGATTACTGGGATTACAAATTAATATGGCTTTTGTTTTTGGTGTAATTAATTTTTCGAAAGCTTCAATAGAAGGCAGTGTAAATCCGCTTTCAAAACTTGAATTTACAGGAATTACAGTAGCACTTGATTCTTCAGAAAAAGCGTGATAATTTGCATAAAAAGGTTCCGGAATGATTATCTCATCTCCCGGATCCATAATACTGCCCAGTGCAAACAATAAAGCTTCTGAACCACCGGTAGTGATCATAATATCAGTATAGTCCACTCTTACATTTTGATTGGTGTAAAATTGGGCTAATTTTTTTCGGTAACTTTCATAACCAGCCGAGGGACCATATTCAATGATCTCCATGTTGATGTTTTTAATGGCTTGAATGGCTATTTCTGGACTTTTTATATCAGGTTGACCTATATTTAAGTGATATACTTTCAGGCCTTTTTTATTAGCTATGTCAGCAAAGGGAGCCAATTTTCGAATTGGCGATTCAGGCATTTTACGGCCTCTTATTGAAATTTCAGGCATCTTATATAAAAATTTGATGCAAATTTGCGATTTTTTTTTTGAACTATGCTACCTATCGTTTTACAATTTGAAATTATATCGTTTTATAAACAAGAATTTTATTAACTTTATAGAAACAGCTTGTGATGAAAAAAATAATCTTATTTTTTTTTCTCTTTGGTTTTGCGATTTCAGCCTTTTCGCAAGAGGGTTTTGAATTTGTTAATACAAAAAGCAGTAAGGTTAAAATTCCTGCAAAAATAATCAATAATTTAGTTTTTATCCCGATTAAAGTGAATGGTGTTGAACTTCTGTTTTTATTAGATTCCGGTGTTGAAGAAACTATTTTGTTTGGCTTTGAAGACACAAAAGAGCTTAATCTGAACCATGTTGAAAAAATAAACATCAGAGGATTAGGCGGTAATGATGCCATTGAAGGACTTAAATCTAAGGGGAATTTACTGGAAATAGGGAAGTTGCAGTCTAAGGATCATCTGTTGTATTTGGTTTTAGATCCGTTATTTAATTTATCCAGTTATGTTGGGGTCACGGTTAATGGCATCATTGGTTCGGCAGCGTTTAAGAATCATTTGGTTGCAACTGATTATAGAAAGAAATTGGTTTTCTTTTACAAACCGGATTCTAAATACCATCATACTATTCAAAAAAAGTACACTAAAGTTCCTATTTCTATAGAAAGGAATAAACCTTATATAAATTCTTCTGTGTGGATAGATACTACTGAAGTAAAGGTTAAACTTCTTATCGATAGCGGTAATAGTGATGCAATCTGGCTTTTTGATCAGCTTTCAAGTGAAATATATGTGCCTGAGCTCCATTTTTATGATTATTTAGGACAAGGTTTAAGCGGTACTGTTGAGGGAAAAAGAGCCCGTATTGCTAAATTTTCAATGGGCGATTTTCAGTTTGATTTTCCAGTTGTCGCTTTTCCTGATCCCGGTTCTATCCAAAACATCAGTTTGCAGTTTAATAGATTGGGATCGTTGGGCGGAGCTATTTTAAAACGATTTTTAGTTGTTTTTGATTATAATAACGGCAGTTTGTATCTGAAGAAAAATAAATCCTATAAAGCTCCTTTTTATTATAACAAAAGCGGAATCGAAATTTGGCATACCGGTTTGCAATTAGTACAGCAAATGGTTGTTAGTCTGGATAATTCAATTGCTATAAGTGGTGATAGTAATAAATCGACTCATAAATACCGATTAGAGTTAAAGCCTGTTTATGAAATAGGTTATGTCAGAGAAAAATCGAGCGCTTTTGAAAGTGGTCTTAAAAAAGGAGATATTGTAGTAGCAATTGATGGAAAATCTGCTTATAATTTTTCATTGCAGGAAATAAATTCTCTTTTATGGTCAGAAGAAGAAATTTGGGTAGAATTAAGGATTTTGCGGGAAGGGAAATTAATGAATTTCAAATTTCGTTTATTGAATATTTTATAAAAAAAAATGCTTCCTGAAATAGAAAGCATTTATGATAAAGCTTAAAGAGAAACTACTTCTCCTTTTATTTTTAAAGGAATTCTTCCTTCGTCATAATTAATGGCATTCGATTCTACGGTAATTGTTTTTCGGATTGGTCCAGGAGTCATATCGTATTTAATATCAATTTTGCTTGATTTTCCGGGTTGTACTGTTTCGTTTTGTTTGGATAGGATTGTACAGTTACTTGTAGAGTGAACAGAATAAATTAATAATGGGGCATCGCCTGTGTTAGTGTATTCGAATGAGCGGATGCCATTGTCATTTTTTTTAGTAATAGTTCCGTAATCAATGGTATTGTGTTTGGCTTTAAACTCTATTTTAGCTCCTTTTTGAGCAAATCCTATAGCGCTAAAAGCTAAGATTGCTGTTAATGTGGCTATTTTTTTCATGGTTGTGGGTTATTTAAAAAGTAAATATACTTTGTTTTAATTAGTGCACAAATTTTTATTTCTCTTTTTATAGTGTACTTTATTATTTACTTTTGTTCCCGATATAAAATACAAAAATCAGACCAAAGTAAATGGTTTATTTGTTGATGTGTTTATTTGCTAATAGGGTAGTTATTTGCCATTTAGCTGTTTAGCCGCATCCACAAATTGACAAATAAACGAATCAACATAGAAAAATGACAATTCCCGCACAATTTGACGCTAAAACGATAGAGCAAAAATGGTATGATTACTGGATGAAAAACAACTATTTTCACTCAGAACCAGACCACAGGACACCTTATACCATTGTAATCCCGCCGCCCAATGTCACCGGAGTTTTGCACATGGGGCATATGTTAAACAATACTATTCAGGATGTTTTGATAAGAAGAGCCCGCTTAAAAGGATTTAATGCCTGCTGGGTTCCGGGAACGGATCATGCTTCTATTGCAACTGAAGCTAAGGTTGTGGCTAAGCTAAAAGCCGAAGGGATTAATAAAAATGACCTGACGCGCGAAGAGTTTTTAAAACACGCTTGGGAATGGACGGATAAATATGGCGGAACAATCTTAGAGCAGCTTAAAAAGTTAGGTGCTTCCTGTGACTGGGAACGTACCAAATTTACTATGGATCCGGATATGTCAGCCTCTGTAATTAAATCGTTTGTTGATTTATATAACAAAGGGTTGATTTATCGTGGCTACCGAATGGTAAACTGGGATCCGGAAGCTAAAACAACGCTTTCTGACGAAGAAGTTATTTATGAAGAACAACAAGGAAAATTATATTTCTTAAAATATAAAATAGAAGGTAGCGAGGAAGTCCTGACAGTGGCTACCACGCGTCCGGAAACTATTTTTGGAGATACTGCCATTTGTATTAATCCAAATGATGAGCGTTTTGCTCATTTGAAAGGAAAGAAAGCTATTGTGCCAATTTGTGGTCGTGTAATTCCGATTATCGAAGATGAATATGTAGATGTAGAATTCGGAACAGGATGTTTGAAAGTAACTCCAGCCCACGATATGAACGATAAAACCTTAGGAGAGAAACACAATCTGGAAATCGTTGATATTTTTAATGAAGATGCCACGCTAAACAGCTTTGGATTGCATTATCAGGGAAAAGACCGTTTTGTGGTTCGTACCGAAATTGAAAAAGAGTTAGAAGAAATTGGCGCTTTGGCGAAGACCGAAATTCATTTGAATAAAGTAGGAACATCTGAAAGAACTAAAGCCGTTATCGAACCAAGATTATCGGATCAATGGTTTTTAAAAATGGAAGATTTAGTAAAACCGGCAATTAAATCGGTTTTAGAAACGGGTGATATTAAATTACATCCTGCTCGTTTTAATAATACCTATGCACATTGGTTAAACAATATCCGCGATTGGAATATTTCCCGTCAATTATGGTGGGGACACAGAATTCCGGCTTTTTATTACGGAGACGGAAAAGAAGATTTCGTAGTTGCTGAAAATATTGAAGATGCTTTAAAATTAGCTCAAGCCAAAACTTCTAACTTCTCACTTCTTACCTCTGACCTTAAACAAGATGTTGATGCTTTAGATACATGGTTTTCGGCATGGTTATGGCCAATGTCTGTTTTTGGTGGAATCATGGATCCCGAAAGTGCGGATTACAAATATTATTATCCAACAAATGACTTGGTTACAGGTCCGGATATTCTGTTTTTCTGGGTTGCCAGAATGATTATTGCAGGATATGAATATGCAGGTGAAAAACCGTTTACAAATGTATATTTGACAGGTTTGGTTCGTGATAAACAACGTCGTAAAATGTCTAAATCATTAGGAAACTCTCCTGATCCTTTAGATTTGATTGAGAAATTTGGAGCCGATGGTGTTCGTGTAGGATTGCTTTTAAGTGCTTCTGCCGGAAATGATATTATGTTTGATGAGGAATTGTGTAATCAGGGGAAAGGATTTTCGAATAAGATTTGGAATGCTTTTAAACTGATTAAAGGCTGGGAAGTTTCAACAACTATTCCGCAACCGGAATCCTCAAAAGTAGCGATCGAATGGTATGAAGCGAAGTTGCAGCAAACTTTAGCAGATATTGAAGATAATTTCGAAAAATACAGAATCTCCGATTCATTAATGGCAATCTATAAACTGGTTTGGGATGATTTTTGCTCCTGGTTTTTAGAGATGATCAAGCCGGCATACCAGCAGCCAATTGACAGTGTGACTTTTGCGAAAGCGATAGAAATGTTAGAAAGTAACTTGAAATTGTTGCATCCTTTTATGCCTTTCTTAACAGAGGAAATTTGGCATTTAATTGCTGAGAGAACTCCGGAAGAAGCTTTAATTGTTTCAACCTGGCCTGAATTAAAACCGTTTAATGTGAGTTTAATTGCTGATTTTGAAAATACAATTGAAGTGATTTCAGGAATCAGAACCATCAGAAAAGATAAAAATATTCCGTTTAAAGATGCTATCGAATTGAAGGCAATTAACAGTGAAAACGTTTCTACTTATTTTGATTCTATCGTAACAAAATTGGGTAATATTTCAGCTTTCGAATATGTTTCTGAAAAAGTTGACGGAGCCTTATCTTTCCGTGTAAAATCAAATGAATATTTTATCCCGATTTCCGGAAATATCAATATCGAAGAAGAAATTGAAAAACTGAATGCTGAGTTAGTTTATATCAAAGGATTTCTGAAATCAGTTCAGGCAAAATTATCAAACGAAAAATTTGTTAACGGAGCTCCGGAAAAAGTATTGGCTAATGAAAAACAAAAAGAAGCGGATGCCTTAGCTAAAATTGCTACTATAGAGCAAAGTTTGTTAAGCTTGAAATAATTTTTTTTTGTAGCATTTATAGAAAAGCCAAAGTAAATTTAGTTTTACTTTGGCTTAATTTTTTATTGAGACTTTACGGATTAAATTTTGTTTGTTATTCTTTTTTCTTACGGAATAAATCTTTTTATCGATGAAATTTACAGATAATCTGTTTTAAGTTTTTTTTAACATTTCATTCCCTTATTTACATTTAACTTTGAAAGTCTTATTTATTTAAGTACTGTCTCTCAGATAAAATAAAATATTTTTTTAATTTCTTTTTTTGAAAAAAAGTATTTTTTTGATTTGTATACAAGTTCCCCAAACTTGTTGTTTAACCTAATTATGTTTTTATTTTATTTTTGAATAAATGTAATTTTTAACATATTGGTTATAAAAGGGATATTTAATTATCTTTTAAAATTACCCTTAATTGATTTGATGGCTTCATACATTTTATGAAGATTATTTTCGACAGGTTTTCTATCCCTAATCTGAAAACTCTTATTTAACCATTTCGATTGTTTAATCATTGAAAACTATTTTTTAAAAATAGATTTTTTGGTTGAGGAATAAAGTATTATTCTCATATAGGATGGTGACTCATAGTTTCTTGCTATGCGAATATTTTCTTTTTTACATTTAAGTTTTTCAGCGTTTCAATTTTATGCCCAAATAAATTATATGATATAAAAATACCTTAATTCATTTATAACTATCACAATTCGATTTTGAATAGGATTGATGTGATTCTCAAAAATCATCATTGATAGTATTAGAAAATGATATTGTTTTTGTTGCGGTTGTATTAATATGTCGTGTAATTTTTAGATTATAGTTAACAATTCAATCAGTTGGTTTTTTGTGTTTATAGAAAGTAAACCCGAAAGAGCAGACAAGAACAATACTGTTTTTATTAGAAGTTTCATTTTTAAGCTTTAATAATGAATTAAATTTAAGGTTATGAAAAGCATTATTCTTTCCAATTTTCATCCTGTTACAGTGGGTCAATTATTCGATCAGGAGAAACTTAATCAGTATACGAAATTTTTATATTATCATTTTCAAAATAGCCCGGGTTTAGGAACTGTAGAAAGTTCTGATCAGGTTAAGGATGAAAAAGTAAGTTTTGACTTTATTTCAGATCAGGTTGATAAATATTCTGTTTCCTCTGAAAATATTAGCAGCAGACAAATTATTATTTTTGAAGAAGTAAAAGATTTTATTGAAAAAATAATGGAGGTTACTTCTCCTATGGAATACCATTTTCCGGATGGATTTGAAGTTAAGGAAGGAAAATCTTCCGGGCCTAAAATAGAAGTGAGAATGGAGTGGTTTAAAAATAAAATGGGTTTTGTTTTTGATCAATTTTATTCAAAAAATAATAGTAAACCGGAAAATTTAATTCATGTTACTTGTTCCGGTTATTCTTCTCCCAGTGTTGCTCAGGAGGCTGTAATTGAAAGAAACTGGAGCAGCGTTCAGGTTACACACTCCTATCACATGGGGTGTTATGGTGCTTTTCCTGCTATTCGTACCGCTAGTAGTCTTATAGCTGCGAGTTTGAATAACGGCAGGGTAGATGTTGTACATACCGAATTATTGTCGGCACATTTAAATTTAACCGAATTTTCACCTGCAAATACTATGATTTGTTCTCTTTTTGCAGATGGCTTTATAGGCTATTCTTTATATGAAGAGCAATCCTTTATGAATGATGATGCTGTTTTAGAAAAAAAAGGCTTACGTATTCTGGCTTCACACGAATTGCTTATTCCGGACTCATTAGAGGATATGTCCTGGGATTTAGGAGAGTATAATTTTTTGATGACGCTATCTAAAAGAGTTCCTGTTTTTATTCGAAAAAATATTAAATCTTTTTTGACAACTCTTTGTGAAAAAGGGGATGTTGATCTGGAAAAACAAAAATCACAAATGTATTTTGCCATACATCCCGGCGGACCTAAAATTATTGATTATGTAGTAAGTGAGATTGGTATTGCTGATGATCAGGCTCGTTGGTCCTATGAGGTGTTGCGAAATCATGGCAATATGTCATCGGCAACCATACCTTATATTTTGAAAAATATTATAGATGATTCTAGTATCAAAGCAGGTACTAAGGTTATAGCAATGGCGTTTGGTCCCGGTCTTACGGCTACTTCGTTATTATTAGAAAAAATATGATTTATAAATTATAGCAATAGATTTGTTTTGTAAATAACAGAATCTATTAGGACGGTAAACTTCAATGTTTTAAATTGATTTTATTATGATTAGTTCTCTTTTTAAAGGAACGCTCGGTTTTTTTATTTTGATTCAATTAATTTCTAAAATCTCTCTGGATTAATTTTTTTTACACATTCAATTAATTAAAAAAGAATCCGTATTGCTCCCCACAATAGCTTGTCTTTTTACTGATGGCATACTTCATAAGTGTTTATGACGGTTAATTTTCTGCAAGTTATCACCCCCAAGTTTGATAACAATTTAAAACCTTACTTTTTAATAGACTTAGTTTTATAAAACTTCAAATTTGTTTTTATGGCGTTTAGTTATACAAATGAATATTTCATTGAATATTCTTAATTGAAAGAAGTGTTTCTTCTTTAGATGTTTTGATAATTTTCTTCCCAAATCTGGAAAATTTAGTGGTTGCCTACTTTTGTAAAGTGATTAATAATGTCTCAAATTATTTTAATGTTTGCAGATATTACGAATTATTTTTTACTTCTAATTCTATTTACCGTAGATGACGGTAGACTTCAAAACAACGTTTTGAAGATGTTTTTTATGATAGTTACCCCCAAGTCTCAATTAATACCTATTTAAAATAATTTATGACAAAAAAATACTATTATCATGAAAAAAAATATTTTTTATACGATGCAAAGTGCAGAAATGTATTTTCTCACTTTACTCACTTGCTGTAAGACAGCGTTATTAAAGATATATTGGGAGAATGTTATAGTTAAGAGGCTTCTTTATTATAACATGCTCTTGTTTATGTCTTTGTTTTTTACAGCCAATTCATTTGGACAGGACGTAGGTTCATCTGCTGTTAAAGGGAATTTTGGTATTGATGGAGATGTATATGCTAATCGATTACAATTTCCTAATGTTGAGGTTCCACCTGTGGGTTTTCCTGATGCATCAGGGACTGATGATTGGTTTGTAAATACTAGTTTATGGAGCGGAAATGGCAAGGGGGTTATTGACCAGTTGGGGTTAAATCCAGCTTCGGATCCTATACCTAATCCGATGACTAATAGCTCTTTTGAGCTTAGACAATCCATATTTGCAGCTTCGGATCCATTTCCTTATCCAATAGTTCCGCCAAGTGCATACCCATGGACAGGAAGTTATTTGTGGCTGGATGCGGTGTATGGTAGAGATACTTATGTAAAAGGAGGTAATGCTGAAACATCTTATTTTGCTGGTAGTGGCGATAAAAATTCAGATAATCCGAATACTTGGTCCATCGGGACAGCAGGTAGTGTGCCGCAAAAAGATGATATTATTGATGTTTATGCACATATAAGAGGAGAAGGAATTCGAATTCCATTTTCTGATCCGGGTGGGCTTGATCCAAGACCTTTTTCAACGCTTTGGGCCTATGCAGGAGCTTCGTTAGTGGTTACTAATGGTAACAAGCATCTCGATTTCGAATTTTTCAGAACGGGAGCTGAGCTTGCTGGTAATGCTATCGTAAATACAGGTTCTGATGGTGGACGTACCGCCTGGACTTTTAATGGTGATGGTTCTATTGCTATTCCGGGAACCATTATAATTTCGGTAGATTATATTAATGGGGGGAATGTTCCTTCTATTAGAATTAGAGTATGGATGAGTCAGGCTACTTTTAATGCGTATGATAATACAAAAGGAGGCAGACCATTTAATGTAGATAAAAATGTAGCTTTTGAAACAGGTACAGATTCAGAAGGTTATGGTTATGCAGCTATTAATCCTAAAGTCAATGAGATAAACATGTGGGGTAGAGTTAATGATGATTTTGCTACCTATGAAAATTCCCGTACGCTAGGTCCTCCATGGAAAACTTGGGAAGGTACTACGCCAACTGCTGTAGATATGTACACACGCTTTCAGTTTGTTGAGATTGGTATTAATTTGACTGCATTCGGATTGGATGCCAGAGGTTCTCAGGATCCTTGCTCTAATTTATTGGGTAGTTTATTGGTTAAAACCCGTGCTAGTGGTGGTGGACCTAATGAAGGAGCTTTCGGTAGTGAATTGAAAGATTTTGCAGGTCCTTATCTGTTTGGACTTACAGGTGCTCCGCCAGTAATAACAGTTGCTCCTAAAACTTTTTGCGAATCCGATAATCCGGTTAATCTGACTACAGGAAACTCTGTTAGTGCAACTGGCGGTGCAATTGAGTATTTTACAGATGATGACTACGAAATTGGAGATAAAATAAATAATCCAACAATGTATGTAGCTCCAATAGGAGAAACAACAATTTATGTTCGTAGTGAAAAACTGGGTAATCCGGGTTGTTTTGGATATAATTCGTTTACAGTAATTGTGAATGATCAGCCAAATGCGGGTACAGATGGTTCTACTACCGTTTGTGAAAGCAGTACAACTCCTATTGACTTATTTAGTTTGATTACAGGAGAAGATGCAGGAGGAACTTGGACTAGATTAACAGGCACAGGCGGAACATTTAATGCAGCAACAGGAACTTATACTTCGGCATTAGATGCAACAACAAGTACCTTTAGATATAGTTTGTCAGCAACCGCGCCATGTGTTGGAGATGATAGTGTCGCTACAGTGACTATTAATAGCCTGCCAAATGCGGGTACAGATGGTTCTACTATCGTTTGCGAAAGCAGTACAACTCCTATTGACTTATTTAGTTTGATTACAGGAGAAGATGCTGGAGGAACTTGGACTAGATTAACAGGCACAGGCGGAACATTTAATGCAGCAACAGGAACTTATACTCCGGCATTAGATGCAACAACAAGTACTTTTAGATATAGTTTATCAGCAACCGCACCATGTGTTGGAGATGAGAGTGTGGCTACAGTGACCATTAATAGCCAGCCAAATGCGGGTACAGATGGTTCTACTATCGTTTGCGAAAGCAGTACAACTCCTATTGACTTATTTAGTTTGATTACAGGAGAAGATGCAGGAGGAACTTGGACTAGATTAACAGGCACAGGCGGAACATTTAATGCAGCAACAGGAACTTATACTCCGGCATTAGATGCAACAACAAGTACCTT
>NZ_FRCC01000014.1 GCF_900142775.1 Flavobacterium flevense
TGTGCTGTGATTTTTTCTGACAAATAATTCAATGTAAATTGCATAGATGCAGTCTCTGAAAAATTATAGGTACTGTTGGCATTTATCGAATATTGAGTCGCGTTTGAATTAATTGGTTTTCCGTCAAAACTACCTTTGATATTAAAATTATAAATATTGGCTCCAATAAAATTAGTCCATTTCTCAGTAGGTTTGAATTGAGTTCCTAATTCAAGACCTACCGCTCTTCCTCTTCCCACATTTGTATAAATACGATCTAAAATAGTATCATTAAGTACTCCTGAACTATCATAAGATAAAGTGTTGACACGGTTAATTAAATTTTGGACATCTCTGTAATAGGCAGTTGCAAAAACGGAATTTCCGCCTTTAAAATTTTTGCTTATTCCTAATTCTAGTAAATCAGTAAACTCCGGTAATAAATTTTTATCGCCCTGTTCAAAAGTTTCAGAGTGCTCTCTTTCTTTAAATGGATTCATTTTATAGGTTGGAGCACGATCTACTCTTTTACTATAAGCTGCTTTTATTTTTACATTATTATCCAATGTATATTGAGCCGAAGCAGAAGGGAATAATTTTACATAATCATATTCTAAATTTTCGGCTGGCAAATCAAATCCTTTTAAATAAAAATCACGATTCATCGATTCCAAACGTAATCCTGCTGCATATTCCCACTTATTCTTACTTCCGTTCAATTGTAAATAACCCGAATGTATCAAACGATCTAAATTTACAATACTGGTAAATTCAGGAACAATTTCATACATGTTTGTAACATTATTACGCCTTTCATAAATAAAATTTCCGTTGTGAACTAATTTTCTAAATTGATAACCTGTTTCTAACTTTCCAAATGAAAAAGGTTTAAATTCATAATCTAATTGCACTCGGGTTCCATACAGTGGATTATCATTCGTATTGTACTCATCCTGATAGACAATTGAAGGATCATTATAACCTAGATTAAGATTAGTAGTTGGACCTCCTAATAAGGTGTACTCATATAAAACCGAAGAAATTAACTTGGATTTATTGTTAAATGTATGTGTATAATCAAAACTTCCTAAAGCAAAATCACCATCACGAATTCGCAAATTCTCGTTGTAATAATCAAAAGTCTTGATGGTGGTTTCATCGGTCAAAGAAGTAGTTTTATTATTATAATAGATATCTGCTGTTCTCTCGTTTTTGCGTTTTCCTGCATAGAAACCTACAGAAAAATTGTTAGCGGTATTAGGTGTATAATCCAATGTAAAACGACCACTATAATTTAATTCGTCAGTACTACGTTCACCATCTGATGGAAATTGTGTTTTATAATTTTGTAGCTGATTAATAGTAAATACATCGCCTTCTCTACGTCCTGTAATATCATTGCGAGAATAACTCCCACCTAGAGAAATATCCCATTTGTCTTTTTTTATATTATAAGTACCATCAATACCATATCTATGAACAGGATCTACATTATCATAATCTTCTATTGAAGGCACTCCTGCTTTGATATTTAATTGTGCAAAGGAACCATTAGTTGCCCCTTTCTTGGTTATAATATTCAAGATTCCTGCTTTACCATCAGGATCATATTTTGCTGATGGAGCCGTAACTACCTCCACACGTTCGATGGCATTAGCGGGCAATTGTCCTAGGATAGTAGCTATACTTCCCTGAGTAGGCTTACCATTTAACAAAACTACAAATCCTGAACTCCCTCTAACACTAATCTCTCCCTGTCCATCAATAGCAATCGATGGTAAATTTTTTAAAACATCTGTAGCAGTTCCACCTTGAGCATTTTGAAAAGATTTAGTATCATAGACTTGTCTGTCAATTTTATTTACAACTGTACTCTTTTGCGCCTTTATAACAACATCGCTTAATTGATTTTCTCCAGAAATTAATTTGATCGTCCCAAGGTTCACAACAGAATTTCTATTTTTAACAACGACACCTTTGATTATTTTTTTTTCAAAACCAATAAAGGAAACCTCAAGATAATAATTCCCACCCCTTACATTTCGTATTGCAAAACTTCCCGTAGCATCTGTAACTACACCAGCTACTAACGACTGATTGTTAACTGAAAACAAAGTAACTGTAGCATATTCTAACGGAAAATCCCCATCAACTACTTTTCCCTTCACTTGACCAAATAAAGAAGCGGTTATTAAAAAAATAACCATAAAAACAATTTTATTCAATTTCATTTCTTTTTTAAAATAAATATATATAAACCATCTAACTAACTTATCAAAAGTTATTATTTAAATTTTATTAATCTAAACTATTTTAATTCATAACTCACAATAAGTAAAAATATTAGTATATTTTTTCAATTCAGTATTCTTTCTAAGCATCGTATTTTAGTGTTACTTTTAAGTAAACACACAACATTACAATAATAATAAAAACACAATAAGCACTCTCGTTTAAAATATCAAGACAATTGTCTTTCATTTAAATAAAATAAAAAACTTTTACATTCATTACACTTAAATATCCGAAATTATATTGATAAACACAGATTGACATATAGTCTCCTTATTTATTTGTAGCTTTAACTTTCTTTAATTAACTAATTTGCTTAATTCCAAATAATCGAGATTATCAATTAATTCATAAAGTTTAGTTCGTTCATTTTCTCCATTATTTGGTTGGTGTAAAGTAATCATCAATTTCCCTTCGAAAGTTTTAAAAATCATACCGTGTCCTCCATTTTCTTCAAAAATAAGCTTATCAATTTGTTTCCAAGGTCCTTTAATTGATCCTGTTTCGGAGATAGCTTGCCCCAAACTATAGCCTTTATCACCAAAACTAGACCAAATCATTAGTAACTTACCTGTTTTAGTTCTATACATAAAACCCCCATCTGTAACATAACCATGGTATTTGAAACCTGTTGAAGACAAACTTTTAACCCATTTTGCATCTGTTGCATGAAAGAGGCTCTTAGGTTTCCCTACAGTTCCTGATAAATCTTTTTTCAATTGAATTAATTCCATTGTACCATCCTGAATTTGTGCCCATTCATGACAAAAAATCATATAAGGTTTTTTGTTTTCTACCCATAATGTACCATCTAAACTCATCCAATCAACCGGAGTAGTTGACTGATTTCGGAATGATTTAAAAATACCTAATGGTGAGTCCGACACTAAAATTTGGGTGCCTCTTTGATATTGTTTTGGTTTATTATTTGACTTTATTTGCATTTCATCCCCAGTAAAGGTTACAAATAAATAGTACTTACCTTTGTAATGATGCATCTCGGGAGCCCAAATCATTCTTTTTCCCCAGTGCTCTTTTGGCGCAGCAAAAACAGTAGTAGGACCTGACCACATTTTTAAATCTTTACTTTTATAAACTTCTACTCCTTTTATCGTATCATTATCAACTAATCTATTTCCTGTTTGAACATACAAAAAGTAGGTTTTGGATTTTTCGTCTGCAAAAATATAAGGATCTCTAACTCTAATATCTTCCAGTTTTTTTAATTGTGCATTCGAAGAAGTAACTACTACAAATAGCATTACAATTTTAAGATATATTTTCATAGACATAATAATTTACAGAAAACCCATTAAAAAATTTTGATAGCCTCAAAAATTAATTAATGGGTTCAAAATGAAATAATAACCTAACTAACCTATTAAAATTATTCCTTAATCCTTGTCAATCTAAACATTTTGGCTCCATGACTTTGAATTACCGAAGTAAGTTCTTTACTCACGACTCCTAACTCTTTTTTATCCCATAAATCACGAACTTTATATTCATCCCTCAAAGATTCTAATTCTAAATTAAATTTCACAGGACGCTCTTTATCACTTAAGTTGAAAAGAGCCGCAAATTTATCTCCAGTCTTAGGATCCGTTGCAATCCACACTGCTTGACCGTTTTGTTTCATAACTTGTCGGTTATCGATACTATGTTGGTTAACATATAAAATTTCTTCATTTTTAAGAAACTTCATTGTGCTTTCCGGAGTAGTCAACAAGTCTCCTCCCATCATCAATGGAGATTTTGCAATACTCCACAAACTCATTAGTGTATAATGTTCAGGTACAGTAAACTTTGACATTCTTTCTTTACCATGTGGACGATCTTGAAGTGAAATACGTCCAAACGGAATCATATCAGCATCTGGCCAATGACCTTCACCAATAAATGGAGACCAAGCATTTAATAAATCAAAATTATGTTCTAAAGACTCCCAATCATCCCAAAAATCAGCAGAGACACGCCACATGTTAGCATTTTTAACCAAATGACTTGCTCTAGATAATGGTGCTTCACCACATGATAAACTTAATACCATTGGTCTTCCGCATTGATCAATTGCTTTACGTATCATTTCAATCTCGCCATCATGATAAGGAGGAAACATGGTGTCATCAGCTTTAATGAAATCTACTCCCCATTCTGCATACAATTTAAAAATAGAATTGTAGTATTCTTGTGCACCTTCTTTTGAAGCATCAACTCCAAACATATGATTGCACCAGTTACAGGTATCAAAAGGCTCAGCAATGTCTTTTGCTGTTGCTTTACTTCCCATAATGGGCGTTGCATTGTGTGCTGCAACTCTGTGAATACCTCGCATAATATGAATACCAAATTTCATCCCTTTTGAATGAACATAATCTGCAATAGGCTTAAAACCTTTTCCATTTGCTGCAGAAGGAAATCGCTCTACAGAGGGTAACAACCTTCCGTATTCATCCATAGTAGTATATTCAGGATGCAAAGGGCTTCCATCTTCGTTGTAACGAATATCTGGATGTCCTTTTCTTCGAGGCGTATCCCAATTTCCAGGTTCCGGATGCCACCAGATGTAATCAATCACTGCGTATTCCCATCCATATTGCAAGAGATTATCTGCCATATAATCTACGGTAGCCTTGAATTCTTTTTCATTGATTCGACAATCATAAGCATCAAAACTATTCCATCCCATAGGAGGTGTAGCCGCTAATTTAGAAACTACTTTTTCATTTTCAGAATTCGTATTCGTTTTAGAATTTTTATCTTTTGTTCCACAGCTAAAAAAGACAAATGATAAAGCCAATGCTGCTATTTTTATATTTTTCATCGTTAAAATTTTATAATTATTTAAATCGTGTTTCTGTATTTCCATCATTAGAAAACAATGAAATCAAGGGATGCTCAGCATGAGCCGACTTCATCATTTTACTTAACTCTTTTACTTTATCAGGATATTGTGCAATAATGTTATTCTTCTCTGATGGGTCTTCATTTATATTATACAATTCTTCTACCACCTTAGCTGGATTGCCTTTCACATTCAATCTTATTAACTTCCAATCTCCTACTCTAATTGCTTGTTTACCTCCTAATTCATAAAAAGCCCAATACAAGTAATCATGTTTTTTTTGCTCTTTATCCTTACCTAAAAGAGTTGGCAAAAAGGAGATTCCATCGATATTCTCTGGTGTTTTAGCTGCAGCTATATCAGCAAATGTTGGTAAAAAATCCCAAGTTGCTACCGGATTGTTTGCTGTTGACCCTGCTTTAATTTTTGCTGGCCACTTAACAATTAAAGGAACTCGTATTCCTCCTTCATATAAATCGCGTTTACTTCCTCTATAAATTCCGTTACTATCAAAAAATGCTTCGCTATGACCTCCTTCATTATGAGGCCCATTATCACTCACAAAAACAATAATCGTATTCTCTGCAATTCCTAATTGTTTTAATTTAGCTTCTATTTTAGCTACACTATTATCTATAATTTTTATAGCCGAAGCAAAACCTTTTTCAGGATTAGACCAATCTTTGTTAGCAAATTCGCCATAGCTTGGCACTTCCATCCCATCGCCTGTAAAATATCCTGCTTCATTATTAGCATGCGGCATATTCAAACAATAATACATAAAGAATGGATTCTTGGCATTTTCCTCCATAAACTTCATAGCATCATCTTCTAATTTGTCTATTGAATAGGTTTCTTTAACCTTGGCTATACCAGCTCCTTCCTTCATGCCTTTTTCATATTTATAAGACCCATCCGTAACATTTCCTTTTAAGGTTTCTTTTACACCATCTCTATATAAAAATTCTGGATAAAAATTATGGGCATGCCACATGTTTACATAACCATAAGCATGTTCAAAACCATTTCTTGCTGGATCATTTGGTTTAGGATCATTACCTACACCCCATTTTCCAATAACAGCACTTTTATATCCTTTTGCATTCAACATTTCAGAAATGGTAATCTCACTATCTTCTAATAATTGCCCTTCTGGACTGTTTCCACGAACTGAAGAATGTCCTGTGTGTTTACCTGTTAACAAGGAAGCTCTAGATGGTCCACAAACTGTTGAACCAGCATAATGTTGTGTAAAAAGCATCCCTTCTGAAGCAAGCTTATCTATATTAGGTGTTTTTAATGTTTTTTGTCCATAACACCCTAAATCGCCATACCCCATATCATCAACATAAATAAATACGATATTTGGTTTTTGACTTTGATCCTCTTGTAAAGATTTTTCTGTTTTTGAAGCGTTTTTACAGCCTAAACTTAGGAATGCAAAAACAAATACGCATCCAATAAAATAGTGGTTTTTCATAATTCTATATTGTATTTTTTTTCAAATTTATCACATCCACCTATTTTTGAGCATCTCATTTGTTCATTATTATTGCTCTTTTGTCTCAAAATAAAACAATAATCTCTCTTTTTATTTGACTACAATAGAAGAGGACGTTTTTTTATCTACAATTAAAAATTCATCAGTCGTTAATACTTTATTTCCATTCAGTTTTAAATTCTCAAAAGTGAAATTAAAAACAGGATGATTTTCATCATGTCCCATAAGTAAACTTGGTATTTTTTGTTGACCGTAATAATCAATATTCTTAAATATAAAATTAGAGATAGAACCTTTTTCTGGATTCCAATTAGCCCATCTATTAGGACGAGTAATTATATGAAACATTCGCCAATACGAATTATCGATTCTTATACCTTCAATATGAAAATTACTAATATCAGCTTTCGAACCATGAACAGCACAAAACACAGCTAAATTTTCGTTGTCCCAATGATGCTCCACTCTTATAATATCAATATCATAAACTTTTACATTCCCAAAATCCTTACTTCCATTCCAACTAATCATAAATGGCGCACCATTTTCTAATTGCCAAATCGTACATTTTTTAACGATTGTGTTACTATTATAAAGCTTAATTGCATCATCATTCACTTTAAAAAAACAGTTTTCAATCAGAGTGTTTTCACCTGCAGAAATCCCATCAGTACTAAACCACCATCCCATCATTTTAATATTATCTAAATGATGACTGGAGCCTGTCAAAGAAATCATATATCGAGGCGCATGTACAATGGTAATTCCTTCAATCTTAATTTCTTTAGAATCTTTGAGGGTTATCATATGGTTATGTGTTCTTGGATTATAATCTTCTCCCGATAAAATCCCCCTTCCTCTTATGGTTATATTCTCTGCGTTTTCGGCAAAAAACTGTCCTTTTACATAAGCACCTCCTGCAATATAAACGGTTGTATTGGATGGAATAACAAACTTATCACCAATTTCATGATAGCCTGGTTCAAAGTAAATCACATTAGAATCTGTTTTGTTAGGAACAGCAACTTCTAAAGGGTTTGCAAATAAAAGCAGTGGATGTTTAATAAAAATACCCGATTCAAATTCTATAGAATATTGTCCCGCTTTTGAAATTTCGAATTCAATGGTATGTTTATTTATTATCTCCACATTAATGTTTTCTTTTCTAGGCAATACTTGTGCAAAACGTACTTTCTCTTGCAACATTGTAACCCTAACTTTTACCTTTCCTTCAAAAGAAAAACTAGACCAAGAAGTAGATTTTGAATTATTAGTCACATGCATTGCATCCATCCCATAAACAAAACTTTCTTTGACCACATCCTTCTGAATCAACGCTATTTTATAATGCGGAGATAAGAAAGCAAATTCATTTTCAGCAACAGTTTTTAATGGAGTCCCATAAGTAACAATCTGTGCATAAGACACTAAACTACACAAAAGGGCAATAATAATATTTATTTTTCGAATCATTTTATAACAACTTTTTGATGTTTATTTTTAGCAGCAGGAACATAAACTTTATCCCCATTAATTTCAACAGGTTCAATACACAAATAAGGCTCTGAATATTTTTCAGAACTATGATAAGCATTAAAGTAATGATTGTTTTTACCTAAAAAAAGTTGGTTACTAAAAACAACTTGTGTTGGTGGCGCAAAACCATGTGGAACTGGGTACTTATTTTTAACTACCTCATCAGCTTCTGCTTCCAAAAAGCTATACAACGGATTAGCATCATCCCATTTCCATGGTCCAAGAGGATGTGTTGCTGTCATATGATAAACTTTTACTTCATAACCTCCATAAAACTGTGAAAATAATATATGATAAACAGCTCCTACTTTTGTCACTTGAGGAGCATCTAAATACTTATAATTCTTACCTAAAGTCTCTGGCCCCAACAACTCTTTGGGCTCCGTTTTTAGAATTGCTTTCTCTAAATCTATTTGAGCTATATAAATACGAGCATCCATATCGTATAGTAAGTATATTTCATCTTCATTTTTACCAACCACTAAACTACCATGATTGCCAAGAACAATTGGTTTTTCTGTATTTACAACTTTAAACTCTTCATTTAAATTAGCATTAACTGCAATTCCAAAACCTAATTTTTGATACGGATTTACCGCATTATTACGATTGTTAAAAGTAAAATAATATTTGCTTTTTATTTTCACTATTTCAGGTGCAAACCAACCGTCTTTATACCATGCTTTTTCAGGAATATCCTTTACATTTATAAGTCTCGTTTCTTTTTTCCAATGATTAAGTTTTTTACTTTGGTATAAACTAGGACCCAAATACTCTTTGAGTGGGTCGTTATATTCTGTACCTACCAAATAATAATTCTCATCCTCAGAAAAGACAAAAAAATCCTTCATGCCATACTTATTGATTCCTTCACGAATAGGATTAGTCCAAGTAAAAAATGTTTCTTTTTTTTGAACCGAATTGCAGCTAAAAAAGAATAAAAATAAAAGTGGTTTTAAAAAATAGTTTTTCATTGGAAAGCTTTTAAACAAATAGACTAAAAACTACAAAAACGGTCTTGCTCAATAAATCATACTATTTGTCAAAACGAACTTTTATTATCTAAATCAACCTATTTCTCTAAGCTATTTACAAAAAAACCAAAACAATAACCATATAAGCAATTAAAAAAAAGAATCAACCAATAAATTTGTTGTAATAAAATTACCCTAGATGAAAACTATTTTTAAAATTGCAATTATTTTATTTACGGGATGCTCATTATTAGCCAATCCTATAAAAAATAATAAAAAGAAAGACTCTTTAAAAAAACCAAATATTTTATGGATTTATGTAGAAGATTTGAATCCAATATTAAGTTGTTATGGCGAAAAAATAAATCCAACACCAAATTTGGACAAGTTGGCAGAAAATGGGGTTTTGTTCAACAAGGCTTTTGCAGCTGCTCCAGTTTGTTCCGCTTCTAGATCAGCCAATATTACGGGAACAATGCCAACCACATTTGGTATTCACAACCATCATTCTTCAAGAACTGTGGAAGATGCCATTTTTTTACCCGATGGCGTAAAAACTATACCAGAAGTATTCAAAGAAAATGGATATTACACTTTCAGCCACGGTAAAGACGATTACAATTTTATCTACAATCGTAAAAAACTATACAATGATGAACTTGGTATCGATTTTTATTACACCTTAACCGGAACAGGAGATTGGCTTAGTCCTTTATCCAAAAACCAGCCCTTTTTTGGACAAATTCAATTAGAAGGAGGCAAATTAGGATTAGTACAAGTATATCCAAAAACCAAAGAAAAAATTACTCCAATTGATCGAAATTTAGTTCCTCTTCCTCCATATTATCCAAATGTCCCAACCTTGCACGAGGATATCTGTAGACAATATGATGCAGCTAGGGCAACCGATGTGGAAGTAAAAGAAATATTAGATAAACTCAAAGATAAAGGACTATTGAACAATACCTATGTATTTTTCTTTTCAGACCACGGTTATGATGGCTATAGACACAAACAATTTTTATATGATGGCGGACTTCACATTCCATTAATCGTTGGATATTTTGGTGATGATTCCCAAATAAAAAAACAAAGTAAACGCACTGATTTAGTTAGCGGAATTGACATTGGAACTACGTCTTTAGCCTTAGCAGAAATACCAATTCCTTCTTATATGGAAGGAAAAAATATCTTTGCTCCCAATTTCAAAAGAGACCATATTGTAGCAACACGAGACCGTTGCGATTTTACTATTGATAGAATACGAGCCATACGAACTGATAAATTCAAATATATAAAAAATTACATGCCCAATCGTTCCTATACTCAACCCACTTATCGAGATAAAAGAATTGAATATGTGGATACCAAAAAAATGTTTGAAGCTGGAAAACTTAATGAAATTCAGGCAAAATACTGGCTTCCAACTAAACCCGAAGAAGAACTCTTCGATTTAGAAAATGATCCTTTCGAAATCAACAATTTAGCCAGTAACCCTAAATACCGTAAACAACTAGAACAACATAGAACATTATTGGCTAATTGGTCTAAAAAATACGGAGATAAAGGAGAAGAACCCCAAAATATTTATTCGCTAAAATTTATGTATGAAAGATGGGGAGAACGCTGTGTTAATGAAGAATATGATGTAATCAAGAATATGAAAGTAAAAAACAAACCTCAAGTAAGTATAAAAAATTAAAAATGAAAAGACTCATTTTAACACTTATAACATTCATTTTAGTGACAGGTTTGTGTTTTTCACAAGTTACAATAAAAACTGTGGAAGCATTTGGTTATAAAAATTGTATTGAATTAAAAAATCCAAAAGTCAAAGTAATTTTAGACCCAAATGTTGGAGGTAGAATTTTATCCTATGAATTAGGAGGTAAAAATGTTCTATATGAAAATAGAGAATTGGATGGAAAAATTTGGGAAAAAGGAATGCCTAAATTTGAAGTCAGCGGTGGCCGATTTGATATTGGACCAGAAAAAACGGCTCCAGCTCGAGAAAGTTTTCATAACATGTGGAATGCAGAAATTACAGGCAAAAATTCGGCGAGACTTATCAGCCAAATAGACACTGTTGTTGGCGTTCAATTAATTCGTGACTTTATACTTTCGGATAATTCTTCCCATTTGCGGTGTATTCAACACATTAAAAATGTTTCAAAGAAAGTACAAAACTATGCCCACTGGAGCAGAACTTTTGCCAAAGGGGGAGGCATTTGTTTAGTACCTTTAAATCCGAACAGTAGATTGCCCAAAGGATATGCCATATATCCCTACAATTCTACTTATATCGATTATAATCCTCCAAAAGAAGATAATTTAAGAGTGCGAGAGGGTATATTAGAAATGATTGGAACTCCCAGCCAACCCAAATTTGTGATGGACAGTAATGCGGGCTGGTTAGCCTACAATTCGAAAGATGATTTGCTTTTTATAAAAAAATTTAAAGCAGCTGACAATAAAACCTATGGTGATGTTTTAAGTAATCAAGTTTCTATTTGGTACTACAAAGAGGAGAAATGCGAAATCGAACCTATTGGACCATTGGAAACTATTTTACCTGAAAAAACAGTAAGTTACACCGAAGATTGGTGGTTAATGGAACACAAATATCCTGAAAACAAAAAAATCAATCTAACCGAAATAAAAACAATTATTAACACGCTATATTAAAAAATGAAAAAAAAGTTTATAATTATTCTGATAGCTTTTGGGATATCAATAGTACACTCCCAAAACAAGAATACAAATACAAAACCATACCCTTACGCTAATCCCGTAATAAAAAACATGTACACTGCTGATGCATCACCTCACGTCATGCCAGACGGACGAGTTTGGATGGTTACTTCAGTAGATCATGAAGATGGTGGTGGTTATGCTACTATGCATTCTGTACATGCCTTTTCAACAGCGGATATGGTTACTTGGGTTGATCATGGCGAAATCATAGGATTAGCAGATCTAAACGAAACTCCTGGAGAAGATTGGGCCATCTGGGCTCCCGATTTTACTTATCGAAATGGCACTTACTATCTTTATTTCCCAATGCGTAATCTAAAAGCAAATGGTGAGATTGATCGCTATTGTGTAGTTGCAGAAAGTGATAGTATGCTAAAGCGTTTTAAAGTAACCAATGCAAGAATTCAAGGAGCAAACAGTGCATTAGACCCTTCCGTTTTTATAGATGATGATGGCACAGCCTATTTGTATTGGAATCAATTAAATATGGGAATCCTAAAAGATAACATGAGAGAATTAGACGGTCCTTCTTTCAAATTAAATATCGGCGCTACAAACTTTATGGAAGCAGCCTGGATGCACAAACGCAATGGTAAATACTATTTTAATTACCATACAAAATATAACAACAAAGTCTCTAAAGATAATCCTGAAGATCCCAATCGCCAAAAATCAAATCTGGATTATAGCATAGGTAATTCTCCCAAAGGACCTCTTACCTATCAAGGAACTTTAAATTTTGAACTGGGAGCAAATATTAAAAACGGACCAAAACTATCTGAAACCAATTTTGTCCCATGGAGATTAACCCAATCCAATCATGGTGGAGTTGTTGAATTTCATGGTCAAGAATACCTGTTTTATCATACTTCTGCCCTATCCTCTTGGAGACAAGAAGAATTTAAAGGACCAGGAACTTGGACACAGCGTTCGGTATGTGTTGATGAATTGAATTACAATCCGGATGGTACAATAATCCCTGTACAACAAACTGTGGAAGGAGTTAAAAAAGTAACTATAAATCAAGATTTCAGTATTCCTCTTAACCTTAAAAAAGCTATCGACAAACAACAAATAAATATCAAGGGCAAAAGTATTACCGCAAAAAACAATAGTTCTCTTTCCTTTAAAAATGTTGATTTAGGTACTGGTTATTATTACTTTGGAGTAAAAGTGCTTAAATCAGTCCAAAAAGGAAAAATTGAAATACGAAAAGACAATGCTAAGGGCTCCCTTTTAGGAACCATTCTTCTAAATGAAAATAGTTTAAAAACAAATAATGGAGTAGCCGAAACTTTTCTTAGAGAAGCTTATGGAATTCATAATATTGTTTTGGTATTTAAATCAAATGACAATGATGATATTAAAATTTCAGAACCCAATTTCTTTGCTGGTTCTCCTAAAAAAACAAAGTAACAAATAATACAATTACAAAAAATGATACCATTTACTAAAATTAGCCTATTGCAATTATGCTTTATAATTTCAATGGCCACTTATGCCCAAAAAAAGAATTCAAATACAAAAACTTATCCTTATGCTAATCCAGTAATTAAGCACATGTACACTGCTGATGCTTCTCCTCATGTGATGCCCGATGGACGTGTTTGGATGGTTACCTCAGTTGACCATGAAGATGGTGGTGGTTATTCTACTATGCATAGTTACCATACTTTTTCTTCCAAAGATATGGTCAACTGGACTGATCACGGAGAGATTTTAAACATTTATGATGTTATTGGAAAAAATGAAGAACCTCAAGGAGAAGACTGGGCACTTTGGGCACCAGATATGGTTTATTATGAAGGAAAATATTACCTGTACTTTCCTGTGCGTATTCTATATAAAGAAGGGGGATATGATGAAAAAAACAGAAAAACAATAGCATATACTGCCGTTGCTGTAAGCGATTCACCTGATAAAAAATTCAAAGTTATTAATCCAAAAATTGAAGGGACAAACGGAATTGACCCTGCGGTTTTTATTGATGATGATGGTCAGAAATACTTGTATTATGGAAGCCATATGGCCGCAAAACTAAAAGACAACATGACCGAATTAGACGGAAAACCTGTTACACTGGAAGTAGATGACGAGCGTTTTATGGAAGCCATTTGGATGAACAAAAAAGCAGGAAAATACTATATTTCTTATCATACACACTACGACAAACCTATTGATCCCGAGAATCCTGACGATTTATTTAGAAAAAAATCAAGATTAGATTATGGTGTGAGTGACAATCCTTTAGGCCCTTTTGAATACAAAGGAATTATGAATTATGAATTAGGTGTTAATGTTAACGATGGTCCTAAATACCCTGGAAAAAATTACGTTCCTTGGCGATTGTACCAATCTAACCATGGCGGAATCGTAGAATATCACGGAGAAGAATATCTATTTTACCACACTTCGGCTTTATCTTCTTGGAGACAAGATGATTTTAAAGATGCCGGTACTTGGACACAACGTTCCGTTTGTATTGATAAAATTGTGTATGATGAATCAGGTCAAATACGCCCTGTACAACAAACCTTATCAGGCGTACCTCCTGTTAGTATAAACCAACCTTTTGAAATTAATTTAGACGTAAAATCAAACAATATAAAAGATAATACTATTGAGTTTAAAAATATTGATTTAGGTTCTGGTTACTATTATGCAGGAATTAATATCAAAGGAATCATTACCCCAACTAAATGTGCTATACATTTAGACCAACCTAATGGAGAATTAATAGGTACTTTTATCATTAAAAAAGACGGTGTTAGCGAAACTTTATTAAGAAACGCCAATGGAAAACATAATGTTTATTTTGTTTTTGATAATAATTCCAGTCCAAATACAAAACTAATTTCAGCTAAAATATTTGCTGGTTCGCCAAAATAAAACAACTTTAATTTTAAAACTATTATGTATCAAAGGTTTAATTCTTAACGAATTAAACCTTTTTTTATTGAAATTAATAACACAAAAACAATATCACTTAAAATAGGAACTTTTGCGCTAATTAACAATAAGATAACATTCTAATTTTATAAATAAATATGAATTAACCAATCAATAAAAACCAAGTCTTATTAAATTATGAAAAAAATTTTACAATTATCATTTTTTCTTTTCACAGCTTCCATATTGGCACAAATCACCCACTATGATTGGCCAACCGGAACTAGTGAAGCCTTGTTGTCAGACAAATATCGCGTATTTGTAAAACATGGAACCGATCCCGAACAAGAAGTAGAGGTTTTGATGTCTACAGCCGACCCCAATGACCTTCAGTATGACCATCAGGGAAATGAACTTACAGGTAGAACCTTCTCGTACGCCTCCATTTCCTATAACAACATATCAAGTCCTGGGGTAACATTTAGAATTGTGAAAACTTTTGGAAATAACTCTTCAAAAGTTAAAATTTCGCCCAAAAGCTACAACATTACTCCAACTGTTGGAAGTAACGAAGTCTCTTTTACAATAAACAGTAATAATAAATACATTTCTGTTGATTTTGAAGACACTGCTAATGAAACCAGTACAAAAAAATGGATCAAACACATGTTAACCATTTTTGTAGATCCTCCAGAAACAGATAAGCCTAATCCTACTGATGCAGGAGTTGTGGTATACTCTAATGACTTATCTCCTACTGCATTAGAAAATGCAACAACAATTTATTTTGCTCCAGGTTATTATAATTTAAGAAATTATCAATTTGCTAGTACAGTAATCAATTCGGATGGTATCCTCTATTTAGATAATGGTAAAAAATTATACTTGGCTGGAGGTGCCTATGTAGATGGATTGATAAATAGAACCAATTATAACAATACCAATCAAAAAATTTATGGAAGAGGTGTTTTATCAGGAAGACTACACATATGGCAAGATGGTCAAGGGAACAAACCCTATGGACAAATTGTAATGTTAGGTAAGTCTGCGGAGGTAAATGGTATTCACATTGTAGACTCACCTCAGCATGGTATAGTATCACGAGAAGAAACAAAAGTTGAAAATTTAAAATTTTTGGGCTGGCATGCAAATAATGACGGTATTAGAATAGGTTCTGGTAGTGAGATAAAAAACAGTTTCATGCGCTGCGTTGATGATTTCTTTTATAACTATAATATTAATGTCCATGACTGTGTACTCTGGGCAGGTCACAATGGTGCAATTATGACTTACGGTTGGGCATCCATAGATACTGGATCTTCTATTGTTGAAAATATTGATATCATAAACCCTGAGTGGACCGGTCTTGGTAACAATAATGGTTTAATTGCGGCACAAGTAAATTTAGATTTTAACCCAATTGATTACGGAACAGGATCTACCACAACCACTTTCAAAAATATTAGAATCGAAGGATCAATCCCTGGTTTAACAAACATAAAGCCAAGATCAGAAGGCAACGGAGTTCCTGCCGCTGCACAAGTGGATATCGCAAACTTAGGATATTTAGGAGACGTTCAATTAGAAAATATTACAGTAGAAAGTCAATTTGCCAAAGGTAGAATAAGCGGACAATTAAATGCTACCACAACTGGAACTAATACTTATTTTGCAAAAAATATAAATTTCACCAATGTTACAATTGGTGGTGTAAAATTAACCAATCTCAACAGCAACCTTTATTTTGACATTGATGCAGCCACTACCCAAAATATCACTTTTGACATTGGAATTGCCCCTCCTGTTTCAGGTCTTCAGACAGAAACCTTTACAAGCACCACTTTAACCCCTCTTTCAAACACGGTGTATGCAACACAAGAAAGGGGAATAACTAAAACAGAACTTGAGGCTGTACTGACAGGAACAGGTAAATGGTTCGTAGCAAATCCTTCGGGAACAACTGCCAATGATTTTGAAGTAAAAAACACAGGTGGAAACCCTTCAGATTATTTAGCTAGAGTTGCTCCATCAGATTTTGCTAGAGGCGCTGCTTACGTCTACAACAACACCAATGGCGATGCTACAGGAATATTAGATATGTCTTTTGATTATTTCTGGAAATCTCCAATGACCTCAGATAGAATAGCTTTTAGAGTTTGGGGTGTAAAATCAACTATTTCTGATACCAATAAAGAATATTTTAGACTAACAGGTGGTAGCGGTACTAGTGGTGACAATTTTGCGGTGGGTTTTGAGAAAGGAACTGGAACTGGAAATGCTGACGTTGTGGAGCTATCTAGCAACTTGGCGTTGGGTATTTCAGAAAATTGGAAAACTGTTAATTACTCCATAAATGCAACTGATTACAAGTACATTGTGATCATGTTTGCTGGTGCATACGGTACTGGTCAAGGGCAAAATACAGGAGTTTTTGGGCTAGACAATGTAACTGTACCCGCAACTAACCCAGCAGCATATGACAATTATCCTTCAATACCATCTTTAATCCAGTCCGAAAATTATACTAGTGCGAGCGGTATAACCTCCGAATCTACTTCAGATACCAATGGTGGACAAAGTATTAATTTAGTTGATGCAAATAGCTCTATTGATTATGAAGTTTATGTAAAAAAATCGGAGGTATACAGAGTCAAATTTAGAGTTGCTTCGAATAGTGATGCCGCTTTTAATTTAAGTAGTAATGGGAATCTCCTAAAAACTATTAATATTGAAAACACTGGTGGTTTACAATCATGGAAAACAATTACTCTTGACCTGAATTTGACTAAAGGTCTACAAACACTTAAAATAAATGCAGCAATAGCGGTATTCAATATTAATTGGATAGAATTCTCAACCATTGATGATGATAAAGACGGTGTTGAAAATGAAATTGATGAGTGTGCAAACACACCCGAAGGTACTGTCGTAGATGAAAAAGGATGTCCAATATTCAAGCCTTCTTCATCAAACTTTTCAATTACTTCAGTGAGCGAAACATGTCCGAATAAAGCAAACGGAAAAATCACAATCGCTGCTACTGAAAATTACGACTACAAAACCACCATCAATGGAACATCATACCAGTTCACGTCAGCAACACCATTAACAGTTGCCAATTTAACACCAGGAAAATATGATTTTTGTATTACAATTGATAGTAAAAACTATTCACAATGCTATAGTGTCAACATTACTGCCGGAGTAACAATGTCTGCTAAAACTGTTATGAATTCATCTAAAGCTACCATAAATATTGAAGAAGGTACTGCACCTTTTAAAGTGTTTGTAAACGGTAATGAAATTTTAGAAACAATGAAAACATCATTTGATGTAGATATCGATCAAGGGGATTTAATTGAAATAAAATCTAATGTAGAATGTGAAGGAACTATCTCAAAAAGAATGGATCAATTTAATGAAATTTCAGCATATCCAAATCCTACTAAAGGACATTTTATAATTAATAATATGCCTTTTAACCTTGACAAAATTGTTATTGAGCTATATAACTCTAATTCCAAACTGATTTCAACAAAAAGCTATCCTGTAAATTACGGAAACGTTGAATTAAACATTGAAGATGTTCCATCGGGATTATATTTTGCAAAAGCAATACTAAATACTCCTGTATATTTCAAAATCATTAAAAATTAATCCTATTCTTATGAAAAAATATTTATATCTGTTAAAAATCAGTATTTTACTTACGGCTTGCGGAGGCTCTGGAGATGATGAGGTCAATGAACCTGTCACAAATAATGCGCCTAGCGTACCAATACAAGTTTATCCTGGAAATAATGTTTTATGCATAGACAATTCGGTAAATTTTAGCTGGAATCCAGCAATCGATTCTGAAAACGACCCTATTTCTTATGTACTAGAAATATCCAAGAGCAATACATTCTCACCTTTAATTGAAACAAAAACAGTATCAACTACTTCTACAGTCATTTCATTAGAAAAAGGTGCTCTTTATTATTGGAGAGTTAAAGCAACAGATGTTGAAAATTCAAGCAATTTTAGCACCTCAAATAGTTTTTATACCGAAGGTAACGGAATTTCAAATCATATCCCTTTCGCTCCAGAACTGGTTTCACCAAGCATAAACACAACCATTAATGGAACAGTTACTGATTTAAATTGGACGGCTAGTGATTTAGATAATGATGCCCTAACTTATGATGTATATGTAGATACAGTTAATCCTCCTATCACAAAAAAAGGAGATAATATAACAGGTACAACCCAAACTGTAACTTTAGAACCTTCCAAAAAATACTATTGGAGAATCGTTGCAAAAGATGGTAAAGGTGGAATTACTAAGGGGCAAGTTTGGAGCTTTAAAACCAATTAATGTTTAAAAATATTTTATATTCATACATGAACCAATACTGCTAATTTAACTTAGCAGTATTGGTTTTTTATTTAAACCTTAACTCAAAAAATGATAGAAAAATGAATTATTATTTTCAAATATCCTTGCTACTTACAACAACAATAGCAATAGCACAACATAAGGTTATTATAACACCACCTGAAGTTTCACCTATGCCAATGAAACCAGAAATGACTGAAATTTAGCAACCTGAAGTCGTTGTGGTTACTCCCGCCAAAAACTTAGGTAATTCACCTTCGGACGCAATTATTTTATTTGATGGTAAAAATTTAGACCAATGGGTAAGTCAAAAAGACAGCAAAAAAAACGCTCCTTGGAAAATCGTAAACAACGATTATTTAGAAATAGTTCCTGAAACTGGAGGTATTCAAACTAAATTGCCGTTTGGAGATTGTCAATTGCATCTTGAATGGAGTGCTCCCGACGAAGTTATTGAAGGCGGTCAATGGCGTGGAAATAGTGGTGTCTTTTTTCAAAACAGGTATGAACTTCAAATCTTAGATTCCTATAACAACAGAACCTATAGCAATGGCCAAGCAGCTAGTATTTATAAAGAGCATCCACCATTAGTCAATGCTATGAAAAGTCCTTTAGAATGGAACAGCTATGATATCGTTTATACAGCACCTCGTTTTAAAACGAATGGCCTTATTGATACTCCGGCAAGAATAACGGTATTCCACAATGGCGTTTTAGTACAAAATAACACCACTATCAATGGGATGACAAATTATATAGGATTACACAATTACCCTTCGGCTCATGGAGAGGACATTCTTTCTTTACAAGAACATGGCTGTAAAACTCAATTTAGAAATATCTGGATTAGAAAGTTGTAATAAAAATATTTCGATAATACAATTCGGCACCTTCGGCCTGAATCAAAATTTTCCCAGAAGTCAAAGGCTCATAAATTCCATGTACTTCATTCCATTTTTGCATGTCTAATGCTTCATTCACCACATATCCATTTAAAGTATATTTAGCGTTGTTGCCTTTTACTTCTATTTCAAGTAGATTCCAATCATTTGGTTTCTCCCAATCATAAGACCTATGAAACCGTTGGAATTTTTCTTTGGGAGTACCTCTTGTAACCAATCCTCCATTAGGGTCATAATTACGAATCACATTGCTCACTTTTGAAGTTACTTTGGAACCAATAGCCCAAATATCGCCCGTATCCCCTTCTTGAATTTGACACTCGACACCATTTGGCCAAATAACATCAGGGCCAAACTGATGAAAAATTACTCCCGCATCACGAACAAAATTGTCTCGAGGAACAAATTTCTTAGTACCCCATTTGTATTCTAGTGTCAATTTATAATTGCTATACACTTCTTTGGTCAATAAACCTGCATAGGTCTGAGTAGAATTATGTTTTTGGGTGGGATATACGTGAATTGCCCCTTTTTCAATTGCAAATAAATCTTCTTTATCACCAATAAATGAGGAGTCTTTAACAACTAAATACCACGAATCTAAGTTTTTGCCATTGAACAGTGGTTTGCCCTTAACTGTATTTATATTATTAGATTCCTTAGTTTGATTCTTTAAAGTTGATTTACATCCTATAAAAACAAGAGTTGCTCCAAAAATCAGTACGTATTTATTAAATTTCATCATTATTAATTTTGTTTTAAGGTTTATACTCAAACCAGTCGAAACTGGCACTGTTCTTTGATTTAACACCATTACTAGAGGCATACATTCCTACATAAGCACCTATAAATCCGCCCGCAACACCCGATGACAATACACTTGCGTCTTGATCTTGACCAATTTGTATAAAATCAGTGTCATTTAATCCAAAATAAAAACGAAGCTTCATGTTTTCATTTTCAATTTTCAAAAAAACGGCATCATTTGTATAGGGCATATTAGCAATATGCTCTATGTTTTGAACTTTTCTATCTTTATTAAAAACCTTAATTAATTGAATTGAATTTTTAGATTTTAATAATTGATATTGATAATTTTCGTTTTGAAGCGCTACTAATCCTGCTACTTCATTTTCTTTTGAAGTTTTAAAATTCAATTTAGTAACGGTTTTACTTTTCAAATATTCAAATCTTCGTCCAATAAAAGAAGGGTTGTTTTTATCCGTAATTTTCTCTGGTCGAAGGGCTATTTCTAGTGTACCATTTTTCAATTGATACCATTTTTCAAGAGGAGTTCTAATAAAATTCCATTCAAAACCCAATTTATTGTCTAAAAATTCATCTATAACTTTTTTATCAAAAGGAGTCCAAGGCAAGTTTGGGCGCTTATCTTCTAGCATCACCTGTCCTTTTCCTTCATTAAAAATTGGAGTTGTTCCCTCAAATTTTACTGGAGTCAAAAATGTTTCACGACCCAAATAATAATTCCCATCAATAGGCCTACACGCCAACATGACCGACCACCAATCGCCGTTTTGAGTCTGAACTAAATCAGCATGTCCTACGGTAGTAACTGAAAAATCAATCCCTAAATGTCTATGAGTCAAAACTGGATTTACTTGAGTGGGCGTGTATGGACCAGTAACTTTATTGGCTTCAAAAGCAGTAATGGCATGATTGTTCCAAGTACCCCCTTCAGAAATCAACAACACATATTTATTATTAATTTTATAAATATGTGGGCCTTCGGCATATTTTGCATTGGTTGCGTGACCTGTTGTTAAAATAATGGGTTCTGTTTGTAACTTCCCTGTTTTTAAATCTATTTCACTAATATAAATTCGGTCTTGAGAATTCCATTGTTGAGGGCCTCCTATATCGTGTGTTGACCCAACATAATACGATTTTCCATCATCATCCCAAAAGATTGTTGGATCTATGCCATAGGATTTATCAACCCAAATTGGGTTTGACCAAGGTCCTTTTGGATCTTTGGCAGTGACATAAAAATTATCCCCACAACCGCACTCATTGATACACTGTTTGCAGGTTACGATTACATAAAACAAGCCTTCGTGATACCGAATTGTGGGTGCCCAAATCCCACCTCCATTACCTGGATTTTTCATCATCAATTGTTCTGGTCTATCTAAAACATTCCCAATTTGTTGCCAATTGACCAAATCTTTACTATGAAAAATAGGGATTCCTGGAAACATATTGAAAGAAGAATTTACCAAATAATAGTCCCCACCTACTCTAGTGATTGAGGGATCAGGATGAAAACCAGGAATAACTGGATTCTGAAAATTTTTTGGTTCTTCTTGAGCTTGCAGTGCAGAACCAAATAGGAAACAAAATATAATTTTTAGTATAACTTTTTTCATTTTACAAGTATTGGTAATTCTTCTAAACCCTTTTCAAAAGTGCAAGTCCGCTATTAACTAGAGAGTCGTTTCGTTTTGAATACAACACAAATCAGATGGCATAAATAGGGCTATTTTAGTGAGTAGTCGAATCACTTTTGGATATACAATTAACAAATTCTACTTTACTGTTCGTATTTCCTCTTATTTTTATACTTTCTTTTGAAATGCAATTCCCCTCTATTTTCAATATCGCATCATTTACCCCCTCTTTACCGGGACGACCAATAGTGTACATCGGGCTTTCTTTTTTACCCGGATTTACTTTTCTGGTAAAAGTTCCTTCAAATTTTAGATGCATCGTTTGGGATTTTTGCTCTTTTTTACCTGCCCAACCCACAATGCCATGATGATATCCTTCATCCTCATAATTATCTATAACAGTACAATTTTTGATGACACAAGTATGATTATCAGGTACCGAAGCACCCCAACTTACCATAAAAGGCGAACCATTTTTATTGTGAACAAAAGTGGTGTTTTCGACTAATTTACACTCTATCGTATAGAGCGCATCATCATAAACATCTATAAAACAATCCTTCACAACTGTTTTTCCTATTCCGCCGTGTATTCCATCGGTTGTGGTGGTATGACTGCCAGCTATTATATTACAACGCTCAACTATAACATTTCCAAATCCCCCATGGATATGAAATTTCATGGGTTTAGTAATTTTTAAATCATGTATGTAAACATCGGGATCTTTATCACATCGAATGGCTGAATAGGAACGTCCCTTAATTCCATCATCCGTTGGCCGACTACCATCTCCTTGGATAATTGATGTTTCGCGACTTTCACCGGCAAATTCTATTGGTCTAGTTCTTGTTGGCATATAGAAACTACCTGTTACGGTAACATTCTTTTTGATAATTACCTTATCCCAACTTTCAGGAACTTTGAATTTGGGTCCAATAATAGTATCCGCATTAAAATAAGCGATACCTTTTTTGACAGAAAGCTTTTGAGAATGTACATTTATTGAAAAAAGTATTGCTACAAAAAGTAACACCTTTATATCTAAACGACTTATAATAAATTTATTCATGACTTTTATTATTCCTTTGTTTACATCATTATTTTATACCACCCGTTATTTCCTTGGCCAATTTAAAGAATCCTTTTTTTCTATCTGAATTAATGCCCCAATCTGTTGGCATACTTTGATAACCTTCGTTAAAATCCGTTTCTCCTTTTTTTCTAAAATCAAAATACCCCCAAGAAACATAGTTTTGAATAGCTACTATGAAATTATTAGTCTCTTTATCAAAATTAAAATGATCGTCTTCATTGATAACAATTGGCATCGGTCGATAACTTGGCAATTGCTTCGTTTTATCAATTAACCCTTGTATTACAGCAGGTTTATCGGCTCCATTTCCGTGGATTAAAATAAAATCAGAAGCTTTTACAACATTATCGGTTGGAACCACTTTTCCGCTAAAACTTGTACTCACCAAATAGCGATAGCCTTTTTGTTTATTTTTCTTTACTCTATTAATTAATTCCACTATACGCTCAGGTGCAATGATGTCGTGGTCATATTCTTTTCCTAAATCACATTCATTGGCAATTTCTATAATCACATTTTTATAACCTTTTTTAAAAAGCCAATTGATTAGATTATCGGTAGCATTGATGATTCCTGCTTCATCTTTGATGTTTTGATCTTGACCAAAATAAAAAATTCCCAAAATAACAACCATTTGCAATTCATCGGCTTTCTTTAGAATTTTATCCAATCGATTCATATAAGGTTGCATCAGCGAACCATCCGGATTAAACCCGGGATTCAAACATTTTTTATTACCATATCCATAAGGGCTTCCTCCTTGCATATTGATGGTAAAAGAATTCATTCCATTTTCACGCCATAATGGCATCGCAGCAATAAACTCGTTATTGTTCCTTTCAGCATCCCATTTTTTGGTATCTGGATAAGCAAATTCACCAATATTATCCAGATTCAAATCATCGAAAATACCTTGAACCATTCTTGAATTGATTAACAAGCCTTCAATTTTATTTCCTTTCCAATAACGGCCTTCATAAGTGGGCTTTCCGTTTATATAAAATTGATTTTTTTTAATTTTAACTACTGTCTGAGCTTGTACATAACTAGTGCCTATTAACAAAAGTGCGTACATTAAAAAATGTTTAGTTTTCATACTTTTTAATTTAAAATTCATCTGTGTGTGTTTATAATCCTTGATATCTAAATGTTTCGAATAGTGCTTCTCCAGTTCCGTAGCTAAACAAAGAATACTTATAGCTGTCATGTGAACGTAAAGAACAATCAAATTTTGTCCAATTAGTCCCGTCTTCACTGTAAAACATGCTTATATCTTTTTGCCTATTTTTGATTTTTAGCCATACTGTTTTTTTGTTTTTCAAGGTGTAAATCGATTGTCTAAGTCTCCAATCTGGCCCTTCTGCCAGAGATACAGTTTCACCATCGGTTACAATTCCTTCGTAACCCATTCTTAAACCAGCTAAAGTTTTTTTGGAAGCGCCTTGGATTTTTACAGTAATCTCATAACTGTCGTTTGGAGCATAATTATAAATCTCGGATGCTGATCTGAAACTCTCACCCGAGGCTTTCATAATCAATTGTCCATTTCCGGATATAAAATTTTCCTTTTTTGCATTATCATAATACCATTGAATCCCTAGTGTTTTAGCATCGAAATTATCAGATAATGCTAAGCCATGACCTGTATTTTCTCCTTTAATTTTTTGAATTAAATCATCCGATTTAACGGCTTTCTTCTGGATTGGCCAACCGTCGTTAGTCCATTCAATTGGCATTAACAAACTAGGTCTTCCCATTTCTGTAAAATTATTTTTCCTTCCGTGAAAAATAGTCCACCAACTACCATCAGCCCCTTCAAAAACAGTTCCATGTCCTTGATGCCAGAATGCTTCCTCTTGGCTATAGGTATGCGTAAGGGGATTGTAAGGAGAGTTTTCCCAAGGTCCAAGAGGATGTTTTGCTCTAGCAACAATGCTCATGTGGGCAGTTGATGGCCCATTTGTGCCGCCTTGAGCAGAAACCATAAAATAATATCCTTCCTTGTAAAATAACTTAGGACTTTCTAAACATTTGCACTCCACTACCCATTCATTGGGATAATTCCAACCATCATATACCTTTTGAGGTTTGGATACTGCTTTCGTGCCTTCATTGTTTAAACGAACCACCCAACCGTGATTTAAGTATAAAAACTTCTCCCCTTTTGGTGTTTGGATAAATCCCGGATCAATTCCGGAATAATCCGAACCTGGAGATTCTATCTCTAAATTGATTGGATCTGACCATGGTCCTTCAGGATTTTTAGCTGTAATGACAAAATTCCCAAATACATTATCCTTTTTATTTGGATAGTCTTTTATGGGCATATAGACATGAAATTTGCCATCAAAATATTGCAAATCTATAGCCCAAACCGTATTGTATCCTTCGGGTAAGCGATGTCTAATTACTGGTTTCCAATTGACTAAATCTTTGGAATGCCAAATCACGACACCATTGGTTCTACTAAAGGCCACATAATAATCATCCTTAACTCTGACTAATGTGGGGTCCCCATAATTACCCGGAAATATAGGATTCTTGTATAAACCATTGTTTTTATCTGCTGAAATCTGACCTTCATTTATTGCATTTTCAATTGCTCCTTTTTGTGAAAAAAGAGAAATTGAAACCAGAAGTAATATTGCATTCAAAAGTTTTTCCATTTATATATCTATTTAAACATTAAAATTCTGCTCTTTTTAAAGCATTAAATTCATCCGAAGTTATTTTTATGAATGACCCATGTTTCGATTCGGGTGCAAATTGTACTTTTTCTGAAATATCTTTCCAATTTTTTAAATTTTTACTTTTCAATGCTTGCATCCCTTTTCCTCCATTATAATGATCAAAATACAAAACATAGGTGTCATCTTTCTTAAAAAGAGACGGCCCTTCTGTCCACGATCCAGTAATAGGCGCACTCAATTCAGACCACGGCCCTTGAATACTTTTCGAAGTCGTGATACGGATATTCTTTTTTAAGGGAACATCTCGCTCATCTTTAACAGCCATATAAAAGGTATCTTCTTCCTTTATGATTGTAGCATCAATGACAGAAAATCCGGGATTATAAAAAACAGTTGGTTTGGTAAAATTCTTAAAATCATCGGTAGTCATATAATAAATACGATGGTTTTTATCATTTTTTACTTGTCCCTCAGTTTCAGGAAATTCACCTTTAATGGTGGAAGACCAATAAATAAACCATTTTTTGGTGGCTTGATCGTAGAACATTTCCGGTGCCCAAACATTTTTTACGTTTGGATTATCTGCCAATACAGGAATAGTTTGTGGTGTTGACCAATGAACCAAATCATTGGAATGGGCATACCCCATCTTTTGGTTTCCAATAGTCCATAACAAATGAAATCCCTGTCTTGGATCTCTAGTGATAAAGGGATCTCTCATCCGGTTCATTCTAAAAGCTGGATTTACCCATGCCTTACCATTATTTAATTCATTCCAAACATAACCATCCTCACTGGTAGAAAACCAAAGACCTTTGTCACCCGGATCTTTAAACCCAACGTACAGCCATTTGGATTCATTTTTTAAATCATTTGAATCTCCCAAAGTTGAATTCAACTTTTCAAATTGTTCTTCGTTAATTGGCAACATACAACCGTGTCTCGCTTCTTTAGGAATGCTGAAACTATTTGCATACCCATCATACCAAGGCCCTTCGATGTCAGTTGCTATTGCCATTTCGTATTGAATACCCGGATATTGTTCAAAATACAAATAATAACCTTTTCCGTTACGTTGCGGAATCAATGTGGGAGCTTCCCTGAAATTTGGAGAAATTGATGGACTAATTGCTGAATAAGGTCCCTCCAAACTTGGAGCTTTGGCCAGACGAATGGATTTTCCTGTTGGCCACTCTTGACTTGGAGCGCGTTCATCTTTCAATATGGCATAATAGGAATTATTGAATTTTCTAATAATCACATCAATAGTGGCAAAATCTTTATCAAATAGGCGTTTGGGCATAGATACCTCTTTTAAATTTGTGCTTGTCACAAATAAAGTACGCATACTTCCCCAATATTCATCTGCTGACACTTTGTTCCTATTTTTGGTAGCAAAATGCCAGGTAATGATATACTTTTTAGTGTCAATATCATAAAACATTTTTGGTGCCCCATGCCAATAATCTTTTGAATCGAATTCAGACAACTGGCTCATATCAGGTTTCAAGTCCGTTAAAAACTCCCAATTCAGCAAATCGGTTGATTTCCAAATTCTAATTTTGTTTCCCCCTTCTTTTGGATTTCCCACTAAATAAAACTTACCGTCATGTCCGGTTATAATATCTGGATGACCTTTGTAGTCTTCCAATATTCTTTTCCCGTTAAGCAAAGAGTTCCAATGTAATCCATCTTTACTAATGGAATAATGCAAGGTACCATAATCGTCAGTTGTCATGTGAGCAAAAAGGTATCCCCCTATAATTTCATTATTTTGCGCATATAAACTTGTAATAAGAAAAAAAAAACAAGCTGTTTATTAAATATCATCACAATTATTTTGTTTTATAAGTTGATTCATTCGCTTTCTTAACTCTTTCTTTATCTAATTTTTCAACCTTTCTATCGTAGGTATAAAGTCCATTCATTTCATTTTCAACATCAGTCCATTGGGTATAAACCGAAGCACTTAAGCCTTGTTTTTGAAAATCGTCAACAATCATTTTAATAAATCGTTCGTACTCCTTTGTTGCTGCTTCTTTTCCTTCATAATTATAATGTACCCAAGGACCATCCAAATCCCAAATATGCCCAGGTACATTATAACCTATTGCACCATATTCACCATTAACTACTGCTCTTTTATTAGAAGCAAAAGGTACAGAAGGTGGTCGGTAAGAATGATTGTCTTTTATATGTCCAACTTCGTAGTCGATGTTTGGTTTTCCAGCATCGATACCACTGTTCCCAATAACCAAACGAGAAGGGTCTAGAGCCATTGTATAATTGGTCAATCGCTCTACATCATATAATCCCCAATGTTCATTAAACACTACCCAAACTATTATTGAAGGGTGATTTGCGTTATTTCGAACCATCTGCGTCAGCTCCGTTTCAAACTGAGTTTTTTCGGCTTCAGTGCGTTTTTTAAAAGTACTAGGCATATCTTGCCAAACCAAAAGACCCAATTTATCTGCCCAATAATACCAACGTTGTGGTTCTATTTTAATGTGTTTTCGAATCATATTGAATCCCCAATCTTTTATATTTTCCACATCCCATTTTAAGGCTTCATCAGTGGGTGCAGTGTAAATTCCATCAGGCCAATACCCTTGATCTAATGGTCCCATTTGAAATAGAAATTTATTGTTAAGCGTTATTTTTTGTAGATTACCCTCTAATTCGATGGCAATTTTCCTCATTCCTGTATATGATTTTACTTCATCTAAAACTTGATTATTGCTTTTTAATTTAACAATCACATCATACAAAAAAGGACTGTCTGGCGACCATAATTTTGGATTTGGAATTTTTACCTGAAAAGGAATATTCAACTGTCCTTCACCAGAAGACACGACTGTATCCCCTTGTTTTACAACAACTTCTATTTTTGAATTATTGTCTTGATTGGCATTCACCAAAACATTAATTAATTCTAAATCAATATCGGGAGTAATGGTAAAATTAGTAATGTGTTGTTTAGGAACCGGTTCTAACCAAACGGTTTGCCAAATACCTGATGACGGTGTATAGGCATAACGTTGCGGATTATCAAACTTATCATTGGATTGTTTACCAGTGGCAATAGCGGCATCACTACCGGGATCGAAGACTTCTACAGCTAGTTCATTTTCTGTTTTGTTTAAGTAGGAAGTAATGTTAAACGAAAATGCGTCATATCCTCCTTTGTGCATCCCAACAAACTGTCCGTTCACATAGACTTTTGCCTCAAAATCTACAGCACCAAAATGCAACAAAACATCATTCGAACTCCAATCCTTTGGAACGGTAAAACTACGTTTGTACCAAGCTCTTTGCGTTTTTAATTGTCTTTGAATATCCGACAAATTAGACTCCCACGGAAAAGGAACAACTATTTTTTCATTTAATTTTTTGGGAATTGCCATTCCTTCTTTAGCTTCACCAAAAGCCCAAACACCATTCAAATTTTTCCAATTCGTTCTTACCATAATAGGCCTTGGATATTCGGCTAAGGGATTGTTCTTGTCCAAATCTTTTGCCCAAGGGGATTGCATTGGAGTTTTGTCTTTCACATGAGTTCCTGGAACCATTTTACTATCTTGCGCAGTTAAAAAAGCGCTACTAAAAAGAGATAATAATATTAATATATTCTTCATTTTTTTGATTTATTTAAGAATTGTTCCATCGGTATATCTTCTTTAAACTCTTTGATTTTGATATTTCTATAAAACACTTCGGCCGTTTCAGATTGTAAACCAATAACCCCTTCGCTCAAACTCAAATTGGTAATCACATTTACAACAACTCCATTTAATTTATGAATGGCATATTTATCTCCCATTACTATGACTTCACATTGATTCCATTGCCCGTCTAAAGCATGAAACGGAGCATTTTTGTGAGCTCTATGTTCTCCTCCCCTATGCTCTTGGACTACTCCTCCATCTTTTAAAGACAAATAGGTTTTCATTTTAGGATCACTTACTTTTTCGTCAGCAACCCAATCAAATTTAGCCCCTGAATTCCAAATATCACCTGTGTGATTTCTATTTTCTACATGGTTGTATCTCACTTGATATTCTATCCCTTGTGGCCAAATTGCAACATCAAAAACGTGATAATACAACCCGGCATCATATTGAAATTGATTGAAATTATTGTAAGTTTTGGTTCCCCATTTGTATTCAAATTTAAAACTATATTTACTGTATTTTTCTTTGGTAAAGAACATACAATGGGTTAGCGATTTTCCTGCATTGGTTGTGCCTTCATCTGGAAAATCTTTAAAAACATGCATTTCGCCATTTTCACCGGCAGTAAACACTTTTTTGGCCAATTCTCTATTAAAATTTCTACACATAACGTCCCAGTTATCCATATCTTTTCCATTATACAGATTAACGTAACCCTCCATATCTACTGCACCAAATTTTGTGATTTGACTTCCTTTATGTGAAGTTGAGCAAGCGGAAAAAAGAATCAACCCTAAGACGGAAGCTTTAATTTTTAAACAATTCATTTATTTTATTTTTCTGACGAAATATCGCCGGTTTAAAGTATTTTTATTTGAAGATTTAATCAATATGCGCTGCTATTACAACAATTTTATCCTTAAAATTCATTGGTCAAATGAAAGGTTTGAATAATTTGGCTTTTCTTAAAAGAAAAAAAAGCTATACTTTACTTTAAGTCATTTCTTGGATTATAATTTTTATCGGTTGTCATTAACCATTGATCCATTTCAAAACCGTCCTCACGCATACTAAACTGTATATCATGCTCGCCTGCCTTATTAATATCTAAATAAATTTGATAGGGAACTCCACAGTGAACTTCTTCTGTACGTTGTTTACTATCCCAAAACCATGATCTTTTACCTTCGCACCATTGCATACGTCTACCAGATTCTGGCCAATTTCCATCTAATCCCACATGTAATCCATTATCTTCTGATCCAGTACTAAAAGCTTTTGCCCACACATAATAGCGTCCAGGAGTGTTAATCTTAACTTTATAATGGACAACAGCCATGGTGCCTGTATTTCCTGTAAAATTTTCACCCTGTACTAATTTGTCGTCATGTGTCTGTCTTGTATCTGGTAAGATTTCGATGTATTTACTACCACTAGCTGTATCTGTATGAGAATCATCAGCATCTTTTATCTCAGTTTTAAAATTTACATCAATAACATACCATTTTCTTATTTCTGAATTGGTTTGTTTATAGAAATCTTCAGCCTCTACTTGTAAAAAACCTTTTTTTTCTTGAAAAACTTTGTCTATGCTTTTATTTTGACAAAACATATTAAAAGAATATAATTGGAAATAGACTGCTAGAGTCAATTTAAAAAAATATAAAATTTTCATATATATTATTATTTATTAAATTATTATTTTGTTCCTTAATGAAATAAAATTAGATATTAAGATTAATGCATTGCTGTGTATTTGTACATATTTTTTGCTCTTTTACACAAAAAAACCATATTGCAACAATTACAATATGGCTTTTAAACTAACTATAAAAAACTATACTACGGATTATTCACTACAATACTGAATTCTTCAAATTTCAATTCATCATTTCTAAACACTAAAGTATCTTTTACATGGTGATTAACTGTTCCTGCTGTATAAGTATAATCTAAAATCAAGGTTTTTCTTGATTCTCCTCCCCAAGTCAAAGCACCTTCTTCATCACGTGCAATAAATTTACCCGTTCCATTTACTGACAAACCTCCTGTTGCAGTTGAAATAGTGATTGCACCATTAGCACCAAAAGTTAAATCCATTTTGCTAGTAGTCGCATTACTTTTCCCTATTCTATTCATTGTAGATTTAGACAATCCTACAGTAAACAAATCGGTCAAAATATTTTGTTCTAAATACTGTGTACTGTAAACATCTGAACTGACAACAGCTCCTCCAGCATCTAAAGTATCATCTTTTCCCTTGTGTAGGTATTTCCCCTGATATTTATTGATGTATTTTACAGCAAATAAAGTAAAATCTTTAGGTTTAAAATTGGCTTGCCAATGTTCAGAAATTCTTCTATCGGGATTAACAACTCCTTCAACAGGAACCCCACTTAAAATTCCAGTTGTATTAGATGAGACAATTACTAATGGAATTACATAGGTAGTTTTAACAGCCAATGGATCATTAAAAAAAGCATCAGTAAGCTGTACTTTTACTGTTCCTGAAAAACTTCCTGCAGGAATAGTAATTTCATTTGACGCTAATGTATAATAATTACTAGGCATTAATAAAACAGGGACTCCACCTGTAGTTACATTTTGCACCAATTCAGGAGCTACTGCTATAGTAACTTTTCTGTCAATACTATTATTTCTCAATCCTCCTACAGCTACACCTATATTAAATGATTTCTGTAGGTCTATCGAATTATCTATTCTACTGTCTTCGAGCAAAGAAATTGTTCTTACAGGATATTGAATTGGAAAATATACATTTTGTGTATCAAAATCTTCAAATTCATTTTCACCATTCTCACAACCAAAGGTCAAAAACACTATTGCAAGAAAATATATTATTTTTATTTTCATAACATAAATTATTATTAATTAACTTTTATGGCTTAAAATTACCACCCTTTATTTTGAATTAAATCATATTTCTGAGTTTCAGATAATGGTACAGGCCCATAAATCTGATAATCTTGATAACTACGTGGTGCTACAGTAAAAATTGAAAAGGAAGTCTGGTTTTGAGAAATTCTCATTCCCTTCACATCCTCTTTCATTACATTAGTCAACCCCCATCTTCTTAAATCCCAAAATCTATTTCCTTCAAAACTTAACTCAATTCTACGTTCATTTCTAATCAAAGTTCTCATAGCATCAGCACTTGTGAGAGTTGCTGTATAAGTAGAATTAATACCTGATCTTGTTCTTATAGCATTTATAACACCTCTAGCAGTATAACCTTTAATACTAAAATCCGGTCCACCAGCTTCATTTGCTGCTTCAGCAAAATTAAGTAAAGCTTCAGTAAATCTTGAATAAGTATAAAAATGATCAACTCCCGTAATAACTCCTGCAGGATTCAATTTTGCATTAGGATTCAAAAATTTCCTCAAGTAATAACCTGAAATTGTTGATGTTGCGATGTTATTCAAACCATCTGAACCTGAATTTTCGTATGTTTTAATAGATTGAGTACCAAAAGTTAAGTTGTTATAAATTACATATTTTGCTAACCTTGGATCTCTTTGATTATAAGGATTATTAGGATTATAAGTTGTTGAGACTGTTATCGGTTTTCCATCTACCATTCCAAATGAATCAACAAAATTCTGAGTTGGATTAGTCTTTCCTTTCCCAAATAAAGATGGCGGGAAATTATCTTGTTCCCAAACAAATTTATTAGTAATTCTCGTAGATGACCAAAATATCTCTTTTGATTGGTAATTTTCATAAAATGTAACATCTGAAGCCAATAAATTGATGCCTCCATTTGCAATAATAACATCCGCAGCATAATTAGCAGCATCTTCCCAAGTACCTGCTCCGGCCGCATTGTAAGAAGGACTTGCAGCATATAATGCAACGGTAGATTTTAAAGTCATTGCTGCTAATCCACTAATTCTATTCAAGTTTCTAATCCCCATCACAGGATCACTTCCAGCAGTTTCCCAACGAGCTGGTAATCCTGCAATAGCTTTATCACAATCAGCAATAATATAATCAACACATTCTTTGAAAGTATTCCTTGGTAATTGATTAAATTCTCCAGATTGTATTACACGATCAACAATTGGAAACCCTAAAAGGGTTCCATCAGTACCAACACCTGAATGATTCTGTAATAATTGAAAACTCCACCAAGCCCTTAAACCGTATGCCTCAGCAATAATACGTTTCTTGAAATTTTCATTTTTAGTAGCATCAGAAGGAAACCAAACTACCTTATCAGCATTTTCTAAAAAAGTATTAATATACAAGTTCATTTCGTAAGCTTTAGACCATATACTAAATGGATTCTGTATAGAAGTCCACCCACCTCTTGTCATTGCGTTTATACTAGAGTTATTATCATTTGTTACCGCATCATCACTTGCCACATCCAAATTAAAATTATAATTTGTAGGCAAACCGTTATAGGCTTTAAGCAGTAATCCTTCAGCAAAAACTGGATTATCTATTGCATCATCCAATGTTATTCTATTTTGTGGATCTGGTTCTAAATAATTTTCACAAGAAACCGCAAACAAACAAAAGACAGCAATTGCTGTAATTAATATTTTATTTATTTTTTTCATAATTTTATTTTTTAAAATGATGTAAGCACACCTATTGACATACCTTTCGTAATTGGACTAGAACCTATACCAAAACGAAGATTTTCAATATCCTTGTTTTTATTTATGTTAATCAAATTATTTCCTTTTATGAATAATTTAACACTATTAAACATTCCCTTTTCCTTTCCTGCTATATTATAAGATAATTGCATGGTAGGAATAGTAAAAAAATTATTTTTATATATCCAATAAGTTGAATTTCTGTAATTATTGTTATTTCTTACAGAAGACAATCGAGGCATTGATGCGTTTACGTCCATATTATTAGGTCCATAAGCCTGTAAAGCTGTTTCAGAGTACTTCAATTCTCCATAAGTCCAATAATAAGAATTATTACGATATTTATCTTGCCCAGATTGACCTAAACCTAATACATAAAAATCAAAGTTTTTATAAGAAACATTTAAATCTAAACTATACTGAACATCTGGTCTGCTATTACCTATAATTGATTGATCATCATCATTAATAACTCCATCATTATTGATATCAACGTATTTAATATCCCCTGGCTGTACGTTTCCATAACTAACTGCCGGCATTCCTGCAACAAGTGACCCATCAGTATTAAAATCAGAAGTTCCATAAAGACCATTAGCTGTTAATCCAAACATAGCTCCTGAGCTATTTCCAGTACGAACTCTTGTTTGTCCATTAGGACCATAAATTGGTTCATCTAATTTATGAACCTGCGAAGTTGAAAAAATTGTATTATAACCTACTTCTATTTTCAAATCACGACTAAGTGCTTTTTTATACTTGATTGTATATTCTAAACCACTATCAATGTAGGAATTATTATTCCCTGAGATAGTATAGCCAAGCAAATCAGGTGTTGAATTATTCAGTATAGTTATCAAATCATAGCTTTTAGAATAAAAAACACTTGCATCAGCATACAATGATTTGTTAAAAAACAATCCTTCGAAACCAAAATTCATTTCTAAACGTTTTTGCCAAGCGATATCGGCACCAACATTATTATAATTCAATTCTTGATTTCTAATAGCTGAATTACCTGTAGTATTTGAATAATTAAAGAAATTCCCTCTACTAAAAGAAGTTTCATACAAGAAATAATCATCCCAATTATCATTCTTTAGTAAACCAACTGTACCTCTCAGTTTTAAAAAATCGGTTTTACCTGTTTTATTAAAAAAGTCTTCATTACTAATAATCCATCCTAAACCAGCCGTAGGGGCAAAAGCAAATCGATTACCTTCAGCCATCTTATTGGAACCAATCACTGCACCTGAAAAATCTATAACATACTTATCATTAAGCATATAATTAGCACGCAAACCGTAGTTAAGATTTTTCAAACTTTGAAAAGAATTAGGAACTACACGTTTACTCGAATACGATAATGCTGTTATATCAAATGAATGAGCACCAAAATTTCTCTTATAGTTTAATGTTGAGTAAAAACCAAATGTACGGCTAAAATAAGCCTCATCAGCAATTACGCTTTTTTCATTTGATGGCACATCAGCTCCAATTTTAACAACCGAAATATCATTACCTACCATAATTGGCTGATAAACCGCATAAGACTTATTCTGATTCTCAACAGAAGTATTGAAAAAATCAAAAGTAAAATTTGTTCTAGCAGACAATCCTTTGGTAATAAAACTTAAATCCCAATCTAAACCTGAATTAATTTGAAAATATCTATCAGTAACTGTTTTATTTCCCCTTCTAGTTAAATCACCATAAATGTTCCTTGTAAATTGATTAGTACCTCCTAATAAGTATTTTCCATCAATTAAATTAGCACCTTCATATGATGAAGGATCAGCAATACTAGAAATTGGAATTAACAATGGGTAAGAATTAGGTAAATTAGTTTGGGCCTTAGTCCAAAAATCACTAGAAATTTCATAATTATTATCCTCTGAACTCCCTAAATTATTAATATCAAATACATCTGGTGAATTATAAATATTAAATACACTAACTGCATCCAAATTCATTTTTAATCTAGAAGATAACTGATAGTTAGAATTAGCTCTAATATTAAAACGATTTGTACCCTCTTTTTCTCCCAAATTCAGCCAACCTTCATTATTAGAAAGACCCGCAGTAAGCATATATTGTGTTTTTTCATTACCTCCTGAGGCTTCTAAATTAACATCTAAATAATTCGTATTATTTTTTAAAAACGTACTACTGTAATAATCTACATCAGGATTAAATAATGGATTTGTACCATTTCTTGTATCTGAAATTTGAGTGTCAGTATACTTTATTGCTTTACCATCATTTAAATTAGCCTGATTGTATACTTCCATATAATCAGCTGCGTTTAAATACTTAGGCTTAGCAACTGCGGTTTGAACTCCATATTCAGCTCTTACAGATAGATTCTTTTGACCAATTTTCCCTCTCTTTGTTGTAATTAATATTACTCCTTTATCTGCTGCTGATCCATACAAAACTCTTGAAACTGCATCCTTCAAAACAGTAATGTCTTCTATCTCTGTAAGATTAATAAAATCAATAGGTCTAGGAATCCCATCAACAACATAAACAGCCGAACCTAAACCCAATACATTTGAATTATTAAAGACACCTCCTACTTTTCCAGTTATAGCACTAGCCACACCAATACGTTGATCTTTACGTAAATGCTCACTGATATCAATATTACTTACAGATCCTACTATTCTGCCCTTTTCTAATTTTCCAAAAGGTAAATTTATTTTATCAGCACCTTGAAAAAATAATTTAGCAGGTAATAATTGAATACTTAAATTATTCTTATCTTCATAAATAGCATGTTTTGTAACATCATAATCTTCTTTTGTCACCGTAATAGCAGTGGCCTCTTTAATTAGTATTTCAAAATTTCCATCCTTATCTGAAAATACTTTTCCATCAATCCCAGCTGTAATCAATGCACCTGCCATAGGTTTATTGAACTCATCTGTAATTTTACCTTTTAACATATATCCATTTTCTTCCTGTGCATTAATTGATAGTATCACAAAAAATGTAAAGAAAAAAAGCAGCTTTTTATATAACTTATTTATCATCGTGTTCATTTAATCGGTTAATATTTTGTGAAATTACCATCCTGGATTTTGTGGAAATCCTTCATATGCATAAGTCAAATTGATAGGGAACGGTAACCAATAATTTCTGTCTGTGAAAACAAAAGGTTGTATTACTACCCTATTAAAAGTGGTGTAATTCTTATCAAAACTCATTCTGTACAAAGTAGCATCTGGTTTAATTTTCCATCTTCTCAAATCATACCATCTGTGTCCCTCAAAACATAATTCAACATCACGCTCATACTTAACTAAATTATTAAAATTGTTATCATAAACACTCAAACCTGTTACTATTGATGCACCTGCTCTAGCTCTTACTTTATTAATTGCTTGTAAAGCTGTCAAACTATAATTAGTGGCTGTTGAATTTACATCATTAGATGAATTATATACTGCCTCTGCATAAATCAAATAAACATCAGCTAATCTAATTAATGGAGTAATTACTCTAAGAGTATTCCATTGAGCATCCTTTTTATTTGCTCCAACAGGCCAAAACTTATGGACAATATAAGGGCTTAATGTATTTCCATCAGCCATCGTTGAGCCTCCATTAAACATTTCTAATCTGGTTGTAGCGTGAATACCTGCCATATCTCCATCAACATAAATACTTTTTCTAAAACGAGGATCTCTATTATTCCAACGTTTTGTATTATCATAATCGTACCCGCCTTGGGCTAGAGTACCCGGCTTATATTTAGTCCCATCAGCCATTTCAAAAATATCAACAAAGTTTTGTGTAACAGCTTCACATATAGCATTACCTCCAAAAAGTCCTGAATTTGGTGTATACAACCTACCTACAAAATTATTGATTTCACCAGCACCTACATCAGTTCTTACTTTTTGAAAAATTATTTCTTTACTATACGGAATATTACCATCTGTCTTTGCAAACATTTCCAAATACTTATCAAAAGTTACTAAATCATATATATTAGTATCGACCATTTTTAATACTTCTCCAGCAGCTTCAGCTGCACGAGTCATATAACCAGAATCATACGTTGCTGAATTTCTAGAATTTTCATTCATCAATGGACTACCAGCATAAAGCAAGGCTTTAGCCATCAATGCGTATGAAGCTCCCTTGGTAACTCTGCCTGTATTTGTATTATTCCAACTTGGTGGAAGTAAGTCAGCAGCTTTTTGTAAATCCTCAACTATAAATTCAGTACATGCCTGATAATCATACTTCCCTTTATACTCATAAAAACGAGGGAATTTTAATTGTTCGTCTGCAGAGAGAACAGTATTTATATAAGGAATTGAACCGTAAGCTCTCAATAATTCAAAATGAAAATAAGCTCTAAAAAAATAAGCTTGACCTTCAATTTGATCTTTTTCCTGCTGAGTTGCATTAACTAGTAAATTCAGTTTTTGTAATGCAATATTAGCACGACGGATTCCTTTCCAAGAATAAGCCCATATCCCTTTCTCAACACCAGTACCATCATCAAAAAATTTAAAATTAGAACGTCCACCACCAGAAGTTAAATTCAAATAATTTCCTGTTGACGCTCCCTGAGATGTATTCCAACCTTGCTTTGCAATAGTTTCTCCTGTTAAATTATGACCAACAGTAATAGTAGATAAATTAGGATCCACAATATACTGGTACATCTGGTCTTCAAAACCTTGAAAAGACAAGTAAGTACTAAAAACTTTGTCTTCTGTTATAGCAGCTTCTGGCGGTACATTTAAATAATCTTCACAACTTGATGTAATCAAGGAGATTATAAATACCGATAAAAAAAATTTAATATTTTTCATTTCTATAATTTTTTTAATTAAAATGTTGCTGAAAGCCCTAAATTGATTTGTTTAGTTACAGGATAGTTTCTATAGTTAAAATCCTGACCTTCGATATCAACAGGTAAATCAGTCCATAAAAGGAGATTGTTACCATTAACAAAAAGTCGCAATGCAGATAGGCCTACTTTTTTAATCATTCCTTTTGGTAAATCATACCCTAATTCGGCAGTTTTCAATCGAAACATAGAACCATCTTTTTTTGTATAATTTCCCGTACTAGCAGCTCTTCCTCCATAATTTAATGATCTATAAATTGGATTACTATTGTTGTATTCAGGAGTCCAAGTATCTCTTAACTGATCTTGATAAATAGCAGGAGCATTAAACGCAAACTCATCTAAAGCTACTGTTTGAGTTATGTTATACTGACCATAAAAATTAAAACTCAATGAAAATCCTTTATAATCTCCTCCTAAAGCAAAGCCATAAGTAGCCTGAGGCCTGTTTGGATAACCATAAGGAACAACATCTTTAAAATCAACAAATCCATCAGCATTATAATCTAACAAACGGTAATCGCCTGGTAATAATGTAGCATTATTAACACCAACAACACCTGTATACATTTCATCCCAACTATTAATAATTCCTGTTGAAACATTACTTTTATTTTGACCAATTTGAAAACCAGCTTCTTTTTGATAATCTGGCAATAATTGAGAATCCTCTTTTTGAATGATTTTATCTTTTACAAAAGTGAAATTAAGAGAAGCCCAGTAATTAAAATTGTTAATGTTATTTTTATAATTGGCTACAAACTCATACCCTTTGTTCTCAGTAATACCAATATTTGCTGTTGGAGCAGGAGCTCCAAAATAATCTGGAACATTTCGTTGATTAGCTGTAACTAAAATATCTTCACGATGCTCTTTAAATAGATCTAAGGTCATGGTTAATGCGTTATCAAAAGCACCTACTTCAATTCCTAAATTTTGTTTTCGTGCAGTTTCCCAACGCAATGAAGGATTTCCAATAGTTCCTTCGCCATAAATTAGTGGTCCGCCATACAAAGGACCATCTCCAAAAGAACTATTATTAAGAGCATTACCATTGACCCCGTTAGTTCCACCTGAAACATAGGAAGTAAAATAAGGCCATTGACCAATATTATTTGCATTGTCATTTCCAACAATACCATCAGAATATCTAAATTTTAAATTGTTAATGTATTTTTTTACTTTTTCAAAAAACTTTTCATTAGACACTGTCCATCCTAATCCAACAGATGGAAAAAAAGCAAATTTATATCCTGGCCCAAATTTTTCTGTCCCGTTATAAGAACCATTTAATTCAATATTATAACGCTGATCATAACCATATGCCAATCTACCTGACCAGTCTTCTCGTTTTGAAGGCCAACCATTAACAGAATAATTTTTTGTGTTATCCCTACTAAATAATCCTAAAGCTGAAACATCATGAACTCCAAATTTCCTACTATAATTTAAAGTTAATCGATACATCAATCTACTTCTAACTGATCTAGCAGATCCATTATCTATGCGAGAATTTTCATAAACAATAGGCAAATCTTTAAACTCAAATCCATTTGTAGAAGTTGTAAATGAATTTGGAAAAAAATAAGACGTATAGTCTTCGATATTTGCATTTGGATCATTTAAAGTATAATAAATTGGATCTACATATTTCATCAAAACTCCATCATCAGAAATACCATTCCCTAAAGAACTGTAAAAATTATCAAATGCCAATTCTCCTGATACTTTTAAACCTTTTGTTATTACATCTAAATCCTGAGTTAATTTAAAATTGGTATTAATTTCTCCTCTATTAGTAACATCTACTCCACTAAAATTTAAATCAACAAACCCATTTTGACCAAAACGCTCATAATCAATACCTTGACCGTAAATACCATCTTCATATTGCAAAACTGGTGTAGTCCAAGGTTTAGAATAAATACCATACCAAAAACCAAAGACTGAAGCCCCTGATCTGGATTGCTCTCCATAATAGCCATTAAGTCCCACTTCCAGTTTTGTTGATTTGGTAAGTGTAAAATCTAAATTTGTTCTAAAATTAAAACGATCATATTTAAAGTCCGGATCATACCCTTGACCGACATTTTCAGTTTTTAAAATGTCTCCATCTGTAACGAAACCTAATGAACCAAAATATTTAACAAAATCATTTCCTCCAGAAACACTCGCATTTATTTTTTTTGATAAAGCATAATCTTCTAACATACTATTGGCCCAGTCCCTATTGGCATAAGCATCTGGATACTGATTACTTCTTAAATATTCTAATTCTTCATCTGATGTAAAGTCTCCCCAAGTTACAGGCATAACAGATAAACCATTTACAATAGCTCTGTTTTTAGCAACCGTACTAGTATAACCTTCTAAAACGCGAGGAATTTTAGACACTGACTTGAAAGATATATTTGCATCTACTTTAAATTGTGCATCTCCTTTTAATCCTCTTTTAGTTGTAATCAAAATTACTCCGTTTCCTCCTTTTACTCCAAATATTGAAGTAGCTGAAGCATCTTTTAATACTGTTACTGTTTTAACATCATTTGGATCAATATCATTCATTGTTCTTTCAACACCATCAACTAAAACAAGAGGAGATGCATTATTCCATGTTGACCTTCCTCTAATTAAAATTTGAGATTCATTATAATTTCCATCAATAGCTCCTCCGGGTATTCCAGAACTACTTAAAACATTTACTCCAGGCATAGAACCACTCAAAGCATCTGTTAAATTAGTTAAATTACCCCTTTTAGTTAATTCTTGACCATCTAATTGAGCAATTGCTCCTACAACACTTTCCTTTTTTTGTGTACCATACCCTACTACAATTACTTCTTTCAAATTGGCTACATCAGAAATCATTTTTACATTTAGTACCTTACCACTAACTTTATTTTTTTGTGTTGTAAAGCCTATGTAACTAAAAATTAGTACATCATTATTATTTGCCGGAATTGTATAATTCCCTTCAAAATCTGTATTAGTTCCTTTGTTAGTTCCTTCTATTAGTACTGATACACCTGGCAATGGAAACCCCGTATCATCAATTACTTTTCCACTAACTTTTAAAGTCTGACCGTGAAAAACAGAAAACATAAAGAACAAAATTATTGTTGGTAATGTCTTCTTACATTTGAGAAAATTAAAATATTCTATTTGTTTACTCATTTCAATAAATTTTAAAATCTGGTTATACGAAATTAGGTTAATAATTTTGGTTTTTTTTTACTCATAATTTTTTAATTTGGTTTAGTTCATAAATTGGTTTTAGTTTAAAGTTATATCTGTTTAAAAAAAAAAGACAAAGTGATTTTTACTTGAAATCAAGTATTATTAATAGTAAAAAAACTATTTTGTAAATACATGAAACAATATTTCAAAATGCAAAATGCGGGAAAATTGATTTTTCATAATTTTATGTTATTTAATTATCCAAATTTCCATTTTTACCAGTAAAACTTATCTCTTTATTATTCCTTTTTTTAGCGAAATTGTTTTAATCAACTTATTTCAAACAAAATCCCATAATCAGACTTCGACAACAAAACACTCACAATCAATCACTTACAATTAAACCAAAAAAAAAGCCCCCAAAAGGACCTTAAAAAGCTCAATAATCTTTAATTTGTTATTTTGAGACCGCAGCATTTGACCTCCTTAACAATTCATTATGAATAATTTTTGAATACAACATAAATTGGTTTTCATTTTTTTGTTCTACTTCGATAAAATTTGTACCATTACTTGCAATATCATTCAAACTAACTCCCCAATTCCCTAATAAAACCCAAAAGGTAGCAGAGTCTGAATGATCTACTGAATTGTGGACAAATTTTCCTTCGGTAAATATTTTTCCTAGATTGCTTTTTTTGAATTGATCGAAATATTCCAATCCTTTTTGACTTCCCGAAACAATCCCGTGTTGACCAATTGCTCCGCATTCATAATAGGTAATAAAACCTTTTAAAGCTTTTTCTTTTAAATACTCACAAGCAGCTCGATCTTCATTACAATTGGCCACTTTCCAAGGCTGCTCAATTGTACCTTGATGCAAAGAGGAGTTGGTCCAATGGGCAATAAATCTTAATTTATCTAAAATATCATTCCTTTTATTCGTCAAACAATAATTAACCAATATAGCAGGTTCTGTTAAAGAACCCCAGCACAACACATTAATAATATCGTTACTTTTTTCAGCTTCTTTCAACAATAATTCAACTGTATTGTAATTTTTAAGGATCGAATATTTTTTAGTTGAATCGTACTTTTCAGCAGATTCTTTTATACAAGACTGAACAAAGTTAATCGTGCTTGGAAAACCACCAATATTCTTATTCAATTGAACAACATCTTTTTTGTAGGCTTCTCCAAAAAAAGTATTTGCCCAATCCGCCTGGTTTCCAGATGTTTTATGCTCACTCCTGTGTGTGCTTGCAATTACTATACCTCTAGTATCAAACATATTGGCCATAAGTAAATAACCCGCCATTCCTGAAATATCATCAGGATCATTGGCTGTTCCGTGGTCTTTTCCTTGAATTGTTTTGTCTGACATATCAGAATAAATCCAAACTTTTGGTTTCTGTGCTTGCGCTAGAGCCGTCATAAAAACCAACACTAATACTAATTTTTTCATCTTTATTTAGTTACATATTTTTATTTGTGACAGGTACATTATTACTTGTAAAAACAATCAGGAAGATTATACATTTCTTTATTGCCTTTTTGTAATAAGTTAGTCTTTTAAAGTAATAACAACCTCAAAGTTTTTCTGAGCCTCAGGCAAATAGAGCTTCCATAAACCGTTACCCATATTTTCGATTTTTTTGGCTGAAGAGCAGCTTATCGGCGATGGGTTATAAACAACCAATTCGCCCGATTCTATCATTACAATTTTCAATTTCTTATCAGAGTACTCAATTGATTTAACTGTACTTGCAGACAAATACTTATTAGGATTTCCAATAACAGACCAACCGTTTTTTATGGGAGATAATTGAACCAATTTATCAGCAAAGCCAATTAAGTCAAACTTGTATTCGTTTTCTAATTTTCCTCCTTTTTGCTCGTACCAATCGTAAAAGACCAATCCTTCTTTTGGTGCTTTCCAAGATTCTGCCTTAGGCTGAATAAATTCTCCAGCTGCTTCATAATCTTTTACCCTGAAAGCACTTGTAACTTTATCTGCTGGTGCGGGATGCATAAGGTTGTAGGCTACGAATGCCGCTGCACCATGTTGTAAAGGTGCTACTACCCGGTATGCCTGCGGTGTTGTTAAAGCCGATAGCATAACGGATTCTGGTAAAGGAACGGCAGGTGCCAGGGGGCGTAACAATTCTCCATCAGAATAACTCAATGGCAATACTAATTTTTCTTGAAAATCAACCGGGGCATCAGACAAATAAATGGGTGCACCAGACATGGCTTTACTAACGGCCATCATTTGTCCGCAAAACTTGTCGCTCGAGTGGAACATATCGTGATCAGGCCAAACGGCTTGTCCCATCCAAAGTGTGTTTTGGTAGGACTGTAAAAGGTGCGATTTTGCTTTTGCTTCATTATTCAATAAGTAGTCCACACTTACGCGGGAAGTAGCACTGTATTTTGTATTCATCAGACTTAACATATCCAGACAAAAACAATTCATTAAACCGTCTGAATGTTCTAGTGCAGCACTTTCAAGCGATTGTGCATGTTGAGATACAATTGCTACAGGATTAGACATGCCTTGGTAAAATGCAATTTGCCTATTCTGGTTATCAATCTTTACAAAATCGAAACCATCTTTTTTAGCTGAACCAATTAAAGTATTGTAAAACTTTTGAGAAGACTCATAATCGCCTTTCGGCATCATAACATCAAAGCCACCACTTTTACTAATTTTTACTAAATATGGATCTAATTCGTGAATCTCATGTTCGGGGTGTAATCCTTGCCAGTGAGCATTCATAGTGTGCCATATTCCTGTCCATTTAATTTTTTCTGTCTTTGCATCCATCATTGGTTTAAAGCCGTTTGGAAAAGTTTCTGGACTTCCCTTTAATGAAAGCATGCGGCTGCTATTCATTCCATCTGCGGATTTATAGCTATGTTCATGACCATTATCCAACAATACCCAACGTATTGGCAAAGGGCTTTTTTCAATTTTTTGCATGGCATCTACCATAAGATCGCTTGAAACTTTAGTATGATATTGTTCCCAACTGCACCATCCAAGGTATTTAAATATTTCAGGATATTCTTTTTCATAACGCATCGCTGTACGCCCCTTAAGTGCTTCGGTGTAAATGGCATTTTTCCAAGCCTTTTGAAAAACATCGTACACATTCTTACCACGAGCATAAGTAATCAATGGAATATCGCCCGAAACAGCATCAATACCAAAGGTTGCCAGATTGATACTTAATTTTCCATCGTCAGCAATTACAAAATAAGACATAGCCTTTGGACTGGTAACTCCTTGTAACAACAGGAATTCATCATTTTTGAGCTTAAACAAAGCCAGTAAACCATTTCGTGACGGCTCACCCCCTGCTTTGGTATCTGGGTTAAAGTCTTTAGTCACTATGGTTTTTAAATCCTTGGCTGCCCAGGAGAAAACGCGGTTCATTCCATCTAATATTTTTTCGCGTCCGATAGTACTAATATATACAACCGATTCATATTCTGGCAGTGTAACGGAATAATTGCCCAGTACTCCATTGTTAGGTACAGCCGAATATCCGTTTAAAATTTCAATACCATTTTTTGATATAGCGCTAGCATCAAAAACATTGTTTTTGATCTTATTCGTTTGACTGTTACTGATAACGCTAAAAGCGATCGATAGAAACAGAAATAGATTTTTAATAGGTTTTTGCATATTTTTAATTGTGAATTATGTAAATAAAAAACTAACCTTCATTGCTTTACCGAAAAATGGATTGGTAATTTGGATGAAATGGTTTCGAAATTTTTTGGATTGGTATAGTGACTCTAGTGCGCTATTTCCATTTAAAACAAATAAGAATTACTTATAAAAACAGCGCAACAAAGTCTAGTTTTCAGCAGCTTTAGAACGACGTAACAGTTCCTCATGAATGCTTTTGGAGAACTTGAAGAACTGCTCTTCATTTTTCTTTTCCACTTCAGGCAAATTAGTTCCATTACTAGCTATATCTTTCAAACTAACACCCCAATTCCCTAATAAAACCCAATAGGTTGCAGCATCAGAGTGGTCTACAGCATCTTGGACAAACTTCCCTTCTGAAAATATTTTTCCAAGGTTGCTTTTCTTAAATTGATTATAATACTCAAGCCCTTTTGGACTTCCAGAAACAATGCCATGTTGACCAATAGCGCCACACTCGTAAAAAGCGATGCTCCCATTTAAAGCCTGTTCTTTCAAAAATTCGCAGGCCGACCTATCTTCATTACAATTGGCTACTTTTGCTGGATCTGCAGGAGTTCCCTGATGTAGCGAAGAGTTTGTCCAATGGGCTATGAAACGCAATTTTTTAAGCAAATCGAACCTTTGGTTTGCGATACAATAATTGACCAAAATGGCTGGCTCTGTCAAAGATCCCCAACACAACACATTGGTAATTTCGGTACTCTTTTCCACCTCATCTTTCAACAAGGCAACCGTTTTATACTTTTCTAAAGAATTATACACTGTACTTGAATTGTATTTTTCGGCAGATTCCTTAATACAAGATTGTATAAACTCAATATTTTTGGGATAACCTCCAAAATTTTTATTCAAATTAACAACATCCTTTTTATAGGCTTTGCCAAAAAAATCATTGGCCCAATCGGCTTGGTTTCCAGAGTTTTTGTGTTCCGATCTATGTGTACTTGTTACTACAATCCCTTTGGTATCAAACCTATTGGCCATTAGTAAATAGCCAGCCATTCCGGAAATATCATCGGGATCGTTTACTGTTTTCATGTGATTATTTCCAGGAATTGTATTATCGGACATATCCGTATATATCCAAACCTTTGGTTTTTGTGCTACGACAGTAGTGCTTACAAAAAACAGACTTAAAAAAAATGCACTTAAAGTTTTATTCATTCTCTTTATTCAAATTTTTATAATCAAACCATTTAAAACTTGCAATATTCTTTGACTTTTCTCCATTGCTTGTGGCATATATCCCTACATAAGGACCACTAAAACCACCTGCAACTTCGTCTGATACAATCGCTAAATCCTGAACTCCGCCAATTGTTGTATAGTTTCCTTCAGAGGTTGCGTAACTAAAAGTGGCTCTAATATTATCTCCTTCAATTTTTAGAAATACTTCTTTTCCGCTAAAAGGGATTCTAGCCGTTTCTGTTCGTTTTCCTTTTTTGGTTGCAAACAAGACCAAATCATTTTTTTCTTTAACTAACTGAATATGGTTGGTACTATTGCGATAAACGGCGATTCCGGCTTGCTCTTTTGCACTTTTGGCATCAAATACAAGATGCGTCGAAGCTTCAAATTTATGATGTTGAATTCGTCTAGCGACATAAGATGGATTTACTAAACTATCTAAAATTTCAGGTCGCAGTTGTACGTTTAAATTTCCTTTTTCTAATGCATACCATTTGGTGTAGGGTGTTCTCAAAAAGTTCCATTCTAAAGCTAAATCTTTGGAATCAAACTCGTCTTTTTCTAGCGCTTTTTTTAATGGTGTCCAAGGCAGATTAGGTCTTTTTTGTTCGAATGACAAATGGCCAACTCCAGGATTGAATACAGGAATAGGATAGCTTTCTTCATTTTCAAATTTCACCGGTGTTAAAAAAGTTTCTCTGGCCAATAACGAAAAGTTTTCATTCTTTCTTTTTCCCAACATAACCGCCCACCATTCGTTATTTTGGGTCTGAATTAAATCAGCATGCCCAACAGAATGTATAGGAAAATCTTGTCCCAACTGTCTATGAGACATCACCGGATTGGAGTGATAAGGGATGTATGGTCCCCAAACATTATCGCTATGATGCAAGGTAACCGAATGCTGAAAACCTGTTCCTCCTTCGGCAACTAACAATAAATATTTACCGTCTTTTTTATATAAATGAGGTCCTTCTGTCCAACGGGCATTTTTGGCGTGACCATGTGTAATTTGCTTTGGCTCTCCAATTAATTTGCCTTGTTTGGTATCCAATTCCTGAATCCAAGCACCATTTTTCTCTGGCCAATCGTTTACACCAGTAATGTTGGCATGACCTGTGTAATAACATTTCCCATCTTCGTCCCAAAAAAGTGACGGATCAATACCTCTTGAATTCAACCATACAGGGTCAGACCAAGGACCAGCTGGATTAGTAGCGGTAACATAAAAATTATTTTTACAATTTACACAAGTAGTAATTAAATAAAACAAACCTTCATGATGTCTAATGGTAACTGCATAAATACCTCTGGAATCTTTTAAGCCTACTGGTAATTCAACCTGATTTGGTCTAGATAAACCATATCCTATTAATTCCCAATTCACTAAATCTTTACTATGATGAATTGGCATACCAGGGAACCATTCAAAACTAGAATTGACCATATAATAATCGTCGCCTACTCGACAAATTGAAGGATCTGGGTAAAAACCAGATAAGATTGGGTTTTTATAATTTTCGGGGGCTGATTGTCCAAAAGAAACTGCCGTAATCAAGCACAAAAAAAAGATGCACGTATTTTTCATTTTTTTTATTTTTATTTTATTTTTTTAATTCTCTAATTTCAATATCCTTGAACCATATTTTGTTTTCTGAATTCATATGGCCTTGTAAAGCTATGAATCCTGTTTGCCCAACACGGTGTTTTTTATGTTCTTTATCGTCTAAAACACCTGAACCATCATAATCTGAAACAATAACATTATTCACGACGGTTTTAATATTCATACCTTTACATATAATTGTTAAATCGTTCCACCCCAAACCTTCGTCTTCAAAATAATTACTAGTTTTCTTGGGTTCTACATCTTTTTTGGTTAATTTCCAATCTATTGTTACAGGATTTATCCAATGTTTATATTCTCTAGTTTCATCATATATATACCCTGTTTTCCAGTACTCATTTGGGCTAATGTCAACTTGAGGTCCGTCCATCCACCCTTGAATTATTGTTCCGTTTATGTTTTCTTTGGCCGTCTCATCAAAACGACTTCGAACTTGAACTCCGCTATTTCCTATATTTTCTCTAGAAGTTTTAAACTTTAAACGCAATTCAAAATCACCGTATTCCACTTTATTTTGTAACCAAAAATGGTTGTTGTCTTTAATTTTCAAAGAGTTATATAAAATAGCACCATTATCAACTGTCCAGAATATTTTTCCATTATCCTTTTCTGAATTTTTAACTTCCCAACCCTCTAAATTTTTACCATTAAAAAGCGAAATCCAATTATTGTCCAATGAAAATACTTCCATTGAATTTAAATTTGCTCCACCTTTTACAGGACTTCCCGCAGCAACATATATTTTATTATTATGAACCACAGTTCCTCCACTATGCCTACCCGTATTTAGCGATGCTAATTGCGACCATTTTCCTGAAGATAAATCTAAACATTGGGTTGTATTGTATGCTTGTTTTAGAAACCCTTCTCCTCCAAAATAGATAATCTTATTTTGAAAATATACCAAACCACCAGCGGCAGTAGGATAGGGTAATTCCTCCTTCATCGTATGCCACTTATTTTCTTTAAAATTATAGACATCAATATAGGGCATCGTTTGATCAAAGAAAGCTCCAAAGTTATCCGGTAAATGAAAACTAGTGTTTCTTCCGCCAATACAATACATATTATCATCAACCACAATTGTAGAAAAATGATCTCGAATATGGGGTGCTTTGGTCAAAGTTTCCCATTCTCCAGTAATTAAGTTGTAACTATTAAAATTATTATTGGTCCCACTCGTATGACCTAAATCAATACCACATACCAAGTATATTTTATCTTGATACACTACTGCTCCTGCTCCACCCCTTTTTATGAATTGAGGTATTTCTGCTCCTTTTTCCCATTTATCTTTTTCTGGATAATAGAGCCAAATGTTATTAAGAGGCTCTTCATTAGGATATCTACCTGTCATACCAATAAGATAAATGGCATCTTTATAAATGACTGCCTGGAAATGGTGAATTTCTAATGGTGGTTTAGATTTTTCTTCCCAAGTGTTCGTTTTAGGATTAAATACATCGACAGGATTCATCCCTCTTCCTCCAATTAAGTAAAACTTCTCTTTATATTCAACCATCGAACTTTCGTGACGAGCCGTAACTTTACCTTTTGTATCAATCGTTGTCCATCTGTAGTTGCTTAGATTATCGGACTGAGCAACGGAATAAAAACCCTTTAAGAAAATTAAAAAGAAAATTAGGATATTCTTATACATAAAATAGATTTTATTCTTTTGACTTATTCTTGATTTTTGACCGAATGTATTCTTGTTCTTTAACAAAATCCCAAATAACAATTCCGTGACCAATGCCTGTAGTTTCACCAACTAATGAATATTGAAAAGCCATATACCTTCCGTCATCACTCACAACAGGATTGGTAGCTTTATATTTTTTATCTTTATTGAAATAGGTTATACGTTCTATTTTAGCGGAACCATCCAATGCTAATTTGTAAATATCAATATAATCCCAAGTGGTTCGTCCTTCGTCGCGCTTTGGATAATGGCGGGTGCTTTCTACTAAAATGTTCTTCCCATCTGGAAAAATCCCTTCTGGCTCATCATATCGATCAGGACGTTGTGAATAATTGACAATTTTTCTTGTTTTTAAATCAATCCCCATCACTTCAGCTTCATATTCTACAGCAGGAAAATGTGCATTAAAAATCAATTCATTATCATAAGGAGGTCTGAAATTTTGGGTTTCTAAATGCCAGTTTTCAACTTCTTTTGGTAAGTCTTTTGATTGTACAAGTGTTTCTATTTGCTTCAACATGGGAGTGCCATTTTCATAAACAATATCAGCAACATAAATATCATCAACCGTCCAAGCAATTTTCATTTGTTTTCTTGAAACCGCTGGACCTTCCTTACAAAATACACCTAATGGTGTTGGTGGTCCTGACAAATCTCTTTTCAATACCCAAAGTTCAGCCTTTTCCGGACTCCTACTTTTCCAGGGGTCATAGGCATCAAAAGTTTTTGACCCCGATAATAATATATCTCCATTTGAAAGATAAAGAGCCCTAACAAAACCCTCGTGAAAAAAATGATGCGTTAAGGGCGTTAATTTTCCTGTGGCTACTTCAATTTCAAAAACATCACCAAAAGTTTTCTCTAAAAAAACTATTCTTTTTCCATCTAAAGACCAATCGCATCGTTCTCCAAAAGTGGTGATTTTAGTTACATAATTTAGCATCGTATCTAGAGGATATTTTACGACCCCTGTTTTTTGTGCTATAATTACCATTGGATTCATAGTTATGCAACCAAAAATCACAATTACTAATATTTTTAACAAATTCCACATTATTAATTTTAGTCTAAATTATTTTTTAAATAAAATTAGCCTTATCACAAAAACTTTGTTGGTTTAAATCAACGAAAAAATAGCTTTTTTGTTTTTCTTTGAATAAAACCATAGATTATTGACTAAATAACCTCAAATAATTAAACTTAACATAAAACTACATGACTCAAATGTGTTTAATTTCAAAATTCTGACTCATTACAAAACCAATAGTAAATAAAAACTAATATCAAATTCTGATTATATTTTCTTTACCGCAAATTTTTCATTTGACTTTATCATATTCTATTATACAAATTAGCTAAATAAAGGAATAAACAAACAAAGCTTAAATTCAAGCTTCTTATATTTTTGAAATGCTTTATATTAAGCATTAACCAATTAATTTAATCAAAATGAAAAAAATGAAATTTTTAGCTTTAACATTTCTACTTGTGTTCATGAGCTGTAGTGAAGAATTAGTAAATTCAGTTGAAAGCCAAATTGCCGAACCGCAATCCCAATCTGAAAATGAAATTAAAACATCTCTCAGTGGTAAGTTAATTAATACGCCTAGTTTACCCAATGCTACTTCTACAATTTCGGGCACTATTTTAACTTTTACGCAAACAGGAAAAATTGGAACAGCTGATGGTAGCCTTTGGAATCCAACATTAGTAATACCCGCTAATAGTCCATTAACTGAAATAAAGATTAATGCTAATGTGACTTTATATGGTAATATTGTCATAAAAAAAACAAACTTCATCGTAACTGGAGACAATCGTGATAATTCAATTATAGATGGCTCTCGAACGCCCTATACAAAAGGCGATAGAAGTTTATGCTCTATAAGACATGATGGTAATGGAACTATTAGTATTTCAAAATTACAAAGTAGAAATCCTGCCAATTTTCATTTGACAGGTTTCAGCAACGCAACCATATCTGAGGTTAAAATTATTGAAAATAGAGAAACGCATTCTACAGATGGATTCCATTTTGCCAAAGGAGCTATTGTTGATCAAGCATTTATTGATACTTATGATGATGTATTGTACGTAGGTGAAGTAACCAAAATTTCGAATTCAACTATATATCATAATAAAAATGGAGCAATCTTTATGGTAAGCTGGGGGCAAAAAGTTTCTGATATTGGTACAGGAATAACAGAGGCAATAAATTGTACTTTTATTGATAATTATGTAGGTACTGATAACTATGCGCATGGAATTGTTGGATGGTCTCAAAAGAAAAATGAAGGTGCAGAACTTGCTAAAGTAAAGTTTACCAACTGTATTTGGAAAGCTAATCCTTCTAAACCGGTTAAGAGATCCCCTTTTTATACTTTTGGAAGAATCTCTGGGGAAAATCCTGATGCAATTATAAAAGATGGCACTATTGAGCAAATAGGTGGAAATTGTGCATGGACAAATCCAAGTAATATTAGATACGGAATAGGTGTTGTTCCTGCTGATTCTCAAATAATCAAACCATCAACCTGCCCATAAACAAATAAGTCATGTCTAGCAAAAAAAGGTTGTGGATTTTACCACAACCTTTTTTTATTCATATTAATCGGTCAACAATTACTTTAATTTCATCCAATTTGAAGCTAAGTAAATGTTTTTTGATTATGCCCTATTTGATCTATTTGAACTTTAAAATTTCTTCTGAAAGTCTTTTTACAATTGCAGGATGCTTCCCAAATAAATTTGTTGTTTCAGCAATGTCTTCCTTTAAATTAAAAAGCTCTGGAGTAGTTTTTTCATCAGCATTTCGACTTCCACCGTGTGGTAAATATTTCCAATCTCCTTTGCGAATGCCATAAATTTCAGTGCCTTTTGTATATAACATATAATCCCTGTTCAAGCTCCCTTTAACTTCTATGAGATTAGAAATATTCATTCCATCTAAAGGAACATTAGGAAGTTTTACTCCTGTATAATGAGCAATAGTGGGTAAAAAATCTAAAGTGGAAACGATAGCATTACTAACTTTACCTGATTTAATTTTTCCTGGCCAATACATAATGCAGGGCACTCTTACGCCACCTTCATAATTGGTAAACTTACCATCTCGAAATGGCAATGCACTTCCTGCCAAATCTTTGTATCCCAACCAAGGACCATTGTCGGAAGCAAAAATAATTAAGGTATTTTTTTCTAATCCTTTTGACTTTAAATATTGCATTAAATTCCCAACATAGTAATCAATTTCTTCAACAGTATCACCATACAAACCTCGTTCACTGGTTCCTTTGAATTTTTCAGATGCAAATAAAGGCACATGAGGCATTGCTGGAGTGATGTACATAAAAAATGGATTCCCTTTACTTTGATCAATAAAATCTTTTGCTTTATTAAAATAACGCTCTGTAAGGGTAGATTGGTTGCAGGGATATTCAATAATTTTGTCATTTTCAAAGAGAGGACATTGTTCTTTTATTCCAAGCTCTTTTAGTTTTTCCCGACTGCTTGTTTTAACCAATAATTGATCTTGTTTTGCTTTTTCTAAAGTATACCCCTCATTAAACACCACATTTTGGGCAAATTCTTGTTTTACTCCTATGTACATGTCGTTACTGTACGGAATACCATAATAGGTGTCAAAACCTTGACTAGTTGGCAAATTTTCTTTGAAATCACCCAAATGCCATTTACCAAAACAAGCCGTTTTATAGCCTGCTGACTTTACCACCTCTGCAATGGTAATTTCTGAACTCTCCATACCTTTAGCATCCGGAAAATACACACCTCCCACTCCATTATGAAAAGAATATCTTCCAGTCAATAGGGAAGCTCTGGAGGCGCTACAAACAGAATTTGTCACATAAAAATTGGTAAAACGAATTCCTTCCTTTGCCATTTTATCAAGCTGGGGCGTCTTAATTTTTGGAGAACCATAACAACCTAGGTCTTGATAGCCTTGATCATCTGTAAAAATTACAATAATATTTGGCTTCGTTGCAGTACTGGCTTTTTGGGCTGTCAAACTTAAAGCCGCAAACGCTAAAAGCATTGTATAGAATATTTTTCTCATTATCTTTTTTCCTTTTTAAGATGAGCGACATAGGCTCTTAATTCTTTTATTATAGCCTGATTTTCTTTTATATTAATGACATTTTTAAACTCTTTTGGATCTGTGGCATGATTGTACAACTCCTCAGAACCATCAATGTATTGAATAAAGTTCCAATCCCCTTTCTCAACACTTATATTTCCTTTTTCATAAGTAGTGATTGCAGGTTCTTTTCTTATATAATTTGCATCAGTTAATATAGGCACCAAGGAAGTCCCTTCTAAAAAATCAGGTTTTGCAATTCCGCTTAAATCAAGTACTGTTGGAAATAGATCCAATAAAGAAACGGCTTGATTGGTGCTTAAACCACGATTTTTCATATTAGGGTATTTAATAATCAAAGGGGAATTAGTCGCTTGTTTCCATAAACTAAACTTTTCCCATCTTTCTTTTTGGGCTAATTGCCATCCATGATCTGTCCATAATACAATGATGGTATTGTCTTTATTGGGACCCTTTTCGACACCTTCCAAAATCTTTCCAATACAGGCATCAGCAAAACTCATGGAAGCTAGATAGGCTTGGGTTGCTTTTTGCAACTGCCCCTTTTCCTTTACTAATCTCACAAAATTTGACGAGAAATTAGTTTTGGCAACTTCAGGTAAATCATCTTGATCGTCGGCAGGCAATTCTGGAATTTTTACACTTTCTAAAGGATACATGTCAAAAAACTCTTGTGGAGCAATTTGAGGGGAATGAGGTCTAAAAAGTCCCACCGCTAAAAAGAACGGTTTATCGTGTTTTTCTCCTAAATAGTTAGATGCAAATTCCGCATTTTTCCAATCTGAAGTTTCTTCTTTTTTTTCTGGTGTTACTCCCCAAACTCCAAACTTGCTCAAGTAATCTGGTTTATTTATATTCATTCCTTCTTTATACATTGCACCTTCCAACCATTTGGCTTGATTGTTTTTGTCTAAATACAACTGATGTCCTTTAGTCCCAACATCATTAGGGAATTGGTAATTCCACGACTGGGGATCAGATTGGGGATCGGGTTCCGTGCCTTTTCCTCTTCCGTTATGAAACACCTTACCCGCAGCAACAGCTTCGTAACCATTCTGTTGCAAATAGATCGGTAATGTTATTCTATTGGCATTTCCCGGTAAGTCTCTAAAATTCCCCGGATTGGTATATTGTCCGTTTGTTTCAGGACGAACCCCAGTCATAATAGCTACTCTTGATGGATTACAAGCCGGCACCACGCAATAGGCATTGGTAAATAACTTTCCTGCCTTTGCCAATCTCTCCATATTTGGCGTTTTGGCAGCGCCTCCCATAGCGCTTGTCCAGTTGTTCATATCGTCAATGGCAATAAATAAAATATTGGGTTTTGCTGCTACTGCTTCTTTTTTGGTTTGACTGTAAGTTGTAAGAGATAACAATAAGACTAACGATGTCATTATTATTTTTGAATAAATTTGTTTCATTTTTTTTTAATTTAAAAATCTTTTGAGATTTCTTTTCCTTTCGTATCAAATATTTTAAGTTGATCGTTCCCTTTTAATTGGGTTGAATATCTCTTTATATTTTTAATGTTTACATTTTTCAATGTTCCCTTCAATGTCTTTTCAAAATTACCATCGTTTTTATCGTCAAATAAATTAACCATCGAGGCCGTAGGATTATCAATGCTAAGTCCATCAATATTGATCGTTACCGTATATTTACCAGTTCGACCATTAATTATGGCATTACTTCCGCCTGGATTCCCTCTACCACTATTTCCAATAATTATCAAATTCTTGAAAGTTCCTACCGCTCCATCTGGATAATCCCCCCAACCTAACTGAATAGGTACTGCATTTTGTACCATGTTAATAGTTGTATTGGTTACCGTGATATCATTATACACTTTTATCACATCATCACCTGTTTCAAAATAGCAATTATCAACCGTCGAACCGTCTCCTGCAGCGATACCATCACTATGATTTCCGCTACCCCCACGTGTATCTATAAAATCAGAATCCTTTAAATGAATTACAGCTCCTAAACCACGTACATGAAATGATCTCGGGTTTAAGCTCGTCATATTTTGTAAGGTCATTGTGCCTCCATGGGCTTCAAACGAACTAATTTCGAATGCTTTAATGTTATTTTTTTGCGGCCAACTTTGTGTTTCAGTTCCATAAACTACTGAAGTTTTTCTGTTTTCACCAGAAATAGTGCAATTTCCTTTAGTATGAAAACCTCCATTTACAGTAGTATTAGCATTAATTATTATTTTTTTCACCTCCTCAGGAACATCCCAAAGAAAACCTTTAACACCTTTTTCTGTAAAATTTATTGCACCTGAAGTTTCTAATTTTAATACTCCTGAATCTGCTTTCCAAGTACATTTCCCACTGTACTGTTTTTGAAATTCTAAAACAGATTGAGAATAGGAATTACTCAAAAAAAGAATGCAGACTAGGAGACTATATTTCATCATTTTCATTTTTTCTTATTTTTTTAAAATAGCATCCATCTTTTTAGACATCTCCGCTTTTACGTTTGCATATTCGGGTTTATTGGCTAGATTAACCCATTCTAAAGCATCATTTTCGTGATTGTATAATTCTTCTGAATTATCATTGTATCTAATGTATCGCCATTTTTCTGTACGAATCGTATTTCTCCCCTCACCCATTTGAGTTAATGAAGGATGATCCCAATCTAACTTAGGATTTTTTAATAATGGCAAAAGACTATTACCTTCGTTCTTGCTGTTTTTTGGTAAACCTGTAAGTTCTACCAATGTTGGATATAAATCTAATAAATTAACAGTCCTTTCGGTTCTACTCCCTGCTTTGGTGACATTTGGAGCTTTAATGATTAATGGAACCCTGCAAGCTTCTTCCCATAATGTGAATTTTTTATAACGCAATTTTTCTCCTAAATGCCAACCGTGATCTCCCCATAATACAACAATAGTGTTGTCTTTATACTTACTTTTTTCCAAAGCATCCAACATTTGACCAATACAATAGTCAGCATAATTGATACTTGCCAAATAAGCTTGTACGGCTTCTTTTTGTTTACCATATTTTTTTATGGCTATATAATCTTTACTTGGTTTGGCATTATCTCCAACATCCTCTAAATCGGTTTCCAATACCGATGGAAGTACAATTTTATCTAATGGAAATTTATCGTAAAATTCTTTTGGAACATTCCATTCTAAATGAGGTCTAAAGATTCCACAAGCCATGAAGAAAGGTTTGTCAAAATCCCCTGCCAATTTTTCTGCTGCCCATTTAGCATTTAGGTAATCTGGAGTATCTTCTGTTTTTTGGGTGGTAGCATACCAGTCCATATTATTATCCATCTCTCCTTTAGGAATTCCATTAGACATAAAACCTTCTACTTTTTTAGCATGACCATAATTACCACTCACGTTTTCCCAATTGTTCCATGTCTCTTTACCAGTTGCCGGTGTATGGTATATTTTTCCTCTGGAAAAGGTTTCATAACCATTGACTGCAAAGTACTGGGGAATCATCTGGGTGCTTTTAAAAACCGGACTATTAAATGGTTTGTCTGCATTACCATAAATCTTTGTTGAGGATGGTTTCAATCCAGACATTATTGCAGCTCTGGAAGGATTACATACAGAAGCTGTGCAATAGGCTCGATCAAAGACCATACTCTGTTTTGCTAATCGATCCATATTGGGAGTAAGTGTTTGTGGATTTCCATCCAAAAAACCTACCCAATCATTTAAATCATCGACTGCAATAAACAATACATTGTATTTTTTTAAATCATCTGATGCGTCTTTTTGTTTCTTTTGGGCATTAGAGTTAAAACTCACAAAAAGCAGTAAAAAGCAACCTAATGTATTATGAATTGTTTTCATTTAAGAGAAATTAATTATTTATTCAATATAACCTTTTGTTCTGTATATGTTGGTCCATTTGATTGTACTCTACCCTGTTCATCAAACCAAATAGGATCAATTACTAAAAAAGGTTTTTCATCATTCTTAGAAGGAATAATTCCGTGACAAGACAACCAGTATCTTCCATCAGGACCTTTAAAAATTGCATTATGCCCCACTTGGTTAAAAGGGTTTTTAGGATCTCCTGTATATTCAAATCCATTTTTTTTGCAAGCTTGTTTGCTCTGAGCTCCATAAAAGGGGTTTCTTTCATTCTTGACCCAAGGACCTTGAATATTTGTAGCAGTGGCATACCCGATTTCATAACCTCGTGTCCAACTGGAATAAAATAAATAATAAGTTCCGTTATTCTCGATTACATAAGCACCCTCAATACCAATGGCGTCCCAATCATGATATTTTTTTACTTTAGGAATTAGTCTTCCATCATATCCTGGTACTTTTAGCACTTCACCATTTTTATCGTAATCATAATCAACGGGGCTTGGTTTGATGGCACTTTTAGGCTCTGTCAAAAAAGTTCCTGTTGCCAAATCAATTTGCGCAAAACCAATACCGAATTCTCTTCCTCTATTCCAAAAAGCCCAAACTTTTCCATCCTTATCTTCAAAAAAAGTTAAATCATTTCCATCACATAGCGGTTTTTTCTCAGTAACAATCTTGTATGGCCCTTCAATATGATCGGACACGGCATAACCTGGATGCTGCCCAGGGAATCCTAACTCGTCATTATTACAATTGAATAAGGCATAATATTTCCCTTTTACTTTTTGAATTTCTGGCGCCCAAAATCTACGATGGTACCATTTATTTTTATCTCCTGCTTTAACAATGTATTTTATAAACTCCCAATTGTTTAAATCTTTGGATTTATACAAAGCCACCCCTTTATTCAATTCACCTTTTGTTTCTTGCCTGCCCCAATGAGGATAGGATGTACCTGTCATATACCACGAATCTCCATCGCGAAATACTTGACAATCTCTTAATCCTTTGGGATCTATTCCATTCTTTATTGGATTTTGATAGCTAAAATAATCTTTGTTATTATTGGTTGTTTGCGAATGCGATTCCTTACATCCCACCAACATCGAAATGAATATAACACTGCTAATAATCGTTTTAAAATTTAATTTATTCATTTTAAAAATTTTTATTTTTGTTTTTCCCATGGCATTAATTCGATATTATTAGGTCTATAATTTTTAATCAGCTGACCTGTTTCTTTTGCTTTTTTTATTTTATCATTAAACATTTGTTGGGTATCACCTGGATTCCAGTACCATTCACTTGGCTGTTGTTCGGTTTCCATAATCTTTTTCATAGAAGCAGTCTTTTCAGCATATTGATCGGCTAGATTCGTGTTTATCAATTGATCTTCTTCAATAAGATACAGTTCTACTTCTTTATTTGGATGCGAACGGTATGCAAACCAAGGCCCTTGTCGAACAGCCTGTTCATCTTTTCGGGTAAAATACATAAATCGATCCTTTGGAATTGCATTTCTATCTCCATTCAAAAGTGGAATTAAGTTAAACCCATCGATCCCTTCAACAGGTTTTGCTTGGGCGACAGAAGCAAAAGTTGGAAACAAATCAACTAGCCATACAGGCTCACTAATCACATTGGGCGTATCTTGTTTTGGTAAATGAATAAAGAAAGGGATTCGCATTCCTCCCTCTAACCCACTGAATTTACCACCTGTAAAAGATCCTTTATTATGCAAATAGGGATCGTCTTCCCATACAAGTCTTCCATCATTCGACTCAAAATTCTTTGATTTTGAAGGATTATGCATTGAATACCCATTATCAGAAGCAAAAACTATAATGGTATTATCGTAAACACCTTCTTCTTTTAGTCTATCAATCAATTTACCCACTGAAATATCCAATCGTTGTACCATGGCTCCCCATTCTCGAGATTGAATATCCATATCTTTTCTGTCTTTCAACTGTCGGAAATCATCCACAATCGTTGGTCCATGTGGCAAATTGGTCGTAAACCAAAGAAAGAAAGGCGCTTTTTTGTTTTTCTGAATAAATTCGGCTGCTTTGTCATCAAATAAGTTGGGAGTATAAGCTGCTTTGGACATATCCATATAAACCAATTTACCATTTTGATTGTAATATTTCTCGAAATCTATATGAGACGGATTGCCTCGATCTTTCTCATACAAAGGCTCAATGTTCATTCCTTTATTTTGAGGAAAATAAATTTCTTTATTATTCTCATACAATACTAAAGGAAAATAAGAGTGAGACTCATAATGAGTTAAAAAACCATAATGGTAGTCAAATCCTTGCTTTAATGGATTTCCAGAATCCTCTTTATAGCCTAACCCCCATTTGCCCACAACCCCCGTTTTATAACCCGATTCCTGTAGCATTTTGGCTAAAGTATAGGTGTCTTGAGGTAGGTTTTCGAAACCACGGGCACTGCTATTCAATCGAATTGGACCATGGCCTACGTGTTTTCCAGAAAGAAAAGAACCTCTAGAGGGAGCACATTCAGGCGCAGCTGCATAGGCTTGTGTAAACCGCGTAGAGGTCATACACAACTTATCGATATGAGGAGTCTTATAATTTTTTTGACCATAGGCACTAACGTCTCTAAAACTCAAATCATCAGATAAAATAAAAACAATATTGGGTTTACTATTTTTTTCAATTGTACGGTTCTGATTTGAACTTTGACTAAAACTTCCAATTGTAAATATGGAAGTCAATACTATCAAGCTATTTTTTATCATCATATTAAAATTTTTGAACTTCTTCTTTTCCAGGATGAGCATAATTTGCATCCTTCACTATCACTTTTACATCTCCGTTTACCATCTTAAAATCAATAGGAACCAGGGTAAGTCCTTGCTTTTTTATAGTATAAGCGGTATCACTCAAATCCATTTTTGAGCTTCTTCTCCAGATAGGGCGGGTTTATTTGCATTATAAAATGCCGTGCACCACCAATTGCCGTTTTTATCCTTAAATGGCGTTCCATGTCCTAAAAAACGACCAGCAAATTTCCTTTCATTGTAAGGTCCTGTTACTTTATCGGCTGTAGCGTAATACAAATTATAGGTGCCGTGACGCATTGTATCTGTACTCCAAGCAGTTCCAAAAAGGATATACTTGTTTTTGACCCTAACAATATAACAACCTTCATGACCCATTTTTCTGTTGGAAGGATCTATCTTAATCGATTCTCCTACAAATCCGCTAAAATCTTCTTTTAGCTGAATAATTTCGGCACATTTATCAATCAACCAAGGGGTTTTGCCATCCATAAAAATCGCAGGATCATGGTGCTTACCAAAATTAAAACTAAAAGGTTCATCAAAAGGGCTTACTAATTTTTCTCCTTTTGAAACCATCAAATTAGACTGGCCTTGATTGGATGTATAAACAACTACCCATTTCCCATTAACAAAATGAATTTCGGGTGCCCACACCATCGCCTCTTTAACATTATGTTTGTTTTCTGATGAAACGGCTCTTTTTTCCATTTCTTTACCCCAAGAAGATTGAGTTGTATTCCAGACCACTCCTAATGATTCCCATGATACTAAATCACTACTTTTAAAAATTTCTATACCTCCTTTTGGTGCTTTCAAATCCAAATCACTACCTTGTCTGGTACAAGTTAAATAATAAAAGCCATCTGGAGCTAGTTCAATATAAGGATCACGCATCCAAACATCTTGCATTAAATAAACTGCCTTGTTGTGGCTTTTTATTTCTTTTAGTTGCCCCTCTTTATCTTGTGCAATTAGTGAACTATAAAACAATGTTATTAAAACCAATAACAAACTTTTACTTACTACTTTTTTCATGTTTTCTTAAAGATATTTATTCGTTTTGTAAACTGGTTTTCTTTCTAATTACAGGCTCTAAATTATGACCATTCTTATCAATATAAATAGGTTCATAATCGTTGGGATCTACCCATTTTAAATTTCCTATGGTGCCGTTCATATAATTCTCGTAATAATTTTGGTATTGGGTAAATGGAAATTGTTCATACAAATGGCCAAAACCCTGCATTCGTAAATCTCCTTGAGCAGTTAATTTTTGAACCATAAAATCTTCCATTTCCGTTAGCTTCTTTTTGTAATTACTATCGGTTGCAAGATTCGTTAAACAATAAGGGTCTTTGGCGATATCATACAATTCAACAGCTGGACGCTTGCCAAAACTCATCATCCAATAGTCAGTATTCACTCCTGCACGACGCAAATTGATCAACAACGATTTTGTTGGACCTTTATCAACATTCAAGTAACCCGTTTCTGGATTACAAGCTGGCCAACGATCCGTCTCATAATTGCGTAAAAACAACATATTATCTTTGTGAATACCACGAATAGGATAGCCTTCATCATTTGGTCGCCCATGGTCGTGTCTTTCTTTTCCAACTAAAACAAAATTGCGACTGGAATCAATATTACCTGATTTCTTTGTTTCAAAAAGATTCATCAAACTTTTACCTGGTGTTGGATACATTCCTGAACTTTTCCAGTCAATACCAGCCACTTCTAATAAAGTTGGAGCAATATCTACAAAACTAATATAATCATCTACGCTCCTATTTGGGTTCAAAATTTTACCTTCCCACATAATAGCCATAGGAACGTGATTCGAGTTTTCATATTGATTTCCCTTTACACGAGGAAAAGGCATTCCGTGATCAGAGGTATAAATAATTATTGTATTTTCTAACTCCTTTGTTCTATTAAGTTCGTCCAAAATTTTAGCCACATGACTATCTGCATATTCTAATTCCATCGCATAATCTAGTAAATCGTGACGAACGGCTATAGAATCAGGATAATATTTTGGAACTTCTTTGATCATTTCTAATTTTTTTCCTCCTTTATTTACCCCGGATTGGTATTCATAAGGACGATGTGGCTCGTTAAAACCAACCCAGAAATTCCAAGATTTCCCTTTAGGAACTTTATTCAAAAAATCTTTAAAATTACCGCTGTAATCGTTAACAGCAATTTCTGTAGTGGGTGATTTTAGTTTTTGTGTATCAAATGCTTCTCCAACAAGATTTCGTTCTTCGCCCGTTGCTGTAATTGCAATTCCGGGAGACCATCCTTTTCCAGTATGTCCTGTGACATAGCCGTTATCTTTTAATACTTCTGGAAATGTTTTGAACTTGGAAGGAAAATAAATAAAATGATTTGCAGCGGCGTCTAATTGCCATGAATTTCTGCCGGTCAGAAACGAAGCTCTAGAAGGAGCGCATTTAGCGTTTGGCGTGTAGGCTTTAGTAAATAAAACACCTTCTTTCGCAACAGCGTCGAAAGAAGGTGTTTTAACATAAGAACTGCCGTAGGCACTCATGTCCAAACCTGCGTCATCCAACATAATGATTAAAATATTAGGTTTGGATTTTGCTTGCTGGGCTGTAATAAGTATGGAAAACATCGCAAAACAAAAAGAGAAAAAATATTTCATGAAATTTTAGCTTTTAACAATAAATCATTTCCATAATATATTATGACATACAATGGAATTTCAAATATGATAAATATACCACTCTTTAGGTTGCTCTTTTGTTCAAAAATATAGCTAAATGATTTTACAATGTGGTAATAAACGGTGAAAACGCATTAAAATCTACTGTTTACAATCGTAATTTGCTTTTTGTTCCACCGAATCGCAAATTTTTAAATTATTAACTCCAGCGGTTCTTCTTTTAGAATATTGTTTGACCTTAATTTTTGCGTTTGTAATAGTGCCATTAAGGGTCATTGTTTTATCCCATAAACTTACCATAACCGCATTTTGATTATCAACTTCTAAACCATCAATATTGATTGTAACTGTAAACTTTCCTGCACGACCATCAATTACTGCGTTGTCGGTAGCACCACGTCCTGAATCTCCTATGATTTTTAGATTTTTAAAATTACATACAGCACCATTTGAATAATTTCCCCAACCCAACTGAATTGGCACCGCATTTTCAACCATTTTAATAGTGCAATTGGATACCGAATAATCAAAATAAGCTTTAAAAACATCATCACCAGCTTCAAAATAACAATCATCAACAGTTGATCCATTTCCACCTACAAAGCCATCGCTATGGTTTTGATTCCCTCCTCGATCATCAATAAAATCACAACTTTTGACATGAACTACGTGACCGAAACCCTGTACAAAATAAGAAAACGGATTTAAAACTGTTAAATTTTTAATCGACATCACACCACCTCTATTTTCAAACTGAGAATAATGCCATTCTTTTAAATTTTGTTTTCCAGGATTATTGGCATCCGCCCATTGCTGTAAATCTGTACCATAAACAATAGATTTTTTTCGATCTCTTCCTGAAATCATAATATCGGAGCTTGTCTGAAAAGCCACTGTTACGGTTACATTATTTCCTATTATAATGTTTTTGACTTCTTGAGGAACAGTCCAAAAATGATTTTTTTGATCATTTTCTAAATCCTTTCCAGTTCCAGTTTTATTTTCAAAAAAAACTACACCTGATTTTACAAATTCAATTGTTTTAGTTTTTTCAATCCATTTTATCTTACCCGAATAATTTTTCTTTAATTCTGAAATAGACTGTGAAAACATTGGAAGCATTCCAATTAAAAAAACAACAATATAAATACTTATTTTTTTCATCTTACTTTTTTATCATTTTATATGCTTTAACTCCATGAGCTGGTATATTCTTGGCTGTAAACACATTTGAAAAGTCACCTAACTCTTCATTAGTCCATAAATCAATAAATTTGTAATTACCATCCCAATATTCCCAATGAAAATAAAAACTTAGATCTCTTGATTTTTCTCCTAAATTAAAAAAGGCAATATATCTTTCTTTACCATCTCTGGATTCAGCAGTCCAAATACGATCTTCTCTTTGCATCCCTTCATAAACAAAATTGGCAATTTGATGATTATTAACACTGTATTGATCAATATTGATTAAATTTTTATTACTAATCATATCAAAATCTTCCGGTTTACTCGTCAAAGGATCTCCTCCCCAAATCAAAGGCGATTTAGCAAAGCACCATAGTGTCATTAATGTTTTTTGCTCCTCTTTGTTTAATCTTGAAAAATGTTCCGTTTTATCACTGCTTTCTTCTTGTAATGGATAATCTCCAATACACAAATTACCAATAGGAATCATATCTAGATCAGGCCAAGTTCCTTGATTTATCATTGGTTGCCATGCATAGGCCAAATCGAACATGTGCGCAACACTCTTCCATTTATCCCAAAAATCAATCGAAATACGATACATATTTGCATTTCTCTCTAAATGATTTGCATAACTCACCATAGTTTCTCCACATGACAAACTCAGCACCATTGGACGACCACATTTGTCTATAGCCTTACGAATTAATTCGATTTCTTTTGCATGATAAGTAGGTGCCGAAATGTCATCTACTTTAACAAAATCTACCCCCCATAGAGCATACAATTGAAATAGAGAATTATAATACTCTTGAGCACCAGGCTTGAATGGATCTAAACCGTACATATTATTATTCCATTTACAAGTGTCTTGCACTTTGGCAATGTCTTTAGCAAAATATTTTGAATTCTTAATTGGAGTGTTTTGTGCAACGGCTTGACGAGCTATACCTCTCATAATATGGATTCCAAACTTCATTTTCTTGGAGTGTACATAATCACCAATCGACTTAAATCCATTATTATTTTTTGCAGATGGAAAACGATTGACAGCAGGCAACAAACGACCATATTGATCCATCGTCATTAATGGTGAGAAATTTCCATCAGCATCTTTTAGTTGTTTTAACGGAAAAGTGGTCCATTTATCAGGACTCCATCCTTTTGGACCAGGATTAAACCAACAAAAGTCAATAGTAGCGACATCATATCCGTAAGGCAATAATTTTTTTTCTAAAATATCTACCGACTCTAAAAACTGTTTTTCAGTAACAGCACCATGATAGGCATCATAGCTATTCCATCCCATTGGAGGTGTTTGTGCCCAAGACTTAAATTGTTCTTTATTTACTTTACTTTTTTCTTGACTATAAACGCTGTTCAATGAAAACAAACCTATTGCAAAAACAAGTATTAATGACTTATTATAAAGTCCCATAACTCTTTTATTAAAATTCACATTGACTGCAACAGCCCTAAAAATAGCAACTCCAATTCCTATGGAGTAATTTACACTTATATCATTCACTTGTATTTTTCTTTTTTTTTAAATTATTGGAACTTATTTATTCATACTAATTTTAATTGAAGTAACTTTTCTGCTTTCAATCGTTCCCAATTTATAGTGTACAGATAAGCTCCCTTTCTTGAAATGATTTTATCTTTTATATCTAATTTAATTATACAATCAACTGCTGTTATTTTTCTGATAAAATTTCTTTTATCAATTTCTTTAGAATAAATCTGTTCATATAAATCATGAAGTTGTTTTATTGTAAATTTCTCAGGAAGTAACTCTAAAATAACGGGAGAAAACATTCCTTGGTTTTTCAATTTGACAATTAGTAAGTTAATTAACTTAATAGAATTATTTTTGCAGGTAGGTAAATCTTTAATTGGAAACCATCTCCCTAAAGCACTATTGATTAGTTTTGAATTCCATAATTCTTTTGTGACTAAAGAAAAATAAGTTACTTTTAAAATGTATTCATTTAGATAATGATTAAAACTTTTTTCGGTTATGAGTTGATGTACTGATACATTATCAATATCTGTTTCTCTCTTTAGCATTTCTTGTACCCCCTCATTCAAAGTTCCATCGATGTCAATATTCCCTTTTATGTGATCCCAATTATCAACTCGATTTTCTGATACCAGAAAAACTTCCAGTTGATCATTATGAAAACTTAACAACACACAATCGACTACAAATCTTACTGTACCAAAAGTCTTGTAGTTATTTATCATTTTTAATCTGTTTATTTATTCCACTCTATGTCTTAAACTACTAACATTTTCCTTTAATACCTCTGCTATTTCATTTAATTTACTGTCTCTATAAAAAACTTCATTTTATCTTTTCTACTTTTAACAACTCGACTACTTGTTTAAAAACATTTTCACCTGTAAAGCCAAATTTCTCATCCAAAACTGTAGCTGGCGCTGAATAACCAAAATGGTCTAAACCAAAAACTTTTCCGTTTGCTCCAACCAATCCTTCTAGATTTATAGGCAAACCTGCAGTTAATCCAAATGCAGATACATCAGTAGGAATTATACTTTCTTGATATTCTTTACTTTGCAATCTAAAAAGTCCCTCTGATGGTACAGAAACAACTTTTGATTTTATACCTTCTCTTTCTTCTAATAATTTTGCTCCTTCAATTAAAGTGGCAACCTCAGAACCATTAGCAATTAAAACCACATCTGGATTTTCTATATCAATAATAGAATATCCTCCTTTTGAAAGTTCAAGAGCATCTGTATAACGTGAATTAGAACTTGAAGGTAAATCTTTGATTCCTTGACGAGATAAAATCAAACCTGTTGGTACTTTGGTATTTTCCATAGCTAGTTTCCATGCAGTGTTGGTTTCTGCTGAGTCAGCTGGACGTAATGCTATAAAACAAGGATTACCACTATGATTTTTTAATTTTTCCAGTAATCGAATTTGTGCTTCTTGCTCAATTGGTTGGTGTGTTGGCCCATCTTCTCCTACTCTAAACGCATCGTGGGTCCAAACATATTTCACAGGCAATTCTTGGATAGCACTTAATCGAATTGCAGGTTTCATATAATCTGAAAATACGAAGAAAGTTGCAACAACAGGAATTACCCCACCATGTAAAGCAATTCCGTTGGCAATGGAAGCCATCGTCAATTCGGCTACACCAGCTTGTAAAAAAGCACCCGAAAAATCATTCTTCTTCAAAGCATGAGTCTTGCTTAAAAAACCATCAGTCTTATCACTGTTTGATAAATCTGCAGAAGAAACAATCATGTTCTCCACATTTTGCGCTAAATAGCCCAATATATTTGCAGAGGCGGCTCTAGTTGCTAAACCTGGTTTATTTATAACCGATTCAAAATCTAATTCTGGTAATTTACCAGATAAAAAACCATCAAGTTTATTTGATAATTCTGGATTTTCAGATTTCCAATTTGCTATAATTGCTTTTTTGCTTGCAGCCTGCACTTTTTTATTGTTTAGAATAGTGTCGTAAAAAGCAGCTACATCTTCATATTTTGCGAAAGGATCTTCTGTATTTGCTCCTAGATTTCTTAATGTTGCATTAAAATCAGCACCAGTGTGACCAATTGGCTGTCCATGTAACTCACAGTGGCCTTCCCAAATAGTACCTGTTTCTGTAACACAACCTTTACCCATAATAGTTTTTCCGATAATTAGGGTTGGTTTTTCTTGTTCCTGATTTGCTATAGTCAATGCCTTTCTAATAGCATCATGATTATGAGCATCAATAGTTAATACCTTCCATCCCCAAGCTTCATACTTTTTTGCTGTATCTTCAGAGGTTACTTCATCTGTCATGGTAGAAAGCTGCACATCATTAGAATCATAAAACATAATAAAATTATTTAATCCTAAATGTCCGGCAATTCTTCCTGCTCCTTGCGATATTTCTTCTTGTACCCCTCCATCAGAAATAAAACCATAGATTTTATGATCCATCCAATTGCCAAAACGAGCGGCTAAAAACTTAGCAGCAATAGCTGCACCTACTCCCATGGTGTGTCCTTGTCCCAAAGGTCCTGAAGTATTTTCAATCCCTCTTAAAACATCAACTTCCGGGTGACCAGGAGTTACAGATCCCCATTGTCTGAAGTTTCTTAAATCTTCTTTTGCATAATTGCCTAATAAATAATATTGTGCATATAATAATGAGGATAAATGCCCAGCATCCATAAAGAAACGATCTCTAAATGGCCATGATTTATCGCTAGGATCAAAATTTAAAAATTCAGAATATAAAATATGTATAAAATCAGCTCCACCCATTGGTCCGCCGGGGTGACCAGAATTGGCTTGTTCAACCATCGCAATCGCTAGTGCTCTAATATTATCTGCGGCTCTTAAATTAATGTTACTCATTTTGATTACTTCTTACTTTGATATTAAATACATTTTAGCACCATGAGGAGCTACATTTACTGAAAAACTTTTGGTGTAATTACCTAAGTTTTCTTTTTTCCATAAATCTCTAATTGCTACTTCATCATTACAATTCACGTCGGAAAAATCCATAGTAATTTCTTTTTCTTTATCAGAAATATTGAATAAGGCGAAGTATATTCCTTTCTCATTTTCAGCAATCCAGATTTTTTCATCATCATTGCCTTTCAACAATTGATTATTCCAGCTGTTCTGATTCACTTCAAGAACTTCTTCATTGGAAATCAAACCAATAGTAAACTCATTGGTGTTTGGTAAATTCCCACCAAACATTAACGGAGAACGAAACATGGACCATAAAGTCATCACCGTGATTTGTTCATCATTTGTAAAATTTGAAACTCGATTTATACCTCCGGACTCTCCTCTTGGTAAATCTCCTAAAGGAAGCATATCGGCATCTGGCCAATGCCCTTCCGTTACAAATGGTGCCCAAGTAGCACAACGATTCATTTGCATTTTAAGCGAACCCCATTCGTCCCAAAAATCAGCTGATATACGCCAAAGATTGGTATGATTTCTTAGGTGATTGATAATAGTTGTTTCTGGTCCACCAGGAGAAATACTAAAAACAATATCTCTGCCTGATTTGTCTATCGCTTTGGCCATAGCTTCAACATCATCAATTCGATATGGGGAACCTTCACCTGTTGGCGAGCCACTACTTCTATGCACTTCTGACCAAGCATTAATATCATCAGCTTTTATATAATCTACTCCCCAACTGGCATATAACTCAAAAATAGAGTCATAGTACGCTTGTGTTTCTTGTTTTGAAAAATCCAAAGTTCTTAAACTGTTAAACCAAGGACATCTTTCTCTGTTATACGAAATTTGATCTGCTGTTAGATTAGTCCCCTTTACTTTCGTTTTTTGTTGTACAGCTTGAACCGGAATTCCACGCATGATGTGGATTCCTAATTTCAATCCCAAATTATGGATATAATCGGCCAAAGGTTTGAATCCTGCCCCGTTTACCGAAGAAGGGAAACGAATAGGATCTGGGATTAATCGTCCATATTCATCAATCAATTGTGAAATATTTTCTGTTTTATAATTATGATTATCAATTTCAGGGCCGTACCAACCCAAATCAACCACAACATATTCCCAACCGTATTGTTTTAAGTTTTTTGCTATAAAGTCGGCATTGTTTTTCACTTCTTGCTCTGTAACATTGGTACCGAAACAATCCCAACTGTTCCACCCCATAGGTGGTTTTAAAGCTCTATTTGTTATTTTTTTGTTCATTTTAAAAATTTATAATTATACAATTACGGAAAAGAAAATAATGATGAATACTAAAATTAAAACACATAACAACCACCATGAAAAGATTCGGTTGTACCATTTATCTCCCAAACCTTCTCTCAAAGCTTCTCCTTTTATATTAAATACTAAATCATTGCCAATTAAATTTTCTCCTTTTTTTGAAGTTAAAAAGGCAGAAACAACACATACCACCATGGAGAAAGTCCAAGTGATTAATCCCTGATTTGCAAATGGTTTTATGGCATTAGCAAACTCTGAAACAGAATCTTGCAATGGCCCAAATTCAAGGAATTTAAGAAATCCTGCCATTGCAAATCCAGAAAAAATAGTGATTAAAGCATCTTTACCATTGACACGTTTCCAAAGCATTCCCAATAAGAAAATAGCAGAGAATGGAGGTGCAATAAAAGTATATAAAGCTTGAATTAATATAAATAAATTAACTTTAGTCACAGTCGCTAATAAAACAGCAAATCCTACTGATAGTAATAAGAACAAAAGACCTGAAACCTTGCCTACTGAAATATAATGTTCTTGTGTTTCATTTTTTTTGTATATATCTTGATACAAATCCATGGTAAACATGGTTGACGTAGAATTTAATACCGAACTCACAGTAGATTGAATCGCTCCAAAAAGAGCCGCCAATAAGATTCCTTTCATAAAAGTTGGTACCAAAATATTGATCATTACTATATAAGTTTTGTTTGCTTGTTCACTCTGAAAACTCCAATCAGTTGAACTTAAGAATTCAGGTTTCATAGCAAAGAATATCAACCCTGGAATTACTACTATTACTGGCAATAATAATTTTAGAAAAGAAGCTAAAACCATTCCTGCACGTGCGTGATACATATTTTTAGCGGCAAATATTTTTTGAACCATGGTTTGATTTACCACCGTATACCACAAACCAATATAAAAGAAACTAAACACCCAATGAGTCCAAGGGTTTGAATAATGATTTAAGGGTTGAATCACCGAAAGTCTGTTATAAGAATCACCTTGTTGTGCACCCTTTAAAATATTTGGAACATTAACATCAATCCATTCTTTAGCCCAAGCCACTCCACCAGAATTCACATCAAGCATTTTAGAAAAACCGGGAAGAATTCCGTTTCCGTCTCCTAAATAAGTCAAACCTAGAATCGTTACCGTTAATCCTCCAAAAACCATAATCAAAATGGTAAGAACATCCATGAAAGCTACCGATTTTAATCCGCCCCAAATTGCCCAACCTCCGGTTGTGATTCCAATAATAAAACAAGACAATATAGGACTTAAACCAAAAAACTCAATTAATATCAAACTTCCGCCATAAATAACTGGTCCCATAAAGGCAAAAATATTAGCCAAAACAGATACAACAGCAAATATTACTCTAACGCTTTTATTAAATCGTAATTCTAAATACTCAGGTGTAGTATATACTTTTGAAGTCAATAAATAAGGTACAAAAAGCCAAATTAAAAATGTAAATGCGATTACTGTACTCCACTCACCAGTTGCCACACTAATACCATAAATTACAGCAGCACCAATGAGCCCGATGAAGTGTTCCGTACTAATATTAGCAGCGATATAGGAACTTCCTACTACATACCAAGGTAAGGTTCTACCCGCCAAGAAATAATCCGCAGAACTTTCGTCTTTTTTTCGTCCATACCAGTAACCTATAAAACTTAATAAAACAAAGTATCCAAAAAAAGCAAAATAATCCCAAAAAGACAGTTCAAAAATTGTATTTTCCATAATTATTTAATCATTTTTAAATTGGTTACAAATTCATTAGTCTTCAATTTTAATTGATTAACATCTGTCAAAACACCATCATTAGATTTTATATTCTTAAGCTTAATTCCATCAATATTACTATTCTTATTTTCGCCTAATAATTGCTTTCCTATATCATTCATTTTAGCATCAACCGTAATATTTTCTAATAACATATTCCTCAACTTTCCACCACCTTCACCTTGGTAATTAGATTCTCCAATTTCAATATCGAATAGATTACCATGTAATAATTTTACGTTTCTAAAAATTAGATCATGAATATCTGCACTTCCTCCATGACGAGCAGCAACAAAAGCTTTATTAGTAGCTGTTAAACTAACTACATCTTCAACCATAATGTCTTTTGCATAACCCTTTCCATTCCATGTTAGCATAATATCAGCACCATTATTATCCAATCCCCAAAAAACGACATTTTTGATTTTAATATTGGATATTGAAACACCCGTTAATTCATTACTACCATCCCACTGAATATTAGTTGAACCATTTTCTTTATCATACAAACCTGTAATACAGATGCGGTCATCATTACTCGCAATAAAAGAGTCATCTACAAGAACATTTGTACTATAAGCATGTATTCCATCGTTGTTATGTTCTCCGTAACCACATAACTTTACATTGTTAATTTTCACATTCTTACAATTGGCCACTTCTAATTGATAACTTGGGCTGCTTGTTATTGCAACACCATCAATTTCTACATTATCAGAATCTATAAAAACAACTCCTAACCAGTCTGCATCCCATTCTTCTTCTCTTTCGTTTTTATTAGGAGAAGATTCTTCGGCATGTGTAACAAAGGATTGAGAAATAATTCCTCTTCCTAATATCTTTACATTCTTTTTATTATTAGCTTTTATTGTTGCTTCTAAGACTGCACCACCAGCAACATAAACGGTGTGAATTCCATTTACAAAAGGATCCCAAGCTTGTCCATATTGATGAACACCTGGTTCTAAATACAAAACACCTTTATCCCCTTTGATAGGAATATTAGTCTCGGGTTTTTCAGCACTAATTATAAATGACTGTTCTTTACCATTAACAATAGCTGTTACAACAAACTTCTCTGGCGTGTTCAAAGTTAAAGTCAAACTATTTTTACTCTCATTAATCACGAACTCTTTTCTTTCAGGAAGTATTTTCCAGTTTGAAACTTTACCGTTTAAACCACTTACTTCAAGTGTAACGCTTTTAGTCATTGAAAAATTCACATAGGAAACTCCATCATAAGAAACACTTTTCAACTGCTTCACATGTTCATATTTATCTGCAATTTCACGAGTATGGTATACAAATGCATTTAGACCATCAACGGTAAGATCAAAATTGGTGGATTCTGAAAGCCCTTTTACTTTGTCTAAATTTTTAACCGCAGGATATAAAGTGATTTTCTGATCCTTTTTTACAGAATTATCAATTTTATTTTTTTCAAAACTTGTAGTGATAAAAAAACAAAACAATCCTATAACAACTAATGAACTGACCCTCTTTAACTGTGAATTATCAATACGAGTCTTAAATAATTTGTTCCCCATTTTTTCTATATTATTAATGAATAAGACAAATTTAGATTTGCATCACACATTTACAGTTGCTCAAATGAGTACATATTTTGTTTTTTTGTCAAAATAGACCAAACAAATACTATTATTTAGCCATTAATTAATTCAAACTAATAGCTCCACTAAAAGGATTAGAAATAACCCTTAGTAAGAAACTATAATTCCTTTTCATTTTTTACAAAATCAATAATTACATAAATTGATGTGCTGTTTTTTTTTTTAATTTCCTACTCAATCATTTCAACAAAAAAGGATTAACCTTAATTAAAAAGTTAATCCTTATAAATTTTCAGTATATTAATTATCTATTGAAGTATTGCTCTAAAGCCAGACACACACTACTTTTTATTATTCAAATTTTTAACAAACTCTGATGGTGTTACATCAAACTGTTTTTTAAAACTTTTTGTAAAATGAGATTGACTCTGAATC
>NZ_FRCC01000015.1 GCF_900142775.1 Flavobacterium flevense
TTCTCAAAGCTTTTTATCTCAGTTAAAATATCATTTAAAGAGCTTTTCATTGTATGTTCGTTTTTAATCTCTAAAAAAGACATAGCTTGCAAAAACAAAATAAACTTTCTCATCAAATTCACATCCTGATAATCGAATCCAAAATGAGAGACTAAAAGCTAGGCCTTTAAAAGATTATAAGTTTATATTAATATGACAGAATTATATTTTTAAAACAACTAAATTAATTTTAATTTCCGCAAATAACATGTTGTAAATTCTGACATATTAAACTTAACATAATTTCACATAGAATATTGCAATACCTATGTAAAAAAATAGCTAAATTACTATTAACTCATAAACAAAATTATAAATTGACAAAATCATGTGCCATTTTTTTTGAATACTACTTTTAAATTTACTATAATTATTTTATTAATCAATAAGGATGATAGTCATTTCTATTTATTATTAAGGGACATAAAACAACAAAAGCAGCACTTTAAGTACTGCTTTTAGTAAAAAAAGAATTTTACTTAAGTTCTAATTTTTCAATCTTATTATAATCTTTTCCCCTGAGATTAATAAATATTTTTATACATTCCTCCAGTTTTTTTTTATTTTCTTTAGCTAAATTATGATTTTGCCCAATATCATTCTTTAAATTATACAATTGATATTCAGACGAGCTACCTAATTCAATATTAACTTCTGGGTTGTAACTAGGACCTTTATATGGCGGAATCATTAACCAATCTCCATGTCTCAATGCAGTACGGCTTGTCGCTTCAAGAATTAAATTATTTCTTCCTTTGTTACTGTTCCCCAAAAACACATTTAAAAAATCCTGACTATCAGTAGTAACAGCTTTTCTACCAACTAATTTCGCAATTGAAGCTAATAAATCAATCTGACAAACTAAAGCTTCTGAAACAGCTGGTTTAATGGTGCCTTTCCAATAAGTCATAAAAGGAACTCTTGTACCTGCTTCGAAGATACTATATTTTCCTCCTCGTAGTTTTCCTGTTGGCTTATGGTTTCCTAATTTTTCAACAGCATCATCATAGTATCCATCATTTAGAACTGGTCCATTATCACTTGAAAATATTATAAGCGTGTTTTCTAAAACTCCTTCCTGTTTTAATGTTTTCATAAATTCACCAATACACCAATCAGCCTCTAAAATAGCATCTCCCCTAGGTCCCATTCCTGATTTACCAACAAAGCGAGGGTTTGGAGTACGAGGCACATGAGGCTGATTCAATGCGTAATACAAGAAAAAAGGATTTTTTTTATGATTTTTTACATAGTTTTGAGCATGTACTAAAAAATTATCAGCCATATCAGTATCAAACCAATAAGCAGAAGCTCCACCTTTCATAAATCCAATACGCGGAATACCATTGACGATGGTACCATTATGACCATGATGCCATTTCATTGTTGTCAATTCTGGATTCTCTAACCCTGTAGGTTGTCCATCAAAATTCTTTTCATAATCAACAAAAATAGGGTCTTCTGAATTTAAACCTTCTACTAAACCATTTTTAATATAAACAGTTGGAACACGATCTTGAGTTGCGGCCAAAATATAAGACTCATCAAAACCTACTTCGTTTGGACCAGGAGTTACGTTTTTATTCCAATCTACAATACCAGTTCCTAACCCCAAATGCCATTTCCCTACAATGCCCGTTTGGTATCCTTCTTTTTTAAGCAACTTAGGTAATGTTTGTTGGTTCTCTCCAATAATTAATGGAGCTGAACCAGGTAAAATTTTTGCTTCTTTATTACGCCAAGGATATACACCTGTAAGCATACCGTATCTACTTGGAGTACAGGTTGCAGAAGTTGCATATGCATTAGTAAATTTTATTCCTTCATTAGCGATAACATCAATGTTAGGTGTTTTTAAAGTTGTGGCTCCATAAGCACTTAAATCTCCATAACCTAAATCGTCTAAATATATAATAACGATATTAGGCTTGTCAGTCTGACTTGATTTTTGCTGACCAAATGATGTACAAGAAGATAATATAATAGTTAATACTAATAATTTATCAATGACTATTCTAATTTGTTTTTTCATGAAATTTATTTGTAATTTTTATTTTACTTATTTTACATAGACTTAACGATTGATGGCTTTACAATATCATCGTTTTTAATTTTCAACAGATAAATCCTCTATTTCATATGAAATATAGCAAGTTATTAAACTCTTTTATTAACAATTTCTCTTTAATGAACTCAATGAAGCAAAAAGGTAGCGACTGAAATAAGAATAATTTCATTTTGACTACTACTTATTTTTAAACTGTATTTGTTATTTTGTTCCAAATAGCTCTCATTAAAATTTCTATATTTTATTTATTGTTTCATAGCTCTATATCATAAGATTTTTTTTAGTCAAAAACAGTTTTTATTTTTTCTTAAGAATGGTAATTACTGTATTCACTTTATTTTTTGGAACATTACATAACCACAATCCATTACCTTTATTTACAAATTGCAATCCTTCTGACTTTGGTAATCCTGATTTTAAATAAATAGCCACTTCTCCTTCTTCTTTTACTTTAAATGAAATTTCAGCTTCAGTAAATTTAGGCTCTATAATGGTTGCTGGAGAAAGATATTTACCTGTATTACCAATAATAGCCCAACCATGTTCAATTGGCAATAAATGAAAAAGTTTATCCTCTAGTCCCGTTAATTCAACATCTACATCATCCTTTAAATCATACACGATCTTACTGTAATATTCAAAAGCAATTAATCCCCCTTTAGGCAGTTTCCATTCGCCAGGATAAGGCTGCATCATAGCAGAGGCATTAACATAATCCTTTTTCGAGATTTTACCTTTAAGTGTTGTTGGTGCGTCTCCATCGTAAATGTTATAACATACAATACTAGCTGCTCCATTTGTTAAAGGTGCAATAACTCTATACATGTTTTTTTCATAAATAGGGTCAACAAAAAATGATTCTGGTAGTGGCAATGCAGGTGCAATAGGACGAATTATCTCCCCATCTTTATAACAAAGCGGTGTGATTACATCTTTAACAAATTCTTTAGGAGCATCTGAAATATAAACAGGTGCACCTGCTACAGCTTTAGATACCGCCATCATACGGTTACACAAGGTATCATTCGAATGGAACATATCGTGGTCTCCCCATACTATATTACCCATCCAAAGTTTATTATTATAGCATTGATAGGTTTGTATTCTAGCCGCACTTGGTTTGCCTGAACGGTAATCTTGACTGGCTCTGGTAACCAAACTTTGACTTGAATTAAAGGCCCAAGTTATGTCATTTGCAAAACAGTTCATTAAGCCCCAATTATTGTCTTTACAAATAGCCTCTAGTGCTTTGGTTGTTTGTGTATGGGCGTAAACCGCATTTTCACTTCCTTTATAGCTTAAAAATTGAGGTCCTTGAAAATCAATTTTCACAAAATCAAACCCCGCCTCTTTGGTATAGCCAAATAACCCTTCAAAGAAAGCATACTGCGATTTAAAATCGGCTTTCGCCATATAATTACCGCTAGGCATCTTTTCAAAATTTTTGTTCATTTCTGCACCCATTGTATTATTTGGATCAATACCCTTATACAAGCCTGCTTGGTGTTGCCAAATTCCCATCCATTTTATACCGTCTTCTTTTTTGTATTTCATTAAAGGTGACAATCCATTAGGAAACTTCTTTTTGTCAACTTCAAAACTATGTAAACCCACACTAAATCGGTCTTTTCTAGTACCTTGATAGGATTGCGGTCCTTCATCAACCAATACCCAACGAATAGGCAATCCTGATGCATAAATATTTTCCATCGCTTCTGTCATCAATTTTTCATTGATCATATCTCTATACTCTTCCCAACTGCACCAACCCAAATATTTCCAATATTCAGGATATACTTTTTCAGATCTAAGTTTAGCAGTAATACCTTTCAAATCACTCTTAATTACATTATTCCAAACTTTTTGGGAAGCCTCGTAAATATTATTCCCAATAGCATAAGCCAAAATCGGAACTTGACCGTCAACTTTTGCTGTGCCAAATGTGGCTACATGAAGTTGAGGAAGAGATCCTTTCTTATAATCGAAATATCCCATAGATTTTTCACCAACTAAAGGAAGTACAGCGAGGTATCTACCATCTTTTAATTTGAATACCGAAAATGTCCCAGTAGAGGTTGGTTTTCCACCATAGGTACCTGCTGTCTTCTTAACAACAGGATCGCTAATTAACCCAAACTGGTTATCTAAAATCCACATATAGCCACGATTACTGGGTACAACACCGGTAATTTCTCTCCCGTCGGATCCGTAATAAACTGCCTTCTCAAAATCAGGCAATTTAATGGAATAAGATTTCAGAATTCCTTTATCATTAGGAGTTCCCGAAAAATTTTCTATTTTTAAAATCTCAAAATCTTTGGGATGCACTAAATCAATACTATTTGATTTTTCTAATTCTGAATTCGATTTAGTACTGGTTACGCTTTGTCCCATTGCTATACTAACTGCGTAAAGTGACAGGAGCAATAATAATTTTTTCATAAGTTTTATAATATTTAATTTACTTTAAAAGTGTTTTTAGCCAAAATGGCTGTAAGTTCATTTTATTTAACCATTATTTGTAGCTAAGTGTAGGTTTTCATAACTTTTGCAGAAAATTAATAACCCTTGAATTCAGTAGTGCATAAAAAATTATAGTTCGTTATTATTTTAACTTATTATCAATTCTTCTTATTTCATTACAACTCCTAGACTTATTAATAAATACTGTTTGTTTATTAATTGATCATACCTACACTTAGAATCCCTTTTTCTAATTTAAGTTTCATTTCATTTATAATTGACTTGTATTTTACATTGGCTATTAAGTTGTTTTTTTCCGAAGCATCATCATTAAGATTATAAAACTCAATTGGTTCATACGTATCGTTTTTTTGATTGTAGAACAAAATAAGTTTATAACCTTCTTTTGTTCTCATTCCTATATTACGTATTCCTTCTTCTTCGTTGGCATACTCATCTACTTTATGTTTTACGGTTACATTATAATTTCTTGCAGTTGTTTCTTTTCCTAACAAAACAGGCAAAAAGCTCTTACTATCTTTTGTTTTATTTGGTGTTACATTGAGTAAAGCTGCAAATGTGGCATAAAAATCAACTTGACTTACTAGGGCATCATTTATGGATGCTTTTTTAATTTTGTTAGGCCACTTTACAATCAATGGCATACGGGTACCACCTTCCCAGGCTGTGCCCTTATATCCCTTATAAATACCAGAAGCACCATCGTTTACGGCTCCTGGTTTTCCTCCTCCATTATCACTAGTAAAAATAACAATGGTATTATCAGAAATTTTTAAACGATCAAGTTGTTCCAAGATCTGACCTGTGATTACATCATTTTCATAAACCATTTTTTGGCGTACCCTATCAGCTGGCTGTCCTAAGCTATTAAAAGTTCCCTTATCAACTGGGTGTCCATTAACATCTCTATTAGGCAGATGCGGAGTATGAGGAGCAATTAGAGGCAAGTAAATAAAAAATGGTTTCTTTTGTTGAACTGCTTTTTCCATATAATCAAGAGCCTTGTCGACTATAGCATCGCCAAGTACATGTTTATTAAGTTCTTTTAATGGTTCGCCACTTTTATAGGAGATAATTTCCCATCTTTTATGACCTTCCCAAGCTGCTGATCCTTTATAGTCCACCTCTTTGTTTAACTTGACAATTGTGTTATTTTCAATGAAAAAATCGGCACCACTTACACCCTTTGGTAGCCAGAAGCTATAATCAAAACCATACTGATTTACCCCTAGCGGTATAGGTTGACTTAAGTCTACATTTTTTGTGCTGGTAGTAGCTTTACCTTTTATATCTGTATATAGATAATCTAAATGCCATTTCCCAAACATCGCAGTTTGATACCCCTTTTTCTTTAGCATTTGTCCAATGGTTTCAACATTAGAAGGTATAATTCTTTCGTTGATAGATGAAGTGGTGCCGGAAATTACTTTTCTGATGGGGTAAAGTCCAGTCATTATTGAATAACGACTAGGCTGACAAACAGCCCCTGTTGAATAAGCACTTGTAAACAACATACCTTCTTCTGACAGCTTTTTAATATTGGGAGTTTTTAACTTTACCGCTGGATCAACAGAAAACATAGTGTTGTATGGTTCATAATCTCCTATTCCGGCATCATCAGCTACTATTAAAATGATATTTGGACTACTTACTTCTTGGCTAAAACCTTTTAACGAGGTTATTAGCAATAAAATCAAAAATGTCTTTTTCATTATCCTTTACAATATTTTTTTATTCTTATTTGATACTAATTTAAGTAAACGAAACAATCAGGATATTAACTATCATGATAATAATCGATTAAAATTTCTCTTTACTCCCTTCAATCAATTCCTTTCTGTCAATTGCCCCCACTCTCTTAAACCATTGCTCATATTCTTTTATCATCTCATTAACTTTTTGAGGATTCTGAGCAGAAAGATCGTTTAGTTCCCAACGATCATCAGCAATATTATAAAGTTCCCATTCTTTTTTTCTTGGTGCTTTTGTCCATCCCCAAGATTTAAAGAAACGGTGATCGTCAACATAACGCGATACTAATTTCCAATCTCCTTCTCTTATTGCTCTATTTCCTTCATGCTCCCAAAACAAAGTTCGTTTTTTAACGTCTTGCCCTTTTGCCAAAGGCAATAAACTTATTCCTTCAAGGCTATTCAATTTAGCTGTTGCAACTCCTGCAGCATCTAAACATGTGGGAACAATATCTATTAAATGACCTGAAATATTTTTTTCGATACTTCCTTTCATTTTTTTATTCATTTGTGCCGGCCAATTAATAATAAAAGGAGTTGAAATCCCACCTTCATGAACAAAATGTTTATACATTCTAAAAGGAGTATTACTCAAATTCGCCCAAGGAAGGCCATAAGCAATATAGGATTCAGCTGTACCCGGAAGGTTTTCATCGTTTTTACCAATTGACTCTGCACATGCTCCATTATCTTGTAAATACATTATTATCGTGTTTTCATACTCACCAATCGCTTTAAGATGGGCAATAATCCTCCCTAAATTCTGATCCATATTGTCAATTTGAGCAGCATATACAGCCATTTGCCTGTCCCAATCTGCTTGATCGTGTTTATCAGATGTTACTGCATTATACCCCTTAAACTTATCTCCCGCTGGATAATCTGCCCATTTGGGTACTTCAGCATCAATTAATTTTTTATCAGAAATTGCCTTAACTAAACCAATAGAATCTATTTTACGGATACGCTCTTTCTTTAAAACTTCCCAACCTTTTAAAAATTTTCCTTGGTATTTTGCAATATCCTCCTCTTTGGCATGGAGTGGCCAGTGTGAGGCATTAAAAGCGAGATACATAAAAAACGGCTTGTCTTTGGTTTTACTATAATCCAGATATTCAATGGCTTTATCTCCTTGAATATCTGTTAGAAAATTACTTTTACTTTTATCAATGGTTTTACTAACACCATCTTCGTAGGCTTTTGTTACATTCCAATAATCAACAGTTCCTTCAGTAGTCCAAGAGCGCTCAAACCCCTTATCTTTGGGCATAGTTTTATTTTTTATATTACCTACATGCCATTTTCCAACATGAAGCGTAGTATAGCCTTGATCTTTCATCAAATCTCCTAAAGTTGCTACCTCGTTTTTGATATGACCTTGGTATTCTTCCGTCGCTCCTAACTTTCCAGTCATATAACCTACTCCAGCTTGTTGAGCATACAAGCCTGTCAATAAAGAAGCTCTTGTTGGGCAACAACGCGCACCATTATAAAACTGGCTAAATCGCATCCCCTCAGTTGCTAAAGCATCTAAATTTGGTGTTTTTGCCTCTCCCCCATAACACCCTATATCAGAAAATCCCATATCATCGGCTAGGACGACAATAATATTTGGTTTTTTTTGGGCAGCACTATCAGTTGCAATGAAAAAAATCATTAATGGAATCAAAAAACAAATGCTTTTTCTTAAATTAATCATGTTTACTTTTTTATTAATGTTTGTCTAAATTTTATCTTATCTATGAAACTCCTATCTTAAATAACTTATTATTTTTTATAAAAATCTTCATTTCGTTCTAAATCAGGTTTTAATTTACCATTTTCCCATTTTACAGCTACCAAACCAAATCTGCAGGTTGTATCATATTTTTTACCCATTTCTCCTTTTGGATTGAAAAAAGTGGTACTCCACCATTCGCCATTTTTATCTTTAAAAATATTATTGTGTCCTCCTTCAATGATAGCAGGATATCGCTCTGAATAGGGCCCATAGATAGTATCAGCAGTTGCGATTACGACATCATAACTATGCAAGGAATCATTCTTAACATCATCAGACCTTATGTAAGTATAATTCCCATCAGCTTGTTTTACAGACCAAACGGTTTGAAGTAAATGGTATTTATTGTCTTTCTTTTCAATATAAACTCCTTCAATATAGGGATCTGGATGATATGGGGTTTCGATCAATTTTCGCCAGGGTTCTGCTAGGTCTGACATATCAGCTTTCATTTTGGCAATAAAATGATTATGCCCAACAGCATATACTTCGCCATTATCATCTTCGAACAAACTCAAATCTATATTTTTAAAAATTGGCCCTTTTTCATTTCCTTCAATATTAATATAGGGTCCTTCAGCTTTGCCCGAAGTGCTTTTCAAAATAAACGATCCTGCACCACCATTTTGACAAGTAGTAATAAACCAATTTTTTTGGCTTTTTACATAATGCAATTCAGGTGCCCAAACGGCTCTATACATAAATTCTAAAGGATCACCGTTTACTGATGTTGCTCCTGCTTTGACTGGTTTGCCTTTCTTTTGCCAAGTAGCATCTTTTTCGTATGACCATATAAGTCCCATTGATTTCCATTTTTTTAAATCTTTTGATCGCCACATATACATTCCATCATTATAATCCCAACAATGAATTTGAGTTGTAAATTTTCTGCCTGGCGTAGCAGTTGTAGCTACTAAATAATACCAATTATCGTGCCCTAACATCACATAAGGATCACGAATCCAAGTGTCTAAAATTGGTTTTACAACATTAGGAACAGTAAGACTCCTAACACCAATGGGAGCGATCGGATTGCTATATGTTTGCTTATCCTGAGAGTACACATTTAAACATACTACGCCTAATACAATTAAAATTATTCTCTTCATTAACTATAATTCTATTGATTTATTCATATCATTTTTTTTGACTTACTTTCTCTTTAAAATAAAATATTAAACTTTCAAAAAAACATATCTCTTAAAATACTAACAAGCAATTTTGTTTAAACTCTTCTCTAAGAACTTCAATTTTTTAAAAAACTCTGGGAAAAAAATATTTCCAAAAAAAAAGAGCAACAACATTAAAGACAAACAAACAAAATGTCATTTTTTTTACAATATCTATATTTTTTAAATCATATATTTGCCAAAAAAAACATTAAAAAACATATAATTTATATTATTAACAATTCTTAATATTAATTACAGTATGCAATTCTAATCATAAATAACAACTAACAACTAGATATTTATCCAAAAGAATAGCACAAATGTCAATTTATGTATTCATTACTACTTGTAAAGAATACATATTAGGTCCAAACTAAAAACAAAGTATCATGTTCAAAATATTTTCAATCTTTAAATCAATTATAACACAACAGATTATTATAATAGTGTTATTTATTTCTAGCTGTTGGGGACAAAAAATTGAATTTAAAAAAATAGAAAAACCAATATCTCATAGCACCGTATATGACATTGTTAAACATGATGGTGTACTATGGATTGCGACCAGAGAAGGTTTAAATATGTACAATAGTTTTTCCATAAAAAACTATTATGGTTCATCAAATAAAAATGCATTAAAAAGTAGCGAAATAAATTGTTTGCTATCTACTAAAAATGGGCTCTATATAGGTACTTCACTGGGCTTAAACAAATACAACAAAAACACCGATAATTTTGAGAGTATCAATTTAGGAGACAACAAAAAAGACGCAATTAAAATTCTATACCAATCTAGTAAAGGAAAAGTATTTGTAGGCACTCAAAAAAGTTTATTTGTATTGGATAAATCAGACCATCCAATAAAAATTAAAGACAATGCTTTTATAAAATCAATCTGCGAATACAAAGCCAATATCTATTGGATTGCAAAAGGTAAAAAAGTGATATTGATGAATGATATGGGTGAAACTATAAAAGAATATTCCATAAAATTAATAACTGAAGAAAATATTAATTATCCTGACCTTATTTTATTCAAAGACAGCAAGAAAAATATTTGGCTTGGAACACCAAAAGGTTTATTCTACTTTGACCCCATAAAAGATGATTTTATTAAACTCAACATGGTGTTTAACGGAATGATTGAGTCAAACCGAATCAATAAAATAAGTGAAGATAAGGATAACAACTTATGGTTGGGAACTGGATCTGGCATTACTACCTACAACATTAACAACAAGACAATTAAACATTATGGACAATCCTACAACCCAAGTTTGAATCAATTGTCTGACAAATCAATTAATGCACTCTATTTTGATGATTTAGGAATAATGTGGATAGGAACTTATTTTGGTGGAGTTAATTACACTATCCCTAAAGGCATTGGTTTCTCTAAATTGTTACCCGGTCAAAATACAATAGCAGGAAAAGTAGTAAGTAATATCATTCAAGATTCAAATAAAAAAATTTGGATAGCAACCGAAGATTCTGGAATCACAATATTTGATAGAAAAAACAACACTTTTAGTTATCTAAATAATAATGATGGTCTAAGTAGCAACAACATTCATGCTTTAAAAGAAGATACAAATGGCGATATATGGATTGGTACTTTTCTTGGCGGATTAAATAAATACAATCCCAAAACCAAACAAATTGAAGTTTTTAAAAACGAAATACTTTCAAAAAACTCCTTGTCAAACAACTATGTATATTCGATACTTGAAGACTCAAAAAAGGGACTTTGGATAGGAACACAGGCAGGTCTAAACATATATAATCGTTCAACAAAAAGCTTTTCCTTATTTAAACCTCAAATTCTTGGTGATGAATTTATTTATGACCTCCTAGAAGACAAAAATGGATGCATCTGGATATGCACTAGATTTTCTGGTATCTATAAATATGACAGACCTAACAATAAATTAATTCATTACAGCTTTGACAAAAACAATGAATTTTCTTTTAATAGTAATCAATTTGTAAGTGCTTTTCAAGACTCAAAAAACAATATTTGGTTTGGCTCATTAAATGGTGGTTTACTAGTTTTTGACACTAAAAAACGAACTTTTAAAGCTATAACACAAAAAGATGGACTGCCAAATAATAATATTTATGGTGTAATCGAAGACAACAAAGGTTTTATTTGGATTACTTCCAATAATGGTCTTACCCAATATAATCCTAAAACACATGAATTTTTCAATTTCAATAAAGAAATAGGACTATCCACTAATCAATTTAATTTCAAATCCTTTTTTAAAGACAGGGAGGGCTATTTGTATTTCGGTTCTATATACGGTTTGAATTATTTTCATCCTGACCTTCTCAATTTTAATAATAAGAGCTCTGAAATAAGACTTACAGGATTTAAACTATTCAACAAAGATGTTCCGATAACCAAGGACGGGGTTTTAGAACAAAACATAGACTTGACTAAAAAAATAACACTAAAATACTCCGATAATGTCATTACTTTTGAATTTACCACTTTAGATTTTGAGTCAAATAGTAGTAACAACTACGAATACTTTTTAGAAGGATTTGAACAAGATTGGAACAAAGTAGGCAATAAACATGCTGCAACTTATACCAACCTTTCACCAGGAAAATATATTTTTAAAGTAAGAACCCTTCCTAGTTCAAAAGGAACTAACGAACGCAACATAGTACTTACTATAAATCCTCCTTTCTGGAAAAGTAATTGGGCATATTGCTTTTACTTAATACTAATTATAGCATCTATCTATTTTTACACCCATATTGTTGGCATTATTCACAAACAAAAACTAGCTGTCGAATTAGAACGAATTGAAAAAGAAAAAAATAAGGAGCTTAACAATCATAAACTCAACTTTTTCACCTTTATATCCCACGAGTTCAAAACGCCTTTAACACTAATTATTGCTTCGGTTGAAAGTTATTTTCAAAACAAACATTCTAATAATGAATTACCAGAAGAACTCGTTTCCGTAAAAAAAAGTGCCCGTAAATTACAACATTTAGTACGTCAACTAATGGAGTTTCGCAAAATTGAAACAGATCATGCTGAACTCGAACTAAAAAAAGGAAATATTATTGAGTTTATCAAAAAGAATTTCGAGGCCTTTTATCCACTACTAAAAAGCAAAAAAATTAATTATCACCTTAAGAATGGATATTCAGAATATATCTGTTTTTTTGATGTAGATAAAGTCGAAGCCATAATTAACAACTTAATTTCAAACGCCATAAAAAACACCAAAGAGGGAGGATACATTGAACTTAAAACAAATATAAGTAGTAATCTCGATGAGAAAAACAGAAGTATGCTTACATTATGTGTAAAAGATAGTGGTATAGGTATGACAACAGAGATCATCGAGAAAATACTTGACCCTTTCTTTTATCAAGATAACAATTCGAAGCAAAAAGAAGGTTCTGGAATAGGGCTAACTTTGGTTCACAGTCTTACAAAATTCTTAGAAGGAAGTATCGATATCGATTCAAAAGTTGGGGAAGGAACAACAATTAATATTACAATTCCTTTGTATTTAAAGCACAATTCAGATTCAGGAATAATTGAAACTTATGAAATTTCAGAAATTAAGGATGACTATTCATCAATTGAAATGAACACAAATGAAGCCTTGCAAGATAATGAAAGTGGAATCAATAACGAATTAAGAATATTAATAGTAGAAGACAATGTTGAATTAAATAAATTTTTACAAAGACATTTCTCTCAAAAATTTAAAGTAACAACAGCTAATAACGGAGCTGATGCATTGAATAAAATTGAAAAAAAAATACCCGATATTGTCATCTCTGATGTCAAAATGCCTGTATTAAGTGGACTTACTCTGTGTAAAAAATTAAAATCGGATTTAAAAACTTCACACATCCCTTTTATCCTTCTAACTGGACAAACAGAAGAAACAGATCGATTAGAAGGATTAGGATTGGGAGCAAATGCCTATATAACCAAACCTTTTAATTTAGTCGAATTAGACTTATTAGTTAGAAATTTATTGCGTTCTAGTCAAAACCTTGAAAGTAGATTTTCAAATCAATTTAATAAAACAGAAGATGTAAAAGTCAGTAATAATCAGGAACGAGAATTCATAAAAACAGTAGTAGATATGGTTGAAGAAAATTTCTCTGATCCCAATTTCAACATTGAATTAATGGCTAGTAAAATAGGAGTTAGTCGATCGCTATTGCATTTAAAAATGAAAAAAGCAATGAATACAAATGCTTCCGATTATATCAAAGAAGTCAGATTGAAAGTGGCAGTTAATCTCTTGAAACAGGGATTTTCAATTTCAGAAGTCACCTATAGAGCAGGATACAATGACCCCAATTATTTTAGTAGAGTCTTTAAAAATCAATTTGGTCTATCACCTTCAGCTTATTTACAAAAAGAGAACAACAACAATCAAAAATGATAAAAAGCTCCACATCATCTTAAGATCGATTTATCTAGTAATCTAAAATAGTTGATAAAAATGCTGTGAGGCATTATAAAATATGATGTTTCCGAAAGTTTATTGAAATTCGTTTCAATAAACTTTTTTTATTTATGAAAAACTCAAAAAAGCGTTATCCAAACTGTAAAAGTCTTCAAACTATTAAATGGGAATACAACCAAATAAGTAACAATTTTAATTTAAAGATTATAAAAAATTATTTACATCAAATAATAAGTTCTTTTATGATTCTAATAAAGAATCTGGTTCAGAAATTGGATAATTGAAAAAGACACTACAGAAAGAATATACTCACATTTTTAATCAATAATATCTAATTCTATAAATATTTACAACACAGTATAATTTCACAAAGTCACTATTTAATTACTTTGATAATTATAAACTTATTCTTTACAACAATAAAATTACATGAAGAACTTCTTTTATTATAATATGATATCTATGCGTTTAAAAAATAGACAAAAATGCTATATTTAATTACAATGTTACTTAATATTTAGTAATTAAATCAATAAAATTGTAACTCCTAACACCAAGAGAATCACAATTGAAATACAAGCCAGAAGTAACCTTAACGATTGAAAATATGAAAAAAAAAATAACCTATCTTTTCTTTCTACTTACTTTCAATCTAAATGCTCAAGAGAAACCCAATTTTATTGTCGTAATGGTTGATGATATGGGCTATTCTGACTTAGGCTGCTATGGTAGTGAGATTCATACCCCAAACATTGACAAACTCGCACGCGAAGGTATGGTCATGAACAATTTTTACAATGATTCCAGATGCTGTCCCACTAGAGCTTCTTTATTGACTGGACAGTACCAACACAAAGTTGGATTAAGGCGTAATGGTGCAAGTTTAAATAAATCAGGTGCAACTATTGCCGAAGTTTTACAACAAAATGGCTACCATACAGCAATGGTAGGTAAATGGCATTTATCTGAAGCTAATCCTTTAAAAGACAAAGAAAAGCACTTAAAATGGCTAAACCATCAATATACTCCAGACACTACTTTTGCAGCCATTGACACCTATCCAACTCGTAGGGGGTTTGATAAATTTTATGGTGTAATCTGGGGAGTAGTAAATTGTTACGATCCGTTTTCTTTGGTTGAAGGAGTAAAAGCAGTTCAAAATGTACCCAAAGATTATTATACCACTCATGCCTTCACTGATAAAGCCATCGAATACATAAACAGCTATAAAAAAGATACAAAACCTTTTTTTATGTACTTGGCCTACAATGCTCCACACTGGCCCGTTCAAGCACCAGCGGTAACCATCAAAAAATATGAAAAAACATATATAGATGGCTGGGATGCACTCAAAAAAAGAAGATATGAAAGCCTTTTAGCTAAAAAAATAATTACCAAAGAAGACTACCCCTATACAAAAGAGGAAAAAGAAGCCATAAAATGGAATACATTAACAGCAGAAGAAAAAAAGAGTTTTGCGCAACGTATGGCAACTCATGCAGCCATGATTGATGAAGTTGATCAAGGCATCGGTCGTTTAATAGCACAATTAAAGGAAAACAATCAGTATGACAACACCATCATCTTTTTTATGTCTGATAACGGTGCTTCGCCTGAAATGCTGAATACTCCAGGATATCAACCGGGATATGACAGACCTTCAGCTTTACGTGACGGAACTCCGTTACAATATGATAGTCCCGAAATTGATAAAATTGGCAGCTCAATTTCTTATACAACCGTTGGTAGTGGTTGGGCTAATGCACTCAACAGTCCTTATAGATATTGGAAAAAAGAATCTTATAATGGGGGTGCCAAAACGCCATTTATCATGACTGGGCCTGGAATAAAAAAAGGGATTAACTATTCTCTTGCCCACATAATGGATATTATGCCTACTTGTTTAGAAATTGCAAATGTACCCTACCCTAAGGTGTATAAAGGAAATCAAATTACTGCAACAGACGGTCATAGCCTAGTACCAATCATGAAAGGAAAAACAGTTACTAATTATGATGATTTATTTTTTGAGCATCAAGGCGGAAAAGCATTAATTTCTGGAGATTATAAAATTGTTGCTTTGGCCAAAGAAAAATGGGCATTATATGACCTTTCTAATGATAAAACTGAAACAAAAGATATCTTTTCAGACAATCCAAAAAAAGCAAATGAAATGATTGTAAAATGGAATGAATGGGCAAAAAAAATGGGACTTTAAAAATACACGAAATGATATCTAAACAAAAAATAAGACTATTTACAGCCTGTTTTTTTCAGTTACTGTGTTATCAATTAGCTGCTCAAGAAAAACCAAATATCATCCTAATTCTAACCGATGATATGGGATTTAGTGACATTAGCTGTTATGGCGGAAAATTTGTCGAGACACCAAATATTGACCAACTCGCAGCTGAAGGCAGTAGATATACCCAATATTATAGCGCATCACCAATATGCTCACCTTCAAGAGTAAGTTTACTTACGGGAATGTTTCCTGCAAAATGGAATTTTACTAATTTTTTAAATACTACAAAAGCAAACAAAAACGCACAACAAGCAGATTTCTTAGATCCAAATGCTCCTTCAATAGCTCGTGTATTTCAAAATGCGGGTTATGCCACAGGGCATTTCGGCAAATGGCACATGGGAGGTGGACGTGATGTTACCAATGCTCCTAGTATCAAGAAATATGGTTTTGATGCGTATAATAGTACTTGGGAAAGCCCTGATCCTGATCCATTACTGACTTCATCAAATTGGATATGGGCCAAAACAGATAGTGTAAAACGCTGGGAAAGAACTAAATACTTTGTTGACAAAACTTTAGATTTTTTAAAAGCCAATAAAAACAAACCTTGCTTTATAAATCTATGGCCTGATGATGTTCATACGCCATGGGTACCGAAAACGGAGGGGGAATACAATGGTAAGTTCCCATTAAATCCAAAAGAAGAAGCTACTTTTAAATTGGTCCTCAAAGAATATGACAAACAAATAGGCAGACTCCTAAGCGGAATCAAATCTTTGGGTATCGAAAATAATACAATTATTATTTTTACCAGTGACAATGGCCCTTTACCTAGTTTTAATGGCACAAGAGCAAATGGGTTAAGAGGTTCTAAACTTTCTCTTTATGAAGGTGGAACAAGAATGCCATTCATTATCAAATGGCCTCGTCATATTCCTGCAAAAAAACTTGATACACTTTCTGTTATTAATTCAACCGACCTCTTCCCTTCACTGGCTGAAATGGCTGGTCTTAAATTATCTAAAAATTACAAAAGTGATGGAGAAAATCGCAGTGCTATTTTTTTTGGAAAAACGGCTAAAAGAAAAAAAGACATGTATTGGGAATATGGTCGAGATGTAAAAAACTTTAACTACCCTGACGGCAAAGACAAAAGTCCAAACTTAGCAATTAGATCCGGAGATTGGAAGCTATTACTCAACCACGATGGAAGCGAACCCGAATTATATAACATTCTTAATGACAAAAACGAAACTTTAAATCTTACAGTACAAAAACCAAAACTAACTAAAAAATTAAGTTCAAATCTATTGAAATGGTGGAACAATCTACCAAAATTAGAAAACAATTAAACTTTTTTATCAAATTCGTAATTAAACCATTTTCTAAAATTTGATTCTAATTCAAACTGGATTTTAATCACTTGTTAATTACAAAAAACACGGCAAAATCCATAAAACCAACACGCAAACAGAACAACCTGACAATGAATAAATTAATAATTTTACTAACTTTTATAGCAATATCATCAAGTTCATTTGCTCAAGAAGTAGATTACTCCAAACCAGTCAAAGGACAATGGACAAATCAGAAAGCAAAAGATTGGTATGCCAAACAGCCTTGGTTAGTGGGAGCCAATTATTTACCATCAACTGCTATTAATCAGATCGAAATGTGGCAAGCCTCTACGTGGGATCCTAAAACAATAGACAAAGAATTTGTATGGGCTCAGAATATGGGAATGAATACCATGCGTGTATTTTTACACGATCTTGTATGGGCATCAGATAAAAAAGGACTCTACAAACGTATAGATGAATTTTTAAATATTGCAAAAAAACACGGTATCCGTCCCTTTTTTGTATTTTTTGACGATTGTCACTTCCCGAATCCCACACTTGGAGTACAACCTTTGCCTGTAATAGGCTACCACAACTCCGGCTGGGTAAATTCACCCGCCAGAGAAATTGCAGTTAGATTTGCAAATGATGAAGCTTCTCCAGAAGAAGTAGCTCTACTAAAAGGATATATTCAAGAAACTATTTCTCATTTCAAAAATGACAAACGGATTTTAATGTGGGAATTATACAACGAACCTGGAAGAGGAAACAATTTAGATGGTTCCGATAAAAAAACAAGTCTTAATGATCACTCAAAAAAATTAGTTTATGCATCATGGCAATGGGCTCGTGAAATTAACCCTTCACAACCCATAACAGCAACTTCTGCAGGTAGTGCTGGTAAAATCAACATACAAATCAACCGCATAAATGCAGATATTATATCAATTCATAGTTATGAAAATGCAGAAAACATCGAAAAATTAATCCTTGATTACCAAACTGAAGACAGGCCAATTATTATGACTGAATGGTTAGCGCGCACTCAAGGAAGTACAGTTGAAGACATTTTACCCGTATTAAAAAAACACAATGTTGGAGCTGTAAATTGGGGCTTTGTATCTGGAAAAAGCGGTACCGTGTGGCCATGGTCTAGCCGCAGAGAAGACGGTAAAAACATTAGTGTAAATGAAAAAAGAGCACAAGGAAAAGTCGTAAAACCCGGCGAAGCCTTTCCTGAACCAGAAGTGTGGTTTCACGACTTATATAGAACAGATGGCACACCTTTTAACCAAAATGAAATTGAATTGTTTAAAAAATTAACCTCTAAAAAAAATCAATAAAAAAGATGAGAAATCAATTAGTGAAGTTGGTGTGGCTTACTTTTTGTCATTTATTCTATTTGACAACAGTACTTGCTCAAGAAAAACCAAATATCGTTTTTTACATTGCTGATGATGCCGGTTATTTGGATAATTCTTTTTTTGGAACTGGAGAAGTTCAAACACCTACTATGGAAAAATTAGCAAAAGAAGGGATGCGTTTTAATAATGCTTTTATTGCCTCTCCTGCTTGTGCTTGCAGTAGAGCTGCTTTACTTACAGGACTTATGCCAGCTAGAAATGGTGCCGAAGTAAACCATTCTTACCCTCACAAAGATATAAAAGTTATGACGCAATATTTACAAGATCAAGGATACGAAGTAATTGGTTTTGGAAAAGTAGCCCATGACAAAATGAATACTACTGCTGGATTTAATTTTTACAGTGAGCCAAAAGTAGATTTAGCAAAACAAGTAAAAGAATATTTTGCAACTCACGAGGTTAAAAAACCTATTTGTTTACTAGTAGGCGATCGAAGACCACATGTACCCTGGATAAAAGTACCCACTTATGATCCCGATAAAGTGACTATTCCCCCCTATTTTATTGACACAAAAGAAACCCGAATAGAAAGAGCAAGATACTATACCGATGTTACGGGTATGGACAAAGAAATGGGCGAAATTTTAGACATTGCCGAACAGCAATTTAAAGATAACCTTATCTTTGCTTTTAGTAGTGATCATGGAGCACAATGGCCTTTTGGGAAATGGAATTTGTATGATTTTGGTATTCGTACACCATTACTTATGATGTGGAAAGGAAAAATAGAGGCTGGTTCACAAACCAATGCGATGGTAAGTTGGGTTGATATTTTCCCAACATTTATTGATATTGCTAAAGGTAGAGTACCTAAAGACTTGGATGGAAAACCATTTACGGATGTACTCATGGGTAAAAAAAGTAATTTCAGGGAAAAAATTTATACCACTCATACGGGTGATGGTAAAATGAATGTTTACCCAATTCGAAGTGTTCGAACTTCTCAATACCATTATATTTTAAATTTACACACAGACTATTTACATACCAATCATTCTGATTTATTGAAAAAAGACGGAGCTGGATCTTATTGGACTTCTTGGTATCAAAAAGCAGCTGGAGACAAAAAAGCTATGGAAGTGGTCATGAAATACCATCAAAGACCAACACAAGAATTATACGACGTGATAAAGGATCCTTTGGAACAAAACAATTTGGCTCTAAATCCGAAATACAAAAAGGTTTTAGATAAAATGAAAAAAGATTTACATCAATGGATGAAATCACAAGGAGACACAGAAAAAATATACAATACACCAATTATAAAAACGGAAGACTTTCCCATAAAATGAAAATAAAATGAAAAAAATCACACTATTGCTATTCTCTATACTGTCGTTACAAACAGCTTTCGCACAACAAATAGGTGCTAATTTTAATGAGAATATTGAAAATATAGATCCATCTCTCCTCTCCAAAGCTGAGGTAAAATGGGTTCGTGGCTTTGTAAATATCCCTCGTTATTTTTTGACCGTAGATAAAAATGGGAAAGTAACTGGAGTAAATAACAAAGCCATCAAAAATTTTGACATTAGCCCTTTAACAAACCTTAAAGGATATAAAATAATTTTAAGCCTAAAACTTGATTTCAAATTTAAAAAAATTGGCGCTCCAGAGGAAAATTCAATGGAAGAAACTTATTTGTTAAATGCCATTAAACTCTTTTTGACGGAGAAAAATTTAGGTAATAAAATTAACATTTTAGTCGTAGGTAACGAACCTATGTGGGAAACCCCAAATGGAGATGCTAAAAAATTAGGAGCCATTACTAATAAAATCATTACACTTTCGAATGATTTAAAAATTAGTCAAAATTGGAATTATGAAATATTCACAGGGGCCTTAAACCGTGTAAGTGAATTGCAAAAAAATGATATTGTAGCTGAAATAATAAAAATAACTAAAGAAAACCCATTAGTAGATGGTATTGATTTACACATCCATACTAATGAATTAATAAAAGCAAATGATGATCCTGCTTACATTAGAAATGAGGCTAAAATAACTAAAAAAATAATCTGTACAGAGTTTTCTATAGTGCGTCTTTTTGAAACCTACAGCAATGAATCCTTAGGATTATGGGGAACACAAAATGGATATCCTTCAGACATGAAACTTTACGAATGGTTAAATCTTGTTCAGCAAAAAGCAATTGATAAAAACCCAATTAAACCTGAAATTTTAATGGACTATTTTAATAGTCAAAGTTGGTATCCTAAACAGTGGTTTAATGCCTTTCTAACCTCTTTCAAAAAAAACAATGTCTCCATAGCCACTTATGGATTACAAAACACATTAAAAGACAAACCTAAAATACTCAACGCCAAATCTCCTTTATGGATTTTAAACTTTGTATATAACGGTGGGGTTTTAGGTAATGACAATTCAGGTCTAGGGAATAAAAATCCTTTGGTGTATCCAGAGTTTGAGGCTTCCAAAAAATAAAAGCAATCCAGATTTAATATTTTTTAGGCAGTAGTAAGTGTTTCTTTACTACTGCTTTTTTATTTAATATTTAAAATCCTTGAGTAGAATTAGTACTAATCTTAAGGAGCAAGGAATTATTTATTTGGTTAAGAAAGAAAAAATCAACAATTATCCTATAATTAAACACAATGTTGATTATCAATTCATTCTTAATTAAGGAAATTTATTAAATATAATTGAAGGATAACCACTTTAATTATAACACAAACTATTATCAGAAATACTGTTAATAGATGAACCTAATAATTAACTATTAAAATCAACCAAAATTATGTTAAGAAACAACAAACCTAAACTAAAGCTACATTCAAAACTGTTGGCTTTACTATTCATTTTAACAACATTTATCTCTTGTACAGACACAACCGAGAACACAAAACAATCACTAGAGACCAACAAATCTATTACTCAAGAAAGTGCTATTAATAGCAAAATGGAGCAATTAAACGTATCAGTAATCAATCAAACTATAGTTACCAATCTTACACAAAGTGGTGGCCCTGATATTAATTATTTAAGAGGAATGGCTCTAGGAGGAAACGGTGGTTTTGTAGATACTAATACTAACCCAAAAACGGTAATGGATCTAATGTCAACAAATAATTTTAAAGCTATTAATGGAATCCGTAACTTATATAAAGAGCCTAAACTTGGAAATGGCGAATTTTATAAAGAAGGAACCGTTTATAAAAACAGACAACAAGCAGATTATACCAATATTAGAAACTACGCTAAGAACAAAGGCTTTGTCATCATCAATCAAGTTGCTGGCACACCAGATAATACATCAAATCCATTATACCCATTAGATACATCCTATTTTACCTCTGATGGGGATTATGTACCATTACCTACAACAGGTGCATCTATGCAAGCCTTTCAAGACAATTATGTACAATGGGCATTAGCTGCTGATCAAGCATTAGGGGCTAACTATCATTCTATTTGGATTGGGCATCAAGAACCTACGCATACATTAGGAACAAAAGTACCTACTACTGATGCAACTAAAAAAGAAAACATTAATCGTTTTGTTGATTACTGGAAACCTATTGCAGCTGGTTTAAAAGCTGGTGGTGCAAAAGTGGGAGGTATTCAACTTCCATCAGATGCCAATGGATTATATCAATATGCTGTTGATCGATTAAAATTAAAACAAGTAGATGTAGATTACTTAACTTTTCAGTTTTACAGATGGGGAGAGCCAACTGCTATAGCAAGTGCCATTTCGGCATTAAATAGCTATAATCAAACCTATTCAGGAACCAAAATCATAATTGACCGTGGTCATTGGCACAAAGAATGTTGTGATGGGATTATTTCAGAAGCAGTAACTACAAGTAAAGGAATGATTGATTATTTGAAAGGAGAAAAGCTATTGATGGATGATGCTAATTTAATTTATGCCGCTATGTATGACAATACTCAAACCAATGCTAATAACTTACAATGGAAAATACATTCTTGGCTTAACAATACTTCAAACAAAAGAAGACCTTTAACAGGGCTTCCAGCTGGAATTAATGGTTTTGCCTTAGGAGGAACTAGTGCTTTTTATGCAGTTATATGGAGTAAATCTGCCAATACAAATAACATAACATTAAGAGTTGATGGCTCAACCTTTTCGTCATCTGCAAATCTTGTTGTGAAAAAAGCATCCGATACTAATTTTACAACAGTAACAAGTACTTGGAATAGCACAGCAAAAACTATCGGCCCTATAACGATGCTTACAAATGAAATTTATTTAATTTCATTAAAACCATAATAATCATAAATTATATGGAGAAAAGGTTATTTTTCTCTAATATAGTTATTAATAGATTTCTAATATGACCGATTTTGAAATTCAATTTCGGTCATTTTTCATTTTAAAACGATATTCAATATTTTTGAAAAAAGGCTCCGATTAAACACTTTTGGGGACAGTGTCATTTTTAAAACAAATTAATATATTAAGTAATGAATACTCTTAAATGTCGTGTTTTAAAATTACACAAAAACGATTCAACTTAATGAATTTCATCTTTTTTATCGAAGTTTTTACACCTTTGACTTTTAAAATTTCGACTTATTTATAATCAAAATTTTCTCTGAACTTTTTGAAATGCTTTTATAAATAAAAAAATGAAGCCGTCTCAAAACTGAGGCGGTTTTTTTATGCTTACATTTGTTTTTGTATAGGTTATTTCGTATTTTTAAGTATTGATTTACAGATATTAAATATGAAATTCAAGCATTATAATCAACAACAAACGGTGCTTTTACCTTATTCGTTTGACGATTTGATTCCCGAGCAACATCCTGTTCGAGTAGTTGACTACGTAGTGGAGTCGATTAACATCCAACCACTTTTAAAAGCTTACAGCAAAGAAGGTAATCCAGGCTATCATCCAAAGATGTTGCTTAAAGTGATGTTGTATGCCTATATGACCAATGTTTATTCCTCTCGCAAAATAGAATTGGCTCTTCGTGAGAATATCAACTTTATGTGGTTAACCTCAATGACCATTGTCGATCACAATACCATTAACCGTTTTAGGAGTAATAAACTAAAAGACAGTTTTAAAGAAATCTTCAAACAAGTAGTGTTGATGTTGGCATCAGAAGGGTTAATTACGCTCAAACAAATCTATACTGATGGCACGAAAATAGAAGCCCAAGCGGGTCGCTATACTTTTGTTTGGGGCAAAAGTATTAAAACCAACAAAGCTAAAATGCTTACCCAGTTAGAAGATTTATGGAATTATGCCCAAAGTATTGATAATGATGACAACCCTGATCCAGAGCCAACCCAGTTCAAGGAAATCAATAAAGAAGTAATCGAGCAAACAGTAGCCAAAATAGACGCTAAACTCTCTGGAAACGAAAAAGCCAGCTCCAAATCAAAAGCCAAATTACGCTACATCAAAAATAATTTTGTAGCCAATTTAGAAAAATACGAACAACAAGAAGCTATTTTAGCAGAACGCAACAGCTACAGTAAAACCGATACAGAAGCCACATTTATGCGTATGAAAGAAGACCATATGCGAAACGGACAACTCAAACCGGCTTATAACACCCAAATATCAACCGAGAATCAAATCATCGTTCATTATACCATTCATCAAAACCCAACTGATACCAAAACCCTGAAACCTCATTTAGAAAATTTTGAAAAAACCTTTGGGAAAGAAACACTTCAGCAATTGAAAGAAATAACAGCCGATGCAGGTTATGGCAGTGAAGAAAACTACGATTATCTGCAAGAAAAAGAGCTTACCGCTTACGTAAAATACAATACTTTTGACAAAGAGCAAGACAAAAACTATCAAAAAAAGAACAAACCATTTAGCAAAGAAAATCTCTATTATAATCAAGAAGAAGATTATTATGTCTGTCCAATGGGGCAAAAAATGCACAAAACCCATCAAAGCAAGCGTACCACCGAAGCAGGGCACACACAATCATTGAGTCATTATCAAGCAAAGAACTGTGAGAGTTGCCCACTGCGAGGGCAATGTTTTAAAGCCAAAGGAAACAGAAGCATTGAGCGAAACCACAACCTTGAAAGACACAAACAAAGAACAAGAGAGTTACTACTAAGTGAAACAGGGATCCAAAAAAGAAAACAACGCACCGCCGATGTAGAACCAGTGTTTGCTCAACTCAAGCATAACAATGGATTTAGACGATTTTCTCTAAAAGGACTTGAAAAAGTAGAATTAGAGTTCGGATTAATGGCTTTAGGACATAATTTAAGAAAGAAAATTGCCGCTTAAGGACAATTTTTGCTTGTTTTAGAAAAATCAAAAAATCAGACCAAATAAACACATATGAAAAAACCGCCTCAAATTATGTTTTGAGACGGCTTCAGCTAGTAATATTTTATAAATTAATAATAAATCACCTATTATCATCAATACTAAACTTTCCATCTTTGTACTTGATTGGAAAAATTGCAGCACGAGTCACAAAAGGTCTCTTCATTAAATCTCCCCTTGGGTTTCCAAACATAGTACTCCACCAATTACCTTTTTTGTCTTTAAAAAAATTATTATGACCTCCCCCAGTAGCAACAGTATATCGTTCTGAATAAGGTCCATAAATATTATCAGCAGAAGCTACTACAACATCATAAGAATATAAATTTTGCTCACGAACTTTATTGTTTTTGTAAGGATTTAAGCCATTATATGAAAACGTACCATCAGGTTGTCTTACACTCCAAATAGCTTGTATCAAATGATATTTCCCTCCTTCTTTTACAATATAAGCACCCTCTATATAAGGTTCAGTTTCGTATTTGGTCTCATTAAATTTTCTTAATGGTTCAGCAAACCCACTCATATCGGGCTTCATTTTAGCAATTTCATGGTTATGTCCAATAAAATAAGTAGTACCATCTTCGTCTTCAAAAAGACTTCCATCAATTCGTGGAAAAATAGGTCCTTTCTCATTATCCTTAATATTAACATAAGGTCCTTCTGCTTTACCGCTTGTGCTTTTTAAAATATAGGAACCATTCCCATTAGGATTTTCAGGGACACAGGCAACTACAAAATAAGTTTTTTGGCTTTTGATATAATGTACTTCTGGAGCCCACAAGGTTCTTCTTTTTTCACCAATTAAGTTTTGATTTAAATCTTCTTTAGGCCCTCCTTTAACAACATCAAATTCACCTTGCCAAGTTGCGTCTTTATCCAGAGACCAAACTATGCCTAGATCTTCCCATTTTTTTAAATCTTTAGATCGCCAAATTTGTAAACCTGGACTTAAATCTCTTGAAGTTGTTCTTCCTTCCATACCAATAGTTCCTGTCAAGTAATAATACCCGTCATTTCCTAATTTCACAAAAGTATCACGCAACCACAAATCCAATAACGGTTTTACTGTTGCAGGTATTTGAGTCTCTTTTGCATATACATCTACTACTCCATACGCTGCTTTAGTTGAAGGATTTAAAACAGTATTTTGACTGTTTTTGCAAGAAAACAAAACAGTAACGAATAATATTGAAAAAAAATATTTCATCTTTAAATAATTTTTATTTTTTTGAGGTACATCCCTCCTTAATAATTTTAATCAAGTAAATAGCTTGATTTTCTATATAATTCTTTAAACAGAAGATTTGTTGATTATTAAATCGTCTAATTAATTGATTATAAATTTCAATCAATTGTACATTGAAAATTGAAATCTAATTGATCCCTTTTTAAAGATTTAGTTTAAGTCTCTAAAAAAGGCATAAGTTGTAGGTTAGATATTATTAAACAGTTGAAAATTTTAAAAACTCATATCTTGTTTAATAATGTTTTTACATCTGCTTTAATAAAATTTCTAATTATACCCTATGATGTTTAGAGTAAATTGATTTTTAACTATGCTTAACTCCTTTGCTGGTATAGGTAATAGAACATGGAAATCTCTTATATTTTGAGGAGAAACAACTTTTAAGTTCACATTAAAGGTATTGTTTTTAGCTACATAATCCGGTCTGACTACGTTCTTAACTGTACTCATTAACCTTCCCCAACGTACCAAATCATATCTTCGATGGCCTTCATAACAAAGCTCCCATCCACGCTCCCAAAAAATAGCTTCTTTAAAAGCATCTTTAGGATTTGAAAGATTGATTCCTGCATCAGAAGCCTGCCAATTTGGATATAGACTTGCAAAATTGGTTCCATTGTAGGCTGTCAATTTAACTCTTGTACGCACCCTATTCAAATACCCATAAGCCTTTACAGTTGGACCATTTACTTCATTTTCAGCTTCTGCAGCCATTAACAAAACATCATCAAAACGAAGAATAGGAATATTCAATGGAGTAGAAAAACCTACATAAACCCCATTAATATCAAAACTATTAGGTTCTGGTCTAAACTTTGCAATAGTATAATTCTGAACATTTGCAGCACCATAAGTTCTAAAAGTCCCATTAGCATTGTAGGTTGAATCCGTAACATTCCAACGTTGTCTAATGATATCCTGACTAGAATATGTCGTATAAAAACTTGGCATCACTCTAGGAGTACCAAAACCAGCATTTGCAATATCATTTGAAGGACCTGCATATCCTCCCCATTTTCCCCATCGTGAACCTTCTTGATCCCCTGCGAGAGACTGAGCATCGAAGATAATCTCAGTATTATTCTCATTAATTTCTCTGAAAACATTTTTGTATTGACTCAACAATTTATAAGGATATGTTCCATTATCTGAAAGAGTAATAAACTCATTAGCCTCTGCCAATGCTAGGTTATAATGACTTAAACCTTTGTTCAATGGAGCTCCTGCCATTGTCAAATAAACTTTTATCAAAAGTCCATGAGCAGCACCTGCTGTAACACGTCCTGTTTGTGTTTGTTTTATTGGTAATTTTTCTTTAGCAAAAACTAAATCCTCTACAATTTGATTGTAAACATCTTCTATCGGTGCTCTAGTATATATCTTAGACAAATCCTCTGCAGGTTCTGTTTCTAAAGGGACATCCCCCCATAAACGAACTAAATTAAAATAGTAAAGTGCTCTTAAAGCATAAGCTTCTGCTAAATAAACATCTTCAATTTCTTTTGCTACTAGACCAGATTGTTTTACTCCTTTAATATAGAAATTAACTCTTGCAATTCCTTTATATGAAGCTTGCCAGGTAGCTTCTACCAATCCATAGGTGTCAGTTAATGTATAATTATCAAGAGGTTCAAAATCATTACTTGCAGAATTGGTGGTAAATGTGTCTGTACCAAGTTCTCCTAGTATTCCTAAATTAAATCCATACATAGCCTGATTATTGAGAATATCATAAAGTCCAATAACTCCTAATTCTAAATCTTTCTTAGATTCAAAAAAATTATTTTGTGACAATGCACTTTTAGGGTTTTCCTCTAAAAAACTTTCACAAGAAACTAATTGTAAAAAAATACATATTGTGATTAAAAATTTTCCTATTATTTTCATTTTTCTTATTTTTAAATTATTGTTGGTTTTTAAAAAGCAACATTAAGTCCCCACATTAAATTTATACTTCTTGGATAAGAACCAAAATCAACTCCTTTAATCAATCCATTATTTCTGGTTGTATTCACATCAGGATCATATCCTTTATACTTGGTAAATAGTAATAAGTTATTACCACTCATGTACACTCTGAATTTCGAGATTTTAAGCCTTTCAGCTAAAGGAATTGTATATCCAATAGTCACATTTTGCAATCTTAAAAAAGAAGCATCTTCTACATATTCATCTATAGGACTGAGAAATGCATTTGTTCCAATTGCTGGTAAATTGCCATCAGGATTTCCTACTGAGATTAAATTTCCTGCATCATCATAAGTTGGAGCCAGAAAAGAATTATCTAAAATACTTTTAGATTTATTCCTATCATCTTGCGGATTTTCCAAAACAAAACGGTTTGCGTTATATACTTCTTGACCGACTGAAAATGCAAAGAAAAAACTTAAATCAAAGTTATTGAATTGGAAATTATTAGTCAGTCCACCAAAATATTTAGGTTGATTTGATCCAATAACGGTTCTGTCATTAGTATCTATTATACCATCACCATTAATATCCTTTATTTTCCACCCTCCTAACTGAGAATTATTAGCTTTTGGTGAATTATCAAAATCTTCTTGGTTTTTAAATATACCATCTGTTTTATATCCAAAAAACTCTCCTATTTCACCTCCCTTACGATAAATCATAAGATTACTAAATTCACCACCACCAAAATCAGCATAGAATTCATCAATTTCTCCTAATGATGTAATCTTATTTTTATAAACTGAGATATTGAAATCAGTAGTCCAATTAAACTTTTTAGTATTAAAATTTTTAGTAGTCAAAGTAACCTCCAATCCTTTATTTTCAATTGATCCTGCATTTTGATATGGATTTCCATCTACACCTACAACGCTTGAAACAGGAATAGCTAATAATACATCATGTGTTCTTTTAATAAATCCATCAATACTTAAACTAATTTTATTTTTAAAAAAGCCTAAATCGAAACCTAAATTATTTTGAATACTGGTTTCCCATTTTAAATTTTCATTTGCTAATTGACTAAAAACTAAACCTGTTTGTAATCCCCCTCCAAAACTATAGGTAACATCATTTAAAAGAGCTAGAGACTCATAAGATGGAATAGCCTGATTACCAGAAGTTCCCACAGAGTAACGAACCCTTAAATTATTTATCCAATTAGCATTTTCCAAAAACTTTTCTTTATGCATATTCCATGCAAATGAACCTGAAGGAAAGAAAGCATATTTATTAGCTGTAGGGAATTTTGAAGAACCATCTATACGTCCCGTAAAAGTTAAAAAATACTTATTATCATAACTGTAATTAAACCTGCCTAAATAAGAGTTTAAAGAAAACTCTACAAGAGAATTTATTGGGGCAATTAAATCAGTACCTACACCAATATCAAAAACGCCTGTATTATCATATACAAAACCTTGATTCTGAATATTCAAAAAATCACGACTCCCCTTTTCAATAGTATATCCTGCCATTGCTTTCAAATTGTGCTTACCCCAATCATTCTTATAATGAAATAAATGTTCAAAACTAAATTGTTTCGAATCTGTTCTAAGAATTTGTGCATACCCATTTAATCTCTTTCCTGCAGCAGTAGTTGTTGGAAAATAACGATTACTCTCATCAAAGGTTAAACTCCCTCCAATACGGGTTTGCATTTCAAAATTTTTAGCAAATTCATAAAACGTATTTATATTTGCTGTAATTCTTGATTGTTTATTATCATTTGTTACCTGTGTAGCATACAAATATGGATTAGTAAGAAAATCCAACTCTTCATCTGAACCAGTAGACAAATCTGGATCTGAATTCAAAGCATCTCTACCTCCCAAAGGTCTAGCAAAAAACACTTTACTTACAACTCCTGCGAAATCATTATTAGGTCCCCCTGAAGCGTATACAGAACCTTTTCTATTACTCTGAGAAAAATTCATACTACCTGTCAGCTTAAATTTATCTGAATTTGCATTAACATTCAATAAACCTGTGTAACGTTCAAAATCATTATCCACAATAATCCCTTCTTGATTCAAATAACCTAAAGAAGCAAAAAAGCTTGTTTTATCACTTCCTCCTCTAAAATTAAATTGTTGATTTTGCATAAAAGCTTGTCTATAAACTTCATCTTGCCAGTCAATTCCTAATGAAGCTTCATCAATTTTGTTTGGATCTACATAAAAAGGATTATTTACATCTGTGAATAAAGATCCATTTGGGTTTCTTAAATACTGATATTGATAATATTCCCTACCGTTCAGTAAATCCAACTTATTTGAAATTCTTTCTGTACCATAAGAAGAATCATAAGTAATTGCTAATTTCCCTGCTTTACCTTGCTTTGTTGTAATTAAAACTACTCCATTTGCTCCGCGAGACCCATAAATTGCAGTAGCTGAAGCATCTTTTAAAATTTCGATAGATTCTACATCATTTGGATTAATCCCTGACATTGGATCAGAAGGTAAGGATGAATAAATACCTCCTTCTCCACCTGTAGCTACATCTTTTTGAATAGGCACACCATCAATAACATACAAAGGTTCATTTGTTCCGTTAATACTAGATGTTCCTCGAACAGAAATCTTCAATCCTGCCCCTGGCCCTCCTTCATTAGTAGTTACTTTTACACCACTTACACGACCTTGTAATGCAGACTCTATAGATGTTCCGGTGGATTTTGTTAATTCATTATTTTTAACTGTACTAACAGCTTCTGTCAATTCCGACTTTCTAGACGAACCGTATCCTACTACCACTACTTCGTCTAAATTTTCTGTATCAGATTGCATAGCAAAATTTATAGTGCTTTTTCCGTCCACTTTTACACTTTTACTTTTTACCCCAATATAACTCACCATCAACACAGCATTAATTGGTACATTTTTTATTACGTACTTACCATCAATATCTGTTTGAGTTCCATTTGTAGTTCCAACAACTAAAATACTTGCACCAGGCAAAGCTAGTCCATCACTAATAGTAGTTACCCTTCCTGTTACATCAATTTTTTGTGCACTTGTAACAGACAAAATACCAAAAAACATAACTAATACTAGTATTATGTCTTTGTAATTCATTTTTTTTCTAATCATAATTATTTTGGTTTAGTTAGTGTTATTTTACTAAAATCTCTTTTTTTTTAGTAAAAAAAAATGTTTTTATAAAAATTACAACACAATATTACAGGTATATCAAAAATGTAATCTGTACTTTTAAATAAAAAACAAGGACAAATGTTTATTTTCTATTTTTTTAAAAAAATTATAAAATATTGAACTTATACATAAATTGTACTTTAAAGATTAGAAGAATTATTTATTTACAGAAAATTTATAGACACAGCTAGACTTATAAACCTTCCCCACTTTTAATAAGGTAGAAGGAAAATTAGAGTGATTAGGTGAATCTGGAAAATGTTGAGTTTCTAAACAAAATGCACCTCTATAAATATAAGGCTTACCACTTTTACCTTTAGTTTTACCATCTAAGAAATTTCCTCCATAAAACTGCAATCCAGGTTCATTAGTATAAACTTCCATAACCCTTCCACTTTTTGGCTCTTCAACCCGAGCAGCGAAACATAAACCTTCATCATTTTTAAGAGAATTATTCAACACAAAATTATGATCATAACCTTTTCCAAATTCTAACTGCTCATTTATAACATCTAAATCTTTACCAATTTTTTTTACTGACCTAAAATCGAATGGAGTACCTATAACTGATGCTAATTCTCCAGTAGGTATCAATCCTTCATCTACTGGTGTATAACGATCAGCATTAATTTCTAAAAGATGGTCATTGATTGTACCACTACCTTCACCTGCCAAATTAAAGAAAGAATGGTGTGTTAAATTAATAATTGTATTTTGATCAGTTGTTGCAGAGTAATCAATTTTTAATTCATTCGCATCTGTCAAAACATAATGAATTTTAACTTTCAGGTTTCCGGGATATCCCTCTTCGCCATCTACTGAAGTCCTTGTAAACTCTATTTCATTTTCCCCTATTTGGTGAGCTTCCCATACACAATTATTGAATCCTTTATTGCCACCATGCAAATGATTTTTTTTATTATTTGTTGTTAACTGATATACTTTATCATCGATAGAGAATTTACCCTCAGCGATCCTATTTCCATATCTTCCAATAGTTGCTCCAAAATATTTTTCTCTAGCAGATTTATATGTATTAATATCTTTAAATCCTAAAACAACATCAGCAAAATTTCCATTTCTATCAGGTATCATTAACGATATTAATCTTTGCCCATAGTTTGTAAAGGAAGCTACAATACCGTTCTTATTTTTTAAAACATACAAATCTGTATTTTTACCATCGATTTTGAGTTTAAAATCATCCGATTTTAGATTTGTTACAAGTTCTATTGAACCTTGCTTATTCTGAGTATCATTATTAAATACCGTATTGTCTTTTTGTTTACAACCTACAACATTGATTGCAAAAACAAATAACAAAAGAGATTCTATTCTTTTCATTGCTTTAAAATTTTAATTACTATAGCAAAATAATGAAACAAAAAAACGAGGTATAAGCATCATAATGTAATATATCTGTACAATGGTTTAAAATCATTAAGAATAAACAAAATTGTTGATTAAAAAACATCTTTATTTATAATATGTTCAAAAGTGAAAGTTGGGTAGGCACTAAAAACTTTTTTATTAAAGAGTAGGTGTTTTATTTAGAAAAAACAAACCCCGAAATTGCTCAAAACGAGTCAAAAACGGGGGCTTTGTAAATTTGGCTAAAAAATAATACGTTTAAGCGTGGATATGCAAATAAAAACTACATAATAGGTTTAAGCTACATTTTTGTAATTAATTTGATTGTTAAATTCTTCAATGGTTGCATAATTTAAAGTAAAACACCTCCTTTTTTATAGGTTAGAACATATGATAAGTATCTCAATCTCTAACAATATCTGAAGCTCATAAATATCAGAACTTTCAGGTTTCTCACCAATTAACTCAACTTTTATATATACTTTATATTGCCAACTGATTCAATCTTTAGATATCTCTATACAAATTGCCAATGCTGGCAAAAGCTCACATTCGCAAACAGGATGACGTGAGTAAAAAAAAAATCTTGCTCCTGTTCGTTCCAAACCTCCTCAGGTCTGCCGAACCCTTATAAACTAGATATGTATATAACGACAGGACAGGTTGTTTTCGTCATACTAGTTTGAAAAAAAAGTTATTCTTAAAATGATTGTAAAAATCAACATTTTCATATTATTTTTTTTTTAAAACAAATTATTAATCTGTTGTTATTGATGTATTGGACTCTTTACTAAACAAACTCTTACCATTGTTATTGATATAGGCTTTAATAGCAAATTTTGATTGTTTTGCCAATTCCGTATAAGGCACAAAAACCTGAAAAGTTCCTGAGCCCGCAGACATGTTTTTTCCTTTTACCAATTGCTCTTCCACTGTTAGATAAGATATATTTTCAATTTTAACACCATAAGAATACTCGCCATCCAACAGGATATTTTTAAAAGCGACTTTAAACAGGTAGCCTTCTTTTTGTTTTTCAACATTTGTAATTTCTATTGAATATTTAGCATCTAAATTTAATAAAGTTGCAGTATTGGGATAAAAATTACTTTCACCAGCAGTAGTTTCTGCTTTTACTGTATAAAAATACGTTTTATGTTTTTCAGGTGTTTCATCTTTATAAAAAGGTGTTTTTATCCCAGATGCTATTTTTTTATACTCATGAAGCACTTCTCCTCTATAAACGTTATATGTGGTTTCTGGAATTATAGAATCCTGTTCGATCCACTTGACTGAAACACTTCCATCCAAATTTCGAATAGCTGAGACATTTCTGGGACTTAATGGTACTTTTCTTGAAAGCATTAATGTTTCAGGTTTTGAAAACTCTCCTAAACCTAGACCATTATATGCAGCTACTGAAAATTGATAAGGTACATCAAACATCAAGTCTTCTACTCTAAATCCATAAACATTATTAGCATCAACTACCTTTACTTTATTGGTTTGTGTATTAATGTATTTTAACTTGTAACCATCGGCACTTGAAACACTTTTCCAAAAAATGGTAGCAGTATTATCTCTTCTGGATGTTTTGAAAATTTCAGGAACTTCAGGAATACTATTTTTAAAAAAAACCATATTTGAAAACTCACTCACACCTTTGCTATTTTCGGCTAACATCTTAAAATAGTAGTTTTTTTCATGTTGCAACTTTTCTATTAAAATATTTGTTTTAGTAATATCTGTAATCTGAATTTCATTAGATAAATTGTTCGGACTATTACCATAAAAAACCTTATAACTCTTTATGTTCTCAATTCTTCCCCAGGTTAATTTTATTCCAGAATCAAACACTTCTGCTTTATAAATAGTAGGCTGTAATGGCTTTGTAACTATTCTAGATTTCCATTTTGCAACAGTCAAACTATATGGAGGAATATTAATTTTGCCCGATTTAAAAAGAGCTTCTTTTATATCAGTATTCTGAATTTCTAAATTTGCTGCCGCAATATATTTTATTTGAACATTCTGATTTAAGAACTCATCATTCATTGCTATTTTAAAATCTTTAGATTTCCCGCTTCGGTTTGCAAAAACCAAATAATCATAGCCATTTATACCGCGATAAGCTTGAGCATAATACCCCGTTTCCATAGTTGTCGTTAAACTTGGAACTTTCAAATCATTCGCAGCTACATGAATATCAAAAACAAAATTTGAATTATTAGTAACCTCATGGAAAATTTCATAGGCTTTTCCTTCTAGTTGTCTATTAATTCCTGTAGCTATTCTTTCTGTTTGAAGTTTTTTACCTTCTTTAAAAGCTTTTTCAATTAGACTGTTAATGTTTTCCTTTGGAGAATACTTGCTACTTATCTCATGAGCACCCACATACCAAGTGTTCTTATGCTCTAATTGCCTCATCACGTACTCTATGTTGTAAATACTTGAATAAATACCATTCAAAGACTTATTCCAAACTCCAAATTCAGTTATAACCATCGGTACTCCTTCCCATGTATAATCTTCAATTTCATTCATGGCTTCGTCCGATGTTGCTTCTAAAAGTTTAGTATTTCCTCTTTTATAAGCATCATCCAAGGATTCTGTTTTGCCAGTATGTGGCGCATAGGAATGTTTTGAAAACACATTCCAATAAGCACCCTTCTCTTTTTGGTATTGGTTGATTTCTTTCATGAAGCCCCAAATACCATCCCAACTATTATTTAATGCAAGATAAGCATCTGGAAATACTTCTTTAATTGCATCTGCATGCGGTTTCATTTTTGCGGCATAATCGTATCCGTTATTCCACCAGTAACGTTCCCTGTGAGGCACATAAAAATAAGGTTCGTTACAAAACTGCCATGTTGCAACTTCTATATTGTTATTTTTACAAAACCTTGCTAACTCTCTTGTCATTTGGGGTGTTTCAGTAAAACCATTAATGGTAACTATTAATTTACCATTAATTTCTCCTAAAAGCTGATACAAGTCCAATATACGGTGTGGTCCTTTAATCTTGGTAAATCTATAGCCTTTTAAATATTCTTTTGAATGATCAAACATCATCGCATAATCAATATCATACAGTCCTGTAGCACTACTAAAAGCGTCTCCCATCGTTCCAGAAAAATATCGCAACCAACCAGGCTTTAGCTCGTGTACTGCTTGCCTAAAATCTGGATGCATATAACTCCAAATTCTGTCAGCTATACGTACATTAAAACCACTGGATCCCACTTTTATTGGATGACCTTTTTTTGTATTTATTGAGATAATTGCCTCTTCATTCTGCGCAAATACATGAAAACAAAACAGGGTAAAAAATAAAACAAAACTGTTTCTTAAAAAATTCATTAGCTGGTATTTTTTGAAGTGTTAATCGACCTTTTAATTATTTAATAGTAAATGTAAATCTTGTTATAGATCTTTTAGGTAAGGTTAATGAAAATATATTTTTATCAGTACCTTCTGAATTCACAGAAGTTTGTTGCCCTGCTATAGGAGTAGTAGCAGTCCATTGCAATGCATCAACTTTCCCTTCAATACTCGTAGATTCTAGTTTAAAAGTATAATCATTACGAACTGTTTCATTCATATTAACGGCATATACAGTTATCGTTTTGTTTTCAATAAAAGCCCTAGTTTGTAACTTACCTAAAGTAGTGATACTTTCCCCATCAATATCAGTTACTTTTATAGGTCTTGCACCTAATAAAGGAACAGAAACAGCACGCATTAATTTTCCTCTTAAGTTTTCTCCAATCGAATATGACCACCACATAAAACCAGACATACCTATATCTATCTGATCCCATAATGCAAGAATTCCTTCTTCAGCTTCACTAAAATCATCTACTTCAGCTTTGGCATCCCAATGGGGTTCGGTGGACCAAAAAGGTCTATTACCTATAAAAGCTAAATCAACAAGCAATTTGTCTTTCGGACGAAATTGCGGGTAATAATGAGTCCCATATATGTCCATTGTATCTCCCCAACCATTATCAATTAAATTTTTAACCCAATTATTTTTATTTGGTCCATAATCCTCATAACCAACTAAAACAGGCATAGCAAAACCCTTCTCAATGGCTAAAATTCGTAATGCTGCTATAGTTTGAGCATATTTTTGAGGTGTAATATTGCCTTCGTTATAAACAAACTCATTATCAATACCTAAATAATCTATTTGAACTCCTTTAGATTTCATAAACTGAATAAAATCGGCTATAAGAATTGCATACTTTGCTGGAATAATACCATTTGCATCTTTTACCCAAGACGGAAAAGATGTTTGTCCGTCTAATTTTTTACTGGCAAAAATTTTAAGTTCTTTAGTTCCCCTAGCCTGTTTGGCTAAACTTATTGTTGTTAAGACATCATTATACATATCTTCAACAACAACACCTGCACTTGGATGAGCAGGAAGATTATTTTCACCCCTTATAGGAACTCTTAAGCCATTATTATCATCTATATTAAAAATTTCATTTGCTTCTGATGCGTTATTTAGATTTTTAGTTGCTTGTTTGATGTCATAAAAAAACACATCAATTAATTTTCCCGGATTATTAAAACTTATAACACTATGAACTGTTTTATTAGGAGTAGGAATTGGAGTTGGTTGTCCAACTTCTTCACTCCCGTCTGAGCCATTCCTACTACAATTTGTAAAAAAAACTAAAAACACTAATAAACAACTTATCGTTTCAAATGAATTTCTTTTCATATAATACTTTATTTTAAAAATTTAATTATAGAATTTTATTAATATCAATCAGTTCCTAAATAGGTGTTTTGACTAAATGTAAATACATTAGAAGGAGTCCTTGCTTCTTTTAAAATACGTTCCATTTGAGCTACAATCTTAGGATTTTGCTTTGCAACATTATTTTTTTCACCTGGATCCTTTGTTAGATTATAAAGTTCCAATGGTGCTTTGGGATTTTTAAGTACATTATACTTAACTGCCTTCCAGTTTCCTTTTCTAACAGCCTGACGACCTCCTTTTTCATGAAACTCCCAATATAAATATTCATGTTTTTTTTGATCTTCTTTTTTTCCTAATAATTCTGGTAAAAAAGAAATTCCATCTAAATTATTTGGTTTTTCAGCTCCTATAATATCACAGAAAGTTGGAAAAATATCCCAAAAAGCCGACACATGATTTGAGGTACTTCCTTCTTTAATTTTCCCTGACCACTTAACTATCATAGGTACCCTTATACCTCCCTCATATAAATCTCTTTTCGTTCCTTTAAATGGACCATTACTATTAAAAAAGTTAGGATCTGCCCCTCCTTCAGTATGTGGCCCGTTGTCTGAAGTAAATATAATTATAGTATTATCAGCGATTCCCAGCTCATCAACCTTCTTCATTATTTCTCCTACTTGTTGATCCAATAAATGTACCATGGCTGCAAATGCTGCATGTGTTTCTTTTTGAGATGCATATGCCCCATTCCCATAATTTTGACCATCTTCTCCTTTAAATGATTTTTCAGGTAAATATTTGTTTCTATATTTTTCAATTAACCCTTCAGGAGCTGCCAATTCAGCATGAGGTATAATTGATGCCACATAAGCAAAGAAAGACTTATCTTTATTTTGTTCAATAAACTGAAGAGTTTTATCATGAATTAAACTAGGAGCATAAACATCCCTTTTCCCATTCAAATTACCTTTCAATACTATAGAATCCTTATTAGACCATAAATGATTAGGATAATAATTATGTCCTAAACGTTGACAATTATAACCAAAGAAAACATCAAAACCTTGTTTTATAGGATCACCTTCGGATCCGGGAAATCCTAATCCCCATTTTCCAAAAGCACCTGTGATATAACCCGCTTTTTTCATAGCCTCCGCCAATGTGTATGTATTATCTGGAATAGGGTACTGCCCTTCAGGCATAATTTCCTTATTCCCTCTAACAACAGTATGCCCTGTGTGCATTCCCGTGAGTAAAGCAGATCTTGATGGAGCACAGACAGTACTTCCTGAATAGTGTTGCATAAACAGCATCCCTTGTGATGCTAATCTGTCAATATTAGGCGTTTTAAATTTAGTTTGCCCATAAACACTAACATCTCCATATCCTAAATCATCGGCTAATATATAAATGATATTGGGCTTATTCTTACTATTTACACTTGATACATCATCTACAATAGAATTAGTATTTTTGATAAATCCATAAAAAAACAAAGATAAAACTAACGCTAAACCAACATTTCTGTAACCTTTTTTATTAATTATCATATAACTTTAAATGTTTTTATTTTATTTATGATTATTTTTTTTTTCAAAAACGTTTCTCAACCTATTTGATTAAAACAAAATTATTTATAATAAAAACAATTTAATTCTCATTTAACACCTTTGAATGTTGCAATTTTATTTTTTGAAATTTTTTTCTTTCAAACGCAACATTTCATATCCTATAATTCAACATATTTTATCCAAATACATAAGGCAAAAACAATAAAAAACGAGATATTGCTGATATTTTCCGTCTTATATGAATTAACACTCATATTGTATATTTACTACACTAAAAATAATTTGAAACCTTATGAAAATAAAATATTATAATTTATTTATCAAATATTTTTCCCCTTTGTTTTGTATATTAATATTTAACTTTACTAATGCTCAATCAAAAAATGCATATTTTCATGAATTAAATATTCAGGGAATTCCATTTAATAAAAAAGTAAATATATTATTTGAAGACAGCATTGGTTATTTGTGGATTGGAACAAATACTGGCCTATACAAATATGATGGAAATAGTCTAGTTGGCTATCAAAATAATGTTTTTGTATCTCATTCTTTACCTAACAACACAATAAATTCTATAATTGAAGATGCTGACAAAAACTTATGGATTGGTAGTGAAAGTTACTTAATTCATTATAATAGAAAAGAAAATAAATTTAAAGGTTTTTATAAAAACAACACCTTCACTGTTTTTAAAAAGACTTCAAACAGCAATATCTGGGTAAACTCTAAAAACATAGGGCTGCTATCAATCAAACCTAATAAAGACAAAAAAGAAATTGACTTACCTCTTGATAACTATAAAATAATAAAAATTAATAAACAAATAAATACTTTTATTGAAGATAATTTTAACCGATATTGGATAGGTACTCCTAATGGACTTTATGTTATAAATAATAATAAATTCATGCCTACTGATTTTAAAAAAAATATCAAAGCAGTTAAATCATTTGGAAATAATCAGTTTATTGCTATCACTAATAAAGACCTTTATGTTTTAAGTTATAATAAAAGTAATTATTCACTTGAAATACTAGAACAATATCTTGATATTATGAATCCTTTTTCCGAAGTAGGATTATTAAATAACATGGTAAAAAATCCTTATAATGAAACACTTTGGATAGGATCTTCTCAAGGCTTAATTAAAGCAACTAGAAAAAATAATTCCTATACTTTTTCAATATATTCACAAGGAAAGTCAAAAGGAGAATTGAAAAATGACCAAATAAGTTCAGTCCTTTTTGATTCTTATAATAATTTATGGATAAGCACTTCAAAAGGGATAAACAAAAAGCTTGGAAGAACTTCTGTTTTTGAATTCAACAAAATTACAACCAATAACAACTTAAAAAATATTGAATCAAACACGATAATTTCATATAATTCAAATACCGTTTTAGTTGCTTCTGAAAATGGCATATATAACTACAATCCTAAAAGCAAAGAATACAAAAAAATACAAATTCCATTAAGTGGTGTCGTAAAAATTGCTTTTAATTATGAAAAAAACAAACTTTTTATAGCTAATGGAGGAACTTTGTATGAAACTGATGAATACACACCTAACAAATCAAAACTAAACACAACAAAATTAGCCTCTTACGAAGGACGTATCTCTGATATTGCAGTAATTAACAGCAATGAAATTTGTATTGGTATTTGGGGAAAAGGAATTAAAATAATTAACAAAAAAAATGAAATATCTGAATTCAAAAAACAAGCAATTTCAAAACTTAAAAACACCCATATATCTGTATTATTACTAACTTCTGACAACAAATTATGGGTAGGAACAAGAGGAGAAGGATTATTTGAACTAGATTTCAATAAAGAAACTATTAAAGAATTCTTAGCCTCAGAAAGAGAAGGATTAACATCCAATGGTATTCTAAGTATTTTTGAAGACAGTAAAAAAAACATTTGGATAGGAACACGTGGAGGAGGCTTAAACAAGTATCTAAAAACTACTAACAATTTCGCACATTTCAATTCTTCAAATAACTCCTACTTAGATACTTCAATTTCGGATATTCAAGAAGACAGCAAAGGTAATATCTGGTTGAGCACAAAAGATGGCTTAGTCTATTTTGATGTAGCCAATAAAAAATTTATTCCTTTTAGACAAGAAGACGGCATAGAAGAAAGTGAATTTGCATTCAATTCAAGTAGCTCAAATAAAAACAAAGACATCCTTTATTTTGGTTGTAGTGAAGGTTTTTACAGTGTACATATTTCAAACTTTATTCAAAAAAAATTACCCCCTTCAACAGTCATTACTAATTTTTCAATTCTGGGAGAAACTATAAAAAATGATGATACTACGCAAAATAATTTAATTAAATTAAACTCTAACCCCTCCTCGGTTATAACTCTCCCATATGATCAAAATAATATTGTATTTAATTTTTCTTCATTAGATCTTACAACTCCAAGTAAAAACCAATACGCATATATGCTTGAGGGTCTAAATGATTACTGGGTCTACACCAATGCTTCAAACAGAAATGCAAACTACAATAATTTACCTCCAGGCACCTATACTTTTAAAGTTAAAAGTTCTAACAGTGATGGTGTATGGAATAAAACTCCAACAACACTTAAATTTGTTATAAAACCTCCTTTTTGGAAAAGTCCTTGGGCCATTTTTTGCTATTGGCTATTAATAGCTATTATTATTTTCATAAGTTCAAAACTCGTTCGAAGATGGTATCAACTTAAAAAAAATCTAGTTAAAGAAACCATCAGTAGAGAAAAAGATAACGAACACAACATGATGAAAATGGTCTTCTTCACGGATATTTCACATGAATTACGTACTCCTCTTTCATTGATTTTAGGAACAATAGAGAAAGTTGTGAAAGAAAAAAAATTTATATTAAGTCCGCTAACAGCCCAAAGAATATATAACAATAGTTTAAGAATGCACAGGCTTATCAATCAAATAATGGATATTCGAAAATTTGATGTTGGACAATACAAATTATGCGTTTCTAAAAATGATATTGTAAAAGATGTTAGTATTATTAAGGATAGTTTTAATGATTTTGCCCGAATATACAAAATCAAATACGATTTCATTTCTGAAGAAGACAAAATTACAGGTTGGTTTGATGTTGATATTTTGGAAAAAACTTTATTCAATATTTTATCAAATGCTTTCAAATACACCAAGGAAAACGACGAAATATCTGTAAAACTTGAACTTATTAAAAAAAAGGATACCAATTCTAATACAGACTTAGATCTTGAAAAAAACACCTATATCAAATGCAGTGTCAAAGACAACGGCATAGGTATTCCCAAAAAAGATTTACCTTTTATATTTGACCGCTACTACCAATCTACAAAATCACATAGCAATCAAATACCCGGTACTGGAATCGGAATGGAACTGGTTCATAAACTAATTGAGAAACATTATGGAATAATAACAGTTGATAGTGAAGAAAACATTTTTACAGAGTTTACTTTTTATTTACCTATAAACAAAGAACAATATACCAAAGACGAAAGAATAAAAAATAGTATGCCATTAAAAAGGAGTTTTATTGAAAACTCCGAATTTAAAGTTATCGACGAAGTAACCACTGACTTTAACAACCAAAAGATTATCCAAAAAAATAATAATAAACAAAAGGTGTTAATAGTAGAAGATAATTTAGAATTAAGAACAATGATTAAAGAAGAATTAAGCGAAGAATTCATCATAATGGAAGCTGAAAATGGTGAAGAAGGCTATCAGATTATTTTAAAAGAAAAGCCTCTTTTAATAATAAGTGATATTTTAATGCCTATTGAAGATGGAATATCTATGCTTAAGCGCATAAAAAACAATCCCGAGATATCCAATATTCCAATTTTTATGCTTACAGCAAAAAACTCAGATGAAACAAAAATTGAATGTCTAAGTCTTGGATCTGATGATTATATTGAAAAACCGTTTAGTTTGGAATTTGTAAAATGGAAAGTTAAAAATACTTTAACAAAACAAACCGAACTCAAAGAACGTTACAGTAAAGTTATTACAGCCGAACCTTCGGAAATCAATATTGATTCAAATGATGAAAAATTCATAAAGAGACTTATACAAATTATTGAAAACTCAATGGATGATAACCTCTTAAGTGTGGAATATTTAGCTTCTGAAATAGGTATGAGTCGCGCTAATTTATATCGCAAACTTCAGGCAATTATTAATGATACACCAGTAAATTTTATTAAAACCATACGATTAAAACGTGCGGCGCAGCTTCTCAAAAAAAGTGATTTGTATATTTCTGAAATTGCTTATATGACTGGTTTTAACAATCAAAAGTATTTTGGTAAATGTTTTCATAAAGAATATGGCATGAGTCCTACAGAATACATTAAAAAGTATAGTGAAAATGGATTTTCTAAATAAAAAACTCATTGTTTTACAACATTAATACCCAAATTTTGTAACAACAAAGCCCATAAAACAGCTACATATCAACCTAATTTTATCTTTTAATTTTTTAAATCAAAAGCATGAAAACCACTGGTATTTTTATTATCACATTTTTATTAGCAATTCAAGGATTTTCACAAGTCCATAAGAATTCAACCGATGAAGTTAGACCTTGGGAAGATCCTCAAGTTTCAGGAATAAACCGATTACCTGCCAGAGCAACTTCTTTTTCTTTTCCTACCCAAACATCAGCATTAGAAAACAAAAAAGAAACATCAAAAAGATATAAACTTTTAAACGGAAATTGGAAATTTTATTGGTCACCTACTCCTGAAGGAATACCAAATAATTTCCAAGAAACCAACTTTAATGATTCCAATTGGAAAACTATACCTGTTCCATCAAATTGGGAATTACTTGGCTATGGAACAGCGTTATACACAAGTGCTGGATACACTTGGAATCCTATCGAACCTCCATTTACCCCAAAAGATGATAACCCAACAGGCGCATACAGAACCTCTTTTGAAATCCCTGATAACTGGAAAAATATGCAAATCACCTTGACTTTTGGCGGGGTAAGTTCTGCTTATTACGTATGGATTAACGGTAAAATGTTAGGATTTAGTGAAGATAGTGCACTCCCAACACATTTTGACATCACTCCTTTTCTAAAAAAAGGCAAGAACGATTTAGCAGTAAAAGTTTACAGATGGAGCGACGGTTCATATCTTGAAGATCAAGATCACTGGCGCTTAAGTGGTATCCAACGTAACGTTTATTTAACCGCTGCTCCTAAAGTACAATTATATGATTTTTTTGTTCAAACCGACCTTGATAAAAACTATAAAGATGCATTTTTAAAAGTAAGACCTAAAATGAAAGTTTTTGATGGAGCCTCACTAGAAGGTTATACACTAGGTATGCAACTTTATGATCAAAACAATACCAATCTTCTTTCTGATTCACCTAGAATAGAAGCAAAAAAAATCTACGAAGAAAAATATCCTCAACGAGGTGAGAATGACTTTGCCATGATGCAGGCTACCATTAAAAATCCAAAAAAATGGAATGCTGAACAACCTAATTTATACACACTAGTTTTTGATTTAAAAGATGAAAAAGGTAACATTGTAGAGAGCAGAAGCACTAAAATTGGTTTTAGAAAAGTTGAAATTGTAAATGGAGAATTACTTGTAAATGGAGAATCAATCCTTCTTTATGGAGTGAATAGACATGACCATGACCCTGTTAATGGTAAAATCATCAGTGAAGAATCAATGATAAAAGATATCTTAACTATGAAACGTTTCAATATTAATGCCGTAAGGACTTCTCATTATCCTAACAATGAGAGATGGCTTGAGCTTTGCGACGAATATGGTATGTATATTATTGATGAAGCTAATCTTGAAACACACGGTGTTGGTGGTAGATTAAGCAATGATGTTACTTGGGCTAGTGCATTTTTAGAACGTGCTGTTCGTATGGTAGAAAGAGATAAAAACCACCCTTCAATTATTTTTTGGTCTCTAGGTAACGAGTCAGGTTCTGGTTTTAACCATGCAACTATGTCACATTGGATAAAAAATTATGACGAAACTCGTTTTGTACATTATGAAGGAGCGCAAACTACTGAAGGAAAAGAAAAAATAGAAGATAGAATCCTAAGAGACCCTGAATATGTTGATATGGTTAGCCGTATGTACACTCCAATAGAATATATGGTACGGGTGGCTAAATCAGGTATCGAAAACCGACCAATATTATGGTGCGAATATGCGCACTCTATGGGAAATTCAACAGGAAACTTATTTGAATTTTGGGATGCTATCAGAGCAAACAAACAAATGATTGGTGGTTTTATCTGGGACTGGAAGGATCAAGGATTAGTTCAAAAAAATAAAGATGGTATCGAATATTATGCTTACGGAGGTGACATGGGGGATCACAATGTTAGAAACTCATCAAACTTCTGTTTGAACGGAATTGTAGACCCTGCAACAACACCAAAACCAGCTCTTTGGGAATGTAAAAAAATATTCCAACCAATTGATATAAAAGCTTCAAACATTGATAATAAAGAAATAACAATCGTTAATCGTCATGATTTTAGCAATCTTTCTGAATTCGACATTAATTGGGAACTCCAAGAAGATGGCAAAAACATACAAAAAGGAACATTAAATCCAATTGAACTTGCTCCTAATAAATCAACAACAATTAGCATCCCTTTTAAAAACCCGAATTTAAAAACTGGAGCAGAATATTTTGTACGCATTGCTTTCGTATTAAAATCAGACTTAAAATGGGCTAATAAAGGTCATGAAATAGCTTGGGAACAAATCAAATTGAATACATACAAGCCATTTAAAAATTCAAAAGCTAACTCTAATACAATTATCGTAAACAATCAAACCATTACGGGAAAAGATTTTAAAATTATTTTTGATTCTCAAACAGGTTTACTTAAAAGCTACAATTCTAAAGGAATTGAGCTAATCAAAAATGGCTTACGCCCATGTTTTTGGAGACCTATCACTGATAATGACCGTTTAGGAGGAAAAATAGATAAGAAATTAGCCGTTTGGAAAAAAGCTACAAACGAACGAAAATTACAATCATTTGACATTAATAAAACAGGCTATAATAAAGCCATAATAATAGCTGTTTTTTCGTTTGAAGACACCAATGCCAAAATGACTGTAAAATACACTGTAAACGGTAATGGAGCCATTTTAGTAGAAAATAATTTCAGTGGTGACCAAGATGCACCAATGTTACCTAGATTAGGACTTCAATTAGAAACTTCAGCTTCTTTCGATAATCTTACATGGTTCGGAAAAGGACCTCATGAAAATTATGCAGATAGACATTTAGGAGCTGATGTTAGCCTTTACAATGAATCGGTAAGTAACGACTATTATGCTTATATACGCCCACAGGAAAGTAGTAACAAAACTGAAGTAAGATGGTTTTCATTAACCAATGCAAGTGGTAAAGGCTTAAAAATATCTGGAGTATCAGACAATTTAAGTATAAGTGCGTGGCCTTATACAACCGAAGACATTGATGTTGCTGTACATACATATGACCTAAAACCACGTGATTTTATAACCGTAAATGTAGATTACAAGCAAATGGGTGTTGGAGGTGATGATAGTTGGTCACAACACGCTTTGCCTCACGAGCAATTTAGAATACCAGCAAAAAATTATTCATATAGTTTTGTTATCGAACCTGTAACTGATAAAAATGACTTAAAAAGAACCAACGTTTCCAATTATTAAATTATTTGAGTTATACGCTTAGTTATTATTTGATAAATCAATTAAAACTTTATATTGTGTTTAATTACCAAACTTCTATAGAGATTAACCTTTATACGAGACTAAATTACAGTAAAGACATAATAATAAGCTATTTGCATAATTATATAAGTGTATAACTCAAAAATCCTAAATGGATTGAGGACAACTAAAAAAACAAGTTGTTTAAAGACCGTAAAGTTCAAGCTCATGCAACGTATACTGGTAGAGTACAAAGTCTAGACGAAAATGTAGGGAAGGTTATAAATAAATTAAAAGAACTTAGGCTTTACGAAAACACTCTTATTATTTTCACATCAGACAACGGTGGGCTATCTACTGCAAAAGACTCACCAACCTCTCAACCTTTCCCTCAATAACTGGTAAAGGCTGACAATTTAAAGATGGTATCTGGATGTCTTTTATTATCAAAATACTACATGAAACAAATAAAGGCTTAGTCAATAACATCCCTGTATTGAGCATTGATATGTTTTCACACCGTTTTGAATTACCTCAAAATAACAAATAAAAACAAAGTAGATGGAGTTAATATTAGAATTTTGAAACAGGAAAAAATGTTGTTTTGATTTAGAAGTCAACTTAGGAAAACAACATAACCTAGCAAGTTAAATGCCTGATTTTGTCAAAGTTTTGTACAGAGAACTAGATGTTTAAAAATAACATAACCATGGGGTTATGATGCGCGCAACCCCACTTAGGAAAAAAAAAGAAAGTATTATGAGAAGAAAAACAACCTTAATCGTAACAATTTTTCTTGCGTTTTCAGTTAATGCATGTAAATCACAAAACGCACAAAAAACAAACATTACCCAAAAACCAAACATCGTACTAATAAATGTAGATGATTTGGGCTGGAAAGATTTGGGCTTTATGGGAAGCACTTATTACGAAACCCCAAACTTAGACAAACTGGCAACTGAAGGTATGATATTTACCAACGCTTATGCTGGAGCGGCCAATTGTGCTCCAAGCAGGGCTTGCTTGATTTCTGGACTAAATACGCCACGACATGGAATTTATACCGTTGGTTCTTCTGATAGAGGAAACCCTAAAACCAGAAAACTTATACCTATAAAAAACACAGATCATTTAACCAATACTGTTTACACACTGCCACAAATGCTAAAGTCTGCAGGGTATATAACTGGTAGTTTTGGTAAATGGCACGTAGGTAATAACCCTACCGAACAAGGTATTGATGTAAATATTGGCGGTAGCAGCAAAGGAAACCCTGGAAGCAAGGGTTATTTTTCACCATATAAAATAGATAACATTATTGATGGTCCGAAAGGCGAGTATTTAACCGATAGACTAACAAATGAAGCTATTTCATTTGTTAAAAAATATAAAGACTCCACATTCTTCTTGTACCTACCTTACTACACAGTTCACTCACCAATAATGGGTAAAGAATCGTTTATTGAAAAATTCAAAAAGAAAAAAGGCAGCAACGGACAAGAAAGACCTGATTATGCTGCCATGATAGCCTCTATGGATGAAAATATAGGACGTTTATTGGAAGTAATAAAAGAAACTGGATTAGAAAAAAATACAATTATTATATTTACTTCAGACAATGGAGGTATAAGAGCTATATCGCATCAAGATCCACTTAGAGCAGGGAAAGGTTCTTACTACGAAGGTGGTATCCGCGTCCCTTTAATTATAAAATGGCCAAACCATTTACAAACCAATACGAGAATAGCACAGCCGGTATCCAATATTGACTTCTATCCTACTATACAAACCATTGCTAAACCCAAGAGATCAGCTAAATTATTAGACGGAATAGATTTAAACACTATTTTATCCGATCAAACTCTAATAGAAAGAGACTTGTTTTTTCACTTTCCTATATATCTTGAAGCCTATAAAAAAGAGGAAGATGACAGTAGAGACCCTTTATTTAGAACCAGACCTGGTTCTGTCATCATTTCCGGAGACTGGAAACTACATCATTATTTTGAAGATGAAGCTTTTGAACTTTACAATTTGAAAACAGATTTAGGAGAAACCAACAACATAGCTGAAAAGCATCCTGAAAAGATAAAAGAACTTTACAAAAAATTAGAAGATTGGCGAGAAAAAACAAACGCACCTTTACCTTTTGAAAAGAACTTTAACTATGATGCTGTGTTTGAAGCCAAAGAGAAAATAATTACAAGAAAAGACATATCAAAAGAAGTTGATTAATATATAAAAAATTTAAACTCAACCGCTCTGCCGTGCAAGTGCAGAAGTTTACTTGATAAGGAACTGAAGGTTTCTCTATTTTGAAAACTGATAAAAAACATTTAAAATTACTAGCCAATAATAACCTTTGCAACATAATTACATCTTTATTGAAACAATATTTACTAAACGAAATACAAAAATTAAATAACTTAGTACCAAACCAAATATTAATTTTGATCTTATTCAAAAAGAACAATCAAAGCCTTATATTATAAATTACATGACTATCCGCTAAGTTGACTAAATAAAAAAACAGTCCACAGATGACACTGATTTTAACGGATTATCGCAGATTGTGATTTATAAAGAGGTATTAAAACCCGTTAAAATCAGTGTCATCTGTGTGCCATTCTCAACGATTGATATAAGAAACAGATAGTCATAATAAATTATACCATATACAAATGTAAATTTTCAGATGAAATCACCCGACAAAATTCTATCTATGGTCTTTCAAGGGCATTTAATCTTTGATTAAAGAATCCACTTTCTATTAATGGAAAAGAAGTATTTTTAAAACCATAACTACAAATCGATTATTTTAATAAATAAAATCTTGCTCTTAGAGTATTTTTTTAAATATTGAAACTAACAACACTCGTTACAATAACAAAATAATTATCCATAATTTAAAAAAAAATGATTACAAAAAAAACAGTACTCAGTTTGCTAGTCACATCAGCAATAACATTATCGTTTCCATGCAAAGCATCTGAAAAAAAACCAACCGACAAACCAAACATTTTATTTTTGGTAATAGAAGATACGTCTCCTTATCTTTTTCCAAAATATGGAAATAAAAGTATAAAAACACCAAACATAGATTGGTTAGCAGACAACGGTGTTGTGTTTGACAATGCTTTCGCCAATGCTCCTTATTGCTCCCCCGCTCGCTCAACCTTAATTAGCGGTACACAAGCTACAGTTTATGGCAATGATTTACATCGAGAAGGTCATATTCAAAAGGAACAATATTTCTTAGTTAAAAAACTAACCGATGCAGGATACTTCACAGTAAATAAAGGAAAAACCGACTATAACATTACAGGAAAGGACACTAAAAAGTTCATGAATCAAGCTTGGTCAATGAATGAAGGTAATGCTACATATAATGATGAAACAAGAGGAAACAAACCTTTTTTCGGACAGTTTAATAACAACACCACACATATGAGCAGAATGACTACTGTTACCATCGATAAGCGCTTAAAGTGTAAAGTAGATCCCTTAAAAGTAGAATTACCCCCTCATGTGCCCGATTTACCAGAAGTACGTGCAGATTATGCACTACACCTAGAAGGTGTACAAGATATTGATGCTTGGGTTGGAGTGTTTCTAGATGATTTACGAAAACGAAAAATACTTGACAATACCATTATATTTTTCTTTTCAGACCATGGTGGATGCTTACCAAGAGGAAAAGCTTTTCCTTTCGATACAGGACATCGTGTACCTTTAGTAGTATATACTCCAAAAAAATATGAACATTTATTACCTGCAAAAAAGGGCGCGCACACAGATAGAATGGTAAGCTTTGATGATTTTATACCAACAGCCATGAGTATAGCAGGTATTGACAAACCAAACTATATTACGGGCAAACCTTTTATGGGAAAATTTAAGGAAGCTCCTAGACAATATATTCATACATTTCGATCCAATTCAGAAAATCATTATGATGCTTCCAGAGGCGTTTTTAATGGTCGTTATCATTACATAAAATATTATACACCAAATAGAATCCATGCTTTAACCCAAAGTTTTCAATGGCAAATGCCTGCCCAATTGGCATGGGATGAATATTTTATGCAAGGTAATGCTAATGAACAACACAGTGTTTATTACACTCCACATCCAAAAGAAGCTTTATTTGATTTAAAAAATGACCCTTGGGAAGCCAAAAACTTAGCTTTAGATCCAGAATTTAAAGAAAAAATAGAAGCATTAAGAGCAGTAAATGCATCCTATGTAAGAAACATTAAAGATTTAGGTTTTTTGTCTTGGGAAGAGCGAACTGCTTTAACAAAACAAGGGAAAGATTTTTACACATGGGTTAGAGAAACCAATTACCCCTTAAATGACTTGATATCACTTGCTGAAATAGCATCTGAAGGCAATATCGATAATCTACCATTGTTAATTAAACATTTAGACAATAACAGTCCATCATTTAAATTCTGGGCAGTTTCTGGGGTTTTAACCTTAGTACAACAAAATAAATTAGAGAAAGCACCAGCCGAAGTTTTACCTTTAATGACGGCACAAGAATATAAAGATGTGTCAGTTTTAGCTGCCGAAATCATAGTTAGAACAGGGAATGAAACTGAAGGACTTAATTTCTTATTAAAAGAATTGAAAAATGGAAATCCATTTGCCTTTTCCTGTTTAGAAAACTTATGGGAAAAGAACGTTCCAATTAAAGAACAATTATTAGAGCTGGCAAAAAATGGCAAATCGAAAGGTTTAAGATTGGAAGCACGAAGTTTACTTATAAAACTAGGCGAACTAAATATAGAACAATTATATGAACAAGACCAAATTGATGCGGGATACAAAACTTATTTCAATCGAGTAAAAGAATATATACAAAATACCCCGTAAAACATAGATAGATTTAAGTACAGAGATTATGACAAGAAATTATCCTGTCCTAAATAAAATTACGACATATAAAATCCGACCATTTCATTGAGTTTATACCTTAAAATGGTCATTTTTTTATTGTATTTTTCAGAAGAAGGTTCTATGTGTTCTTCAAATGGTTTATCCAGCCATTTTGACAAGTCAATTTTTTACAAAAATCAACCATATGAAAGCTACTAAATTATATAAATACCATTCAAATTTTGATTGTGCTTTTAATGCTTTTAGAAAGAGAATGGTTATTAAAGCCATCCAAAGCGTCATCAGAGCAATTCTCCCTTTGGAACTGAATAGCAATGAGTTCCTTTTTTTGGAATCTTTTAATTGGAAAACTTGATCAAGCTCAGAAAAGACGTAGAAAGGTAAATTTTACCCAAATCTGTTTTTAGAAAATTGGGCGTAAAACCATCAAAATCTTTATTGATTGCAAAAAATGGAATTTCGTATTGAACTGCAAAGCCAATCACAAATACCTATTAAAAACATGAAACCATGAATAAAGGCTTAAACGTATTATTTTGTAAGAATCCTTTCTTTTACAATTATTGATTTAAAGTTTAATCAAAATAAAAAACGACCATATTGAAAATCATTGGTCGTTTTTTTTATGTTTACTCAGAAGTAATCTTAGTCTTAATTTACCTTTACAGAAATAATATCTCCTGTAATTGTATAACTATTTTGGTGTTTAATTGTCTAAAAAAATAACTTTAAACTCAATTCACTTTTTACCATTCTTCAAAACGAAGATTTTGCTCAGGAGAAGTCCTTATTACTAAAGTATCACTGACCTGATAATTCTTACCTCCTAATGTATAACTGTACTCTATAGAAATTATACCTGTTAATGGTGCATATGTTCCTGAACCTATAAGGTTAGTTACACCCGCACTTGGAGAATCAATACTTAGTGTATTATCTAACTCATTGATATTGATTACAAAATTATGAGTTAATACCGCCCCAATACCACTAGTCTTTACAGAATTTCTATCCACAGTAGTTAAATCCCATGTTTGATTTTTTACCAAATCAGAATTATTATATACAACTTCATTTACCACTCCTCCAGAAGCATTCAATTCGCGTTGAGTACCTTTATGATAAAAAGTACCAGAATAGGAGCTAATATATTTTACAACTAAAATAGTATAATCTTTTCGAGCTAATATGGTATTTCCATCTTGATCAAAACTTCCTGCAGCAATCGAATCTAATGAAGTATTTGTAATTCGCAAAGGTAAAGCATAGGTTCTGTTAGTTGTTGTAGGATCATTAGTAAACATATCTCTGTTTAAAGTTACCGTAACATCTCCTATAAATTTTCCTTTAGGAATTAACATTCTACTAGAATTACTCAAAGTATAGTAATTCTCAGGCAAAAGAGTAAAAACACTTGCTCCAGGAATATCATTAAGCAATGAAGGATCAATAACAAAATCAGCAAATTCATCACTATTATTTTCGCGTCTACCTCCAAAAGTAACCCCTACTTTAAAATCCATCTGATTATCTGATACAATTGTTCGTAATGGTTTTTGTGTTCCAAAATAAACTGTTGTTTTATCAAAATCTTTGGTAAAATCTTCATATGGTTCACATGATGTAAATACTAGACTCAATGAACCTAGTACCAATAAAAACGGCTTTATATATTTATTTCTCATAATTTAATGTATTACCAACCAATATTATTGATTAAGTTAGGACTTTTTGCTAATTCTGAATAAGGAAGTGGTGAATAATAGTACTTTATATCATTAAAATTTCTTGATTCAACATCAACTGAAATATAACTATATGTATTATCATTATTTTTAATAATCTTAATTCCTTTTACAACTTCGTTAAGAGGCAATACCCATCTTCTTAAATCAAAATATCTATGATTTTCAAATGCAAGTTCTAATCGTCTTTCATTTTGAATTAATTTTCTAAAAGCAGCTTTCCCTTGAGCGGCTACTTCATCTACATAAGTATTACTAGTAATTCCCGCTTGAGTTCTAATTGCTTTAATGACGTTAACAGCTGTTTGTGTGATTCCATCTCCTGTAGCAGTTGGTCCATAGGCTTCATTGGCTGCTTCAGCAAGATTTAAATAAAGTTCTGTTTTTCTTAAATATGGATTATAATGCCTGTCAGAACTCGGGTTTGTTATATCTTTCAAGCCGGGTTGCAATGACAGCCACTTTCTTACATAATATCCAGTTCTACTATTATTTTGATATTTAGCTCTTGAATCTAAACCACCATCAAAAGTTTCCAAATTTCTATTATTAAAACTACTTCCATTATAAAGTACATTTAAATACAATCTAGGGTCTCTGTTAACATATGGATTATTAGGATTATAACCAGATCTTGAGTCGGTGATAGGAAAACCATTTTGAGTATAAAAAGCATCTACAAGATTTTGTGAAGGTCCTGTTCTGGCTGTACCAAATTCAATAATTGGGTAATTATTATTCTCCAGATTTGAATTTGTAAAGAAACTTCTCCAAATAAACTCTCCAGGTGTATCTAAACTATTGAAATCAGTAGCTTTCAAACTTGAAAAGTTACCAATAACATTAATAGCTTGTTGAGCATGGATTGCTGCAGTTCTCCAGTTATTAATATATGCTGTTTGGTTTATAACTGAAAATTGTCCCATACCAGTAATATTTACAACATCATTAGACTGGTAAGCAGGGCTAGCAGCATATAGAGACACTCGCGATTTTAAAGCTAAGGCTGCTTGTCTATCCGCTCTACCTAAATTATTAATTCCTGTAGTAGGATCACTACCTGTATATCGAAGAGGAAGATATACAACTGCAGAATCTAAATCTTTAGTAATTTGAGACACACACTCAGAATAAGTATTTCTAACTACAGCCTCTAAGTCTTTTGATTCTTCATCTGTCAATGATTTTAATACAATAGGATAACCCAAAGCACCTCCATCAGCAGTTTTCCCACCATATACCTGTAATAATTGAAATCCCCACCAAGCTCTTAGAAAAAAGGCTTCTCCTTTAAGATTTTTTCTTTTTAACTGGTCTGCGGTCGGAGATGATATATTATAAATAACATTACTACCAAGTCCTTTTTCAAAGAAAATATGGATATTTCTAAATTGAGCATAGGCAAGATTCCAATTTCCAATAGGATTATTATCCGGAGTTAATCCACCAACTCCAACTCTATAAATAGAACCATTATAATTATTAGACACTGCATTATCAGTTGCTACATCTAAAAAATCACCTCCATAGCCGTCGATAATTGTATTAGGCAAATTACCATAAGCATTCATCAAAATACCTTCGGTATTTTCAGGCAGACCAAAAGCGTACTTTTCATCAAAAGTATTTTCTATTTCTGGTTCTAAAGAACAAGATACATTTAGTGCAATAAACACTAATACGATAAACTTTATATAATTATTTTTCATCTTTTTTATTTTTTTTAGAATCCTAAAGTAACACCTCCAGTTATTGTTCTGAATAAAGGATAATTAATCACTCCAGAATTTGGAACTTCAGGATCAAGATCCTTCATGTCAGAAATCACAAATAAATTAGTTCCTCTTACATAAAAACGGATCTTTTTAACCGTCCATAAATCATTTGAAAATGTATAACTCAATTCAACATTTTTTAATCTAAAAAAAGATGCACTTTGTAGCCAAAAAGTAGAATTAGCATTGTCATTAGCATTTGTTAATGTTGTCAATATGGGCTCAGTCCCATTAGGATTATTTATAGGATGAAATCTATCCTCAGCTAAAACAGAATATTTATCTTGACCACTATTTCTAAAATAAGCATTGTTTTTTATCATATCAACACCTAGTTCAGATGTTCCCAGCATAGACAAACCAAATCCTTTATAGGATGTATTCAAACTAATACCAAAACTAGCTCTCGGAAAATTATTACCAATTACTGTTCTGTCTTGCTCATTAACAATACCATCATTATTTAAATCTTTATAAGATATATTACCAACTCCATAAGTACTTAAAGTCTGGAATGGAGCATTATCTACTTCTTGTTGTGATTTGAATAAACCATTAGATACATATCCAAAAATAACGTCAGAAGATTGTCCTACCTGATTTAAATTTTGGTCTGGTAAATTTGGCTGATTAGTTGCTTTTACTTCGTTTTTAGAAATCAAAAAATTAGCACCAATATTCATTTTAAAATCACCAAAAGTTTTTAACCAATTTACACTTCCGTCAATACCACAATTCAACACCTCACCTAAATTTAGTGGAGAATTTAAACCTCCGTTAATACCGCTGAAAATAGATGTAGGGTTATTATAAATAATATTATCTCTGTTTTGTGTAAAATAGTTCAATTCTAATTGGATAGAATTATCAAATAATAATCCTTCTACTCCTACATTAAACTCTTTTGACTTTTCCCATTGTAAATTTGGATTTCCAAAATTATCAAAGCCTGTTCTTGCTGCTGCAGTTCCAGAATTTCTTTCCCCTAAGCTTACTGTTCCATTTCTACTATATCGTGTATCAAACAAATAAAAATCAGTAGCACTATCATATCCTAAAATCCCATAACCAGCTTTTAATTTCAAAAAGTTAATAAGTTTACTATTCTTTAAAAAAGTTTCTTCACTCAAAACCCAAGCAGCACTCACAGAATGTGACAAAAACATTTTATGGTTATCTGTAAACTTGTTGCTCCCCATTAATGCATAAGTCAACTCTCCATAAAATTTATTTTTAAATGAATAGTTGGTTTTCAAATAAGTATTAGATGTTCTAATGTGTTGTCTTCTTTCGTTATCTTGATTTAAAAAGTAGAAATAAGAAAGATCTAGATTTAACTTATGATCCTTATTAAAAACTCTATCATATTTTAAATTATGAGTCCATCCCAAAGATCTTGTAATACTACTTGAATTTTCAGTCCTATTTCTTTCAATAGCCCTATTGTTCAATTTTCTATAGCTTACTGACTCCAATCCATTAATGTCTTCTGAATATACAAGAGCATATCGAATAGGATTGTTTATTTGATCAGCTGAATGAAATTGATAATTGTCAAACGCTAAATGTGTATGAACTGATAAGCCTTTAGTTAAGTTTTTTAAATCCCAATCCAATCCAAAGTTAGTTTGTCCATAAAAAAACTGATACTCCTGAAAACCTCCATATACTAAATCACCGTATAAACTCTGTTTGTTTTCAAAAGACCCACCCAATGGAGGAATTACTTCATCACCTAGAGAAGCACCTTCTCCTTGAAAATTAGGATCGATAATTTCAAAAGGAAACTCATTTGGTCTTTCTGAATTAATTCTGCTAAACACCTGATCTTGGCTCAATTTACCCCAATTTCTACTTTCAATAATTCCATTTCCTCCTATATGTCCAATAAGATTTTTAGAAATATCAAAATCTAAAATTCCTCTAATATTAATTCTATCTTGCTTTACATTTTCACCTATTTTTTCAATACCATTTGTACCAATATATCCTAAATAAACACCATATTGAGAATCATCTGTACCACCTGAATATTCGAAATTTGATTTTCTTAATGGTGCGTTAGTATTTAAAAAATAATTAATATGGTCTATGTTAGGATAACGCTGATCATTAACTCCTGTACTAGCCGCATAACCAGCAATATCTTGGTCTGAATATATAGGTGCTAAGCCATCATTTGCTAGTGCTTCATTGTACAATTTAGCATAATTAGCACTGTTTAAATATTTTGGCATTCTGGTATTCATGTTAACTCCATACTCAACAGAACCTTTAATAACCTGAGTGTTTTTACGACCTCTTTTGGTGGTGACCAAAATAACACCATTTGCGGCACGAGGACCATAGAGAATTTTAGAACTAGCATCTTTAAGGACTTCAACACTTAAAATTTCTTCAGCATTCAAAAATTCTAAAGGTCTTTCAATCCCATCAACAATCGTAAGAGCTCCATTACCATCTTGTCTGCCTAATCCACGAACATATAACTCAGGTAAATTATTTCCCAATCCATTTGTGGTCATTCTAGTAACAAGGCCTGACAACCTTCCTTGCAAAGCATTATGAAAAACAACATCTGGTTGTGATTCTAATTGTTTTCCTTCTATTTTACTAATAGCTCCTGTTAAAACTCTTTGGGTTGTTTGACCATTAGCAGGCAGTTCAATAACATGCTCTTCCCCTGTAAATAGAGGGCATGTTTTTAAAACAATTTTATCTTCAACGTTTTTTTCATCCAACTTAATTGTTTTTGCTTTATAACCGTTGGCACTAATAAGTAAAATATTTTTAGCATCAGCCTCTAATTCAAATTTCCCATAGGCGTCAGTATAGGTTTCAACCAAGCCATCTCCTAAAAGAATTAATGCATTCTTAATAGGCTGATCCTTTTCATCAACCAAAACAGATTGAATTTTTACAGAAGTTTTTTTGCCATCTTGCGAATATCCACAAATGCTAAACAATGTTAAGAAAAAAAATAATGTTCTTTTTATTATATTATTTTTCATTCTATTTATTTCTATAGTATATTTCATAATTACCATCCTGGATTTTGTTTATAATTAAACAAGTCTTGGGCATCACTTTGCGCTACTGGATACCAGTAATGACGTAAACTAAAAACACGTTGCTCAGTAGTTAGATCGATTACATTATAAGTAAAATTTAATGTACTCTTATTAGCGACTGACGCATGACCTGCTGGAGGTACGGCTCTAATTCCTCTAATTGGTTTGCTCAATACTTCTTCAGCAATCATCCAGCGTCTTATATCATGCCATCTATGATTTTCCCACATCAATTCTACCGCTCTTTCATTACGTATTCTATCTCTGAATATTTCTTTAGAAGTAGTAAATGCAACTAAAACATTTGGCATCCCCACTCTATTCCTTATAACATTTAAAGCTTGAACAGCTGTTAAACCATAACCTTTAGGATCAGTAGTAGGTCCATAAGCTTCATTCATTGCCTCAGCATAGTCTAAATATACTTGAGCCACCCTGATATATATAGTATTTAACTTATATAACCTGTATCCTAATGTAAATGTATTACACTCTGGCCATATAAACTTTTTGCACATATATCCCGATGATAATCTATCTTTTGTATTTACATTAGCAATTTGATTTTTATAATCTCTACCGTCAAAATACAATTCTTGATATATCTTATTACCACTTCCTTGTACTCCCCATTCCTCACCAGGAACAATTACATTGTTATAAAATCTAGGGTCACGATTTAAAAATGGTTTTTGTGGGTTATATCCTGACCGAGAATCAGTAATTGGATAAGCATTTCCTCCATTAATCATTTCAAACATATCTACAATATTTTGTGTAGGATTTGAATAGGCTGCTGCGTCATTCGCAGTGCCTCCTGAGAAATATTGTGGAATATAATTCACTCTCAAACCTCTAACTTGATCTCTCTTACCAGCATCCAATCGAAACCAAATAGATTCTGGAGAAGCATTAATTCCATTTGTATAAAATATATTTTTATATTCAGAACTACTCATCAATCTATATCCTGCTCCACCTGAACCATCATTTATATATTTAATAACATCATTTGCATATTCTGCAGCACGTTCAGACCATGATTGACTATAATCCAAATATTGGATACTAGTAAGGTTATTTTGCATTAAAGGACTGGCGGCATACAATGTAGCCATAGATTTTACAGCCATAGCTGCTCCTTTTGTAGCACGACCAAACTCAAGGTTACCCCAAGTATCAGGTAATAGAGAGATTGCCTTATCTAAATCGGTCAACATCCATTCTGTACTCTCCAAATATGTTAGACGCTCTATATCTGTATTGTCATCTGGATCAAATGCCTTGTCCAAAATAGGCATCCCCCCCCAACGTTGAATAATTTGAAAATAGTACCAAGCTCTAAAAAAATAAGCTTGTCCTAACAATTGATTTTTTTGAGTTTCGGTCATTACAGCGACTTGATCTCCTGTCAATCTCTCTATTACCTTATTTGTAATTCTAATAGCATATGTAGCATTAGAAATAACCGATCCTCTATCAAATCTATTCCAATCTGATCCAACAGTCCATCCAATTTCGGGGAACTGACTCCTATCTAACCAAGCCCCTGTGTTCAACACATTTTGTAAATTCCCTCTAAAAGGACTCCCAGCCTCATCCGAAAGACAGTTCACTGAAGACCTATCTAAATTTTGAGATCGCCAATGATGAATATCATTAAGTACTTCATAACAATTGTCCAGATATCCTCTGGTTGATTCGTAACTTGAAAATACATCTTCTTCCGATAATCCAAAATCAGGATTAACATCCAAATATTCTTCACATGATGATAATCCTACAAACAGCATTACCATAATTATTTTATAAAACTTTGTTTTCATATTCATATCCATTAAAATGTAACTCTTAAACCTAAACTATACCTCTTTACTACAGGATATGTATCCGCTCCACTCGTCTCAGGATCAATCTGACCGTCTAACTTAGACCAAGTAAACAAATTATTTCCATTAACATATAATTGTAATGAGTTCAAACCAAATTTATCTATAAGCCCATTTTCAAATTTATAACTGAACTCTAAACTTTTCAATCTCAGATAGGAACCATCAACATAAGTTAAAGTGCTAGGAGTTTTATTATGGTTATTAGATAAATGCAATGCTGGTTTCACAGCGGTAAGCGCATTTTCAGGAGTCCATCTGCCTATTACATTTTCATTTGCCTGGATGTAATTATTAAAATCAAAATAGTAAATATCTGGTATAAGATATCCTACATCAGTAACTCCATAAAATCTTGCAGACAATGCAAATCCTTTATAATCCACTCCTAAGTTAAGAGTATAGGTTCGTAAAGGGAAGTTCTGTACTTGATCCATAGGAACTGAATCCTTTGAGTCAACTACACCGTCTCCATTATAATCTACAAACTGTACATCTCCAGGAATCAGAGCACTTTGACTACTACCTACGAAAGTTCCTGGTCCATTGTAAATATCATCTAAACTTTGATAAAGACCTCCTGCTAACATACGACTCGCCCAGCCAATAGGTTTTCCTTCTTGTTTAAGATATTCTGAAAGAAATCTAGGATCGTTTCTAAAAACAGTTCGGTTTTCAGTAAAGGCTGTACTCAAATTGATATTATACTTTAAAATATCCGTAATATTATCTTTCCAACCTAATTCCAATTCATATCCATGATTTTTGGTCTCCCCAATATTCCCTGTCGCTACCTGATCTACACCAATATAAGAAGGAAGTCTAATATCCATTAAAATTCCTGTTCGCTGTGATTTATAAAGGTCTAAATTGAAACTCAAACCTTTAAATAATTCGGCTTTAAATGACAAGTTGTGTGTACGGCTTTCCTCCCAAGTAGAATTAGTATTGGCCAATGCTCCTTCAGTATATGTTGGTCCAAAAGGACTTAAATTATCATATCCAAGATTGATATTGGTAGCGGTACCAAAAGATTGAAAATACTGAAATCTTGGTCCTCCATCGTCTCCTGTAATACCGTATGAATAATTAACTTTTAAAAGATCTAACCACTTACCTGCAAATTTCTTAATTAAGGGCTCTTCAGATATCACCCATCCTAAACCCATAGATGGAAAAAAACCATACCTAAGTCCTGGTGCAAATTTTTCTGAACCAGAATAAGAACCATTTACTTCAAGAAGATAACGTTCTTTATAATAATAATTCAACCTACCAATCCATTCTTCACGTTTATTTGGATAACCGCTTCTACCTACATCTGATTGTCTCCACATAATGGTATTAGTACTTACTTGATGATCACCAAAAGTACGTTTATAATCCATTTGAAATCTATAATTCAAACGTCTGTTATAGTCATAAAGACTAGGTGTATTTGAAGAAACAGGTCCTTCTTGTGCCTGTGGTGAAGGGTACCTTATCTCAGTCAATATAGGATATGAAATTTTTCCATTTGCACCTACAATTGGGTTTGCATAATCATATTGTCTAAAATATCTAATAATATTAAAATTTGCATCTCCACCACCAACACCACCACGCAATATTTGCTTTTCATAATTAGAAAAAGAAGTGTAATTAATACTGGCTTTAGCACTTAAGCCTTTAGTAATAAAATCCAACCCTTGTTTTAACTCGGCATCATAAAATCCTTGAAAATATTGATAAGTTCTTTTTCCTCCTTCATTAAGCCTCATGATAATATTAGCATCTCCTGTAGAACTTTCTCCATATATACCATCCTCATCTCGAATTGGAAATAAATTTCTAGGTGCCCTAAAAATTAAGTTAAAGAATTGGGCTTGACCAAAACCGTCTTCTCCACCACCATCTATACGATATCCAGGCTGAAAACGTTCTCTATAATTTCCTGAAAAACTAACACTGAATTTTGTAGTTGAAGTCACATCAAAATCAAAATTAGAACGCCAGTTATAACGTTGCAATCCAAAAGCGGGATCATATTGCTCATTAGGTATTGTTTTAAAAATATCACCATCATCTCTATATCCTAATGACACAAAATACTTAACTAATGTTGAGCCTCCTGCAACATTTAAATTATAAGTTTGTTCAATTCCAGTACCCATAAGCTCATCTGTCCAATTTACTTCTGGAAAATAAATATTATAAGGACCTCTATTATCATAATTTTGCTCCCAAGCACTTATAGTAGATTCTGGTATAAGTTGCCCCCAGTTTCTATCATTGGTTGCCGCTTCATTATACATTTTTTGTGCTGTAATATAGTCACTGTATTTCGGATTTGCTGTAGATTCCTTAAACCCAAGATTTGCTGTAAAGTTAAATTTAGGTTTACCAATTTTTCCACGCTTTGTAGTGATCAAAATAACTCCATTAGCTCCACGAACACCATATACTGCTGTAGCTGATGCATCTTTCAAAACTGAAATAGTTTCAATTTCGTTGGGATCCAAATTATTAAGATCACGTTCAATACCGTCAACTAAAGTAAGAGGACCTCCATTTCCTTGCCATGAAGAACGTCCCCTTAAAAATAATTGAGCTGCATCTGAACCAGGTTTACCATTACTATTAACAGCTGTCAAACCAGGTGCAGCACCTTGTAATGCTTCAGAAATCGTACTTACTGAACCCACTTGTTTTAAAGTTTCTCCTTTAATAGTTGTAACCGCACCCACCAATGTTTGTTTTTTCTGTTTGGCAAAACCTACTACCACCACTTCGTTCAAGCCCGTAGAATCTGTTTCCATTTTAATTTTAAAAGGGAGCATGCTCTTGTTTACTTTTGCTACTACTTTCGTTTTAAAACCGATAAAACTAATTTCAATAGTTGAATTCAATGGGACTTTAAGAGTAAACTTACCATCAAAATCTGTTGATGTTGCTTTAGATGTACCTTGTTGAGCGACAGTGGCACCTATTAACGGCAGCCCCATATCATCCAACACTGTACCTTCTATAATAATATCATCCTGAGCTAATACTGTAGTTTCATTTTTTTCTACTGCCCAAAGATTTGGTGAAAGAGCTAAAAATATAAACAGCATTACTCGATATAGTAAGTTGCTAACATTGTTATCTCCTAAAAACCTTCCAAGTATATTCATATTTTTCAAAATTCTAAACGTTAATATTCAATACTCTTTTTAAAAATAAAATCTTTGTAATAAGATTTTATAAAAAAATTTAAATCTTTCCTTTGTTTCATTTTATTAATTGGTTTTAGTTAATAATTAGTTAAAACAAATTAACACATAGCCATTAGGTTAAAATTCTCAACAAAGGGGTAAAAATGTCAAATCTTCACTTTATTTTAAGAAAAAAACTACTTACACAACATTTAAGCAACTTTTTTAAGACAAATCAAACTTAACCTAAGTTTTTTTTAACAAAAAAATAAATAAATATTATAGAAAGATGTATGGTTTTAAAATAAAAACAAATTTTATATCAATGGTCATAAACACCCAAAAAACACATTGAAACACTTTCTTAAATTATCTATAATTGAAAGCAGATGTTAGATAATTTGATTTATTATTTGATACCTTAATAATCTTTTAGATTTCATGATTTAATTTTATAAAAAAAGCATGCTAAATTATTTTAATAATCTAACATGCCTCACAATTGTAAAATAGTTAAGTTGGCTCTAAAAAATAAAATCAGTTTTTCCTTTAAATATTTAAATTTAATTATTAAACTATACAATAGTAACTAAATCAAAAAAGCAATAAAAGTTATCCCTAAAAAAACAAGTGAATTAACATTTATACTTTGGGTATAATTTATTGTGATTTTAAAATCAAAACTTTTAAATCAAATCAATTTTCTGTACCACTATTATTATCTACTAATCCTAAAATACCTAAAAAATCCATACAAGCCGCTTTAACATTATAATTGCGTTTAGGTAATTCATGTATTTTTTTAATAGTTTCAATAAAAGGAATTTTGTTATCTACGTAAAGTAAATAATTAATGCTCATTAATGCCAAATCCATATTATCACTTTTACAAAAATCCTTTAGCCTATTTTCTGCCACTTTGGATTCAAAACAATTATACAAAATGGCTGCCGCAGTTATTGCAACTGGTGAATAATTATCATCTAAGGCATTTACTAAATCTGTTTTATAAGAATTGACGAATCTAGTATCTTGACTCATCAAACCAACAATAGCCCAATACCTAACTATTTTATCATCTGATTTAAGTAGTTTTATTTGTTTTTGAGTCGTTTCTTTACCCCTAAATCCAGATAAAGAAGCAGCATGATAAATATTTTTGAAAGCATAGTTTTTTTTATCCAATCTATACTCATAAGCAGTTCCTGATTTAGATAGTAAACCTATTTCGTATTCTGGTGCAAAATGAATATCTCTTGCTTTTAGAATATCTGTTTTTAATTGCTTTCTCATTTTATTTAAAATGCCTTTATAATTTGGATTATCAGCTAAATTCTTTGTTTCCCAAATATCGTTTTCAATATCATAAAGTACTTCTGCTGGTCTGATTTTAAAAAGTTGCTTTTGTAAAGCATTCAATTTATTGTTTTTATAATCCGCTCGCATATGTCTAGTAATATCAGCAATTTCGATATATCGTATGTACCTCATTTCAGGCATAAAAGGCATAAAATTTCGTGAATAAACAAACCTTCCATCTGTAACGGTTCGCATTAAATCAGTTCCGTTATCAGCACGATCCGAAGAAAGTAATAAATGTTTTCTCGTTTTAGAACACTTCTCACCTAATAAGACACATCCTTTCATATAATCGGGAGCATCACCTCCAGTTAGACTTATTAAGGTAGGTGCTAAATCTTCAAAATTTAATAGTTCGGAACTAACAGTACCTGCTTTTCCCCATGGAGACAAATGCTTGTATTTTTCTGGAAACCAAATAACAAATGGTACACGATATCCTAAATTGATTCCATTAGTTTTTCCTCTTGGCATTCCTTCACCATGATCGGCATAAAAGAAAATAATGGTATTCTCTCTTATGTTATCTTTTTCCAGTTTTTTTATTAGTGCTCCTATTCGGTTATCAGTCAATTTAATCGAATTATACACTCTAGCAAACTGCTTCCGCATTTCTGGTGTATCATTATAAAACGGGGGCATTTCAAATGCGCTATCGGCTATTCTGTCGCTTTCAGGAAGGTGATTCCAAACATTTTTCACATACCAATCAAAAGACATACTCATAGTACGAGACTGATGTGATTCGGCAAAATTAAAAACAGAAAAAAATGGCTGATTCGTCTCTCTTCCTATCCAGGAAGCTGTATTAGAACACTCGTTCCAAGCCTCTTCTATAAAAGCTTTTTCATTGGCAATATTATAATCAGTTTTAACATTGTTAGAGGTATAATACCCTTGCTTTTTCAAAAAGTACGGAAAACCATGTATGAAATCTGGAATAGGATAATTACTACGATGATTTCCAGTCCCCATTTTATAGGTTGGAACTCCAGTAATAATAGCTGATCTACTTGGAGAACAAACCGTTCCTGTTGAAAATGCATTAGTAAAACGAATGCCTTCTACTGCTAGTTTATCAATAACTGGAGTACTTGCATTTTTGTTTCCGTAACAGCCAATAAATTGAGGAGAGGTATCTTCAATCGTTATCCATAGAATATTAGGTCTGTCTTGGGCAGAAACTAAATTCAATGATAATAAAAAATATATAAAACACTTCATAAGATTATATTCTTTAAATTTAAATACAATCATTAATAAAATTAAAACAAACTACCGCTTTAGAATTCTATCTATAGTTACCGAACACATCGAAAACCTATGTGATCAGCCGAAGACTTTATCTCACCATGAC
>NZ_FRCC01000017.1 GCF_900142775.1 Flavobacterium flevense
AAGGTTTTTTATTAGAAAAGCACAAAAAAACCAAGCCAATATCAACAACAATAGCTAAAACAAAGCTTCTCGATACAATTTTAAACAATAAAGCTTTCGCATTATCATTTAAAATCACTCGAAGCGACAAACAAAACTTTACTTAAACAACTGCAACCCTAGCCCCGATAGTAGCGGCATCCTCTAGTCTCGTCCCTAAGACGAGACTAGAGATATAGCCGATAGCGGGAAAGAGCTACTAAAAAAAAAGCTCCCACTTATAATGTGAGAGCTTGTTGTAATTTAGCTTTTAGGCTTGGAAGATAATTTAGTATCCCAGTATTCATTTAATTTATCAATGTCTATAGGAACAGCAGCGGGCTGATTTTGCAATCTTCCGGTTTCAAAGGCTTCTTTAAGGATATTTTCTATCAAATAATCTTCATTGGATTCAAAAGGGGTATACTTAGATTTCAAATTAATATCAAAAACACTTGCTGTCGTGTTAGACCAGAAGGCTTTCCAACCGCTTTTTAATGTTTTTATGAGTTCATACGTAGTTTTGCCTGTTTGCCTGTCAATTAATCTAACTAAAATACGTCCCTGGCTTCGGGATAATTTTTTAAGTCGGGCTTCAAACTCATTTGTAAGATAGTCTTCTACTATTTTAAAATACTTTTTCTTTTCCCTTTCAGAGGTAAGTCGTTCCATTCCTTTGTTCAAATTAGTCAATCTGTCTGCTGCCAGTTTTGCATAAGGATAGGTTCTGTAAACTCTGCTTTGCAAAATCAAAAATTGCTTTTTAGCTTCAGGATCCTGTTTGTCTTTTGCAACTATAATTTCAGGTAATTTTATAGTATCATTTAATGTACTATCTTTTTCTGTCAAGACATACCCCATTGCATTTGGATCATAAGGCGTTTCTACCTGACTATAACCAGATAATGACAATAATAAAAAGAATATTAAAATATAGATGGATTTCATAAAGACAATATTTTGATGTAAAATTATACATTATATACACAACTGTAATACCAAATTTATAATTTAGCAAAAAAATATTTTTATGAGCATAAAATCAATACTAAACAACGATTCAATGGCTTTTTTAGAAAGCTACCTTAATAATGCTTCACCCACTGGTTATGAAAGTAGTGGTCAAAAGCTATGGATGGATTATCTTAAACCTTATGTAGACACCTTTATAACGGATACTTATGGAACAGCTGTGGGAATTATTAATCCTGACGCTGCTTTTAAAGTGGTTATAGAAGGACACGCTGACGAAATTTCCTGGTATGTTAATTACATTACCGAAGACGGTTTAATATACGTGATCAGAAACGGAGGCTCTGATCACCAGATAGCACCTTCAAAACGTGTCAACATTCATACTAAAAACGGTATTGTAAAAGGTGTTTTTGGCTGGCCGGCAATTCATACCCGAAACAGAGACAAGGAAGAAAACCCAAAAATCAGTAATATCTTTATTGATTTAGGTTGTGAAACGAAAGAACAGGTTGAAAAATTGGGTGTTCATGTAGGCTGTGTGATTACTTATCCTGACGAATTTATGGTTTTAAACGAAAACAAATTTGTTTGCCGTGCTATAGATAACCGTATGGGAGGATTTATGATTGCCGAAGTAGCCAGACTTTTACACGAAAACAAAGTAAAACTGCCTTTTGGGCTTTATATTACTAATGCCGTTCAGGAAGAAGTAGGCTTGCGTGGTGCCGAAATGATTACTCAAACCATCAAGCCAAACGTAGCCATTATTACTGATGTATGCCACGACTCTACTACTCCAATGATTGATAAAAAAATTGAGGGAGAAACAAAAATAGGTAGTGGCCCGGTTATTACCTATGCTCCTGCTGTACAAAATAATTTAAGAGACTTAATTGTAACTACTGCCGAAGAGAAAAAAATTCCTTTTCAACGTTTAGCTTCTTCCAGAGTAACAGGAACAGATACCGATGCTTTTGCTTACAGCAATGGCGGTGTAGCTTCGGCATTGATATCGCTTCCGCTGCGTTATATGCACACTACTGTTGAGATGGTTCACAAAGAAGATGTAGAAAATGTGATCAAATTGATTTATGAAACTATACTTAAAATAGAAAACAACGAAACTTTTTCTTATTTTAAATAATATTTTCAGGAACTATTCTGATAGCTATCGGGACCTGCTCCCGAGGCTTCGGGACGCTATATCTCTTGTCTTAGCTATCGCACAACAAGAGGATTTCTTCCGAAACTTCGGAACTATCAGGGCTAAAAAAAATCCGTCTTGTTCAATACAAGACGGATTTGATTTTTAAAAGCTTTTCGAAAATTATTTTACACTTTCCAAATAAGCTAAAACATTTTTTTCTATTCTTTCATTGATGTTCGAAATATCTGCTTTTACAAATTTTTCTCCAATGATATTCTCGTATAATTCAATATATCTTTCAGAAACTGTTTCAATATATGCCTCCGTCATTTCCGGAATTTGCTGTCCTTCTTTACCCTGAAACCCATTTTCAATCAACCAACGACGTACAAATTCTTTAGACAATTGCTTTTGTTCTTCGCCTTTATCCTGTCTTTCCTGATATCCTTCAGAATAAAAATATCGAGAAGAATCCGGAGTATGAATTTCGTCAATTAAAACAATTTCACCTTCTTTAGTTTTTCCAAATTCATATTTGGTATCCACTAAAATTAATCCGCGACTGGCAGCAATTTCAGTACCTCTTTTAAACAAAGCTCTGGTATATTTTTCTAAAATAACATAATCTTCTTCACTTACAATTCCTTTAGAAAGAATTTCTTCTCTGGAAATATCGGCATCATGTTCCCCGTTATCTGCTTTAGTTGTCGGAGTTATAATAGGCTCTAAAAATTTATCATTTTCATTTAAACCTTCTGCCATCGTTACACCACAAATGGTTCTTTTTCCTGCAGCATATTCGCGGGAAGCGTGTCCTGACAAATAACCGCGAATAACCATTTCTACCTTAAACGGATCACATAAATGACCTACAGCAACACTTGGATCCGGAGTAGCAATCAACCAGTTTGGAACAATATCCTGAGTTAATTCCATGAATTTAGTAGCGATTTGGTTCAGAATTTGTCCTTTATACGGAATCCCTTTTGGTAAAACCACATCAAAAGCCGAAAGCCTGTCGGTTGCCACCATTACTAATAAATTGTCATTGATATTATAAACTTCTCTTACTTTTCCTCTGTAAACCGATTTTTGACCTGGAAAATTAAAATTAGTGGTAGTGATTGTATTGCTCATTTAGATAGGTATTGCGTTGATTTTATAAGAATGCAAATTTAGGATTATTTTAGACAGAAAAACAAAGAAAGTATTCTATATCACAAAAATTATGGAACACAGATTAAACGGATAAAACAGATTAGCACCGATCTTTTTACATCTTTGTGTTCTTGCTTAACTTTTACTATTCTTTGCGGTTAAAATTTTTAAAACAAATTAAAATATTTCTGTTTACAAATTATCTGTGAAAATCTGTGAAATCTGCGATTGAAACCTATTTTTATTCCGTTTCCAGACTTAACTTGTTTAGCAATTTTTCTACCAGATAACTTGCAACTCCGTCTTTATGATTGTTAGAAATCACTTCAAGATGGGATAATTTATTTTTTAAACTATCAGGAGCATTTCCCATTATTAAACCTTTAGCAGTAGTGATCAGCATTTTTTCATCATTATAGCCGTCCCCAAAAGAAATGGACTGATGAAACTCATACCCTTCTATTTCAAGAATACGGGCAATAGCGACACTTTTATCAACTGATTTATCCATAAACTCCAGACAATGCGGCAAACTAAAAGCATGACTGAAAACATCAGGATGCTTTTCCAGAATTGTTTCTCTTAATTCAAGTAGTTTTCCGTGGCTCTCGTGAGTAAAAAATATTTTAATCACATCAAAATCGGTCACTTCTTTATAATTCACTAATTCAGGAACGTAATTCAGTTCGGTTTGAAATTCCAGTAATTTATCATTGTGTTTGTTCGTTTGCCAGACATTTTCTTTAAAAAGAACCGTAGTATATTCAGCCGGAATATCCATCTCCAGCACTGATTTTACGGCTTCGGCTACCATATTAGTGGAAAACAGTAATTCTTTTTTGGGACAATGAATTCGGGCACCATTCGAAGTAACCAAATAAATAGGAAAACCTAAAGTTTCAATTATAGGCATGGCATCCAGGTGATGACGCCCGGTGGCCACAATGATTAAATAATTCTGATTGTGTAATTCTCTAAAAATTTCTTTAGTATATTCTGAAATTCGGTGGTCGCTGTTAAGTAATGTTCCGTCTAAATCACTTATAATTACTTTTATATCTTCTTTTATCATATTCGCTTACGCTCTAATTCATTGCAAAAATATTGAAAATACAGGGAAAGCACAGCAAATAATTGTTGAAATAACAGCAAATTAACGTATTGCTAATTTCACTTTTACTTAAAAACCGAATACCTGATAATTCTCCCAAATAATCGATAACCCAGAAAATTACGAAGTACACTTAGTGCATTGGCATCAAAACCAATCGTATTGCGTTTGAATTTTTTAGGTGGATTCTCGGCAATTTTTAAGATTTTCTCGATGATAGCTTGTTTTAAGTCGGTATTTTTCCTGGTTTTGCCTTCAACAATACCACTTATTTTGTGCATTAATTCGTTGTAGCATTTCAACGGAGTAGTATCGCATTTACTGACGTTTTTTTGGAAATTGGAAGGTGTGTTTCCAAATTGCACCGTTGATACGCTAATATTAAAATTCATCAATTCATATGCCATACATTCTGAGAAACTCTCTACAGCATGCTTGGTAGCATGGTAAAAACTTCCTAATGGTAAGTTAACCAGACCGGCAATAGACGAAATATTAATAAAATGGCCTTTATTTTGCTCTCTAAAAACAGGTGTAAAAGCTCGGCAAACCTTGACCACTCCCAGCCAGTTGACATCAACTATATTACTGATTTCCTCATCTTCGGAGAATTCCACAAAACTCCTGTACCCTATTCCGGCGTTGTTGATAACAACGTCGATGGTTTTAAAATCTTCCAAAATTTGCTTTTTGGCTTCTGCAATACTTTCTGTAGAAGTTACATCAAGTTCATAACAATGAATATTTTCTATGTTTATTAGTTCTTTTCCTTGTCCTAAACAGAGCATTGTTGCAATTACATTCCAATTGTTTTTTGCAAAATGTAATGCTAATTCCTTTCCTATTCCTCCCGATGCTCCTGTTATGATTACGTTTTTCAATATTGGTACTATTTATTAAAAAGCTGCGACCTCAATTGAGGTCGCAGATAGAATATTTTGTTATTTATTAAGTAACTATAAAATTAAGCTTGTGGCAAAACAACAAAATTTGCTACAGACTAAAAAGGTTTTCACCGCTTTTCTTTCCTAATCACTTTGTAAAATCGCTGTAAATAAGTGAATTTAGTCCTGATTTTCAGTGTATTTGTAAGCATCAATCACTTTTTTAACTAATCGGTGTCTTACAATATCTTTGTCATCCAGATAAATAATCCCAATTCCTTCAATATCTTTCAAAACCAATAAGGCTTCTTTAAGTCCGGAAATGGTTCTTCGGGGCAAATCGACCTGTCCCGGATCACCTGTGACCATGAATTTAGCATTTTTCCCCATACGGGTTAAAAACATTTTCATTTGCGAATGCGTTGTATTTTGTGCTTCATCCAGAATTACAAAGGCATTATCTAAAGTTCGTCCTCGCATGAAAGCTAAGGGTGCAATCTGAATAATTCCTTTGGCAATATAATCTTCTAATTTTTCATTGGGAATCATATCGCGCAAAGCATCATAAAGCGGTTGCATGTAAGGATCCAGTTTTTCTTTCATATCACCCGGAAGAAATCCTAAGTTCTCCCCTGCTTCTACTGCCGGACGTGTCAGAATAATACGCTTGACTTGTTTTTCTTTCAACGCTTTTACCGCCATAGCCACACCGGTATAGGTTTTACCCGTTCCGGCTGGTCCTACTGCAAACACCATGTCATTTTTATTAATAGTATCTACCAGTATTTGTTGGTTAGGAGTCATGGCTTTTATCATTTTGCCTCCTACTCCGTGCACTAAAATTTTGTCATTTGGACTCATGCGTTTTTCGTCCTGTGCATCTCCTAAAATCACACGCTCAATAACATTATCATCAATATTATTGTATCGGGTAAAATGAAGCATTAATCTTTGAAAACGCCTTTCGAACTCGTCCAGAATGTCTTTTTCTCCAAATGCTTTTAAAGTTGTCCCTCTGGCAACTATTTTTAATTTTGGATAGTATTTTTTAATGGTTTCAAGATGAGTGTCTTGAGCACCCCAAAACTCTTTTGGAGCGATGTCTATGAGCTCGATAATTCTTTCGTTCAAAGGGTATAGTTTTATAATATTACTAAATCGATTAAAAATCTAATCCACTGTGCAAATACACTTGGGTTTTATTTGGTTAATATTTAGAATTTGTTTTTGCTTTTTTGCTTTTTTGAATTTACTATTATTAGCTTTGCATTTCTCAAATTTAATGAAAATTAAGTTTAGATTTCACCAATAGTTATAAACAAAAATATGTCAATAATTACCCTTACTACCGATTACGGCTTGAAAGATCACTTTGTAGGTGCATTGAAAGGGAAAATTTTATCAGAATACCCGGAAGCTCAGATTATTGATATTTCACATGACATAGATCCATTTAACACCGTAGAAGCCAGCTACATTATCAGTGCTGCTTATGCCAGTTTTCCTAAAGGAACGGTTCATCTTATTGGGGTTGACATGGAATTAAACAAAGAAAATCTTCATATTGTAATGCAATGGAACGATTCCTATTTTATTGCTGCCGATAATGGAATATTAAGTATGCTTTCGCAAAAGATAGTTCCGCAAAAGATTGTAGCTATCAATATTCACGACCGTTTACCCAGCGATGCTTCGGGACTGGATGTGTTTGTAACCGTGGCTTGTCATATTGCCAGAGGCGGTTTGCTGAACGTAATTGGGCGGGAAATCAACTCAGTTAAGGAAGTCACTGAAATGAAAGCGGTAATCACAACTGATACTATAAAAGGTCACGTGATTTACATTGATCATTTTGGGAATGTGGTGACTAATATTACTAAAAAACAATTTCTGGAAGTGGCAAAAGGCAGACCTTATGAAATCCAGATGAAGACCAAAAATATCAAAACCATTTTGCCTAATTATTCGGCAATTGCTATTTCAGATAAATATCCAATTAAGAATTACGAAGGTGAAAAACTCGCTATTTTCAACGAAGCGGGTTATCTGGAAATTGCTATTTTCAGAAGTAATCCGTCTAAAATTGGTTCTGCAAGCAGTTTATTGGGACTCAATTATCGCGATGCCGTTACTATTGAATTTAAGAATTAAGATTTTCAAATAACCCAATTAACAAATACACGAATTACTATATATGAAAGCCTTATTATTACGTGAAATTAAATCCTTTTTTGGTTCGCCGATAGGTTATTTAGTGATCGCCATTTTTCTAATCATCAACGGATTATTTCTGTGGGTTTTTGAAGGCGATTACAACATCCTGAATTCGGGTTTTGCTGATATGACTCCTTTTTTCAGCCTGGCTCCGTGGATTTTTATTTTCTTAATTCCGGCAGTAACCATGCGTTCTTTTTCTGACGAAAGAAAACAAGGAACACTTGAATTATTATTAACTAAACCACTATCTATCTGGCAAATAGCAAACGGGAAATTTCTTGGAGCTGTAGTATTAATTATTATCGCCATCATTCCCACCTTTATTTACGTTGCCGTAATTTCTGACTTAGGAATGCCCGAAGGTAATATCGATATGGGAAGCACTATTGGCTCTTATTTTGGACTTTTATTCTTAATTGGTGCCTACACTGCTATCGGAATTTTCACTTCTACCCTTTCTGACAATCAGATTGTAGCTTTTATTCTGGCGGTCTTTTTATGTTTCTTTTTCTATTTTGGATTCGAAGGTTTTTCCTCTCTGATTCCTTCTTTTTCTTCATTTATTTCGGTTTTAGGAATGCAAAATCATTTTAAAAGTATGAGCCGCGGTGTGATTGATACCCGTGATATTCTTTACTTCGTAAGCCTTATGGTGGCTTTTCTTTCGTTTACTGTTTACCAACTTAAATCTTTTAAACTGTAATGAAAGCGACTAAAAAAAGAAATCTTAAATCAGTACTGATTACCATTGCAATTCTTTTATTGATCAACCTTGTAGGGAATTCGTTTTTTTATCGGTTTGATTTAACTAAGGATCATCGGTATACATTATCCGAAACTTCATTAAACATTATTGAACAGGTACAGGAACCACTTTCGATAAAAATTTATATGGAAGGCGATTTGCCTGCTGAATTCAAAAGATTACAACAGGAAACCCGAGAATTACTGGAAGAATTTCAGGCTTATAATTCGAATATAAATTTCGAATTTGTCAATCCTTTAGAAAACGAAGAAGCCAGCATGGACAATATAAAAACTTTGTATATGAAAGGCCTGACTCCTGTAAACATTACCGTTGATGATAAAGGAAAGCAATCTCAGGCTATGGTTTTTCCGTGGGCAATTGCAGTTTACCACAATAAAGAAGTGAATATCCCGCTGTTAAAAAATATCATGGGCGCTTCTACTACCGAAAAAGTAATTGGGTCAGTACAGCATTTAGAATATTCGATTGCTGATGCTTTGAATAAAGTAACCAAAGAAAAACAAAAAAAGATCGCGGTTATCAAAGGAAACGGAGAAATTCAGGATGTTTTTATTGCTAAATTTTTACTGCAAGTAAAAGAAAGCTACCACATTGGTCCATTCACTTTGGATTCTGTTGCTAAAAGTCCTGTTCCGAGTTTAGAAGCTTTAAAAAAATACGACTTGGCTATCATTGCCAAACCAACTCAGGCTTTCACCGATGCCGAAAAACAAGTCTTGGATCAGTTTATTATAAACGGAGGAAAAACAATTTGGTTACTGGATCAGGTTGCTGTAGAAATGGATAGTTTATACAATGCTTCAGGAGCTACATTTGCTTTTCCAAGAGATTTGAATTTAAACGATATGTTCTTTAAGTACGGAATCAGAATCAATCCTGATATTGTAAAAGATGAACAGGGAAGTCCAATAAAACTGGCGACTGGCGAACAAGGAAGCGCTACGCAATACCAAACATTCAACTGGAAATTTGCACCACTGGTTTATCCGGAGAGCCAGCATCCGATTGTAAAAAATCTGGGTGGGATTAAATTTGATTTTGCCAATCCGATTGACACTCTGAAAAACGGAATCAAAAAAACGGTTTTACTACAATCCTCTCAATATTCTAAAAAAGTGGGAACACCGGCCGAAATCAATCTGAATATCGTAGCCGAAGAAACCAGCCCGAATCATTACATTAATACCGGATACATGCCAATGGCAGTTTTACTCGAAGGTAACTTCAAGTCGGTATTTCAAAACCGGGTTTTAGCTTTCGATCAAAATAATTTTGAAGCTACAGGAAAGAGCGCTAAAATGATTGTCATTTCAGATGGTGATGTCATCAAAAATCAACTGGATAAAAATTACGAACCTGTAGAATTAGGTTTTGATCAACGCTCCGGAAATTTATATGATAACAAAGATTTTCTGCTCAATTGCGTCAATTATTTATTGGATGATACGGGACTTATTAACATTCGATCTAAGGATTTAGATTTGCCTTTATTGGATAAAGAGAAAGTTTATGAAAATTATACCCGAACACAAGTCTTAACTATCGGGCTTCCAATCCTAATTTTAGGGATTTTTGGAGTTGCATTTGGCTTTCTGAGAAAACGCAAATACAGTCGATAGATGTTAATAAAAATTTTTCAAAACTAGATTTGTTTACGATATATTTGTAGAAATGTATCTTTTACTAATTTTAAAAAAAGATACTTAAAAAATAAGACAAAACAGCTGAAATCGCCCTGTTTTCAAACAAGAATAATGGCGGTACCAAATTCCAATAAAAAACAAATATAATCTTCATATGAAATTTATAGTATCGAGTTCGTACTTATTAAAGCAATTACAAGTTTTAGGAAGTGTTATCAACAGCAGCAATACGTTGCCTATTCTGGACAACTTCTTATTTGAATTAGACAATAACGAATTAACCGTTTCTGCTTCTGATTTAGAAACAACCATGTCTGCTACTTTAGCCATCGATTCTACTAGCCAGGGAAGTGTTGCTGTACAGGCAAAATTGCTTTTGGAAATCCTAAAAACATTTCCGGAACAACCTTTGACTTTTACAGTTGAAGAAAATAACACGATAGAAATTAGTTCTAATTCAGGAAAATATGCTTTAGCCTATGCTCCGGGAGAAGAATTTCCTAAAGCCGTAAACTTAGAGGAACCATCAGTAACCTTAGTTCCTGCTGATGTATTAGCCACTGCGGTAAGTAAAACTATTTTTGCTGCCGGAAATGATGATTTGCGTCCGGTAATGTCAGGAGTATTTTTTCAGTTTTCTCCGCAAGGTTTGACTTTTGTAGCAACAGATGCTCATAAATTAGTTAAATATGCCCGTACAGATGTTACTGCTTCTCAGGTAGCTGATTTTATCATGCCTAAAAAACCATTGACTATTTTAAAAAATATTCTGTCCACATCAGATGCTGAAGTAAAAATTGAATACAATGATTCGAATGCTACTTTTTCTTTCGATAATTATGTTTTAATGTGTCGCCTGATTGACGGAAAATATCCAAACTATGAGGCGGTAATACCAAAAGAGAATCCAAACAAATTAATGATTGACCGCGCTCAGTTTTTGAGTTCTGTACGTCGTGTGGCGATTTTCTCTAACAAAACTACGCATCAGATTCGTTTGAAAATTGCAGGTGCTGAATTGAATGTTTCTGCTGAAGATATTGATTATTCTAATAAAGCAGAAGAAAGACTGACTTGTGATTATCAGGGAGACGATATGCAAATAGGATACAATTCCCGTTTTCTGACTGAAATGCTGACTAACTTACAATCAGACATGATCATGCTTGAAATGTCATTGCCTAACCGTGCCGGAATATTAACTCCTGTAGACGGATTAGAAGACGGCGAAACAGTAACGATGCTTGTTATGCCAGTTATGCTGAATAGTTAAGAATATTGCATTTTTTTTAGGATAAAATTTTTGATATTCAATTTTTATACTTACTATTGCACTATTAACCAACCATTTTTTATATTTAAAAAAACCGCGAATCCATTAGGTAAGCGGTTTTTTTTTTTGATTATTAGCCAAAGAATAACAAATTGTTTAAGAATACATTTTTTATAAATCACACTTCTTAAAAGTCTGATTTGAGAAATTTAATCTCAAATACATCAATATTAAAAAGCATTCGTGAATTCGTGGCTGAAAATTTAAATAATCTCCATTTTTTTCATTAAGAAAGTAGCGCTTTTGTTGCGGCACACTCCTGCCCTTAGTTTGTAATCAAAGTACAATTCGTCGTCTTTTATTTCCACCTCAAAGCAATTATTAGTTAAAACAGCCGGATAATCATTAGTAGTTAAGCAAACTTCAATATCGTGTGTTGCAATGGCGCCAATTGCTTTTTTAGTAATTACTTTTTTCAGTACTTCGATGGTACCGTTTCGTTTATCATCTGAATTTGTTCCTCTTAAAATTTCGTCCAGTAAAACAAATGCCGGCTGTTGTTCTAAAGCATCCATAATTTGCTTCAAGCGTTTGATTTCGGCAAAAAAGTAGGATTCACTATCCGATAAAGAATCCGATAATCGCATGGATACTAAAACCGGCAAAGGATGCACATGAGCCTCAGTGGCACAAACTACTGATCCCATTCCTGCCAAAACCATATTTATCCCTAAGCTTCGTAAAAACGTACTTTTCCCGGACATATTTGATCCTGTCAAAATCATAAACGATTGTGGATGAAAATACAGCTCATTCCCTACTCTGGTTTCCGGATTTAGCAAAGGATGACTGAGATCAGAAAAATTAATTTTATAATCAGTATTCAATTCCGGGAACACAAAATCAGGATTATTATAAGAGAAATTAGCTAAACTATTCAATTTTTCGAATTCGCCAATTACAATTAACCAATCTTCAAGAGCTTCAGCATGTTCTTTTTTCCATTGTAATAATGCTTTTAAAACATGGATATTAAACAAGAATGTTCCATTGAATAAAGTGGCCGTAAATAAATTGGCAATAGCATCATTTCTGGAAAATAATTCGGATAATTTTTTCAAGTGAATACTGGCGTTTTCGGTTTTGAATTTTAGTTTTTGCTGCAAATCCAAAAGCCTTTTAGATACAAATTGCTCTGTTTCTATTTTCTCCAGCAACATGCCATATTGTCCAATTAATTTATCAATATTATCTGAATTAGCTATTTCTAATTGAATTCGTTTAAAAAAGCGACCCAGAACCATTAAATTCAAAACAAACAAATAGGACAAACAACTCAGTAAAAAAAGATTAGAAGTAAGCAAATAACTTATAAAAATTACAACAAAAAACAACGGACTTGCATACGAAAAAAACACCAGCCATTTAGGCAAAGACTCACTATTAAAAGTACTCCATTGCAATAATGTCTTATAACTGGATTCGCTATCATTAGTTACTTTGGCGAAAGCCAAAAACTCCTGACGCCAGTCTAATTTTTGACTCAATTCGGCAATAGCTTCTTGATTAGACAGAATTTCATCATTGTCCGATTTATGCAATAAGGTAGTTGCTAATGTTTTTTTTCCTATAAAAGTGGCGCTTCGATTAAGATGCTGAAACAAAGAATGATTGCCAAAAATATCCAAATCATACGCATACGGATGCTGAAAATCCTGAAATTCTTCTCCGTTTTCAAAAGGAATTGTTTTTCTTTCGAGAAAACTAATTTCATCAGTATTAATGGCTAATAAGGCTTGGTTAATTTTGCGTTTGAACTGCAATTTCGAATGAATTCGCATCAATATAATGAAAGATGCAAAAAATAATCCCGCTAAAAAAAGTAAAGCAATTGCTGAATTTTGAAAATAATAATACAACAAAACTATAAACAGAATAATGCTCAGCAGCCTCAGCAAACTGACGGTATTGTACTTTGTATTGATTTTGCTTAATTCGGTGGTAAAAAAATCGGCTTTGGACTTGTAACTATTCATAATGTATCAAATGAAATACAAATATAAACCAAGCTCAGTCTCTAATTAGCCAATTTTAAATTTAATCTGTAAATTATTTGATAGGAATTGCTAAAATAGGAATATCAAATTGTGCCGCATAATCCTGCGTAAGACTGTGGTGAAATAAATTTTCGAAAAAATTTCGCTTGTAAGTCAGCATCGTCAAAATAGAAATTTGTTTAAACAGAATAAAATCCATAATGCTTTCTTTTACCTCATCACTGTAAATAACACTAAATTCTACAGGTTCATCGGCAAATTCTGCTTCCCATTCTTTCATTGTTTCTTTCTTCACATCCGAATAACTGGTTTTGACATATACCAGTTTGACTTTAGCTTTCATTTTTTTTGCAATTTCCAGTACTTCTCTCAACGCCGCTTTGTCTTTAGGTCTGTATCGGGTGGTGAAAGCAATATTTTTAACCGATTTATAGTGTGATTGTACAGGAATACTTAGCACCGGAATAGAAACATCCGAAATAACATCGGTAGTGTGGGTTCCCAAAAACAATTTAGACCAGCCCGAAGCTCCTTCGGTTCCCATAACAATATAATCAATACGGTCTTCCTGAATGGTTTTTTCAATATTATGTAATAAACCTCCGTCCATCAATCGATGGGTCATTTTAATAGCACCTAAATTGCGTTTTTGTGCAATGGCATGAAGTTTAGGCAATTCATCTTTAAACATTTCAAACTGACTCAATTCTACTGATTCGTATATAATCATGTAGTTTTCAGGAAAATACTGGTTATCAAACACCGGCAAATCAAAAGTATGCAACAATACTAACTCACCGTCAATACTATTGGCAAACTCTAAAGCATGTACAAATGCATTGGTTGCCGCTTCAGAAAAATCGGTAGGAAATAAGATGCGTTTCATTTTAAATGACTTTTAAAAGTAAACATTCAGTAACAGAATAAAGATACGATTTTAACGCTTTAATTCCCAAAAAATTGTGGTTTTATATTTGTTGTTTCTACAATACTTGGGTAGATTTAGTACCTTTACAGCCAATAATTAAGAAAATGCTAAACAACGATTCTATAGTAGCACTGGCAACAGCTTCCGGTGCAGGCGCCATAGCAATTATCCGTATTTCAGGTCAGGATGCGATAGTGATTGCCAATTCGGTATTTAAATCCGTCAAAAACAAAGATCTGACTAAACAAAAAACACATAGTTTACATTTAGGACATATTGTTGACGACAATAAAACGCTGGATCAGGTATTAGTTTCTGTTTTTAAAGGTTCAAATTCTTATACTGGCGAAAATACCGTTGAAATTTCCTGTCATGGCTCTACTTATATCCAGCAGCAAATTATTCAGTTATTGCTTCGAAAAGGCTGTCGCATGGCCGATGCAGGAGAATTTACACTGAGAGCTTTCTTAAACGGAAAACTCGATTTATCACAAGCCGAAGCCGTAGCCGATTTAATTGCGTCTGATAATGAAGCGTCACACCAAATTGCAATGCAGCAAATGCGCGGTGGATTTTCGAATGAAATTGCTAAACTGAGAGAGGAATTATTAAATTTTGCTTCTTTAATCGAATTAGAATTAGACTTTGCCGAAGAAGATGTAGAGTTTGCCGACAGAACCCAATTTAACGAACTGATTAACCGAATCGAGTTTGTACTGAAACGTTTAGTAGATTCTTTTGCGATAGGAAACGTCATCAAAAACGGAATTCCTGTGGCCATTGTGGGTGAACCAAACGTAGGGAAATCAACTCTTCTGAATGCTTTGCTGAATGAAGAACGCGCCATTGTTTCGGACATTGCTGGGACAACACGCGATACCATCGAAGACGAATTAGTTATTGGCGGAATTGGTTTTAGATTCATCGATACTGCCGGAATTCGCGAAACTAAAGATTATGTAGAAAGCATTGGAATCAAGAAGACTTTCGAAAAAATGGAACAGGCACAAGTAGTTCTTTATTTAGTTGACAGTTATGAGTTGTCGGTGGTGAGCCTGGAAGCATTAAAAATTGAGATTGAAAAAGTTAAAAACCAATTTCCCTTAAAACCACTTTTGATTGTCATCAATAAAATGGATTTACTTTCAGAAGAAAAGATTAAATTAATTGAAACACAACTCACAACTGATAACACCCAACTCCAATTCATTTCCGCTAAAAACAAAATAGGAATTGATGATTTAAAAAATGAACTCTTATCTTTTGTTAACACAGGTGCTTTACGTAATAACGAGACAATTGTTACTAATACGCGTCATTATGACTCCTTACTAAAAGCCTTAGACGAAATACAAAAAGTAAAATACGGTCTGGAAACTAATCTTTCCAGTGACCTGATGGCATTAGATATCCGTGAAGCCTTATACCACTTCGGAACCATCACAGGGCAGGTTACAAACGACGAATTACTGGGGAATATTTTTGCTAATTTTTGTATCGGGAAGTAAAAGTACTTTACTTAAGTTTCTTTAACTTTCTAATAGCTTACTACCATTGATTTAGATGTATTTTAACTTTCTTATATTAATTCAATCAGAATCAATTGTTTTTACAAAATTAATATAAATACCCATCCCTTTTAAACTATGCAATTAGTTAAAGATTATTTGTGAATTTCATAAATATCCCTACTACTGTAAAAATTAATTCAAGTTTCCTTTACTTTCTTTTACTTTCTCTTCCAAAACACTTCAACATTTCTTACATTTACCGCTAAACATAAGAACGCTACATGAAGTTCAACGAAGATTCAAGAGTAAAAATACCTGCATTATTGCATTTAATAAGGTTAGGTTATCAATATATTCCACTTAAAGAACAAATTCGAATAGAAGAAAACAACATATTTTCTTCTATTTTTATTACTAAAATTTGTGAAATCAATAATATTTCAGAAGCAGAAGCTTTAAGAATATTAGACGAGATTAATCTCGAATTGGATTATGAAGACTTGGGTAAAAAATTCTATGAACGACTTACTTCAACCTCTGGAATTAAATTAATTGATTTTGATAAATTTGAAAACAATAGTTTTCATATCACAACTGAATTGACCTGCAAATCAGGTGACGAAGAATTTAGACCCGATATTACGGTTTTAATTAATGGAATGCCATTAGCTTTTATTGAAGTAAAAAAACCGCATAACAAGCAAGGTGTCATTGATGAACGCAATCGAATAAATACTCGGTTTAAAAACAAACACTTCAGACGATTTGCTAATATTTCCCAGTTATTAGTTTTTTCTAATAATATGGAATATGAAGATGGGATTGTCGAGCCCATTTTTGGTGCTTTTTATGCCACTCCTTCTTACGATCAGGTCCATTTTAATTATTTCAGGGAAGACCGAGATTATCCCGTAAAACAACATTTAGAAAGTATTCCCGAAAATTTGGAAAATGCATTATTGAAAGATAATAACCTGATGGTTATCAAACATTCTCCTGAATACATAACCAATAAGCAAGACAATACACCAACTAACAGAATCCTTACTTCTCTGTTCAGTAAGGAACGATTACAATTTATTTTAAAATATGCTATTGCTTATGTCGAGGAAGAAAACGCGGGTAAAATTTCACATCAGAAGCACATCATGCGTTATCCGCAGTTGTTTGCAACGCAAGCCATAGCCACAAAATTAGATCAGGGACAAAACAAAGGTATTATCTGGCATACGCAAGGTTCTGGTAAAACAGCTCTGGCTTATTACAACGTAAAGCACCTAACAAATTACTTTGCCAAAAAACAAATCATACCTAAGTTCTACTTTATTGTGGATCGTATCGATTTGATGATTCAAGCTACTAGCGAATTTACCAATAGAGGTTTACAGGTAAAGCAAGTTAATTCAAAACAAGATTTTATTACTGATTTAAAGGTTGTGGGCGCTATTCATAATGACAGCGGTGTTCCTGAAATTACAGTAGTCAATATTCAAAAATTTTCAGAAGATGCTACGGCTATCACAAACCTGGCTTATGACATCAACATACAACGAGTTTACTTTTTAGACGAAGCCCATCGAAGCTATAATCCGAAAGGAAATTATTTGGCCAATTTGATTAACTCCGATCGAAATGCGGTAATCATTGCTTTGACCGGAACACCATTATTAAAAGAAGTTGCCAAGGAATACGATTCAAAAATGTTGTTTGGTAATTATTTTCACAAATATTACTACAACATGTCTATCGCAGACGGTTATACTTTACGCCTGATACGGGAGCAAATTGAAGGTAACTTCAAGATGCAGATGAAAGAAGTAATGGATGAAATTAAGATTTTGCAAGGCGATATCAGTACAAGAGCGATCTATGCACATCCTAAATTTTCCCAACCTCTGTTAGATTATATCACTAAAGATTTAATCAAATTCAGGCATGATAACCAAGACCACTCTTTAGGTGGTTTGGTCGTTTGCGATTCAGCAGATCAAGCCAAAGAATTATTTAGTTTGTTCCAGGAAAAATATGGTGTACAAGAAACTGATGCCAGTATATTAATGGCTGCCGAACCTCCTGCCAAATATGGATTGAAAGAGGAGCCTCAATTGACCGCCGCCCTAATTTTACATGATGAGAACGACAAATATATTCGTAAAGAACTAATTAAAGCGTATAAAAAATCCAAAGTAGATATTTTATTCGTTTACAATATGTTACTGACTGGTTTTGATGCCAAACGTTTGAAAAAATTGTATTTAGCGCGTGTCATTCAGGATCATAATTTATTGCAAACCCTAACCCGTGTCAATCGTCCTTATAAACACTACCAATATGGTTACGTCGTTGATTTTGCTGACATTTCTAAAGCTTTTGACCGTACCAACAAATTGTATTTTGATGAATTACAAGAACAATTGGGAGATGAAATGGAAATGTATTCCTACTTATTCAAAACCGAAGAAGAAATTCAACAGGAGATCAAAGAAATAAAAGAAACCTTATTTCACTATGAAACCCAAAATAGGGAATTATTTTCACGGCAGATTGAACAGATTACTGATAAAACAGAGTTAGTTCGTTTAATAAAAGTCTTACGAACCGCAAAAGAATTAAAAAATATCATTGCCCTAAATGGTTATGATGCATTAGATGGTATTGCCGATTTTGACATTTGGAATCGATTGTTATTAGAAGCGCAAAATCGTTTAAATAATTTAAACTTTGTGGAAAGCATTGGTAATGAAGAGACTTCAAGAAACTTAATTAACACTGCACTTGAAGACATTATTTTTGAATTTATAAAAGTTGATGAGAGTGAATTGGTTTTGGCAGATGAATTCAAAAACATCTTACGCAAGACCAGAGAATCACTGCAAAATAATTTTGACCAATACGATCCACAATTCGTAAGTTTGCGCGAAGAGCTGGAACGCATTTTCAAAAAGAAAAATTTGAGCGAAGTGACCCAAGCCGATATGATTGAAAACATGCATTTGTTGCAAAAAATATACGATCAGGCTAAAGAACTCAATCGGAAAAATGCTTTGTTGAAAGCAAAATATGAAAATGACGAGAAATATACCCGAATTCACAAACGCCTGAACGAAAAAGGCACGTTGAATGCCAAAGAAATGCAGTTACACAATGCCTTAATGCAAGTAAAACAACAAGTGGATGACAAGCTCGAAGGACAAGAAGACATGATTAAGAACGAAGCTTACTTTAAACGCTTCTTACTTCAGCTTGTAGTACAGGAATTTAAAAAGAAAGAACAGATCGAAATGGATCAGGACATGAAAAACAAGGTCAGCAATTTAATTGCCAACGAATATTTACAACAATTTCAATACAGATAAGAGAATATGACGCAGGATATTAACTTCATGACTAAAACCAAAGCTTTAATTGATAATTTAAAGAGTGTTTGTGCTAATTATGGTTTAGGAAATGATGGAAACGAATTTAAAATTATAACCCAGGTATTTTTATACAAATTCCTAAACGACAAATTTAGATATGCCGTAAAACAGGAAAATCCCAAATTAGCGGATTCAGAATCTTTTTCGGCTGCTTTAAAGGAACTTTCAGATGATGATTATTCTGATCTTATCGATTTACTCGATCCAAATATTCCACGATTACAGCCAGAGCACTTAATTTCCCATTTGTTTACCAAACAAAACGATGATGATTTTGCTAAATTGTTCGATGATACCTTGCGCCAAATTAGCATTGACAATGCCGAAGTTTTCTCTGTAAAATCATTTACAGGTGCAAAAGATACTTTATTTGATGAATTAAGTCAGTACATATCCGATTCTTCACAGCGTGATGCTTTTTGTAAAGCTTTAATTAATAAGTTGTTTGAGTTTAGTTTTGAAGAAATGTTCGAACAGAAATACGATTTTTTTGCTACTATTTTCGAATATTTAATTAAAGATTACAATACCGATTCAGGAGGAAAATATGCCGAATATTATACGCCTCACGCAGTTGCACGCATTATGGCACAAATACTAGTACCAGAACCAGTAAAGCAGGTAAAATGCTATGATCCAAGTGCGGGATCTGGCACATTATTAATGAGTATTGCCCACCAAATTGGAGAAGATAATTGCACTATTTATTCAGAAGATATTTCGCAGAAATCGAGTAATATGCTCCGTTTGAATTTGGTTTTGAATAACCTAACCCATTCTATCCCAAATATCATTAAAACCAATACTATTGCTTTACCTTCTTACTTAGACACCAAGTTCGATTACATCGTTTCAAACCCGCCTTTTAAATTAGATTTCTCTGATTTTCATGCTAGTTTAGATAAAGATGCTTTTAAAAAAAGATTTTTTGCAGGAATTCCTAATATTCCGAAAAGCAAAAAAGAATCGATGTCAATTTACCTTTTATTCATTCAGCACATTATGCATAGTTTGAGTGATACAGGTAAAGCAGCTATAGTTGTTCCTACAGGTTTTATTACGGCTCAAAGTGGTATCGAAAGGAAAATTAGGGAACGATTAATTGACAATGGTTGGTTACGTGGTGTAGTGAGTATGCCTAGTAACATTTTTGCCAGTACGGGCACGAATGTTTCCGTGATTTTTTTAGACAAAAAAGCAGACAGCTCAAAAATTGTTTTAATGGATGCTTCAAAACTAGGTGAAATAGTTAAAGAAAATAAAAACCAACGGACAATTTTAACCTCTTCAGAAGAAGCAAAAATTATTGAAACTTTCAATGACAAAACAGCAATTGAAGATTTATCCGTTGTCGTTTCAAAAGAAGAAATAGCAACAAAAAATTATTCGTTCTCAGCCGGACAATATTTTGAAGTAAAAATTCAATATACCGATATTTCCGCAAAAGAATTTGAGGACAAAATGAAAACTTTTGAAACCAATTTAAATGTGCTTTTCAGCGAAAGTAAAGCTTTGGAAATAGAGATTCAGAATAATATGAAAAGTATTAAAATATGAAAGAGTACTTTTTAGAGGAATTACTTCAAATTAAAAATGGTAGAGATCATAAACATTTATCTGAAGGAAACATTCCTGTTTTTGGAAGCGGAGGAATAATGCGATATGGAAATCAAGCTATTTATAACGATGAAAGTATTTTATTACCAAGAAAAGGAAGTTTAACTAATATTCAATTTGTTAATAAACCATTTTGGACTGTCGATACAATTTATTACACCGTTATTAATAAAGAAAAAGCAAATCCTTTATATCTATATCATTATTTAAAGCAGTTAGATTTAAGTTACTTAAATTCTGGAACTGGTGTTCCAAGTATGACTTTTGGTGCGTATTATCAAGTTAAAGTAAATTTACCATCATTAGATATTCAAAAAAAAATCGCCAAAGTCCTTTCTGATTTAGAAGCTAAAATAGAAGTCAATAACCGCATCAATAACGAGCTGGAAGCAATCGCAAAAACACTCTATGACTATTGGTTTGTTCAGTTTGATTTTCCTGACTCAAATGGGAAACCGTATAAAAATTCTGGAGGAAAAATGGTTTGGAATGAAGAGTTGAAAAGGGAGATTCCTGAGAATTGGAAAGTAAAAATTGTTGATGATTTATTAGCAAAAGAATTGACAACTACAAAAATCCCTTCATCTGAAATATTAGAAGAAGGATTAATTCCTGTTGTAGACCAAAGTACAAATTATATAAAAGGATTTACTAATGATAAAACCGCATTAATTAAAGCTGAAAAAGCTAGAATTGTTTTCGGTGATCACACCAGAATATTAAAGTTAATTAATTTTGATTTTGCACGTGGAGCTGATGGAACACAAGTATTATTATCTAACAATGAAAAAATGCCTCAACACTTATTTTATCATTGTTTATTAAAAATTGATTTGTCTAATTATGGTTATGCAAGACATTTTAAATTTTTAAAAGACTCTACTATAATAGTTCCAAGTAAAAAAATAGCTATTCAATTTGAAAAACTTGTTTCTAGTTTTTATGGCAAGATAAAAGCTAATATTTTTCAAAACCAAGAACTAGCTTCACTTCGTGATTGGTTATTACCCATGTTGATGAATGGACAGGTTACGGTGGGTGGCTATGAGGTTGAAGATGATAATGAGTTGGGGATGGTTGCGGAGAGTTCAGGTAATTACCAATTGAACCTTACAGATAAAGAAAAAAAGATTCGTCGAAAAATGTTGGCTACTTATATTATCAACCAATCATTAAATGATATTTCTTTTGGAAAAACAAAGTTTGAAAAGTTACTTCATCTCATAGAATGTCACATCGTAAAAGGAGATTATAATCAAAGGTATTCCATTCAAGCAGCTGGTCCGTATGATGGCGGTTTTACAAAAGTATTTTGGAATGAAGTTACAAAGGCTAAATGGTTTAAAATCGTGGAATTTGGTATGCTTAAACGTATTATGCCTGCCGAAAATCATTCAAAATCATTAGCTGATTATGGCTATTTATCAGATGATTTAAAATTGATGATTAATGATTTTATTGGTGAATTTAAAAATACTAATTATGAACGCCCTGAGATTGTTTCAACTTTATATGCCGTTTGGAACAATCGTATAATCCGTAATGAAATAATTACAGATGAATTACTAAAGAAAGATTTTCTAGAATGGGATACACAGAAAGCTAGATATAAAGATCGATTAGATAAAGCTTTAGAATGGATGCGTGAAAATGCAATTATTCCAGATGGTTGGGGAAATGAGATTAGAAGAGCAAAGAAATAAAAACAATTATATGAATTTTTGGAAATTAGGTTGTAGATGGGGAAAGAAAACTGAAGGGAAACCTTTATTTTTTGATCTTTTAATTAAGGAAAACATAGTAATTAGTTGGGATCATTTAGATTTTGGTAAAGATTCAATTATTTTATTAACGGATGGTTTTACTCCGCTCGGAATCGCAAGAACTTTATCTACAAAACGTCCTATACAGGAATTAATAGATAAAGAAACTTACTTTAAAGAAAAACAGATTTATTTTGAAGAAGGACTTGTATATTACAATGCCTCTATAATACCAATAAAAAAACCAACATTTACCTACGATGCTCAGCAGGGAATTATTAGAATATCTAATACAACAACTGTTAAACATATAACATCATTTATGGATTCTCTAAATCAAAAAACACAAATAGAATCATATAAAAAAATACTGGAATATAAAAAACAAGTCATCTTACAAGGTCCTCCTGGTACTGGTAAAACTAAATTGGCGAAAGAAATTGCCAAAGAGATGCTGGGGCTTTCTGATATAAAAGGTATAGAAAATAACGATCAATTCAAACTTATTCAATTTCATCCTAGTTACACCTACGAAGATTTTGTGCGTGGAGTAGTCGCGAAACCTAATCCTGAAGGTGAAGGAATTATATATGAAGCTGAAAATAAAATACTGGCAAAATTTGCAAAAGAAGCATTAGAAAATTACAAAGATTCTCAAAAAGATATTGAGAGCAAAGAGAGAGTTATAATAAAAACTAAATTAGAAAGGTTTATTGATCATATTCAAAATATATTAGATGGAGATGAAAGTGATGCAAAAGAAAGTCACCCAAATAAATATATGCTAACTGATAATGTCTACATTTTTGAATCAGATGATAAGAGGTTCAAATATAAAGGAGACAATTGGCTATCTCATCCAAAAGGTCTTAATATGAAATATTCTGAAATTGAAAAAATTATTGCTTCTAATGTAAAAGAAAGATCAGATATAAAAAAAATATCAGGACTTGATTCACTTACCAAATCCCACGCAACTTATTTTAAAGAGATTATAGACAAATACGATGATTTTATAAAAACAGAAAAAGTTTCAGATAAGAGCATTGAACAAAAACAGATTTTGAAAAATCATGTGCTAATCATTGACGAAATCAATCGTGCTAATTTATCATCTGTTTTAGGAGAATTGATTTACGCACTGGAATATCGTGGAAAATCGGTAGAATCAATTTACGCAGTAGAAGAAAATAACGAACTTATACTTCCTCCCAATCTTTACATTATAGGAACTATGAATACTGCTGATCGTAGTGTGGGACATATTGATTATGCTATCAGGAGACGTTTTGCTTTTGTAGATGTATTACCAAAAGATTTATCCGAAGAAGAGGAAATTACATTTGATTCTAAATTATTTAATTCGGTTCAAGAGTTGTTTACAACTGATAATTATAAAACTCATTCGAATCATTTATCAACGGATTTTGACCCAAAAGAAGTAGCATTGGGGCATTCCTATTTTATTGATAAAACAGATGAAGGAGGTTCAATGTCAATAAGACTAGAATATGAAATAAAACCTATTTTAAGAGAATATGTAAAAGACGGAATTTTAAAAGAAACTGTTAAAGCAGAAATTGAAAAACTAACAGCGAGTATCTAGTTTATGCTTCAAATTTCTGAACATTTCGAATTTTACAACAGAAACCATTTATCTACTTTTAAAGAAGTAACTAATTGGGAGAACTATTATATTGATTCAGTTAAGGAAGATCGTATTGATTTTTTAAATGATAAAGATCGTAATTGTGTTATTGTTAGTTTGCTAAAGCAAGACCAAAGTGAAGTTTATACTTGCAACATTCAATCCTCTTATTACATAGGTTTAGATAGATTCCCAAAGTTAAATCTAAATGTATATGTAGAGCCAAAACTAAATGATGCAACAATAAAATTAGATTACATTTCAATGCTTTTGGAGGCCTTGAAAGCACCTGAAAATTTCAAGCATTTAGATGGATTGATTGAAACAAAATTAAAGGAAGATTGGATTGAGATTAAAAGTGATCTTAAACCCATTTTGACTCCCTTTTTGATAGCACAGTTTCTTTCTGTAGTTAAAGATTTGGTTAAAAAAGGATTGAAGAAATCGTATTATACCGTACAGGAAAATTTGAATTCTAGAGTAAAGGGGAAAATACTAGTTGGTCAACAAATTAAACAAAACCTATTAAAAAATCGATTAACAAAAACAATTTGTCAATATCAAGAATTTGGTTTTGATACAGAAGCCAATCAATTTTTAAAGTATGTCCTTTCAGTGATTCCAAATTTATTAACTGATTTCAATCAGGAAAAGCAATTTGGACAGTTACAAGAGGTATTGCATTACTGTAACGGTGGATTTTATCAAGTAAGTAATAGAGATTTTGAAAAATTAAAATACAAAGAGAACAATACTTTTTATCGAAATTACAATCAAGCCATAAAGCTTGGCAATCAAATCCTGGCATTACAGGATTATAATATTTCTTGTCAGAATCAACAAGAAACTACTAAACATCCTCCTTTCTGGATAGACATGAGTAAATTGTTTGAACTCTATGTTTTCAAACAACTAAAACAACAGTTTCCTGAAGAAGGACAGGTCAAATATCATGAAAAACGTAATCGTCAAGAATTGGATTTTATTATCAATACACCAAATATTAAAGCTGTTGTTGATGCCAAATACAAACCAAGATATTCAAGTGGAAATCCATCTATGGATGATGCAAGACAGTTATCTGGTTACACAAGGTTAAATAGTGTTTATCGAGAGCTAGGAATTACTGATAATACAATCATTCCTGCCTATTTCATTTATCCTGCTAATCTTCAAACAAATACTTTAGATGATCTTGAAAACATAGAAATGGATTTATTAGAAGAGATTACTTTTGATTCAAAAATAATATTAGAATCTGACTTACGAAAATCATCTACATATCGTGAAATGTTTTTACAAGAGCTAAAATTACCAACTAACTTAATTTAAAAAATGCGGAGAATAATCACTATATCTAAGGCATTAAAACATCCCTACTCTATTTTCCAACAACTCCAAATATTTCTCTTTCATTACATCAGAAAGAAAAGAGATTTCAAGTAGTCCTTTCCATTTTGGAATCACTTGTTCCATTTGATTTAAAATTGTTGATACCGTTTTGTCATTAAGCTGTAATCTATCTTTCGCATAATAATCAACAAAATCAGTTGCTTTTAGGTTACTTTTTTTCCCCTTCAAGCTCAGTGCAATTTCTTCTTCAGGATTTTTAATAGCTATCGTAGAGTTTAGAAAATCATATACAGGAGTTAGCGTTGTTTTACCATTTTTGGTAATCAACGAAAAGTTTTTCAAATGCATGTCTTCATTTCCGGTCACATAACAAAAAAGAATTCTTTTAAAAAAATATGCTTTTTCGATAGCTGGAAAAGAACAAAATTCGTCAAGCACAGGAATCAATTTCTCCATTGTAAAACGGTATTTTGTATCTCGTGTATTTGCTGTCAATTGGGCAAAGTCTTCTGTTGCTAATTTTTTTCCTTTACCATAACGATCAAAACGCTTAATAAAATAAGACAAACTACCATCCTTAGCATATACCATCCCGTGAAAAGGAACTTCTAAACCAAATACCTTAGCCATTCGCATGGTCACATCTTCATTTTCTGGTAATTGTGGAAACAAGTCATTCTGTGGCTTTATAATGTAAGTTCCAAATTGGTCCACAATTTTAAATTCCTGATCTACTATCGAAATAGCTGCACTAAGCTTTGGTTGCACTCCTTGAATAGATAACTTTTTAGCTCTGTTAGCCGCTTCCTGACGAAGTTCAACTGCCGTATAAGGCAAATCATTTAAATAAGTCAATTTAGGTGTTATCATTCGAAGTCCTTTTTCACTGTATTTATTCGTTCCGCACAATTCATATGTTATTGGACATCTATTCATCTTCTAACAATTTAACCGTTACTGCTCCTACTAAATCATTCCCTGTGGCTATCAGTTGGGAGAAATAATCCATTTTATCAATTTTTGCAATGCGTAATAAACCTTCTAGCATAATACCTTCAGGTAACAAACCTTCAAAAAACGGAGGAAATGATTTATAACTGTATTTTATGTGATTTACAGGCATGGTTAATGAAACCGCTTCACCTTGATAATTTTCATCATACTCAAAATAATATTCGTTAGCGTTCATTTCTGTTAAAATTCCTGCTCTGTTTCCATGTGCATATACAATTGCCTGTCTCATAATTATTTATTTAATGGACTTTTGAATTCTATTTTAATATTCAGTACTCTGAGTACTGCCAATAGATTGTTCCAACGAACCGTTTCTTTATTTTTTTCAATATCAAAAATAGTCGTTTTCCCTATTCCTGCTAAGTTGGCTAATTCAAGTTGAGTCAATCCGGCTTTTTTTCGATGCTCTTTAATAAAAGCTCCTAAATCAAAATCATCCATTTTTTACTGTTTTTACGGTAAAAATAATCATTTTACAAATACAAAAGTATATTTTCATTTAAACAACATGATATTACTGCTATAACGGTAATAAAATGATTAAAAATAGTATTTGACCTTGCAGAAATGAACAAATAACTTAAATTACTGTTATTGCGGTAAAATTAAGATGTAGTATCAAAATTAGAAAGGTCAATACAAAAATATAAACAAAATTGTTTATATTTGTATTATGAATATTTTAATAGAAAAATACAAAGGTATCCACCCTGGAATAATATTGGAACGCTTACTTAAGAAAAAAGCGATTTCACAGCGTCCTTTTGCCCTCTCTATTGGTGAACATCCGCAAACATTAAATGCAATTACTAAAGGCAAAAGAAAACTCAATATCGCTCTGGCTTTGAAAATTGAAGAAAAACTAAGTTTAGAAGAAGGATCTCTTGCTCTTCTACAAACCTATTTTGATATTAAGGAAGAAAAAAGTAAAGCAAAACAAAATACTCCAGACTTAACTCTTTTAAGGAAATCTTTATTTTGGGATACAGACATTTCTAAAATTGATTGGCAAAAAAAAAGTATAGCCGTTATTAAACGGGTATTTGAACGTGGTAATGCTATTGAAATGGAAGAAATTAAACGTTTCTATAAAAGTGATCAAATAAAAAAAGCACTTGATCAAACAGTTCGTAAACCATACACTATTTATAAAAACAAAGAAAATACATAATGCTATATTATAATACTGTAAACGATTTATTGAAAAACAGTTTAATAAAATTAATGCAATCTGATGTATTCAATGATTTTAGGCTTGTTGGCGGTACGGCATTGAGTTTACAAATAGGTCACAGAGAATCGATTGATATTGATCTATTTAGTGATTCAGAATATGGAACATTAGATTTTAATTCTATTGAAAACTATTTAAAAGCAAACTTTGAATATGTAGATTTTTTGAATACAATTCCAGCAATGGGAAAATCCTATTTTATTGGAGAAAATAAACAAAATACGGTTAAGTTAGATGTATATTATACTGATACTTATATCCAACCTTATGTTGAAGTTGATGGTGTTAGAATGGCAACTATTGAGGAAATTATTGCAATGAAAATAGATGTTGTACAACGAGGAGGAAGAAAAAAAGACTTTTGGGATTTGCATGATTTATTACAATCATACAATATCAATCAAATGTTAGATTTACACCAGCAAAGATACCCCTACACACATGATAGAGATTTAATAATCCAAAACTTCACATCCTTTGAACAAGCTGATGAAGATTTCAATCCAATTTGTTTTAAAGGTAAATATTGGGAATTTATCAAAGAAGATTTTGAAGAAGTCATTAATGAGTTTAAAAAGACATAATTTCTTTTTGACACCTTTAATATAGTTTTTCTATTAAGAAACGTACTCCTATTGTACACCTCCACCCTTACAAACCCTTTAAAAATAAGGATTATTACATATTGTATCAGGAAATAAATAAATTTGCGGTTATAAATATCAGCTACCTTTAAATCATTAACTTGTCTGAATGTCCTAGCATGGTACTTCTCCCTATTTTCAATAATTAAAAACAAATCTAATCCTAATCATCGTCTGAATCAAAAAAAGTATCAGGATCAAAGGGAATATCATCATCCGGATCTTTATCATGGGCGCTTACTCCTGGCGGATTAAACAAACCCCATCTGTCAATGATATAATTCCATTGATCAAAACCGGCAACCCAATCTATAAAGAGTAATCTGAATTCTTCAATTTCAGCACGGAGTAAATCAATATAATCTTTATCTGAAATTGTTTCTTCATAGTGTAAACTTCCCGCTTGAACGTATAATTCACGTGCAGCTTTCCTGATAATGGTAGCATTTTCCATTTTTAAATCATATAAACCTATCCCGGCAACTCCTGCAATTTTAGCAGGAATTAAAAAAGCATTTTCCATCATAAACCGAACAGTCGTTTCCTGTAAAAACGCATTGTCTTTAGGCACTATTTCTGCCAGACCCATCGTGATTTTCAGGATCTGTTCTGCCTTTTGGTACAAAGGCATTTGCTTTAAATCATTGTGTTGAGACATTGTATTTTATTTAAATTTTTCACTACTATAACGCTAAAAGCAGGGCTTTTACTGCATCATTTTACAAACAATAAATTGGATTTCTATCTTATAGTTGAATGACTCCTATTTTTTATTAATCGTAAAATCAAAAATCAGCTTTATCGACAATTTACCTCCCAAAACCCTTTTAGAAGCAAAGGTGTAAGGAAGTGATTGTGGCCCTAAGGCATCGGCTTTTTTGAATTTAGTTCCAATGGCCGGAATTCCATTCATAAATGAAATAGCACCAGCAGAATGGGAAACGGTACTTTTAGCCGGATCAGGAGCTTCTTGCGGATTATATAATTTTAAAAACAAATCATCTGATTGAGAATATACTTTGAATGTTTTCCCTTCGCTTAACGAAAATTCAGCCCAGTATAAATTCGAATAATACCCCTTAAATTCAGGATATTCAAAACCGGAATGTCCTGTAATAGTATTATTAAAAGTTTTTTCCCAAACTCCGAATTCAGCACCTTTTAGCCTGTTTTTCCAAACACGATACGGACCATTTGCCATCATTTTCACTTTTACCATTTCCGATTCGGGTAGATCAAAATCAATTCCTGCTGTGTAGGTCTTGCCTTTAGGTTCATATTCCAAATCCAGTTTTAATAATCCTGATGGTTCAATGGTCCATTTGAAAGCCTGCCTGTCTTTTTCAAAAGAAACACGTATACTATGTGATAATCCTTCCGTTTCATGCTTCACGCCAGCAACAACAATTGTGTTTTCAATAATTACAGGACCATTGGTAAAAGGAATGATTCCATCCTTACGACTTACTGATTTAAGCAATCCATCTTTTTTGCCAATAGCAATTTTAACTCCATTACTTGTAATAAAAATGTATTCAGAATCGCTTTCACTGAAATTTATTTTCTCATCTATTGAAAATCTATTCAGTACTGTGGCTTCTTTTTTGGGAGTAGTCACTGCATACGTCCAATTATAAATGTTTCTTCCAAAAGGATCCGTTGCTATCAATTCTAAAGCATGGGTGTTTTTCCAGCCTTCCACTAATGGTACTTGCAATACCCCTTTTTCCATTGGTTTTAAATCTGAAATTAAAGGAGTTCCCTTGCTAACAATAATTTTTTTTCCATTTTCAGAATAATTGACCCAACGGTATTCCAATTTGCATTCGCCTAAAGAGGTAAACTGAAATCGATTTTCAATATTTAATTTTCCTTCAAATTGCGGAGTAATGTATTTCTCTTCTAATTGAATGGGAGACCAAATTTTCTTAATGGTATAAAAACTCCCCTCTTTTTCAAGATACGGCCCCACAATTCCATCAGGAGCATGATTTCCATCGGAATCTAACAGTCCTGTGTCAGTTCTTTTGATAGATTCATCTGCCAGTACCCATAAAAACCCACCTGCACTCAGTGGATGATTCCACATTTTTTGCCAGTAATCATCAAGGCCTGCACCATGACCACCATCATATAAACCATGTAAAAATTCTGTTGGAAAAAATATTTGTCGGGCTGCAAAGTGATCAAAAGCCAGATAATCATAATCAATATAATGTGATGTAACTGTTTTCTCAAAAGCTCCCCATGGGTGCAGTACTTCTCTTTTTTGAATATCAACATTTGCAAAATCCTGATCATAGGCTGTATTCCAACCACCTTCATTAGCATTATCCCATAAAATAATAGACGGATTATTCACATCTCGTTTGATCATTTCACGCAATAGCTTTTTTCCAATCTTTGTGTCGTAACTTGGTGCTTGCCATCCGCCTAATTCATTTAATACATACAATCCTAACGAATCGCAAACATTTAGTAAATGCTTATCATGTGGATAATGAGAGAATCGAATGGCGTTCATATTCATATCCTTGATGATATTTACCGTCTGTAGACTCAGTTTCTCGCTTGAAGTTCTTCCAAAATCAGGGTGAAAAGTATGACTGTTTACCCCCTTGAATTTAGTCTTCATGCCATTAACATAAATTCCATCGGCTTCACGAACTTCAACAGTTCTGAAACCTATTTTTTGCGAATATTGATGCAGCACTTTTTTTTCGCTATTCAACAACTTAAATAGTGCAATATAGCGGTGGGGATGTTCCGGTGACCATACCTTTGGATTAGAAAAAACGCCATTCACTCTTATAGAATCACCGTTTTTTATATTTTTTTGCTCAAATACTTTCTGGATATTATTTTTAAAATCTACAATAGAAACTTCAACTGAAGAAGCATTTTTGACTCCTTTTAAAAATACGTCAGCTTTAAAATCCCCATTGGCTCTGGCATCGATAGCAACCCGGTCTATATATTCTTTGGGATTAACCCGCAAATAAACAGGTCTGAAGATGCCACCAAAAATCCAGTAATCGGCATTTCGTTCCGCCTGATTTACGGATTCATTATCAGAATGTTTTTTTACCCTAACTTCTAATAAATTACTTTGTCCCAACTTTAACGCATTAGTCACATCAAATGAAAATTCATAAAAGGCTCCTTGATGGGTGCCTATAACTTTTCCATTAAGTTTCACCTCACAATCTGTCATAACCCCTTCAAAAACCAAGTCAATTTGTTTATTCTTCCAATTTTCATTTCCTTCAAAGGAAAATCGATAAAGTCCTTCTTCATTTATTCTGTCTTCAAATTTGTCATGCCCGTAATTATAGCTACCATATCCCTGCTGTTCCCAACAAGAAGGAACCTGGATGGTTTTCCATGTTTTACTATTGGCACCGGCGGTACAATAAAATTCCCATGTGGTGGTGTTATCAGCCCCTGTACCTGATAAATACTGGATAAGAGATTGCTGAGCTTGCGATTGTGCCGGCAGAAAAATTATTAGAAAAAGTAAAAAGACTTTTTTCATAGATTTTTGTATTAATATTAAAATAAAAGCTAGATTATATCAAAAAACTGTGTAATATAATTGATATTTAAATTACAACCCAAAAAACTAATTATTTAATTATAAATACTTTAAAACAAATTGTGTCAGCTTCGCCCCACTTGCCTATTTAAAGTTATATTTCTTTTCACAAATTTGCCGGCAGGAATAAGTGATTCTCTTTTTTAATTAAACATTTGTTTTATTTACTTTAGTGTAAACATTCTTTTACATATTGTGCAATTAAAACTTTATTCTTACTTTCGACAGCAAGCTGAATTTAGTGTATCTACAAAAATCGCTGTTATCTGTTTTATTTTCAAAAAAACATCCGCTTAACACATTACAACAAAATACTTTAAAATATGTACATTTGTAATTCATACACTATTTTTTTATGGAAGAAAATAAAGACATTACTATCTACGATATAGCAAGCAAATTAAATCTGGCCACATCAACTATATCGAGAGCCTTGAAAGACCACCATTCCATTAGTGAAAAAACTATAAAAAAAGTAAAAAAAACAGCCGAAGAAATGGGATATGTTCCCAATACTTTAGCAGCCGGATTACGTGGTAACAAGACTAAAACAATAGGTGTATTAATTCCTACTGTTACGCAACCTTTCTTATCTTCCCTTATTAGTGGTATCGAAATCACCGCACAAAAATCAGGTTATAATGTTATTATTATGCAATCTAATGACTCCTATGAAGCGGAAGTTAGTATGGCAAAATCATTATATGGCAGCAGAGTGAGTGGCGTTATTTGTTCTTTAGCAATGAAAACAACAGATACTTCCCATTTCCATCAATTTGTAGGCAACAATATTCCATTGGTCTTTGTAGATAGGGTTCCTAAAGATTTTAATACTTTTCGAGTAATAATTGACAACTACGCAGCCGGTTTCAAGGCTACCGAACATCTTATAGAACAAGGCTGTACCCGTATAGGTCATTTAACAGCGGGATCTAAATTTGGTAACTTATATACTGAAAGGATGCGTGGTTATACAGATGCTTTGAAAAAACATAATTTACCAACAGATAAAGAACTTATTGTAGACTTAGAATCGGTAACTTATAGCGAAGGGGTAAAAGCCAGCAACAAGCTACTCAGTTTAAAAACACCTCCTGATGGAATTTTTGCTTCAGGGGATATTATGGCGGTAAGTGCTATACAAAGTGCCAAGAAAAAGGGAATGAGAGTTCCGGAAGATATTGCAATTATTGGTTTCAACAATGACCCCATTTCTGAAATTATTGATCCTAATTTATCTACGATTACTCATCCGGCAGCAAAAATGGGACAAATTTCTGCCGAAATTATTTTAAAAAATATTAAGTCGCCTAAAAAAGAAGATGTTAAAGAAATCACTTTTCTAAATACCGAAGTGCTAATCAGGGAATCATCTAAAAGGAAATAATTAAAACAAAAAAACTCATTGACAAGATTATCAATGAGTTTTTTTGTTTGATTCTGATTTTATTTTTTCACCTCAAAAGGACTTGCTGGCAATCCCTCTTTTGAAAATAAATTGGCATCAGCCGGATTGTTATCCCAGGCATATCGCACCATAATGGGATTAGGAACTTTTTCATTCCAAACCGCTACTTTATTACCAATTAATTTCGCTTTTGCCCAAACAAAGTTTTTTCCATCATTTGAAATGGCAAAAGACTTTAATTCGTTAGCATTTTTTACTATTAATCCACCACCTGTGTTTTTGAAAGTAATGATAACTTTATCTTTTTCGAATACCGTAGTCTCCGGCATGGGACTGGATGCATTCAACTCTTTTTCACCATACGCTATTTTACGGGCTAACAATGCCAAGCGATTTCCTACGTCTTCTTTGTTCAATGGATGAATGTCGTTCCATTCGCCCAAATCAATAGCAACAGCCATAGCCGTATTAGGGACACTTAATGTTTCTAATTGTGCTTGTCTTAAAACTGCCCAGTTACTTTCTCTTGGTTCTGCATAAGTTTCCATATAATTAGGCAATTGCACATATAGAAAAGGAAAATCTTCCTGCCCCCATTTTGTTCTCCAATCCTTTATTAACGCGGGTAATGTTTTAGCATACAATTTAGGATTTCCGGCATTTGATTCTCCCTGATACCACAAGACTCCTTTTATTTTCAAATGAGTTAAAGGCGCTATCATAGCGTTAAATAATCCCTTCGGTTTCCAACGGATAAATGTGGGGCCCTGTAGAGGTTTCATTGCAGCACCTAACTTGTATTTCCAGGTTCCTTTTAAATCAATGGTATCGTTGCCTACTGCCAAAAAATAAGGTTTGTCTTCTACAAATCCGCCTCTTCCGGCATTATTAATTACTCTTATCGAAATGGTGTTTTTTCCTTCCTTCAATACATCAGCATTCACATCATACCTGCGTGGCGGATATTGGTAACTGGTAGTTCCAATCATTTGGTCATTTACATAAATAAAATCCTGATCTACAATGCGTCCCATAAATAATTTAGCCGGTTTACCCACCATTGCTTTTGGGACTTCAATTTCTTTGCGAAACCAGACTACGCCATTTACATTTCCTAATGAAGTATCAGCCCAATAATTGGGTATTTGCATGGTATCCCAATCTTTATCGTAAGTGCCTGCCAGATCCCAATGATTCTCTAAACCTAAATCGGTTTTATTCAATACATCATACCAGTCATCATTTCGTTTTTTATCACCAGCTTCAATTTCCTGGATTAACGCTTTATTTTTAAACTTTTGACTTTCCTGATACGCTTCCGGAAAAGCCTTTAAAGCATCATCACTCAACCAGGATTCTATTGGAGAACCACCTAATGCTGAATTTATAATTCCTATTGGAATCTGTTGTTTTTCATAAATTGCTTTGGCAAAAAAATAAGCCACTCCGGAAAACTCCAGCACAGTTTTAGGATCTGCCGAAACCCACTTTCCGGCATCTAAGTCTGTTTGTTCTTTATTAAAATCATATTTATCAGGTACTAAAAATTGTCGGATATTTGAGTTTTCAGCATTCTTGATTACAGCATCATATTTTTCTTTTAAGCGTTCCATGGGCAACTCCATATTAGATTGTCCGGAACATATCCAGACATCTCCAAACAGAATATCTTTTACCCGGATTTCATTAGTTGCCCTAAAAACCATTTCATAAGGGCCACCGGCATTTTGAGCCGGTAACTGAATATTCCAGTTTCCTTCCGCATCCGCTTTTGCAGTATATATTTTAGTTTTAAATTCTAATTTAATGGATTCATTTGGCGCAGCCCAACCCCAAATTTTTACTTTTTCATTTCTTTGCAAAACAACACCATCACTAATTAATTTAGGAAGTTTAATTTGAGAAAGAATAATATTAGATGGAATGAAAAGCAGAACAATTAGTGCAATTTTTAATTTATTCATTTTGTATGTTTTTATTTTCATAAAAGCTTTGAATTGCCTCCAGCTTTAGACGGAGAAATAGAATTAAGAATTGAATTCATTGGCTTTAGCCAAAATTATTTTTCTTTTGGCTAAAGCCAATTTCATATTTATTTTACTCCAGCTAAAGCTGGAGGCAATTCAAAGTTCTATTAACTATTTCACATTAATTATAACTTCAGCCATTTGTGGCGCACCCAGTTCAAAACTTCTTTTCATAGGACTGGAACCTCCTGCATAAATTTTAAAATCTCCCGATTCTATGATTTTAGAACCATCATTTTTTACCATTTCAAAAGCTTTTGGAGTCAACTGAAAAGAAACTTCTTTAGATTCATTGGGTTCTAATACAATTCGTTTCATAGCATTCAACTGAAAATTAGGAACATCCACTGAAGCTTTTAAATCGGAAACATACAGCTGTACCACTTCTTCTGATTTCACTTTTCCTGTGTTGGTTACTTTTACGGTGACTGTTACATCCTCTTTTTTAGAAATATTTTTTGAAGAAGCTTTTATATCACTATACGAAAAAGTGGTATAACTCAATCCAAAACCAAAAGGATACATGGGGTCAACATTCATATATTTATAGGTTCTGCCTTTCATAGAATAATCTTCAAAAGGAGGTAATTGTGCTAATGATTTAGGAAAAGTAATCGGTAATTTCCCCGAAGGTGCTACTTTGCCAAAAAGGATATCCGCTACTGCATTTCCGCCTTCCTCTCCCGGATACCAAACAAGTAAAACAGCATCGGCCAGTTCTTGTACTTCGGATAAATTGATAGGACTTCCTCCGGTAACAATTGCTACTATTGGTTTCTTATTTTCCGGTTTTTTATCGGCTGTTTTTCTTAAATCTCTTAGGTATTCGATTTGATTAGCAGGTAAATCATAATTTAATCGATCTCCGGCAGAATCAGAATCTATAGAATCGCCCTCTTCGCCTTCTAAAGTACTTGAAACTCCTAAAACAACAATGGTTACATCACTGTTTCCTGCATTTCCGGTAGCATAATTAATTGGATTTATAGAAGGTTTATTCAGCATAGCTCCTAATCGGTATTCTAACTTACTTTCCGGTTTTATAGCCGCAGTAATTCCTTCTAAAATAGTTACCATATTTGGATTGATACCATAATAATTTCCTAAAAGTACTTCGATACTGGAAGCATTGGGACCGGTAACAAAATATTTTTGAAGATCATTTTGAAGAGGCAAAATTCCATTATTTTTTAACAAAACCATACTTTTTTGCGCCACTTCTCTGGCTAATGCTCTGTGCTCTTTACTGTTCACTACTTCATACGAAATAGCATCATAAGGATTGCTTCCTACTTTGTCAAACAAGCCCAACTTAAATCTTGTTTTTAAAAGGATTGCTAATTGTGCATCTATTTCTTTCTCTGTAATCAAACCTTTCTTTACAGCTTCCGGTAAAGCATCATAAGAGCTTCCGCAGTTCAGGCTAACGCCACTTTTGACTACAAGAGCAGCACCTTCGGCCTTAGTAGCAACAACGCCGTGTCCTCCTTTACCTTTAGCAGTATAATAATCACTTATAGCTCCACAATCTGTTACTACATGTCCTTTAAAACCCCATTGTTTTCTTAAAACATCTGTAATTAAATATTTATTAGAACAACAAGGTTCCCCATTCGTACTATTATAAGCACACATCACCGACTCTACTTTAGCCTCTTCGACTAAAGATTGAAAAGCAGGTAAATACGTTTCCCATAAATCTTTAGGAGTCGCTTCGGCATTAAACTCGTGTCTTACTTTTTCAGGACCGCTGTGTACGGCAAAATGTTTGGCACAAGCCGCCGTTTTTAGATAATTGGGATTATCGCCTTGTAGACCTTTTACAAATGAAGTTCCTATTTTAGAAGTCAAAAAAGGATCTTCTCCATACGTCTCCTGTCCTCGTCCCCATCTTGGATCTCTGAAAATATTGATGTTTGGAGTCCAAAATGTCAGTCCTCCATATTGTGTATGATACCCCTTAGCATTAGTGACATTATACATAGCTCTTGCTTCATCGGATATTACTGAAGAAACCCGATAGGCTAAATCACTGTCAAAAGTAGCTCCCAGACCAATTGCCTGAGGGAAAACAGTAGCAACTCCTGAACGTCCCACTCCATGTAAAGCTTCATTCCAATAGTCGTAAGGCTTAATGTTTAATCGTTCAATTGCCGGAGTACTATTCATCATTTGAGCCGCTTTTTCTTCTAAAGTCAGCCTCGAAATTAAATCTTGTACGCGTTCGTCAATGGATAAAGAAGTATTATAAAAAGCCATGGACTGACTGTTTTTATTTTTTGTTTGTGCCACAGAATGAAGATGAACAACTAATAATAAAACTAAAACGGTGTATCTGGAAATATCCCTCATAAATATTGATTTAATTGATTTTTAATATTTTTTTTACGAATATAAAAAAAACACAGTAAAATTTTTTTTATATATTCTAATGTTTTACTTTTACGCAACCGATTGCAAATATACAGGAAAAAAAATTATATTTACAAAAATTTTAAAATCGGTGGAAATCGACTAAAAAAACCAGAAACCTATTTCTATAAAATATTTATAAATGTCACTACAATTTCAAAAAAGATGTAATTACCAAAAAGCAATTTTATACGTACTTATGCTTTTGGGTATTCAAACATTGACAGCACAAAAAGATTATAAATTATGGTTACAATATAATAAGGTAACAAATTCCAAAATTCTTAATGAATATCAATCTGCTATTAAAGGGATTCATGCTTTTGGAAAATCCGAAACTATTGCAATTGCAAACAAAGAATTACAACAGGGTTTAAGTGGTTTGCTGGGTCATGAAATCAATTCGTCAACTAATGAAAACACTACTAATACATTAGTATTAGGAACTGTGAACCAACTTTCAACAGTTTTACAACAAAATACGAAAAAGGAAACAGCATCTATAAATAATGAAGGTTTTGTTATTAAAACCATCCAATCAGGAAATAAAAAACAAATTCTGATTACAGCAAAAACAGATACAGGAGTTTTATATGGCGTATTTCATTTTTTAAAACTACTTCAAACCAACCAATCTATTGAAAATTTAGCAATAACTGATTCACCACGAATAAACATCAGAATGCTGAATCATTGGGATAATTTAGACCGAACAGTAGAACGAGGATATGCCGGATTTTCACTTTGGAATTGGCAAAAACTTCCTGAATTTATTGATCAGCGTTATATCGATTATGCCCGTGCCAATGCATCTATTGGTATCAATGGTACTGTTATTAATAATGTAAATGCCAATGCTTTGATACTAACACCACAGTATTTAGAAAAAGTGGAGGCTTTAGCCAAAGTGTTCCGACCTTATGGAATAAAAGTATATTTAACGGCTCGTTTTTCCGCTCCTATTGAAATTGGGAAACTTAAAACTGCCGATCCTTATGATGTTGAAGTACAAAAATGGTGGAAAGACAAAGCGGCTGAAATTTATGCTCGAATTCCTGATTTTGGTGGATTCTTAGTAAAAGCCAATTCAGAAGGTCAGCCCGGACCACAAAATTACGGTCGAAATCACGTAGATGGCGCTAATATGCTTGCTGATGCTGTGGCTCCGTTTGGAGGAATTGTGATGTGGAGAGCTTTTGTGTATTCAGAACATGACGCAGACGACCGCGCCAAACAAGCCTATAGTGAATTTGTTCCTTATGATGGGAAATTCAGAGATAACGTAATTGTTCAGGTAAAAAACGGAGCGATCGATTTTCAACCCCGCGAACCTTTTCATCCCATGTTTGGCGCTATGCCTAAAACACCTTTAATGATGGAATTCCAAGTTACTCAGGAATATCTCGGTTTTAGTACTCATTTAGTTTATTTACCTAAACTATATCAGGAAGTTTTAGAATCGGACACCTATAGTAAAGGGAAAGGTTCTACTGTTGCCAAAATAATTGACGGAAGTTTAGACAACCATAAAATTACAGGAATAGCCGGAGTGGCTAATATTGGGAATGACCTTAACTGGACAGGACATCCATTTGCGCAAGCTAATTGGTATGGATTTGGACGACTGGCATGGAATCCCTATGAAGATTCGAAAACTATCGCTGAAGACTGGTTACGAATGACTTTTTCGAACGAAGAAAAATTCATTAAGCCGGTAAAAGAAATGATGCTGGAATCCAGAGAAGCAGTTGTTAATTACATGACACCGTTAGGATTACACCATATTATGGATACCGGTCATCATTATGGTCCGGGACCGTGGGTGAGTAATTTATCCAGACCCGAATGGAATCCAACGTATTATCACAAAGCTGATAAAAACGGAATAGGATTTGACCGCTCATCAACTGGAAGCAATGCAACGGCACAATATGCTCCCGAAGTAGCTAAAATGTTTGATAATACAGCAACTTGTCCGGAAAAAGATTTGTTATGGTTTCATCATCTCTCCTGGGATTACAAATTAAAAAACGGGGAAACTCTTTGGAATTCCTTAGCATTGAAATATCAGGAAGGCGTTAATCAGGTAGCTGCAATGAATACCACCTGGAATACAATGGGAAATTATGTAGATGAAGTACCATTTAAAGAAGTTCAAATGTTGCTCAACATTCAGCATAAAGAAGCCAAATGGTGGCGTGATGCCTGCCTGTTGTATTTTCAACAATATTCGGGTAAAGAATTACCCAAAGGAGTTGAAAAACCAACACAAACATTGAGTTATTTTAAATCATTAAAATTTCCATTTGCACCCGGGAATTAATAAAAGAAAACAGCGTAAATAATGAAAGTTTCTATTCAAAAAAGTACATTTTTAGGACTATTATTCTTTTCAATAGTTAATATTGGCTATGCCATAAATCCAAATAAATATGTAACTAATAAATCTTCTAAAGAAAGTTTTCCTTTGGCTTCCAATGGAAAAGCAGCTTCTCTATTGGTAAGTGATATGGACTTTCCGGGAGTGTTGCGTGTGGTGAATCATCTTCAAAATGATATTCGTTTAGTGACTACTATTTCACCAACAATTACTAATAAAATAGCTGCCGAAAACTACGTTGTAATTATTGGTACCTTAGGTAAAAATCCCATTATTGATCAATTAGCCCGGGAAGGAAAAATTGATGCCAGTGCACTGCAAGGGAAATGGGAAAAATTCACCACTCAAATTGTCAATAACCCTATTGCAGGAGTACAAAAAGCATTAGTTATTGCAGGATCGGACAAAAGAGGAACTATTTACGGGATTTATGATCTTTCTAATCAAATAGGTGTTACTCCATGGTATTTTTGGGCTGATGTTCCGGCAAAAAAACAATCGGAACTGCATGTTCTTCCTGGTGTCCACACACTTGGAGAACCAAAAGTAAAATATCGTGGCATTTTTATCAACGATGAAGCTCCCGCTCTTACCGGTTGGGTTCGTCAGAATTACGGAAAATTTAATGCTAAATTCTACGATACCGTTTTTGAATTAATCCTTAGAATGAAAGGCAATTATTTATGGCCAGCCATGTGGGGAGAAAAATTTTATGCCGATGATCCTCAAAACGGAATTCTGGCTGACGAATACGGAATTGTTATGGGAACTTCTCATCACGAACCTTTAGCGAAAGCGCATCAAGAATGGAATAAGTCTGTTAATGGAGTATGGGATTTTAATAAAAATCCGGAAGGTTTAAAGAAATTCTGGACAGACGGAATAGAACGAATGGGCAATAAAGAAACGCTGGTAACTATAGGTATGCGAGGTGATGGTGACGAGCCTATGACTGAAGGCACAGCAATTGAACTTTTAGAAAACATTGTTAAAACACAACGTGAAATTATAACCACTGTTACTAAAAAACCGGCTGAACAAACCCCACAAATTTGGGCTTTGTACAAAGAAGTTCAGGAGTATTATGACAAAGGAATGAAAGTACCTGATGATGTTACTTTATTACTATGTGACGACAACTGGGGAAATTTAAGAAAATTACCTGCACTGGATGCAAAACCCAGAAAAGGTGGCTATGGAATTTACTATCACTTTGATTATGTGGGAGGTCCCAGAAGTTACAAATGGATTAATACCAACCAAATTGAACGTACTTGGGAACAAATGCACCTGGCTTACGAGCATGGTGTCGATAAAGTTTGGATTGTAAATGTGGGTGATATAAAACCAGTTGAATTTCCTATAGAATTCTTTTTAGATTATGCCTGGAATCCGGAATACTGGAACGAAACGAACTTAAATGACTATTATTTCCAATGGGCAAAGGATAATTTTGGAGGACAAAATACCGAAGAAATTGCTCATCTGTTAAAGATGTATTCTAAATACAATGCCAATAGAAAACCGGAATTATTAGATCCTTCCAGCTATAGTTTAATCCATTATAACGAAGCGGAAAATGTAGTTTCAGACTATAATAAATTGGCTCAAAAAGCCAAAGAAATCAATGAACAGCTTCAACCGGAATATAAAGATGCTTTTTATCAGTTGCTTTTATATCCTATTCTGGCCAGTGCTAATTTGAATGAATTGTATGTTACTACAGCAAAAAACAATTGGTATGCCAGTCAAGGAAGAGCTGCAACCAATGAATATGCCGAAAAAGTAAAAACATTATTCGATAAAGATGCGGAACTTTCGACATACTATAATAAAACCATGGCAAATGGAAAATGGAACCATATGATGTCACAAACACATATTGGATATAAAAATTGGCAAGATCCAAGAACTAACATAATTCCAAAAACTACCACTATTGAAGTCCCTGTTAAAGCTGAATTAGGTGTTGCAGTTGAAGGATCTACAAAATGGTGGCCAGAAGCTACAGAAGCGGCTACATTACCAAGCTTTAATGCTACTGAAAATATTACTTCTTATATCGATATTTTCAACAGAGGAACGACGTCTTTTGATTTTAAAATTACATCAAAATCAAATTGGATACAATTTTCTAAAACCAAAGGAAGTATTGATAAACAGGAAAGAATCATAGTGCAAATAGATTGGAAAAAAGCACCTAAAGGCAGTCAAACGGCTGTTGTAATGGTATCTGGAGCAGGCAAGAATATTCCAATCACTATCAAAATAAATAATTCAAAAGCAGAAAATGCTAAAGGATTTATTGAAAACAATGGATTTATCGCTATAAATGCAGTGAATTTTTCTAATAAATACGAACCGGAAGCTTTTAAATGGAAGGTGGTAGCTAATTTAGGAAAAACGGATGGAGCAGTTATTTCATCGCCTGTTAAAAAAGGCAGAGTGGAACTGAATGAAAATGCTCCAAAACTATCGTATAATGTTCATTTTAAAACCCCGGGAAAAGTAAAAGTGCAGTTGCATTTTTCTCCTACTATTCATTATTCTATCAGAGAAGGAATGTATTACGGATTATCATTCGATAAAGAAAGTCCGGTTAAAGTAAACTACGCCTCAGATCCTGTAATTTTTGATTATAATGGAAAAGTGACAAAAAACTGGGATAAAAATGTTACTGACAACATCAAGGTTATAACAACCGAATTTAAAATTGATAAAGCAGGAAATCATACTTTAAATTACTATCGAATGGATGAAGGCCTGGTACTTCAAAAAATTATTATCGAAACAGAAAAAAGCGAATTAAAACCAACGCTATTGGGTCCTGCTGAAAGTATAAACATCAAAAATTAATCAAAAAATATAAAAATCAAGTATATGAAATCAACCAAAACCTTTCTGTTGTTTTTCTCTGCTGTAATTGCTTTAAGCAGTTGCAATAATAAAATCAATACAAAATCAACCGGAAACACTTCGCTTAAAGACGCTTATAATGGTGACTTTTACATGGGAACAGCCTTAGATATTAATCAAATTCAACAGAAAGATCCTAAAGTGACTCATTTAATTTCGAAAGAATTTAATAGCATTACTCCCGAAAACATTATGAAATCGATGTTTCTTCAACCGGAAGAAAATAAGTTTGATTTTGATGTCAGTGATCAATATGTAGCTTTTGGGCAGAAACACAAAATGTTTATTCACGGGCACACCTTAGTATGGCATAGCCAATTAGCTCCATGGATGACAAAAATAAAAGACAGTGCAAGCATGGCTAAAATGCTAACCAATCATATTACTACGGTGGTAAAAAAATACAAAGGAAAAATTGATTCCTGGGATGTAGTTAATGAAGCGCTTAACGAAGATGGAACTTTAAGAAAATCGGTTTTTTTAAAAACGTACGGAAAAGATTTTATTACGCATGCCTTTAAAACAGCAGCTGCAACAGACTCAAAAGTAGAATTATATTATAATGATTATAACTTATGCAATGCTAAAAAAAGACAAGGAGCTGTTGAGCTGGTAAAAAACCTTCAAAAAAACGGAGCTAAAATTGACGGAGTTGGAGAACAAGGACATTGGCATTTAGACAGACCAACTCTTGAAGAAATAGAAAAAACCATTCTGGATTTTTCTGCTCTGGGAGTAAAAGTATCTTTTTCTGAATTAGACATTTCTGTACTTCCAAGTCCTTATGGGCTACAAGGTGCTGAAATAAGCCAAAGATTTGAAAATAATGAAAGAATGAATCCTTATCCTAAATCTTTACCGGATTCTATGCAGGTTAAACTCGCTCAACGCTATAACGATATCTTTAAATTGTTTTTAAAACATAAAGATAAAATAAGCAGAGTAACATTTTGGGGGGTTAATGACACTCAGTCCTGGTTAAACGATTTTCCTATCAAAGGAAGAACCGATTATCCTTTATTATTCGATGCTAATTTGCAACCAAAGAAAGCCTATGAAAGTGTGATGTCTTTGAAAGTAAAAAAATAAATCTATCTACTTAATACAAAATAATTAAATGACTTCTACTTCACAAAAATTATCCATAAAAGAAAAAATTGGATATAGCTTAGGAGACTTGGCTGCAAATCTGGTGTTTCAAACCCTGATGACTTATCTGGCTTATTTTTACACCGATATTTATGGCTTATCACCCACCCATTCCTCTATAATTATGTTAGTGGTAGGGCTAATTGCTGCCTTTATTTTTAATCCAATTATTGGAGCAATTGCTGATAGAACCACCAGCAAATGGGGAAAATTTCGTCCCTGGATTTTATGGACTTCAATTCCATTAGGAGTCGTTGCTTTATTAGCTTTTAGTACTCCCAATTTTTCTTATGAAGGAAAAGTAATTTATGCGGTAGTAACCTATTCCTTTTTGTTATTGCTTTATGCTGCCAATAATTTACCCTATTCTGCTTTGAGCGGAGTAATTACGGGAGATATGTCCGAACGAAACAGCCTTTCCTCCTACCGCTTTGTTGCGGTAATGTTTGCTCAGTTTTTTGTACAGGTATTTATGTTAGGTATTATTAAAAGTGCCGGAAATGGAGATAAAGCCATTGGTATCGAAAAAGTAATGACAGTACTGGCTATTGTAGGGACGATCATGCTGTTGATTACCTTTTTTACCACTAAAGAACGTATTGTACCAAAACCGGAACAAAAATCAAGTGTCAGTGAAGATTTAAGAGATTTGGTAAAAAACAAACCCTGGTTAATAATGCTAACACTTACCACATTAGTATTTATTACGTTAGCCTTAAAAGGAGGTTCTTATGTGTATTATTTTGAAAATTACGTTGACAAAAAACAATTAGCCACCTTTATTAAACCAATATTGGATTTTCTTTCTTCCGTAGGTTTAAACCATTTTGGCGATGATCCTATTTCCGCCGGATTTGGCTTGTTTAATGCCGGAGGTATTATTTTCATGATTGTAGGTATAACATTGTCAAAAAACTTAGCTGATAAATATGGAAAAAGAGACATTTTTGGACTTTTCCTATTCATCTCTACGCTGTTTATTATTGCCTTTTATTTCTATCCTCCGCAATCGGTTTCTTTAATGTTTGTTTCTCAAATATTACATGGTTTTTTCTACGGAATTACGATTCCTATTTTATGGGCCATGATTGCTGATGTTGCCGATTATTCGGAATGGAAAAACAACCGTCGTGCTACCGCTATCATTTTCTCGGCCATGATGGTGGGATTAAAAGCGGGTTTAAGTATTGGCGGAGCCTTAACCACATCCCTATTAGGACTTTTTAACTATGTTCCTAATTCATTACAACAGCCGGAAAGCGCTATTAACGGAATAAAATTATTAGTGAGCATCTTTCCTGCCATTCCATTCCTTATTGGTGTTGGCTTATTATTTTTCTATGAAATCAATAAAAAAATGGAAAATCAAATAGAATCCGATTTAAAACACAGACGATCATAATTACATAACACAAACACAAATACTAAAAATAACAATATGCCAGAAGAAAGTATCGAACATATAGATTTCAAAGAATTAGTAAAAAAATCTATATCGCAACCACTAGTATCCCATATATATACGGCTGATCCGTCCGCTCATGTATTCAATGGAAAAATATATATTTATCCATCTCATGATATAGATGCCGGGATTCCTTTTAATGATAATGGAGATCATTTTGGGATGGAAGATTATCACGTTATCTCTATGGATAGTATTAACTCTGAAGCAAAAGATAACGGGGTGGCATTGCATGTAAAGGATGTTGCCTGGGCTGAACGCCAAATGTGGGCTCCCGATGCTGCACATAAAAATGGAAAATATTATTTTTATTTCCCTGCCAAACGTGCAGATGGTATTTTTCAGATAGGAGTTGCTATTGGCGATTCACCAACCGGACCTTTTATACCTGAAAAAGAACCAATAAAAGGAAGCTACAGTATTGATCCAGCCGTTTTTGAAGATGAAGATGGCAAGTATTATATGTATTTTGGAGGAATCTGGGGAGGACAACTGCAAAAATACCGAAACAATACGTATGCTGAAGAAAATGAAGAGCCTACTGAAAACCAAGTCGCTTTAGGACCAATTGTGGCAATGCTTTCAGATGATATGAAAGAATTTGCGGAAACTCCAAAAGAAATTAAAATTTTAGATAAAGAAGGAAATGAACTTTTAGCAGGTGACCATAATTGTCGCTTTTTTGAAGGTCCGTGGCTTCATAAATACAATGGAAAATATTATTTTTCCTATTCAACAGGTGATACTCATTTTATTTGTTATGCCACAGGAGATAGTCCTTATGGCCCTTTTACCTATCAGGGAATTATCTTGGAACCAGTAGTGGGATGGACTACTCATCATTCCATTTGTGAAGTAGAAGGAAAATGGTATTTGTTTTATCACGATTCTTCGTTGTCCGAAGGAATAACTCATTTAAGATCTATTAAAGTAACCGAAATCACTTATAAGGAAGACGGTACAATAGTTCCTGTAAATGCGTATCAGGAATAAATTTTAAAATAAAAAACACTTACATAATTGTTTCCTCCTTTTTAGTCATTGCTTTTACTAAATAACTATTAAATAAAAATTTCGATAAAAGCATTCGTTATAAAAATTGAATAGTACGTTTTTTTTTGAAACTATCTGTCCAAAATAATTTTATAAAGTACATCTAAAAAGAATTAATAATATAACACAATGAAACCTAACACTCAACAATTAAACGATTTAATTATCCAAGTAAGAAGAGACATCCTTCGAATGGTACACGCTGTTAATTCAGGGCATCCGG
>NZ_FRCC01000021.1 GCF_900142775.1 Flavobacterium flevense
CCGGATGCCCTGAATTAACAGCGTGTACCATTCGAAGGATGTCTCTTCTTACTTGGATAATTAAATCGTTTAATTGTTGAGTGTTAGGTTTCATTTTGAGTGTAAAAGTTAAACTGATTGCAAATGTAAATTTTATTTTGCCGTAAGACAAATGATTTTTATAATTGTTTGACAGCAATTACAATGCGTAGGAGTGCTCTAAAGGAACTTTTGATTCTGCTTTAAACAAAATACAAAGATTTTATAAATGTAAAATCAACACTAATTTTTTTGAATTGAATTTTAGCAACGCATTGCTATTAGTGATTTCATAGAATCTATTGCTTCAGTTAGCTGTTTTTAATTTTTCTGCTCATTTGGAGTTTTTACTGTTTGTCTTCACAATTTTTTTATAAAATTTACTTTCTAAGAAAAATGATATTTTAACGATTTAGTGCTGGATTGTTGTAAAAATAACAATTACTACTTTGTTGTGAAGTGAAATTGGGAATAATTTGTATAAAAAAAGCCCAAAATTAAGGGCTTTTTGTGTTGTAAATAAACTGTAAGTATTTTATTTTTCTGGTTCAGAAGGTATTACAGGATTGGAAGCAGGGGCTTCAATTTGATTTTCTCCTTTTAAATAAGTGGGTAAATTAAGACCTGCCATATTAAATAAATCATTCAGGGGCGGCACTGTTTTCATCATTCCTGAAACAAAATTAGCTGTAGAACCGTTTCCATCAGTATTGTTTCCGGAATCCCAAACAGTGATTTTGTCAATCTTGATATTTTTAACTGCTTCTACCTGAGTTTTTACTAATTCAGGTAATTTTTCGATTAATAATAGTTGGAAAGCCTGAGTTGGGTCTCCACCGGCAGCGGCAACTACTTGCTTATAACCTTCGGCTTGTTTGGTCAGGATTTCATAAAGTCCGTTTGCTTCGGCTTCCATTTTTGCAAAAATAGCGTCAGCCTCTCCTTTAGCATTCTCTCTGATTCTTTCGGCATCGGCTTGTGCTTCAATAATAGCACGCTGTTTTGCAATTTCGGCAGGAATTACAATATTGGCAATTTGAGTAGAACGCTCTCTTTCTGAACGAGCTGTCTCTGCTTTTTGCTCAGCGACATAAGATTCTTCTAATGCTTTCGCTTGTTGTACTTTTTCAGCCGTAATAGCAATACGCAATGATTCAGCTTCTTTTTCTCTACGCAAAGCTTCTGAGTTAGCAATGGCAATTTTAGCCTCATTTTCTCCCTGGATAGCGATAGCATTGGCTTCGGAGGTTTTTACTCGGGTGTCTCTTTGTGCTTCGGCTTTACCAATAGCTTCGTCTTTAGAAGCCGATGCAATACTGATTTCACGGTCTTTTTGAGTAATCGCAATTTTTACGTCACGATCCCGGTGCGTTTCAGCAATTTGAGTGTCTTTTTCTCTGTCTGCCAAAGCTTTTCCGGTTTCCCCGATTTTTTCCTGCTCAGCAACACTAATTTTGGCTTCGTTGATAGCTTTTGCGGCAGCTTCTTTTCCTAAAGCTTCGATGTAACCGGATTCATCTTTAATATCGGTTACGTTTACGTTGATTAATTTCAGACCAATTTTACGTAATTCACTGTCTACATTTTTCGAAATATTATCTAAAAACTTATCTCTGTCAGAGTTGATTTCTTCAATAGTCATCGTAGCAATTACCAAACGTAATTGACCAAATAAAATATCTTTTGCTAATTCCTGAATTTGTTCTGATGTTAATCCCAGCAATCTTTCAGCTGCTGTATTCATGCTTTCCGCTTCGGTCGAAATAGCAATTGTAAATCGGCAAGGGACATCCACACGAATGTTTTGTCTGCTTAAAGCATTGGTTAAATTAGCTTCAATAGATAATGGTTTTAAATCTAAAAAAGCATAATCCTGAATTACGGGCCAGATAAACGATCCGCCACCGTGGACACATTTTGCTGAAGTTCCTCCTGTTCTTCCGTAAATTACTAATATTTTGTCTGAAGGACATCTTTTGTATCTGGAAATTAAAGCCGAGATACTTACAAAAAATACAATTGCAGCAACTGCAATAATTAAAACTGGTGTCATGGGTTGGATTTAAATGGGTTGTACGATAATAAGATTGTTGTTTTCTATTTTTACCACTTTAACAGTGCTGCCGGAAATTAATTTCTCACTGTGTTCCGTCATGGCTTCCAGTTCGTGAAAAGCACCATTAATACTAATGATGATTTTTCCTTTTCCTTTTTTGTTTTCGGGAATAGTCAAATAGACTTCAGCCGATTTGTTGAGTGTATTTTGAAGTTTGAAGGAATTGTCTTCTTCCAATTTTTGAACTTGTTTGATAATTATAAAAAATAAGAAAACAAATAAACAGCCTACGAGGGCAGAAACAACAATTAATGCTACAGCATTATCGATGGTATTGTAAAATGAAATACCGGTCCAGCTAAATCCTAATAAAAAATTGATGAGATTTCGAAGAGAAAATAATTGAAAAGTGGTATCGCCACCTTCCAGATTGCTGTCAAAGTCAGCTTGCAGTCCGTCAGTTGAATCAACGCCTAAAAAAGTCATGACAGCCTGAACTGCAAAGACCAGTGTTGAAGGGATAGCAACGTACCAAAAGGTTTTGAGTAACGGATCCAGATTTTCAATTATTTCCATAAGTATAACTTTTTGAGGTTAGGTTTTATAAGCTATACAAACATAATGAATTTACTTACTAAAGCAAGATAAGGGGAATAAAATTTTCTTACACTTTTTTTAAAAGTTATCAGCTGTATTTAATTTGGATAATAATACGGCAAGAATCGCTTGTCCTTCTTCCCAAAGTCCTAATTGTGAAGCGAGATTTAAATGTCCTCTTAAGCCCACATTGTAAAAATCACTTTCCCATTTTTCCGCTAAAAATTCAGCTCTTTCTATCGAAATATATGGATCATTAGCACTGCTAATTACAACAGACGGATATTTTAATTTATCTAAAGGAATAGGAGCAAAGTTCCAGATTTCTTCCGGTGTATGTTCAGGAGATTCCACATCGGCGGGAGCAACGAGTAAAGCGCCGGCGATTTTGCTGGTATCATTTTGTTGCGACCAATGCATTACAAGAGAAACAGCTAAACTATGCGCCACAATTACAATGGGAGCTTCAATAGCTTTTATAGTTGTATCTAAATTGTGTAACCAATCCTTTAATTGCGGTTGGTTCCAATTATCCTGTACTACTTTTTTAGTATTTGGAAAATGTTGTAACCAGTTGTCCTGCCAATGTCCTTCAGTAGAATCGCCTAAGCCGGGAACTATTAATATGGTGTGTTGCATGTTGTCTAATCTGTATGAATACTACAAAGCTATACAAATTAGAAAGAATATCTGTTTATGAATTTGATGAAAACATAGGAATTGAGTATAGTAAGTTTATTGTTTAATCATTGTATACTCTCCAAGTTCTAGCATATATGAATCTGTTGATCGAGAACCATCTGGATTTGGAGTACTATGATACTCTTCTCCAAAAATAAGTACTTTAATAGCAGGAATATTATTTACTTTAGTTTTTCTAATGTCAAGTCCTACAATATTTTGGGACTTATGATCTATGAGGCTAAGTCTTAAACGTTTTTCTGTTGGAGAACAATCTGGACAACCCCATGTAGTTCCTGTTAGAATAAAGTTACCAGTTATGGTATGATTTACTTTCTCATTGGTATATTTGTTATTAATATTGGCAAGCGTGTTAGTGATTTCTATTCCGTTTCTAATGAATTGAAATTCGCCTACTATAAGATCTTCGTAATAATAATTGAGGGATAATACTTTTTTCTTCAGGACAATTTTGAATGAAGTGTTATTAGGTTCGGTATATAAATAAGCACCATCATAACCATCTAGATTGTTATTTAAATCTTTATAATATGATCCTTCAATACCTTCTCGAATATCCGAAATATCATAGATTGGACTTTGTGCTGTAGAGGTCAAAGCTGCAAAAGATAATAGTAAAAAATAGATGTGTTTTTTCATTATTTTGGTTACTCGTTAAAAATATGGACTGCCCAAAATTTATAATTACATACAAATGTCAGTTTAATAATTTAGTAAATCTAATAAAAATACACTTCTCTTTTTCTTACAAAATAAAAAAGTACAGCTAGAACTGTACTTTTAATATTTAATAGTTTGTAATCGAAAATTAAGAACTACAAGACAACATAGAACAACCTACCTTGTTTCTTGCCCAATCAGGGCGTTTAGCGAACCATTTTTGTTGGTCTTCTTGTTCAGAATAAGGGTTTTTAAGTAAGTTGAAAAGTTCATCAATCATACTGTAATCTCCTTTGTCGGCAGCATCGATGGCGAGTTGTGCCATGTAATTGCGTAATACATATTTAGGATTGATGGTATTCATTTTTTCAGCACGTTCCGTGTTGGATTCTTTTTCTAATTGTAAACGAAGGCTGTATTTTTCAAACCATTTTGTCCAGGCTTCGGTTATTTTAGGGAAATCTTCGATTGATGTATAGAAAGCATCCTGAATAATCGAAATGCCTTGTTCAGGATTTTCTTTTTGAAAACGACTTAGGTTTCTAAAGAAAATCGTCATATCGGTTTCGGTTAGGTGTAAATTGTTTTCTAACTCCTGAATGAGATTTTGATCGTTTTCGTTTTCGGTGGAAAGTCCAATTTTAGCACGCATCATATTCAAATATTTGCTTTCGAAAGCAGTTCCAAAATCAGTTAAAACAGCTTCTAATCCTTCTGTTTCTTCAATTAATGGATACAAAGCATTGGCAAGTTGGTACAAATTCCAAAGCACTATATTAGGTTGATTTCCGTAGCGGTAACGTTTGTGCTGAGAGTCGGTAGTATTGGGAGTCCAGCCATAATCATAACCTTCGAGCCAGCCATAAGGACCGTAATCTATGGTTAATCCCAGGATTGACATATTATCGGTATTCATCACTCCGTGTACAAAACCCACACGTTGCCAGTGAATGACCATTTCCAGACTGTTTTGGGCTACTTTACTGAAAAACTGTAGGTAACTTTCTTTAGAAGGAGCTCCTAATTCCGGGTAAAAATGCGTAATGGTATAATCAACCAGTGTTTTTAAAGTAGTAATATCATTGCGAACGGCTAAGAGTTGGTAATTTCCAAAACGCAAAAAACTGGGTGCAATACGGCTGACAATAGCTCCTTTTTCGTAAGCAGGATTGCCATTATAAAGTACGTCTCTTAAAACTTCATCACCTGATAAGGCTAAAGACAAAGCTCTTGTAGTAGGAACGCCCAAATGAAACATCGCTTCGCTGCATAAATATTCACGAATGGACGAACGCAAAACCGCTAAGCCATCGGCAGTTCTGGAATAAGGTGTTTTTCCGGCACCTTTGAGTTGGATTGCCCAACGCTGATTGTTGTGAACGATTTCAGCTAAATTTATCGCACGACCATCGCCCAATTGTCCTGCCCAGTTTCCAAATTGATGACCGCCATAACACATGGCATACGGTTGGGTATTATCTAAAACTTTGTTTCCTGTAAATACATTTTTGAATTCATCTGATTGAACATCAATTTCTGATAATCCTAAGTTTTGAAGCATTTCCGGTGAAACGTGCAGCATTTGAGGATTGGCTGTTTTTTGTGGTGTAACAAATGAAAAACAAGCATGTTCGACCTGTCTTACGTAGTTTTCTGTAATAGGATCGGCGGGTAATTGTTTGTTGAAAGTATCTTGAATATTAAGTTTCATTGTAATTGAATTAGGGATATTACAAAGTTACAAATATTAAAAGCAATTTGATTTAACCATTAAGAAGTTAAGGAAATTTAAGGAATAGTAATATTTATTAAACCATATAAGCCATATAAGTTTTTCTGAATTTATTTGTGTTTTTAAATGAGTTCCTATAAGAATTGGGAAGCTAAACAGTTTTATTCCTTAATTGTAAAAAATAATGTTTTGGTGCTGTTTTGCGTAAGGGATAGCAGTGGAAATCCTTTTATTTTTCTCGTTTTTTACGAGAGAAATAAAAGATTGTAACGGATAGCCCGACCCTGATGTAACGCAGTGGAAGCAGGGATACGCCCAAAGCTTTTTTAGAAGTCTTACTTTGCTGTTAAAAACAGACTAAGATTTTCTAAATTAAACTATCTTTGCGCTCCCGAATAGTCGGGAGTACAATTTGGGAGAAAACCTTAATATGAAGTTTGATTTATTACAAAAAGACCCACTTTCTAAAGCCAGAGCGGGAAGCATTACCACAGATCACGGTGTCATTGAAACGCCTATTTTTATGCCGGTAGGCACTGTTGCCTCGGTAAAAGGGGTACATCAGAGAGAGTTGAAAAACGATATTAATCCTGATATTATTCTTGGAAACACGTATCATTTGTACCTGCGTCCGCAAACTAAAATTTTAGAAGCAGCGGGTGGTTTGCATAAATTCATGAACTGGGATCGTAATATTTTGACAGATTCTGGAGGTTATCAGGTGTATTCACTTTCGAATAACCGAAAAATTAAGGAAGAAGGAGTAAAGTTTAAATCGCATATTGATGGTTCGTACCACTTTTTTTCACCGGAAAGTGTCATGGAAATTCAGCGTACTATTGGGGCTGATATTATCATGGCTTTTGACGAATGTACGCCTTATCCATGTGATTACAGATACGCACAGCGATCCATGCACATGACCCACCGTTGGTTAGACCGTTGTATCAATCATTTGGATAAAGTACCGGTGAAATATGGTTATGACCAGGCTTTTTTTCCTATTGTTCAGGGAAGTACGTATAAAGATTTAAGACGTCAATCGGCAGAATATATCGCGAATTCTAACCAGGTAGGAAATGCAATTGGCGGACTTTCAGTAGGAGAACCGGCTGAGGAAATGTACGCCATGACTGAGGTAGTTACTGAAATTTTACCGGAAGACAAACCCAGATATTTGATGGGTGTGGGAACGCCAATTAATATTTTGGAAAATATTGCGTTAGGAATTGATATGTTTGATTGTGTGATGCCAACGCGTAATGCCAGAAACGGAATGTTGTTTACGGCTAACGGAACCATCAATATCAAGAATAAAAAATGGGAGGATGATTTTTCTCCAATTGACGAAATGGGAATTACATTTGTAGATACAGAGTATTCAAAAGCTTATTTGCGTCATCTTTTTGCTGCTAATGAATATTTAGGAAAGCAAATTGCTACGATTCATAATCTTGGTTTTTATATGTGGTTAGTACGCGAAGCCAGAAAACATATTATTGCAGGAGATTTTAGATCATGGAAAGAAATGATGGTTAAAAATATGAGTCAACGGTTGTAAAACAAAGCTGGAAGCTTGGGGCTGGGAGTTTTCTAACTTCTAACTTCTAACTTCTAACTTCTAACTTCAGAATATGTTAACAATATTAGATAGGTACATCCTGAAAAGATATTTAGCCACTTTTGGGGCTATGTTGTTGATGTTTATTCCCATTGGGATTATAATTGATGTTTCGGAGAAGATTAATAAAATGATTGAGAACAAGGTTCCGTTTATAAAAATTGCGACCTATTACTATCATTTTACAATTTATTTTGCGAATGCTTTATTTCCAATATTTCTGTTTTTATCGATCATCTGGTTTACATCCAAGTTGGCTAATAACACCGAAATTATTGCTATTTTAAGTTCCGGAATCTCTTTTACGCGTTTTTTGCGACCGTTTATTATTGGAGCTGCAATAGTTTCTGTAGGGGTTTTGTTGATGGGTTTTTATATTGTTCCCAGAGCCAGTGAAGGTTTTAATAATTTTCGCTATACTTATTTGAAATCGGGAGGAAAGGAGCAAATGACGGGTGATAATACTGATGTTTACAGACAACTGAATGATCATGAGTTTTTGTATGTGAGTAATTTTAATCCAACTTCAAAAATGGCTTTTAATTTTTCTCTGGAGCGATTTAAAAAAGAGAAAATGGTTTCTAAAATTACGGCCAGCAGGATTAGATGGAATGAAAAAGACAGTACCTATACCTTGTATGATTATTCTAAACGAACAGTGGGTAAATTAGGCGATAAAATAGAATCTTTTCCTGAAAAGAATGTGAAGTTTACATTTGAACTGGAAGATTTAACCCCTGTTGTTTACATTGCAGAAACCTTGCGACTCAATGAACTGATTGATTTTATTGACAAGGAAAAAAAGCGTGGTTCTTCTAATATCAACACTTACATGGTTGTTTTGTATAAAAAGTTCAGTGTTCCTGTTTCGGCATTTATCCTGACTATTATTGCGGTTGCGGTTTCTTCTATGAAGCGAAGAGGAGGAATGGGGATGAACCTGACTATAGGAATTGCAGTCGCTTTTGGATTTGTGTTTTTTGATAAAATTTTTGGTGTTCTAGCCGAAAAATCTACTTTTTCTCCTTTTGTAGCTGTTTGGTTTTCCAATATTGTTTTTGGAATTCTGGCTGTATATTTATTGCGCAATGCCAAACGATAGACTTAAAAGTTATCTCCATCTTCATTTAATTGTATTTATTTGGGGATTTACAGCCATTTTGGGTGCATTGATTACTATTGCTGCCGATGTAATGGTTTGGTATCGAATGCTTTTGGCCTCTTTGTTTTTGGGGATTTATATTTTGTTTTCAAAAAAATCTTTTCGTATCCCGTTTGATTCCTTGCTTAAACTAGCTTTGGTAGGTTTGCTAATTGCATTGCATTGGATTTTCTTCTTTCATGCCATTCATGTATCAAATGTTTCTATTACACTTTCGGTTTTTTCATTGGGAGCATTTTTGGCTTCTTTACTGGAACCTTTATTTTACGGGCGGAAAGTACTGTGGTACGAAGTGTTCTTTGGATTGATTATTGTCATTGCACTGGCAATTATTATGCAGGTAGAAATAGCTTATTTTGAGGGAATGCTATTTGCTTTTGCAGCCATAGTATTGGGTGTTTTATTTACCTTGTTTAATGGGAAATTAATTCAGAAACATGATTCGGCAGTCATTACTTTTTATGAGTTTATTGCCGGAATATTTTTTATATCGGGTTATTTTATTATTCAAAATAAATTCACACTGGATTTTTTCACTGTGGCTAAAAACAATTGGATTTTATTATTTATTTTATCATCTGTTTGTACCGCTTATGCTTTTACAGCTTCGGTAAAAGTTATGGAAAAGTTAAGTCCTTATACCGTAATGCTAACTACTAATCTCGAACCCGTTTACGGAATTGTTCTGGCTTATTTTATTATTGGCGAAAAAGAAAAAATGAGTCCTTCCTTCTATATAGGAGCCTTTATCATTATTATAACGGTCATTCTAAATGGGATTTTAAAGCACCAACGTACTTTAAAAACTGAAAACTAAATTGAGCTATTCTAAAAATTGGAAAGGTTTATCTCTTGATGCTTTGTAGCGCTTATGTTTTTTAAAATCAATTTGTTAACACAAGAGGTTAATTGTTTTACATTTAGTTAACATAAGCAATTATTTGTTTTATATTTGCACGATTTTACTCAACTCCAAAAAAATGCAACAACACTTACGCTTGAACGAGTATAAAGTCTTATTATACAGACTTTTGCTTGCTTATCTTTTTTACTTTATTTCACGGGTACTCTTTTATATTTATAATATGGATTTGCTGGAAGTTAATTCAATTATGGATTTTCTGCCACTTTGTTTTTATGGTTTAATCTTTGATACTTCAGCCATTTTATATGTAAACATTTTGTTTATTGCTCTTTCGATTTTACCTGTTTTTAAGAATACCAATCAGGGCTTTCAGAAGTTTCTTTTTTACCTTTATTTTGGAACAAATCTCCTGGCGTACTCCACTAATTTTATAGATTTTATTTATTACAAATTTACATTTGCGAGAACAACGATAGCTTTTGTAAGTGTTTTAGAAAATGAAACTAATAAAGCTACTTTATTTTGGGATTTTTTATTGACCTATTGGCACGTTTGGGTTTTGTTTCTGCTGTTTTCGGCACTTTGGATTTATTTGTATAAAAAAGTAACCGTTAAGGGTTTTGTGCCTACCAAAAAAAGATATTATTTTGGTTTTTCTACAGTGGGATTTATGTTTATAGGTTTGTTTACTGTTTTGGGAATTCGCGGAGGGCAGTATGAGAAAAAAACACAGCCTATTAATCTTATGGATGCTAATACCCATGTGAAAAATATAGCACATGTTGATATTGTTTTGAATACTCCTTTTGCATTAATCAGAACTTTATTTAGCAATCATTTTTCGAAACCTAATTTTAAAGATATTAACCCGCAGGTAATTTTAAAGGAGGTAGTGCCTATAAAACAGTACCATAATAATCCGGTAACTAAACCTAATGTGGTAATAATGATTTTAGAGAGTTTCAGCCGGGAGTACATGGGAACATTCAATAAAAATGTTAAAATACCTAATTATAAAAGTCATGTTTCTTTTTTAGATTCCTTGTCGCAGCACAGTATGATTTATACTAATGCTTACGCAAATGGAAGACAGTCGGTTCATGCAATGTCGTCCATTCTGGCCGGAATTCCTTCCTTTAAAGATGCATTTACATCTTCACCTTATCCAAAACAGAAAATAGAATCTCTGGTTTCTGTTTTAGAAGGACAAGGATACAATACTTCCTTTTTTCATGGTGCTGTAAATGGTTCTATGGGTTTTTTAGGTTTCGGAAAAATTCTGGGTATTGATAATTATTATGGAAGAACGGAGTTTAATGATGATTCTCAATTTGATGGTTATTGGGGTATTTGGGATGAGCCTTTTCTTCAATATATGAAGCGCACTTTAGATAAAAAGAAAACACCGTTTTTTGCTACTGCATTTACGCTTTCTTCTCATGAACCATTTCTTCTTCCGGAAAAATATAAAAATAAATTTCGTGAAGGAGAAATGCCCATACACAAATGTGTGGAATATACTGATTTTGCTCTGAAACGTTTTTTTGATGAAGCTAAAAAGGAGCCCTGGTTTTCTAATACCATTTTTGTTTTTGTTGCCGATCATTGTAATAAACCGTATTATGATGAATATAAAAAGACAGTAAATCGTTTTGCAATTCCGATTATGATTTATAAACCTAATAGTAAGCTGGTAGGCGTTGATAATGATTTAGCGCAGCAAATTGATATTTATCCTACAATTTTAGATCTTATTGGGTATCCAAAGCCTTTTAGAAGCTGGGGTAAGAGTTTGTTTGATAAAACTTCAGTTGAACCCTTTGTAATTAATTCTACAGGTAGTGTTTACCAATTTTCAAAAGGAAATTATATTTGCACTTTTGATGGAAAAAAAGTGCTTGGTTTTTATGATAAAGAAGATAAGGAATTGAAAAATAATCTGATAGGGAAAAGAAATGCGGAGATGAATGCTCTCGAATTAAAGTGTAAAGCTTTTATTCAGGATTATATGGAGAGAGTAATCGATAAAAGATTAGCAACTATACAATAGAACAGTTGTTTCTTGATAAATAAGGAAGGTATAGGTGTTGAATTTCAGTCAAATGAGGTTTTGCATCTGTTTTGTGAAAAAGTATGAGATAGATTGTATCTTTGTCAACTACTACTAAAATAAAAAATAAGCGGGTGTAAATGATTTAATATTTTATATTTGCACTTCCAAATAAAATAATAACGCACAAGTCCTATGGAATATTTAGATTTTGAGCTTCCAATAAAAGAACTAGAAGATCAGTTAGAAAAATGTCAGGTAATTGGACAGGAGTCAGAAGTTGATGTCACATCTACCTGTACACAAATTAATGAAAAACTGATTGAAACTAAGAAGAGCATCTATGAAAACCTTACTGCATGGCAACGTGTACAATTATCAAGACACCCAAGCAGACCTTATACTTTAGATCACGTTAGAGGACTTTGCGGAGATACTTTCTTAGAACTTCACGGAGACAGAGGTTTTAAAGATGATAAAGCCATGATAGGTGGTTTAGGTAAAATAGGCGGGCAATCTTTTATGATTATTGGTCAGCAAAAAGGATACAATACTAAAACACGTCAGTACAGAAACTTTGGGATGGCAAATCCTGAAGGTTACCGTAAAGCTTTACGATTGATGAAAATGGCAGAAAAATTTGGAATTCCTGTTGTTACCTTAATCGATACTCCGGGAGCTTATCCGGGCTTAGAAGCCGAAGAACGCGGACAGGGAGAAGCCATTGCCAGAAATATTTATGAAATGGTTTTACTTCAAGTGCCTATTATTACCATTATTGTTGGTGAAGGTGCTTCCGGTGGAGCATTAGGAATTGGAGTAGGAGACCGTGTTTATATGTTAGAGAATACATGGTATTCGGTTATTTCACCTGAATCCTGTTCTTCTATTTTATGGAAAAGCTGGGAATATAAAGAAAGAGCAGCAGATGCTTTGAAACTAACTTCTGCTGATATGAAAAAACAAAATCTTGTAGATGACATTATTCCTGAACCTTTAGGAGGTGCTCATTATGACAGAGAAACTACTTTTAGAACAGTTGAAGAGTATATCTTAAAAGGATACAATGAGTTGAAAGTTTTATCAACAGAAGATCTTATTGCTCAGAGAATGGACAAATACACTAAAATGGGAGAATTCAAAGAATAATAATTCCATTTGATACTATTAATCCGTCTCGTTTGTAAACGAGACGGATTTTTTTTGGTTATAAACAAAAAAGACGGAGTTATAAACATAGAGATGTAATAACTAAACTGTATTTTTTTTAAAATTTATGTTACTTTCGTAGTATGGAAAATTTCAAGAATGTTAAGCCTGTAAAGGTGGATAAAACAACAATTATAAATCTGGAAAAAGGCAAGTTGCCTCCTCAGGTAATTGAATTAGAGGAAGCTGTACTGGGGGCAATGATGATTGATAAAAAAGGGGTTGATGATGTAATTGATATCCTTCAGCCTGACGCATTTTATAAGGAATCCCATAAACATATTTTTGAGGCAATTGTTCAGTTGTTTACTGAAACACAACCTATCGATTTGTTGACAGTTTCAGCTCAGTTAAAAAAGAATGGGAAATTAGATGTAGCCGGAGGTGATTTTTATCTGATTCAGCTTACACAAAAAATATCTTCTTCGGCACATATTGAATTTCACTCCAGAATTATTCTTCAAAAATTTATCCAAAGAAGTTTAATTCGAATTTCTTCTGAAATTATCGAAGAATCCTATGATGAGACCACGGATGTTTTTGATTTATTAGACAAAGCCGAGTCCAAACTTTACGAAGTGACTCAGGGAAATATTAAACGTAGCTCCGAAACAGCACAAAGTTTAGTATTACAAGCTAAAAAACGTATTGAAGAAATTAGTAAACAGGAAGGTTTAAGTGGTGTTGAAACCGGTTTTACTAATTTAGATAAACTTACTTCAGGATGGCAACCCAGTGATTTAATCATCATTGCGGCACGTCCTGCAATGGGAAAAACAGCATTTGTATTGTCTATGGCCAGAAATATGGCAATTGATTATGGACATGCAGTAGCATTGTTCTCGCTGGAGATGGCATCAGTGCAATTAATTACCCGTTTGATTTCATCAGAAACAGGTTTGTCTTCGGAAAAACTCCGTACCGGAAAATTAGAACCTCATGAATGGACGATGTTGAGTACGAAGGTTAAAGACTTAGAAAAAGCACCTTTGTATATAGATGATACGCCATCGCTTTCTATTTTTGATTTACGTGCTAAAGCCAGACGTCTGGTGTCACAGCACAATATCAAGATTATTATTATCGATTATTTGCAGTTAATGACTGCTGGTGGAAACGGAAAAGGCGGTGGGAACCGTGAACAGGAAATCTCGACCATTTCCAGAAACTTAAAAGCACTGGCTAAAGAACTGAATGTTCCGGTTATTGCACTTTCTCAGCTATCACGTGCTGTGGAGACTCGTGGATCCAGTAAGCGACCTTTGCTTTCTGATCTTCGTGAATCTGGAGCGATTGAGCAGGATGCTGATATTGTATCGTTTTTATACCGTCCTGAATATTATAAGATTGATGAATGGGATGATGATGAAGCAGCTCCTACAGCAGGACAAGCCGAAATTATGATTGCAAAACACCGTAACGGTGGAATTGAAAACGTGCGTTTAAAATTCTTAGGACATTTAGGTAAGTTTGATAATTTAGATGATTACGGTAGTGGTTATGATGATGATTTACCTTCGTCGATGAACCAGGATGATAATTCTTTTATCACTAAGAATCTGCCTTCTCCTCACGAAGCTTTCGGAAGCAATCTGAATGATGATGACGATGATGATATGCCGTTTTAACAGAAAGAACTATATTTGAAATAAAACAGTGCAATGGTTTTCAAAAATGTAGTTTCGCTTATTGTTATTCTGATTTCTTTTTCAGCCAAGGCCTCTTTTATTTTGTTGCCAATGGATGATACTTCGCAGCAAAACCATTTGAAGGCTTATGGAATTACCTATTGGTGTTTAGATAAAAAGTACAAAGCAAGCTGGTTGCTTAATTATCGCGGAGGTTCTTTTTTATTGCCAGATGCAACTGAAATCAGAAAAGAATGCCAGATTAGAGGTGTCAGTTTCGAAATTCTTTCTGATTCGGAACAGCAGACCATTTTAAACGAAATTGCAAGTCCATCGCAAAATATGGAAAATGTAATTCTCGAAAAAGCACCCAAAATTGCTGTTTATACTCCAAAAGGAAAACAGCCTTGGGATGATGCGGTAACCTTAGTTTTAACGTATGCTGAGATTCCTTTTACCGCTATTTATGATGAAGAAGTTTTAAGTGATCAACTGGTTCTTTACGATTGGCTGCATTTGCATCATGAAGATTTTACCGGACAATATGGTAAATTTTATAGTTCCTATCGAAATGTACCCTGGTATATAGAGCAAAAAAAAGAGGCCGAAAATCTGGCTGCCCAATTAGGTTATGCTAAAGTTTCTCAGGAAAAAGGAGCTGTTGCAGGGAAAATTAGAGATTTTGTTATTGGCGGCGGATTTATGTTTGCTATGTGTTCTGCAACGGATAGTTTTGATATTGCTTTATCAGCTGATGGAGTAGATATTTGTGAACCCATGTTTGATGGCGATGCAAGTGACGCTAATTATCAATCCAGACTTAATTATAGCAATTCTTTTGCATTTAAAGATTTTGTCTTAGAACGCAGTCCTGAAAAATATGAGTTTTCAGATTTAGATATGACCGAAAAGAGGAATGTTCCTATGGAGAAGGATTATTTTACGCTGATGGAATTTTCGGCTAAATGGGATCCAATTCCTTCTATGCTTTGTCAAAATCATACCCAACTTGTAAAAGGATTTATGGGGCAAACTACAGCTTTTGATGCTAAATTGGTTAAATCTAATATTCTGGTTTTAGGTACTTGTGAGCTCAATGGAGAAGCAAGATATATTCATGGACAAAAAGGAAAAGGAATGTTTAGTTTTTATGGAGGTCATGATCCTGAAGATTACCAGCATAAAGTAGGGGATGCTCCTACGGTATTAGATTTACACCCTAATTCACCCGGATACCGATTAATTTTAAACAATGTTTTGTTTCCTGCTGCCAGAAAGAAGAAACAGAAAACTTAATGAATAAGAGTTGATATAAAGTAAAAAGCCTCAATCAGATGATTGAGGCTTTTTCTATGTAAGTAAGTAATCCTAAATTGAGTTGATAAAACGTTTATTTTACTTTATTAAGTACAGCTTTGAAAGCTTCAGGGTGGTTCATAGCTAAATCTGCAAGAACTTTTCTGTTCAATTCGATTCCGTTAGCTTTTACTTTTCCCATGAATTGTGAATAAGACATTCCTTCTAAGCGAGCTCCAGCGTTGATACGCTGAATCCATAAAGCACGGAAATTTCTTTTGTTCACTTTTCTGTCGCGGTATGCATAGCACATTGCTTTTTCTACCGCATTCTTTGCAACTGTCCAAACGTTTTTACGTCTTCCAAAGAAACCTTTGGCTTGCTTCATTATTTTTTTTCTTCTTGCTCTTTTTGCAACTGAATTTACCGATCTTGGCATAATTTTATTGTTTTTTTTGTAGCAGGCGTCCCGAATTTAATCAAGGGAACTTATGGCCATACTCCAAGGTTATAATTTAATTTTTTTTAACCTAAAGAATAAATAGTTAGAAGTTAGAAGTTAGAAGTTAGAAGTGTTGCCACTTATAACCAATAACCTTTAACGATTAACAATTATATAATTCTTAATTGTTGTTTGATGCTTTTCATATCTGTAGAGTGAACTAGCGCTGAGTGAGTCAAAGCTAATTTACGTTTCTTAGATTTTTTAGTCAGGATGTGACTTTTAAAAGCATGTTTTCTTTTAATCTTTCCAGAACCAGTAACTTTAAAACGTTTCTTGGCGCTAGATTTGGTTTTCATTTTAGGCATTTTTTCCTAGTGTTTTAATTTATTCTTACTTACTTATTTTTTCCTTCCTCAGCTCTCCCCGAAGGGGAGGAAGCTGAAAAGTGATATTTTATTCTCCCTTGAATATCTTAACGAAGGTTTCTTCTCCCCTCCTTCGGAGGGGTTGGGGGAGGATTATTTTTTCTTTTTTGGAGCAATGAACATAATCATTCTCTTTCCTTCAAGAACCGGCATTGCTTCAACTTTACCAAATTCTTCTAAATCGGTAGCCAATCTTAATAATAAAATTTGACCCTGATCTTTATAAATAATAGAACGACCTTTAAAGAATACAAATGCTTTTAATTTAGCTCCTTCTTTTAAGAATTTTTCAGCATTCTTTCTTTTAAATTCATAATCATGCTCATCTGTCTGAGGACCAAAACGGATTTCCTTAACAGTTACCTGTGTAGATTTGGCTTTAAGAATTTTGTCACGCTTTTTTTGTTCGTATACAAATTTCTTATAATCCATAATTTTACAAACCGGAGGATCAGCATTAGGAGAAATCTCAACTAAATCTAATTCGAATTCATCAGCTAATCTTAAAGCTTCTGAAAGTTTAAAAACTCCAGGCTCTATGTTTTCCCCTACAAGTCGTACTTCTTGCAGACCACGAATGTTATTATTGATTCTATGGGCATCTTTTTTTTCTACGCGAGGTTGATAACCTCTGTTACTTCTTATTGCTATGACTTTAAAATTTAAGTTAAACTGTAAATACTTTTAATGTTTTATTTATTTCTTCGTTCACAATTGCAACAAATTCTTCAATTGTAACGGTAATATTTCCTTTTCCTTCCTGACCATGACGACGGATTGAAATGCTTCCATTTTTCTCCTCTTCCTCGCCTACAATCAGCATAAATGGGATTTTTTGCATCTCTGCGTCCCTAATTTTCTTACCAATTGTTTCGTTTCGGTTGTCAATTAGCCCGCGAATTTCGTGATTTTCTAGCAAATCTAAAACTTTTTTAGCATAAATTTCATATTTCTCGCTCAAAGACAAGATAATAACCTGTTCTGGCATTAACCAAAGAGGGAAATTTCCTGCTGTATGCTCTAGCAAAATGGCTATAAAACGTTCCATTGACCCAAAAGGAGCTCTGTGAATCATCACTGGTCTGTGCAGTTCATTATCTGAGCCTTTGTAAGTTAAGTCAAAACGTTCCGGTAGGTTGTAATCTACCTGAATGGTTCCTAGTTGCCATTGTCTGCCTAAAGCATCTTTGACCATGAAATCTAATTTTGGTCCGTAAAAGGCTGCTTCACCATATTCAACAACAGTATTTAAGCCTTTGTCGGCAGCGGCGTTAATAATTGCATTTTCGGCTTTCTCCCAGTTTTCATCAGAACCAATGTATTTCTCTCTGTTTTCCTGATCTCTTAACGAAATTTGAGCGGTGAAGTTTTCAAAGCCTAACGAACCAAATACGTAAAGTACAAGATCAATTACTTTTTTGAATTCTTCGTCTAATTGCTCCGGAGTACAAAAAATGTGAGCATCATCCTGAGTAAACCCTCTTACGCGAGTTAAGCCATGTAATTCTCCTGATTGTTCGTATCTGTAAACTGTTCCAAATTCAGCATAGCGCTTTGGTAGATCTTTGTAGGACCAAGGTCTTACATTATAGATTTCACAGTGATGAGGACAGTTCATTGGTTTTAATAAAAATTCCTCGCCTTCTGCAGGAGTATTTATCGGCTGAAAACTGTCAGCACCGTATTTTGCATAATGACCGGAAGTTACATATAATTCTTTTTGTCCTATATGTGGAGTAACAACCTGCTCGTAACCAGCTTTTTTCTGAGCTTTTTTCAAAAATTGCTCTAATCTGTCTCTTAAAGCAGCGCCTTTTGGTAGCCATAAAGGCAAACCTTGGCCTACTTTTTGAGAAAAAGCAAACAATTCTAATTCTTTTCCAAGTTTACGGTGATCACGACGTTTTGCTTCTTCAAGAAGTAAAAGGTATTCAGTTAAGTCTTTTTGTTTAGGGAAAGAAGTTCCGTAAACACGTGTTAGTTGTTTATTTTTCTCATCACCTCTCCAGTAAGCACCGGCAACACTCATGATTTTAAAAGCTTTAATGATTCCGGTATTCGGAATATGTCCACCTCTGCATAAATCAGTAAATGTAGCATGATCACAAAAAGTGATTGTTCCATCTTCAAGATTCGAAATCAATTCAGTTTTATAAACGTTGTCTTTGTACATTTCTAATGCATCGGCTTTGCTAACCGGACGCATTTTGAATTCGTGCTTCTCTCTGGAAATTTCTAAAACCCGATCTTCTATCTTTTTGAAATCAGCTTCCACAATTTTCTGATCTTCAAAATCAACATCGTAATAGAATCCATTAGCAATTGCAGGTCCAAGAGTTAATTTAATCCCCGGATATAATTCCTCCAGAGCTTGCGCCATCACGTGTGAAGTTGAATGCCAGAAAGCTTTTTTCCCTTCTGCATCATTCCATGTATATAAAATAAGACTGCCGTCGGTCGTCAATGAAGTTTCGGTTTCTATTGTTGTACCATTAAAAGATGCAGAAATCACGTTTCTTGCAAATCCTTCACTAATGCTTTTAGCAACCTCCATCGGAGTTACGCCTGGCGCAAACTCTCTAACTGACCCATCGGGCAAAGTAATCTTAATCATTGTTAGTTTAATTTTGAGAATGCAAATATAGAGTATTAGAAAAATACACACAATATATATAGAGGTTGTTTTGATGTATTTAGATACAATGAAATTTTGCCTTTATATATAGGTATAGTTTTTCAGTAGCTCTTTCCCGCTATCCGCTATATCTCTTGTCTCGTCTTAGGGACGAAACAAGAGGATGCCGCTACTATCGGGGCTAGGGAGTTGGAGTTTCAGGGAAAATTACAATTCTCTACTCTGTATTATAAAGGTAATTATATCTAAAAAACCTTTTGCGAGTCTCCATGTTTTCTCAGTGCATCTCTGCGAAACCCCTCAATTAAAACTCAAAAATCTTACAAAATGCAAAAACATCAAAAAATAATTATCAGATTTTCAGAGTATTAAAAAATAGTTTAAAAATAAGTGGTAGAAAAGTATTGTTTAACGGTATAGAGTGACTACTTTTGCACCCGCAACAACGCAGACGTTCTTTTAAAAACTGACAAACACTTTAAATTAAATAGAAAAATTATTTTCTAAAAAAGGTTTAAAAAAGTTTGTGAGATTTAAAAACAGATGTTACATTTGCACCCCGTAAAACGCGCAAGTTATTTGAAATACCGACAAGAGAAATTAAGATTTAAGCTTTGAGAGAAGAATAAAAAAAACTTTAAATTTTTCTTGCCAGTAAAGAAAAGATTTGTACTTTTGCACCCGCTTTGAGAAACAAGCGCAAAACAAAAAGACACGTTCCTAGACATATT
>NZ_FRCC01000026.1 GCF_900142775.1 Flavobacterium flevense
GATTGTTTTTGGACTTTTGTTCTTCTGGAGTTATTCAAGACAAAAGAAAGAAAAAGAAGAAGTGGTTTTAATTGAAACACAAAATCCAAAATAATCAAGCGGCATTCTTTTGCTTCTTTTCTTTGGTCGCTGATGTAGAAAGAAAAGAAGTTAAACCAAACCAATAAAGAGGATAATGAATATTCTCATGCAAAACCCGCAAGCTTTTTGGTAAAATGGGAGGATTCACATTTTAACAAAGTGCTTGCACCTTTTTTCAGCAAAAAGACTTTCCCGACCATCGAGAGGGAGTGTCTTTTTACTCTGATTTCATCATAAATAATAAAGCGACGTTCTTTTGCTTCTTTTCTTTGGTCGCTTATGAGGAAAGAAAAGAAGTCGCACAAAACGAATAAGGAGGATAATGAATATCCTCATGCAAAAATCACAAGCTTTTTGGTAAAATAGGAGGATTCAAATTATACCAAAGTGCTTGTATCCTTTCTTCTGCAAAAAGACTTTCCCGACCATCGGAAGGGAGTGTCTTTTTGCAGCCCGCCCCGATAACTATCGGGGTTGGCTTAGCCAACTGGGATGGGCTGTGACCTAAAGTCTTTCAAATTGAGAAAAAAGCCTCTGTATTGGGTTAGTCCATTGCGAAACAAACCCCATAAAAGAGAACTTCCCATTTGTGCAAGTGCAGAATTAATATATAAATCTTGTTTTTCCAATGCTTCCGCAAGGGAGCAACTTGGAGTGTCATCTGTAATTTCGGACTGTTTCAGCAGTTCGGGAAATTCTTCGGTTACAAATGGTAAGTTAGCAACGGTTTCGTATTTCTCTGAATTGGGTTGTTTAATAGTACCTATAGACGATAGTATAACTTGTCCTGTGTGTTGGCTATTGCCAAAGTCCATCCAATAACGAGGACGATTAGCATAAGCTCTACTGTTATTAAGTTGTTTCAAAATATCAGCAATTTCAAAACGAGCTTTCACGCTATCCACACAGCTAATAAAAATAGTTGCTCCCGCATTTTCGGGTAATCTATCCAAACTGTCTTTTTCAAATTTTATGGTTTCCGCTTTCCAGTTTGTACCCGACCAACGGTTGGCACGGTTTATCAATGCCACTGATTTGTACAGTCCTGTTTCAGAATGGGCAAATCGTTGTCTGCCTAAATTGGCTTCCGTTATAATATCATCATCCCAAAGACGAACATTTAAACCTGCATGACCTAATGCAATAAGGCTGTGATTCATTTCCATAAGGGAAGTTAATACTTTTGATCCTGTACCACCTGCACCGATAAGATTTACCACTATTGGGTTTGTGGGATTTATTAAATAGTTGTCCGTAAAATGAACTTTTGTTTTTTCGATATTCATGACAATATATCTTTTAAGGTTTTATCATTCTTTTTTAATACTTCTTTTGGAAAAGTGTTGTTTGTATTGACAAGGCTTTCCCAAAGTATTACACAGTTTCCGTTTATCGGATTATAGTCCAGCATCAAATGACTGAAGTAGCTGTTGAAAAAATAACTTTCCCATGCGGTTGTAAACTCTTCTAATGAAGCAATTTTCTTAATTTGAACATCTACCGTTCCCATACAAGCATTACCATTTTCATATACATTAAAAAAAGGAGCATTGTACAATTTTGTATTTTCGTTTGGTCTGCGGCTGCTTCCCAAAGCAAAAACAGAAAGACTATTTTTGTTGGCAATCCATAACATAGGAGGGACATTTGCCTTGCCATTTGGAATACCTAGATTTTCTGTAAAACACAGTTCTCTTTGCATGGCTTTGGTAAACCAAATTACCTTATTTTGATTAAGGTTAATATGTAAAATAGCATTGCTAATTATTCCGTCTGATTTTAAACAAGGTTCTTTTTCTTCTTTGGCTGTCTTTAATGTTTTTACCAGTTGGTTTGCTTCTCTTACAGTCAAGGGATGGGCATTAATAGGATTTCCCTTTTTATCCATATCAAAAGATTCTACATAGGTGTCTGAATTCATTCCTTTAGTCTGGTAGAATACTAATGCCAATTTAGGATGGTATAGCGTTCCAAAATTTTCTGTAATGCCTTTCATCACTATTGTTTTAAAAATTGTTTAATAGGTAAATTAATTCTCCGATAAGGGCAAACAATCTATTCTCAAAATCAAGATTGTTTGCTGTGATGTCACTTCCATCGAAACGCTTAACGATACTAGGCTCTTCAATTTGTCCGTATTCTTGTAATTCGTTATTTACGCATTGAATAATATTTTCATTTAGCCAACCTTTTCCATCAGCATAAAAAGATATGTAGTAATCCATTGTTAAAATGTTATCTGTTTCTTCTTCGTTTTCGTCTGCTTCATCGCTGGGTCTTGCATTTCGAAATACATTTTCATTTGGATATTGTTCTAAAAGGATATAGGTTTCTTGAGCTAATTTTAAACAATCCTGTTCAAAAATGTTCGTACATTTAAAGTGGTTCAATCGTTTTTTGAAAAAAGTTAAATTGGCAGTATTGAAGATTTTTTGTTCCATTTTGTCACCAATACATTCCGCTTGTTCGAATTCACTCAAATAAATGGATGTTTCATCGGAATCATCATCAGTTAGTTGCCATTCTTTTAACATCTCGTATTGATAATACAGAAAACTATTTTCCTGTCTGTAATAAGGGATGTTAACACTATGATAGAGATAACTACAAACTGATAATAAAAGCTGTGCACTGTATTTTTGTTTTCTGTTTTTCAGTAATCTGTACAGCGGTACTACAGGAATATAATATAGTGTAGAGTTAGTATTGTATCGTTCTTCACTTGTAAAAAAGGTTTTTTTACTATCCTTTACGAGTTTGATTTTTTCCCAATCCTTAACTTTATCTTTTAGTTTTTCTTTGGTGTCCCATAAAGCCAAAGCGATATTATATGGAAAACCAAAAGATTGGGTATGTATGGGGTTAATGTTATAATGCGTTGCAAGTTGGGAAAGAGATTGGTAAAAATCTCTTTCCGTTTTTGCTGTTTTCTTACAAGCCTTTACCGTTTTCGTTTCTGCCAAAACTGGCAGGAATGAAGTTCTTAAAAAACCATTGGCAACATTGGTACTGGT
>NZ_FRCC01000018.1 GCF_900142775.1 Flavobacterium flevense
GGTGAAACAGCCCCTTTTATGTTTTCTTTTAAAATCAATTAATCTTTAACTTCATATCCTTGATAAGCTTTGCTTTAACCAAATCAGAATTTTCAATTTCTAATACCTGATGTCTTCCACCGTTTTTTTCGAAAATTTCTATAAGGAGTACTTTGTCATTGGCAATAGTAAATAGATCCAACAGAAATACATTTCGCTCTATTGTATTACCTATAATTTCATCCAGCGGTTTATATATTCGCAATGGAGTTAACATTCTTTCTTGTATTACAGTACGTTTAGCCAGCTTTTTATCTACTACTTTGAAATCAATAAAATCAATTCGGAACGGCACATTGGTAAGATTACTAACCTCGGTATGGAAATAGAATTTATCGTCATGGATATAGATTCCTTTTAATGAAAATTGAATCCCAAAACTCTTAGTCTCAATATTTCTTATAAGTTGTTTGTCTTTTTTATAAATCGTTTCCATCAACTCACCTACTAATGATGGAGCATTTTTTCCTAATTCCTCAAAAAGGACATCATTACCGTTCTCCCTACTTATCCCCTTTTGCATTTCCAAAAGATTATAATTCAGATTAACTGGAAAAGCGTTGAAAATTACATTGAAATTATAAAAACGTCCATCCTCGGTAATTACTGAAAAATTAGTTTCTTCATCAAAATTGCGAACTGCTGCCTTTACTCGTAATACATTTTCTGCATCTTCCGCCTTGGCTGCAACCAAATAATCACTTCCCAAATCTACGTAGCGGATAGCAGCAGGAAATATCAAGTGCGAAGTTTTACTGTAAGTTACTTCTATTTGGTAGAGTTCTATTTTTCCCAAGTCCAACTTTGTGATACTGCGAACAGTTTGTTGTGCCTGAAATGGAGTAGCATAGCCTAATACTAAAACCAATACTATTAGTATGTTTTTCATCGTTGTTTTCATATTGTATTAAAGTTTAAAGAATTGAATATTTATTTTTTAGAAACAAGAAATACTTGATGTCCTGCTTTGAGTGTTACTTTTGGAGTTCTCATTTTTTTAGAAAAATATCCAGAAACGCCCTGTACAAGTCCACGGCTCAAATCGCCTGCTATCTGTTGTCCAGCAGAATTTGTCATCATAATACTGCTTCCTGAAGTCTGTCCCATATTAGCAGCCATTTCTTTGAAAGCACTCATTTCGGGAGAATAAGGCACAAACAAACCTTCTTGCCCATCCAGTCCATACACTATAATATCAACTGGAATAATATTGCCATGCTGTTCTATCGAAGTAATTTTCATTTGGAGACGTCCTTGTTGGAATTTTGAATTGGCAATCCATACTGTCCCTTGCGGAATAATATGATTTCCTATTTTGGCAGGTTCTAGTAAACGCAAACGTACACTACTCTCCTCCGTTAGCAGCTGTGTTTGTTGTACAACAGCACGGATACTATTTTTGGGCTGTATTTGCTGTTCTGTTTTCCCTACGGTATAAAATCCACGGTTACGATTTTCGCTCCAATTAGCTATAAATATGCTATCCGTGGGTACTCTATATAAAGAAGAAACGACATTTTTACTGGCAGGAACAAATGCAACAAAAGTTTCTTTTTGGTTTGATGAACCAGAAAGTGCTATTTTTTGTTCCTTTGGATGCTCCCCTGAAACCGCATTTATTGGAAGGTATTTTGCAGCCATCTGATAGGATTTCTCCATCAATTCCAATTGACTTTCCACAGGATCAATTGGTACATCATTCTTTTTAGCCAATTGTTCTTTTAGCTCATCCAGTTGTTTACGCAGTTGTAATGTCTCCGAATTATCATTCTGATAAAAAGTACCTACTGCATTTTGTGCATTACGATAACTATCTAAAGAAGGATTTGTGTTTCCTTCTATACTATTCGAAGCTTCATCCCCATCTTCTGAAAGAACTGGAGTTGTACTATCAATATCGTCTTCTTTCCAATAATCAGAAAGAGACAATAATGATTTACGTTTTTCCAGATTCTTTTGCTCCAACATTGCCTCCTCATAGGCTTTTTCCTTATCATCCTGCAAACCATTATCAGTAGCTTCAGGAACCGAATCATTGAGACCTACATCTTCTGTCTTTTTCCTATTCTCAGATGGTTTAAATATTAGATACATACATCCCAGAAATACAATCCCCATCAACGCAAAGATGATTGGCTTTTTAAATTTATCACCTTTATTCAGACTACTTTCTAATATTACATCCGAAGAATTATTTTGAGTACCATCTGTAACAAAGACGGTATTTTTTTTATTTTCATTTTCTTTCATGACTTTTATCTTTTATGATTTTTAACAATTAATCCTGGATCGATATAGCGGATTCTTTCTTTTTGACAACTGGATTTTCAATATGCTCGATAACCAGTCTTGAATCGGATTTCCCTGTATCATACCAAACTTTTAGAATAACAGCTATAGTTAGAATCAGATACCCAAGAAAACAGTATAAAAGATAATTGTACTGTTGCTGCACAGGAAGTGCTCGCCATTGCATATCTAACTTATTAAACCAAGTATCCATGCTTACTCTTAGTTTTTTCATCTTAGCTATTTTTAACGTTCCATAATTTCGATATCATTATTGGCTATTACATTGAACTTTTCTATGTTGAAGCCTTGTGGATTGTTATCCGAACGAACTGAATTCACTAGGTAGCAGGAGGTTACCAGATTACGCTTGGTTACATTACTGGATCTTATTATAAACTGCTTGGCATAAGTTCTTACAGCATAAGGATAGTTGTCGAAGTTGCATACCACACTATCTATTTCTGTACGCTGTTGCACATTCCCTGAAATAATTCGATTGTAATATCCTTTTTCAGAGAGGTCTTTGTAATAATCAAAAGCACTTTTGTCTGCGAGATTAAAGGCTCTTTTCATATTGCTTTCGATAGCATCTTTGTCGGGTGCCAGAGTAAAGAAAAGTTCGTGAAAACGTCTAACGTGTTCCCTGGCTTCAACGGGTCGATTGATAGAAGCATCCTGAGCCAAAGCTAACATTAACGATTTACCATTATCTAAAACATACACCTTTTGTCTTTGCAATTCTGCAAAGTGGTAGGATTGCCAAACTGCATATCCGGTTACTCCAATACATAACAATGCAAATACAATGGCATACAATCTGATTTGCCTGAAACTGTTTTCAATATTTCTTAAGGTTTTAAATTCCATTTACTGCTATTTAATATTATTACTTCATTAATCTGCCTCCAATATTGCCCGCAACTGCTCCTGTACCAGCCCCTACGATATTTCCTGTTTTTGTAGTGGTTTGGTTTACATTTCGCATAAAATTACCTGCTCCCCCAGCCTGAATTATCCAACCCGTTACGGTAGGAATAGTGAAATATCCAATGATGCCAATAATCATAAAAATGATGTACACCGTATTGGATGAATCTGGAATAAAATTAGGATCTGACAAACTCTCGATATCCTTCTGTAGTATTAACGATTGTATCTTGGACAACATCGCACTAAAAAGATCAGCAACAGGAAGCCACAGATAGACACTGATATATCTGGTTAACCATTGCGTTAGTGTGGACTGAAATCCGTCCCAAACAGAAATAGCAAAAGCTATCGGGCCTAATATGGACAATACAATCAGAAAGAAAGTCCGTATGGTATCAATGACTAGTGCAGCCGCCTGAAACAGTATTTCCAAAAACTCCCGAAAACCATCACGAATTTCCTTTTTGACACCGTACATTTCCCTTTCCATGTACATTCCAGACATGGTAACTAAATCTGAAGGTGACCAACCCAATTCATCAAGTTTTTTATCGAACTCTTCATCCGAAACCAGATAAGCAGTTTCAGGGTTGCGAAGTATGGCTTCTCTTTCTAGTTGGTCTTTTTGCTGCTGCAAGGCATTCAAATCCAAAACTTGATTTTCTAATATACTATGTGTCCCTTTTACCACAGGACTCAATACTGCATTGAGAGTACCTAACACCATAGTTGGAAAAAACATAATGCAAAGTCCCAAAGCAAAAGGTCTAAGAAGCGGAAAGACATCTATAGGTTCTGCACTGCTTAATGCCTGCCACACCTTTAAAGCGACATAAAATAATGCACCTAATCCTGCCAGACTTTTAGCTACTGCTGCCATATCAGCCGATAATGGCATCATCTCATCATAGAGGGTGCGTAGTACTTCATGAAGGTTACTGAATTCCATGATTACCAATATTTTTGGTCAGCAGTTCCATAAAGATCCAATACTCTTTTGCTGTTATTCGCTTTTTTAGCTCTGAGATAGCTGACTGAAATATTTTTGTTTGTGAAGTAACGAACGAGATTGTGGTACTCTTTTACTTCCTTATAAACACCGTCAATAATATCCATACGCTCTTTATCATTCAATGACAAAGTGGAAGCATTTACAATTTGTTTAAGTTCTTTCAGAAGTGATACACTCTCATTCAATAAGACAGAGTATCCATTAGCTATTGCTGAAAGTTCCTGTGCATTGAAATTAGGATCGTTCATCATTTTTCCAAAATTCTTTACATAAATCTCAGAAACATCCCCTACAAGTAGTACGGTCTGTTGTACTTTTCGGGCATCTTTTACCAGATTATTTACAGCCTTTAGCTTGTCATAATATTCTTTTCCCTGATTGTACACTTTTTGTACTTCCTTAAAGTTGTTAATCATATTGGTCGCTGTGGTAGAAGTCTGTACAATCTGTCTCGCTGTATTTACAATCCCCTGAGCCAAATTAGACGGATCTGTTACCACCCATTGTGCTTTCGCTGTTGGTGCGACAGCAAATAGCAACGCTGTACACACCATGAACATTAACTTTTTCATTGTCTTTAATTTTTAAAATGATTATTATTTGTTTTCTTTTTTCTGAAGGACTATCCGTTTGATAGCCTGTTCTACATTTCCATCCAGTTCTCCAGCAAGACGCATCACTTCCAACTTTTCAGTTTCTTCTGTGGTGTAAGCCAAGTATTCCTCTAAACTCACTTCTGTAGCATATACTGCCGAATGCGTACCTCCCAACCCAATCCAAACTTCTTTATATAATCGTTTGGGATCGTTATTCATGTTGATGGAAAGTACCTGTGCTTTTTCTTTTTCAGTGAGACCAAGCATGGCTTGTATCTCATCAAATTTGTTCATGTATTTACGCTGATCCAACAGTATTTTACAATCGGAATTATTGATAATGCTTTCCTTTACAATGGGTGATTGAATAATGTCATCTACCTCTTGAGTTACTACTATGGCTTCTCCAAAAAACTTTCTTACCGTTTTAAAAAGGTACTTGATGTATTCCGCCATACCTTCTTTTGCAATAGCTTTCCAGGCTTCTTCAATAAGGATTAACTTTCGTACTCCTTTCAAGCGACGCATTTTATTGATAAAAACCTCCATTATGATGATGGTTACAATTGGAAAAAGAATTTTATGATCCTTGATAGCATCAATTTCAAACACAATAAATCGCTTGCTAAGTAAATCCAGTTGCTTATCCGAATTCAATAGATAATCGTATTCACCTCCTTTGTAATAAGGCTCTAATACATTGAGGAAGTTCGCAAGGTCAAAGTCTTTTTCCCGTACCTGTTTTTCTTTTAAGACCTTTCTATAATCAACCTTCACATATTCATAAAACCCATTGAACGAAGGAAATTCATTCTCTTGTTTGATCCGTTCGATGTAACCACTCACGGCATTAGACAATGCTACTTCTTCTGAACGGGTTGGCGGTTCATCATCACGTTTCCATAAGGTTAATATCAACGTTTTGATACTTTCTCTTTTCTCAATGTCGAAGACACCATCATCGGTATAAAAAGGATTAAAGGCAATAGGATTGTCTTCTGTATAAGTGAAATAAACGCCGTCCTCCCCTTTTGTTTTCCCTTTGATGAGTTCGCATAATCCCTGATAAGAATTCCCTGTATCTACAAGCAATACATGAGCACCTTGCTCGTAATATTGTCTGACCATGTGATTGGTAAAAAATGACTTTCCTGAACCTGAAGGTCCAAGGATGAACTTATTTCTATTGGTGATAATGCCACGCTTCATTGGCAAATCGGAGATATCCAAATGAATAGGTTTCCCGGTCAGCCGGTCAGCCATCTTAATTCCAAAAGGTGAAGATGAACTCTGATAATTGGTTTCCTCTGTAAAAAAACACAAAGCTGGTTCTATGAAGGTATAAAAGCTTTCTTCACTCGGAAAATCTCCTGCATTCCCTGGCATTCCTGCCCAGTAGAGTGTGGCTACATCTGTAGTGTTGTGCCTTGGTTTGCATTCCATCAGTGCCAAAGCACTACCTGTATCAGTCTTTATCTGTTTAAGTTCTGCAGGATCTTCTGACCAAGCCATCACATTGAAATGAGCCCGAATAGATGAAAGCCCGAAAGAATGCGCTTCGTTCAAATACCGTTCTATCCATTCCTTATTGATTTGGTTCGCTCTGCTGTAACGTGCCAACGAATGCATATTTCTTGCTGATTTCTCAAACTTACGCAGGTTCTCTTCGCTGTTATCGAGAAAAAGATACTGGTTGTAGATGTGATTGCAACTCAACAGTAATCCTACCGGTGCGGCAAAAGACAAAAGACAATCACTTCTGTCGGTGGAGAGTTTTTCATAACGGGTATCTGCTGAAACTGTTCCCGGTAAATCATCTGTATCTGACAAGGTATGGAGGCAAAGTCTTTTGTTTCCAATGCGCACTTCTTCCGCTCCCAGAGCAATGTCTTGCATGGGAGTTCCTGCTTCCCTTGAAAGCGTCAGGTATTGTTCCAATACTCCTTGCTTCTCATCTGTTCCAATGATATCCTCTTCACTTAATCGTTCCAGTTTTACAAAACCACTGTCATTTATAATTCGTTCAAACTGTGTTACGGATTCCATAAAACGATGAATGGTTTCTTTATCCCTTATTTCTTTTGGAATAAGTACCCCTTTGCAAAGCGAAGAGAAATTACTCTCCATTCGCATACGTTCTTTAGTCGTTTTCGTGAGAAATAAATAGCAATAGTGATTCAGAAACGGGCGTTCATTAAAGTGCTGTTGGTAGGATTTTGCTAAAAAACTTAAATCTTCCTGAGCAATTTCAGGAGCGTAATTTTCTTTGATATACCAATCCTGTTTGTGTATCACGGTAAAATCAGGCAAAGTCTTGATAGCCTTATGCCAAGCGGAATGAATAGCTTCATATTCCGCAGAAGCAACCGTGAAAAGCTCTGGAAGTTCTACACGAAAACAAGCTGTAATATCTGCATCCTTTGATATAATGCAATTATTTTCTACCGCTAACAATGGAAACTTACTTTCCAATGTTGTCACTCTTGATTTATTCCTCATGTGTAATTGGATTTAGTTTTGAACTTGAAATAACGGTGTACCCGCTTACGACAAATGATGTAATGAGGATGCCGTTTATTGGCACTTATTTTCATCAATCCATGTTCTCCATACTTTTTATTTAGGGAGAAAGTCTGCCACACGATTAGTAAAGTACCTCCAGCTCCCAGAAAAAGACAGATATAGGAATTGACTCCAATCATATAAAGTATCATTACCAGAATAAGAATCCCGAGCAATCCACCAGCGAAAATGAACAGGTATTGTGCTTTCAAACCCTTAAACTCTACCGTTCTCCCAATGCCTTTGTTGATGTTGTAAGTACTCATCAGACAAAAGATTAGAGGAAGAAGGAACGTAAAATTGTAGCTGATACAATCAGGAAGATACAGGCTCCAAACCAGCTCGCTGCAGTCTTGCTGGTATCGGGATCACCGCTACTGAATTTGTTGTACACTTTGACTCCTCCGATAAGACCAACTACTGCTCCGATGGCGTAGATAAGCTGGGTGGCGGGATCAAAATATGAGGTTACCATTTGAGTTGCCTCGTTGATTCCTGCTGCGCCATTACCCTGCGCGAACACACCAAAAGCTGACAATATAGACATAGTCGTCAGCAAAAATTTTTTCCTTTGTTTTTCCATGATTTAAATGAATTAATTTGTTAGACATTCCTGCTCGTTGCAGGATTTTGGAACAAATGTCTAATGGAAATAGGAACCTATTGATGAGTTGTCCTTAAGTGGAGTTATTTGGCAGAAGAAGACGTGATAATTTACTTTATGACAATAAAATCACTATATCTAATGTTTCAATATCGCAAATCGCAATATGCAATATTACATCGCAAAAGATTGTTTATTATAAAATTTATAGTTAATATTGCATATCGCAATATGAAATATCAGAATGACACAAGCAAAAAATAATCTCAAACCACAAGACATTGTAATTTTGTTAAAAATAATTGCATTAGGTGAAAAATCTTGGTTTCACCATACTATTGCTCAGGAATTAGGTATGAGTCAATCTGAAGTAAGCCAGTCTTTAAACCGTTCCAAATATGCGGGACTAATTGATGATGGCAGAAAAAAAGTGAACAGAATTGCTTTTAACGAATTTTTAATTCATGGTGTAAGCTACGCTTTTCCACAACAACCGGGGGCATTAGTTAGAGGAATCTTAACCGCTCATTCAGCGGAACCGTTAAATAAAATCATTCAGGCAACTGATAAATATGTTTGGCCTTATGCAAAAGGATTAGACCGTGGTCAGGCAGTAGAACCTTTATACCCTACTCTTGTAACAGCTTCATTAAAAGACACCGATTTATACGAATTATTAACTTTAGTGGATGCCATTAGAGTGGGAAGAGTAAGAGAAAAAGAAATAGCAAAACGAGAATTAGAAAAAAGAATACTGAATGCATAATAAAGTAATCAATCTGGCATTAGTAGCTCAGGTGGCGAAAGGTTTAAAGGAATTAAATGAAAAGATGGTCTTCATTGGAGGAGCAGTAATTAGCTTATATACAGATGATCCGGCTGCAGAAGAAATTCGTCCCACTTCTGATATAGACATGACCATTAATTTAGCTAATTATTATGAATGGACACAAATGCAGGAACGATTAGCTGAACTTAATTTCTATCCGGATTCTCAAGAACAATCCATCTGTTCGTATCAGTTTGAAAATATTGCTATAGACATTATGCCTGCCGATGACAGTAGTATTGGAATATCAAATAAATGGTATAAGCCGGGATTTAAATACCTGCAACAAATAGAATTACCAGAAGGAATTAAGATCAACGTGTTACCATCACCTTATTTTCTGGCTACCAAATTGGAAGCGTTCAAAGACCGAGGACAAAATGACTTTTACGGAAGCCACGACTATGAAGATATCATCTATTTGATTGACAATAGAACAACAATAGTCGAAGAAATTCTATCGAGTGAAGCCGATTTGAAGCAATACATAAAGCAAGAACTTACAGCTATTAAAAACCATCCACAAGCTAACGAAATTTTAGCCATGCACATCCATCCGTTAATTAGAGAGGAACGATTTCAAATGTTGATGGAGAAAATAGAGAGAATAATAAAAACCACATAAGTCACAAATAAGATATTGATGAGTTTTTTTTAATGATTTTATTATGCCATTGTTTCCAAAAATGATGGAGAAAAAAATCGTATAAATTAATGATTTTTGTAAAAGGATTAACTATGAATGAAAATAGTGAAAAAATAACAGATTTGATAAATTATACCTTTGAGAACAGAAAAAAGGAATATGATTTTTCAGAAATACCAGATTATAATATTTTTGTAGAACATCAAATTTTAAAAATAACAAATAAAGTTTCTCAATATCTTGAAATCAATTTTGATTCTATTTTATTTAATGAAATACTACTAAGTATTGCTGAAACAGAATTAAATACCAAACTACCTGACGACATTATTAATGCATTACTTTTTGTAGATGATTTTGAAAACATCCTAAAAAAGAGATATCAAGTAGAGACTTTAAGTAATGAGTTTCGTAATTTGATTAATGGACTGAAGGTGTTTACTCTTACAATTCTAAATAATCGATTTTCTATTTATGATTTCTACGTTGAATTTATAAATGATAAAAAGCAAAAGAGAAAGAATCGTTCTGATTTTGTAGAACTATATTTTCAATTTTTGTTAGTTTCAAATTTTAACGAAGAAATAATTTTAAAATCCTGTGTTGAATATAACAATAGTGAAAAGCACCCTACAAATTATACAAATAGATTTTTAAATCAATTAGGAGAAACCAACAGCAAATATGCAACACAACTTTATAATTACATCATTGAAAGTGATACAATAAGTTATTACAACTTTATACCTAATTTGCTGATTGGTCTTTATAATTCTGGCCATACCGAGGCTTTCAATAATGCTAAAAAATTGTTAGCGAAGAACAACAACATGGCAATGAAATCATTTAGTGGTTTTGTAATAAATACAAGTTCCGAAATAAAGGAACTGTTTGAAAATATCAGTCTCATTGAATCTATAAATATTGAAACAGTTCATTTAAAAAGCTTACTCTTTTGTATGTTGATTGAAAATGATAAAACATCATCAGAAATTAAGAAAAAATGTATTATCGAGATTTTGGAGTTATTGAAGTCTGAAGATCATAATATAGCCAATACAGTTTTTCAAAATGTTCAATATAATTTAGACAATCATGAGTATGAAAAATATAGACTATTAAATATTTATCTAAACAACACAAAGAATTTCAGTGTAATAAAATATTTTTTTCATAATTTCAAAAACCCACAATATCTTTTTGATATACTAATTCGAAATTATGATGCTTCTGGATTTAGAGGGTCAATAGATTTGTTTAAGAATTCACTAAATCATTTTTCAGACACAAACAAAGAAGAAACAGAAGAACTAATTTTAGATTTATTTAACATCAGAAGTTACAGTTTATTGGCTGTCAAAATAATTCTTTCTACTCATTCTGGAATTTATCGAGTGAATCTATTAAAGTTATCGAAAAAGGAATCTCAATTATTTGCAATAGATAGTATTTGCAATTATCCTCATTCCATCGACAATTTACTTCCTCTATTATTGAAATTAAAGGAGTCTAATTTTAAAGAAGTAAAAGACTATTTACAGACTAAGTTAGCTGAATTAATCTTTGAGGTTTACCACGAATCACTACTTAATCTAATAAAAAAAAATTTAACCAACTCAAAAAAGGACAAAGATTTTCTAATTCCTTTACAAAAGGCTTTCGAAGAATATTGTAAAATGCGTGAATTTAAGGCAAAAATTAACGACTTAAATCCTAGAGAAAACGAAAGAAATCTAATGGATCTATACTATCGTCTAGAACATGAAAATCAAGCAAAAATGATGAAAAACATTAATATGGATGAGAACTCATTTTTGTCTATGTGTAAAAATATGATAATTGTCAGAGGTAGAGCATGGAAAAATGAAGATTCAGAAGAAATCTTACCTTTAGGACTAATTGAATCTAGCATGATGGTAGATACACGAGCTTATAAAAATCCTACGGTTTATGAACAAAATCTTGAAAATTTCTAAGAAATGGATATAAAAAACATCATTATCAAAGAGTACTTAGAATCGTTAACTGAAAAAAATGAACTAAATAGAATTTTCCCTATCCTATTAGAATCTATGGGATATACTATTTTATCCAAACCGACAGAGTATATAGGATTACCCGAGTATGGAAAAGATATAGTAGCTATAGGTTTTGATGAAGATGGTGTTAAAAAAAGATTTTATTTTGAGTTAAAAGGTGGTACAGATAGAGACATAACCGATGGAAACTTTTATGGAAAGGACGGGATTCATGATTCTATAATTCAAGCAAGTTATAATGATTTTATATCAGCTTTTCCTGAATTTAACCAATTGCCATTAAAAATCGTTATTGTTCATAATGGTATAATTAAGGGAAATGTACAAAGAACTTTAGAAAGTTTATTTTTGAAGACACAAGAAAACTTAAAAAACACTTCTTTTGATCGTTGGGATATTTCACGCCTGACTCTTCTGTTTTCTGAAAAACTTTTTGGAGTATACTTACTGGTAGATCCAAAAACAACTAAATTATTCAACAGAGTTTTAGTTAATTTAGATACAAATGATGGGATAACATCAGATTTCGTAGATTTATTGGAAGTAATACTTTCAAAAGAGAAATGGAAAAAATCGAAAAAAATTTCTCGAAGATGGCAACTACTATTCGAAACTTTTAAGCTTATAGGCTTTATTATTTACACCGAATCGAAAGAATACAACAATCTTGAAATCGCAAAAAGATATTTAACTCATTTAGTGATAAAATTCTGGTACTGGATTTTGAAGAACAATTTAGAAAACGACAAAGCTGTAACAATATATTTTGATCAGGTTTTTAATTTATATTATAAAGTATTATTAGAATATTTTCAAAGAACAATTCCTATTGCCAATCTAAAAGACGGCCTGTTTTCTGAGCATTCCGGAAGATATGAGCAAATTGGATATACAAAAAGGACTTTTGAATATTTGGAATATTTTTGCTTTATGCTGAATGCAGAAAGGTTTTATAATAAAAAAATCAATGATAAAAGTATGCATCTTCAACTAGTAAATATTATTAATCAAAATAGTGTTTCTTCTAGACCCCTTATAGACATTCATTCATCAGCTATAATTAGCATTCTCAATTTATTTATTGATTTCGGAGAATTACAAAATGCAAAAAATTATTTAAAATTAGTTTTGGGGCAAATTAAATATGCGAAAGAAAATTTCGACTTTATTCCTGATGCAAATAATAGTATTGAAAATGTAATTAGATTCACTGTTACAGGAATCAAACCTGTTTATTTTTCAGACAGTACCTCTCCTCTTTTAACGGTTCTAATAGAATATATTGCACTATTAGATATGAAAGAAGAATATAATGTCATAAAAGAATTTATTATTAAAAATAAAATTGATTTAGGATTATTTATTCCTCACCATGGAATAAATTCGACTTCTAAACATTTAATCAAAGACAAAGAAAATGATTTGGAGGAACAATTGTTTTCAAAATCCTTTAGAGATGGTTACCAATCAGAAACAAGATTAACCAAACATTTTGATAACGATTTAAATTTTGAAGATTTCAAAAAAAAGATAGAAAATAAGAAAACTGAATTTGATTATAATTATCGTACTGATCAAGCAGGATATCCTTTCTTAAAAGATTTGGCTCATAATTATTTTCAAACTCCTTTCTTTCCAGATAAATGGAGAAATTTAATTATATCATAAATATTGTGTTCACTTAAACTTCAAAAAATAAACATTTCCAAACTAACATTACTTTCAGAATCCCCAACAAAAGTAGTACTATTACGTTCCAATTTGCAATAAGTCCCTAATTACTATCCTTTTCACAATCAAAAACAAAAAAAGGAGCTTGCTCACACAAACTCCCCAATATCAAAATCCTCTAAATCATTTTTCCGCAAAGTGGAAGAACTGGTTTCTATTTCAGAAGAAAGGCTACCGTCCAATAACTCGGCTATTTTACGGGAGGCACTTTCCATAGAATTTTCCAGTAGGTCAAATAATTCGGTTCCTTGTATTTTCTGAACTATGCCAATTGCTTTTTCCTTTTGATACGGCTCCAATTTTTCTTTTTGCAGCAGCATCCCAACGGAGCTTAGTTCTTCAAAGGTAACGCCTTGGGCAAAACCGTTATCACCATCTGATATTCCATAACTATTCCATTCTTCTGCCTCGTCCTCAAAATCAGGTATATTTCTTAAAACTTCGTCCAGCTCTTCCTGCGGAATTTGCTTATCAATATCTGGATCATCAATTTCAATGTCAAAATTATCCGTTTTATCTTCCTGCTTTTTCTTTTGACTTTCATTGGCATTGTTTGACACTGAAAGGCTTCTTTGAGTTTTGGGCTGCCCCATAATATCGAGTAGCTTTGGATTATTTTTTTTCTGTGTTGGCTTTTGCTCCACTCCTATCTTGATAACAATCTTATCCTGCAAAAGCAGAACTATTACAATCAGTAAACATATCACAATTACTATTTCCATAACTTATAAAATAGGTTTGTACTTATCATTAAAACTCTTAGTTATTTGCTCTCCAAATTCCTGAAAATGGTAATTCAACAAATTATCTAAATAAGCATAAATAGTTATTTTGTCTTTGCCAATTACCTGAACAATTCGGGACAGTTTTTCGTGAAAATCAGGTCTGATATATACCGTTTTTCCATCACGGGCATTGGTATCCGGTCTTTTAAAAAAAATGCTTTCGTAATCCAGTTCACTGGTCTTTTTGGTTCTGGTCTTTTCTTTAATTTCTGATTTCGCAGGTGATAATTCTATAGGCTTAGGAACTTCCTTATGTAGTTCTTCGGTCGGTTCTGATGGCAACTGTAAGCCTTCCTTTTTAATACCATCCACCATCAGGTTCATCATCAACTCCTCGTTAATTTCAGTAGCCACTTTTCTCTTATTATCTTTCTCCATAAACTATAATTGAATGATTTTTAAAAATTCATTTATAAATGAATCTAACTGACAAGCCTTCATCAAACGTTCATCTGGTGGCATAACCGTAGAGCGAAATACGGTTTTGCTATTCTCTTCGCTTTCTTTACGAAAACGAGTGCTATTCTTGATTTGGCTTTGCATCAGGCTTAACCCCAATTGTTCTATAAGTTGGTTATAAACGTTATATAAGGGAGTACTTTCCCTGCCATCGACCTGATTCCAAAATAGATTAATGGTTTCTATGGAAGTCGCCCCTTTTTTCATAATCACATCCTGCAAAAGCTGGGTAAAAACGAGCGTACTTTCCATTACCAAACGATCTGCTGTAATAGGCGTGAAAATGTGGTGCATTCCTGCCAATGCTTTGAGTATTCCGGGAGTATTTACCGTTCCTGGAAGGTCAAAAAATATAACATCAATAGGTACTGAAGAACTATTTAAAAATTCGTGAGCTGCTTCCAATACACTTTCTGCCTTGTGTTGCATAATGGGATAGGCTTTTTTGTTAATGGTGGTAAATTGTTTGTACGCCAACTTTTTCAAATGCTCATTTTCCATTACCATAGCCAGATCACGGGATTTCATTTTCATTAAACTGTGTTGTGGAAAATCGGCATCAAATACAGCAACATTGTAGCCTAGTCGATAGTGCATCGTACTGGCAATAAGAGTTGTAAATGTACTTTTTCCAACACCGCCCTTTTGAGAAGAAAAGGCTATAAATATTGTTTTGTGTTTTGCATTCATATTAAACGGTTTTAAAATTATTTATCTATCCAATTACTCAAGTATTTATATCAGTAGTTATTTATTCATTACCGCATATAAGTTTATCTCTATGTACAGCATTATATAGATAGGCAAGTACTTAACAAGCTATTTAGGTATTAGAATATGCCTTTATAACTGCATGTAGATAAATAGGCATTTATCAACTTACTTATACACCTATCTAAATTTGTATAACTGTACTTTTCTACATTTCTATTTGCGTAAGTACGTTGTTACCTGCATAGCTAACTATGTCCTTATGTCTATTTATAAGTACAAAGAAATGCAGCTATGTATTTGCTTTTATTCTCGTGGTAGTAATTGGCACTAACTGGTAATTCTTGGCTATTCTTCACACTATAATGATTCTGTATTCAATCATTTACTTTGTAAAAACAGTAATCAGATAAATCGATGGAAAGATTAAATCAATATTTGGATAAGAACTGGAACGGCCTTAAGCCGTTTTTCCCTGCTTTATTAAATCCTGTTCCGCCGACAGGCGGACGGATTATCTGTTCGCCAGAACAGAGCAAGTTGTGTTTTGAGGCACTCGAAATGAATTCCGTGCCTCAAAACAACTTGCCCTTGCAGGGGCTAAAAACACCCTCCGAAGTCGGTGTTTTATGAAATTTACAAATGGATTAGTGATGAATGAAAAACAGAATAACAAACAACATAAAGGCGGCAGGAATCCCAAAAAGAATCCCAGCATTCATCGTTATGTTTTTCGGCTAACGGATGAAGAAAATGCTAAATTCCTATCACTTTTTGAAGCTTCAGAAGCAGATAACAAAGCTCATTTTATTACTTCCATCCTATTTGAAAGGCAAATCAAAACTGTAAAAATTGATATGGCTGCCATGGATTACTACATGCGACTAACCACTTTGTATGGTCAATTTCGTGCCGTTGGTGTGAATTACAATCAGATTGTGAAGATATTATACCGCAATTTTTCGGAAAAAAAAGCAGCAGCATATCTGTTTAAATTAGAAAAACAAACAACAGAATTGGCTAAACTATGTCAAGAGATTATACAGTTGACCGAGGAATTTGAAGTAAAACATTTGATTAAAAATGAATAAAGATGATAGCAAAAATTGGTCGTGGAACAAATATCATTGGAGCACTTTCTTATAATCAACTCAAAGTTGATCAGGAAAACGGAGCAATATTGGCAACGCATAGAATAAGAGAAACTATCGATGGAAAACATACAGTTCCACAATTGCACCAATCATTTGAACCTTATCTGATTGCAAATAAACGAACAGAAAAACCGGTGTTGCATATCTCAATCAATCCTGATCCGAGAGACAACGTAAGTGATGAAGATTTCAAACAAATAGCAAAAGATTATATGGAACGTATGGGCTATGGAGACCAGCCTTATGTAGTTTTTAAACATACCGATATTGAACGAGCTCACATTCATATTGTATCAACCTGTGTAGATCGTAACGGTAAAAAACTAGCCGACAACTTTGAAAAAATGCGTTCTATGGATGCTTGTCGTGCATTGGAACAAGAATATAAACTAATACCTGCAACGGAAAAATCTCGTAATCCAAAAGAGGAACTTTTCAGACCAATTGACTATAGGGCAGCTAATGTAAAAAGTCAAATAGCCTCGGTAGTCCGACATTTACCAAAGTATTATCATTATCAAAATTTAGGGGCTTATAATGCACTCCTTTCACTTTTCAATATTACCACCGAAGAAGTAAAAGGCGAATTACACGGACAACCCAAACAAGGATTAGTCTATTTTGCTCTGAATGAACAGGGAGAAAAAGCAAGCAATCCATTCAAAGCATCTCTTTTTGGTAAACAGACAGGACTGGATTCTTTACAAAAACATTTTGAGCAGTCGAAAGACAGAATGAAAACAGAACCAGCAAAAGAAATTCTAAAAAAGACCATAGAAGTTGCCATCCATACCACATCCAATGAACCTGAATTTAAGAAGCAACTGCTTGAGCAAGGTATCAATACTGTAGTTCGTAGGAATCACGAAGGACGTATTTACGGAATCACATTTATTGACCATGAATCCCGTAGCGTTTGGAACGGATCACAATTGGGTAAAAACCTTTCTGCTAATATTTTTAATGATTGTTGGAATGAAAAAACCACTCAAAAACGCCAAGATGGAATACATGATAATATAAAGATCACATTTCCCGAAAGCACTAACAATACAAAACCAGAAACCGAAAAACCTCATGCCCTTTTTGATTTTCTTGATAAAAATCAGTCAACTCAAACTAATCTTGGTTTGGATTTTATAGAAAGCTTTAGTGGTTTATTACCAGAAGCACAAGCAGAGGATTATGAAGAACAGCTATTTGCTAATAAAATGAAGAAAAAGAAAAAAAGCAGAAGACCTGGAAACAAAAAATAAAATGTATTCGTCTATTACCTTATCGCCAAATGAATCCAATAAAAGCCAAGTACTTCTTTATTCTTCCAAGTAGATTACTTCCCTACTAAATTGAACAAAACATTTAATTTATCGAAGTATGCAAGGAGAAGATGATTTAAGAGGGTTAGCCAAAATAATGGCTTTCATGCGTGCAGTGAGCATCATTCTGGTTTTAATGCACTTTTACTGGTTTTGTTATAGCTTTTTTCTAGAAAGAGGTTGGACATTACAAGTCATCAATAAGATATTAGGTAATTTTCAAAGGACAGCAAATTTATTTTCTCATACTTTATATTCCAAGCTCTTCGCATTAGTCTTACTCGCGTTGAGCTGTTTGGGAACAAAAGGAGTAAAAAATGAAAAGATTACCTGGACTAAAATCTATACAGCACTAGTTATCGGTTTTGTACTTTTCTTTTTCAATAGTTCATTACTAGAATTGTCTTCAGGAATAGCAGCCACTTTATATATCCTGACAAGCTCGATAGGTTACATTGCTTTGATGATGGCTGGTGTATGGATTAGCCGTTTGCTCAACAACAATCTGATGGATGATGTATTCAATAACGAGAATGAAAGTTTCATGCAAGAAACTAAATTAATGGAAAATGAATATTCGGTTAATCTTCCCACCAAATTTTATTACAAAGGCAAATGGAATGCAGGATGGATTAATGTAGTAAATCCGTTCAGAGCTTCTATTGTGTTGGGTACACCCGGATCGGGGAAGAGTTATGCTATTATAAATAATTACATCAAGCAGCATATCGAAAAGGGATTTTCGATGTACATCTATGATTTCAAATTCGATGATCTTTCTACTATTGCCTATAACCATTTGTTAAAGCATACTGATAAATATACCGTAAAACCAAAATTCTACATTATCAATTTTGATGACCCAAGAAGAAGTCATCGTTGCAATCCCATCAATCCAGATTTTATGACTGATATATCCGATGCTTATGAATCGGCTTATACCATCATGCTAAATCTTAACAGAAGTTGGATACAAAAACAGGGAGACTTTTTTGTGGAATCTCCTATAATTCTGTTAGCTGCCATCATCTGGTTTTTAAAAATATATGATAATGGAAAGTACTGTACCTTTCCTCACGCCATTGAGTTACTTAATAAAAAATATGTAGATGTATTTACAATCTTTACTTCTTATCCTGATCTCGAAAATTACCTTTCTCCTTTTATGGATGCCTGGCAAGGCGGTGCACAAGATCAGTTACAAGGACAAATCGCATCCGCTAAAATTCCTTTGTCCAGAATGATTTCACCTCAACTTTATTGGGTAATGACAGGCGATGATTTTTCATTGGACATCAATAATCCAAATGAACCTAAAATACTATGTGTTGGAAATAATCCGGATAGACAAAATATCTATTCAGCTGCACTAGGCTTGTACAATTCGAGAATTATAAAACTGATTAATAAGAAAGGACAACTAAAAAGTTCGGTTATTATTGATGAATTGCCAACTATATATTTTAGAGGATTGGATAATCTAATTGCAACTGCCAGAAGCAACAAAGTAGCGGTTTGTTTGGGCTTTCAGGACTATTCTCAATTAACTCGTGATTACGGAGATAAAGAAGCTAAGGTTATACAAAATACCGTTGGTAATATTTTTAGCGGACAAGTTGTTGGAGAAACCGCCAAAAGCTTATCAGAGCGTTTTGGAAAAGTGCTACAGAAACGACAAAGCATGACCATCAATCGAAACGATAAATCAACCTCTATATCTACACAATTAGACAGTCTAATACCTGCTTCAAAAATTTCCACATTGACACAAGGAATGTTTGTAGGGGCTGTTTCAGATAACTTTGACGAACGTATCGAACAGAAAATTTTCCATTCTGAAATCGTAGTTGATAATGAAAAAGTAGCTTCAGAAACCAAGTCTTATAAAAAGATACCTGAGATTTTATCTTTCGTTGATGAAAATGGTGAAGATAAAATGAAAACCGAAATTGAAGCCAATTACAGGCAAGTAAAACGGGATATCGTTCTAATTATCGAAAGTGAATTGGAACGCATTAAAAATGATCCTGATTTACAGCATTTGTTACATGAAGAATAAATAGATCTATTCTTCATATAACTAAAATTTCTTATGTAGTTTAATAATTATCTATCTCATTTCCATAATTCAAAAAAATCTACTAATTATTGTTTTAAATATTTTTGCCTTTTTAAATATTTATTATAAACTAACTTCAATCCATCAATAGAATTATTATTCCTAAGCCATAAAAAAACGTCTACTTCTTCTCTATATTCCTTTGTCTTTTTAAAAATTTCAAAAACTTTTAAGGCAATACTCCGCGGCATACCACTTGTTATTAATTTTATTACTATTGGTTCTTTCGATCCTAATTCAAGAAAAGTTGGTAATGATTGAGAAAATTTAAATTTCTCCTTTTCGACATCTGTTAAAATGCTGTCTAAAATATCAGAAAGCAACTTAATATATCTTAATAAGGAATAAGTTATTGCTTTAGAATTGATGTTAATTACGTCCCTTATAACAGTATTTACATCACCATCATTTTCGGCATCTATCCTTTTATCTGGCGGTATCCTTTCGTCTTTTGAGAGATAATTTATTCTTTTTATTATTAATTCGCCTATACTTCTACCATCAATCCAACTAACTGCATTCTGGCAGATGGTTGAAACATTTATATTCTTCAAATGATCCTTAAAATAAAGGTCTTTAGTTATATTAAAAATTTGATCGAGTCTATATACTAACGAATCTAATTGCCAATAAAAACTATTGTTCTCATAATTTAAAGTTTCCGCTACATCTCTACGATAACCTTCAGAAAATCTGGAATTAATATTAATCACCCATTTTGTAATCCCATCTTTTTTAATTTTTTGATATAATTCATTCTGAAGTAAAGGATCAATAGTTGGGTTTAGTTTTAGTATACTATATGGTACCTTTATACCCTCTAAAGATTCAGATATTAAAAACTCTATTCGGGCTATTTCTCTTTCCTCTAAGTTCTTTTTCAATAAAAAACTCTCTAAATTTAAATCTCCTTTAAGAAATTTATGCCTTAGACTTATTATAAGGTTTTTAATTCTTGCTTCTTCAATTTCTAATACAGTTTTTTTTAAATCATTTATATCTAATTGTTTAATACTTTTAGAACTTGAGGTTTCAACTTCTTTAGAATAGGAACTCTCATAATATTTCTGAGCCCAATTTTCATTTCCCATTGTTATACAGTAGATTGTACCATATAATGAATCCTTAATTCTTCCTGCTCTTCCTATGAGGTTTCCAAATTCAAAATTAGAAAGTTCAAGATTATTTTTTTCTGGTTTTAAAATAAATAGATTATTTGCAGGCATATTTACACCTTCCAAAAGCGTCGATGTACAAAAAAGTGTTTTAATAATACCTTTTTGAAATAATACCTCAATTTCTTTTCTTGCTAGTTCAGATAATTTACCATGATGAAAAGCAACTCTTTTAGATAGACATTTAATCAAAATGTACCGTGGATGTATATCTTCTTTTAAATATTCAATCAAATCTTTTAACTCCTGCTCAATATCTTCTTGTTCTATGCTGTCTGCATATTTAAGTGCCCAAGATTCTGCTAAATTACTTTTTGAAGCATAAACTAAATTATTTTCAACATTATTATAAATTACTTCCTTTATAATAACTGATAAACCGTTTCCTCTATTAGACTCATAAAGCTTTTTTAAATTTTTACATGAGTTAATATTTTTTACAATGGTTTGTGTTGTTTTTTGATCTGAATATAATTTAAATTCTATATTTTTTTCATTTATTTTTAGAATCGTTTTCAACTGAAATACAGGTGATAAATCTGTTGAAGAAACCTCGCTTTCTTTACTAAATAACTCTTCAAAAAGAAGATTAGGATTTGAAATATTTGGACCAGCTGTAATAATTTTGCTGCTAGGGAAAAGCTTTGTAAATTCTCCGAAAACATATTCAAAGAGATTTCCTCTACCCTGTTCGTCTTCTACTCCTTGTATTTCATCAATAAAAATTATATTAGGCTTTAAAATCTCATGTTTAAGATTTATAATTTTTATAGCTCTTTCAGGAGTCAGGATATATACAATCTTCTTAAATAACTCTTGATCATTTTCAATATAAGCAGTTTTAATTTCAACATTTGCAAGATCAATTCTTAATTCTTCACTAACTTGATTTATTAATGCTCTTGAAGGAACAATGTAAATTACGCAATAATCATCATTCAAATTAAATTGATTTTCAATATATTTTTTTAAGATAAATGACTTACCAGAGGAAGTAGGTGCAGATACTGATATATTGTTTTTTAAAACTAAATTATCCCACAGTTTTTTTTGAAAATCAGTTGTTAAATAAGCCTTCCCTTCAATTTCTAGAATACTTTCCATCCTTTTTGTAATCAATTCGCTTTCTAAAATTAGACTTTCGTCAAAGATAGAGTATTGATCAAGGGGATTTTCTGAATATTCTTCGAAGATTGCCTTTAGAAATTTTGTTGCAGTCAAATTACCTACTCTCGAATATAAGATATAACAGATTTTTGAGAGTTCCTTGTTTTCAGGATAATTAAGATAAATTAGTGAACTTAATTGCTGTACTTTTCTTTTATGAATATTTTCTGTGCTATTAGCTAAAATTGAAGCTAGCCATATGGATTTTCTTAATTCGTCGGCATTAATATCTGAAAAAGTGCTATTACCTATTTTTTTGGAAAATAGATTCAAAAGCAAATCATTTATTAATTTATTAAGTACTTGATGATTATATATTTTTGTTAAAGCATTACTCATTGGCTCCTGATTGAAATGGAACTCCGTGAATATTATAATACATCCCGTTTCTAAAATTATCTATATTATTAAAAGGAAATATAAAAATATCGATAAATACTTTTTTAATCTCTTCATAATTATTAAGTTTTTCATTAATCTTAGTTTTATAAACTTCCATATTTTTGGACATGTAAGATTTAATCAAACTTTCTAATTGTTCAGAGCTAGTCGATTTTGTTTCAAAAGAATTAATATTTGCAGTATTAAACATTAGTAATATGGGATGTACAATAATTTGTTTATTATACTCCGTAGTTCCAGGAGTCAGTCGGTCATATAATTCTTCATAGTTATCATCTATCATTAGGGTATCTTTTGCCACAATAAATTCGGTATTATTGAATTCAGATTTAAATACGGGATCATGAAATCTATTTAATGAAATTAATGCTTCATCAACAGCTTTACTAAAATCCTGTTGAACCTTTGATTCTCCGATAAAAAGAGCAGGCTGATTTTTGCCATCAACCTCGTAATCGCCTAAAAAAATACCGTCTCCCCCTTTAACTTGATCTTTAAAATTTGTTAGATTTATGATTTTATGAGCAATCATTTTACTATTCAATACACTTTCAACTAAAGCAAAAAGTAATAGTTCTCCATATTTACCATCAGTTTGGGGATTTTTTTTACCAAAGAATTTTTGAGACATCTGAGCTATATTTCTCTCATAGTATTTTTCAGCAGTTTGATCTCCGTATGTTTTAGCTAGGTTCTTTTTTACTTCTTCTTTTTTATGCTCACTAAATGTATATTCAGGAATCATCATTGCAAGCTCATTAATCATAGAAGAGCAGGAAAAAATTGTGCCAGAAACTTTAGGTGTATATCCACGAACAATAATTTTTAATTCTTTACTATCAAAATGATGATTCAAATGTCTTTGAACCCAATTCTTGTCGATTTGTATCTTCTTTTCCCAATTCATAAATAAGTGCTTATAATCATTTTAAAATGTAATATTTTAATAACTTATAAATATATAAAAAAAATATACGTTATTTCTTATTTGTATAATAAGTTATTATAGCATCACAAATCTTACTAATTGAGAATGCACTGGCAACAAGTTTGAAACATCTCGCTGCAACGTAAGCTCTTTTTGGTGGCAAGTAGGCAAAAAACACAATCAAAGCAAATATTAAACAAGCTATTATCATTAAATCAGTCATACCTTTTCAATTTTATTGTTAAATTTCATTTTGTCCTTTATGTTTACAAATTGAAGAATCTTTATTTAAATATGCTGTGACATGAAATTATCCCAACTTTTATTAATACTACAATAGTCCTCAGATTTTGTTCAACGAAGATATTTACAGGGTCACAAATGAAAAAGGACAGAAAAAATCACAAAAAAACATAAAAACAAAACACAAATAACACTAAAACAATAAGTTATAATTTTTAAATAAAAGTCTTAAAAATCAAGATTCTAGGAATGACGAGGCTTTATACAGGGGACAAATCCGGTAAAACTTATTTTGTCCTTTTTGGGCACAAATTAATAATTTACAGAAACTAAAAAAGCCCTCATTTGAGGGCTTCTAGTATTTTATAGTAAAAAAATTAGACGGCTTCGACTAAATTACGGTAATCGTATTTTTTATACTTCTCAACATTTTTCTTTTCTTTATTTAATTCGATCAACTCATTCTTTATTTGAACTCTATACCAATATTCAGGTTTAGTGTGCGAAAAACAACTTAATTTTAAAACTAACTCTGCATTCAGTTTTCTGACTCCCGTCAAATATTTATGAAGATTGCTATCTTCCATTCCAAAATACGTTGCTAGTTCCTTTTTAGTAAGTTTAAGCACTTTTAAATACATTTTAACAAAATCAAGTACTTTTAAAACTTCAACATCATCGCTTTCGTTCTGAATATAATCTTCTAATTTATACTGAATAGAAAGCAATTGATTTGTTAATATTCTTTCTTTGGATTGTTTAGAAGAATGCAGTAAAATAGCTTTCTTAGCATCTTCTCTCTTTTTATCGTTCCAAATATCTTCAATTTGAATTTCTTTAGTTTTCATATTCATTCATTTAAAAATTCATCAATTAACTTTTGCCCGCCTACAGGTGGAATAATCATAGAGGTGTCGCCAAATTTAAAAGCATTATATTTTGTTGAATATACTGCCATCAATTTTATTTCATCTTCTTCATGTTCTTCAAAAACATCAAATGCTAAATAGCCTTCAAAATCCCCCTCACCTTTTACGAAACTTAACCTACAGGCATAAGCGATTAAGCAACCTGCAACATTATCATATTCTTTTACCGTTCCTTGATTATGAGGTGCAATTTCAACATAAGCCATATAAGGTTCAATCTTCTCCTTCATTTCAAAAATTAAACACCCTTCAATCTTTTCAGAAGTTTCTTCACATACCAAAACATAAGTTTCAAAACCTTTCTTTTTAGAATGCTTATTAAAATTAAATCTCCATCCATCAGCTACTGACGGAAGGTTTACTTTTATCAATTTTGAATCTGAAATTTTAGCATCTACTAAAACATTTTCTTTTATTTTTAATATTTTTACATTCATTTAAGCAAAATTTCATTAGACAAATATACTAAATAATTATACATATTGTATAATTTTAACTTCCTTTTAATTTCTTTAGATACTCGAGAAACAGTGATTAACAAGCTCTCAATGTTTCAAATCATTTGTTTTAATATATTAACAAAGAAGAAAATTTCTTTTGTTTAAATTAGATTTCATTAGTAATTGCTATTTTTACAATTGATATAAAATAAATCTCTTATGAAAGAACTAATTGAAAAAATCGCTACAGAATTTGAGACATTCAAATCGGATGCAGAATTACAAACAGAAAAAGGAAATAAAGCAGCAGGAACCAGAGCTCGTAAAGCTTCTCTGGAAATAGAAAAGCTTTTAAAAGAATTCAGAAAAACTTCTTTAAACGAGTCAAAAAAATAAAATCAAAATGGCTGTCTCATACTCTGAAACAGCCATTTTTTTTTAGTTTTATAATTCGGATCAAAAACGAAAGCAATCAATGAATTACCACCTTTTTTGAATCAAAAGAATTCTCTATTTGCTCTTTTTCTTTTCAGGAAAAGTAAAAGTGGTTTCTCCTTTTTTATCCATTTCGATATAAGCATCAAATTTTTTACCGGATTTACTGGTCATACCTTTGAGGAGATTGGTTTTGCCATTAGTTATCAAAGTTTCCAAGTCTAAAAAGCTTAACTTTATACCGCATATATTTCGGAATTGAACCCAATTACAGTTTTCAGCAGAACATTTTACCAATTTATCTCGAATCACTACTTTCTGAATTTTACATCTTGGACAAATTAGTTCGGGTTGTTTTTCTTTTTCAACAGACAAAGCGAGTATTTCTTGTGTGATAGTCTTGGTATAATCTTCCATCCCTTTTTGAAATAGGGCGACATCTACTTCGTTATTTTCGATTTTTTGTAAAACTAGTTCCCACTCTGCTGTCATAGCAACATCAGCAATCTTTTTATCTTTTACCCATTCGTAAACCTTCAATCCTTTTTCTGTAGGTAGTAAAAACTTCTTATCCCGTTTGATATACTCTCTTTTAAAAAGTGTGTCAATAATAGCTGCTCTTGTTGCCGGAGTTCCAATTCCTATTCCTCGCAAAGCTTTTCGCTCTTGTTTACTTTCAATCTGATTAGCTGCATTTTCCATCGCTCCTAACAAAGTCGCTTCTGTATAAAGAACTGGTGGTTTTGTTTGTTTCCCTAAAACTTTCGCTTCTTTTATTTTTAGCTCATCTCCTATTTTAAGTTCCGGTAAATCCTGAACGGGATTGTTATCCTCATCGATAAAACTTCCCTTAATGAATCTCCAGCCTGCATCAATAATTTTACATCCTTTTAGTAAAAAATCATAATGTGCCGCCTGTAATACAATATCCGTTATTTCTTTAATACAAACAGGAGAGACTGCTTCGAGTAAACGATAGGCAATCATTTCATAAATGGCTTTCTCTTTTGCAGCTAAAGCCGAAGGTATTTTATCAGTAATCAGTAAACCATGATGATCGGTTACTTTTAGGTCGTTAACGATACGTTTATTCAAACGTCCTCTTTTCATTTTAGGCACTATTTCTCGAAACTTATCAATTTCTTCTAATATCCCTATTAACTGCGGGATTTCTACCCAAATATCTTCGGGAATATATTTACTCCCGGTACGCGGATAACTAATAAATTTCTT
>NZ_FRCC01000025.1 GCF_900142775.1 Flavobacterium flevense
AAGTCTATCATCCTGCCTATTATTTTGATACTACAAATCTAAAACGATTAGAACATCTAGATAATTTATTGTTGACCCAAGGTTGGCGCGATTTTGTTTGGAAAACAATTCCAAAAATTGATGAAACTGCTAGTTACAAAGTAGAAAAAGGAATCACCATTTCAGGCAGAGTGAAGCAAGTTTTTGCGGATAAGCCATTGGTCAATAATAATTTAACTCTGGCTTTAATGAGTCAAAAGAATCGGAATATTTTTAGTGCAGTTACCGATTCTATTGGTCGTTTCCAATTTGAAAACCTATTGTTTTCTGGAAAAACGAATATGTATTTGAATACCAGGGATGAAAAAGGAAAATTTAGAGGAGAAATAGTTTTGGACTCTATTGAACTGGCTCCAATGTTGGTTTCTTTAAAAAAAGAATCAATCGTTTTACAACAAATAAATAATTCGTTTACTGAAAATGTACTAAAGAAATTTACAGTTTTTGGAGTAAAACCCGAAAATGTTTTGGATGAAGTTGTAGTTAAATCTAAGAATAAATATTGGCAACCAGTCTATTATAAGAATCCTTTTAGTACTTACACCTCTGATGTAGTAACAAAAACATTAGTTTCTATTTGGGATGTATTGGAGATAGTACCTGGTGTTTGGGTTAAGGATAGATTTGATAAGGATTTACGCGTTGTGGGTGAAAAGGATGTTCCAAGTATATTAGTAAATGGTTTTGGAGTTTATAATTATGACTTAGATTATATTTTACCTAATGAAATTGTAAAAATAGAGGTAGTAAGAGAACTAGGTGTACCTATTATTTCAATTTTTATAAATAGAAATTGGAACGATAAACCTAAAAAAGTTCCTGTTTATGCTGTAAAAAGAGAAATAGAAGGTTTTTATACAGAACGAAATTTTTACTCATCTGATTTAGAAAATACCGAGATTGAGATAAATAATATGACTGCCGTAAGAAACACGATTTATTGGAATCCTTTAATCTATCCTGATAAAACGGGTGAAACAAGTGTTGATTATTACAATACCAATGCTGAAACTAAAGTAAAAGTAGTTCTGGAAGGGATTACTGCTAATGGAATTCCTGTTGCAAAAACAACCTATTACAGCATCAAAAAATAAGTTATAATTCTCATTTGTTAAAGAAAAAAAATGATGAACAAGATAAAAAAATATCTAAGTATTCTTATTCTATTGAATAGTATTGTTTTATATTCTCAAAACAATGAAATTTTTATATTGGATAGTGAAACTAAATTACCGATTGAAACAGTAAATATTTATTATCCGGCAATTCAGGAAGGTACATTTACAAATGCAGATGGAGAAGCTACAATAAATATTCGGGACTATGATTTAAAAATTTCACATATAGCTTATCAGGAAAGAATTATCAATTCTAAAGAGTTGCCAAATTCGAATACTTTTTATTTAACTCCAAAATCAGTTATTTTGGACGAAGTCATTGTGAGTTCTTTTAATTTAACTAAAGCACTACAATATGTTCTTGAAAATTACGAAAGTTTATATGAGAATCAACCTTTTGAAAAAGAATGTAATTTTAAAGAAATACTATCAATTGATAACAAACTAAAGCGATTGATAGTAACTAAAGTGAACTGGTGGAGTAGAAGCTACAATTACAGTCATTTAAGAGATCTAAAATTACGCTTAGGTGCAATAGATTTTAATGTAAATAACCCAATGGATATTTTTACGGATATTCCGAAAGAAAATATCCCATCAAACAGTGGTTTTATTGATACAAAAAATCTAATCAATACTATTTATTTGAATGTTTTTCTAATTAATTTCATAAAAACCAATCCTAAACTTGATTTTATTATTGAAAATTCTTCAGTAAATGAGACAACGGTTTCTTTTACAACTGAATGGAAAAAGAGATATACGTATTCTTTTAGAAGTAAAGGAAAAATTATATTCGATAACGAGACTAAAGCAATAATTTCATTTACCAATGAAGTTGAAAATAAAGATAGAATAATCAAAAGTTATACTAGCAGAGGGAACAAAGAGTTTTCGTATGAGACTATCAATTCTATTTCGGCATTAAATTTTCAAAAAAATAAAAATAACAAATGGGCAGTAAACTCATTTCAAGTAAGCGCAGATTTTAATATCACATACAATGATGTAAAGCATAATGGAAATATAAAAAACAATTTATATGTACTAAAAAATACTCAAATCGAAAAAGTTAAGAATGTTGGTCTAATTAATTTATCAAAACCTATATATCAAAATCTTCCTAAAGATATTGTTACGCATTCAAACTCTATATTATTATCTAATGATGAAAGAAATTTTATAGAAGAAAAATAGTTTTGTTAAAAATAAATGAATGCAACTTTTAAAATACAGTTTATGCAAAAAGATTTTATCTACAATAAAAAATATGTTTTAGGATTTTCATGGGTTGTTTTTTTTCTTTCTTTTTGCGTTCGGGCACAAGACCTTCAAAATAGTCCTGATATTGAAAAAGTGTATCTGCATACTGATAGAAACACTTATTTTCTGGGTGAAGATTTATGGTACAAAGCTTATAATGTTCGAGCTTCTAATAATTTGCTTTTTGATAACAGTAATATTTTGTATGTCGAATTAATCTCGGCTGATTCTAAAATAATTGCTCGAAATAAAACCAATTTAGAAATGGGATTGGGACATGGTGATTTTCAATTGCAGGATTCTCTTGGTGTTAAACCCGGGACTTATCAATTAAGAGCTTATACTAATTGGAATCGGAATTTTGGAAATGATTTTGTATTCAAAAAAGATATCGAGATTATTGATGTTTTTGCTCCAAATGACAAACCGAAAACAACTAAAAACATTCCTTTAGAATCTAAAACAGTTAAAAAAGAAGCAACAAAACCAAATACTTTTCAAGTTGATTATTACCCTGAAGGCGGATCGCTTTTAGAAAACGTAGCCAGTGTAGTCGGTTTTAAAGCAGTTGAACTAAATGGAATACCAATAGATATTAAAGGTGAAATCTATGATTCTAATAACGAATTAGTCTCTGTTTTTGAAAGTGTACATGATGGAATGGGAAAATTGCAAATGGTACCGATGGAAGGCAAAAAATATTATGCAAAAATTAAAACTTCAACAGGATTAGAATTGCGTCAAGAGCTTCCTAGTGTTCTCAAACAAGGTTATTTAGTTAGTTTTAGAGCCAT
>NZ_FRCC01000019.1 GCF_900142775.1 Flavobacterium flevense
TGATTGTTTGCATCTTTAATAACTACCGTTCCATTAGAAATAGCAGTAATTGTTCCGTCATTAGTACCATTACAAGTTACAGCAGTATGTGTCTCAGAAAGAGTAATGGCTGTTGGTTGCGTGATCGTAACAGTTATAGGTTCTGCATTACATACATCTCCTTCGTTACCACCCGCTTTAGAAGCTGTTACGGTATAAGTACCAGCAGCTAATCCCGTAGCACCTACAGTTTGATTGTTTGCATCTTTAATAACTACCGTTCCATTAGAAATAGTAGTAATTGTTCCGTCATTAGCACCATTACAAGTTACAGCAGTATGTGTCTCGGAAAGAGTAATGGCTGTTGGTTGCGTGATCGTTACAGTTATGGGTTCTGCATTACATACATCTCCTTCATTACCGCCCGCTTTAGAAGCTGTTACGGTATAAGTACCAGCAGCTAATCCCGTAGCACCTACAGTTTGATTGTTTGCATCTTTAATAACTACTGTTCCATTAGAAATAGCAGTAATTGTTCCGTCATTAGCACCATTACAAGTTACAGCAGTATGTGTCTCGGAAAGAGTAATGGCTGTTGGTTGCGTGATCGTTACAGTTATAGGTTCTGCATTACATACATCTTCTTCGTTACCACCCGCTTTAGAAGCTGTTACGGTATAAGTACCAGCAGCTAATCCCGTAGCACCTACAGTTTGATTGTTTGCATCTTTAATAACTACTGTTCCATTAGAAATAGCAGTAATTGTTCCGTCATTAGCACCATTACAAGTTACAGCAGTATGTGTCTCAGAAAGAGTAATGGCTGTTGGTTGCGTGATCGTAACAGTTATGGGTTCTGCATTACATACATCTCCTTCGTTACCACCCGCTTTAGAAGCTGTTACGGTATAAGTACCAGCAGCTAATCCCGTAGCACCTACAGTTTGATTGTTTGCATCTTTAATAACTACTGTTCCATTAGAAATAGCAGTAATTGTTCCGTCATTAGCACCATTACAAGTTACATTTGTTTTAGCAATAGTAACAGTTGGAACGGGATTTATAGTTAAAACAACCGCTGTTCGAGTTAAACTTGGACAGGTTTGATTAGGGTTAGAAGATTGGGCGTAGTATGTTTTATTCCCCACACCTATTTGATTTGGGGTAGTAACAATATTTCCTCCGGTTTCAGCATCATACCAAGTAACAGTTTGTCCCTGAGGAGCTGTTGCAGTAGCTGTTAAGGTATGATTTGCATTTCCATTCCAACAAACAGTTTGATTACCACCAGAAGTTGGAGCAGCAGGAGTAGGTGCAACAGTAGTAGTTAATGTACCAAAAATAAAACCATATTGATCATTACCTTTAGTTTCTAATTCAAAAGAAGAAATGTTTTCGGGTAAATAGAAAAAGGTATAACCATTAGGAGGTGCTACATTTGTAGCAGTTTTTGGATTAGATTGAAATACATATCCTGTCTCCCCCGCAACAGGTGGCGTTTTATCATTAAAATAAGAGTATTTACCATTTTTAAACGCATCAAAATTACCAATTACTTCTAATGGAACTGTGGAAGTTACTTTACCAGCAACATTAGGGTCTGATAAACCAGCAATACCAACAATATATCTATATTTATGAGTAGTAGTATTTAAACTATTTGCAGTAACCCCATAATCAAGTTTAACAGTTCTTTCTAAATTATTTTCGCTGGCATAAACTAAATCTAAGTATTTTGTTTTAAACTCAGTAGGTACACCTTTTATAACAATTGTCCCAGTAATTGCATTCGGTTGGTATAACCTCCATTGAGGAGAAGGATAAGTTAGTGTGCTTTTGAAACCTTTGATTACTTCAACATTAACTCCACCATTAGGTAGTGTTGCAGGACCAAATGGTTCAACAGGGAATAACCCTTTTCCATTTCTATTTAAATCACTTACTAATTTATCTGTAGGTTCTGCAAGAACAGTGGTATAAACATTACAGGTTTCATCAAATTCACATTGATCTAAAATACCATCACCATCAGTATCAGTACCACTTAGTTTGGTAATACTAATTAAGACATCACTCGAATTACAGCTGTTTTTGCTTGCTTTTAAAGTATAAGATTGTCCTATAGTCATTCCACTAATACCACCACCACTTACAACAGTTGGTCCACTTGGAGTAAAAGTATAGCTTACTGAAGAATCATAATTAGAAATAAGTAAACTACTTGGTTGAGTACAACTAGCTGCTGTCGTTGAAATGGTTGGGGTTGCTATATTGCAGGGTGTCGTTCCATCAGGTTCTCTACAAATAACTCCTGAATTAACCTGTGGTGCTGGGCAATTCGAACAATTATAAACAACTCCGTTCAGGAAGTCCATTTCATTATGACTATTAAACATTCCTGACTTACTAGAAGTGCCACTACTATTTATTAAATTTAAATTTGGACCTATTTTTCCACTATTCATAGCAGCTTTGCCTTTCCAGGTAATATAACCTAATTTACCTGACCCCACAGCAGGACCTTCTATGTTACCATCATTTTGAAAGTTACCAGAAACAACCGTTGTACCTTCATTATAGTAAACACAACCAGAACCTCCTAAATTCATTGATCCTCGAACATTAACTGAACCGTAATTTTCAAATCGAGCTGTTGAAGATCCAAAATCTATTCTGCTACTACTAACAGTAAACGTACCTGTATTAATAACTTTTCCTCCTCCAAGATTAAATCCCTCAGATGAAATCATCTCACCACAGTTTACAAAAACACTCTTATTATTGCAATTGTAACTATTTCCAATTAAAAGTTTTCCTTGGTTTCTGAAAAAACTTTTTCCATTAATATTAATATTTGAATGAATGTTGATAATCGCATCCGCAGAACTATCAAAAGTATATGTTCCTCTAGAATTTTGTAGTCCTAACACACCTACATTAAATTGGCCATCATTAATTACTGTATTTATACCACTACCATTTAATGTGAAATTTGTAGTACCAGTTTCACCAGCTTTCAAAACACCTTTTGTCCCAATATTCAAATTAACATTTGCATTAATAGTAACAGATTGGTTAAATTGTAGAATACCATCAATTTGCATAGCAATTGTTCCTGAAGAAGTAACGTTATTTTGTATAATAACAGTCACATTCGGAGCTATATAGATTTTGGATCCATTTTCAAAAGTAACATCCCCTAATGTAGCATTGTTATTAAAGCAAACTTTTTTATTGCTTTGAAAAGTATAGTTACCAGATGTTGGTCCAGTAATATCACATCCACTAGATTGTGCATTAATTTCAACACAACTAAAGATAAAGGTCAAAAACGTTAATAAAAAGAGGGTAGTTTTAGTTTTCATATATTCAATTTTATGATAAATCATGATTACTTCTATATATATAATAGAATTATTGTGAATTTTTATGCGAAACTAATTACATTATAATTATGTCGTGAATATTCTCTTCAAACAACCAAAATACTCGGTAAAAAGCTTTTTTTTATAAAAAGAAACTAAAAACAGTTAAAAAATGTAAGGACACCCCATCGTGCGCCTTAATAACAAACATCTTTACAAAATAATTACTCCCCCTATCTTTTTATACTTACAAACTTTTTAGAATAATGTCATTATAAACAGCATAAATCTCAATCACATCACTATCACACCAGCCTCAAAACCTCAACCAACAAAAATTATGTTGAACCGTTCAAAAATCCCACTCCTCTGGAGGGGTGACCAAAGAGCAGGGTGTTAATTATGCATCCCAAAGCTTGCGCTTTAACCTACAAAAAAACAAACACCACCCTCTCTGACTTAGTGGTAAAACATTTTAATTAAAAAAGGCTCCGATTATATCATCGAAGCCTAAACATTAAACTGATTCCTCTCCATTAATTAGTTTCCTGGTATTCAATTAAATAATGTTGTACTAAAAAAGCTGTCACCATCATTTTCTGATTCAATAAAAGTACTTCTGGGGGCAAACGTTTTTATAGTTATCGTATTTTTCGTAAGATTAAATTTCATGGTGCGCATTAATCCTCCTCCCCCATTTCTATTTCCTGCTTTATCTTCTCTAGACTGGTAATCGGAAAGAAAACTTTTTATAGAACGTCCATTGTAGGTATCAATACGAAAACCTTCTCCACTGCGATGTCCAGAAAGCATCATAAAAATAGTAGGACAGTCTTTAAATCCATTATAAATCTTTTCTCCTTGATTTGTAAATGTACTGGGCTGTAAATTGCTTCCTTCACCAGGTCTAGTGATACTAGTACTTCCTTCTGGTCTTGCCAAAATACTATGACTAACAATAATTGCTTTATGATCTGCATATTTATTTAATACTTTCTTACCCCATTCAAAAACGGCATTCTCTATTGGAGAATTATAATACTCCGTACCAAATTCATTGTATTCAATAAACAAGACTATAAATTTTTGACCATGTGCTTCAAATAATCCATAGTGATTGTCATTATTGTCTCCAAATGAACCACCATAATAGGTTTTACTCGAAAAATGATGTATTCCAAAATAATTATTGTATCCATCTACAGTGGAAACGCCGGAAGGCTCTCCATAGGGTTGCTGGTCATGATTTCCAACAGCGATTCCATATGGAATACCTTCAGGATAACCTGGAAAAGAATTTTCTAATTTATACATAATATCTCTTGCTGTCGTCCATTCTGTCATCTGTTCATGACCGTGATCTACTACATCTCCCAAATGAATAACATACTTAATATTTGAATCCACCGCATTTTTGATAATCCAATCTATTTGATTACTAAACATCGCTATGGTACCTCCATGCTTTTCCGCGGTGTAATATTGAGTATCCGGTAATACGGCAATTTCAAATGTTTTATCATCTTCATTCGATGGAGCTACTATATTTTCCTGATCATCTATTTGAGAATTAGAAGAGCAACTCATGATTAGTACAATAAATAAAGTTACACATCCATATAGTGTTTTAGCAAATGGATTTAAAAGCCTGCTTCCTGTGGCTTGGATACTATTTTTCATTTTTTATTATTTTATATATTTATTCTAAGTGCATTGTAGCTGTTATGAAATAATGATCACTGGGATAGCGTTCGTTAATACAATCTTTTATTATAGTAGCTTCTGTCGGAAAAACAGTTCCTCTGGTAAATATAAAATCGATTTTCCCCTTTTCACTTTTAGCATTTACTCCTTCAAAAGCATGATAGGTATGTTCCGGTTTAAAATTTGGATTCACAAAATGATAACTGTCTTTCCACTCCATTTTAATATTCTTGATAGTCTCATTTTTGGAATCTGCATTAAAATCTCCAGCCAAAATTTGAGGAAAATCTTCTTGATATTGTCTTGCTTCCTCCAGTATCATTTTGACTTGACTAAGCTGTGCTTCCTGTGAACGATGGTCTAAATGCGTGTTTAAAACTCTGAACTGTTTACCTGAACGTTTTTCTTTCAATCGAATCCAATTAACATTGCGTGCTCTAGAGGTTTGCCATGATTTACTGCCTCCCAAAAGTGGTTTGTCTGATAACCAGTACTGACCTGCCGCAATAAGTTCATACTTTTTCTTATTATACAAAATAGGATTTTTAGCGATTTGATGATAGTCTTGATCTCTATAAACATCCATTTCTGGACCTTCATAGCCTAAAATCTGAAAATTTTTAAAATACTTTTTGAAAGCTATATTTTGAACTTCAATTACTTCTTGAAGACAAATAATATCAGGATTTTGTCTCTTTATTACTTTCATAACGATGTCTTTGCGATCCTCCCATCCAACACCTTTGAGATCATCCTCATGCAATGCAACTCGCACATTTGCAGAAAGTACTCTTATCTCACCCTGACCATATCCATTGCTTATAAAAATTAACACCAATAAATAGCTTAAAAAAGCTTGTCTTTTTATGAGGGGCATCATATAAATTCTATTTTAGATTTTTATAAATTGTTAGTTTTTGTTTTAACACCATAGCTATACCTATTTGATTACAAAACAGGTACAGCTTACAGTAATTAATATCCAGGATTTTGCTTCAAATTTTTATTAATCAACACCTCTTTTGAAGGAATAGGAAACAAATATTGTCTACTGTCAAAATTTCTTTCAACAAGTAATTTTATGAGTCCATTTTTATGCATGGGCTCAAAATCAGGCAAACCATCACTATCTATTACAGGTACTTGAGGAAAAAACCACAATCCTTTATCAATAACTTTTGCTTTTAAATCTTTAACATCAAGAATACCATAAATTGGTTTTGTAAGTACCTTATCTGCTATCTTCCATCTAATGATATCATCAAACCTTCTATTTTCCCAAGCAAACTCTACCCTTCTTTCAGTTCTTAACTCCGTTCGCAATTCCTCTTGAATTTTAGTCTTAACTGAAGGATATTTTTCTATCTCAGCTAGCCCTACTCCATAAGCACGCGCTCTGACTTGATTAATTGCGCTTAAGGTACTATTATCTATTTCACCCAGTTCTATTTTTGCCTCCGCATACATTAACAAAACATCTGCATAACGCATGATGCGAATATCAAAATCTGTTTCATTATTATCTGTCCAGTCTGTATCAACTCCTTTTTTAAGTGTAAGTCCATTATAAGAAGCGTAAGTATCAACACTTCGGGTATCTTTATTTGCTGTCATTAAACCAGTTTTAACATTTAGCACTTTAGTACTGTATGGGTTTGGATCATATATAAAACCCAAATGTTCCTTACCGAATTCGGCGATGGTTGCATGCAATCGGGGGTCTCTATTTTTAAAAGGATTGCGAGGATCAAAAAGAGGGGATTCATCTATTGGTAAACCATCAGTACATAAGTAACTAGCAAATAGTTCCCATGAAGGCTGTGCCACAGCACTTCCACCAGCAGTTCTAGTATAAAAGTTTTTACTATTCCATGAAGAACCTAATTCAAAAGATCTAGGTAATGCAAAAATGGTTTCTTTTGACCTTCTAGTTTTAGATAAAAAGTAATCAGCATAACTAGGGTGCAATTCATATGCTTTTAAATCCATACACGCCTTTGAGGCATCTCGTGCTATCTCATAATCATGCATATATAGAGCTGCTCTAGCTTTAAATGCCATAGCACTACCTTTTGTAGCTCTCAATTGACTATTAGAAGCATAACTGACAGGTAGCTTTGATATAGCTAAATCAAAATCTTCATATACTTGTTTCATAACAATCTTTTTATCTGTTCTCGCTAAAGAAAAAGCTTCATTAATATCTAATGAGGTCGTGTAGAATGGAACATCTCCGTAATAAAAAACTAATCTGGAATAGTAAATAGCTCTAAAAAAATGTGCTTCCGCACTGAACTGTTCGATTTTTACATCAGAAATAGTTCCTTGTAATCTGTTTAAACTATTGATGATACTATTTGCTCTGGTAATTCCTTTATAGGTATTCAACCAAAGTTCTGAAGATGTATTCCACTCACTATTTATAGAACCAGCGGAAAATACGTGCACAGCTTGACGCTGAGACCAGTTATCCGTCATTCTTTCTGTCTCGTAATTTTCTTCTAAATTCCATAAATAAGTTCTATATAAATCATTTAAGGACATTTCAATTTCAGTTTCATCTGAATACCAATTTTCTGAAGAACCTTCTGACAAAGGATTTAAATCTAGATTTTCACAGCCAAATAGAACTGGAATTAGCAATAAAATAAGATATATTTTTTTCATTTTTCTATTTTTTAAAATTTAACTGAAGCACCAAGTAAGAGGCTCGATGATATATAACTGTTATCTGCTACTTCGGGATCCCAACCTTTAGGATAATTATTTATTGAAAAAAGATCGGTAGCTGTGGCAAAAACTCTAATACCACTGATACCTATTGCGTTACATGCTTTTTCAGGTAAATCATATCCTAAAACAATATTTTTAAGTCTAAAATAGCCTCCCTTGATTAACCAATAATCTGACATTTCATAATTATTATTTTCAGCACTTGCATAAGATAGTCGAGGAAATTTTGCATTTAGATTTTCCTCCGGACTGTTGTACACACTCCAGTATTCTCCATCAATAATAGCTGGAGGATTAGTCCATGCAGAGAAAAAGGGTTTCACCATTTGTGTGGTTAATCTACTGTTTTGTTTGCCTACCCCTTGAAAGCCAAGTGTGAGATCAAATCCTTTATATCCTGCTGTAATCTCACCGCCATATAATAATCTTGGTTGGGAGCCACCTAGGGGAACACGATCATAATCTGGGCTAATAATTCCATCTGGTACACCCTCTGGACCACTGATATCTTTATATTTTATATCACCTGGTTTTACTGTTTTATATAGTGTTGCTGCATTAGCTATTGTTTCTGAATTTTGAAAAAGTCCATCAGAAACGTACCCATACCACTCATTAAATTCGGTTCCTTCTCTAGTAATTTTTTCTCCACTAAAAACAATTCCACCCAAATTTCCCATTCTTGATTTAAAGTCAGACAAATTAGCACTAATTGAATAACTAAAATGACCTACTTTATCTCTCCAAGATAATTCAGCATCCCATCCGGTAGTATGCATTTTTCCTGTATTTTGATTAGGGTTTTCGTAACCTAAATAATCAGGTATTTCAAGTTCTAGCAACATATCTTTAGTTGTTTTTTTATAATAATCAAAATTGAACATCATTCGATTTTTAAAAAAATAAGATTCTAAACCAACGTTTATCGTTGATGTAGTTTCCCAGCTTATATCTCTAATAGCATAGGCGTATTGAGCAGCAGTAATGGCTGAGACAACTTTATCTCCTTGATACAAAAGTGTGTTTGAAAATCCTATGGAGGATTGATAAGGGTAGTTACCTATTCTTTCATTTCCAAGCTTACCAAAACTTGCTTTTAATTTTAAAAATGATAAAGCTGAATCTGTAGGCATGAACGCTTCTTTAGTTATAATCCAACCTACTGAGGCTGATGGAAAAGCTCCCCATCTGAAATCTGGATGAAAACGGGATGATCCATCATATCGAATGTTTGCCTGTACTAAATATTTCCCTTTGTAATCATATAACATTCTTCCAAAATAGGAGCGATAAGCAGTCTCAACAGCATTACCTGAATTGCTCATATAATCTAAGGGCGCTAAATCCAAATAAGGAAAATTAGATAGCGTATAATTTAATCCTTGCGCCATTAAGGACTCATAGAAAGTAGAATATCCCTCGTACCCTGCTAGTATATCGAAATTATGATTAGTGATTTTACCATTATAATTTACTAACAATTGATTGGTTAGCGTTCTACCATCATTCCTAGTCTCATATAAATTAGTAGCATCTGCTCCAGAGATTGTACCTGCAAAAACAGTAGGATCTTCAGCCGCATAATAATTGATTTTCTTTGTAAATGACTTACCTTTTGTATGATAAAAATAAGGTGCAAAAACTCCGGTTACTTTCAGATTTGTAAGTAAATTATAATCAAGAGATATACGTGCATTAATTTTTTGTCGCCATATGTTTTCTTTTCCTCCATAATGCAGTCTTGCATAAATATTATTTCCGTTTTGTCCTTCTGCTATTCGTCCATCAGACCACATAGCTGCAAATATAGATGGGTATCGTTGTAACGATTGTATAGGATTAACACTTGGAGAAGCTGTATTTTCATTGCTATATGAAAAATCTACTTGAGCATTAATTTTGTCACTAATAACAAAACTATTATTAACTCTTCCCATAAATCGTTTATAATTTTTATGATCATACAAAGCATCTACATTTTCATAATTAATTGATGCTCTTGATTTTAAATGATCTGACCCTGCACTAAACGATAGGTTGTGATTCGATTTAAAAGCATAATCATTAAGAATCAAATTCTTCCAGTCAGTAACGGGATAATTATTTGGATCTGTTGTACTATTGTTAATCCAATTTTCTACCTGATCCTTAGAATAAAGTGCATACTCTCCTCCAGCAGTGTTACCTGCATCATTCCAGGTAAATTCATTAATCATCTCCAAGTATCTTTGAGCCCCAACAGTTTTTGGAAATGCTGTTGGTACTTCTACACCAGAAGTCATTGAATAAACTAATGATTCCTTTTCTACACCAGCTCTTTTTGTAGTAATGAGTATGACACCTGCAGCAGCCCTAGCTCCGTATATTGATGCTGAGGCAGCATCTTTTAAAACTGATATATTCTTAACATCAGCAGCATTAACATCATCTATATTATTTACAGGAACACCATCTACAATGATTAAGGGATCACTTACTCCAATTGTAGTAATACCTCTTAATCGTATTGTCCCGCTTGCACCAGGCTCAGTATTTGTTCTGGTCACCATAACACCTGGCAGTGTGCCTTGCAAAGATTGTGATAACTGGGTGGTATTTCTTTTCACTAGAGTTTCTCCCTCAACTGTACTTATTGATCCAGTTATATCTTTCTTTTTCGCACGACCATAACCTATTGCAATCACTTCATCTAATGCCTGTAATTCTTCTTGTAAAATTATATTTAAGTCTAGATCCTGAGTCAATGTATATTCTTGATTCTTATAACCTAAATACGAAATAGAAAGTACAGCGTTTTTAGTCATCAATGTTAGTCTAAATTTACCATCCATATCAGTAGTAGTTCCATTAGTTGTCCCTTTTTCAACTATAGAAGCTCCTGGTAAAGGCATTCCCAAATGATCACGAACTGTTCCTCTTGCTATTAGATCTTGTACTACTGGATCTTTTGCTACTTCTTGTATGCTCTTATTATTTAACTTTATTCCTGTAGTTTTTCTTTTCAGCAAATAGATCAATTTGTTACTAAAATTAAAAGTAGTAGCCGAGTTCTTGAAAACAACTCCGAGAACATTAGAAATATTCTCCCCGTTTGCTTCTATAGTCACTAAACGTTCAAGATCCACATCACTAGTTTTATATACGAAACGATAATCGGTAGTTTCCTCTATACGGTTGATAAATTGTAAAATACTTACATTTTTTAGATGTAAAGTCACTTTTGTATTTTGTGCATAATTTTCTCTTGCTTGCATGGAGAAAAGTGCTGTAAATAGAAATAATAAATTCAACTTGTTCTGTAAATGAAAACTCAAAATTTTAAAGAGTTTTATTCTGCTATTAAAAAGTTTTTTCATACTTTTATACTGTTTTTCGTGGTTATTTTTTTTAATTTAATCACTAATCTTATAAATCGGAAAGTGCTCGCAACATTTTCCTTTTTTTTTTCTTATAAGCTATTTTTAAGCTTTTAGTGATAGTCTTTACTAGATTTCTTCTATTTTCACATTGTATTTTATATTTTATTCATTAATAAATAGTAATTGTTTTATTTTCTATTCTATAGTCAATGCCGTAGTTTTCTTTTAGACTTTTAAAAATTGCCTCTATGGACTCTTGTCCGAAACTGGCATTAAAGATGATTTGATTAGTTGCTGAATTTTTATTGATAATTGTGTAATTATAATGTCGTTCTAATTTTTTCAAAATAGTTTCAAACGGCATATTCTTGAACACTAGTTCTCCTTTTGTCCACTTTATATAATTTGCAGCATCAACCTCTCTTACCTCAATTGATGTATTCTTGTTAACAACAGCACCCAATTGACCTGGCTCTAAAACTGTAGTATTTTTATTTTTATCTAAATTATTTTGTAATGAAACAGATCCTTCTAGCAAAGTAATTTCAGAAATCAATTCATTATCATAGGCATTTACATTAAATTTAGTTCCCAGGACTTTGATATCCATGTCTTTAGTTTTTACAATAAAAGGGTGCTTTATATCTTTTGAAACATTTAAAAATACTTCACCATCAACATAGATAGTTCGATTATAATTTTCAAGAAATTGTATTGGATAACGAATAGATGTTCCAGCATTTAGGAAAGCAGTTGTACCATCAGAAAATTGAACCTCAAAACTTTTACCATAGGGTACATTTATAGTATTATATTTCAATTCGCCAGAGAATTTATTTGTATTATAAACAAGCTTACCCGAATTCTGTCTCCCTATAACAACACCTGTTTTATTAGTAAGAATGTGCATTCCTTTCTCTTCTAAAACTTGAATAGTTCCGTCTTCTAAAGTTATAGTAATGGCATTACTAGATATTAAATCCTGAGTAGAAGTGTCACTTTGATAATATATAAGTATACCCAAACCAATTGCAATTAAAATGGCTGCACTACTCTTTAAAAATCTGTAAAATAGAGTTTGATGATGCTTTCTATTATTACGTCGGGTTGAACGCAATATTTTATTCAATAATTTAGCTTGTGATTCTTCATCTTGAGAAACACCCCAAGTATCTGAGATATTTTTAAATTGTTTTCGTTCACAAAATCGAAAAAGTAAAACTTTTTCTTCTTCCGAAATGGTATTATTTTCGTAATTTTTGGCTAATATTAAAAATTCCTTTGTCGTCATAATATAAGTATATATAGGTATGACGAACAAATTCTAGTAAACTCACATCCAAAAAAAGCAGAATAAACATCCTTAACAGATACATAATATTCAGGACATGTATAATTAACTTAACCAATAAAATAAAATAATATAGAAGGAATGGTAGACCAAATCTTTTTTAAGTTGCCTCTAACATGCTTTAAAGCGAGAGATAGCTGGTTTTCTACGGTACGTTTGGTAATATTAAAATGTTCTGCAATTTCCTCATTAGTATAATTTTCATAACGACTCATATAAAAAATCTCTTTACAACGACTTGGAAGATCTTCTAACGCTATTTTAATCGAATGTTTTAAATCATTCATTTCTATAACATCCGAAGATTCTTCACTAAGATTTAGTCCATGAATAATTTCATTATCAACGGTAGTAAATTTCATTTTCCGAAACTGCGATATTGATTTATTTCTTACCGAAACAAAAAGATAGTTTTCGAGAGATGTTACATTAATTTCCTTTCTTTTGATCCAAATATTTGTAAACACGTCTTGAAGTACATCTTCTGCTAATCCTTTATCATTTAAGATATTATAGGTATATGCGATTAACCTCTTCCAATACCGATTATATATACACCTAAAAGCCAGATCATTACCATCCTTCATTAAATAAAAGAGTTGTAAATCATTGATGTTATCTAAATTCTCCAAAGTAACAGTTACATTTTTAAACGAATTTAAAAAAATGAAAATTTACTATTTTGATATAACTATTATGAAATCGTTATGATTGGTAATTACTGGAGTTACCTCCAAAAGTGCTACAAAAAGTTAAGGCGAATTCTGTTTAGACCAGCTTAAAAGTTGGAAAAATATGCATTATAATTCTTACTGAGCAGAATAACGCACCTAACTACTCAGTAGCATTATTAAAAGACCATCCGGTTGTTTTGTAGTTAAAAAACATTTAAGTCAGATTAAACATGATTATCGAAATGATACATTAGCTGTACAATATCACAAACCAACACACCACTTAACCATTAATAATCAATAACTTAAAAATAACCACATTCTTTTTTTACTTCTTAATAAACTCCGAATAATAATAATTAGCTTTTTCAATATCACCAAGTTGTTGGTACACCATTGTTAAAAATTTCAAAGCGTTCTTATCATTAGGATTCAACTCATAGACTTTTTCAAATGCTGTTATAGCTTCTCTAAGATTGCCCGAGGCAGCTAAGGCATTGCCATAATTCATCCACAATTCGGCTGAACTGGCATTTTGTTTGATTCCTTCTTTAAAAACAGCTATTGCCTCTATATACTTCTTTTTTCCAAACAAAGCTGCTCCATAATAAGAATAAGTGTTTTCCAGAATATAATTGTTCCGAACCAATTCTTTATAAATGGAAATTGCTTCATCCAAATTATTATTTCTAAAATAAGCATCAGCTAAATTAGATTGCAAAGAATAATCAGTTTCTACTAATGCTAAAGCACGTTTTGTATAATATATTGATGATTTATAATCTTTCATTCGATAATAACAAACCCCTAAATTAGTCAAAGATCCTTTATCATTAGGATCAATTGTTAGCGCTTTCTTGTAAGAATCAATTATAAAAGGTAATTGTTGTTTTTGAAGTTCAACATCTGATGATAATTGGTTAAAAAACACTGTTGCATAATTAAAGTTTACTCGGGCACTATTAGGAGAATTCAATAAATCTTCAGTAAATAATGTTGTATTTGATTTCCAAACTTTATTTCTATCAAATGTTTTAAATGAAAAAAATAAAACAATAAAAGATAAAAAATAGATTGATGGATGATAAAAAGTTTTTAATTCTGTCTTTTTCGAAAAATGAAATAGTAAGAAAACCAAAGTAATAATAATTCCTAAAACAGGAGTATATAATAACCGATCTCCCATTGTTGTTCCAATAAGAACAACAATATTAACAGCAAGAAAAATAGTGATTAAAAAAAACAGTACACCAAAACTGATGATGCTATTTTTATTTCTAAAAAAATAAACACCCCAGAAAAGTAATCCAACAAGCAACAAACTGATAATAAAAGAAAAAGAACTTAGCGTTACACAAGGAATTTGATTAAAGGAATAATCATAACTCATAGTATAAGGGTAAACAGCCTTAACAATATATCTGGCAAATATGGTAAATCCGGTTGCTATTTTAGAACTTACATCATCACAAGCAAATAAAGAATTGTCTAAATAACTATATTCAATTCTTTTAAAAGGTGAACTCAAAATAATATAACGATGCAAAGTAAGCCACAATACACTTATAGAAATTATTGGAATTGTTTTAGCAAAAAGAGTACTTCTTTCTTTGTTGAATTTTAACCAAACTAAAAATAAAAAGATAGGTAAAAATAAAACTCCCGCTTCTTTAGACAGCAAGCAAAAAAGAAAAAATAGTGCTCCAATAAATTGATGTATCTTTTTTTCTTTAATTAAAGTAAAATAAATACTTAGCATAAAGAACAGTAAACAAAAAATCTCATCTCTACTCTTGATATTTGCCACAACTTCTGTATGAATAGGATGAACGGCAAATAATAAAACAATAAAGAAAGTAATCCAAATGGAATAAGCTTTCAAGTAAAAATGCAGCACTTTAAATAATAAAACAATACTTAAACTATAATATAGAACATTAAAAAAATGATGGATAAAAGGATTATTTGGAGACAATTGCCATTCTATAGCAAAGAAAACTAACGACATAGGTCTATATAGTCCCGCATTAGAATCCCAATATCCTTGCCAGTAAAGAGTTGAAAACAGTTCTGGAATTCCGGCTAAACCTTTTTTAACAAAACTATTTTGTTCAATTACGGCGATGTCATCTAAAACAAATCCGTGTTTTAAAGTATTGGCGTATAGTAAAAATGAGACAATGGCTAAAAACCAAACCATTTTTTGCGTACTGTTTTTTTTATTTAGATCCTCTATTTTATTCGTATTTGAAACTGCAATCTTCTTCTTAGATTTCATAATTCTATAATCAATTTATCTTTCTTGGTTAAATATTCCACTAGAGTAACTAAAATTAATTTGCTCTAAAAAGTCCATATTTTATAATGCAATAAATAGCATAAAAACCGTCTTTCCATCCTATCTTTTTTCCATCAGCATAGGTTCTGCCATAGTAAGAAATCCCAACCTCATAAATTCTTATATTAGGAAACCGGACAATCTTTGCCGTAACTTCAGGTTCAAAACCAAATCTTTTTTCTTTCAAAGAGATATTTTTAATAATTGAAGAAGTAAACATTTTGTAACAGGTTTCCATATCAGTCAAATTCAGATTAGTCATCATATTAGACAAAAATGTTAAAAATTTATTTCCTATGGTGTGCCAGAAAAACAGAATTCGATGCGGTTTACTCCCCATAAACCGGGAACCATAAACAACATCGGCAAATCCATCCAATATAGGTTTTAATAACTCATTATACTCATTAGGATCATACTCTAAATCAGCATCCTGAATAATAATAAAATCTCCTGTTGCATTATTAATTCCTATATGAATAGAAGCTCCTTTCCCTTTATTAATATCACTTTTAAAATACTTTATAGAAAGTTCTGGATTTTCATCCATAAATTTTCTAATTAATTCTTCCGAATGATCTGTTGAACAATCATTAATGATTACAACTTCTTTAGCGGTACCATCCAGTAAATTGACATCATTAACCTTTGATAATATTTGAACTATTGTTTTTTCCTCATTGTAGCAAGGGATTACAATTGAAAGTTTTTTCATGGGAATTTGGTTAAATATGCGATATTAATGTACAAATTAACACAAAAATCAATGAGTTTAACAACTTTAAGCAAACAATTCTAAATTCTTTTTCTGTTTTAGCAATCACTCTATTTAGTAGTAACTATTAATTAATATTTTAAAAAAACCCTTAAAAAACCCTTAAAAAAACCCTTAAAAAAAATAAAAAAATAACCAAAATTTAACATAATCTATTTTTTTTACAATATATTTGGCTACAAAACTTATTACAAATAAAAACCCCCATTTGCTTATGAAAAACAACTTTACTTTTTTAAAAATCTGTTTGCTTTTTCTATTTTGTTTCCTTAGTGGCGCAAATATAGAAGCGCAAACCATGGCTGCAGGTGATATAGCCTTTATTGGTTATAATACCAGTTCTCCAGAGGGGTTTACATTTATAGCATTAAATGACCTCCCTGCTGGGCAAACTTTATATTTCACAGAACAAGGATGGGATGGAAGCGGGTGGATGAGCACTCTAAACGAACCGCATCTTTCCTATGTAATTCCATCAGGGATAACTTGCGGAACAGTTATTACTGTTGTAGAAACAGCGCCAGATGTACTAACTGTAACTGGAGGAGGAAGCGTGACTTTTGCTCAAGGAAACAGTTTTAACCTCTCAGGCGGAGACCAAATTCTTGCCTATCAGTCAGCAACTACCGTTGCTCCGGCAAGTCCAATCTTTATTTCTGGAATCCATGGCGATTACAATTCAGGAAAGTATGATGCTACTACAACATGGAATCCTCCATCCAATAGTACTGGTTGGGTGACTTCAGACTCTGCCTTGCCAACTGGACTAACAAACGGAACAAACTGTATTTCATTATTTCCAGCACCAGGTCCTGAATATGCAAATGCAAAGTACAATGGTACCTTAACAGGAACTTCTATTTCGCTTCGGGCTGCAATCAACAATCCAGCAAATTGGATTTTTGACACAACCAATACTACAAGCTACGCAATACAGCCTGGGAATTATCCAGCAACATCAGTAACTTGTGTTAACTGTACGAACCCTACAGTACCAACATTAGCAGTAGTTTCAGGAACAAACACGATTTGTAATGGAGATAGCAAAGCCATCAACATTACGGGAACACTAAATAGCGCTACTACTTGGCGTATCTATTCTGGATCATGTGGCGAAACACTGGTTACCAGCACAGCAACAGGATCTTTCACAGTAACTCCATCTGCTACGACAACTTATTATGTCCGTGGAGAAGGCGGTTGCGTAACTCCAGGATCTTGCGCTACAATTACAATAACAGTAAATGCGGCAATTTCATTAACCGCAGCATCTCAAACTAACATTGCTTGTTTTGGAGGAGCAACTGGTGCTGCCAGTGTAAGCCCTACAGGTGGAATCGCTCCTTATACCTATTCCTGGTCACCTTCCGGAGGAACTAGCTCTATAGCTACAGGGCTTTCTGCTGGTAGTTACACAGTCACTGTTACCGATAATATCGGTTGTACAGCAACACGTAATTATACAATTACTCAACCAACTACTCTTTCGATAACACCTGCTTCTCAAACCAATGTATCTTGTTTTGGAGGATCAAATGGTGCTGCGGCAATCAATACACCAACAGGTGGTGCTGGAGGCTATACCTATAACTGGACTCCTGGTAACCCAACGGGAGATGGAACAACTTCGGTGACAGGATTAACCGCTCAAACTTATACGTGTACCGTTACGGATGCTAACGGATGCACACGTACACAAAATTTTACTGTGACTCAACCACCTGCTATTTCGATAACACCTGCTTCTCAAACCAATGTATCTTGTTTTGGAGGTTCAAATGGTGCTGCGGCAATCAATACACCAACAGGTGGTGCTGGAGGCTATACCTATAACTGGACTCCTGGTAACCCAACCGGTGATGGAACAACTTCTGTGACTGGGCTTGCTGCCACAACTTATACGTGTACCGTTACAGATGCAAATGGTTGCACAAGTACACAAAATTTTACTGTGACTCAACTACCTGCTATTTCGATAACACCTGCTTCTCAAACCAATGTATCTTGCTTTGGAGGTTCAAATGGTGCTGCAGCAATCAATACACCAACAGGTGGTGCTGGAGGCTATACCTATAACTGGACACCAGGGACCCCAACGGGTGACGGAACAACTTCTGTTACTGGACTATCAGTTGGAACTTGGACTTGTACTGTTACTGATGCTAACGGATGTGTAGCAACTCAAAACTTTACTGTAACACAACCAACTGCTTTAGCAGTAACACCTGCCTCTCAAACTAATATTTCTTGTAATGGCGGTTCTAATGGTGCAGCAGCAATTAACACGCCGACAGGTGGTGCTGGAGGCTATACCTATAACTGGACTCCTGGTAACCCAACCGGTGATGGAACAACTTCTGTGACTGGGCTTGCTGCCACAACTTATACGTGTACCGTTACAGATGCAAATGGTTGCACAAGTACACAAAATTTTACTGTGACTCAACCACCTGCTATTTCGATAACACCTGCTTCTCAAACCAATGTATCTTGCTTTGGAGGTTCAAATGGTGCTGCGGCAATCAATACTCCAACAGGCGGTGCTGGAGGCTATACCTATAACTGGACACCTGGGAATCCTCCAGGTGACGGAACAACTTCTGTGACTGGGCTTACTGCAACAACTTATACATGTACCGTTACGGATGCTAACGGATGTGTAGCAACTCAAAACTTTACTGTAACACAACCAACTGCAATTTCATTAACCGCAGCATCTCAAACTAACGTTGCTTGTAATGGAGGAGCGACTGGAGCTGCTTCGGTAAATGGAGCAACAGGTGGAGCTGGTGGATATACCTATGACTGGTCTCCAGGAACTCCAACCGGTGATGGAACTACATCTGTAACTGGATTGACAATCGGAACTTGGACTTGTACTGTAATGGATGCTAACTCTTGTATAGCTTCTGTTAACTTTATTGTTACGCAACCAACGGCAATAAGTACTGCAACTGGTTCTCAAACAAATGTATCTTGTAATGGTGGTTCTAATGGAACCGCTTCAATTACTCCTTCAGGAGGAACTCCAGGTTACACTTATTTATGGTCTAATGGAGCTATAACACCTACAGTAACAGGACTTGCTGCTGGAACATACTCAGTAACAGTGACCGATGCTAATGGATGTGTAGCAACTCGTAATTATACCATTACTCAACCAACCGCTTTAGTCGCTTCGGCAGCTGCACAAACTAATGTATCTTGTAATTCAGGATCAAACGGTTCTGCAACTGTAAGCGTAACGGGGGGAACTGGTGCATATACTTACGCTTGGTCACCATCTGGAGGAACGGCTGCTACCGCAAGTGGTCTTTTGGCTGGAACTTACACAGTAACAGTAACAGATGATAATTATTGTACAACAACACAAAGTTTTACTATCACAGAACCAACAGCACTTGTTGCTTCGGCAGCTGCACAAACTAATGTGTCTTGCAATGCAGGATCAAACGGTTCTGCAACTGTAAATGCAACTGGAGGAACTGGCGCTTATACTTATTTATGGACACCAACGGGAGGAACAGCTGCGACGGCAACTGGACTTACGGCTGGAACGTATATCGTATACATTACAGATACAAACGGATGTGAAACTTCAGAAACTTTTACTATCACTGAACCAGCAGTACTTATTGCTTCGGCAGCTGCACAAACTAATGTGTCTTGCAATTCAGGATCAAACGGTTCTGCAACTGTAAGTGCAACAGGTGGAGCTGGTGCATATACCTATTCATGGTCGCCATCCGGAGGAACTGCTGCAACAGCAACAGGACTTACGGCAGGAACTTATACAGTAACGGTAACCGATGCTAATTCTTGTCAGACTACAAGAACATTTACAATTACCCAACCAACAGCACTTGTTGCTTCGGCAGCTGCACAAACTAATGTATCTTGTAATTCAGAATCAAACGGTTCTGCAACTGTAAGCGTAACGGGGGGAACTGGTACATATACTTACGCTTGGTCACCATCTGGAGGAACGGCTGCTACTGCAAGTGGTCTTACAGCTGGAACTTACACAGTAACAGTAACTGATGCTAATGCTTGTACAACAACACAAAGTTTTACAATCACAGAGCCAACAGCACTTATTGCTAGTGCGGCTGCACAAACCAATGTATCTTGCAATCCAGGATCAAACGGTTCTGCAACTGTAAATGCAACTGGAGGAACTGCTCCTTATACTTATTCTTGGTCTCCATCAGGAGGAACAGCTGCTACAGCTAATGGTTTGACTGCTGGAACTTACACAGTAACGATAACAGATGCGAATGCTTGTACAACAACACAAAGTTTTACAATCACAGAACCAACAGTACTTGTTGCTTCGGCAGCTACACAAACCAATGTGTCTTGTAATTCAGGATCAAACGGTTCTGCAACTGTAAACGTAACGGGGGGGACAGGTACATATACCTATTCATGGTCACCATCAGGAGGAACAGCTGCTACTGCAAATGGTCTTATGGCTGGAACTTACACAGTAACGGTAACTGATGCGAATGCTTGTACGACAACACAAAGTTTTACAATCACAGAACCAACAGTACTTGTTGCTTCGGCAGCTGCACAAACCAATGTATCTTGTAATTCAGGATCAAACGGTTCTGCAACTGTAAGTGCAACAGGTGGAACTGCTCCTTATACCTATTCATGGTCACCATCTGGTGGAACTGCTGCTACAGCTACTGGTTTGACTGCCGGAACTTACACAGTAACGATAACAGATGCGAATGCTTGTACAACAACACAAAGTTTTACAATCACAGAACCAACAGTACTTGTTGCTTCGGCAGCTGCACAAACTAATGTATCTTGCTATTTAGGATCAAACGGTTCTGCGACTGTAAATGCAACTGGAGGAACTGCTCCTTATACCTATTCATGGTCACCATCTGGTGGAACAGCTGCTACAGCTACTGGTTTGACTGCCGGAACTTACACAGTAACGATAACAGATGCTAATGCTTGTACAACAACACAAAGTTTTACAATCACAGAACCAACAGCACTTATTGCTAGTGCAGCTGCACAAACTAATGTATCTTGTAATTCAGGATCAAACGGTTCTGCCACTGTAAATGCAACTGGAGGAACTGGTGCATATACCTATTCTTGGTCTCCATCTGGTGGAACTGCTGCTACAGCTACTGGTCTTACAGCCGGAATTTACACAGTAACAGTAACAGATGCGAATGCTTGTACGACAACACAAAGTTTTACAATCACAGAACCAACAGCACTTGTTGCTTCGGCAGCTGCACAAACTAATGTATCTTGTAATTCAGGATCAAACGGTTCTGCAACTGTAAATGCAACTGGAGGAACTGGTGCATATACCTATTCTTGGTCTCCATCTGGAGGAACAGCTGCTACTGCTACTGGTTTGACTGCTGGAACTTACACAGTAACGGTAACTGATGCAAATGCTTGTACAACAACACAAAGTTTTACAATCACAGAACCAACAGCACTTATTGCTAGTGCGGCTGCACAAACCAATGTATCTTGCAATTCAGGATCAAACGGTTCTGCAACTGTAAATGCAACTGGAGGAACTGGTGCATATACCTATTCATGGTCTCCATCAGGAGGAACTGCTGCTACAGCTACTGGTTTGACTGCCGGAACTTACACAGTAACAGTAACTGATGCGAATGCTTGTACAGCAATACAAAGTTTTACTATTACCGAACCAACGGCTATCAGTTTTACCACTACTTCATTAGCTGGTTATGATTATAATTCAACTTACAATCAAAGCGTTGTAGTAACAGGAGGAACTGCACCAATAACTTTCGATGTTTTTTCAGGAAATCTCCCAAGCGGATTAAATTTATCTTCTACTGGAGATATTTCTGGGGCTTCAACTAAAGTTGACGATAGTAATTTTACCATCAGAGCAACTGACGCAAATGGTTGTACTGCTACATACAATTATACACTAGAGCTAAATCAAATTCCAATTACGGTAACTGCTAATGCTGCTCAATCCAAAGTATACGGAGAAAACGATCCTGTTTTAACCTACACAGTAACTCCTGAATTATTGTCTGGAGATACTTTTACAGGAACATTAACAAGAGCTATAGGAGAAAACATTGGAACTTATACAATAAACCAAGGAACTCTTTCTGCAGGGGATAAATATTTGATTACTTATGTTTCGGATGATTTTAGCATCACAGCTAAACCAATTACGGTAACTGCTGATGCTTCTCAAACAAAAGTATATGGAACTGCTAATCCGGTTTATACTTATTCTGTTTCTCCTGCTTTAATTAGCGGAGATACTTTTACAGGAGCTTTGACAAGAGATGCTGGAGAGAATATTGGAAATTATGCTATCACACAAGGTACTTTGAGTGCAGGTTCTAACTATACTATTAGTTATGTAAGTAAAGATTTTGCTATTACAGCTAAACCAATTACAGTAACTGCTGATGCTTCTCAAACAAAAGTATATGGAACTGTTGACCCAACTTTTACTTATACAGTTTCTCCTAATTTAGTTAGTGGAGATACTTTCACAGGAGCATTGACAAGAACTGCTGGAGAAAACATTGGGAATTATGCCATCACACAAGGTACTTTAAGTGCAGGTCCTAACTATACCATCAGTTATGTAAGTAAAGATTTTACTATCTCAGCTAAACCTATTACAGTAACTGCTGATGCTTCTCAAACAAAAGTATATGGAACTACAAATCCGGTTTATACTTATTCTGTTTCTCCTGTTTTAGTTAGTGGAGATACTTTCACAGGAGCATTGACAAGAGATGCTGGAGAGAATATTGGGAATTATGCCATCACACAAGGTACTTTAAGTGCAGGTTCTAACTATACTATTAGTTATGTAAGTAAAGATTTTACTATCTCAGCCAAACCAATTACAGTAACTGCAGACGCTTCTCAAACCAAAGTATATGGAACTGCTAATCCGGTTTATACTTATTCTGTTTCTCCTGCTTTAGTTAGTGGAGATACTTTCACAGGAGCTTTGACAAGAGATGCTGGTGAAAATGTGGGATCTTATGCCATCACACAAGGTACTTTGAGTGCAGGTATAAATTATATTATAACTTATACTGGGGCTAATTTTAGTATTACTAAAGCAGATCAAATAATTACCTGGAATCAAAGTTTGGGATTAGGTTGTGATGGAGAAACCAGTCTGGTTTTGACAGCGGTTTCTAATAGTGGATTAGCTGTAAATTACACCTCTTCAAACACTAATGTTGCAACTATTTCAAATGGAGTGGTAAACTTCCAAAATTATGGTTCTGCAACAATAACAGCTTCACAAGAAGGTACTCTTAATTATAATGCAGCTCCGGAGGTAGTTTTACCAGTAGTAAATAGCCAGCCAAACTTGATTAGAAAACAATTTGAAGATATTATTTTCTTTGATAATAGTTCTAAGAATTTTATGTCTTACAGCTGGTACAAGAATGGTGTTTTAGTTGCTGGACAAACTTCTCAATTTTTTAAAGAAAATGGTGCTTTGAACGGAACCTATTATGCAATAGCAACAAAATTAGACGGAACATTGATTACAACTTGTCCGCTAACTTTGTCTCCAACAGTTGAAGAAGAGTATATAAAAATTGCTCCAAAC
>NZ_FRCC01000005.1 GCF_900142775.1 Flavobacterium flevense
CCAACTGGTTAACAGATGTGCCGACAATGTAAAATGTACCGAAGAAGAACACCAGATGAATCGTAGAAGTGAATTTATCATTACGGATTTGTAATTCTACTCCTTTTTAAAACAATAAAAAAAACCTCGAATTGACTTCGAGGTTTTTTTATAACCTGAAACGATTTCTTTTTTCAACCAAAAAAGGCTACAAAAAATCATAAATTCAGTTATATTTCTGCTTTTTATCAAAAAAAAGACATTAGAATGTTAAACATATATATATTTCTGTTAAATTTAGCAGATATTTTTTTATTTAAATAAAAATACTAACTAATTTTTATCAAAAAAACAGCTGCGATTAATTTACAAGTATGAAAATAACCCCAGTCTTTTTTATCATTTTAGGAAGCTTGTTATGCTGTAATGGCTATTCACAAAACTCAAAAGTTCTTACTGTTGATAAAACAGTAGAAAAATATGCTTTTGTAAATGTGACTAAAACTTATGAAAGAATTGCTGAAAAAGGATATAAATCAATTGATTTATTTCAGAAGCTGGGAAATGCTTTTTATAGTGATTTAAACATGCCTAAAGCTGCCAAATGGTATGGTGAATTATTTGCTATGACAACTGATTTAGATGCCATATATTATGATCAATATGCAAAATCATTATTTGCTATTGGAGAAAATGAAAAAGCCAATACTATTGTGGCAAAATTAAATAATAAATTAAGCAGTAAATGATCTTATTTTTGCTAACAAAAAAAAAGAGTTTATAATATCCAATTATAAACTCTTTTCTAATTTAAGAGAGATAGATTTGGGGCAAATACCTTTCTTATTCTTTATATTAAACTGAAAATAATTAATCTATTCTTGCAAAAATATTAGTATAATATTTTTTTCCTGTAGCAGCATCTTGTCTGATTGATATTCCAAAATGTGTATAATTACCTTCTATGTTTTTCTTGTGTGCCGGACTGTTTAACCATGCAGTTAAAGCTGCCTGTGCACTATTATAATTATAAGCAATATTCTCTCCCACTGTGCTAGCACCTAATAATTTCATAATATTATTAGAACGCTCAACAAAACCATCATGGCTTACCACTTTATTATCTATCATATAATAATCATGCTCCTCTGATTTATAAGATATATGATTAATTTTTTCTAATGGATTCAAACCTATACTTACTCTGTAATCATTAATAAGCTTCATCGTCTCTAATTCTCCTTCATTATACTCATAATTTTCTACAAGTACCGCTGTAGTTAAATCAGCTGTTGTTTCAGCAGAATCTGAAGAGCAAGAATTCATTGTAAACATCACCGCAATTAGCAACATTAATGGGAGTAATTTTACTTTCATAAGCTAGTAGTTTAAGTTTAAAGTAGATTGGGGGCAAACTCTTTAAAGTATTAGTTTTTGTTTTATTACTTACTCAAACATACAACACTTTCTCGATAAACTACAAAAAAAATCGATGAAATGCATGTTTTTTTATAAAAAAAGTGTTTTTTCTTACATCAAGGCGATAATCGTTCTATTTTCCATAAATAATTTTCCTGTAACAAATACCTAATTCTGTCATGCAATCTATTAGCCCTTCCCTGCCAGAATTCAACTTCTACCGGACGAACAAGATAACCTCCCCAATGCTTAGGTCTTTCAATAACTTTATTATCATGAATAATTTCTAATTCTTTTAGATTATTTTCTAAAAATTCACGAGAAGGAATCACTTCACTTTGATTAGAAACAACAGCTCCCAGCTTACTTCCTTCTGGTCTGGAATCAAAATAATTATCTGAAATAATGTCCGGTGTTTTCTCTGCAATTCCTTTTATAATAACCTGACGTTCGGCAGTATGCCAAAAAAAAGAAAGACACACATTCGGGTTTTCTGCAATTGCTTTTCCTTTTTCCGAATTATAATTGGTATAAAAAATAAAACCTTCTTCGTTGTATTTTTTTAATAACACGACTCTGGCTTTAGGGAAACCATCCAGACCAAATGTAGAAACCGTCATAGCGTTAACTTCTGCTCCAGATGCTTCAGTTGTGAAATCTTCTACTTCGTGAAACCAGCGATGAAAAAGATTAATAGGATCTTCCGGAATATTAGTTTCTAATAATTCGCTTTTCTCATAAGATCTTCTGTAATTACTTAAATCTTCCATTATATTTTAATTATAAAAATTATAAAACTACAAATCAAAACTTAGCCCGTCATCTGCTAACAAGACATTAGGGAAAATAGTTGCTGCTTCTGCTTTAAATAAATCGATAGTACTGTAGCGTGTGGAGTAATGCCCTAAAATAAGTTTGCTTACCTGAGCCTTTTTAGCAATCGTAGCTGCTTCTATAGCGGTCGTGTGCATTGTTTTAGCGGCTAATTGCTCTTCTGATTGCAAAAAAGTAGCTTCATGGTACAAAACATCAACTCCGTTAATTATGGGCACAATAGCTTCATTATATACCGTATCAGAACAAAAAGCATAACTCTTAGGCTTTTCAGGGTCAAAAGTAAGAAGGTTATTTAAAACAACTGTTCCGCCATCCAGAACAATATCTTTTCCGTTTTTTATATTCTGAAAATAACATTTCTCAATCTGGTAGTGACGAACAGCTTCTACATTTAACTTTCGCTCGGCAATTTTTTCTTCGAATAAAAATCCATTGGTGTACACACGATGTTTTAAAGGAATGGTTTTTACCTGCACTTTATCATCTTCATAAATAAGTTCACTTTCTTTACTTTCTAATTCATAAAAATGCAGACCAAAATTAGGCCATGAATTTGATAATCGCAATTGAAGCAGGATAATTTCCTTTATTCCTTTTGGACCATAAATGTGCAAATCATTATTGCGATTGAGTAACGAAAAAGTAGATATCAAACCTATTAACCCATAAAAGTGATCCCCATGCAAATGCGAAATGAAGATTTGGTTAATTTTAGAAAATTTGATTTTGTTTTTGCGTAGTTGCACTTGAGTTCCTTCGCCACAATCAATAAGGAAAAAGCGATTTTTAATTTCAAGTAACTGTGAAGTAGGGTTTGTAAAGGTACGCGGAGTTGCTGCATAACAGCCCAGAATAGTTAATTTCAAAGTTTATTTGGTTAACTGGTTATTTGTTTAATCGTTATGTATAAATCATTCGATTAAACTTTTAACGAATAAACTACTAAACGATTTAAAATCCTAAGTCTCTTTCTATTTCTTCCATCTCAATGATATCATGAGCTTCTAATAAAGACGGAACAACGGTAAATTTTTCAGGTAAAGCATTATAATCAAAATCAGATACCACAACAATAAACGATTTTTTAGATTTTTTATGCTTTTTAGACAATGGTAAAAGCAGTTTTAAATCACTTACTTCTAATGCTCCTTTGTATCCTAAAAGGTCAATAATGATATTATGTTTTTCATAACTTTTATATTGATGCGTAACTTTCATCAAAAAAGCTGTAAAATCACCCTGGGTGTCCTTTATAGTAATTGTATGGTCTTTTTGATCTACTTTCATAAAGTTATTTTTTAAGATTACAAAATCTAAAGTTACTAAGATTTTTTGACTTACTTAATTTTTGAAGCCAAAAGATATATAACTGCCATTCTGATTGCTACACCGTTTTCAACCTGATTTAAAATAACAGATTGTCCGGAATCAGCAACTTCAGATGTAATCTCTACTCCCCTGTTTATAGGTCCCGGATGCATGATTACAATTTCCTTATTTAAGGATTCTAATAATGGCTTGTCCACACCGTATTGCTGTGCATATTCTCTGGTTGAAGGAAAATAATTCACATCCATTCTTTCATTCTGAACACGCAACATATTAGCCACATCACACCATTCTAACGCTTTTCTTAAATTAGGTTCTACTTTTACACCCAGTGATTCAATATATTTGGGGATCAAAGTTTTAGGCCCGCAAACTTTTACTTCGGCACCCTGCATTTGCAAAGCATAAATATTAGACAAAGCCACTCTGGAATGGAGAATATCACCCACAATAACCACTTTTTTCCCTGCTACATCACCTAGTTTTTCTCTTATCGAATAACTATCCAGCAAAGCCTGAGTAGGATGTTCATGAGCACCATCACCTGCATTTACAATACTTGCTTTTACATTTTGTGATAAAAAGTGTGCCGCTCCGGGATTAGCATGACGCATAACAACCATATCTACTTTCATCGAAAGAATATTATTTACGGTATCAATAAGCGTTTCCCCTTTTTTAACGGAAGACTGTGCTGCCGAAAAACTAATTACATCGGCTGATAATCTTTTTTGAGCTAATTCAAATGAAAGTTTGGTTCTGGTACTATTTTCGAAAAAAATATTGGCAATGGTAATATCTCGTAACGAAGGCACTTTTTTAATAGGACGATTGATGACTTCTTTAAAATGATCGGCTGTTTCAAAAATAAGGTCTATATCATTCTTGTTAATATATTTGATACCTAATAAATGATCTACGCTTAACTCTTTCATTCTTTTACGATTATTATTTTATTATAGAGGGAATTAGTTGTTTTTAATTGCTATTAATTAGTAACTAAATAAACGGCATCCTCTCCATCATTTTCTTTCCAACTCACTTTTACCTTTTCATTATTAATAGCGTCTACTTGTCGTCCTCTATAATCAGGCTGAATGGGTAAATTACGGCTAAAACGTCTGTCTATTAAAACCAGTAATTCTATTTCTGAAGGTCTCCCAAAAGACTGAACTGCTGTTAAAGCTGCTCTGATGCTTCTTCCGGTATACAATACATCGTCAATAAAAATGACTTTTTTATTTTCTACAATAAAATTAATGTTGGTTTTATTAGCTTCTAATGGTTTTTCGGTTCTTCGAAAATCATCTCTGAAAAAAGTAATGTCTAAATATCCCAATTTAATTTCCGGTGTGTCATATTCTTTTTCTAACACTTCTTTAAGGCGTTCTGCTAAGAATGTTCCTCTGGGTTGAATCCCTATTAATATAGTATCTTTAAAATCGAGGTGTTTTTCAATTAGCTGACAAGCTAAGCGATGAAGGATGATATTGACTTCTTTGGAATTAAGTAAAACTTTTTGAGTCATAGTAAAATATTATATTGGGTGGTGCAAATATACAAATTCCCCTTAATGATTTATTATTAATCAACGTATAAAAAAGCGATGATCATAAACTTTAAATCAAATCAAACTGATAATTTTTTAAAAATAAAACAACCTCTGATTGTTAGTTTTATTTAAATCCTTAAATATTAGAACTTTTCTCAAAAATTCTGTAAACTCTTTTTTAAGGGTTTCCTGTAATTTTACTACATAGAAATTAATTAAAACCTCAAAATCATGCAAAACAATATTACCCGTTTGTTAATGGTATTCGTAATACTATTTTCATTTACAAGTTGCGAACTCGTTGGAGACATTTTTCAAGCCGGAATGGGAGTCGGAATATTTCTTGTGATATTTGTAATCGCCATAATCATTTGGATTTTCGTTAAATTGTTCCGATAAAAACATAAAAAAAATCCCGTCTCGTTCTAAAAAAACGAGACGGGATTTCTTTATTGATATAACTATTACAAGTTGTACATCTTTTTTCTTTGTTCCTGAATCTTTTCATCATCAAGATATTCATCAAAGGTCATGTAACGGTCAATAGCACCATTAGGTGTTAACTCCACTACCCTGTTACCCACAGTTTGTGCAAACTCGTGGTCATGAGTGGTAAAAATAACCGAACCTTTAAAGTTTTTTAATGAATTATTAAAAGCTGTAATCGATTCCAGATCCAGGTGATTTGTAGGTTCATCAAGCATCAAAATATTAGCACGTTCCATCATCATTCTGGACAACATACAACGTACTTTTTCTCCTCCTGACAATACACGACTTGTTTTTAAAGCTTCTTCTCCTGAGAAAATCATTTTCCCTAAAAACCCTCTGATAAAAACCTCATCACGCTCTTCTTCTGTTTTTGCGTATTGACGCAACCAATCTACTAATGACAAATCATTTTCAAAAAAAGAATGATTTTCAGCCGGTAAATAAGCCTGATTTGTTGTAATTCCCCAGTCAAAAGTTCCGGAATCAGCATTTTGATTTCCATTCAAAATTTCGTAAAAAGCAGTAGTAGCGCGGGAATCTTTAGAAAATAATACAATTTTATCGCCTTTTGCCATGTTTAAATGAACATCTTTAAACAAAAGTTCGCCATCAACAGAAGCACTTAAGCCTTCCACATTCAAAATCTGATCTCCGGCTTCACGATCCTGATCAAAAATAATAGCAGGATAACGACGGCTTGAAGGTTTAATTTCAGAAATATTTAATTTGGAAATCATTTTTTTACGGGAAGTTGCTTGTTTTGATTTGGCAACATTCGCACTAAAACGACGAATAAATTCTTCCAGTTCCTGTTTCTTTTCTTCGGCTTTCTTATTTTGTTGTGCTCTTTGTTTTGCCGCTAATTGACTGGATTCATACCAGAAAGTATAGTTTCCGGAGTAATGATTTATTTTTCCAAAATCAATATCCGAAATATGCGTACAAACTGCATCTAAAAAGTGACGGTCGTGCGATACTACAATTACGGTATTTTCATAGTTAGCTAAGAAATTCTCTAACCAGGCGATCGTTTCAAAATCCAGGTCGTTAGTAGGCTCATCCATAATCAATACATCAGGATTTCCAAAAAGTGCCTGTGCCAAAAGGACACGAACTTTTATTTTACCTTCTAAATCCCCCATTAATGTATAATGATGTTCTTCGCCAATACCTAAGTTAGACAACATTGACGCAGCATCTGAATCAGCATTCCAACCGTTCATTTCTTCAAACTGCACTTGCAATTCTCCAATTCTGTCGGCATTTTTATCATTGTAATCTAAATACAATTCATCCATTTCTTTCTTAACAGCATACAGGATTTTATTTCCCATCAACACTGTTTCTAAAACCGTATGCTCATCAAACATGTTGTGATTTTGGTTCAAAACCGACATACGTTTTCCCGGTTCAAGATGTATGTGTCCCGAAGTAGGATCCATTTCGCCGGAAATTATTTTTAGAAAAGTTGATTTTCCAGCACCATTAGCACCAATAACGCCATAGATATTACCGTGAGTAAAAGTGGTATTTACTTCGTCAAATAAAATTCGTTTGCCAAACTGAACTGATAAATTATTTACTGTTAACATGAATATTTTTTATAAAATTTGCTGCAAAAGTACAAAAAATTACCTATACCAGCGAATGTCATTCTAAAGGTTTTTAAAACCAGGTTTTGATATGCTCTGGATCCGATTTTTCAAAAAATCATGTGCTGAGAGTAAAAAAACATACATTTGATTAAAAATAGTTTCTGAAAGTATATTCTTTATTTAAATTTCGAAAAAAAAAACTATAAAAAAAATTAAAATGAACGCCTCAATAATCCAAAAAATAATTACAGTTTGCAATGAGAAAATTGAAAAAAAGGGAGAAAATGTCGGACTCTCTTTTTATGCTTTTTTTGCCAATAAAAATGATAATCCTGCTCTTTTAATGGAAGTTGCACAATGGTGGATAATGAAACATCAACTGGATCATTTTGAAAAAGCAGTAAAAATTAGAGATATGATTCAAAAAGGCTTATAAATTCTTCTGGGTGATTTTCATTTCTCCCGATTATAGTGCCTTTTTATTATTCACAGAGAATGAGTTTTTTTGTTAATTTTGCGTTATGATTAAAATAAGTATTATTGGCTCCGGAAATGTGGCACAACATCTTATTACTACCTTTCTGCATCTTGAAGAACTGAGTAATGATGTAGCATTGACACAGGTATTCTCCAGAAAAAAAGAAAGTCTCACACCGCTGCTTAGTTTTGAAAAAATAACGGACGACTTCAATAAGCTACAAGAAGCTGATTTATATATCATTGCCGTTTCTGATGATGCGATACAAAGTGTTTCGGCTCAGCTTCCATTCAAAAATCGTTTGGTCGTGCATACATCAGGAAGTGTTCCCTTAACAGTATTGGATTCTAATAATCGAAAAGGGGTATTTTATCCTTTGCAAACTTTTACTAAGGGAAAAGCAGTCAATTTCAGAGAAATTCCTATTTGTCTGGAAGCAGAAAACGCATATGATTATCAACTGTTAGACAAAGTGGCCAAACTAATTTCAGATAAAGTGTATGCAATCAATTCCGAACAAAGAAAAGCCTTGCATGTAGCAGCCGTTTTTGTCAATAATTTTACCAATCACCTGTATGCAATTGGAAACGAAATTTGCATTGAAAACCAAATTCCGTTTGACATTTTAAAACCATTAATGCAGGAAACTGTAGATAAAGTAATGACTCTTTTGCCTGATGAAGCACAAACCGGTCCGGCTGTTCGCAATGATGAGAAAACAATTGCTGCTCACGAGGCCTTTTTAAAAGACGAAAACCAATTAAAATTATATAAAACCCTAACCCAATCAATTCAGCAGAATGGCAAAAAGTTATAAAGAAATAATGAACGACATCACAACCTTTATTTTTGATGTTGATGGCGTACTTACCGATGGCTCCGTATTTGTAAACAATGATGGTGAAATGTCACGAACTATGAATATCCGCGATGGCTATGCCCTGAAAGCAGCTGTAGAAAATGGCTATAATGTATGTGTAATTTCGGGCGGAAGCAATGAAGGTGTACGGGTGCGTTTGCGCAATTTAGGAATTACCAATATTCATCTAGGTACACCGGACAAAGTAGAAACTTTTGACGAATACATTGATATTCATCAAATAAAACAGGAGCAAATTTTATATATGGGTGATGACATTCCTGATTATCATGTGATGAAATTAGTAGCTTTACCAACTTGTCCGCAGGATGCCTGTCCTGAAATTAAAAGTATCAGCAAATACATTTCGCACAAAAAAGGCGGAAAAGGGGCTGTACGGGATGTCATAGAACAAGTTATGAAAGTACAGGGTAAATGGATGAAAAATTTTGATGCCAAATATGATTAAAAGTGAGAAGTTTGAAGTTAGAAGTAATCCGTATTCTATATTCTGAAATCTGTCTTCCGGCTACCAGCTCCCTACTTCTAACTCCCAATAAAAAACATGAATTTCCTAAAACTCATTCGATATAAAAATTTATTGATGCTTGCTTTAATGCAGCTTATTTTCAGGTATGGATTTTTGAAACTACAAAATATCGGTTTGGCGCTGACTGACTGGCAATACGGTTTATTGGTTTTAAGTACGATCCTGATTGCTGCGGCAGGTTATGTAATCAATGATATTTTTGATCAGCAAACTGATCTTGAAAACAAACCTCATAAAGTCGTTGTAGGCAAAAGCATTTCAGAAAACAAGGCTTATAATATGTATGCTCTTTTAAACATCAGCGGAGTTGCGATAGGGTTTTATTTGTCTAATGTGATTTTGCGTCCTAATTTTGCCGCTATTTTCGTTTTAGTTGCCGCAACCCTTTACATCTATGCCACGAGTTTGAAACAAATGCTCCTCATAGGCAATATTATTGTTGCTTTATTGTTATCTGTAAGTGTTCTGATTATTGGCGTATTTGATGTTTTTCCGGCAACGGATTATGCCAATCAGGAAGTAATGGCAAATATGTTTTCCATTCTTATAGACTATGCTATTTTTGCTTTTATGATTAATTTGCTGCGTGAAATTGTAAAAGATCTGGAAGATTTTGATGGCGATTACAAGCAGGGAATGAAAACATTAGCTATTTATTTAGGAATAAAAAAAACATCAAAACTAGTTTGTGTATTAAGTATCATCCCGATACTGTGTTTACTGAATTACATGAACACCTATCTGATTACCAATAATCTGATTGTGGCTGTTATTTACGGTTTGCTTTTTATTTTAGGTCCAATGCTTTATTTTAGTATCAAAATAGCAACTGCACAATCAAAAACGGAATTTATTCATTTAAGTAAAGTCCTGAAATGGATCCTTTTTTTCGGAATTGTATCTGTATTAATTATCACTTTAAATATACAATGGAATGCTTCGAGATAAATTAAAAAATTACAAAATCATATTAGCTTCGGGTTCTCCCAGAAGGCAACAGTTTTTCAAAGATCTTGATTTGGATTTTGAAATTCGATTAAAAGAAATAGAAGAAATCTTTCCGCCGGAACTACAAAGAGAAGAAATCACTAATTATCTGGCTCAATTAAAAGCTGCTGCATTTGAAGGAGAATTAAACAGCAATGAGATTCTGGTAACCAGTGACACTATAGTCTGGCATAACGAAAAAGCAGTAGGAAAACCAAAAGATGCTCAGGATGCTTTTGCTATTTTAAAATCCTTGTCTAATGCTACTCATGAAGTAATTACTTCTGTTTGCTTTAAAAGCAATTTAAAAACGGAGATGCTGTATGAAATTACCAAAGTCACTTTTAACAAACTAAGTGATGAAGCCATTGCTTATTACATTGAAAACTACAAACCTTTTGACAAGGCGGGAGCTTATGGAATCCAGGAATGGATTGGGTTTATTGGCGTTTCAAAAATCGAAGGTTCTTATGCCAATGTAATTGGGCTTCCGGTAGATAAAGTGTACCAATATTTGACTAATTTAGCTTAAAAACAGAAAAAATGACTTTTTTTAAAGATTATACACACGAATTAATTATAAGCGGCATTTTAGTGGTACTTATTATCATCTTACGAATGGTATCTACTAATTTAGTACGTCGGTTTGCTAAAACTTCCCATATTATTGAATACCGAACTAATTTAGTGATTAAATACATTCATTTATTGATTACTATTTTAGCACTTATTGCCGTAGTTGTTATTTGGGGAGTACACCCTAAAGATATTGTTATTGCCGTATCATCAATAGCTACAGTTGTGGGAGTTGCTATGGTAGCACAATGGTCAATATTGAGTAATATAACTTCCGGAGTTATTTTGTTTTTTTCTTTTCCTTTTAAAATTGGCGACAGCATCCGAATTCATGATAAAGATTTCCCAATTATGGGCGAAATAGAAGACATTACGGCTTTTCACATTCTTTTAAAAACAGAAGAAGGCGAACAGGTTGTTTACCCTAACAATCTTTTATTTCAAAAAGGCATTTCAATTTTTACCAGCCATTATGAAGAAAAAGAATTTATGGATTAATTTTTGTAGAAAAGAAATCTTTTAAACGACTTTTTAATGTCAACCCTCTCTAAAATAGCCACTTTTATTTTATTGTTCTTTTGCTTTCAATTTTTGCATTCGCAAAATAAAACAGCGCAAAAAGACCCTTCAAAACTTCCTGCTATTTTAGCACAGCCAAAAAATAAGACGGCCAAATTTTTTCATAAGTTAATATTTAAACCCACTAAATCTAAAAAAGCAAGAAAAAAAACGGTTGATCCAAAACATTTAGATGCTGATGGTAAAATCATTCGAAATATCAATATTGTCACGCTGGATCCTTTTGGGTATTCCGAAATTGATACTACCAAAGTTCCCAATAACTGGTCTGAAAAAACGGGAAACTGGCTGCATTTGAAATCAAAACAACTCGCTATTAAAAACATACTGCTTTTCAAGAAAAACAAAGCTTATAGTTTACTGGAAATCAAGGAATCCGAACGTTTATTGAGAAGTCAGAAATTCATCAACAGGGTTACCATTACTGAAAAATTAGTTGGTCCGGAATCAGATTCCGTTGATGTCTATATACGGGTTTTAGATTCCTGGAGTTCCATTCCTAAATTTTCTGCTTCGGGTTCCCGAATAGGAATTGGTCTCAAGGAGCGTAATTTTTTTGGTATAGGACATCAATTGGATTATTACTATTCTCATCGTACAGCAGATAAAAAAGATGCCAATACGATTAGTTATCTGATACCAAATATCAAAAACTCTTTTGTTAGCACACAATTGAACTATAGGAATGATTTCGAAAATTATTATTCTAAAGGAATTATCATCGAACGTCCTTTTTACTCTCCTTTGACAAAATGGGCAGGCGGAATTGCAATTAGTCAAAATTATTTAAAGGATAGTATTCAGGATACAAACAATGCCTATATTTCACAGGATTTTAAATACAATAATCAAAATTTCTGGGTTGGAAAAGCTTTCAACATCTTTAAAGCCGATGCAGTTACTGACCGAACGACAAATTTAATTGTAAGTGCCCGATTTTCAAATACCGATTATACTATTGCTCCATCAGCAGTTTTAGATCCAATTAATTTTTATACGTCAGAAAAATTACTCCTTAGCGGAATAGGAATTAACACCCGGCAATTTGTTCAGGAACGCTATATTTTTAAAAATGGTCAGATAGAAGATGTACCCATAGGCCGAATTTACGGTATAACCGGTGGTTACCAATACAAAAACCAACAGTGGCGAAGGTATCTGGGTGCTCAGGTTTCTTTTGGGAATTACCATAAATGGGGATTTTTAAGTACTAATTTTGAAATAGGCAGTTATTTTAATAAATCAAAAACAGAACAGACTACAATTGCATTCCAAGCCAATTATTTCACCAATCTTTTAGAAATTGGTAAATGGAAAATAAGGCAGTTTATAAAACCTCAAATAACCATTGGTATCAACAGGCAAAATAGTTTAGGTGATTTGTTAACCATTAATGAAAACAACGGTATTCAGGGATTTAACAGTCCGGTATATGGCACTCAAAAAATGCTGTTAACGCTCCAGACCCAATCGTATGCTCCAAGAGAAATATGGGGTTTCAGACTTAATCCTTACATTAACTACAGTTTAGCGATGATAGGAAATAAAAACAATCCTATGCAAAAGAATCAGACCTATTCTAAAATTGGAATAGGAATCCTGATTAGCAATGATTATTTGGTTTTCAGTTCCTTTCAGCTCTCTTTGTCTTATTACCCAAAAATTCCGTTTCAGGGTAATGGAATTTTTAAAACCAATGCTTTTGAAACTACTGACTTTGGATTTCAGAATTTTGAATTAGAACAACCCAACATTATTCCTTTTAAATAAAAAAAATAGTCTTAACAGTTTACTTAAACAAATTATTAAGTATATTTATAAAAAGAATTCTGATTTTTAATTTAACCTTATTAAGTATGAAAAAACTAAGTTTTTATTTGATGGTTATGATACTATCATTAGGAGTATTACCAACAAGCACTTATGCGGCAGAAAAACCCAAAGCAGAAACCCCTAAAGAAATCCCTGCTGAAGTTCAGACAATGCTTAACCGCCTCAATGAAATTAAAGAAATGGATAAATCAAATTTATCTTCTTCTGAAAAAAAAGAGCTGCGAACCGAAGTTAAAACAATTAAAAAGACTTTAAAATCATCAGGTCATGGAATTTACCTGTCGGTTGGGGCAATTATTATAATTATACTTTTATTAATTTTATTGATTTAAAAATCAATATATTGGCTTTAAAACGCAGCTCCTTTTTTATAATGAGCTGCGTTTTTTTTAGTACCAATTAAACTTCCACTCTTTTTTTGGCACAATAATTGGCTTTAGACATATAACAATGAATTTTAAAAACATTTTAAAAAAATAGAAATCATGAAAACATTAAAATTATTAGCTGCAGGGATTCTATTATTAGCAACTACTGCAACTACTCAGGCACAAGTATCTGTAAATGTAAACATAGGAACACCACCTGCATGGGGACCGGCAGGATATTCTAACATTGATTATTATTATATTCCTGATATCCAAAGTTATTATGACATACGCCTTTCGCAATTTATCTATTTTGGAAACGGAAGATGGATACGTTCCAGAAACCTGCCACAACAATACCGTAATTACGACTTATACAACGGTTACAAAGTAGTCCTGCATGATTACCATGGAAGATCTCCTTATGTTCATTACAAAACTCATAAAGCAAAATACCACAAAGGATATAAAGGAAAACCACAAAAAGCAATTGGTCACAGAAACAATGGTAAGCATGACTACAAACACAATTCCGGAAACCATAATTCTAATCGTGGGAATGGAAATGGAAAAGGAAATGGTAACGGAAAACATTAATTTTTATAAACTCTAAATACTAAAGAAACGCTATTTGCGTTTCTTTTTTTGTACCGTTTCTATATGTTAAAAAAAAGTTAACAGAAAAAACGTTTGTATGTAATTCGAACTCAACTCAATTTTAAATATCTTTTTTATAAAAAACTATTTTATCTAAATGGATTGATTAAGAAAGCAAACAAACACGAAGAAAAACAAATGCTGTTTATAATAAAAATACAGAAAAAAGCTTTTTTCGAAATTAAAAATAGTTAATAAAAAGTTAATAAAATAATTTTGGCATACTAATTGAAAATAACCTAACAGAAGAAAAAACATAAACCCCAAAATAACTTTAAAAAAGTAGAAATCATGAAAACATTAAAATTAATCGCTGCAGCTATGTTTTTATTAGGTGCAGGCACGTCTCAGGCACAAGTTTCAGTAAATGTAAATATAGGTGCGCCAGTTGTTGTAAGACCGGCATGGATTCCTCAAAATCATGTAAACGTAGATTTTTATTATATTCCGGAAATCCAGTCCTATTATGATGTAAACGCTTCTTTGTATGTGTATTTAAATAACGGAAACTGGGTTCGCACCAGATACGTTCCTGTACACTACAGAAATTATGATTTGAACCATGCTCATCGAATTGCACTAAGAGGTTACCATGGAAGCCGTCCTTACAATTATTATAATAACCATAAAGTGAGATATTATAATGACCGAAATTATAATAACAGATATTCCGAAGGACGCCGTTACAACAAGCATCATTACTATGCTGATAACCGTAAATCAAACGGCAAACATTATAAAAAGAATAATCACTGGCGTCATGACGACTAATGTTATTCCAAGATAAAAAAGGCGAATTTCGTTTGAAATTCGCCTTTTTACGTTGAACCCATTTATGCCGGAAAGACATTTCATTCCATGAAAATAATTACTACATTTGGACTTATTGCAATTAAATTACATTAAGATGCTTAATAATAAACAGCTATTTATTTTTATATCCTTTTTTATATTTCAATTTTCATCAGCACAAAAACCACAAAAATGGAATGCTGTTGAAATACATAACCAAATTCAGAAATTAAATTTTCTGGGGAGTGTTCTTTATATTGCTGCACATCCTGATGATGAAAATACCCGACTCATTTCCTATTTATCCAATGAAAAAAAAGCCCGCACCGCTTATTTATCGTTAACGCGTGGTGACGGAGGACAAAATTTAATTGGTTCCGAATTAAGAGAATTATTAGGTGTGATTAGAACTCAGGAACTTATTGAGGCTCGAAAAATTGATGGTGGAGAACAATTTTTTTCCCGTGCCAATGATTTTGGGTTTTCAAAAAATCCTGATGAAACATTCGAAATTTGGGATAAAGAAAAAGTATTAGCTGATGTAGTCTGGGCAATCCGAAAATTCCGTCCTGATGTTATCATTAATCGGTTTGACCACCGCTCACCCGGAACAACTCATGGACATCATACCGCTTCGGCTATTTTAAGTGTCGAAAGTTTTGACCTCAGCAACAACCCAAAAAGCTTTCCTGAACAATTAAAACACTATAATCCGTGGCAGCCTAAAAGACTTTTCTTTAATCCTTCTGTTTGGTTTTATGGAAGCCAGGAAAAATTTGATGCAGCTGATAAATCTAATTTCATTACTCTTGAAACAGGGGTTTATTATGCCGGTTTAGGGAAATCCAATCAGGAAATTGCCGCATTAAGCAGAAGCAGCCATAAATCACAAGGTTTTGGAAGTACTGGATCCCGTGGAAAAGAAAGCGAATATCTGGAACTTATTGACGGAGAAAAAATAAAAGATAAAGCCAATTTGTTTGATGGTATAGACACCAGCTGGAATCGGATCAAAAATGGAAAAGAGATTGGCGAATTAGTAACTAAAATAGAAACTGATTTTAATTTTTCCAATCCCGCTGCTTCTGTTCCTGATTTGGTTAAAGCCTATACACTGATTGCTGATTTAGATGAAAATCATTGGAAAACGGTCAAATTAGAAGAACTGAAAAATATTATCACCGCCTGTTCCGGTTTGTATCTTGAAGCTGTTTCTAATGTACAGCAAACCACACCCGGAAGTACGATTCAATTAAGAATTGAAGCTATTAACAGAAGTATTACTCCTGTAGAACTGAACAGTATTACTGCATTTCCGTCTCAAAAAAACACGGTTTTAAATAAGGTTTTAAACAACAATTTTTCAGAGAATTTCTCTGTAGATTTAGAATTGCCTGAAAATTTAGAATACAGTCAGCCTTACTGGTTAAAAGAAAAAGGAACGACAGGAATGTATCAGGTTTCAGAGCAAAAGAATATAGGTATCCCTGATATTATAAGGAATATCAAATTGCAATTTAATTTAAAAATTAACGGAATTGCTATTCCTGTAGAACGTACCGTTGTTTATAAATACAATGACAAGGTTAACGGAGAAATGTATAATTACCTTGATATTATTCCGGAGGTCAGTACCCGAATTTTAGATCAGGTTTCTTTTTTTAATGATGGCAAAACTAAAAAAATAGCCGTTCAGGTAAAAGCAGGTAAAGACAATATTGATGGAAATGTACGATTAGAAGTTGCCGAAAACTGGATTGTTGATCCTCTATCAACCTCTTTTAATCTGGAAAAAAAGGAACATGAAAAAACAGTTTATTTTGATGTCACACCTCCTGAAAACACCTCCGAAATTATAGCTAAAAGTGTTGCAGTTGTTAATTCTAAGGAAATTGACAAAGAACAAATTATCATCGATTATGATCATATTTCAAAACAACAGGTGCTGCTGGCAGCAGAATCTAAATTCAAAAAATTAGATTTAAAAATCACCAATGAAAGAATTGGTTACATAATGGGTGCCGGAGATGAAGTCCCTGAATGCCTGATTCAGATGGGATACCCCGTGACTTTACTCACTGTAGAAGAAGATATTAACACCCGAAATTTAAACAATTTTGATGTTATTATTACCGGAATTCGTGCTTATAATGTACTTCCTACTTTAAAAAACAGACAGCATTTATTACTGGAATTTGTGAAAAGAGGAAAAACTTTAATTGTACAATACAACACGCCTGATAGAAATATTCCCAATAACATTGCACCTTATCCATTAACAATATCCAGTGACAGAGTTACGGATGAGAATGCAACGGTTCAATTTTTAGCACCTAATCATGCTATTTTAAATTATCCGAATAAAATAACCGAAAAAGATTTTAAAGGTTGGACTCAGGAGCAGGGCTTGTATTATCCCAATCAATTTGACGCAGCTTTCACCCCTATCCTGTCTTCCCATGACAAAGGAGAAACGGATAAAAAAGGAGCATTATTAGTCGCAGCTTATGGAAAAGGGCACTATATTTATACTGGTTTAAGTTTGTTCAGAGAACTCCCAATGGGAGTTTCAGGTGCGTATCGTTTAGTGGCTAATATGATTTCATTAAAAACTGCCGAGACCGAAGAAGCACCAAAATAAAACACAACAAAACATTGAAAACTAATATATTTTCAAAAAACAACACTCTAAAAGAAGTAAAATGGGATTAAAAAAAGAAAAAAACTGGAAGGCAAATTACACCTGGGTATTAATTGCAAATGCTGTTTACATCTTAGTTTTTTATTTAATAATGAAATTATACTCTTAAAGCCATGCAATTATTCGACTGGATTGTACTTGTTATCACCTTATTATTTATAGTAATTTATGGTGCCTGGAAAACCAAAGGAAGTAAAAATGTAGAAGATTTTATTCTGGGCAGCAATGAAACACCATGTCATATGGTGGGACTTTCGGTGATGGCAACTCAGGCAAGTGCCATTACTTTTCTTTCTACACCCGGACAGGCTTATCATGACGGAATGGGATTTGTCCAGTTTTATTTTGGTCTCCCGATAGCCATGATTGTTATCTGTCTGACATTTATTCCCATTTATCATAAATACAAAGTTTTTACCGCTTATGAATATCTAGAAAAACGTTTTGATATAAAAACGCGTTCGCTGGCGGCTATTCTGTTCTTATTTCAGCGAGGACTGGGAACAGGATTAACTATTTATGCTCCTGCTATTATTTTGTCGGCATTATTGGGCTGGAATTTAACCTATATGAATATTGTTATAGGAATTCTGGTTATTATTTATACCGTTACCGGAGGAACTAAAGCAGTAAACGTAACCCAAAAACAACAGATGTTTGTGATTATGTCGGGTATGTTTATCACTTTCTTTCTTATTCTTCGTTTTTTACCTAATGACATGACTTTTAGTAATGCACTTCATATTGCAGGTGCTAATGGCAAAATGAATATTGTGGATTTTTCTACTGATCCGGAAGAAAAATATACTTTTTGGAGCGGAATCACCGGTGGTTTTTTCTTAGCATTGGCTTATTTTGGAACTGACCAGTCACAGGTAGGACGCTATTTATCCGGAAAATCAGTGCGGGAGAGCCAAATGGGATTAATCATGAATGGTCTGTTAAAAGTCCCAATGCAGTTCTTTATATTACTTACGGGAGTTATGGTTTTTGTCTTTTTCCAATTCAATCCTGTGCCTTTAAATTTCAATCCGAATAACAAAACAACGATTGAAAAATCACAATATAAAGACGAATACCACGCTTTAGAAAAAGATTTGGAAACCCTTTCCGAAGACAAAAAAGTTATTAATCTTTTATACATTGATCAGCTGAATCAGGATTATGACAACCCTATCCTGAGAAAAGAATTAGTGGCTATTTCGACCAAAGAAAAAGATTTAAGAGATCATGCGAAAGAAATCATCCACAAAGCCGATAGTGGAAGCGAAACCAACGATAAAGATTATGTTTTCTTCCATTTCATCTTGCACTATTTACCTAAAGGTTTGATCGGTTTATTGCTGGCTGTAATTATTTCGGCAGCCATGTCATCAACTGCTTCCGGACTTAATGCTCTGGCTTCAACAACGGCTATTGATATTTATAAGCGTAATTTAAAAGAACCTAAAACAGAAAAACATTATTTGAATGCTACTAAATTCTTCACTCTTTTTTGGGGAATTATAGCCATTCTTTTTGCTTGTGTGGGAACGCTTTTCGAAAATTTAATCCAATTAGTAAACATCATTGGCTCTATCTTTTACGGAACCGTTTTAGGAATATTTCTGGTTGGTTTTTACATCAAATTTATTAAAGCCAAAGCTATTTTCTACAGTGCTTTTATTACTCAGCTAAGTATTTTAGTTATTTATTATTTTGCTATTTTCATTTATCCAAGTGGCGAAGAAAAACTGGGTTATTTGTGGTTGAATTTTATTGGGGCGATGATGACTATTGTGCTATCCGCTTTACTGCAAGTCACCATTTTCAAGAACGAGAAGAATATTGCATAAACAAAAAATCCCATTTGCATCAAAAAACTGCAAATGGGATTTCTTTTTTATTTAAAAATGGAATTTATGACCTGCTCCATTCCTCTATACTCGCTTTATTCATTTCAACATATTCTTTATTCCCTGCTGCTTCCGAAGCCGAAATAGACCATTTAGCGGTTTCGATAGCACCTTTTTTATCTCCTTGTTTGGCCTGGATTAATGATTTTAATCTTAAATAATAAAAAGGAACGGCTTTAGACAATTCAACAGCTTTATCAATATAGGCTCTTCCTTTCTCAATATCACTATTGGATTGATAATAATATTGAGCTGCTGTATAATATTCTTCAGGTGAAGGACCTGCTAATGTTTTTTCGATACTTGCAATAGCCAGTTTCTTTGTAGGAACTTCGAATTTTAAAGACACATAAGAGTTCTCCCAGGAAATATCAAGAGTAGCTGAACTACTGTCTAAATTATTAATTGCCAATGTAAATGTTTCCACAGGTTTAGGCAAAGCTTCTTCTTTTACAGATGTTTTCAAAGCCACTTTAGACTCGTCAAACTCTTTAGGAGTTCCCCAATTATCCGTTTTAGTATAAAATATAACTTCCCAACTTTGAATATTAGGAATGGTATACAAAGCATATTTTCCTTTTTTCAGCGTTTTTCCATTAATGACAACATCATCGCTAAAAGAAATTGTAGAGTTATCATTAGCCCCTGTTCGCCATAACTGACCAAAAGGAACCAAATTTCCATAAACAGCTCTTCCTCTTGCAGATGGACGCGAATAAACAATTTCTACATCCGTCAAACCTACAACTTGCTTTACAATAGCTTTAGGACTTGTCTCAGGAATTTTTACCTGAGCTTCAACGGTAAAATGAGATATAATAAGCGATAAAACAATAACTATTTTTTTCATAATCGGAATATTTTTTTAAACATTTAAAATTACAACTTCTTCTGTATTATGCTGTTAAGAATTACATAATTTAGAATCCATATCTTTAACTAAAGCATAATTCAACTCATCAAAATGATTGACAACATAATCTGCTATGGATAAATCCTGATTTTTTGAATGTACACTGTTGTATCCTATACACAAAATCCCTGCCGCTTTTGCTGCAATAATTCCATTTGTGCTGTCTTCTATAACAATACATTCCTCTTTTGACGCTAGAGATAAGCTTGCAGCATGCTCAAAAATAGCAGGATGCGGTTTGGATTTAGGAAAATCTTCGCCACTTACCTTATGTGTAAAATAATCATGCAATTTAAAGCGGTTAAAAACACGCTCGATAGTAACTTTGGATGCAGAAGAAGCTAAAATTAACTGTACCCCATTTTGATGTAAATCAACTATTAAATTTCGAACACCATCCAGTAGTTCCAAATCTTTTTTGGTATCAAAAGCATCATTAAAAATACTGCGTTTTCTTTGAATTAAATCTTCTACTTCATTTTCGAGCTTGAAAATATCTTTTATTTTCTGAAAAATATTTCGGGTAGAATTCCCTGTAAATGAAGTGTACAATTCTTCACTAACTTCAATATTTAATTCTTCAAATTGTTTGTAATAGGCATAGCGATGTACTGGTTCTGTATCCACAATTACACCGTCCATGTCAAAAATTACTGTTTGTATCATTTTTTTTTAGATTTTTAGTTCTTAGTACCTAGTACTTAGCAAAATGTTTAAAGTTTAGTAGCTAAGGACTAACCACTAAGGACTAGAGTTACTCTTTTTTAATAATATAACGAATTACGGTTTCGGCAGCGTGTAAGCCAAATAAACCCGGCATGTAACTATTTGTACCATAAAATGATTTTTTATAGTTAGAACCATCGGTTAATTTCAAACTGCCTTCATCCTGGATTTCTGAGGAGAAAACCACTTTCAATTTGTTTATTTTCATCTTTTTCAATCGCTTTCTAATGGCTTTAGAAAAATAACAATTGATGGTTTTTCCAATGTCGGCTACTTTTACCTTCGAAGCTTCCATCTTTCCTCCTGCTCCCATACTGGAAATGATTTTCACTCTTTTTCGTTTAGCAGCAACAATCAAATTGATTTTAGGCGTAATACTGTCGATACAATCTAAAACATAATCAAATTGCGGATCTACAATTTCGAATGCACGCTCCGGAGAAAGAAATTCCTGCACACGGGTTAACTGCAATTCCGGATTTATATCCATCAATCGATCGCCCACAATGGTAATTTTGGGCTGACCCACGGTAGAATGCAAAGCAGGCAATTGTCGGTTAATATTAGTAATATCGACCACATCACCATCTACAATCGTCATTTTCCCAACTCCTGCTCTAGCCAGAAACTCGGCTGCAAACGAACCTACACCACCCAATCCTACAACAAGTACATGAGCATTTTGCAGTTTTTCTAATCCTTCTTTTCTAAATAATAATTCAGCTCTTTCGGTCCATTCAGCCATAATTAAAAGTATATTCGGTTATTTAGTTATTGTTTATTTTTAAAAACGGAATTGAAATTATTCGAAATCAGTTGTTGCAATTCCGTTATCGTAATCTTTTTATATTTTGCCGCAAGGGCATATACTTCCTCAATTCCTTCTTCAACCATATCTGTTTCCAGAAAAAAACGATCATTGGGTGTGTTCACAAAAACAGTTTCCATTTCAGGATTTTGCAATAAATTTTTACCAAAAGAAAGATAAAAACCATTGTCCAAAAGTTGTTTAGCCAATTGTTCTTTTTTAGAAAAACCATGAATCACAATGGGAATGGTCAGCTTTAATTTGTTCTTCAACGCTACCAATTCCTGAAAAGCATGTACACAATGAATAACAACCGCTTTCTGATGTTTTTCTGCCAATAAAAATTGTCTTTCTAGAACTTGCAGTTGGATTTCAAATGCTGTTTCGCTTCGTTTGTCTAAGCCACATTCACCAATAGCCAGACAGGAAGGAGAACTTATTTTCTGTTCAATTACTTCAAAGTCGCTTTCTAACCGGCTTTCATCAATAAATAAAGGATGAATTCCTATTGAATAATTAGGTAAAGCAGCATCAAATTCCTGAGGATATTGATTGACTAATTCCAATATATTCTCTCTACGGGTATAAACGTGGGTATGTAAATTAAAGTACTGCATTAATCATGAAATTTTTTAACACCCGCACGAATAGCTACTTTTAAATCGTTTTCCAAAGGTACTTTTGGACAAGAATAGCGATAATTATAAGCACAATACGGATTGTATGAAGTATTAAAATCGATAGCTATTGTATTTCCTTTTGGGATTTTTAAATCAATGTATTTCCCGCCTGTATAACTTTCTTTACCTGATGTTTCATCAAAAAAAGGCAAAAACAAATCGTTTTTGTATTGTGGATTTCTGGCTGATACCACATCCTGATAAAGATTTAGTTTGCATTTTTTACCATTGATTTCAAAATGTGCTTCTCCATATTTTATGAAAATCGGCGTTCTGTCCGTCGAAGTTTTCATTTGGAATGGTTTCTCTTTTGGAGTTCTCACAAAACGAGCTTTGACAAAGTACTTTTCACTAACAGGATAAAAATTTAAACTTTTAAATGCAGCTAAATCCTGAGCTTCCAGCGGACTGGTTTTGGGGTCAACATACTCTTTATTTAATTTCTGCTGGTATTTTTTGGCAGCAGCCGCATCAAATTTTTGTTGGCTAAAGCCAAAACTCCATGAAACTAAAAATACAAATAACAGAATAAACCTCATCTTCAAAATTTTATGCAAAAATACGGTAAATGTTGCAAAGCCACAAAGACTTAAGCTTTTAATATGCTTCTATAAGAATTAACGATTCTTGCCCCCAAACCGGCATCCTTTTTTGCCACTGATTATACCGATTAGACCTTTTTAATTCAATCTAATACTTTTTAACTTGGGGGGAATCTGTGTAATCTATCAACCTTAATTCTTTCAAAAACTAAAAAAATAGTTAAATAACTATAAAAATAGTTGTTAAACTAAAAACATAGTTATATAATTGTATTCAAATTAAACAGTTATGGAAAAATTAACCAATAAAGAAGAAGAAATCATGCAAATTTTGTGGAAGCTGGAAAAAGCTTTTGTAAAAGAAGTCATGGCCGAAATCAAAGACGAAAAGCCACATTACAACACCCTTTCTACGATTATTAGAAATCTGGAAGAAAAAGGATATGTTTCTTATAACGCCTTTGGAAAAACGCATCAGTACTACCCTATTGTAAAAATGGAAGACTACCGAAAAAAGTTCATGAATACTGCCATCGATACCTATTTTAATAGTTCTTATAAAAATATGGTTTCCTTTTTTGCCAAGGAAGAGAAAATATCTGCCGATGAATTACGGGAAATTTTAGCGATGATTGAAAAAAAACAATAGTTATGGAAAACGTATTTATTTACCTCATCAAAGCAAGTGGGCTGATTGGTTTGTTTTATCTGGCGTATATATTGCTCTTACGAAAAGAGACTTTTTTCAATGGTAACAGATGGTTTTTACTATCAGGATTAATCACTTCGGGCCTTTTACCCTTATTTTTTATCACCAAAGTCATTTGGATAGAACCTACAACAGATTCGTTCGATTGGTCGAATATTCCGGTGACAACTTTGGTAAATGCTCCTGAACCGGAAATTAATTGGTATCTAATCGTAGCTGGTGTTTACATTATAGGAATTGCAATTTCGTTTCTCAGACTGATTTTTGATTTTAATAGTCTGATAAAATTATTAAACGGAAAAACAATACAACAGCAAGGTAATTTCAAATTAATAGATATTGCCGAAAACATTGCTCCTTTCTCTTTTTTTAAATATATCGTGTTCAATTCGTCTTTGTATTCTGTTGTTGAATTAGAAAATATTTTAGAACATGAAAAAGTACACAGTCAGCAAAAACACAGTGTTGATGTGTTGCTTTCAAGCTTATTTTGTATCCTCTTTTGGTTCAATCCGTTGATTTGGCTGTACAAAAAAGCTATTGCGCAAAATCTGGAATTCATTGCCGATAACGAAGCGGCTAAAAGAATAGCAGACAAAAAAGCCTACCAATTAACTCTTTTAAAAATAACCACACTGGACAATTGTGTTGCACTTACTAATCATTTCTATCAATCCTTAATCAAAAAAAGAATTATTATGTTGAACCAAAACCCATCTAAAAAATCGAATTCGTGGAAGTATATTACAGTATTCCCTGCACTTGTTGCTTTTGTTTTTTTATTCCAAATTGAAGTAGTTGCACAGGAAAAAGAAACGAAGTCAGAATCTGTTGATTTAAAATCATTTAAAGTTGAAAAAGATTTAAATAATATATCAGAAGGAAAAGAAATTTATATTAATGGTAAGAAATCAACCGAGGAAGAATTAGCTAAATTAGATCCTAATGATATTGAAAAAATTGATGTGGATACAATTTCTGGTAAAAAGACGATTCTGGTAACTACAAAACACAATAATAATAAAACTACAATTAAAGTTACTGATAAAGACATTTACATTAATGGTGCAAAATCGACTAAAGAAGAACTGGATAAATTAGATCCTAAAGAAATTGAATCAATGGATGTTATTAAAGACAAAAAAGAAATACGAATTTTCACTAAAGATTGGCTAAAAAAAAGTAAAGAATTTACCTTTTATATTGATGATAAAAAAGTAACACCTCAAGAGTATTATTCATTCAATCCTGAAATGATTGAGTGTTCGCATGGAAACCTAGATGAAAAAACAATTAGAATTACTACAAAAACGAAAAAAGAGGAGAATAAAAATAGTACTGGCAGTGGATTATCTTTTCGAAATTCGAATACTAAACAAGATTTTGAAAAACCACTTATTGTAATTGATGGAATAAAAAAAGATTTTAATTTTAAAATTGAAGATGTAGATCCGGATAACATAAAAAGTATAACTGTATTAAAAGATCATCATGCTACCATGAAATATAATGAAAGTGGTAAGAATGGTGTAATTGAAATTACTATGAAAGACAAAAGAGGTAATATTGCAAAAGAATCTCAACCAATCAAAGTTTTAGGCTATGCAGAACAACAAGATAAGGAAGTTAATGGTTGGAAAGTTACTGGCTTTTCCTCCCTTGATGGAACAAAGCCGTTAATTGTTGTTGATGAAAAAACAAAGGAGCCAAATTTCAATATGGAAGATATTCCTAAAGACCAGATTAAAAAAATCGAAGTATTGAAAGGTAAAATTGCACTAGATAAATATGGAGAAAAAGGAAAAAATGGTGTTATAGAAATTAAAACTAAATAATCCAAAATTAAATTTAAAACGCAAAAGACGGTACTTCACAACTACCGTCTTTTTTGTATCTTTGAGAAAACCATAAAGTTATGTTTAAAATTTTAGCTAAAATCAACAAACTCATTTTACCTAGTTTTACTAAGCAGAGACTGGATTTGGCGAAAGCCAAGAAATGGCAGTTGGCTATTATTGGGTATCGCTATTATGTTACTACAAGAGCATTAGACTAATAGGTTACCGCTGCAAAAATATCGTATTCTTTTATTTTCTCTCTTCCATTTAAGAAAGTGAGTTCCATCAGGAAATTTAACTGTATAATTTCGCCACCTAGTTTTTCTACCAGTTCGCAAACTGCTTTGGCTGTTCCCCCTGTTGCCAGCACATCATCGTGAATTAATACCTTATCCCCTTTTTGAATCGCATCAATATGAATTTCCAGATTATCGGTTCCGTATTCTAAGTCGTAAGAAGCAGAAATGGTTTCGTATGGCAACTTACCAGGTTTACGTACAGGTACAAATCCGGCATTTAATTGCTGTGCTAATAACATTCCGAATAAAAAACCTCTACTTTCTGCACCAATAACCTTATCTATTTTTTGCCCTTTTAAGGATTCCACTAATGTTTTCAGGCATTCCCGGGTTGCATTTGCATCATTTAACAGCGGAGTTATATCTTTAAACAAAATTCCTTCTTTTGGAAAACCCTGAATATCACGGATATAATTTTCTAACTTCATTTTTTTTAGTATTTATTGAAATTTATGCTTGCAAGTTACACATTTATCCCTATATTTGCACCCGCAATCACGTTTACAAAACGTCTGCAAATGGCCTCGTGGCGCAACTGAATAGCGCATCTGATTACGGCTCAGAAGGTTACTGGTTTGAATCCAGTCGAGGTCACTTAAAAAACTCTAAATCAATGATTTAGAGTTTTTTTTTGTTCTAAACTTAAGATTCAATCTCCTAAAACAAAAATATACAAAGTTTCCTATTAGAACAATAAGCTTTCCTTTAGCCTATCCGTAGAGATTTTTTATCTCCGACATAACAAAGGTACTTTGGGTACTCCCTATACTTTCAACTGATCCTAATTTATTAAACACAAAATCTTGATAATGCTTCATATCTTTGACTGAAACTTTCATTAAAAAATCGTAATCACCTGATATATTGTAACATTCTACAATTTCTTCTATTTTCATAATATCACTAACAAACTGATTCCCTATGTTACGATCGTGCTGTTTAAGTTTGATATTACAGAAAACGATAAATCCCCTGTTTAGTTTTTCTGGATCCAGCAGGGCTATATATTTCTTAATATAACCGTTATTTTCCAATCTTTTAATACGCTCAAAAACAGGCGATGCCGAAAGATTTACCATTTTAGCAAGCTCTTTTACAGTGTATTTAGAATTATCGTGAAGTATATTTAATAACCGAAGATCAATTTCATCTATCTGCTCCATAGAATATTACTTTAAACAGGTTTAATTTATTTTAAATCAGAATAAAATTCTTCAAATATAACCAAAAACAATACAAAAATCTTATTTCGCACAAGTTAAAAACATAACATACTGCAGCTTTTATCTTCACAGTATAAAAATCTAAAAGGCATTATTTTATAGCAGGGAGCATTATTCTTGGTGCCCTTTATCTAAAAAGATAAAGGACCACGTCATAAATAAAATTATACTTCTTTTCGTCGAGCCATACCCTGAGCGATGATACTTGCGGCAATCAATTGTAAGGCATGGTAAAGCATGAGCGGCAGCAATATGATACCGGTGATGGTACTGTGCTGAAAAAGTACTTTTGACATAACCGTGCCGTGTACCAATGACTTTTTAGACCCGCAGAATAAGACAGTAATACGGTCTTCATCAGAAAAACCAAGCAGGCGGCTGAGTAGTCCTACACAAAAGAATACGGCAAAAAACAACGCCATCATCCCTGCAGCGAGTCCAGCAAGTTCAAGGGCGGTGAAGCCTTCAAAAAGATGTTCGGAAAATGACTTGCAAAACGACGTGTAAATAATCGTTAGAATAACTGCCTGATCGAAATATTTGAGCTGTTTCTTGTATTTTTCGGCAATGGCGCCGAAACGGGAATTGAGGCTTATACCAATGATGACAGGCAGCAAAACTTGAAGAATCAACTTTAAGCCGATTTGAGTGATATCAAAATCGCCTGTAGCAGAAGCTATAAATAACCCAACCCAGATCGGCGTCACAACTACTCCGATCAAACTGGAAATACTTGCATTGAAAATGGCTGCGGGAATGTTTCCCTTGGCGATGGAAACCATGACCACCGAAGAGGATACTGTAGATGGTAATGCTGCCAGAAAAAATACACCCAGCCAAAGCAGCTCAAAGCCGTTATTGATAAACAACGGGCGAAATGCCAAAACAATAAGCGGAAAAAATAAAAAGGTTGTCAACTGGACGACAATGTGCATTTTCCAATTGGAAAGTCCGGCTTTTAGTTTCTCAACACTTAAACGTAAGCCATAAAACAAGAAAATCAACGAAACTCCAGCATTGGCAATCTCCTCCAGCGAAACAGGTTCTTTGACCATGCCTGGCTTTGGCAAAAAATAAGCCATCAGAATCATGGCGGCTATCATTAACAGGAAACCGTCGAAACCTGCTTTTTTTAATACTTCTAATAATTTCTTCAATGTGTTTTAAATATTATTCCTCCGTGGAGGCACGGACACCATTATTAATACATTGAGACCAAACCCCAAGTTCTTTGCGTATAATTTCTGCTCCTGCGCTTAAAGCACTTAACTTGCCTCTGGCTACGTTTCGAGATAGCGGGGCCATACCGCAGTTTGTAGAAGGGTAAAGATTTTCGGCATCTACAAACTCAAGAGCTTTACGCAGCGTAGCAGCAACTTCTTCTGGTGTTTCGATAGTGTTGCTTGCCACATCAATGGCACCGACCATTACTTTTTTACCGCGAACAAGTTCGATTAAATTTAAAGGCACATTGGAGTTGTGACATTCTAAAGACACCACATCAATTTTAGATTTTTGAATTTTCGGAAAAATTTCTTCGTATTGTCTCCACTCTGAACCTAATGTCTTTTTCCAATCAGTATTTGCCTGTATTCCATAACCATAACAAATATGAACCGCAGTTTGACAGTGTAAACCTTCAATAGCTCTTTCTAATGCTGCCATTCCCCAATCGTTTACTTCATCAAAGAACACATTAAATGCAGGTTCATCAAACTGAATAATATCTACCCCTGCGTCTTGAAGTTCTCTTGCTTCTTCATTGAGTGCTTTTGCAAATTCCCACGCCAATTTTTCCCGGCTTTTATAATGGTCGTCGTACAAGGTATCTACCATTGTAAGCGGGCCTGGCAATGCCCATTTTATAGGCTTATTAGTCTGTTTACGTAAAAAATTAGCATCTTCAACAAAAACTGCTCTTTGACGTGCAACCTCACCTACCACTACTGGAACACTCGCGTCATAACGATTACGGATTTTTACTGTTTTACGATTTTCAAAATCTACACCGCTTAAATGTTCGATAAAAGTCGTTACAAAATGCTGGCGTGTCTGCTCGCCGTCGCAAATGATATCTATATCTGCCAATTGTTGTTCGTGCAGAGAAATGCGCAACGCATCTTGTTTTCCTTCAAGTAGCTGATCGCCTTCTAATTTCCATGGTGACCAAAGTTTTTCGGGTGGTGCAAGCCAGGCAGGTTTGGGTAAACTTCCGACAATAGAGGTAGGTAATAATAATTTCTTCATAATAGTATAATTTTAATGCGTTGTAATCAATTAAAGTGTAAAATTAGCAGACCATTGTTCCAGGAGACTTTTGTAAGGTTTAATGAAATGCTCTTCTGCATATTTACCCTGTTCAAGAGCCAGTCGGCTGCGCTCTTCGCGGTCATAAGCCACGCGAGTCAGTGAATAATCTTCGTGTTTAATACTAGGTTGATAGATTTTCCCAGCCACTGAATTTGCATTGTAAATTTCAGGGCGATAAATTTTCTGGAAAGTCTCCATCGTGCTGATTGAGCTGATTAATCCAAGATCTGTATAATCCGCAAGCAGATCTCCGGAATGATAAAAAGCCATCGGTGCCACACTATTCGGAGGCATGAAAAAACGAACCTTTAAGCCCATTTTAGAGAAATATTCATCAGTGATAGAATATTGATCCTGCAAATACTCAAAACCCAGAACCGGATGCTGATACTCAGTACGAGTATAAGTTTTGTTGCTCGATACACTTAGACAAATGATTGGTGACTTCTTAAAGTACTCTTTATAAGTGGTTGAATTCACAAAACACTTATAAAGTTTTCCATGCAAATCACCAAAATTTTCAGGAGTACAAAAACTAGATTTATTTTTATTGTAATCGATCAATAAAATACTGAAATCATAATCACGAACATAAGACGAAAAATTATTTCCGGCAATACCCTCAATACGCTGGCCAGTTTTGTGGTCAAAAATATTGGTTTTTAAAACTTCAATCAAAGGCAGATTTTTAATACCATTCTTATCATCAATACTCATCGTTACTGTGATGATTTCAAGTTCTACAAGGTAACGATCCCCTTTTGGATTATCCAGATGAGCCAATGCATTGAATCGATTGTTAATCATATTTAATGCATTACGTAAGTTTTGTTGGCGATTACCGCCTCTAGCCAAGTTTGCAAAATTGGTTGTCAAACGCGTTTCGCTTGAGGGGTGATAGTTTTCATCTAAACGAGTGCTCTTTAGTGTGAATGCAAAATCATTCTGGATTGTATTCTGGATGTTTTCAATATCCTTCTTTTCGTTTATTCCCCTATCTTCTTGTATGTTCGCTTTCATCTGATGATGCTATTTAGTTTTTTTACCCTGCAAATTTGAAAATAAAAGATTTAATATTTTACAAAACCGAAAAAATAAGATAATTATTCTTTTTTATAATATTTTTACAGATTATTAATCTTTTTATAAATGTAATAATAAAGGAAAACAGATAATTATTCTTTAGATAACTAGGATATGACTGATTTGAAGTTTCCCATAGCAATTCAAGCGTCGAAAAAGAAAACAATATCATTTATATTTGCCAAAAATTAAGATAGACATAGCAATGAATTTGATAGAAAATTTAAAATGGCGCTACGCCACAAAAGCTTACAGTAACATTAAAGTAACAGAAGAGAAGGTCGATCAGATCTTAGAGGCTATAAATCTTTCAGCATCTTCTTGTGGTCTGCAATCTTACCGTGTTTTTGTTGTAAGCAACCCGGAAATCCAAAAAAAATTAGGTGCTGATTCGTATAATGGACAGATTAGCTCTTGCTCTCATTTGTTGGTTTTTGCTGCATTCAATGACATGACTTCGCGTTACATTGACGATTACATGACAATGACAGAAAAGCAAAGAGGTCTTGATGCTGGTGCCTTATCAGGATTTAGAAATGGACTGCATTCCTATTTCAGTGCTATTAACGAAGAACAAAAAGCCCTTTGGGCGGCCAAACAGGCTTATATTGCACTAGGAACTGCACTTATTGCTGCGGCAGAATTGAAAGTGGATGCCACTCCTATCGAAGGATTTAATGCCGCCACTATCGATGAAGTTTTAGGTTTGAAAGAAAAAGGGTTATATGCTACAGTTATCCTCGCTTTAGGATATAGGGATTCTGAAAAAGACTATATGGCAGCTACTAAAAAAGTTCGTTTGCCTATAGATGAAATGATAACTAAAGTTTACTAATGTTATTTATACATGTTAATTATTAAGTAAAAGTATATGTTGAACCTTGTGCACTTGCTACCTTTTCTGCCACAAAAAGCTCAGGCGAATTATACAGTTTTTATCCTGCATAAGATATGTGGCAGCATTATGGCACGTTGCATTTGGACTTGATACCTTTTTCACACAAAAAACTAAGGCGAATCTTAAATAAATTTTATAGAAATTTGTCCTGTTCCTGTCGCAAAACCCTGATAAAATATCAGGTTTTTTTTATGGTTCGAAAATTCTCTTGTACTTTGTTTTTTCTTTTAATGAAGTAAGCAGCAATAGAACAATTATATAATAGGAAAATAGTGCCCCAATAGAATATCCTATAAAAGAAACTAAAGACTGCAATAAAACCGCAATAATTCAAGATATGAAGCCTATAGCTAATATAATGATGGTGCTTATTCTTAATATTTTATACACCGTATTCTTTTTTATTACTTATAAAAGTATTCATTAGTAGTTTTATATAAGTTATTTCTATCCAGAATGTAAATGTTATTTTCAAAAACATCAATAGCATAAGAATCTCCCATAAAAAGAATGTTTTCATCTGTTTTAGTTAGAAAGGGATGGATATTCTTTCCATTTTTATCAATTTCATACATAAAAACAGCTCTGTTTTTAGAAAAGGAAATTGAAGTGGTTATAAGCGCTTTATTCTTGATAAACTCAATGTCCGTGATGTTGGGATTCTCTGGAACTTCGATTATGCGCCAATTTTCCCCACCATCATCGGTATAATGTAGTTTTCCATTGATTCCTCCTACATAGCCCTCATTACTGTTTTTGAAAGCAATCGAATTTAAAGGCTTTGTCTTGAGAAGTAGTTTCCAAGTCTTTCCACCATCATTTGTTGTATAACATTCTCCAAATGAGGTCACGATAGTAATTTTTTCACTAGAATGAATAGCAAAATCTGTTATGGCTCCGCTATTTTTTAATGCTTCATTAGTATCAATTATTTCCCACTGCTCTCCTCCATCATTCGTTTTTAGAATAAGGGGAATAGTATTATGTTCACCAACGATAAAGCCTGATTTTTCATTAAAAAAATGAATTTTATAGAATTTAAATTGGCCGAAAGAATTTCCCTCTTCAAAAAGATTTTCGGCATTATAAACGCTCCAAGATCCGCCAAAATCATTACTCCTGAAAATATAGTTACTTTCTCCAACAATAAATATAGTATTACCGGAAAAGGAAACGGAATGAAAAGCATTGGCAAATTTTGAAAAAGAATATTCTTTCCAATTAGCACCTCCATTTTTTGTGATTCTGGCTCTTAACCCCGTTCCGCCAGCCAATATTCCAATATCTTCCGTTTTAAATTTGATGCTGTTATAAAAGTGAAATCCTGTTTCCTCTAAACTATTGAGTATAGAAACGTTTTGGTTATTTGCGGTATTAATAAAAGAAAGATCTGTTTGGGTACTAGTATCAATAGTACTGAATTCTATTTCGGGAACTTCTTTAATGGGAATGTAATTGTTTTTTGAACACGATAAGAAAAGTGATATCAAAAATATTAAAATGTAATTGTTCATACTACTCATTGCTTGTTTTTTACTCTTTATATTTCCTTAATAATTTTTTCAAAGGAATTCTTGAGTTTTTAAATTTTTCTGTCTTCTTTAAATAAGGTTCTATAGTGAAACTGATTCTATCGTCAGCATCAAAAACCCAATAATTACCTTCTAGTTTTCCATTGCTGCTTTGAATGTTATCTTCAGGTATATTGTTTAAGTAAAACTTATTTTTAGCAGCATTGAACCAGATCCCCATAGAAGCTAAATCTTTTTCATGGGTATATTTAAGGGTAAGGTGCGGTCTAATTAAAACCAAATAGGTTTGAGTAGTCATTTTCACAGGAGTAAGCTTAAAATCCTTGGAGGTAAAATTATCCAATTCTTTCGCCCAGGCTGTATGCTTCTCTTTCCATTTGTAAATTTTGTCCCATTGTTCAAATACAAGTCTCTCGTCTTTTTCAGACTGGATCAAGGCAAACAAATCTTCCTGAATAATCTCTATTTGCTTTTCCTTCGGATAAATGAGTACGGTAGTTTTATCGGCCGTAATTCGTGCATCATCCATTCCAAAAAAGGATCCCAAGGCAAAAAAAAATATTTTTATTTCGTTCATTTAACAGTTTATTTTATGGTCATTATTAGCTCTAAAATTTCTTTTCCTTTTCTATCATTAATTTAGTGTTTCCAATGCTCTTTTAGATATGCTAAAAAAAATTACAGACAAACTTAAGAATAAATTTTACTAAAAATAAATTGTTCCAATTCTTCAAATCCTCTAACAGTGATTCAAGTTTTTGTACCACAAATCACAAAATCTTTAGATTTACTAATTATATTAATGCTTGGCTTCTAACAAAACAACTTACAACCTACTTATTTTCAACAATATATTGAAATTTTGTAAAATTTTATAAATTAAATGTAAGGCAAGAACCAATTTTTAAGCATAACTTTAGGAGAATAAAAAAAACCATATCATGATAGAAGTAATAAATACCACACCACATACTATTGCTGCTTTTAGAGTGACCGGAGCAGTTACTAAAGAAGATTATAACAATATTGTTATTCCTGAGGTGGAACGGCTGATAAAACAGATTGATTACATTAATTTTTTACTGGTACTGGATAGTAATCTGGAGAATTTCACGACCGGTGCCTGGGCTCAGGATGCCATGTTAGGTTTGCAAAATATGGGCAGATGGAACAGAGGTGCCATTGTAACTGATTCAGAAAGGATTATTTCTTTTACAAATGGTTTCTGTTATTTAGTTCCCGGTGAATTTAAAGGTTTCAAGAAAGAAGAATACGACCATGCGATCCATTGGGTTTCAGAGGAGTTGCTTTTGAAAGAATAACAAAAACTGACTTTGTGATTTTACCGAATCATCAGCTTATTTCTTCATAATTCTTTTTATTTTGTTTATCAAACTCATCCAGTTCTTCAATAATAACCGAAGCAGCTACATCTATAGACTGATCAACAATATCTTCTGCATCACCTTTAAACTCATAGCGTTTTGCTAGTTGTTTATGGGGAAAAATAAAATGCAAAAAAATAGTTCCCACAGGCTTTTCAGGAGTTTCACTACCACCGGAAGTACTCAGTCCCGTTATAGCTACACAAATATCCGAGGGAACCGTTCTGCAAAAATTTTGCGCCATGGCTTTTGTAACCTCAGCTGATTCAGGGGTGAACTTTTCTAATAAATAATGCGGAATAGCCAGCAATTCTTCTTTCATTTCCCCATCATAACAAACCATTCCACCAATAAGTATTTTACCTGATTGCGGAACTCTGGAGAACTCATAGCACATTTTTCCTGCTGACATACTTTCTACAAATGCTATGCTCCAATTCTTTTTTACAAGTGCATTACTGCATTCTACAACTTTTTGAGATATCATTGCTTTCAGAATTTTTGTTATTACAAATCAATAAAACTCTTATTCGAAAATTTTATCGAAAAAACTTCTTTTACAAAAATAAGAATCAATAACAGCAGCTGTCTTATATAATTATTATCATCGCTTACAAAAATCCAAGCTATACTACTCATAATCCACATATTAGCATCTTAGAATTATATAATGATTGACTTTAATTCTATAAGCCAAACGCTACGTGAAATTGTACTTTTGAAAATAATCAATTACTAATTTCTTTAATTGATGAAAAAATCCCCCATAAATATTTACAAATTCTTAAAATAATTAGCCATGGAAAATGATAAAAAACGTGATTTCGAAAAGGATGAACGTGACACCCCAATAGAAAATGATTTATACTTTGATAAAGAACAAAACAAAGAGCAATTTGAAGAATTCAGTACCGATCAACCCCAATTTAATACCGATGAGAATCAGAATTTAAATTCCGATTTGCATAATATCGCTGTTGAAAATATTGAATTTAATGAAAAAACCAACACTTTTAAACCAGATGATTCTCAACCCGATCAGAAAAAAGAAATAAAGAGAGTTGATAATTTTGAAGAATTTGGAGATGAAAAAGAAGAAGATATAGTGGATCCGGATTTTTATGAGGAGGAAGATAACGAAGATGAAGAAGATGATTTAAGTGATTCAGGATATGATCCGGAACTGGGCGTTCAAAAACGAGAAGATTCAAGATTAAAATAAAAGTAAAACAGGAAAATCCCGAATATTAATTTTAAAAAACAACATTATGGAATCAGGCAAAGTAGTAGGTGCATTGTTAACAGGAGTGGCTGTAGGTGCAGTGCTGGGAGCTTTACTAACCTCTGAAAAAGGAAAAGATTTAATCAAAAAAATTGTTGAACTGGAATCAGATGGTTTTAATACTATTAAAGATCTCATCAGCGATTTTAAAGGAAACATTTCTGACTCAGGAACATCCAATCCACCTTTATAATTTTATAATAAAAAGCATTGTAAATGAATATTTGTTTACAAGGCTACAAAACATTTTACATTATGGAAACACAAACACAATCTTTGACGCAAAAAGCGCATAAACCGATGATTAAAAACAATGTTTCAACACTGGAACGAATAATAATGGTTACAAGCGGTGCCTATTTGTTATATAGCGGTTTGAAACAAAAAGAAAAAGATCTGACAAAAAGCAGCCTTGGCGGCGGTATGCTTTTAAGAGGTATCAGCGGCTACTGTCCCGTTTATGATGCCGTAGATCATTTAAAAAATGACAAAGCACACAATGTAAACATCAGGCTGAGCAGTTTTATTAATAAGCCTGTTAGCGAAGTGTATGCTTTTTGGCGAAATTTAGAAAATCTGCCTAAATTCATGAATCACTTAGAGTCTGTTAAAACTATTGATTCTACCGTTTCGGAATGGACAGCCAAAGGTCCCGCAGGAATTGGCAGATTAAGTTGGAAAGCTGAAATTGTTAAAGATGAAAAAGAACGACTTTTAAGCTGGCATTCATTAGCTGATTCTTCTATCGAAAATGCCGGAAAAGTAGTTTTTAAATCTAAAGGCAACGGAACTGAACTTGATATTACAATTTCGTACCACGCTCCTCTGGGGGTAGCAGGTGAAAAAGCTGCCCGACTTATCAATCCGTTTTTTGAAAAAATAGTACGTGATGATGTCCAGAATTTAAAAAGCTATTTAGAATCCGGGCATAATTAGTAGTATTTCAAATTATAAAAAAACCTGCGAATTGCAGGTTTTTTTATGGCAAAATTTCGACTATAAATAACACTTTTACATCTGGAATAAATTTAAAAATCACGACTACTAAGCAAACTCTCTGCACTGAAATATTTTTTTCGTATTCCTAAAGTACTTCAATAAATTACAGGGTTTTAAACCCAAATCTAAAACCCATAAAAAAAGCTGTTGAACGATTTCAACAGCTTTTTCATTTTTTTTTAGAACAATACTTATTTATTTTTTATGCATTTCTTTTATTCTTTTAGCTTCATTAAGGTGAGCTGTTAAAGGACTAAGTTGATTTGCAGCCCAGCTTTTAAGATCAGCATCTGTTGCTTTTTCTGAAATCTTTTCCATTTTATCAATAGCATCCTGATGACCGTCAACCATCATATCAGCAAATTTTTTATCAAAATCTTCCGCTGATTCTTCTTTTAGTTTATTGTATTTATCACGATCATCCTCAGAAATTGATGTAGGCAATGTAATTGATTTTTTATCTGCTAAAGTTTTTGTTTCTTCTAATGCTTTTTCATGGTCTGTAACAAGCATTTTTCCAAAATTTTTAACATCCTGACTTACTCCTTTTTCCTGAGCCAGTTTACCAATTTCGATTTCTTTTAAATTTATTGCCGCTGCTTCCACTAAGTAATCAGCATCATCTTCAACGTTTTCATTTTGAATGTTGGCTTCATTTTGATCTTCTGCCATTTCTACAGGATCTTCTTGTTTTGCTTCGTTTTTACAAGAGTTCAAAGTAAATAGTGCTAACGCCGCACCTAAAACAATTTTGCTTAATATAATCTTTTTCATAATAATTGAGGTTTTAAAGTTTAATTCAAAACTACTTTTATTACGATAAAAGATTTTACAACATTTTTTATAAATTTTATACTATTTGTAGATTCACTTCTTTTTTCAGCCGATTTTACTATAAAACCTGAGTCGTTTTATAGACCTGAATAGGCGAAGCCAATAAACTTTCACTATTGGTGATAAAATCTTTTAAATACAACTGTTCGTTATGTATATCTAATCCTGGCTGATCTTTCCATTCTTCCCAGATGATAAACACATTTTCGGTGTAATGCAAATCATAGCGGATACACGCTGCTTCTTTTCTTGTATTGGCAACAAGATTATGAATCATGTTTTTAACTGTTTCTGTAGTTTCTTTTTTACTTTTTATAATAGCTGTAATTGAAATCATAGTGCTGTACTTTTAGTATTCTAATAACTAATTTAGTTAATTTAGTATCATTAATAACGAAAACTGATCTTATTTTAAAATTCTAACTTAAAAATAAACTCATGGAAAAAAGAGCCCATCAATACAAACTTACACTGGAATATGTGAAAGACGCTAAAGGAGAAGCTGTTTCAGAATCTCCTATCGAATTTTTATTTGAAAATCATGATAATATTTTTTCTATTATCGAAAAACAGAAAGACAAAAATTTATTTGGAAATAAACAACAGGCTACCGAATTTGCCATTGGATTAAAACTCTTTAGCGAAGTAATGCTTAAAAACCGAAAAAATCCTTTGTTTGAAGAATTAGGCCCTGCTTTTGGAATCTTTATAAAAAAACTTAAAGGCATCTCTCAAAACGAATCAGAATAAAAACAGAAAAGAGCATTAAATCAGGAAGATTCAATGCTCTTTTACATTTATTGTTCTATTTTTTATTTAGAATAAGCTACAGCAACTTGTTTACTTGAACCTAAACCTTCAATACCTAATTCGATAACATCACCTGCTTTTACATAAACAGGATCTGGTTTAATTCCTAAACCTACTCCCGGAGGCGTTCCTGTACTAATGATATCACCAGGAAGTAAAGTCATAAACTGACTTAAATAATGTACTAAAAACGGAATTTTAAATACTAAGTTAGACGTATTACTGTTTTGGAATTTTTTACCATTAACAGTCAGCCACATTGACAAATTATTTACATCAGCAATTTCATCCTGAGTAGCTAAAACAGGTCCAAGAGGTGCAAAAGTATCACAACCTTTTCCTTTAGCCCATTGTCCTCCCATTTCAATCTGGAAAGCTCTCTCGCTGTAATCGTTTAATAAAGCATATCCGGCAACATAATCTAAAGCATCTGCTTCATCTACATAACTTGCTTTTTTTCCTACTACAAAAGCTAATTCTACTTCCCAGTCGGTTTTTTCGCTTCCTTTAGGGATAATTACATTATCATTTGGCCCACATAAAGAAGTAGTTGATTTGAAGAAAATGATAGGTTCTGTTGGAATTGGAGCTCCTGTTTCATGGCAGTGATCTACATAATTTAAACCAATACAAATGATTTTAGAAGGTCGTGCAACCGGTGAACCTAAACGAACATCACCAGCAACTTCAGGAAAAGAAGTTCCGTTTTCTATAGCTGCCTTTAATTTTTCTAATCCGTTATTTTCAAAAAAAGATTCGTTATAATCACTTACAACAGAAGAAACATCATATCTTTTTTCTCCAACTAAAATTCCGGGTTGCTCCTTGCCTTCGGCTCCAAAACGTATTAATTTCATTTCTTTATTTTTTTTAAAAGTTACTGAGTTACTGAGTTTCTAAGTTTTTTTAATCTTATTACTTAATAGCTTAGATTCTTAGCCTTTTCTTAGTTTCAATCTTAGAAACTTAGCCGCTTAGAATCTTAGCAACTCTTATTTAATTATTTAATTTTATAAATCCTCCATCAATTGGGTAATCTGAACCGGTAATAAATCCGGCTTCCTCACTGGCTAAAAACAATGCTAAAGTAGCAATTTCTTCCGGTTTTCCCATTCTTCCGATTGGCTGTGATTTTGATAATTTATCAAATATTTCAGCTTCATTTCCGGGATAATTTTTCGAAATAAATCCATCTACAAACGGTGTATGTACACGAGCCGGAGAAATAGAATTACAACGAATATTTTCATTGATATAATCCTTAGCCACAGATAAAGTCATCGACATTACTGCTCCTTTAGCCGTAGAATATGCAAAACGATCCGGAATTCCTACCCATGAAGCAATAGAAGCCAGATTAACAATCGACCCTCCGCCCGACTTACGGAATTGCGGAATTGCAGCAAACAAACAGTTGTAAACTCCTTTTACATTTACAGCCATTATGCGGTCAAAATCTGCTTCAGGAGTAGTATCTACCTTACCTACATGAGCAATTCCTGCATTATTTACTAAAATATGAATGTTTCCAATTTTTTCAAAAGTAGCTACAACCTCATCATGTTTAGCCACATTACAGGCATGTGCAAAAACTTTTCCTCCGCTCGCTGTGATTTCGTCAACAGTAACCTGAGCACTTTCGGCAGTTAGTTCTACAATATGAACTTCAGCTCCTTGTTTTGCAAATAAAACCGAGATTGCTTTCCCTATTCCACTACCTCCGCCAGTAATGATTGCTTTTTTATCTTTTAATGAGAACATTTTATAGTAGTATTAAATTATTAAAAATGAATAAACGTATTTCAAAAAGGCAAATTTATAAATAAACAGTTCGTTTTCAAGAGATAATATTGCATTAATTTCTTTTTATTTTTTAGAAAACAAATCCATTTTTTCTAAAAAAAGAAATATTTAATCTTTGTTAATCAAATATTTAACACTAAAAAGCCATTTCAAAATTCAGGAAATAAAGGTAATATCCTATATTACCATATAATAATTCGATTTTATCCTTATCTAATTATTATTTATCTTTGACCGCTTATGAAACTTGAAAAAACAAAAATATCATCTTATCTCAATAGTGCCATTTCTGTACTTTCCAGAGAGGAAGCTTTTTTTCAGGCTCCTTTTCATTCTCATCCGGAATTAGAATTGGTCTATGTAAAAGAAAGTTTTGGCAAACGGATTATAGGAAATTCAGTCAGCAATTTTGAAGCAGGAGACATGGTTTTTCTGGGTTCAGATATTCCGCATGTCTGGTTAAATGACGAAATCTACTACCATAATATCAACAAGTTAAAAGCTCAGGCGATTGTAGTTTATTTTAACAAAGATATTTTTGGACCGGCATTTTATGAATTAAAAGAAGCTAAAAAAATCAATTCCCTATTTGAAAAAGCTAAAAAAGGCTTATCGATTACCGGAAAAACAAACAAGCTGATTGCTCAAAAATTAGAACAATTAGTTCTTAAAAAAGATTTTGAAGTCATCATTGGACTTTTCGAAATCTTATCTGTCCTTTCTGAAGCCGCTGATATTGAGTTTATAAATGCCGAAAGCTATTCTCCTACGAATGATTCTTTTAAAAAAGACCGTCTAAGCGAGGTTTACCAATATGTAAAAGAAAATTACAAAAAAGAAATTTCATTGGATGAAGTTGCTCAGATTGCCAGCTTAACCCCTACTTCATTCTGCAGAATGTTCAAGTCAAAAACTAAGAAAAATTTTATCGAATACCTTAATGAAATACGCATTTCTAACGCCTGTAAACATCTTATAGAAAGCGACATGAGTGTTTCGGAAATTGCCTATGAATGCGGCTACAAAACGGTTTCTAATTTTAATAAATTATTCAAAAAAAATACCGGAAACACACCTAAGGAATACAAAAATAAAATAGCGCGTTAAGATCTCTTATAGACTCTTTAAAATTTTATGTCAGTCTGAGCCTGTCGAAGACCTCCTTGTTAGATAGTGAAAAACACTTCGACAAGCTCAGTGTGACAGTAAGATGAAATAAATAATGTATTGAAAAAACTCAAACAGTCTCTTACTTAAACGCATACACTACACTAAAACCTCCATAATAATTTACGGGATTTCCGGGATAATAATAACGCGCCGGAGCTGTCCCAAAACCTACTGCATTAGGCAAAACACTTGCTGCATATTTTTCATTCAGTGCATTTTGAATCCCCAGATTGATTTCCATTTTTACATTTTTAAGAATAAAAAAACCATATCCAGCTTTGACATCTAAAAGTTGATATCCCGAAGTTTCTTTCGAATTGGCATCATCAAGATACATCTTGCCTGTTAATCGATAAGAAGCATTAAAATTAAACCCTGTATCGCTAACAACATCAAATCCGAAATTAAATTGCGTATCAGGCACTGCCGGCAATAATTTTCCGGAATAATCAGTATCGTTATCTACAAAATCTTTGAATTCAAAACGATTGATAGTTGCCGAAAAATAAGGGTTCAATTGAATATTAGAATGTGGGCGGAATTTATAATTCAGTAAAAATTCTAATCCTTTATGAGAACTTTCTCCTGCATTAATCCCTACATATTGATCTTCGGCAACCCGGCGTGCTACCAGTAAATCCTTAATTTGAGCGGAATAGAAAATCAGTTCCGTATACAGTTTTTTATCTAAGAAATTTGCCTTAAAACCTATTTCATAATTAACCCCTTTTTCGGACTGTAAATTGGTATTAAGCTTCCCATCAGGAGTTAATGTTTCGGCCACTGTAGGAACTGAGAAACCTTTGCTAAAGGAAACATACACATTTTTAGCTTCACCTATTGTATACGAAAGCGCCAATCTGGGAGACCAAACCGAACCAAAAGTGTATTTCTCTTTCGGATTTTCACCACTTAAAAACACATCTTGCTGACTGTAATTGGTTGTGTTAAAAGCCAAACCGGATTCTAAATTCAACTTATCCGAAAGTTTCGTTTCCATCTGGATAAACCCATTCCAATAACCTCTTTTTTGCTCCATCTCACTAAATTGATCTCCCTGAATACTGCCTTGCCCGGGGGAAGACTGGTATAAATTTCTAAAAAGTGAGAAAGCATAATTTTCGGTCATAAATTCAGTTCCCAGGCTTATGGTGTTAGGCAAATAAAACAAAGAAGCTTTATAATTTACTTTGGCTCTAAAGCCAAGCATGCTATTTTTTTCTTCTAAAATATCAAAAGGACGCGGCTCATAAGCATCTCTGAAATTCGAAAAAAGACTCAAATCTGCCGACCATTTTTTTGAAAACTGATGTTCAAGTCCGATTCCTGCCAGCAATTTATCATAAGATTCAAATCCCTGAGCAGCCAGCCAGGTAGCAGCAGCCGACTCTGGTTTGGTTTTAAAAGCAGTTTCACTTATCGAACTCGGGATATACGCTTTTAACCGCGTGGCAATTCCGAAAAACGAAAGTGTCGATTTTTCAGAAAGTTTTTGTTTTCCAAAAAGATTTAGAGATTGTCGGTTATAATCACTGTTATCCCGATAGCCATCTTGTTGTAAATTGCTGTAATTAGCAAAAATACCGGATTGCGAATCGCTGTAACCGGCAGAAACAATTTGTTTGGTCAAACCAAAACTTCCAAAAGTAGTGGCTGTTTTTGCAAAAGAAGCTCCTGAATCCAATTGTTTTGCCCTCAAATTGATGACACCTCCTAATCCTGCGCCAAAACTAGTTGAATTAGGCCCTTTTATAATTTCAACTCCTCCTAAAACCTCTAAATCAATATCTTCTAATGCGGTTTCTCCTTCGGCATTAGAAAGCGGAATTCCTTCAAAATAAGCCTTAATCTTAGCGGTTCCGTATTGTGTTCTTGCTCCTATTCCTCTAATAGTAATTCTGCTGGTATTCAAAGCTCCTTGCTGCATAAAAACTCCCGGGATTTTATTGAGAACAGGAGTCAGAATCACAGCATCCGCCTGATTGATTTCTTTTTCAGTAATAATGGAAACAGCTGCCGCTGAATGCTGAATGGAGTTGCGAATGGGAGCATTCATTATGGTCAATTCTGACAATGAAACGGTATCTTTTTTTACTTGTCCAAAAACAGTAGCACAAGAAAATAAAATTAGAAAAAGAAGAAACTTTGAAAATGTATTTAGGTTTAGTGTCATTAGCATATTGATAATTCTAATCATATAAATAGAGTATTTTCAAATTTATTGTTTTATTCCCAATCGACTTTAATAAAACCTGATTTTCATGTAAAAAAATATAATCCATTAAGACATTAAGTTTTATGAGTTTCCGCTAATCGGACTAAATAAAAAAATAGACCACCGATGACACCGATTAAACAGATGAAAACGGATTTTTACTGCCCTTCGCATTGTCACAATCTGCGATAATCCGTTACAATCAGTTTCATCTGTATACCATTCTCATTGATTGGGATAAGAAACCGATAGCCATATTAAATTTTATAATTTCTAAGACTTCATTTTCTTAATTTCTTAATGGTAAAAATAGGCTAAAAAAAAAAACTCCGGATTGCTCCGGAGTTTAGTATATCGAAAATAGAAAAATCTATTTTATCATTTCAATTTTTTGTACTTCTTCTTCGTTTATACTGTCGAAGAATCCTTGTTCATTCATCCAGTCATCACTGAAAACTTTACTCATATAGCGAGAACCGTGATCAGGGAAAATGGCAATTACATTACTATTTTTATCAAATTCACCTTCTTCTGCATATTGTTTTATGGCTTGTAAAACAGCTCCTGAAGTATAACCAACAAATAATCCTTCTTTTCTGGTTATTTCTCTTGCTGAATGCGCACTTTCTTCATCAGTTACTTTCATGAATTTATCGATCATGTCAAAATCAGTAGCTGATGGAATTAGATTTTTACCTAAACCTTCAATACGGTAAGGGTAAATTTCATCGGTATCAAACTCTCTTGTTTCGTGGTACTTTTTTAATACTGAACCAAAAGCATCTACACCAAGAACTTTAATATTAGGATTTTGCTCTTTTAGATATTTAGCAGTTCCTGAGATGGTTCCTCCTGTTCCGCTACAGGCAACTAAGTGTGTTATTTTACCATTAGTCTGTTTCCAGATTTCCGGTCCGGTAGTATTATAATGTGCATCAATATTTAATTGATTAAAATACTGATTGATATAAACCGATCCTTTTGTTTCTTCATGCAATCTCTTAGCTACACTGTAGTAAGAGCGTTCATCATCGGCAGAAACGTGTGCAGGACAAACATATACCTTTGCACCTAAACTGCGAAGCATATCAATTTTATCCTTAGACGATTTAGAACTTACAGCTAATATGCAATTATACCCTTTTATGATACTAACCATTGCTAAACTAAAACCGGTATTCCCGGATGTAGTTTCAATTATAGTATCGCCCGGAGATAAAATACCTTTTTTTTCTGCTTCTTCAATAATGTATAAAGCAATCCTATCTTTAGAGGAATGTCCCGGATTAAAAGCTTCTACCTTAGCATAGAAATTACCTTCTAAATTTTCGGTGACTTTGTTTATCTTGATAAGAGGTGTATTTCCTATCAGTTCTAAAACATTATTATAAGCATTTATTTCTTCTTTCATAAAAAAATAGTTAATCAAGATTAAGTTTTATTTAACCTGGATACGCAGCAAATTTAACAAAAAAAAACTAATTACTTTTTAATTTTTTCCAAATCTAGTAAAAAACTAAATTCTTTCGCTAATTCTTTTAGTGCTTCAAACCTTCCTGAAGCCCCACCATGCCCTGCATCCATGTTAGTATCCAGATACAAAACAGTACCTTCTTTTTTATTAATTCTTAGTTTTGCAACCCACTTAGCTGGTTCCCAATACTGTACCTGAGAGTCATGTAAGCCCGTAGAAACATACATATTAGGGTAATATTGCTCTTTTACATTATCATAAGGAGAATAAGATCTCATGTACTGATAGTATTTTTTAACATTTGGATTTCCCCATTCATCATATTCTCCGGTTGTTAACGGAATAGTATCGTCTAACATTGTGGTCATGACATCTACAAAAGGCACCTGAGCAATAACGCCGTTATACAGTTCCGGTGCTTCATTGACAATCACTCCCATCAACAGTCCTCCTGCTGAGCCTCCTTCGGCATATAAATGTTCCGGCGATGTGTATTTTCGCTCAATCAAATATTTAGAACAGTCAATAAAATCAGTGAACGTATTTTTCTTTTGAAGCAATTTTCCGTCTTCATACCACTGTCTGCCTAAATCTTCGCCACCGCGAATATGTGCAATTGCATAAATAAACCCTCTGTCTAATAAGGATAAACGGGTAGATGAAAAGTAAGCATCCATAGAATGACCATACGAACCGTAAGCATAAAGCAATAACGGATTTTTACCATCTTTTTTTATGCCTTTTCTATAAACCATCGAAACAGGAACTTTGGTGCCATCTTTGGCTGTAGCCCAAACCCGTTCTTCAGTATAATTATTTTTATCGAAATTTCCTCCTAAAACCTCTTGCTCTTTCTTGATTTCCTTTTCCTTAGTACGCATATTAAAATCAATCACCGATGATGGTGTTGCCATTGACTGATAGCTGTAACGCAGAATTTCGGTTTCAAAATCCACATTGGTTGATGTATATGCCGTGTAGGTTTCGCTGCCAAAAGGCAAATAATATTCTTCACTGCCATCCCATCTCATGATTCTGATTTTGTTCAAACCACCAGTACGTTCTTCAAGGACTAAATAATTCGAAAAAATCTCAATATCTTCTAATAAAACATCCTCACGATGTCCAATAATTTCAACCCAGTTTTCAGCAGAAGTCGCTTCTTCAGGAGTTTTCATCAATTTAAAATTCTCAGCATCGTCTTTATTAGTCAGAATGTAAAAACTGTCTTTATAATGATTAATACTGTATTCTACTCCTCTTTTTCGTTTTTGAAAAATTTTGAACTTTCCATCCGGATTATCAGCATTCAGGATGCGATACTCAGTAGTCAAAGTACTTCCTGATTCTATCGCCAGATATTTTCTGGATTTAGATTTGGATACATCCACACTAAAAGTGTCGTCTTTTTCAAAATAAACCAGCACATCCTCTTGCTGTGTGGTTCCCAGTTTATGCTTAAAAATTTTATCCGAACGCAACGTCACTTCGTCCTGGCTGGAATAAAAAATAGTTTTGTTATCATTGGCCCAAACTGCCGAACCTGTTACTTTTTCTATTTTATCTTCCAGAATTTCATTAGTCTCTAAATTCTTTACCTGAATGGTGTAAATGCGTCTTCCAATGACATCTGTACTAAAAAGAGCCAACTTATTATCGGGGCTGATACTCATGCCGCCCAATTTAAAATAAGCCTGACCTTCTGCCAGAACATTACAATCAAACAGAATTTCTTCTTTTGCCGAAAGGCTGCCTTTTTTTCGGGAATAAATAGGGTAATTTTGGCCTGTTTCATATCGGGTGATATAATAATAGCCGTTATATAAATAGGGAACTGACTGATCGTCTTCTTTTATCCGCGCTTTCATTTCCTCAAATAAGGCTTCCTGAAAATCCTGCGTATGAGCCGTCATCTGCTGATAATATTCATTTTCCTTGTTCAGATAATCAATAACTTCCGGATTTTCTCTGTCTTTCAGCCAAAAGTAATTATCGGTTCTAAGGTCTCCAAACTTTTCAAATGTTACAGGAATTATTTTAGCAACTGGCGGTTGTAATTTTTCTATCATTAGTATTTCTTGACATTTTTTATAATAGTTCGCACAAAAATAGGGGAAACAATCACTAATTCACCCTTCTTTTTCATCAATTTTAACATTGTAATCCCCGTAAAAATAGTAATTTCGTGAACTAATCTAACTAAAAAAAGTAAAAATGGATTTAATGGGAATGATGGGTAAATTAAAAGAAACCCAAAATAAAATTGAAGAAACTAAAAAACGTCTGGACACCGTGCTTGTTGATGAACAAAGTACTGATGGCTTATTAAAAGTAACAATTACTGCCAACAGAAAAATAAAATCCATCACTATTGCTGATGAATTATTAGAAGATAAGGAACAACTGGAAGATTATATGATTTTAGTCATGAATAAAGCCATCGAAAAAGCCACTAAAGTAAACGAAGCTGAACTGGATGCTGTGGCCAAAATGGATATGCCAATGATTCCGGGAATGGATAATCTTTTTAAGTAAAAAAGCTAGAAGTTGGAAGTGGGGAGTTAGAAGTTAGAAGTTTTTGCTCGTGCTATTCAATTCAACTCTTTTATAATTAACATAAAAAAAGCTTTTGTAGAATAAACTAATTTATTCTACAAAAGCTTTTTTTAATTCTTAAACTAAAACTAAAGCCTATTTCTACTGAAATAAAGTAAGAATTGAAAATGAATAGTTTCTTATTTAGTAGCAAACGAAAAACTTTTAACTTCTAACTTCTAACTTCCCACTTCCATCTCTAAAACCTACATTTTCGCCAAGGTTTCAATCACATACGTATGCATCACTTCGCGATAATCTAAATGAGTGACGATGCGTAACTTTCTATTTCCTACTGAACTAATGGAAATGTTTTTTTGTTTCAGTTTTTCTATTAATACTTCATCCTGATATTCAGGAACCAGTGAAAAAATCAAAATATTTGTTTCTACATGTTCCACTGTGGCAACCCATGGTTTTTTCTTCAGAACATTAGCTAATTCCTTGGCTCGTCTGTGATCTTCTGTTAACAATTTAATATTATTTTCTAAAGCATAAATGGCTCCCGCAGCCAGATATCCTGATTGACGCATCGCTCCTCCTAATATTTTTCGAATGCGCAAAGCACGCTGAATCATCTTTTTATTTCCCAATAAAACGGATCCTACGGGCGCTCCCAATCCTTTGGAAAAACAAACCGAAATCGTATCAAATACTTTCCCAAAATCTTTAGGATTCTGTCTTTTGGCAACCAAAGCATTCCAAATTCGGGCGCCGTCTAAATGCAGTTTTAGATCATTAGCATCACAAACCGCTTTTATTTTTTGCAGTTCTTCCATTTCATAACAGGCTCCGCCACCTACATTAGTGGTGTTTTCAATACACACCAGACTCGTTAACGGACTGTGGAAAAAATCAGGATCGTTAATCGCTGCCGCCACTTGTTTTGCTGTTATCATGCCGCGGTTTCCTTCGAGCAGGCAGCAGGAAACCCCACTATTAAAAGAAACACCTCCGCCTTCAAAATGAAAAATATGCGAATATTTATCGGCTATAAGCTGTTCGCCTGGCTGGGTATGCAGTTTAATCGCTGTTTGATTAGCCATTGTTCCCGAAGGAAAAAACAAACCAGCTTCCATCCCAAAAATGGCAGCTACTCTTTCTTCAAGCTCCGTAACTGTAGGGTCTTCTTTGTAAACATCATCCCCCACATCAGCATTAAACATATATTGTAACATTTCGTAAGAAGGTTTTGTTACCGTATCACTAACTAAATTTATCTGCATTTTTATATTTTTTATAGAGATACATGGGCTGTAGTCCCTACGTGATTTTTTTTATTATTTTTGTGCAACAAAATTACATAATTTATGACAACTACCGAACAAATTAAAGGTATTGTGGAGCGCCTTGGTGCGTTGAGGAGGTATCTTTGACGTTGATGCTAAACTTATCGAAATTGCTAACGAAGAAGAGAAAACTTTTGCTCCCGATTTTTGGAACAACGCCAAAGAAGCGGAACTTATTGTAAAAAATCTCCGAAACAAAAAAAAGTGGATCGAAGACTACGATAAAGCCATTGCTCTTGCTGACGAACTACAATTGGCATACGAATTTTACAAAGAAGGCGAACTCACAGGGGAAGAATTAGACGAACAATACCAACTGACTCAAAATCATATTGAAGGCATCGAATTTAAAAATATGCTTTCGGATGAAGGAGACACTTTAAGTGCTGTTTTGCAAATTACAGCCGGTGCCGGTGGAACCGAAAGTTGCGACTGGGCCTCGATGCTGATGCGTATGTACATGATGTGGGGCGAAAAATACGGTTTCAAAATAAAAGAGCTCAATTATCAGGAAGGTGATGTGGCGGGAATTAAAACCGTAACGCTGGAATTTGAAGGCGATTATTCTTTTGGTTACCTGAAAGGTGAAAACGGTGTACACCGATTAGTACGTATTTCTCCATTTGACAGTAATGCCAAACGTCATACGTCATTTGCTTCCGTTTATGTGTATCCGTTAGTAGATGACAGTATCGAAATTGACATTAATCCTGCTGATATCGAAATTACTACTTCCCGTTCCAGTGGTGCCGGAGGACAGAATGTAAATAAGGTAGAGACTAAAGTACAGCTGTACCACAAACCTACCGGAATCCAGATTCAGTGTTCAGAAACCCGTTCGCAACAGGACAATAGACAGCGTGCCATGCAAATGCTACGTTCGCAGTTGTACGAAATCGAACTGAAAAAGAAACAGGCACAACGCGCCGATATTGAAGCCGGAAAAATGAAAATCGAATGGGGTTCGCAAATCCGAAATTACGTGATGCAACCGTATAAATTAGTCAAAGATGTTCGCACCGGTTATGAAACCAGCAACGTTGATGGCGTCATGAACGGTGAAATCGACGAATTCCTGAAAGCCTATCTGATGATGATGGGACAGAAAGAAGAGGAATAGATTTGAGATTGCATATTTTAGATTTTTAATCGAAATCTTCTATTCTAATACGTTGTCAGACCGGATTTAGAATTCTTAAAATAATCAAACCCGACAGTCAGCTGATTAGTCGGGTTTATTATTTATACATTAAAACTAATTTATTCTTAGTTTCTATTGTAGTTTTATAATTACATTTACCCTTATAAATAATTCAAAATTTAATTTAGATGAAAAACACTTCACTAATACTGCTTGCATTATTCATTTCTGCAATGGCATTTGCCCAAAAACCTGTTTTTACGACTGCTAAAATTAAAGCAGCTACCGTTTACTTTAATGCCGCCGAACTTACACAAAACACTTCGGTAAATCTGCCGGCAGGAACAAGTGAAATCGTGATCAAAAATATTGCAAATAACTTAAATCAAAATACAATCCAAATTGGCGCTCCGGCTTCGGTGACTGTTTTATCGGTTCAGTTTACTAATAATTACATCTCTGAATTTGAAATCGATGAAAGCAATCCGGCTATAAAAAAGGTTAACGACAGTATTAATTGGGTAAAAAGAGAAATCAAAAGAATTCAGATTTTAAATAATTCTAACAAGCAAACTATTGCTCTTTTAGATAATAACCAATCGGTTTCCGGAACAAATACAGGTTTAAATGTTGCAGAATTAATGAAACTTGTCGAATATTCTAAAGCCAAAAGAACAGAACTGGAAAATACCATCGTTGACTTAATGGAAAAAGAAGAATTTTGGAATAAAAAACTAACGGCACTCAATAATAAATTAGCGTTCAATACTAAAAATGAAGAAAAGTATTCAACAGGAAAACTAATTCTCCAGGTGATGAATGATGTAGCCGGAAATATCCCTTTAGATATCACATACATTACTAATTCGGCAATTTGGAAACCCTTTTATGATCTGCGTGCCGAAAGTATCAAAAACCCAATCAACATGATGTATAAAGCTCAGGTATTTCAAAACTCCGGAATTGACTGGAAAAAAGTAAAACTGACTTTATCAAGCGGAAACCCAAATCAGAATAATCAGGCTCCTCAATTACAGCCTTGGTTTTTAACATATTCTCAACCAGAATATATTTCAAATGCTTTACAAGGAAAAGTTTCTGGAATCCAAGTAGCTCCTGCTGGTTCAGGCCCTAAAGATGGGTTAAGAGAAGTCATTGTTACAGCAGATAAAAAACTTAATAAATCTGACATTTCAAGATACACCTCAATTAATGAAAACCAGCTCAATGTTTCCTTTGATATTGACATTCCTTATGACATATTATCTAACTGGAAAGCACACAGTGTAGCATTAAAAGAAATAAAACTTCCGGCTACTTACACCTATTATGCTGCGCCAAAAGGAGATAAAGAAGCCTTTTTATTAGCCGAAATAAATGATTATTCTAAATATAATTTATTACCGGGCGAAGCCAATATTATTTTTGAAGGCATGTATGTAGGGAAAACCACTATTAATCCCAATCAAACTGCCGATACACTGAAATTAAGTATGGGAAGAGATAAAAAAATAGCCATTACACGTGAAAAAATAGCGGATAAATCAGGCACAAAATTCCTGTCTTCCTATAAAGAACAAACTTTTACCTATGACATAACGGTTAAAAACAATAAAAAAGAAGAAGTCGAAATAACACTGGAAGACCAGTATCCATTAAGTACCGACAAAGAAATCACCATAGAACTTACAGAAAATGGCAAAGCCAAAGTGAATCAGGAAACCGGAAAACTCAGTTGGAATTTAAAACTATCACCTAATGAGTCCAAAAAAATCAGAATTAGTTACAAAGTCAAATATCCAAAAGACAAAAACATAAGCAATTTGTAAAGGAAGCATTAGTTCATAGATTTCAGAAAGCAAAAAGCAGAAGGCAAATTTCAGACTACAGAATTTAGAATTTAGAAAACAGATTGCAGATTTTAAAATTCTGCGGTCTGCTTTCTAAATTCTATTTTTCTTCTCTCTCTCCCCACTTCTAACTTCTAACTTCCCACTCCCAACTTCCCACTTCTAACTTCTAACTTCTAACCTCTAACCTAAAAAAATGACTGAATATTTCTTTGAGCAGCACTACCACAACCTCCGCTACGGACAGGAAACGCTGAACCTTAAAGAATTTGAATCCTGTACGTTTACCAATTGCAATTTTTCAGATTGTAATTTTATAGGCGTTACCTTTATTGATTGCCAGTTTAATAACTGCAATTTCAATACCGCCAGGATCAATCACACCGCTTTTAGAACCGTGTTTTTTAACGAGTGCCAAATCAAAGAAGTCAATTTTGCCATGAGCGACAAACTCATTTTCGAAATTCATTTTAACAACTGCACCTTAGACTTCTCAAAATTCTACGCCTTGAAACTCAAAGGCATCACTTTCTCTAATTCCAGCCTGATTGCGGCCGATTTCATGGCTACTGATTTAACAGGAGCACAATTCTATAACTGCGATTTATACCGCTCTGAATTTGATAAAGCCATTGCCAACAAAGTCGATTTTAGAAACAGCTACAACTACACCATCGATCCTGCAAAAACCAAACTCAAAAAAGCACAATTTGCTCTCGAAGGATTAAAAGGCTTGCTGTATAAACATGATATTATTGTAGAATAATTCCTCAACCATTAGTAGTAAACCCCGGATAACACGTCATTCCGCCATCCACAAATATAGTCGTACCGTTAACATACTCCGACTCATCCGAAGCCAGCCAAACCGCCGCACTACCTATGTCCTCCGGAATCCCAATTCGCTTATACGGAATCAGCTTATTCAGTTTCTTCAGTGATTCCTCGGTGTCCCATGCCAGTCGGTTAATTTCCGTTTTAATCGCACCGGGAGCAATACTGTTACAGCGTACTTTATGATGCGCATATTCCTGACAAATACTTTCCATCAGCATCACAATTGCCCCTTTAGAAGCAGCATAATTTGCATGCCCTGCCCACGGAATAATCTCGTGAACAGAACTCATGTGGATAATTTTACCAATAGATTTTGAAACCTCAGGACGCATCCCTCTTCGCAGGAATTCCCTAATCGCTTCTCTGGCACATAAAAACTGCCCCGTCAGGTTCACATCCAGCACTAACTGCCAGTCGGCAAGCGACATTTCATGCAAAGCAGCATCCCTTTGCAATCCCGCGTTAGGAACACAAATATCTACCGTACCAAAATGGTTAATTGTCTGCTTAAACATCGCCTGAACCTGATCTTCCTTACTCACATCACAGCGTATCGCTATGGCATCACCACATAAATTATCCAGTGAAATTCGATGCGCTATTTCTTCGGCAACCTCAGGATGCGAAATATAATTCACCACCACATTAGCGCCATCACGGCCTAATCCCGTAGCAACCGCTTCCCCTATTCCTGAATTAGCTCCTGTTACTATCGCGGTTTGTCCCGCCAGTCTGTTATTTGGGTTTTGCATACACTTTCGTTTTTAAGTTCTATAAATGAGGGTATTATAAAGTAACAGCCTTTTCGCTACAATTTGTGTTAAGCAGTCGTTAAACTATCTGTAAATTAATGGGTTTTATAAAATTATATTTTTAGGAGCAGAAATCCCCCTTTCCATAACCACTTCCCTCCTGCTTTCGCCTTTATCTCGTTCCGCTGCGCTACACGAGGATATCGGCTCTATCAGGGCTAGTTATTTCGTTTGTTTTTTAACACTCCTTTTTGTAAGAATATTTTAATATATTTGAGAGATGAATGATATGCATTAATAATTAATAAAACTTGCGTATAATAATGCCAATTAAGCATAAAAACTAGTTAGGCAACACCACAAAAAAACGTATATGGAAGACATTACCATTAAGAAAATACGCAGAGTTCTATCATACAAAGGACGAGAAGATTTATCAGATTTATTGAGACATTCGACATCGGAACTTAGTGAATCTTCTACTTTTGGAAGTCGTTGGTATTCGAGATTGAGTACGTTTGAAATTAAATCTCATCCATTAACGCAAAATAAACTTGACAAGCTTGCCAAAGAAGATATTGAGGAAATTAAAAACGCTGTTTTAGTTATTTTTCCATTAAAGGATAACGAACCAGAAATAACAGAAATAACATTTTATCCTGATTTTGATATCGAAGCTCACGACTTAGTGGAAGTTAAAGAACTTGAGCGGATTTCATTTGATTATATTCATGAACAAATCAGAAAATGTAATGATAAAATAGCAGAAAAAGATTTTGACGGCGCAATTACAAGCGCAAGAAATCTAATAGAATCTATTTGTTTGTTTATTTTGGAATCAAAAACTAGTGAAAAACACGAATATGACGGAAACATGGTTAAACTTTACAAAGCAGTTGCATCAATTCTACATATGTCGCCTGGTGATTATGAAGATGATTATTTAAAACAAATTTTATCTGGAGTTTTTAGCATCATTAATGGTGTTTCTGGATTGAGAAATAATTATAGTGATTCTCATGGTTCATCGCCTTCAAAAGCTGTTTATAGAATCGACGAAAGACATTCAATACTAACTGTGAATTTAGCAAAAACAATTTCTGAATATTTATTTCTTAGTTTTGAAAAAAGTGCTAAGTGACGTCGCCTAACCGTCATGGCAATATGGCGGTGTTAGGCTGAATTTGAAGAAATTTTGTACTATGTAAAATAGTCATTCATTAACCGAAAGATTAGGCTTCCATAATCTGCCACATCGCCAAGCAACCAAACGTTATATAACATTAATTTTTTCAGAAGAATGAGAATAAAAACAATCACTATTTTTGTATTATTAGGACTACTTTTTTCTTGTAAAAATGAAGTAAAAAAACCAAATTTTAAACATTATTTTAATCAATCTTTTAATCTTATCAAAAAAGAATATATTAAAACTGGAGAACTAAATTGGATTGAAATTGAAAATAATATAAATGATTCTATACCTAAGTTTCGCAATAATATTGATGTTTATAACGGAATTAGATATACTCTAAAACAAATTAACGACAAACATAGTTTTTTCTTACCTCCTAAAAATCAATCTAATTTTTTCATCAATGACTCTGTGATTATTCCAAAAATCAAATATGAAATTTTAGACAACAAAATTGGATACATAAAGATATTAGGACTAGCTGCCAATGACAGTATCAGTTCGTTATATTCTTTAAAAATTAGAGAGGCATTAAAAAAATTAGATATTTATCCCAATTTATCTGGATGGATAATTGATTTAAGAAATAATAGAGGGGGCAAATTAGGCACTTTTTCATTAGGGCTTGCGCCTTTATACACAGATACAATAATTGGTTTATCTATCAATAATAAAGGGAAATACATAAAACATAAATTATCAAATAACAACTATTATTATGGGGATAATATAATTAACACAATAAAATTAACTGACACTTTAATCAATAAAAATAAACCAATTGCAATATTAGTAAATGAAAAAACTGCAAGTTTAGGAGAATCAACCGCTCAGTCATTTAAGTTTCAAAAACAAACATTAATTTTCGGAACAAAAACAAGAGGTCTTACATCTGACCTTCAGGTATTTGAATATGTTAGCGGAGCAAGACTAGGTTTATCGACATCTTTTATATGTGACGAAAATAAAAAAACTTTAGAAGAAGGAATAATTCCAGATATTGAGTGTACCTCAGAACAATCTTTAAAATTAGCAATTGAATGGATAAAAAGCATTATATAACCTCCCAACTACACAAGTGTCCCACTTATGTCCGCAAAAGAAAACAGTAATAACTTCTCAACCAAAATAACCATGAAAAAACTTCACCTTTTAGCTTTAGTTTTTGCTACATTCAATTGTATTGCACAATCAAAAACAGATAAACTAACCAAACCTATTATTGAGGAAGGAAAAAAATTATATCAGTCAGAAATGGCTTCCTGGTATGGAACTGATATTTTTCTGGCAAAATACCCGGACAAAGAAAAAATTGGCGGTTACTTTTCGTATTCAGAAAAGGAGAAATCTAAATGTGTTTTCTTTTCAAAAGAAGCAAGTCCAAAAGTTATTGGAACTATTATTTTTGATGGAAGCTTTGATATTAATAAAGCAACCACAGTATTAGAAGAAAGAACATTTACTGCCAATGAACTTGATTATTATACGTTAAGAGAAAATGCAAAAAAAGCTTTAGAAAAAGATACTGTTATCAAAAGTTACAACAACAGCAAATTAAATCTAATCCCCATGATTTCTAACGGTGAGAAAAAGGTTTATATTTTAACAGGACCGAATGTTAATGGAGTTGTTTTACTGGGAAATGATTATTTATTGAACTTTGATAAAAACAATAATTTCATCAGTCTGAAAGCACTACACAAAAACTTAATTCCGATACAATACACAAAAGATCAGACCGAAGTAGAAACCATGCACAATCATAAAGAAGAAACAGGCGATTTTATTACTGCCACAGATATTTGTACATTAATGCTTTATGAAAAGTTTACTAATTGGAAAAATCATATTGTACTATCTAAAAACTATGCATCTATATGGAATTGCACAACCGATGAGCTTAAAGTAATAACCTCAGAAGCATTTACTAAGATGTTTGAAAAAACAGAAAAAATTAAAGACGAGAAGAATTAATTATTAAACGCACTTAATTTTTACTAACCTCCTGATAACTCCTGCTCAATAGCACTAATTTGAATTATAATAAATGTAGCACCACCCCGCCCGCTGGGCACCCCTCCAGAGGGGAAGTTGCATAATTTCCCCTCCTCCGGAGGGGTGCCTGTAAGGCGGGGTGGGCTTTTCTGTGTTAAGAGACTTACTCTTTTATACAATTAATTATAAGTTAATGACATTTGGCTTGAGCTATATCAAACATAAATTCTTTAGTGAAGTACATTATTCAGATAACACAATACTTATAATAAACTACTCTGACTCCAAAAAAAAACTCCGCTATTGCCGAGTTTTCTATAGCTGTTACAAAGCATCTATACCTAATACATTAACTCGCATTGTGTAAAAATACTTCGGCTGGAATGCTAAAATAATTCTTTAATTTCTGAGCCATTTTCAAAGTAATTTCTCTTTTCCCTGAAAGAATTGCTGAAACATGACCTTTACTTCCTATAATCGGTTCAAGGTCTTTGGCCTTTAGTCCCATTTCCTCCATTTTATATTTAATTACTTCCAAAGCATCCAGTTCTGGTAATTGATAATGTTTTTCATCATAGTCTTTTATCAAAAGAATAAGTAAATCCAACTCATCGCTTTCCGGAGTATTGGGTTTAGCTTCAAAAATTTCCATCATTCGTATAGAAGCTTTATTGTAATCGTCTTCTGTTTTTAATACTTTCCAGTTCATCATTATATCTTTTTGTTTGTTAAAATTGAGGTGTCAAAGGCGATTGTTTCAACATTTATTTTATCATATTCTTTGTGTGTCCCAAACCAGATTACATAACAAGCATCTTGTAAAAAATTAACTGAAACAACTAATCTAAAATCATTTCCTTTAATATTGAAAACCACACGATTATTATTTACAATACTTGCATTTCCATACATTCTCTTCAACTCGTTGAAATTATTGAATTTTTGTTTTGAAAATTCATTATACCAAATGAGCAGTTGTACTTCCGCTGTCGGGTATTTGTTGATGTAATATGAAACTGTTTTCCTTACAAGTATTTTCATTGAGCAAATATATATAAAAGTTTTCAATTTGCAAACAAATTACTCTACCTATCTCGTTGATTTCTAAAATATAAGATCATTTAGTAAGTATAAATAGTTTTAATACAAATCAATGAACCATCACTGCATCATCACTGCTGCTGACAATCGTTTTTTTGATTTTGCTTTTGCCGAATATCAAAATCACAAGGGCAAGAATAGTGGTGGAAGTCATAATAACAACCATTGGGGTAATAGCATCTTTTACAAAAAGACTAACTCCAAAAGAAGCCAAAGCACCAATCCCTAACTGTGTCGCTCCCATCAATGCCGATGCGCTTCCTGTATTTTTAGAAAAAGGAGCTAATGATAATCCTGCCGTATTGGGATTTGAAATCCCTAAACAAGCCAAAAACAGGAAAAGCATTCCGATGGTTTCATACAATCCTAACAAATCATTAAAGGCTAAAATCAAAAAGATAAAACTAATCACCGACTGCGAGATTAGAGCCGTAAATATCATTTGCTCGCTGGTAAAACGTCTCAATAAAACCGAATTTAACTGACTGGAACCTATAAAACTTACTGACATTATTGCAAAAATCCATCCGTACGTTTCGGCATCTACTTTTAAAATATCCATAAAAATAATCGGTGATGCTGCCACATACGTAAACAAACCTGAAAATGCAACGGCACCCGTAAAAGCATAGGTATGAAATTGTGGTACTTTTAAAATGGAAATAAAATTAGTAATAATGGGTTTGGGTTTCAGCGAAATGGAAGTATCGGGTTTGTGCGTATCAGGCAAACCCAACTGAGTAGCCAGCAGTACAAAAGCTCCCATAGCTGCCAGAATTAAAAACACTGTATGCCAGCCAAAATAAGTCGTTACATATCCGCCGGCTGTGGGTGCCAGCATTGGCGAAAGCCCAACTACCAGCATTAATTTAGACAAAACATTAGGTGTTTCTTTAGCAGGAAATAAATCGCGAACCATTGCCAGCGAAGCTACCGTTGCAGCACAACTTCCTACTGCCTGTACAAAACGCAAACCAATAAAAGTATCAATATCAGTAACAAATGCACAACCTAACGAAGCCAAAATATAAACCATTAAGCCTATAAACAAAGGTCTTTTTCGTCCAAAACGGTCTAATAACGGACCATAAAGCAACTGCCCTGCCGAAATCCCGATAAAATAACTCGATAAACTCATCGAGACTTTAGCAACTGTAGTATTCAAATCGGCTGCAATCCCTGAAAAACCGGGTAAATACATATCTATCGAAAAAGGTCCAAGAGCAGTCATGGAACCTAAAATTAAAATCAGTTGGAAATATCTTGCCTTAGTCATCATGATCAGAAAATCGTTTTTTTTATTTTTCTGCAAAAGTAAGCCATAAAAAGAAACAAACAATTATAGTCTACACCAATTCTCCCAAACAGCTCTCCGGAATGGCAAAAGCATTGACCAGCGCCACAGCATCAGGACGAATGTCCCAGCACAGCTGATTAACCATTTTTCGGATGGCTTTAGTTTTTACGGCTTCCATATAATTATCTTCCAGATACCAGGCTTTGTTTTTTTCTATTTGCGAAAGCGCATACAACTGACACAATCGGTTTAAAACCTGCTTAGTGTCTGGCTCTTTAACTGCGGCAATGGCAATTTGAAACTGCTCCAGAACCACACGATCCAGATAAGCTTCGGCCACATCTATCATTTGGTGCTGCACCACATTAAAAGCATCATAGGCGTCTAAACCATCGTCAACTAATTTTTTAATACGCTTGGCTGCCGAAGCTAATATGGTTTTTTCCCGGTGTTCAAAAGCCTGCAAATGAAATTCACTGTCTAGTAAATGAGCTTCATCGGTTTTTCGGATGGCAATGGGATTTTTCTCGGCTATGACGGATTTGGCATTTTCATACACATAATTAATAATTCCGAAAGACCCCATTTCACCAAAGGCTTTTCTAAATTCTGACAACCTGTTTTTAGCGACTAATTGCATCAAAACGGTATTATCTCCTTCGAAAGTGGTATAGATTTCGGTGTCGTTTTTTAATGCATCTATCCGGTTTTCAGACAAATAACCTTTCCCTCCACAGGCTTCCCTGCATTCCTGTAAAATGGCGGTAGTACTCCAGGTAGAATAGGATTTTAAACCTGCTGCTAAGGCTTCGATTTCCTGCATTTCGGTTTCTGTTTTTTTCAAAAAACGCTGTGTTAAATACTGCAAAGCAAAATGTACCGCATAGGTTTTAGCCAGTGGAATCAACAATCTTCGCTGGTGCATACGGTAATTCAGAATCGGGACTTCGGAGCCTCCTTCGGGACCAAATTGTCTTCGTTGGTCACTGTATTTTATGGCAATAGTAAGTCCTGTTTTGGCTGCAGCCAATGCCGAACGAGGAATACCAATCCTGCCTCCTACTAAGGTTCCTAACATCGTAAAAAAACGTCGGTTATCACTGGGAATCGGACTTTCAAACGCTCCTTCTTCATTCACCGAAGCAAAACGATCCAGCATATTTTCTTTTGGAATAACCATATTATCAAACCGAATAGTACCGTTATCTACACCATTCAGTCCCATTTTATGACCGCAGTCACCAATAGTAATTCCTTTTAAAACCACGCCGTTTTCATCACGCAACGGCACAATAAAAGCATTGACACCATAATCCTGTCCCGCTATCATCAGCTTGGCAAAAACAGTAGCCATTTGTCCGTGCAGTGCTGCATTCCCTATGTATTCTTTTTGCGCTTTAGGATGTGGCGTATGAATCGTAAAAGTCTGCGTTTCGTGATCGTAAGTTGCCGTAGTTTCTAAGCCTTTTACATTCGAACCATGATGCGTTTCGGTCATTGCAAAACAGCCCGGCAACTTTAAACTACCAATATCTTTTAAATATTTGGCATAATGTTTCTCTGTCCCCAGCGATTGCACACTCATTCCCCAAAGCCCAAACTGTACGCCAAATTTAATCACCAGACTCAAATCATGATAACTCAGCGTTTCCATAATGCTAAAATAATCGGCGATGTTTTCTCCTCCTCCATATTGTTTGGGATAAGCCATATTCCCCAGATTTTCATCAGCCAGAATTTTGCACCAGTAATAAACCTTTTGACGGTAAAAATTGATGTCTGTAGTGGTTTCTAAACGAAATTCAGGTTGGGAAATCACTGCTTTTACTTTATTAATAATAGTAGCTTGTTCTCCGTCTAATAAGCTGGTGAGTTTTTGAACATCAAAATTGGCATCTGTATGATGGGTAACGGTAAGTGTTTCTGATTTTGTTCTGAAATTACTGAGTGCTTCTTCGCCCAGAATTCCTAAATCATTTTCCAGTTGGACAAAAGAAGTCTCTAAATTTTGAATAGTAGCATCGTTTTGAGATAAAGCCAAAACAATTTCAAAAATAGATTTTACAGCTGTATGCTCCTGAATAGTTTGTTCTATTTTATTTTTCCAATCCGTGATATCCTGACGGGAAGGCGGATTAGAAATACTTGTTTTTGAAAGCAATTCTTGTTTTTCTTCTGTCGAAAGCCAATCTTGTGAATGGATGAATTGCTGTAAGGTAGCAAACTCTTTTTTAGTTAAAAGATCATCAGACCAAACCAGATAGAAAAGGGGAATAAACGCCTGTAATTTAGTATTTGTCATAAGATATATTTAGAAATGGGAACAGTTTATAAATAATAGATTATGAAAATACGGATTCTGATTTGGATTCGCTGTTAAGGTTCTTATAATTTTGAAATCGCATTCCTAAAAACAAAAAAAATACTGTACACTTTTAGCTCTTTCTACAAAACAGTAATAAGGAACATAAACTATATCTTTTTAAAAGTCAAAATCAGTTTTAAATGCTGCAAAACAATTGAAATGATTGTATCTTGCAAACATTAAAAACAAAATTTACAATGAAACAACCATGTGTTATTTTTGATATGGACGGCGTGATTTGCCACACAAATCCACATCATGCAAAAGCTTTCGAAGCCTTTTTTGATAATTACCAGATTCCGCATTCAAAACAGGAATTTGAAGAGCATATGTATGGAAAACACAATGGTTATATTATGACATATTTTTTTAAGCGTTCTATTGCCGGTGAAGAACTTAGAAAGCTTGAAGACGAAAAAGAGTCCATGTTTAGGGAGGTTTATAAAAATAAAGTAGAAACAATTCCACATTATTTGAAGTTTTTAGAAGAATTGAAATCGCATCATTTTAAAACAGCTGTTGCTACTTCTGCCCCACGTGCCAATCTTGACCTGATTATTGGTAATTTAAAAATTGGCGATAAAATGGATTCTATGATGGCAAGCGAAGATGTTAGCGCTCATAAACCTAATCCGGAAGTTTATTTAAAATCTGCTGAGTGTGTAGGTGTTGATCCATCTGACTGTGTTGTTTTCGAAGATTCGTTTTCAGGAGTTACAGCAGCTATTAATGCAGGTATGAAAGTAGTGGGTGTATTGAGTTCACATACAAAAGAGGAATTACCACCATGTGATTTTTATATTAATGATTACAGCGAAATAAACGCAGCTAAAATTTTAGAGTTATTAAATGACTAATAATAAACTGCCGGAGGGCTGAGTCCATGAGGTATTAGTGAAATAATCGTCACGAATTGACTAATTTCTTTTTCATTCGTGAATTCGTGGCAAAAACCGAAGCAGAACTTCGAAGAATTTAACCTAAAGAGATTAAAGCCGTTTTTCCATAATATAATCTTCCATTAAATAACCATGTTCTAATTCGATATCAATTTCCTGAATGATTTCAAAACCCATTTTTTGATAAAAAGTCAACGCTTTATTGAATCGGTTGACATTTAGTAATAATGTATGGGACTGATTTGTTTTTGCAAAATCTGCTATGGCATTAATGAGCAGTTTCCCAATTCCTTTGCCCTGAGTTTCGGGAAGAATATAAATTTTATGAATTTTTGTAGTATTTCCCTCTTCATAATGATGTTCGAAAGAAGCGAAACCTAAATACATCTCATTTTCTTTTACTAAGATAAATTCGTGACCGTTTGCTATATTCTCCAGCAAAGCTTCACCCGAATAAAAAGCATCGAGCATGTACGCTAACTGCTCCGGACATAAGATTTCGCTATAAGTAAGCGGCCAGGTTTTATGCGCAATTTCACTAATTGTTTTTAAATCGGCAGTAGTAGCTTTAACAATATGTATCATTCTATTATTCGGTTGTAAATACTCTGTTTTCCTGTTCGCTCACACGGATAAAAGTAGTTCTTTTAGTCAGCTCTTTCAATCGGGAAGCCCCCACATAAGTACAACTGCTGCGTAAACCACCCAAAATATCCAAAACCGTATCTGCTACATTGCCTTTAAAAGGAAGTTTTACCGCTTTTCCTTCGCTGGCTCGGTATTCGGCAACACCGCCTACATGCTTGTTCATTGCCGTAGCGGAACTCATGCCGTAAAACTGTTTGAATTTTTTGCCGTTAATTTCCAGTAGTTCTCCCCCACTTTCGGTATGTCCGGCGAGCATTCCGCCCAACATCACAAAATCAGAACCGGCTCCAAAAGCTTTGGCTACATCACCCGGAGTGGTACAACCACCATCACTGATAATATGTCCGCCTAAACCATGAGCGGCATCGGCACATTCGATAATTGCCGAAAGTTGCGGATAACCCACACCCGTTTTTATTCGGGTTGTACAAACCGAACCCGGTCCAATACCTACTTTTATAATATCGGCTCCCGCCAAAAGTAATTCTTCCACCATTTCGCCAGTAACCACATTACCGGCAATGATTACTTTATCAGGAAATTGTTTTCGGGTTTGTTTTAAGAAGTTCACAAAATGCTCCGAATAGCCATTTGCCACATCAATACAAATGAATTTCAGTAAAGGGTTAGCGGTGACAATTTCGATTACTTTTTTAAAATCATTCTTGCCTGTTCCGGTGCTAACCGCTATATAATCGTAAAAATCAGGAGTCGCATTTTTTAAAAAATCATTCCATTCTGAAACCGAATAATGTTTATGAATGGCAGTAAACAATTTGTGTTTTGCTAATTCAGATGCCATTTCAAAAGTTCCTACGGTGTCCATATTAGCAGCCATAATAGGAATTCCATTCCATTTAGTAGTGCTGTGTAAAAATTTAAACTCTCTTTCTAAGGAAACCTCTGCTCTGCTTTTTAGTGTAGAACGTTTGGGTCTAATCATTACATCTTTAAAGCCTAATTTCAAATCGCTTTCTATTCGCATAATTATCACTTTTAAATGGGTTACTGCTAAATAACTTTTGTTTTTCTTAAAAGTAATGAATTTTATGCGGGAATTGTGCAACAAAAAATAGTTTTTTTTGATTCAGAAAAGTTAAGCAGAGATGCACAAAGTTTAAAGCTTTTCAATCATAATTAGGAATTACAAACCAAGACTGAATACTAATCCCGGGCAATGTCATTAAGTTAAAAAATCACTTATGCTTTGTCATTCCGACGAAGGAGGAATCTCACGAGTTGATTGGGTTATGTGATTTCTCCTTCGTCGAAATGACACAAAATACGCTTAACTTAATGATATTGGGCTACGGGACTAAATACGGAACACTAAAAATTATCCGTGAATCGTTTCGCCTTTACCGTAATTAGCAATAACAGATTCTTCGAATGCTAACCATTCTCTCCAACGTTTTTCTACATCGATTCCTTCTCCATATTTTCGGGCATAAGTGATAAATGTGGTGTAATGTCCTGCTTCACTTTCCATTAATTCTCTGTAAAAAACAGCCAGTTCTTCATCCTGAATATTTTCTGAAAGTACTTTGAAACGTTCGCAACTTCTGGCTTCAATCATCGCCGAAAAAAGCAATCTTTCAACCAATCCGGAAACACGGCTTCCGTTGCCGCTTTTTTTCATGTATTGGTACAATTCGTTTACATAATCGTCTTTTCGCTCGCGACCTAACTTCAATCCGCGTTTGATAATTAAATTATGTACCTGCTCGAAATGATCGATTTCTTCTTTGGCTAAAGCCAATAAATCTTTAACCAAATCCTGATGTTCGGAATTATTGGTAATAATAGTTATAGCATTAGTCGCTGCTTTTTGCTCGCACCAGGCATGATCAGTCAGGATTTCTTCTATGTTTTTCTCTACAATATTTACCCATCTTGGGTCGGTTGGTAATTGTAATCGTAATACGCCCATGATTTTTTTGTTTGAAGTTAAAATTTGTTTCATGTTTAAAGTTTTCCAAAAAAAAAGTTTAAAGTTTTGCTATGACTTTCGGCAATCACAAAACTTTAAACTTGAAACCTTAAATTGGAACTATAAAATTAGAAAACGAAAATTGCTCTTTCGCTCATCATTTCGTTAACTTCTTCAGCTACTTCTTCGATAACATCTTCGTTAGTATGATTCATCAATACTTTGTCAATCATCGCTACGATAGTTTCCATATCTTCTTCTACTAAACCACGAGTGGTGATTGCAGCAGTTCCCACACGGATACCGGAAGTAACAAATGGCGATTTATCATCAAATGGAACCATGTTTTTATTTACAGTGATTTCGGCTTTTACCAATGCATTTTCAGCATCTTTTCCAGAAATTCCTTTGTTTCTTAAGTCAATTAACATCATGTGGTTATCCGTACCTCCAGAGATAATATCATATCCTCTTTTTACAAAAGCATCCGCCATTGCATTAGCATTCTTTTGCAATTGACGCGCATATGTGAAAAACTCATCTTGTAAAGCTTCACCAAAAGCAACCGCTTTAGCAGCGATAATATGCATTAATGGTCCACCTTGATTTCCAGGAAAAACAGCTAAGTCTAATAAAGAAGACATCATTCTGATTTCACCTTTTGGAGTAGTCAATCCCCATGGATTTTCGAAATCTTTCCCCATCAAAATCAAACCTCCTCTAGGTCCACGTAATGTTTTATGAGTTGTAGTAGTTACAATATGACAGTGAGGAATTGGGTCATTCAATAAACCTTTAGCAATTAAACCTGCCGGGTGAGAGATATCAGCCATTAAAATAGCACCTACACTATCAGCAATTGCTCTAAAACGCTCAAAATCCATATCACGGGAATAAGCCGAAGCTCCGGCGATGATTAATTTTGGTTGCTCTTTAGTTGCAATTTCCTGAATTTTATCATAGTTCAAACGACCTGTTTCTTTTTCAACACCGTAGAAAACCGGGTTGTAAACACGTCCTGAAAAGTTTACCGGAGATCCGTGAGTCAGGTGACCACCGTGCGATAAATCAAAACCTAAAATTTTATCACCTGGTTTCAAACAAGCATGAAAAACAGATGCATTAGCCTGAGAACCAGAGTGAGGCTGAACGTTAGCATACGCTGCACCAAACAATTCTTTAGCTCTGTCAATTGCAATTTGCTCAACAATATCTACTACTTCACAACCTCCGTAATATCTTTTTCCAGGATATCCTTCTGCGTATTTATTTGTCAAAACTGAACCAGCAGCTTCTATTACTTCGTCACTTACAAAGTTCTCAGAAGCAATAAGTTCTAAGCCATGTATTTGTCTTTCTTGTTCTTCAAGAATAAGTTCAAAAATTTGTTTGTCGCGTTGCATTTTTTAGATTTTAAATAATTTAGCGCAAAAATACAAAAAAACGTTTGCTAAACAGTTAGATTATGATATATTTGATATATAATTTTCAACAAAAAATTAACAAAATATGCCAATATCAGCCAACGATACAAAAAGAAAATCATGGATTGAAGTTCCTGAAAATAGCGATTTCCCAATCCAGAATATTCCTTTTGGCGTTTTCTTAACCAAAGAAAATGTTGTGACGGTAGGAACCCGCATTGGAGATTCGGCTATTGATTTAGGCGCTTTGCAGCAGCTTGGGTATTTTTCAGGTATCGAATTAACCGATGATATGTTCATTCAGGATACTTTGAATGATTTTATCTCTGACGGAAAAAAAACATGGCGTCTGGTTCGCAATCGCATTGCTGATATTTTTGACGAAAACAATCCTAAACTGCGTGACAATTCCGCTCATAAAGACATCATTATTTTTAATATCGACGAAGTAGAAATGCAATTGCCTGTCTTAATAGGTGATTATACTGATTTTTATTCGAGTAAAATTCATGCTTCCAATGTTGGGAAAATGATTCGTAACGAAGAAAATGCCTTGTTACCTAACTGGCCTCAAATGCCTATCGGTTATCACGGCAGGAGTTCTACCATTATTCCGTCCGGAATTCCGGTTCACAGACCTATTGGGCAGACTTTACCTCAGGACGGCTCTACACCTGTTTTTGGAGCTTCGCGTTCTATTGATTTCGAATTAGAAACCGCTTTTATCACTACCGATGCGAATGTTATGGGCGAAATGATTCCTATCAGCGAAGCCGAAGATTATATTTTTGGGATGGTATTATTAAATGACTGGACTGCCCGTGATATACAAAAATGGGAATACATGCCTTTAGGTCCTTTTTTATCCAAAAGTTTTGCCAGTTCCATATCGCCATGGATTGTAACCATGGATGCATTAGAACCTTTCAGAGTAGCGAGCCCAAAACAAAATCCGAGTCCGCTTCCTTATTTACAACAAAAAGGAAAACATTCTTTTGATATCAATCTGGAAGTATGTATTGAACCTGAAAATGCCGAAACTACTACGGTTTCTAAATCTAATTTCAAGCACATGTACTGGACAATGAACCAGCAACTAACACATCATACTTCTAACGGTTGCCGTGTAAATTCCGGTGATATGATGGGTTCAGGAGCTATTTCAGGACCAAGTGAAGACAGTTATGGCTCCATGTTGGAATTAACCTGGGGCGGAGAAAAACCATTAAAATTAAATGATGGCAGCGAACGTAAATTTATCAACGATAATGATACTGTTATCATAAAGGGTTTTTGCGAAAACAGTCAGGTACGTATTGGTTTTGGAGAAGTTTGCAGTAAATTGCTTCCTCCATTTGTAAGGAAATAAAAAAATATTTCAAAACTTGATTGTCCCTATGCAGACTAAAAATTCAATATTGGCACACGGATAATACAGATTAGACAGATTTTCACTGATTGTTATATAAAAATCTGTTTTTATCAGTTTGAATCCTTGTCATTCGTGTACCCTTTTTAAAATTAGTACAACTAATAAATTCATAAAAAAATAAAAGTCCCATCTTGTTCTAAAACGAGATGGGACTTTTTTTATGAGATAAAGTAACGAATTACTTGTTTCCTTTTTCGAAATCAGCAATAAACTGAGCTAATCCGATATCAGTTAATGGGTGTTTCAACAAACCATAAATTGCAGATAAAGGTCCTGTCATAACATCAGCACCAATTTTAGCACAGTTTACAACGTGCATAGTGTGACGAATAGAAGCTGCAAGAATTTGAGTTTCGTAACCATAATTATCATAGATATCTCTAATTTCCTGGATTAGGTTCAATCCGTCAGTAGAAACGTCATCTAATCTTCCTAAGAATGGAGAAACATAAGTAGCTCCTGCTTTAGCAGCCAATAAAGCTTGACCAGCAGAGAAAACTAAAGTTACATTCGTTTTAATTCCTTTATCAGAAAAATATTTAGCAGCCTGAACACCTTCTTTAGTCATAGGCAATTTCACAACAATTTGCTCATGTAATTCAGCTAACTCTTCACCTTCTCTTACCATTCCTTCAAAGTCCAAAGCATTCACCTCAGCACTTACATCACCATCAACAAGATTACAAATATCTACATAATGCTTTAAGATGTTATCTTTTCCTGTGATTCCTTCTTTAGCCATTAAAGACGGGTTTGTAGTTACACCATCTAATACACCTAAAGATTGTGCTTCTTTAATTTGAGCTAAATTAGCCGTGTCAATAAAAAATTTCATAATTTATATATTTAATTGTTTTTAGATTATTTTTAAAAAGTGTTTATTCAACACTTAAAATTCATTTAACGCTTGCAAATTTACAATTTATAATGATTCATCAGCATTTTTTCATAAATTTTATCTGGTAATAAACGTTTTAATACGATAGAGAACTTTTGCATAAAGGCCCCCACCTTATAATGTACCTTAGGATTCTTGGTCTGAATGATGTTATAGATTGCCAAAGCCATTTCATTTGGGTTACTTCCGCTATCCACATGTTCATCCATCATGGCTAAGGTTTTTGCGTATGGGATTTCATAAGCAGAACCTTTAATTAATGGTGCATGAAAACGTCCAGAGGCAATATTAGTAGCAAAATCACCCGGAGCCACATTGGTTATATTGATTCCAAAAGACTTTACTTCCATGTTCAACGCTTCTGTAATTAGTTCTAAAGCTCCCTTAGAAGCTGAATAAACGCTTCTGTAAGGCAAGCCCATATAGCCTGCAATCGAAGTAACATTAATAATTAATCCTGATTTTTGCTGGCGCATTTGTGGCAACGCTGCCTTCATGACTTCGATGGGACCAAAAAAGTTGGTTTCAAAATTATTCTTAATTTCCGAAGTTGGAATTTCTTCCAATGGTCCTGTAATCCCTACTCCTGCATTATTTATTACAACATCTAATCGTCCTGTTACCGCTATTATTTTTGCAATTGCTGACTGAATGCTCTCTGTATTTCGAACATCTAATGCCACTAATGGAAAAACAGAATTTAAAACTCTTTCGGGGTTTCTACTGGTACCGTAAACAACAAAGCCTTTGTGATGTAAAAACTCTCCAACAGATTTTCCTATTCCTGAAGAACCACCTGTAATCAATACGACTTTGTTCATTTTTAAGTTATGAATTATAATTTATGAATTATGGGTTAGGGATTAGGGGTTATCGTTAGGGGTCATGAATTATGGGTTAGGGGTTATTGGCTTACTATTATTTCTACCTACTTCCCTCTTCTAACTTCCCTCTTCTAACTTCTAACTCTCCACTTCTTTCTTCCCAAAGGGGCAAAAATAAAAAAATCCTCCCGAAGGAAGACTACTTTTGTTTTTAATTCTGAAAAAAGAATCTGAAATATCCCGATGCTTCGGTACAGATTAAATAAAAAATGGCAAGCGACCTACATCGCACCGCTCAACCACGTACCCTTGCTATGTTCCCATCCTGGGGGAGTCTGCAGGAGCTGGTCGTGTAGGACTTGCCGGTGCAAATATACAATCTTTTTATATTTTTGCAAGCCCTTTTGTAGGCTAAAAATAACATTGTATATTAGGACTTTTAAAATTTGCAACATGAAAAAACATAACTTACTATCTTTCATTTTATTAGGAACGCTGCTTTCTAATTGTGGAGATACAAAAAATAGAGAAAATACTATATTTAATTTTGATACCTCTAAAATTTCGGCACAATATCAGCCGCAACAAACGGTTGATTTGACTATTTTGAATCCAAAATCCAAGCAAGTGGATAGCATTGTGTACTATGTAAACGATGCTAAAGTTAAAACGGTAAAAGGATTGGAGAAGCTTTCTTTTGAACTTAAAGATCAAAAATTAGGGTACCAAAACATCAAAGCTTTAGTCTATTTTGAAGGCGAAAATGCAGAAACGACTACCCGAATTGAAGTAGTTTCGAATGTAACTCCTAAATTATTAAAATACAAAATTGTAAATACCTATCCTCATGATACCGCTTCATTTACCGAAGGTTTAGAGTTTTACAAAGACACTTTATATGAAAGCACAGGACAAAAAGAAAATTCTTATTTAAGAAAATACGATTACAAAACCGGAAAAATATTCGAACAAATTAATTTAGAGAAAGATAAGTATTTTGGTGAAGGAATTACTTTTATCAACGGAAAATTGTTTCAATTGACCTGGCAGGAAAAAACAGGTTTTATTTATAATGCCAATACACTAAAACTGGAAAAAACTTTTACCTATACGAAAGACATTGAAGGTTGGGGAATGACTAATGACGGCAAATACATTTACCAATCAGACGGGACAGAGAAAATATGGAAAATGGATCCTGAAACGCAAAAAATGGTCGATTACATCAATGTTTACTCAGGAAATTCTAAAATCAAATCGGTAAACGAATTAGAACTTATCAATGGCAAATTCTATGCTAACATTTGGCAAAAAGATGCCATCGCTGTTGTAAATCCTCAAAGTGGTGCTGTGGAAGGAATTATTGATATGTCAGGATTAAGAAAATTGATTAAAGCAACTCCGGATGATGTTTTAAACGGAATTGCCTACAACCCTAAAACTAAAACCATTTTTGTTACCGGTAAAAACTGGGACAAGATGTTCGAAATAAGTGTTTCGGAATAATTGATTCTTATATAAATGTAAAAAACCGTCTCATTTTTTCTAGAACGAGACGGTTTTTTTATGCAAAATTTTAGCTTGTAATGATGATACTAATTCAGTAGTCGTTCCGGATAATCAGTTATTATTCCGTCTACTTTTAAATCCAGCATTTTACTAATAGCATCCTTATCATTGACTGTCCAGGGAATAACTTTGATATGCGTTGCTCTTAGTGAATCTAAAAATGCAGCATTTACCAAGAGGTAATTTGGACTGTAAATCTGAGGTTTAAAAATCAGTTGCTTAAGGTTTTTATCAATCCCGGCTTTTGAAGTTAATAAAGCTATTTTCACCTTTGGGTATTTCTTATGCAAGACATTTAAAAGATGCGGATCAAAAGACTGAATATTCATAAAGGGTTTGATTCCCTTTTGCTGAATAACATTCATCACTAAATCAACAAATTCTTCCGGTTGTGGCTGATGGATACCGTATTCTTTCTTTTCCGATTTGATTTCGATATTATACATCACTCTTTTAAAATGATGCTGTTCAATCTCTTTTTCGACACTATCAATCACCTCAGCCAGCAATGGTTTGTATGTTTTCAGCTTTTTTTGCTGAGGAAAAAGAGGATTTCCATTAGAGCCACTATCAAACTTTTTAATGCTATCGTAATTCATCTCATATAAGCTGTAGGTTTTCTCTTTTTCTTTTGCAATAGCGAGACCATCGGGAGTTAGCACATACAATGAAGACATAAAAGCTTCATGTGAAACCACTACTTTTTTATCTTTAGAAATCACCACATCCATCTCGATTACATCTGCTCCTTTATGGATAGCGCTTAAAAAGGCCGGAATTGTATTTTCGGGAAAATTTCCCCGATCGCCGCGATGTCCCTGTACTTCAACATGCTGTTTTTTAAGTTCTTCTTTTTTTGTTTTGCATCCAAAAAAAACTACGAAAAACAACAGCAGTACACTTATTTTATAACTATTCATTTTATAGCGTATCTATTCTGTAACTTCCACTTGCGGTATGTGTTTTCCCAAACATATCCGTAGCTTTTATTTCCACTTTATGCGTTCCTAATTCCAGATTTGCAGGGATTTTTCCTTTCCATACATGGGTTGAAGCGGAAGGATCAGAAGATCTTCTTCCCGGCATTAATTGCTCTGCCAAATCCCATTCGTATACTAATTCTACATACGAAGGATCGGCTTCAACAACACGTTCCATGGCTTTCCATTCGCCATTATCAACCCGGTAAACTAATTGATCGTTTTCTCCTCCCATAAAGAAATTAACATACAATGCCGATTTTGTATTTTTTCCTTTGGCAACCACTTTTGGTAAAAAAACATTCATTTGGTGTTCTTTTTCTTTTCCTGCTGCTTTATAATCAACCGTATAGGTATTACCTTTAAAGTTAATAAATGCATATCCTTTAGGAGTTCCGTCACGCATTACTGAAATAGGAATTCCTTTTTCGTCTAATTTTCCCGAATACCAGTCGCCTGAAGTTGTTCCTACATTGTAATGATGATGCGGTTTATTTTGCAGCCATCCTTGTTCTTTTCCTAAAAAATCCTGACGTTGTAAATGAGTATGTGCTGATAAAGACAAGGTATTAGGAAAATCTTTTAGCAAAGAAAATAATTGGTCACGATCGGCATCTCTAAACGAATCATCTTTTGCATCTGGTTCACTTATTGGAATATGAAAAGCCAGTACAATCAGATTATTTTTAGGTACAAATTTCAAATCGTTTGCTACAAACTGTAATTGTTCAGGAGTAAATCCGCCCCAATAACCTTTGCTGTCTCTGGGATCCGGATATAATACATCATCCAATACAATGAAATGTACTTTTCCATAATTAAATGCATAATTAGCCGGTCCAAAATGCGCTTCGTAAGTTTCATCGGCCAAATCATCTCGGGTAGCATCAAAATTAAGATCGTGGTTTCCTAAAAGATTGTACCACGGAATTCCAACTTTTTTTACCGCTTGAATATAAGGATTGAACAAACTCAAATCATTCCCCACAAGATCTCCCATACTAAGACCAAATGAAACATTTTTAACCCCTTCAACCTCAGCAACAATTCCTCTGTAGAAATAATCCACTTCTTCTAAATTATAAGGTTGCGGATCACCAAAAATAAGTGCTGTAAAATCAGTTTCTTCTTTTTGAGGAATCAATGCAAAATCAACAGATTCAGGTAATTTATCCGTAGGAGATACACCCTCAAATTTCATTTTGGGAGAACCCGAAGGTTTATGAATATAAAAAAACTGTGGTTTGTTGTTCTCGTCGATACGAACTCTGTAAGCTGCCGGTTTTATTACTGTAATAATAGCATCGTTTTTAAGCGGCAATTCATACTGCCCTTTATTATTCGAAAGTACTACTTCAACTCCATTGCTTACAGCAACATTAGCAATTCCTTTTTCGCTTTTTTCTTTCTTTCCGTTGCCGTTTTTATCTTCAAAAACAACGCCTTTTACTGTATTTTGAGCAGAAACAGCCAGCGTAAAAAACAGCATTATACTGCTAATAATATTTTTTTTCATTTTTTATCTTTTATTAATTATCCCACCACACTTTAGCATTAATATCATCTGTACCTATCATCTGCACCGCTTCTTTATAATTGTCTACATTATACAGCTGCTGGTCAGTAGGAAAAGTAAATCGGGATGGCATAACAGCATTATTTCCCATGGCTGCGGTTGTAGGCAAAACAGGTAAACCGGTTCGGCGGTATTCAAACCATTGCTGATAATCTGTAAAATACAATGCATAATATTTTTGCAGCATAATTTGTTCCAATGTTCCGTTGTATTGCACTACAGTATTATCAAAATAATTTGCCGGCATCACCGCTTTTACTTGTTCAATAGCTGCTTTAATTCCGTTTTTATAATGAGTTTCTGCATCAGAAATCAACCCGCGTTGGGCTAATTCGGCTTTAATAAATTCAACTTCTGCATACGTTAATAAAAAGATTTGCATAGGGTTTATAACTTGTGCCTGCATTAAAGTAGAAGCATTGTATTGAAATTGAGAATCGGCTCCTTCATAACCACTTGGTATACCTTTATATCCAATAGCATTATTTTGTAAATCTCGGGCAACTGTAGCAATAATATTCCTTCTTGGATCATTAAAATTATTAAGATTGTCTATGAAAAAGGAAGCCATTTTAGCTCCTAACGGAAAATCCTGAGGTCTTCCCCACGGAGACACATTAGGAGTCACCCCGGTAACCTGTAATATTGCCGACTCAGCCGTACTGGTAAAAACAGGATACTTTACGGCATCTTCTGCCATTGTTTTTAACTTAGCAAAAGCATTCGTTTCTGTTCGGTTAGATATTCTTAGCAGCAATCTCATATGAAGAGAATTAGTAAATTTCTGCCATTTTTTCACATCGTTATGAAACAAAATATCTTCGGCATATATCATTGCTTTAGTAGTATACATAGCATTTGCTCTCTCTAAATCGGCTAAAATAGTTTCATAAATAAACTGTTGGGTATCATATTTAGGATACAAAATACCGTCTTCAGATCGTACCGCTTCAGTCATTGGAACAGGACCAAAAATGTCCGTCAGATTAGCATACACCAAAGCATTAAGTGTCAGAGCAATGGCTTCATAATTAGCATCCTCATATTTTTGAGCTGCCATACGCATTTCTCTGATATTAGCCAGATATTTGTAATATGTATTCCACGAAGAGTTTCCAATACCCGGGCTTACATCATAACGATGCAAACCTCCGGAAACACTCGGAAAAGGCAAAGAAACCTGCATTAAATCGAAAGTCACACTGGCGCTTCGGGTTGCGTTATGCGACGCAATTCCGTAGATTATTGGATTTAATAATGTTCCCGGGCTAATAGCCGAAATCCTGTTAGGGTCATCATTAACATCCTTAAAATCATTTGAGCAAGCTGATACTAAAAAAATCAGCGCTAAGGTTGCTACTAAATAGTTTATTCTTTTCATTATTTTTAAATTAGAAATTTACTTTTAAATTAAATCCATAACTCGCCGGTGATGGCATTTGTCCCATCTCAAGTCCCGGCAAAATAGTATCTCCGTTAAGAGCTCCTACCTCAGGATCATAAATTGGGAAATCACTTATTACAGCTAAATCCCTTCCAAAAACAGACAATTGAACTGATTCTAAATTGGTACTTTTCAACCATTTTCTTGGAAAATCATATTGAAAACTTACCTCACGCAGTTTAGCAAAAGAGGCGTCAAAAGAGTTAGATTCTATATTTGCTCTTCGGTAATAGCGTGTGTACCAGTCCGGAGTACCTGCCTTTGTGGTATTAGGAGAATAAGAACCGTCACTATTCAGGACTACACCGTCACCAATTATGAATCCGTCTTCTCTACCCATGTAAGTAGAAGTAAGTTTTCCCTGCTCCATTAATTTATGATGCGTTTGCGAATACACGATTCCACCATACTGACCGTCAATAGTTACCCCGATTCTGAAATTTCCAATACTAAAATTATTCACAAAACCTGCCTTCCAGTCCGGACTTGCATCGCCTATATATTGAATTTCTTCCGGATAGGCAGGCAATCCTGCTGCATCATACACAATTTCACCTTCAGGAGATCTTACAAATCCAAATCCGTAAATAGCAGTAGCAGTCCCTCCTACTTTTGCAATAATAGAAGCTGTACCTCCTTGACCAATTATTTGTTGCCCATTAATACCATCCGGCAAATCCATCACTTTATTCCAGTTACGCGACCAGTTTAACGAAGTTTTCCATTTAAAAACTTTTCCGTCAAAAACCTTTCCTCCAAAAATTAATTCAATACCACGGTTTCTCACTTCTCCCGCATTTAAAATAGCATCACTATATCCTACACTCCAGTCCAGCGGTACTTTAATGATTTGATTTTTAGTTTTACTTTCATAAACCGTTGCATCAAAATTTAATCTTTTATTCAGCATTAAAAGCTCAAAACCTGTTTCAAAACTGGAAGTGATTTCAGGCTTAAAATTCTCGTTATTCTTTAGAGAAGGTAATATTGCTGAACTTGCAAAAGCATTTTGATCGTAATATTTTTTTGTTCTGTAAGGCTCCGTATCATTTCCTACCTGAGCAAATGAGAATCTGTACTTAAGATAGTTAATGCTTTTAGGTAAATCCAGCATTTCAGAAACAATCAAACTGGTATTTACCGAAGGATAGAAAAAGGAGTTATTGGCTTCAGGAAGCGTACTTGATTTATCATTTCTTCCGGTAACATCAACAAACAATCTGTCTTTGAAAGAAAAAGAAATTAAGCCGTACAAACTATTTATTTTTTTGTTTCTGTCTCCGGCAGAAATATTGGGCATATTCACTCCGTTAGAAAGTTTATAAACATCCGGAACCACAAGTCCTTCTACACTGGCACTTAAACTTTTATATTTATAACTCAAAGCATTTCCTCCCACAGATGCAGAAAATGAGAAAGCTTCACTAAATTTCTTTTTGTAAGACAATAAAAAATCGGAATTGGTTTCAGTTTTGGAAACATCCTGTCTGCTGAAATACCCCTTCGCATAACGGTTAATACTATACGGTCTGTGTTGTTCTCTGTTTTGAGTATAGGTATTAATAGCCGTTCGTACCATTAAATTCAAATTAGGAGCCAAATCAATAGTTGCCGATACATTCCCCACTAACTGATTACTTTCTAATGAATTAGTCGCTTCATAAGCAATCAGATAAGGATTGTCGATATAAGAACTAAAAGGGTGTACCTGAGCAATATTTTCTGCTCCCTGTTCCCAAATTGGGCGGTACCAATCCAAAGGAATATTAGGTTGCTGAAAAATCATAAAATAAGCAATCGAACCGTTATTATATCCCGTTGAAGGTAAATTATCACTACTTCTGTTGTTATAGTTTACCGAAGTATTCAGTTTTATTTTAGTCGAAATCTGATAATTGGCATTTACGGCTGCAGTAATACGCTCAAAACCGGTATTAGGCATAATCCATTCATTTTTAGAATGTCCAAAAGAGGCTCGCATAGAACCGTTTTTATCACCTCCTTGTAAAGAAATATTATTATTGATGGTGAAACCGGTTCTCCAAAAATCTTTACGGTTGTCTTTATAAGGCTTCCATAATTGTCTTTCGGCTGACTGACCTTCGGTTACAGGATCGTACTGGTAAAAATATTGACCTTCAAAAGCCGGTCCCCATGCGGAACTGGTACCACCTGTACTGGTTCCATCAGCTGAACTTCCATAGGAATAATACGGATTTCCTTCTTTATCGAAGGATCTTCCTGTACCCTGCCCGTATTTATACTGATAATCCGGCCATCTCTGGATCACATCAAAAGTCACCCCTGAATTAAGAGTAACCCCAAAACCTTTTGCTTTTTTACCTGATTTGGTCGTGATAATCAAAGCACCATTGGCAGCTCTGTTTCCATAAAGTGCTGTTGCTCCTGCTCCTTTTAAAACAGTAACACTTTCTATATCATCTAAGTTTAAATCCGAAATTCCGTTACCGTAATCTATTGGGGAATCCTGCCCCATGTAAGCGCTGTCTGAACCCGCTGTAGTCATTTCGGTATTTACAGGAACACCATCTACAACAATTAATGCATAATTTCCTTTAGGATCTAAGGAGTTATTTCCTCTCAACGTGATTTGTTGCGAATTTAAAGGCCCGGAACCGGTAGAAATAATATTTAAACCCGCCACTTTTCCTTTCAATCCTGATGACCAATTGTTAGGTGTAGTTTGTGCTAAACTCTCTGATTTTATGGTTTCCTGCTTAAAACCCAAACGTTTTTCTTCGCGTTTGATTCCCAGAGCAGTTACTACCACTTCATTCAACTCATTAGTATCCATTTTCAGCATTACTTTTACTGAAGCTGGATTGGTTACTTTAACTTCTTTCGAAATAAAACCTACATAAGAAATCACTAAAACCGGATTTGAAGTACTCACAGACATCGTAAAGTTTCCATCAATATCAGTCATAGCGCTGTTTTGTGTGTTTTTTTCTAAAATAGAAACACCCGGCAAAGGCATTCCCTGTTCATCACTAACAGTTCCTTTTATCGTTTTTTGAACCTGATTTCCTTTGATAACACTTACGGTATTATTGATTTTTTTAAATGTAAATCCCGTTTTATTCGAAATTATTTTAAGTACATTCTCCACACTTTCTTCTTTAGTTTTAATAGAAATGTGCTGAGAATTGCGTGCTATTTGTTCGTCAAAAACAAATGTTAACGAACTTCTTTTTTCAATAGCATCAAAAACTTCGGTAATAGAAGCATTTTGAATATCTAAAGAAATTTTGTGTTGCTCCTCCTTCGAATACATGTTTCCTGAGGTAAATAGAGAAGTCAACATAAAGAAAATGAAAGAAAAATGGTAAAAATTTTTCTTTAATAACTGATTTAAAAATTGTACGTTTGTGTTCATTAGTATGGGCTATATTTTTTTAGTCATTCAATTAAAACCTGTTTCTGTTGCAACCAGAAACGGGTTTGTTTTTTTTTAATAATTACTTGTTATCTCTTCTTATAATAATTTTATTTTTAGTTAAATAATCGATTTTAAGTTTTTTTACAAAAGCAATACTTGCTAATATATTATCTAGTTTTTCTTCTTTAAATTTTCCATTAATTAGTAGTTGTTCCAGTTGAGAATCTTCAAAAACAATATCAACATTGTACCAGTTTTCCAGTATTTTTGCGGTTTCAGCCAGTGTGGACTGCTTTAGAATTATAATATTGCTGACCCAGGCTATTTTCTCCCGGCTTTCTTCTTTGGTAATATTAAAAACAGTATTCTTAAAATCTGCCTGTTGGTTTTTAGTCAAAATAACACGCTGTCCTGAATGGGATTTAAGTGCCACAACACCGGTAAGTACACTTACTTTAGTAGGAGTTGTGGAATAGGAATTGATATTAAATGAAGTCCCTAAAACTTTTAGGGTCATATCATGCATTGTGACAATAAAGGGTTTTTCAGGATTTCTTTTTACTTTGAAATATGCTTCTCCTGTGAGTTTTACATTTCGGGTCTCTTCGAATGTTTGAGGGTAAGAAATACTACTGTTTCTGTTTAAGATAACAATACTACCATCTTGCAAAGTGATTTCTTTTTTTTCTCCTCTGTTTGTAATTTGAACAATTTGAGCAGGGATTAAAGATTGTTTTATTACAAAACCAATTCCCATTGCAAGAACTAAAACAGCTGCAACACGCATTATTTTTACGGATAGTGCTTTTTTTCTGGTTTTCCTTCTGGTGGTGTAAACTGCCTGAGCAATCTTCTGTCCTTTTTTATCCGAAAGCAATATGATATCTGTATTGGCTCTATTTTGCATTTCATCAAAAAATGCTTCTACATTCTTTTTTTCGGCATCAGTGCAATCATTTTCGGCGTACTTTTTTGCAATGATTTTAAATTGTTCTTTATTCAAAATAATATGATTTTAACTATAAGTCACATTTTTCAGAACAAACAAGTAGTGGAATCTTTAGTCTTAACTTTTTCTTAAAATCCCAGAAATTCCGGTAACGTTAAGGAAACATTTGGTGTAAATGAGAAGAAATTGTAGAGCGAAGTACTTTTAAAGCATTACTAATATGCTTTTCAACTGTATGAATAGAAAGGTTGAGTTTGCTTGCAATTTCCTGATTGGAATATTCTTCAAAACGACTCATCAAAAAAACTTCTCTGCATTTAGGAGAAAGTTCGTTTACACGCATCATTATTTCTTTTTCAAAGTCTTTATATTCAATATCGTTAATGGTGTTAGCGGAAGTTCCGGTAAATTCTAAAACATCAAGATGTTCCTGAGTGAATTTTAGATCTCTGATGTGGTTTGCTATTTTATATTTAACAGCTCTGAAAAGATATGATTCTAAATGTAAAATGGTTGCCGTTTCAATATTTTTCCAAAAGCTGATAAAGATTTCCTGAACGATATCTTCACAAACTTCTTCTTCTTTAAAAATATTATAAGCATAGGTATACAAACGTTTCCAATAGCGGTCAAAAATCACATCAAAGGCTAAATTATTGCCTTTTTTAAGCTGAAACTGCAGCTCTTCATCTGACATTGATTTTAAATCCTTTTTCATAGTCACAAATGAAATCAATCTTTTATAAAGCCGCTAATTATTGATTTTAAGTTTTTGTTAACTCTCTTTTCCCTTCGAAAAAACAGGTTAAACGTCTATTTTACTAGGAAAAACAGTATAATTATATTTTTATTTAGAATAATTAAAAATAATTTGTTTAGGAAATATTTAGAATATACTTTTGTAGAATAATTCTAAATAACAAGTTAAATGAAAATGATTCCTCTACAAAAAGTTTTATTCTCGCTCCTTTTTTTGACTTCATTGCACATCACAGGTCAGGGTTTTGGAAAAATTACGGGAAAAGTGACATTGAGTGATAATACTCCTGCCGAGAGTATAGCTATAGCTCTAAAAAACACTAAATACAATACCATGACTAACTTTAGCGGGCAATATCAGTTTAAAAATTTAAAGCCCGGTACCTATATTTTAAGCATTAATGGTATTGGAATAAAAGCAATAACCGAAACCATTACGATAAATGCCAATCAGACACTCACTAAAAACTTTAAGTTAAACGAAAGCAAAGAAGAGCTGAATGAGGTAATTATAAAAAGAAGTAAATACAAGCAAAATAATCCTTCGTTGTCATTACGCCTGAACACGCCTGTTTTAGAAATTCCGCAAAATATCCAGATTATTAGCGGACAAACTTTGCAAGACCAGCAAATTACAAGCATGAGCGATGGTGTAATTCGAAATGTGAGTGGCGCTGTCCGCTTAGAACACTGGGGTGATTTGTATACCAATATTACCATGCGTGGCTCCCAGATACAAGCTTTTAGAAACGGATTTAATGTGGTATCTTCTTTTTGGGGACCACTTACTGAGGACATGAGTTTTGTAGATCATATTGAATTTGTAAAAGGACCTGCAGGATTTATGCTTTCCAGCGGAGATCCCAGCGGACTGTATAATGTAGTGACTAAAAAACCAAGCGGAATCACAAAAGGTGAAGCGTCAGTAATGGGAGGAAGTTTTGACTTCTACAGAGCCAGTATAGACTTAGACGGAAAACTCGATAAAAAAGGAAAATTATTGTATCGCTTTAATGCCATGGGACAAAATAAAGGTTCGCACCGCCATTTTGAGCACAATGATCGTTATGTAATTGCTCCGGTAATCTCTTATCAGCTGGATGATAAAACTAAAATTACTGCTGAATATAATTATCAAAGAGCTAATATGAGCGAAGTAGGTTCTTACTACATCTTTGGCCCTACTAATGATGGTTATGCCACGATGCCTATCGATTTTACAATGACACAACCGGGCTTACCCGATACAAAAATTAATGATCACAGTGGTTATTTATTATTGGAACATCATTTTAATCCAAATTGGAAACTGACTGCTCAAACATCTTATTTTAAATACTTACAACAAGGATACAGCTCCTGGCCTACTGCTGTAGGTCCAACAGCCGATTTAGCAAATGGAGAAATTATACGAAATGTAGGGATTTGGGATGCTGAAAGCACTATGTATTTAGGACAAATGTTCCTAAACGGAAAATTTAATACCGGAAATGTTTCGCACAAAGTATTAGGAGGAATCGATTTAGGAAGTAAAGATTACATGGCCGATTGGGGACAATCCCATGATTTAGATACTTTTGACGATCCTTTCAATGTAAACAATCCTGATTATGGACCACCGGCAAATGGCTTACCTGATTTTGACCGTGAAACACCTTTAAAACAAAGAGCGGTAGGTTTATATGGTTCAGAATATGCAGCGGGTTATATTCAGGATGAAATGGGGTTCTTTAAAAACAAAATCAGATTAACACTTGCTGCCCGATACACCTGGATTAAGCAAACCAGCAGTTACAGCGATCCCCTTTCTGACAGTCATATTACGCCTCGTGCAGGATTGAGTGTTTCTCTTACTCCGAATACCTCCGTTTATGGTTTGTATGATCAGGCATTTTCACCTCAATCGGGAATTATTAAAAGTGGAGCTGATGTAAAACCATTAACGGGTAACAATGTAGAATTCGGAATCAAACAGGACTGGTTTAACGGAGCATGGAGCAGTACTTTTTCTGCCTACAGCATCTTAAAGAAAAACGAGTTAACATCTGACCCCGCTAACACACCTCAACAAAACTTTAGTGTCGTTTTAGGTGAAAAAAGAGCCCGAGGTCTGGAGTTTGACGTAAGAGGAAAAATTGTGGATGGTTTAAATCTTATAGCTAATTATGCTTTTACCGAATCTACTGTGAAAGAATCAAATGTAGCAACAATTATTGTAGGTTCTACTGTTCCCGGATTTGCTAAACACACCGCTAATACCTGGTTGAATTATACAGTAACTTCAGGAAAACTAAAAGGATTAGGAGCATCTGTTGGAGGAACTTATTTGGCAGGTCGTCAAACTGATACCTGGAGTGTAGGGCTGGAAAAATTGCCTAATTATTTCAAAATGGATGGCGGATTATCGTACGAAACCGGAAAGTTTAAAATTACGGCCAACATGTTTAATATTTTAAACGAATACCTATACAGCGGTTCTTATTACTCCTATCTAAATGCCTACTATTGGCAAACAGAAGCACCCAGAAATGTAAGAGTGGGTGTTACTTATAAATTTTAAACAATTACACTTTTAATGCTAAAAAGGCTTGCTAATCTCCGGAGTACAAGCCTTTTTTTATGTTTTTTTCTATTCTGCTTCACAACCGGGAAAATGCAAAATTGGAAAATTACAGGAATTAGCAATAAAACAAAGTTCGTTTGCTTTAGTATGTAAATTCAAAGCCAGTTCTGTTTTTTCTTTTTCTTTAATGATAACTTCAGGATTTAGACGTATTTCGACAAAACGTCCTGAACCATTTTCAGCAACTTCAAGAGTTCCTACGGCATTATCCTGATAAGAAACCACCGTTATTCCATTTTGTGAGCATACATACAAATACGACATCATGTGGCAGGAAACCACACTGCTCAATAACAAATCTTCAGGGTTGTACAAGCCGGGATCGCCTTTGAATGCTTTAGCAGCCGAAACATTTAAAATTGCTTTTTCATCAATAGTAATTTGGTGCGTTTTAGTATATTTTTTCGAAAGTGGTATTCCTTCTTTTGGAACAGCATCCCAATGTAATTTTGCTTTGAATAAATGCTTCATATTCCTTTTTGTTTTTAAGAAAAACCAAATATAACCAAATAATTACTGCTGCTTCGATTTCGAAAAAATTAGGAAATTATAAACAGGGAATGTGTAAATGCTTTTTTATATTTGTAATACAGCAATGCCTGTAAAAATCCAAATCATAATTCCTTACTTAAAATTCAAATAATGAAATCCCACTTAACCACAATTAGTTTATTTTCTTTATCGGTGTTATTTATTTCCTGTTGTGCCGGTAAAAAAGCAACTTCATCAGATACTGATACCTCCAAGAAACCGGTTGAAATTGTAGAAAAATATTGGAAATTAATCGAAATCAGAGGCCAAAAAGTAACTGCTGAAAATTTTGCTTCGAAAGAACCACATCTTATATTAAAATCAGAAGATAACAGAGTAAACGGAAATGGCGGCTGTAATTCCTTTTTTGGAACCTATGAATTACAAGCTGATGTTAACCGAATTTCTTTTTCCCAAATAGGTTCTACCCGAATGGCTTGTATAAAACCAACAGTAGAAGCCGATTTTTTTAATGTATTAGAAACGGTTGATAATTATACGGTGAAAAATGACACTTTACAATTGAACAAAGCCAGAATGGCTCCTTTAGCTAAATTTGTAGCTGTATATTTAAAATAAAAAGATGATTGGACTAGGCATGGCGGCCATTGGAAGGCCACACTATATCAATCTTAAAGACGCGTCAAATACTGTCAATTCTTTTGATTATAGTTCTTTTAAGGAAAAAGCAAAAAAGCTATTAACAACAGCGTACAACAGTGGAATCCGTCATTTTGATACAGCTCCCGGTTATGGAATAGCGGAAGAAATTTTAGCCGAATGGTTAAATGAAAATGAAAGTGAATCGCTAGTGCTTTCTACAAAATGGGGTTATACGTATGTTGCTGACTTTGATCCTAATGCTACAATTCACGAAGTAAAAGAACATTCGTTAGAAAAACTAAATGAACAATGGGCCAAATCTTCCCAATTATTCAGGAATATCGGAATATACCAAATTCATTCGGCTACTTTAGACAGTCGTGTTTTAGAAAATGAAGCCGTAATCGAACGTTTATTCGAATTAAAAAAAGACCACCATATTGAAATTGGACTTTCTTCAACAGGAGAAAACCAAAAAGAAGTTATTTTAAAAGCCTTAACGATTCAAAGGGATAATCAGGATTTATTTGACAGTTTTCAGCTTACCTACAATCTTTTTGATCAGAGTATTTTAGACATAAAGAAACAATTACAATCGAAAAAGATTATTGTAAAAGAAGCATTGGCTAACGGCAGAATTCTTAAGGAGAGCTACAATAAAAACTTTGATTATCTGAATGAATTGGCCACAAAATATAAGGTGGGTATTGATGCAATTGCATTACGGTTTGTGATTGACAGTCTGGAACCTTTTTCTGTTTTAAGTGGTGCAACTGAAGTTTCACATATTAAAGAAAACCTGAAAGCAATGGATTTTTCTTTAACAAAAGAAGAAATGGAACGATTAAAAACGACCAGACAAACCGTTGAAGAATATTGGCAAAACCGAAAAAAATTAATTTGGAATTAATCCTAAAAACACAAAACTATGCTAAACTGGAACGACCTTATAAAATTTGCCACACATGGCAACCCTACTCCGCCCAAAAGAGTAGAAAAAACAGCAGCAGAATGGAAAGCTGAATTAACGGATGAAGAATTTTATGTAACCCGCCAAAAAGGAACGGAAAGAGCACACAGTTCCGAATTATGCTCTCTTTTTGAACCCGGAAAATATGCCTGTAAATGTTGTAAAACTCCTCTGTTTGACTCGACAACTAAGTTTGAAAGCGGAACAGGCTGGCCTTCTTTTACACAGCCTATCGCAATTGAAAATGTAGCTTATCATAAAGATGTGAGCTTTGGCATGATCCGCATCGAATGTGTTTGTAATATTTGTGATGCGCATTTAGGTCATACATTTCCTGACGGACCGGAACCAAGTGGTTTGCGTTATTGTATCAATGCGGTTTCGATTGAGAAAATAAAAGAATAAAAAAATTTAAACCATTAAGAAATTTAGAAAAATTAAGAATTAAAAATTTAGAACATTAAAAGCAAAGCCGACAGTCTTTAAAAAACTTGTCGGCTTATTTATTTTTAAAATAAGTTTAAAACAAAACTTAAATTACCTTAATTTCTTAATGGTTTCAACAAACAACTATTCCATCAAAAAGACGGTCAATCCTCTGGCTCCATGAGCTCCAAGAACTAACGATTGTTCGATATCAGCTGTTTTAGAAGGTCCAGCGATAAAAGTTCCAAAACCATAATCGGAATTTCCAATGCGTTCGTAAGCCTGCTGCATAGTCGCAACAATATCTTTTTTATTGACAATGATAGCCAAATATTGCGGAATAAATGGAGAGACTCTTTGTCCTAAAATAGCATCGGTTACCCATAAAGCTGAATTTTCAGCTACTCCAAAATGTGCTTTTATAATAGCCAATTCTACATCCTGTAATGTATGAGGATCATGAGCATCCCAGTTGGTTTCAGCTATAACCGCTAATTCCGGAATGGTAGTAATCTTTCTTTTAGCTTCAGGATATTTAGTTTCAACATAGGCCTTTACTTCCTCTAAACTGCTTACTTCCTCACAAAACCCACCAATGCCTTTCAGTACCGTTTTATACGTTTCTAAAACATCAATTTTGTCTAATCCTAAAAAACTAAGACCAGGCAATTCGTTTACTGATACAGGTTGGTTGCTTTTTATTTTACTTAAAATACTATCTCTGCTGCTCATTATTTTTTGTCTTTAGATTCTTTTGCTTTTCTGGCATACCATTCTCTAAATGATTCTTCAGGAGGAGCCGGCATTTCTCTTTGCTTGTACCAGGCATTAAGATTGTTGTTTACCATAAATGGCATGTTTTTCATTACAAATCTTCCTGCTTTTCCGGCAATTTTAAACACAGTTGGATTCGCTAAAACAGCTGACATACCTTTCATAGCTATTGTTTTAGAAGTTGGCGTATAGCCTTCTTTTACTAAAACCTGACGCCATTTATACAACTGATCATGAATATCAATTTTTACCGGACAAACATTGGTACAAGAACCGCAAAGGGTACTTGCAAAAGGCAAATCGGCATTCTTTTTCATATCCAAATTAGGTGCCAAAATCGAACCAATAGGTCCTGCAACCGCGTTATGATAACTGTGTCCACCGCTTCTTCTGTAAACCGGACAGGTATTCATACAAGCGCCACAACGGATACATTTTAGAGAATTTCTAAACTCTTCACGTCCTAACTGCGTACTTCTTCCGTTGTCCACAATCACAATATGCATTTCCTGACCTTTTCTTGGTTTTTTAAAATGACTGGAAAAAGTAGTGATTGGCTGACCTGTAGCACTTCTGGCTAAAAGTCTCAGAAAAACACCTAAATGTTTACGCTCCGGAACCAGTTTTTCAAATCCCATACAGGCAATGTGAACATCAGCAAGATGTGCTCCCATATCGGCATTTCCTTCATTGGTACACACCACAAATTCTCCCGTTTCGGCAACTGCAAAATTCACTCCTGTTAAAGCTACTTTTCTGGTTAAGAAGGTGTCTCTTAATTCTTTTCGGGCCGCTTCGGTTAAATATTGCGGATCGTTATTTCCTTTTTCAGTTCCAAGATGCTCATTAAAAGTATCACTTACATCTTCTTTTTTAAGGTGAATAGCCGGTAATACGATATGACTGGGTGGCTCTTGTCTTAATTGGACAATAAATTCCCCCAAATCGGAATCAATTACCTGAACGCCGTTATCTGCTAAGTATTCATTTAAATGGCATTCTTCGGTAAGCATCGATTTTGATTTTACCATTTGGGTAACACCATGCTTTGCAATAATCGAATGCACTATTTTATTGTGTTCAGCTCCATCTGCTGCCCAGTGTACAATGATTCCGTTTTCTTTGGCTTTAGCCTCAAATTCCTGCAAATAATGATGCATATTGGAAAGCACATTATTCTTTATTTTAGAAGCGGTATCTCTAAGCGCTTCCCATTCCGGGATGGCGTGAGCTGATTTATCTCTTTTCGAACGAACAAACCAAAGCGTTTCATCATGCCAGTTTACACGTTCTACATCTTTGTTAAAAGTAGCTGCCGCTGTACTATGATCTATTGTATTTTTCATATTGAGTTTAAAATTTCTGCAATGTGAATTACTTTAATATTGCTTTTTTGTCTTCTTAAAATTCCTTCTAAATGCATTAAGCAGGACATATCTCCTCCGGTAATATAATCTACTTCATGTGCTGCGTGGTCTTTTATTCTGTCTTGCCCCATTTTTACAGAAACAGCTTCTTCGGTAACACAAAAAGTTCCACCAAAACCACAACATTCATCTTTTCTGTTTAAGGAAACTAATTCTAAACCTTTTATCTTACTCAGTAATTGATCTGGTTTAGAGAAAGGAGCGGCATTTAACTCACTCATTTGCGAAAGCTTTAATCCGCGTTGACCGTGACAACTTTGATGCATTCCTACTTTATAAGGAAAATTTCCTTCGATAGCTTCTACCTTTAATACATCGGTTAAAAACTCCGTAAGTTCATACACATTTTTTCGGATATGTGTAGCAGCAGCTTCATTCTCTTTCGAATGAAGGTGTTCCTTCACATGCATGGTACAACTTCCGGAAGGACAAACGATATAATCAAATTCAGAAAAATTATCTACAAAATTAGTATCACATCCTTCCGTTAAATGAGCATAACCGCTATTAGCCATAGGCTGACCACAGCAGGTCTGGTTCATTGGAAAACTCACTTCACATCCAAATTTTTGTAATAACTCTAAGCTTGCAATACCTATTTGAGGATAAAATTGATCCACATAACAAGGTATAAAAAGTCCAACTTTCATATGCTGATTTTTATTTTTTTTTTAGATTCTATGTAATTTGCATAACAATTATTGGTACTGATGTCCAATAAGTCTCTGCTTATTTAATAAGGTTTTATTTATTGTTAAACGCTTTAAGCAAAATTGCCTATCAGTATTCTTTTTAGTTGAATGATGATAGGCATATTTCTTTTAGTGCTTGTAAAATTTTAAATCAATTAAATCATTTTGAATTGGTTTTGTATTCCAACTCTTATGAATGGCTAAAGCAGCTCCCAGCGAACTGGCCTGCGCCATTGAGGCGGCATATACTTCCATTTCAGGAAAAGCTTCTGCCAATAAATTCATATAAATAGAATTTTTACTAAAACCTCCATCAACAAATATTTTCTTTACAGGACTGTTATGAATAACCAGTTTTGTAGAAACTATTTGTTGTGCAATTAAATCTAACATCAATTGATGATAAGCTTCATCATAATTTTCAAATTCAGATAAATCCCTTTTATTAAAAGGACAATCTTTCAGAATCTTACTATCGCCTTTAGTATATTGTTTAAACTTAGCTCTCAACTTAGTAATAATTTCTTTATCATAAAGAACGTGCTTATACGAATCAACAGCAACATCAAAATGCTTTGCTAATTTTAATGATTGAATTTCGTGTTCGTTACCTGCAAATAAGCGGGAAGCTTTAACCGGCTTTCCTTTGTATTGAAGAAAACACAAACAATCATTTTGTAATTCTTCAAAGGTAAGCTTTTTATCATTAAACGGGTTCATTGTAATCACCCAGGTTCCGGTGGATAATAAAACAAAAGGATCTTCAAAATTGATTATATAAGGAATCAATGCCGAAGAACTGTCGTGCAAGCCTATTCCCACTGCAATATCATTTTCGATAATAACAGCATCTTCAGAACTGTGAATAGGAGCCAGTTTTTCGGTAATATTTTGTTTTTCAATCCATTTGTGGTATTTCATTTTATTGAAATTCCAAAGATTAGTATGGCAACCAATACTGGTGATATCTGTAAAACCTTGTTGTGTTAAAAGGAAACTCATGTATTGCGGCAAATGCAAACAGTATTTTACTTTGTCAAAAACCTCGGGGTTTTCTTTTTTCAAACGGTAAATCTGCATTCCGGAATTCAGACTTCCTAAAACAGGAGAAGCTGTTTTTACTGCAAAAACTTCTTCTCCTTTATTTTTAGAATAAAATTTATTTTTAAGCTTTTCAGGATAGGGTCTCAGGTAATTGTACAAAGGCGTTAAAGGATTTCCCTCTTCGTCAATGTATACAAAACTAGCACCATAAGTACTAAAATTAACGGCTTTCAGATGGTATTGGGTTTGCAATTTCATTTCTTCCCAACATTGCAAAAACCAGTTTTTTAGTGCTAGAATATCTTCGCATGGAAATCCGTTTTCATCAGTTGTTTCCGGCAGATTTACTGAATTTTCCCAGACAATTTGATAGCTTTCATTGAATAGAAAGGCTTTTTTATTTGTTTTTCCAATGTCGAAAATGGCTACTGCATTCATTTATTATTGTTATTTATGACTGCCCGTTACTTATACCTTTTTTTGCCACGAATTACTTCGTCTATTCGCTATCGCTCGGGTCACGAATAATTCCTTATGTTATTACACAAATAATCAATCATTTGGATTGTAATTAGTGAAATTAAAGGCATCGAATTCAAAAAAAATTAGTGAATTCGTGGCGAAAAAAATGATAATCTTAAAAACAGATAGTTATTTGTTTTTTACAATCCTGTTGCTACAGTTTTTAATCCTCTTTCACCAATTAAGGCATCGCGTACAGCTAATTCGCGGTATAATCCAACCGGGTTAAGAGCAGCACCTGAACGTAAACGAGCTTCAGCTACTAAGGCACGAACATCTGTACGGAAAGCGTTTTGTAAAATTTCCTGAGCTTTAACAACATCATTTTCATTTTGAGCAATTTCTAATGCTTTTCTGTCCACAGAAAGTGCCTGAGCATAAGCAATCATAATAGCCTCAACAGATTGTAATAAATCTTCCATTGGATCTTTAATGTTGTGAGAAGCATCAATCATCCAGCCAAGATCAGTTGCATGATTCATTCCTCTTGCATCCATCCCTTCCACTAATTCATTGAAAATTAAGAATAACTGGTAAGGTTTTAAAGCTCCTGCAGTTAAATCATCATCTCCGTATTTAGAATCGTTAAAGTGGAAACCACCTAATTTATCTTCCATTAATAATATAGAAACAATTTGCTCAATATTAGCGTTTGGAAGGTGGTGACCTAAATCAACTAAAGTTTTTGCTTTATCACCTAATTTTTTTACATAAGAATACGATTGTCCCCAGTCAGCAACTGTAGTAGAATAGAAATTAGGCTCAGCACATTTGTATTCTAAGAATAATTTCCAGTTAGAAGGCAATGCTTCGTAAATTTCCTGTAAACTTTCTAAAGTGTTTTCATAAGCTTTACGGAAATTCAATTGACCCGGAAAATTAGAACCGTCCGCTAACCAAACCGTTAAAGATTCAGAACCTAACTCAACACCTTGCTGAATTACGTCAATATTGTGTTGCACCGCTTGTTTACGAATTGCTTTGTTTACATTTTGCAAAGAACCGTATTTATAAGAATACTCGCTATTAGCCTGATCTTGGAAAGTATTAGAGTTAACAGCATCAAATTTTAAATCGTGTTGTGCTGCTAAAGCTTTAATAGATTTATAATCAGATACCGTATCCCATGGAATGTGTAATGAGATTGCTCCGGAAGCTTTGTTTAAAGCGTGTAGCAAACCTACATCTTCAATTTTTTCTTCAATAGAGCGAGGCTCTCCTCCACCCGGGAAACGTCCAAAACGAGTTCCTCCTGTACCTAAAGCCCAAGATGGAATTGCGATTTGGAAATCAACTAATTTTTTAATAATAGCTTCTGATTCTGCAATTTCAGAAACAGAAAAAACTAATTTATTTTTATGAGCTGTAAAAAGCCCATCATTATGAGCAGCAATTTTATTAGAATCTAATATCATGATAATTATAAATTTTTAAGGTAAATAAAAAACTTCTTTAAGAGAAACACTCACTGGCGAATTGTCCGGATTTGCATCCATGATGTCTCCCATATATTTCCACCATTTTTGCATAACAGCATGCTGAGGCAATTCCTCTAAACGACTTGGATCTTCAATTTTTAGAACACCAAAAAGGGCATGTGTATCTTCATCAAAAAAAATAGAGTAATCTTCTACTCCTACACTTTTTAATAAATCGGCTAGTTCCGGCCACAATTCATCATGTCTTTTTTGATATTCCTGAACCTGACCTTGATGCAACTGCATTTTGAATGCTACTTTTTTCATAAAAAAATGGAATTATTAGGATAGACTTAAAACAATTTCGAAACCCTGAATTGTTATGAATATTTGTTAAAAAGAAGCGATAAAAATAAATGAAGAATAGACTGATTAAGAAAAATCTAACGTCCGAAATACATCGGACGTTAGATAAATCAATCTAAAAACTAACATCTAAAAACTATCTGTAAAAGCCCATTGATACTCCGCCATCAACATTTAAAGCATTTCCTGTTGATTTACCAAGTAAACCTCCAACAAAAGCAAAACATGCGTTAGCAATATCATCCGGCAATATAATTTCATTTAATAAAGTACGCTTAGCATAGTAAGCCGGTAATTCAGCAACAGTAATACCGTAAGCTTTAGCGCGACCTTCAGCCCATCCGCCTGACCAGATATTTGAATCAGAGATTACAGCATCCGGATTTACCGTATTTACACGGATTTTATCAGCTCCTAATTCAGCTGCCATTAAACGTGTTAAGTGAGCCTGAGCTGCTTTAGCTGAACCATAACCAGGGTTGTTTGGTCCTGCAACTACTGCATTTTTAGATACAATATTTACAATATCTCCACCAAAACCTTGCTTACGCATTACTTCGATTCCTGCTTTAGAAACAATAAATTGTCCTTTTACAAGGATATCGTATAATCTGTCCCACTCTTCTAGTGAATGCTCAGCAATTGATTTAGAAATACTGATACCTGCATTATTTACAATGATATCAGCACCACCAAATGCTAAACAAGCAGCATCTAAAGCTAAAGCTGTACTGTCAGCATCCGTTACATTTAATAAAGTACTGGAAACAGCATCTTTACCAAAAGTTTTGATGAAATCAGCAGTTGCACCTTGTAAACGCTCTTCGTTAATATCGTTGATTACGATACAAGCACCTTCTTCAGCAAATTTCTTAGCGATAGCCTTACCTATTCCTCCTGCAGAACCAGTAATCAAAGCGATTCTTCCTGATAATGCTTTTGGTTTTGGCATACGCTGTAACTTAGCTTCTTCTAATAACCAATATTCGATATCAAAAGCTTCCTGACGTGGTAATGAAGTATATTCTGAAACTGCTTCAGCACCTTTCATTACGTTTACAGCATTGGTATAATATTCAGAGGCTAAACGAGCCATTGTTTTGTCTTTTGCAAAAGTAAACATACCAACTCCCGGATATAAAATAACCACTGGGTTTGGATCACGCATTGCTGGTGAGTTAGATTTTTTACAAGTGTTATAGTACTCAGAGTACATTTGACGATAGGCTTCAAAAGCCGGAGCCAATTTAGCTTTGATAGCATCAACATCAGATAAATCTTCGTTTGGAGCTAATTCAATTACTAAAGGACTGATTTTAGTTCTCAAAAAGTGATCCGGACAAGAAGTTCCAAGAGGAGCTAATTTTTCTAAATCATTAGAGTTGATGAATTCTAAAACTCTGGCATCATCAGTATAGTGACCAATCATTTTACGTTCTGAAGAACAGAAACCTCTTAAGATTGGAGCTAATTTAGCAGCTTGTACTTTACGAGCATCTTCGGGAAGACTTTCAATTTTTTGACCTCCAAAAACCGGACGCGTTTTTCCGTAATTAGACTCTAAATACTCTGCACATTTTTCAATTACTTCCAGCGTATTGATATAACTTTCGTATGAAGTATCTCCCCAGGTAAACAAACCGTGAGATCCTAACATTACTCCTTTTAGTTTTTTTCCTTTTGCAGCAGCTTCTTCAAGACAAGCACGCATTTGCAAACCTAAATCAAAACCAGGACGTTGCCATCCAACCCATCCAATCTCGCCGTTGAATAACTCTTCAGTGATTTTAGCTCCGTCTTTTGCAGCAGCAATAGCAATAGCAGCATCCGGATGCAAGTGATCGATATGAGCAAATGGTAAGAAACCGTGTAATGGAGTGTCGATTGAAGGCGCCTTAGAAGCTAAATCAAAAATACAGTGGTTGAATAATTCCACCATTTCGTCTTCATGCTCAATTCCTCTGTAAACGTTTTCTAAATTACGCAGTCTTTCTAAATAAAGAGCAGCACAACCTGATTTTGTTAATGTTCCAATATCTCCACCAGAACCTTTAATCCACATTACCTCAGTTGCAGCTCCGGTCAAAGGATCTTTATCAGTAATTTTTACAGAAGTATTTCCTCCTCCATAGTTAGTTAATCTCAAATCAGCTCCTAATAAATTAGAGCGATAGATAAAAAGTGCAACCTCATCTCCTGCTAATTCAGCAGCTTTTGCATCATCCCAAAGGTAACTTACGTGCTTAAAAGTCATTGTATTTGTATTTGACATTATTATATTAATTTTAAATTGTTAATCTATTTATTAAAGAGAATTTCCTATTCCAACTACAACGACAGACAATAACATTAAAAAGATTCCGAAAAGAAAAACTCTAAATGTTTTTTTAGATACTCCAGTCCATTCTTTCAGGTAAAATCCCCAAAAATTTGCTGTCAAAATAATTGTAGCCATGTGTAAAATCCATGAACTAGCTCCATTTCCTAACTTACTTTCTCCCATACCATAGAAGAAAAATTGTAAAAACCATACTGTTCCTGCGAGTCCTGCAAAAAGAACATTTTTAGTGATAGGAGTACTCTTATTAGTGTAATCTCCAAATGTTTTATTTTTGAAATTCAAGTACATACACCAAAGGAAATTAGTAGTCAAACCTCCCCAAAGCAATACTACATAAGTAACATTGTTTTGAAAAAGGAATTCTCCCTGCCCCGGATTTAACGCTTTCCATGATTCATTAGCCACATCAGCCATTGGTTTTCCAGCTTCAATTCCGAAATTGAAAAACGAACTCAAAATACCTGAAATTATAGCAATGACAAGTCCTTTTACTAAATTAAAATCCTTGTCTTTATCTTCATGACCTACAGCAAAATCCTTTTCTTTCAACAATCCTGCTTTTCCTAAGAATACAATTCCTAAAATACAAACTAATACCCCTAACAAAACCAATTGTCCTCCAGAAGTAGCAGCCATTTCACTAAAAGACTCTTTTCCTTCCGTTGGGTTAAAATTATAATAGATAGGTGGCACTAATGCTCCAAAAGCAGAACAAAAACCTAAAGTGATGGAGTTACCTAAGGACATTCCTAAATAACGTACACCCAAACCATAAGTCAATCCTCCAATTCCCCAAATCAATCCCATTGAATAAGTAAATGCTTTAACTGATGGTGCAGCAGCATCAATGATATCTGCAAAAGCAGGAATAGTCAAATAAGCAGCAACTGGCGGAACAATCAACCATGAAAAAAAACCTCCAACGATCCAATAGCTTTCCCAAGCCCAACCTTTAACTTTCTTAAAAGGCATGTAAAAACTTCCAGAGGCAAAACCTCCAATTGAGTGAAAAAGAAGACCGAGAATTGATTCCATAAATGAGTTTTGAGTTAAGATTAATTAATAGAAGTGTAAAATAAAAAAAAAGGAATTTTAAAACTGTCCTGTACAGTCCTTGTATTAACAATTTTTATTGCAATTTTATACATTTATGACAGATTCAACCCTAATTGTTAAAAAAAAAATTAAGAAATATACTAAAAAGCCACGAGAAAAAACCTGATATGTTAACTTATAAAGACCCTCTCAATATCAATTTAAACGGGTTTTCGATATGTTCTTTAGAATTATTCAGCACTAAATTAGCTGCAGTAATCCCCATCGTTTTAAAATCAGTAGAAATAGTGGTGAGTCCGTTCATGATGTAGTTTTTAAGCGGCGTTTCATTATAAGAAATCAAACCTACCTGCTTGCCTACCGTTAAATCTAACCGTATAATTTTATCAATAATTTTAACTAAATCTTCTTCCATTAAATTGATATAAACTTCTCCTTCTCCCACTGCTTCTTCATCAAGATTATGGACAATTTTAAAGTTGAAAGCATAATTATAGCAAAAGTTTTCAAAGCCTTTTACAATCTCTTTAGGGAAATAACTGTTTACCGGAAAAATTAATTTCAACGTATGGTACTTACTCAATGGCTCTAATGCTTCTGTCAGAGCATTATAAATATCCTGTTCAAAATTTTCATAAACGGCAGCATAATCTCCGGTAATTCCTTTTAATTTTTTCCCTACTAAAACTAATTTCTCCTTTGGGATATCCTCAATCAACAATCGGTGTGCATCTGATTTTTCTATAAAGTGCGGAATAATTACATAATGTGTATACTCCGTTTTTTGTTGATTCAATAGTTTTTTGAATAAAGCATAATCATTATTGTAGATATAAAAATCAATTGCTGCCTTATCTTTTAATGTTGCTACAAAAGAGTCATAAATTAATTTTTTATGAGCACTCAGCTTATTAAACATTAAAAATATTTTTAAATCCTGCGACACATCTGTATTTGCAATAAAATAACCTTTGCCATGAAAGGCTTCCAGAATTCCCATTTTCCTCAGGATATTATAGCCTTTTTCAATAGTTACTCTCGAAATTTCATATTGAAAACTCAGTTCATTAATAGAAGGCATTGCATCCCCTTTTTTTAAAACTCCCTGCTTAATGGCATTCAAGATAGCGTTTACTAACTGTTGGTATTTTGGCGTAGACGAAAATTCATCTATAATAAGACTGGTTATTTTAGAAGTTTTTTTCATTTATTTTATTCCTTATTACAATAAAACAAAGTTACTATTTTGATTATAAAATCATTTAAAAATCAAATCTTAATACTGGATTAAACTTTTATTCGCTCTTTTTTACATTAAACTGAAAGGCTTCCCGTCCTAATAAACCCTCTCCACTCACGCCTTCAATATTTCCAAAAAATAAGGAATTAATATCAGAACAGAAAAAAGATATTGTAGCTTCTCCTTTATCGTCAGTAATGATATCCGGTTTCCAGAAAAGTGTATTTCTATAATCTGGAGTGGAATCAGTTATTGTCACTTCATCATACACGGCTTCATAAAATACTTTTTTACCATAATAGCCTTCAATCATGACAATATTAAACATTTCTAAAAGTTGTGCTTCCGTTAGCTCAGGATAATGATAAGTAATTTCATTACAATGTCCAGATATAAAATAACCTCCACATGGACCACTACCCTTAAGCCATTTAAGACCATCACATGTTGTGTATTTCTCCCCTTCAATTGGTCTTTTACGATCCCCTGGACAACCTTTATGTAGTTCGCAGTTTAAAACGTTATCATGACATACAAAATCAGCTGTAGGATTTTGTGCTTTATACAAACTATCTAATTTCCCAATATACTTGTCTCTAAATACTACTCCCTTCTTTTTCGAAGTAATGGTAACTTCTTTTAATTTATTGATGGATTCCCGTTCTGTAAAAGGGGAAACTACTTGAGTATTTCTTTTTTCTATCTTAGCCAAAGGATACAGCAAGGTTTTAGTACTGCATTCATTATTAATAGTTTCAAACGAAAAATCCTTAATAGTCATAGTATATTTTGGCTTTTGGGCACTCATTAATTTGATATAGGTATAACCTCCTTCTCCTTTTTTCAAATCATTGGGAATAATAGTAAAAACACCTGTTGTATCAGTCAGCATAAAATCACTTCCTTTGCTTTCGTCAGCTGAAAAAACTGTCATTCCTTTTTCTCCAATGACTGTTGTTGCTTTTTTATCCGGTTTTTGTAAGTGGACTTTTCCTTTGATTTCTTCAAAAATAATCGGTTTGAAAGCATTTCCTAACTCTTTTAAATTAGCTTCATTCCAAACATAAGAGCGCCATCCTTGAGTTAGCATCAATAAATCTAATGCTTGATTGCGATTTTTATTTTGTTCATTAAAATAATAAACAGGATTGTAGATGTTCCCTTTTAATTGAGTGGATAGTAAATAGTGTGTTTGTATGTTTTTTACGTCTTGCTTGTTTTGATAAATTCCGTCATAGATGCTTAATCCCAAATGTGCTACAATGGGCTGTCCGTTTTGGTCGGTTACTTTTATTTTTAATTTGGCTTTTTCCCTGGTGGTATAACTGCTTTTGTCCAATTCCGTTTGAATCGTTAATTGCTGTTCCTGATTTACATACACCAATCGCTCGGCAATTGGCAACGCATTTTCATTAAACAAAGTGACTTCAGCAATACCTTGAGGCAGTTCTTTTATCGGAATTTTAATTGTCAATTCTTTTTTTAAAAGTCCTGTTGCAATACTATAAACAACACCTCGTATTTGTAATCGAAGATATACTCTTTCTTCCTTAAGACCATCACTTTGTGTAACTTTAAAAGTCAATGTTTCTTTAGTATTCCTTAGCAAGCGTAATACTTTTCCACTGGAAGCTACAGGGGCAATAGCATAAATTTTATCTGATGTTGGTTCACTAAGTTGAATGTGGTATTTTTTGTTATTATCGGGAGTAAAAGTAAGTAATCCCATACCTGCATGACTGCTTTTAAAATCAACTAAAGGAGTATTGTTTTCAAATAAAGTACCTGAAACAGCTACAGGCAATCCTTTTGAATTTACCGATTTAAAAGCTAAATTACTATTGATTCCTGAAACGAGTTGCCCCCCTTCGGGGAAACTTGTAAAGTGGATAATACTATCTTTTTCAACAGGAACTACAGTCGGATTTTGATTAATCGTTTGTACAACTTTTATTTTTTTTAACGCATAAAATTCTCCAGGCTCTTTAGTAAAAGAATTAGAACTGTAGGCTGATAAAGTATAGTTTCCTTCTATCAGTGCACTTTCTAAAAAAAGATGTCCGTTTACAAAACCATTTTCAATCTCGTATTTTTTTTGCCATACCACTTTATCGCTTGCATCTTCTACTAACTGAACAAATAATATTTTACTTCGATTAGAAGGAATAAAACTTTGCGCATCTAATACATAGCCTTTAAACCAAAGGTCTTCCTCGGTTTCATAAATGGTTTTGCTGGTTTGCAAATAAACATTATCTAAATTCTGATTTTGGGTTAACACTTGGACTTTTTCTGCTATAGCATCAGCAATACTTTCACTAGTTTGCGAATAGCTTACTGCTGTAAATAGATAGAATAGCAATAGAGTTAATACGATTATTAAAATAGGATTTTTTACTTGCATCTTCTATTTTAAATAGGTTAAAATTAGATTTTAGCAAAGAATTAACTTATAATGAAAGTAAAGGATTCTGTAACACAAAAACCTTCAATATTTTCTTTTTAGCCATTCTTCGGGAACCGGAATAATACAAATATTCATACTTTGATTATCATCACTTAGCATAGCCGATTGAATTTGGATTTTAGTTCCATCGGGACTCATCGTTGGATGTGGATGATCGGATGCAGTGGTTTTATGCCCAGTAGAAAGCAGCATCATTTCATTAGTTTTTCTATCAATTAGATAAATACTTCTGGAGAAATCATCGCCTACTGCCCAGCGACCATCCGGCGAACCACTTACATGCCATAAACCACTACCGGAATCTGTTTGTCCGGCTATTTTCATTTCTCTGGTTCTTAAGTTAACAATTCCCAATCCTGTTGGTTTTTCTCTGGTTCCTGATGGTCCCCAGGCTGCTTCCTGACCGGGATTAGCTCCGCTTACAGCAGTTCCTGTAGTATCCAGCCCCTGAATTTTTCGATGTCCCATAATTGCTATAGCCACTTCATCTTTACTAATCACCGCTTCATGCGTTACCCATTCGTATTCTGATTCCCGATATAAAGGTCTAAGACCTGTACCATCACTCATTACTGTCCAGGTACGTTGGGGAGATTTCCCTCCTGTTTCCCAACAAAAAACAATTTCGCCAGCAACCCAAGGGTTAGTTTGTATATGACCTATTTGAAAAGGAACCGATATTACATATTTAATTTCTCCTGTATGTACATTCATCGCAGCAATTCCGGCTGGTCCCGCTCCCATTTTTCTGGGTCCAAAATTTTCTTCCAGTTTTGTACCTGAGGGTAAATGCTTAGCAGCATATTCTTTTCCTACCCGAAAATAAGCCCAGTTTTCATCACCATCCAGAGCCAAATCGCCACCGGCACCCATTTCCGGTTTAGTCAAACCACAAACACGCTGATAGTAATCGGCTTTTTTAAGTTTACCCATTTTACTGTCAGCAAATAATTTTTCTAAATCTACTTCTACAATTTGCATGGGTACCAGCTCTCTCTGTCTATTTTTTCCATTATTATTTGGCTTAGCAACAGTATCTTGTGGTCTTCTCATAAAATAAAGTTTCATGCTGTTACGAGCCACGTTTAGCATTCCCACATAACCGCCTTCAGTAACTTGTACTATTTCACCGGTTTGTTCATTTACTGCCATAGCTTCGCCTTCTACCCTATTCGAACGAAAAATAAGCCACTTCCCATCAGATGTCCATTGATTATGCGTTTGATAAATTTTAGAATCTCCCCTTGGTGTACTGGTAAGAAATGTGAGCATGGTACCGGTTACAGAATCTTTTACCACTTTTCGTTCGGAGGGAAAACGCTTGCCTATCTGGGCATTTGCATTAGGCAGAAATAAAAAACTACTCAAAACGACACTAAAAATAAACTTTCTCATACACTTAGAATATTAATAATTTCTTGCTTTTATTTGTTTAGCATCTGTGTCTTTTAATGGTTTACTATCTTTTACAGACAGATTACTGACGTTCTTTATTACAAGTGATGCTGTATTACTTCCTTTTGCTACTGTTACATTTCTAAATTTTATTCCGTTTATATCATCTAATAGTATTGCGGGACGTGTTTCATTGCCTAACAGATAAAGATTGATATTGCTTAACTCAATATTTTTAACATGACGGATAAAAAAACCATAAGCAGGTATTATCCCAAATTTTTGCGGTTCCGGATAATCTTTTTCATATTCCGGAACCTCTTGTGGAATTTTAGTTTCAGATTCAAGCGGACGATACCAAATACTGATATTACTCAAACGAATATCTTCAATAGCATGTTCAGGAATACCACTAATAAGCGTTGCAAAACGGGAATCGGCATTGTAGACATTTATATTACTAATATTGATTCGTCTCAAAACACCCACTGGCGTAGCTTCCGGTCCCCGCATACGAGCTCCTAATCTTAGAAAAATGGGAGAATTTATAATATCCCGCATCGTAATATTAGTAATTGTTACATCTTCTAATATACCACCATCTACTGTTTCAAGCGCCAGACCACGGCAATATTCAAAAACACAATTACTAATGCTAATGTTTTTAAAACCACCATTCGATTCTGTTCCAAATTTTATTCTTCCGGTAGGTCCTTCTTTATCCGGCACTAAATGAGCATCATTACGCAAGTAAGTTCCGTTGTAAAAAGTACCCCGGTCAAAACCGCTGACACTACAATTAGTAATCGTTACATTTTCCGTTGGTCGGGCATAGCCCAAAGCAAAGGAACTTTTTAAGCAAATTCCGTCATCCCATGGAGAATTAACGCTGCAATTAGAAATACGAACATTTTTACAACAATCAATATCAATACCGTCTCGATTAGTGTCAATCTTAAGATTGTCAATCGTTAAATTATCTACTCCGGTTGCTAATATTCCAAAATGTCCGCCATAAAGTATTGTGAAATTTTTCAGGATTACATTCCGACAAAGCTTCAATGCTATAGCTTTATTGCCAATGGGTGCTCGATAAGGACCACCTCTTGAAAGCCCTTTACCATCAATTATCCCTGGTCCTAAAATGGAAATATCTTCGAGGTTTTCTCCCCAAATTAGACTATTGTGCCAATGGCTGTGTCCAAAATCCTGATACTTATCGTTAACGGCTGTTTCAGGAGCATCATAACCTATCGCTCCTGAAGGTGTAGCTGCCAGAATAGTAGCGCCCTGATCTAAATAAAGTGAAATATGACTTTGAAGTCGAATTGAAAAACTCAGATAGGTTCCCGCAGGAAAGAAAACTGTACCGCCACCTGCTTTTGCTGCTGCGGCAATAGTAGTATTAATTGCTTCTGTGTCCAAGGTGCTGCTATCGCCTTTTGCACCAAATTCTTTAACGTTAAAAACGGTCGTGGGAGTTGCCAGAAGAGTATTAAAACTTACTAATAGAATACAAAAACAGAATCTATATTTAAATAAAAAGAAATTAATAAAGTCATTATTTTTTTTCATAAGCTACAGCAATTACATCTAAATTTACAGCAATTTGCAAAATAAAAATAAATGCTTCATCCTGTTGCATCCTGCTTTAAAATAAAAAAACCAGTAAACAAATCTGCTTACTGGTTGTTAATTTAAAATAAAATCGAGTTGAATATTTATTTAACCGGACTAATCCCTGCATGTGTAGGAACAACTTGTTTAATAGTTCCGTCTTTATTGAATTCTAATTTATCAATAGCCACTTCACGATGAAAACCAGCTGCATCTCCCATACTAATTCCTGTAGGATATGAAAAACGGTGATAAACAATATACCATTCATCTTTTTTAGGGACTTTCACTACCGAATTGTGTCCTGTTGCATAAATTCCTTCTTCTTTGTTTCCCTGAATGACAATATTATCCTTTGGCGTTTCAATTGGTCCAAGTGGTGAATTTGAAATTCCATATCTCACTTTGTAATTAGGACTTCTGGTATCGTCTTCACTCCACATAAAGTAATATTTACCATTTCGATAAATTACATAAGTACCTTCGCGGTAACTATCATTTACGGCAATTACCTTTGTAGTTCCCGGTTTTAGCGAAATCATATCATGATTTAACTCAGCAACTCCCATGTACATATTTCCCCAATACAAATAACTTTTACCTGTTTTGGGATCCGTAAAAACATCCGGATCAATTTCCTGACCATTTTTTATACCTTCAGGTCGGGTGCTTACCAATGCTTTTCCACTATCGATAAAAGGACCTGTAGGATTATCTGAAACAGCTACTCCTATCTTTTGTGCTGCTGTAAAATAGTAGAAATACTGGTATTTACCTTTTATTTTTTTCTCGACAATACAAGGAGCCCAAGCGTTTCTGTTTGCCCAGGAAACATCTTTTTTAAGATCTAAAATAATTCCTTCCGGTTTCCAATCTACCAGATTATCTGATGAGAAAGCTTTAAAATAATAACCGCCCCATCCGTCAAATCCATCACTGGTAGGATAAATATAATATTTACCCGTTTTCTCAGCATATAAAACCTCCGGATCAGCATGATAACCTTCAAGAGCAGGATTATTATTAATTTGAGGATAAGCTGCCGGTTTTCCCCATTTGGCAATCAAAGCTTTCAATTCTGAACGGGTAATAGGTAAAATTGTTCCGTGACGCGGATGAAAATCCATTGAAATATCATTATCAATTACTGTAAAATGCTCCAAATCTTTGGTTTTAGTAAATTGATATTTTCCTTTCATGTACATATCATACATCAGAATATATTCGTCAGTATGATTCAATTTGAAAACACTAGCTCCCTCAACAGCTTCTTTAGTTTGTTGCAAATAATTGTCATTTTCTCTCCAATTCCCAGAAGTTAAATCAGTTGTAGTAGCGACTTTAATCCCTGGTGTATTGGTTTCAGTCTTATAAAAAAGATGATAAACACCATCTTTTTCGATAATATCTCCATCAATACAGGCATTTTTAGCCTTTGGAACAAACAACACTTTTGGCTCAGATTCTAAGGCTGTAAAATCCTTATTGGCATAAGCATAATAAATAATATCAGGACCACCGGTATGCTGCATACTGAAATAAATCATGTATTTACCCGCTTTAGCATCATAAATCGTTTGCGGAGCCCAAACACGTTTTAAGTTTTCGTTTCCGGGAAAAGTGGTTTGTATATTGACTATACTGCTTTTCCAGTTGACTAAATCGGTGCTTTTTAATAACACCATCGCACGATTAGAATCCCAACCTTTAGAAGAAGTCATATCAGTCAACACCATATAAAATGTTTTACCATCGTCTCCTCTTAAAATATGAGGATCACGAACGCCACCAGTTGAACTAATTAATTTACTGTCAATAACGGGTTTATTATCGTTTAAATGATAATAATGGTAGCCATCAGCACTAATTGCATAACGCACAGCCTCTTCCTCAACTGTATTTCCTGTGAAATAAACAAACAGGTAAGCGGTCAGATCTTTTTCGGCAATAACTGGCGGAACACCGCTTTTATTTTGTGCTTTTGAAAAACTAGTTAATAGTAAAAATAGAATTAAACTGAATTGTAATTTGCCCATTATTTTTTCGCTTTTAATTTATAAAGAACCGAGCTATGAGCCGCTAACGAAGCTGAAATTTCATTAGAAACGGAACCAACTTTTTTCCCAGTCCACATATTAGTAACATCGGCATTTTTAATTCCCAAATCAGATAAAGAAACGGATACTTTTTCGTCATTTTTATCTGAAATATTAAACAATGCTAAGTAAATGCTTCCGTCTTTTGGATTTTTTGAAGTCACTGCCACTTTTCCGTCTTTTTGAAAAAGCTGTTTTACATCAGTACTTTCACGGTGCATTTTTAGGACTTCTTTATTCGTTAATAATGATAAAGTAAACGCATCATTACTTGGTAAATCTCCACCAAAAAACAACGGCGATTTAAAAATATTAAAGAAGGTAATCAAAGTATATTGTTCGTCTTTTGTTAAACGGGACATTCTGTCTTCGCCACGTTCTCCTCTTAACGAAATTCTTCCTAACGGAATCATATCGCAATCTGGCCAGGTTCCAGGTGCAATGTGTGGATACCATTTTTGAGCAACATCCATTAAATGTGTAATGTGTGGCCAGGTATCCCAAACATCATCCACCATACGCCACATATTAGCGTGTGAACTTACATGTTCAGCTGCCGAAATTGGCGTTTCTCCAGGCGAAGTACTCAAAACTATTTTACGTCCGCATTTATCAATTGCTTTTCTAATTAAGTTGATTTCTGCTTCGTGATACGGTCTTGACAAATCGTCAATTTTGATAAAATCTACTCCCCATTGTGCATACAATTCGAACAATGAATCATAATATTCCTGAGCTCCCGGTTTATCGGCAAGAATGGTATAATTGTCTTTCAGCCATTGGCATTGTAAAGCCGTCGTGTAAATTTGGTCAGCCGTAATTCCGTTTGCTCCTTTAATTGGCAACTTCTCTTCAACTGCTTTTTTAGGAATACCGCGCATGATGTGGATTCCAAATTTCAATCCTTTTTTATGAATGTAATCCGATAATGGTTTAAAACCCTGTCCGTCTTTTGCCGAAGGAAAACGGTTTAATGCCGGCAGATATCTCCCGTATTGATCCATTACATAACGTGGATCTTTCTGGTTGTAACCTCCCGCTTTGTCATTTTCTACAAACCATCTGATGTCAACCACTATGTATTCCCAACCTGATTTTTTTAATTTTTTAACCATGTAATCAGCATTGGCTTTTACTTCATGTTCTTCAACAGTAGAGCCATAACAGTCCCAGCTGTTCCATCCCATGGGCGGAGTTTGTGCCCATTGTTTGAATTCCTCTTTTTGGAAAACTGATTTTTGTGCATTGGTAGTGAACGCTACCAATACCACTCCTAGTGCCAGAGCAATTTTATTCTTTAATTTCATTTTTTGGTTTTATATGTGTTAATATTACACTTCAAATATAGTGAACATTTTTATCAAAAGAATAAGCTGCCTGTTAAAAAACAAACAGCTTAATTCTATAGAAATATTTTATTTAATGACTGTCCGCTAAGCGGACTAAATAAAAAAATAGACCACAGATGACACTGATTGAACAGGTAAAAACGGATTTTTTATAATTCTTTATAAATTACAATCTGCGATAATCTATCTAAATCAGTTTAATCTGTGTGTCATTCTCAATAATTGGTATAAGAAACGGATATTTTTTAATGATAAATTACTGTAGAAAAGCCGCTTATTTTACGTTGACAGTAACTTCAACTGCTTTTAGCCATGGGCTTGAAAACTGAACTTTAATAGGTTCGTTTGTTCCATTTGCCTGAATGTAAGCTAAAATACGTCCGTGATAAGCACGTTGCTCATTATCAGTATAATCAGTCATATCCGAATTATTTCCAGCTTCTAAGCCTAATAAACTAGCTGAACCACTGATTATTTTACATGTAATTTCGTTATCAGAAATCATTACAGGAACTCCGTTTTCATCCACTATTTGTAACTTAATTTCCGCAACGCCTTTATCTTTATTGATAACCGAATCGGCATTTTTAACTACTATTGCGTGTGGTTGTTTTGAAGAAGTAATTGCATAACGGCTTACTTCTTTATTGTTTTTATCCAATCCTACTGCTTCTAATTTCCCGGATTGAAACGGAATATCCCAGGAAATAATTCCGGTTTCCTGATCGTAATCTTTTACCTCACCCACTACTTTTCCGTCTAATTCCAGACGTGCTTTGGCAGCATTGGTATAACAAACCACTTTTACCGTTTGGTCTTCCTTGTAATTCCAAATTGACCACGCATCCATAGAAAGGTCTTTTTTATTAGGATTTCTCGAAAGATAAGTTCCAATATAAATCATTGGAGTATCTGACCAAAGCGATTGACGGAAATATCCTCTAGGCTTAATATTACCAGCAAAATCAACTAATCCTGAATAAAATCCTCTTGATGGCCATCTTCCTGATTCCCCTAAATAATCAATTCCTGTCCACAAGAATTGTCCAAAAATATGCTCGTTGTTTTTAACCGCTAACCAGGCTTCATAATCATGACGGTTTTCGCTACCAAAAATGACTCTTTTAGGATATTTTTTATGATCTGACTGGTATTTACTTTCAGTATAATTGTATCCTGTAATATCCAATGCTCCCGGATATTCCGTTTCGTTAGACATCGCAACACCAGCTAAACCGGCAGTAGTAGGACGAGACTTGTCGTATTTTTTAACTGCAGCAACCAATCGTTTTGCAATCGCTCCCAAACGCATCGCATCCGGAGCATCTTTTTTATAGCCTCCATAAGCTGCTTGCGAGAAACCTGAATCTCCCCCTCCATCTAAAACAGGATGAGAATACGGATCATTAGGATAATCTACCTCGTTACCAATACTCCAGGCAAAAACAGAAAGATGATTTCTGTCACGACGTACAAAATCTTCCAAATCTTTCTCTGCCCAATCAGCAAAAATATCAAACGAGCCCTCAAATCCCGGTGTTCCCTGATTCCAACCTTCTAACCATTTGCGTTTAGGAAATTCCCATTCGTCATAAGCTTCATTTAAAACTAACAATCCTAACGCATCACACAATTCATAAAAATCTGGCGCTTGTGGATTATGGCTCGTACGTATGGCGTTTACTCCTATTTCTTTCAAAGTTTTCAATCTGTCTTCCCAAACTTCACGAGGAACAGCAGAACCTAAAACTCCCGCATCGTGATGCAAACAAACTCCTTTTATTTTCATCCATTTGCCATTTAAAGCAAATCCTTTATTAGCATCGAAAGTAAAATTTCTAAAACCTGTCTGTGTTATCGAATGATCAATAACTTGTCCGTCTTTTAAAACGGTTGTTTTTAATTGGTACAAATTAGGATTTTGTAAATCCCATATTTTAGGATTATTTACTTTTATTTTCGTTGCAATTTTACCCGATTGATTGGCAGCAATAGCTACATTATTGGAACTTTTTGCCACAATTTTACCATCATTTGCAATCAATTCGTTTACCACAGTTACAGTGCTTTTTTCTGCCAAACCGTTTTCTACAGCGACTTCAACATTCAAAGTTCCTGTTTTCTTATTTATTTCCGGATACGCATAAACACCCCATTGCTCAATATGCACCGGATTTGCATACACTACCCAAACATCTCTGTAAATTCCTGAACCGGTGTACCAACGAGAATCGGCGCTCTTGCTGTGATCCACGCGAACAGAAATCGTATTTTCAGCTCCGTACTTAACGTACGGTGTAGCATCATAAGCAAAAGAAATATAACCATTAGGACGTTTTCCTAACGAATGTCCGTTGATAAAAACTTCGCTTCTGTTATACACTCCTTCAAAATACAAATATACTTTTTGACCTTTTTTTGCTGATGGAATATCCATCGTTTTTCTATACCAGCCAATTCCTCCAGGTAAAAATCCTGTAGCACTGGCCAAAGTAGGACTCAATTGTCCTTTGATACTCCAATCATGAGGAAGCGAAACAGATTGCCATTTGCTGTCATCATAACTCGCTTTTTGGAAATCCTGATTATCCTGTAGAATAAACTTCCATTGGTTATTAATTTTTTGGGAATCTCCAAATGCGATCTGACTAAAAACAGATACATAAGAAAGCATAAGAAATGCCAGTGCGATTTTTTTTGTTTTAAACATAATTAACATTTTTTAATAAATAAGAGTGCTATACAATTCAGAAATTCTATAAATACAGCTTACAGAAGCAAAGAAATGATTTAATAATTATAATAATGAGGGGTAAATTCGCAAATTAAGTAGTACAAATATACTTTTTCAGTTAATTAATCCTACTTTTAACCGCTAATTTCATTTATAAGACCCTACATAAGTAACAATTGATTTTTTGGGTATTTCAAACATATTGTTCTTTATAATTCCACAAAACAAACCTATTCAAATAAATTATTACAAATAGGTTTATTGTTTTGAATTTGATAATTACTCTAATAAATACTTGTAGCTCCTTCTTTAGCTTTTTCTTTTTCTTCTTTTAGAATCAGTTTCAAAGCATCAGGATTTTTAATAGTATCCGGATTAAATGAAGAGCTATTCATATAATCTAATATCGAAATCAACATCTGTTTTGCCACGGGACGTTTTTCTAAATCGGTACTTAAATCAAACGATGCAATTACTAATTTTCCAGATCCTACACTTCCTTCAAAAAGTGAAGCTAATTTGCGGTTGTTAGCAAAATTATCCACCATTTCTACAATAGGATTTCCTCCCACAACACTATCCATAATAAGTGTTGTTGAGTTCACGTTCAAATCCCACCATTGCCAATCAGTATTCATATCTGTTGGGAAATGAGCCAAGGCTTTATGCGAAGGATCACAAAGAACTCCCATAGTACCTGCTTGTTTTGGAAAATGAATAGGACTCCAAAATACAGGAACAAATTTTCCTTCGATTCCTTTAATCTTTTTCCAATCCGGGTTTAATAATACTTTTTTCCCGGCGTTTAATAATTTGTAGGCTTCGTCCAAATTTCTGGTGTACACTACTTTTCCGTAATCAATAGTCTGTTTTTGAGGATAAACCCAAACATTCCATTGGTTTTTATAGTTTGTACCTTTTAAATTTACTTTGATCGTAAGTTTTGAAGCTTTGGTTATTCTAAGCAAACTTTCGTTTAAATCTAAAACTTTATGATTGTAGCCAACGGTAATTGTGGCCTTAGTACTTCCCGAAGCTATTACTGTATTTTCATCGCTAATACTCCATTGAATTTCCTGATTATTCAAATCGCTTTCTCCATAATTACTGACATCCAGAGAAGCTGTAAAAGATTCATTATTAGTATAAGTTGCTTTAGCAAAACGCATCAATGGCACAACTGGAGCTGAAAATTCTCTGAATTCTTCTGCCGAAATCAAACCTTTACTATCCCAAAAAGCATCCAGTAAACCCACTAAAGCCGTTCCCTGACCCGGAAAATCATGCAAGTCTAATAGTTGAAAACCACTGATTCCAGCTGTTTTTAAAGCTCTTTCTATTTCTTCTTTATAAAGTATTACAGCTAACTTACCTGAAGCCTGCGTATAATCAGCGGCTTTATTGATTAATCCTTTTCGTTCTAAATCTTCTTTAACCGATTTAAAATTAATAGGATCTAAGACTCCTGTATATTTCGAAATTTCATCTATTTTAGGATAAACTGCATATTGTCCTATTTCATGCGTAACTAGTGGTACTGTCATTCCTTCCACTGAAGCTACATAATCTTTATTAAAATTAGGGGATTCACTGTTAAAAACGCCCTGACCACGTACCCATCCTTTTTTAGTCCATTGTGTAATAAAGAAATCATCTTCCGGTTCCGGCCATTTTCCATGCCCATTTTCGAAAGTAAAAGAAGTTGTAGTGTACAAATGTCTATTATCTTTCGCTTTTAGGCTATTCATTAATGAGGTCAAAACGGTCATATCACCCTGTAATTCATTACCCATCGACCACATACAAAAAGAAGGATGATTACCATATTCTTCTATCATTCGTTGGGCTTCGGCATATAAAAATTCGGTTGTTTTTTGATCTTCACCTATTTTAAGCGTCCAGACCGGTAATTCAACCTGAAGATAAAAACCCATTTCATCAGCCACTTCAAAAGCAGCTTTAGGCGGACACCAAGAGTGAAAACGCAAATGATTCAATCCCCAATTTTTAGCTGTTACAAATACTTTTTGCCAGCCTTCTTTGTCCATTGGCGCATGCCCGGTAAGCGGAAAAATATCACATTCTAATGTTCCTCTTAAAAACACAGGATGATTGTTAATGGTTAAAACCGATCCTTTTTTAGAGAAACTACGCATTCCAAAATCGACAGCTGTTTGTGATTTGTTTTTTCCTGCCTTAAGCTCTGCTTTTAGTTCATATAACTCCGGTGAAAATTCGCTCCAAAGCTTTACATCTTTACCCATATCATACTCCACTTCCACAATAGATTGCCCGGTTTTTATTTGGATATCTTTTTGAAGTGCTTCAACGGAGACTTTACTTTTTTTATTTACAGCAGTAATCGTTAAAACGCCTTTTGCTGTTTTCTTAGTATTGTTATTTAATGTGAATGCCAACTTTGCTTTTCCCGTACTGATATCTGGTTTTACTTGTAAATTAGCGATTCGCACAGCATCAAATGCTTCAATTTCCATTTTTCCAATAACTCCATTCCAAATAATTTGTGTATGATTAGTATATGTATGCGCCATGTTATCCACACTAATATCAAATAGTTTTCGATTGTCGATACAAATGCTTATTCGATGTGTTTTTCCAGCAATAAGATATTTGCTAAGATTAAAATAATGCGGTGCAATCAGACTATTTTGTTCTGTTTCGACTTGTTTTCCATCAATCCAAACATTTGTTTTCCAAATAACACGTTCTAATTTTAATATTAATTCTTTCCCTTTCCAATTTTTAGGAACTGTAATTTCACGTGTGTACCAGGCAGCTCCCAGATAACTGTTTTTTCTAGTTAAATGAGTCATTTGGAGTTTTTCCAGACTTGGCTTTAACGTATTAGCAACTCCAAGACCTGCATCATCCGTGGTTCCAGGTAATTTCATTGACTGCTTAAAACTCCTGTTTTGCCAGCCGTTTTTAAATCCAATATCAGTACTGTCTAACTGAACAGTCCATTCTCCGGCTATATTCATTACCAGCTTATCTTTCGAATCCCAGGAAGAGAGAAAAAGTAATAGTAAAACTGATGCTAGAATGTGTTTGATTTGCATGCTGTTATTTTTCATTATTAACATTTCTTTATTGTCAGATACTATTTTGCGAGGCTTTTTTATAAATCCTTTGGATTAGTAATTTCAGCAAAAAAATAGTTTCCCGAACATAAAAGTCAAGTGTTATTTGATCCTATTATAAAGTCTAAAAAAACAATCAAGCTGTTTGTCAAACCAAAAACAGACAGCTTGATTGACACCAAATAAACTAACTTAACTAATTCTTATTTTGCATTGACAATAACTTCAGCTGACTTTAACTGACTTATTAAAGTCACTTTTAAAGTTTGCTTTTCTCCAGTTTGTCTTATAAATAAGAGTTTACTGTTTTTACACTGCAAACTCTTATCTGTAAAATGAGAGTATTGATTCTCATTTTTTAATTTTATCAAATTTCTTAATTGTAAGTTCCTACATAAGTGACAACAGACTTAGCCGGAATATCAAAAGCAGTTGCATCAACAGCTGCTGCTTTTTTCAAACTCATTGTTTCAGAAGTTATGTAAGGTGTGAATTTATTATCAACTAAAGTACCACCTGCAAGATTTAATTTGTATGTTTTTGCCGTAGCACTATTGTTTACTGCAACAATTACTAATTTTTTATTCGCTGCATCTTTGTATGCTGTAAGCATCACACTAGTTGTTGCAGCAGCATTATCAAACTCCGGAATCATTACTCTTACCATTCCTGGTTTTACGAAGTATGAAAAGTTTCCTAAAGCCCAAAGAATTTTAGTTTCTCTTACATTACCATCATACTTGCAATAGTTAGCATCACCTGCACCATTTGATGAACCGTCATCAACATGAAGCAATCCATCTTTATAATCTCCGCGACTAACAGCCGTCCACCACTGCCAGGAAGTAACTCCTCCGATGGAAATATCAGTACTGATAATACGGGCTACCCAAAGTGCTGTTTTCATACCTAAATCTCTGCCTGGTCCTGCTCCACCCGGAAGTTCAGCAGTTCCCGGACTTTCAAGAATACAATATTCCGAAGCCCAAACACTTAATCCCGGAACTGTAGCTGCTCTGGCTGCAACTGACTGTCTGGAAGAAATCAATTCGCTTAACGGCCATGCTTGCCAATAACTATGTCCCGAAATGGTTTTCTTAACATTCGTTAATCCCGCAATATTTTTTGATGAATTCACACCAAAGAAATAATCTATCTGATTAGAACGATTTTCTTTTCCTACAACCGTTTTATATAATGGTTCAAAAGCACCTGCTTCTCCCACTATAATTTGTGAATTCAATCCTTTAGCTTGTAATTTTGGAGCTAATGTATTTACAAAACTGTAAATATTAGCATTAGAAGCCGGTGATCCTTCTTGTCCTGAACCATCCCATTCATATTGTGGTTCGTTAAACGGACTCACATAATCAATTGTTAAACCGTGTTCTGATTTTAACTTATCAATGGCATTAACCCAAAAATCAGCCAATTCAGGCATTTTACCATCCTTTAGGTTATAAAAAGTATTGATTGTTGCATGTGCTTTTCCATTTTGAGTTAAATAAACAGGAGCACTATTAGTAAAAGCTAATAATTTATCTACTCCACGTTCTTTAGCAGCTTTCATAAACCACACCTGTCCTGCTTGTTTACTCATATTGTAAGTTACGCCATCAGTAGTAAAACACTCTGTACGTCTCCACTCATCAGTAATATCACTTGCATCACCTTGTTCAGCACTTCCTGCACCCAGATTAAAACGCCATAATGACAATCCGATTCCTTTAGGATTTCCTTCACTATCAAGCTCTCTGCTAAATAACATATCAGCAATGGCTTTCTTTTTATCAGCAGGCCAGTTTTTCCCAATATTATTACATTGCCAGGCATCTGATGCTCCAAAACTCTCCATAGTTTGAAGGTTCATATCGAGATTAATTTTCAGTTCTGTTGTAGTTTCAACTTCAGTTTCTGAATCCTTAGCATCATCAGATGAACAGCTAACAAACGCTGAATTAAGGGAAAGTAAACCTACTAACAGTAGGCTTACTTTATATTTTTTTAATAAATTCATCTTAATAATTTGGGTTTTGAGTAATTACGTTATTACTTAAATCTCTTTCAATCTGAGGTATTGGCCACAATAAGTGTTTACTAGGATCAAAATTAATTCCTTTATCCTGAGCTTCTCTTGTATTAGTAGTTTCATAAGGATCCGTTGAATTCAAATTGTATTGTACAAAAGTTCCGTTTGGTCCCATCAAAGTTTCAATTACTTTTTTCCCTGAACCTGGATCTTTTTGTCTTCGAATATCAAACAAACGCAATCCTTCAAAAGCTAATTCTAAACGGCGCTCTTTGTAGATTTTTCTCAAAAGATTTGGTCCTGCCAATCCTTCTACTAAAGGTAAATCTACACGATCTCTAATTACATTAATATCATCCATGGCTCCACCGGCATCATTTAAATGATAATTAGCTTCTGCTCTTGTAAGGTACATTTCGGCCAAACGAATCAATGGCACATTCAATGGTAAGTGACCGTCTTTTTTATCTAATGCACGACGTGTAGCGATAGGAATATAATATTTACGACAAATACGTCCTGATTTATTATCATTCAAACTGAATTTATGAGTTGGGTTCAAAACTTCATCACCATAAGCAGCTTCTCCCCATTTAGTGATAGTACTTCTGCGACGAATTACGTCACCTTCAGAAATATAAGCGTTTTCTAAATCGCTTGTAGGCATACACCATCCCCATCCGTCAATAACATCGGCAGTACTATTACTTGGAAAGTTTTCCTTGTCTTCTCCTCTAGCTCCGGCAAAAGTAGGAAGAGCAGCACCTAAAGATCTGTCTTGTACTGATGAAGTTTGTGCTTCTAATATTGATTCAACTCCGTTATGATTATCTACACTCCAGATATCTAAGAAATTTTCTTCTAATTGGAAAGGTCCTTCTGCAATTACTTTAGTTGCATATAATTTAGCATCAGCCCATTTTTCCTGGAACAAAGTCACACGCGCTAATAAAGCATAAGCAGCCCATTTATTTATTCTACCATTTCTTGATACAGTAACGTTTTCTAATTTTTCTGCCGATTCTTTAAGATCAGCTTCAATTTGAGCATAAACTTCAGCAGCTGAGCTACGGGATAAATTCAAATCGCCGGTACCCAAAGATTGTGTGTACAAAGGAACTCCTCCAAAAAGGTTTACCAATTCGTAATAACAATAAGCACGAACAAATAAAGATTCCCCCATATACTGATTTTTTTGAGCATCGGTAATTGGCGCAACATCCATTCTCTCTAACCCAATATTAGCAGATTGAATAGTGTAGTAGTGTGCTGTATAGATACTATTCATAGCTCCCATATTCTCAGGAGTTACTACATATTGTGCACAAGGTCTAAACGCACCATTGTCCTGACCAGTGTTACCCATCCAGGCATCATCTGTAGATGCTTCATTAACTAATCTTGGCGCAAGTAAAGTATACCAATCTTTAGCCAGCAATAATCGCTGCGTTAATTCATTGGTGTAATTTTCACATTCCTGTGCTGTTTGAAAATAATTTTCTAAAGTTTGAGTTCCTCTTGCTTCTTTTTCGATAAAATCGCTACAAGAAACTGCAACAGCTGCAAAAGTTAGTATTGATACTAGTATTTTTTTCATATTCGTTTATTGTTAAAATGCTACATTAAGCCCCATTAGAATTGTAGGTTGAACCGGGTAATTCCATCCTCCGAAACCTGATCCTTTAACACCATCACCTTTGCTAGAATCTCCTCCACCTACTTCAGGTTCTACACCTGAATAGTTTGTCCATGTCCATAAATTTTGACCTGATAATGAGATTCTCAATTTATCTAATCCAAATTTATTGTACAATGAATATCCTAACTGCAGGTTTTTCATACGTACAAAAGAACCATCTTCAACATAGAAAGAAGAGAATTTTGTAAAGTTTTCGTTGTTATCATCTCTTGATAAGCGAGGAACATAATTTGAAGTTCCCTCACCATGCCAAGCCATGTCGTTTAATCCACTCACTTTGTTTGTCAAACTCGTACCATTGTATAAATCTGAAATGTTTTGGTTAACCAAATCATTACCGATACTTGAATAGAAATTAGCTACTAAATCGAAATTTTTGTAAGCAAAATTTAAATTCAATCCCACATTGTAATCAGCCCAAGGCGAACCAATTTTGGTACGGTCTTTATCGTCTAATTTACCATCACCATTTACATCTTTAAAACGAATGTCTCCAGCTTTAGCATAAGGCTGTAATTTAGTTCCATGGTCGTCAGTATGCGAATTCAATTGCGTTTGGTTTTGGAACAAACCATCCGCTACATAACCATAAAAATACCCTGGCTCATCCCCTTCAACAGTCAATGTTCTGTTACTAGCACCAAATAGTTTTTCTCCTTTTGCAGATAATGACAACATCTCAACATCAACAGTAGTAAAAGTTACATCTACACCATAAGAGAAATCTCCTTTAGTATCTTTATAGGATAATAATAAATCGATTCCGCTGGATTGCATCGCACCTACATTTGTCCAGATTGTGGAGTATCCCGGGAAACCACTATAAGTAGGGAACTGTTTAAGGAATAACATATCGTTTGTTTTCTTCTGATAATATTCTAATGATCCTGAGATTTTATTTTGGAACAATCCAAAATCAAGACCAAAACTGATATCCTCTACAGTTTCCCAACGAATGTCTCTATTAGCCATAGTAGATGGATACGAAGTATCTACAACCTGACCATCGATAACATAATATCCCTGACCAATATTAGACTGATAAACTGAAGCCGGTAAATTTTGATTTCCTACCTTACCCCAACCTGCTCTAAAAGTCAAATTGTTAAATACAGAGGCATTAGTCATAAAATCTTCATTTGAAATTCTCCATGAAACAGATGCCGCAGGGAAATTAGCCCATTTGTTATTAGCCATAAATTTAGAAGAACCATCTCGTCTAAATGAAGCTGTTAAATAGTATTTACTATCGAAATTATAAGAAAAACGAGAGATATAAGACATCAAAGAATTAGACCATCTGTTTCCAGCGCTGTTACGGTTTTTAGTTGCTGCATTCAACTCTCTCATTGATTCAGAGTTGTTAGGAACTCCTTCTCCATAACCCCAAACATCATTACCATTATACTCCTCCATTGTACTACCAATCATTAAAGAGGTATTGTGTTTGTCAGCAAATGCTCTGGAATAAGTTGCTGTAGTTTGCCAAGTCCAGTCATTATTAGTAGTAGCTCTTCTCTCAATACTGTTAATTTCAGCTTTTTCGTGAGCTGCATCAATCACAAAATCGGGTCTAAATATACTTTGTACTCTGTTTCCAATCTCAATCGATCCTTGTGTACGGATTATCAATCCTTTAATAGGTTCGTATTGTAAATAACCGTTTGTATTCAAATTGTACTGATCTGTATAATCATCAAATCGGCTCACTGAAGCTACAGGATTCCATACATACGATGGAGATCTGGCATAGATACTGTATTCATTTTCAGTACCGTTTAATTGATCTGCAGGCTTGTAGATTGGAGTAATTGGATCAATCTTCACAAAATCAGCCCAGTTTCCAGGAGTTCCCCAAGTTTCATAACGAGGATTCAAAGTGATTCCTGCCGAAAATTTATCTGAGAATTTAAAATCATTTGCAATTCTGGCAGTTACTCTTTCCCAACCTCCAATGTCATAAAATGAATCTGAATTGTAATAGTTCAAACTGATGGCATAAGTATTTTTTTCAGATCCTCCTGATACTCCTATAGAAGTATTCGTAACTGATGAAGCCTTATTGATTCCTGCTTTCCACCAGTCGGTAGTTTTTCCTCTGTATTGTTCAGCATTAGGCAAATATTCCGAATACCCTGAATTAGTATAAGCAGTATTCATTATAGTAGCATAATTTTCTGCATTTGCCATATCGTAAGGTTTCTCCATGATTTGGTAACCTGTACTCATATCAACTGTAAACTTTGTTTTACCGGCTTTTCCTTTTTTAGTAGTAATTAAAATAACACCATTCGAAGCACGAGAACCATAAATAGCACTTGCAGAAGCATCTTTAAGTACATCCATAGATTCAATTTCATTGTTACTTAAAAAATTGATACTTGTTCCCATTGGGATACCATCTACTACATAAAGAGGATCTGTGCTCAGGTTTACTGTAGATATTCCACGAATAAGCACTCTGGGCTGAGCACCTGGACCACCTGCACCTGTAACTTGAACTCCTGAAACTTTTCCTTGTAAGGATTCCGTAACGTTTCCTACTGTCATGGTTTGAAGTTCCTTTCCTTTTACAGAAGCAATCGAACTGGTAACATCTTTCTTTTTTACAGTAGCATATCCCACAACAACAACTTCCTCTAATGATTGACTGTCTTCCATCAAAACTACATCAACTACTGTTTTTTGATCTACTTTAATTGTTTGTGTAGCAAAACCAATAAAAGAAAATTCAATTTGGGCTTCTTTATTAGGAACTACAATAGCATATTTTCCATCAAAATCAGTTGAGACTGAAGTTTGTGTTCCTTTTACAAAAACATTTACTCCAGGAATTGGCACAGCTCCTTTGTCTTTGACAGTTCCTTTTACTGTAATTTGTGCAAAGGCTGCCGAGCTACATAAAATAGCAATTAGTAAGCCTATAAATTTATATTTCATATCAAGATAATTTATTAATTAATGTTATATCAGCTATAACAAACTATTTTTTAGTGATAAATGCTCTTTCTAATTCGGTATCCAGAATCACTTTATAAACACCCGGAGCAGCAGGATATTTAGCATTTCCATTAGAACCCGGAGACATGGTAGCAATACCATTTTTAATCAGCCTCCATGATGGACTCCACCATTGTCCTGTAAAAGTTCCTTCCATAGTACCTGTAAGTGTATATTCACCTACTAATTGATACGGATTGTCTGGATTATTAGCCAAATGTAAACTTGTTTGAACCCAGGCATTCCAGGTATCCCAGTTAGCACCTTGAATTCCTCCACCTGCAATACTTACAAAAGGTCTTCTTTGAGTTTCGTCATCATGCCATAAACCGTTTGCAACATTAGCCCAAACATAACTTGTAGGAGTATATTTAGCCACTGAATAAACTAAAGTACTTGGATTTACTTTGATTTTATAATAACCTTTTGTAGGTAAAACAATAGCAGATGAAGCCACATCATCAACTAAATCTCCCGAAGCATTCAAACCAAAACAATGTGGTGCAAAATCAGCTTCCTGTCCTAAGAAATAAATTTCTTTATTATCTGTATCAGCATAATATTTGAATTCAAAGTCCTGCCCTACTTTAGTATGGAAATACATTGGTACACCTACTGCATCAGTAGTAAGGTTAGTTCCTTTAGGCTGGTCACATAAATATATTGCAGGGTATTCATTAGTTGCCACAATGTTAATGTTCATTGTTCCCATATTAGGAATCGCAAATTTATCTTTTGCAGTAATGGTCAAAACATACTGAGCAGCAGTTACCGGCAAAGTATACGTTTTATTAAAAGTATAGGACTGAGGAGATCCTGTTAACTGAATCAATTCATTAATTCCTAGAGCTTCACATTTAACTTCGATATAATCAATTCCTGAATCATCATTAACAACAAAATTAACCGGTAAATCAGTACTGGAAGACAATAAAACCACAGCACCTTCCTTAGGAGTAATCATACTAATTGCAGGAGCACTAAATTCGCCATCCAAACGTAAATCAATCTCCTGATCAATCTCGTTACCCGAAACATCTTCAATAGTCAATTTAATTTTAAAAGCTTCCGATATTCCTCTATCAGCAGGCACTTCAAAGAAATAACTCAGATCATAAGTGGTTAAAAGAGGTTCTGTAGCAAAATTGATTATTTTGTCTAAACTCAATTCGGGAATTTGAATTCTGACACTTTTCAAACCTAAATCATCATTCAGGGTAGCTTTGATTTCAAATTTTCTATTTGGAGCACCATAAATTTCATTTGTTAATACTTCAACTGTGGGATTTTCAGATGAAGGAAAACTTGGTTCATCTTCCTGACATCCTGTAAAAAGGAGTGCGAAAAATGTAAATAAAAATAAATACGAGAGTTTTTTCATATCATTGATTTTAGTTTTGGTTGTCGTTTATATAATTTTCTAAACAACTTTTTGATTTTAAATAGTAGTTCTAAATTTTCATAGCCATACATCGCTTTATTGAGTTCCTATACTTTTCATAAGCTTTAGTTTTTGTTAGTTTGGTTAATAAATGAATGTGTTTTTTTAATTTTTCTTTATGATAATTTAACTTAAAATAAACGTCAAGTCATAAATAATAAACTATCATCCTAGCAAAGGAATGACTAAATAGCAGTAATCATAGGGGGGATATTCGAAAAAAAAGAAGGGTAAATTTGAAAACGATAAGGACAAATCATTCAAAAAAGACAATTCAACAAAAAAATCTGACTTTATTTGATTTCTATGTAAATTATACGTTATATAATTTACATATTAACAAAAAAAACCTAACCTTAATATTAATAAGATTAGGATTACCTGAAATATTATTGTTTTTTTTGATTCAGAAAAGTGAACACGTAAAATTTAATACCTATTCGTTTCATATACCAATCATTTTAGAATAGCGATATTGAAACGGATTATTGCAGATTGTGATTTACATAGTGCTACAGCAGAAAATTTACTTTTTAGCAAAACAACAGACTACTTAATAATATTTAAATCCTTATTAAAGGAATCTTTATATTTTTTAATATATGCCGAAGGAGTCATCCCATACAGTTTAACAAATTGCTGTCTGAAATATTTTTGATCTTCAAATCCAACTTCTGCACTGGCTTGGGCAATATTTATGTTTTCGGTAAGCAATAACATTGCAGCTCTTCGTAAACGAATGGAACGAATAAAAGCATTTAACGTTTCTCCCGAGATTATCTTGATTTTTGTATATAAAGTACGATGACTCATCCCCATTTCGAGAGCAAAATTCTTAATTGTAAAATCCCTATTACCCATATTGGCTTCGATGATATCAATACATCGTTTTAAAAATTCCTGATATTCAGCAGGTACTTTTTGGGAGTTTTCCTTCAAGGTAATACTATCTAAGAAATACCTCCTTAAATTACCTCTGTTTTTTAATAAAGTATCTACCCGTGCCAAAAGCAAATCATCATCAAATGGTTTGGTAATATAATCATCTGCTCCGTCGGTAATTCCTTGTAAATGAGTCTCGGGATTATTGGTAGCTGTTAACAATACAACCGGTATGTGTGATAATTGATCACTTTCTTTTATTCTTCTACACAATTCTAATCCATCCATCACCTCCATTGCAATATCCGAAATAACAATATCAGGCATGTGTTTTTCGGTCATTTTTAAGCCTTCGTGACCATTTACAGCATTATAAACCAAATGCGTTTCGGAAAACAACTGAATTAAATAATTTCGAATTTCAGCGTTATCATCAATAATCAATACTGATTTCTTATCAGTCAGTATTTCTTCATGGAATTCTTTATCAGCTTTTTCTTTGTTTAATTCATTTTTATTATCCAAATCATCTACCAAAAGTTCTTCCAGTAATTCACTCATTTTAGGAGTATTCAAACTTATTGGCAAATCATCAAAATGCTCCTGCCCTTTTAAAAATGTCAATGTAAAGCAGCTTCCTTTACCCAATTCGCTTTCGCAAACTACCGTTCCTTTGTGTTTATCTACAAAATATTTGACAATATACAAACCAATTCCAAAACCGGCACTTACAGTAGCTTTTGAATCTAATTGTTTGAATTTTTCAAAAATAGCTTCAATATTTTGCTGGGCAATTCCGGAACCGGTATCAGCAATAGCTACTGACACTTTTTTTTCTGTTTGAGTCAATTTAACAGTAATACTTCCGCCATCAGGGGTGTATTTAAAAGCATTGGAAACTAAATTAAACAACGAAATTTCAATCTTTTCATAATCCCCAACAATTTGAAGTGTCTCATCAGGAATTTCAATCGTATAATTGATGGACTTATCCCGGGCTTGCGTTACAAAACACTGATACACTTCCTGACATAAATCATTCATGTTAATGGCAGACAATCGCAAGACATCGGCATCATTTTCAGCCTTACGGAAAAGCAACAACTGATCTACTAAGCTCAAAAGTCGTCGTGCATTTCTATAGGCAATTTGCAAATCCCCCTTAGAAGAATCATTTTGAGTATCCTCTTTTTTAATTACCTTTTTCAAAGGATTAATAATCAATGAAAGTGGCGTGCGGAACTCATGAGAAATGTAGGTAAACATCGACGATTGCTTTTCGGCAATTTCTTTCTCTTTTTTCCTTTCTAATTCGGCTATTTTAACCTTATACTTTAATCTTTCTTTGTATTTACTATACCTTACATAATTGTAAATAATCGTTCCACCAATTAGAAAATACAAAAGATAAGCCCACCAGGTTCTGTACCAAGGCGGTAAAACTACTATTCGAATTAAAGTCTCAGCCTTACTTAATTCATCCTGAAAATTGGATGTTTTTACTTTAAAAAGATAGGTTCCTTCAGAAAGATGCGGATAATTAGCCTTTCTGTTCTGTCCGGCATTACTCCATTGATCGTCCCAGCCTTCCAGAAAATAGGCATAATTAATTTTATCGGCACTCGAATAATCCAAAGCCACAAACTCAATGGACAAAGTAGTCTGATCATAAGGCAATCGAATTTCTTTAATCTGATGCTTTAAAGTCCATTCCGAAATTAAATCGGGCTTAGTGACAATAGGTTCATTATTTACATTCAAATCCGAAAGAAGAATCTTTGTATTCGAAACTTCTTCTTTTATCAACTCAGGATAAAACAGATTAAATCCATTGATTCCTCCAAAGAAAAACTCACCCGAGGCTAATTTCAAAGCGGCATTAAAACTAAACTGATTACTTTGTAACCCATCATTTTTAGAAAAACTTCTAAAAGTATTTGTTTTGGTATCCAATCGACTCAAACCATTGTAGGTACTCATCCATAAATTGCCATTTTTATCTTCTAAAATCCTCAAAATAGTATTAGAAGCCAATCCATCGGCAGTGGTAAATCTTTTGAATGCATTGGTTTTTCTGTCAAATAACAATAAACCGCCTTCCTGTGTAGCAACCCAAAGTTGTTTTTTTCTGTCTTCATGAATAGCACGAACAGGATAACCAATATTAACTTTGTAATGTTTTTTACGCACTTTATCGATGCACACAATAGAAGTATAATTTCCTCCCCACAATTTACCATCACTGGTTTGAGTCAGACATTGTAAATTGTTAATATCCTTATTATAAAGTATAAATGAATTTTTACTGCGGTCAAAAAGATACAAACAGCCTTCATTCGTGGCACTTGCCCAAATATTTTTTTGAGCATCCTCATAAACCAGCCAAATATTTTTCTCTATCTGTTTTGTAAACGGATTATAACAGGAATATCGGCTTATGTAATTGGTTTTAGGGTTGATCCGGTTAACTCCTCCTGCCCAGGTAGACAACCAAATTTCCTTATTACTATCACAAATAACATTGGTAATAAAATTACTCGAAATAGCATTTGCCGAATTGGGATTATTATTATAAACGGTATAAGTATCTGTTTTTCTATTCCAATAACGCAATCCCGCACCATCAGTTCCAATCCATAAATTGTGTTTTTCATCTTCGCAACCCGACAAAATAAAATTTTGAGCCAGATTATTCTCCTTAGCATTGTATTTTACAGTCTTAAAATATTTAGGAGCAGCACTTATCATACTAATCCCTCCCCGAAGTGTTCCAAACCAGACATTACCAAAATAATCTTCATAAACACTCCAAACAGCACTACTTTTAATAATTTGCTGAGAATTATCCTTACTAAAAGGAACTACTTTTTGATTTGTCCTGTCTAAAATAAAAATTCCGCAACAATCAGTAGCAAACCAAAATTGATTCTTCTTATCTCTCAGAATATTGGTTATCGTATATTTATTTGAAAAATAATTTTTTGAAATTGAAAAGGTGCTGGTATTAAACAGAAAAAGACCTTCATCAGTACCAATCCAAAGATTACCACTAGTATCATTTTCCATACACTTTACCTCCATAATTATAGGAGTAATTAATTTTATTTTTTGAGTATCAAAATTGTAATAACACACTCCCTGATCCCTAACATATAGCCATAAACCTTTCCCGGTTTTATCTTTTTGAATCCCTAATACATCATAATTATAAGGTTTTCTTAATTTTGTTATGGGAATAGTTTTTCCAACAAATGAGCCATTTTCAAAAATCAGTAATCCGGCATTTTGTGTTGCTAACGCCACTAAATTACCCGAAACCGCTTTTATCTGATGCACCACATTTTTTAAAACCAGACTGGTTCCATCTTCCTTTTCTTTGTATTTTACCTGATGAAATAAGGCTTTTGATTTATCATAAACAGAGGCTCCTTTGTTTCCACCTATCCAAATATTTCTTTTTGAATCTCCGTCTAAAGTATAGATGGTGTTATTTGATAAGGAGTTTTCATTATTGATTTCGTTTCTAAATATCTTAAAAGCATAACCATCGTAGCGATTTAAACCATCATAAGTACCAAACCACATATAACCATCGTTGTCCTGATAAATTGTAGTAATGGAATTGTTTGACAATCCATCCGAAATATCAAGAAATCGCACGGAATAATCTTGTGAAAAACTAATAAATGAAGAAAAAAACAGCGCTAGTATTAAAGCTAAATATCTCAAAATATAGGATTTAAGTATTAAGTCACTTGATTATAATTGAACAGCACAAGATATAATAAAATTAGTTAATCTCATAAATTCATTATTGTTTTCATAGGGCTAACACATGAGTTTCAGAAATAAAAAAATCAGCCACGAATGACACGAAATAACACAAATCTGCAATTAGTATAACCTAGTGGTTGGCAGACAGGTTCATGGCAAAAATAAAACGGATACGTTTGTCCTGATTGCTTTCAAATATAGATTTTTTACTCCGAAAACCGATTTTAGAACATAAAAAAAGTGCGAACTAATAAAGATTAATTCGCACTTTTTTAAAAATATACTTTATTATTTCTTACCAGAACTTCACGTACAAAGCAGCGATAATTAATAAGGTAATAATGATTAATACTGTAGTTTGTGGTTTTACTTTAAACATTTCAGTATCTAATTCGAATGCTTTAGGATTCACTTTTGGTCCTCCAAAACTGATTCCAATCATTAACAACATTGTAAAGAAGAATGATAATCCCATACAAATATGGAACGGAATTTCGAAACCACCTTTACCATTTGGCCAGGCTGTGTATAATAATGTTTCGTTTCCAAACATTGCCGGAGCGTATTCGTTAAATAAAACAGATAATAAGAAACCTGCAATTACACCCACAATAGCAGCTGTACCAGTTGTTCTTTTCCAAAACATCCCTAGGAAGAACATTGCAAAAACTCCGGGGCTGATAAATCCGGTATATTTCTGGATATAAGTAAATCCTCCTACTCCACCAATACCTAAAACATCATTCCAAGTAAACATTACTGCAAGAACCATTGAAGCAAAAACAGCATAACGACCAATATTTACCTGAGCTCTGTCTGAAGCTTCTCTTTGAATGTATTTTTTATGAACGTCTAAAGTATAAATAGTAGAAATACTATTCACTTTACCTGCTAACGAAGCTACAATTGCAGCAGTCAATGCCGCTACGGATAATCCTTTTAAACCTGTTGGTAAGAAAGTCAACATCGCTGAATAAGCTCCGTCTTTTCCACCTACTAATTGTGGTAAATGTCCTCCTTCATATAAAACATAAGCAGCAATACCAGGCAACATTACAATTACAGGCATTAATAATTTTAATAATCCTGCAAATAAAATTCCTGTACGTGCTGTTTGTAAATCGGCTCCCAAAGCTCTTTGAGTGATGTACTGATTACATCCCCAATAGTTCAGGTTGATAATCCAGATACCTGCTAAATAAGATAATATTCCAGGGAAAGTAAGGTATTTATCAATCTCTAACTGAGTAGAATTAGCATCCGGTCTTGGAATAATCATTTTGAAATGTTCCGGTGCTTTTTCCATCAAGACATTAAATCCGGCAATAGCGTCTTTACCTACTCCAAAATATTCTCCTACTGTAGTCAACGCAATATAAGAAGTTACTAAACCTCCAATAATTAATACTGCCACCTGAATAACATCCGTATAAGCCACTACTTTCATACCTCCAAGAGAGATAATCAAAGCAAAAATTGCTAATCCTAACATAATAACATGAAGGTATTCTCCTCCGGCTAATCCGTTAATAGCAACCGCTCCTAAGTATAAAATAGAAGTTAAGTTTACAAAAACATACAAAAACAACCAAAAAACAGCCATAATTAACGCTGTAGTTTCATTATATCTGGTTTTTAAGAATTGCGGCATCGTGTAAATCTTGTTTTTAAGATAAACAGGAATAAACCATATTGCAATAATAATCAACGCAATTGCAGCAACCCACTCGTAAGCGGCAACAGCAATCCCTAAGAAGAAACCTTCTCCACTCATTCCGATAAACTGTTCAGCTGAAATGTTTGAAGCAATTAACGATGCACCAATAGCCCACCATGTTAAAGTTCCTTCGGCTAAGAAATACGCCTTAGCATCGTGTTCGTTTTTTTCGCGTTTACGATAGATAATATATCCGTAAATTGAGACTACTAAAAAGTAGACGATAAATACTGCATAATCTGCAAATTCGAGACTTGAGCTCATAAGAAATTTGTTTTTAGTTGGTTAATGATTGTTATAGAATATTATTTTTTTATACCGTTAATTTATATGCACTTTAAAGTTTTCCCTTTTTAAGAAAAACACAAACTATAACTTTTAATACTTTAGAATTTCGTTAAAATTCCCAGTATTAAATAGCACATACATTTTATTAAGAACATTTTTTTACGAAAAACGAAATCCAAAAGTAAAATAAAAAAACTTATTAACCTCATTTTTTTAAATGTAAAAACAACACTTACCGACAACACAAAACATAAAGCATTACTATACAAGTATTTAAACAATTAAAAATATTGGTTTATTTAATAATTTTTTACTAAAAAGACGCTGACAAACCATTATTTTGAGCTAAAAAAAGCTATAAAGAATAGTTTTTAAACATACTATAGCGGTTTTAATAAAGCATCTGAACTTCTTTTACCTCAAATTCAACAAAGCTATTATCCTCTAATGATACAACTAATTTTCCAGCTGCCGAAACAGATGTAATTATTCCCATAAAAGATTTTTCTTTTACTTTAAAAGGCATCGGAACTCCTTTTTTAAACAGTATGGATAAGTATTCATTCCACAAACCCTGCGAATTGGTATTAATTAAGGCCAAATTAGCTTTCAATCGCTCAACAATCAAAACCAGAATTTTTTCTTTATCAAAAACAGTATCAGCAACTACTGCCATCGAAGAAGCTTTGGGTAAATTATCAAAATTAGTCTGATTCACATTCAAACCTATACCTATCACAGATGAAATACGCCCTCCCGATTTAAAAGTATTTTCGATCAAAATGCCACCCAGTTTAAAATTAGCTGACATAATGTCGTTTGGCCATTTTATACTTAAATCCTTAATATTGAAAGTTTTCAGCACTTGGATAATTGCTAATGCTGTTGCAATGTTAAGTTGATAAATCCCATTTGGATTCAGAACAAAATCTTTCACAAAAACACTCATTATTAAGTTCTTAGACGCTTCAGTATTCCAAACTGCTCCCATTTGCCCGCGTCCTTTAGTTTGGTTTTCAGCACTAACTACAGTAAAATTTTCTAATTCCTGTGTTACTGATAAGCCTTTAAGGAAATCATTTGTAGAATCTATGGCATCGAGTTTGATTAGTTTCATTAGCAATTATTATTGTAACATAATTTAATATTATGTTAAGGTTCAAAAATAATCACAAAAAATGGTAACTTTACACACTTATTATAAAAATAATTCATGGCAAAAAAGACAGTAAATAATGATGACCTACTGGCAAACATTATCAAAGGAATAGAAGAAGTAAAAGGAAATGATATAGATATTCTCGATCTTAGAGAAATTGATACCGCAGTTTGCGACTATTTTGTTATCTGCAACGGAAATTCAAATACACAGGTTAACGCAATTGTTAACTCCATTCAAAAAGTTGTTTCAAAGGAAATTAAGGATAAACCCTGGCACGTTGAAGGTACTGACAATGCCGAATGGGTGCTTATGGACTATGTAAATATAGTAGTTCACGTTTTTCAAAAACAAATTAGAGAATATTACAATATCGAAAGTTTGTGGGGAGATGCAAAAATTACTACAATTGCAAACAAATATTAAAGAAAGATAAAAGATAATGGCAAAAGACAATAATCCAAATCCTAATAAATTTAAAATAAGTCCGTGGTTAGTTTACACTGCTATTTTGCTTATTTTCTTGTTTATCAGCTTTGTAACTGGCAGCTCCAGCTTACAAGAGCCGGCTCAGCTAAAGTCGTCTAACATTGACAGCATGTTAACCAAAGGCGAAATTAAAAATGTTATTATTTTCAATAATAAAGATGCTGAGATTTACCTTTCAGAAAAAGGATTAAAAGATCCTGCAAACAAGAAAGTAGCTAAAGATATATTTGACAGACCTAATAAAGGACCACATTATACTACGAAATTTGGTGATTTAAAATCTTTTCAGGAAAAACTGGATGCAGCTAAGGCTGAAAAAAAACTGGTTGATTATGACTTTAAAGAAGCCAGCAATTGGTCGGATATTCTTATCAGTTTACTTCCTGTAATCATCATCATTGGAGTGTGGATTTTTATCATGCGTAAAATGTCAGGTGGTGGCGCTGGCGGAGGTGGACAAATTTTCAATATCGGAAAATCTAAAGCGAGACTTTTTGATGAAAAAAATGATGTTAAAACTACGTTTAAAGATGTCGCTGGACTTGAAGGTGCAAAAGAAGAGATTCAGGAAATTGTAGAATTCCTGAAAAACCCTGAAAAATTCACCAATTTAGGGGGTAAAATCCCTAAAGGAGCACTACTTGTAGGACCTCCTGGAACAGGAAAAACCTTGTTAGCTAAAGCGGTGGCTGGAGAAGCTCAGGTTCCTTTCTTCTCCTTATCAGGTTCTGATTTTGTTGAAATGTTTGTAGGAGTTGGTGCATCACGTGTACGTGATTTATTCAAACAGGCAAAAGAAAAATCGCCGGCTATCATTTTTATTGATGAAATTGATGCTGTAGGTAGAGCTCGTGGCAAAAACAATATGTCAGGTGGTAATGATGAGAGAGAAAACACTTTGAATCAATTACTGACTGAAATGGACGGTTTTGGCAGTCAGACAAACGTAATTGTTCTGGCAGCTACAAACAGAGCCGATGTATTAGACAAAGCTTTAATGCGTGCCGGTCGTTTTGACAGACAAATATTTGTAGACCTACCGGATGTACGTGAGCGTGCCGAAATATTCCTGGTTCATTTAGCACCCTTAAAAAAAGTAGAAGGTTTAGACTTAGACTTTTTAGCAAAACAAACTCCCGGTTTCTCCGGTGCAGATATTGCCAATGTATGTAACGAAGCAGCTTTAATTGCTGCACGAAATAACAAAACTGCTGTTGACAAACAAGATTTCCTTGATGCCGTTGACAGAATTGTAGGTGGATTAGAAAAGAAAAACAAAATCATCACACCCGAAGAGAAAAAAGCAATTGCAATTCACGAAGCCGGTCACGCAACCGTAAGTTGGATGCTGGAGCATGCCGCACCTTTAATTAAAGTAACCATTGTTCCTCGTGGACAAAGTTTAGGAGCTGCATGGTATTTACCTGAAGAACGCCAAATTGTTCGTCCTGACCAAATGCTGGATGAAATGTGTGCTACTATGGGAGGCCGTGCCGCCGAAAAAGTAACTTTTGACCGAATTTCAACCGGTGCTTTGAGTGATTTGGAAAAAGTAACTAAACAAGCCCGTGCCATGGTTACAATCTATGGTTTGAATGACAAAATAGGAAATGTTACTTATTATGATTCATCAGGACAAAGCGAATACAGTTTTTCAAAACCGTATTCAGATGAAACTGCAAAGGTGATAGATACTGAAATATCAGCACTTATAGAAAGTCAATATCAAAGAGCGATTCAGATTTTAGAGGAAAACAAAGACAAGTTAAATCAACTGGCTAATATCCTTATCGAAAAAGAAGTCATTTTTAAAGACGATTTAGAGGCTATTTTTGGAAAAAGAAGCTTTGATAAAAATCTGGAAGAAGTAGTCTCTTAATTAGACTCTTGACATAAATTATTTAAAATCTTAATTCAAAACCGCGTTTTGAATTAAGATTTTTTTATCTTTGAACGGTTACAAATAATATATAAAAGTCCCCTTCAAAATATGAGTCTTTTTAGAAAAATTTTCGGATCTAGTATTTCGCCGTCAGATGAGGAAAAAGAAAACCAAAATAGTAATTTCTTTCCTGAGAGTAATATATCTGTGGACGAACAATTTATCTACAATTTTAAAAAAAATGGAGGTAAATTTTTATACTGTGAAAATGCTCAGGAAGTAAAAGACCAATTCGAAAATATTCTGGAAGAAAATGACTGGTTTGAAAGCGAAGTCCTTTGTTATGATCCAAAACTTTTTGAACTACTGGAAGAAAACAGACTTATTTATAACAAACCTGGAAATCCTAAATTTTTATTTTCCAGTTGTGAAAATTTGATTGCCGAGGAAGGATCTATTCTTTTTTCTTCTAAACAAATCAAACAACTAAAACCCAATGAATTGCCTGTTAATATCGTAGTTTTAGCAACTACCAGCCAAATTTTAGCAATGAAAAGTGACGGTCTTAGTGCCATAAAAAAGAAATACGAAAGAGATTACCCTACCAATATTACTGCTATAAAATATTTTGAAAAAGCAAAAGAAGAAGACTTCACTCAATACGGAAGTTCGGCTAAAAACCTTTATTTATTGCTTTTAGAAGATCTTTAAAATGAATGAAACTCTAAAAAGATCAATATCGGGTGCTATTTATATCCTATTATTGATAGCTTCCATATTATATTCTACCGAAAGTTTCTTCCTGCTTTTTGGTGTTTTTCTGGTAATAGCTATAGCTGAATTTTGTAATTTGGCACAAGTAAATAAAACACTCCCGTTAATTGTCGGTATTTTATTATACAGTACAGTAACTTTAATTAGTCATTACAATACAATTACCACGACAACAATCAATGAACTTTTTGATACTAACATTGAGATTACAGTTAACATACAACAACTCAATATTATATTATTAGCTATAACTTTAGTGGTATCAGTAAAATGCATTCTTTTTTTATTTTATGATAACATTCAAAAAATAAGTACTTCGTCTAAATACCTTTATCTCTTTGGGTACATCATACTCCCGTTTATTTTTATCACTAAAATTTCATTTGGAATAAAAGATTATAATCCTAAGATTATAATTGGGTTATTTTTAATAATATGGACTAACGATACTTTTGCTTATATTGTTGGGAAATCTATTGGAAAACATAAACTATTTGAACGTATTTCGCCTAAAAAAACCATCGAAGGTTTCCTTGGCGGAATTCTTTTTGCCATATTATCGGGCTATTTGATTTCTAAATTTTACATTAGACCTAATCCTGAATTTAGCAGCCAGTCTATTTTAATATGGGTCTCAATTGCTGCAATTGTTGGTATATTTGGAACAATTGGGGATTTAGTAGAATCTAAATTTAAACGAATTGCCGGAGTTAAAGACAGCGGAAACATCATGCCTGGACACGGAGGTGTACTAGATAGACTAGATAGTGTTATATTTGTAGCACCAATTATATTTTTATTTTATCAAATTTTAAATTATGTTTCATAAAGAAGGAACCAAGACCATTTTACTGGGAATTATTTTTACTGCTTTAGTACTATTAATTTCTGACAATTTTATCGATATAGTCTGGCTTAGAAAAGGATTGCAAATCTTTGCTTTTTTTATCCTCGTTATCATTTTACAATTCTTTAGAAATCCTAAAAGAACAGTAGCTCTCGATGAGACTCAGATTCTTGCTCCTGTAGATGGAAAAGTTGTGGTAATTGAAGAAGTATATGAAGGCGAATATTTTAAAGACAAACGTTTACAGGTTTCTATTTTTATGTCACCTATAAACGTTCACGTAACCCGATATGCAATGAGCGGGATTATAAAATTTAGTAAATACCATCCCGGAAAATTTTTAGTTGCCTGGCATCCAAAAGCAAGCGAAGAAAACGAAAGAACAACTGTGGTTATAGAAAATAATACTTTTGGCGCTGTTTTATACCGTCAAATTGCCGGAGCATTAGCAAAAAGGATTGTTAATTATGCTCAGGAAGGAATGCAGGTAGTACAGGGTACAGATGCCGGTTTTATAAAATTTGGCTCCAGAGTCGATTTATTTTTACCTTTAGGTACTCCGGTGAATGTAGTTTTAAATCAAAAAGTAATTGGAGGAAAAACTATTATTGCAATAAAAAAATAATGATTGAAAAAGATTTAGATACCCGTTTTAACGAAGCGGTAAAAAAGGCTTCAGAAATGACTCAGGCATCTCTTCCTCAGGATGTTCAATTAAGACTTTATGCATATTACAAACAGGCAACTATTGGCACAATGGAAATCAGACAAACTTCTAATTTTCATTTAAGAGATGCTTTTAAAATAAATGCCTGGATGCAAATTAGTCATATTTCTGCTGAGGAAGCCAAAGAAAACTATATAGAAATTATTAATTCTCTTTGAAAATTAGAAGTAATACAATGAAAAAACTTTTTTTTACCATTACATCCCTCTTATTTTTTAGTTTTTTAATTTCTTGTCAGAAGAAAAAACTAATCGAAGTAGTCGAAGTTCCTTTACCAACTGCTCAGGAAAAAGTAACCATCGGTTTTCCTGATGATGTAAAAGCAGCTCCAGGCTCATTTTTATTAGAAAAACTACCTTATCCTTATGACGCTTTAGCACCTACAATTTCTCCGCTTACTTTAGAAATGCATTATTCTAAGCACTACCTGACTTATACTAACAATCTAAACACGGCAATTGCAGGAACTGAATATGAAAACATGACTATCGAAGAGATTTTAGGTAAACTTGATATCAACGATACAGAATTAAGAAACAATGCCGGAGGTTTTTACAACCATTCGCTGTATTGGAAATCAATGGCGCCTAATTCAGGCGGAACTCCTACAGATACTATTGCAGCGATTATAAACAGAGATTTTGGTTCCTTTGAGGATTTTAAAACCGCTTTTAAACAAGAAGCAACAAAACAATTTGGTTCAGCCTGGGTCTGGTTAATTGTAGACAAAGCCGGTAAACTTAAAATTACCAGTTCTCAAAATCAGGACAATCCATTGATGAGAAACGCTGCTGTTCCCGGCACTCCTATTCTGGCTTTGGATCTTTGGGAACATGCTTATTATTTAGGCCATCAATACCGCAGAAGAAGTTATATTGAATCCTTTTTTAATGTGATTAATTGGAAAAAAATAAATGAAAATTACGAAAATACTTTTATCAGAAAGAGGTACTATTAGTTCTTTATTCGAATAACCCAAAAAAAGCTGATGTAAAATATTCATCAGCTTTTTTTAGTTTAAAAATCTAAGCAACTAAGAATTTATACTTCAATACACTACTTTTAAAATCATAAATAAATAGTAATATTTATTGGGATTGTTTCCTTTTTCATAAATTTGACAAAAATATATACCCTTGAACAAATCACTATATTTCATTTTTTATGCTTTGTTTCTACTTACTTATATTAACGTAAGTGCACAAACACCTAAAAAAATAATCATTGAGCATTCTGATTTTGCCGATGTAAATCAGGCCGAAATGCCCGATGCTTTTTTACTAACCGGAAATGTAGTAGTAAATCATGACGGTGTAGTATTAACTTGTAATAAAGCCTATTATTTTCAAAAAGAAAACTACATAAAAGCCTTTGGAAATGTGCAATTAGTACAAGGTGACACCCTTTATTTAAATAGTAAATACGCTGAATATAACGGAAATGTAAAAAAAGCATTTGCAACCGGTGATGCCGTGATGACTTCTCCCGATGCAACTCTTTCTACAGATACTATCAATTTTGACCGGAATGTTCAGGAAGTTTTTTACAATACTAAAGGAACCATTGTAAACAAAGAAAACACGCTGGTAAGTAAATCCGGCAGGTATTTTGTTGCCGAAAAAAAATTCAAGTTTTTAACCGAAGTTGTGGTAACAAACCCCAAATATGTCATCAAATCGAATCATTTAGATTACTATAGCAATTCCGGGCATTCTTATCTTTTTGGACCCTCAACGATAACAAGTGCAGCCAACTTTATTTATACTGAAAAAGGCTTTTATGACTCCAAAAAAAATCTCGCCCATTTTCTTCGGAAATCGTATATTAAATATGACAACCGACTTATAGAAGGTGACAGTTTATATTATGACAGAAATCAGGAATTTGCATCGGCTACGCGAAATGTAAAAATTACCGACTCCATTAACCGAGGTGTTGTAAAAGGCCATTATGCCGAAATTTTCCAAAAGAAAGATTCGATGTATGTAACCAAAAGAGCCGTTGCTGTTAATTTTGTCGAAAATGACTCTGTTTATATTCATGGAAAAAAACTGATGGTGACCGGAAAAGAAGGAAACCGAATTATCAGGGCTTTTAATAATGTTCGTTTTTTCAAAGTTGACATGAGCGGGAAATGTGATTCCATTCATTCAAGTTCTAAAGAAGGTCTCACAAAACTCATAGGAAACCCCATTCTTTGGAACGGTGAAAGCCAGATAACCGGAGATATCATGCATCTTATTGGAGATAATAAAACACAAAAACTAGACTCGCTCAAAGTACTCAACAATACCTTTATTATTTCTAAGGATACGCTGGGAACGGGTTACAATCAAATAAAAGGTTTAAATCTGTACGGCAAATTCCTCGAGGGAAAACTCCACGATGTTGATATTGTTAAGAATGCCGAAGTTATTTATTATATGCGAAATGACGATCAGGAACTCATTGGTATCAATAAAAATGTAAGTAGTAAAATCAATATTCTTTTTGACAAAAATACCATTGAAACAATCACTTTTTTCCAACAGGTTGATGGTGATATTTTCCCCGAAGACGAACTGGATGAACATGACAGGAAATTCAGAGGATTTAAATGGCGTGGCGACGAAAGAATAAAATCCAAAGACGATATTTTTCCTGAGGAAGAAAATCAATACAATGATAAGATGATTGAAGAAGCTAAAAAAGATGCTGCGAAGGAAAATGTCCCAATGGAAATCAGAAAAGAAACTTTAGATTACGATAAAAAGAAGAAGAAAAAGAAGTAAGCACTGCTTAAAAGTTAGAAGTTAGACTTTAGAAGGCAGACTTGGCAAGTGAATACAACATTAATAATTAAATAAAACTCCGTGACTTTGCGAAAATCTTTGCGAACTTTGCGGTAAAAGTAAACGTGAATAACGACTTTATAAAATACCAGGCACAAACTTCTCCATACCCGTTAGGAATGGAAGTTTCTCATGCCATAGGCTCTTATATCTACGATACTAATAATGAAAAATACCTTGATTTTGTTGCCGGCGTTTCGGCATGTACGTTAGGACATCAGCATCCGGGAGTCAATCAGGCCATAAAAGACCAGTTAGATAAATATTCGCATGTGATGGTTTATGGGGAATATTCACAAAGTCCGGCGGTGGAATATTGCAAACTCATGGCTTCACTCCTTCCCGCTCCTTTAGAAAAAACGTATTTAGTCAATTCAGGAACCGAGGCAATTGAAGGTTCTTTAAAATTAGCGCGAAGAGTTACCGGCAGAAGCCAGTTAATTTCCTGCCACAACGCTTATCACGGTAATACTATGGGCTCCATGAGTGTGATGGGATTTGAAGAGCGCAAACAAGCTTTTCGCCCCTTAATTCCTGATGTTGATTTTATTACTTTTAATAACGAAGCCGATTTAGAAAAAATAACGACTAAAACTGCGGGTATTTTACTCGAAACCATTCAGGGTGGCGCTGGATTTATACAACCCCATAATGATTTCCTTAAAAAAGTCCGTGCCCGTTGTACTGAAGTTGGTGCAATGATGATTCTGGACGAAATTCAGCCCGGTTTTGGGAGAACAGGGAAATTATTTGGATTCCAAAATTACGATGTTGTTCCTGATATTGTGGTCATGGGAAAAGGAATGGGTGGCGGAATGCCCGTAGGTGCTTTTACAGCATCATCGGCTATGATGGATTTATTAACTGAAAATCCAAAATTAGGACACATAACGACCTTTGGCGGGCATCCTGTCATTGCGGCAGCCTGTCTGGCTACTTTGAAGGAATTGACCCAAACTAACCTCATGCAGCAAACTTTAGAAAAAGAAAAGCTCTTCAGGTCACTTTTGGTACACCCTTTGATAAAGGAAATTAGAGGAAAAGGATTGATGCTTGCTGCAATGACAGCAGATGCAACGATCACAAATGAAGTTATTTTAAAATGTCAGGACAAGGGACTTATATTATTCTGGCTCCTATTTGAAGGATGCGCCATCAGAATTACACCTCCTTTAACCATTTCTAACGAAGAAATACGTGAAGGATGTGCCATAATACTTGAAGTTATGAACGAAATAATGGCTTCACAAAAAAAATAAATACAACACTACAATTAACTTAATTCCTTTTGTTAATTAAATTGTTCACAATAATTCATTTTTTTCTTCAAAAATAACATTAAGGATGCCTAACTTTAAGCTAGGCCAAATTCTAAAAACAGAAAGTATGCAACTAAGCAACGAAGAAGAAGATTATAACTTATCTCTATCTAAATTTGAGTCCATGTTGAAAACCAACAAAGTACTCTTTTTTGACTCTGAAGAATTTGAAGAAATCATACTTCATTATCTCGATATAGGTAAGGCCGCTTTAGCAAAAAAAGCGCTTAAATTAGCATTAGACCAACACCCTAAGTCTACTGGCTTAAAGCTTGTTCAGGTTGAAATGCTGGTTTATGACAACAAATTGGATATAGCTGAGAAATTACTCAACGAGCTATATGCCATTGAACCGAACAATGAAGAAATTTACATTCAAAAGGCTAACATCTACTCTAAAAGAGACCAGCATGAAAAAGCTGTTGAATTACTGAAAATTGCTTTACAATACACTGATGATTATGCCGATGTGTATAATTTAATAGGTATGGAGTATCTTTTTATGGATAATCTTGAGTTAGCTAAAGAGAGTTTTATCAAATGTCTGGAAGAAGATATTGAAGATCAGTCTGCTTTATACAATGTAGTGTACTGCTTTGAGTTTTTAGATCAAAACGAAGAAGCCATTAGCTATCTGGATAATTATATTGATAAAAATCCTTATAGCGAAATTGCCTGGCATCAAAAAGGGCGCTTGCATTACGGACTTAAAGATTATGAAAATGCCATTCGTGCCTTTGATTATGCGACACTCATAGACGATGAATTCTTAGGTGCTTTTATGGAAAAAGCCAAAGCTTTAGAGCGTTTGGAAAAATACAATGAAGCCATCGAAAGCTATAACAGAACGATTGAATTAGACGATGCCACTTCGTATGCCTTGCTTCGAATTGGTAAATGTTATGAAAAATTAGGAAATAAAGTATTAGCACTTAAATTTTATAATGAAACAGTACATGAAGATCCACTGCTGGATAAAGGATGGATTGCTATTACTGATTTCTATTTGCGTGAGCAAAATTACCAAAAAGCACTTTTTTATGTCAATAAAGCGTTAGCAATTGACAATCAAAATCGTTTGTACTGGAAAAGATATGCTAATATCAACAAGCAGATGAACTTTTTTGAAGAAGCTGAATTTGGTTTCAGAAAAGCAGTTGAATTTGGTGATACCGAACTGGATACCTGGTTATTCTGGGTAGATATCTTGCAGTTTTTAGGCGAATTCGAAAGTGCTATTCATACTTTATTGCAGGCTGCCGATTATTTCCCGGAAGAAAATGAAATAGAATACCGTTTAGCGGGTCTTTATTTTATGATTCAGGACAACAGAAAAGCCAAATTCCATTTAAGTAATGCACTTCGATTGAATTTTGATAATTATATCCTGATTGAAGATTTATTTCCTGTAGTCTGGGCAAAAAAGATGGTGCAAAATTATATCGAAAAACATAAAAAATAATAATGACCCACAATTCAAGAAAACGCTTCGGTTTACTGGGGCGTAATATCAGTTATTCCTTTTCTAAAGGCCATTTTACAACTAAATTCGAAAAAGAAAAATACCAGGGATATACCTACGAAAATTTTGATATTCAGGAAATCTCAGCATTTCCTGAAATCATTAAAAACACAGAACATTTAAAAGGCTTGAATGTTACTATTCCGTATAAAGAAGAAGTCATTCCGTTTTTAGACAAATTATCTAAGAAAGCAACTAAAATTGGTGCTGTAAATACCATTAAAATCACTAAAAAAGGAAAGCTGAAAGGCTACAACACCGACTATTTTGGTTTTTTAAAATCTTTAAAACCGCTGTTACAACCGCATCATAAAAAAGCATTGATTCTGGGAACAGGTGGTGCTTCTAAAGGGGTTGCTTTTGCATTAGAGGAATTAGGAATAGGATATACTTTCGTTTCCAGAAATGCATCTGAAAAAGCGATTGATTACAGTCAGCTCAATGCGGATACATTTCAGGAGTACCAAATTATTATAAACTCTACTCCTATTGGCACAAGCCCTAATATCGAAGCCTGTCCTGATATTCCTTATGCTTTTTTTACAGAAAAACACATCGCTTACGATTTAATTTACAATCCGGCTGAAACCCAATTTCTAAAAAATGCCAAAGAAAAAGGAGCTCAGATAAAAAATGGCTTGGATATGCTTATTTTTCAGGCCGAAAAGGCTTGGGAAATTTGGAACAAATAAAGACATTTCCTTCCGTTTCTATTCGTTTCAATACGATAGCAACTAATAATCCTTATCCACGAAGTTCCTGAAAAAAAAGGGCTTCGTGGATTTTTTTTAAAATACAACACAATGAAAAAACAACTCCTTCTATTTTTAAGCGCATTCTTTATTATTACATCCAGTCTTTTTGCCCAAATAACACTCCCTAAAATTCTGGGACACAATATGGTTTTGCAGCGGGATAAAAAAGTAGCTATTTGGGGAACTGCCACTGCGGGCGAAAAAATAACAGTCGCTTTTTCTAAGCAAATTAAAACTGCTGTTACAGACAATTCCGGAAACTGGTTAGTGTATTTAAACCCACTAACAGCTTCCTTCACACCACGCGAAATGACTATTAAAGGTAAAAACACCATTGTGTTAAAAAACATTCTGGTAGGCGAAGTATGGCTTTGTTCAGGACAGTCTAACATGGAGTTTGCCATGCGTAAATACAGCAAATATGATTCACTGGCAAAAGGATACAAACCGCCTGTTGACGATTTAAATACTGCTGATAATCCTAATATCCGTATTTTTCTTGATCGGCGAAAATACATGGAACCAAGTCCGGAACATTTGGGTTGGGATAGCGCCATGGGACGACCATTAGTTGATTTTTCGGCTGTTGGTTATTATTTTGCTAAAGATTTGTATGCCAAATTAAAAGTACCCATCGGAATGATATCCGCAGCAGTGCCCGGAAGCCGCATTGAACCCTGGATTCAGGCATCAAAATTAGAAATAGAGTCCCAGCTAAAAAACGGCCAGATTCTGGACAAACTTAGCAGCGACGGCGGCGATCCCGGAAAATTTTATGATACCATGATTCAGCCGTTAATTCCGTATACTTTCAAAGGATTTTTATGGTATCAGGGAGAGTCAAATTGTTTTCTAAATGAAGATATTCGGTATGCCTATAAGTTTAAAACATTAATTGAAAGTTGGCGTAGTGACTGGAAAGATAAAAAACTTCCTTTTTACTTTGTACAAATAGCTCCCTACATTTATTCTGAAGCAAAAGATGCTCGCACTCATACCACTGAAAATCTTCCTGAATTTTGGGAATCACAGGCACTGGTATTAAATTTACAAAATACAGCCATGGTTACCATTACCGATTTAGTTGAAAAAACCACCGATTTACATCCGGGAAACAAATGGAAAATAGGGCATCGATTGAGTCTTGTTTCTTTAAATAAAGCGTACGGACAAAAAAATGTCGTTTGTTCAGGTCCCGTTTACCAAAAAATGAAAACTATTGACAATACTATTGAAATCACTTTTTCTAACACTGGTAGCGGCTTAGCCTCTCGTGATAAAAAAGCACTTAGCTGGTTTACTATTGCAGGAGCCGACAAGGAATTTGTTCCGGCAAAAGCAATTATAGAAGGTGATAAAGTTATTGTTTCGGCTGCCGGAGTTCAACATCCGTATTATGTGCGATTTGGCTGGCATGAAACCGCTCAATCTAATTTTATAAACAAAGAAGGACTTCCTGCCGTTCCTTTCAGAACTGATAATCCGTGGGAGAAACTCTTTAAATAAAACAGTCTGCAATTTTTTTATCAGAAACACATGCGAATACTAAAACAATCCAGGACTAAAATGTAACACACATACAGCAAACGCTTTATAACTTTACTTATACTCAAAAATATTCAAAGTATAATTAAAAATAAAAGCCATGGAAAATTCTGAATACAAAAAAGATGGAACGGAAAATGAAATCGAAAGAAAATTAAATGAATTAGATTATCCTGCCAATGAAGACATTTACAATCAGGAAGAGAAAGTAAAAAATATCAATTTAAATACTATCAATACTGAAAATGGGATTGATCTCGAAGCGAACGAAAACAGTTTAAACATCGAGAAAGACAATAAACCCGGAGATAATCTGGACGTTCCGGGTAGTGAACTTGATGACGCTCAGGAAGAAATTGGATCAGAAGACGAAGAAAACAATTATTACAGTCAAGGTGATAATCAATAAAACAGACTATTACCTTTTTTAAGTCCTGCTTTGGCGGGACTTTTTTGTTCAGTAATTGAAAGCAATTTATGGTTTACTAAAAATCTACTATATTTACGATTAGCCAGACAGCATTAAAACAGCTATACTGTTTGCATTTAATTCCTAAAAGAAATACGGATTATGAAAAAAACTGTTTTTTGTACTTTTTTGCTACTATTTTTCCTGATAGTAAAGGGACAGGAAAAAATTACATACCAATCTCTTGATAGTAAAAACCCAATTAAATTTAACGGAAAGTCGATTGTTTATAAAGGAAAAACTATTGAATTGGGTCCAAAATCTTTTTTCATAGACCGAGAATTAACAGATGCTCAAACAGCCAGATATCCTTATGTTTATAATTCGGTTAACGAAGCTGTTAAGCATCTCACTGATGGAAATGAGACGGAACCAATGACATTATTTATAGCTCCGAATGTATACTGGATTGACAATCCGGATGATCCCGAAATTAGAAAACCCGAAGACAATGGCAGTGTTCCTTATGGATTAATTATAAAATGCGAATGGCTAAAATTCTATGGTCTTACTGATAATCCTGAAAACGTAGTACTGGCAGCTAATCGGGGACAAACCATTGGTGCTGTTGGTAATTTTACGTTATTTAAATTTTCCGGACAAGGTACCAGTTCTGAAAATATTACTTTTGGGAATTACTGTAATGTAGATTTAAACTTTCCTTTAAAACCAGCATTAAACAGAACAAAACGGGCTTCGGCAATTGTTCAGGCACAGTTGATTCATTGTGATGGGGACAAAATTGTAGCTCGCAACACCCGCTTTATCAGTCGGCTTAACCTTTGTCCGTTTGTGGGCGGTAAAAGAGTCCTTTTTGACCGCTGCCATTTTGAATCTACTGACGATGCACTGTGCGGAACCGCTGTTTATCTCAACTGCACGCTGGATTTTTATAGCTCCAAACCTTTTTACTGGACGCGCGGTACAGGAGCTGTTTTTCTTAATTGTGACATAAAATCATTTACTTCAGGAAATCAGTTTTTCACAAAAGCCAATGGACAAGTTGCTGTTATTGACACTCGTTTTTCGGCAGAAAATACTATTTATTTGGGATGGAACGATAATATTCCTAAAGAAACCCGGAATTATCAATATCAAGTAAGCCTCAATAACAATCCGGTTTTTATCGAAAAAAAGAATCCCGCCTCTACTGTAGACATGAGTAATCTTGCTGTTCTTGATGCGTATCGTTTTAATTTTAACGGAAAAACCATTTACAATACTTATAACCTTTTAGCAGCTGATGATAACTGGGATCCCATGCAGCTAAAAAATACCGTTTTGGCTGCTGAAAAAGAAAATCAGAAAAAATACACGCAGCTTCCAACCCAACTACTAATTAGTTCGTCCCAAAATGCTATAGAAACCAACAAAGATAAAGCGGTCTTAAAAGCAACCGTAAACCGTTTTGGCAATTATGAATTAAAAGGAGAAAAAATAATCTGGTCTTTGGAAGACAAAGACACAACCTTTGTAAGTTTGAAACCAAATAAGGATGGAAGCGAATGCGAAGTGATTCCTAATAATTCTAAGAACGAAGTACAAACGATACTTATAACTGCAAAAACGGCTTCCGGTTTAGAAGCGGCTACTGTGATTGATGTGGCTCCGCCAAAACTAGCCAGCCCCTCATTTGCAAAAGCACCACAACTTTCGAAAATAAATAACGGAATAATTACTTTGAAATACCAGATTGACAGTTCTTTTAAAGATGAATCTCAGGTAAACTGGTACCGCTGTTCAGATAGTACAGGAAAAAATGCTATTGAAATTTTGGTTTCAAGAGATAATGTCCCGCTTGTAAGCTATCCGCTTACTATAAATGACACAGGATATTACATTATGGCTTCGGTGGCTCCAAAACACATCCGGAGTGATGCCGGAAAAGCTTTCACTGTAATTACACCAAAACCCATTTCGAGCCGGGATATTACTGCTGACAGCAATATTCTTTCCACTGATTTCAAAAACAGTTCGACTAAAAACCAACTCGCCATTATTCCGGGATTTTGGACATTTGCTCCATTGGAACAAGAAAAAAATGGTACTCCTTCGAATCTTAAAGATGTTTGGTATTATGGCGAAGGGATTGATGGTGCCAATAATAAACGTGGCCTTTTACAAACAGGACGCACCGGAAAACTGCTTTATACCGCAGCTAAAAGAGACTATACTGATATGAAACTTATTCTGGACGTAACGCCTTTTAAAACTGCCGGTCAAGGCTTTAGTGTCGCGCATATGTACATGGATGTACTGATAAAGTACAATCCGGAAACCCAAAGTGGTTATGGGCTGCGTTTGATTAGAACCACAAAGCACCACGATGCCGTAGATTGTATTTTATTAGAATATAAAAATGGAGTTGCTACTGAAATAAGCAAAGCCGTAACCACCAATGCTTTTAACGGAGATTGTACCATTACTATGGAAATAAAAGCGAATCAATTCATGGCAAAAGTATCCAACAGCAGTTCGACTGTGAAAAAAGCAACTACTGACGGGGTTTATCCAGAAGCTATGTTAGATGCAATTATTCAGCCTGGTGTTTCAGGGAATTTTGGAATTCTTTATAACGGTGGTTCTCCAACAATGATTAATGAAATCCATGCAGAATGGAAATAATATTGTATAAAAATACCCCAAAATAGTATCTGACTTTTTTGGGGTATTATATTTTTTTAAATCACTTATTTTTATTCTAAAACAAGCCCTATCTGACCATCGTCTTCCAGTTGAATACTAGTATCATCAGCGTTCAACTCTCCTCTTACTTCTAATTCCTCGGGAATTATTTCCTCAGGAGCTTCATAAGGTAACGGTTCCAGATTATTCACCTGTTTTATTTTATCCGTAGTCAATTGATTACCAAGCGCTTTAAAGCCTTTTACAGCGATAAAATTTTCTACATCTATTGTAATACTTTCTTTTTGAACTCCTTTGATTTTTGAGAATACCAATTCCACCACCGGACGATAATCTGTAGAGACTAATTCCAGTTGTGATTTTGGATGTTCGGTGATAAAAATATCTTCTTTATTTTCTGTTTCCACTAAGAAACGCTTCAGATAATAACGTTCTTTTTCGCCGTCAAAATAAATTGCAGAAATTGGTTTTTTAGGAATCCATTTTTCTAAAACAATCATATCAGGTTCAAAATGAGTGGATAGTTCCGGAATAACAACTTTTAATTTTCCGGTTTGCTGAACAATTAAAATTTTATCATTTGGTCTGAATTCACCCAATAGCTCCCCTCTTCCATCTACATTTAATCGTTGAACGGTATCATCATACCAAATTTTTCTTGGTAATAAAGTCGAAATTCCTTTTTCTTTAATTTCGATTTTTTTAATTGGATGCTTACTGGCTAAGTTCCCTTTAGAAGCACGCCCTTTAATAGCTAAATTAGCGAAATCAATATCAAATTTTAATTTTTTAATGCTGCTTATCTGGCGTAAAATAACCGTAATTACCTCAGCTTCACCATTTGGATTACAAGTAAAATACAATACTTGTGAACCTTTTGTCCCATTAGTTAAATCATATAATTTATCTCTGGTGACTCCTGAAACATTAAATCGCTTGATATAAGAAGGTCCTGATTTTCCATCGCGATACACCATATTATAAATAGTACGTTTATCACTTTTGTCAAAAACAGCAATATGGATAATATCTTTCCCCACAAAAGTTTTAGCATCTACTTTAGTTACCATCATATTTCCATCGCGAAGAAAAACAATCACATCATCAATATCCGAACAATCGGCAACATACTCGTCTTTTTTCAGGCTCGTTCCCACAAAACCTTCTGCGCGATCTACATATAACTTCGTATTCCTTAAAACTACTTTAGTGGCTTCGATATCATCAAAAATGCGTAATTCGGTCTGGCGTTCACGACCTTTTCCGTATTTCTCTTTTAATTTGGTAAAATAAGCAATCGCAAAATCAGTCAGATGTTCGAGATTATGTTCTACTTCTCTCATTTCATCTTCTAATCTGGCGATAAAATCATCTGCTTTATCAGAATCAAAACGCGTGATACGAATCATCGGAATTTGCGTCAAACGCTGTAAATCGTCATCATTAATTGCTCTGACAAATGATTTCGAGAAAGGTTCAAATCGATCGTACATGTATTTAAACAAAGCTTCTTTGTCTGAATACAATTTGAAATCAATGTACATTTCTTCCCGAATGAAGATTTTCTCTAAAGTAGCAAAATGCCATTTATTTTTTAACTCTTCTAATTGAATTTCTAATTCCTGTCGCAATAAATCGACCGTTCTGTGAGTTGAAATTTTCAACATTGCCGAAACCCCTATAAACAAAGGCTTGTTGTCCTCAATTACACAACCTAAAGGTGCTACCGAAGTTTCACAAGCCGTAAAGGCAAACAGCGCATCAATGGTTTTATCCGGAGAAACGCCAGGATACAGGTGAATTAAAATTTCGACCTCAGCAGCGGTATTGTCTTCAATTTTCTTGATTTTGATTTTCCCTTTTTCATTAGCTTTCAAAATACTGTCTATCAAAGTAGTCGTATTTGTTGAAAAAGGAATTTGAGTAATCGCTAAGGTATTTTTGTCTATTTGCGCAATTTTGGCACGCACACGTACACGACCACCACGCATTCCGTCATTATAATTGGACACATCAGCAATACCGGCAGTCATGAAATCAGGATATAGCGTAAACGGTTTTCCTTTAAGTATTTTAATCGATGCATCAATTAATTCATTGAAATTGTGCGGTAACACTTTAGTAGAAAGTCCCACAGCAATTCCTTCAGCTCCTTGTGCTAAAAGCAACGGAAACTTCACCGGAAGATTGTTCGGTTCTGCCCGACGACCATCATAGGAAACACCCCAATCGGTAATTTTAGGCGAATATAAAACCTCCAAAGCAAACTTAGATAAACGCGCCTCAATATAACGGGAAGCCGCAGCACCATCTCCAGTAAGGATATTTCCCCAGTTCCCCTGACAATCGATTAATAAGTCTTTTTGACCTATTTGCACCATCGCATCACCAATACTCGCATCTCCGTGAGGATGATACTGCATGGTATGTCCTACAACATTAGCCACCTTATTGTAACGTCCATCATCTAATTCTTTTAACGAATGCATAATTCGGCGTTGAACAGGTTTAAATCCGTCCTCAATAGCCGGAACAGCACGCTCCAAAATTACATAAGAAGCATAATCCAGAAACCAGTCTTTGTACATACCGGTAACTTTAGTAATCGTGTCACTGCCATCTCCTTCTTCATCATGATTATAAAAATGCTCTCCTTCAAAAGAATTTGCATTTACTTCAATAATTTCTTCGCTCTCTTCTCCCTCCTGATTCGCATCAATAGGATTCTCTTCTGAATTATTTTCTTCGTTATCAGGAATGATGTTATCGTCTTCTTCGTCTTTCATTTATGCTGAATTTATTTCAGTTTCTTTTTACTTCTTTTTAAACTATCAATAATTGAATATTCTTTTCCTAGTTGATCATCTTCGACAAAAAGCTTAATCCCGAATTTTTTAAATAATTCTCCCATGTCTGAATAACAATATTTTTGAAATCCATCTAAATTAGGTGAAATTCTAGACCCCGCACAATTTAAGCAAAACTCATTATAACCTATAATTCTATCTTTCGAATCTCTAAATATAATCATATGTCTTGGCATATAACAAGCCGAAGAAATTTCTTCAGGAATACAAGTATCACAAACTATTAAATTTATAAGTTCTTTTTCTTGAGTTTTATTCAAAACAACCCTCTCTTGAACCATGGTAGAATCAAAAGTAAGTTTAAAATCATCTACTAAGATTTTATTAATTGGTTGTTCGCCTTTGTATTTTATTGTATCCCAAGAGATTCTATCATAATAAGAAATTAATTCAATTCTTGAAAAATTCTTTATAGAAAAATCTCTTTGTTTAATTATTTTACTAACTGATCTAGCAATCGGAATACCTTCTGTCACAGATGAAGTTGAACTCTTAGTTTTCTCCTTTTTACAAGAAACTAAAGCTATAATAACAATCAAAAATATTATTCTCTTCATTTATTACAAATAGTAGTTTACGTGAGTTTGAAAACAGAAAATAATTTTTAAAAATTCAATTCCGCGACACTGTTGCGGAATTCTTTAATTCCAAAATCGTAGACAGTATCGACGAAATTGAATAGGTTTGATAAAATTTCCTCATTCTGTCAAGATTTTCAACAGAAAACCCTTTCCCTAACTCCTTTTTAATAATCATTAAGCTTCCTCCAGAGTATCCAATTCTACTTTTAAATTCTTGATGATAAATTCTTGTCGGTCCGGTGTGTTTTTTCCCATATAAAAAGACAACAATTGTTCTACCGAGGTATTTTTATCCATCATCACCGGATCCAGTCGAATGTCTTCACCAATAAAAAACTGAAACTCATTAGGCGAAATCTCTCCCAAACCTTTAAATCGGGTGATTTCCGGTTTCGGTTTTAATTTTTCAATGGCTGCTTTTCGTTCTTCTTCTGAATAACAATAGATAGTTTCTTTTTTATTTCGAACTCTAAACAAAGGCGTTTGCAGAATATACAAATGTCCTTCCTTGATGAGTTCCGGAAAAAATTGCAGGAAAAAAGTAATCAGCAATAATCGAATGTGCATTCCGTCAACATCGGCATCGGTTGCAATTACAATGTTGTTGTAACGCAGGTTTTCCATGTCGTCTTCGATATCTAATGCCGCTTGTAACAAGTTAAATTCTTCGTTTTCATAAACAATTTTCTTGCTCATCCCGTAAGAATTCAATGGTTTACCACGCAAACTAAAAACAGCCTGTGTATTCACATCACGTGATTTAGTAATAGAACCCGAAGCCGAATCTCCCTCGGTTATAAAAAGAGTACTTTCCAGATATCGCGGATTTTTAACATCCGGTAAATGCACGCGGCAATCCCGTAGTTTTTTATTGTGTAAACTCGCCTTTTTAGCTCTGTCTTTGGCTAATTTTCGAATACCTGAAAGCTCTTTACGCTCTCTTTCGGCCTGAAGAATTTTGCGCAAAAGCAAATCAGCCGTTTCCGGATTTTTATGTAAATAGTTGTCTAAATTATTTTTGACAAAATCATTGACAAAAGTTCGTACCGATGGCATTCCGGGTTCAGAACCCATATCTGTAGAACCTAATTTTGTCTTAGTCTGTGATTCGAAAACAGGTTCCATCACCTTTACACTTACGGCACTGACAATGGATTTTCGAATATCTGAAGGTTCAAAACCTTTATTATAAAATTCCCTGATGGTTTTTACAATTGCTTCTCTAAAGGCTACCAGGTGTGTTCCTCCCTGAGTTGTATTTTGTCCGTTTACAAAAGAATGGTATTCTTCACTGTATTGGGATTTGCTATGCGTCAGCGCGATTTCGATATCATCTCCTTTTAAATGAATAATAGGATAAACCATATCTTCGATAGCAATATTTTCATCTAATAAATCTTTTAATCCATTATCCGAAAAATATTTTTCACCGTTATAAATTATCGTTAATCCTGCATTCAGGTAGCAATAATTTTTCAGCATTTTTACCACATATTCATTACGGAACTTGTAGTTTTTAAAAATAGCTTCATCAGGTGTAAAGGTAACTTTGGTTCCTTTTCGTTTTGTAGTATCAATAACATCTTCTTCCAGAACTAAATTTCCGGCAGAAAATTCGGCTGCTTTTTGCTTGTCTTCTCTAACTGATTCTACACGAAAATAATTAGACAAAGCATTCACCGCCTTAGTACCTACCCCATTCAAACCTACCGATTTCTTAAATGCCAGAGAATCATATTTTCCTCCGGTATTCATTTTAGAAACCACATCTACTACTTTTCCCAGCGGAATTCCACGACCATAATCCCTTACAGCCACCGTTTTATCTTTAATGGATACTTCAATCGTTTTACCGGCACCCATTACAAATTCGTCGATACAGTTATCGAGAACTTCTTTTAATAAAATATAGATACCATCATCCGGAGACGAACCGTCACCTAATTTCCCAATATACATACCCGGACGCATACGAATATGCTCTTTCCAGTCGAGTGACCGAATATTATCTTCGGTATATTTACTTTGATCTGACATTAAATTTTGTGGATTTTCTGCTAATATAGCATATCTAACCCTATTTTAAAAGGGCTTGCCGCCAAAGTTATCAATAATGATATTGACAATGGAATAGAATTTTTACAGATTACTATTTTTAAAATTAAGCTGGATACTTTCGACTATTTTTTTCAATTGATAATCCATTTCTGAATTAGAAATTTTCCCTGTTTCAACATCAAAATTATCGTTAAATAACGGCAATGAAAAAGTAGCTTTAATATCGGCTCCGTATCTTGGAAATGCATTCGTTGCTATTTCTAATACCGAACTACCTCCTCTTCCTCCTGGCGAAGTTGCCATTAAAAGCATAGGCTTTTCCTGAAACACTTTGACCGAAATTCTGGAACACCAGTCAAAAAGATTCTTGAAAGCTGCCGAATAATTCCCATTGTTTTCCGCTAATGAAACTACTAAAAAATCAGCATTTGTTATTTTATCCAAAAAGGATTTGGCTAAATCATGCTGACCAATTTCTTTTTCAATATCTACACTAAAAACCGGCATTTGAAAGTTATTTAAATCCAATACTTCCACTGTGGCATCTTTAAACAAACCTGCAGCATAAGTAGCCAGTTTTTTATTTATCGAATTTTTACTTGGGCTTGCGCCAAAAGCGACTATTTTCATAATTATATGTATTGAATATTTTTACTCTTTTTCCTCAAAAATTTCTTTTTTTATTTTAACTGAATACGCATTTGGAGTAATTGCTCCTCCATAAGATTTGGCATAAACTTTAGTAAATTCAGCTCCAAAATACAAAATTATAGCCGAATAATAGACCCAGACTAATATTATAATAACAGATCCTGCTGCTCCATAAACACTACCAATAGTTGAATTCCCTAGATAAAATCCTATTGCAAATTTACCTACCATAAAAAGAACGGCAGTTGAAGAAGCACCAATAAAAGCATCTTTCCATTTTATGATTCCATCAGGAAGGGTCCTGAAAATAATTGCAAAAAGCAACGTGATACTCGCAAAAACAATTACTAAATTAATCACATAAAAAAGATAGATGGTACTCTCAGGTAAGTAAAGCTTTAATCTGGCATTTAAAACATCTAAAGTAGCATTTAAAATCAAACTTACAAGCATTAAAAAACCTACAGAGACAATCATCGAGAATGACATAAGCCGGTTTTGAATGAATTTTTTCAAACCTTTATCTGGCTTGGCTTTTAATCCCCAAATAAAATTTATAGAACTTTGTATTTCGGCAAAAACACCGGATGCACCTATGAGCAGCATCACTACCCCAAAGATGCTGACAAAAATATTACTATCTGCTAATTGTACGTTTTTTATAGCTTCCTGAATCTGGATTGCAGCGTCATCACCTACCATTCTGTTTATTTGTCCATAAAGCTGTCCCGTAACTGCTTCTTCTCCAAAAAAGAAACCACATATTGTTATAATTATTATCAACAAAGGCGGTAATGCAAATATGGTGTAATAGGATAATGCGGCACTTAATTTAATGGCATTATCATCTATAAATTCTAAAAAAGTATCTTTTAGTAAGTTCCATGATTTTGAAAATGTATTTTGACTTTTCACGTGACTGTTTTTTAATTATCCTTCCAAATTTAAGCAATAATTAAAAAAACATATTTCGACATTTCATCAAATAGTTATCATATTTCCACCTTCTAAAAGCTTCTTTTTTTTACATTATAATCACACATAAAAAAATCCCAACATACAAATGCTGGGATTAGTTATATCCTTGGTAATCCAAAGTGTTTTATTTTAATTTAAGCACCTCGGCTGTATTTGCTCTCACTTCTTTTAACAACTCTGGATTTTCGTTTAATTTTTGTCCGTAAGAAGGAATCATTTTTTTGAATTTATCCTGCCATTCCGGAGTTTTCATTTCGTCTTTATAACATCTTCCTATGACATCAAGCATAATAGAAACCGCCGTTGACGCTCCTGGTGAAGCTCCCAGTAATACTGATAAAGTTCCGTCTGCTGAAGTAATTACCTCAGTACCAAATTCTAACTTACCACCTTCTTTTTCATCTTTCTTAATCACCTGTACGCGTTGTCCGGCACGTTCAATTACCCAATCCTTAGACTTCGCTCCCGGAACATATTCTCTTAAAGCTTTAATCCTGTCAGCAGGAGATTGACGCACTTGCTCAATAAGATATTTAGTCAATGGAATGTTTTTTATTCCAGCCATAACCATTGGCACAATATTGTCAAGTTGAATAGATTTTGGCAAATCAGAGTAGGATCCATTTTTCAGGAAACGTGTTGAAAAACCAGCAAAAGGTCCAAACAACAGTTGTTTCTCTCCATTAATCATTCGGGAATCAATATGTGGAACAGACATTGGGGGTGCACCCACACTTGCTTTACCATATACTTTAGATTCGTGTTTTGCAATTACTTCCGGGTTGGTGCATCTTAACCATTGCCCACTTACCGGGAAACCTCCAAAACCTTTTCCTTCCGGAATATCCGCTTTTTCTAATAAAGGTAAAGAACCTCCACCTGCACCAATAAACACAAATTTAGTATAGGCTTTTCGTTTATTACCTGAACTTAAATCGGTGATTTTTATTCTCCATGATTTGTCCTCACGTTGTCTTAACTTTCTAACTTCATGGTGGAAATACATATTTACACCTTCCATTTTAGTCAGGTAACCAAACATATTTCTTGTCAGTTCTCCAAAATTCACATCGGTTCCTATAGCCATAGAAGTTCCTGCTACTTTCTCCGATTCTTTTCTGCCTTCCATAACCAGCGGCATCCATTTTTTTAATTCAGCAAAATCAGTACTGAATTCCATTTCTTCAAAAAGCGGATTGGCCTGAAGGGCTTTAAAACGTTTTGTAAGATACTCCACGTTTTTATCTCCCCATACAAAACTGATATGCGGAATTCTTTTAATAAAATTTTCCGGAGCTGATACTTTTTCCTGCTGCACTAAATAAGCCCAAAATTGACGGGAAACTTCAAAAGATTCTGCAATACTGATCGCTTTTTTAGGATCAATACTTCCATCAGCTCCTTCGGGAGTATAATTTAATTCGCAAAATGCAGAATGCCCCGTTCCGGCATTATTCCATGCATCAGAGCTTTCGGCTGCTGCACTATCTAATCTTTCATAAATATCAATGGTAATATCAGGTTGTAATTCCTTCAGAATCAAACCTAAGGTAGCACTCATAATTCCAGCTCCAATAAGAACTACATCACTATTTGAGCGTATGGTTGTATCAGACATAATTGTGTTTTTTTATAAAGTGCAAAGATACTTTAATATTATCACAATTAAAAGGCTAATTCATCTCCAAAAAGTTACATTTATCACTAAACAATACGGTTTTGATAAATAATTAAAATGTTTTACGAGACAAATAATCCTGAAGCATTATAGTGGCCGAAATTTCGTCAATCAATGCTTTATTCTGACGCTGTTTTTTATTTAATCCGCTATCAATCATGGTTTGGAAAGCCATTTTAGAAGTAAAACGTTCATCAACACGAATCACTTTCATATCCGGAAAATGATTGGTAAAATGCGTTACAAATCCTTTAATAATGGAAGCGCTTTGCGAAGGTTCGCCGTTCATTTGTTTGGGTTCACCTATGAGTACCAACTCTACTTTTTCTTTCGAAAAATAATCTTTCAAAAAATCAATAGCCGTAGCACTGGGAATGGTTGTTAATCCCGATGCTATAATTTGCATTTCGTCAGTTACCGCAATTCCGGTACGTTTTTGACCGTAGTCTATGGAGAGAATTCTTGGCATTTTACAACGAATTTTTATGTTTTATGAAACCGAAAACTGAAATAATTTCTTGTTTTACATCTATATAATATACAATAGTGTATCCCTTAAAAACATAATCTCGAATGTTTTCATCCTTATAATATCTGGATTTTTTGAAATGAAATGGATTTTTTAAATCTTTCTTGATATTTTTAATTAAGTCAACCTTAAACTTTCTTGCAGCAATAGGTTTGTCTTTGGAAATATATCTAATCTGAATATCTAAATCCAATCTAAAATCTTTAGTGATTTCAATTTTCATATTCTGAAATAGTCTTTTCCAGAAACGCATCTAACTCTTCCAAAGAGCAACTTTCAGCTGTTCCGTTTTTAATCTTAGCCAAAGCAGCGTCTAATTTTTTCTTGTTTTCATCAAAATCTGCATCTTCCTGAACTATTTTTAGTTCATCCGAAGAAAAAGCACTCAAAACTTCTAAAATTTTGGCTTTAATATTGGGCTGAAATTCTAATCTAATGGTTTCCATAATTTTGAGTTTAGTATACAAAGATAAAACATTTGGGAATAGGTTGCTTTTTTTAGACAGTGAGTTTCTTACGTTTAGATAGGAATACTCAAAGCAATCGTAATAACGAAAAACTAACATTTTGCAAAAACTTTCACTTTTTGCTTTTACTTAAAAAGTCTATATTTGCCAAAAATTTATAGAACAATGAGCGCATTACAAACAATTATAGAACAAGCCTGGGAAAACAGAGCTTTGTTGCAGGAAGAAACAACAACTAACGCGATTAGAGAAGTTATCGAATTATTAGATTCTGGTAAACTACGTGTTGCTGAACCAAAAGGTGAAGGATGGCAAGTAAACGAATGGGTAAAAAAAGCGGTAGTAATGTACTTCCCTATTCAAAAAATGGAAACATTGGAAGCAGGAATTTTTGAATACCATGACAAAATGGAATTAAAAAGAGACTATGCTGAAAAAGGAGTTCGTGTAGTTCCTGGTGCTTCTGCCCGTTACGGTTCATATATTTCAAGCGGTGTTATTATGATGCCAAGCTATGTAAACATTGGTGCTTATGTTGATGCCGGAACCATGGTGGATACCTGGGCAACTGTAGGTAGCTGTGCTCAAATAGGTAAAGATGTTCACTTGAGTGGCGGTGTTGGTATTGGTGGTGTTTTAGAGCCATTACAAGCAGCTCCGGTTATCATTGAAGACGGTGCTTTTGTAGGTTCTCGTTGTATCGTTGTTGAAGGAGTTCACGTAGGTAAAGAAGCCGTTTTGGGTGCTAACGTATGTTTGACAGCATCTACTAAAATTATAGATGTAACTGGTGATGAGCCTGTTGAAATGAAAGGTTTTGTTCCTGCCCGTTCAGTAGTTATTCCAGGAAGTTATACTAAAAAATTCCCAGGTGGAGAATATCAGGTTCCTTGTGCTTTAATCATTGGAACCCGTAAACCATCTACTGATTTAAAAACATCTCTAAACAATGCGTTAAGAGAGTATGACGTAGCGGTATAATTTTTCTAATATTAGAAATTTTAAATATATAAATTCCAAATTACAGTCTGCAAAATGATTGTAATTTGGAATTTTTTGCTTCAATTTGTATTCTTTTAAAAGATTCAACTTCTACATGAAAATACTTGTAATTCAACAAAAAATGATTGGTGATGTGCTTGCCAGTAGTATTATTTGTAACAATCTACGCAAAGCTTATCCTGAAGCTCAAATAGATTATTTAGTCTACAAGGAAACCATTCCTGTATTAGAAGGCAATTCGAATATTGACACTATCATCCCTTTTGAAAAAAAACACAGAAAAAACAAAAAAGAACTTTTAGCGCTAGCTTTTCAGATTAGAGCAACAAAATACGATGTAATAATAGATGCTTATCTAAAATTAGAAAGTACACTTATAGTATTTTTAAGCGGTGCAAAAAAAACAATATCCTATAAGAAAAACTTTTTTTCCTATTTATATACCGATAAGGTTCCTTTTGCCATGAATCCAAAAACTCAAATGGGTTTAGCTATAGAAAGAAGACTTTCTTTATTAAATCCTTTGAAATTAACCATTGCAATTGATCCTTACCCCAAATTATTTGTTAGTACTGAAGAAAACCAACAAGCAATTGCAATTTTTAACAAACATGAAGTAAACAAAAGCAAAAAAACAGTAATGATTAGTCTTTTAGGAAGCGAGAATACTAAGACTTATCCACTGGATTACATGGCTCAAATAATTGATCATATTGCCACAAATAATGATGTAAATATTATTTTTAATTATCTTCCAAAACAAATAGAAGACGCTAAAATAATTTTTAATACTTGCGAAACAGCAACCCAAAAAAAAATCTATTTTGACTTATTAGGAAATGATTTAAGGACTTTTATTGCCCTTATGAATCAATGTGATGTAATTATAGGAAATGATGGAGGCGCCATAAATATGGCAAAAGCACTAAACAAGCCCACATATACTATTTTTTCTCCCTGGATAGATAAGGAAAGTTGGAGTACATTCGACGATGGCATAATAAACAAAGCCATCCATTTAAAAGATTTTTATCCCAATTTATTGACTACTAAAAACAGAAAAGAGCGTAAAAAAAACTATGCTCATTATTACAGCCTTTTAAAACCATCTCTTATCTTTGAGAGTTTAACTCATTTTTTAAATTCACATTTACATTAAACCATGTACAAATTCCTAATTTATATATCCTATTCATATAGCATCCCCATTGGAAAACCGCTTCAGGAAGAAATTGAACGACGCGGATATGAAGTATATTGGTTTTCTGACTTAGAGGAAACAAAACACTATTTCTCTAAAAGCGAAAAAATTCTCAACACGGTTAATGAGGTCATCAACTATAATCCTGACATTGTCTTAACAGCGACGGATAATGTTGCAGATTTTTTCTCAGGTATTAAAGTTCAAATTTTTCATGGTTTTTTATCCAATAAACGACAAGAAATGAATTCTCATTTCAAAATTCGTGGTTTCTTTGATCTCTATACCACTCAAGGTCCTTCTACAACAGTGATTTTTCAGCAATTAGCAAAAAAATATGGTTATTTTGAAGTTATAGAAACCGGCTGGTCTAAAGTAGATCCTTTATTCCCTATTGTTCCTAAACCAAAAACCGAAAAACCCGTAATCTTAATTTCTTCTACCTTTACCACAAGTTTGAGTCTTGCTAAAAATGATTTGGTTTACCAAGAAATAAAAAGATTGTCTGAAACCGGAAAATATCAGTTTTTATGTGTATTGCATCCTAAGTTAGAAGAAGAGATAAAATTAAAATTTATACAACTAGAAAATGAGCATTTTAGTTATTTTGACACTACTGACTTAACTCCTCTTTTCAAGCAAGCAGATTTGATGTTTTCTGACACGACATCTGCAATTGTTGAATTTTTGCTACAAGAAAAACCAGTTGTTACTTTTAAAACTAAAGTCCCATTTGAACATCTTATTGATGTTACAGTAGTTTCTGAAATTGAAAATGCAATTGATTTAGCTTTGACAAAACCCGAAAATATTATGAAAACTATTCGGGAATATATCGAATTGACTCATCCTTATTTTGATGGAAAATCCAGCGAGCGGGTAATTGATGCTTCTATTACTTTTTTTAATAAAGACAAATCCCACCTAAAATCAAAACCATGGAATTTAATTCGAAAATATAAGATTAGAAAATTGTTGAAATATTATAAATTGTGGTAAGCTTTATTTCCAAAATTTTAGTTTCTTTTTTAATCGTTTTTTTCGAGCAAATTTTTCCTGAAACTCAAAGGTTTCCTGCCACATTTTATCAAAAATTTCAGCTTCGGTTTTTTCAGTATAAAATTGTGAATATTCGTTGCTCATTACAGCAATCATACTTTTTTGAGGTGTAAGCCTGTTTAAGTTTTTCATTCTTTGTTCAAAAGTCATTTGCTGATGAAAATTCATTCTGTTCAAATCAACCAGGAAAAACTGATACTGACCCTCACTGCTTTTTTTAATTAAAGTGTTACCGGGAGAATGATCTAAAAATTCGATTCCTTTCTCATGCATGTTAAAACAAAAACGAGTAAACTGGCGTAAAATAATCTCATGCTCCGGATATTCCGGATTAGTAACTAATTCTCTAAAAGTCAATTCGGTTACAAGATGTTCACTAACATAATAACTTTCTTTTAATCCTACACTATCGTAATTCTCAAAATAAGCGATTGGTTGTGGTGTCCCGATTCCTTTTTCCAGTAAAACAGTAGCATACTCATAAGAACGTCTTGCTTTTGTTTTTCTGAAATATTTATAGGCGATTTTATTAATTAAATGCGGAATTTTAAAGGATTTAATATTGATTGTTTTTCCTTCAAGTTCAAACAACTTTATTTTATTTCTTTTTCCATCCCCAAAAAGAGTTCCCTGTGAATTGAAGTTATTAATAAAATTGTTTATTTCTGTCTGATTTATTATAATTCTATTCGATTCAAATTTTGTAGTCATAAATCTAGAAAATCAATTTTAATATTTGTTAATTATTGGTTTCCAAAACTCAGTTACTTTGGGCTTATTTATTCCATGACATCCAAAAGGAAGTACATTCTTAGTTAATTTCATAGCAAGTTCAGGTTTTCTATCCATTCCAAAAAAAACAGCTTCTTTGTAATCCGGAATTTTGAAATTTTCATCAAACTCCGGAGCTTTTAAAGACCAAAAAACATCTTCAATTGCATAAATTTTCTTTTCTTTTTGATTTAAAAAATCAAAAATGAATTGATGCTTATCTTTAGCAATCGCTAAATGAGAAGCCACTTTTCTAAGAGAAAAACCTCCATTACCAACTTTATAAAAAATTTGTTGTCTCTCTTTTTTCTTTTTAGACCAAAATATTCTGGCAATTTTATCAAAAATTTTCATTCCTAATGAATCTATTGGTGTAGCAATCCACGGTGATCCAATATAATCATATCCTTTATTGCACCATTTTTCCAAATCATCTTTAAAAACAAAAGCATCTAACTGATAAATTAAAATATACTCACTATCCGAAAATCTTTCGTAAAACAAAGAATTCAACAGCAATTCATTATAACCTTTAATAGATTTAAAATAATATTCAGGAAAGCTTTCTGTAGTTATTCTTTGATTTATTTCAGACAAATACGAATAGTTTAATCCATCAGGATGGACAATTACAATTTCATAATTTTTCAAAACCTTACAACATTGTAAAAATGATTTTTCTTCAAGTTCACCAAAAAATTCTCTATAAACAGGGATAACTACTTTTACTAAATGTTCAGACATATATTTTATATTAAATCTAAAATTTCAAGCTTCTTTAGTCTTTAACAAACTTGTTTGAACTTTCTTAAAAATTGAAATCAACATCACAAAAATAATCTTATAAATAATAAAACCTGATTATTTATAAATTAAATTTTCAAATATTATAGAATTTAATTCCATATAACTCTTAAACACGATATAAACAATATGCATATGTATGAATTGTTTTTATTTCCTACCACATGGTAATTAACTCATGCCTGAAACAATTAATCCTTTGCTGACTCTTTATTAAAATTAACAAGCAACCTTTTTAAAATTCAAGCATCTTAACTTAAAATAATAAAAGAATAATATCTAAAATTATTTTCATTAATAATCCATGATTGCTAAAAAAGCTATGAAAATAATAAAGTCTATACAAATCCATTTTAAGAAAAAAAAAGAATTAAAAAGACACGGTATTACTTTTATACCAAATCTTGAGTTGTACAATTATGATCAAAAAACAATTGTATTTGTAAGCAACTCCTTACCTAAATATGATCAGGATTCTGGTTCTAACCGATTTAAGGAAATAATCATTTCATATAAAGAAATGGGTTATAACTGCATCATTTGTGTAGAAAACATTTTTAAAATTGATAAATATGTTACCTTTTTTAAAGAGTTGGGGGTTATTGTCTATTTAGAGAGCAATCTATTCAAAAATTATATTGCTTTTTTACAATCGATTCCCCATATTGATTATATCTGGTATAATGGACCAAAAAACTTTAATAAATACTTATATAAACTTTCCACGTGTTTCCCTCTTTCAAAATCTATCTTTGACATGATTGACATTCATTTTTTAAGATACAAAAGAGCTATCGAATTAGATCCTTTTCGAATTTCACTAAGGAAAAAATATTATCATTATTATAAAATTGAAACTCAGTTAGCAAAAAAAGCTGATATCATTATTGCCATATCAGAAGTAGAAAAAGAAATCATGTCTCAGTACTTAAAAGAAAGTCTGATTTTGTTAATTTCAAATATACATTATTGCAAAATAGAAGAGAGTAAAATTGCTCCATTCGAAAAGAGGAATGATATTTTATTTATTGGTTCTTCACATGAACCAAATATTGATGCTATCCATTATTTATATGAAGAAATAATGCCAAAAGTCTGGCTAAAATTACCTAACATAAAGGTTAACGTAATAGGGAATGTAAAAAACAAAATTCATTCCATTTCCCATCCCAATTTTAAATTATTAGGATTTGTAGAAAATATTGAATCCTATTTTATTTCTTCTAAACTAATGGTTGCACCTTTGCGATACGGAGCAGGAGTAAAAGGTAAAATAGGTCAGTCTTTTGAGTATTTCCTTCCTGTAGTTACAACCCCAATAGGAGCTGAAGGAATGTTTTTAGAAAACAAAAAGAATGCTTATATATCTGAAACTGCTGACGAATTCTCTAAACAGATAATCAAACTTTATAATGATAAAGAAATTTGGTCAAAATTATCGGACAACTCAGCCCAAAGTCTTTATCCTTTTTCCAAAGAAAAATTAAAATCTGTATTAAAAGAAATTTAAAAAAAATGGAAAATACCATTATTAATTATCATGCTACTTTTTCCAAAACCTCTGGTATTTCAGAAGCTGCAAGAGCCAATTTTGCAGCACTAAAAAACTCTTTTCTCTCCGTTAACAAAGTTAATTACATTGAGAAAGGAGACCGCTTTATTAAAGAAAGTATACTTTTATCTGACTCAAATAATGGTGAAATAATTAATATTTATCATATCAATATTAATGATATTTCTCGTTTTCTTTTAAATAATAACATAGATTCGTCTTCAAACAGTTATAATATTGCTTACTGGGCTTGGGAATTCAATAAACTTCTGGAAGAATATATCGATTTGCTTTCCCTTTTTGATGAGATATGGGTTCCAAGCGGCTTTTGCCAAAATGTATTCGCTTCCTATTCTTTTAAACCAGTTATAAAAATCCCTCATTTAATTGAAGCTATTGAAGTTGAGAAAAATAAATCAAAAATAGAGTTACAAGATAAATTTGTTTTTTTATCCATATTTGACTCACTGAGCACACCTGAAAGAAAAAACACCGATGGTCTTATTCAATGCTTTTTAGACACATTTCCTAATACCACTAACGTTGTATTAATCTTAAAAACAGTTAATTTAGAAAAAAACAAACGCCTTTACAAAGAACTTATTGAAAAGACAAAAAACCAAAATTCCATAATTCTTATTAACGAAAACTATACTAAAAAAGAACTTATACAGCTTATAGATTCCTGTCATTCGTATGTTTCGCTACATCGGGCAGAAGGTTTTGGACTTACTCTTGCCGAGGCTATGCTAAGGTATAAAATAGTTATTGGGACAGCTTATTCAGGAAATTTAGAATTCATGAATAATCAAAACAGTTTTCTGGTTCCCTATCAATTACTTCAAAAAGATAAAGATTCCGGTTTTATAAAGCAGGGTTATGAATATGCCGAACCGGATATTGAAAATGCAAAGAAAATTTTAAAGTTGGTGTACGATAATTATGAAAATCTGGAAGACATAAAACTAAATGCCCAACAAACCATAGAAAATTACTTTAGTAAAGAAAATATTGGGAATTTAATGCGGTCCCGATTAGAGAAAATAAATGTTTTATTTGAAGAAAAAAACAATATCTCTTTACAAAAAAACAACAATCTAATCACCGAAAACATACGGCTGAAAAACGATATTAAGAAATACGAAAAGAATCTGTTTATAAAGATAAAAACGCTTCTTACTCACAAAAAAGAAAAAACCAATCGGTAATTTCAGTTATTTATCAAACCTTTTTTAGTACCAGGTTTGTATTAATTGTTAGAATCAATTCACTTCCAACGACTGTAAACTTACCAGATTAGCATAATTACCATTCTTGTTTAACAACTCCTCGTGAGTTCCTTGTTCCACAATTCTTCCTTTACTCATTACCACGATTAAATCGGCATTTTGAATGGTTGACAAACGGTGTGCAATCACAATCGATGTTCTGTTTTCCATCATGTTTTCTAATCCTACCTGTACTAATTTTTCCGATTCGGTATCTAAAGCTGATGTGGCTTCGTCCAGAATCATAATCGGAGGATTCTTCATCACCGCTCTGGCAATTGCCACACGCTGACGCTGTCCGCCTGACAACATTCCGCCTCCATCACCTACAGGACTGTTGTATTGCTCCGGGAATTCCGAAATAAAATTATGAGCATTCGCTACTTTTGCAGCACTTATTATAGCATCCATACTAGGATTATCAATGCTTAACGAAATATTATTAGCAATGGTATCGTTAAACAAAATAGAATCCTGAGCTACAATTCCCATTTGTTTTCGCAAAGAATTGGTCGTAACGTCCTTGATATTGACACCGTCAAAGGTGATACTTCCTTCGGTAACATCATACAATCGGGTAACCAAATTTGCCAAAGTAGATTTTCCACTACCCGATTCTCCTACTAATGCGACTCTTTTTCCTTTTGGAACAGTCAGATTAAAATCTCTTAAAACATATTCCGAATCATATTTAAACGAAACATTCGTAAACTTAATTTCACTTTTAAATTCGGTGATTTCTTTAGCATCCGGATTGTCTTTTAACGGATTGGTCGCATCCAGAATAAAAGCAACTCTTTCATAAGCAGCATTCCCGCCCATCAAAGCCTGATTAGCCTTAGTAATCGATTTAGCCGGTGTTAATATCTGATAGGCTAATCCCATGTAAGCTATAAAAGCACTACCACTCATCGAACCATCAATTAAAACTAAAGATCCTCCATAAACTAACAAAATAGAGATTACAAAAATCCCTAAAAATTCACTCATAGGACCGGCAAGACTCATTCTGACTCCAATTTTGTTATTCAGATTGTTGATAAATTCTGTAGAATTTAAGTAACGTCGAATAAAGAAATTCTCTGATGTAAAGTTTTTAATCACTTTTATCCCGCCCAGAGTTTCTTCGATATCGGATAATAAATGTCCTTCCAAAGAAAAAATATCTCCTGACTGACTTTTAATCGATTTACTCATTCTGGATATTAAAAACCCGGAAATTGGCAGAAAAAGAAATACAAAAATGGTTAATTTCCAACTTATAAAAAACATAGATGCCAATGTAAATACAATAGTCAAAGGCTCACTAACCATCATCAAAATACTTAAGAAAGCACTTTTTATCGTATTAATATCTGAGGTCATTCTCGAAATCAAATCTCCTTTTCTTTCATTCGAGAAAAAAGAAACCGGTAAACTGATGACTTTTTGATACACATCATTTCTCAAATCTTTTAAAATTCCGTTATTCAGATACGTCATGTAAACTATCGAAATAAAATTGAACAGATTTTTTAATAAAAATGTTGTCAATACAAATACCACCATCCATATCAAAGTGCTTAAAGCGCCGTTGGTTTCGGTGTTTTGTGTAATAAAATAATTTAGTGAATTTTCTAAATAACTTTTGTCTAAACTTTTAAAACCTTCATAAACCGGTTTTACACGCACTTTTTCACCATCAGAAAACAATACTTTCATTAATGGAAACAGTGAAAGCATCGAAATAGCCGAAAAAAAGGCATATAAAACATTAAAAATGATGCTGATTATTAAATTTTTCTTGTGAGGTATTAAATACTTTAAAAAGCGTTTGAAATTTTTCATTGAGAAGACTAAACTATATAATTTTTTAGGAATCTTTTTTGCGTACAAAGATAAAATTAAAATAGTATTAAACCTAGCAAATCAAAGGGAAGAGCCTATAAATTAACAACTTTTAGGTATTTATTTTCCGCTGCTAATTCTATATTCAATTTTGATAAAATTTACAAAGAACAAAACACCCTTTTTTAACAAAATCAGCCTTATTTTCTCCCTCAGATGTATATAAATACCTGAAAATTTCATCAATATTTTTTGTTCCTTTGCAATTATCAATTTATCACTTGTATTTTTTATATCAAATGGAAAATCTAAACGAAGAAGTTCATAAAGCTTTTGAAATAATTAAAGAAGGCGGAATCATCCTTTATCCCACCGACACTGTTTGGGGAATAGGTTGTGATGCTACAAACCCCGATGCTATTGCAAAAATTTATGCTTTAAAACAACGGGAAGAAACCAAAAGCATGATTGTTTTGATGAATGGCGAAAAAATGCTGTACAACGTTTTTAAAGAAATTCCTGAAGTGGCATGGCAAATCATGGATTTATCTGAAAAACCTACGACACTAATCCTGGACAACCCAAGAAATGTTGCTCCAAATATCATTGCACCTGACAAAACCCTGGGAATCAGACTAATTAAAGAGCCTTTTTGTTTTAAATTACTGGAACGAATGAAGAAACCCTTAGTATCCACTTCGGCTAATATTTCAGGTCAGCCCACTCCAAAAAGTTTCAAAGAAATCAGTCCCGAAATTATAAAAGGCGTGGACTATGTTGTAAATTTGCATCGCGAAAAAATTTGCCAGAACCCGTCAACAATTATTAAATTGACTAATGATTCTCAGGTAAAAGTGATACGGAAATAAATATTTACCGCAAATTCGCAAATTATTTTTACTCGTATGGAAGAAAAATACATTTACAAGGAAGAAAATTACAAAATAGTAGGCATTCTATTTGAAGTACATAAAAATTTGGGGAAAGGATTTTCTGAAATTGTATATAAGGATGCTATCGAATATGAATTCCTAAAACAAAATATTCCATTTCAACGAGAAAAAGAGTTTTCAGTTAAATATAAAGACACGACTTTAAAACATAAATTTTATGCAGATTTTGTAGTTTATGATAAAATTATTCTTGAAATAAAAACTGTTGATTGTTTCAACAACAGTCATTACAATCAGTGTTTAAACTACCTCAAAATCTCTAAAAACAAATTAGCAATACTTGCCAATTTCAACTTAATATCATTAGAATATAAACGTATTATAGATTCAAAAAATTAATTTGCGAATTTGCGGTAATCCATTATGAACTACAAATCATCTCTACATAATCCAATTTTCGAAGTTATTTCTCAAGCATCCAAAGCGCTTAACGTGGACAGCTATGTCATAGGCGGTTTTGTGAGGGATTTAATTTTAGGACGGGATTTTAAAAAAGACATCGATATTGTTGCTGTAGGCAGCGGAATCGAACTGGCCTTAAAAGTATCTGAATTACTCCCTAAAAAACCAAAAGTTCAGGTTTTTAAGACCTACGGAACTGCCATGCTGCGATTTGAAGACACCGAAATCGAATTTGTAGGTGCCCGAAAAGAATCTTATACACACGACAGCAGAAACCCTGTTGTAGAAAACGGAACGCTGGAAGACGATCAAAACCGACGTGATTTTACCATTAACGCATTAGCATTATCATTAAGTGAAAACAATTTTGGTGAATTGCTGGATCCTTTTAATGGTTTGCAGGACATAGAAAATAAAATTCTGAAAACCCCATTAGATCCGGACATTACTTTTTCTGATGATCCGCTCCGAATGATGCGGGCCATCCGGTTTGCCACACAATTAAATTTTGAAATTGAGAAAAATTCGCTTCAGTCTATCACAAAAAATGCGGAGCGTATCAAAATCATTTCCGGTGAACGAATTGTTGATGAACTGAACAAAATTCTGGCTACAGATAAGCCTTCAATTGGTTTTTTACATTTATACAAAACAGGCCTTTTAGATTTGTTAATCCCGGAATTAACAGCATTAAATCAGGTAGAAGAAATTGAAGGACAAACCCATAAAAACAATTTTTATCACACACTTGAAGTGGTAGATAATATTTGTCCAAATACGGATGATGTCTGGTTACGATGGGCGGCATTATTACACGATATTGGAAAAGCACCTACCAAACGTTTCAATAAAAAACAAGGCTGGACTTTTCACGGTCACGAGTTTTTAGGCGGAAAAATGGTCAAAAAACTCTTTGAACGCCTGCACATGCCTTTGAATCAAAAAATGAAATTTGTTCAAAAAATGGTAGTTATGAGTTCGCGTCCTATTGTTTTATCTCAGGATCTTGTAACCGATTCCGCTGTTCGCAGACTGGTTTTTGATGCAGGTGAAGATGTTGAAAATTTGATGACACTTTGCGAAGCAGACATTACCACTAAGAACCCGGCAAAATTCAAGAAATACCATAAAAACTTTGAGATTGTTCGAAAGAAAATCGTTGAAGTTGAAGAGAAAGATTCTATTCGGAATTTCCAACCACCTATTTCGGGCGAAGAAATTATGGAGATCTTTAATTTAAAACCTTCCCGAGAAATTGGTGTTTTAAAAGAAGCAGTTAAAGAAGCAATTTTAGAAGGTGAGATTCCAAATGAATACGAAGCGGCTTATGAATTTGTGATCAAAAGAGCTAAGAAACTGGGATTAGAAAAAATTACAAAATAACTAAATCATAAAGTTCGAAAATAAAAAATCATTAAGTTCGTTTACAAATAGACAAAACCCTAATGTTCTAAAATAAAGAATACAAAATGAAAAAAGAGAATAAACCCGTTATTATCTGGCTACTTTCAGGCTGTGTGTTAATTTTTATAATGGTCATAGTAGGCGGTATCACCAGATTGACTAATTCCGGTTTATCCATGACCGACTGGCATTTGATCACGGATACACTTCCTCCGCTTACGGAAGCTAAATGGCATGAAGCTTTCGAGCAATACAAGAAATTTCCTGAATATCAAAAAATCAACATACACAATGATTTCACCATTGATGATTACAAGTACATCTATTTCTGGGAGTGGTTTCACCGTTTTATAGGTCGTGCTATCGGGATGGTATTTATCATTCCTTTTATTTATTTTTTAATTCGAAGAAAACTGGACAAGAGTACTATAAAAAAATGCATTATTCTGCTGTTATTGGGAGGATTGCAAGGCTTTTTTGGATGGTTTATGGTAAAAAGCGGATTAATAGACAATCCTGATGTAAGCCATTTCAGACTTGCTTTACATCTTACCACTGCTTTTATTACATTTGCTTATACCTTTTGGGTAGCCTTAGATTTGATTTATCCTGTAAAGAGAAATATAGAAAAATCATTACGTAAAATAGCCCGCTATGCGATGTTTTTTCTGTTATTGCAAATTATCTACGGCGGTTTTGTTGCAGGATTAAATGCAGGATTAATTCACAATCACTGGCCATTGATGAGTGATGGACAATTCATACATGAGAGTGTTTTTCTGGAGCAGGACAGCCTTCTTTTAAGTTTCACCGAAGGCAAGAGTGGCGTACAATTCATTCACAGAACCCTAGCTTATGTGGTGGTAGGAATGATGCTGTATTTATATATCGAAAGCAAAAAATATATTTTAGATTTCAATCAGAAAAAAGGAATTCTGACATTAGTTTTTCTTGTTTTTGTACAATTTGCCCTGGGAGTATTTACTTTACTTTACGGAGTACCTTTATGGCTGGGATTAATTCATCAGGTAAATGCTTTTTTCCTGTTATTAGCCATGACCTATACTTTGCACAGATTGTCTAAGTAATCAAAATAAACTATATTTACATGGACTATATTGTCGCATCTTCTGTTCCTTTTTTATAATGTCTAAACTTGCTGCACATGATAAATTTTTAGATTTATCCGATTACGGAAGGCCTTTGGGAAAATTAATAGCCAATTCATTAAAAAATACCCGGTTTACCCCTATTCATGTCACACTTTTGTTTGGCATTTCAGGGATTGTGGGTATTTATTGCATTTGGAGTAATCATTATGTATGGGCGGGATTTTTTATACTTTTAAAATCTATTATTGATGCAGCCGACGGGGAATTAGCCCGCATAAAAAACACACCGTCCTACAGCGGAAGATATCTGGATAGTATTTTTGACATCATCCTTAACTTTTTATTTTTTCTGACTATTTGCTACGTTTCTGCCACCTCATTATGGTTGACCTTATTGTCTTTTTGCTGCATTCAGTTACAGGGCACTTTATACAATTATTACTATGTCATTTTAAGAACCAAGTCCATTGGTGGCGATTCAACGAGTAAAATTTTCGAATATAAATCTCCTAAGGCACTTCCGGGAGAAAGCCAGAAAGCAGTTGATTTTCTTTTCCGGATTTATACGATGGTCTATGGTATTTTTGATAAAATCATCCACACTTTAGACCCTGAAGCTTATAAAGTAAAAACATTTCCTAACTGGTTCATGACCTTTCTTTCACTGTACGGCTTAGGGTTTCAATTATTACTGATTGCCGTATTACTGCCCTTAGGCTGGATAGAAATAATCATTCCCTTTTTTATTAGCTATTCCTTATTGATTTTTGTTTTAATAGGAATCCGCAGAATTTACATTAAATAAAAAAAGAGTAAAAACGGCTTGTTTTTACTCTTTTTTCCATAAAATATTACTTAACGTATTATTTTTTCGTTTTAATCGTACAGCCAATAGCTTTTGTTAGTTCCGGTGATGGTGTTTCTCCTTTTTCTAATGCAGCAATCGCATTTTCAAGGTATTTTTCTTTTACATCAGTTGCACTATCCACATTATCATCTATCGCTCCAATGTATTTTACCACACGGTTTTTATCCAATAAAAAAGCATGAGGCGTTTTAGTAGCACCATATTGCGGATAAATCTTCTGTCCCTCATCAAACAGATAAGGAAACGCAAATCCTTTCTCTTTAGCCCTTACTTTCATTAATTCGAAGCTATCTTCCGGTTGCACGGCAGGATCATTCGGATTAATTGCAAGCAAAATATAGCCTTTTGATTTGTATTTTTTAGCCAAATCATTAATTCTGTCTTCATACTTTACAGCAAAAGGACAATGATTACAGGTGAAAACCACTATATACCCTTTGGCATTTTTATAATCAGCCATGCTATACATTTTTCCATCTACAGATTTTAACTTAAAATCAGTAGCGGTATCCCCAATTTTATAGGAGGAAGGCGCATTTGAGGTAAAAGCTGCCAGACAAAAGACAGCAACAAATAACAAAACAGGAGATAAAATTTTCATAGTTAATATTGTTAATTAATATTCGAATTCACAAATTGGTCTAATTCTTCATAGCTGGTAAACATCTTTTCTACAAATACTTTTTTACCATTTTTTATAATTAAAGTTGCCGGAATAGAACCCGACCAGTCTTTATCTACGGTAGGCAACCAGGAATTATAATCCTTATCAGTAAGTAAAACCACTTCTGATTTTATGTTCTTCTTTTTTATAAAAGGTAATAATTTTGCCTCATACTGATCTTTAAAATCCAGGCTGACAAGTACTACTTTTACCTTTTTATTTTCTGAATTGAGTTGTTCAAAATGGGGTAATTCTTTCACACATGGAGCACACCAGGTAGCCCAAAAGTTCACCACATAAGTTGTGTTTTCATCATTCAAGACTGTCTTTTCAATATCAGCATAACGATCAAAAACAGCCACTTTTTGAGCCTGAATCTGAACAGAAAAAAGAAACATAAAAGCTCCTAAAATATACCATTTCATATTAGTTATTTTTTAAATTATCAATCGAACGAATTTACAATCTTTAAACTGTTTTCCTTTCTCTATTAACATAAAATTATTACTCGAAGCATCCGGAAAAAGCTTCTCGGTTCATCAAAAAAAGAGCCTCATCCGGAGTAAAAAAAACACCTTTTTTTCTTTCTAAAAACAGTCCGAAAAAAATGCAAAAAAAATGATTTTTTCAGCCCCCTTTTTAAGCTGAATTAAGGGCTAAAAAACCTACTTAAATTACACTCGAAAAACCACTAAAAAAACCTTCTGAAAAGCAGCAAAAATCCTTCCTGATTTTACTGCTTTTTACACTAGATTTAAAACAGAAAAGATTCTAAAATTTGAGTCTGAAAATAATTTCCTGAACTCAAAACTAAATTTTAATTCCAATATTTTTTCTCCAAAAAAAATTAATCTCATTTTTAGCAAGAAAGAAAATAACGCTTTTCAGAATCCAAAATTGGTTTAAAAATAAAGTTGTAAAAACGTTTTTTAAACGAACTAATAATTATATTTTTACCAAACATAACTGCAAAAATAAATTAAAAATAATTTTGTCTCAAAAAATCAAAATCCTTAATAAAACGGAGATAAAATCAGTTATAAATCACCTAAATTCATTAAAAAAGCACTATAGAAATAATCTATAACTACAATTTAAAAAATTATATTCCAGTACATTAAAAATAATTACCTAAACAAAAAAGTTAAGCAACTGATTTTTAATTAACATCACACTTAATCCTATCCAAAAAACTAAAAACCTCAACAAAAACAAATAAATTAAAAACAATAATTACATTTACCTAAATAATTACTTTAAATAAAAAACAATCAAAAAAACACCCCTTTTTAGCACCTGAGAAGGCATCAAAAAAACACCTTTCCATTACCTTCAAATTGAATTTCGAAAAACAGCTTTGTCTTCCTCTCTACTTCTTCACCCAAATAATCATAACAAAAAGATCGCTGTTTTGCATTTTTAATCTATATTTACAAGTAGCAAAAACCGAAGAAAAAAAAGCAGCTTTACTCTCCCCTTTTCAGCTGAACTTATCACCAAAAAACAACAAATAAAAATTCCTTTTTCCAACTTAAAAAAGGCTCAAAAAAGATTCAAATAAACAGACTTAAAAATCACTAAAAAAACACCTCGAAAAACATGAAAACGGAGAAAGAAAAAATGATTGACGGAGACTATTATTTAGCAGGCGATACTACCCTAGTAAAAGACCGAAGAAGAGCTAAAAATTTATTACATCGATTGAACGTAACCGAATACCGATTGACTAAAAAAGCGAAAGAAATTTTAAAAGAACTGATCCCAAATGCCGGTCCCAATTTATATATCGAACCACCTTTTCATTGCGATTATGGATACAATATTATTTGTGGAGAGAACGTCTATTTTAATGTCAATTGTGTGGTGCTGGATTGCAGTACAGTCACCATTGGTTCCAATGTTTTTTTCGCGCCTGCTGTTCAGCTTTACACCGCCACTCACCCGCTCGATGCCGAACTTAGAAAAACACTTGAAAATGCATTACCTATAACCATAGGAGACGATTGCTGGATAGGTGGCAATTCGGTAATTTGTCCCGGAGTGACTATTGGAAAAGGATGCGTCATCGGAGCCGGTTCAGTTGTAACTAAAAACATTCCTGACAATTCACTTGCTGTTGGCAATCCCGCTAAAGTAATTCGAAAATTAAATCAAGATTAATCTAGCCATTTCAAAAAATGATTCAACTAAAACACATTCACCATATCGCCATCATTTGTTCGGACTACGAAAAATCGAAACGGTTTTACACTGAAATACTCGGACTGGAAATTGTTCGTGAAGTATATCGCAAAGAACGAAAATCCTACAAACTGGATTTAGCTTTATCAGGAAATTATTGCATCGAATTATTCTCTTTCCCTAATCCTCCCGAAAGACCTTCCAGACCAGAAGCGCAAGGATTACGTCATTTGGCTTTTGCCGTTGAAAACCTAGACCAAACTGTTTCTTTTTTAAATTCGAAAAACATTGACGCAGAACCCATTCGCGTAGATGAATTTACCGGTAAACGATTTACATTCATTGCTGATCCTGATAATTTACCTATTGAATTCTACGAACTTTAATTTCTTAATTTAATTCATTTCTAAACCTGAAAAAACTCCAATTAACAAACTCTCTCATTGTAAAATCTTATCATTGATACAAATCAAAGAAAAGATATCAGATGTTTTTCTATAGTTAAAAAAAACTTGTTTTTTGTTGCGAAAACGCAGGTTTTTGTTTTTTTTACATAATTTTGCCGTTCAATAAAGATTTCAAGTAATGAAAACTACCGCACAAATTAAAAAAAACTACCAACTTATTAAACTCCAAAAACTAGTAATCGTCTCTCTTTTAATTGGTTTTCTTTCAGCACTTTTAGGAATAAGTTTAAAAAAAATGACCGAATATTATGAAGAGATATTCTTTCATCAGGCAACTGTAAATCCGTTCTTTTATATTTTATTCCCTGTTTTTGGCTTATCAGTAATTTACTTTTTGCGTCAATACCTTTTTAAGAAAAAAGAAAACAAAGGAATAAAAGAGATTTTTGAAAGCACTAATTCTAAAACAAAAAATCTCCCTTCGTACAAAATTCCTTCTCATACGATAAACGGACTATTAACTGTAATTTTTGGTGGTTCTACCGGAATAGAAGTTTCTACTGTAGTTGCCACAGCCACCATAGGATCTGTAGCACAACAAAAAGAAAATATCTTTCGCCAATACAAAACAGAACTTATTTGTGCCGGAATTGCAGCAGGAATTACCGCTTTATTCAGCAGTCCTATCGCCGGAATTTTATTTGCTCTGGAAGTAATTTCCAGAAAAGTCACACGTGCCTTTGTCATCTCGAATCTGATTGCGGTTTCGATAGCTTTTGGTTTACTAACGCTTTTAAAGGAAGCTCCTTTATTTTCGGTTACTATCACCACCTGGCATTTAAGAGCTATTCCTTATTTTATTCTACTGGGAATCCTTGCCGGAATCAATTCGGTTTATTTAACCAAATGTGTGTTGTTTTTCAAATCCCAATTTGCAAAAATTTCGACTCATTATTACAAAATAATTATTGGCTCAATAATTTTAAGTATTTCGCTATTTATATTCCCTCAATTGTATGGTGAAGGATATCATGCCATAAAAGGAATTATGAATGCTAATAATGAAATCCCTCTGACTTTTACATTAGGTTTTACTTTTTTAAGTATTTTACTTTTAAAACCAATTGTAACGTCGATTACACTGGTATCCGGTGGTGACGGTGGTGTATTTGCCCCTAGTTTGTTTATTGGTGCTTTTTTAGGATTATTATTTGCCTTGCTATTGAATACTTTTTTCGACAGCCAAATTATCCCGGTCAATTTTATGGTTATTGGTATGGCAGCCGTTTTGAGCGCCAGTATCCACGCTCCGTTTACCGCTATCTTTTTAGTTTGCGGACTGACCAATAATTATACGTTGTTTTTTCCAATCTTAGCTGCTTGCTTAATCTCTAAATATACCGCCAAAATGATTTACCCAAACACGGTGTATACTTTTGTTCCAAGTATTTAAATTATAACTCATGCCTACTCGCAAAATTAAACGCGGATACCGCAAAACCCGATACATTTTATACAAAGAGACACTGATCGATTATAAAGAGCAATTTTGGTCTTTTTTAGGCTCTTTTATTGGTATAGGGCTTATTTCGTATTTTCAAAACCAAAGTTTCTCTCATCAGGACGTTATTTACCTTATTGGTTCTTTTGGAGCATCCAGCGTTTTGGTTTATGGAATCATCGAAAGTCCGTTTTCACAACCCCGAAATCTTATTGGAGGTCACTTAATTTCGGCTTTCATTGGTGTATCGGTGAATTATTTATTCCCGGATGCCATTTATATTGCTGCTCCTCTTGCCGTTTCTCTATCCATTGTATTCATGCAAATAACTAAAACGTTGCATCCACCCGGAGGTGCAACTGCCTTAATTGCAATTATTGGAACTGATAAAATTAAAGAATTGGGTTATTGGTACGTAGTATCTCCTGTATTAACCGGGGTTTTAATCCTGTTTTTTACTGCTTTGATTTTTAATAATATGACCTCCAGCCGTAAGTATCCTGCTCACAGCACTTACCACAAACGATACCAGAAAATCATTCAGCGCCTTAAACGAAATAACTAATTCATTATCAAAACTATCGTGGTTTGTTTATAAAAATTCACAAATCGCATTGGGATTAAAAAGGATTAAATGTACCTTTGAATTTTATAAAAACAACGATTATGGTTTATAAATTTAGAGTAATCTTAGACGCAGAAGAAGATATTTTCAGAGATATCGCTATACTAGATGATGATACTTTAGAAGATTTACACAATGCTATCTTCAATTCCTTTGGGTTTGACGGTATGGAAGTCGCTTCTTTTTACACCTGTGATGAAACCTGGAATCAGGAAGATGAAATTTCGCTTTTTGATACCGGCGATGTTCCCGGCGAACAAAAAATCATGAGTGATTATAAACTTTCGGATATTCTGGATGAAGAAAACACTAAAATCATTTATGTGTATGATTTTATTAATATGTGGACTTTTTTAGTAGAACTTGCCGCAATTGAAGAACAAACAGCAGGAGCTATTTATCCTGAAACATTATTTTCGCACGGAGAAATGCCTGACGAAGCTTTAGAAAAAAACTTCGAAGCAGAAAATGCAGATGATTTTTATGACGAATTTGAAGACGGTCTTGACGAAGATGACATGGATATGTTTGAAGGAGACGACAGTTATGAAGATTACGGCTTTGAAGAAAATTGGAATTAGTTTTTTTTGAGTCACTAAGTTGCTGAGAAACTAAGTATCTAAGTTTTTAGTATTGTAAATTATTGAAATATAAGTTTTTAATTAGACAAAAACAATAACTTAGGAGTTCAGAAACTTACAACTTAGAAACTTCAATAAAAATGAGCAACTTTAGAAAACTATTAGTTTGGCAAAAAGCCATGTTGTTAACAACAAAAATTTACACTGACACAAAAAAATTTCCAAAAGAAGAAGTTTTTGGTTTAACCTCTCAATTAAGAAGAAGTACTATTTCAATTCCCAGCAATATTGCTGAAGGACTTGGAAGGGATAGCAACAATGAACTCATTAGATTTCTTAACATTGCTGTAGGTTCTTTATTTGAATTACAAACTCAATTAGAGATTGCAAAAAATATCAGCTATTTAAGCGAAGAAAAATTTAACAACTTATATGAGGATAGCCGAGAAGTAGAAAGAATGTTAATTGCATTTCTGAAAAAAATAAAGGGAAGCAACTAAAATCTTAGAAACTTAGTCTCTTAGAAACTCTAAAAAAATATGATCAACCTATTCAACACGCACATCGAGACGCTTTCTATTCACAGAGTAGGAAATAAAAGCCGAAATGAAGCCATCTTTTTATCTGAGCAACCTTACAGCTTACAAGATGAAATTGTTCCGCTTATAAAAGAATTTTTCTTTAAGCCTTTTAGAGAAAAAGAAGAAAATTATTTTCAATTTGCTCATGAAGTTGATTTGGATTATAATGACATGTATAAATATGCGACTGAAATTTTTGACAATCCCGGCAATTTGCATGAGATTTCTAAAAATATTACAAAGCACTTATTCGAACAATCCAATCATCCGCACATCAAAAACGGAGAAGTTTATGTTACTTATTTAACCAATATCAATATCGATAATAATGTTGTTGATGCTATTGGGATTTTTAAAAGTGAGTTGCAAAGTGATTTTTTACAATTTGAAGAAAAAGGGTCTAACCTGGAAATGATTCTGCAACAAGGAATCAACCTGAATAAATTAGACAAAGGCTGCCTTATTTTTAATCATAAAAAAGAAGAAGGATACAAAATCTTAACCGTAGACAGCAATCGCTATGATGCGCGTTACTGGTTAGAGCATTTCTTATCTGTTGATGCTTTTGAAGATGAAAATTTTATCACTAAAAAGTATTTGAAATTTTGCCAAGGCTTTGCAAAAGACGTTGTTTTTCCTGCCGAAGACAAAAAAGAAGAAGTAATGTTTATGAACCGTTCGGTGAATTATTTTGCTAAAAACGATCAGTTTGAAGAGCAGAATTTTTTAAACGAGGTTTTAGACAATCCTGATTTGATTCCTGAATTTAAAAACTACAAAGTAGACAAAGGCGAAAAATACAGTATTGAAGACGTAACTTCGTTCCCAATTGCAAATGCTGCTGTTAGCGATGCCAGAAAATCAATCAAAAACGTTATCAATCTCGATACTAATATCCAAATAAAAATGGATTTTATCAATCCTGAAAGTGCAGAGAAATTTGTAGAAAAAGGATGGGACGAAGAAAAACAAATGTATTATTACTTAGTTTATTTTAATAAAGAACAAAAATCTTAGTCTTTTACAGCATATTAATAATCTCCAATTATTCAAATAGTTGGGGATTTTTTTATTTAAAAACAAAAGATAAAATCTTATAAAAACAAAAATTTAACGCACTTCATCGATTTTTTAAGTAGTTTTATCTAGAATTAGATATTTTTATAATCCAAAATAAAATTAAGCTAACCTACTTATGTCTTTAATGGAAATGAAATTTAGTATCAGTAAAAAAGTTTTGTGCGCTGTCTTTGGGCATAAAATTATTACTTCAAAAAAAATCACCAGTCATTTAAAGGAATACCAATGCACCATTTGCAAAATGGAATTAACAAATGACGAAAAAGGCGGTATCACCTTCCTGACACCTGAGTTAAAAGAAATAAACGATGCTTTAGAGACTTTCTGTCAAAAAAAGCTATCTCTGAAGCAACACTAAATAATGGGTTTCTAAAAGCTTTTCAAATAAGTTAATTCACTATTTTTGTATACTAAATAAAACAAAAATGAATCATCTTTTATTTAAAGAGAGTCCTTTTAAAACCATCATTTCTTTTCATAAACTCATTGAGTCCTTAGGAGAAATTGCGCTGTCAGACGTTGACTACCGCTCGAATTATGCTAAATCACTGCTAAAAGAAATTGATGCTGTTCCCGAATTTAAAACAGGAATTGAAGATTTTTCGATTATTGAGAAAAATAAAAAAATTATTAGAAACTTACTCGCTGATTTATTCCCCACAGCCCTTACTAATAATGAAATCAAAGCAGTTACTATTCCGTTTCAAAATATTACTTTCAATCGTACCAAAAGATTTAAGAAAATTGTAAAAAATGCCGGCGATCTCGATTTGACCATCCGTGATTTTAACGATGATCAGTTTTATGTGTTGAGCTGTATTTTGATTTTAAATGAATATTACCATCAAAAGTTTGATTACAACAAACCCTTATTTTATGATATTCCGGATGCAAATGGCATTATAAACCATTATCGCATTCTATACAACGCCGATTTTATAGAAATCTACCCTACGGAAGAAGCGCTTCCGCTAACTCCGGAAGAAATTGACGAACTGATGGATAATTTTGACAATGTGGCTTTATGGAAAGAAAAATTTCCTGTAGAGAGCTGGATTTTAAAAGGATTTGGGATCATTAGTTTATTTGATGCAACTAAAGAAAGTGCTATTTCTAATCTAAAAACTAATCTTTTAAAAAGAGAGAAAGAACCGGAAGACGACATCACTTCTGAAAATATTTTTAAATCTTTTTTTAAAATTCCGGATTTAAGAATAGGAATCAGTATTTACAACGAAGAAGAAAACAAATTCACTAAACTACCTTTTGAAAAAGCGAATATTGGAAGTTTCATTCTTCAAAATAAAGATGAAATGGAATGTTGTACGACATTTTTAGGACGTTCTTTAAACAAACTTCTGGATGAAAAAGAAACCATTGCTATTTCAAATGTGGCGGCTTTTGGCACTATTCCCGGCAACGAAGGATTTGCAAAACTATTATTAGAGCAAAACATTCAAAGCTGTATTTTTACTCCGGTGGTTAAAGACAATAAATTATTGGGAATTATTGAACTTGTTTCGGCTACACCCCGACAATTAAACAGTATTAATGCTAATAATTTAAATTTAATCCTGCCTAGTATTGTAAACACTTTGGAACGCTACAACACTGATTTACAAAATCAAATTGAAGCCATTATTCAAAGAGAATACACTGCAATTCACTCCAGCGTGTATTGGAAATTTAAAGCAGAAGCCCAAAAATATTTATACATAGGAACTCCTAACAAAGAACACATTTTTAAAGAAATTGTTTTTAAAGAAGTGTATCCTTTATATGGTCAAATCGATATTAAAGGCTCCTCTGAACACCGGAATAATACCGTAAAAGAGGATTTAAAAAATCAATTATTGAGTATTATTTCAATTTTAGAAAATTCAAAATCTATTAATAAACTGCCTTTATTAGAACAACGAAAGTTTGAATTACGCTCTTATACTGAAGAATTAGACAAAGAATTAAAAGCAGATACGGAACAGCAAATTCAAAATTATATTGAAAAAGAAATTCATCCGATATTAACCAATTCGAATATTAATGAAAGCGACAAAGCACTCATAAAAGCCTACTTTGAAGATTTGGATCCCAAAACAAAACTTTTTTACCATGCCCGAAAAAAGTTTGATGACGCTATGGGAATGATCAATAAGAAAATGGCGGTGGTTTTAGATTACGAACAAATGGAAGCCCAAAGCATTTTTCCGCATTACTACGAACGTTTTAAAACCGATGGCGTAGAACACAATTTATATATAGGTGCTTCAATTGCTCCTAATCAGACTTTTGATGTATTGTATTTAAATAACTTAAGGTTGTGGCAATTGCAAACCTTGTGCAAAATGGAATTAGAACACCATCGCTTGAAAAAAACATTGCCTTATGAGTTAGATGTGAGTTCGTTAATTCTGGTTTTCAGTTCTCCCATTTCAATTAGATTCCGAATGGATGAAAAACGTTTTGATGTAGACGGAACATACAATGCACGTTACGAAGTAGTCAAAAAACGTATTGACAAAGCACATATTAAGGGAACCAAAGAAAGAATCACTCAAAAAGAAAAAATTACTATTGTTTATTCGCATCAGTCTGAAGAAACGGAATATTTAAAATACATTAAATTTCTACAATTCAAAAACCTATTGGAACCTGCCATTGAACAATTTGAGGTTGAAGAACTGCAAGGTGTTTATGGACTGAAAGCTATTCGAATAAAAGTCTTAAATACTGATGATAATTTAGAAACACAATATTCTTACAAAGAATTACTGGAAACCTTACACTAGATTCGGGTGGTATTAAATGCCAGAAAGAAAGCAATAAATGAGATGATGATTCCTACCATAAAAATATTGTAAGTAATACGTAATAATTTGTATTTTTTTTCCAAGACAATTCCTAAAAAGTACAAATCCTTAATCATCGAATTGTATAAATACTGATTGTCTTTCATCATTTCATTCATGGCCCATTCGTATTCGTCCAAAGGCATTTTGTAAAAATTACCAAAGAATAACAAATTGACTTTTCGGTCTTCGATATCTTTTCTGGTAAATGTACCGCTGGTAACCTTTGGGCGGGTAGAAAGTATCGCAAAAATAATAGAGACCACACTAAAAGTGAGCATAACAAAAGTAGGAATCACTAAATGCGCATTACTGGGACTATCTAATTTAGGAACAATAGTTGACAATGCTATTGAAATAATAATTGCATTTACGGATAGCAAAATATTAGCCTTACTGTCTGCGATACCACTTAAACGCGTATGATTGTTTAATGTAATTCGAAACAACGTATCGATACCGCGATCCGTTTTGGCAATTTTGTTTTTCTTTTCTTTTTTTGGAGTAATTTCTTCGTTGTCTTTTTCCATTTTTCCTATACTAGCACGAATCAAATTTACGTTTTTTTCTTTCAATGCATTCCAATTTGCTTTTGCATAATCAGTATAATACTGATGGCATTGCGTAAGCATGTTTAAATTTTCTTTAGCCCATTCTAAATCTGTAACCTTTTTATCTCTTACAAACTTCCATTCTGTTCTTAAAAGTTCGCATCGATCACAATAGTTTTTTGTCGTAAAATGATAAAAATCGGCATCTTTAATTATTTTCTCAAGTGTATTTTGAGGCTCATGATTGTACAATGTTGCCTTAATTAAAGCATTTACCTGAGCGATATATTCAGGTGATTTTTGTTTGTTTTTTAAAAATTCAGCCGCAACAGTAACACTGTTATCCTCATGATTTTCAAAACCATAAATATAACCTGTATCATGAAACCAGGCAGCCACAGTAAGGATTTCAATTTCCTCATCAGTGCATTTTTCCTTTTCAGAAAGTATCTTCACAGCTTTAACCACATCAGAAGTATGGTTAAAATTATGGTAAATAAATGAATCAGAAAGTTTATCTTTGAGTAAATTAGAAACAAAATCTTGTACTTCTTCTATAAAGCTCATGAGTAAATTTTTATACTACTAAATTATGAAATTGTTTTTGGATATGCAGTTCTTCAAAATTAAAATATTTTTTTGTGCCATCACTACTTCTTTACTCATTACTGCCTGTGCCACTCATCATACGCAATGGGGAAGTAATTCTAAAGAAAATCCACTTATAAACGACAAAGAGGTATCACAAATTGCCCACCGCTTTTTTTTAATTGGTGACGCCGGAAATGCCGATCAGGAAAAGTCTCAAAAAATTCTAAGTTCCCTGCAACAACAGTTACAACAATCGGATAAAAATGCTACATTATTATTCCTGGGAGACAATATTTATCCCAAAGGTATTCCTGATGAAAAAGACACTAAAAATCATGCTATTGCCTTAGAGAAAATAAAAGCACAATTAGCTATTGCAAAAGATTTTAAAGGAAAAACCATCTTTATCCCCGGAAATCACGACTGGTATTCCGGCATTAAAGGACTCAAACGTCAGGAAGAAATAGTCAATGCGTATCTGGGCGAAAAAAAAGCCTTTCTTCCGTCAGACGGTTGCCCTATTGATGATAAAAAAATAAACGATCAGCTGTGTTTAATTACAATTGACAGCCAGTGGTTTCTGGAAAACTGGAACAAAATACCCACCATAAATGATGATTGTACCATAAAAACCCGCGAAGGCTTTTTTGAAGAATTAGAAAGTATTTTAAATAAAAATCAGGACAAAACAATACTATTAGCCATTCATCATCCATTAATGAGCAACGGGACTCATGGAGGACAATTTTCACTTGAAAAACAATTATTCCCTTTAGAACAAAAAATTCCTTTGCCAGTAGTGGGTTCGTTTATTAATTTTTTAAGGAAAACATCCGGCATTAGTCCGCAGGATCTTCAAAATAAGCAATATCAGATTTTAGCAAAAAGAATCAAAACTCTTTTGCAAAACCAGAATAACGTCATTGTAGTTTCAGGACACGACCACAATTTACAGTACATCGAAAATGAAAATATCAAACAAATCATCAGTGGTGCCGGATCTAAATCAGAAGCTGCCCGGGCTATTTATCCTAATGATTTTTCGTATGGAAAAAATGGTTATGCTACTTTAACCGTTTATACAAATGGGAAATCAGTAGTTTCGTATTACGGAATTGAAGACAATCAAACGAAAATAGTATTCGAAAAAACAGTTATAGCACCTGAAAAGAAATTAAACAACAACTATACTGACACATTTTCCTCTCACATAAAAGCGTCTATTTACACTCCTGAAATGACTTCCAAAAGCGCTTTTCACAATTTTCTTTTTGGCAAACATTACCGAAAATATTACAGTCAGCTAATTGATGTTCCTGTAGTTTCTTTAGATACACTGCATGGTGGTTTAAGCCCCGTGAGAGCCGGAGGAGGACATCAGTCAAAATCATTGCGTCTGGAAGATGCTAACGGAAAAGAATATGTAATGCGGGCTTTAAAGAAAAGTGTGAGCCGCTTTTTGCAAAGTGTTGCATTTAAAGATCAGTATGTTGAAGATGCGTTTAAAAATACTTATGCTGAGAATTTCCTTTATGACTTTTATACCACATCTCACCCTTATACGACACTGGCAGTTGACAATTTAGCTGGTAAAATAGGTGTATTTCACAGTAATCCGAAACTTTTTTATATTCCAAAACAAAAAGCATTGGGTGAATTCAATACTGATTATGGAAACGAATTGTATTATGTAGAAGAAAGACCTTCTGATAGTCAAAAAGAGCTACAAAGTTTTGGTAATTCAAATGCAATTATTGGTACCGATGACCTGCTTGTGAACTTACAAAAGGATGAAAAATACGCTGTTGATGAAAACGAATACATCAAAGCCCGATTATTCGACATGCTTATTGGCGACTGGGACAGGCATTATGATCAATGGCGATGGGCTGAATACAACATAGGCGATAAAGTAATTTACAAACCCATTCCCCGTGACCGTGATCAGGCATTTACGAAATATGACGGAACATTACTATCCCTTTTAATGAATATTCCGGCGCTTCGTCATATGCAAAGTTTTAAAAATGACATTAAAAATGTTAAATGGTTCAACAGAGAACCTTATCCTTTGGACTTAGCTTTATTAAAGAAATCCGGAGAAAAAGAATGGATGACCCAAGCCCAATTTATTCAGGAAAACTTATCTGACGAAAGCATTGATGCGGCTTTTACTAATTTACCCGAAGAAATTCAGGATGAAACTATAACTTCGATTAAAGAAAAATTAAAGCACCGAAAAACACAATTAATGACTTATGCTGGTCAATACAATCAGGTTTTGCAAAAAACGGTACTTATTACAGGCACCAACAAAAAAGACGAATTCATCATTCATTCTCCTTCTAAAAATGAAGTCGAAATAACGGTAAACCGAATTAAAAAAGAAGGAAGAGAATTTGTTTACAAAAAAACATTTAACCACAATACCACAAAAAACATCTGGATTTATGGTCTGGACGACGATGATATTTTTGATTTTCAGGGAGCTCAAAAATCGGCTATAAAACTAAAAATGATTGGAGGTCAAAATCACGATAGTTATACCGTTTCTAAGGGGAAAAATATCCAAATTATTGATTTCAAATCGAAAAATAACACTTTTAAAACTGATTCCGGAACCAGAACTTTATTAACAGATGATTACAAAACCAATTTTTACGATTATCAAAAACCTAAATACAATGCTTTTTCCGGTTTACCTTCGATAGGTTTTAATCCTGATGACGGCGTGAAAGTGGGTATTATTGCTAATTATACGGTAAATCATTTCAAGCAAAATCCGTATACTTTCAAACATGGTTTAAGTGCTAATTATTATTTTGCCACTAACGGTTTTGAATTAGGATATCATTTAGATATTCCAAAACTAATAGGCGAATGGAATTTTGGTTTTGACAGCCAGTTTACCAGTCCTAATTTTGCCATTAATTATTTTGGCTATGGAAATGCTACTGCTAATACAGATGAATTAAACGGAATGGATTATAACAGGGTTCATATTCGAATGTTGAAATTTGCACCAAAAATCGAGAAAAAAGGACGCCATGGAAGTCATATTAATTTTCAGTTAGCGTATGAAAATTTTGATGTAGAAATAACAGAAAACCGGTTTATTGCAATACCGAATATTATAAACTCTGAAATTTTTAATCCGCAACAGTTTGCAGGAGCCACAGTAGAATATGGTTATGAAAACTATGATAATGCTTCGCTTCCTTCGATGGGAATGGGATTTATGGTAGCTGCTAACTGGACGATGAATCTGGATAACAGCAAACAAAATTTCCCAAAATTAGAATCAAAAATTAATTTCAACCATAAAATCGACCATCAGGGCAACATTGTATTTGCTACATTACTGAAAGGAAAAGCCATTTTGAACAATAATTTTGAATTTTATCAGGCGGCGGCATTAGGAGGCGACTATGATTTAAGGGGTTTTAGAAACCAACGTTTTATAGGGAATCAGTCTTTCTTTCAAAGTAGTGATCTTCGTTTTACTATTGGAAAAATAAAAAACAGTATTATCCCAATGTCTTATGGCTTTTTTGGCGGATATGATTACGGAAGAGTCTGGCTCGATGGAGAAAATTCTAAAAAATGGCATCAATCCGCAGGTGGTGGTTTATGGCTCAACGGCATTAACACCATAACGGCAAGATTAAGCTATTTTAAAAGTGCTGATGAAGAAGCCAGAATTGCTTTTGGACTGGGGTTTGGATTTTAAATGGCTATCCGTTTTTATACCATTCACTGAGCAAACACAAGATTTTTTTTGCCACGAATTACACTAATTAGCACAAATAGTACTGATTTTAAATGAATTACACCAATTCTTTATTTGCCTTTGGCAGGTTCGTCGAATATGATGACATCCCCATTTGTGTGAAATTCGCGGCTATTTTTTTATTAGTTCGCTTAGTGGATTGTACTATTAATTTAAATGGAATTCATAGACCTTCCCTCCTATTTTTTTAGTCTTTTCATCGGCTAATAAAAGCGTTTTGGAATCTTTGAAACAAATAGCTTCTTTTTGGGAAAAATGCCCCAAAGGGATTGCATTTACTTTTCCTTCAAAAAAATTATCCGATTGAAAATTTTCAAAAACCCATATTTGGCTATGACTTAATAAAACTACTTTAGTTCCGTCCGGACTAATAGCAGCACTGGTTATGGCGGCATTTTGATAATCGCCATCTGCTTTAAATTCTCCTAATAATTGAGCTTGATAATTTCCTGCTTTATTAGGCACTTTGTACAAAAAAGTAGTTCCGTCAAAACCCTTGCTTCTGTTTTTTGTAAACAAATAAAAGTTGTTTTGGTATTCGAAAAAAGATTCTACATCATAAAAAAGCGCTGTCTTTTTAGGCGGAAAATCTGTTTGTTCCGGATAAGCAAAACTGGTTTTATAAGATGGCATTACCGATGAATTGTTTAAAGAATCTTTAGCAATTTTATAAATAGCTAAATCCTTTCTTTCATTAGCATTATTCCCAAAATCTCCAATGTATAAATTCTCTTCGCTGTCCTTAGTAATGTCTTCCCAGTCAACATTATCAGTTTGAGAAATTGTTATTGTTTTTTCAAGTTTTCCCTGGTTGTCTAATGCATAAATTTCATTGGCATTTCCGCTGTCTTCTAATGTCCAGATCAATTGAGAACTCTGTGTATAAATTATTCCTGAAATTTCTTTGAGCTGTTTTGGCAAAGTATAAAGTTCCTCAATAGCTGAAGAATCTCTTTGACAAAAAGCAATTAGGGACGATAATAAAACGAGAGGCAGAATTTTTTTCATTGGATACATATTATAATATTAAAAACCGGGTTTAAACAAATCAGGATGTTTAAAGTTTCTGGTAACAAATTTAAAAGCGGCACTTAGAACATATCCCATAGAAGTTGCATTTTTAAAGTTCAAATCATTAGTATAACGATACAATTCGGTTTTTAATTGTTGGATATGTGCTTCGGGAGCTATCGTATCATTAGCCATGATGCGAAGAATTTTTTGAATACGGGTTTCTGCCGAAATAATTCTCTTAGCTAAGGCAGCACGTTCTTCATTTTTATATTGTTCTATCGAACTGTCCTGCAATTTTTCTTTGATTAATTTTATCATTGGAAAATTTTCCTTGAAAAACTGGGGTCGGTAAATTTTAAAATTACCTTCATAACATTGCTGATCAAAGTCAATTGCACGGATTTTATAAACCACCTGATCAAAATCATGAATGGGTACAATAACATAATTATAAGCACGCATATCACCCAAAAGCCGGATCATACAACGTTCATTGAATTTTACAAATTCTTTGGCAATTTGAGATTTTTCTGTTTCAGAACAATTTTCGAGCAAGGTTTCCATAAAAACATCACCCGGAATTCCTATAATATGCTCTTCAATTAAAGTATCCTGATAAACCAGAAAATTGATTTTATCCGGAGATAAAATATGCTCTAATTCTAAGCCGTAAATTCTGGAAGCATCGGCTTTTTTAATATAAAAATGAACGTAATTATCATTGAGTACATTACGCACTTTAATCCTAAAGGGTTTTGAATTCCCAAAAGTGCAGTAATCAATAGCATCTACATTGAGAAACTTAATAATATCCGAGTTTCCATCAGAATGCAGTAAAGAATAGATTTTTTTTAAATTCAAATCGATTTCATTTCTTTCAAATTCATTATAAAAAACCCTTGCCCATAAAGTGTCCTGATCAAAATTATCATACACATTTACAGAACCTGAAAATCGCAGCAAATCATCATAAGAAACCGCCACTTTAGAAACCCTGTCAAATCGTTCTAAATAATCAAACAGAAAATGGTTTATAGGATAGCTGGGCTTTTTAAACAATGGAGAAATATCGCTCATTCAATATTATATTTCTACAAATTTACATTAATTATTTCAAAGCTGCTTTAGAAAGAAAGCTTACTTTATTTCAAAAAAAAGGCTTAACAACTGGTTATCAATAACTAAAAAAAATAAGATTTATCATACAGATAAAGATAACAAAGAAAAAGATGTTGTTCATCGATTTTATTTGCCGGTTGACGGATTGTTAACTATTTTTATTTTTCGAATGCTTTTTTGATTAGAAAATTGATACTAAAAACACCCCCTTTTTATTTCATACAACCAAAACATATTCTAAAATGTAAGCTCAATTTGTGCCTTATTAGAACCATTTTATTATGAATAAACAGGAGATTTACAATCAAACAGAAAAAACTTTGAATATTGGTGTCTGGAATATTAATTTACAGGACAATACTGTTTCATGGGATGCGATAACCAAATCTTTTTTTGAAGTTTCGGATGAATTTGTCCCTGATTACAAAAATACTTTAGCTTTTTTCAATCGGAAAAATTTAATTGAGTTTAAAATACTCATTAAAAAAACCATTGAAAATAAAATTCCAATTCATGGAAAATTCCAGATAATTACTGCTAAAAATAACATCAAATACCTGGAATGTATATGTCAAGTAGATAGAACTAACAATCATTTTAATCGTGTTCAAGGTACCTTCAGGGATATTACTACTGAAGAAGAAAGAATTTCGGAATTAGAATCTGCAGCCGAAAAATATGCCTCCGTTTTTAGCAGTGCCAATGATGCTATTGTGATTATTGACACTGAAACAGGAAATATTACCGATTGTAACAGCCGTACTTATGAACTTACCGGCTATAAAGACACCGAAATAATTGGCGTTCATAATTCGTTATTTTTCCCGGAAGACAAAAGAGAAGAAATTCAATTTTATCTGAAAGAAAAAATCAAACAAAATACTTATTTCATTAAAGAAACGTACCTCAGAAATAAAAACGGTTCTAATATAGCCGTTCAGGCTGCCTCAGGAAAAAAGTTTGTCATTAATAACAGAACTTATCTGGTTTGTTTTTTTAGAAACATTACCAGAAAAAAAGAAATAGAAGAAAACCTGAACCTGTTGTCTCTTGTAGCTTCTGAAACTACTGATACCATTATTATTACCAATGCCGAAGGAAAAGCCATTTGGGCAAATCAGGCTTATATGAAACTTACCCAATCTACATTGGAAGAAATCATAGGTCATGAACCCAATTATCTTTCTATTAAACCCTATACTAATTTAGAAACTGTAAATAAAATTAGAGAGACAATAAAAAACAAAGAAGAAATTAAAGTTGTTTTTCAAAATTGTAATAAACTAAAAGAGAAATACTGGTTAGAGCTGAATATCACTCCGGTGTTTGACAGCCATGGCAATTGCAATAAATTTATAGCTATAGGAAGAGATGTTACAGCTGCCAAAGAAAAAGAAAGCGAACTCGAAAATATTCTGGAAGTCACCAGCCAGCAAAATAATAAACTCGTCAATTTTGCTCATATCGTTTCCCATAATATCCGCTCTCATACCAGTAATTTACTGATGGTATTAGAAGTAATCGAGAGTACGGATGATGTTCTTGAAAAAATAGCACTGATTGATATGTTCAAGGAAGCCACCGAAAAATTATCGGATACAATTGAAAACCTGAATGAGATGATTACCATTAAAAAAAATGTTCACATCATTAAAACGGTAATCAATGTAAAAACAGAACTGGAAAAACTTATAGAACCTTTCAAAAATAAAATTGCAATTTCACATACAATACCCAGTGATTTAACTTTAAATATTATTCCGGCCTATTTAGATAATATCATCCAAAATCTTTTAAGTAACGCCGTAAAATACCAATCTCCGGAACGGGAACCTCAATTAAAAATAAGTTATGAAAACAAAGATGGTTTTCACATTATCAATTTCAAAGACAATGGTTTAGGAATAGATCTTAAAAAAAACAAACAAAAATTATTTGGTATGTATAAAACTTTTCATGGTAATGAAGATGCTAAAGGAATTGATTTGTTTATTGTAAAAAACCAAATTGAAGTCATGAAAGGAAAAATTGAGGTCGAGAGCCAGAAAGGCATTGGTAGCACATTTAAATTATATTTCAATGAAAAATAAAACTACTTACCTTATAGACGACGACAAATTATCCATCAAGCTAATGAGTATGCTCATTTCAAAAAACAATTTTTGCGAAGAGATAATTTCGTTTCACAATCCACTTACAGCTTTAGAAGAGCTAAAAATAAATGCTTCGGATCCATCCCGCTTACCGGATGTTATTTTACTGGATTTAAATATGCCTTTGCTGGATGGCTGGCAATTTTTAGATGAATTTCAGTTAATCTCTTTTGCTAAAAAAATAATCGTTTTTATCGTATCTTCCTCTATAGATCCTTATGATTTAGAAAAAACGAAAGATTATCCCATAATTAAGAGTTACATCATAAAACCGCTGACATCTGAAAAGTTAAAAAAGACTTCTGTTTTAATTGAAAACGAGATTTAAGTTATTTTTTTATTTCCAGATACTATAAATTCCAATAACTAAAAAAGAGAGAATTATAGTAACTTTGTAAGACTATGAAAAGTCTGCTGCATATTTTACTATTTTTTCTATTACCTCCTGCTATTGCCTCGCTAAGAGCACAAGTTATTAGTGTAGACGACACAAAAAATGCAAGCGAACTCGTATCACTCCTAACCAATAATAGTTCTTGTTTACAAATAATGAACGAAAGTGTTACAGGAGATTCATTTACCTCAGGAAAAAACAGTTATGGTGTTTTTACAAATACAAATCCTAATTTTCCTTTTCAATCCGGAATTGTTTTAAGCACCTGGAGCAGCACGCAATCTGTAGGACCATTTGTTAGAAATTTAGGTGGCGGTAACAATGCATGGCTGGGCGATGCTGATTTAAATCAGTCCTTAAACATCAATTCTATTAATGCAACCGTTCTTGAATTTGACTTTATTCCGTTAACAAACTCAATAAGTTTCAATTATTTTTTTGCATCCAATGAATATCAGGATGATTTCCCCTGCAACTACTCAGACGGATTTGCTTTTTTAATTAAAGAAAAAGGAAGCACGGCAGCTTATCAAAATTTAGCGGTACTTCCCAATACTTCGACAGCAGTTTCATCACAAAACATTCATCCCGCTATTAGTTTTAATGACAATGGAGTACTCAAAACCTGTAATGCAATTAATGAAAATTATTTTGCCCAATACAACAACAGCACCAGCCCTATTAATTATGCCGGACAAACCAGGATTTTAAATGCACAAACCACTGTAACGCCCGGAACCACTTATCATATAAAACTAGTTATAGGTGATGATGCTGTGAATTATTATGATTCTGCGATTTTTATTGAAGCCGCCAGTTTTAATTCGGCAATAGATTTAGGAACTGATAAATTATTAGCTACAAACAATGCGGTTTGCTTTGGCGAAAATTATATTATTGACACCCAACTCTCTGCCAGCTATACCTATAAATGGTATAAAAACAATGTTTTATTACCTTTAGAAACACAACCTTCTTATACGGTAACAAATCCGGGGACTTATAAAGTCGAAGTAACACTGAACCCATCCACTTGCAGTGTTTCAAACGAAATTAAGATAGAATACACCCCGCAAATTATTTTAAACAACGCTAGCTTAACTCAATGTGATGGGGATGAAGACGGAAAATCCTTGTTTGATTTAACACAGGCTGATACTGAAATACAAAACGGCAATTCCGGTTTGAGTACGCTGATTTATTATGAAAATTTAGGTGATGCTCAGGCAAATATTAATCCCATTTTAAACAGTACGGAATATATTAATCAATCTAATCCGCAAACGCTCATTGCTAAAACCATAAACAGTTACAATTGTATTAATTATGCTCAATTAACGCTGGAGCTTTCTAATGCTGTTATTCCGGACAGAGTAGCAACAATAACAGCTGTAACAACAAATGATTTTGCAGGAAATGAAAACGCTGTAGCAATTGAATACACAGGTATCAGCGAGTATGAATTTTCTATAGACGGAATTTATTATCAGGATAATCCTCAATTTTTAAATATTCCTGCCGGAAATTATTTTGCTTATGCCCGTGAAAAAAATGGCTGCGGGATATCAAATCCGTTTTCTTTTACTATATTAGATTATCCGCGTTATTTCACACCTAATGGTGATGGCTATAACGATACATGGACAATTAAAAACTTAGATTTATTAGCCCCAGCTACAATAACTATTTTTGATCGTTTTGGCAAATTATTAAAACAATTTAATTCCTCAAATTTAAATTGGAACGGAACGCTTAATGGTCATTTACTACCTGCAGATGATTACTGGTTCAATCTTATTTTTGAAGATGGTAAGAATATAAAAGGCCATTTTTCATTGAAAAGATAAATAATCGTTAAGATTTTATACATTTATCAAATGAGAAAGTTAATTGTTGTGATTTTGCTATTAATAGGCATAGACTGTTGGGCACAGTTTAGTAAAACGCATTATATTCCGCCATTAACAAGCCAGTCTCAAAATATAGAGGCTGAGGATCACTATTTATACATTTCAACACCCAGCACTAAAAATGTTGCGCTGAAAATTATTAGTATTGGCGGACAAATTACTAACGCTACCGTAAGCAACACAAATCCTTTTGTTTATCAAATAGGAATAGGAGATAATACACAACTATTAACTCCCAAAACAGCAATTGGTAAATTAAATAATAAAGGATATATAATTGAAGCCGATGATTTAGTATATGTTAGCGTGAGAGTCAACGCTTCATTCAATAATAACGGAGGCTACAATCATGCCGGAGGATTAGTATCCAAAGGTAATAGCGCCTTGGGAACTACTTTTAGACTAGGAGCCATGCTTAATCCTTTGAGCGATCCTACCCTACTCAATTTTGCATCAATCCTTGCAACCGAAAACAATACAACAGTAACTATTTCTAATATTCCAATTGGAACCCAATTATTAGACGGCAGTCTTGTAAATGGTCCTATTGTTGTAAATTTAAATCAAAACCAAAGTTATGTAATTGCCTTAGAGAATATTTTAAATACACAAAGTAATCCTTCTAACAGTGCTAAGCTTATAGGTGCATTAGTCCAGTCCGATAAACCGATAGCTGTCAATGCGGGCTCTTTTGGAGGAAGTAACAGTACTGAAATAAGAAATGGCAATCCTTCCGGAAGAGATATTGGTTTTGACCAGATTGTTCCTTTCGAAAAAACAGGAAAAGAATATATTTTTGTAAAAGGGGAAGGCGGAGACGAAATAGAACGTGTGTTATTGGTCGCTCACAATCCCCAAACCGAAATTTATCTCAACGGAAATGCTTCACCTAGCTACATTCTTCAGCCTGGAGAATATGCACCAATAGACGGTTTTCAATTTATTAATGACAACCTGTATGTAAGAACAACCGAAAATGTTTTTGCTTATCAGTCTATAGGAGGTTTACAACCTACACTTCCTCCATTCGATGATAATAACGTAAGAAACAATCCGAATGCCAACCAAAATATGTTTTTTGTTCCGCCGTTAAATTGTGCAACTCCTAATATTGTGGATAATATTCCGCAAATTCAGTTTATAGGAAATACATTTTATACCGGAAAATTAAATATTATAACCGAAAAAGGAGCTACAGTACTCATAAATAACGCAGCCATTAATTCGGCTCCCGTTGCTATTACCGGCAATGCTAATTATGAACGCTATACTATAAATGATCTTACAGGGAATATTAGTGTAAAATCTTCAAAACAAGTATATGTCTCTTATTTTGGTACAAATGATGCAGCTACTTATGGCGGTTACTATTCCGGATTTGATACAAAACCCGAAATTACTTCTGATAAAATCAATGTTGGGATATCATCCTGTATTCCTAATCTGGTATTGAAAGTAAACTCTATTTTAAATTATGATACTTTTCAATGGTATTTTAATAATGTCGAAATTCCTAATGCAAATCAAAGTTCGTATGCTCCTGCCCAACCCGGATTTTACTACGTAAAGGGAAGTATTTCCGGCTGCGGAACAACCATTGTGTCCGATATTATTCCGGTTAGCAACTGTCCCGGCGATATTGATAATGACACCGTAAATAACAATATAGATCTTGATAATGATAATGATGGCATTAGCAATTGTACCGAATCTTATGGGAATCAAAACATTAATATTTCGAATTTAAATTCTGGAAACATCGTTATTGGCAATTATTCCAATTCGTTTACGGGAAGCAGCAGTACTTCGGCAGTTTCGAGTCCCACACCTTTTTCCGGGAATTCCGATGGAAGTTTTGTTTCTCAAATCCCTGCCGGAAAAGGTAATTTTGCTAAATATACACTAACATTCAATAAACCTGTCAGTATCGGGATGGAATATGTAGCTGCTGCTAACCCTTCTGATTTATTAAATCTAAATGCACAATACACCATTTCTACTGATGTTAATAAAACTATTACCGTTCTCAACCCCAATAATCAACTGTTAATAGATACGAATTATGACGGAATTTATGAAAGTGGTGTGACCGAATATTCTTCTTTTGAAATTCGTTTTCAATTAAACGGAATTACTCCTTTAGCTGCCGGAACAGGAAATTTCCAGTTTCTCACCCACTTAATAAACACTATAAGTTTTACCCATACTAATTTATCCGATACAGCACTTAATAAAAGTACTTTAAAGTTTTTTGCTGTTTGTGTACCCAAAGATTCAGATGGTGATGGAACAGCAGACCAATTAGATACTGACAGCGATAATGATGGAATTACTGATGTAGCTGAAAGTCAGGAGAATGTTTTTGTTTTAAACACTACAGATGCGAATCAAAATGGGATATACGATGCATTTGAATCCAAAGTTATTGTAGATACTGACAATGATGGAATTCCTGATTATCTTGATTTAGATAGTGATAACGATGGAATTCTGGATGCAGTTGAAACAGGAAGCAATAATACAGATACGGATAATGACGGAATAAAAAACTACAGAGATTCTGATAGCGATAACGATTTATGTTATGATGTTACCGAAGCTGGTTTTACAGATTCAAATGGTAATGGACAGTTAGGAGGAATTAATCCGCTTACAGTAAGCACTAACGGACTGGTTACAAGTGAAACTGCATACACCACGCCGCATCCTAATTATATAACAGCGGCTCCCATTGTAATCACCACACAACCTAACGTAATTCCCGCCTGTATCAATCAAAATACTTCTATTACACTGACAGATAACGGCGGCATGAGCTATCAGTGGCAAGTTTCTACCGATGGAACAAATTGGAACAACTTAACAAACAGCGGTACTTATAATGGAGTGGCTACCAACAAACTGAATATTATTGCAGTGAGTCCAACCATGAATGGCTACAAATACCGTGTACAATTAACTAAAACAGGGAACTCATGCGGTTTAATTTCTAATGAAACACAATTAACCGTTTACAACCTACCTACTCTGAACAATGTTGTTATTAAACAATGTGATGATGATTCTGACGGAAGAACCGCTTTTAATTTAACGGTGAAAAATAATGAGATTTCAGCTAATTATACCAATGAAACTTTTACTTATTTTAGCAGTTCAGCAGCAGCAAATTCTAATAATTTAAGCCAGAAAATTGCAAACCCGCAAGCGTATGTTGCCAGTAACGGGACAACTGTATGGACGCGTGTTGAAAATGCCAACAGCTGTTTTTCGGTAGCACAAATTGATTTAGCGGTTTCTACAACACAAATTCCGGCTAACTTTAATCTTTTATTCGAAAATTGTGATGATTATATTGATGCCACTCAAGATGATTATGATGGAATTTCAGTATTTAATTTCAGCAGTGCAGAAAATAGTATTTTGTCGCTTCTTCCACCACCGGCTAGCTCCTACTCTATAAAATATTATGAAACGGAAGCCGATGCATTATCTGAAACAAATGAAATAAGCAATACAACAACGTATCGAAATACAATTTCTCCTGATGAACAACAAATATGGGTGAGAGTAGATAATGCTTCAGATAACAGTTGTTTTGGTATTGGTACCCATATTACGCTAAAAGTAAATCCAAAACCGGATATTGATATCAATGCAAATCATCAGGCTGATGTGTATGTATGCAATAACCTGCCTGATTTTTATGTAAATCTGGATGCCGGAATAGTAGATGGAAGTCCAACAACTAATTACAGTTATATCTGGTCTAAAGATAATCAGATATTAAACAGCGAGACAAATGCAACTTTACCAGTGAATACAGCCGGTGAGTATAGTGTAAAAGTCACTTCGGCTTCGGGCTGTAGCAGAACCAGAACGATAACTGTAACTGCTTCTGAAATGGCACAAATCAGCAATATTGAAGTTAGCGAGTTAAGCAATAATAATACTATTTTAGTTTTAACAGAAGGTATTGGCAACTATGAATACAGCTTAGACGACAGCAATGGATTTTATCAGGATGCTAATCTGTTTGAAAATGTTCCCGCAGGAATACACGACGTTTTTATAAGAGACAAAAATGGTTGCGGCATAGCGAATCAGTCTGTTGCTATTTTGGGGGCTCCAAGATATTTTACCCCAAACAATGACGGTTACAATGATTATTGGAATATTAAAGGAATCAATTCTGAATTAAATTCAAAAACAGTTATCCGTATTTTTGACCGTTACGGAAAATTTTTAAAAGATATTTATCCGCAAAGTCAGGGCTGGGATGGTACTTTTAACGAAAAACCATTACCCTCAGATGATTATTGGTACACCGCAAAACTGGAAAACGGCAAAGAAATTAAGGGGCATTTCAGTTTAAAAAGATAACTTTTAGAAATTCCAACTCTGTTAAAATTTGGAACAAAAAAATCCCAAATTCCTATTAGAATTTGGGATTTTACAATATTGAAATTGGATAAATTTAGATTTTAAATCTTTTTCTATCTGTTTCTGTCAAATAAATTTTTCTCAAACGAATTGATTTTGGAGTTACCTCTACATATTCATCTTTTTGAATGTATTCTAAAGCTTCCTCTAAAGAGAAAATGATTGGAGGAATAATTCTCGCTTTCTCATCATTTCCTGATGAACGTACGTTAGATTGTTTCTTTGCTTTCGTTACATTGATACACATATCATCGCTACGTGAATTTTCTCCAATAACCTGACCTTCGTAGATTTCAGCATTTGGTTCAACGAAGAATTTACCACGATCTTGTAATTTATCAATAGAGTAAGGAATTGCTTTTCCATTCTCCATAGAGATCAAAGATCCATTGTTACGTCCTGGAATAGCTCCTTTAAAAGGTTCATATCCAATAAAACGGTGCGACATAATCGCTTCACCTGCAGTTGCAGTTAAAAGTTGATTTCTCAATCCAATAATTCCACGAGATGGAATATTAAATTTAATAATCATACGATCATTTTTACCTTCCATAGAAAGCATTTCACCTTTACGGATAGTTACAAATTCAACAGCTCTACCAGAAAGATTCTCAGGCAAGTCAATTGTTAACTCCTCGATTGGCTCACATTTTACACCATCAACTTCTTTGATAATAACTTGTGGCTGACCAATTTGTAATTCGTACCCTTCTCTTCTCATTGTTTCAATAAGAACAGATAAATGCAATACTCCACGACCAAAAACCATGAATTTATCAGCAGAATCCGTTTCACCTAACTTCATCGCTAAGTTTTTCTCTAATTCTTTTGTCAAACGGTCTCTAATATGACGAGAAGTTACAAATTTACCTTCTTTACCAAAGAAAGGCGAATCGTTGATTGTAAACAACATACTCATTGTAGGTTCATCAATAGCGATAGAAGCTAAAGCTTCAGGATTTTCAAAATCAGCAATAGTATCACCAATTTCAAAACCTTCAACACCTACAATAGCACAAATATCTCCAGCAATTACTTCCTGTACTTTTTTACGTCCAAGACCTTCAAAAGTATGTAATTCTTTAATACGTGATTTTGTCACTGTACCATCTCTTTTTACTAATGAGATTGGCATTCCTTCTTTCAAAACACCTCTTTCAAGACGACCAATAGCGATACGACCTGTAAAAGCAGAAAAATCTAATGAAGTAATCAACATTTGTGGAGTTCCTTCAGAAACTTTAGGAGCTGGTACATTTGCAATTACCATATCCAATAAAGGCTCGATGTTCTCTGTTTGGTTTCTGAAATCATCAGACATCCAGTTGTTTTTAGCCGAACCGTAAACCGTTGGGAAATCCAATTGCTCTTCAGTTGCTCCTAACTCGAACATTAAGTCAAAAACTTTCTCATGAACTTCTTCCGGAGTACAGTTTTCTTTATCTACTTTATTGATAACAACACAAGGCTTCAAACCTAAGTCAATCGCTTTTTGCAAAACGAAACGGGTTTGTGGCATTGGTCCTTCAAAAGCATCCACTAGTAAACACACACCATCGGCCATGTTCAATACACGTTCTACTTCACCTCCAAAATCCGCGTGACCGGGAGTATCGATAATATTGATTTTTGTTCCTTTATATTGAACAGATACGTTCTTAGAAGTAATAGTAATACCTCTTTCACGCTCTAAATCGTTGTTATCAAGAATTAAATCACCTGTGTTTTCGTTGTCACGAAATAATTGACAGTGATACATAATTTTATCAACCAAAGTGGTTTTACCGTGATCGACGTGGGCAATAATTGCAATGTTTCTAATAGATTCCATCTGTGATTTTTAATGGCTGCAAAGGTACACTTTATTTTGATATAAAAAATATTTCTCAAATACTTTACAATTAATAAACGTTTAACACATATACTAATCATTCTGTAATAAAAATAAGTTAACGGAGATATTTTGCTATTAACAATTATTAATTATATTTGATTCGATGAAAAGTAAAACCAATCAAATAACAATAATATACGTACTTATTGCCGTTGTTTTGGCAACTTTTCTATATAAAGCAACTTCTTTATATTTTTCTGCTGAAAATTACCTTCTTTTCCATCTGATAAAAGATTTTATTTTAATCATTTTAACCGGATTAGCATTTCGATATATATTATCTAAAAATGAAAACAGGAACAAAACTATTTTTGAACGATTAGAAAACACAAATAGTGAAATTAAGGAATCCAATCAAAAATACGATATTGTAGCTAAAGCAACGAGTGATACTATCTGGGACTGGAAAATTCCGGAAGACAAACTCAACTGGAGTAAAGGAATCAAAGCCGTTTTTGGGTACGAAGAAGATCAGGTGGGAGACAATTCCAGTTGGTGGTTTGGGAATATCCATCCCGAAGACAGCATCAAAATGTCAATAAAACTGTATTCATTTATCGAACAAAAAACGGAAAAATGGCAGGATGAATACCGTTTTAAATGTGCTGACAATACCTATAAATATGTTTTAGACAGAGGTTTTCTTTTAAAAGACGAAAACGGTAAAGCCATCAGAATGATTGGAGCGCTTCAGGACGTAACCAAACAAAAAGAAGAAGAACTACGATTAAAACTACTCGAAACCGTAATCTTACAGACCAAAGAATCTATCGTTATTACCGAAGCAACTTTTAACAACAATCTTTTTCCTAAAATCATTTACGTAAACCCTGCTTTTACTAACATGACAGGTTATGAACCTGAAGAAGTAATAAATAATACTTTAGGATTACTAAGAGGTCCAAATACTCAAATCAGTGTTTTAAAGCGAATTGTCCAAATTATAAAAAACAAAGAAGAAGGTCTGCTTGAAATAAAATGCTACAAAAAAGACAAAACCGAATTCTGGTTGCGTTTTACAATAATACCTATTTACAGCTCCGAAAACGAATTATCACATTGGGTTTCCATACAAAGGGATGTTACTGAAGAAAAAAATCAGGAAAAAGAAAAAGAACAGCTTATCAAGGAGCTAACGCAAAACAATAAAGATTTAAAACAATTCTCCTACATCACCTCTCACAACTTAAGAGCTCCGATGTCTAACCTGACCGGACTGTTAAATCTTATTGAAGACATTAATATTGAAGACACGGAATTAAAAGAAATTATCCAGGGCTTTAATAAATCTACCCATCTGTTAAACGAAACCATCGATGATTTAACTAAAGTAATGATCATCAAAGACAATACTGTTATTGAAAAAGAAAACCTTTCATTAAGAGAGGTTTTTGAAAATGTTTTTAACCAATTAACAACCCAAATAGAAATACACAAACCTATTTTAAAACTTGATCTGGACAAAGTAAGCATTTTAAACACCAACAAAGCCTACCTGGAAAGCATTCTTTTAAATCTTCTGACCAATTCATTAAAATACAAATCCAACGACCGGATTTTAAAAATAACAATAACCGCCCACCAGACTGATAATAATACCGTACAACTTATCTTTAAAGACAACGGCATAGGAATTGACCTTGAAAAAAACAGAGACAAAATTTTTGGCCTCTATCAAAGGTTTCATGACTATCCTGACAGCAAAGGATTAGGTCTTTATTTAGTAAAATCACAAGTAGAAGCCATGAAAGGCACCATAAGTATCGAGAGTCAGGTAAACAAGGGAACTACAATTACATTAACATTTAAAAACTAAAACATGTTAGATTTAATTCTATGCGTCGATGACGACCCAATAACACTTATGTTATGTAAAAAAGTCATAGTAAAAGCTTCTTTTTCTAACAACATAATCACTGCAAAAAACGGAGAGGAAGCATTAGAATATTTCAATTCTATTCTAAACAAAGAAGAAAACAAACTTCCCGAATTAATTTTCCTGGATCTTAACATGCCTGTAATGGATGGATGGGAATTTCTTGACAGCTTTAGCACTGACAAATACTCCGAAGTAAATTCAACTAACGTAATTATACTATCTTCAACAATAGATCCTGAAGATCTTGAAAAATCAAAAAAATACCCAATGGTGATTGACTTCTTATCAAAACCAATTACAACCGATATGCTGACTTATTTAAACACTAAACTGAGTTAATCTTAAAATCTATATCTTTCTTTTTTTTTTCGAAAATACAACACATGAGCCAGCTACAACATTAAGCATACACGCTTTTACTTTTTTCCGAAAACAAAAGGCACGGACAGCTATAACAACTTTTACCCCAAAAGAAATGCTGATTCATTAAAAACTGTACCCACTTCAAAATAGCGTATAAACAAAAAACCCTTTCTGTTTAGAAAGGGTCGTTGTATATATCAAAACTGTATTTTATTACAATTTATTTACAAATTTAGTTAACTTAGATTTCAAGTTAGAAGCTTTATTATCATGGATAATATTCTTTTTAGCTAACTTATCAATCATAGAAATAACATTTGACAATTTAGAAGTAGCATCAGATTTATCAGTAGCTATTCTTAACGCTTTGATAGCATTACGAGTAGTTTTGTGTTGATATCTGTTTAACACTCTTTTCTTTTCGTTACTTCTGATTCTTTTTAGAGCTGACTTATGATTTGCCATTGTATTTTATCTTTTATCTTTTTTACTATATCTTTTCTTGTAGTCCGTAAGGGAATCGAACCCCTGTTACCAAGACGAAATCTTGGCGTCCTAACCCCTAGACGAACGGACCAATATTCCTCTAAGTAAGTTTCAATCTGTTTCAAGATTAACTTGTAGTCCGTGGGGGAATCGAACCCCCCTTACCAGGATGAAAACCTGGCGTCCTAACCGATAGACGAACGGACCATAATTCCTTGTTTTAAGTCAGGAATTGTATTTCAATATTTCATTTGTAGTCCGTGGGGGAATCGAACCCCCCTTACCAGGATGAAAACCTGGCGTCCTAACCGATAGACGAACGGACCGTGCTTCACATTATGCTTAGCATTTCTGTATTGCGGTTGCAAAGATACAACTGTTTTTTAATTGCGCAATAGCTGAGACAAAAAAAATTATTTTTTTTAATATGCTTTAGCAAAAAACACTCTTTTAGTTGATGGATTCCCAGTAAACACGCAGCTTCCCGCTTCCTCCACTCCATCCAAAGGAATACATCTTATGGTTGCTTTTGTCAACTCCTTAATCCTCTCTTCTGTCGCTGCAGTTCCATCCCAATGTGCTGATACAAAACCACCTTTGTTCTCTAAAACTGCTGTAAACTCATCAAAACTATTTACCTCAGTAATATGCGTTTCTCTGTAATTGAATGCTTTATTAAACAAATCGGACTGAATTTGCTCTAATAAACCGCTAATAAATTCAGCAATTCCTTCTTTAGGCTTCGATTCTTTAGTCAAAGTATCTCTTCTGGCTACTTCATAAGTTCCGTTTTCAATATCTTTTGGTCCAACAGCAATTCTTACCGGAACTCCTTTCAACTCCCATTCTGCAAATTTAAAACCTGGTTTTTGCGTAGTTCTGTCATCAAATTTTACAGAAATTCCCAGCTTACGCAAATCAGCAATTAATTTATCTACTTCGGCAGTTATCTGAGCCAATTGCTCATCCGTTTTATATATAGGAACAACAACAACTTGTATTGGCGCCAAATTAGGAGGCAATACCAATCCCTGGTCGTCAGAATGTGTCATCACTAAAGCTCCCATCAATCGGGTCGAAACCCCCCAGGAAGTTCCCCAAACATATTCTTGTTTTCCTTCGGCATTCGCAAATTTTACATCAAATGCTTCCGCAAAATTTTGTCCTAAGAAATGAGAGGTTCCCGCCTGCAATGCTTTTCCATCCTGCATCAAAGCCTCAATACAATAAGTCTCTTCAGCACCGGCAAAACGTTCCGTTTCTGTTTTTAATCCTTTCACAACAGGAATTGCCATAAAGTTTTGTGCAAAATCAGCATATACGTTCATCATTTTCTCTGACTCTTCAATAGCTTCTTTTCTTGTTGCATGTGCCGTATGCCCTTCTTGCCATAAAAACTCTGCAGTTCTCAAAAACAAACGCGTACGCATTTCCCATCTCACCACATTAGCCCATTGGTTAATCAATAAAGGCAAATCTCTATAGGATTGCACCCATCCTTTATAGGTAGACCAAATAATAGCCTCACTTGTAGGACGAACAATAAGTTCTTCTTCCAGCTTAGCATTAGGGTCAACCATTAATTTCCCGGGTCTGTCCGGATCATTTTTTAATCGGTAATGTGTTACCACAGCACATTCTTTAGCAAAACCTTCGGCATTTTTCTCCTCGGCTTCAAACATGCTTTTAGGAACAAACAAAGGAAAATAGGCATTTTGATGTCCTGTTTCTTTAAACATTCTGTCTAACTCAGCCTGCATTTTTTCCCAGATAGCATAACCGTAAGGTTTAATGACCATGCAGCCTCTAACTCCTGAATTTTCGGCTAAATCAGCTTTTACAACCAGCTCATTATACCATTTTGAATAATCTTCTGATCGTGTAGTAAGGTTCTTACTCATATTGAATAGTTTGGCACAAATTTTGTTTTGTTTTATTTAACTAAATAGTTTGGCAAAACTAACTATTTTTGTAATGTCCAACAATAAAAAACACAACAGATATGAAAACTAATATTTTTCCAAAAACAAAAAATTACCTTTATATTGGATTGCTAAGTCTTTTTATGATCTCTTGTGGTTCTTATCAAAATAGTTCCTATTATGAAAGTGATGGAATATACGGCACCTCAACCGACAGAAATGTAGAAAGAAGAAATACTAATTCTGATAATTACTATAAAGATTATTTTAGTGCTTTACAAGACGACAGTCAATCTTCTGAAGTTATAACAGATATTGACAAATACAGCGATTTTGACTCCGTTGATAACGATTCTTATACAGGTTATGCCGGCTGGGGCGATAACCAAACCGGGACTATCGTGAATATTTACCCAAATTACTGGGGAATGAATTCCGGATTTGGCTGGAATAACTGGGGATGGAACAACTGGGGCTGGAATAATTGGGGAATGAATTACGGTTTTGGATGGAACAACTGGGGATGGAACAACTGGGGAATGAATTATGGTTTTGGATGGAACAACTGGGGCTATAATAACTGGGGCTATAATAATTGGGGTTGGAACAACAATTACTATTATAACAGACCTAACTACTCTTCTTATACTCCAACGAGAAGAAGATCTGTAAGCAACTCTACCAATTACTCTTCAGGCAACAGAACCTACACTCCAACGAGAAGTTACTCTACCGACCGTGTTAATTCACGCAGAGCTACATTTACTAATCCAAGAACCTACAACAGAAACAGCAATACAAATAGTACAACTACTACCAGAAGATCAGCTACACAAAATACTACTACCAGACAACAAAGCAATTATTCAAGAAACGAAAGCTACACACCTTCCAGATCTTACAGCAGCCCATCAAGCAATAGCGGCAGTAGCGGACGTTCTTATGGCGGAAGCAGCAGCGGTGGCGGAAGCTCAAGATCATCCGGAGGAGGCAGAAGATAATAACCATTTAAAACCTACACAATGAAAAAATACCTATATTTAATCTTAGCAGGGTTTACATTTAGCGCTGTACAATCTCAGGAATTAGTAGATGCTTTAAGATATTCGCAGGATAATCCCAACGGTAGCGCACGTTACAGAGCCATGAGCGGTGCTTTTGGAGCATTAGGAGGCGATTTATCTTCATTAAATGTGAATCCAGCGGGTAGTGCTGTTTTTAATAATAACCAACTTGCTTTTTCTTTTAGCAATGTAGATACTAAAAATAAATCCAATTATTTTGGCACTAACATGACCGGAAAAGACAATTCCTTTGATATCAATCAAGCCGGAGCTGTGTTTGTTTTTAACAATCGCAGTCAAAGCAATTGGACTAAAATAGCATTAGCCATAAACTATGAGCAAACCAACAATTTCAACAACGCTATAATTTCAGCAGGCACTAATCCAACTAATTCTGTTGGTGATTATTTTTTATATTATGCTAATGGCGATTCCAGAAGAAATCTGGCAGCTGTTCCATTAGGCACCATTCGAAACTTCGATTACTATCAATTAGACTATGTTAAACAACAGGCTTTTTTAGGCTACGAAGGCTATCTGATTAATCCGGTAACGGAAGACGACAACAATACACAATACACCACCAATGTACCTGCGGGAGGCAATTACTATCAGGAAAACACCATTACTTCAGAAGGATATAATGGAAAACTTTCTTTTAACGCAGCCACTTCATACAAAGACAAACTGTATCTGGGACTAACCTTAAACTCTCATTTTACTGATTTCAGACAAAACACCTTGTTTTATGAAGATAATGATAACGCTAATAACAATATCGTTGACTTAATAAACACCTCTTTTGAAAATGAAATTTATACGTACGGCTCTGGATTTTCATTCCAACTGGGAGCTATAGCAAAATTAAATGAGGAAGTACGCTTGGGACTTTCTTATGAATCCCCTACCTGGAACAAATTTAATGACGAAGTAAGACAAAATCTTTTTTCTACAATTCAAAATTACGAAAACAACAATAATCCTAATGAAGAGGTTATAAATCCAGATTCATTTCAAACAACAATATACGACACTTATAAATTAAAAACACCCGGTAAAATCACAGGAAGTATTGCTTATGTTTTTAACAAAAAAGGATTAATCAGCTTAGACTATGGCTATAAAGATTACAGTAGTATAGAATATTCCATGGAAAGAGACACCAGAAACCCTTATATTAATTCAGATATCTCAGAACAATTAAGAGGAGCTTCTGAAATAAGATTGGGTGGAGAATACAAAATTGAAAGATTAAGTCTGAGAGCCGGTTATCGTTTTGAAGGAAGTCCTTATAAAGACAAAACTACTGTGGGTGATTTAAATGGATTTTCAGCAGGTTTGGGTTATAATTTTGGAGGCACAAAAGTGGATCTTTCTTATGCTTACGCCAAAAGAAATTCGCAACAAGGCTTTTTTAGCCAGGGTTTTAAAGATGGAGCCAGTATCGACGCAATCAACAACAGCGTTTCTTTATCCCTATTATTTGAACTGTAATTACTGACAAAATAATTTGAAGAATTACCGTCTTGTCCTTAATAAACAAGGCGGTTTTTTTTAGCCCTGATGGCAGCGGCATCCTTTCCTGCCTCCCGAAGCCTCGGGAGTGGCAGGAAAGATACAGCGAACAGCAGGATTAGCTCCTGAAAACCGTACTAAAACATAGTCAAAGTAATATTCTTTGAATAAAAAACCGTAATTTTGCACTCCAATTTACAAATATATGAGAACCAAGTCTTTAAAAAAGAACAAAATAAACGTAATTACCTTAGGGTGTTCAAAAAACATATATGATAGTGAGGTATTAATGGGACAGCTTCGCGCCAATGGAAAAGAGGTAGAACACGAGGCTCCTGTTGAGAGAGAAGGAAATATTATTGTTATCAATACTTGCGGTTTTATTGACAATGCTAAAGCAGAATCAGTAAATATGATTCTGGAATATGCCGACAAGAAAGAAAAAGGTTTGGTTGACAAAGTTTTTGTAACAGGATGTTTATCGGAAAGATACCGACCTGATCTGGAAAAAGAAATCCCGAATGTTGATCAGTTTTTTGGAACTACAGAGCTTCCTCAACTATTAAAAGCGCTGGGAGCCGATTACAAGCATGAATTACTAGGAGAACGTTTAACAACAACTCCTAAAAATTATGCGTATTTAAAAATTGCTGAAGGCTGCGACAGACCGTGCAGTTTTTGTGCTATTCCTATTATGCGTGGAAAACATGTTTCGCAACCTATTGAAAAACTGGTTAAAGAAGCCGAAGGTTTAGCCCGAGACGGAGTAAAAGAATTAATACTGATTGCTCAGGATTTAACCTATTATGGTCTTGATATATACAAAAAACGAAATTTAGCGGAACTTCTGGAAGCCCTGGCAGCTGTTGAAGGAATCGAGTGGATTCGTTTGCATTATGCCTTCCCTACCGGTTTCCCAATGGATGTTTTAGATTTAATGAAACGCGAACCTAAGATTTGTAATTACATTGATATTCCGTTACAGCATATCTCTGATTCTATTTTAAAATCAATGCGTCGCGGAACAACTCAGGCAAAAACAACCCAATTATTAAAAGATTTCAGAGCAGCAGTTCCCGGAATGGCTATTCGTACAACTCTGATTGTAGGGTATCCCGGAGAAACGCAGGAAGATTTTGAAATTCTGAAAGATTTTGTTCAGGAAATGAAATTTGACCGCATGGGATGTTTTGCTTATTCTCATGAGGAAAATACACATGCTTACTTACTGGAAGATGATGTTCCGGATGATGTAAAGCAAGCCCGTGCTAATGAAATTATGGAATTACAGTCGCAAATTTCATGGGATTTAAATCAGGAAAAAGTAGGACAAACATTTAAATGCATTATTGACAGAAAAGAAGGAAGCCACTTTGTAGGCCGCACCGAATTTGACAGTCCAGATGTTGACAACGAAGTATTAATAGATGCTTCTCAATTTTATTTGAAAACAGGTGATTTTGCAATGATTAAAATTACTGAAGCAACAGAGTTTGACCTTTACGGAGAACCAGCATAAAATTTAATTTTAGCTTTTAAAAAAAATAAACATGAACAAGACACAATTTATTTTTGTATTAACGTTTATATTATTATCCATTAATACAACTTTTGCACAATACGGATATGGTAATGGTTATGGCAACGGTTACGGAATGGGGAGAAACAGCATGGGAATGAGCCAAATGGATCAAACACCATCAAAACCTAAGGAAATTCCGGTTGAAGTTACTGTTGGTAAAATAATGGAAAAACTAAAACCTGAATTAAACCTGGATGAGTTACAAACTATTGCTATTGGAAATGTTTATACTGACATTATCAAATCGCAAACTGCCATTATGAAAAATGAAAATTTAAGTCAGGCAGATAAATCAAATGAAATAAAAGCTCTTTTTGAAGTAAACGAAAGAAAAGTAAACGAATACCTGAACGAAGAGCAGAAACAAAAATACAAAGCGCTGAAAGAAGATCGCGGAACGAACAAAAAAGAGAAAAAGAAAAAATCAAAAAAGGAAAACAATTAGTTTTCCTTTTTTAATAAAATAGCTTTAAAAAATGAATAAAAATCTTAGTTATTTAATCACTGCTGCAATTATCACATCCTGCTCCACAAACCCTTACAAAAAGAGTGAGAAGGAATATTCTACCAAATTAAAATCCTTACAGGTTGAAATGGCGGTCAAAAAACCAGAACCGCTACCTGCAGTTGACAAAGTTGTAATAAGTATTGACAGTGCATATTCTAAACAATTGTACACTTTTAAAGACAGTATTTTTAAAACAGGATCAACCCAATTAGATAATGGGATTCATACCGAATGGATTAGTACAGTAAATTTCAATCTTCGCAAGCCTAATTTTATTATCATTCATCATACTGCTCAGGATTCTGTTCAGCAAACAATCAATACATTTACAAAAGAAGCCACTCAGGTAAGTGCCCATTATGTAATTGCCGATGATGGTCATGTTGTACAAATGCTGAACGATTATTTACGTGCCTGGCATGCGGGAATAGGTTCCTGGGGAAAAAATACGGATATTAATTCGGCTTCTATCGGAATCGAATTAGACAATAATGGTATCGAACCTTTTTCTGAGGCACAAATAACAAGTCTTATGGCATTATTAAGTAAATTAAAAAAAGACTATAATATTCCGGCTCAAAACATTATAGGTCATTCTGATATTGCTCCTACCCGAAAAAAAGATCCAAGTGCACAATTTCCATGGAAAGTATTAGCCGAAAATGGTTTTGGAATATGGAAAGATGATATACTTCCCTTAGCTCCATTTGATTTCAATCCTGAATTAGCCTTGCGAATCATCGGCTATGATACTACGAATTATAATGCAGCCATTACCGCTTTTAAATTACACTATATGCCTGAGGAAGTAAATGCTGTTTTAGATCAAAATACCATCAATACCATTTACTCTATTTATCTAAAGCAATAATTAAACAAAACATAAAACCTATTAAAAAGTCTTTGCAGCTCAGTCAGGCCACAAAGACTTTTTTAATTCCTTATAAATAAAAAAGTTTATTGAAACCATATTCCAATAAACTTTTACAACATCTTATTTTATACTACATCACAGTCTTTTTATACATATTGTTGACTATTAAATAAAAAACTGCCAAGACCTTTAAAAAGAATCCTGGCAGTAAAAAAAATTATATTTTTAATCTCAATTTGAAATTTAGTTATTCTTAGAATCCGTAAACTAATGCTACTGAAACTTGTGAAGCAGATTTAGTTGGAGCCATATCAGAGTCAACAAAATACTCATCTTTACCAGAATCCAATCTGAATTCAGGAATTACAGTCAATCCACCTGATTTTAAATTAGCTGATAATGTAAAAGCTGTTACTGATTCATCTCCTGAACCTTCTTTGAATTTAAAGTACTCTCCACGTAAACCTAAACCAAAGTTTTCAGTTATTGCTACCGATGGATACAATGCAACACCTGAGTAACCAGTATCACCATCATTTGAGAAGTCAGCAGCATTTAAACCTAATTTGAATTTGTCTGATAATTGAAAAGCAGCAGTCAAGTCAACGATAGTACCGCTTTCAGAACCATCCATAAAGTTAAGGTAAGCACTTACACCTTCAGCCGGAGCTAAAGACAATTGAGCTCCAATTGCGTTTAATCCTTTAAATGGATCAGCAGAGTAGAAATTCCAAGAGCTATTAAAACCACCTATCATCAAACCTACTTTATCAGAGAATGCATAGTTTGCTTTAACTCCTGCATTTTGAAATGGTCCATTAGTAAACAAGTAAGAAGTTGAATAGTGAAAATTTCCTACTGGTGAAATTACTTCATATCCAATAAAAGTTCCCATATAACCTGCTGTAAAGCTTAATTTATCTGTTGCTGCATAAGTAGCATACAAATTTTGGATATGGAAAGAGTTTCCATCAGTATCATCTCCATTTGGAATTGATTGGTATTGTCCTCTTGGTCCAAAAGAAACCTCACCCACGAAAGAAGTTTTACCAGTTGTTTTTTTCAAAGCAATATCAATCATCCCCAAAGACACTGAATTTTGATCTGTTGCAAAACTTGTCGGAATATTTGCTGTTTTTGAAAAATCATATTTGTAATAAAGATCAGCAGAACCTGAAATTTCCAAAGGTGTGTCTTGTGCAAATGTCATGCTTCCTGTCAGCGCTAAAGCTAAAATAAAAATTACTTTTTTCATGTTGAATTTTGTTTTGGTTATTTAAATTATTTTTACTTAAAAAGGAATATTAACATATTATTCTCAACATTTAACATGTTTTTATCCTTTTTGTTGAAGCAAATTTATCAACTTTTATTTTTACAGAAATGAAATAATAGAACTTTTTGTCGATTTTGTCGTCGAATTATTAAAAATTGCAATTCAAATAAAAAAAAATACATTTTCCTTATTTTTCAATATCAAAAAAATGATTATTCTCATGTTTAAAAAACACATACCCTATAAAAAACACGCCTAAAATCATAAATACACCCAAAAAAACTTATAAAATTCAAAATAACACCATTCAAAAACAAAACAACCCCCTTAGAAAATAGGGGTACATCCAAAATAAAAACAAAAAACCTTAAAATAAAATCATTCATAAACAACAAAACCTCCCAAAAAGGAGGTTTTATATAAAAAACACAAATAAGGATAACGATTAGACCTTAAGTGAAGCAAAAAAGTAGAATTCTAAAAATGCTTTTTCTACTATAAGATTAAAAGTCCCGACTCTCGGAGTGTATTAATAGCTTTTGAATACCAGAATAACTCAAAATCCTCTAAACGTAATTCAAAATCAGCTTTCACTTCCTGAAAAGTATAAATTTTAGTATTCGAAACAGTAATCTTTTCTAATATAGCCCTCAACCACTCCCCCTCAGCTTTATTGGTTTGAATAGTGAAACTTTCTTTCTTATCATGAAAAGTTAGTGCGAGCATTTCCCAACTGTTTCCTTTTTTAGATTTTGTAAAATATTCAGTAAAGGGTTTTCCACCCAGCCAAACTACTTTTGCCGTTGGTTTAATATTAAAATTCGGTTCATCCTGTATGGCATCATATATAAAGTCGGCTGAAATTGTTGTTTTAGGAATTTTAAAATCAAACCATTCTTGTAATTCAAAATCAAAACAGATACCATGCATATAATTAAAGAGGGATTTTTTAAGTCCAAAACTAAACTTATCATGATCAATACCTGTTGCATCTGTATAATTAATATCATTATTAGCAAAAGTACCAATAGCTTCGGTTTCTTTAACCACGCCAAATTTCTCCGGATACAAGCCTACAGGACTATGTGCCGTCATGGCAAACTGATGCCAAAATCCCGATTGCAAAATTCCGGCTTCAAATAACTGACGCACCATTTCGAGACTATCTACTGTTTCCTGAACCGTTTGTGTTGGATAACCATACATTAAATAAGCATGTACCATAATACCTGCTTCAGTAAAATTGCGGGTTACACGTGCCACTTGTTCTACCGTTACCCCTTTGTCAATCAATTTCAACAATCGGTCAGAAGCTACTTCAAGCCCTCCTGAAACAGCGATACACCCGGAAGCTTTTAATAACAAAGCTAAATCCTGTGTAAAACTTTTTTCGAATCGAATGTTGGTCCACCAGGTCACCGAAAGTTTTCTCCTAAGAATTTCCAGTGCCAATGCCCGCATTAATGCCGGAGGAGCTGCTTCATCTACAAAATGAAATCCGTTCTCTCCCGTTTGCAGGATCATTTCCTCCATTCGATCACACAATAAACTGGCAGCAACAGGTTCATATACCTTAATATAGTCTAATGATATATCGCAAAACGTACATTTTCCCCAGTAACATCCGTGTGCCATCGTCAATTTATTCCATCTTCCGTCACTCCACATACGATGCATCGGATTCACAATTTCGATAACCGAAATGTATTTATCCAACAACAAATCCGAATAATCAGGGGTTCCTACTTGAGATTGCTTATAATCCGGTTTCGTAGAATTGTTTTTATAAACTACTTTTCCGTCTTCTAATAAAAAAGTTCGTTTAAAACTGACTTCGACAGGCTCAGTCTGACTGATGGATTGAACTATTAATTCAATTGGAACTTCGCCATCATCTAATGTAATATAATCAAAAAACTCAAAAACCCGTGCATCCGAAAGCGAACGCAATTCGGTATTAGGGAAACCGCCACCCATAGAAATTTTAATTTCCGGATAATGCAATTTCACCCATTGTGCACTTCTAAAAGCTGCATACAAATTCCCCGGAAAGGGAACAGAAACCAGAAATAATGTTGGATTGATTGTTTCAATTCTTTCTTTCAGAATCGAAAGAAGTAGATTATCTATATAAGTAGGTTCTTGTTGTAAAGCTTCATATAATTCATCAAAAGAATTGGCACTACGTCCTAAACGCTCCGCATAACGACTAAAACCAAAATTAGCATCCACACATTCGACAATAAAATCAGAGATATCTTCCAGGTACAAAGTCGCCAAATGTTTTGCCTTATCCTGTGTTCCCATCGTACCAAAAGCCCAATCCAGTTCCTCTAATTGTGCAAAACGGGAAGCTTCCGGCAAATAATCTTCCTGACAAATCTGCAAAGCCAAAGTGGGATTCTTTCCTTGTAGAAAAGCAATTACCGAATCTATAGTTTTAATATATTCATCCTGCAACGCATAAATACGTTTTGAATTATCTGAAATCTCTTCAACCTGAAACTTTAAACTTGCCACTTGAAACAAATTTTGAAGTCCTTCTTTCGAAAACAATTTCAAAATCACCTCTATCCCTAAATCAGCCTGAACCGATTCGATTTCTTTTGTATTTAGAAAGCCTTTGATATAGGCGGTTGCCGGATACGGTGTATTCAGTTGTGTAAAAGGCGGTGTGATAAGGAAAAGTTTTTGCTTCAAAATGATACTATTTTGGTACAAAAATAAGGGATAATTTTAGTTTCTGTTCTAGTAGGGATTGAAAGTTAATAAAGCTTGACTTTCGATTAAAAGAATAAGAAAGTTTGAGCGTATTTAATTACATTTGAAAACTGAAACAAAGGATGAAAATGAGGCTCAACTACTTTATACTTTTAATACTTATTGGAATAAGTTCAATTGCTCAAAACAAGAACAATTCCATTGGGTTTAAAGAAAACAAAGGTCAAATTACAGATCAAAATGGAAAACCCAATAATGCCGTAAAATTTCTTTTGAATACGAATGGATTAAATGTACAATTGAAGCAAAATGGTTTTTCGTATGACATCTATGAAACTAAAAAAATCCCTGTAAAACATCGTATCGAAGAAAATAACTCAATTTCATCAATAGCAAAAAATGATAAAAAAGTACCTGATTATAATTTGGAATATACTTTTCATCGGATTGATATTGATTTTGTAAATTCAAATCCGCATGTAGAATTAATTTCCAATGAGGAATCTAAAGACTATGATAATTACTATAATGTCCCTGATAAGCCCGAAGGCATTGTCAATGTACATCAATACCAGCAAATTACCTACAAAAATATTTATCCAAATATTGATGTCGTTTTCTCCATTCCAAAGGACAGTTCAAAAGCGGTTGAATACAACTTTGTAGTACATCCAAATGGAAAAATTTCAGATATTCAATTGAAATTTAATGGCGCCAAAACAGAATTAGTTGATAATAAAATCAAAATGCAAGTTCGTTTTGGTGAAATGGAAGAAATTCTACCTGCCAGCTGGACAGAAGATGGAATGACAAAGAAATCAATTCATGTAGGTTATAAAAAAATCAAAAAAAATGTTTATGGATTTAATACCTCAAATTCTGTAAATGGAAAAACTTTAATTATTGATCCTGTTCCTGTGAGGCTTTGGGGGACATATTATGGTGGAGAAAAAGGTGATTATTCAACTGATATATGCAATGATAGTTATAATAATGTATATATTTCTGGATATACTTGGAGTACATCAAATATTGCGACAACTGGTAACTTTATCGATTATTATTATGCTCCATTTTATGGTGATGGTTTCATTACAAAATTTAATACTGACGGAATCAGACTTTGGGGGATTTACTATGCTGCCATACCTGAAACTATAAAAGTAGATACAAACGGAAATTTATATTTCACTGGAGGAGTAGATGTAGGTCCAAATATTAATAACTCACTAGTTGCTACTAATAACTCACATCAACCACTATCTGCTGGAAATTATAAAAACGCATATTTAGTTAAATTAAATCCACTTGGAACTAGAGAATGGGGAACTTTTTATGGTGGAGACCTTATGGATATTGGCTATGATATATGCTTTGATAAGCAAAATAACATTTATCTAGTTGGTTTTGCTATGAGTTCAAACAACATTGCAACAGCTGGTTCACATCAACCTATTCATGCTGATGATTACTATGGTGATGATGGTTTTATTGCAAAATTTACTCCTCAGGGACAAAGAATTTGGGGAACTTATTTTGGAGGAAAAAGAGATGAACAAATTTTATCTTCAAACATATCTGATGATGACTATTTATATATTACAGGAACCACAAGTAGTGATGAGGCAATATCTACAAATAATACTAAAACAGGCTACAATGCAGGAATGATTGCAAAATTTAACTTAGACGGTCAAAGAATTTGGGGATCGTATTTTAATGGTACAACAAGTTGCACGATAAACAAATCTACATTAAAAGGTAATTATTTATATATCTCAGGAATAACAAATAGTCATAATAATTTGAATAGCACCAATACATTTAATGAGAATTTTATGGATCTCCCAATGAATTTTGGGTTCAGTAGTTATATAGTTAAATTTGATATTAATCTGCAAAACCAAGTTTGGGGAACTTATTTTGGAGAAATAATCCAAGATATAGCAATTAACTCAAAAAACAAATTGATTTTTGAAGGAGTTACAAGTATGACTAATGGAATTGCAACAGCAAATGCTTATTCTACATCGCCACAATATGGTGATGCATATATGATAAAACTTGATGAAGATGGAAAAAGAGAATGGGGAACCTACTATGGAGGTAACGGTAGCGAAGGACTAAATGGAGCTTCAGATGTTAACAATAAAATATCTATAGATAACTTAGATAATATTTATTTAGTTGGTAATACACAAAGTACATCTGGCATTTCAACTCCAAATGTACATCAGGAAAATTACTCTTTAAGTCCATCTGGTGGATTACAAGATGTATATTTAGCCAAATTTCAAGATTGTCTTTCAAATCCAATCACATCAAGCAACTCCCCAATCTGTATTGGAAACAATTTAGAACTTAAAGCCTCCGGCGGAACAAATTATTTATGGACAGGTCCAAACAGCTTTACATCTACCGAACAAAACCCAATAATAATAAATGCAACTGCTCAAAATAGTGGACAATATAGTTGTTTAATAACTGGAACGGGAGGCTGTGATGATACTAAAACTGTAGATGTAATCGTTGGAGACGTCGAAGCTCCAGTTCCTGATCTTACCACTTTGCCAACAATAACAGGAGATTGTAATACAACTGTAGCTAATGGCCCAACCGCAACGGATGCTTGTGCAGGAGTTATTAATGGAACAACAACTAATCCATTAAGCTATAATTTACCTGGTACCTATACGATAGTTTGGAATTATAATGATGGAAACGGAAATAATGCTACTCAAAACCAAACTATAACTATTACCAGCCAAGCGCTTCCTACTGTAACTTCTCCCCAAACTTTCTGTTTTAAACAAAACGCAACAATTACTGATATCACAATTGCAGGACAAAACATAAAATGGTACGATGCGTTGACTAATGGAAATCTACTTTCTACTACAACTTTGTTACAAAATAATACTACTTATTATGCTTCGCAAACCCTAAATGGTTGCGAAAGCGAGAGAGTCGCTGTTTTAATTACTATTCAAAACACTTCAATGCCAACTGCCACTGCAAATCAGTCGTTTTGCAGTGATTCAAATCCGACAATTGCAAACATTCAAATAACCGGAAATCAAATTAAATGGTATGATGCTTTAAACAATGGTTCTTTGTTAAGTGAAACAACTTCTCTTGTCGATGGAGTAACTTATTATGTTTCGCAAACCGCAAATAACTGTGAAAGCGAAAGATTAGGCGTTAGCGTTTCAATTGTAAATACACCTTCGGCTCCAACAGCAAATGGAAATCAATTTTTTTGTAAAAACGAAAATGCAACATTAGCTGATATCCAAATTACCGGACAAAATATAAAATGGTACGATGCTAATTTTGCCGCAGCTGTTTTACCTAACACCACTTTATTAGAAGATAATAAGACCTATTATGCTTCACAAACTATTGGGTGCGAAAGTGACAGAATCCCAATTTTAATTCGAGTCTATAATACTCCATTACCTACAGCAAATAAAAATCAGCAATTTTGTATAGCTGAAAATGCGACTATTGCCCATCTTTCTATTACAGGTTCTAATATTAAATGGTACCAGGATGCTGCCAATGGAACTGTTTTAGCAGAAACGACTTGGTTAGAAAATAACAAAACCTATTTTGCTACACAAACAGCTAACAATTGCGAAAGTGAAAGACTTGCCATTACTGTAAAAATTCAGGATACTCAAATTCCAATTGCCAATTCACCTCAGATATTCTGTATTCAGGAAAATGCAAAAATTAGTGATATTGTCATTACAGGTCAAAATGTAAATTGGTTCGAAAGTGCGTCGTCTTCAATAAATATATCCGAATCCACATTACTTGAAAACGGAATTACCTATTATGCTTCAGAAACTATAAATAATTGTGAAAGTGAGCGAATTCCGGTTGCCATAAATATTCTGGAAGCCACTACCGGAGACTGTATTAATTTTGTAGACGAACTACCCTATCCAAAATTCTTCACACCCAATAATGACGGATACAACGACACCTGGACCATTGATTTTGCCTACTTAAAACCGAATACTGGAATTCAAATCTATGATCGTTATGGAAAACTATTAAAAGTTTTATTACCCAATTCAGCTTGGAACGGACAATTCAACAGTCAAGAACTTCCCGCAACCGATTATTGGTTCGTTGTAACCAGAGCAAACGGGCAAGAATACAAAAGTCATTTTAGTTTAAAAAGATAATCTTAAAAAACAAAGGGCTCAACGTTTTATTAACTTTGAGCCCTTTGTTGTAATTTTCGTGAACTTGGTGTTTAAAAAATTTAAAACTTATGCTCCTGCTTACTTATTACCAATAAAGAAATCAATGATATGCAAGCAGCAATAGTAAGATAGATTCCTACTGAAGCAATACCAAAACTATCAGATAATTTAATGGCTGCCATTGGTGCAAATGCAGCACCTAAAATCCCTGCCAAGTTAAACGTCAATGAAGCACCGGTGTAGCGAACAGTTGTTGGGAACAATTCAGATAAAAAAGTCCCTAACGGACCATAGATAAATCCCATTAGTGACATTCCCAAACAAACAAAAAAGGTGACTAAAACTATATTGTGTGTGGTTAAAAAGAATGAAAAGAAGAAACCAAAAACAGCTATAGCAATAGTTGTGTAAATTAACATTTTACGACGACCAATTTTATCGGCTGCCAAGGCAGAAATAGGAATAAAAACAGCAAAGAACAATACGGAAAACAACTGAATTAATAGCGCTTCTTTATTGGTAAAACCTAAACTCTTTGTATTCCAGTTTAAAATAAAAACCGTCATCAAATAAAACACTAAGAATGTGGTAACTGCTGCTAAAGTTCCAAAAATCAATTGATTTTTATACAATTTAAAAACAGTTACAAAAGGTACTTTTACTTCTTTTTGTTCTTCCTTTGAGTTTTCAAAAGCAGGTGTTTCGGTAATTTTTAATCGAATATAAAAACCTACAATTACCAGTAAAGAACTTGCAATAAACGGAATTCTCCATCCATAATCCATAAAATCCTCGGCACTCATACTGTCTGTTAGCAGTAAAAATGTCCCTCCTGAAAGTATTAAACCTATTGGTGCACCTAATTGCGGAAACATTCCGTACCAGGCACGTTTGTGTGGCGGTGCATTTTCAATAGCTAACAAAACGGCTCCACCCCATTCGCCACCTAAACCTACACCCTGACCAAAACGACATAGCATCAATAATATAGGAGCTAAAATTCCAATACTGGCATAACTGGGTAAAAAACCAATACTCACCGTAGAAATTCCCATAGTCAGCAAGGCCACAACTAAAGTTACTTTACGTCCTATCTTATCACCATAATGACCAAAAACTGCCGATCCTAATGGCCTTGCCAAAAAGGCAATAGAAAAAGTAGCCAGAGATTCTAAAGTAGAATTAGTGCTACTGGCACCCGGAAAAAACAATTGAGGAAATACTAAAACCGCAGCATTAGCATAAATATAGAAATCAAAAAACTCTATGGTTGTTCCTATTAAACTCCCAAAAAGAACGTGTTTTAAAGAATTTATTTTTGCAGGCTGTTCTTTCATCATCAAGAAATTAGGTTTAAAATCGTGCAAAAGTCTTCCTTATTTTTGAAAGCTACAAATATTTAGTTCCAATATTTTTTGGTAATTTTACTCAAAACAAATTCTAACATGCCCAACGACTGTATCAGCTATCAAAAATCAGGATATTTTTCTCCTTTGATGAATGATTATTTAGATCAAAATCCAAAATTACAATCCTTATATCATCGCTTTCCAAGTATTGAAAACTTCGAAGCTCAAATTGCCGAGAAACAAACTACTTTTAACAGTAGCCATAGAAATAGTTTAGTTTCTGTTTTGCAAAAGCAATATGCTGAAATCGAAATTTCACAGCTGACCCAGCAAAATATTGAGTCTTTAAAAGTAGAAAACACCTTTACAGTAACTACGGGACATCAATTAAATCTGTTTTCGGGACCCTTATATTTTCTGTATAAAATCATCTCTACTATTAATTTAACTACTGAATTAAAAGTAAAATATCCGGCTTATAATTTTGTGCCTGTATATTGGATGGCGACCGAAGACCATGACTTTGAAGAAATCAATTATTTTAATTTCAGAGGACGAAAATTCCGCTGGAACACAGCAAGTACCGGACCTGTAGGAAGACTTTCTACCGAAGGTTTAGCCGATTTTTTTGAAATATTCGAACAAGAGTTAGGTCACAGTACCAATGCAGAAACTTTAAAAAAATTATTTGAGGATGCTTATTTAAAACATAACAAACTGGCTGATGCTACGCGTTATTTAGCCAATACTTTATTTGGCGCTCATGGTTTGATTATTATTGATGCCGATGAAGCCGATTTAAAACAGCATTTTGCACCCTATATCAAGGAGGAATTACTACAGCAAACAGCCCATAAAAAAGTAACAGAAACTACCGAAAAACTTAGCGCATACAATATTCAGGTAAACCCACGCGAAATCAATTTGTTTTATATCGAAGACAATTTACGTGAGCGTATTGTTTATGAAAATGGCAAATACATTGTAAACAATACTAAACTCGAATTTTCAGAAAGTGAAATTTTAGCTTTAGCTGACAGTAATCCTGAAAAATTCAGTCCTAATGTAATTATGCGTCCGCTTTATCAGGAAGTTATTTTACCTAATCTTTGCTACATCGGCGGAGGCGGAGAAATCGCTTACTGGCTCGAACTGAAATCATTTTTTGATGCCGTAAAAGTGAGTTTCCCAATACTTTTAGTACGTAATTCGGTTCTTTTAGTTACTGAAAAACAAGCTAAGAAAGCCAGTAAATTAGATTTAAGCTGGAGTGATTTATTTTCGAAACAAATTGATTTGGTTAATGCTAAAGCAAAAGTACTTTCGGAAATAGATATTGATTTATCTGCGTTAAAAAACCAACTGGAATCGCAGTTTAGCATCTTACACGAAATTACAGCAAAAACAGATCCTTCATTTGCAGGAGCGGTAAAAGCACAAGAAACAAAACAATTAAAAGGACTTGAAAATCTGGAAAAACGCTTATTAAAAGCACAAAAAATAAAATTAAAAGACACTTTGTCAAGAATAACCGATTTGCAAAACGAGTTATTCCCGAACCAAAGTTTACAGGAGCGTCAAGCCAATTTTTCAGAATTCTACATAGAAAGCGGAGAGCTGCTGATTAACAAACTTATCGAAAAATTAAAACCGCTTGAACAAAGTTTTGATATAATTACATTATAAAATTTAACAAAAAGTGCTGTTTTAGGATTATTTAATCTTAAATTCTACAGACTTTCTATTTAAAAAAAGCTACATTTATAAAAAAGAAATTATAAAAATGACAACCAACAGAACTTTCACAATGATTAAACCCGATGCTGTCGCTAATGGACACATTGGAAACATACTTGCAATGATAACGAATGCAGGATTTAGAATTGTATCTTTAAAATTAACCCAGCTTACTGTAGCCGATGCTCAGGCTTTTTATGCAGTTCATGCACAAAGACCTTTTTATGGAGAACTGGTCGATTTTATGTCCAGCGGTCCTATTGTTGCAGCTATACTGGAAAAAGAAAATGCTGTAGCTGATTTCAGAACACTAATTGGTGCTACAAACCCGGCTGAAGCTGCCGAAGGAACTATCCGTAAATTATACGCCACTTCGATGGGAGAAAATGCCGTTCATGGCTCTGACAGTGATGAAAATGCAGCAATTGAAGGTAATTTCCATTTTTCAGGAAGAGAGCAATTTTAGTATTCAGAACACAGTTTGCAGAAAGCAAATGAAAATCTATAAAAAAATCCAGTCTCGTTCCAAAAAACGAGACTGGATTTTCTTTTTTATCTAAATTATGCGTTCTGAAAATTATCTCAACACCACATCTTTCACCACATCTCTACGCAATTCTTCATTAATCATAGCTACAATCTTTGATTTTCCGTGGCTTAATTCTTCCCGCAATACTGATGATGTCAATTCCACATACAAAGTACTGCCTTTCAAAACTACATTTCGGGTATAACTATTCACACCATTACCCATTAAATTATGCCAGGCTTCTTTCACATTAATCCCATCCATTCCTGACTGCAATTTATTAACCTGAATAATTTGCTTCAGCACATCACCTATCGTACTTTGATTATTTAGTCTTTTTGCCATCTTCTAATAAATTAATTGGTCCTGCTTTTTTATACTCGTACTCATTATTCTGATCATTTTTTAGTACCATTTCATCATCCGATAAACGTATTAACTCCTCAGTCCATTTTGCGTAAGCGGTAGTATAATCTAAAAAAACCTGTTCGCCTTTAAAACGTACTTTTACATTTTCAAAATCATCATTAAACAAAAAAGTTCCATTAAATTGAGGTCTGACCTTTCGACGAATACCCTTATTATTGGCAATTTGAAAATAATCAAAATTCTCATTCATTTTGTATTCCTTATCCGCCCCTTCTTTAAAAGTCACCTTCTCAATTTCCCAGTAACCATTTATTTTTTTTATATCTTCAGGAGTTATTTTTTGCTGGCAAGACACCAAAAACAAACATAAAAAAAGAATCTTTAAACTATTTTTCATTATAAATTTATTTTAAAAGCCATTTCCTGCTGTACGCTGTATCTTTCATGCCAGTCCCGAGGCTTCGGGAGGCATAAAAGGATGACTCCCGAGACTTCGGGATCATCAGGGCTAAAAACCGGGACAAAAATACGTTTTGTTTCTCAAACAAAGTTAAGCGTATTAAAGTTAACTTAGCTAAAAAATAAAAACCAACTTAAACTATTTTATATATTTTTGGTCTTAAAGGAGTTACATTTAAAATTGTCAAATCATGTACAAAACACTTTTTTATCTGCTGAGTTTTTTTCTGTTTGTCAATTGTAGTCCTGATTCAAAACCCGACACAACCACTACAGAAAACAGTTATTTTCCACCACTTACAGGAAATAATTGGGAAACAAAATCTATTAGTGACTTAGGCTGGAATCAGGAAGCAGTTCAGCCCTTATTAGATTATTTGGAATTGAAACATTCAAAATCTTTTCTGATTTTAGTCAACGGACACATTGTAATGGAAAACTATTTCAATGGTCATTCGGCAACGACTAATTGGTATTGGGCAAGTGCCGGAAAAACACTCACCACAGCTCTTACAGGAATTGCTGAGCAGGAAGGCTACATCAATACCAACAATAAAGTTTCTGATTACCTTGGAACAGCATGGACAGCAGAACCTCTTGAGAAAGAAAATTTAATTACTTGCAAACACCTGCTAACTATGACTTCCGGAATTGAAGATATCGCTAATGGCGATGCTGTAGCTCCCGCAAGTCTTACCTACAAAGCGGATGCAGGAACGCGCTGGGCATACCATAATGTCTATGTAAAACTACAAGATGTAATTGCTCAGGCTACAGGACAAAGCTGGAACACTTATTTCAATTCAAAACTGAGGGATAAAATCGGGATGAATGGTGTTTGGCTGCCATTAGATAATAATAGTGTGTATTTCAGTACTACGAGAAGTATGGCACGTTTTGGCTTATTAATGCTAAACAAAGGAAAATGGGAAAATAACGTGATTCTCAATGAATCTTTTTTTAACGCAGCTACCACAACTTCGCAAAATCTTAATCTTTCCTATGGTTATTTATGGTGGCTAAACGGAAAAAGCAGCTACCGTTTACCACAAAGCCAACTGCAATTTTCAGGAAGTATTATCCCTGACGGACCTAATGATATGTTTATGGCTCTTGGAAAAAATGACCAAAAAATCTATATTATTCCAAGTAAAAAAATGGTAGTCATCAGAATGGGAGATGCAGCTGACAGTGTTAATCCTGCCTTATCAGACTTTGATAATACACTTTGGCAAAAAATAAATGCTTTGTACCAATAATCAAATGGTATTAATTCGCCAATTGATTTACAACTTCTTTCTTAGCATAGACTTTATACCATCGTTTGCTCATCCATATTAAAAATACAAACAAGCTACAATTGAATATACCTATAAAAAGATGGGTGCTGTTATTAGGGAAAAGGAGAATAAAATCATGTCCTTTGATGGTAGCAGAATAACTGGAGACACAAAATGGAAATAAAAAAAGTCTAATTTTAATCCATATATCTTGCTTAATTCCTTGTTGAGAAGTGGATAAAATAAGAGCAAAACCTATTATAAAAGAAATTCCCACTGCACTTGCCCAAAGTTTTAATGACGGTTCGAAGTAAATGAACATCATTGAAAAATACCAAATAAGATAACACCACAATATTATCTTTGGAGTTTTCATATTCAAAACATATTTAAAAGCAGTCTTTTTCATAGACCATCATTTATAAACAAAGACTTTTCTGGTATTCTTATTTGTTATTAATCCTTTTTTTAAAACCTAAAACAAATAGTAAAACACCTGTAATCAATAAAATATAGTACAAAATCAAAAATTGTTCCCTAACCAGATTAGCAATCACAAAACAAACTACACTTATCATATACAGATAAATGGGAGCTATATTTTTAAACATATTATTTTATTTAAAGAAACTATCAATAAATTCAAATTTATTAAAGACTTGCAAATCCTCAATCCCTTCACCTACTCCAATGTACTTTACAGGAATTTGAAATTGGTCTGAAATTCCAATAACCACTCCTCCTTTAGCCGTTCCGTCCAGCTTAGTAACTGCCAGAGAAGTCACTTCAGTTGCAGCAGTAAATTGCTTGGCTTGTTCGAAAGCATTTTGACCGGTAGAACCATCTAAAACTAATAATACATCATGTGGAGCATCAGCAACCACTTTTTGCATTACCCTTTTTACTTTAGATAATTCATTCATTAAATTCACTTTATTGTGTAAACGTCCTGCCGTATCAATAATTACAATATCAGCTTGCTGAGCTACCGCCGATTGTAAAGTGTCAAATGCTACCGAAGCAGGATCAGAACCCATATTTTGTCTTACAATTGGCACATCAACTCTATCTGCCCAAATTTGTAATTGGTCAATTGCAGCAGCTCTAAAAGTATCGGCTGCACCCAAAACTACTTTGTAACCTTGTTTTTTAAACTGATAAGCCAGTTTTCCAATAGTAGTGGTTTTCCCAACGCCGTTAACTCCTACAACCATTAAAACATAAGGTTTTACATTTACCGGAACCACAAATTCAGTTGCTTCGCCGGTATTGGTTTCAGATAATAAAGCAGCAATTTCCTCCTGAAGAATCTGATTTAATTCGGCTGTACCTAAGTATTTATCTTCAGCAACACGATTCTCTATACGGGTTATTATTTTTAAGGTAGTATCAACCCCTACATCCGAAGAAACAAGTATTTCTTCTAAGTTATCTAAAACATCATCATCAACTTTAGACTTTCCAACAATAGCCTTGCTTAACTTTGAAAAGAAAGTGGTTTTTGTTTTCTCTAAACCTTTATCTAAGGTTTCTTTTTTTTCTGAAGAAAATATTCTTTTAAAAAAACTCATCGTATATACAGTATTAATAACAAGAAGATTAGTAAATAAACGTTCCTGCTTTATTTAAAGGTAAATATAGAAAATAAAAAAGCTACTTCCTGAAGAAAGTAGCTTTTCTATATATGCTTATATGAATTATTTCTTTTTCAAGAATTCATCAACTAGTTCAGGTGCTAATATCGTTTCTACGAAAGTATAAGCGCCAGTTTTTGGAGATTTCACCATTTTGATGGCTTTTGATAATCTCTTAGAAGATGTTTGTAACGATGCTACGGTTTTCTTTGCCATGACTAATTATTTGTTTATTTAAATTTTACATAATCTTCAAATGTAACCATTTGAGATTTTATAAAATCTCTAATTATTTAATTTCTTTGTGAACAGTTACTCTCTTCAATACAGGGTTGAATTTTTTAATTTCCAATCTGTCCGGAGTATTTTTTTTGTTCTTTGTTGTTATGTATCTTGAAGTACCTGCAACACCTGAAGTTTTGTGTTCAGTACATTCTAAAATTACCTGGATTCTATTACCTTTCTTTGCCATCTTGCTATATATTTATTTAGGAAATAAAGATTATTTAATAAATCCTTGAGACTGTGCTTTTTTCAAAACAGCGTCGATTCCATTTTTATTAATTGTTTTTATCGTAGATGCTGCTACTCTAAGAGTAATCCATCTATCTTCTTCTGGAAGATAAAAACGCTTTTTAACTAAGTTTACAGAAAACTTTCTCTTAGTTTTGTTCATAGCGTGAGAAACGTTATTTCCTACCATCGCTCTTTTACCTGTAAGGTCACAAACTCTTGACATTATACTTATATTTTATATTCGTTATTCAAAATCAGGGTGCAAAGAAAAGAAAAATAAACGGTTCAAACAAAAAAATTACAATACATTTTTAAAAATTTCTTTCTTTAACATTTCTAAGCTTTTAATCAACGCTCTATCTATCACTTTTTCACGGGGTTGACCAAAATTAAACTCCTCTACAATCACCTCATTTGGCGTAGCTAATGCTATAAAAACACTTCCTAATTCGGCTTTTTCAACTCCTTTTGAAGGACCTGCATTTCCGGTTGTAGCAATAGCATAATCAGTATTCATTATTTTTTTTACATTCAACGCCATTTCCGAAGCTACCTCAGCACTTACAACAGTGTGTTTTTCTATTGTTTTTTCTGAAACCCCAAGTACATTTACCTTTGTCTCAGTTGCATAAGAAACCACACTTCCTTTAAAATATTTTGAAGCTCCTGCAACTGATGCTAGACTTGCCGCTATCTGACCACCTGTGCAACTTTCGGCTGTTGCAATTGTTTTTTCCTCTTTTGTTAAAAGTCGACCCACCACAACCTCAATTGTTTCATCTTCATCAAATCCTACAATAATATCATGGATTATCGCATCTAATGACGCCACATAAGATTCAATAGCTTGTTCTAACAATTCCTTATCTTTTCCTCTTGCCGTAAGTCGCAAACGCACTCTTCCCGGAGCAGGTAAATAAGCCATTTTTATAAATTCAGGCAAACTATTTTCCCACTCTTCAATTCTTTCGGCAACCATACTTTCCCCTTGTCCATAGGTTAAAATGGTTTTATGCATAATATACGGGCGGTTGTATTCCTGAACTACTTTTGGAATAATTTCGTTTTCTACCAAATATTTCATTTCAAACGGGACACCAGGCAGCGAAACAAACACCGTATTTTCTTTTTTCATCCACATTCCCGGAGCGGTTCCCACCTGATTGTGTAAAACTGTACAGCGCGATGGAACCAAAGCCTGATCTTTATTAATCTGGGTAATGGTACGTTTATAAAAACCTTCAATTAATTGGGTAACATGTTTTAAAACAGCCTGATCAACAACCAATTCATCATTAAAATAATCGCAGAATGTTTTTTTAGTGACATCATCTTTTGTTGGCCCAAGTCCGCCGGTAATGATAACCAAATCTACCTTATTCTGTAATTTTGCAAAAGTATCCAGAATATGCTGTTTATCATCCGTTATCGAAATCATCTCATTGATCTCTACTCCTATTTTATCGAGTGCTTTTGCAATAAAACCGGAATTGGTATCAATAATTTGTCCAATTAAAATTTCATCTCCTATAGTAACAATGGTTGCTTTCATTTAGTAATCTGATAAATTAAAATCCTTTATAAAATAAAATCAACATTCAAAAAAATATTGAATGTTGATTCTTATTGTTGTTTATGTATAAAAAAGTGAACCTTACAAATCAAAGTCTTTTTTGATTTCTTTAATCGCTTCTTTTACCTGTGTTTTGATACTGTCAAAAGTATGTTCGATGTCTTTTCGTTTTCCTTCCGCTTTAGTCCAGGCTTCTACTTCCAGAATCTCCTCAAAAGCTACAGTCATTCCCAGTAAATCTAAGGTAGGTTTGATTTTATGTGCGTAAGCATAAGCATGCTTGTGATCTTTCTTTTTAATACCTTCTTTGATTTGTGCCAAATCTTCGGGAACATCATTCACAAATAAAGTCAGAATTTCGTTTACAAATTCAGAATCATTATCTGAAATCGCGTATACTTTTGATAAATTATAATTTAAAGCCATTATTTTACTTGTATTCTAAATAGTTTTTGTCCTTCTAAAAATCCTTCCAAAACATCGTTTGGTTGTACAGCCGCCACTCCTTTTGGAGTTCCTGTAAAAATAATATCGCCAATTTTTAGGGTAAAATATTGCGAAACATAAGCTATTAACTCATCTATTTTCCACAACATCATATTTACATTCCCTTCCTGAACGATTTCATTATTATTTCTTAATTCAAAAGTAAGATTTTCTAATGAACTAAATTGTGATTTAGGTAAAAAATCTCCAATTACAGCCGAACCATCAAATGCTTTTGCTTTTTCCCAAGGCAAACCCTTAGCTTTGAGGGTGTTTTGCAAATCACGCGCCGTAAAATCAATCCCAACACTCATTTCATCATAGTATTTATGAGCAAATTTAGCATCGATATATTTCCCAACCTTGTTAATTTTAACAATAACCTCTATTTCGTGCTGTACATCTTCAGAAAATTCAGGAAGCACAAAAGGATGTTGTTTCAATAATATCGCCGAATCAGGTTTGATAAAAATCACAGGTTCCGTTGGACGCTCGTTTTGCAATTCTTCAATATGATTCGCATAATTGCGACCAATACAAATTATTTTCATTATTTTTTAAAGTTACTGAGTCACTAAGTTACTGAGCTTCTAAGAAATGAGTAAAAAAACTCAGCAACTTAGAAACTTAGTTACTTAGAAACTTTATTTCGTATTTAACTTTCTTAATTTTATTGCTGTCAATACTTTTTTAGTGTATAAAGGAAAATCAGCATTTTGAACCCAACTAAAATAACCCGGCTCTTTTTCTAAAATGACATCTACTTTTACACCTTTGTGTTTTCCAAAAGTAAAAATTTCATCGCCGTCTTTATCAAAAGAAATCATTCCGGCAAAATCAGCTATTTTTTTTCTGGTTGTAAATTCAGACAACGATTTCATATCATTTTCTAAATCAGGATAACGCTCTAATTGTGCTTTCAAAATCTCATAAGTGGCCATCGTATCCGCTTCTGCCGAATGGGCGTTTTCTAAACTTTGCCCGCAATAAAATTTTAAAGCAGCACTCAAAGTACGTTCTTCTTTTTTATGAAAAATAGTCTGAACATCAACCGAAACCCTGTTTTTCATATCAAAATCAACTCCTGCACGAAGCAATTCTTCTGCCAGAAGCGGAATATCAAATCGGTCTGAATTAAATCCGGCTAAATCGCTGTCTTTTATCATATTATAAACCTGAGTCGCCAGATCCTTAAAAGTAGGTTCATTAGCTACTTTTTCATCTGTAATTCCGTGAACAGCGGTAGTTTGCGGTGGAATTGGAATCGTAGGATTCACCAGCCAGGTTTTGCTTTCTTTGTTTCCGTTTGGGAAAACTTTAAAAATTGAGATTTCTACAATCCGATCCTTTCCTATATCAATCCCTGTCGTTTCAAGATCAAAAAAGCAAATCGGTCTATTGAGTTTTAATTCCATTTTAATAATATATGATGACAAATATAAAGGTTTGAAATTAATTTAAACAAGAGTTTAAAAAAGAAAACCCGAGAGTTCTTAAAAACTTTCGGGTAATTCCGTTTCTTTTATTTGATACTAAATTGTTCTTGCGATATCAAAAGCTTCCAGATATTCGGCAACTCTTTTTACAAACATGCCTCCTAAAGCACCGTCAACAACACGATGATCATAACCATGACTTAAAAACATTTTTTGACGAATCCCTATAAAATCGCCTTCAGGGGTTTCAATCACAGCAGGAACTTTTCTGATCGTTCCTAATGCAAGACTACCTACTTCCGGCTGATTCAAAATAGGAGTTCCAAATACACTCCCAAAAGAGCCTACATTAGTTACTGTATAAGTACCTCCTTTAGTTTCATCCGGTTTTAGCTTCCCTAATTTAGCACGATTTCCTAAATCATTCACCGCTTTGGCCATTCCCACTAAATTTAACTGATCTGCATTTTTAATTACAGGAACAATCAAATTTCCATTAGGCAAAGCCGCAGCCATACCTAAATTTATATTTTTCTTTTTAATGATATAATCACCATCAACGGAGATATTCATTCCGGGGAAATCCTTCAAAGCCTTAGCAACAGCTTCCATAAAAATAGGAGTAAAAGTCAGCTTTTCACCTTCTCTTTTCTCAAATTCATTTTTATGTTTCTCACGCCATTTTACAATATTGGTAACATCCACTTCTATAAAAGAATACACATGAGCTGATGTTTGCTGAGAAGACACCATATAACCCGCAATCAGTTTGCGCATTCTGTCCATTTCAATAATTTCGTCTCCTCCATTAACTGAAACCGGTGCAGCTGTTTTTAAAGGAGCAGCCTCTACAATTTCTTTCACAGCTTCAACCTGAGGTTTAGGTGTTCTGTTTTTTAAATATTCTAAAATATCGTTTTTAGTTACTCTGCCTTCACTCCCTGTTCCGGGAATTTGTTCTAATTCTTCTGTACCAATTCCTTCGGCAGCTGCAATATTTTTCACTAATGGGGAAAAGAATTTTTCGGAACCTGAATGTATTGCTACCGGAGCCGCAACCGTTTCTTTTGCTATTTCAATTGTTTTTGTAACTTCTTCAATGATTTCAGGAGCAATTGTTGCCTCAGTCTCCTTCTCTTCCTCTTTTTCATCCTCTCCTTCTGTTTCAATGATTGCAATAGTTTGCCCTACCTCAACCAAATCATCTTTTGAAAACAGTTGTTCTATTAAAACACCTGAAACTTCACTAGGTACTTCACTATCCACTTTGTCGGTAGCAACTTCTAGCACTGCTTCATCGGCTTCAATTTTATCGCCTACTTGCTTTAACCAGTTTGTGATGGTTGCTTCTGCGACACTTTCTCCCATTCTTGGAAGCTTTAATTCGAATCTTGCCATATTGTTAACCTAAAAGGTAGTTTTTTAATTTCTGTTTGCGAAATTACTAAATTCTTAAAACATAAATTATATTAAATGTAGCTTTCCTGTATTAATTATAACAAGCAACTCATTTTCAAAACAATAATCCACTTATTAATAAAAATCAAATCCTAAACACATTGTTTTTTACCAATTCGATAAAAATCATAGCAAAGTACACAGCTGTTTTTTACAATAAATTAACCTGAAACGCCCGATTGGTAATGGAAAAAGGCTTGTTTTATTATTTTTTCACTTCTAAAAGTAATCATTTTTTTAAAAACAGGAAAGCTTGCATTGCAATCAACGGGCTTACGAATTCAAAAATTTCACCACAAATACACACCTACTAAACACCAATTACATCGTTTTTTTAATTACACGAATCAGTCAAATGGCAGATAAAAATTAGTGTCATCCTTTTTTATTTTGATTAGAATTAGTGAATTCGTGTCCATTTTTTTTTAAGCGACCTCCTGTTACAATCATTAAATAATCAATTCATAAAAATCACTTACTTTTGAAGTAATAAAGTATCCATTTTTAAATTATCGTATCCGTTGAAAAAAGTATTCTTATTACTCTTTCTGTTCTTTATTGACCAAATCCAATCTCAAATTTTAGGTTGTACAGATCCTTTGTCCAAAAATTACAATCCACAGGCAACTATTAATGATGGAAGTTGTCAATATAAGAATAAAAAAATTAAGCCTCTTTTTTCAAAAAAACTAAGTACTGACATAATAGAAACGTCAGGTTTAATAGTATTGGATACTTTATTATGGACTCATAACGATGATACCGATACCAACATTTACGGCATAGATACTTTAGGCGAAATTAAGAAGAAAACCAAACTCGAAAATGTCATTAATACCGATTGGGAAGCTATTTCGCAAGACAGCAGCTACCTGTATGTGGGCGATTTTGGTAATAATTACAGCGGCAATCGTACCGATTTACACATCTTAAGAATCGAAAAAAAATCTTTTCTGCTGAATGCTCCAGTGATCGACACCATCTCCTTTTCTTATGCTGATCAAACAGATTTTTCTCAAGCAAAACCTAACACAACCAACTTTGATTGTGAAGCTTTTATAGTTTCTAAAGACAGCATTTATTTATTCAGTAAACAATGGAGCGATAAAAAGACTGCCATTTATGTACTCCCTAAACAACCCGGAAAACATATTGCTCAATACAAACAAACTCTTGATGTAAAAGGACTCGTTACAGATGCAAGCTATCTGGAAGATAAAAAACTAGTGGCACTTTGTGGTTATTCTAAAACCGGAAAAACTTTTATTTATCTTTTATACGATTTTAAAAACCACGATTTTTTATCAGGAAATAAGAGAAAAATTAAACTTCGTCTCAGATTTCATCAAATTGAAGGAATTGCAACCCAAGATGGAAAATTATTTTATTTAACAAATGAATCTTTCATTAAAAAGCCCATTGTCAATAATCCGCAGCAAATTCATCATTTCGATTTAAGCAGCTATTTATCCCAATATCTTGATCAATTCAAAACGGATTAAAACAAACAATTCGCAATTAGTCATTTAATAGCTTACTTTTGCCAAAAAAATTACAACTGTGAATTATTTATCTGTCGAAAATATATCCAAATCTTTTGGAGAAAGAACCCTTTTTGAAAACATTTCTTTTGGAATCAACAAAGACCAAAAAATTGCCTTTATAGCCAAAAACGGCTCTGGAAAAACTACTATCATGAGTATTATCAATGGTTTAGATGAACCAGATACGGGACAAGTGGTTTTAAGAAAAGGAATCAGAATGGCATTTCTTTCACAGGATAATAATTTACAAGATGAATTGACTATTGAAGAAAGCATTTTTGCTTCGGACAATGAAACTCTGAAAGTAATTGAACAATACGAAAAAGCATTAGAAAATCCTGAAGACGAAGAAGCCTATCAAAAAGCTTTTGATGCCATGGATCAGCACAATGCCTGGGATTTTGAAACCCAATACAAACAAATTTTGTTCAAACTTAAACTGGAAGATTTTAAACTGAAAGTAAAAAATCTTTCCGGAGGGCAAAAAAAGCGTCTTTCTCTGGCTATCATTTTGATTAATCGCCCTGATTTACTGATTCTGGATGAACCTACCAATCACCTGGATTTAGAGATGATTGAATGGCTGGAAAGTTATTTTGCAAAAGAAAACATTACTTTGTTTATGGTGACACACGACCGTTTTTTCTTAGAACGTGTGTGTAATGAAATTTTAGAATTAGACAACGGAAAATTATACCAGTACAAAGGAAATTACTCTTATTATTTAGAGAAAAAAGAAGAGCGAATTGCCTCAGAAAACGCCAGTGTTGATAAAGCCCAAAACTTATTTGTAAAAGAATTAGAATGGATGCGTCGTCAGCCAAAAGCGAGAACAACCAAATCTAAATCGCGTCAGGATGATTTTTACCTGATTAAAGAAAAAGCCCAAAGTCGCCGTAAAGAAAATAAGGTAGAACTGGAAATCAACATGGAGCGTATGGGAAGTAAGATTATCGAGCTTCATAAGATTTCGAAGAAATTTAAAGACCGTATTATTCTGGAGGATTTTAATTTTGATTTTCAGCGTGGTGAACGCATTGGAATCATTGGTAAAAACGGAACCGGAAAATCAACTTTCCTGAATTTACTAACGGGAACTTTGCCGCTGGATTCAGGAAGAGTGGTTAAAGGCGATACTATCAAAATAGGATATTACACGCAAAGCGGAATTAACCCAAAAGCAGGACAACGTGTAATTGATATTATTAAAGAATACGGCGAATTTATTCCGTTGACAAAAGGAAAAATCATTTCGGCTTCGCAATTGTTAGAGCGTTTCCTTTTTGATGCTAAAAAACAATATGATTTTGTAGATAAATTAAGTGGTGGCGAGTTGAAACGTTTGTATTTATGTACGGTTTTAATTCAGAATCCAAACTTTTTAATTCTGGATGAGCCTACAAACGATTTGGATATTGTGACTTTAAATGTACTGGAAAGTTTCCTTTTAGATTATCCGGGCTGTTTACTGGTGGTTTCTCACGACCGTTATTTTATGGATAAAATTGTAGATCACTTATTCATCTTCAGAGGTCAGGGTGTTGTTGAAAATTTTCCAGGAAATTATTCCGACTTCAGAGCGTATGAAGACAGTGCTGATGTTGCTCAAAAAGAAGAAAACAAAGCCGAAAAGAAAGATTGGAAACAAAAAAATCCAACCGGAAATCTGACATTCAACGAGCAAAAAGAATTTCAAAAAATTGAACGTGAAATCAAAGATTTAGAAATAGACAAAGCCAAAATAGAACAGCTTTTTTCGGATGGAAAAGTTGCCGATGCTGACATTGAGAAAAAAGCAAAAGAGCTTGAAAGTATTATTACCAAAATTGAAACCAAAGAAGAACGCTGGTTTGAACTTTCGGCAAAAATTGAAGGTTAATTTCTGCTAATATAAATAATACAAAAAAGCTGCATTCACGAAAAATGCAGCTTTTTTGTATACTCTGAAATTTTATTTGGTTTTCATTGGCGGCAAATCAAATGCCTTAGGTTCATGTGCAAAATTATTGCGGTGCGAACCATCACAAAAAGGTTTATTAGAAGATAATCCGCAACGGCAAAGCCCTAAAGCTGTTCTTCCTTCTAATCCGTATACATTTCCGTCACAGTCCATAATTTCAAAGTCACCTTCAATTTTTATCGAACCATTATTATTGATTATTAATTTTGTCTTACTCATAGTCGCTTATTTTTTTGAGTCAAAGATTGCAAAATATATCCCGAAAGCTCAAATAATACTTGCTCTTTTTAGCATATAAAAATCTAATTTATACTGAATATATTTTAGTCCCTTATAAAATTCTCAAAACTTTTACAAACTTTAAAATGCCAGCACTTTTTTGTTAGATTATAAAAACACTCTTTTTTTCATTAGAATAACACCTTATATTTGGAACAAAAAAACAAAATATGGATATCAAACAAATTTTTGAAAACAACAAAAAGTGGATTGCTAAACAACTACAAACCGATGAAACTTATTTTGACAAATTAGGTGCCGGACAAGCTCCTGAAATACTCTATATTGGTTGTTCTGATAGCCGTGTAACTGCCGAAGAAGTGATGGGTTTACAACCGGGTGAAGTTTTTGTTCACAGAAACATTGCTAATATGGTTCCTAACACTGATTTAAATTCGATGTCGGTTATTAATTACGCTGTAAGCCATTTAAAAGTAAATCATATTGTAGTTTGTGGTCACTATGGTTGTGGTGGTGTACTGGCTGCAATGCAACAATCTGATTTAGGAATTTTAAATCCCTGGCTAAGAAATATTAGAGATGTTTATCGAATTCACCAGCAAGAACTGGATAGTATTACTGACGAAGCAGAGAAATACAAAAGACTGGTTGAATTAAACGTACAGGAACAATGTATCAATGTCATTAAAACTGCCGAAGTTCAAAAAGCAAATACTGAGAGAAACTTAAAAGTGTACGGCTGGATTTTTGATCTTCATTCCGGAGAATTAATCGATTTAAAGATCGATTTTGATGAGATTTTAAAAGATATTACTAAAATTTATAAAATATCTTAATCAACTATTTTATAGTTTCAATTATAAAAATCCAGTCTTGTTTGTCAAAAATGAGACTGGATTTTTTTTTTCAAAATGATTCTTTCTACTACAAAATCTACTCTTTTTCGTAGTAAATAATAAAATAAACCATTATTAAGTTTAAGAATAAAGAGATGCTGTTAGTAATAATTATGGGCATATCCTTTTTTAAAATCCCATAAACCACCCATAATGCTACTCCAAAAGTTAACACACTAAATGTCAACAACGAAATATCTTTTACTTTTTTTGTTCTCCAAACTTTCAAAATCTGAGGAATAACCGAAGTCATTACACATATTCCTGCAACAAAGCCCAGGATATCGGTAAAATTCATATTTTCTGTTTTTAAGTTACAGCACCAAAATTATAGTCATCAAAAATAATTTGCTTTAACCATCTGGCTTGACTTCAATAAAATAATGATTATCTCAAAAAAAAACTCTCAATCAGTTTTTCAACTTTTTGAGAGCTTTTCAGTGAATGCAGAACAATTTTAGTTAACCAAATCAAAACGATCTAAATGCATTACTTTATTCCATGCAGCTACAAAATCTTTAACAAATTTATCGTGAGCATCAGTACTGGCATACACTTCAGTAACAGCTCTCAACTCAGAGTTAGAACCAAATACTAAATCCACACGGGTTCCGGTCCATTTGGGCTGCCCCGTTTTACGGTCTGTTCCCATATAAATTTCTTTACTCTCGTCCATTGCTTTCCAGGCTGTTCCCATATCTAACAAGTTGACAAAGAAATCTGTTGTTAATTGTCCCGGACGATTCGTTAATACCCCATTTTTAGAACCATCAAAATTGGTATCTAAAGCTCTTAAACCACCTATTAGAACCGTTAATTCAGGAGCAGTTAAAGTTAGTAATTGCGCTTTATCAATTAATAATTCTTCGGTAGAAACAGCACTTTTGTCTTTTCTGTAATTTCTAAAACCATCAGCTACAGGCTCTAAAAACGCTACCGATTCGACGTCTGTTTGCTCTTGAGTTGCATCTGTACGACCAGCTGCAAATGGTACGGTTACTGCTGTTCCGGCAGCAGCTGCTGCTTTTTCAACTCCTACATTCCCGGCTAATACAATTAAGTCTGCAATAGAAACTTTTTTAGATCCGTTGGCAGCATTAAACTGACTTTGGATATTTTCTAAAGCCGTTAAAACTTTACTCAACTGAGCCGGATTGTTTACCTCCCAGTTTTTTTGTGGTTCTAATCGAATGCGTGCCCCATTAGCCCCACCACGTTTATCAGAACCTCTGAAGGTCGATGCCGAAGCCCAGGCTGTGGATACTAATTCTGATACTGAAAATCCTAATCCGGAAATTTGGGATTTTAAAACATCAATATCATTAGCATCTATTAATTCATGATTTACACCCGGAAGCGGATCTTGCCAGGTAAACACTTCCTGAGGAACATCCGGACCTAAATAGCGTGAAAGAGGTCCCATATCACGATGCGTTAATTTAAACCATGCTTTTGCGAAAGCATCAGCAAACTGATCCGGATTATCCCGAAATCTTTTGGATATTTTTGCATATTCAGGATCAAATCGTAACGATAAATCGGTCGTCAGCATGGTTGGTCGGTGCATTTTATTCGGATCATGGGCATCCGGAGTAATTGCATCCACATTTTTAGCTACCCATTGATGTGCACCTGCTGGACTTTTTGTTAATTCCCAATCAAAATCTAACAGGTATTCGAAAAATAAATTCGTCCATTCCGTTGGTTTACTGGTCCAGGTAACTTCGAGACCTGAACTGATGGTATCCCCACCTTTTCCTGATCCATAACTATTATTCCACCCAAAACCCTGTTCTTCAATACCCGAAGCTTCAGGCTCTTTACCCACATGTTCTGTAGAAGCTGCTCCGTGAGCTTTACCAAAGGTATGCCCACCGGCAATTAATGCCACCGTTTCCTCATCATTCATTGCCATACGGGCAAAAGTATCTCTAATATCATGAGCTGCTAAAACCGGATCCGGATTTCCGTCCGGTCCTTCAGGATTTACATAAATCAATCCCATTTGAACAGCAGCCAGAGGATTTTCTAATTTGCGGGAATGAACTTTCCCATCTGCATTATCGTCAGAAGCCACTATACCCTCGCCGGCAACTCCATGAGAACCATGTGCATAACGGATATCGCCTCCCAGCCAGATTTTTTCAGAACCCCAATACACATCCATATCCGGTTCCCAAACATCAGCACGCCCACCGGCAAAACCTAATGTTTTGAATCCCATCGATTCTAAAGCGATATTTCCGGTAAGAATAATCAAATCAGCCCAGGAAATTTTATTACCATATTTTTGTTTTATGGGCCAAATCAAACGGCGTGCTTTATCTAAAGACACATTATCAGGCCAGGAATTTAACGGAGCAAAACGCTGCTGACCTGAACCGGCACCACCGCGTCCGTCCTGCACGCGATAAGTACCTGCACTATGCCAGGCCATACGGATAAAAAACGGTCCGTAATGACCAAAATCTGCAGGCCACCAATCCTGAGAATCGGTCATTAAAGCATGAAGATCTTTTTTTACGGCTTCTAAATCCAATGATTTGAAAGCCTCTGCATAATCAAATTCTTCATCCATAGGATTTGATTTTGATGAATGTTGACGTAAAATATCAACCTTTAACTGATTAGGCCACCAGTTATGATTTTGCGTTCCATTACCGGCACTTTGCTTTGGGGCACTTCCTGAAAATGGACATTTTCCACCACCGTTTGAATTGTTTGTGTTTTCCATAATTATTATGTTTTCTTTTATTTTTTAAAATCTGCAAGGCTAAGTTACCGATATAAAACTATTAAAAATTAAATTTTAATAGATAAAATTTATAACACGATATCGTTAAAAAAATATTTTTTTGAGGCATTAAATTACAAAATAAAAAAGATAAATCCATAACAAAATTATAATTATACTAATAACAATAACTTACAGTAATTTTAAGCAGGCATCTATTTCTAAGATTGGTTCTTATCTAATGAATTAGGATTATCCATTATTTTTAGCTTAATAAATTGCTAAAAAAAAGAAAATTTACTATTTTTTTTATAATTTGCATAGGATTCCAAAACTCGCAGACATGACTTCAATTACCAGAATTTTTGATTTTCCGTACCATCAACAGGATGAGTTTACTACAATTCCAGATGCCTTAGCTTCTAAACAAAATGGGGTTTGGGTAAAAGTTTCTACTCAGGAATACATTGCTCAGGCAAATACTATTTCGAGAGCATTGTTGCGAATGGGAGTAAAAAAAGACGATAAAATTGCCATTATTTCTTCTAATAACAGGACTGAATGGCATATTGTAGATATTGGCGTGTTGCAAACCGGAGCACAAACTGTTCCTATATACCCTACTATTTCTGAAGCAGATTACCACTATATCCTTACTCATTCTGAGGCCAAATATTGTTTTGTCTCTGACGAGGAAGTATTGCGGAAAATAAACCTGATCAAAGATAAACTTCCGCATCTTAAAGAAATTTATAGTTTTAATACGATTCCCAATTGTAAAAATTGGAATGAATTGCTTATTCTGGGAGAAGACAATAGTAATCAGGACGAAGTTGAAGCTATAAAAAACAGCATCAAGACCGAAGATCTGGCAACAATCATCTATACTTCCGGAACAACAGGAAACCCAAAAGGGGTTATGCTTTCGCACCAAAATATTGTTTCAAATGTTTTGGGTAGTGCTCCCCGAATTCCTTTTGAAGCAGGAAAAAGCAGAGCCTTGAGCTTTTTACCTATTTGCCATATTTTTGAACGAATGGTTTTGTATTTGTACCAATATTATGGTGTATCGATTTATTTTGGAGAATCCATAGAAAAAATTGGTGACAATATCAGAGAAGTCCAGCCTACAGTAATCACTGCAGTTCCACGATTGATCGAAAAAGTATACGACCGTATTTATGCTAAAGGAGCAGAACTTACCGGTATTAAAAAGAAATTATTCTTCTGGGCTATCGACCTAGGATTGCGATATGAACCTTATGGAGCCAATGGTTTCTGGTATGAATTGCAATTAAAAATTGCCCGAAAACTTATTTTTAGTAAATGGAAAGACGGACTTGGAGGTAAACTGGAGGTTATGGTTTCAGGAAGTGCTGCTTTGCAAACCCGTTTATCCCGAATTTTTGCTGCCGCAGAAATCCCTGTAATGGAAGGCTACGGCTTAACCGAAACGTCACCGGTAATTGCTGTAAATGATATGCGAAATCACGGATTCAGAATTGGAACCGTGGGAAAAGTAATTGATAATGTCGAAGTGAAAATTGCCGAAGACGGAGAAATCCTTTGCAAAGGCCCTAATGTGATGATGGGTTATTATAAAAATGAAACTTTAACTAACGAAGTCATTACAGACGGTTATTTCCACACAGGAGATATTGGAAACATGGATAAAGATGGTTTCTTAAAAATTACCGACCGTAAAAAAGAAATGTTTAAAACTTCGGGAGGAAAATACATAGCGCCACAATTGATTGAAAACACGATGAAACAATCGCGTTTTATTGAAAATATTATGGTTATTGGCGAAGGCCAGAAAATGCCTGCTGCTTTTATTCAGCCTAATTTTGATTTTGTAAGCGAATGGGCCAATAAAAACAAAATCATTATTGGAAAAACACATGCAGAAATAAGCAGTAACGAAAAAGTTATTGCCCGAATCCAACAGGAAATTGATGCTATTAATCCAAAATTTGGTCACTGGGAACAAATAAAACGTTTTGAACTCACACCGGAAACCTGGTCCATTGAAGGCGGTGAATTGACGCCAACTCTAAAATTAAAACGTAAAAACGTATTGGAAAAGTATGAGGATTTGTATCAAAAGATATACAATGTCTAGATAAAAACTTCATAGTCATTCCTCACAAAAAGAGATTGTTTCACTTAAAAAAGAAACAATCTCTTTTTTTTTATACTAAATCTTTTTTTAACAAAAAAATAGTGATTTTTTATTATGCATGCATATTATTTTTTATTATATTTGGAATAACACATGCGATTATGATAATTTTAGAATTAAAATAAAACGAAAGTGATAAAAAAATAGTGATCTTTTTAAGAAACCAATACGCTTGCCAAATGAAAAATAAAACCATCGATTATATATTAAGAGCAACCTGGCAGGCTGTTTCCAGAATGTACAATGAAGAGGCAGCTAAATATGGCGGTACTATGGCAACAGGTTTTGTATTGTTAAGCATCGATAAAGAAAAAGGAACACCCTCCACCGCTTTAGGGCCTAAAATGGGAATGGAAGCCACTAGTTTAACCCGCACTTTGAAATCTATGGAAGAAAAAGGATTAATTCTTAAAAAAAAGAATCCTAATGATGGTCGAGGAGTTTTAATATACCTGACAGAGCAAGGTAAAGAAAAAAGAGCCTTGTCTAAAAACACCGTAATTCAATTTAACGAAAGTATCAGGAAACACATTTCTGATGAAAAATGGGAACATTTTATAGAAGTTGCCGAAACGATAGGGCAACTAATTAACGATAAAGAAATATTTAATCAATCTGAAAATATAGAAAATGAAACGCACAATTAAAAAAGTTGCCGTAATAGGTTCAGGAATCATGGGTTCAGGAATTGCTTGTCATTTTGCCAATATTGGTGTCGAAGTTTTGCTTTTGGATATTATCCCAAAAGAACTTACCGATGCCGAAAGCAAAAAAGGGCTTACACTGGAAAGTAAAGCTGTAAGAAACCGAATTGTAAACGAACACCTGGCAAATTCATTAAAATCCAAGCCTTCTCCTATTTATAGTCAAAAATTTGCCAGCAGGATTACCACAGGAAATACTACTGATGATATGGCAAAAATTGCTGCTGTGGATTGGGTTATTGAAGTTGTTGTAGAACGACTGGACATTAAAAAAGTAGTCTTCGAACAAATAGATCAATACAGAACGCCGGGAACTTTAGTAACTTCAAATACTTCCGGAATTCCTATTCATTTTATGAGCGAAGGACGAAGTGAAGATTTCCAGAAACACTTCTGCGGAACGCACTTTTTTAATCCGGCGCGTTATTTAAAATTATTCGAAATCATTCCTGGTCCTAAAACTTCGACTGAAGTATTGGATTTCCTGAATAATTATGGCGAACAGTTTTTAGGAAAAACTTCGGTTGTTGCCAAAGATACTCCGGCATTTATTGGAAACAGAATTGGAGTTTTCGGAATCCAGAGTTTGTTTCATTTGGTAAAAGAAATGAATCTGACCATTGAAGAAGTTGATAAACTAACCGGACCAGTAATTGGGCGACCTAAGTCGGCTACATTTAGAACAGTTGATGTAGTAGGTCTGGATACTTTGGTACATGTTGCCAATGGAATTTATGAAAACTGTCCTGAGGATGAAGCGCATGAATTGTTTAAACTTCCAGACTTTATCAACAAAATGGTAGAGAATAAATGGTTTGGAAGCAAAACGGGTCAGGGATTTTATAAAAAAGTAGATAAAGACATTCTTTCTCTGGATCTGGACACACTAGAATACCGACCTGCTAAAAAAGCCTCTTTTGCTACTTTAGAATTGACTAAAACCATCGACAAACCTATTAACCGCTTTAAAGTATTACTGAAAGGAACTGATAAAGCAGGAGAGTTTTACCGAAAAAGTTTTGCTGCGCTATTTGCCTATGTTTCCAATAGAATTCCTGAAATCTCAGATGAATTATATAAAATTGATGATGCCATGAAAGCCGGCTTTGGCTGGGAAAACGGACCATTCGAAATTTGGGATGCCATCGGAGTTGAAAAAGGAATCGAAATCATTAAAGCAGAAGGTCACACTCCTGCTCCTTGGGTAAGTGAGATGCTGGCTTCGGGAAATACTAGTTTTTACACTATAAAAGAAGGCGCTACTTATTTCTATGATATTGCAACCAAATCGCAAATTAAAGTTCCCGGACAAGATGCTTTTATTATTCTGAATAACATTCGCGAAAGCAAAAAAGTATGGAGTAACAGCGGAGCTATTATCGAAGATATAGGCGACGGAATTTTAAATATCGAATTTCAGTCCAAAATGAATACTATTGGTGGCGATGTATTGCAAGCCATTAACAAAGGAATTGATTTAGCCGAAAAAGAATATACAGGTTTGGTCATTGGTAATCAAGCTGCTAATTTTTCGGTGGGAGCCAATATTGGAATGATTTTCATGATGGCGGTGGAACAGGAATATGAAGAGCTGAATATTGCAATAAAAATGTTTCAGGACACGATGATGCGTGTGCGTTATTCTTCCATTCCGGTGGTTGTAGCACCACACGGCATGACTTTTGGCGGAGGCTGTGAAATGAGTCTTCATGCTGATAAAGTGGTTGCTGCCGCAGAAACGTACATGGGATTAGTGGAGTTTGGTGTTGGTGTGATTCCTGGTGGTGGTGGTTCTAAAGAATTAACTTTAAGAGCTTCTGATTTATTCCGAAAAAATGATGTAGAATTAAATACTTTACAGGAATATTTCTTAACCATCGCTATGGCAAAAGTCTCTACTTCAGGTCATGAAGCCTTTGATACCGGTTTATTACAACATGGAAAAGACATCATTGTAGTCAATAAAGACCGTCAGATTGCTGAAGCCAAAAAACATGCGTTATTAATGGCCGAAGCGGGTTATACACAACCCATTCGAAGAAATGACATTAAAGTTTTAGGAAAACAAGCCTTGGGAATGTTCTTAGTAGGAACTGACCAAATGCTGGCTGGAAAATACATCTCTGAACACGATAAAAAAATTGCAAACAAGCTGGCTTACGTTATGGCGGGTGGCGATTTATCAGAACCTACATTGGTATCCGAACAGTATTTATTAAATTTAGAAAGAGAAGCTTTCTTGTCTCTTTGTACCGAAAGAAAAACATTAGAACGCATTCAATACATGTTAAAAGCCGGGAAACCTTTGAGAAACTAGTTTTTGAGAATTAAATATCATGATCAAATAATAAATTATGCATCAATTTGAAAAATTAAAGATTTGGCAAAAAGCAATGACCTCGTAGATGTTTACTGTTTATAGAAAAACAAAATGATTTTAGTTTTGCTCCGCAGAAGCGACCTGTAAAAAAACAAATTTATGGCAAATACCTATTCACAAATTTATATTCAAATTGTCTTTGCTGTAAAAGGAAGAGAAAATTTAATCAAAAAAGAAAACCGTGAAGAGTTACATAAATTCATTACAGGAATTATTTCCAATAGAGAACAAAAGTTATTAGCCGTTTTTGCAATGCCAGACCACGTTCATATTTTGATTGGTTTGAAACCAAACACCACCATATCGGATTTAGTAAGAGATATCAAAGCAGGTTCATCAAAATTTATTAATGACAGCAAATGGATTAACGGAAAATTCAATTGGCAAGAAGGTTATGGAGCATTCTCCTATTCAAAAAGCCATTTGGACAATGTGATAAAATATATTTTAAATCAAGAAGAACATCATAAAAAACAAACATTTAAAGAAGAATATATTGAGTTTTTAGAAAAATTTAAAATTGAATATGACGATAAATATTTATTTGAATGGATCGAATAATAAACAGGTCGCTCCTACGGAGCTTCGCAAAAAAAACGCAATTTGATGCTACAAACAGTTTGCCTCTACGAGGCAATTAGAGAGATAAAATTGTAGCTAAAAGGATTGGATTATTTTAAAAAGAGAAAATCAGCGTAATTATAATAAAGGCTTTGTAGAGGTCAACTGTTTGTAGAAATAATTTGAATATGATGAAAAACATATGTTTGAATAGATTAAACCAACAGGTCGCTCCTACGGAGCTTCGCAAAAAAAAACACAATTTGATGCTATAAACAGTTTGCCTCTACGAGGTAAAGAGAAAAATAAAAATTGTCACCAAAAGGATTGGATTATTTTAAAAAAAATCAAATTAATGTAATCATATTAAAGACCTCGTAGAGGTCAACTGTTTATAGAAAGAATTTGAATATGATGAAAAATATATGTTTGAATAGATTAAACAAACAGGTCACTCCAACTGGGTTTCCTAACAAAAATATAATTTAATGATAGAAGCACTGTGCCTCTTCGAGGTAAAGAGAAAGATAAAAATTGTCTCTAAAAGGATTGGATTATTTAAAAAAAAATCAAATTAACGTAATCATATTAAAGACCTCGTAGAGGTCAACTGTTTGTAGAAATATAGTTTGAACATCAATTTAGCTCCATAGGAGCGACCTGTAAAATATAAAATAATTAAAAATTATGAAAACAGCCTATATAGTAAAAGCATACCGTACCGCAGTTGGCAAAGCCCCAAAAGGCGTATTCCGTTTCAAACGTCCTGATGAATTAGCAGCAGAAACCATTCAGCACATGATGAATGAATTGCCTGATTTCGACAAAAAACGCATAGATGACGTCATGGTAGGAAACGCCATGCCAGAAGCCGAACAAGGGCTGAATTTTGGACGTCTCATCTCATTAATGGGATTAGAAATTAATGATGTTCCCGGAGTTACCGTAAACAGATATTGTGCTTCAGGAATAGAAACCATCGGAATGGCAACAGCCCGAATTCAATCAGGAATGGCAGATTGTATTATTGCCGGTGGTGCCGAAAGCATGAGTTTTATTCCAATGGGCGGCTACCGACCTACTCCTGATTATGCTGTTGCAAAAGCAGGTCACGAGGATTATTACTGGGGAATGGGACTCACTGCAGAAGCTGTTGCCAAACAATTTAATGTCTCCCGGGAAGATCAGGATACTTTTGCTTTTCATTCGCATCAAAAAGCACTAAAAGCACAAGCCGAAGGGAAATTTGACAGCCAAATTGTCCCTATTACAATCGAACAAACTTTTGTTAATGCCAATGGTAAAAAAGAAACAAAATCCTATACCGTAAACCAAGACGAAGGCCCAAGAGCGGATACTTCAATGGAAGCATTAGCTAAACTAAGACCGGTTTTTGCCGCTGACGGAAGTGTGACAGCAGGAACCTCCTCGCAAATGAGTGATGGTGCGGCTTTTGTTTTGATTATGAGTGAAGAGTTGGTAAAAGAATTAAATCTGGAACCTATTGCCAGACTGGTAAATTATGCCTCTGCTGGTGTAGAACCAAGAATTATGGGGATAGGACCTGTAAAAGCGATTCCGAAAGCCTTAAAACAAGCGGGATTACAATTGAAAGACATTGATTTAATTGAACTAAACGAAGCTTTTGCCTCTCAATCCTTAGCCGTAATCAGAGAATTAGGGTTGAATCCAGATATTGTAAATGTAAACGGAGGCGCTATTGCTTTAGGACATCCGCTAGGTTGTACCGGAGCAAAATTATCCGTGCAATTGTTTGACGAAATGAAACGCCGCGGTAATAAATATGGCATGGTGACTATGTGTGTAGGAACCGGACAAGGAGCTGCGGGGATTTTTGAATTGTTATAAATCCACCTAGCCCCCAAAGGGGGAAATTTAAAATTGTAGAAAATTAAAACGTAATATAAATTTCACTCTATTTTATCTTTAGATATTTAGAGCACTAAAACCTACTAACCCCTAGTAGGAGTTCCCCCTTTAGGGGGTTAGGGGGAATATCATGGACGACAAAACAAGAGGAGGGCAATTCCTCGTAAAAGAAACAAAATGCGAAGACATTTTTATTCCGGAAGATTTCACGGAGGAGCAAAAAATGATGCGCGACATGGTCAGAGAATTTGTTGACAAAGAACTCTGGCCTAACAAAGACCGTTTTGAAAAAAAAGACTATGCTTTCACTGTTGAGTGCATGCAAAAAGCAGCTGAACTGGGATTATTAAGCATCTCTGTACCCGAAGCTTATGGCGGAATGGGAATGGGCTTTGTCGATACCGTTTTGGTTTGTGATTACATTTCAGGGGCAACAGGATCATTTTCGAGTGCTTTTGGTGCACATACCGGAATTGGGACATTACCTATCACTTTATATGGAACCGAAAAGCAAAAACAAAAATACGTTCCCAAACTGGCTTCCGGTGAGTGGTTTGGCGCTTATTGCCTTACGGAACCCGGAGCTGGTTCAGATGCAAATTCAGGAAAAACAAAAGCCGTTTTATCCGAAGATGGGACACATTATAAAATTACAGGACAAAAAATGTGGATTACCAATGCCGGATTTTGTTCCCTTTTTATTGTTTTTGCCCGAATTGAAGATGACAAAAACATTACAGGCTTTATTGTAGAAAACAATCCTGAAAACGGCATTTCTACTAACGAAGAAGAACATAAATTAGGAATTCGTGCTTCCTCTACCCGTCAGGTTTTCTTTAACGAAACTAAAGTTCCTGTTGAAAATATGCTTTCTGAAAGAGGAAATGGTTTTAAAATAGCAATGAATGCACTGAATGTGGGAAGAATCAAATTGGCTGCAGCCTGTCTGGATTCCCAACGAAGAATAATTACCGGTTCTGCTAAATATTCGAATGAAAGAGTGCAATTTAATGTCCCTATTGCAAAATTCGGAGCCATACGATACAAACTTGCTGAAATGGCTACGAGCTGTTATGCGGGAGAAAGTGCCGTTTACAGAGCTGCCAAAAGTATTGAAGAAAGAATCAGCATTCGCGAAAGCGAAGGAACCTCCCATCAGGAATCCGAATTAAAAGGTGTGGAAGAATTTGCTATAGAATGTGCTATTTTAAAAGTTGCGGTGTCAGAAGACATTCAAAATTGCTCCGATGAAGGAATTCAAATATTTGGCGGAATGGGATTTTCAGAAGACACACCTATGGAAAGTGCCTGGCGTGATGCCAGAATCACCCGAATTTATGAAGGGACAAATGAAATAAACCGAATGCTTTCTGTTGGAATGTTAATCAAAAAAGCCATGAAAGGTCATGTCGATTTATTAGGTCCTGCTTCTAAAATTCAGGAGGATTTAATGAGCATCCCATCTTTTGACACACCTGATTATTCTGAATTATTTTCTGAAGAAAAAGAAATGATCAGTAAATTAAAAAAAGTATTTTTAATGGTTGCTGGTGGTGCGGTACAAAAATACGGTCCGAATTTAGACAACGAACAACAATTACTGATTGCTTCGGCTGATATTTTAATCGAAATATATATGGCTGAATCTACTATTTTAAGAACGGAAAAATTAGCTAAGAAATTGGGAGAAGACGCCATTAAAGAACAAATTGCTATGGCTAAATTATACCTTTACAAAGCTGTTGACATCATCACTCAAAAAGGAAAAGAAAGCATTATTTCTTTTGCCGAAGGCGATGAACAACGCATGATGTTAATGGGATTAAGACGTTATACTAAATACACCAATATGCCTAATATTGTAGAAATTAGAAGAACTATTAGTGCTAAAATCATTGCCGAAAATAAATATTGTTTTTAATTTCAACCTCCAAATTAAAGCATAAAAAAACGTCTTACTTTATTGTCAAGACGTTTTTGCTTTTATATTATTCTTTCTTTTCTTCTTCTATGGCTGAAATAGCGCCAAAATAATTAATTGGACTCCGATTATTACTTATAATTGATAATGTAGCGCTACCTTCCAAAGAAACCGAAAGTGTCATATTGAAATAATCCTGCTTTCCTTTGACCTCAACATCAATCTGGTAGCCTTTTTTAACTTTTCGTACCTCAAACTTTTCAGGTTTTCCTTCAAATTTAAGTCCGGTATCACTAGTCCCATAGCCCAAACCACTAAAACCCCTGCCAAAAAAAGGCATTTCACTTTTTATAAAATCCGGTTTAAATCGGATAAAATTGGGGTTTGCAGTTAAATCGATGAATCTAAAAATTTGCGAGTTCGAATTTTGAGCTACAAATTCAAATTCTTTTGCTTCAATTAACTTTTCTATTTCTTTTTGCTTTTCTAATTTTTGCTCTGTTCTAAGTTGTTTTCTCGTTTTTTCCTGAGCAAAAACAGTGAAAAAACTAAAAAAAAGAAGAAACAAAACTGCTATTTTATATGTTTTCATATTTCCTTATTTTTAAAATTATCAATCCTTGCGTGCTGATTCACAAGACACAAACTACTATAAATATAGTATTTCTAATTACATAAATTGCAACTATAAAAGCTGAACTTCCTTTTTTTGAAATAACAAAAATTGTTCCTATTTTAGAAAAAAACTAAATCATATGAAAATATTAGGAATTGGTTCCCGAATTGCACATTCTGAATACGGAAAAGGAGTTATTACCAATGTATCATCAACTGAGTACTGGGTAACATTTATTGAAAACGGATTAGAAACAATTCCGCTAGATGATAATTTTGAGATTATCGAAGCAGCTGAAAATGAAGTAGACACAGTAAGTTTTTCAGAGGTAGAGAAAAGTTTAAGGGATCTTCTGAAAAAATGGTCGGATGTTTCCGAAATTGTACCTATTGGTGATAAGTGGAAAGGCGGAAAAATGATTTTAGAACCCGGACAAGCCGGATTAGCTTCAAAAGAAATCCCTATTGATACTTTTTTTCATAAAATTGTAATGGTCAGAGACCGGATTCGTGTCATGGAACAGAAAATCAATTCGAGCAAATTAGAAGAAACTGAAAAAATAGATTTACAGCAATACATTACCAGAATATACGGAAGTCTGACTTCCTTTAATATTTTATTTAAATCACCAACGAACCATTTTGTAGGAGAAAAATCAAAATAAAAAAGGAAATTATTAGCATTGGCTTCTGAAAAATATAAAATTCGAAAATTAACTAAAATTGATTATTAATTAAAGATAACTTATAAAATAAAACCATAAAAACACATAGCTTTGTAGCATCAAAATAAGAGTATGATTAACCCTTCTGCATCTGGTTGGATTGATAAATTTTTTATCACGCAGGGATTCACAAAACAGGATGTTTTGCTGGATACTGATTTATTTTATAAAAAAATCAGAGCAACCGGTTTTATCTATGGGCATATCATTTCATTTGAAACTCCTAATTTTATTGATACAACAGGATGGGTACAAAATGAGAAACCTAAAGTTTCCCTGTTGAATACTCTATATGGAATTTATGGGTTAACAACACATGATTTTGACAGTCATGCTTTTATCAAAAAGTGTCTTGATTTTTATGATAAAATGCATCCTCAGGGATTCAATTTATTTAAAAAGGTTTTGCCTAATGGTTCTGCTTCTTTAAATCTGGAAAAAATTATAGATAACAGGGTTCAGACGAATGTAGATATTATCAACAAGAATTTTTCGCATATTGTGACGAATGCACTTCTTTTTATAGATGTTTTAGCTTTTAGACAATATTTAATTCATGGAGAAATACCTGAAAAATATCTAAAAAAAATTGAAGAAGCAGTAATCAATATTGTGAGTTTAGCTTTGAAAATAAAAACTAATAAATCTAATTATGATGATTTATTGATCAAGCTTTTTGAGGCATCTGTACGCTACAGTAAGTTTTCTAAAATTACTGCGTTAAATTTAGAAGAACTCAATTTAGACTATTTTGAAGCTGATTTAGAAAAATACTACCTGATTGATATGGCAGGTATGGCATTATGGAGTGATGGCAAAATTGAAAATGAAGAAATTTATTTTTTACACAAACTGGCTCAAAATATTAAAGTAGCAGCTGATTTTGTATCTGAGAGTATAACAAATACAGATATCTTTATAAAACAATATAAAAAACAAATCCCTTATTTTAATTATTCAAATCCGGTAAAACATTTTTATGATCAAACAACGCAAAATGTTATTACCCTCATTAGTCGCAATAAAAACAGATTAATCAAAGAAATTGTAGGCAGTAAGGAATTGATGCTTTTATTAGCTTATTCGACCCGCAGAGATTTAAATGAAAAAGAAAAAAAGAAAGTAAAAAAACAATTATTGGATATTTGTAAAACAATTCCATCCTTAACTATTTTTTTACTTCCCGGCGGAAGCTTATTACTTCCAATTCTTATAAAGTTTATCCCTACATTACTTCCTTCTGCATTCAATGAAAATTTAGATAATGAATAAAAAAAATCGCCCTGATGGCGATTTTTTTTTGTTTATAAGCTTAATTGGTAAACTTCATCGAGCTCAACATTCGAACTAATATTTACATTTAAATCGGTTACAAATCCTGAATTCAATCCGTAAACCCAACCGTGCAAGGTTAAATCCTGTCCGTTTTTCCAGGCTCCCTGTACAATTGAAGTTTTAGCTAAATCAAAAACCTGCTCTTTAGCATTGATTTCAACAAAAGCATTAAAACGCTCCGTTTCGTCTTTGATTGAATTCAAATACACATTATGCATGCGATAAACGTCTTTAATATGCCTGATCCAGTTATCAATAATCCCTATAGATTGATTTCCCATTGCAGCTTTAATTCCTCCACAGCCATAATGTCCGCAAACAATAACGTGTTTCACTTTTAAAACATTCACAGCATAATCCAGTACACTAAGCATATTCATATCAGAATGCACAACCATATTAGCGATATTTCGATGTACAAAAACCTCACCCGGCTTAGCACCAATAATTTCGTTAGCCGGTACACGACTATCAGAACATCCTATCCACAACAAGGGCGGAGTTTGTCCTTTAGCCAAATCTGCAAAATAATTAGGGTCTTTCTCTAATGCTTTCTCAACCCATTCTTTATTATTATCTAATATTTTTTTATAAAAATCGACCATCTTAATTTTATTTTATAGTATTTATTTTTTTTCTCTCTGACTCCAACCGTTTTAGAAAACTTCTTTTTTTACCACTACCCTTTTGGCTACATCATAATAATGCTCAATGGTAACATGATTTGGAATTTCATCTGTATTTTCTAATTGATATGCTTTTTTAAAGCCTTTCAATTTTACTTTAATATTTTCATCTACAGCTCTGGTAGATTTAAATTCTTTAATTAAATCTAAGATATCATGAGCAATATACACCGTATCATGAGCTGTAATTATAACTTTTGAATTTTCAGGAATTGATTTTAAAGTGCTTTTAATTGCTGCTTTATTCAGGAAAGAAACTTCCTGAGCTAAATCGATGTGAATAATGTCTCCATCAGCATATTCTTCTTTTTTGAAAGTATAGGCTCTTTTTAAATTTCCTTTCAAAACAAAAATGACACTGATAATGATTCCCAGCATTACTCCTTTTAGTAAATCAGTAGCAACAACGGCAATCATAGTGGCTATAAAAGGAACAAACTGATATTTTCCTTTTTCCCAAAAATGCTTAATTGTAGCAGGTTTAGCTAATTTATATCCAACTAAAATTAATATGGTTGCTAAAGTAGCCAATGGAATTTTATTTAAAATTACAGGAATAGCCAGCACACTTATTAATAATAAAACACCATGAATAATAGTAGACATTTTAGACTTTGCACCAGCATTACTGTTTGCTGATGATCTTACAACTACCGAAGTCATTGGTAATCCGCCTAATAATGAACTGATAATATTACCAACACCCTGGGCTTTTAATTCCACATTTGTATTCGTATATCTTTTTTGCGAATCGAGCCTGTCTGAAGCTTCAATACATAATAATGTTTCAATGGAAGCTACAACCGCTATCGTTATTGCAATAGTCCAGACTTTAGGATTAGTCAATCCTGAAAAATTAGGGACAACAATAATTTCTTTAAAGTCATCAATTGAAGTAGGAACAGGCAATGAAACCAAATGTTCATTTGCAATAGCTAATGAGCTGCCTGTACTAAGAAAGATTTCATTTAAAATAATACCGGCAATAACAGCAATTAAAGCTCCGGGAACTAATTTAAATTTCTTTAAAAAAGCGACTTTCTCCCATGAAATAAGAATAACTAAAGAAACTAAAGTCACAATTATAGCACCTAACTGAAAATGATCAAAAACCCTAAATAGTGATGATATAGTATTATCTCCATCCATTTGAGAAAAAGACTGATCTCCTTCAAAATCAGCATCATAACCAAAAGCGTGTGGCAATTGTTTTAAAATAATTATAATTCCAATACCCGCAAGCATACCTTCAATTACATTAGTGGGGAAATAGTTAGAAATACTTCCGGCTTTAACAAAACCTAATAGTAACTGAATAATTCCGGCAATAAAAACGGCACATAAAAAGATATCGAAAGCTCCTAAATCAGTAATTGCAGTAAGAATAATGGCGGTCAAACCAGCAGCAGGACCGGAAACACTAATATGAGACTGGCTCAAATAGCCCACAACTATACCTCCTACTATACCTGCAATAATACCTGAAAAAAGTGGCGCGCCAGAAGCCATTGCAATACCTAAACACAATGGTAAAGCTACCAAGAAAACCACTAAACCTGAAGCAAAATCAGATTTAAGGTTGGCAAAAAGATTAATTTTTTTTGTCATAATACAATTATATTTTATAATATGAATTGAAACCCTATTACTTAAATACAGTTAAAATTCTAAATGTTCCATAAAAGTGTCATGCTCTGTCAGGTGGAGGAGTAAATATCGATTTAGAAACATTATCATGTTTCGATAAATTTGTAGAAAGAATTAAACTTTTTACCAGTGTCTTTTTTAATTCTGACACTACAGCAGAAGTCTCCAGATAAACTAAATTTTTCACTTCTTTTTTTGCATGCTCTTCCTCTGATAAACTATAAAACATAGCAGTATCAGTAGACTTTTCTATCATTTTTACAATTGTAGGAGTTGACAAAAAAGCAATGAAAAGAAATAAAAAAAAATGTGCTATTAATTTCATAGTGGTAAAATTAAACTTAAAAAAACAAATTTATCCTAATGAAACACTATTTTTTTAAAAAAATTAACATTATTATTATACCCCGTAAAGTAGAGAAACAGAAAAAAAGCACCTAATCAACCATAAGTTAAATTGATTGTTTTTTTATATTTGTATCAAAAACATCTATTTTATGACAATCACCCAACTTAAATATGTACTAGCTGTAGCTGAACACAAAAACTTTACACTTGCCGCCGAAAAATGTTTTGTAACACAGCCCACATTAAGTATGCAAATCCAAAAAATTGAGGATGAACTGAATATCCAAATTTTTGACCGTACTAAAAAACCCATCCAACTTACTGATATTGGACAAAAAATTGTCACTCAGGCTAAAAATATTGTCAATGAAGCCGATAGAATTCAGGATATTGTAGAACAACAAAAAGGTTTTATTGGCGGCGAATTTCGTCTAGGCATTATTCCTACCATTATGCCTACCTTATTACCTATGTTTTTAAATAATTTTATAAAAAAACATCCCAAAGTAAAACTTATCATTGAAGAATTAAATACAGAAGAAATTATTACCAAACTCAATAATGGCCATTTAGATGCTGCTATTGCTGCTACTCCATTAATGGAAGAAAAGATAAAAGAAATTGTATTGTATTTTGAACCTTTTGTAGCGTATATCCCTGAAAGTCATCATAACTTTCAGAAAAAAGAAATTGAAATCAGTGACTTAAATCTGGATGAAATTTTATTATTACAAGACGGACACTGTTTTAGAGACGGAATTTTAAATTTATGTAAAAACAACACCCGAAACGAAGGCAATCATTTTCAGATAGAAAGCGGGAGTTTTGAAACCTTAATAAAGCTTGCTGATGAAGGTTTAGGAACCACACTTCTGCCTTATTTACATACGTTAGATTTAAAGGAATCTGATAAAATTAAGCTACGTCATTTTGCTGAGCCAAAACCGGCAAGAGAAGTGAGTTTAATTTTTCCAAAAAGCGAATTAAAAATACAAATTATAGAAGCTCTAAGAAGCACGATTGCAGGAGTAATTAAAGGAGCCATTGTTTTCCAGAATGTGCAAATTATTAGTCCGCTTCAGAAAAAATAGCGTCAAAAATGCTACATTTTTGACGCTGGTTTAGCATTTTTTATTTCAACTGCTGAAAGATATTTTCGCAGTTCCGGTTTTTCTTTAGTATAATAGTTGAGCCAGTTATTAAGATGCTCTAATTCATAAGGTAATAAATTTTTAACGGCTTTTTTAAGCTCTTTTACAAATAAGTCAGGAGCATGACTCACTCTTTCCAATACCGATTTGGTATAATCATAAATCATTCTTTGCATGTCAAATTAGGATTAAAATTGTTGTTAATCAGGTAGTGTAATTTACAAAAATTAAATCCTGATTAGTAACCCAAAACCGTTAAAAAAGACACAAAGTTATCCCTTTAATTTATCCGGAATTTTATTTTTTTTAACGTGTGTTTAAAGACCTTGAACACAAAAGAAGAGATATAAAAAAAACAGTTTCACTAGTAGCTAGTGAAACTGTTTTTTTGTTTTACCATTCTGGCTAAATGTAAAAGATTATAATTTATTTTTTTCTAAAAAAATTGTTTTAAAAATTATCAAACAAGATTCTTAATTTAAATATTTACAATTAACAAAGAAGGCTGAAGCTCCGGTTTTTCTATAATAAAAGATGTTAACCATTCTTTCAATTGTTCTAATTCATAAGGCAAGAGTGTTTTTATTGCTTTTTCTAATTCTTTAGAAAAAAGAACAGGATCAAAACTAACTCTTTCTAATATCGATTTCGTATAATCAAACATGATTTTTGACATGATGCATCAATAATTTTTAGGTTAAACATCAATTTTAAGGCTTTGTAAAAATATGCATTTTGAAAACACTTTTTTATTCTTTTAACGTATTTTTTTGAATTATATTATTTCCTGACAAAATTAATTCCATCCTCTTTAAACATTATTTAAATGCTCTGAACATTTCTCTTTTTCCCGGAGGTCCTTCTAATTTCTCAACCCTGAACCCTACTTCTATCATACTTCTTTTAACGACTCCGCGGGCTGCATAGGTTACTAAAACTCCATTTTCCTTTAGTGCATCATACATTTTTTTAAAAATTTCAGTACTCCATAATTCCGGTTGCACACGGTAACCAAAAGCATCAAAATAAATCAAATCAAACTGCGCAACATCATCAATATCCTGAAAAAACTGTTTTCTCTTAGTCAATGAAAAAACATCATTTAATTTAATTTGCTCTCCCCAGTTACATTGATGCATTTGTTCAAAAATAAACAATTGATCCGAAGCATTTAATTCGGCAACATAGTTCATCAATATGACTTCTTCCGGAGCAACAGGATAAGCCTCTACACCGGTATAATCAATGATTTGACCTAATTTTGGAACTTCTAAAAAAGTAATAAAAGCATTCAGTCCGGTTCCAAATCCAATTTCTAAAACAGAAACAGATTTGTTTTTAAACAACGAAAGACCGTTTTTTATAAAAACATGACGGGCTTCCTGAATGGCTCCGTGTTTAGAATGATAACTCTCATTCCATTCCTCTAAATGAATTGTGGTAGAACCATCTTTTGTTTGTATAATTTCTCTCTTCAATTTTATTATATTTAGATTGGGTAATAATTGTTCCCAAAATTACTTAAAACATACGGTTTAAAATGGTAAAAAGCGTTGATTTATTGAATATTTCATAGAAAAGATTGTGTTTTTTTTTGTTTTTTTTTGAATATACGAAAATCATATCCAATAGTAACAATTATTAAAGTTTTAGCAAGCATTTTGTCCTTTTTTATTTAATTTTGCAGTAATCAAAGTTTAGTTCATCATAAAGTGAAATTTTATACTTAAGCTACATTATACATTCAGAAAAAACAAAAAACATATTATTATGAGTACCACTCAAGCCAGTAAAATTGAAATTATAAAAGCCCCAAATACAAAAATTAACGAAGTAGATTTTGATAACATTAATTTTGGTTCTGTATTTACAGATCATTTATTTGAATGTGATTATAAAAATGGTGAATGGCAAACTCCTACTATCAAACCTTATGCTCCTTTTATGATGGATCCTTCTTCAAGAGTTTTCCATTATGGACAAGCTATTTTTGAAGGTATGAAAGCTTACAAAGATGATAATAATGACATTTGGCTTTTTAGACCAGATGAAAATATAAAACGTTTTAACAGTTCTGCTGTTAGAATGGCAATGCCTGAAGTTCCTGTATCCTTGTTTACTGAAGGACTTAATCAATTATTGAAATTAGACGAAGCCTGGATAAAAAAAGGCTTAGGAAATACGCTTTACATCAGACCTTTTATGATTGCAACAGGTTTTGGTGTTGTAGCAAATCCTTCTGATGAATATAAATTTATGATCATTTTATCTCCTGCAAAAGCATATTATTCAGGAGAAGTTAAGGTTCTTGTTGCTGAACATTACAGTAGAGCTGCAAATGGCGGTATTGGTTCAGCAAAAACAGCTGGAAATTATGCCGGACAATTTTATCCTACGAGCTTAGCTAATAAAGAGGGTTACCAACAAATTATCTGGACTGATGATGCGACGCATACTAAACTGGAAGAAGCAGGAACAATGAATGTATTTTTTAGATTCAACGATACCTTAGTTACGGCTCCTACCAGCGAAAGAATTTTAGACGGAGTAACCCGAAAAAGCCTTATTGATATGGCAAAAAGAGAAGGAATCAATATGGAAGTTCGTCCTGTTTTGATTTCTGAATTAACGGAAGGTATCAAAAATGGAAGTTTAAAAGAAATCTTTGGCGCAGGAACTGCTGCAGTAGTGAGTCCTATAAAAGGATTTGCTTACAAAGAAGAGTATTTTGAATTACCTAAAATCGAGAATTCAATTGCATTACAATTAAAAGAAAAATTAACTAATATTCAGCATAAATTAGCTGAAGATCCATTTGACTGGACAGTTAAAATATAATTTTTTTCTTTAACCAATAGAAAAAAGGCGATTTTCAAATCTGAAAATCGCCTTTTTTGATTTAAATATCAGCTAATATTTTTGAAAAATCGGGTTTGAAATAATTAGGACCTTTCATTACTTTACCGTCTTCACGATAAACAGGCTGTCCGTCTTGTCCTAACTTACTCATATTACTTCGTTGAATTTCATCAAAAACAGCTTCAATTTTATCCTGAAGTCCGTGTTCAATGATGGTTCCGCACAAAATATACATCATATCACCTAAAGCATCGGCTATTTCTGTTAAATCATTGTTTTTAACTGCTTCCAGATATTCTTCGTTTTCTTCTTTCATTAAATGATAACGAAGTATGTTTTTTGCTTCTCCTAAGTTGGCAATAGGAACTTCACTGTGACCTATCCCAAATGCGGTATGAAATTCTTTAACAGAATTGATTTGCTTTTGCATAATTATTATGGATTAAATGAAATGCAAATTAGCAACTAATCCTAAACATTTACTTATTTTTGCAATAAATTTTTAAAATTATGTTTAGTCAGGGTCAATTAGTATTTGCAATCTGTTTTCTTATCGCTTTTATCATTGTTATGATTTTTTCTTATCGAAAAGACATTCAAACTCATAAGATTTTTTACAAAGGAAATTACAAAATCCTGATTGGTTTCTTTATTTTTATTGGAATTCTGTTTGTTATAAAAATATTTTTTAGGCATTAAACCTGAAACACCGTTTACTCTTTTTTATTTAAAAAAATAATATTTAAAAAAGCAAACCAAATATAAAACACACAATAACAAACAATTAAACACTCCTTTAATTCTCTTTTTATTTCCCCTCTCACTACATTCAATCAAAACGTAAGATAAAAAACAGCATTTTTTTTGATTTTAGAAGCGGCGTAAAGTGCAGTTATTTTTAATTTTCAGACTCAGAGTCTTGCATATTGATAAAATTTCTAACTTTACAACGTAAAATAATCAATTAATTATGAGAATTTTAAAATATATCTTTCTTTTATTACTACTCAGCCTTGTGGCATTATCGATATTTATAGCTACTCAAAAAGGAGATTTCCTTGTAGAAAGAAGTAAGGTTATTAATTCTCCCAAAGCCTCTGTTTATAATTATGTAAACGATTATAGAAACTGGAGTGATTTTGGTTCCTGGACCAATGATGATTCGGAAATAAAAGTAAATTATCCCCAAAATACTATCGGTAAAGGTGCTTCTTACAGCTGGGAAGGAAAAAATGGCGATGGCGAAATGCGCACTATCCGAATCACAGAAAATGATAGTATTGTACAAACTATGCAATTTGAAGGAACACATTCGACCGTTTACTGGAATTTTAAAGATACTATAGGAGGAACAAAAGTAACCTGGAAAACACAGGGAAAAATGAGTTTTCTATTTAAAATTTATGCTGCTTTAAATGGCGGTACAGATAGAATCATTGGGGCTATGTATGAAAAAAGCTTAGCTAATTTAGACAAAGCTTTAGATTACGAAATCAACACGTTTTCGACTATTGATAATGGAATAGTAAAAAAACCGATGATGAATTATATCGGACAGACATTTACAAGTGAATTTAGTAAAGTGAATAAAAATTTTAAAATTGTAATTCCTAAACTAATTGATTTTTGCAAAGAAAACAATATTGTTATTAATGGTAAACCTTTTATTATTTATCATACCTATGATACTGCTAAGAAACTTACTAAAGTAACTATGGGAATCAGCATTCGCGAAGCTATCTTCCTGAGTGCCGGTAGTGATATTGTTTCGGGAAAACTGGATGCTTTTGAAGGAGTAAAAACTACTTTAACCGGAGATTATTCGCATTTAAAAACTGCTTACAACAAAACCGTTAATTATTTAAACCAAAATAAACTAACTCCAAATCCTGTTTTTTCACATCTGGAAGTCTATACTTCAAGTAAGAAAGATGTCAAAAATCCATCTAAATGGGTTACTGAGATTTATATTCCTATTGTATCAAAGGAAATTCCTCCGGTAAAAACATACTACCCTACAACAGCAGTTCCAACAACAACAGCTCCGGCAACTACTGCTCCTACAACAACAGCACCAGTACAAGCTGCTCCAGTAAAAGCAGCACCGGTAAAAACGAAACCTGCTGAAGAACCAAAAACAAAAGCAATAGATGAGGAATTTGAATTTTAATTTTTCACCCTATTAAACCTTTGCGTTACTTTTATATCTAACCCAACAAAAGACTTTGCCGGACGAAAAGGAATTCATACAACAATTATTAAATCCGAAAACGCAGAATGAAGCTTTTCAGCAGTTGTTGCGTACCTATCAAAAGCCTTTATACAATCATATTAGAAATATCGTATTGAATCATGATGATACTGATGATGTTTTACAAAATACATTTATTAAAGTTTTTGAAAATCTGAACAAATTTAAAGGAGAAAGCAAATTATTTTCCTGGATGTATCGTATTGCTACGAATGAAGCGCTGAGTTTTTTAAATCAAAAAGCCCGAAAAAGTGGTATTTCGTCAGAGACTTTACAGAGTAAAGCCATTGATAATCTTCAATCAGATGTCTATTTTGATGGAAATGAAATCCAAATTGCTTTACACAGAGCTATTACCACACTTCCGGAAAAACAACAACTGGTTTTTAAAATGAAATATTTTCAGGAATTAAAATACGAAGAAATATCAGAAATACTGGGAACATCAGTAGGTGCATTAAAGGCATCCTATCATCATGCCGTAAAAAAAATAGAATCCCAGTTAACAACAAATTAAACCTTTTCCATTGCATTCAGTCTAATAGCTATCATGAAAGAATTTAAATTAAATACCATTCCTAAAATCGAATCCGGATTAAAAAATCCTGAAGATGTTTATTTTGAAAAATTCTCGGAAAATCTTTTAGAGAAAATAGGTAAAAAAGAGCCCAAAACAATCTCATTATTCCGGAAAAGGAAAGCTATTATTATGATGGTTGCTGCTGTTTTTGTATTAGCCTTAACAATACCTTTGTTAATTAATCAGGCTGCTCATTCACAAGAGATTGATACTGAAACTCTGGAAAATTATCTGAGTTATCAATCTAATGTAAATCAATATGACTTAATAAATGCATTAGATGAAGAGGATATTAGCAACATAAATTCGAATATTGTACTGGAAGACAATACAATTGAAGAGCTATTAATAAGCAATAACAATTTAGAAAATTATATTTTAGAATAATAGTACCATAAATAGAGAGAAGATGAATTTTAGAAAATTAGTACCAATAATCCTTTTATTTACCTGCAGTTTCTATGCTCAGGAAAACATAAAAGATAAAAAAGAACAAATCAGATCCTTAAAAGTAGCTTTTTTTACTTCTGAATTAGACCTGAGTTCGCAAGAATCAGAAAAATTCTGGCCGCTTTATAATGCTTATGACGATAAACAATTTGAAATAAGACATAAAAAAATGCGCTTTTTTAAAAGCAAAATGCACGGTGATGCGCTAAACAAAATGAGCGAAAAAGATGCTGCTGCTTTATTATACCAAATGGATGCTGCTGATGAAGAACTATTTTTATTGCGAAAAAAATTCAGTAAAAATGTGAAGTCCGTTTTACCGGCAGTAAAAATTTTGAAATTAAAAAAAGCAGAAGATAATTTTTATCGAAAATTGCTGCAACAATATGGTGACCGCGGAAAGAAAAAATAATCCCATATAACTAAAAATAAAAGTGCCGTTTCATTGAATTGAAGCGGCATTTTTATTGAATACTATAAACTGATTTTATGCGTTTTAACAACAGCCGAAAATAAAAACAAACAAGCTGTTTATTTAATTGGCACAGTAATTGAATATTGCAAATTATCACTATAAAAAACAGTTGCCATGAAAACTAAAATTATATTTCTTAGCCTTTTAGCTTCTTTGTTTATCACACAAACAGAAGCTCAAAACCGCACTACCGTTAACGCAATGAGTAACGAAATTAGCGACAATCTTGATTTAAGAGCTGTGGCATCCATTTTTGGTGACTCTAAAAATTTAGAAGATTTTGAAAGACGTTTAAACGATCCTGAACTTCAAATTTCTAATTTGGATTTAAACAACGATAACGAAGTAGATTATTTACGTGTAATTGAAACTGTAGAATACAATACTCACGTAGTTATTATTCAATCAGTATTAGATCGTGACGTATATCAGGACATTGCTACCATTGATATTGAAAGAAATAACAATAGCGTACAAGTACAATTTATTGGTAATGAATATTTATATGGAACTAATTATATTTATGAGCCTGTTTATTATTCAACACCTATAATTTATGCTTCTTTCTGGCGTGCTAATTACCGACCATATATTTCAAATTGGTATTGGAATTACTATCCTTCTTATTACTATGCTTGGAATCCGTATCCGATTTACAGATACAGAAATAATATTAATATAAGTCTGAATTTCAACAATCGCTATAATTATGTAAACTACAGAAGAAGTAATGTTGCTGTTTCTCTTTACAATTCCAGACGCTCAAACGCATACGAAAGACGTTATCCTAACTATGCTTTTTCAAAAAGAAATTCTAGTTATTCTAATCGTTATGATTTAGATCAAAAAAGAAGATACAGTAGTAATTATTCTACTAATAGAAATAGCAACGGCAGACAATACAGCAATAGTAATTCAAGAAGAGAACCACAAAGAGATTATTCATCTAACAGAAGTACTCCTTCCAGAAACTATAGCCAAAACAGTTCTAATAGCTCAAGAGGAAACTCAAGCGAAAGAACTCCTGACAGAAACTACAATCAAAACAGTTCTAACAATTCAAGAGGAAACTCAAGCGAAAGAACTCCGGACAGAAATTACAATCAAAACAGCTCTAACAATTCCAGAGGTAACTCAAGCGAAAGAACTCCTGGCAGAAATTACAATCAAAACAAAGTAAACAGCTCAGGAGAAAACAGTCCTCAAAGAACAGCAAACAGAGAGTACAATCAAAACAGAACTAATACGGTAAGACAAAATAGCGGACAACAAAATCAAAGTCCACGTAATTATACTCCAAGACAGGAAAACAGTGCGCAAAGAAACGTACCAAGTTCCCGAGATAACAGTCAAAATCAAAACCGAGGAACTATTTCCAGACCAAGTGCTCCGGCGGCTTCCCCGCAAAGAGCTGAATCCAGCAGAAGCAGAAGCGCTAATCAGGGAAACACTAATTCTTCCCGAAATAACAATAGAAGAATATAACAAAATAAAATGCTATTATTAAAAACACGATCATTTGGTCGTGTTTTTTGCTTTTTAAAAATAATAACTTTCGAATTGTTTAAAAATGAGTAAATTTGGAGCGTTTATAAAATCACACATGAGCGCATCACATAGAAATTTGCATAGTAAATTAACCTTAGGAGGTTTATTAATTACATTAGGAATTATATATGGCGATATTGGAACCTCGCCATTATATGTAATGAAGGCAATACTGGGAGAACATACCATCGATGCTGATGTTGTTCTTGGAGGAATATCAGCAGTATTCTGGACGTTGACATTACAAACCACTATAAAATATGTCATCATTACCTTAAATGCTGACAATCATGGTGAAGGCGGAATTTTTGCTTTGTATGCTTTGGTCAAAAAAACAAAAATCAGATGGCTCATTGTCCCCGCCATTATTGGAGGAAGTGCCTTGTTAGCTGATGGAATTATCACCCCTCCCGTTTCGGTATCTTCTGCTGTAGAAGGAATCCGGACCTATTATCCTGAAATAAACACTATTCCTATAGTCATTGGAATTTTATTTGTGTTGTTTACCATTCAGCAATTTGGAACAAAATTAGTTGGAAAATTCTTTGCTCCCATGATGCTTATTTGGTTTAGTATGCTTGGAATATTAGGTGTTATCCAAATAGTAAAACATCCCGAAGTATTCAAAGCTTTCAATCCTTATTATGCTTACCATTTATTAACCATACATCCTGAAGGATTTTTTGTTTTAGGTTTCGTTTTTCTATGTACCACAGGAGCAGAAGCCTTGTATTCTGATATGGGACATTGCGGGAGAAAAAACATTAGAATCAGTTGGATTTTTGTTAAATCTACACTGGTGCTGAATTATTTCGGGCAAGGTGCTTATCTAATCACTCACCAGGGTGAAACACTTCAAAGTTTAGGTGGTAAAAACGGAAATCCTTTTTATTTAATCATGGCCGATTGGTTTCAACCATTCGGAATTGTAATTGCAACAATGGCTGCCGTAATTGCTTCGCAGGCATTAATCAGTGGTTCGTTTACATTAATAAATGAAGCCATGAGATTGAATTTCTGGCCAAAAGTAAAAATTAAATACCCTACTGAATTGCAGGGACAACTGTATATTCCGTCCATCAACTGGTTATTATTCTTTGGTTGTGTAGGGATTGTTCTTCACTTTGAAGAATCAAGCAATATGGAACATGCTTATGGTTTAGCCATTATTCTATGCATGATTATGACCACTATTTTACTTAATTTTTATTTGATAATGAAAAGAGTAAAATTATATTTCATGGTTCCGCTAATCACCATTTATTTATTAATCGAGCTCAGCTTTTTAGCGGCAAATATTACCAAATTTGCTGATGGTGGTTATGTTACTCTAATTATTGCCATTATTTTGATAGGCATAATGTCTATCTGGAATTCTGCCAAAAAAATCAACAAAATATATACTAAAATTGTAAAAGTTGAAGATTACAAAAAAGTATTAAGCGAATTGAGTGCCGATTTAAGTATTCCAAAATATGCTACACACTTGGTTTACATGACTAATGCCGGACGTGTTGATGAAATAGAAGAAAAAGTAATGTATTCTATTTTGCAAAAAAGACCTAAAAGAGCTGATATCTACTGGTTTGTACACGTCAACATCTTAACCGAACCTTATAAAACCGAATACCGCGTAACCGAAATAATGAAAGATGATTTGTATCGTGTGGACTTTAATTTAGGATTTAGAGAACCTACTAAGATCAATCTTTTATTTAAAGAAGTAATCAAGGATATGGTTAAAAACGGAGAAGTAGATATCCGAAGTCGTTATGAGTCACTAAACAAAAACAATATTATTGGCGACTTTAAATTTGTACTTTCAGAGAAATTTTTATCGAATGATAACGATTTAAAATGGCACGAAAACATCATTATGAACTCGTATTTCTTTGTAAAAAAACTAAGTTTATCCGAAGAAAGTGCCTTTGGTCTGGACAGTAGTTCGGTTAAAATTGAAAAATTCCCGATGATACTTCACACACCGGAAAACATAGATTTAACACGTTTAGACGCCAGAGAAATACATATCTAGACTTACTTAAACCATAATAAAAAGCGATTGCGGAATAGTGATAACTATTCTTCAGTCGCCTTTTTTTTTGGAATTTACTTACTTTTTTTTTGATTGACCATTTTAACAAGAACTTTATTTAGTTATATTTGATTGAACATTATCAAAATCACAACTTGAAGCAATCTTTTAAAATCATTTTAAAAATAGTCCTGATCTTTTTAGGGCTGATTTTTTTCTATCTGTTAATAGCCTATTTACTTTCAAAAATTACAGTAGATAAAGAAGCAGATACACAACCGGAAGTTGAAATTTATATTTTAACAAATGGTGTTCATACTGATATTGTAATGCCTACAGTAAGTGAGCAAATGGACTGGAGTAAACAAATTCGATTCAAAAATACCCAGGCAGCCGATTCGACCTATAAATATATTGCGTTAGGCTGGGGAGACAAAGGTTTTTATTTAGAAACCCCCGAATGGTCTGACCTGAAAGCTTCGGTTGCATTTAAAGCAGCTTCAGGCTTAAGCACAACCGCTATCCATGCTACTTATTACAAGCAAATGAAATTAGGCAACGACTGCAAATCAATGTTGATTAGCAAAGAACAATACCAGCGCTTAATAACTTATATTACGGATAGTTTTCAAAAAGATAGTGACGGAAATTTTATTCCTATAAAAACCAATGCTAATTATGGCAAAACGGATGCTTTTTACGAAGCAAATGGAAGTTACAGCATCTTTAAAACCTGCAATAGCTGGGCGAATACTGGCCTGAAAGCTTGTGGTCAAAAATGCTGTTTATGGACAGCCACCGATTCCGGAATTTTTTCGAAATACAAATAAAAAAACAACAAACATGGTACAAAAAACATCAAATGCCTTTGTAGCGGCATCCTGGATAGCTCTTGGAGCTGGAACAATTGGATTTATAGTAGGACTGGCAAGAGCCGAAATGTTATTAAACGAAAAAGGCTATTATTTCACCGTTTTAATGTTGGGGCTATTTGCTGTAGTTTCATTACAAAAAAGCGTAAGAGACCGACTTGAAAACCTTCCTGTGACGGATATGTATTACGGAATTTGCTGGTTTGCAACCCTGCTGTCAATTGTATTGTTAACCGTAGGATTATGGAATGCTACCATTTTACCCAGCGAAAAAGGATTTTATGCTTTTGCTTTTTTATTAGCCATCTTTGGTGCTATTACAGTTCAAAAAAACACCAGAGACAATATGAATTTTGATCAAAGTAAATAGAAAAAAACACATAACCTATTCAAAATAAAACAGCTGCATACGTATATACGCAGATTTGTTTCGCCTATATATAAGTTATACGCAATTTTAAAGAAATCGACTAAAAAGAAATATTTTGAAATATGACAATAAAAGAAGCAATAATTAAAGTTTTAGAAGAACAAAAAAGAGCATTAACATATTTAGAAGTTTTAGAAAAAATTGATGATAATAAATACATTGATTGGACAAATGCAAAAACACCCTCTGATACTGTTGGAGCTCAATTAGGGCATTTTATAAGACAAAATGATTCAAGAGTCAAAAGAGTGAAAGGAAAAAAAGGCTTCGAATATTACTCTTCCAAATATGAAAATGAAATTAACTTAATTGAAATAATTGAAAAAGAAGATTCTTCAAAAAAAACAATTTTAAAAAGCTATCAGGAACGTCATTTACATAAACTTTTAAGTAGTTATCTGAAAAGTCAAAACACATACAGTAAAACAATTTTCCACGAAAAGTCTGCTAACAGTAAAGATGATTACCAAAAATGGATTCATCCTGATATGATTGGCATTAATTTTTTGAATCTTAAAAATAAGTCTAGTAATGCTTTGATGAAAGTAATAAACAAGGCTGACGCATTTGATTTAATTTCTTATGAAATTAAAAGAGAAATAAAATCTGATTATGAACTTAAAAAATGTTTCTTTCAAGCCGTATCAAATTCAAGTTGGTCAAATTATGGTTATTTAGTAGCATTTGAAATCAGTAAAAATTTAATGGATGAAATGGAAAGATTAAATCAATCATTTGGAATTGGAATTATTGAATTAAAATCAAACCCATACGAAAGCAACATTCTTTTTATTTCAAAGTATAGAGAATTAGATTTTAAAACCATTGATAAACTTTGCGAAATAAATCCGGACTTTGAAAAATTTATCAATCAAACTGAAACGATGTTGATTGCTCCAGAAAAATATATTAAAGCAACAAGAAAAGAATTTGATGAATTATGCGACAGCTATTTTAATACAGATTCAGAAATTGAAAAATATTGTCGAGATAATAACATTCCTTGGGAGGACGAAGAAAAAACTGCATAGAACAGCTACCCTCGATAGTTCGGTAATGTTTTCCATGCCCACAACAGTGAGCACATAATCAATAAAAATCTTAAAATAATATACTTTGTCGAGTTACTTGCGAAGATGCTTCCTTCGTCAGCATGACAAGTTTGTGGCTACTAATTCTATCAGAAAAAAACAGAGCCAAAGCATTAGGAAGCTCCGTCAAGTTTTCAACTTTGCGGCTGTGAGTCTAGGTTTGTAACCGATAACAGTTATAACTATACAGCTGTCAGAGACAGCTTCACACTTCCTCAAAGTCACAGACTTTGCGGAGCTGTAAAAGAAATAAATGAACTATTAACCCAATAAAAAAAGCCCCAAAATTTGGAGCTTTTTTGTATCAATAATTCAAGTTATTATTTACTCAAATACATTTTTCTTCTGGAGTACAATTCGTAGAATTGGTCGTCTTTTAAGTCATCAATAAACAAGATGCTTTCTCCTGTTGATTTCATTTCAGGTCCTAAAGCTTTGTTTACATTCGGGAACTTACTGAAAGAGAATACCGGTTGTTTGATTGCGTATCCGTTTAATTTTGGATTAAAATCAAAGTCAGTTACTTTATTGTGTCCTAACATTACTTTAGTAGCGTAGTTTACATAAGGCTCTCCGTAAGCTTTTGCGATGAAAGGAACGGTACGGGAAGCTCTTGGATTAGCTTCGATAATGTAAACCGTATCGTCTTTTATAGCAAACTGAATGTTGATTAAACCAACCGTTTTTAGTCCTAAAGCAATTTTATGTGTATGATCTTTAATTTGTTGCATCACAAACTCTCCTAAGTTAAAAGGAGGCAATGTCGCATTCGAATCTCCTGAGTGCACTCCGCAAGGCTCAATGTGCTCCATAATTCCGATGATGTACACATTTTCACCGTCGCAAATGGCGTCAGCTTCCGCTTCAATCGCACCATCAAGATAGTGGTCTAAAAGCAATTTGTTTCCGGGAATTGTTTTTAGCAGGTTTACTACATGCTCTTCTAATTCCTGCTTGTTGATTACAATTTTCATTCCCTGACCACCCAATACATAAGAAGGACGAATCAATAATGGGAAATCCAGTTGGTCTGCCAGAGCCGAAGCTTCATCAGCAGTTTCAGCGATTCCGAATTTAGGGAAAGGAATTTCTAATTCAGTCAATAAGTCTGAGAAACGTCCTCTGTCTTCTGCTAAATCCAGTGCATCAAAGCTGGTTCCGATGATTTTTACACCGTATTTAGATAATTTTTCTGCTAATTTAAGCGCTGTTTGTCCACCTAACTGAACGATTACACCTTCCGGTTTTTCGTGTTGGATGATGTCATAAATATGCTCCCAGAATACCGGTTCGAAGTATAATTTATCAGCGGTATCAAAATCTGTAGAAACCGTTTCAGGGTTACAGTTAATCATGATGGTTTCATAACCACATTCTTTAGCTGCGAGAACTCCGTGAACACAAGAGTAATCAAACTCGATTCCTTGTCCAATTCTGTTTGGTCCGGAACCTAAAACTATGATTTTCTTTTTATCAGTTACAATACTTTCATTGTCTACAAAACGGGTTCCGTCAGCTTTTTCAATCTCAGCTTCAAAAGTCGAGTAGTAATAAGGTGTTTTAGCTTTAAATTCAGCTGCACAAGTATCAACTAGTTTAAACACACGGTTAACATCCATGCTCATACGCAAAGCGTGAACTTCACTTTCAAGACAACCCATCATGTGTGCAATTTGTCTGTCGGCAAAACCTTTTTGTTTTGCTTCAAGCAAAAATTCTTTTGGTAAAGTACTTACCGTATATTTAGCAATTTCTTTTTCAAGAATATGTAATTCTTCGTATTGTTTCAGGAACCACATATCGATTTTAGTGATTTCGTGAATTCTGCTCAATGGGATTCCCATTGCGATAGCATCATAAATTACAAAAACACGATCCCAACTTGCATACGTTAGTTTTTCGATAATTTGTTCGTAGTTGGTATATCCTTTTCCGTCAGCACCTAAACCATTACGCTTAATTTCTAAGGATTGTGTGGCTTTGTGTAACGCTTCCTGGAACGAACGTCCAATACCCATTACCTCACCTACTGATTTCATCTGAAGTCCTAACGTTCTGTCTGATCCTTCAAATTTATCAAAGTTCCAACGTGGTATTTTAACAATTACATAATCCAAAGTAGGCTCGAATAAAGCCGAAGTAGATTTTGTAATTTGGTTTTTCAATTCATCTAAATTATACCCTAAAGCTAATTTAGTAGCGATTTTTGCAATTGGATATCCGGTAGCTTTAGAAGCTAATGCAGAAGAACGGGATACACGAGGATTGATTTCGATAGCAACGATATCTTCTTTTTCATCCGGTGAAACTGCAAATTGTACGTTACAACCTCCGGCAAAGTTTCCGATACTACGCATCATCAGGATAGCGTAATCACGTAATTTCTGGAAAGTAGTATCTGATAATGTCATGGCTGGAGCCACAGTGATGGAATCTCCGGTATGAATCCCCATTGGGTCCATATTTTCGATAGAACAGATAATCACTACATTATCATTTTTATCTCTTAAAAGTTCTAATTCGTATTCTTTCCATCCCATCAAGGCTTTGTCAATCAAAACTTCGTGAATTGGTGATGCTTCAAGTCCGGCAGTTAACAATCTGTCAAAATCTTCCGGTTTGTAAACTATAGAAGCTCCTGTTCCTCCAAGAGTAAATGATGGACGGATAACAAGCGGGAAACCAAATTCCTGAGCAATTTCTTTTCCTCTTAAATAAGAAGTACATATTTCAGCAGGTGCTGTAGGTACATCTATTTTTTTAAGAAGTGCTTTAAACTGGTCTCTGTCTTCCGTAATATTAATGGCGTTTACATCAACTCCAATCAATCTTACCCCAAAATCATCCCAAATTCCTTTGTCCTGAGCTTCTAAACACAGGTTAAGAGCCGTTTGTCCACCCATTGTAGGCAATACAGCATCAATTTGTGGGTGCTCTTTTAGAATTTCTATAATAGATTTGGTTGTTAAAGGCTTCAAATAAATATGATCCGCCATAGATGGGTCGGTCATAATTGTAGCAGGGTTTGAATTGATAAGTATAACCTCGATTCCTTCTTCGCGAATAGAACGTGCTGATTGTGATCCTGCGTAATCAAATTCGCAAGCTTGACCAATAACAATAGGACCTGAACCTATAATTAAAACTGATTTTATTGAAGTGTCTTTTGGCATTATATGAGAATTATTGTTTTATGAAGTAATTTTTTCAGTCATTTCTTCCGGTTTAAAAAAGGATGCAACTTACTAATAATCTTAAGTTTGAGCCCCATTTTACCGACAAGATATAAAAAAAGGCGGTACTAAAAAAAGTAACGCCCTTATTTATGCTTATACAAACATTATTTTTTGTGTCTAGGTTCGCTAGAAACCGTTAATTTATGTCTTCCTTTAGCTCTTCTACGCGCAAGAACTTTTCTTCCATTAGCAGAAGCCATTCTGTCCATAAATCCGTGTTTATTTCTTCTTTTTCTTTTCGATGGTTGAAACGTTCTTTTGCTCATTGCTTTGTATCTTTAAAACTTATTTATATGTATCTTTTACTTTTTGAATAATGGTTATTCTAAAACCGAGTGCAAATATACAAAGACTTTTTTTTCTAGCAAGAAGTTTTATAAAAATATTTTTAAATCCTTTTACTATCTTTGCAAACACAAATTATATACCCATCATGTTAAACAAGAATATCAAACTTATTATCGCCGGACTTATCGTAATTACTAGCATTTGGCAATTTACAGAGAACAATATTGGAAACGGAATCTTCTTATTATTACTTACCGCAATACCTGTTTTTCTTTATTACAGAAACGAATTTATACTGTTAGCTTTTTTAAAACTAAGAAAACAAGATTTTGAAGGCGCTCAAAAATGGCTTTCTTACATTAAAAACCCGGAATCAGCATTAATCAGAAAGCAACAGGGATACTTTAATTACCTACACGGAATTATGCTTTCGCAAACAAATATCAACCAATCTGAAAAATATTTCAAGAAAGCTATCGAACTGGGATTGTCTATGGATATGGATTTGGCTGTAGCCAAATTAAATCTTGCCGGAATTGCTTTGTCACGCAGAAGAAAACTGGAAGCAACTAACTTAATTAGTGAAGTTAAAAAACTGGACAAACAAAACATGCTGAAAGAACAAATCACGATGATGAAAGAACAAATGAAAAAAATCTAATTTTTTCTAAAATAACAATCCCGAAATTTCGGGACAAATCCCAAATTCCTAGAGTTTGGGATTTTTTTTTATTTTATAATTTGGGATTTTCTCCTAAAATAATATCCGACAAATGCGTGTTAAACCAACGGTATTTTGTGTAAACCGCAACATGCGTTCCGCCTTTGATTACAATACAATTCTTTATATTCTGAATAGGAAATATACGGTCTTTATCACCATGAATATGAATCACACGCTCATTAGCCACTAAACGATCCCAAAGAACTACTTTTTCGACCGCCCATTTCAAATAATAAATATCCCGGACTGATAAAAAAGTATCATACAACTGTATTCGGTGTTTTACTTTTTCTGCCAAAACTAATTTTGCCAGCTTGTTGAGTCTCAAGATCAAACGCATGGGAATTAATTTGTGTGCCAAAGTTGACTTAGCAAATTTGATTCGTTTAGGCAATTCTGATCTTGATTTTACGCTCGAAATAATAATCACTTTTCTAACTTCCATCAAATCTGCAATTTCCTGAACCAGAATTCCTCCAAAGGAAACTCCAATTAAAACCGGATTTTTTTCGGTAATTTTCAACGCAATCCTTTTAGCATAATCCACCAGAGATTCTTGCGGTTTTGGAATTTCCCATTCTAAATAATGAACATTAAAAAGCGTTTCATTCAATTTAATCCTTTCAAAAATTAAAGAATTTGCCGCCATACCAGGCATAAAATAAACAGGGATTTTATTCATTGAAAAAAGTTCAAAAAATTTATTGGGAATAAGAAAATTAAAATTAAAGTTTTTTAACCGCTGTACCTAATTTAAAAAGAAGAAAATAGGCTGCTAATTACACACAAAGCTAAGGAGATGCTAAAATCATTTGATTTTGATTATCAAATACTTACCTTTGCACTTTAAAAAACTATTGTAACTTTTCTGTACAATATAAAAAAACAAAGCCTTTTTTTATTACTCAATCTTTTTTAATCTGAATTAAAAAACAAGCAATCGTCATGGAACAAAGTACAACTATCGAAATCAAAGACAACAGCTTTGCAAGACAATTTGAAACTATAATTCCCGAAGGACTCCTAACCGTTGAATACTCTTTTCAGGAAAGAAAAATATTTTTAACAAAAATAAACACTCCTGATGAATTTCAGGACGAAATTTTCCTGGACAATCTAATACGCACTATTCTGGACAATGCCATCGAACAACGATTAAAAGTAGTACCTACCTACCCCAGAATTGTTCAGTTTTTCAAAAAAAATCCTCAATACAAAGAATTGCTTCCTCCCGGAATTCGGATTTAATTCTATTCTATTTAATTCCAAGCCCTTATATGGTCTTATCTTTAAAATACATTCACTAAGACCAAAAACTTATATGGCTTATATGGTAAAAAAAATGACCATTTTTAATTTTTATCAAAACAAAAAAAGGCATAAGAATCAACTCATGCCTTTGTAAAATATATTTAGAAAAATTATTTTTCAATTTCTTTCATGCTGTCCATTTTCTTATGCGCTAAGAAACCGGAAATATCTTCAAAATGCTCAACAACTCTTTTGTTACCAAATTCGAAAACCTTAGTTGCTAAACCATCTAAGAAATCACGGTCGTGAGAAACCAGGATTAAAGTTCCGTCAAAATCGCGCAATGCATCTTTAATAATATCCTTAGTTTTCATATCCAGGTGATTTGATGGCTCATCCAGAATCAATAAATTCACTGGCTCTAACAATAATTTAATCATTGCTAAACGTGTTTTTTCTCCTCCGGAAAGTACTTTTACCTTTTTAGTAATATCATCACCCTGAAACATGAATGCTCCTAAAATATTTTTGATTTGGGTACGAATATCGCCAACCGCAATTGCATCAATAGTTTCAAAAATAGTAGCATTTTCATCCAGCAAAGACGCCTGATTTTGAGCAAAATATCCTATTTGGGCATTATGTCCAATTTCTACACTTCCGCTATCAATACCTATTTCTTTCATGATGGCTTTAATCATTGTTGATTTACCTTCACCATTTTTACCCACAAAAGCTACTTTTTGTCCTCTTTCGATAACAATATTAGCATCTTTAAAAACCACATGATCTCCATATGATTTAACCAAATCCTTAACTACAACCGGATATTGGCCTGAACGGGCAGCTGGTGGAAATTTCAATTTTAAAGCTGAATTATCTACTTCGTCAACCTGAACAATAACCAACTTTTCTAACATTTTCACACGGGACTGAACCGCATCAGTTTTAGAAAAAGTTCCTTTAAAACGATCAATAAAAGCACGATTATCAGCAATCATTTTTTGTTGTTCGTCGTATGCTTTTTGCTGGTGAATTCTACGGTCTTTACGCAATTCTAAATAATGAGAATATTTAGCTTTATAATCGTAAATTCTTCCCATTGTAACTTCAATAGTACGATTCGTAATATTATCTACAAAAGCCCTGTCATGCGAAATCACCACAACCGCCTTAGCCGAATTAATCAAGAAATCCTCAAGCCATTGAATACTTTCAATATCCATGTGGTTTGTAGGCTCATCCAGCAAAATCAAATCAGGTTTACGCAATAATATTTTTGCTAATTCGATACGCATTCTCCATCCTCCGGAAAACTCCGAAGTTTGTCTTGAAAAATCTTCACGAACAAAACCTAAACCGATTAATATTTTCTCAACTTCTGCTTCATAATTAATTTCTTCAATTGCATAAAATTTCTCGCTTAAGTCTGAAACTCTTTCAATCAATTTCATGTACTCATCACTTTCATAATCCGTACGAACAGTCAGTTGCTCATTAATTTCGTCAATCTCTGACTTCATAGAAAAATACTCAGAAAAAGCCTTAGACGCTTCTTCCATAACAGTTGCTCCATCAGTAGTCAATAAATGCTGAGGCAAATATGCCACAACAGCATCTTTAGGAGTCGAAACACTTCCTGTTGACGGTTTGCTGTTTCCTGCAATAATTTTTAACAAAGTAGATTTTCCTGCACCATTTTTACCCATAAGGGCAATTTTATCATTTTCATTTATAGCAAAAGAAACGTCGCTAAAAAGTGTTGTTCCGCCAAATTGAACGGATATGTCGTTAATTGTAATCATTATTTGAAGTTTGAAATTAGAGGGCGGAAGTTAGAAGTTTCTGTCCTCAATAAATTTAAAAGCGCAAAGATAGATTAATTGAAGAATTGAGCAATTTTTAATAATGTGATAATTATTCTAAAATCACTTTTAATTCTTTTTTAAAATTAAAATTTTCATTCATACCTAAATGATCCTGATTATTTAAAATAAAAACTTTATCCGTTGGCTTCAAAAGCTTTTGTAATCGAATCGAATTATCATAAGAAATAATTTGGTCTTTACTCCCGTGAAAAATATAAATTGGAGATTTTACTTTTACAATGTATTCATCAGTTTCAAATTTGAATTTCTTTAAAAAATCTGGAACAAAAGGAACTCTTCTACTTGAAAATTCAATAAAATTAAAATAAGGAGCTTGAAGAACTAGCTTTTTAGGATTTTCAATTGACGCCAAATAGGTTGCTAATCCAGTTCCGATAGAATATCCAATTATAATAACTTTATCTCTATCATACTTTGTTATCAGTTTACTATAAACAAACTTTAAATCTTGATAAATTTGATCTTGTCCTTCTATTTCCCCTTCACTTTTACCAAATCCTCTATAATCTAAAATAAAAATATCATATCCTAAATCCGTATAATTTGAAGCGATAGATCCCCAAGTATCCAGCGAACCTGCATTTCCGTGAAGATAAAACACTAATCCTTTTGGATTTGGTGTTTTGAACAACAATCCATTTAGCTTTACATTATCAAAAGAGGAAATATTCAGCTCTTCAAAATCTTGGTTAAATTCAAATTTATAATTGACAGGTAATTTATTTGCCATAAAAATCATTTCTCCTTGATTACAATAAACATACCCAATGTAAAGCAAATATATTCCTCCAAAAAGTGCAAAAAGAGATAAAAATATAAATCGAATTGTTTGCATAATTATTTATTTTATAAATCTTCGTCTATTTTGGCAATATTATAAGTCAGTAATCATAAATTTTAAATCTTACTGTTTGAACTATTACTTTTTACTCAGTGTATTCCAGATATGGGCATTGGTCACCCCTATTTCTTCCGGGATAAATACCGGATTTTTACCTGCTTTTTTCTGTTTTTCATAATCCAGCAAAGCCTTTAAAGCCGGTTTTTGCAAAAGAATAATCGCCACAATGTTAAACCATGCCATCAATCCCACACCTATATCACCAATAGCCCATGCTAAAGTTGCCTGATTTAAAGCGCCGTACATAATAATTAACATCATAACCACTTTTAAAACATAATAAAAAACAGGCGATTCCATTTTTCTGGTCAAATAAGAAATATTTGTTTCTGCAATATAATAATAAGCGATGATAGTAGTAAAAGCAAAGAAAAACAAGGCTATTGCTACAAAGTAAGATCCAAAACCCGGAAACACCGTATCCATTGCATTTTGAGTATATGCAGGACCTACAGCTACATTATTCAACCCGTGATATAAAAATTCAGATGCTCCATTTGTGCCAAAACCGGGATTCTGCACATTATACATTCCTGTAATCAAAATCATAAACCCCGTAGCCGAACACACAAACAAAGTATCAATATAAACTGAAAAAGACTGCACCAAACCTTGTTTTACAGGATGCGAAACATTAGCAGCAGCAGCAATATGTGGCGCTGTTCCCTGTCCCGCTTCGTTAGAATAAATACCTCTTTTCACACCCCATTGAATTGCCAGACCAAAAACAGCTCCAAAACCCGCTTCCATATTAAAAGCGCTTTTGAAAACCAAAGCGATCACTCCTGCTAACTGATCAAAATTAACTGCAATTATTATTAATGCTAAAATAATATAACCAATAGCCATAAAAGGAACGACATATTCCGTGAATTTTGCAATCCTTTTTACTCCTCCAAAAACAATAGCACCAAACATAATTACCATTCCCAGACCAGAAATCCAGGTATCCAAATTAAAAGCATTATTGATTCCCTCAGCAACAGAATTAGCCTGAACTCCCGGTAAAAAAACACCTGCTGACACCACTGAAACAACCGCAAACAAGATGGCAAACCATTTTACCCCTAAGCCTCTTTCTATATAAAAAGCAGGGCCTCCACGAAACTCTCCCAAATGTTTTTCCTTATATATTTGTGCCAAAGTAGCTTCAACATAAGCGGTACTGGCTCCTAAAAAAGCAACCGTCCACATCCAGAACATAGCACCCGGACCACCAAAAGCAATTGCAGTAGCCACACCAGCGATGTTTCCTGTACCCACTCTGCCTGCAAGAGACATGGCTAAGGCCTGAAAGGAAGAAACTCCGGAATCAGTACTTTCGCCATCAAATAGAAGGCGCCACATTTCTTTAATGTACCGTATTTGCAGAAAACGAGTTCGTATTGAAAAATAAAGTCCTGTACCCAAACACAAAATGATTAAGCCATTACTCCAGATGACATCATTTAACATCCCTACAAATTCTTCCATATCATTATTAAGTATTAATTTATCATCAAAAAAACAACAAAACATCCATTTATCAAACATTTTTACAATAAATAACAAAAAATAGTCTTAAAATAAAAATGCTTTGTTCACTACAAACAAAGCATTTTTAATAAAATCTACTGAATAAAAAAGGATACAGATTATTCTTTTCTCCATTTTTTAGTTACTTCAAAAACATGTTCTAAAATTGCAGTTTCTTTTTCATCAAACTCAATATTTCTTCTGCCCATTACTAATTTAGCGGTATCAAAAGCTTTCTTAGTCAGATAAGTGGTAAAACCTGCGGCACCTCCCCAAGAAAAACTAGGAACAAAATTACGAGGAAACCCAGTTCCGAAAATATTAGAACTCACTCCCACTACAGTTCCTGTATTAAACATTGTATTGATTCCGCATTTACTGTGATCACCCATCATCAAACCACAAAACTGCAAACCAGTTTTAGCAAATCCTTCGGTTTCATAACTCCACAAACGCACTTCTTCATAATTGTTTTTCAAATTTGAATTATTACTGTCTGCTCCAATATTACACCATTCGCCTAAAACCGAATTTCCTAAAAACCCTTCATGTCCTTTATTCGAATAATTAAATAACACCGAATTATTAATCTCTCCTCCTACTTTAGAATACATTCCTACCGTGGTAGCGCCATAAATTTTAGCCCCCATTTTAACCACAGCACCTTCACAAAGCGCAAAAGGACCGCGAATCATGGTGCCTTCCATTATTAAAGTATCTTTCCCAATATAAATAGGACCGGTTGAAGCATTTAAAGTCACAAATTCTAACTGAGCTCCTTCTTCAATAAAAATATTCTCCGGTGCAATAACATTCACACTTTTAGGAATGGGTTGCGATTTTCTGTCTTCTGTTAAAAATTCAAAATCTTCCCGAATAGCGGCATTATTTTTAGAAAAAATATCCCAGGTATTTGTTACCGTCAGGCACTCCTCATTGTACTCAATAATTTCATAAGAATCAAAATCAACTTCTTCCTGACTGTCATTGGTAAAAAAAGCAATTACTTCTTCTCCTTTAAATATAGCCTGATTGGGTTCTAAATTCGAAACCATTTCTGCTAAAACTTCGTTAGGAAGAAAGGAAGCATTAATCATCACATTTTCTTCTAATTCCACCATTGGATATTTATCAGACAAATATTCCTCTGTGAGAGTTGTAATGGTCGAACCTAAATATTTTTCCCATTTTTGACGAATTGTTAATATTCCAATAAGAATATCAGCTACTGGACGCGTAAAAGTAAAGGGCAGCAAAGCATTACGGGCGGGTCCATCAAAAAGTATATAATTCATAAAGTTGTCAATTTATTAATTGTATTTTTTTCTAAATACGATCCAAAGTTACAAAGTTTTCAAATAGATAAAAATAAAAAAGCCTCCCGAAAAGGAAGGCTTAGTTTATTTAGAAACAAATTAAAATTATTTAATATGTTTAGCATATTTAGTTTTGAATTTATCAATACGTCCTGCAGTATCGATAAGTTTGCTTTTTCCAGTGTAAAAAGGGTGAGAAGTTCTGGAGATCTCCATTTTTACAACTGGGTATTCAACACCATCAACTGTAATTGTCTCTTTAGTATCTGCAGTAGATTTAGTAATAAAAACGTCGTCATTTGACATGTCTTTAAAAGCAACTAATCTGTAATTTTCCGGGTGTACACCTTTTTTCATCTTGAATCTTTTTTATTTGTTTGGCTATAACTTAATTTTGAAGCTTTTCCTTTAACAGAAAAGGTATAAACTAATTATAACTTTTTATTTTATATTAATTTTGAGGATGCAAAAATACAATTATTTTTCAATAAACAAATGTTTATTTCTTTTTTTTATATAAATACCTAAAAACAGTTTTTTACTCATCAATATACAGGGAATTACTATATTTGTTGCTTAATTAAAAGCTTTTTAAAATGATTCATGAAACTATCAAAAAAAATGGAGTTACTTTTGGAATTATCACCGGATTAACTACTGTTTTAATTACTGCTTTAATTTACTCTATTGATTTAAATTTATTTACCTCAGCCTGGGTTGGCGTTTCTAATTTAGCTATATATCTTATCATTGCCATTGTACTATTAAGTAAGACAAAAAAAGAATTTCCGGGTCCTTTTACTTTTAAAGATGCATTTACCACTTATTTTATTTCGGCTTTAATAGGAATTGCAATATCAGTTGTTTTCAACATTATACTATTCAATTTTGTTGATCCCGCTGCCAAAGATACTATTAAAGAACTCACTGTTAAATACATGATTTCTGCAATGGAGAAGTTTAACGCTCCTGCTGCAACCATTAATAAAGCCGTTGCTGATTTAAAGGAAAACGATCAGTTTTCAATTGCAGGATTATTAAAAGGCTCCTTATCAAATATTGTTTTCTGCACCATTTTTGGTTTAATTATGGCTGCTTTCTTTAAAAGCAAACCCTCATCACAAGAATAAAAATCGATGAATCTATCTATATTAATTCCCCTTCTTAACGAAGAAGAATCCCTTAAGGAACTTTACACCTGGATTATAAAAGTAATGCAAGAACACCATTATTCCTACGAAATTATATTTCTGGATGATGGAAGCTCTGATAAATCATGGTCTATTATCCAAGGATTTGCAGCCCAGAACACTCATGTTAAAGGGATTCGGTTCATGAAAAATTTTGGAAAATCACAGGCTTTACATGCTGGTTTTGCTAAGGCTCAAGGCGATGTAATCATCACCATGGATGCTGACTTACAAGACAGCCCTGAAGAAATTCCGGGATTGTACCAGATGATTACCAATGAAAATTTTGATTTGGTATCCGGATGGAAAAAGAAACGGTACGATTCAGTAGTAGCTAAAAACCTTCCTTCAAAATTATTCAATTGGGCTGCCCGAAAAACTTCGGGAGTAGAACTGAATGATTTTAATTGCGGATTAAAAGCTTATCGCAATATTGTAGTAAAAAACATTGAAGTTTCGGGTGAAATGCACCGTTACATTCCGGTTTTGGCAAAAAATGCCGGTTTTGGAAAAATTGGTGAAAAAGTGGTACAACACCAGGCCAGAAAATATGGAGAAACTAAGTTTGGAATGGAACGTTTTATCAACGGTTTTCTGGATTTAATTACCATTTGGTTCTTATCCCGATTTGGAAAAAGACCTATGCACTTATTTGGAGCCATTGGTTCACTGATGTTCATTATTGGATTTTTATCAACCGCCTATATTGGAATTTCTAAACTATACAATATGTACAATAATATGCCGTATAATTTAGTGACTAACAACCCTTGGTTTTTCATTGCTTTAACCACGATGATCTTAGGAACACAATTATTTTTAGCCGGTTTTCTGGGTGAAATTATTTTACGAACGAAGAACAATGAAGAGCGATATAAAATTTCAAATGAAATAAATTTTTTCTAAATTAATTTTCATTCTTTAAGCCAATAAAATCCATATTATTTACTATATTTCGAAATAGCTTAGTTGTTTAAAAAAATGCATATCAAAAACTAAAAACAACATCAACAAAATATAAAAACTATAACCGTAAAACGTTACAAAAATGGAAATTAAACAAAACATTTTAGACGCAGTTAGTGAATGGCAAAGCCCAGTATTTGACACCACAACTCAGGAAGCTCTTAATAAATTAATAGCGGATTCTCCTAAAGAACTTGAAGAAAGCTTTTACAAAAACCTGGAATTTGGAACGGGTGGAATGCGTGGGATTATGGGAGTTGGGAACAACCGAATTAATAAATACACACTGGGAAAAAGCACACAGGGACTTTCTAATTACCTTCATTCTGTTTTTCCTGATCAGCCTATCAAAGCTGTTATTGCTTTTGATTGCCGCCACAACAGTAAATCATTAGCAAAAGTTGTTGCTGATGTTTTCTCGGCTAATGGAATTCAGGTTTACTTGTTTTCTGATTTAAGACCTACACCGGAATTGTCTTTTGCTTTAAGATATTTAGGTTGCCAATGCGGAATTGTACTTACCGCTTCCCACAATCCACCGGAATACAACGGTTATAAAGTGTACTGGGAAGATGGTGGTCAAATTGTTCCTCCGGAAGATGCAGCCATTATAAATGCTATCGAAAAATTAAATTACAGCGAAATCAAATTTGATGCTAACGAAGATTTGATCGAATATATTGATCAGGAAGTAGATCAGGCTTTTATAAAATCAACTATTGAAAATGCCAGTTTTAATACTCCTGCTGAAGCAAAAGACAATCTGAATATTGTTTTTACTTCACTGCACGGAACTTCAATTACAGCAGTTCCTGAAACTTTTGCGCAAGCAGGCTACAAAAACGTACATATTGTTGAAGAACAAGCAGTTCCAAACGGAGATTTCCCAACTGTAAAATCACCAAATCCTGAAGAACCGGAAGCCTTGACTTTAGCCTTGGCTTTAGCCGATAAAACTAATGCTGATATCGTTATTGGTACTGATCCTGACTGTGACCGTTTAGGAATTGCCGTGAGAAACAACGAAGGAAAAATGACTTTGTTAAACGGAAACCAAACCATGATTTTGATGACTGCTTTTCTATTAGAAAAATGGAAAAAAGCAGGTAAAATCAACGGAAAACAATTTGTAGGCTCCACCATTGTTTCTACTCCTATGATTATGGAATTAGCTTCGGCTTATGGTGTAGGATTTAAAGTAGGTTTAACCGGCTTTAAATGGATTGCCAAAATGATTAAGGATTTCCCGGAACTGGAATTCATTGGTGGTGGTGAAGAAAGCTTTGGATATATGGTAGGTGATGCCGTTCGCGATAAAGATGCTGTTGCTGCCACACTGTTAATTTGTGAAATTGCAGCTCAGGCTAAAGCCAATGGAAGCACTGTTTACAAAGAACTACTGCAATTATACGTGGAACACGGATTATACAAAGAATACCTGGTTTCCTTAACTAAAAAAGGAATGGAAGGCTTACAGGAAATCAACCAGATGATGATTGACCTGAGAGAAAACCCACTAAAAGAAATCAACGGACAACGTGTAGTAATGGTTGAAGATTACCAATCATCAGTGGCTAAAAATTTATTAGACGGAGAAGAATCTCCAATTGATATGCCTAAATCTAATGTATTGATTTATTATACGGAAGACGGTTCTAAAATTTGCGCCAGACCAAGTGGAACGGAGCCTAAAATTAAATTCTACATTAGTGTTAACACGGAATTAGATGCTGTAGAAAACTTTAACGAAGTAGAAACTTATTTAGATCAAAAAATTGCTTCCATAATCTCAGAAATGCAATTAAAATAATGGATGTTAACATAAAAAAGCTAATTCCTTTTGTTTCAAATTATAAAAAACACATTTATTTAAATGTGTTTTTTAATATATTCTACGCATTGTTTTCTACTTTGCTGATGGTATCTATGATTCCTACCCTAAATGTACTTTTTGGGATTGATGAAAAAATATATACAGCACCCAAATACGAAGGAATTGGAAATATAAAAAACTACACTGGGGATTTCCTGAATTACAAAATGACAACGCTTACAGATGTTTATGGTTTTAAAATCATGTTGTTATTTGTTATTTCAATTATTATTGTAACTGCTTTATTAAAAAACATCAGTAATTACTTTGCATCTTATCACGTCACCCGTTTGAGAACAGGTGTTCTTAGAGATTTAAGAAAAAAATTATATTTAAAAATCATTAATTTACCGGTATCCTACTATTCTGAAAAAAGAAAAGGAGACGTAATGGCTCGTATGTTAGGGGATATAAATGATGTTCAAAATTCTTTTTTTCAGGTTTTAGAATTGGTTGTCAGAGAACCCCTGACTATCATTTTTTCAATAGTAACCATGTTTATTATAAGCCCGAAACTCTCTCTTTTTGTTTTAGTATTTATTCCGGTGGCCGGAATTATCATTTCAAGGATTGGAAAAAATCTAAAATCTAAATCGATAAAAGCACAGAATGAAAACGGTATTTTTATTTCTATTTTAGATGAAACCCTGGGCGGATTAAAAGTAGTAAAAGGATACAATGCTGAGGAATCTTTTATTGACAAATTCAACAGTTCGATTAATCGTCTTTTACATCTTTCTAACAGCATTGGAAACAAAAACAATTTAGCTTCTCCAATGAGTGAGTTCCTGGGTATTGTTACTATTGCAGTCTTATTATGGTTTGGAGCCCAGCTTGTAGTTGAAGACCAATCTATTACTTCGGCAACTTTTATTACTTATATAGCACTTGCATACACTATTTTAACTCCTGCAAAAGCAGTTTCTAAAGCTTCTTATCAGGTCAAATCAGGGTTAGCCGCTGCAGAAAGAGTTTTCACTTTAATGGATCAGGAGAATCCTATCGTTGATAAACCCAATGCTGTTGACAAAGAAACTTTTACTACTTCTATTCGATTAGAAAACATCAATTTTAGATATAAAAAAGAAAATGTCCTTGATAATTTCACATTAGAAATACCTAAAGGAAAAACAATTGCACTGGTAGGACAATCCGGTTCCGGAAAAAGTACCATTGCCAATTTATTAACCCGTTTTTACGATGTCAATGAAGGTAAAATAACGATGGATGGGCTGGATATTAAAGATATTAAACTAAAATCACTTCGCGGTTTAATGGGATTAGTGACTCAGGATTCTATCTTATTTAATGATACCATCAAAGCCAATATTGCTTTAGGAAAACCAGATGCCACAGACGAAGAGGTTATTGAAGCTTTAAAAATTGCCAATGCCTACGAGTTTGTAAAAGATTTACCCGAGGGAATCCACTCTAATGTAGGCGATAGCGGAAACAAACTTTCTGGCGGACAAAAACAACGTTTGTCTATTGCAAGAGCTGTTTTGAAAAATCCTCCGATTATGATTCTAGACGAAGCTACTTCGGCATTAGATACTGAAAGCGAAAAATTTGTACAGGTCGCACTGGAAAACATGATGCAAAACAGAACTTCCATTGTTATTGCACACCGTCTTTCTACCATTCAAAAAGCAAATAGCATTATTGTAATGCAAAAAGGTAAAATTGTGGAACAAGGTACACATGAAGAACTAATTGCATTAAATGGCACTTACAACAAACTAGTCATGATGCAATCATTTGAATAATAATTATAATTTAACATCATTACATTTTAGATTACAAAACGAATAATACCTTTATAGTACTAAAATTAAATCTAAAAAATGTACCACAATAATTTAAATATCACGCTTCCGGAAGACCCAGACACTGTGGTTTGGAAATATTTAGATTTGTCAAAATTTCTGGATTTATTGCTTTCTAAAAAACTATTCATGTCTCGTTCTGACAAATTTGAGGATCAGTACGAAGGCACTTTTAGCGAGCCTACTTATGAAGAAATTAAAAAACTAGCGATTGATAATCCCGGTTTTATCAATAATTATAAAATTCACAGGGAAAAAGTAGCCATCAGCAGCTGGCATATCAATGAATACGAATCATTTGCTATGTGGCAAATATTTACGCAAAATAGTGAAGGACTTGCTATTCAGTCTACTATTGGCCGATTACAAAAGGCGTTAAATCCGGAGAACAATTTTAAACAATATATAGGCGAGGTAAAATATATTGACTATAAAAAAGAATACATTCCTTTTGATGATTTCTTTTTTCCCTTTTTGTTCAAGAGAAAAAGTTTTCAATACGAGCGCGAAGTACGAATTATAAGCGACGTTACTGACAGCAAAATCACATTAAATGATGGATTAAAAATAAATGTAGACATCAGTCAACTGATTGAAAAAATCTACATCCATCCCAAATCAGAAAACTGGTATAAGAATCTTGTAATTCAATTAGTAAAAGAATTAGGTTTTGATTTTAAAATTGAAAAATCCGATTTAGAAAGTGATATCCTTATATAGGATCATAACTTTTTGCTTCCCAATTAGCATCTAAAAGATTGATGTAGTTGTAATGCACGACATCATTTTTATCAAACTGACCGTTTTTATTAGTATCCTCAACGGTTCTGTAATACAAACGATTTTTTGACTCAATCAGACTCCAGTCAATTAACTCTTCAAAATTAGCAGAAATCTTTATAAACCTTTCTCCGCTAATATCGCTTAAATAAAGAGCTTTGATATCACTGGTATCTAATTTACCATCTCTGTTGGTATCCAGATCATACATAGTATACACTAAAATCTGATTATTCGTCTTATCAGCAATTCCTTTTAAATAAGTAGCAGTCAAAATCAAAGCCGGCTTATCTGTTAACGCCTTGATTGAATCAGAATCTATTTTTTGAAATTTTAAATTTTGCAAATACCCCGTAACTTCTTCGTCTCCCAGATTAGAAATAGTAAAACTTAAATCAATTACGCTTGACGAACCGTATCTGGCTTTAGTCCCCCGCTCATAAACTCTTAAATCTCCCACCGGATGAATTAAATAGTGCGTTCCTTCCATTTGAATCGGCAAATCAGCAATCGAAATCTGACTGGAATCTACCTTAGCAACAGATTTATCATTAGTAGAATTATATATCACTTTTGGTTTTTCTACTTCTTTTTTACAACTTACTAAAAGTAAAACTGCAATATTCATTAAGGCTATAGACACTGTTTTCATACGAATGCGATATTTAAATATTTTCAAATGTAATGATTTTTAAAAACGGTTTTGATTTTTTAAACTTAATTTATGACTTAATCTTATGAAATTAAAACTCCAAAAAGGAACTGTTTATTACAATTTAGCATTCAACTTCACATTAAAGATTCTTGTAGTCATATAATTAGGAACAGCATATTCATTTTTCGAATACACATCCCGTACCCATGTATTGGTAATAGCATTTTGATTGTTAAACAAATTAAATATTTCCAGACCAATGGCCAGTTCTTTAAAATTCTCTAACCAGCTTTTTTTTATTTTTTTCGAATTGGCATCAATCAACACCTTCGAAAAACCAACATCAACCCTACGATAGTCATTTAACCTGTTTTGATAACTATAGGCATCTGCATAAGATGGAGATCCTCCGGGCAAACCGGTATTGTAAACTAAATTTAAATACAATTTCATACCCGGAATAGCAGGCATGTAATCCTGAAACAAAATCCCAAATTTCAGTCTTTGATCCGTAGGTCTTGCAATAAATCCTCTGTCAGCACTATTTTCTTCTGTTTTAAGATACCCAAAACTAACCCAGGATTCTGTTCCCGGAACAAATTCTCCATTCAGTCGCAAGTCGAGCCCTTGTGCAAAAGCTTTGGCATTATTAGTAGCAGCATAACGGATTCTGACATTCTCAATAGTGTACGTATTGACATCACTAAGTGCTTTATAATACAATTCGGAAACCAGTTTAAAAGGACGTTGCCACATTTTAAAATTATAATCGCTCCCTAAAACTATTTGCACTGACTGCTGTGCTTTTACATTCTCCTGAACAGCTCCGCTTGCATCTCTTAATTCTCTGTAAAATGGTGGCTGATAATAATAACCACCCGAAATTCTAAAAATCATATCTTTCTCCCAATCCGGTTTTAGTGCCAATTGTGCTCTGGGGCTAAAAACGGTTTGTGAATTCCCCGAAGAATTCGTTCCGGAAACACTCCAATTTTGCATTCTGATTCCCGCTGTGTACCAAAGTTGTGCTTTTTCTAAATTCGATTTTGCATTCCACTGCACATAAGCTGAAAACCGATTAATGGTGTTATAATTAGTAGCAAAAACACTTCGATATGGAGCTAAAGGTCCTGTATAAGAGACCCCCGGCTGGTCATCGCGGGAAAAGTCAAGAATAGGCGGATTAATTGAAAATCCTGCCGAATCAATTACTTCCCACTCTGCTACCCTGTCCCTTATGGATTCACGGGTGTATTTGGCTCCAAATTCTAAATCATTTTCTTTCCAGTTATAAAATCCTTTTACTTCAGCATTTACAATTAAAGCATCCAGATCGTTTCGTGCATGATTCAATTGAGTGCCAATTCCGTTTGTATAAGAAACATCTTCATAGGTTTCTGTTCCAATAGTAGTTTCGTTTTCCCCTAAACGATATTGTGCCAGAATATCAAAATATTCTTGTTCCAAAGTATGAAAAACAGAAGTAATGAACTTGAATTTTAATTTATCAGAAAGCTGATAAGTACTTTTTAAAGCGCCAAAATAGGTCTTGTATTTATCCCTTTCCTGTCCGTCATAAAACACGGTTAGTACCATCGGTTTATCAATGGTGCCAAATCTGGTTTTTCGTATTAAAGGCTGATAATCATATTTGTTTTGCGAAATAGTACCTAAAAAACTCCACTGCCATTTGGCGGAAGCCTTATAATTCACATTCGTCTGAACATCTACAAAAGAAGGTGTATAATTAGTTTCTGTATCCTGACTATTAACAAAAAGACTATTATTCCTGTAACGAACTCCGGTAACCGAACTCCATTTTTTATTTTTTGAAACCGCATCAACAGCAAGGCTTCCGCCAAGTAAACTCACCTCCATAGCTGCCGCAAATTGAGTAGGATTACGGTAAGTGATATCTAAAACAGAAGATAGTTTATCACCATATTTAGCCTGAAATCCTCCAGCCGAAAAACTAACATTCTGAACCAGATCCGTATTGGTAAAACTCAAACCTTCCTGTTGACCGGAACGAATTAAAAAGGGACGGTAAATTTCAATTTCATTCACATAAACTAAATTCTCATCATAATTTCCACCTCTTACTGAATATTGAGTACTCAATTCATTATTAGAATTCACCCCAGCCAAGGTTTTCAAAACATTTTCTATTCCGGCATTAGCTCCGGGGATTTTCTGTATCATAGCCGCCGGGATAGTGGTAATTCCTTCTATCTGACTCTTGTTGTCTCTGGATACCACAATCTCACCTATTTGCTCCTCATTTTCCTTCATTATCAAATTCAATTCGTAATCTGAAGTACTTTTTAACAGCAGAGAAATGGTCGTTTTTTTATAGGTTACATGGCTAAATAATAAATTTATTTTTTTATTTACAGGAACTTTAATCACATAATTCCCTTTAGCATTAGACTGGGTTGTATGTCCTGAAAATGAAATATTCGCATTATTCACAGGTCTGTTTTCGGTATCAAGTAGTGTCCCTCTTACTCTGACCAGTTGTGCCAAAGAAGAAAAACTAATCAAAAAAACAATAAAAACGTAGCTTAGTTTACTTATATTCAAAGTAGGACAGTATTATTTTTGACTTCTAAAAAAACGAGTCTCAAAAGTAGTTGAATTTCCCACCTGATCGGTTACGACAACTTTTAAATCATTAGCACCTTCTGCTACCAATGCATCCTCAAAATAATGAGTTATTTTTCGGGTTTTAGTATCATATTCGAATAAAATCCAATTGCCGTTTAAATACCCATTATAGGTTTTTATTCCTGATCCGGTATCGCTAATCGTGAGCTGAATCTTTTTTTCATTACTCAACCAGCGACCTTCTATAGATTTAGCAATTGCAATTGTAGGTTTGCTCGTATCTATTCCCAAGGTATATTTCCCTAAAGATCGCACTCTGGCAGTATAAACACTCCCTTTTACTACAGTTGAATTATAGCCTAATTTTCCATTGGAACTTACATCAGCAATATATACTTTACTTTTTTGCTCTTCGGTATATTTATCATTTTCTATAGCAATCTCAAAACTGGAATGCACCGGAACCGAATCATCATGAAGTGTTAAAACGTTTCCGTTAACTGCAAAATTCATTGCAAAATCCTCATAAAAAGTCTTTGCCGGAAAAGTAACTGTGATATTATCTTTAGAAAAAATATTATCCGTTTTAGCTTTTACAAAATAATTAGATCGAATTGCTTCCTCTTCTATTACCGGGCTGGAGGAATCAAAACCAATCGGAATATTAATAGTCGTTGTATTTCCAAAAAAATCACCGACCTCTATGCGATATACTAAATTAATATTAGGCGATACCTTTACAATTCCATTATCAGCATCTGTATTAATGATGCTCAAATTAAATGGATTCGTCATAAACAACTTCTGAACTCTTTGATAGGATTTTCTATAACGGGAATAATCAATCAACGCATTGATGTAACGCATTTCATCAAAAGAATAAGTATCAAATTGATAACCAAAAACAGCTTTTCCATTCAGATAAGACTGTACTTTATAGACTCCGTTTTTATTGAAGGAATTGTTGTCATAATCATCTGCTGTGATTCCGAAACCAATTTTCCCATTCGACAAAACTTTACTGGCCAGATAAGTTCCGTCTTTTTGTAAATTGACATTCAGCAACAAAGGACGTTTGGACTTATTAACGGTCGCTCCACCTACAGGATAAACATACAGCGCTGAAATTATAGGTTTTTTAGTGTCTTTAAAATTTTTATCAAAGCCAAATAACATTGGGTTAATAATTTTTTCAGTTTTTGTATCCCTAAATTCAAAATGCAAATGAGGTCCCTGAGAGGAACCGGTATTTCCTGAAAGTGCAATAAGCTGTCCTTTTTTAACTACTAATTCATTCGCCTTTGGAAACATTTCAACCTCAAAAGACTGCTCTTTGTATTGTGCTTTTTTAATATAATCAGCAATGGCGCCGGTAGCATTTTGCAAATGACAATACACTGTTGTAAAACCATTAGGATGGTTGATATAAATTGCTTTTCCGTTTCCAAAAGGCGAAATTTTAATACGGGATACATAGCCATCAGCGGCAGCATGAACCTCTAAACCTTCTTTTTGTAAGGTTCTAAAATCAAAACCGGCATGAAAATGATTCGGCCTTAACTCCCCAAAATTCCCCGATAACTGCATAGGAATATCCAATGGAGCCTGAAAATAATCTTTTGGATAAGTATTTTGAGCTATAACTGCCCTAGAAATCAATAGAAAGAAAATAAATAATCTCATGCGTGTCGTTTTTGCTAAGATAAAAAAAGTAATTAGGAATGCTTTATAAAAAAAGTTTTTTTGTAACCATTTACAATACAACATTTTGATTATTATTTAATAAAAAAAGCGATAAAATATTGTAATAATAAAAACTAATACTAAATTTGTAATATTAAGTAATGAATAGGATTAATAATGAGTGTAATTGCAGAAATAATTGATACTCTTGAAAATAAAGTTGAAAAGCTTATTCTAAAATTAAAAAAGTTAGAAAAAAACAATCAGGATTTAACTATCGAATTAAATAAAGCTGCTCAGGTCATACAAACGCAATCACAGGAAATTGAAGCCTTAAAAGCACAGTATGAAACACTTAAAATTGCCAATTCATTATTAGGCAGTGACGAAAACAAAAGAGATACGAAGCTTAAAATAAATTCATTAATTCGGGAAATTGATTACTGTATCGCGCAGTTATCAGATTAGTATAAACAATGGACGAAAAGCTTAAAATTAAAATATCAATTGCAGACCGGGTTTATCCGCTAACAGTGGATCCGTCTCAGGAAGAAGGACTTAGAAGTGCTTCTAAAAAAATTGATACTATGATAAAGCAATTTGAAGAAAATTATGCTGTTCGCGACAAACAAGACGTTTTAGCTATGTGTGCTTTGCAATTTGCATCGCAAGTAGAACAAAAACAGATTGACAATGCTATTAATGGAGACGAAACCATTGATAGAATTCAGAAAATTAATGCACTTTTAGACGAAAATCTCTAAAAAAACACGTTCTTTAACAACTAAGATACTGCCTACATTAGTTCACAATTTGGTAAACTCAACACTAACAATTTAGAATGAGCGAATCATCGTTACTATAGCAAGCCAATTCAGTTTGGAAGCTTGAACAACGAGTTAGCTCAAAACTTGTCTTTACGAGTTTATACAAACAACTAATGTAGGCTTTTTTTATATATAAATTTTTAAACACACATGGACATATTAACGATTATTATTTCGGGAATTATAGGTATTGCAATAGGTTTCGGCATTGCTAAATTCATAGAAAAAAGCAACATTTCTAACCTTATCAAAAACGCTAAAAAAGAAGCCGCTTCTATCTTAAAGGATGCCAATCTGGAGGCTGAAAACATAAAGAAAGACAAAATTCTTCAGGCCAAAGAGAAATTTATCGAATTAAAATCAGAACACGAACAAGTGATACTGGCTCGTGATAAAAAAGTAGCCGAAGTAGAAAAAAGAACCAGAGACAAAGAGTCTCAAATTTCTAATGAATTATCGAAAGCTAAAAAAATAAACGACGATTTTGAGAAAAAAACAGCTGAATTTGAAGCAAAAATCGAAGTTTTAGACAAAAAACAAGCTGAAGTTGACAAACTGCATAAAAGCCAGTTGCAACAACTGGAATTAATTTCAGGATTATCTGCCGAAGAAGCTAAAGAACAATTAGTAGAAGGTTTAAAAGCCGAAGCTAAAACTAAAGCAATGTCTCATATTCAGGATACTATTGAAGAGGCAAAATTAACCGCACAACAAGAAGCCAAAAAAATAATTATCAACACTATTCAACGTGTAGGTACTGAAGAAGCGGTAGAGAACTGCGTTTCAGTATTTAACATTGAATCGGATGATGTAAAAGGTAGAATCATTGGCCGTGAAGGAAGAAACATTCGTGCTCTTGAAGCTGCAACAGGTGTTGAAATTATTGTTGACGATACTCCGGAAGCGATTATTCTTTCCTGTTTTGACCCTGTAAGAAGGGAAATTGCCCGTTTGTCTTTACACAAATTAGTAACTGACGGACGTATCCACCCGGCACGTATTGAAGAGGTAGTCGCTAAAACAGCCAAACAAATTGACGACGAAATCATCGAAGTAGGTAAACGTACGGTTATTGATTTAGGAATTCACGGTTTACACCCAGAATTAATAAAAGTAGTAGGACGCATGAAATATCGTTCTTCTTACGGACAAAACTTATTGCAACACTCCCGTGAAGTTTCTAAACTTTGTGGATTAATGGCTGCTGAATTAGGATTGAACGTTAAATTAGCTAAAAGAGCCGGTTTATTACACGATATTGGAAAAGTTCCGGATACTGAAAGTGATTTACCTCACGCCTTATTAGGAATGCAATGGGCTGAGAAATATGGTGAAAAAGAAGAAGTTTGTAATGCCATTGGTGCACACCACGACGAGATTGAAATGAAATCATTATTATCTCCGATTATTCAGGTGTGTGATGCTATCTCAGGAGCAAGACCAGGAGCAAGAAGACAGGTTTTAGATTCTTATATTCAGCGTTTAAAAGATCTTGAAGAAGTAGCTTACGGATTCAACGGAGTTAAAAATGCTTATGCCATTCAGGCAGGTAGAGAATTACGTGTGATTGTAGAAAGTGAAAAAGTTTCTGATGACAATGCAGCTACTTTATCATTTGAAATTTCTCAAAAAATCCAAACTGAAATGACTTATCCGGGTCAGGTAAAAGTGACTGTAATCAGAGAAACAAGAGCGGTGAATATTGCGAAATAATACTCACTCCAGCCCTCTCTAAGGGAGACAGAACAAAATCCAAATTTCAATTATCATAATTGGGATTTGGATTTTTTTTTTTTACAATCGATTATGGTATTTACTTCGTTTTCCTTGGATGAAAATTATTCATCACTTCGGTTAAAAAAGTTCTGTCCAGATGTAAATATATTTCGGTAGTAGTTATGGATTCATGCCCCAGCATCAATTGAATAGAGCGTAAATCGGCACCGTTTTCTAATAAATGTGTTGCAAAAGAATGTCTGAAAGTATGCGGACTTATTTTCTTTTTCAGACCAATTTTGGACGCCAGATTTTTTATAATAGTAAAAACCATTGCACGGGTCAACTGTCCTCCTCTTCTATTTAAAAATAACGTATCCGTAAACTCTTTTTTAACAGGGACCTCAGTCCTGACATTATTTTTATAAATAAGAATATAGTTTTGGGTCTGATTAGCAATGGGCACAAACCGTTCTTTATTTCCTTTTCCTGTTATTTTGATAAAACCTTCATCAAAAAACAAATCGGAAATTTTAAGAGCAACTAATTCTGATACCCGAAGTCCACAGCTATACAATGTTTCTAACATTGCTTTGTTCCGCTCACCTTCATTAGTACTTAAATCAATTGCTGCAATTAATGCATCTATTTCTTCAACAGCTAAGGTATCAGGTAACTTTCGTGCTGTTTTAGGAGATTCAATCAACTCCATCGGATTATCTTTTCTATAATCTTCAAAAATCAGATAACTAAAAAAGCTTTTTAATCCCGAAATGATTCGGGCTTGTGAACGCGCGTTAACCTGACTGGAAATCGTATAAATAAACTGCTGAATTGTTTCTTCGTTAATTTTTAGAGGAGAAACTTCTATATTATTATCTGAAAGAAACAAACACAATCGTTCCATATCAAAAGAATAGTTTGTAATTGTATTCTTTGATAAGCCTCTTTCTATTTTAAGATAAGACTGATAGCTTTTAATGTAGAAATCCCAGTTCATACTACAAATAAACGATATTTATACGCATAAAAAAACCTCTCCTTTTCAGAAGAGGTTTTGATTAAAAATATTTTTTTTTTACAATTTAAAGTTAACTCCTAAATTAACAGAAGAAAAAGTTGCACCATCAACTGAAATTCCTTTATAGGAAACATAGATTCCAGTAACATTCATTTGGTAACCAAACTTAGGCTGATAATAAAAACCTCCATCACTACCATTATCACTTCCTGTAAAAATAGCGTAACCTAAATCAGCACCAACAAACAAATTATTAGTCAGAGTAATTTGTCCGGTAGCAGCAATTGGAACAAATCCTGAATCCTCTGCTTTAAAACTTCCAAATCCTTCTACATCAACTGTCTTACCTAAATAATTAGAATAACCTGTAGCAATACCAACATCCAGCCCTTCAGCTACACTCCAGGTATAAGACACATCAGCACCTAAATTAACTGAACTAAAATCTTTAATGTCTCCAGTAGGCAATCCTACATGAGCTCCTAATTTGAAAGACCCACTTTGCGCATTTGCAAATCCAAAAGCAAATAGTGCTGCGGCTGTTAAAATGATTTTTTTCATAGTTTACAATTATTAAATTAGTAATTTATTAAGATAAAATTAGGAAAACACTAAAAACCAAAACTAAATCCTGTTAAAAACTTATCAACAATACTATGAACATCATTTTTAAAAAAATTGTTTTAGTACAAAAAAAGACCATTCTTTCGAATAGTCTTTTTTAAATATCTATGATAAACGGATTAGAATTTATAACCTAATGCTATAGAAAAAACGGAACCTGTCATTTTAAGCCCTTCTTCATTATTTTCTGCAATATCAGATAAACCAAAATTATATCTTAAATCAACCAATAAGTTATCTGTAAATTCATAACCTGCTCCCAAATTAAGACCAAAGTTTATTGATTTATATCCTTCTTTAATATCTTCTTTATTTCCTCCATTTACTTCACCTTTAGCAGATACTAACATACCCAATTGAGGACCTGCTTGAAGACTAAATTTTTCAACAGGGTAAAATTTAGCCATTACTGGAATATTAATATATGCCAAATTAAAAGTAACATTCGTTCCCTCCGCCTTTAACTTAGACCCTTCTGTTGAAAATAAAACTTCGGGCTGAATAGCAAACTTTTCGCTCACATTAATTTCTGCAAAACCTCCAAATTGTATTCCTAATATTGAATTAGCAGTAACAGAACTTCCTTGTGCTTCAAATTTTTGATTTGCGATATTCAAACCTGCTTTCAAACCAAATTTAGTTTCTTGTGCATTAGTCAATGCGAATGCGAATACTGCTAAGGCAGACAAAATAATTTTTTTCATTTTTAATATTTGTTAAAATTCGATAACAAACCTAATTTTTTTAACACAAATAATCTAATTTCATGTTAATAATTTACTAAATCAAAAATAAAAACAAAAAAATATTATCTGAACAAACAACTGAATTACAACAACTTAAAAATCAATTCATCACTAAAAATAGTGATTTTTACAAAGCTAAATAACTCACTATAATTAACAATCTAATTCTTTCTTTAGTGTTTAATAAAAATAAAAAAATGAAACATTAATTAAGAATTATATAATAACGAAATAATTATAGAGTTATATATTGCGTACTCAAATCGATTATTAATATAAATTGAACATTTTATGAAAAAACCCATCTTAGTTGCACTTATGCTTTTTAGCATGGCAACAGTATTACAAGCTCAATCTATCCGTTTTGGTATTAAAGGAGGAGCCAATTTTGCCAATCAATATGGAGATGATTTTCCCGATGTTAACAAAGAAGGAATCACAAGTTATCATGCCGGTCTGGTTTCTGAAATTAAATTAATTGAAAACTTTGCTATTCAGCCAGAGCTTTTATATTCTACACAGGGAGCAACTTATAAAAACGCTGTAGAGGAATTTAAGAATGAGTTAGGCTACCTTTCTATTCCTGTTTTGGCTAAAATTTATTTAAGCAAAAGCTTAAGTTTAGAAGTGGGGCCACAAGCTTCCTTCTTATTAAGCGAAAGAAACGACTTTGATGTAGAAGATGCAAAAACTTTTGAATTTGCTGCTGTGGGTGGTTTAGGATTAAATGTCACTAAAAACTTGTTCATTCAAGCTCGCTATGGTCTTGGTTTAACTGAAGTTTCTAAAGATGCTGATATTAAAAATTCAACATTCCAACTATCTGCCGGAATTATGTTCTAAAAAAAAATTAGAAAATACAATAAAAACCGTCTCGTTATTTTTTTAACGAAACGGTTTTTTTATTTTTACAAAAAGATAAAAATGAAAATTAGCATTATAAACGGACCTAATCTCAACTTATTAGGAAAACGCGAACCAGAAATCTACGGAAGTTTAACTTTTGAAGAGTATTTTGAAGACATCAAAAAGAAATTCCCATCGATTGAATTTACTTATTATCAAAGCAATATTGAAGGAGAACTAATCGACAAAATACAGGAATATGGTTTTTCCTATGATGGAATTATCCTGAATGCCGGAGCCTATACTCATACTTCGGTGGGGATTGGGGATGCTGTTAAAGGAATTACCACTCCGGTTGTGGAAGTACATATTTCGAATACCTTTTCAAGAGAAAGTTTCAGACATCAGTCTTATATTTCCGGAAATGCTAAAGGAGTTGTATTAGGTTTTGGTTTAAAAAGCTACGATTTAGCAATACAATCCTTTCTATAATATTTGATTATACTACTGTCCGCATAGCGGACTAAAAAAAATAGGCCACAGATAACACTGATTGAACAGATAAAAACGGATTTTTCATAGCTTTTTATAATTATAATCTGCGATAATCCGTTAAAATCCGTTTCATCTGTGTGCCATCCTCTATAATTAGTATAAGAAACGGACAGTCATATTAGATTAATGCGACATTTATTTTAGCCACGAATTATACAAATTAGCAAATAAAAAAAACGAGTCAAATAATAAAATTGACTCGTTTTTTTATATAGTTTTCTGGAATTAATTATTCATCATCAGGTTCTATATGAATCAGAACATGACCCAGTTCAGGAATTTCTTTTCGTAACGTATCTTTTAACTTATGTGCCAACTGATGTCCCTGCTTTACTGAAATTTCAGCATTTACAATGGCATGCAAATCTACATGATACTTCATACCTGATTTACGTATAAAACATTTCTCTGTATCAATTATTCCTTCTACACGGATTGCTACGGTTCTAATATGCTCGATTAAATCATCATAAAGATGTTCGTCCATGATTTCGCTTAAAGCGGGTCTGAATATCAAATAGCTATTATAAAGAATAAAGCAGGAGGCAAAAAGAGCCGCCCAGTCATCAGCCGATTCATAGCCTTTTCCAAGAACCAGAGCAATTGTAATCCCAATAAAAGCTGCAACCGAAGTAATTGCATCACTCCTGTGGTGCCAGGCATCCGCTTTTAAAGCAGAACTATTGGTCTCTATACTTCGTTTCATTACCAATTGAAAAGAATATTCTTTCCAGATAATTATGGCTCCTAAAATTATTAATGTCCATGATTGAGGCAGGTCATGAGGTGTTTGTATATTACGAATACTTTCATAAGCAATAATTGTTGCCGAAGTAATCAAAAAACCAACTACCAGAAAAGTAATTAAAGGTTCGGCACGACCGTGTCCGTAAGGATGATTATCATCGGCAGGTCTGTTGGAATATTTGATGCCAAATAAAACTAAGAGAGAAGCAAAAATATCAGTTGTAGATTCAATTGCGTCAGCAATTAAGGCATACGAATTGCCAAAAAAACCTGCTAAACCTTTAATAATGGCTAAGCAGGTATTTCCTATAATGCTAAAGTAAGTGGCTCTTATGGCTTGTTGTTCTTTACTCATTTAGTGTATTATTCAACACGAACAATTTTAGCTCCAATCGCTCTCAGTCGTTCATCAATACGCTCGTATCCTCGGTCAATTTGTTCAATATTTTGTATCGTACTGGTTCCTTTTGCAGAAAGCGCAGCAATCAATAAAGAAATTCCTGCACGAATATCAGGAGAAGACATTGTTGTTGCTTTAAGAGTTGATTTAAAATCATGTCCTATTACCACCGCTCTGTGCGGATCACACAACATGATTTTTGCTCCCATATCGATTAGTTTGTCTACGAAAAATAAACGGCTTTCAAACATTTTCTGATGAATCAACACATCTCCTTTTGCCTGAGTGGCTACCACTAAAACAATACTTAATAAATCCGGTGTAAATCCAGGCCAAGGTGCATCGGCAATAGTTAAAATAGAACCATCAATATCGGTTTTTACCTCATATCCGTTTTCGTGTGTAGGGATATAAATATCATCTCCACGACGTTCTAAGGTAATCCCTAATTTTCTGAATGTATTAGGAATCAGTCCTAAATTATCCCAGCTCACATTTTTTATAGTAAGCTCACTTCTGGTCATTGCAGCAAGACCAATCCAGGAACCTATTTCAATCATATCCGGAAGAATGCGATGCTCACAACCTCCTAAAGTTGCTACTCCTTCAATGGTTAATAAATTAGAACCTACACCTGTAATCTTAGCTCCCATAGAGTTTAACATTTTACAAAGCTGTTGCAAATAAGGTTCACACGCAGCATTATAAACGGTCGTCGTTCCTTTTGCTAAAACAGCAGCCATAACAATGTTAGCCGTTCCGGTTACCGAAGCTTCATCCAGAAGCATATCAGTTCCTTTTAAACCGCCTTCCGGAGATTCTACACCATAAAAATGGTCTTCTCTGTTGTATCTGAATTTTGCTCCAAGGTTAATAAAACCTTCAAAATGTGTATCTAATCTTCTTCTGCCTATTTTATCTCCTCCCGGTTTTGGAATATATCCTTTTCCAAAACGAGCCAAAAGCGGACCAACAATCATGATAGAACCTCTTAAAGCACCACCTTCTTTTTTGAAAGCTTCGGTTTCCAGGTATCCTACATTTACTTCATCTGCCTGAAATGTAAAAGATCCCGGAGCTATTTTTTCAATTTTAACACCCAGATTTCCTAAAAGTGTAATGAGTTTATTTATATCAATAATATCGGGAATATTGTTGATTGTAACTTTTTCAGCAGTTAAAAGTACAGCACATAAAATCTGTAAAGCTTCATTTTTAGCGCCTTGCGGAGTAATTTCTCCTTTTAAACGGATTCCTCCTTCAATTTTAAAAATTCCCATATTCTTTTTTTAAGGTTCTGAGTCACTGAGATTCTAAGGTTCTAAGTTTTATTAAATTATAATTCCAACTTAGCAACTTAGCTGCTTAATAACTTTATTGATTTTTTTGATTGTTTTTAGTATTGTTATTTTTAGAAAACTGTTTCACCTTAGTTCCTTTCATGTTTTTATTACTTTGGATTTTAGGCTGTCCCGGAGCAGAAATCTTGTTGGACATTCTTTTATTGGTACGCAATAAATCACTTGTATTAATCAGCTCTTCTGAACTTTGTAATAAATTTAGTTTTCCGCCTGATAGCTCATACAAATGTTCAAAAATCACATCATCCTTCACGGTATCCTTATTCCAGCTTAAATAGGATTTTTTCATATGATTAGCGATTACTTTGACTAACGCGCTTTTCATCTCTCCTTCTTCCCATTTGTTAGCAACATCAATCATGTATTTGATATTGTTTCCGTAATAGCGGTATTTAGGGAAATTTTGTGGATAATTAAGAACATCTGGTCTTAACTGTAACACTTCACGAGATGGAATAGGATATGGTGAATCTACATCTAATTTAAAATCAGACATGATAAAAAGCTGATCCCATAATTTATGCTGAAAATCAGGCACATCACGCAAATGGGGATTTAAGGTTCCCATAACCTGAATGATATATTTTGCAGCTTTATTTCTTGTTTCGGCATCTTCTATTTCAGTTGCCTGATCTATTAGTTTTTGTAAATGACGTCCGTATTCAGGAATAATCAAATGCGATCTTTCGGCATTATATTCTAAATGATGAACTACATCATTCGCATTTTCTTTTATATATTTCTGATTCATATTTGTTTTTTTGGAAGCTTTAACAAAAACACTTTGTCTGAATTGCTTTTTTTTAAAATTATAACGAAATAATTCCTTCGATAGTAGAGACTTCGATATACTTATCTATAATTGCCTGAGGATTTTCCATTTGAACATCAACAGAAACACTTGTAAATTTACCGGTTTTAGACTGCGTTGTTTTTATAACCGCACCCAAACCATCGAAAGCAAGTTCTACCTGTTTTATTTTCTCATTATCAGTAGGAACAATAAATTTAAACAAATATATAGCCGGCCAGGTATTGCTTTTTTCTAATTCGCCTTTTAATCTATCAAAAAATTCTTCGGTTTTCTTATCCATTTTGTCTTTAAAAATAAAAGCAAATATACGGTTTCAATTCTAAAATAAGAATTATGGAATATGAAATTTAGCAAAATCATATTTTGATTCGCTACATTTTTCAAAATCTAAATTAGTTTGAGTAAGTTTGTTGTAAAAACAGGTTTTTTTTCGAATTTAAAATTCATTTCATAAAATCATTCGTTTTACGATAAACCGAATTAACTTTTCCTCAATTGCATGTCTGAAGCTTTACAAATTCTAAAAAAATACTGGAATCACGATCATTTCAGAGAACCGCAGGAAGAGATTATCAAAGCTGTTTTAAGCGGTCAGGATACCTTTGCACTCATGCCCACCGGTGGCGGAAAATCAGTATGTTTCCAAATTCCGGCGCTAATGCAAAAAGGAATCTGCTTAGTAATTTCTCCGCTTGTTGCTTTAATGAAAGATCAGGTTGCCAACTTACAAAAACGCAATATCAAAGCGATTGCACTTACCGGCGGCATAAAATCAGACGAATTAATTGATTTATTGGACAATTGTCAGTTTGGGAATTATAAATTTCTTTATTTATCACCCGAACGCTTACAATCAGAGTGGATTTTAGACCGGATAAAAACCCTTCCCATCAACCTCATTGCCATTGATGAAGCGCATTGTGTGTCGCAATGGGGACATGATTTTCGTCCTGCTTATCTAAAAATTTCCAATTTAAAAACACATTTCCCTAAAGTTCCTTTTCTGGCATTGACAGCCACAGCAACACCCAGAGTAAAAGAAGATATTATTACAGAACTGGGGTTACAACATCCGCAATGTTTCGAAAAATCTTTCGAAAGAAAAAATATTGCTTACATGGTTTTTGAAATTGAGGACAAACTATTTAGAATACAGCAAATTTTAAGCAAAAATCCGCAGCCTTCCATAATATATGTACGCAACAGAAAAGCTTGTTTAGATACCGCAGCCCAACTGAATTCTCTGGGATTTAAAGCCACTTACTATCATGGCGGGCTTTCGACCAAAGAAAAAGAGAAAAACATGAAACTTTGGATGGAAGAAGAAGTTCAGGTTATGATCGCCACAAATGCTTTTGGGATGGGAATTGATAAAGCCAATGTAAAAACGGTAATCCATATTCAACTGCCTGAAAACATGGAGAATTATTATCAGGAAGCGGGTCGTGCCGGAAGAAATGAAGAAAAAGCCTTCGCTGTTTTACTAACAAGTCCTTCGGATATTGCTCAGGCCGAGAATCAGTTTATTTATGTTTTGCCTGATAAAAAATTCCTGTTGGAGGTTTTTATCAAAATCTGTAATTATTTTCAAATTGCATACGGAGAAGGCATCAACGAGCAATATTCTTTTAATTTAAATCAGTTTTGTGTACGCTATAAGTTTCCGGTTTTAAAAACCTATAATGCCATTCAGTTTTTAGACCGACAAGGAATTATTAGTTTGTCACAAGAATTTTCAGAAAAAATAAGCCTGCAATTTATCATTCCTTCAAAGGAAGTGATTCGATACACCAGCCTGAATCCTAATGACGAAGAAATTATTCTGGCTATTTTAAGAAGTTATCCCGGAATTTATGATATCCAGACTAATTTTAATCTGTCGCTAATTGCCCGAAAGTCAAAACATTCTGAAATAGAAGTACAAACCGTTTTAGAAAAACTAAAAGAAAAAGGAATTGTAGAGTATCATTCTAAAAATAATGACACCACATTAGTTTTTAATGAAATTCGCGAAGACGAAAGAACTATTAACCGGGTAGCCAAATATCTCAAACATCAAAACCAACTTAAAAAAGAACAACTGGAGTCGGTTTTAAATTATATAAAGGAAGATAGTATTTGCAAAAGCAAACAAATCTTAGCCTACTTTGGAGAAGAAAAAAGTACTAATTGCGGAATTTGCTCTTATTGTATTAGTCAAAAAGCAAAAAAAGGAACTAAAATTTCGCTGTCAGAGCAAATTATCGCATTATTAAAAACAGCCGATTTAAGTTCGAGAGAAATTCAAATTAAGCTCAATAATCCTTCTAACGATGTTATCTTTGCACTTCAGGAATTATTAGAAAACAAACATATTCTAATCCTGACCAATAATAAATACAGCATAAAATAATGGAAAAATTACGAATCGTTTTCATGGGAACTCCTGACTTTGCAGTGGGAATCCTGGATACTATATTAAAAAATAATTACGAAATAGCAGGAGTTATAACTGCCGCCGACAAGCCTGCCGGTCGCGGACAAAAAATAAAATATTCAGCTGTAAAAGAATATGCTTTAGCTAATAATTTAAATTTACTACAGCCCACTAACTTAAAAGACGAATCTTTTCTGGCAGAATTAAAAGCCCTTAATGCTAATTTACAAATTGTGGTTGCCTTTAGAATGTTGCCCAAAGTAGTTTGGGAAATGCCGGCTTTAGGCACTTTTAACCTTCACGCCTCTCTCCTGCCCAATTATCGTGGTGCTGCACCCATAAACTGGGCCATTATCAACGGAGAAACTAAAACAGGAGTTACTACTTTTTTCATTGATGATAAAATAGATACCGGCGCCATGATTTTAAGTGCCGAAACAGAAATTGATTCGAATGAAAATGCTGGTCAACTTCATGACCGTTTAATGAACCTGGGCAGCAATACCGTAATTGAAACTTTGGACTTAATAGAAAAAGGACAAGTTAATACCACTATCCAAACTGAAAGTGCTGATATTAAAACAGCTTACAAACTCAACAAAGAGAATTGTAAAATAGACTGGACAAAACCGGGCTTAGAAATCCATAACCTGATAAGAGGTTTGAGTCCTTACCCAGCATCCTGGTGTATTTTTTCAGATAAAAATCAGGAATGGAATGTCAAAATATACGAATCCCGATTGATTGAAGAAAACCACAATTACCCTGAGGGAACAATAATTAGTTCTAAAAAAGAATTAAAAGTTGCGGCAAAAGATGGTTTTATTCAATTGCTAAGTCTGCAATTTCCGGGTAAAAAGAGAATGACAACAGCCGAATTACTCAACGGAGTCAGTTTTTCTGAAGAAGCAAAAGCATCTTAAGCCAACAAAATAGGCAATAAATCGTAAAAACAATTCAAAAACCACAAGGTTATGAACAAAAAAAATAAGTTATCAACAAAATACCGTAAAATCCTTAAAAACACTTGCGAGGTCTGTATTTACTGCTAAATTTGTGTATAACAATTTTATTTTTAACCAACAATTAATAACTTTTATTATGAACAAATCAGAATTAATCGATGCTATCGCTGCTGACGCAGGAATTACTAAAGCTGCTGCAAAATTAGCTTTAGAATCATTTTTAGGAAATGTAGGTGGTACTTTGAAAAAAGGTGGAAAAGTATCTTTAGTAGGTTTCGGATCTTGGTCAGTTTCTCCAAGAGCTGCTAGAGACGGAAGAAATCCTCAAACTGGTAAAACAATTCAAATCGCAGCTAAAAACGTTGTAAAATTTAAAGCTGGAGCTGAATTAGAAGGAGCTGTAAACTAAGAATTAGTTTCAAATCTTATCCATATAAAAAACCCTCATTTGAGGGTTTTTTTATGCTTTTTAACGAATATGTTTGGTGTTTTTTATTTTTTTTTCTTAAATTTAATAAAAACTAGAACAATCATGATTTCAGAAACATTAATAAAAGGACAATTGCTTATTGCTGAACCTTCTATAATTGGAGATTTGTCATTCAATAGATCTGTGATTTTATTGGCTGATCATGACAAAGACGGATCAGTAGGTTTTATAATCAATAAACCATTGAAATATACTATAAACGATTTAATCCCTGATATTGATTCTCGTTTAAAAATTTACAATGGTGGCCCGGTAGAACAAGATAATCTTTATTTTATACATAATGTACCCGATTTAATTCCCAATAGCATCGAAATTTCTAACGGGATTTACTGGGGCGGTGATTTTGAATCGACTAAAGAGCTTATCAATAACGGAAAAATAAATAAAAATAATATTCGTTTTTTCCTGGGTTATACGGGATGGTCAGAAAGCCAGCTACAATCAGAGATGGAAGCTAATTCATGGATCATTACCTCTAATAATTATAAAAATAAAATTATTGGTAAATCGTCAACCCATTTCTGGAAAGAACAGATTATGGAATTAGGAGGAGATTATCTTATTTGGTCAAATGCTCCTGAAAACCCCTATTTGAATTAAGCAACAGTAATGATTTCATTTAATTTTGAAATCAGCTGCTTTGAAACATTTACTTTAAAATTCTTTTTTCTATATTTTGTTATAGGCTGAATCCCTTTTATCACATTGGTAACAAATAATTCATCGGCTTTTTGAAGTTCAAATGGAGAAATAGCTTCTTCAACCACTTCAATTCCTTCTATCGTTTTAGCTAATTTTAAAATCTGTTTTCGCATCACACCATTAAGACATCCTTCAGCAACCGGAGGTGTAATCAGTTTATGACCTATCAGCATAAAAACATTTCCCTGAATAGCTTCCACCACATTTTTACTGTCGTTTAATAACAAACAATTGTCCAAATCATTTTCACTGGCAAAAATGCTTGCAGCAACATTCAGAATACGATTAGTTGTTTTGATAGAAGACAACAATTGCCTGGTTATATAAAAATCTTTAAATAAATCTACTTCATACTCTTTTTCATCAAAAGAATAAGAAACAGCATCTAAAGCTGTTGCGTGAATTAGAAAACTAACGGTATTATCAGTAGGCAAATAATAGCCACCATCATTCCTGAAAACGGTAATTCGCGCTCTTGCCGAACGAGATATAGCTAATTGATTGGTCAGAGAAATCAATTGTTCCTCAAAGTATTCCATGGTAAAATTCATTGGAATTTCCATTCTCACCACTCTCATGGAAGCCATTAATCTAAAATAATGATCTTCTAAATACAGTACTTTGGCATTTACAATTTTAACTGTTTCAAAAACCGCATCTCCATATAAAAATCCTCGATTTTGTGTTAGTACATTTGAATCTTGTGTTGCTAAAGTTCCATTAAAATTAATCATAAAAAAAGCCCTGAATTTTGTTCAGGGCAAATATAAGTGATAAAATAGAATTTAACTACACAGAACCTAACAGATGTTTCAAATCAGAAATTTGGTTTTCCCATAGTTGGGAAGCTTCTTCAAGTTCTTCTTCTTCAGCAAAATCAACCACCATTAAAGACACATCCTTAGTTAATTCATCAACCAGAATATGTAATTCAAAGAAATAGTCTGTATCTTTTCCTGCTGCATCTACCCATTTGAACTTTACTTTTTCTCCTGATTTTTTAGAAGCTAATCTTGCTTTTTCTTCCGAATCATTCCAGATAAAAGTAAAAAATTCTCCTCTGGAGTTTACATCATCAGCAAACCATTCAGACAAACCGGAAGGAGTAGAAATATATTGATATAATAATTGCGGCGAAGAATTTATAGGAAACTCAATTTCGTAACGTACTTTAACATCCATAGAGGCAGATTTATTTTTTTTTCGAATATATAGAATATAATGTCTAAAAAAAAACGTTTTTAAAAATATTTTTTTTCTTCATTTTATACTTGCACCTTTTAATTTTATTTCTATCTTTGCACCCGCAATCAGGAACAGTATTATCCTGAACATTTGGCGAGGTAGCTCAGTTGGTTAGAGCGCAGGATTCATAACCCTGAGGTCACGGGTTCAACTCCCGTCTTCGCTACAAGCAAAAAAGTCCGTTTTAAATAAAACGGGCTTTTTTTTATATCTTTTTAATTTTATTTAACAAGTTAAAAGATACAAAACAAACTCTTCAATAATTTTACAAAGTCAACAAGACCAAGGAATTAAATTCCACAAAACTTCTGAATTTATAAAATAAATATTGTTATTTATTTATAAATAAACCTGCAATGTAATTTTAACAAAACATTAAAAAAAGTCGATGAAATGCAAAAAAAACGGATTAAAAGATGTTTTTTTGGTTTTATTTGTAATATATTTGACTACAAATTTATTACAAATAAAACCCCGTCTGCTTATGAAAAACTTTACTTTTATGTTAATGTGGTTGCTTTGCGTTTTTTCGACAAACACTAATGCACAAATTAATCCTATTATGGATTCAGCCATTGATTTTTATGGTAATAATCCAACTGCTACTACTCTTTTTATTGGAAACGATGACGTTAATGGTTCCGGTTTCATGCAAGGATTCATGAAGTTTGTGATTCCTGCGGAAATTTCAGGAACCGTGGAAAATGCAAAACTTAGACTCTACATCGATTTTATCCATCAATTCCCCACTGGTTTAGATCCAGCCTATATAAAAGCTTTTGGTTCAAATGATGATTCTTGGATAGAATCTACTAGTACAGTACCCTCAAAAGACGTGACTTTGGGTCAAGTAAATGTAACTGGGAGCGGTTGGATCGAAATTGATGTAAAATCATTTGTGCAATCTGAAATAAATGGCGACAAGGTAGTTTCGCTGGTTTTGAATGGAAAAAGTGATGTTAATGAATCTTATGTGGCTGTTTATTCTCGAGAAAATGCTACAAACAAACCAGAATTGGTAATTACAATGGGTTCGGGAAGTTCATTAGCGTCCGTAACTACAGCTACGCCGTCAGGTATAACTGCCACTGAAGCCACTTTCAGCGGAAACGTAACCGCAGACGGCGGAGCAACAGTAACTGAACGAGGATTTGTTTATGGAGCTGCTGCCAATCCAACAACGGCAAATACCAAAGTACAGGATGACGGAACAGGAACTGGAGCTTTCACGGAAAACATCACAGGACTAACTGCCGGAACGACTTATTATGTAAGAACCTATGCCATCAACAGTGCGGGAACAAGTTATGGAAATGAGGTAAGTTTTACGACACTCACAGGCCAATTTATCACGGCAGCAGATATTCCAGCCAGCAATGAGGGACCGTTTACAAAAACCTTAAGTGGAGCAACATTTAATTTCTCTCCCGCCGCAACCAACAATTACATTGATATTCAAGAAAATTATGGCTTTTTAGGCTTGTATGCATTGGATGGAAATATTTTCGAAGGTAGCGGCACCACGCTTACCATTGACGCTCCGGGCTATTCCTTTGATATGGGTGCATTCAAATACCATGTTTCACCTACAGACCCAGTAGATATAACCATTACACTAACTTTTATCAATGGTTCTACTGATTCTAAAACCTACAGCCTCACAGGAATTGAATCGTACAAAGAATTTAATTCTTATCTAACCAGTGCCAATGATGTGGTTTCTTTCAAACTCGTAGGAAATGCTTTTATTACCTATAATGATTTTGAGATTACTGATATCAAACCACTGCCCGTAAATACTACTACAACTCTTATCGACTTTGAACCTGCATCAGGTACCTATACCGGATGGGATACCAAAACTTTGACAATTGATCAAAATGGGGTTACTGCTGATTTTTCAATTAATGTGGTAACAGGAAATGTTTCTAAATCCACAGATCAGGGTTGGGCACAAAATGGCACAGAAGGAGTCTATTTCGGTACACCAGAAAAAGAAACAGAAATTACTTTAAGTATAGCGTCCGGAAATATTTTTGATTTGAATAAACTTCAATTTTCAAATCAGGGACCAACTGGAGGAGCTTCTTCAAATTTTACTTTTGCTACCAATAAAGGTAGTATCGTAGTAGCTATTCCACTGGATGAATCAGGTAACCTGACACCGATTGATCTGGCAGCACATGCTAATGCGTCTTATTTTAAAGGAGTAAGTTCAGTTACAATTACTGCACCTGTAAATGGAGCATTTTTTGAATTGGACGATATTGAAGTAGAAAATTTAGAAACAGCTACTTTATCAGCTCCAACGGTAACCACTTCTGCAGCCACTGCCATCACAGCTACAGGAGCTACTTTCAGTGGAGAAGTAACCGCAGACGGAGGAGCAACAGTTTCTGAGCGTGGTTTTGTATATGCAACAACAACTAACCCAACAACGGCAAATACCAAAGTACAGGATGACGGAACAGGAACTGGAACTTTCTCAGAAGCCATTACTGGACTAACTGCTGGAACGACTTATTATGTGCGTGCCTACGCTATTAACAGTGTAGGAACAAGCTATGGAAATGAGGTGAGTTTTACAACTTCATCAGCTGTAAACCCTTCATCAAATAATGCGCTTCATTTTGACAGCGATGCGACTATTACTAATCTATCTGGTATTTCCCCAACAAGTTTTACCATAGAATTCTGGCTAAAATCTCAGTATCAGTCTCCTATTGATAATAGCAAGCGATATCAGGGAATTTATTGGCAGAATTCCGGATTTGAAACCGGAGTATACATGGATAATTATGACGTCGGTACTGATTATGGTACACAAACCCTTGCTATCACTCCTTCTGCATCCAATGCAACCACCTTTTCGGCTTGGGCTAACGGTGTAGATGATGGCGATATTTCTCCTACTCAACAAGCTACATGGAGGCATTATGCCATCACATCCAACGGCACATCTATTAGCTTTTACTACGATGGTGTTTTAATAAGAACTCAGGTATACGACGGGGCAGTTTTACCAACCAGCAATCTAACAATAGGAGGAACTTACGGAATAAATGGCTTTACATTGGACGAACTCCGTATCTGGAATTTTGCTAAAACCCAAGTACAAATTCAAGCACAGAAAGATACAGAAGTATCTCCTTCTTCCTCTGGTTTAGTACGTTATTACAATTTTAATCAGGGAACAGCAAATGGGAATAACACAGCAGTAACCAGCTTACCAGAGTTAACTGGAAACGGGACAACGGCTACCTTAAGCAATTTTACCCTAAATGGTTCTACATCTAACTGGGTTGGTGGACCACAGATAACTCCAATAGAGCCAGTTTCAAATACAGCCCCAACCGTAACCACTTCTGCAGCCACTGCTATCACAGCTACAGGAGCTACTTTCAGTGGAGAAGTAACCGCAGACGGAGGAGCAACAGTTTCTGAGCGTGGTTTTGTATATGCAACAACAACTAACCCAACAACGGCAAATACCAAAGTACAGGATGACGCAACAGGAACTGGAACTTTCTCAGAAGCCATTACTGGACTAACTGCTGGAACGACTTATTATGTGCGTGCCTACGCTATTAACAGTGTGGGTACGAGTTATGGAAGCCAGGTGAGTTTTGAGACGAATGCTCCCACCATACCTCTTACAATAAATGTGAACAATGGATTAACCTTAAATCAAGGAACAACTCAATTTATCGGTTCAGGTGACCTAAATATTTCTTATGACGAAACATTTGTAGCCTCTGATATTACATTTACTATTACTTCAGCAGTGTCACACGGTGTTTTGTTTATAGATTCAAACCAAAATTTCCTAGTTGATGCTGGAGAGGTAGAACTGATTGAAAATTCCACTTTCACCGCAGAAGAAATTGACGGTGAACGATTCAGTTATAAGAATACTATTGCGAATCAGAGCGCAGATAGCTTTGTATTTAAGGTAAGTGATCCCAATGGAGGGGAGCTGAACAACCAGACGTTTAGTATTACCATTAATTTACCTGAAGTACCCACGGTGACCACCACAACTGCCTCAGGTATCACCGCAACAGGAGCTACTTTTAGTGGAGAAGTAACCGCAGACGGAGGAGCTTCAGTAACTGAACGAGGATTTGTGTATGGAACTGCTGCCAATCCTACTACTGCCAATACCAAAGTACAAGACGGAACTGGAACAGGAACTTTCACAGAAAATATTACAGGACTAACTGCTGAAACAACTTATTATGTAAGAGCCTATGCGATAAATAGTGCTGGTACGAGTTATGGCAGTCAAGTGAGTTTTACTACATCAACTCCAGATTTAACATTATCCTCTACCGCAACAGATAATACAATATCTTCAGGTACTTCAGTAACCTTTACAGCAACACCATCCGGCACTTCTGCTACAAAATACCTGTGGAAGAAAAATGGAATGGTGATTCCAGGAGCAACCAATGCTACTTATACTACTTCAGATTTGGTAAATGGAGATATTATAGGAGTAGAATTGTCAGCTGATACGGGAAGCATCGTAAACTCAAATTTGGTTTTACATTTGAATGCTGGAGATCAGTCTAGTTATTCTGGTTCCGGAACAACTTGGACAGATATTAGCACCAATAACAATAACGTAACGTTGCCTCCTACTTTAGCGACTTCTTATTCTTCTATTACAGGAGCTGGTAGTTTTAACTTTCAGGGAAACAGTAATACGACAATTCAAAGCAGTGCTGTAAACAATTGGAATATTACATCTAACAATGCACTATCAGTAGAGACTTGGGTAAAACGGACAAATAGCGGTCATCAATTTTGGTTCTCAACGCCTAATCTTCATTATCGTTTAGGTGTTGACCCTTCTGGAAATTTATTTTGGGATATGGGACATTATGCAGATAGAAATTCGGGTATATTGGTTTCTGAAAGTGTTTGGCATCATATCGTTTATACTGCAGGAATTGAATCGGGAAATATTACCACCAGAGTTTATTTAGATGGTGCAGAAGTTGCAACCCAAAATGAAGGTATCAGTACGCTTTCTTCTATTACGAATTATTTAATAGGAGACGGGCAAACAGCGGGTCAACATCCATTGAAAGGAGATATGGGATTAATAAGAGTTTACAATAAAACTTTATCGTCCTCAGAGGTTACTCAAAACTATAATGCAGAGATTGATCGATTTACTACAGCAGTATTAAGTTCAAATTCATTAATGATGACTGTAAATGCTATTCCAGCAGTGGTAACTACAACAACTGTTTCAGACATCACAGCAACCGGAGCTACTTTCAGCAGTAATGTAACAGCCGATGGTGGAGCTTCAGTAACCGAGCGTGGCTTTGTGTATGGAACTGCTGCCAATCCTACTACTTCCAATACCAAAGTACAAGACGGAACTGGAACTGGTACTTTCTCAGAAACTATTAACGGACTAACTGCTGGAACGACTTATTATGTAAGAACCTATGCCATTAACAGCGTGGGTACGAGTTATGGAAATGAGGTGAGTTTTACAACTAGTGGGGAAGCAGTAAACGACGCTCCTTTAATTAGTGGACTTCCAACTACTTTAACATTTACGGAAGACCAGCAGGAAGCCGAATTGAACCTTACTGGCATCTCTTTCTCTGATACAGATGCAGGCTCAAATGAGATAACAGTAACACTAAATGCATCATCTGGAATATTTAATCTTGCTGCTGGAACAGGAGTTACACTAAGCGGACAATTAACTGCTAATCCCAACTTTACTGGTACTTTAAGTGACCTTAATACTTATTTTAATATTCCTTCTAATATTTGGTATGTACCTACAGCCAATGCCAACGGTACTAATGCAGCAACTATAACTCTTACAGTTAATGATAATGGTAACACAGGAACTGGCGGAGCGAAAAGCACTGAAGGTACTATCAATATCAATATCACTGCGGTAAACGATGCGCCAAGCGCAACGGCATTAGCCATTAACGGTACGCCAAACGTGGGACAAATCTTAACAGGCATTTACACCTATAATGATGTAGAAAACGATACAGAAAGCGGAAGTACTTTTAAATGGTACCGTTCTGATGACAATGCAGGGCTTAACAAAGCAGCTATCGCAAATGCAACATCGAACAGTTACACTTTAGTTACGGCAGATGGAGGTAAATACATTAGCTTTGAAGTAACACCAAGAGATGGGACTGATTTTGGTTCAGCAGTTGAGAGCACTAGACATTTAGTTAAAATTCCAATCACAGTAACTGCAGACGCTTCACAAACAAAAGTATATGGAACTGCTAATCCGGTTTATACTTATACAGTTTCGCCTGCTTTAGTTAGTGGAGATACTTTTACAGGAGCTCTGACAAGAGATGCTGGTGAAAATATTGGGAATTATGCCATCACACAAGGTACTTTAAGTGCAGGTTCTAACTATACCATTAATTATGTAAGTAAAGATTTTGCTATTACAGCAAAACCTATAACAGTAACTGTAGACGCTGCACAAACTAAAGTGTACGGAGAAAACGATCCAACTTTAACTTACACTGTTACTCCTAGTTTAGTAAATAGTGATGTATTCACTGGAACTTTAACAAGAGATGCTGGAGAAAACATTGGAAATTATGCTATTACACAAGGTACTTTAAGTGCAGGTACAAACTACAACATTACTTATGTTGCTAAAGATTTCACTATCACAGCCAAACCAATTACAGTAATTGCTGATGCATCACAAACTAAAGTGTACGGAGAAAACGATCCAACTTTAACTTACACTGTTACTCCTAGTTTAGTAAATAGTGATGTATTCACTGGAACGCTAACTAGAGATGCTGGAGAAAATATTGGAAATTATGCTATCACACAAGGTACTTTAAGTGCAGGTTCTAACTATACCATCAGTTATGTAAGTAAAGATTTCACTATCACAGCCAAACCAATTACAGTAATTGCTGATGCATCACAAACTAAAGTGTACGGAGAAAACGATCCAACTTTAACTTACACTGTTACTCCTAGTTTAGTAAATAGTGATGTATTCACTGGAACGCTAACTAGAGATGCTGGAGAAAATATTGGAAATTATGCTATCACACAAGGTACTTTAAGTGCAGGTTCTAACTATACCATCAGTTATGTAAGTAAAGATTTTGCTATTACAGCCAAACCTATAACAGTAACTGCTGATGAGGCACAAACTAAAGTCTACGGAGAAAACGATCCAACTTTAACTTACACTGTTACTCCTAGTTTAGTAAATAGTGATGTATTCACTGGAACGCTAACAAGAACTGCTGGAGAAAACATTGGAAATTATACCATCACACAAGGTACTTTAAGTGCTGGTTCTAACTATACCATTAGTTATGTTACTAAAAATTTTGCCATCACTGCAAAACCAATTACAGTAACTGCAGACGCTTTACAAACCAAAGTATATGGAACTGCAAATCCGGTTTATACTTATTCTGTTTCGCCTGCTTTAATTAGCGGAGATACTTTTACAGGAGCATTGACAAGAACTGCTGGAGAGAATATTGGAAATTATGCGATCACACAAGGTACTTTGAGTGCAGGTTCTAACTATACCATTAGTTATGTAAGTAAAGATTTTGCTGTTACAGCCAAACCAATTACAGTAACTGCTGATGCTTCTCAAACCAAAGTATATGGAACTGCTAATCCGGTTTATACTTATTCTGTTTCGCCTGCTTTAATTAGCGGAGATACTTTTACAGGAGCATTGACAAGAACTGCTGGAGAGAATATTGGAAATTATGCGATCACACAAGGTACTTTGAGTGCAGGTTCTAACTATACCATTAGTTATGTAAGTAAAGATTTTGCTGTTACAGCCAAACCAATTACAGTAACTGCTGATGCTTCTCAAACCAAAGTATATGGAACTGCTAATCCGGTTTATACTTATACAGTTTCGCCTGCTTTAGTTAGTGGAGATACTTTTACAGGAGCATTGACAAGAACTGCTGGAGAGAATATTGGAAATTATGCCATCACACAAGGTACTTTAAGTGCAGGTTCTAACTATACCATTAGTTATGTAAGTAAAGATTTTGCTGTTACAGCCAAACCTATTACAGTAACTGCCGATGCTTTACAAACAAAAGTTTACGGAGAAAACGATCCAACTTTAACTTACACTGTTACTCCTAGTTTAGTAAATAGTGATGTATTCACTGGAACGCTAACAAGAACTGCTGGAGAAAACATTGGAAATTATACCATCACACAAGGTACTTTAAGTGCAGGTTCTAACTATACTATTAGTTATGTAAGTAAAGATTTTGCCATCACTGCAAAACCAATTACGGTAACTGCTGATGCGGCACAAACAAAAGTGTACGGAGAAAACGATCCAACTTTAACTTACACTGTTACTCCTAGTTTAGTAAATAGTGATGTATTCACTGGAACGCTAACAAGAACTGCTGGTGAAAATATTGGAAATTATGCTATTACACAAGGTACTTTAAGTGCAGGTTCTAACTATACTATTAGTTATGTAAGTAAGGATTTTACTATTACAGCTAAACCAATTACAGTAACTGCTGATGCTTCTCAAACCAAAGTATATGGAACTGCTAATCCGGTTTATACTTATTCTGTTTCGCCTGCTTTAATTAGCGGAGATACTTTTACAGGAGCATTGACAAGAACTGCTGGAGAGAATATTGGAAATTATGCCATCACACAAGGTACTTTAAGTGCAGGTTCTAACTATACCATTAGTTATGCAAGTACAGATTTTGCTATTACAGCCAAACCAATTACAGTAACTGCTGATGCTTCTCAAACCAAAGTATATGGAACTGCAAATCCGGTTTATACTTATACAGTTTCTCCTGCTTTAGTTAGCGGAGATACTTTTACAGGAGCTTTGACAAGAGATGCTGGTGAAAATGTGGGATCTTATGCCATCACACAAGGTACTTTAAGTGCAGGTATAAATTATATTATAACTTATACTGGGGCTAATTTTAGTATTACTAAAGCAGATCAAATAATTACCTGGAATCAAAGTTTAGGATTAGGTTGTGATGGGGAAACCAGTCTGGTTTTGACAGCGGTTTCTAATAGTGGATTAGCTGTAAATTACACCTCTTCAAACACTAATGTTGCAACTATTTCAAATGACGTGGTAAACTTCGAGAATTATGGTTCTGCAACAATAACAGCTTCACAAGAAGGTACTATTAATTACAATGCAGCTCCGGAGGTCGTTTTACCAGTAGTAAATAGCCAACCAAACTTGATTAGAAAACAATTTGAAGATGTTATTTTCTTTGATAACAGTTCTAAGAATTTTATGTCTTACAGCTGGTACAAGGATGGTGTTTTAGTTCCTGGTCAAACTTCTCAATACTTTAAAGAAAATGGTGCTTTGAATGGAACTTATTATACAATAGCAACAAAATTAGACGGAACATTGATTACAACTTGTCCGCTAACTTTGTCTCCAACAGTTGAAGAAGAGTATATAAAAATTGCTCCAAAC
>NZ_FRCC01000020.1 GCF_900142775.1 Flavobacterium flevense
GGTCATTTTGCTCCGGAATTAGGTGGTCATTTTGAATTGGAATCAGGTGGTCACTTTAAATTGGAATTGGGTGGTCAATATCACTGGAATTTGCACTATTGATATAAAGCAATTCAAAAAAATATACATATGGAATTTTCAGAATATCAAAATAATGCTAAAAGTACAATTCAAGACTATGTTAAAGGAAAGGAAGTTAATAAAATAGTTCCTTTTCTCGGATTGATTGGAGAAGCAGGATCAGTTATAAGTGAACTTAAAAAAAATTTAAGAGATGGTAATGCTTATATAAATTACACTAATAAACTTCAAGAAGAATTGGGTGATGTGTTATGGTATATCTCTACTATCGCCACAGAAAACAACTTATCATTAGAGAATATTGCAAAGGATAATTTAAATAAAATTAAAGATCGTTTTGATTCTGAACAACCTGAAAATTTTATAGTTTATGATGAAAAGTATCCTCTCGATGAACAATTCCCAAGAGAATTTGAAGTGGAATTCAAAGTAGTTAATGAAGATGGGAAAGAAAAAATTAGATTAATTAATAACACATCTAAAAAACAATTAGGTGATGATATAACAGATAACTCACATAAGGATGATGGTTATCGATTTCATGATATTTTTCATTTAGGATATGTCGCTTTTCTTGGTTGGTCACCAGTTATAAGGAAGCTAATGAAGATCAAAAGAAAAAGTGATGAAGCTACAGATGAAGTTGAAGACGGAGCTCGTGCATCAATTACAGAGGAACTTATAAGTTTATATATTTATAATTATGCAATAGATCACCAACTATTTAAATACAGTAATAATGTAGATTCAGAAGTTTTAAAAACAATCCAAAAATTGGTAAGTGGAATTGAAGTAGAAAACTGTACACAAAAACAATGGGAAACAGCTATAATAAATTCTTATAAAGTTTTAGATGAATTAAAAAACAACAATGGAGGTCGTGTTTTAGTGAGTATAAAAAACAAAAGGCTTACTTATTTAGGAAAAATTTAATATCATATTAAAGAAACTTATTTATAGAACTAATAACAACGTTGCCAAAATCAATGGAGATTATAAACAAAAAAATAGTACCTAAAACTAGTAAGGTATATAATACCTACTGGAATTTTATAGCTAAAAGACAAGATGTCTTTTATAAAAGATTAAAAAAAATTGAATACCCTTGGTCTGAAGACAATATTCTAAATAATTATAAATTTACTAATGTATACCGGGCAACAGACAGGGTTAGTCAATATTTGATTAATAATATAATTTATAAAGGTAGTCAGGATATTGAAGAAATATTTTTTAGAATTATTTTATTCAAAATTTTTAATAGAATATCAACTTGGGAATTTCTAGAACACGAATTAGGAGATATTACATTAAAAGATTACTCTTTCAAAAAATATGATGAATTATTATCTGATGTCCTTTTAAGTAAGAATCCTATTTACTCTGCTGCCTATATAATGGCATCTGGTAAATCAACTTTTGGTTGGGAAAGAAAACATCAAAACCATCTAAAGTTAATTGAAAAGATGATTAGTGAAAAATTACCTTTTCAACTTCAAAATTCTCAAAACATGCAAGAGGCATATAGATTGCTGTTATCTTATCCAACTATAGGTGAGTTTTTAGCATATCAATATGTTACAGATTTAAATTACAGTAATATCACTAATTTTACTGAAATGGAATTTGTAAAAGCTGGTCCAGGAGCAAAAGATGGCATCACAAAATGCTTCACAAGTCTAGGGGATTATTCTTATGAAGACATTATAAAGATGGTGGCAGATAATCAAGAAATTGAATTTGAACGATTAGGATTAAATTTTCAAAATTTAGGGGGAAGAGATTTACAATTAATTGATTGTCAGAATGTTTTTTGTGAAGTAGACAAGTATTCAAGAGTTTTTCATCCTGAAATTACAGGACTATCAAATAGAACACGTATTAAACAAAAATTTTCATTACAGAAGAAAGAAGAAATTAGCTTTTTTTTTCCACCTAAATGGAATATTAATAACTTGATTTGAAACATCTAAATTATGAGTACATCAAAAAATCTTTTTATAAGCCATCATCATAAAGATGATACAGCAGTTACAAATTTCACAAAGTTATTAGCTGGTAAAGAATATGGTATTAGAAATAGTTCTATTAGAGCTAATCCAAAAAATCAAGATAAATTAGATAAAAAGCAAATCCCTGAACAAACTTTGAAGCGTCTTTTAAGAATGAAAATGCGTTGGGCGGGTACAGTAGTTGTTCTAATCGGTTCACAAACTCATTCAAGAAAATGGGTGAATTGGGAAATTGAACAAGCAGCTAAACTAGGAAAAAGAATTGTTGGTGTATTTATGCATGGAGGTAAAGATTCGGATATACCTGAAAATCTAGAAAAATTTGGTGATGGTTTAGTTGGTTGGAATTCAGAAAAAATTATTGATGCAATTGAAGGTAAAGATGTTGGATGGTGCAATTCAAGTGGACAACCGAGAACACCAGTAAATAATGTCAAAAGAATAGCCTGTCAATAATGAGTATTTATGCGTATAAAATTACTCGTGATTATGGTTTTGCTCCAAATCCATTTGGAGAATATTGTACATTAGCTTGTTGCAAACCTCATTTAAGAAGAAAAGCTTCTGTTGGAGATTGGATAATTGGCACTGGTGCTGTTGAAAATGGGTTATTGTATCATATAATTTTCCTAATGAAAGTTACAGAAAAAATAACATTTCAAGAATATTGGGAAAATCCTAGATTTAAAAATAAAAAGCCTGTTATAAACGGAAGTTTGAAACAACTGCATGGGGATAACATTTATTCTAAAGATAAAAATAATGATTGGCATCAATTAGATTCTCATCATAGTGATTATGAAGGTAAGTTAAATGAAAAGAATAAAAAGCAAGATCTAAGTGGAAAATATGTGTTGATTTCTACCGAGTTTTCTTATTTTGGAAATAAAGCATGGAGAGTGCCTTCTAAATACTCTGATTTGTGTCCATCTAATAATATTAGGGATAGGGATTATAAGACAATTATTAATGAAGATTTAGCAATTGAACTAATAAACGGAATTTTAAAAGATTTTGGTTCTGGCTTAAATGGTACACCAATTCATTGGAAAGAGTATGAACAACAAAAACTATTTTAATTAAATGGCTTTAAATCGATATTACTACCCAACAAAGTATGAATCCAGAAATAAGGTTTTGTCTTTGGGAATAAAATGTGTGTTCATATCACACCAACAGAAAGATAAAGATGCTGCAAAGAAGATTGTAGATTATTTGATAGAAGCAGGTATTGATGTTTATTTTGATGATTATGATGGGGATTTAAGAATTCATCATCAATCTAATAATGCTAAGGCTGTTACTGATTCAATCAGAAAAGGAATAAACAACAGTTCTCATATGCTTGTGGTGGTTTCTCCTAATACATTATATTCTACTTGGGTACCTTTTGAAATAGGCTATGGTTATGATAAAACCGACTTGTTTGTGTTATGTCTTAAAGGAATTCCTAAAGGAGGATTACCTGAATATGTAAGATCTGCTACTATTGTTAGAGATATTTATGATCTAAATAATCTGGTTAGTAGAATCTCAAAAATCGATAAAGAAATTCTACTTAAAACAAAAATGTTGAGTGATTATGGCAGTTATACAAATCCTCTTTCCAATGTAATGGATGCTATGATAAGTGATCCATACAATTAATTTAAGATAAAGCATTATGGCTAAATGGGAAGATTATGTAATTACGAAATTATCTTTTAACGAAGAAGGAAATTCAATTGATAAAGTTATTGTCCATGATGATTTTGAAGAGCATATAGGTGATGCAATGCTTAAGAATCGCCAGTGGTTGGTAGAACAAGCTAATAAAGGAAAAACTTTTTGTTGTGCCGAAAAAAAAATTGGCGGTTGGTCAAGAATTTGTCCATTTATACGGAAAGTTGATGGTGGATTTAATTGGAGTACAACACTTCCAAAAGAAATAGTTAAAAGAAAGACATTTATAAGCTATTATCATTATGAAGATCAAGATTACAAAGAGAGGTTTAAGAATTTATTTGGAGATTTAGTAACTCACAAATCTGTCGAAGACGGTGATATAAACTCGGATAACTCAGATGGATATATAAAACAATTAATTCAAAAAGGTTATTTAGCAGACACAACTGTTTTGGTCGTTTTAATTGGTCTAAATACAAAACATCGGAAACATATTGATTGGGAAATATCAGGAGCATTGAATTATAAAGTTGGAGATAAATATTCTGGGTTATTAGGTTTAATATTACCCAATCATTCTGATTTTGGAACAAGTAGGGCTAACTATGACTTAATGCCAACTAGATTAGCAGATAATTTTAGATCAGAATATGCAGTTATAAAAGATTGGACAGATGATAGGATAAAAATGCAAGAATATATTGAACTCGCATTTGCTAAAAGAAATACACATTCTGATAATATAGATAATACTTTAAAACAAATGACAAAAGACACCAATGAATAATATTGAATATCCACTAAATATATATGTAGTTTGGCATCCTAATTTCGAAGCTGGAAAAAAAATTGCAGAAGAACTGTATTCTACATTTTGTCGAGATTATCAAAACCCTCTATCAAGAGGGATTAATATTCCAGTTTATTTTAGATATTCAAAACTAGAAAATAATAAACCTTTAGAAATAGACTTATCAAATGCAGAAAAGAACGCCATCGTGTTACTTATAGATGAGGAATATATCTTGGATGAAGATTTTCGCTCATATACTGAAGAGCTTACTAAAAAAATTGATGATGATAATAGAATATTTCCTATCTCACTTTGTAACAAAGCTTATTCTATAGGTTGTGGACTAAGTACTCTTCAATTTACCGATGGGACAAAGTTTTTTGAAAAAGATTTAAATCTTCAAAATAAAAAAGATTTAGAAAAGTCTATTAAGAAAATTAAAACAGAATTGTTGCACGATTGTTCTAGACTTATTTTAAATTTTCATCCTAAACAAAAAGATAAAGAGCAGCACAGAATAGGTTCTCCTGTGAAATTATTTTTAAGTCATGCTAAGAAAGATGGTGAAAATACTACAATAAAATTTAAACAGTTTATCGAGAAAAATCTCAAACTTGATGTGTTTTTTGATACTGTAGATATTGCAAATGGATATGATTTTGCAGAACAATTTGAGCAAGAAATTAAGCACTCAGCCTTAGTAGTTTTTCATACAGACGAATATTCAAACAGAGAATGGTGCCGAAGGGAAATATTGATTGCAAAGAAACATAAATCACCTATAGTCGTTGTACATAATATAATAGATGGAGAGAAAAGAGCCTTCCCATACCTAGGAAACATGCCTACAACAGTCATCGGAAAGAAAGAAATTATAGGGTTTTATAAAATTGTAAACTTGACATTATATCAGGTCTTAAATAATTTATATCAAAATAGACTTTTAGAATGGTATTCTAATATGGGTACGAATGATAATAATGAAATTAAGGTGATAACTTCTCCTCCTGAGTTATTTAACTTTTTAGATATAAAGAAATATAAAGAAAATTTAGGGAGTAAAAAACTAATTATATTGTATCCTGACCCTCCTTTAGGACTAGAAGAACTGAACATTTTAAATGAATTAGATGAAGATGTAGAATTTACAACCCCTATTAACTTGAGCTTATGAAAGAAGAAAAAATAGATATATCAGGCGTAGATTCAGATTTAATTTCACAAGAAAAAAATCAAGCTAAAAAATCAAGAATATTAAATGGGAAAAAAATTGCCATTTCAGTATCGGTAAATGAAGATTTAGATAAAATAGGATTTTCAGAGCAGCATTTGAATGATATCTCCATTGAAATAGCAAGATACATTATTGCCAATGACGGTGTAGCTTTGTATGGTGGCGACTTAAGAGAAAATGGTTTTACTTATTATTTTTCAGAACTTTCGAACCAATATAAAAAGGCAAATGATAAAAATTTCAAGTTTGTTAACTATTTTGTATTTCCTAATACCCGACGTTTAACACGTGATGTAAAGATAGATTTTTATTCAAAACAAATTGAAATAAAAGAAATTTCAGTTCCAAAAACTGTTTCAATTATCGAACATAAAGAATATAATCCCTCAAAGTCTATAGAAGACCGATATTCGTTTTGTGAATGTTTCAAAGAAATGAGAGTTCAAATGGCTAAAGACTGTTCAGCTAGAATTTTAATTGGAGGAAAAACTACAAATTATTTAGGCTATATACCTGGAGTAATTGAAGAAGCCCTTTATACTTTAAAAGAAAATAAACCCCTATTTTTAGTCGGAGGATTTGGTGGAGCTACTAAAAAATTAATAAAATTAATTAAAGGTGAAGATGTTGAAGAATTAACTAATAATTTTCAATATAACACTGATTTTCTAATCGAATTTAAAGACTATATTTATTCTAAGTGTGACTATGCTGATTTTAATAAATTAAAAGAAGAGCTTTTAAAATTCAATCTTAATAAGTTATCCGAATTAAATAAACTTAGCGTTGAAGAAAATGAAATATTGTTTTCTAGTAAAAACATACATGAAATAGTGTATTTAATAATGAAAGGGTTACGGAGATTATAAAATACTTAGAGTTGAAAACGAAGGTTAACTGAAATCTTTATGAACTACTTTGTAATTAAATATTACTAAATAACAATTTAAGATTCTGAAAAATATTGGGGAGTTCATATAAACTCCCCAATATCAAAATCCTCAAAATCATTTTTCCGCAAAGTGGAAGAACCGGTTTCTGTTTCAGAAGAAAGGCTACTGTCCAATAGCTCGGCTATTTTACGGGAAGCACTTTCCATAGAATTTTCCAGTAGGTCGAATAATTCGGTTCCTTGTATTTTTTGAACAATTGCAACCGCTGTTTCCTTTTGAGAGGACTCCAATTTTTCTTTTTGCAGCAGCATCCCCACGGAGCTTAGTTCTTCAAAGGTAACGCCTTGGGCAAAACCGTTATCACCATCGGATATTCCATAACTATTCCATTCTTCTGCCTCGTCCTCAAAATCAGGTATATTTCCATAAACTTCATCCAGCTCTTCCTGCGGAATTTGACTCTCGATATCTTGATCATCAATTTCAAAATCAAAATTATCCGTTTTATCTTCCTGCTTTTTATTTTGACTTTCATTGGTATTGTTTGGCACTGAAAGGTTTCTTTGAGTTTTGGGCTGCCCCATGATATCGGGCAAGTTTGGATTTGTTTTTTCCTGCGTTGGCTTTTGCTCCACTCCTATCTTGATAACAATCTTATCCTGCAAAAGCAGAGCAATTACAATCAGTAAACATATTACAATTACTATTTCCATGGCTTATAAAATAGGTTTGTACTTATCATTAAAACTCTTGGTTATCTGCTCTCCAAATTCCTGAAAATGGTAGTTCAACAAATTATCCAAATAAGCATAAATAGTGATTTTGTCTTCTCCAATCACCTGAACAATTCGGGACAGTTTCTCGTGAAAATCGGGCCGAATATACACTGTTTTTCCATCACGGGCATTGGTGTCTGGTCTTTTGAAAAAAATGCTTTCATAATCCGGTTCACTTGTCTTTTTGACTCTCGTCTTTTCTTTAATTTCTAATTTTGCAGATGGTAATTCTTTAGGGTTTGGGACTTCCTTTTGCGAGCCTTCGGTCAGTTCTGGTGGAAGCTGTAAGCCTTCCTTTTTTATACCATCAACCATCAGGTTCATCATCAACTCCTCGTTAATTTCAGGAGCCACTTTTCTCTTATTATCTTTCTCCATAAACTATAATTGAATGATTTTTAAAAATTCATTTATAAATGAATCTAACTGACAAGCCTTCATCAAACGTTCATCTGGCGGCATAACCGTAGAGCGAAATACAGTTTTGCTATTCTCTTCGCTTTCTTTACGAAAACGAGTGCTATTTTTAATTTGGCTTTGCATTAAGCTTAATCCCAATTGTTCAATAAGTTGGTTATAAACATCATATAAGGGTGTACTTTCCCTGCCATCCACTTGATTCCAAAACAGATTAATAGTTTCTATGGAAGTCTTCCCTTTTTTCATAATCACATCCTGTAAAAGCTGTGTAAATACAAGCGTACTCTCCATCACCAAACGATCGGCTGTAATAGGCGTAAAAATGTGGTGCATTCCTGCCAATGCTTTGAGTATTCCGGGAGTGTTCACCGTTCCGGGAAGATCGAAGAAAATAACATCAATAGGTATTGAAGAATTATTCAAAAATTCCTGAGCCGTTTCCAATACGCTTTCTGCTTTGTGTTGCATAATGGGATAGGCTTTTTTGTTAATGGTGGTAAATTGTTTGTACGCCAACTTTTTCAAATGCTCATTTTCCATTACCATAGCGAGATCACGGGATTTCATTTTCATCAAACTGTGCTGTGGAAAATCGGCATCAAATACGGCAACATTGTAGCCCAAACGATAGTGCATTGTACTGGCAATAAGTGTTGTAAATGTACTTTTGCCTACACCTCCTTTTTGAGAAGAAAAGGCAATAAATATTGTTTTGTGATTTGCATTCATATTTAACGGTTTTAAAATTATTTATATATCCAATTACTCAAGTATTTATATCAGTAGTCATTTACTCATTACCGCATATAAGTTTATCTCTATGTACAGCATTATATAGTTAGGCAAGTACTTAACAAGCTGTTTAGGTATTAGAATATGCCTTTATAACTGCATGTAGATAAATAGGCATTTATCAACTTACTTATACGCCTATCTAAATTTGTATAACTGTACTTTTCTATGCAATTATATTGTTACCTCCGTACCTACTTATATCCTTATGTCTATTTATAAGTACAAAGAAATACAGCTATGTATTTGCTTTTATTCTCGTGGTAGTAATTGGCATTTACTGGCAATTCTTGGCTAATCTTCACATCACAACAATCCTGTATTCAATCATTTACTTTGTATAAAACAGTAATCAGATAAGTCAATGGAAAGATTAAATCAGTATTGGGATAACAACTGGAACGGCATGAAGCAGTTTTTCCCTGCTTTATTGAATCCGTCCCGAAGGGTGGATTATCTGTTCGCCAGAACAGAGCAAGTTGTGTTTTGAGGCACTCGAAATGAATTCCGTGCCTCAAAACAACTTGCCCTTTTAGGGGCTAAAAACACTCTCCGAAGTCGGTGTTTTGTGAAATTTACAAATGGATTAGTGATGGATGAACAAGAGAACAACAAACAGCACAAAGGTGGCAGGAATCCCAAAAAGAATCCGAGCATTCATCGTTATGTTTTTCGTTTAACTGATGAAGAAAACGCCAAATTTCTTTCCCTTTATGAAGCTTCAGGAGTTGATAATAAAGCTCATTTTATTACTTCCATCCTATTTGAAAAACAAATAAAAACAGTAAAAATTGATATGGCTGCTATGGATTACTACATGCGATTAACCACTTTGTATGGTCAATTTCGTGCCGTTGGCGTTAATTACAATCAGATTGTGAAAATACTATACCGTAATTTTTCTGAAAAGAAAGCAGCTGCCTACCTGTTTAAATTAGAGAAACAAACAACAGAATTAGCAAAATTATGTCACGAGATTATAAAGTTAACTGAGGAATTTGAAGCCAAACATTTGGTTAAAAATGAATAAAGATGATAGCAAAGATTGGTCGCGGAGCAAATATTATTGGAGCACTTTCTTATAATCAGCTCAAAGTTGATCAGGAAAATGGTGAAATATTGTCCACTCATAGAATAAGAGAAACTATCGATGGAAAACATTCAATTTCCCAATTATACCAATCTTTCGAACCTTATCTGATTGCAAATAAACGAACGGAAAAACCCGTGCTACATATCTCACTCAACCCTAATCCAAGAGATAATGTAAGTGATGAAGATTTCAAACAAATAGCAAAAGATTATATGGAACGTATGGGCTATGGAGACCAGCCTCATGTGGTTTTTAAACATACCGATATTGAACGAACTCACATTCATATTGTATCGACCTGTGTAGATCGTAACGGTAAAAAAATACCAGACAACTATGAAAAATTACGTTCTATGGATGCCTGTCGTGCCTTGGAACAACAATACAAACTAATTCCAGCAACTGAAAAAAATCGGAATCCAAAAGAAGAACTATTCAGACCAATTGACTACAAGGTAGCAAATGTAAAGAGTCAAATAGCCTCGGTAGTTCGACATTTACCAAAGTATTATCATTATCAAAATTTAGGGACTTATAATGCCCTACTTTCACTTTTCAATATTACTGCAGAGGAAGTAAAAGGCGAATTACACGGACAAACTAAACAAGGATTAGTCTATTTTGCTCTGAATGAGCAGGGAGAAAAAGTAAGCAATCCATTCAAAGCATCTCTTTTTGGTAAACAGGCAGGACTGGAAGTTTTACAAAAACATTTCGAGAAGTCGAAAGAAAAAATAAAAACAGAAACGGCAAAAGACATTCTAAAAAAGACAATCGAAGTTGGAATCCACACCACCTCCAACGAAACCGAATTTAAGAAACAATTGCTGGAGCAAGGCATTAATACTGTTGTTCGCAGGAATCACGAAGGACGAATTTACGGGATTACATTTATTGACCATGAATCACGCAGCGTATGGAACGGATCACAATTGGGTAAAAACCTTTCTGCTAACATTTTTAATGATTGTTGGAATAAAGAAATTACTCAAAAGCGCCAAGATGCAATACATGACAATATAAAGATTACATCTCCCGAAAGCACTAACACTACAAAACCAGAAACTGAAAAACCACATACGCTTTTTGATTTTCTTAATAAAGATCAGTCAACCCAAACTCAATCTGATTTTGGTTTTATGGAAAGTCTTGGTAGTTTATTACCAGAAGCACAAGCAGAAGATTATGAAGAACAGCAATTTGCTAATAAAATGAAGAAAAAGAAAAAAAGCAGAAGACCTGGAAACAAAAAATAAAATGTATTTGTCTATTACCTTATCGCCAAATGAATCCAATAAAAGCCAAGTACTTCTTTATTCTTCCAAGTAGATTACTTCCCTACTAAATTGAACAAAACATTTAATTTATCAAAGTATGCAAGGAGAAGACGATTTAAGAGGGTTAGCCAAAATAATGGCTTTCATGCGTGCAGTGAGCATCATTCTGGTTTTAATGCACTTTTACTGGTTTTGTTATAGCTTTTTTCTAGAAAGAGGTTGGACATTACAAGTCATCAATAAGATATTAGGTAATTTTCAAAGGACAGCAAATTTATTTTCTCATACTTTATATTCCAAGCTCTTCGCATTAGTCTTACTTGCGTTGAGCTGTTTGGGAACAAAAGGAGTAAAAAATGAAAAGATTACCTGGACTAAAATCTATACAGCCCTAGTTATCGGCTTTATACTTTTCTTTCTAAATACATTCTTACTTAAGTTATCTTCAAAATTAGCGACTTCATTATACATTCTAACAAGCTCGATAGGTTACATTGCTTTAATGGTGGCTGGTGTATGGATTAGCCGTTTGCTCCGCACGAATCTCATGGATGATGTATTCAATAACGAAAATGAAAGTTTCATGCAAGAAACTAAATTGATGGAAAATGAATATTCGGTTAATCTTCCCACCAAGTTTTATTATAAAGGCAAATGGAATGAAGGATGGATCAATGTAGTAAATCCTTTCAGAGCCTCCATTGTGTTGGGAACACCTGGATCAGGTAAGAGTTATGCCATTATAAACAATTACATCAAACAACATATCGAAAAGGGATTTTCGATGTACATCTATGATTTCAAATTCGATGATCTTTCTACCATTGCCTACAATCATTTGTTGAAGCATACCGATAAATATGAAGTAAAACCAAAATTCTATATTATCAATTTTGATGATCCTCGCAGGAGCCATCGTTGCAATCCTATCAATCCAGATTTTATGACGGACATCTCCGATGCCTATGAATCGGCCTATACTATCATGCTGAACCTTAATCGAAGTTGGATACAAAAACAGGGAGACTTTTTTGTTGAATCTCCAATAATTCTGTTAGCTGCCATCATCTGGTTTTTGAAAATCTATGATAATGGAAAGTACTGTACATTTCCTCATGCTATTGAGTTACTCAATAAAAAATATATAGATGTATTTACTATCCTTACTTCTTATCCAGATCTCGAAAACTACCTATCCCCTTTTATGGATGCCTGGCAAGGCGGAGCACAAGATCAATTGCAAGGACAAATCGCTTCAGCTAAAATACCTTTGTCCAGAATGATTTCACCTCAACTTTATTGGGTAATGACTGGAGATGATTTTTCATTGGACATCAATAATCCGAACGAACCTAAAATACTTTGCGTTGGAAATAATCCTGATAGACAGAATATCTATTCGGCTGCATTAGGTTTATACAATTCGAGAATTATAAAACTAATCAATAAGAAAGGACAATTAAAAAGTTCAGTTATTATTGATGAATTACCAACCATCTATTTCAGAGGATTAGACAACCTGATAGCTACTGCCAGAAGTAATAAGGTGGCGGTTTGTTTGGGCTTTCAAGATTATTCACAATTAACACGCGATTACGGTGACAAAGAAAGTAAAGTTATTCAAAACACCGTGGGTAATATCTTTAGTGGACAAGTGGTAGGAGAAACTGCCAAAAGCTTATCAGAACGTTTTGGTAAAGTGTTACAGAAAAGACAAAGTATGACCATTAATCGAAACGATAAATCAACCTCTATATCTACACAATTAGACAGTCTAATACCTGCTTCAAAAATTTCCACATTGACTCAAGGAATGTTTGTAGGGGCTGTTTCAGATAACTTTGACGAACGTATTGAACAGAAAATTTTCCATTCTGAAATCGTAGTTGATAATGAAAAAGTAGCTTCAGAAACTAAAGCTTATAAAAAAATACCCGAGATTTTATCTTTCATTGATAAAAATGGCGAAGATAAAATGAAAACCGAAATTGAAGCCAATTACAGGCAAGTAAAACAAGATATTCTCCTTATTATTGAAAGTGAATTGGAACGTATAAAAAACGATCCTGATTTACAGCATTTGGTGCAGGAAAGTTAATTAATCCCAGATAATTAGGAGACTAATCAATTCATTGAATTATAAAAAATTAGTCAATTATTAAATTCTTCGTCCTATTTCTATTAAATCGTGTAGTGGTGTTTCTATTGAACCGTATTCGTTTTTTAAAATATTCAATACTAAATCAGGACTATATGGCTTTTAATTTCAGATGAGTTTTAACATTCTTTACATCTACTTTTTCACATTCTTCTTGCTCTACCGCTTTTCTGTTTTCAGAAGGAGCTATCGATGATTGAATCTTTCTGTCAATGGCAGCCAATTCATTTTTTATTTCATTTAATTTATTCTCTTTAGTCCAGTTGCTATTAACTACTTCCTGCAGTATCGGAAGATCTTTTTTCAATTCAGCAATTTTCTTTTGCTCGTTTTCTATTAGACTTGGGATTTTCCCTAAAGCATTAATAAAATTCAATGCTGCTGTTTTGGGTTCTGAAGCCATATTTCCATTATTATAAGTATACTTAATCCCTCCTTCTCCTTCAATAAAAAAGCGATTATCTCTTTCTAACCTACCTAAATTCGTTTCTGATAATTCTGTTTTTACCAACAAACTAAAACCATACAAACTACCAATTTCTTCATACTGTCCGGCAGTACGGGCTTTGTCAGCCAGTTGGTTGAGCTTAGCTCCAATTTGTTTAACATCGGCATTGATAGGCAGATCGTTAAGCTGAACAGGATTCAACAACGTTCCATCAGGACGCTTTTGAACTCTTTGTTGTAAATTGTCCCAATCCAAAATAAACCGATTCAAGCGAGACTGAGCAGTTTCCAATGTAGCAGTAATATCCTCAATTTTATACTTAGAGCTAAACTTAGAACGATTAAATGCTTGCCGCTCACTCTCTAATCCTGCAAGCTGTTTTTCCAATTTTGCTTTATCTAAGAGATCCGTATTTCCCGAAAGGATGGCTACATATTCAGAAAAATTCATACCTGATTTTTCATCCATACCGCCTTCGTCAATGGTTCGTTTTCCTAAATTATTATTTTTTAACTGATCTATAAAAAGCTGTTTATTGTATAATAAATTGAATTTATAACTATCCAATGATTTTTCAACAGCATAGATAATCACATCTACCTTATTATTGGCAAAAAATTTAGCAATCTCATTTCCTTTACGAATTGCCCTTCCGTCTCTTTGGGCAAGATCACTTGGTCGCCATGGTGTATCCAAGTGATGAACTGCAACAGCTCTCTTCTGAGCATTAACACCAGTTCCAAGCATATCAGTTGATCCAAATAGGACTCTAATTTTTCCCTCATTCATTGAACTTATCAATTCCTTTCGATGCTTATCTGTTTTTGCTTCTTGTATAAAGCGTACTTCATGAGATGGGATATTATGATTCTGAACCAACTTTCTTTTAATTTCTGCATACACGTTCCATTCAGTGGGCTTATATGTTCCCAAATCTGAAAAAACAAACTGAGTTCCTCTCTGTGCATTAAATTTATTGTAATAACTTGCAATTTTTGCTGCACAATGAGAAGCCTTATTGTCTGGATGGTCTTCATACTTTTGGCTAATCATTCGCATGTCAAGTGACATCTTTCGAGCGTAATCCGTAGCGATTAGCATTTTTGCTTTTTCTTCTCTGTCTGTAAGTGGAGCTCTTCCTAATAACGTTGCATTACCTGATTTTGCAAACTCCATCAAATTTTTAATAAATACTTCCTGTTGGGGTGTTGGTGGAATATTGTGAAGTATTTCATTTTTTTCGGGACGGTCAATGCCGATGTCTTTTGCTGTTCGGTAATCGGTTATTTCTGAATAGAATTGAGCCAGTTCTGGTACTTTTATAAAATATCGGAAGCGTTCTTTTTGAACGATATTATTGGCCACCGAAAATTCATAATCGGTAGTCTTACGGGCGTAAATAGCCGCCCAGGCATCAAAACAGTTGATCCCTTGTTTTTCCAATGCCTGTGGACGCAGGTATTTAAAGAGCAGGTATAATTCTGTCAGTGAATTACTAATTGTTGTACCTGAAAGAAAGGTTGCCCCGAGATCTTTTCCTGTTCGTTCTTGTATGGTTCGTAAAGCAAAAAGTAAGTTCAGTGCCTTTTGACTTCCTTGCATATTTCCCAATCCAGCAACTCTTTCATGACGAGTATTAAACATTAAATTTTTAAAACGGTGACTTTCATCTACCAATAAATGGTCAATGCCCATCATCTTAAAATCAACTATATCATCCTTTCTATTTTCTATGTCATGTTCCAGCGTTTTGAGCTTGACTTCAAGATTTTGTTTACGCACAATAACACCTTTGAGCATTGCTCTTGAAATATCTTTTCCCTGTTTTTCTAAAGCAGCAAGATTTTCTTCTACACTACTCAACTCTGTTTGCAGAATTTCTTTCTGCATCTCAGAAGATTGTGGTATCATACCAAATTGGTCATGTGTAAGTATCACACAATCCCAATCATTATTCTTTATATCACCAAAAATTCGTTGGCGTTTTTGAGGTGTAAAATCTTCTTTTCCCGGATACAATATCTTAGCGTGAGGATAAGCAGTTCGGTATGTTTCAGCTATCTCATGTACATTAGCTTTTAAACCAATAATCATTGGTTTATGTACCATAGCTAACCGTTTCATTTCTTGGGCAGCTGTACACATAATCAATGTTTTCCCAGCACCTACTTCATGGTCACATATTGCCCCAGCATTCAGCTTTATCATCCATACCGCATCTTTTTGACTGGAATAGAGGTCTTCAATACCTAATGCCTTTCTGTCCAGTCCCGGGAACTCCTGATGACTACCATCATATTGCGGACGAACAAAACAATTGAAGGTGTTATTGTACTGATTGGTTAATTTAATTTTAAAGGTATCGTTTTGGGCATGCAACCAATCAGTAAAAGCAGTTCTAATTTCATCGATTTTAGAGTTCGCTATCTGTATCGCCTCCATATCCTTTACCTTGACTTCCTTATCGCCAATTATAATCTTTTTTGTAATATCAGGTGTAGTATTAACCAATGCGTGCCTCAATAGGGTGATACCATCAAAAGTTCTACTTTCTGATTTTGCGGCATATTTATCTCTTATATGAGCATTTTTTTGATCACAATTAATAGCAAAATCATCTGTGTTTTCTGAATAGAAAACAGAAACATCCGTATCATAAAGATGAGATGCGAAGTCGGAATATATTTCTGTGGGAATCCAACGTTCTCCAAAATTAAAATCCAGTTCTTCAAATTCAATTCTTCTGGGTTTGGCCTCTTCCAAAGCAGCAAGACTTTCTCTGGCTTGACTATCTTCGGGATTATTATTGATGTATTCCTGTAGCTGATTGGCTTTTTCTACAACATTTCCAGAAACCCAGCGTTCTGAGATTTCATATTCTTTTTCTAAAGGATTATAAAAAATTCGTCCTTTGAGTGCTTCTTTAAGATTATCGGATGTCATACCACTCACCTGCGACATATAAACTAGATTAACTTTTCCATACTGATTCAGTGAAGCTGCCAAAGCTTCATCAGGATTATCAGTCGCTAATGTGCGAGTAGAAAAACTAACTGGACGTTGAAAAAAATCTGCCTTATGCACAACACCTCCAATAACCCGTTCTAAAGAAGAAATTTCTTTACCCGAAACGTCAGTTTTAATCAGTTTTATATTCTCTGCATTGTTAAGATTACCGTATTTTTTAACAAAATTATCATATAGTTTATTTAGTTTTTCTCTCTCTTCTCTATGCTCCGTTTTTAGCTCAGCTTCGCGATTGTAAAGCCTTTGATAAACATCCCTTAAATCAATATAAGCAGCTGCTCTCATTCTTTGAGGCGTAGAAAGATGCAAAGGATGAAACATAGCTTTTCCAACCTCTAAATCTACATTTCTCAGATAGCCTACAAATCCATTATTATCTTTGACAAGGCATTCCTCTCGATAAAAAATTTCGATTTCTCCTATATAGGGTGAAGGACTCGATGGCATTACAGCTACACTAGGAGTAATTGTTTTGGCTGTTTCCAAATTCTGATCATCCAAGTTTGTTTGTGAGAATAAATCCCCGATGATTAGATTGTTGCTAATTGTTTGTGTTTTTCTTTGGATACTTGGCTTTTGATGTACTTGTTGGATTGTCATCGTATTATCAAATAAACTAGCTTGCTTTTTGTCAATATTTTGTTTTGCAATGTTCGTTTTATTTTTAATTCGAGGCTTTGGACGGTTAATTTTAGCTGGTATAGCTGTTTCAAACAAATCAAATAAATTTAGTTGGATTTGAGATCCATTATCTTTTTGGATTTGTGGAGAGAGTCTTATTTCAGAATTTGAGATTATGCTTTTTTCCGTTTGAATAATTGGTTTTGTCTGTAATGAAATCGTTGAGGATATTGTTAATTTATCAGACGGAAGACCATTGTATAGATTTAGGTCTAAATGAGTAGAGAAATCATCCTTCAGTATTCTCTTAAGATCGATAGTAATTCCCTCAATACCTCCTTGATGTTCATATATCATTGTAGGCTTACCATATGGATCCGTTCCCTGATATGACTTGGTATGAACAATCAGATCAGGATTACTCAATAGAATATTAGTTGAACCTTTTTCAGAATTAGTATTCGTTTCACAAAACTCCTTTTCCCTTAATGACACACTAATTTTAGCAGTATCTTTTTGGAGAACAATTAAATCACTCCCCACTTCAGTACCGGCATAATCCGTAAAAAGATTATTTGGTAAACGTATAGCAGAAATCAATTTATAATCTTTCATCAATCCCTCACGGATAGCTAAGTTACCATGGCTATTGAGTACACCTTGTGAAGTGATAAAAGCCAAGATACCTCCTTCGCGAAGCATATCACCTCCTTTTAGAAAGAAATAATTATGAATGCTTCTGGCTGCCTGAACTCTTGCTGGATCCTTACTACGGGAATACGATAAATCGAATACAGACACTTCTCCAAAAGGAATATTACTTGTAACCAAATCATAACTTTTATGCTCTCTTTCGGGAATTGATTCAAAACCTCGAGTATGTATATTGACATCGGGATAAATATGCTGTAAAATCTTTCCGGTTAACAGTTCCTTTTCATAGGCAGAAATTTCGTTAATCTCACCAAAAGAGTTCTTAAAAGCTTCAATAAAAGAACCTGAACCTGCGGAGGGCTCAAGCTTACGCTTAATCTCTATTCTGTTTTCTTTCAAAATATCTGCAAGAGCTGAAATAATTGCAGGAGGTGTATAAAAAGCCGTAAGGATCGAATTACGCATACTATCCACATAGAGACGGTATTGTTTATAATCGACTGCGTTTTCCTTAAGCAACCTGTGTAATTCTTGGGTAAGTGGGAACAGAGAATGTTCCGTTTTTCGCCAATGATTAATATCTACAGCATTTTCTATAGGGTTAAGCACGAACTTTAGACCGCCAAATCCGCTGTATTGCATCATTAACTGTCTTTCCTCTTCAGTAGCTTTTCTATTCTCTTTTTCAAGTTTAAAAGCAATCCTAAGAGCATCAATATTCGTTTGGAGATGTTGTCGTTTATTGAAGCCCATTTTCTTCTATCCAAATTGCTATAGTTCCAGTTAGCTCCGTATAAAGAAGTTCATAATCAGTACTGTCAACAAATTCCTGACTTAGCTTATACCGCTGAAATACGGATTCACAAATAGTCCGTATTTTAAGAGCAAATGATCGTAATTCTTCATCTCCCATAATGCTATCAAACTCGTTTATCACGACTTTAAATACTGTGTCGAATTTGGAAAAGTCCAGTCCTTCAAACAGCGTATAATTAGCTATTTCATCACATTGTGCGATGGAATTACCTGCTTTGAATGCTTCTTCGTAAATATGAGCTGCCCGCTGTGAACGGTCTTCTATAAATTTGGTATCCCATGCTTTTTCAGGAAAGCTCGTATTGAGTAATTCTTGCAGTCTCAAAGAGAAATAGGAAAGTTTTTTTGGTAGCATATCCATAAATCTTTTCATTTTATTAAATGAATAAATATAGAATGCTTATAGTAACATGCAGAATATTTGGTACGGTTTGACTTTTATTGGCTACAAATTGTCTCTAAAACAAATCAAAGATTACCTATAAAAATTTATTGAAACTAAATTAGATTTGATAAGTAATTACTATTTTTACAATTGATATAAAATAAATCTCTTATGAAAGAACTAATTGAAAAAATCGCTACAGAATTTGAAACATTCAAATCGGATGCAGAATTACAAACAGAAAAAGGAAATAAAGCAGCAGGAACTAGAGCTCGTAAAGCTTCTCTGGAAATAGAAAAGCTTTTAAAAGAATTTAGAAAAACTTCTTTAAACGAGTCAAAAAAATAAAATCAAAATGGCTGTCTCATACTCTGAAACAGCCATTTTTTTTAGTTTTATAATTCGGATCAAAAACGAAAGCAATCAATGAATTACCACCTTTTTTGAATAAAAAGAATTCTTTATTTGTTTTTTTTCTTTTTAGGAAAAGTAAAAGTGGTCTCCCCTTTTTCATCCATTTCGATATAAGCCTCGAATTTTTTCCCTGATTTACTGGTCATACCTTTTAGGAGATTGGTTTTGCCCTTAGTTAGCAATGTTTCCAAGTCTAAAAAGCTTAACTGTATCCCGCATATATTCCGGAACTGTACCCAATTACAGTTTTCATCTGGACATTTTATCAATTTATCCCGAATTACTAATTTCTGAATTTTACATCTTGGACAAATCAGTTCTGGTTGTTTCTCTTTTTCAACAGAAAAAGCGAGTATTTCTTGTGTGATAGTCTTGGTATAATCTTCCATCCCTTTTTGAAATACTGCGACATCTATTTCGTTATTTTCGATTTTTTGCAAAGCTATTTCCCACTCTGCTGTCATAGTAATATCAGCAATCTTTTTATCTTTTACCCATTCGTAAACCTTCAATCCTTTTTCTGTAGGTAGTAAGAACTTCTTATCCCGTTTGATATACTCTCTTTTAAAAAGTGTTTCAATAATAGCTGCTCTTGTTGCCGGAGTTCCAATTCCTATTTCTTTTAATACTTTTCGCTCTTGTTCACTTTGAATCTGATTGCCTGCATTTTCCATTGCTCCCAACAAACTAGCCTCAGTATAAAGAACAGGTGGCTTGGTTTGTTTCTCCAAAACTTTCGCTTCTTTTGTCTTTAACTCATCACCTATTTTTAGTTCCGGTAAATCTTGGACAGCATTGTTTTCTTCATCGACAAAACTTCCTTTAATGAATCTCCAACCTGCATCTATAATTTTACATCCTCTTAGAGAAAAATCATAATGTGCCGCTTGCATGACAACATCCGTTATCTCTTTAATACAAACAGGAGAGACTGCTTCGAGTAAACGATAGGCAATCATTTCATAAATGGCTTTCTCTTTTGCAGCTAAAGCTGAAGGCATCTTATCTGTAATCAATAAACCATGATGATCGGTTACTTTTAGGTCGTTAACGATACGCTTATTCAAACGTCCTCTTTTAATTTTAGGCACTATTTCTCGAAACTTATCCATTTCTTCTAATATCCCTATTAACTGCGGGATTTCTACCCAAATATCTTCGGGAATATATTTACTCCCGGTACGCGGATAACTAATAAATTTCTT
>NZ_FRCC01000022.1 GCF_900142775.1 Flavobacterium flevense
GGTGAAACTGCCCCTTTTTATGTTTTTTATTAAAATCAATTAATCTTTAACTTCATATCCTTGATAAGCTTTGCTTTAACCAAATCAGAATTTTCTATTTCTAATTGCTGATGTCTGCCACCATTTTTTTCGAAAATTTCTATAAGGAGTACTTTATCATTGGCGATAGTAAATAGATCCAACAGAAATACATTTCGCTCTACAGTATTACCTGAAATTTCGTCTAACTGCTTGTATATTCGTAAAGGAGTTATCGTCCTTTCTTGTATCACAGTACGTTTAGCGAGCTTTTTATCGACTACTTTGAAATCAATAAAATCAATTCGGAACGGCACATTGGTAAGATTACGAACCTCGGTATGGAAATAGAATTTATTGTTGTGGATATAGATTCCTTTTAATAAAAATTGAATTCCAAAACTCTTAGTCTCAATATTTTTTATGAGTTGTTTGTCTGTTTTATAAATCGTTTCCATCAACTCACCTACTAATGATGGAGCATTTTTTCCTAATTCCTCAAAAAGAACATCATTACCATTCTCCCTACTTATCCCCTTTTGCATTTCCAAAAGATTGTAATTCAGAGTAACTGGAAAAGAGTTGAAAAGCACATTGAAATTATAAAAACGTCCATCTTCGGTAATTACAGAAAAATTAGTTTCTTCATCAAAATCGCGAACAGCTGCCTTTACTCGTAATACATTTTCTGCATCTTCCGCTTTGGCTGCAACCAAATAATCACTTCCCAAATCCACGTAGCGGATAGCAGCAGGAAATATCAAGTGCGAAGTTTTACTGTAAGTTACTTCTATCCAGTAGGGTTCAATTTTTCCCAAATCCAACTTTGCGATATTGTGAACAGTCTGTTGTGCCTGAAATGGCATCGCATAACCTACTACTAAGACCAATACTATTAGTATATTTTTCATTGTTGTTTTCATAATGTATAAAGTTTAAAGAGTTGAATATTTATTTTTTAGAAACAAGAAATACTTGATGTCCTGCTTTCAGTGTTACTTTTGGAGTTCTCATTTTTTTAGAAAAATATCCAGAAACGCCCTGTACAAGTCCACGGCTCAAATCTCCTGCTATTTGTTGTCCGGCAGAATTTGTCATCATAATACTGCTTCCTGAAGTCTGTCCCATATTAGCAGCCATTTCTTTGAAAGCACTCATTTCGGGAGAATAAGGTACAAACAAACCTTCTTGCCCATCCAGTCCATACACTATAATGTCAACTGGAATAATATCGCCTTGCTGTTCTATCGAAGTAATTTTCATTTGGACACGTCCTTGTTGGAATTTTGAATTTGCAGTCAATACTGTCCCTTGAGGAATAATATGATTTCCTATTTTGGCTGATTCTAATAAACGTAAACGAACACTACTTTCTTCAATTACCAACTGTGTTTGTTGAACAACAGCACGGATACTATTTTTGGGCTGTATTTGCTCTTCCATTTTCCCTACAGTATAAAATCCACGGTTGTGATTTTCACTCCAATTAACTATAAACGTACTATCAGGGAGTACTCGCTGTAAAGAAGAAACCACATTCTTATAGGCAGGAACAAATGCAACAAAAGATTCTTTTTGGTTCGATGAACCTGAAACAGCTGTGGTTGCTCCTTGTGGCTGTTTCCCTGAAACCGTATTTGTTGGAAGATATTTCGCAGCCATCTGATAGGATTTCTCCATCAATTCCAATTGGCTTTCCATAGGATCAATGGGTGTCTCATTCTTTTTAGCCAGTTGTTCTTTTAGTTCATCCAGTTGTTTTCGCAATTGCAATGTTTCGGAATTATCACTCTGATAAAAATTACCTAAGGTATTCTGCGCATTGCGATAACTGTCTAAGGAGGGATTCGTGTTTCTTCCTATATCATTAGATACTTCATTCTCATCTTCCAAAAGAACTGGAGTTGTACTATCTATATCGTCTTCTTTCCAGTAATCAGAAAGAGATAGTAGTGAATTTTGTTTTTCCAGATTCGTCTGCTCCAATATTGCCTCTTCATAGGCTTTTTGCTTATCATTCTGCAAACCGTTATCAGTAGCCTGAGGGACTGAATCATTGAGACCAATATCTTCTGCCTTTTTACTGTTCTCGGATGGTTTAAATATCAAATACATACATCCCAGAAATACAATACCCATCAGCCCAAAAATTATTGGCTTTTTCCGTTTTTCAACTTTGTTCTCTGTACTTTCTTGAAGTACATCTGGAGTTTCTTTTAAACTACCATCCATAACAAAGACCATATTCTTTTTGTTTTCATTCTCTTTCATATCTTTTATTTTTTTATGATTTTTAACAATGAATCCTGCATCGATATAGCGGATTCTTTCTTTTTAATAACAGGATTTTCAATATGCTCGATAGCCAGACTATGATTGGTTTCTCCTGTATCATACCAAACCTTTAGAATAATAGCTATAGTAAGAATCAGATAACCTAGGAAACAATACAAGAGGTACTTGTACTGTTGCTGCACAGGAAGTGCTCGCCATTGCATATCTAACTTATTAAACCAAGTATCCATGCTTACTCTTAGTTTTTTCATCTTAGCTGTTTTTAACGTTCAATAATTTCGATATCGTTATTGGCTATTACATTGAACTTTTCTATGTTGAAGCCTTGTGGATTGTTATCCGAACGAACTGAATTCACTAGGTAGCATGATGTGACTAGATTACGCTTGGTTACATTACTGGATCTAATAATAAACTGCTTAGAATAAGTTCTTACAGCATAGGGATAGTTATCGAAGTTGCACACCACACTATCTACTTCAATACGCTGTTGCACATTCCCTGAAATAATACGATTGTAATATCCTTTTTCAGACAGGTCTTTGTAATAATCAAAAGCGCTTTTATCTGCGAGATTGAATGCTCTTTTCATATTGTTTTCGATAGCACTTTTGTCTGGTGCCAGGGTAAAGAAAAGTTCATGGAAACGGCGTATATGCTCACGAGCTTCAACGGGTCTATTGATGGAAGCATCCTGTGCAAGAGCCAACATTAGGGATTTACCATTGTCCAAAACATATATCTTTTGCCGTTGCAACTCTGCAAAACGGTAAGATTGCCATACGGCATATCCTGTTACTGCAATACATACTAATGCAAATACAATAGCATAAAGTCTGATTTGCTTGAAACTGTTTTCAATATTTCTTAATGTTCTAAATTCCATTTTACTGATGATTAATATTATTATTTCAATAACCTACCTCCTATGTTACCTACGACTGCTCCTGTACCAGCCCCTACGATATTTCCTGTTTTTGTGGTGGTTTGGTTTACATTTCGCATAAAATTACCTGCTCCCCCAGCCTGAATTATCCAACCCGTTACAGTAGGAATAGTGAAATATCCAATGATTCCAATGATCATAAAAATGATGTACACCGTATTGGATGAATCAGGAATGAAATTGGGATCTGACAAACTCTCGATATCCTTCTGAAGTATTAAGGATTGTATCTTGGACAACATCGCACTAAAAAGATCAGCAACAGGCAACCAGAGATACACACTGATGTATCGGGTTAACCATTGGGTTAGTGTGGACTGAAATCCATCCCATACTGAAATGGCAAAAGCTATCGGTCCTAATATGGACAAGACTATCAGGAAGAAAGTCCGTATCGTATCAATGACCAGCGCAGCAGCCTGAAACAGTATTTCCAAAAACTCCCGAAAACCATCACGAATTTCCTTTTTGACTCCGTACATTTCTCTTTCCATGTACATTCCAGACATGGTAACTAAATCTGAAGGTGACCAACCCAGTTCATCAAGTTTTTTATCGAACTCTTTATCCGAAACCAGATAAGCAGTTTCAGGGTTGCGAAGCATTGCTTCCCTTTCCAGTTGGCCTTTTTGCTGTTGCAAGGCATTCAAATCCAAAACTTGATTTTCTAAGATACTATGTGTTCCTTTTACCACAGGACTCAATACTGCATTGAGAGTACCTAACACCATAGTTGGAAAAAACATAATACAAAGTCCCAAAGCAAAAGGTCTGAGTAGCGGATAAACATCTATTGGTTCTGTACTGCTAAGTGCCTGCCATACCTTTAATGCTACATAAAATAAAGCTCCCAATCCCGCCAGACTTTTAGCCACTGCCGCCATATCAGCTGATAGTGGTATCATCTCATCATAGAGCGAGCGTAATACTTCATGAAGGTTACTAAATTCCATGATTACCAATATTTTTGGTCAGCAGTTCCATAAAGATCCAATACTTTTTTACTATTATTGGCTTTTTTAGCTCTGAGATAGCTGACAGAAATATTTTTGTTTGTGAAGTAACGAACAAGATTGTGGTACTCTTTTACTTCCTTATAAACACCGTCAATAATATCCATACGCTCTTTGTCATTCAAGGACAAACTGGAAGCATTTACAATTTGTTTAAGCTCTTTCAGAAGTGATACACTCTCATTCAATAAGACGGAGTATCCATTAGCAATTGCAGATAGCTCTTGAGCATTGAAATTAGGATCGTTCATCATTTTGCCAAAATTCTTTACATAAATCTCAGAAACATCCCCTACAAGTAGTACGGTCTGTTGTACTTTTCGGGCATCTTTTACCAGATTATTTACAGCCTTTAGCTTGTCATAATATTCTTTTCCCTGATTGTACACTTTTTGTACTTCCTTAAAGTTGTTAATCATATTGGTCGCTGTGGAAGAAGTCTGTACAATCTGTCTCGCTGTATTGACAATACTCTGAGACAAATTAGAAGGATCTGTTACCACCCATTGTGCCTTAGCAGACGGTATGACAGCAAATAGCAACGCTGTACACACCATGAACATTAACTTTTTCATTGTTTTTTAATTTTTAAAATGATTATTATTTGTTTTCTTTTTTCTGAAGGACTATCCGTTTGATAGCCTGTTCTACATTTCCATCGAGTTCTCCGGCAAGACGCATTACTTCCAACTTTTCGGTTTCTTCTGTGGTGTAAGCCAAATACTCCTCCAAACTCACTTCTGTGGCATATACTGCCGAATGTGTCCCTCCCAACCCTATCCAAACTTCTTTGTATAATCGTCTGGGATCGTTATTCATGTTGATGGAAAGTATTTGTGCTTTTTCTTTTTCAGTGAGACCTAGCATGGCTTGTATATCATCAAATTTGTTCATGTATTTACGCTGATCCAGCAGTATTTTACAATCCGAATTATTGATGATACTTTCCTTGACAATGGGTGACTGGATAATGTCATCCACTTCCTGGGTAACTACTATGGCTTCTCCAAAAAACTTCCTTACTGTTTTAAAAAGATATTTGATGTACTCGGCCATTCCTTCTTTGGCAATAGCTTTCCAGGCTTCTTCAATTAAGATTAGCTTCCGCACTCCTTTCAAACGACGCATTTTATTGATAAAAACCTCCATGATAATGATGGTTACAATTGGAAACAGAATTTTATGATCCTTAATAGCATCAATTTCAAATACAATAAATCGTTTGGAAAGCAAGTCGAGTTGCTTATCCGAATTCAGTAGATAATCGTATTCACCTCCTTTGTAATAGGGTTCTAATACGTTGAGAAAGTTGGCAAGGTCAAAGTCTTTTTCCCGCACCTGCTTTTCTTCCAATACCTTTCTGTAATCAACCTTCACGTATTCATAAAATCCATTGAAAGAAGGAGATTCATCCTCTTGTTTAATCCGTTCGATGTAACCACTCACGGCATTAGACAATGCCACTTCTTCAGAACGGGTTGGTGGTTCGTCGTCACGTTTCCATAAGGTTAATATCAACGTTTTGATACTTTCTCTTTTCTCTATGTCGAAAACACCATCATCGGTATAGAAAGGGTTAAAGGCTATTGGATTGTCTTCTGTATAAGTGAAATAAACTCCGTCCTCCCCTTTCGTTTTTCCTTTGATGAGTTCGCACAATCCCTGATAAGAATTCCCTGTATCCACCAATAGCACATGAGCACCTTGTTCATAATATTGTCTGACCATGTGATTGGTAAAAAACGACTTTCCTGAACCTGAAGGTCCGAGTATGAACTTGTTCCTATTTGTGATAATTCCACGCTTCATTGGCAAATCGGAGATATCCAAATGAATAGGTTTCCCTGTAAGCCGGTCAGCCATCTTAATCCCAAAAGGTGATGGCGAACTTTGATAGTTGGTTTCCTCTGTAAAAAAACACAGAGCGGGTTCTATGAAGGTATAAAAGCTTTCCTCACTCGGAAAATCTCCTGCATTCCCTGGCATTCCTGCCCAGTAAAGCGTGGCTACATCTGTAGTATTGTGCCTAGGCTTGCATTCCATCAGTGCCAAGGCACTACCTGTATCATTCTTTAATTGTTTTAGTTCAGCAGAATCTTCCGACCAAGCCATTACATTAAAATGAGCCCGAATAGAAGAAAGTCCAAAAGAATGTGCTTCGTTCAAATAGCGTTCTATCCATTCCTTATTGATTTGGTTCGCTCTGCTGTAACGTGCCAATGAGTGCATGTTTCTTGCTGATTTCTCAAACTTACGCAGGTTGTCTTCACTGTTATCCAGAAAAAGATACTGGTTGTAGATGTGATTACAGCTTAACAGCAATCCTACTGGAGCAGCAAAAGATAAAAGACAAGCACTTCTGTCGGTGGACAGTTTTTCATAACGAGTATCTGCCGAAACTGTTCCCGGTAAATTATCCGTATCTGACAAGGTATGGAGGCAAAGTCTTTTGTTTCCAATCCGAACTTCTTCTGCTCCCAAAGCAATGTCTTGCATTGGCGCTTCTGATTCCCTTGAAAGTGTCAGGTATTGTTCCAATATTCCTTGTTTGTCATCTGTTCCAACAATGTCCTCTTCACTTAATCGGTCCAGTTTGACAAGACCACTGTCATTTACTATTCGTTCAAATTGCGTTACTGCTTCCATAAAACGATGGATGGTCTCTTTATCTCTTATTTCTTTTGGAATAAGGACCCCTTTGCAAAGCGAAGAGAAATTGCTCTGCATTCGCATTCGCTCTTTCGTCGTTTTGGTTAGAAATAAATAGCAATAGTGATTCAGAAACGGACGCTCATTAAAATGTTGTTGGTAGGATTTTGCTAAAAAACTTAAATCTTCCTGAGCAATATCTGGAGCATAATTTTCCTTGATATACCAATCCTGCTTGTGTATCACCGTATAATCAGGTAAAGTCTTGATAGCCTTATACCAGGCGGAATGAATAGCTTCATATTCCGCGGAAGCAACCGTGAAAAGCTCTGGAAGTTCCACCCGAAAACAAGCGGTGATATCCGCATCCTTTGATATAATGCAATTATTTTCTACCGCTAACAATGGAAACTTACTTTCCAATGTAGTCGCTTTTGATTTATTCCTCATGCGTACTTGGTTTTTGTTTTAAACTTGAAATAACGGTGGATAGCCTTTCGGCAAATGATGTAATGAGGATGCCGTTTATGAGCACTTATTTTCACTAAGCCGTGTTCGCCATACTTTTTGTTCAAGGAGAAAGTCTGCCACACAATTAGAGAGCTTCCTCCTGTTCCAGTAAACAGACAGATAAAGGAATTGACTCCGACCATGTACAAAATCATTACCAGAATAAGAATCCCAAGCAATCCACCAGCGAAAATGAAAAGGTATTGTGCTTTCAAACCCTTAAATTCTACCGTCCTCCCTATGCCTTTGTTGATGTTGTAAGTACTCATCAGCCAAAAGATTAAAGGAAGAAGGAGCGTAAAATTGTAGCTGATACAATCAGGAAGATACAGGCTCCAAACCAGCTCGCTGCGGTCTTACTGGTATCGGGATCACCGCTACTGAATTTGTTGTACACTTTGACTCCTCCGATAAGACCAACTACTGCTCCGATGGCGTAGATAAGCTGTGTGGCAGGATCAAAATAAGAGGTTACCATTTGAGTCGCCTCATTGATTCCTGCAGCACCGTTTCCCTGTGCCATCACACTAAAAGCTGACAGCATGGACATAGCCATCAGCAAAACTTTCTTTTTTTGTTTTTCCATGATTAAAATGAATTAATTTGTTAGACATTCCTGCTCATTGCAAGATTTTGGAGCAAATGTCTTATGGAAATAGGAACCTATTAATGAGTTGTCCTTAAGTGGAGTTATTTGGCAGAAGAAGACGTGATAATTTACTTTTTGATAATAAAAAAACTCAATTTGAGCATGCAAATATTTCACATATTGCAAATCGCAATATGCAATATTACACAGCAAAAGATTGTTTATTATGAAATTTATAGCTAATATTGCATATCGCAATATGAAATATCAGAATGGCACAAGCAAAAAATAATCTCAAACCGCAAGACATTGTAATTTTGTTAAAAATAATTGCCCTAGGTGAAAAATCTTGGTTTCATCATACTATTGCTCAGGAATTAGGCATGAGTCAATCGGAAGTAAGCCAGTCTTTAAATCGCTCCAAATATGCAGGACTAATTGATGATGCCAGAAAAAAAGTAAACAAAATTGCCTTTAATGAATTTTTAATTCATGGTGTAGGCTATGCTTTTCCGCAACAACCAGGAGCATTAGTCAGAGGAATTTTAACAGCTCATTCAGCGGAACCTTTAAATAAAATCATTCAAGCAACTGATAAATATGTTTGGCCGTATGCAAAAGGATTAGACCGTGGACAGGCAATAGAACCTTTATACCCTACTCTCGTAGCAGCTTCATTAAACGATAAGGATTTATATGAATTATTAACTTTAGTGGATGCCATTAGAGTGGGAAGAGTAAGAGAAAAAGAAATGGCAAAACGAGAATTAGAAAAAAGAATACTAAATGCATAATAAAATAATCAATCTGGCATTAGTAGCTCAAGTGGCGAAAGGTTTAAAGGAATTAAATGATAAAATGGTCTTCATTGGAGGAGCAGTAATTAGTTTATATACTGATGACCCAGCTGCAGAAGAAATTCGTCCTACTTCTGATATAGACATGACCATTAATTTAGCTAATTATTATGAATGGACACAAATGCAGGAACGATTAGCTGAACTTAATTTCTATCCGGATCCTCAAGGACAATCCATCTGTTCTTATCAGTTTGAAAATATTGCAATAGACATTATGCCTGCTGACGACAGTAGTATTGGAATATCAAATAAATGGTACAAACCTGGATTCAAATACCTCCAACAAATAGAATTACCAGAAGGAATTAAGATAAACGTATTACCCTCTCCTTATTTCTTGGCTACCAAATTAGAAGCATTTAAAGACCGGGGACAAAATGACTTTTACGGAAGCCACGACTACGAAGACATCATCTATCTAATTGACAACAGAACAACCATAGTCGAAGAAATACTAGCGAGTGAAGCCGGTTTGAAACAATACATCAAGCAAGAACTTACAGCCATTAAAAACCACCCTCAAGCAAACGAAATTTTAGCTATGCACATCCATCCGCTAATTAGAGAAGAACGGTTTCAAATGTTGATGGAGAAAATTGAGAAAATAACAAAATAGAAGTTTTTCACTATTGTGGAAAAACCGGTCAAATTGACCACCACTTTCCAATGTAAATTGACCACCAGTTCCGGAGCAAACTGACCACCACTTTCCAATTCAAATTGACCA